>NZ_QFFG01000001.1 GCF_003129485.1 Polaribacter aquimarinus
TTTAAAAAATTAATATGATATTTTAATTATTCTATTAATCTTTAAAAACACTAGAAGCTCATGTTAGGGATTGAAACGACATCCTTTTGTGAGGAACGAACAAAAGATATAGTGGAAAACCCGACCTGACTATAAGGAAGGTAACACCCAAAAATTACTTTTTCTTCTTTTTTCGATTTTGTTTCTTTCTGATTTTAGCGAACATTTGCTTGTAAACTTCCACATTTACTTCTGCTTTTCTTTCTGCAACGATTTTTGAGAAGTCGAAATTGAGCTTTGAATCTTGTCTTTTTAACTTATCATCTTGAAAAGCACGTTGCAAAACATCTTCAATTAGAAAATCTTCATTTTCTGATTCTGGGTGATATTCGGTTTTTAAAGAAAGCTTAAAAACATTGGCGGTGGTATTGTACCAAAAGGCTTTCCAACCACTTCTGAGTTCTTTTATATTATTGAAAGCTGTTTTACCTGTTTGACGATGAATAAGTTTGATAAGAATTCGACCTTCGGTCTTTGTCATTTTTTTGATTTGATCTGTAAACTCTCCTTCTATATACTTTTGAATTTGCCGAGTATATTTTTTACGTTTTCTTTTGGATTTAATTCTCTCTAATCTTGCATTTAAAGAATCCAATCTTGTAGATGCCAAATGCGCATAAGGATAGGCTTTGAATACTTTTCTACGAAACCATAAATAATATCGTATATCGTTTCTTGATTTAAATTTATGTTTTGGTAACAAATCGAATCCTTTGAATTCAACTGTTAAGGAATCTCCTGGTTTTACGAAAATATAATCGTCTATATTATGAGGTAAAGAATCTTTTTCTTTTACTTGAGCGAAAGAAATAATTGAACTTAATCCTATATATATGTATAGTAGTTTTTTCAAATTTTAATTTGTTCTCGATACAATTTTTTCATTCTTCAAAAATCACTCGAACTGACATTCTAATCTTATCAATAAATAACAAAAAGGTTGCCAAGATATATTAATCAGAAATTTTGTCAATAAAATCTTGTTCTGAAATAATTTCTATTCCTAAATCTTGTGCTTTTGTAAGTTTTGATGGTCCCATATTATCTCCTGCAACTATAAAGTTGGTTTTTTTAGAGATGGATGAACTTACCTTACCTCCATTATCTTCGATTGCTTTCTTGAGTTCGTTTCTACTCATTTGATGAAAAACACCTGAAACCACAAATATTTGTCCTTTTAGTTTATCAGTTTGATTTTCTAAACTTTCTTCAGAAACTTCTAATTGAACCCCATAGTGTTTTAAACGATTTACCAATTGAATGTTACCTAAATCTGATGAAAAGTCGATAATACTTTGCGCAATTCTATCTCCTATTTCATCTACACCTATTAATATATCGAAATCCGCAGTCATTAAATTGTCTATAGATTTAAAATGTTTTGCTAGTTTTTTAGCAACTGTCTCACCCACAAAACGAATTCCGAGAGCAAATAATACTTTTTCGAACGGAATTTCTTTCGATTTTTCGATTCCGTTAATCATATTTTGTGCAGATTTCTCTGCCATTCTTTCTAACGGAATTATTTGTTCTACCTTTAAATCGTATAAATCTGCATAATTCTGAATTAATCCTTCTTTGCGTAATAAATCTACAGTTTCTCCACCTAAGCCATCAATATCCATCGCTTTTCTACTAATAAAATGTTGGATTCTTCCTGTAATTTGAGGTGCACAACCGAATTCATTTGGACAATAATGTTTTGCATCTCCATCAGTTCTTACTAACTCTGTATTGCATTCAGGGCAATGAGTCGCATATATTGTTGGTTGAGAATCAATTGGACGTTTTGCAAAATCTACTGCTATTATTTTGGGAATAATTTCCCCTCCTTTTTCTACAAAAACAGTATCACCTTCTCTTATATCTAACTTTTCTATTTGGTCTGCATTGTGCAAAGATGCTCTTTTTACAGTGGTTCCTGCCAATTGCACAGGATCCAAATTTGCAACAGGTGTAATTGCTCCAGTTCTTCCCACCTGATATGTAATCTCATTTAAAACCGTAGAAACTTGTTCTGCTGCAAACTTATAAGCAATTGCCCATCTTGGAGCTTTAGAGGTATACCCTAATTCTTCTTGCTGTTGGAGATTATTTACTTTGATTACAATTCCATCTGTTTCATAAGGTAAATCGTGACGTTTGGTATCCCAAAAATTTACAAATTCGAAAACTTCATCAATCGATTTTGCTAATTTGATGGTTTTTGGAACTTTAAATCCTACTTTTCTTGCATTTTCTAAACTCTCGAAATGCGTTTTATATTTTCTTTCTGAAGTTACTACTTGATACAACAAACAATCTAAAGGTCGTTTTGCAACTTCTGTACTATCTTGTAATTTTAAACTTCCGCTAGCCGTATTTCTTGGGTTCCTATACTCCTCTTCTCCATTTGCAACTCGTTCTTCATTCATTTTATTGAATCCGTCTATAGGTAAAATGATTTCTCCACGCATTTCAAAATCGCGAACGAAGTCCGATTTTACACTTAGCGGAATTGACTTTATAGTTCTAATGTTTGCGGTAACCTCATCTCCTTGAAAACCATCACCTCTTGTGACCGCTTTCATAAACTGACCGTTTTCATAAGTTAAATTAATGGAAGCTCCATCAAATTTCAATTCGCAAGTGTATTCTAAATCTGTTCTACCTAAACCTTTTTGAACTCGTTTTTCCCAATCTAACAAGTCTTCTTTAGAATACGAATTATCTAAAGAATACATTCTATTTTTATGTGTAACCGTTTCAAAGTTTTTTGTGATGGTTCCTCCTACTCTTTGTGTTGGTGAATTTGCATCAAAAAACTCTGGATTTTCTTTCTCTAATTTCTCTAATTCTTTTAGTTTGATATCAAATTCAAAATCTGAAATAGAGGCATTATCTAATACATAATAATTGTAATTATGTTGATTTAATTCATCACGAAGTGATTGTATTTTTTGTTGAGTTGTCATTCGTTGGTTCTATAATTTTCCATTGTAAGCAAAATATCTTTAAGCAATTTTTTATTTTCTGTTTTTTCTTTTAAGAAGACAAAATCAGAACCATAATCATTATAAATTCCTAAAACACCATAATCCTTATTAAACAATATTGGCCTCGTTACGTCACTTTTCCCTGAGTTTATCCAATAAAAAGAAAAGTTTTTTTCTGAAATAAGTTGATTTTTATACCTTAAGTCTAAATTTCCTTCATAGTAAATATCGTGATAAAAAATCAATTGATTACTTGCTTTATTATATGAAATAATCAAATCATAAATACTATCTTTTAAGCTTTTGTAGTGGTATTTATAAATTGAACCTGTATCAATAATACTTAATTTATAAAACTTTAATTTGTTTAAAGGTAACTCGTTAGTTAAAGCATAGGAAACTCTCTCTTCTTTTCTCTCGTAGGCTTTGACACTTTCGTCAGAATTGGAAATCTTAATTTTATCACTTTTTTTTTGCTTACATGAACATAAAAAAAAACAAATTAATATAATATTAATTTTTATACTCATATCAAACTAACTTTTCTTTCCTCTTAAAACACTAACACCTTTTGGAAAAGGATTTCCAGATGAACGTCTAAAAGACACTACTTGACCCACATGCCAAATAGCATCTGCAATTGGCCCGTTAATAGCATTCCAAAAAGGAAATTCTGTTTTTCCGAAAATCATTTTATACTGAGAAATATCTTTACTTTCTTTTAGAATTTTACTGGCTTGTTGTAGGTTTTCTAAAGTTTTTTTTCGTTTTTCTGCAAATGACATTTTCGGTTGTTTTGCTCCATTTGCAACTTTTAAAGTTGCGTTTAAAATGACTTGTGATAATCCTAAAATATGATCTATGGTTGCTAATGTTGTTCTTGCTTCTGCATTGGGCTGAAATGCCAAATCTTTTTCAGTTAAACCTTCTGTTGCCCAATAATATCTAAAACCCAAACCATCTACCATTCTACTAGCGGTGGTTCCTGGAGTAAATTCTTTTGGTGCTTCAGGAATTTCGTAATAGGGAAGTTTTTCTTGAGATAATATAAGACAAGTATAAAATATTAAGAAAAAAAGGAAGTACTTTTTCATTCTAATTATAATTAAGTATAACTTCAAAAATAAGATAATTAAAGGAATTTACAGTTAATAAATTATTCAAATTTTTCTTTAAAACACCTGCTTTGTAACCTATGTTACACAACTGGATTTTATGATTTTTGTCATACTGTAATTAACAATCATATTCTAAATTTGGAATATAAATCATTAATTATGAAAAACTTAGTAATTTTAGGAGCGGGAACAGCAGGAACAATGATGGCAAATCACCTTGTTTCTAAATTGCCCAAAAAAGATTGGAAAATCCATATTGTAGACCAATTTAAAACCCATTATTATCAACCAGGGTTTCTGTTTTTACCTTTTGATATCTATACAGAAGAACAAGTAAAAAAAGTTGGAAAAAAATTTATTCCAAAAGGTGTGAATTATATTCAACAAAGAATCGAGAAAATAGATGCTGAAAATAATTTAGTGGATTTAGAAAATGGAACTTTATCTTATGATATCTTAATCATTGCAACAGGTTCTAAAATAGCACCAGATGAAGTAGAAGGAATGATGAGCGAGGAATGGAAAAAATCTATTTTTGACTTTTACACCTATGAAGGTGCTTTGGCTTTGAGAAACAAATTAAGAGATTGGCAAGGTGGAAAATTGGTTGTCCATATTACAGAAATGCCCATAAAATGCCCAGTTGCTCCCTTAGAATTTGCATTTTTAGCTGATTCTTATTTTAAAAAGAAAAAAATTAGAGATAAAGTAGAAATTACTTATGTAACTCCATTATCTGGTGCCTTTACTAAAGAATTTTGTTCAAAATCTTTAGGCTATTTATTAGAAGAGAAAAACATAAAGCTTGTAACTGACTTTGCAATAGAACGTGTAGATTTTGAAAACAACAAAATTATAGATTACATAGACAAAGAGGTAGGGTACGATTTATTAGTAACAGTACCCACCAATATGGGCGATGAAGTTATTGAACGTTCTTGTTTGGGCGATGATTTAAATTTTGTTCCAACACATCCAAATACTTTACAATCTTTAGAAAATGAAAATATTTTTGTGATTGGTGATGCTACTAATGTCCCTGCATCAAAAGCTGGTTCTGTTGCCCATTTTCAAGCAGAAACGTTAACTGATAATATTCTGCTATATATAGATAACAAACCATTAAAAGAAGAATTTGATGGACATGCTAATTGCTTTATAGAAACTGGAAATAATAAAGCTCTACTCATAGATTTTAATTATAAACAAGAACCCGTTACAGGAACTTTTCCATTTTCGGGAATTGGTCCTCTAAAACTTTTAAAGGAAAGTATTTTTAATCATTGGGGGAAATTGGCTTTCAGATGGATTTATTGGAATATGCTCTTAAAAGGAATTTCTATTCCATTTGTATCTAGAAATATGAGTCTTAAAGGAAAAAATATCAATAATTAAAACTAAATAAAAATGATAAAAACTATAAAACAAGTAGAAATTAATGTAAACGAAGAAGGGTATTTGACAGATCTTTCTCAATGGACAAAAGAAATTGGAGATGAAATTGCTAAAGAACATGAAATTGAAATGACAGACAAACATTGGGAAGTTGTTTCATGGATTCAAGAACAAGTAAAAGCTAATAAATCTTTATCAATAAGAGGAATTAAAAAAAGTGGTGTAATTGACATTAAACAATTTTATGCTTTATTTCCTGGAGGCCCTCTAAAAGTATCGACTAAAATAGCTGGAGTACCAAAACCTAAAAGCTGTATTTAACTTAAAAACTAGAAATTATGGGAAAAACAAAAGTAAAAAAGATGCTTTTTATCTTATCAAAGGCAACAATAGAAAATGTTTATGCAGCATTTATTATGGCAAATGGTGCGAGAATGGAAGGCATTGACTCTGAAATATTTTTTACTTTTTTTGGATTAGAAGCTATTCAAAAAAAGAAATTAGAAAATTTAAGGGTTGCTACAGTTGGTAATCCTGCTATGCATATCCCAACAATGCTAGGTGGTTTACCCGGTATGGAAGCTTTAGCTACAAAAATGATGAAAAAAGAAATGGATAAGTTAGACATCCCTCCTGTAGGTGAGTTTTTAGAAATTTTATCCGATTCAGGATGTAAACTTTGGGCTTGTAAATTGGCAGTGGATATGTTTCATCTTAAAAAAGAAGATTTAATTGATGAAATTGAAGACATTATAACTGTAGGTGATTTTTATGCAAGAGCAGATCAAGAAAATACACATTTATTATTTATTTAGAAAAAATCAAAACCCGAAACAAAATATTGTTTCGGGTTTATTTGCTTATATAATAAGCTGGGGAAATAAATTTTAATAATAAGTGTATCTTCTAACTTTAGAAATGTGTTTTGCAAGTCGAATTACTTGATGAGAATACCCATATTCATTATCGTACCATACATAAATTACAATAGTTTCTTCATCTACAATTGTAGCTTTACTATCAAAAATTGATGGTGCTGTTGTTCCAACTATGTCTGAAGATACTAATTCATTATCTAGTGAATATTTAATTTGCTCAACTAAATCACCTTCTAAAGCATATTTCTTTAAAATAGCGTTAATTCTATCTTTAGTAACTTTAGTCCTTAGTTGTAAATTTAAAATAGCCAAAGAGCCATTAGGTACTGGAACTCTAATGGCACTTGACGTCAACTTTCCATTCAAGGCTGGTATGGCTTTAGCAACTGCTTGACCCGCTCCTGTTTCTGTAATTACCATATTTAAAGCTGCTGCCCTACCTCTTCTATACTTACTATGCATATTGTCGACCAAATTCTGATCATTTGTGTAAGCATGAATCGTTTCTAAATGCCCTTTTAGAATTCCAAAATTATCTTCTAATACTTTTAAAACTGGTGTAATTGCATTTGTTGTACAAGAAGCAGCAGAAAAAACATTTACTTTATCTGGACTGTATTGTTTATGATTTACACCATGCACAATATTAGGAACTCCTTTCCCTGGTGCAGTTAGAAGTACTTTATCAGCTCCTTTAGCTTTTAAATGTCTTTCTAATGCAACATCATCTCTAAACGCTCCAGTATTATCAATAACTAAAGCTTTATTAATATCGTATATTGTATAATCAATATCTTCTGGATTGTTTGCTGAAATCATATGAACTGTTGTTCCATTAATAATCAACGCATTATGTTCAGCATCTACTTGTACAGTTCCTAAAAAATCTCCGTGAACAGAATCTATACTTAACAACGAAGCTCTTTTTTCTAAAACAGTTTTATTAATTTTACCTCGAGTTACTATAGCCCTTAAACGTAATTGAGAACCTTTCCCCATTTTAGAACTTAATTCTCTCGCTAATAAACGACCAATTCTACCAAATCCATAAAGAACCACATCTTTTGGCTGTATGTCTTTATATTCTTTAGCTCCTCTTAGTTTGTGTTTTACAAACTCTACCTTATTCGCAGATTTTTTTGGGTTTAAATGACTTTCATAGGCCAATTTACCAATATCCAACTTAGAGGAAGGCAAATCTATTTGTTTAATAGCTTTTGCAATTTCTAGAGCATCTTGAATAGAGATTGGTTTACTAACAAATTCTTTAGCATAACTAATTAAATTTAGAACTTCATTAGCTCTTTTGTCTACCAAAGGGTTTCTAAATAATACTAACTCAATAGATTTATCGTACCATAAATCGTTTACAATAGTAATAAATTCTACCGTTGCTCTTCTAAGTTGAGCTTGAGATAAAACTTCTTCTTCGTAATTAATTGCTGTCAACATTTGAATTGATTAATGTGTTAATTTTGATGCAAAAGTATTTCTTTTTTCGAAAATACGAAATCGATTTCGTGAAATTTTCGTAAATAAAAAAATCCTGATAAAATATCAGGATTTTATAAAATTATTTTAAAATTTCTTTTACCTAAATGCGTAACGCTCTCTTTCTCCATCTAAATTAATTACTTCGATATAAATGGGTCTTCCATTTCCATAAGAAGCATCTATTGCCTTAGCTGCTTCGCTTGCATTTAAAACTGGTTTTTTATTAATTTCCGTTATAATAAAACCTTCTTTTACACCATAATAATCTAGATTTTTATTACCATTCTGTATAATTTTAGCACCTCCTTTTAAATCGTATTTCTTTTTCTCTTTTTTATTTAAATCTTTCAAAACAACACTTAAACTTCTTGAGATATAGGAATCTTTTTTACTAAGCTTTACACTTTTTGTTATAAACTCTCCATCTCTATCTACAGTAATATCTACAAAATCTCCTGGTCTTTTAGCTGTTAATTGCCCTCTTAATTCGGAAAACTTAGAAATCTTAACATTATTCACTTTCTTAATTACATCTCCAGATTTTAAACCTGCTTTTTTTGCGCCGCCATCGTCTGCAACTGCTGTTATTTTTACACCGTTTATATCTTTATCTCTTTGATCGTAATTGATTCCCAAAATTGCTTCTTGTACAGTACCAAACTCTAATAAATCGTCTACAATTTTCTTTGCAATATTAGATGGAACTGCAAATGAATATCCTATAAAAGAGCCCGTTTTAGAAGAAATTGCAGTGTTTATACCAACCAATTCTCCTCTTGTATTTACTAATGCTCCCCCACTATTTCCAGGATTTACTGCTGCATCTGATTGTATAAAAGATTCTACACCAGCATTACCTTCTAAGTCTCTACCTTTTGCGCTTACAATTCCTGCTGTAACTGTTGATGTTAAATTATAAGGGTTACCAACTGCTAAAACCCATTCTCCAATTTTAATATTATCTGAATTTGCAAACGGAATATATGGCAAATCAACATCAGTATCAATCTTTAATAAAGCTATATCATTTTCTTTATCCGTTCCAATGAGTTCTGCAGGATATTTTTGTTTATTATTTAGAGTGATTTCTATATTTGTTGCATTTGCAATTACGTGATTGTTTGTAACAATGTAACCATCTTGCGAAATAATCACTCCGCTGCCTGTGCCAACTTGTTCATATTTTCTTTTCCCATTTCCTCCACCAAAAATAAGATCGTAAGGGTTAACTCTGGTTCTAACTGCTGTATTTTTAACATGAACTACTGAATTCACTGATCGTTCTGCGGCTATTGTAAAATCTATAGAATTTGCAATAATAGCATCATTTTTGTATGTAGGATTAAAATTGGTGTTAACCGTTTTAATAGGTTCTGGTAAAGTTCTTTCAACAATAACTTCTTCGTTAAATAGCATTTTGTATCCACCTAAAGTAAGAGCACCTCCTAAAACCGCCATTCCTAAAAAACCAAAAAATTTCTTCATAATCTTAATTTTTAATAATTCAAATATACAATTTTAACATTTTTAAAAAATCTGTTTAACTTGTTTTTAACGCATTTTAACCACGTATTAACAGGTTTTTTTTGAGATTGAAATCGCTATCTTTGTTCCAATGAATTTAGAGTTTTACAAATACCAAGGAACAGGAAACGATTTTGTTATGATTGACAACAGAACAAAAATCTTTCCAAAAGAAAAAACTGACATAATTTCACATTTGTGTGACAGACATTTTGGAATTGGGGCTGATGGTGTTATTTTGATTGAGAATGATAAGGAATTCGATTTTAAAATGATTTATTTTAATGCTGATGGAAGTCAAACTTTTTGTGGAAATGGAGGTAGGTGTGCTGTTGCTTTTGCTAAATATTTAAATATTATCGATTCTAAAACGAAATTTATTGCCATTGATGGAAAACATTTTGCTGAAATCGAAAACGATATTGTTTCTTTAAAAATGATTGATGTTGATGAAATTAAAATTCAAGAAAACTCGGTTTTTGCTTACACAGGTACTCAGCATCATGTAGAAATGGTTGATAATTTAGATCACTTTCCTGTTTTTGAAAAAGGAAGAAAAATTAGATATTCTTATGCTAATCCAGGAAGTAATGTGAATTTTGTACAACAAATTAACAATTCGACTTTTAGAGTAAGAACTTACGAAAAAGGTGTTGAAGACGAAACTTTAGCTTGTGGTACAGGAGTTACTGCCGTTGCAATTGCAATGCATAAAACCAATAAAACAAATAGTAATTCAATTTCCTTACCAGTTGAAGGTGGAAATTTAGAAGTTTCTTTTTCTGAAAATAATGGAGTTTACACAAACGTTTTTTTAAAAGGTCCTGCAAAATTTGTTTTTAGTGGTAAAATTCAAATTTAAATTCTACCACAAAAAACAATTTTAATAAACTACTTTTATTTCTCGTCTGTTTTTGTGCAATCTAAAATCTTTAAAGCTATTGTTAATATCTAGTTTTAATATATTAGAATGCTCTTTTACATTGATTAAAAATTCATTTTTAACCTTAACTATTTTGATATTTTTTTTTGATTCTGATAAGAAACAAATTACTCTTGTATGCTCTCGTTGAGACTTTATACTTAAAATTTGTGGTACAACCTCCTCACCATCAAAACTCCAACTTGTCGTTTTGTATAAATAGTTTCTAAAATCTTCTTTATTAATTTTAAGGCTTCTAGATTCAGCAAATTTTATATAATTTTCTTGGTCAAAATCAATTTCAAGTAATAACACATGCCCCCTTTCAATAACATTAAAAGTAGCTGAAACAGAATCGTGGGTTAAAAAACTATTACCAATAGTTAAAAAAGCTACAAGTACGATTATTAATTGTTTCATTTTATAATTACTTTTTTAGTTCCTATTAGCTTCCCTTTTTCCACAACTCTTATTAGATAAACACTAGAAGATTTTATATTATTAAATTTTAACACACCTCTACCAGATTTGTTATCAATTAATTTTCCGGTTAACGAAAACAAACCCACCTCATATTTTTGCAAATTTGTAGAAATTACAGAAAAACTTTCTTTAGTATTAGGGTTAGAATTTATAAAATAACCTAATTCTTCTAACCCTAGTTTTGGCGCACTTAAAGTAGCCCCACAACTTTCATCAACAGTTGTTTCTGGATTATCAGTAGCAAAAGGATTTATATTAGCATTATTGTCATCGCAATCATAAGCACTTACAAATCCATCTGCATCTTTGTCTTCATCATTTAAAGGACCTTTACTACTAACAAAACTATCATTAAAATTCCCCTTCATACATCTTGAAATTTGAGGAAAATCTTTTGTCACCACATAATAATATTCAAAAACCTCTTTTCCTTGCGTGGTTGTTAAAGTAATCGAAGCTTCTATACCATTGCATTCATCTAAATCTCCTTTACCAGCGATGTACTCAAAATCGTTAGTGTATTTTCCAGAATAGGACCCACAAGGTGCACTAATACCATCACCAGGTCTTAAACCACTTTTTAATTGGAAACTAGGGCTCATTTCCTTAACATTTCCATCCTTATCAGGACCAAATCTGTACATAATAGGAAAACCATCTGCTGCCCAACCTACTTGTAATAGTTTTTCTGGAGCAGTTTTCCTAGTGGAAATTCCTGTTTGTAATTGCTCTACATACTCAAACATATTTCCATGATAATGATATCCTGAATTAGGGTTTACATGTGCTGAAGCACAATCTAAACCTACAAATTCTCTTCCTTCTCCAATATTAGTAGTTGGCTCAAAAACCCAATCCCAATTATATCTTCCTGTATTTTTATCTTCAAAAATAAATGGAGTCGCAGGCGCTGGCATCATATAAACTCCATTTAAGCTAATTCCAAAGAAATTTAGTGGTCTTCCATTTGCTCTAGTTAAGCTTGTAGTAATTCCCGATAATTTAGGTTTCAAATCAATTTTATACAATCTATAATAAGGTTCTGGTGTTCGGTCAGCAACAAAACAAAAATTATGATTTGGATAGTTATTAGAATATACAACCCTTTTTTCATCTTCTATAAACTCGTAATAAATACTTGGGTTTAAAGGTGTACCACAACACTTAATATTGTTGTAACTTAACACATCAATATCTCCACATGTATTATTACAATCGTCTATTGTGTTTTCATTTCCATTCTTTATTCCATCATTACAAGACCAATCTGTTCTTATAGTCTGAGCTTCTTGCTTTAGCATTGCTTTTATTGTTTCTTGCTCAGAAGTTAAATTGTCGATTAAATTATGTTCTTCTTTAATATCATCAATAATATTGTAAAACTCTTCATTACCGTTTTCATCTTCGATTAATTTATAAGTTGCATTTCTAGTTGTCCAATATTCTATTCCACCACTCTCATAATCTGAATATAGAATTTTTCTTTTGATTTGATTTTGTGATGATAAAGCTGGTTTTAAACTTAAGCTATTTTCTGTACCTCCTAATAATTTTACCCCGGCCAATTCTAAAATTGTAGCATGTAAATCAGTTGCATGTACCAAACTTGTTTCTACTTCATTAATTCTTTCTACAGATTTACCTGTAATAATCATAGGGACTCTAATACCACCTTCGTATAAGGAGGATTTTGCGTGTCCATTTGGCCAATAATTATTTGCCCGACCTGGAGTTCCATTGTCACCAATAAAAATAATTACAGTGTTTTCTAAGGTTTTTTCATCCATACTATTTACTAACCTATTAATTTCATAATCTAAATTTTCTATCATAGATAAATAAGTATTTCTATTGTTAGTAGGTTGTGTAGTATAGGTTCCTGCAGGTGGTTTTTGAAAAGGTACATGAGGTGAAACATGAGACAACCACAAAAACCATGGTTTTGTTTGATTACTTACCCAAGAAATTGCTTTGTTTGTTAAATGTGTGGTAATATATTCACTTACTTGTTCTTCTTCTTGCTCAGTATTTAATTTTGTCCAATTATAATAATCTGAAACTTGAGCAGTAAAAACCCCCTCATAATAAGGAATTCCTGAATTGGCAGGATGATTAAAATTACTGCTACTATTACCTCCAATATGCCATTTGCCAATTACCGCCATACTATAATCAGTTGAACTTTGTGTTTTAATTTTAGTAAATAAGGATGTATGACTTGGATCTAGTATTAATGGTGGTCTCATAACACCCGTTTTAATTCCATATTTACCACTCATAATTGCTGCACGTGTTGGTGAACATTGAGGTGTTGCCCAAGTATTTGTAAACGTCACGCCTTTTTTTCTAAAAGAATCTAAAGTTGGTGTTACTGGTAAATCATTAGATATTCCAAACCCAGGAGTAGAATCTATACCTAAATCATCTGCAATTATTAATAATATATTTGGAGATTGTTGCTGACTTAAAATTGTTGGTGCAAACAAAAATAAAAAGAGTACAGTTTTAAATAGTTTCATAAGTTTTGTATCTTAAGTTGTTGATTCGTGTTTTTTAATGGGGAAAATATATCTAACACTGTATTTAGACATATAATTTTGGTAAAAGTTTAAAATTTAAATAAATAACATGATATTTACCATCTAAATATTGATATTTACATTTAAGAATGACAAAAAAACTCTTAGTTGGAAAAAAAATAAAACTCAGAGCTTTAGAGCCAGAAGATTTAGATTTTCTTTATAAAATAGAAAATAACGAATCTTTTTGGGAGGTAAGCCATACAAAAACTCCATTTTCTAAATATATATTAAAACAATATTTAGCAAATGCACATTTAGATATTTTTGAAGCCAAACAATTACGTTTGTTAATTGAAGAAAAATCAACTAAAAAACAACTAGGAATGATAGACCTTTTTGATTTTAACTCACAACATCAAAGAGCTGGAATTGGTATATTAATTCATCCGAATTATCAAAACAAAGGATACGCATCAGAAGCTTTATCAATTTTAGTTAATTATTGTTTTTCTATTTTAAATTTACATCAACTATATGCTAATATTACTTGTGACAATTCTAAAAGTATTTCACTTTTTACAAAACATTACTTTAAAAAAGTAGGTACAAAAGTAGATTGGATTCTATCTGAAGGAAATTTTAAAGATGAAATTTTATTTCAATTGATAAAACACTAATTTTGTTTTTTTAAAAAAACTGATTTCATTGCATAAAAAAAGATTATACATATTGGGTTTCTTCCTAATTCTTGGAGGAATATTGGGTTACAATTATTATCAAAAAATATTTGGTAAAGCAATCATAAAAGAGACTGTTCTTTATGTAGACGTTTCAGATAGTTTGGTCGATGTCAAAGAAAAGATTTCTCATTTTTCTAACAAACCAAATACTTTTCTATGGGTTGCTGCAAAAAAAAATGTTTCAAAATTTAAAAAAGGGAGGTATGTTTTAAAAGAAGGAATGTCTAATAACGATTTGATAAACATGTTACGGAGTGGTTGGCAAACTCCCTTAAAAATCTCTTTTAACAATCAAGATACTATAGAAAAACTTGCAGGAAGAATTTCTCAACAATTAGAAACTGACTCTATTTCATTGCTAAATGCGTTTACTGATAAAAAATTCTTATCAGTAAATAATTTGACAAAAAAATCTGTACTCCAAATTTTTATTCCAAATACATATGAATTTTATTGGACTGTTTCTCCAGAAAAATTCAGAGCTAAAATGTTAGTATCTTTCAAGCGGTTTTGGAATGAAACTAGATTGCAGAAGGCTAAAGCTTTAAAACTCAACAAAGAGGAAGTAATTACTTTAGCATCTATAGTGCATAAAGAAACTGCTCAAGAATTTGAAAGACCTATTGTGGCTGGTTTGTATTTAAATAGACTCAAAAAAGGAATTCCTTTGCAAGCAGACCCAACTATTATTTACTGTGTTAAAGAAGTAAATGGGCAAGATTTTGTAGTAAAAAGAGTATTGAATATAGATTTGGAAATTAATTCACCCTATAACACTTACAAAAACAGAGGCTTACCTCCCACTTTAATTGCGATGCCTGATATTTCTGCAATAGATGCGGTTTTAAATCCCACAAAACACAGTTATTATTATATGTGTGCAAGTGTAGATAAAATTGGATATCATGAATTTGCAAAAACATTAACTCAACATAATAGAAACGCAGCAAAATACCAACGTTGGTTAAATAGACATAGAATTAATAGGTAGCAGTTGTTAGTTGTTAGTTGTTAGTTGTTAGTTGTTAGTTGTTAGTTGTTAGAGAATAAAAAAAATACTTTTGATCAAAAAAAAAACAATCTCCTTTTTTGTAGCTTTATTTTTCACATTTTCCTTTTGTGCTCAAAACACATCTTTTTTTAAGAAATCCGACACACTTCATAAAAAGAGAAGAAACACTATTGTTATTGCTAAAAGTGTTCTAGCAGGAGGATCTTTACTTGCATTACATCAACTTTGGTATAAAGATTATCCTCAATCAAGTTTTCATTTTAAAAATGACAATAACGATTGGAAACAAATGGATAAAGTTGGACATTTTATGACTTCATATTATGTTGGTAAAATTGGAATGGAAACCTTAGATTGGGCTGGTGTTTCAAAAACAAATCAACTAATATATGGAGCAACCTATGGTTTTGCTTTTTTAACTGCTGTTGAAATTTTAGACGGATTTTCTAGAGAATGGGGCGCTTCTCCTGGAGATATTTTAGCGAATGCTGCTGGTACCGGACTATTAATTGGACAAGAATTATTATGGAAGGAACAACGAATTACAGTAAAATACTCCTTTAATCAAACTGCATATGCAAAACAAAGGCCTAATACGTTAGGTAAAAACTATTTACAACAAGCTTTAAAAGATTATAATGGACAAACATACTGGCTTTCAGCAAATATTTGGTCGTTTAATAAAAAAGGAAACTTTCCAAAATGGTTAAATGTCGCTGTGGGTTATGGAGCAGATGGAATGCTCTTTGGAAGTGAAAATCCACAGAATTTATCACTTCAATCACCCTATAGGCAGTTTTATTTGAGTCTCGATATCGATTTAGTAAAGGTTCCTACAAAATCAAAATTCTTAAAATCGGTCTTTTCTGTTATTAACTTCATAAAAATACCAGCCCCAAGTTTAGAAATTAACACCAAAGGACAAGTAAAATTTCATTATTTGTATTTCTAAAAAATTTAACACATTGATAATCAGTTAAATTAAAAATTGATTATACCTTTGTCATGCAAAACAGAAAGATTTAATATATCAAAAAGTTTTTAGTTTTATGCATTGTGTTTTTAGGATTTATCAACGCAACAATTATTGATAAAAAAACAAATGCAGTAGACGAAGTTACTCTTCCGAAGTTTATAGATTACAATATTCCTTATTTACAGAAAGATTTTGTAGGTTTTAAAGAAGCTTTAGCTTTTAAAGAATCTCAAGGAAAATATACCATTGTAAATACTTTAGGGTATTTAGGCAAATATCAATTTGGGAGAACAACTTTAGAAAGATTTAGAATTTACAATACGCAAGCGTTTTTAAGAAATCCAGAATTACAAGAAAGAGCCTTTATTGCTTTATGTAAAGTAAATAAGTGGATTTTAAGAAAAGATATTAAGCGTTCAATTGGAAAAACCATTAACGGAATTAAAATTACAGAATCAGGTATTTTAGCTGCTGCTCATTTAAGTGGTGCTGGTAATGTAAAAAAATTCTTAAGAAGTAATGGTTCTGTTCGTTTTTCTGATGCTTATGGAGCAACCATTCAATCTTACTTAAAAAAGTTTGGTGGCTATAATGTTTCTAACATTAAAGCTGATAGAAAGGCGAAGGTATAATTACTTCTGAATAATAAAAATAGCAGGCTTTTTATGTAAATCAGGTTGTTGATGTTTCCAATCCTTTATAAACATTGTTTTAATAAACTCAGTTGGCAAAGTTATATCTGCAGCAATACATAAATTGGTAGTTGGGGTTAAAGTAGCTTTTAAATCGGTAAACATCTTTTCATTTCTGTAAGGAGTTTCTATAAAGATTTGTGATTGTTTTTTATCTTTAGACAAACGTTCTAAATCTTTAATTGCTTTTTTTCTTTCACCTTTATCTATTGGTAAATAACCGTTAAAAGCAAAATTTTGCCCATTCATTCCAGAGCTCATCATCGCCATTAAAATAGAGCTTGGTCCAACCAAAGGCACAACTTGAATATTGTTCTGATGGGCTAATTTAACGATACTTGCTCCAGGATCTGCAATAGCTGGAACTCCTGCCTCTGAAAGTAGACCAACATTGATTCCTTCTTTACAAACATCTAAATATTTTCTTGTTTCTAATTCTTCAGCGTACTTATCCAGCAACATTATTTGCAGAGAAGGTTGTGATTTTTTAGGAGATATTTTTTTGATAAATCTTCTTGCTGATTTTTCGTTCTCAACAATATAATAATCAATTTGCTCAACTACTTTTTTTACAGATAAAGGCATTACCTCTAATGGTTCAGTTTCTCCTAAAGTTGTAGGAATTAAGTATAGTTTACCAAACATTTTTATAATTTTTTAGCAATGATTTCACAAGCTTCATCAAGCATTTTATAGACATTTTCAAAACCTTGATTTCCTCCATAATATGGATCTGGAACATTTAGATTAGAATTGGGGTTTGATTCGTTCAAAATAAGTTGTACTTTCTGCTCATCATCTTTATTTCTTGCTACATCAAGTATATTCTGATAATTACTTTCATCCATCGCATAAATCATATCAAACTCATCAAAATCTGATACAGAAAATTTTCTTGCTCTTTGATTTCTAATATTTAACCCATATTTAGCAGCAACATCAATTGAACGTTCATCTGGTTTATTTCCTATATGATAGGCAGCAGTACCTGCAGAATCTACAAAAACTGTATCAGCATTCACTTTAGATTGTAAAATCCCTTCAGCTAAAGGAGAACGACAGATGTTTCCTAAACAAACCATCAATATTTTATACATAAAGTATTTTTGTTAAAAATAAGAAATAGATTCCTGATTGTAGAGGAATGACAAATAAAAAAATTTTCGAAAGTTTTAGAAAGTCAACTTTTTTGTTAAGTCGTCTACATATTTTCTAAACTGCTTGTCTGTTTCTGTTAAGTTGTCTACAGTTTTACAAGCGTGCAACACTGTTGCGTGATCTCTTTGTCCTATTTGATTACCAATACTTGCTAGAGAGGTTTTAGTTAATCGTTTCGCAAAAAACATTGCTAACTGTCTAGCTTGTACTATATGACGCTTACGTGTTTTAGATTGTAAAGTAGCTACATCCATATCAAAGTACTTAGATACTTCTTTCTGAATATAATCTATAGATACTTCTTTTTTAGTGTTTTTAACAAACTTATCTACAATCTGTTTAGCCAATTCTATAGAGAATTCTCTTCTATTAAAAGAGGCTTGAGCAATCATAGAAATGATAACACCTTCTAATTCTCTTACATTAGATTTGATGTTTTTAGCAATATACTCTATAATTTCCTCTGGCATTTCTACACCATCTCTAAACAATTTATTTTCTAAAATAGAAATTCTTGTTTCGTAATCTGGTGCTTGTAATTCTGCTGACAATCCCCATTTGAAACGAGATAATAAACGTTGCTCGATATCTTGCATGTCTACAGGCGCTTTATCCGAAGTTAAAATTACCTGTTTCCCATTTTGATGTAAATGGTTAAAAATATGGAAGAACACATCTTGTGTTCCTGCTTTTCCTGATAAGAATTGAACATCATCAATAATTAACACATCTATCATCTGATAGAAATGAATAAAATCATTTCTAGTATTCGACTTTACAGAATCTATAAATTGCTGTGTGAATTTTTCTGAAGAAATATATAAAACTGTTTTGTCTGGATATTTATCTTTAATATCAACACCAATAGCATGTGCCAAATGTGTTTTTCCTAAACCAACACCACCATAAATTAAAAGAGGATTAAAAGAGGTTCCTCCTGGTTTGTTTGCAACTGCCATACCTGCAGAACGTGCTAATCTATTTGAATCTCCTTCAACAAAATTTGCAAAACTATAGTTTGGATTTAATTGAGATTCTATCTTCACTTTTTGCAATCCAGGAATTACAAAAGGATTTCTTAATTCTCTTTTATTAGATTCTAAAGGAACTGTAACTTTTTGAGGTTTTAAAGGATCTCTATTGGAACTAGGAATTTTAACAATTTGTGGTCTGTTACTACTATAATTGTTTTCCATTTTCACATCGTAAATCAATTTGGCATCATTTCCTAATTGTCTTACCAATGCTACACGTAATAATTTAATGTAGTGTTCTTCTAACCATTCATAAAAAAATTTACTGGGTACTTGAATTGTTAATGCTTCTCCTGAAAGTTTTACCGGCTTTATTGGTTCGAACCAAGTTTTATAAGCTTGTGGTTTAATATTATCCTTTATAAAAGTCAAACATTCATTCCAAACTGAGTCAGCAGTTACAGTCATTTAGTTAAAGTAAATTTTTTTAGGTTAATAATTTTGGTTAAAAATGGACTTTTTGAACCTTTTTCTAAAGCCTTACAAAAGTGTGAATAAAATTCATTAAAAAAAAATGAAATTGCTATTGATTATTAATTATTTTTTACGTAAAATGCTTTTATAAAATTTGTCTATTACAATTGAAAAAATCATCAACAAAAACTAGAATACGATATTCAGAAACCGACCAAATGGGCGTTGTATATCACGGAAACTACGCTCAATTTTTCGAATTGGGCCGAACTGAATGGCTGCGTTCTTTAGGAGTTACTTACAAAGATATGGAAATCAGCGGAATAATGCTCCCTGTTATTTCTTTAAGTTGCAATTTTATAAAATCGGCTTTGTATGATGATGTTTTAACCATACATACAATCTTGAAAAAAAAACCAATGGTAAAGATTGAATTTGATTATGAAATTAAAAACCAAAGTGACGAATTAATTTGCACAGGAAATACAGTTTTGGCTTTTATGAACAGAAAAACGATGAAACCAGCAAGATGCCCTGATTATTTATTAGAAGGTTTGGGATATTAAAAAAATGAAATATTAGCTTACAACATTTATTGGGTTATTTTCTATAAAAGCTTCTAAATTACCAATAGCAGTATTCATTAAACGTAATCTAGCTTCTTTTGATGCCCAAGCAATATGCGGAGTTATAATACAATTTTTAGCATTTCGTAACGGATTGTCTTTTTTCATTGGTTCTTCCGAAATTACATCTACAGCAGCTGCCATTAAATTATTTGTATTTAACGCATTTGCTAAATCTTTTTCATCAACCAAAGGACCTCTAGATGTATTGATTAATATTGCTGTTTTTTTCATTTTAGAAATATTTTCAGCATTTATAATCCCTTCTGTTTCTTTATTTAAAGGACAGTGAAGGCTTACAAAATCTGATTGCAGGAGCAAATCATCCAAAGCAACAAATTGAAGGTTTTCATTTTCAAAGTCTTTATATATAGTCCTACTATATACCAAAACTTTTAAACCAAATGCAATTGCCAATTTAGCTGTTGCTTGCCCAATTTTACCAAAACCAATTAACCCAATTGTTTTTCCAGATAACTCTATTAATGGACTATTCCAATAACTAAAATCTTTGCTAGAAACCCAATCTCCATTTTTTACAGAAATATGATGAGCTCCTATATGATGGCATAATTCTAATAAAAGCGCCATTGTAAATTGTGCTACTGCACCAGAACTATAATCTGGAATATTAGTGACTATAATATTGTGCCTTTTTGCAGCTTCTATAGCTACAACATTAAACCCAGTTGCCAATACTCCTATATATTCTACAGAAGGCACTTGCGCTAAAACCTCTTCATTTAAAGGTGTTTTGTTTGTAAAAACAATTGTTGCATCTGCAATATTTTCTATAATACTATTTGAATCGTATGCTGTTCTATCATAAATGGTTACATCTCCTAATTCTTCCAAGGCGGTCCAACTAATATCTCCTGGATTTAACGTATATCCATCTAAAACTACTATTTTCATATTCTATCCTTTTTGATAAACTTAAACACTATACTATTCTTTTTATATCAACTTTATACAAAGTATTAAAAATACTAAAAATAGCATCCGCATCATTTTTACGAGTAGAAATTGTATACTCACAATCCATTTCTAATTTTTGTTTGATAATTTCAATGTTTTTCTCTTTGATGATTCTTTGCACGGCATTCATCATATCATAGTTGAATTTTAAAGCAAAATGAACATCAATCGTTTTTTCTAAAATATCTGATGCTTCTAAAGCCAACTGTGCAGATGTTTTATATGCTGAAATTAATCCGCCAACTCCTAGTTTTGTTCCTCCAAAATAACGAACTGAAACGACTAAAATATTGGTAACTTCAAAAGATTGAATTTGTCCATAAATAGGCAAACCCGCAGAATTATTAGGTTCTCCATCATCATTTGCTCTAAACCTTATTTTTTCAATTCCTAATTGATACGCATAACAAAAATGTCTTGCAGCATGATGTTTTTTCTTGAGTTCTTCTAAACATTCTTTTACATCATCTTCGTTTTTAACAGGAAAAGCATATCCAAAAAACTTGCTTCCTTTTTCCTTAAAAAGTGTTTCCTCAGATGGTTTTTCTATGGTTTTATATGCGTCTTCTATCATTTAAGCTATAGTTACTAGGATAATTCCAAGAATTGCTAAAAAGACTCCTATTTTATTTTTAAGGCTAAAATGTTCTTTAAATAATAACAAACCTACCAAAGTAGAAACAATTACAATACCTACATTATTTATGGTGAACAAAGTTGAACTTTCGAAACCATCTACTTGCAAAGCTTTAATTAAAAATATAATCGAATAATAATTAGGTATTCCTAAAACAACACCAGCAATTACATTTTTTACACCAAAAGATTCTTGTTTTTTTATGGATTTCACTCCTAGAATAATCAGTCCAAAAAAAGCTGCTATTGCGAATAAACTTCCAGAAAAAATTGCAACTTCTTCTTTGGGAACAAAGTTTACTTCAATATATTTTAATAGGGTATCTATTGCTCCAGAACCAAAAAACAAAAGGATTGGAAATAGTAACCCAGCTTTTTTAACGTTTCTTTTTTCTTCTTTTACAGATGCTAAATAGACAGCAATAACTGCTATTATAATTCCGATAACTTTTAAAAAAGTAACAGACTCATTGTACAAAAAAAGCCCGAATAAAACAGGTATAACCACAGACATTTTACCTGCCACAGAAGCTACTGAAACTCCATTTTTTTGAGCTGCCATTGCCATTACAAAAAAAATAGAAACAAATAATGCACCCAATAATATAGCACCAAAAAACCAAGTTTGATTTGGAATTTCTGCAAACGGAATTCTTTTTTCTGCGGATACAAAACCTATCATAAAAGCAACAATATAGTTTACAACTATAGCTTTTAAAACATCAATTTTATAAATACCAAAGTATTTAAAGATGACAAACAAACCTGTTGAAAAAAGAATACTTAGCAGTAAATAAATCAAAATAAATCTTCTTTTTTCGTGAATAATTGAGTTACATCTTCTTCTCCTGGAATTAAATTCCAAGTATGAATTCCAAGTAGATTTGCAGCATCTGTATTCTCTTTTGTATCATCAATAAAAATAGTTTCTTCTGCGATTAAATTATTTTCATTCAATACAAACTTATAAATGTCTGCATTGGGTTTTTTTAAATGAATTTCATAAGTCAAATAAAATTTTTCAAAACAGCTTTTAAAATCATTATAAAGTTCCATTCCCCAATCTTTTTGAATCCAAGAAATGTGTAAATCGTTTGTATTGCTTAATAAAAACAATCTATATTTTTTACTTTCTGCCAACTTTTTTAAAAACTCTAATCGTTTTAAAGGAAAATCTAACAAAATAGAATTCCAAGCTAAAACCAATGCTTCTTTAGGTTTTTTAAGATTTTGATTGAAAAAAGTTAAAAAATCTTCAGTAGAAATTAATCCCATTTCATAATCATCTAAAATATTTTTTACTGCTTCATCTACTTGAGAAACACCTAATTTCTCTATCTCTTTTGCAAAGCGTTTTTTATCTAAGTTGATAAAAATATCGCCAAAATCGAAAATGATATTTTTAATCATTTGAATATATTTTTAAAACATCTCTTTTAATGTTTTTCTCTTCTAAAACTGTTTTATTAAAAATTGGAGATTTTACCCCCATTCCAAACTCACAATCACCTATAAAAATCATTGCTTCATCCCATAAGTTCTCATCAATAAATGTTTGTAATGTATGAGTACCTCCTTCTATAATTAAAGATTGAATATGGTGTTTTTGTAAAACTTCACAAATTTGAGAAGCTATTTTTTTAGTAAAATCAATCTCTTCATAAATTAGTTGAGATTTCTCGACATTGTTCGAAATGACATTTTTATTCTTTAGACTTCTTGATTCTGTAATAACGATTGTCTTCACACTTTTATCAAAAACATTGGCGCTTTTTGGTATTCTTAAATTTCTATCCAATACAATTCTAATTGGATTTTCTCCATACCAACTTCTTACATTTAGTTTAGGGTTATCAGCAATAACCGTATTTGTCCCTACTAAAATAGCGTGCTCTTTACTTCTTAATTGGTGCACTAATTGCTGTGAATAAGGATTGGAAATCCAAACGGGTCTGTTTTCGCCTTTGGTTAATGGAGCAATACATCCATCTTTGGTTTCTGCCCATTTAAGCATAATAAAAGGTCTTTTTTTTTCTTGACTTGTAAAAAAACGTTTGTGATGCTCTCTACATTCATCTTCCAATACACCAACAACTACTTCTATTCCTGCTATTTTTAATCGCTCAATTCCTTTACCAGCAACCAAACTATTAGAATCTACACAACCAATAACCACTTTTTTAAATTGATATTTTACAATTAAATCTGCACAAGGTGGTGTTTTACCAAAATGTGCACAAGGTTCTAAGGTTACATAAATTGTTGCTTCTTTTAAAAGTGATTTATCTTTTACCGATTCAATTGCATTTACTTCGGCGTGTTTACCACTGTAAGAAGAAGTAAAACCTTCTCCTATAATTGTATCATTATAAACTACAACCGCGCCAACAGAAGGATTAGGACGTGCAGTTCCAATTCCATTTTTAGCGATTTGCAAACAACGTTTTATGTAAAACTCGTGATTAATAACTTACAATTTAATCTTTATTTCTTGCGACTTATCTACAACAAATTCTTTCTTAAAACCAAAAACAACATATTCTAAATTACCTTTAATTCTAACATTTATCTTATTGGTTAAAATAGAATTGATCAAACCTCCTAAAACTCCATTTTTGTTGGTATTTAATAATTTCTTAGTAGGTATACTTGCAAATAGCGGAATGGAGAATTCTTTTCTAGCGGGCACTTTAAATTCATCGGCAGTTACTTGTGCAACCTCATGTTCGTTCACCATAATTTGAATTTCATCTGTAGAAATTTTTCCGCCAACATCATTTGGATTCTCGAAAAAAGCAAACGCTTTTAAAACGACTGTATCGCTTTTAATACTCACTAATTTTATATCATCAACTTTAATAAAAATAGGTTCTTTATTCACAGAACAGCTTGTTATCAATAAAAATATAAAAGTAAAATATAGAAGATTTTTCATCTAAATAAATTAAAAAATTAGGTAAATTGCTCTTGCAAAAATACAGTATTAAATGACACCTCAAGATTTTATCATTCGAGAAATTCAACCTAAAGATAATCGTGAACTTGCAAAAGTTGTGAGAGCCGTTATTTTAGAAATGGGAGCTCCCAAGACAGGAACTGCTTACGAAGATAAAGCTACAGACCAAATGTTTGAAACCTATCAAAAAGAAAAAGCTATTTATTATGTGGTAGAACATGAAGGAAAAGTTGTTGGCGGAGCAGGAATTGCACAATTAGATAATTTTAAAGGCAATACTTGTGAATTGCAAAAAATGTATTTTTTGCCCATTGCAAGAGGAAAAGGATTAGGCACCAAACTGATTTCTACCTGTTTAGAAAAAGCCAAAGAATTTGGTTTCGAAAACTGTTATTTAGAAACGCTTCCTTATATGAAAGCGGCCGTTAAATTGTATAAAAAATATGGTTTTACTGCTTTAGATGCACCAATGGGAAACACTTGCCACTATTCTTGTAACGTTTGGATGATTAAAAAAATATGATTTTAAAAGAATTTAGAAACTATTTTTCGGAAGCACTTTCAGAAATCTATCCAAAAACAGAAATCGATACTTTTTTCTTTTTATTGATTGAAGAAAAACTTCATTTGCAAAGAATAGACACGGTTTTAAAACCAGATTTTTTAATTGATGATGACATGCTTCTTCGATTAAAAAACATTACAAAAAGATTACAAAAAGAAGAACCGATTCAATATATTTTAGGAAAAACGGAGTTCTATGGATTGCCTTTTATTGTAAATGAAAACACTTTGATACCAAGACCAGAAACAGAAGAATTGGTGGAGTGGATTATAAAAGAGATTCAAGAAAAAAGAATAAAGAGTAAGGATGTCATTTCGAATATTAATGAGAAATCTCTTTCAATTCTTGATATTGGAACAGGAACAGGTTGTATCCCTATTTCATTAGCGAATAACCTAAAATGTGTAAAAATTTCTGCTATTGATGTCTCTAAAAAAGCTTTGCAAATTGCACGTAAAAACGCTAATTTAAATAATGCTGAAGTCGATTTTATAGAAATGGATATTTTAAATACTAACAAATTAAATCAGCAATATGATATTATTATTTCTAATCCTCCTTATGTTCGAGAATTAGAAAAAGTTGAAATCAATAATAATGTGTTAGAAAATGAACCACATTTGGCTTTATTTGTTACTGATGAAAATCCACTAATCTTCTACAAAAAAATTACAGATTTAGCCAAACAACATCTTACTAAAAACGGAGTATTATTTTTTGAAATCAATCAATATTTAGGCAAAGAAACTGTTGAAATGTTAGCAGAAAAAGATTTTAAAAATATCATTCTTAAAAAAGATTTATTTGGGAACAATAGAATGCTAAAAGCGAGTTTCATTTAGTTTGTTTCTAAACTTATTTTCTGATAACTTCGCTAACTACGAATATAAAACATTGAAACGTTGCATATTCGTCACTACGTTAGCGAATCTTCCAGTAAATTCTATTGAATTATCATCAATACTCAGTCTTTAATTTGATTACTTTTGCAGAATGGTTAAAGAAATTCAACTTCGTGTAAATTTAATTGAAGAACGTAAAGAGAATACGCTATTATATAAAGCTGCAAAACAATTAGGTGTTGAAACCTCAGAAATAACTGCAGTAAAAGTGTTACGTAAATCAATTGATGCTCGTAAAAAAAACATCATCTTTAATTATAAAGTTGCGGTATACATAAACGAAGCCGTTCCTGAAAAATCGGATTATATTTTTGAGTATAAAGACGTTTCTAAGGCTAAAGAAATTCACATTGTTGGTTTTGGTCCTGCAGGAATGTATGCAGCTTTGCGTTGCATAGAATTGGGGTACAAACCTATAGTCTTAGAACGTGGAAAAAACGTACAAGACAGACGTAGAGATTTACGTGCAATTAATCAAGAACATTTTGTAAACGAAGATTCTAATTATTGTTTTGGTGAAGGTGGTGCAGGAACCTATTCTGATGGAAAATTGTATACACGTTCTTTGAAAAGAGGTGATGTTCGTAGAATTTTCGAAAATTTAGTTTTTCACGGAGCTACAGAACAAATTCTAATTGATGCACATCCACATATTGGAACGAATAAATTACCAAAAATCATTCAGAATATTCGTGAGAATATCTTAAAGTTTGGTGGCGAAATTCATTTTGAAACGAGAGTGACAGATTTTATTGTTAAGAACAACAAATTACTTGCCATTCAGCTTCAAAATGGAGAAGAAATGACTGTAAATTCTGTAATTTTAGCTACGGGGCATTCAGCGAGAGATATTTACGAATTGTTGCACAAAAAAGAAATCGCTTTAAAAGCAAAATCTTTTGCAATGGGTGTTCGTGTAGAACATCCGCAAGAAATTATCGACCAAATTCAATATCATTGTTCTGGCGAAAGAGACGAATTGTTACCTGCGGCCGCTTACAGTTTGGTGCATCAAGTAAACAACAGAGGGGTATATTCTTTTTGCATGTGTCCTGGCGGATTTATAGTTCCTGCAGCCACGGCAAATGGCGAAGTTGTTGTAAACGGAATGTCTCCTTCTCGTAGAAATAATAAGTTTGCCAATTCTGGTATTGTGGTTGAATTAGATATTGACAAAGATTTTAAAAAGTACGAACATTTAGGTGCTTTAAAAGGATTACAATTTCAAAAAGATTTAGAAAAAATTGCTTTTTATGCAGGTGGTAGAACGCAAACTGCACCCGCTCAAAGATTGGTAGATTTTGTAGATGGAAAACTCTCTCCAGAATTAAACGATTGTTCTTATCAGCCAGGTTTAAAATCGGCTCCACTACACTCGCTTTTACCAAAAATTATTGGAAGTAGATTGCGAAAAGGCTTTGCAGCATTCGGTCAAAAAATGCACGGTTATCATACAAATGAAGCCAATATTATTGGTGTAGAATCTAGAACTTCATCCCCGGTTAATATTCCAAGAAAAGAAAATTTAGAGCACACAGAAATAGAAGGTTTATTTCCTTGTGGAGAAGGTGGTGGTTATGCTGGTGGAATTGTTTCTGCCGCTATGGACGGCGAACGTTGTGCCGAAGCTGCCATTGCTAAATCTTAGCAGTAAAAAATTTATCACATAAAATAAATTCAATGAAGTTTAGTTTTATAATTTTTCTAATATTTATTACTTCAATTACGTATTCTCAAAGAAAACTAAACCTAGAGATCACCTTTAAAAATGGTAAAGTAATTCAAGGTGATTTTAATGTAAGTATTAAGAAAATTGAGGATGCAAAAACAAAAAAAGAATACAATTATGATAGCATAACAACTATGATTATTGATAAAAAAAATCCTAGACTTGACGCTTATATTATTAATATAAAAAAAAATGTAAACTCTAAAAAAATACTTCAAGGCATCGGTTACATTATACATCAAAATAAACATTTAGAGCTTTATCAAGTAGCTTTTCATATTAAAGACAGCTATCAAAGTAATATCAGCAGGGAATTTAGAAAAGGTTCAGAACTTTATATTAAAAGAAAAAATGAAAGTTATGCATTTAATATTGGTTTTATAGATGGTAAGGGTTGGCATAAAATAAAAAAGAGAGTAATCACTTTTTTTAAAGATTGTCCAAAAATTGTAAAATACATCAAACAAGGAAAGTTAGATGTAAAAGAAACCATAAAATTAATTGATTTCTACAATGAATATTGCTATTCTAATATTAAAAACTAATTTATAAACTTAAAGTTTTTACATTTGCAAACATGCGAATAGACATTATTTCAGTAGCTCCAGATTTACTAAAAAGCCCTTTTAATCATTCTATTATAAAGCGTGCACAAAAAAAAGGGTTGGTAGAAATTATGGTGCACGATTTGCGTAAATATGGTTTGGGCAATTACAAACAAATAGATGATACACAATTTGGAGGAGGCGCAGGAATGGTAATGATGATTGAACCCATTTCGAATTGCATCAAAAAATTACAATCAGAGAGATCTTATGATGAAATTATCTATATGACTCCAGATGCGAAAACATTAAATCAATCGATCGCAAATACGCTTTCATTGAAAGAAAACATTTTAATTCTTACGGGGCATTATAAAGGTGTAGATCAAAGAATTAGAGACAAATACATTACCAAAGAAATTTCTATTGGTGATTATGTATTAACAGGTGGCGAATTAGCCGCAGCAGTTTTAGTAGATGCTGTTGTCCGTTTAATTCCAGGTGTTATTGGTGATGAACAATCGGCTTTAACCGATTCTTTTCAAGACAATTTACTATCACCTCCCGTTTACACAAGACCTGCAGAATTTGAAGGAATGAAAGTTCCTGCTATTTTATTGTCTGGTAATTTTCCTAAAATTGACGATTGGAGAAGCGAACAAGCCTATAAACGAACAGAAGAAATAAGACCTGATCTTTTAGATGAATAAGATTTTATTACTAATAAAAAACAACAAAGCCATTTCTTGGGTTTTAGGTTTTCAACTTTTTAGGTTGATATTACTCCCATTTATGGGTTTAATGCCTCAAGATGCCTATTATTATTTATATGGGCAAAACTTATCTTTATCCTATTTTGATCATCCAGGAATGATAGGATACATTTTAAGAATCTTTACCGATATTTTTGGACAATCTGTATTTACCATAAAATTTGCTGATTTTATAATTACTTCTTTAACTATTCTGAGTTTTTACAAATTAGCCTCTTACTTTTTATCCAAAAGAAAACTACAAAGAGCTATTGTTTTATTGGTCTCAACCATTTTTGTTTCCATTTTATCTTTTAATTCTACTCCAGATGTTCCTTTACTTTTATTCTGGACACTGAGTTTAATCTGCTTATACAAAGCCATTTTCGAAGAAAAAAAATGGTATTGGATTCTTGGTGGTATTGCAATGGGATTAGCTTTTAACAGTAAGTACACAGCCTTATTATTACAAATCGGACTAATTGCTTTTCTTATTTTTTCTAACAAATACAGAAAATTTTTAATTTCTCCGTGGCTATGGGTTTCAATTATAATATCTGTGGGAGTCATGTTTCCTGTATGGTGGTGGAATTATCAAAATGAATTTGCTTCGTTTGCTTTTCAATCTTCAGAAAGAACAAATTCTATCTCAGAATTTAAAATTTCCCCAAAAAATTTCTTCGGGGCTATTGGGCATCAGATGTTCTTACTATTACCTATTTTATTTTTCATTTTCATCACTTTTACATTTAAATATTTAAAAAGAGCATTGCTGAAATTTAAAATTCCGGAGGGTAAAACCTTATTTTTACTGGCTTTTTTTATTCCTACTTTTGTTGGCTTTTTTAGCCTCACGCCAATTTATTGGGTAAAACTAAACTGGATGATGCCTTCCTATATAACAGGAATCATTTTAGCAGGAATGTTTATCAACAAAAAATTATTGAAAAGTCAAATTATACTTTCTATTGTTTTTCATGTTTTAGTAGGTTTGCAAGTTTTATTTTATCTCGTTCCAATTAAAAGTGATGACACTTGGATTGGATGGAAAGAACTGGCCACTGAAACCAAAAAATTGCAGGAAAAATACCCAAATACATTTGTTTTCTCTGAAGATAATTATAAAACATCAGCTTGTTTAAACTTTTATATGGATGATAAAGTTTATGCGCAAAACATTATTGGGTTACCTGCTTTACATTTCGATTATTTAGGTGATAATCTATCTACCTTAAACTCTAAAAATGCTATTTTTATTGATTCTGACAAACGTTTTAAAAACAAAAACAAAAAAGGAGACCTTCACCCTTTACTAAAAGATTATTTTAATAATGTTACCGAATTAGAACCCATCATTATTAAAATTAATAACAAAGAATCTCGCAAGTTTTGGGTTTTCTATTGTACTAATTATCAATCAAAAAAATAATTGTTTTTAGTTTTTTGAACAAAAAATAATGATTACTTTTGCAACCGCTAAATTAACCTCTGACGAGAATCGTGAATGTTACTTTACAAAACTATAAATATTAAGATATGGAATCTTTAGTAAAATTTGTTCAAGACGAATTCGTAACAAAAAAAGAATTTGCAGAATTTGCTGCTGGTGATACAATTACAGTGTATTACGAAATTAAAGAAGGAAACAAAACTAGAACTCAGTTTTTTAGAGGTGTAGTAATTCAAAGAAGAGGATCTGGAACTTCAGAAACATTTACAATCAGAAAAATGTCTGGTACTGTTGGTGTAGAAAGAATATTCCCAATAAACTTACCTTCTATTCAAAAAATTGAAGTTAATAAAAGAGGTAAAGTACGTAGAGCACGTATTTTCTACTTTAGAGGTCTTACTGGTAAAAAAGCCAGAATTACTGAGAAAAGAAGATAATCTCTCTTTAAAAAAATATAAAAAAAGCGTTGTGAATATTTCACAACGCTTTTTTTAATGAACAAATGTTAATAACCATGGTTAATACTCTGTTGATTTCTAATTGGTTAAAAAGTTTGTAAAATCAAAAATCAAATATATATTTACACTATAATTTACAAAATAATTCAACTTATCAGTCTTCAAAAACTAATATAAAAATTAAACGTAAATAAATAAAGTAACGTTCTTTACATATTGTTTTATCTACAAACTTATGATTAGTTTATGATATAAATCAAAATTAACAAATTAATTAAAAGCTTAGTTTAGAGAATTGGCATTTAAAAAAACATAGGATTTTGTAAATGAAAATTTACAGTAACTATTGAAAATTTAAATCTATGTGAATAAATTAAAGCCTTAACTATAATTGATTGGGAATACGATTATATAGACATACAAATTAGTTTACAGTTCGTGATAAACAATCTGAAACATTAATAAAAGTTTTAAAAAAGTAGAATGCTTAATTAAAATTAAGGATGTTTCAAAAACTGAAATAGTTAAACGTGATTTCTTTGTTAAAAAGAAATATAAAAGGCAACTTTTATTTGATTGTTAAGCAATTTGCATCAATACTTAAAACTATTTCAAAGAAGCCATATCACTACAAGAAATTGTGCGATATGGCTTTTATTTTTAACTTCTACGAAATCGTTTTCAAAAATTATTAAAATCATAATAAAACCTGCTAATTAATAGGATTTTACCATTAAAAATCTCATCTATAATTCTTAAATTTGCTCGCTTTCGTAAAATCAATAATGGTTTTATGATTTTTTACACAAAAGAATTATCTAAAAAAATATAAAAATGAGTAAAATAGCTAAAATTGTATACACAAAAACGGATGAAGCTCCAGCTTTAGCAACACGTTCTTTCTTACCAATTGTAAAAGCTTTTACAAAATCATCTAATATAGAAATTGAAGTAAAAGATATTTCTTTAGCATCAAGAATTTTAGCTAATTTCTCTGATTATTTAACAGAAGATCAAAAGGTTGAAGATGCTTTAACCGTTTTAGGTGATTTAGCTACAAAACCTGAAGCTAATATTATAAAATTACCTAACATTAGTGCTTCTGTTCCGCAACTAAACGCTGCTATAGCAGAATTACAAGCTTTAGGTTATGCATTACCCGATTTTCCAGAAGAAGTTGTAACTGAAGAAGATCAGAAAGTTTTATCGCTTTATAATAAAGTAAAAGGCTCGGCTGTAAATCCTGTTTTACGTGAAGGAAACTCAGATCGAAGAGCTCCAAAAGCTATTAAAAATTATGCTCGCAAAAACCCTCACTCAATGGGTGTTTGGGAATCTGATTCTAAAACTCATGTAGCCACTATGAGCGCTGGAGATTTTGCACATAATGAAAAATCTGTTACTCTAGAAAATGCTACAAAAGTTAGCATATACCATATCAATAATGAAGGCTCTAAGACTATCTTAAAAGATGAATTAGCTTTAATTAATGGTGAGATTATTGATGCTACTGTAATGAGTAAAAAAGCATTATTATCTTTCTTAGATAAAGAAATTAATGAGGCTACTGAAAGTGGTGTTTTACTTTCTTTACACATGAAAGCAACAATGATGAAGGTTTCTGACCCTATTATTTTTGGCCATGCAGTAAGAACATATTTTAAAGAATTATTTGATAAACATGCCGCAATTTTTGAAGAAATTGGTGTTGATGTAAATAATGGTTTTGGGAACTTATTAAGTAATTTAGATGAAGTCTCAGTAGAAAAGAAAGCTGAAATTTTAGCCGATATTGATACTATACTCTCTAAAAAAGCAGATTTAGCTATGGTAAATTCTGATAAAGGAATTACTAATCTGCACGTTCCTTCTGATGTAATTATTGATGCTTCTATGCCAGCAATGATTAGAACTTCGGGTAGAATGTGGAATGCTAAAGGGGAATTGCAAGATACAAAAGCGATTATACCAGATAGTTCTTATGCAGGAATTTATTCAGCAACTATAGACTTTTGCAAAAAGAATGGAGCTTTTGACCCAACTACTATGGGTACTGTTCCTAATGTTGGTTTAATGGCTAAAAAAGCAGAAGAATATGGTTCTCATGATAAAACTTTTGAAATTGCTACAGCTGGAAAAGTGGTAGTGGTCGATGAAAATGGTAAAACATTAATTGAGCATTCTGTTGATGAAGGTGATATTTGGAGAATGTGTCAAACTAAAGATTTACCAATTCAAGATTGGGTAAAATTAGCAGTTACAAGAGCAAGAGCCTCTCAAACACCAGCAGTTTTTTGGTTAGATGAGAATAGAGCTCATGATGCAGAAATCATCAAAAAAGTAAATACATATTTACCAAATCATGATACTTCTGGTTTAGAAATTAAAATTTTATCACCTATAAAAGCTACAGAATTCACTTTAGAAAGAATTGTAAAAGGAGAAGATACAATATCTGTTTCTGGTAACGTTTTACGTGATTATTTAACTGATTTATTTCCAATTCTAGAAGTTGGTACTTCTGCAAAAATGTTATCAATAGTTCCGTTAATGAATGGTGGTGGATTATTTGAAACAGGTGCCGGTGGTTCAGCTCCAAAACACGTACAACAATTTCTAGAAGAAAACCACTTACGTTGGGATTCTTTAGGTGAATTTTTAGCATTAGCAGTTTCTTTAGAACATTTAGGTAATACTAATAACAATACTAAAGCATTAGTCTTAGCTGAAACACTAGATGATGCAACTGATAAATTTTTAGACAATGATAAATCTCCTTCTAGAAAAGTTGGTGAATTAGACAACAGAGGATCACATTTTTATCTAGCAATGTATTGGGCTGAAGGTTTAGCTAATCAAAATAGAGATGCTGAGTTAAAAACACAATTCACAAAAATTGCTACTGAACTAAAAGCAAATGAAGCAAAAATTGTTGCCGAATTAAATGAAATACAAGGTAACTCTGTAAATATTGGTGGTTATTACCAACCTAATGATGAATTAGCAGATAATGCCATGAGACCTAACAGTACTTTAAACTCGATTTTAACATACTAAATAGAACATAGCACAAATAAAAAGTCGGTCTATATAAGACCGACTTTTTTATTTAAATAGATAAGTATTTGTTATTATTTTAACGTTTTCTTAAAGTTTAGAATTGTATTTTTGTTTATTAAATTAATTTAATAATTAAACAAAATGTGCAACACAAAAAAATTGCTCTTTTTATTACTTTTTTTGACTACATCAATGTATGGTCAAGAAAGATACACCATAAGTGGTACTATTTACGATAATAGTAGCAACGAAACTTTAATTGGTGTTTCTGTTTATTTTCCCGAGTTAAATTCTGGAACTACAACAAACGAATATGGTTTTTATTCAATAACATTACCTAAAGGAAGCTACAAAGTGCAAATAAGCTATTTGGGGTTTTCAACAATTGAAGAGACTATTAATCTAGACAAGAAATTAACCAAAAGTTTTAAATTAAAAGAAGAAGCCGAAAGTTTAGATGAAATCATAATAGAAACTAATATAGAAAACCTAAACGTAAGAACACCTCAGATGAGTGTTAATAAGCTTACAGCTGCCTCAATAAAACAAATTCCTGTTGTATTGGGTGAAGCAGATATTATAAAATCAATTATTCTATTACCCGGAGTAACTAGTGCTGGTGAAGGGGCTTCCGGATTTAATGTGCGTGGTGGAGCTGTTGATCAAAACTTAATTCTATTAGATGAAGCAATTGTATTTAACTCCTCTCACCTATTTGGTTTTTTCTCAGTTTTTAACCCAGATGTTATTAAAGACATTCGACTATATAAAGGAGGAATCCCTGCAAAATATGGAGGAAGATTATCATCTGTTTTAGATATTTATCAAAAAGAGGGAAATAGCAAAGAGTTTAAAGTCACAGGAGGTATTGGTTTAATTTCTAGTAGATTATTAGTTGAAGGACCAATTAAAGAAGAAAAAGTATCCTTTTTAGTAGGTGGAAGATCCTCTTATGCACACCTTTTTTTACCACTTTTTGACAATGACAATACCGCCTATTTTTATGATTTAAATACTAAAGTAAATTATAGAATTAATGATAGAAACAGCCTTTATTTCTCAGGTTATTTTGGGAAAGATGTCTTCGGTGTAAGTGAAAATTTTGTAAATACTTACGGAAACCAAGTTGCCAACCTACGGTGGAATCACTTATTTTCTGATAAACTATTCTCTAATTTATCACTAATTTATTCTGATTATTTCTACGGTTTAACTCTTGATTTTGTTGGATTTGAATGGGATTCTGGAATTACAAACTACAATTTAAAATACGATTTCAATCACTTTGTAAGCGATAAAATAAAATTAAGTTACGGTATCAATAATATTTATACCAAATTTAATCCAGGTAATATTTTCCCAAACAGAGATGACTCCGGTATTGTTGCAGAAAAATTAATTGATAAATATGCCAATGAATTTGCCACTTACCTAGATGTAGAGCATAAAATAAGTGACAAATTTAGATTACAATATGGTATTCGTTTTAGTAATTTTACTCGTTTAGGTCAAGATGAATTAAATGTTTATCAAAACAACCAACCTGTAATATATAATTCTCAATTTAAAGTTTATGAATCAGCGACTCCTACTGGTACAGAAAATTTTAACAGAAGTAAGGTCATCGCCAGTTTTAACAACTTTGAACCTAGAATTTCAATGTCATATGTTTTAAATGATAACACTTCAATTAAAACCAGTTATAATAGAATGGCACAATATTTACATTTACTCTCAAATACTGCCTCTCCTACTCCATTAGATGTTTGGGCTCCAAGTGGCCGTTATATTAAACCTCAGCTACTAGATCAGTATGCCATTGGATATTTTAAATCTTTAAAAGAAGGAAGATATTCCTTAGAAACTGAAATATTCTATAAAGACATTCAGAATAGAATTGATTATATAAATGGTGCCAATCTTGTAGCAAATAATGAAATTGAAACAGTAATTTTAAATGGACAAGCAAAAGCATACGGATTAGAAGTTTTATTTAAAAAAAATAAAGGAAATTTAAAAGGATGGTTAGCATATACCTTATCAAGATCAGAACAACAAACGTTGGGAAGAACAACCAATGAACCCGGTATTAACAGGGGTGAATGGTACAGTACCCCTTTTGATAAAACCCACGATTTCTCTTTAAATGCAAGTTACAAATTGAATAAAAAATGGAAATTCAATACAAATTTTGTCTTTCAAACTGGTCAACCCACAAATTACCCCGTTGGTCAATATGAAATACAAGGTTTAAATGTTCCTGTTTATGATGACAACAGAAGAAATGCAGATAGATTACCAGCATATCATAGATTAGATGTTTCTGCAACATTAACTCCTAAAAAAAATAAAAACAGAAAATGGCAAGCAGAATGGGTATTTGGTATTTATAATTTATATGGCCGACAAAATGCAGCTTCTATTAGTTTTAGACAAAACAGAGAAACCATGCGAAATGAAGCTATACAAACATCTATTTTTGGAATTGTTCCATCAGTAACTTATAATTTTAAATTCTAAAAAAATGAAAAAGACATATTCACTTTCAATTTTACTGTGCTTCTTTTTATTAAATTGTGAGAAAGTAGTTGATGTCGAAGTACCATCAATTTCACCAAAATTAATTATAGATGCTTCGTTTGAGGTTCTATTTGATGAAACTCCTGTAACCGCAAACACAACTGTAAAACTTCGATTAACAGCAGATTATTTTGAAGAAACAATCCCGTCAGTTACCAATGCTACTGTATTTTTAACAGACTTATCAAATAATACAATTATTAACTTTTCTGACACAAATGGTGATGGAAACTATAAGCCTGCAAATACTTTTATCCCAAAAGATAATGCTTCTTATGAGCTCACTGTAATTTATGATAATGAAACTTACAAAGGAACTGCAACAAAAATAAAATCTACTCCATTCTCTAAAGTTGAACAGGGAGATAAAACTCTGTTTTCTGGTAATGAAACAGAATTAAAAATAGCGTTTAAAGATGAAGCTAATGTAGAGAATTATTATTTATTTAATTTATCTAATAATTTATTCTTATCTATTGAAGATCGATTTTTTGATGGTTCAGATTATAATTTTTCCTATTTTTATAGTGAAGATGATCTAGAAGTTCCTGCAACTGTTAACATTAAAATGTCTGGTATTAGTAAAGAATATTTCACCTATTTTAGAGTATTGGTCGATCAAAGTGGGCAAAATGCTGGAGGTCCGTTTGAAACTGTACCTTCATCCCTATTAGGAAATATGACAAATATAACCAATCAAGATAATTTTCCTTTAGGATATTTTCATATTTCAGAGACTGATACTTTTACCATTAGTTTGGTAAAAAAAGAATAACTTCTTATAAAAATTCATTACTTAAAATGCAATAAAAACTGTATTTTTGAGTGATGGATTTTACAAAAACTACTGAGCAAGACTCTCACTATAATAATCTAGAAAAGATGTCCGTTTCTAATTTATTAATCAATATTAATAATGAGGATAAAACTGTTCCTTTGGCTGTAGAAAAATCGTTGCCACAAATAGAAGCTCTAACGTATCAAATAACCCATAAACTTAAAAACGATGGAAGGTTATTTTATATTGGCGCCGGAACTTCAGGAAGACTTGGTATTGTTGATGCTTCTGAATGTCCGCCAACATTTGGTGTTCCTCACGAATTGGTTGTCGGATTAATTGCTGGAGGTGATATTGCTATTCGAAAAGCCGTGGAATTTGCAGAAGATTCTACAAATCAAGGTTGGACAGATTTACAAGAACATCAAATATCAGAAAAAGATGTAGTTGTTGGTATTGCCGCTTCTGGAACAACACCTTATGTAATTGCTGCATTAGAAAAATGCAACGAAAATAAAATTACAACAGGTTGTATAACTTGTAATAAAAATAGTCCACTTTCAAAAACTGCTCAATTTCCTATAGAAGTAATCGTTGGCCCAGAATTTGTTACTGGAAGTTCTAGAATGAAAGCAGGAACTGCACAAAAATTGGTCTTAAATATGCTATCTACAGCTTCTATGATTCAATTAGGAAGAATAAAAGGAAACAAAATGGTAGACATGCAATTATCTAATAATAAATTAGTTGAAAGAGGACAAAAAATGTTAGCCAAAGAACTAAATATCAACTTAAATAAAGCTAGCCAATTAATTAAAAAATATGGTAATGTTAGAAATGCTTTAAAAAATTATAATTAATGAGCACCGATGTAAATGCACTCGGAAAAGGGTTAAGAAATTTAGGAATTTTAGTTTTTTTATTTATAGCATCTCCGATTGCGCTAACTATGGGGTTTAAAGCATTAGAAAAGTTTGAAAACACCAATAAAGAGTTTATATCTTACCTTATTTTAACAATAGCCGGTATCTTAATTATTTTCACCATTTTCTTTGCTTTTAAAACCTTTAACACTTTATTAAAAGCTTTTTTTAAAGATTAAATATGCAAAATTCTGACGGAATTATCGTCATTCTTTCTTATCCAGACACCATTGTAAGACCAGCATATTGGGAGTTTTCTAGTAAAATTTGGCCATTAATAGGTATTGGTGGTAAACATGCTGTACAAGCTGGTCATGCAGCTTTTTTATTAATCAAAAAAGAAGAAACTGAAATTAATTATTTTGATTTTGGCAGGTATATTACTAGTTATGGAAATGGTAGAGTGCGATCTAAAGAAACCGATCCGGAATTAGTAATTCCTGTTTTAGCTAACTTTAAAAATGGTAGACTAACTAACTTAAAAGAAATTTTACTTTGGTTAGATAAACATCCTGAAAAAACACATGGAGAGGGACGATTAGTTGCAACTATAAATAATAGAATTGATTATAAGAAAGCAAAAGCTTTTATAATATCGCTCATAAATAAAAAAGAAATTCCATACGGAGCTTTTATTAAAAAGGGGACTAATTGTGCTCGTTTTGTAACCGATACTATTATTACTGCATCTACTTTTAAAAAAATTAAATCAAGATTAAAAAAGTCAAATTTATTCACACCTAGCCCTATTGGAAATGTAATTAAAGGAACGACCACAAATTTAATTTTTGAAGTTATAAATCAGCAAACTAAAACCTACCAAAATAGATCTATCATCAAAGAATACAAAACTTCTTTTTTAAAAAAGTTTGATATAAAACCAAATTTAATTGGTACAGAATTACCTAATAAAAATGTTTTTGATTTAAAAAAAGCAACTTGGTTGGGCGGAATTGGAAGTGGAGCTTGGTTTAAAATTGAAGAAAAAATTAATGCTAAAAACTATATCATTGCAAGATATACTTCTGAGGGTTTTAAAGACTTTGAAGGTGATTTCTATGTTGATAAAAAAGGTTTTAAAATCCAAAAACCGCATCAGTTTTTACATTCTACAAACTGTAATGAAGCATTTATTAAACAAAACAAACAAGTGTTTTGTTTTAAATCTAGACCTTTAACTTAGGTGTTGTTGGATTAAAACCAAAATCTTCATCAGGTAATTCAATTCCTAATTGATAAATAACATAACCAACACTTGCAAAATGATGTATTGCATGACTATGTGCTTGCATTAAAATAGCACCTAAAGTATAAGTTGCAGATTCCAATCCTAATCCTAAATCATCTATAACTTCAATTTTTTGTTCAAGTTTTTTTTTATCAATTTCAATTAATTGATGAATTATTTCATCAAAATATTGTAAACCTAAGTTCGCTTGCAACTCTACTATTTGATTTCGATTTCGTTTATTTAAATATACATTTTTAGTTTCTAAACCCTCAAAAACACAAGAAAACACATCTAAAACATGACGCATATGGCAACCAATACTAGAATAATAGGGAGCTACAGAGGTGTTTGAATATTGTTCATCAGAAATTGAGTTTAATAATTTTATACCTCTTTGTAAATTTTTCGCTATTGCTTCAATCATATTATATATCTAAATCAACTCAGTCGTAAAAAGTTTTGTCAATTTACGAGTTCTAATTGATTTTTAAAAAAAAAATCAACAACTTTTAAAAACCTTAAAACCATACAAATACAAATAGTTTATTACATGCATAAAACCTATTAAAACTATACTTTTTAGATTATGGCACGCTCTTTGAAAATATATAAATCAAACGCGGATGCCGAAAAGCAAATAGAGTAGGCGAAACCCTTAAAACCATAAATTATGAAAAGAGGTTTACTTTTATTATTAGGAATGTTCATGATGGTTTCTACTGTTGAAGCCAATAATGGCAATAACTTACCAAACAGAATTGGGTTTAATTACTCTTACCAAAATTCGGTGAATTTTGTTGAGCGAGGAATTGAATTTTTTGTTTTTACTAATGGCGAATTTGATTTTGACACCAATTACAATAGCGTATATTTCGATTACAACGGAAGACGTACAAGAAGAAATAATGGTGTAAGTATTGATAGAGATTTTAGAGGAAGAGTTAGACGAATTGGTGGCACTTTTATAAATTATGATTTTAGAGGAAATGTTACAAGGATCGGAAACGTATTTATGAGGTATCATAGAGGAAGATTAACCAAAGTTGGTAACTTAAGAGTACGTTATGATAGGTGGGGTTACCCTGCTTTTTATGGCACTGTTAGAAATAACATCTACACTCATAATGGGGTTCGATTCAACTTAAATATTGGAGATATTTGTGATTATAATGATCGATATTTCTTTGGAAGAGAGTTTCGAAGTAACTATTCTCAAATTAGAGAAGATAGAAACTACTATTATTACAAAGCAAATACTAATGCGAAAATTGGGAAAAGAAGTCAGATTTTAAGAAGAAAAAAGCCTGGTTCTAAAAGAATTGAAAATAGTTCTATCAAAAGAAAAAGAAATAACTCTTATAGAAAACCAGCATCTGCTGTTAATTCTAAAAGAAAAATAAAAAAAGATAGAAGGTTATCTACAAATAGAAACAGTAGTGCCACCTATAGAAAATTAGATAACTCTAAAAGAGAGGTAAATAAAACAATCAAAAGAAGTTCAGATAGAAAAGAAAAAATTGTTAAAAAAAGAAGAAATTAAAAAACAGGTATTTATACGTGTTTTTAATTAATAGCACTTATTTAAATTTGTAATATCATTATTTGAAATATAAACTTATACTGTATTAAATAGTTGCGATAGAAAAAGTAGAAGTTAAAAGCCCCATTTCTTTTGGAAATGGGGCTTTTTAATATTTAATTAATTATGAGTGGCTATAGGATCTGGATTACCATCTGGATCTCCATTAACGAAACCATCAGAAATAATATTCCCTCCTAGCAGTAACATACCGCATACGTGAGGAGATGCCATAGAAGTTCCATTCAAAGTTGCATATCCACCGTCTTTATAAGTAGATTTGACATTTACACCAGGAGCTGCATAATCTACAGGTGAGCCAAAATTAGAAAAAGAAGCCCAGTTATCATTAATATCCATTGCTGAAACTGTATAGATGTTAGGGTGATTGACCCTTGCCGGAGAATAAAATTGACTATCGTCACTAGAATTACCCGCAGCTATAGCTATTTTTATGCCTAATGAAGCCACATTTAAAGCAGCAGCATCAACTGCAGAGTCTGTATATCTTGATCTAGGTCCTAGACTCATATTAACTGCGTCTCCAGCATTTGCATTAGCAGCTACATAATCTAAAGCTTGTATTGTCCAAGAAAAACTGCCACTACCTCTATTATCTAAAACTCTAAGTGCTACAATCGTAGCTCCAGGTGCAACACCTACTACTCCAATATTATTATCTAAAGCTGCTACGGTTCCTGCAACATGAGTACCATGACCACTCCCGTCTTCAATAGAATATTTACCTTTTGTTACATAAGACCTACTTCTTGATATATCAACATTTAAATCCGGATGGTCTGAATCAACACCTGAATCAATTATCCAAGCCGTTTTACCAACTCCGCTAACAGCACCTCCTACTCTATTAATACCCCAAGGAATTTCTTGAGGATCAGTAGTTCCTCCACCTCCTCCTCCTCCATTTCCAGGTCCTTTACCTGGTGGTGGTGCCAAAGTAATCATGTAATCTAACTCTATTGATTTTATTCTAGGGTCATTTTTTAATTCAAATAATTGTTCATCCGAAAGTATCGCTACAAAACCCTCTAATGCATAACCAAAAGTTGCTTTAACATTTTGTTTAGAAATTCTAGCCTTTTTAAATTTTGATATTACTTCTTCTTTAATATTTTCTACACTTTTTTCGTAAGAAATATTAGATTTTTTTGAAGGTCTTTTAGACAATGTGTTTCCTTTAAAAGTAACAATATACTGATTAGGGATGGGGGTAAAACTTTCGCTCAAAAAATTTTGTTCGGTTAAATCTGAGTTTACATCTAAATTTGAATCTAAATTTGAATCGTTAGAACAGCTTACTACCGCAACTCCTAGTGAAAAAATACATAAAAACTTGTAATAAATACGTTTCATAAAAATATGTTTTAATTAATAAATTATCAGTATTTTAAAAAATACGTCTACAATATATATTATTTTTAACACATATTATGAATTAATTTATCATAATCACATAAAATTATTTGGATTTTATCTAATCAATTTTTTATACTTTATACGTTTTGGCATCAAATCTCCTCCCAAACGTTTTTTCTTATTTTCTTCGTAATCAGAGAAAGAACCTTCAAAGAAATACACTTGACTATCTCCTTCAAATGCTAAAATATGTGTACATATTCTATCTAGAAACCATCTATCGTGACTAATCACAACTGCACAACCCGCAAAATTTTCCAAGCCTTCTTCTAAAGCTCGTAATGTGTTTACATCTAAATCATTTGTTGGTTCATCTAATAACAATACGTTTCCTTCTTCTTTCAATGTCATTGCCAAATGCAATCGATTTCTTTCACCTCCAGAAAGTGTAGATACTTTCTTGTTTTGCTCACTTCCTGAAAAGTTAAAACGACTTAAATACGCTCTAGAATTAACTTGTCTTCCTCCCATCATTACCAAATCTTGTCCATCTGAAAAGTTTTCCCAAATCGTTTTATCAGGATTAATATCTGAATGCGCCTGATCTACGTATGCAATTTTAGCAGTTTCTCCTACTTTAAAACTTCCCTTATCAGCAGCTTCTTCTCCCATTATCATTTTAAAAATGGTCGTTTTTCCTGCTCCATTGGGTCCAATGATTCCAACAATTCCTGCCTGTGGTAAATTAAATTCTAAATTTTCATATAGTAATTTATCTCCATAAGCTTTAGAAACCCCTGTAGCTTCAATTACATTGGTTCCTAATCTTGGTCCATTAGGAATATAAATTTCTAGTTTAGCATCCACTTGTTTTTGATCTTGACTCATTAATTTGTCATAGTTCTTTAAACGTGCTTTTTGCTTTGTTTGACGTCCTTTTGCTCCTTGTCTAACCCACTCTAATTCTCGTTCTAATGTTTTTTGACGCTTAGAAGCAGTTTTACTTTCTTGCGCCATTCTTTGTGATTTCTGATCTAACCAAGAAGAATAATTTCCTTTCCAAGGAATTCCTTCTCCTCTATCTAATTCTAAAATCCAACCAGCAACATTGTCTAAGAAATATCTATCGTGCGTAACTGCTATTACAGTCCCTTTATATTGTGCTAAATGATGTTCTAACCAGTGTACAGATTCTGCATCTAAATGGTTGGTAGGCTCATCTAATAATAAAATTTCTGGTTCTTGTAACAACAATCTACATAAAGCAACACGTCTTTTTTCTCCTCCAGAAAGTACTCCAATTTTCTTATCAGAATCTGGAGTTCTCAACGCATCCATTGCAATTTCTAGTTTAGTATCTAATTCCCAAGCATTAGCAGCATCTATTTTGTCTTGTAATTCTGCTTGTTGATTCATTAGTTTTTCCATCTTATCAGCATCAGAATACACTTCTTCTAAACCAAACATATCATTGATTTTGTTGTATTCATCTAAAATGGCAACGGTTTCTGCAACGCCTTCTTTAACTACTTCTAAAACTGTTTTTTCTGGATCAAGTTGTGGTTCTTGTTCTAAATATCCTACTTTATAACCTGGCGAAAAAGTAACATCACCTTGAAAATTCTTTTCTACACCCGCAATAATTTTTAATAAAGTTGATTTACCTGATCCATTTAAACCAAGAATTCCAATTTTTGCTCCGTAAAAAAAACTTAGATAAATATCTTTTAAGACTTGTTTTCCTGTAGATTGATAGGTTTTAGAAACCTTATTCATCGAAAAGATGACTTTCTTATCATCACTCATAAATATGCTGTATTAATTTTATACTGAAAATTGCTACTGAAATACTGTAGACTTTTATTAGACTCTTCCTTTTAAAGCATTAAAAACCCAAGCAATTGCGAAGAAACCTGCACCAACAGCACCAAATCCCCAACCTGCTACGTCATCATACCTAAATGCTCCTAGAGCAATTAAACCTAATCCTACTAAAATCATTATAAACGTTGCCCAAGCGAGCACCGTATTTTTATTCATACCCATAATTCGTAATTAGTTAGTTTAACTACAAATATGAGAAAAAATCAGGAGAATTCTAAAAAAATATCTTTATGTTTTTTTAGAATTCTAGTTGCGTTATTAGGTGGTAAAATTAAACATCAATATCTTCTTTGTCTATTTTGATTCTGAGGTTGTTGCCTATTTTTATTTCTTTCTTGTCTTTGAGGTTTTAATTTATCTTTTTCTTTTTTCTGATATTTTAACCATTTCTTGATTTGCTTTTGAGTTAAAATACCCTCTAAAGTTTCATTTAAAACCATTTCATGTGCTCTAATTTCTTTTCGTATTGGTCTAATAACTTCTCCAATTTTTTTTCTTAGATCACTATTTTTATTAGCTTTCCCATTGTTACTTGTTCTATTTTCTCTTAAAGATTTCATCAAGACATTAATACCTTTAAATTTATCGGAATTTAAAAATGATATTTCTTTAATTTTTGTATTGTATTTTTTTAGAGCATTAGAAACTTTTACTTTAATGTCATCATCTTTAATTTTAACTTTTTTAAGCGTACTTTTTACATCATAATAAAAAATACCTGCAAGATCACTTGCTTTAACTTCTTTGCGTTCCGATTCAACTCTAGGTTGTCTATTTTGATTTTGAGGAGACCTCCCCCCTCTTCCTCCTTGAGCTTGCACATAAAAAATAGTGCTTAAAAATAAAGATATTGTTAAAAAGATATGTTTCATAATGGTTTTATATTGGTTTTATATTTAGATGATATTTTTCTAAAAAACTTGTTTAAAAAAAATAAAAATAACAATTCTACAAACTAGCTGCTAATCTTGCTCCTTGATTGATAGCTCTTTTTGCATCTAATTCACTTGCAAAATCTGCACCTCCAATAACGTGCACATTTTTTCCTAAGTCTAATAATGGTTGATACAATTCTTTAAACGGAGTTTGACCCGCGCAAATAACAACGTTATCTACTTCTAATACTTTTTGCTCTTCATTCTGGGTATAGTGCAAACCTTTATCATCAATTTTATTGTAAGCAACTTCACCGATAAATTGTACTTTTTTCTTTTTTAGAGTTGATCTATGAATCCAACCTGTTGTTTTTCCTAGGTTTCCGCCAAACTTACCTTTGCTTCTTTTAAACATAAAAATTTCTCTTGGTGAGGGATGAAATTCTGGTTGAACACCTTCTATTCCGCTTCTAGCTTCCATAGATTTATCTATTCCCCATTCTTTTAACCAAGCATCTATATTTTGTGAAGTAGATTCACCTTCCTGCGTTAAATATTCTGAAACGTCAAAACCAATTCCTCCTGCGCCAATTACGGCTACTCTTTTTCCAACTGGTTTTTTATGCTTTAAAACATCTATATAACTTAATACCTTAGGATGATTGATACCTTCAATTTTTAATGCTCTTGGTTGTATCCCTGTAGCAATCACAATCTCATCAAAATCTGAATTTTGTATATCTTCTACAGATACTTTGGTATTCAATTTTAAATTGACGTTATGCAATTCGATTTGTTTATTAAAATATCTGATGGTTTCATAAAATTCCTCTTTACCAGGAATTTGTTTTGCCATATTAAATTGTCCTCCAATTTCTGAAGCTGCATCAAACAACGTAACTGTATGTCCTCTTTGTGCTGCAATTGTTGCTGCTGCTAATCCTGCAGGACCTGCACCAATAACAGCAACTTTTTGTTGATTTTCGGTTGGATGGTAATTCAGTTCTGTTTCGTGACAAGCTCTTGGATTTACCAAACAACTGGCCACTTTTTGCTGAAAAACGTGATCTAAACAAGCTTGATTACAACCAATACACGTATTAATTTCATCTGCTTTTTCTTCTTTAGCTTTATCTACCCATTCTGGATCTGCTAAAAAAGGTCGCGCCATAGAAATCATATCTGCATCTCCTGCTGCCAACACTTTTTCTGCAGTTTCTGGCATATTAATTCTGTTAGAAGTAATCAACGGAATTTTAATCTCTTTTTTCATTTTTTTGGTCACCCACGTAAATGCGGCTCTTGGCACTGAAGTAGCAATCGTCGGAATTCTAGCTTCGTGCCAACCAATTCCTGTATTGATAATGGTTGCACCTGCTTTTTCTATTGCTTTACCTAGTTGAACCACTTCTTCCCAAGAACTTCCATTTTCAACCAAATCTAACATTGATAATCTGTAGATAATGATAAACTCTTTACCTACAGCTGCTCTTGTTTGTTTTACCAATTCAATAGGTAAACGCATTCTGTTTTCATAATCTCCTCCCCATTTATCAGTTCTTTTGTTGGTTCTTTTTGCAATAAATTGATTGATTAAATATCCTTCAGAACCCATAATTTCTACGCCATCATAACCTGCTAGTTTTGATAATTTTGCGCAATTGACAAAATCTTTAATCGTTCTTTTAATTCCTGATTCTTTTAATTTAAAAGGCGTAAATCGGTTGATTGGCGCTTTAATTTTTGATGGAGCTACATTAAAAGGATGGTATCCATAACGACCTGCGTGTAATATTTGCATACAAATTTTACCTCCTGCCGCATGAACAGCTTCCGTTATTTTTTGATGATGTCTTGCGTGTTTTTTGGTAGACATTCGCGCTGCAAATGGTCCTGTCCAACCTTGAATATTTGGTGCAATTCCTCCTGTAACTATTAAGCCTACTCCACCTTTTGCACGATCTGCATAATAGGCTGCTATTCTTTCAATTCCGTTTTTTTCTTCTTCTAAACCTGTATGCATAGAACCCATTAAAATTCTGTTTTTTAAGGTTGTAAAACCTAAATCTAAGGGCTCAAAAATGTGTTTGTATTTCATAAAACTGGAATTAAATTTACTATGCATGCATAATATATGGCAAGATACAATTTTTTCCAAAATAATTTTAAATCCGTTATGAATCTATATTATGATGATTAATCGAAAAGTTCTGATAATATATACTATCAGAACTTTTTATACTTCGGAGTGTTTAACTTTTATTTACTTTCATCATCATTTACATCAAAATCATCATTATCGTCAAAAAACTCTTCATCTTCTGCATATTCTTCCATAGCATTTTCTAAACGATTACTAATTTTGACTAAGTAACAAGTATCTTCTGTTTTTACTTCAACAGCTTTCACAGTTTCTCCTTTTGCATTTTTAAAGGAAATGATGTCTTCATAATCATAACCATCAGGATATTTTTCAATAAGCATATCTAAAATATCTTTGGTTAATTTTGCGTATTCTACAATTACTCTTTTCATTTTTTAAATTTAATGTGATATTCTACAATAGCTTAAAAAAGCAAATTTTGGAACAACAATTGTTTTACATATTTAACAAGTAAGCAAAAATTAATGGTGCGACAATGGTTGCATCACTTTCAATAATATATTTAGGAGTATCAATGTCTAGTTTACCCCAAGTAATTTTTTCATTAGGTACAGCTCCAGAATAAGAACCATAACTGGTTGTTGAATCTGATATTTGACAAAAATAACTCCAAAAAGGAGTATCTTCTCTTTCCATATCTTGGTATAACATAGGCACTACGCAAATTGGAAAATCACCAGCAATACCTCCTCCAATTTGGAAAAATCCTATTCCATCTTTAGAATTTTCTGTATACCATTCTGCTAAAAAAGTCATGTATTCAATTCCAGATTTCATAGTAGCAGCTTTTAACTCTCCTTTTAAAACATATGAAGCAAAAATGTTACCCATTGTTGAATCTTCCCAACCAGGAACCACCATTGGTAAGTTTTTTTGTGCTGCTGCATACATCCAAGAATCTTTTAAATCAATCTCATAATATTCTTCTAAAACACCAGACAATAACAATTTGTACATAAATTCGTGTGGAAAAAAACGTTCTTCATTTTCTTCTGCATCTTGCCAAATTTTAAAAATATGTTTTTGCAATCTTCTAAAAGCTTCATCTTCTGGTATGCAAGTATCAGTAACTCTATTTAATCCTTTTAGTAACAAATCCCATTCGTCTTGAGCTGTTAAATCTCTATAATTTGGTACGCGTTTATAATGAGAATGTGCTACTAAATTCATAATATCTTCTTCTAAATTTGCACCGGTACAAGAAACAATATGTACTTTTTCTTGACGAATCATTTCTGCAAATATTTTTCCTATTTCAGCAGTACTCATTGCTCCTGCTAAAGAAACCAACATTTTAGAACCCTTTTCTAATTGAGTTTCATATTCTTTAGCTGCATCCACCAAAGAAGCAGCATTAAAATGTAGAAAATATTTTTCAATAAATTCTGAAATTGGTTTTGAGTTTGTATTGATCATTCTAATTTAATTTTTTATTTTTTTTACTTCAAAAATATCTGTTCTTCTGTCTTTTAAATTGCGCACACTGCCAAATTGATTTAAATCTTTTAGCAGGTCTAAATCCACATCAGCAATTAAAATCATTTCTGTATTGGTGGTTGCTTCTGCTTTTATTCCGTTTGCAGGAAAAGAAAAATCACAAGGTGTAAAAACCATAGATTGTGCAAACTGTATATCCATATTATTTACTTTTGGTAAATTCCCTACACTACCAGCAATAGCCACATAACACTCGTTTTCTATAGCTCTTGCTTGTGCACAATGTCTTACTCTTGAGTATCCATTTTGTGTATCCGTTAAAAACGGGATAAATAAAATATCCATACCTTCTTCTGCTAATAATCTACTTAACTCAGGAAATTCTGAATCGTAACATATTAAAACACCTATTTTACCACAATCTGTATCAAACGTTTTAAGTTCATTACCTCCTTGCATTCCCCAAACCTTTGCTTCATCCGGTGTTACGTGTAATTTTTCGTAACGTTCTGTAGAACCATCTCTTCTGCACAAATACCCTACATTGTATAACATTCCGTCTTTTAATTCTGGGAAACTTCCTGTAATGATATTGATGTTGTAAGTAATTGCTAATTCAGAAAATTTCTGTACAATTTCTGGTGTAAATTTTGCCAATTCTCTAATGGCCTCTGATTCTGGTAAGTGATTATTGTCTGCCATTAATGGCGCATTAAAAAACTCTGGAAACAATGCGAAATCTGACCTGTAAGCAGAAACTGCATCCACAAAATATTCCGCTTGTTGCATTAATTCTTCTAAGTTTTTATACAAACGCATTTGCCACTGAATCAATCCTAAACGAACTACTTTCTTTTTAATAACCGCTTTTGTAGTTTCCTTTTTATAATACACATTATCCCATTCCAACAAAACTGCAAAATCATTCGAATCAGAATCTCCCTCTATATAACCTTTCATCACTTTTGAAGGATGAAAATCATTAGAAATTTGAAAGTTTAAAACAGGATCTTGAATTTCTTTACGTTTTACTTTTTCTATGTATTCTTTTGGTGAAATTTGTGCTGAATATTTATGATAATTCGGAATTCTTCCTCCAAATGCAATGCCTCGTAAATTCAGTTTTTCGCATAATTCTTTTCGATAATCATACAACCTTCTTCCCAAACGTAAACCTCTGTATTCTGGTTTGATAAACACATCTATTCCATATAAAACATCGCCAGAATTACTATGCGTGCTAAAAGTATAGTTGCCCGTAATTTCTTTGTATGTGTGATGATCGTCAAACTGATCGTAATTTACTCTTAACGAAAGCGCACAACCTGCAAGTTGACCATTAATCTTTATAACTACCTGCCCATCAGGAAATTTATTAATTAAAGATTGAATTTGAGGTTCTTCCCAATAAGTGCTTTGCATATTTGCATACACCTCTATCATTGCCTGTTTTAACTCCTGATAGTCGTTAATCGTTAAATACTGCAGCTCTATATTTTCTATGTTTTCGACTTTCATAATTTCTTAAAAATCGTCGTCGTCATTTTTAAATTTAGACAATTTGCTAAACGGGTTTTCAATTTCATCATCTCCATTATCATACGTGTCATCATTTTTTGCAAACTTGTAGCTCAACATTTTGTAATATAATTTTGCTGCTAAAAAGTCAGAAGATTTTTCATTTTCATTCGGACATAATTCAACCATATCAAAACCAACTACGTTTTTCTCTTCAAACACTTTTTTTAAGAATTCTAAAGTTTCATAGTATAATAATCCTCCTGGTTCTGGAGTTCCTGTAGAAGGCATAATAGAAGGATCTAAAGCATCTAAATCAAACGTAATAAATACATTATCAGTTAATTGATCTACAACGTCATCCATCCAATATTCATTAATTGCCATATCATGTGCAAAAAATACTTTATCTGAATTCATTGTTCTTTTTTCAGAAATATCCATACTTCTAATACCCACTTGCACCAAATTGGTGGTTTGATTTGCTTCATAAACAGCACAAGCGTGATTGCAAGTAGAGCCACCATATTCTTTTCTTAAATCTGCGTGTGCATCTATATGCAACACCGATAAATTGTTAAAACACTCATTAAAAGCACGAATTGCACCTATTGAAACTGAATGTTCTCCTCCAAAAACAGTGACAAACTTATTTCTATTGATATACTTTTTAGTTTCTTGATGCACAGCTTCTACCATTGCTTCTGGTGATGCATTTTCTGTTACAGCTTCTGCTAAAAAAACACCTTCTTTATATACTTCAGAATCAGTTTCTATGTCATACAATTCCATATTTTCTGAAGCGTCTAAAAACGCTTGTGGCCCTTTGTCTGCTCCTTTTTGCCAAGTGCTTGTTCCATCATAAGGAACAGGAATAATTACGATTTTTGATGTTGACAGGTTTCCATACTCTTCTGGAATTCCTGCATAAGTTTTTGTTGTATTCATTTTATAAGTTGATGTGTTAAAACACTTCTTGTTGTATTAATTCTTCTTCTTTTTGTGTTGTTTCTGTAGCTTCTCCATAGCCTAAAATGGACAGTAATTCGCTACTTTTTTGTTGCTCTTTAAATATTTTGGTGGTGATGTTTCCATCTTCATCTCTATCAATAATTAAATGTTTTGGATGTGGAATTAAGCAATGCTGCAATCCTCCAAAACCACCTATAGATTCTTGATACGCACCAATATTAAAAAAGCCAATATATAAAGGCTTATCTTTCTCGTAAACAGGTAAGTAAATTCCGTTTACGTGTTGTTCTGAGTTGTAATAATCATCACTATCACAAGTTAAACCACCTAATAAAACACGCTCATATTGTCTGTTCCATTTGTTTATGGGTAACATAATAAAGCGTTTATTAATAGCCCAAGAATCTGGTAAAGTGGTTATAAATGATGAGTTAATCATATTCCAACGTTCTCTATCATTTTGTTTTTTCTGATACAAAACTTCGTAAATCGCTGCTCCAGATTCGCCTACAGTAAAACTTCCAAATTCTGTAAAAATATGTGGCACATCTACATTGGCTTCATCACAAGCCTGCTTAATTTGATTGATAATTTCATCAATCATATATTGATAATCGTACTCAAAAGCCAATGAATTTTTAATCGGAAATCCGCCTCCAATATTTAAGCTGTCTAAAGTTGGACATACTTTTTTAAGATTGATATATACTGTTAAGCATTTCATCAACTCATTCCAATAATAAGCGTTGTCTTTAATACCAGTATTGATAAAAAAGTGTAACATTTTTAAATCTACTTGAGGGTTCTCTGCGATTTCACGCTCGTAAAAAGAAACGATATTTTTATAACCAATACCCAATCTAGACGTATAAAATTCGAATTTTGGTTCTTCCTCAGAAGCAATTCTAATCCCTACATTTAGTTTTTGATCTGTTTCATCCATCAATAAATTAAGCTCCTCATAATTGTCTATAATCGGAATGCAACTTTTATGTCCTGAATTGATTAAACCACCAATATTTTTGATGTATTGATCGCGTTTAAATCCGTTACAAATCACAAAAGTGGTGTCTTTTATTTTTCCATCTTTCTTCAAATTGTTAACAATATCGATATCAAAAGCAGAAGATGTTTCAATATGAATATCATTTTTTAAAGCTTCATTTAAAATGTGTTTAAAATGAGAACTTTTAGTACAATAACTATAAAAGTATTTGCCTTTATAGTTGTATTTTTCCATACTATTTTGAAACCATCCTTTTGCTTTATTGATGTTTTCTGAAATTTTAGGTAGGTAAGTAAACTTTAATGGAGCTCCATATTTTGCTGCTAATTCCATTAAATTTACACCATGCCAAAATAATTTATTGTTTTCTGTTTTAAATTCCTCTTGAGGAAAATCGAACGTTTGTTCGATTAAATCTATGTATTTTGTGTTCACTTTATTTTAAATTAATTATAGGATAAATCAATCCTAGCTAAAACTGAAAAAAGTTAAAGCATAGCATTTACAACTCATAAAAAGAGATGATTATCACTGTAATATTTGCAAGTAAACTACATGCAGCTTAGAAAAACACTGCACTTCTTTTGGATAAGAAAACGGAGATACCTTAATTTTTTCGTTGCATTTCCAAAATGCGATATAACTTTCATTCTCCAATGGAAAGTTATTTCCGAAATAAGAAAAACTTAACAATTTCACTTAAAATAAGTGCAACAAATGTATATATTTTTTTAATACAAAAACAAAAAAAGTATTTTTTTGAAAAAAAATACTTTTTTATTGTTAAATCAATTCTTGATGTAATCAACTGTTAATCAAAAGGTACATCAATTACCAGTAACTTACTTTTTGATTTTGCTTTTACTGTAACACTTTTTGTTTCTGAAATCCCAACAGCATCTCTTTTCTGTAAGGTTTCATCAGCAACTTCAACTTTGCCATCAATTAAGAAAAAATAAGCTCCGTTTTTTAAATGATAAACAACTTCCTTTTTTTCTTCTAAATCAATCATAGATATATAACCTTGTTGATGTATTGGTAAAGAGCCTTCAACCTGATTTGTTTTTGGAGAAACTAAGGTTTGAAATCTATTTTTCCTTCCCTCTTCTTCAAAAAACTTTTGATTGTAATAAGGTTCCACTTCTTGTTGCTCAGGAATAATCCAAAGTTGTAAAAAGTTAACTTCATCAGTTTTAGAGTCGTTAAATTCTGAATGGGTTAAACCTGTTCCTGCACTCATTACTTGCACCTCTCCTACTTCTATAGCACGTTTATTGTCCATAGAATCTTTGTGCGATAAAACTCCTGAAATCGGTATAGAAATGATTTCCATATTTCTATGAGGATGTGTTCCAAATCCCATTTTTGGTTGTACAACATCGTCATTTAAAACACGTAACATTCCAAAATTCATTCTTTCTTGATTTTGATAACTTGCAAAACTGAAGGTATGATGTGATTTTAACCAACCGTGATTTGCATATCCTCTTGTGTCTGCTTTGTGAATTGTTTTTTTCATTTTTTTAATATTTTAGATTCCCGTTTTCACGGGAATGACAATTAATACAAATACCCCATTTTACCTGCCTGATAATCGCGCATTGCTTCTAATATTTCAGTCTGTGTGTTCATTACATAAGGTCCATATTGGGTTACTTTTTCTTGGATTGGTGCTCCTGACAAAATCAATAAAGTACTTTTTTGAATTGCTTCAAATTTTATGGTATTTCCATCTTGATTGAAAGTAACCATCTGATTTTCGCCTTTTTTTAAATTCTCAGCATCATTTACAATCACTTCACCTTCTAACAAATAGAGCAATGATTGATGATTTTCTGGAATCTCAATTTCTATGCTCCCATTTTCATCCGCATTTGCTGTAAATACATTTACTGGAGTTTGGGTGCTAATATTTCCTGTTACTTCTTTCTGATTTCCTGCAATCACATTGAGTTGCACTTTTTTGTCTTCAGAAAAAATCTTCGGAATTTGTTCATCTTCTAAATGTTGATAATTAGGAGTCATCATTTTATCTTTTGCTGGTAAGTTCAACCACAATTGGATTCCCTCTAACTCTCCTCCTTTTTTTACAAATTCTTTGGTTGGAGCTTCTGCGTGAATAATTCCACGTCCAGCAGTAGTCCATTGTACACCTCCTGCTTTTACAATCATTTCATTTCCTAAAGAATCTCTATGCAGTTGCTCTCCTTTGAATAATAATGTGATTGGCTCAAAACCTCTGTGTGGATGTGGACCAAGATCAAAGGGATTGTTGAATTCTGAGATGGCATAAGGCCCATAATGATGTAATAATAAAAACGGATCTACGTTTTCTATGCCTTGTGTTGGTAAGGGTTGACGCAATCTTATTGGCCCCATATTTACTAACGGACTTGTAACTTTATGTTGTATGGTTTTATATGTTTTCATTTTATTAAGTTTTATAATACGCTGTCAATTCGAGTGAATTTTATGATTGAAATGAATAAAATTTGTATCGAGAATAAGAGTTTAAACTTTAAAATAGTTCTCGATACAATTTTTCGTTCCTCAAAATCACTCGAACTGACATTTACTTAGGTTTTATTTATTTTCCAAGGAAAATATTTTTATAAAAAAAACCTTTCTTTTTTTTTGAAACAATATTAAGTAATAATTCTATCGTAATTTATCTAGTAAGTTGCTTAATGTTTCTGCTTCTTCATCTGTCAAATTTTCTAAAAAAGACAAGTTCTTATTGTCATCAATAGTAGCTAATAATTCCAATCCTTGATTGGTGATTTTCACATACACCACTCTCCTATCGTGCTCACAACGTTCTCTGGCAATTAAACTTTTATCGCACAATTTATCCATTAAACGGGTTGCATTTGGTGCTCTTTCTATCATTCTGTCTTTTACAATTTGCACCTTTGTTCTCTCTTTTGCGCCTCTTAAAATTCGCAAAATATTGTATTGTTGTGGCGAAATTCCATAAGGTTTAAAAAACTCATTTTCTTTACTACTCAACCAATTGGAAGTGTACTTGATATTGATTAAAGCTTTGACTTTATTACTTACAAATTTTGATTTTATGTCTTTAGAAATGTCACCCATTATTTAGTTTTTGGTTTTAAGTTTTTAGTTTTTGGTTGTTGGTTGTTGGTTTTTGGTTGTTGGCTAATAAGTTTGATTTTTTTCTATTTAGTTCTTCTTTCTTCAAACTCCAATCTTCCATCTTCATTCTACAAACTCCCAACTCCCATCTTCCAACTTCATTCTTCACTCTTCCAACTCCCAATTCATCACGCTCTCAACTTTAAATCTTGCATTATTTTGTTAAACTCTTCTGTTGTTGGTGTTAAATACACATCATCATCCACAAATAAAGTAGGAAACTTGGCAATACCTCCATACAATTCTTTGCTGTGTTCTCTTGCCTCAACATCCTTAGAAATATCTTTATAAATATAAGGAACATCTGTAGAATTTAAAAAGTTTTTAAATGCAACTGTATAGGCGTGTCCTTGTTTTCCGTATAAAGTAATTTTCATTTTTTATTGATTTACTGAATTTTCAAATTCACGAACTCGTTCTTTTAAAGAAGCTGATAATTCGTCATTTACGATTGTACCGTCTTTAAAATTATCGTAAAAATTGGGTAAAGAGAATGATATTACTTCTTTTGCTCCTTGTCTTGGAAATCTCTGTACTCCTGCTGCCAACACAAATTTACCTCCCATTCCTCCTGGAGACGTTGCCATTAATAATAAAGGTTTGTCTCTAAATACACTTTTCTCGATTCTAGAACTCCAATCAAAAATGTTTTTGAACGCTGCTGCATAAGAACCATTGTGTTCTGCTAAAGACAGTATAAAACCATCGTAATTGTCTAACAAATCAGAGAATTTTTGTGCGTCTTCTGGAATTCCGTTTTGCTCTTCGTCTGAACTATAAATGGGCAAAGTAAAATCTCTTAAATCGATCACATCAAAAGCCGTATTTTTTAAATTTTCTGCTGCAAATGTTGCTAATTTTTTATTGATGGATGTTGAGCTTGTGCTCCCTGCAAATGCTAGTATTTTTTTCATATTTTAAAATGTTTATTTGTGTAATTGTGTTTGATACAATTTTTTCATTCTTCAAAATCACTCGAACTGACAGACTGTAAACTGCGACCGCAAACTGAACTACTGAACTACTGAATACTGCTAACTATTTCAGTTTCTCCTTTTATCATTTTTGCCACAGGACATTTTCCTGCTATTTCTAATAATTTTGTTTTTTGGTCTTCTGTAATTTCGTTTTCAAAAGAAATTTCTTCTACCAAACTTTTTTTGATACCTGCTTTGGTTAACTCTTCTTTTTGAGAAACGTTTACGGTTATTTTACCCACATCCCAACCTTTTCTTTCTGCATACATTCTTAGTGTGATGGATACACAACCTCCTACTGCCGTTAATAAATACTCAACTGGTGTTGGGCCATTATCATCACCTCCAGAAGCAACAGGTTCATCTATGGTTAAAAAATGGTTTCTCGTTTTTGCTTCTGCCAAATAGTTTTTATTGGATAAAACTACTGCTGCGTTTTTTGTTTTAGCCATTTGCAATTTTCTTATGAGTAACGTAAGAAGCAATTAACAACACCATTGCTACCACTGCGCCCATTTGTTTTCCATCTCCAATCATTACGTGTGCAAAAAATGCGAGTATAAATGCGAAGAAAAAACCTGCATATGCCCATTCTTTAATAGTTTTATTCGCTATAAACCAAATTGCGATTATTCCTAAAACTTTTGCTGCACCATAAGGATAAATAATATAAGTTGGATAGCCAAAACTGGTAAACATTGTTGCCACTTCTGCGTGATTGAAAAAATACATTCCTGCTGAAAAAAGCATTAATACCGTTAACAAACCTGTAGAAATGTAATATATAATTTTTGTTGTTTTCATCTTGATTATTTTTAAATTCTAGACAAAGTTACAACAAATACTTTTATTTACCAAGGAAAATATACCCAAGGAAATATAATTCAATTGATTTTTATTAAAAAGAGTGTTTATACGTGTTGATTTCTTGTTAAAAATTGGTAAATTGGCTATCTATAGTTGTAATTAATAAAAAAAGAAAAAAACGTAGATTTAACCTACATATGAATAAACTAACTGTAATAGATTTTTTTTGTGGAGCTGGTGGATTTTCTGAGGGTTTTAGACAACAAGGTTACAAGATTGTAGCTGGATATGACCATTGGAAACCAGCAATAGATTCCTTTAACCATAATTATGGAACATCTTCAAAAGTAACAAATATTTTAGATTTTAAAGAATCTATTGAAAAAATTGATAAATTACCGAATACAGATGTCATTATTGGATCACCTCCTTGTGTTTCATTTTCAAGTTCTAATATTTCGGGGAAAGCAGATAAAGAATCTGGAGTCCTACTTACCAAAGTATTTTTGAGAATTGTAGCTGTTAAAAAATTCCAGCCAAATTCAACTCTTAAAGCTTGGTATATGGAAAATGTAGCAAATTCAAGAAATTATTTAGCTGACTATTACACTTTCAATGATTTAGGACTTGGAGAATGGGCTAAAAAACATCGTTTAAGTCCTAAAAAAAAAGCAATAATTTTAAAAGATAATCAACCATTAATCAACTCTGCTGATTATGGTTCTTATCAAGCAAGAAAAAGAGCAATTTCTGGTGAAATAATTAAGCTTCAAAAGTTAGTTATTCCAAAACCAACAAACTCTAAAGAAAATTCAAGTAATTTACCAAAATGGAGGTCACTAGGCGAACTTCTTAAAAAAATGCCTTCTCCTACTGAACAGAATTTGAAGAAAAGAATAACAGATCCTATTTACAATGAAATCAAATTAACTGTTTCAAAATTAACTGATCATTTCTATGATTCTGGTTTATATAAAAGTGAGTGGAAACAATCGGAATATTTAAAAACAAATCATCCATATATGGGAAAAATGTCATTTCCCGAAAACCTAAATAATCCAAGTAGAACAGTTACAGCAACTAAATCTGGTACATCTAGAGAAGCTTTGATTTATAAATCTGAATATAGTAGATTAGGTAATGGCGAATATAGGAATCCTACAATTCGAGAGATTGCTAGTGTAATGGGTTTTCCATATACATATCAATTTTTGGGAAGTGAAAATAGTAAATGGCGTCTTGTCGGGAATGCGGTTTGTCCTTCAGTTAGTAGAGCTTTCGCTCGTAACTTAATATCCCTATTAGAGATTCCTCAAATTGACGGTTTATTTTTAGAGAAAAAACCAAACCTAAATGATGTTCCAAATCTAAATACATTCTCTGAAAAAGTGTTTAATAATCAGCCAAAAAGAAATAAAAATTCAAGATTTAGAAGACAGCCATTAAAAGAAGGGAATTTGACTGTAACATTATCAAACTATGATATAGTTAAAAATAATCAACCAAAAAACAAATGGTTTACTTCTATACAATATGGGACTGGAGAAGGTTTCCCAACACAAAATATTAGAAATAATTTTTATAAAGAAATAGAGCCAATTATTTTAAAATTTAAAGAAGGTAAACAGTTCCTTAACATAATCAATAATGGCTTCACTGATAAAATTGGATCTTCTACAGAATTGCAAAAATATTATGAACTTCAAGTTTCTGATAGTAAAATTTCAATTCCAACAGAATTAGTGGAAGAAGTAAGTGCTATTTTAAATCAATTATCATTTGAACAAAGTGAGTTTGAGCAAAGTGGCACCAATGTTTTTAAGTATAAAAAAAGAATTCCAGTAAAACAACTGTTCGCTCTTTATGCAATCAATAAAATATCATCAATCGCTAATAAGAAATCTTAATAATGAATAACATTAATATTGAAAAAGAGATAAAAGACATTAAAAATAAAAAAAAACCAATAGGGACATACCCAATTTTTTATTTAGGCAAATTAAGACAGGCAAAAGTGTATGAGGTGCCGCCAAACCTATTAAGATTTAACTATTTAAATGGTAGAATTGGAACTGAAGTAAGTGAATTTACTCAAATTAATGGTACAGAATTATCAACACTTAGCATCGATGATATTAACGATAAAATTCATAACTGGATTTGGGAAAAGTCGTTAAGTGACAATAAAAAAACTTTAAATGATATACGTGACAAGGAACAAATAACACCAGGTGTAATTACAAGAGACGGTATAGTAGTAGATGGGAATCGACGTTTTATGATTTCTAGGATATTAAATAAAGAAGGGTTAAACAGACAGTTTAAAACAATAATACTCGATGATACCTATAGCGATGGTGGTGAAAAAGAATACCAAATAAAACGTCTTGAAGCTGAAATTCAAATGGGTCAAGATGAAAAAGTTAAATATGGCGCTATTGAACCTTATATAAGAGTGATGGACTTTGTCGATAATTTTATTAATATTTCATCACCCAAAATGAAATATGAAGAGTTATGTAAAGTAATGAACATCAAGGATCCAAAAAAAGATGGCAAGAAAGCTAAAACAATGTATAGAATTGGAAAACTTATGCTCGAGTATTTAGAATATATTGGTTTTGATAAAATGTGGAGTCGACTTGAAAATACTGAAGACTTATTTATCAAACTTGAATATATGAATAAACTATATTCTGATGGTAAAGGAATTGCTGGTTGGGAGAGAGATGATGATGATCTTGAAAAATATAAGTATTTAGGCTTTGATTTAATAAGGTGGAATTATAATGCAGATTCTAAGTTAAAAAATGGATGGGATTCTAAGAAGATAAGGGAAAAGTACTTTAAAAACAGTAAGGAGAAAGCAATATTCAGTAAAAAAAGAATCTGGGAAGAGTTTAATGAAAATCTAGAATCAATTGATGACATTGAAGTACCTGATTTAAAGTCAGTAGTCAACGAAGAAGGTTTATCACATTCAGATGCTGCTAAAAAAATAGACAATATTTGGGCTAAAAAAGCTTCTCCTTTTTTTAAAGAAGCTTTAGGAAAAGCTGAGTCAAAATTACTTGACAATGAAAATAAAAATAAGCCTGAAGAATTTTTACGTGACGCTTTAGGTAAACTATATAATTTAATAGATGAAGATTTATTTGAGTCGACTGGTAAAGTAGAACTTAAAGAAGACCTGTTAAACCTCCTAATAGAAGAAGATAATATTCAAAGAAATTATAATTATGTGAATAAAATTAGGAAAATCTCTGAATCCCTTAAGAAATCACTTAAATAATGTCTAATTTAAAAATCTCTTATTATGGAACTAAAGTTGAGATATCAGGTGAATTAGATATTTTTAATAAACCAAAACTAAGACATTGGTTAAAGACAAGTTTTGAAAGAGACCTTTCTGACAATTCTAAAATTGTATTAATAAAAGAAGAATTTTCTGATAGTGATTTTCTCTATAAATTTCAGAAATCCATTACTAAAAAATTAAAAACTTTTGATATAAAATTTGATTCTGCATTTAATGATGTTATAGAAAAGGAGATTAATATTCAGCAAAATTTCATAGACTTTTCTGAGGAAGCGCAAAAAATCTGGGAAAATAATTATGATATTGAAGACTTTGGTAAATTTTGTAACGTAATAGAACAAAGGCTTTCAAATAGGAGACTTTATAAATTACAAGCATTAAGCGGTTATCATATGTCTTTTTCGCAAAATTCTTGTAATTTTTCAGTCCCAGGTGCTGGAAAAACATCTATTGTTTATTCTGCATATGCTTACTTAAACAGTCTAAAAGAGAACTCAAATAAATTTGTTAATAAACTATTAATAATTGGTCCTCCATCATCATTTAAACCCTGGGAAGATGAATATGAGGAATGTTTTGGGGAAAAAGTAAAATCTTTTAGAATTAACGGAGAAGTTCCTGTGAATAAAAAAAAAGATACATTAAAAGGAATCACAAATGAAGACTTTGAATTGTATTTGATTACATACCAATCTGTTCCTTCTTTATTTGACGAATTATTAATATTTTTAAAGAAAGAAGCGAATGATGTAATGCTTGTTTGCGATGAAGCTCATAAATTTAAGGGTTTAGATGGAGTTTGGGCTAGTAATATTCTCAACTTAGCAAATTGGGCAAAATCGAGAATAATTCTTACTGGTACACCTGTTCCAAATGGATATGAGGATCTTTATAATATTTTTAAATTTATATATCCTGAAAGAAATGTAACTGGTTTTAGACCTGATTTTTTAAGAGGACTAACACAGAACCCAGTTCAATCAAACATTAATCAATTGATCGACAATATTAAACCCTTTTTCGTTAGGATTAAAAAATCAAATTTAAATTTACCTGATTTCACTAATCATCCAATTATTGAAAATCAATTATCTAAACTTGAATCTGAAGTATATGATAGATTAGAAACTGCTATTGCTAATAATACAAGTGATGGAAATAAGCAAAGTTTACATTTTCGAATGATTCAAAGTTGTAATAATTTAAACTTATTAAATAAATCGTTATTAAGTTTTGAAGAAGAGAACTTTGAATTATTTGATTCTAAATTAATGCTAGAAGATGTACTAGGTAGTTTTTTGTCCAACAAAGTAAAAAATCTTAATTTTCAATATATACCATCAAAACACATTTTAGTGAAAAACCTTGTTTTGGAGATTGTGAGAAATAACGGTAAAGTAATTTTATGGGGTATTTTTATCGACTCAATTAAACGTCTTCATAAATTTCTGGAATCGTGTGGTTTGAAAGGCGGTTATGTAATTGGTGAAACTAAGAAGAAATCTAAAAATAATAATGAAGATGATATAACAAGAGAAAATATAATCAATAGCTTCAAGAATTCGGAATTAGATTATATTATTTCAAATCCTGTAGTATTAGGTGAGTCAATATCCTTGCACAAAGTTTGTCATAATGCAATTTATTTTGAACAATGGTATGCCGCAGCTCCATATGTTCAATCTAGAGATAGAATTCATAGAGTATGGCTAGATGATGATATGAATCAAATCTCTTATGAAACGAATTATTATCATATTATTTCAAATAGAAGAACGGATAGTGACATCCATAATCGTGTACAATCTAAGTTTAGACGTATGATGGACGTTATTGAGCACGATATTCCTTTTTTTGATGAAAACATTGATAGTGAAAGATCCATATTAATTCAAAATATTATTGATGATTATAGATCTAGATAACACTGATAATTTATTACTCAAATCAAATAGAGTAACTCTAAAAAAGGGACTTGAATATTTCTCTAAAATTAAATCAGAGAACACAAAAAATATTTTTTATAATCTTACTCGTACTACAAGTTTAAAAGATCTTGATATAAAATTCATTCTTACATTTCTTTCAAAGACAAGACATATAGAATACAACAATGACAAAATTACTAAACGAATACAGTTTGAGTCCAATACAATTATAGATGAATTAATTTTTTTTTATTATTCTATTTTAACAAACAATAGACAATTAAACAATGCTTTGTTTGTTAATTCAAAATTCACAATTAATGAAGATGAAATCTCAATTGACATTTTTTCGGTTCAAATTAAGTATAGAGTATTTTTCACAATACTTCAAAATTTAGGGCTACTTATAAAAACTGACAACAAAGGAATAGTGATTATTAAAAATTATGCTTTAGCAAAAAAGTTTTTGGGAAGGCCTTTAAAAAAAATTTCCCCAGAAGAATTTGAAAAGGAACAAGAGCAAAAACGAATTAATGGGATTGAAGCAGAAAAATTTGTATTGGCATTTGAAAATAAAAGATTAGGCGAAAAACAAATTGATTGGGTCGCGCAGTATATTGTAAATGAAGGGTATGATATTGCTTCCTATAATAAGATAGATGATATAGAATATAATAGATTTATAGAAGTCAAATCTTATGAGGGAAAAATACCCTACTTTTATTGGTCGAGAAATGAAGTTAATGTCGCAAAACGAAAATTAGAAAAGTATTGGATATATTTAGTTAATAGATCGGAAATGAATAATAAAGATTATGAACCCATTATGAAACAAAATCCAATAGAGAGTGTTTTAAATAATGAAAATTGGGACAAACAAGTTGAAAATTATAAGATTAAATTAATTAGCCAACCCTAAAAGCCCTACACATTTGCAATTCACTTCAATCAAGAAAAAAGTTTAAAGTGCAAAAGAGTAATTTTTCTAACACTAGCTGTTTTCAGCAAAAATAAGGTATAAAATACACCTTTGGTTGTATAAACCCAATAACAAAATAACACAAAACTGTCTTACATCTAATAGCCAGCAAACAAGTCTAGCCCTGATTGAAATGGCATCCTTTTTTGAGAAACGAAAAAAAGATATAATGAAAAGCAGGAAATAGCTTCAAAAAAAACACACAACCTATATAAAAAGATTGCTTCGTAAACTCGCAATGACGCTATTGATTCATTTTAATAGAATCGATTTGCTTTTGCAATCGTTGAATTTCTTTGATGTCTTTGGCTTGTTTAGAAATGAGCTTGATAGAATCTAAAATCTGACGATTGGTTTCTAAAATGCTTTGCTCTTTTTCGAAATAGATATTCTGGTTTTCGCTAGTTCTCCAAGCTTCATTGAGTTGTTTGTACACTTCTTCATTCCACTTGCTTGGGTGTTTTGCGTCTATCCAAACCACATCTCTGTATTCGCTGTCAATAAGCGCCAAATCTGGTGTTGCAGAACCATCGAATTGCGCATTTTCTTTTTTAATCGCAGAAATGGTACTTAAGAAAAACATCCGTTTTCTACCTGCAATATTCTTAATATAGGGTCTAAATTCTACGGGTTTGTTTACAGACCAATCGTATTCTTTTCGAGATTCTATGACTTTTAAAGGCATTGCAGAAACGCCTGCATATCCTTGTTTTTTAGACGCGTGATCGTAATAATACAAGGTGTCTGAACCATCTGCAGGAATAAACACGCTAAAGGTTAAACTGGTTCTTTCATCGCCAACAGGTTCTAAACCAAACCAATGATACAAACCACTGTAGGCACCTACTTTAGTATCCGAAAAATCGAAATCGGTTACAAAAGGTTGTTGATTTTGATCGTCTGGTAAATCTGGAATTTTTACTGCGGTTTTCATATTCCAAGGTAAAGGGTCTGAAAAGCCAGCTAAAAACTTTAAACTTTCTGCTTGCAAACGCGATACTTTTTCTGCCAAGGTATTTTGCTTGGTTAAGTATTGGTGATTTTTCATTTCTTCTGGAGCGATAAAAGTTCCTTTACCAATGGTGATTCTCTCTAGATAATCTTTCCAATTGTGTTCGCCATTTTCTACAATCATTACGCCTCCAAAAGTTGGATATGGAAAAAAGAAACCTCTCCATTTTATTAAACTCACCACTTGTACCCAAGCACCTTTATCGTTTTTCATATAATAGGTATCACTGGGTTCGTAATTGAATAACATCCAGGGATTTAAACGCTGCACAACAGCATTGTAGGTGTTTCTACTGAACTTTAATGATTCGCCAATTGAGAAAGTAACCGGAATTCTATTTTCGCTCGAAAAACGCGGAAAAGGAGTTGTACTGGATACTGAAAACACCTCTTCTGTATTGTCTTTTAATCCTTGCCAATAGTATTTTTCTGTTGGCTGAATTGCCATTGTCCATTGATTGTTGCCATCTACTCTTACCAAATGTGGCAAGGAAACATCTTTGGTTTCTCCCACAGATTCGTTTGCCATTGAAAAAATGTTTCTTAGTGGCTGAATTCGTTCGTTTTGAGTTAATGGCAATTCTTGGATTTCGATTTTATTTAAATCGTTAAAAACGTTGTAGGTTTTCATATAATCGTAGAATTTAAGATTCCACCCTACGTAATATAAGATTCCAAAAAAAGCGAATAGAAAGACTAAAATTCCGATTCTTTTGCCTGTGCTAGCTGATTTTCTGAAATTTCTTAACCCAAAAAACAAAATGGTAAAACATAACAAAATGATGAAAATAAATTTTCTTACAAACAATAATGCAGGTTGATAATCATCACGTAAAAAGAATAACAATCCTATAAGGAGAATTCCTAGTACTATTAAATTTCTTTTTTGCTTACTTCCTTTTTGCCAATAACTTTTTAACATATTTATGAGATTGAAGTATGAAGTGGGAAGTTTGAAGTTTCTCACTCATACTTAATTATTTTATCCTTTGTTTTTCTTCCAACTTCATTCTTCCAACTTCAAACTAATATTACTTTAAAAACCCTTTATCTTTTAAACGTTCTCTAGCGCTTTTTTCTTCTGGTTTTGCTTCTGACTTTACCTCTTTAGGTTCTTCTACAACTTCTGCTTCTTTCGTTTTGATTTCTTCGATAAAGTCCTTTCCTTTTTCAATCACTTCTTGCAACTTGTCTTCTAAAGATTCTGATTGCTCTTCAATAACCTCTGAGGATTTGAAAATAAATCCTGCTAAATAGGTTCCTAGGATTGTTCCGAATATCATTGAAGCGAATAGGGAAATTGTCGCTAGATCAATAGGAATTAAAAAACGAACAATTACAATTCCTATTAAAAATAATGCAGTGATAAAAATGAGTCTTAAGAAAAATGGTTGTTGATATACGAACCCTTTTTTATCTGAGACTTTCATTTGTAGTTCTTTAGAATTCATCAGCTTATTAAAAAAACGATACACCCCATTCTTTTGTGATTCACGCCAATAAATTAGGGCGCCAAATAAAATAGATGCAATAAATATAATTAGTTCTAGTGTCATAGTTTTATGGGTTGGAAGTTGAATTAAGTTGGAAGTTGGGAGTTTGAAGTTAGGAGTTTCCTATCTGACTTTTATTGGTCTTCAAACTTCGCACTTCTCTCTTCATACTTTATTATTTTTTTATTTTATTTCTGTATGCAATTGTCATATTCATTAAATCGAAACAATTTTTATAATGCATTTCAAAGTCGTTTTGTGATAAATATTTTCTTCTAATTGCTTTGTGTAAACAAGTAACAACTTCGGCTAAAGAACGTATTGAATACCCTAAAAACTTTCTATATTCAGCGTTAGATTGTAAAATTGAACCTTCTGAAATATTCAAAGCTACAGAATCTGATACTCTTCTTAATTGAGACGACAAATTATAAATTTCTTCTTTAGGAAGGCCTTTTGACAAAATATTCATCTGCTCTCCTAAATCCATAGATTTTTGCCATATCAGTAAATTTTCAAATTTAAAACTCATTCTTTTTCTTTTTTTATAAATATAGCATTTTTCTAAATATCTCTTCTTTACTCTAATAACTCCAAACTCCAAACTTCCTACTATCCTACTTCCTACCTCCTACTTCCTTCTTCCTTCTTCACCCTGCACGCTTCCTACTTCCTTCTGCACTCTTCACTCTTCAAACCTAAAACCCACTCAAAATCGTCTCAATTATCCAATCTTGTAACGAATCGTCATAGTTTTTAAAACTCTCATAAAATTGCTCTTTATCATACCAATATAAAAACAACACGTCTTTGGGTGCAATGTTTACCAACAAACTCCAAATTAAATCTTGGTCATTTGGTTTTAACGACGAATGAGGTTTGTGCAACGCAATATAAATTTCTTCTTCTATAATTTCTTTGGGTTCTATGTTTTTTGAAACTTTCTTTTTGTCTAAAAAACGCTCTAAACTCATTATTTTTTTTCTCGAAGAAATATCCATCTTATTCAAATAACTCTTGAATAAAATTCCGTCTTGTAAAATCTCTTTTATTGGATGTCTGGTTTCTTTTAAATAAGATGAAAAAATAAATTTCTGAATTCTCTGATATCTTTTCTTGGTGTTTTCTTCCTCTAATTCTAATTCGATGACGTTGTAACTAATCAACTTTTCAATCATTTCAGAGTGCGAAATATGATACATTAACACATCATAAGTGGTATCATTAATAGCCTCTTTGTAAGCTTCTTCGTCTTCAAAAATTAAAACAGGAATTGCTAAATCTCTTAATAAGTAAATTCCCCCAAAAGCTTTGGTATAAAAAGATTCTGTTGTAAAAACAATATCTTCTAAAGTAAGGTTTCTTGTTCTTAAATCTCCATATTTTTTTGCAGAGGCTAACAACTGTTGATGCACTTTTTCATCAATAAAATTGTTTTCGTAATTAAACGTTTCTATCAACTTTAATTGCTCCTTTTTTGCTTTGTTTAAATTATCAATCAAATGAAATTTAATAACGATGTCTTTATACCTTAACACATCTAAAGGCTCATAAAACACATCTATTTTTTGATCAAAATCGATACAAATAGCAGAATCTCTTGTGATATCGTTAATGGTTTTTTCGTGCTTTTTAAACACTGCTTTCATTAATTCAGCATCAAAAGAATGAAAAGGATTATACACAGGCAACCCCTTTTGCTTGGGAGTAATAATAATGGCGTGTGTGTTTGCTTCACCATTATTTAAATAGAATTTCTCTCCTTTTTCTTCTGCAATTTCCGGACTCCAGCCTAAACCATCAATAGTAAACTTTTTGAGTTTGGTTTTTGTAAATCCTAATTTTAACAAGCACTTATTATAACGTTCTACCAATTTTCCGCTAATAGAAATTGATTCGCTTCTGTATAAATTTGCTTTTATGAGTTTATCCATTTACTTTTTTACTATTCATAGATTCCTGCCTGTGCAGGAATGACAGTTTTGTTATATTAATTTATGAATCTGTAGATATTGCAACAACATAATGGTTCTTGCATCGATAATTTCTTCGTTTTCTATCATTTGTAAAGCATCCAAAAAATTAGTTTCTAAGACTTCAATTTCTTCGCTTTCTGAAGCTAAACCTCCACCCTTTTCAATTTTATCTTCATCTTTATACGCTGCAACATACAAGTGCACTTGTTCTTTCATTAATCCTGGTGATAGAAAAATAGTCGCCACTTTTTGTAGTTGATTGATATTGTACCCCACCTCTTCTTTGGTTTCTCTAATTACCGAAGTTTCTGGAGATTCACTTGGGTCTATGGCTCCACCTACAACTTCAATTGAAAACCCGTTTTTTACCCCAGCAACATACATCGGAATTCGAAACTGTTTGGAAAGTATTACATTTTTTGTTGATGGATTGTACAACAACACTGCTACTCCATCATTTTTCCCATAGACTTCGTGCGTTAGTCGTTCTGTTTTTCCGTTTTTAAAAACAAAATCGAAACTGACTTGTTCTAATTTTGCCCAGAAATTGGAAATTACTTTTGAGGATACATTTTTGATTCGATTACTCATTTTTAAACTGTTTTCTTGCTTCTAAATCGATATTCATTTGATTAACTCTTGCATCTACTTTACGTTTAAAATCGGTATCTGCTATGGTTGCCACATTGTCTAAATAACGCACCACTTCTTGTCTTCTAATTTCAGAAAAATCCAAGCCTTTCATATTGGCTTTCATCAATTCTTGCAACATATTAAACTTGGTTTCGTAATCTTTTTTGAAATAAATTTCAGGATTTTCAAACCAATCTTGTTCTAAATCAAAATCTGTTAATCGCAAAGAAATTGCAGACTGAATGTTACGCACATCTCTTGATGAAAAGAATGGAAAAATCTTCTGAATTTCTTTATATAAAATGGCAAAGAATAAATGTTCATTCGATTTATGATTTCTTTCTGCTCTATCATAAACTTCTAAAACCCGTTCTTCTGATGGTTTTTCTACAGCGCTTAAAATATCGCCCATACTTTTTGCCAAACCTTGGTCTTTTAAAAACTCATAATGCGACGGATTTTGCATATTCACAAAATCGGGCATAGTCTTTTCAAGCTTTTTCCACCAAATATAATCTTGATCTAAAAAGTCGTTTTCTGTTCTTGCTCCATCAATTTTAAAACGACCTTGCACACGAGAAATCACAGCTTTATCTAACATTTCTGGAAGATTGGTAAACAATCCTATGGATGAATTTCCGTAGTTTACAGCATATGCACCTTCTGTATAACGCAAGAAAACTCCGATAACTTCTTTTACACCCGCAGAAACGCCTTGTGCAGTTCTTTCTTGTAAATTATTTTCTGCATCATCAATTGGTGCAAAAATTAATCGAGTTGGATCTTGCATTGGCTTCATCCACTCTACCATTTTTTCTGCACTTCCTCCTTGAAACGTAGAAATTAAAGTATCTGGCATTGGATGAAACAAAAACGGAATGTCTAAATTATCACAATGTTCTTTTAAACGTGTGGCAATGGCTGCAATTAACATTGATTTTCCTGTTCCTGGAATTCCATATCCCATAAAAACAGGCATAAATCCGCCTAATTCTTGAAACGGGTTTTTTTGCGCATCAAAATCGTAGCTCAACATTCTTTCTGTTAATCTACGTGCAAAATGTTTCGCATCTTTATTTCCTACAATTTGTTCAAACTGAATTTTATTGAACTCCACACTTTTAGCAGTTCCCGCAAAAACGTTTTCCCAACCAGAGACGGCAAAATCAGAATTTTCTAATTTATACGTTCTGTCTAAAATGGTTTCTGTGTATTCTAAACTGCTTTTTCTTAGTTGAATTTCATCCAATAAGGCTTCATAAAAAACAACGGTAAAATCGATGACATCTTTGTCTGATTTTATAATTTCTGGATGCCCTAAATATTTATCATAATAAAACAAAGCACACGCAATTCCTTTTAAAGGTGACAGCAAAGAAACTTCAGGAATACCCGCAAATTTTTGTTTCATTACGGATAAATCATCAGAGGCGTGAGGCTTTAAATCGTGTAAAATTTTATAGGATGTTGCAAATAACTGAAAAGCAGTTGCTGTTTGCATTTTGCTTTCATATTCACGTCTTCCTTGAGAATCTAATGCTGATTTACGCTCATTTAAAGAGGATAAACCTGAGGCATCGTAATAATTGTCTTTGATCCAAATTCCTAACGTAATTCCTTCTTGAACTGCATATAAAGTTTGATTTAAAAGCACAGGAATGGCAATAGAATCTGGCAACAATCTCTTTTTTAAAGCCAAAATTGTTTTAGAAACCGAAGTTATTTCGACATTGCTTCCGTTATTTGCTCTAGACAAATACAATAAAATGGAATCGTCCTTAGTGTCTTTTTCTTTATTTTTTGCTCTATTACTTTGCTCCCATTGTACAGATTTTAAATATCCTGAAGCTTCATCGCGAAGCACATCTAATTCATTTTTTTTGATAGGAAAAGTTGAGTTGTGTTCCATAATTTTTTTTAGTTTTAAGTGAATCGAAAAACTGTAATTATTTTAAAGGCGAATTAAAATCTGCCAGTTGTATCGGTTGTTTTGCAAGTTTGTGTAAAACTTCTGGTACTTGATTGTGTAACAACTGAATAATTCTATGAGGTGCAAAAACATATTTTTGTTTGATAACTTCACTCCATTTTTGTAGCGTTTGCTTTGAAAAGAAATTACCCTCTCTAAATGTATCTCCAGAAAAAACTTCATCAATCTTAACAGAAAAAGCGTAAGATTCTAAAGGAATGTCTTTTTGTGCGATTCCACTTAAAATAGCATGTGTGATTTCATTTTCATCTTTGGCAAAAACATTATGAAAAGGCCCTAAATCAATTCTTTTTATATGTTTAGGTTCTATTTCTGGTAGTTTTCTATCGATATGATATGCCATTGTATCTAAAGACATTTCTCTATCTGCACTTTCTTTTAAAACTTGATAAATCTTTTCTTTTTGATCCATTATACGGTTGCCTTCGTAATTAAAGTACATATAACAGATATAAGGTCTGTTTGTACTTACATCGTAAAAACTCCAACTGGTTAAATGCTCTCCATTGCTATTCTTAGGAGCTTCAACAATTTTACCTTGCACAAACTTGTTAAAAATATACTGTTGATTGACAGATTTATAATACACAATTGATGATGCTTGAAACAGTCTATCTCTTTTAACAGGTTGTTTCTTTTTTAGAAGCGTATCTAAAAATTCTTCTTTTAAAGTATGCGTATCAGTTAATTTATCTAAATATTGATTTCTTAACTCTAAATCGTTGAACAAATATCGGAACTCCAAATAATTAGGAAAACCAGAATCAGTTAAATCGACTTTCATATTGTCTTCATCATCATACATATATTTAATACGCATTGCTTCTATTGAATACAATAATAAATCTGAATATTGTTTAAAAATTAATAATTCTTGATGATTGCATAGACCTTGTTGTTGCACTCTAACAATGAGTTCTTTCAACACAAAATCGACCATTTTATGATAAAAAACGTATTGCTCTTTCGAGTTTAATTCAGCTGAATCTAATGGAGTAGTAATCATATTTTCAGTAGGCAGTTTTTCAGTAGGCAGTTGGCAGTCACCGTTATTAAGTCAAAAAATGACTGCCAACTGAAGACTGCTTACTGCTGACTTTCTTATGATAACATATCGTCGTTAGAAGATTCCTTTTTTGGAGAAGAAGTAGGTTCGTCATCATTTCCAGAAGGAGCATTCGCATCCGCTTTGTAATAATCTTCAAAAATCTCTTTCATATCAATTCCATATCTATCCGCAAAGTTCTTTTGAATATCAACATCTTTCTCACGAATTTCCTGTAAAGCCTCAGCATAGGTACTATACACACCTTTCATCACTTTTTCATGAACAGGAATATTATCCATCATTTCTTGACGAGCTCTAGCACTTGCAGAATGCATTGAAGCTAAGGTCTCACCAATATGTTCATCCGTTTTTACACCTAAATGCTCTAAAATCGCTGCAAATTCTTGGTCTGTTCTTGCTTTTAAAGCCACAACATAACCATCATAATACTTCAATCTTTCTTCAGTATCAGACTTTAATTTTGCTCTATGCGTTTGCAAGTTAGAACGTAAAGAGGTCAATACTTTAATCGTTAAATTGTGTTTATGCACAAAACTATCTTTACTAGCCGCTAAAGTTGTGTAGGCATTTTTAAGACCTTCTAATTCCTCAACTTTTTGCTCAATGGTAGTTACTTTACCAATAGCTTCAGAATATTCAGTAGATTGTTTGTCTGCAATTTCATCTAATTCTTGACGAGATTGTTTTAACAACGCATATTGCTCTTCTAATTTATCTTCTATTTCTTTCTTTTTTTCTAAAGCTTTCGTATGATTTTTAGAGGCTTCTACAATAGCATCTTTCAACTTCTCCTCTACTTCTTTAATCTCTACTTCTCTGTTTTTTAAACGTGTAACAGCTGCTTGAGATTTGAATGAAAGCTCATCTAATAAGGTTTGAATATCTGCACTTTCTATACGTGTTTGAAACATTGCTTTTGCTTTGTTATCAGCTCCTGCGCGTACTTTTTCTGCTTCTTTAAACTCAGCTTCTTCTCTTCTAATTCTGGATTTTCTTCCCCAAAGGTTATTCCACCAAGTATCTGGCTTATTTTGAGCATCTTCTAATTCGATTCTTGCTCTTTCCAATGCTTTTTGCGCATCATCAATTACTTTTTGCTCTTCTGCATTTAGTGCTGAAAAACTCTCGAACTTAATACCAACTTCGTCTTGATAATCTGTTAAATCTTTAATAGCATCTAAAAGTGTAGTTCTATCTTTTTCTGCCATATGAACAACATCATCTAAAGTAGCATTTAATATTTTTTGGCGAGACTCAGGATCATCTTCTTGTGCTAATTTAGACTTCATTGTATCTATCGCTTTCCCCCAATTTACATCTACTTTTTCATTTTTTTGGTTAGCATTTGTTTCTAATAAATCAAAATCATCAGACATAGTTATTTTTGTGTTTTTAAGTTGAACAATTTTTAGACAAGCAATTTCGTTATTTTTTTTGAATTATAACAAAAACCCGTTTAAATATATGTAGCATTTAAACTATTTTTGTTACACATGGTCTAATAATTTATTAGAATCTAAATATTCTACTAAATTCTTGGTATTTTTAGCAGCTAAATAGTATTTAAATTTATGATTAAATCTAAGTTTTACTTTATAATAGTTATTTTATTAAGTTTTTCTTCTTTCTTTAAAGTAAATGCTCAATTGAGTAAAACTCATTACTTACCTCCCATTACAAGTGATGAACTAATAGAAAACCAATACATATACATTTCAACACCGAAAAGAACTAACGTAGCTTTTAAAATAACACCCATAGGACAACCTGCAAATCAAGTTATTTCTGGAGTAGTTTCAAATGCTAATCCATTTTCAACTTCATCAAATGCAATAGGTATTCAACTGTATCAAAGTCAACTTCTAACATCAAGCATTATTAGAGATAAAGGATATATTATTGAAGCTGATGATGTTATTTATGTTTCTGTTAGAATGATTTCTGTTCCTGCTGGAAACAGCGGTAATAAAAATCAAGCTGCTTCATTAGTAAGTAAAGGAATTTCTGCCAAAGGTACTGAATTTAGAATGGGAGCATACGCCAATGACAACCCTAGAGGTGGGCATTTAAATTTTATCTCTGTAATGGCAACTGAAGATAATACAGATGTTACTTTTGATGATCTTACCACAGGAATTGCCATTGATAATTACACTTTAACTGGCACAAATTTTACAGTAAATTTAAATGAAGGAGAAAGTTATATTGTAGCGGTTTCTAATGATTTAGGTGGAAACCCAAACCATTTATTGGGTACTTTAGTAAAATCAACAAAAGAAATTGTAGTAAACTCTGGATCTGCTACAGGTAGCTTTTTTGGCGGAAGCAATACAAGAGATTACGGTATGGATCAAATTGTAGGTGCTGATAAAATTGGGACCGAATATATTTTTGTAAAAGGTGATGGACAAAATGATTGGGAAAATATTTTAATTGTAGCGCATGAGAATAACACAACTATAGAAGTAAATGGTACAGCAGTTACTGACGTTAGTAATACACCTCTAGTTTTAAACAAAGGAGAATGGCATGTCATCGAAGGTGATTCATATACCTCTGGTAATATGTATGTAAAAACGTCTAAACCTGCTTTTGCCTATCAAGGTGTAGGTTTTGGAACAAATGCTGCAAATCAAGGACTTTTTTTTGTCCCTCCTTTAAGTTGTGATAGCAAAGGAGATGTTGATAATATTTCTGAAATCCAAAATATTGGTTCTGATGTTTTTGATGGCGGAATAACAGTTGTAACAAATGCTGGTTCAAGTGTAAAAATCAACGGACAAGATATTACAAGTTCTAGCTTTGTTACCACTGGTCCAAATAATGTAAGCGGAATTCCATCCAATAAGCCTCAGTATGTTACTTACAAAGTTACTGGTTTAACAGGTAACATCAGCGTTACAAGTGATGGAGAATTATATTGTGCTTATTTTAATAGAAATGGAGCTGCCACATCTGGTAGTTTTTATTCTGGTTTCTTATCTGCTCCAGAAATTAACTTTAATACAACTGTTAACTCTTTAGGTAATTGTATTCCAAATGTAACACTATCAGCTGCTAATACTTCATTATACGATGATGGTTTTAAGTGGGAATATTATAATGAAAACACAGCTACTTGGGAACTAAGAGGTACTCCAAATCAAAACACATATATCCCAGTAGAATCTGAACCAGGAAGATATCGTTTAGTTGGGAAAGTAGTATGTAAACCTGGTGAAGATTTTATATCAACAGAAATACCAGTAAGCATTTGTCCTGATGATATAGATGGTGATTTAATCATCGATAATTTAGATGCTGATTTAGATAATGATGGTATTTTAAATTGCGATGAGTCTCAGGGTAATATTAACATTAATCTGACTAACGTTAACGCTGCTTCTGCATTAAACCCATTAAACAATAACAATATTATAACTACTAGTAGCTATACATCTGTAGAAGCTTCGAATTCTTTGATTGGTGATGCCAATGGAAATTTTACTTCTACTGTAAATTCTGCAACAAACTCAAATGCAAAATATGATTTAAGTTTCAGTCAAAATATAAATTTTATTTTTAAACAAAATGATTCTGAAAATCACACCGTTAATAACAGTGAATATTTTATTATCAAAATTGGCCCCAATAACAAGAACGTTACTTTATTAGATCCAGATGATCAATTATTGGTAAATACTAGTTTTGATCTAGATCAAGATTTTGTAAGTGGTGTTACAAATTTTTCAGGTTCAGAAATTTGGTTTAAATATAAAGCCGATATTAATGCTGGTAATAGTACTTTCAAATTTTTAGCAAATCAAGTTAATCAAATTACTTTTGAGCATAAATCTACAGGACTCACTTCACCATCAACCTATAATGGGAACATCGAAATAACTTGTTTTGCATTAGATTCTGATGGTGATGGAATCGAAAATTCTTTAGACATTGATTCTGACAATGATGGAATTCCTGATTTTTATGAATCTGTTGCTCTTGCTGGAACTTCACTTACAAATAACGATACTAATTTAGATGGTTTAGATGATGTTTTTGATACCGTTGCTTCTAATACTGATTCTGATAACGATGGGATACCTAACTATTTAGATTTAGATTCTGATAACGACGGAATTTACGATTTAGCAGAATCTGGATTCACCGCAACTGATGCGAACAACGATGGTATAATTGACAATGCAAATGCCGCAAATGTTGGTACTAATGGTTATTTTAATTCTTTAGAAACTGCTCCAGATTCTGGTTTAACATTAACAGCTGTTAGAAATTTAGATGCCAATGCAGAAGTAGTAGCAAATAGAGATAATCTTTTTGACTTTGTTGATTTAGATGCTGATGGAGATGATTGTTTTGACGTTATTGAAGCTGGTTTTACAGGAAATGGTGCTGGTTTAATAGCTCCAAATCCTTTAGATATAAATGCTAATGGACTTGTCAATAATTCTGATGGATACACTACACCAAATTCAAATTACAGTTCAGACGCTCCTGTTGTAGTTACAAAGTTCGAAAATGCTTTTATCTGTGAAAATACCACCGATACAATAACAATTCAGTCTACAGCTGATGGTTTTCAGTGGGAAGAATCTACAAATGGAACTAACTGGTCTCCTTTAACTGATAATGGAGTCTATAGTGGAACTTCAACCAGTTCGTTACAAATTACCAACACTCCTTTAACAAATAATAATTATCAATATCGGGTGGTGTTAACAAGAACTGGTAATAGTTGTTCTAAAACATCAAACCCAATAACACTTACAGTATATCCTTTACCAAATATTCTAAGTAATCCTGCAACTTTAGATCAGTGTATTAGTGTTAGTAACACAAATCCAACGGTTAATTTAACCAATGCAGAAATTAGTATTTCAAATACTACAAATCTTAAATTTGAGTATTATGAAGATATAAATGCAACAACAAGAATAGCCAACCCAACATCGTACCCTGTTCAAGTAAATACACAAGAAATCGTTTTTGTGAGAGTAATTTCTAACAAAGGTTGTTTTGATAGTATCGTTGAATTAAATATTAATGTTGGACAAGTTGCTGATAATGGATATAATAATTTACAACCTCCTGTTTGTGATGATTTTGATGGCACAATAAATAGTGACACAGATAAAATTACCACTTTTATGTTAGATAAAACGACCATAGAAAACGGTATAGCTCCACCCTCAAATACTGAAATTTTATACTTTGAAAATATTCAAGATAGAGCAAACACCTTAAACAATATTGATATTACAAATTTCAGAAACGATATTACAAAAAATGATGTTACTAATATTAATAGAGGAATTCAATTCCCTATTTATTATAAGATTGTGAGTACAGTTAACAATAACTGTCAAGGTTTAGGCCAGTTCATGTTGCAAATAAACGAAGTTCCTTCGATTAGCGCTACTACTTTAGCTCCAATTTCTGAGTGTGATACCGGAAATATAGATGGAAACCAAACTAACGGAAGTAATCAAGAAATAGATTTGACTGTTAGAGAAAATGATTTATTTTCTGGAACAGGGCAAAATCAAAACAACTATTCTGTATCGTATTACAAAACTGAAACTGCTGCTTCTATTGGTGATATAAATAGTACTGATTACATTAGTAACCCAACTAAATTTAAAAATGATGTTCCTACAGGGTTTTCTCCTGGAGATATTGTTACTCAAACAATTTATGTTCGAGTACAAAACACAGCAACTGGTTGTGCAAATCCACATTCTAGTTTCGACGTAATCATCAACCCTGCACCTACAGTATCTAATGTAATTCAACCTTTACAAGTATGCGATATTGGTGCAAAAGACGGAACTACACGAAATGGTTTAGCACAAAATATTAATGTTAGTGTTAAAGACGATGAATTGGTTGGAGCTGCAAATGTTACTAATTTTATTATTACTTATCATAAAACACAAACAGATTTAGAAGATTTAAATTCTACAGGAATTGATAAAACAAGTTATGAATCAGATCCCAATAGAATTACCGTTAATGCAAGTTCTGGTATTAGTGAAGAAACTTTATTAGCAAGAATTGTAAATAAAAATACTGGTTGTGTCTTTAACCAAGCAACTATAACGATATTTGTAATTCCAGAACCTAATATTCCTTTAAATATATCAGATTATACAGATTGTGACAACACTACTGATTCTAATGCTGATGATTCTAATGGAATTAACGGAGATATTTCTTTAAAAAATAAGATTCCAGAGATACTAGCCAATTATCAACCTACTGAATTTAGCAATTTTTCAGTAACTTTCTATACCTCATTAGCTGATGCTGAATCTGGAAATAAAACCTTGGCTATCGATGAGAATATGTATGAAAACAAAAGCAATAATGAAACTATTTTTGTGCGTGTAGAAGACATCAAAAATATGCCTACAATTTGTGTAAATACTAAACTATCTTTTAAGATTAACATAAATTCATTACCAAGTTTTATGGTTATGGGAGAAGAAAATGTAGATGTTCCTCAAATCATTTGTCTAAATGATTTACCGCTAACTTTAGAAGCAGAAAATCCTGTAGCTAATTATAATTACGAATGGAAAGATCAAAATGGAACTACCATAGGCATGAATCAAACTCAAGATATAATATCTGGAGGAAAGTACACCGTTACTGCAACAGATCAATCTCCTACAAGTATTGCTTGTTCGAGAACAAGAACTATTGTAGTTAAAGAATCAAATATTGCTACTTTAGAACCAAGTTTTATCACCATTATTGATGAATCGAATAATATAGGTAACGAGGATAAAATATCAGTACAAATAGATACAATTACAAATAATCTAGGAGCTGGAAAATATCAATTTGCACTAAGAAATAATGATAATGGAGAAAGAACACCTATTATAGGTTATCAAGATGAGCCACTTTTCGAGAATTTAGAAGGAGGAATTTATACAGTTATTGTTAATGATAAAAATGGATGTTCTCCTGAGACCGAGTTACAAATATCCGTAATTCAATTCCCAAAATTCTTTACACCAAATGGAGATGGAAAAAACGATTCTTGGGTTGTTAAAGGAGCTAACAGAACTTTTTACCCAAACAGTAGCATTAATATTTTTAATAGATATGGTAAATTAATAGCTAAAGTTCCTATAGACGGACATGGTTGGAATGGTACTTATCAAGGAAAGACATTACCACCTGATGATTATTGGTATAGCATACAATTAATTCCTGCAGATACCAGTAAACCAACAATTTCTAAAAAAGGAAACTTCTCATTAGTGAGAAGGTAATATAAATCAAATAAAAAACAGCAGTAATAATTTTCTATTAACTGCTGTTTTTTTATGATTTCTTTCAGAATAATATTTCTTAATTTAGCGTAAAATAAGAAATCAATTTCTATGGATATTAACTTCAATAAAAACGAAGATTACAACAAACTTTTGTTATCAGATTTACGCAAAAGATTAATGAAAGTAAAATTAGGTGGTGGGCAAAAAAGAATTGATAAACTTCATCAAAAAGGTAAATTAACTGCCAGAGAAAGAATTGATTATTTACTTGACCACAATTCTAAATCTTTAGAAATTGGAGCTTTTGCAGGTGAGGATATGTATTTAGAACATGGTGGATGTCCTTCTGGTGGTGTAGTTGTAAAAATTGGTTACATAAAGGGTAAACAATGTATTGTAGTTGCTAATGATGCAACAGTAAAAGCAGGTGCTTGGTTTCCTATTACTGGAAAAAAGAATTTACGTGCTCAAGAAATAGCTATAGAAAATAACCTTCCTATCATTTATTTAGTAGATTCTGCTGGTGTGTACTTACCTATGCAGGATGAAATTTTTCCAGATAAAGAGCATTTTGGACGCATATTTAGAAATAATGCAATTATGAGTAGTATTGGAATTACTCAAATTTCTGCAGTAATGGGAAGTTGTGTAGCAGGTGGTGCATATTTGCCTATTATGAGCGATGAAGCAATGATTGTTGATAAAACAGCAAGTATTTTTTTGGCAGGGAGTTACTTAGTAAAAGCTGCAATTGGCGAGAATATTGACAATGAAACATTAGGGGGTGCAACAACCCATTGTGAAGTTTCTGGTGTTACTGACTATAAAGCTAAAGATGATAAAGATGCTTTAGATAAAATAAAGTTTATTGTTGATAAAATTGGGGATTTCGATAAAGCTGGATTTAGTAAAACGGAAACTTTTCCGCCTAAAGAAAATGAAGAAGATATTTTTGGGATTCTACCAAAGGCAAGAAACGAACAATATGATATGTTAGAAATTATCAAGCGTTTAGTAGATAATTCTGAATTTGAACAATATAAAGAAGGTTACGGACAAACCATACTTACTGGTTATGCAAGAATAGATGGTTGGGCAGTGGGTATCGTTGCTAATCAACGTAAGTTAGTAAAAACTACAGCCTCAAAAACCAAACCTACAGAAATGCAATTTGGAGGAGTAATATATAATGATTCTGCCGACAAAGCAACTCGTTTTATTGCTAATTGTAATCAAAAAAAAATACCTTTAGTATTCTTACAAGATGTTACAGGTTTTATGGTCGGATCTAAATCTGAACATGGCGGAATTATAAAAGACGGTGCAAAAATGGTTAATGCTGTTAGTAATTCTGTCGTTCCTAAATTTACAATTATCATAGGAAACTCTTACGGAGCTGGTAATTACGCAATGTGCGGAAAAGCTTACGACCCAAGATTAATTGTTTCTTGGCCAAGTGCTGAATTAGCTGTTATGAGTGGAAATTCTGCAGCTAAAGTTCTATTACAAATAGAAACCTCTTCACTGAAAAAACAAGGAGAAAAAATTACTCCAGAAAAAGAAGCTGAATTATTTGACAAAATAAAATCGCGCTATGACAAACAAATCTCCCCTTATTACGCAGCTGCAAGAATATGGACAGATGCGGTAATCAACCCATTAGAAACGAGAAACTGGATTTCTATGGGTATTGAAGCTGCAAATCATGCACCTATTAGGAAAAAATTTAATTTAGGTATATTGCAAGTATAATACTTAAGCGCAAATAATTAGATTAAAATGACTAATATCACATTTAGTCATTTTTTTATGATTTATTTTTGTCCTATAATTATAAAAACAAAATGAGTAAAGCAATTTATGTTACAACCATAGAATCTAATAGTGGAAAATCTTTAGTTTCTCTTGGTTTATTAAGAATGATGTTAACAAGATCGTCTAAAGTTGGTTATTTTAGACCCATTATCAATACGAGTAAAAATGATGTGTTTGACAACCACACCAACACCGCTATTAACTTTTTTAACTTAGATACAAATCACGATGAGTGTTATGCTTATCATCAATACGAAGTTGTAGAGTTATTAAGCGAAGGGAAAGAAGATGAAATTATCCATAATGTTATCAAAAAATATAAAGAATTAGAAGAAAAATTCGATTATGTTTTAGTTGAGGGAACTGATTTTTCTGGAGAAGGTGGTTTTACCGAAGTTGATGTAAATTTAATGATTGCTAAAAACTTAGGAATTCCTGTATTAATTGTAGGTGCTGGAAATGGTAAAAAGAAAAAAGATTTTATCAATACCATGCAAATAACTTACAACTCTTTTACTCAAAAAGAAGTAGATGTAGTTGGGGTAATAGCAAATAAAATAGAGGTAGATGAAGTTGGTTTCATCAAAAACGAGCTAAATAAAATTATTCCTTCAACCGTTTCTATAGATATTATACCCAAAGTAAACTTTTTAGCATACCCCACTGTCAAAGAAGTCGTAGAGGCATTAGATGGTAAAATTCTATTTGGAGAACAATTTATTGATAATGCTATCGGAAGCTATAGTATTGGTGCTATGCAATTGAGAAACTATTTAACCCGAATTCGCGAAAATGCTTTGGTAGTTACTCCTGGAGATAGAGCAGATGTTATTTTAGGTGCTTTGCAAGCTAACGCATCAAGTAATTACCCTAAAATTTCTGGTATTATTTTAACAGGTAGTATTGTCCCAGAAGATTCCATTTTAAAATTAATAGAGGGTGTTCAATCTACCATTCCTATTATTTCTGTTGATGGTGGAACTTTTAGTATATCAAATAAAATTGGAGCAGTAAAACCAAAAATCTATGCCACTAATAATCGTAAAATATTATTGGCTTTAGATACATTTGATAACTATGTTAATGTAGAGCGTTTAACAAATATATTATCTACATTTCATTCTGAGCGTTTAACACCAAGCATGTTTCAATACAGCTTACTACAAAGAGCAAAAGCCAATAGAAAACACATTGTTTTACCCGAAGGTAATGATAACAGAATTATAAAAGCTGCAGCACGTTTACAACTTTTAAACATTGTTGATTTAACTCTTTTAGGTGATAAAAAACAAATTCAACATAAAGCAGACCAACTTGGTTTACAAATAGATTTAGAAAAGATAAATATTTTAAACCCTGAAGATTCTATTCATAATGAAACTTTTGGTAAAACTTTATACGAAGCCCGTAAACATAAAGGTATGACAGAAGCCACTGCTAACGATTTGGCTAGAGATGTTTCTTACTATGGTACTTTAATGATTTTAAACGGGTTAGCAGATGGTATGGTTTCTGGTGCAGTACATACCACCATGCACACCATAAAGCCATCATTACAAATTATAAAAACAAAACCAGGAGTATCGGTAGTTTCATCTGTATTTTTCATGTGTTTATCAGACAGAGTTTCCGTGATGGGAGATTGCGCTGTAAACCCTAATCCTAATGCAGAACAATTAGCAGAAATTGCTTTATCTTCTGCTGCTTCAGCAGCTTCTTTTGGTATTGAGCCTAAAGTAGCAATGCTTTCTTATTCTTCAGGAAGTTCTGGTAAAGGAGAAGAAGTGGAAAAAGTAAGAAAAGCTACAGAAATTGTAAAAGCTAAAAACCCTGATTTAAAAATAGAAGGTCCAATTCAATATGATGCAGCTGTAGATATGTCTGTTGCAAAAACAAAAATGCCAGATTCTGAAGTTGCAGGACAAGCCTCAGTTTTAATTTTCCCAGATTTAAATACTGGAAATAACACCTATAAAGCGATTCAAAGAGAAACTGGTGCACTTGCTATTGGACCAATGTTGCAAGGTTTAAATAAACCAGTAAATGACCTAAGTAGAGGTTGTACTGTAGATGATATTTTTAACACCGTTTTATTAACTGCTATACAAGCAAATCAAAAATAATTATGAATATTTTAGTTTTAAATGCAGGTTCTTCTTCTTTAAAATATCAATTAATCGAGATGCCTTCAGAAAGAGTAAAATGTATAGGAATTGTAGAAAGAATTGGTATGAATGATGCCATTTTTACACATGAAAAAGGGAGTCAAGAATATTCTGAAGTTTTACCAATTTTAAATCATGAAATAGGTTTAAAAAAAATTGCTAAAACCTTAATGGATGATAAAATTGGTGTTATTAATTCTGTTGATGAAATCGAAGCTGTAGGACATAGAGTTGTTCATGGTGGAAATAAATTTAGCAAAACTGTAATTGTAAACCGAGAAGTTAAAGATAATATTCGAGAGTTGTTCGATTTAGCACCGTTACATAATCCTGCAAATTTAACTGGAATAGAAATTGCAGAAACTATTTTTACATCTGCAAAACAAATCGCCATATTTGATACTGCTTTTCATCAAACTATGCCTAAAAAAGCATATCAATTTGCAATACCTAATATGTATTTACACCAACATCATATAAGAGCTTATGGTTTTCATGGTACAAGTCATAAATATGTTTCAGAAAAAGCTACAGAATTTTTAAACAAAAAGACTTCAAAAATTATTACCATTCATCTTGGTAACGGATGCAGTATGGCTGCTATTAAAGACGGAAAAACAATTGATACTTCAATGGGTTTTGGACCAATGAATGGATTGATTATGGGAACTCGTTCTGGAGATATAGACCCATCAGTGATTTTCTTTTTAATGAAAAAGTTCGATAAAAACGTAGAAGAAATCAATAAACTATTACAAAAAGAATCAGGAATGTTAGGTTTAACTGGGCATTCTGATTTAAGAGAGATTTCTGAAAAAGCAGCTAATGGAGATGAAAATTGTAAAAATGCGCTTCAACTAGCTGCGTATCGAATTCAAAAATTCATTGGGTCTTTTGTTGCTGCTTTAAATGGTATAGACGCCATTGTTTTTACTGCAGGAATTGGAGAGAACTCAGATTTAATGCGAAAATTAACTTGTGATAATTTAGATTTTTTAGGGATTGATTTAGATGCAAAAAAGAACAAAATCCGATCTAAAGAGATTCGTGAAATTCAAAAAGAAAATGCTAAAGTTAAAATTTTAGTAATTCCAACCAATGAAGAAATTGAGATAGCAAAACAGTCTTATCAAGTTTTAAAATAAGTCTTACGACTTAATCAGGTTTATAATTGCAAAACAACTTGCTAATTTTTACATTTGCGATGATATAAACTTACTAAAACAATTTTCAGAAATGGGTAGAGCATTTGAGTTCAGGAAAGCAAGAAAAATGAAACGTTGGTCGGCAATGGCAAAAACATTTACCAGAATTGGTAAAGATATTGTGATGGCTGTAAAAGAAGGTGGTCCAAATCCAGATTCTAACTCAAGATTAAGAGCAGTTATGCAAAATGCAAAAGCTGCAAACATGCCCAAGGACAATGTAGAACGTGCCATAAAAAAAGCAACCGACAAAGATACTGCCAATTATAAAGAAGTACTTTTTGAAGGTTATGCGCCTCATGGAATTGCTGTACTTCTAGAAACTGCTACCGATAATAATAACAGAACTGTAGCCAATGTTAGAGCAGCTTTTAATAAATGTGATGGAAATTTAGGAACCTCTGGTTCTGTTGTTTTTATGTTTGACCATACGTGTAATTTCACTGTTAAAAAGGAAGATATTACTATGGATATGGAAGAGTTAGAATTAGAATTAATAGATTTCGAAGTAGAAGAAGTTTTTGACGATGAAGAAGGTGTTATCATTTATGCTCCTTTTGAGCAATTTGGAGCTATTCAATCTTTCTTTGAAGAAAATAACGTAGAAATTTTATCTTCTGGTTTTGAGAGAATTCCAACGACCACCACAAAATTAAGTGAAGAACAACAAGCTGATGTTGAAAAACTACTAGAGCGTTTAGAAGAAGATGATGATGTTCAAAACGTTTATCATTCGATGGAAATGTAAATCAACTTTTTTTAATAAATTATAAAAAGCCTAAGAAATAAATTCTTAGGCTTTTCTATTAACAACCTTTTAACAAAACAATAAGAAGTAATAAAAACACTTTCAATAATTTAGAGGCAAACTAATCAACGTCTTATTATTATGAAAAAACTATTACTCTTTTCATTACTATTATCAGTAACTTTTTCTACTACTTTAGAAGCCCAAAGAAGAAAATCAAAAGCTAAACAAACTGAAAAAACTACACCAAAATCAAAAAAAAGTAAAGCCCCAAAGTATTCCGATTTTGTTACTAAAAATACTAAAACCGATGAAGGTTTATTTAAAGTACACTATTTAAAAGACAAATACATCTATGAAATTCCTAAATCGTATTTGGGTAAAGAAATGTTGTTGGTTACAAGACTTAAAGATATTCCATCTGGTTTAGGTGGAGGTTATGTCAATGCTGGTTCTAAAATTAATACTCAAGTTGTTGTTTGGGAACATTTTAAAAATAAAATTTTACTGAAAGTAAAGTCTTATAATGCAGTTGCAAATGATTCTTTACCAATTTTTAAATCTGTAAAATCTAATAATTTAGAGCCGATTATTTATTCTTTTGATGTTAAAACTCAAAATACAGATTCTACAGCTGTTTTAGTTGATGTTACTAAATTCTTTTCTTCGGATGTTAAAGCAATTTCTGGTTTACCTTCTTACTTCAGAAGAAATTATAAAGTTAGAAGGTTAGATGCTTCGAGAAGTTTTATTAATACTATAAAAAGTTACCCAAAAAACATCGAAGTTGTACAAGATTTTACGTTTGATGCTGACGCTCCTCCGAGCAATCAAAGTACAAATACAATTACAATGCGTATCAATCAGTCTATGATTTTATTACCAGAACAACCAATGATGCCGAGAATTTACGATAAAAGAGTTGGCTATTTTTCAGTTGGTAATGTAGATTATAGTTCAGAAGCTTTAAAAGCAGATGATAAAAGATATATTAGACGTTGGAGATTAGAACCTAAAAATATGGAAGCTTATAAAAGAGGCGAATTAGTTGAGCCCAAAAAGCCAATTGTATATTATTTAGATCCAGCAACTCCAAAGAAGTTAAGAAAATTTATAAAACAAGGAGTAGATGATTGGGCTAAAGTGTTTGAAACTGCAGGTTTTAAAAATGCTATTATGGCAAAAATGCCACCCACTAAAGAAGAAGATCCTGAGTTTAGTATGGAGGATATTCGTTATTCTTCCATTAGGTATGTTGCTAGCACCACTAGAAATGCAATGGGGCCCAGTGTTTCTGACCCTCGTTCGGGAGAAATTATTGAAAGCGATATTATTTGGTATCACAACCATTTGCGCTCTTATAGAAATCGGTATTTATTAGAAACTGGAGCTGCAAATCCATCAGCTAGAACATTAGATACTCCAGCTGAAGAAATTGGAGAAATGATGCGAATGGTTATTTCTCACGAAATTGGTCATGCATTAGGCTTACCTCATAATATGGCTGCAAGTTATGCGTATCCTGTAGACTCTCTTCGTTCTGGAAGTTTTACTCAGAAATATGGAATTGCTGCCACCATTATGGATTATGCCCGTTACAATTATGTAGCCCAACCAGGTGATAAAAACATTCGCTTTGTACGTCAATTAGGTCCTTACGACCATTATGCTATTAATTGGGGATATCGTGTAATTCCAAATTCAAATACACCTGAAGGTGAGGTAAAAACATTAAACAAGTGGATTGAAGACAAAGCAGGTAACCCCATCTATAAATTTGGTTTTCAAAGAAGAGGCGGATTTGATCCTGAGTCGCAAACCGAAGATATTGGTAACGACCACGTAAAAGCCAGTTCTTACGGACTTAAAAATTTAAAAATTGTCGCGAAAAACCTGCCTAATTGGACTTCAAACCAAACCAATAACTATGAAGATTTAAGCGAATTGTATGGCGAAATGATGAGTGTCTGGAGTAGATATGTTGGTCATGTAGTTAGTAATGTTGGTGGTGTTTTCGAATACAACAAAAAACCAAGTCAAACTGGCGCAGTATATATACCAATGTCAAAAAACAAACAAAAAGAATCAATAGCTTGGTTACATAAAAATGCTTTTGAAACTCAAAATTGGTTATTAGATAAGAATATTTTAAATAAAATTGATGAGGCAGGTTATGCTGATTTTATGTTACGTTATCAAAACAGGTTCTTATCTCAATTAATTAACACTAATAAAATCAAAAGAATGATTGATACAGAAACCTTAAATGAAAAATCATACACCGCTTTTGAAATGATGCGTGATTTACGTAGAGGCATCTTTAGTGAGGTTAACATTACAAAAAATCTAGATGTAAATAGAAGGAATCTACAAAAAGCTTTTATTGATAGAATTGGTTCATTATTGGAAGACAAATCAGCAAAAAATTCTGATATAATTTCTATCGTAAAAGGAGAATTATCAACTTTAAGATATTTAGTTAATAACGCAAGTAAAAGAGGTGTGGATACAATTACTAAATATCATTATAAAGATATTGTCTCTAGAATCGATAATTTTTTGGAAAACAAAAAATAACTTAAAAACAACTCTCAACAATAATTTTAAGCTGATTAAAAAGTTTTATCTCCCTAAAATAGATTTACCTATTGCGCACTGCAAACAACGTTTCTTTGCGCAATAGTTGTTTTTAAGCTCTAAAAAGGATTGAGTTTCATAACTATTTTTAGATTTTACTCCAATTGTATCAAATCGAGTAATGATACTATTTTTCTCTGATTTTATATTTTTAAGTAAGTCTAAAAAATCGCTTTCTTGAACCCCTCCTCTATTCTTTTGGTATAAAAATTTCAGGGGCAGAATTGTATTGATAATTAATAAATCGACAAAGGATTTAGTCAATTTTTTAGGTGATAATTTGGATTCTTTTTCAAAATTGTAATGTGTTTTCCAGAACAAATTCACTTGAATCGAAAACAGATTATAAAAACCTTGTAAATCTTTAATTTCTATAATTTTAGAAAATAAATTTTGATGTAAATGATACAAAGAACTCAATTGTGCAATCCGAATTGTTGGAAAATTATTAGGTCTCATTCTAAAAAAAGAAAATACATTTTTTGCAATAGGTTCTATTTGATATTTATGCTTCAAATATTGGTATTCTGCTTTTAGTTTTTGATGATAGACCTCTTCGATGCTTTCTTCTAAAAACCCTGCTTGACCAAATAACAAAGCAGCCAATTTATTTTCATCAAATCTAACTTTCCTTAAAATTGAAAAATCAAAAGAACTTGACAATTGTAAAAAAGCATCTCCATTTACTTTTAGACCAAAATTCTTTGCTAATAATTGAAATAAAACTGCTTCAAAATCATTTTTATTTGTTTCTAAAAGCAATTTCATTGCTGTCGATTTTCGTTCTAATCGCTCAAAAAATAATCTCTCTTTCCAATTCTCTAAAATAAATCCGTCTATAGTATTAATTTCTTTTTCACAAGGAATCCAACGTTGTTCGGAAGAAAACAAATTTTGATAATTTTTGAGTGCAGAATTCAGCACATAATCTTTTAAAATTAACGTTGGCAAAGGTGTATTGTCTTTCATAAAAACAGTTGCATCTTCTTCCCAAACTACATGTAAAATTACAGCATCATAATTAGCATCCATTTCGTGATTATGCAAATACCAATCTGATGATTTTAAATGAATCTCAACATTACCAATCCAATGCTGATTATTGATATGAATTTGAGCATTTAAAAAATCTGGTCCAGCATTATTATTGTGTAAACCTACTTTAGAAACAACAATAGGTTCTTTTATAGAAGTTTTTAAATTTTCTATAGAAAACAACTGATATTTCCATACATAATGGAGAAAATCTTCATTCATAGCTTTTTTGTTTTCAAGATACAAAAACATTTATAGAAGTATCAATTTTTATAATTGCCTTAACAGAATTCATTCTAAAGAATGCCCTATTTTTGCGCTTTAAAAGATAAAGATGAATATTATAGATAGTTTAAAATGGCGTTATGCTGTTAAAAAATTTGATACCGAAAAACAACTTTCTCAATCACAAATAGATACATTAAAAGAGGCGTTTAATCTAACCGCAACTTCTTACGGATTACAACCCTTAAAGTTGGTTGTTATTAAAAACAAAGAGATACAAAAAGAATTGGTTGCACATTCTTGGAACCAACCTCAAGTATTAGAAGCTTCTCACCTTTTAGTAATTTGCACAAAAGACAATTACACCACTCATGAAGTAAAAAACTATTTCAACTTGGTTCAAAAAATAAGAAATACTCCAGATTCTGTAATTCAACCTTTTAAAGAGTTTCTAACCGCAGAAATTGAGAAAAAAACACAGGAAGAATTATTTTTATGGAATAAAAACCAAGCATACATTGCTCTAGGAAACTTAATGACAGTTTGCGCTACCGAGAAAATTGATGCTTGTCCAATGGAAGGTTTTATTCCTGAAGAATATGATAAAGTTTTAAACTTAAAAGCACAAAACCTAAAATCGATTTTAGCATTACCTGTTGGCTTTAGAGCAAATGATGATTATATGAAAGACTTGCCTAAAGTTAGAAAAGAAACGAACCAAAGTGTCATAGAAATCAATTAAATTTATTTCTTAAATTTTATAAAATGAGTGAAGCAGTAAGAAATTTGGAACCCAAAATAGTATGGAATCACTTTGCTGATTTAAATGCAGTTCCTCGTCCTTCTAAAAAAGAAGAAAGAGTAATTCAGTTTATGGTCGATTTTGGAAAAAAACTAAACTTAGATACTTTAGTTGATAAAGTTGGTAATGTCATCATTAAAAAACCAGCAACAAATGGTTTTGAAAACAGAAAAACTTTGGTTTTACAGAGTCATTTAGATATGGTTCATCAAAAGAATAATGATACTGTTTTTGACTTTGACAAAGAAGGTATTAAAATGTTAGTTGATAGAGATTGGGTTAAAGCAGATGGAACAACTCTAGGTGCAGACAACGGTTTAGGCGTTGCAGCTATTATGGCTATTTTATCTTCTGATGATATACAACACCCAAATATAGAAGCCCTTTTTACAATTGATGAAGAAACAGGAATGACGGGAGCAATGGGTTTAGAAGGCGGAATTTTAAAAGGTGATATTCTTTTAAATTTAGACACTGAGGAAGATGATGAAATTGGAATGGGATGTGCGGGTGGTATTGATGTTACTGCTACTAGAAAATATATAGAAGAAAATGTTTCTGAAAATTCGATAGCTTATAAAATACAAGTAAAAGGACTTAATGGAGGACATTCTGGAATGGATATTATCAAAGGATTAGGAAATGCAAATAAACTTATGAATCGAATTCATTTCTCAGCCATAAATGCAATTCAAATTTGTGAAATTGATGGTGGTAGTTTAAGAAATGCTATTCCTAGAGAAAGTACTTCAATAATAACAACAGATAAAAAAAATGATCGCTTTGTTGAGTTTTCTTTTTTATCAGAAATCGAAAAAATTAAGGCAGAATTTATAACTCTTGAACCTAATTTAGAAATTATATTTTCCTCTACTCAAGTTCCCAAAAAATCACTTAATCTATCAACTAGTAAGAGTTTAATCAAATCCATTTACGCTGCTTTAAACGGAGTTTACAGAATGAGTCCTGATATTGACGGTCTAGTGGAAACTTCGAACAACATCGCAAGAGTAATTGTAAAAGATGGCGTAATTAAAATTGGATGTTTAACACGCTCATCTTCGAAAAGTAATAAACTAGATTTAGCCAATTCTTTAAAATCAGCATTTGAATTAGCAGGTTTTGATGTTGAATTTTCTGGTGAATATCCAGGTTGGCAACCAAACGTAAAATCAGAAATCTTAGACATTGTTGCCAATTTATATGAAAAACTTCATGGAGAAAAGGCTAATGTTGCTGCTTGTCACGCAGGTCTAGAATGTGGAATTTTAGGGCAAAACTACCCTAAAATGGATATGGTTTCTTTTGGCCCAAATATAAAAGGAGCACATTCTCCTGATGAAAGAGCTCAAATATCATCTACCCAAAAATTTTGGAAGTTTTTAGTTGAGATTTTAAAAAATATTCCAAAAAAGTAAGAAATTAGCAATTGTCTAAAACCATGATACAACCTTCGATTCTTTGTATTCAAATTTGTTTAAAAGGTTTAACAAAATAAACGCAACCAACTTTAAAACAACAAGTTAACTCACATCCCTATTGTTAACATCTTTCACTTTCTAAAAACAGAAAAAAATGTAATTTTACTAATTATAATGATAGTCACTTATAATGGGGAAAATAATTGCAATAGCGAATCAAAAAGGTGGTGTTGGTAAAACAACTACAAGTGTAAATTTAGCAGCTTCTTTGGGTGTTTTAGAGAAAAAAGTATTACTTATTGATGCTGATCCTCAAGCAAATGCATCTTCTGGATTAGGAATAGATGTTGAAGCTGTTGAATATGGTACGTACCAAGTTTTAGAACACACGGTTTCAGCTAAGGATGCGATTGTTAAAACAGATTCTCCAAATGTAGATATTATTCCTGCTCATATAGATTTAGTGGCCATTGAAATTGAATTGGTTGACAAACAAAACAGAGAATATATGCTACAAAAATCGTTAGTTGATGTAAAAAACAATTACGATTATATTTTAATAGATTGCGCGCCTTCGTTAGGTTTAATCACTTTAAATTCTTTAGTAGCTGCAGATTCAGTAATAATTCCGATACAATGTGAATATTTTGCATTAGAAGGTTTAGGTAAATTGCTAAATACAATTAAAAGTGTTCAAAATATTCACAACTCAGAATTAGACATAGAAGGATTACTCTTAACCATGTTCGATTCTAGATTACGCCTTTCTAATCAAGTAGTTGACGAAGTTAGAAAGCACTTTTCTACAATGGTTTTTGATACAATTATTCGAAGAAATACTCGTTTAGGAGAAGCTCCAAGTTATGGTGAAAGTATAATTGCTTACGATGCAACCTCGAAAGGTGCTGTAAATTACTTAAATTTGGCGCAAGAATTATTAAAAAAGAATTCGTAAAATGGCAAAAGCTACTAAGAAACAGGCTTTAGGAAGAGGATTATCTGCTTTGTTACAAGAATCTTCCAACATCAATTCTGTATCAGATAAAAATGCAGACAAAGTTGTTGGTAGTATAATAGAAATAAACCTTAACAGTATTGATGTAAACCCCTATCAACCAAGAACTTATTTTGATGAGGAAGCATTAAGAGAATTAGCAAGTTCTATTAAAGAATTGGGGGTAATTCAACCTATTACTGTTCGTAAATTAGAAGGAAATAAATTTCAATTGGTTTCTGGTGAACGCCGTTTTAGAGCATCAAAATTAATTGGCAACACAACCATACCTGCATATATTAGAATTGCAAACGACCAAGAAATGCTAGAAATGGCATTGGTTGAAAATATTCAGCGTAAAAATTTAGACCCTATCGAAGTTGCTTTGTCTTATCAACGTTTAATTGAAGAAATTCAATTAACTCAAGAAGAATTGAGTACAAGAGTGGGTAAAAAACGTTCTACTGTAACTAACTATTTACGATTACTAAAGCTCGATCCAATTTTACAAACAGGTATGCGTGATGGATTTATTTCTATGGGACATGGTCGGGCTATGATAAATGTAGAAAATACAGAAGATCAATTAGCAATTTACGAGAAGATTTTACGAGAAAAATTATCGGTTAGACAAACTGAAGATTTGGTAAAAATCTTGAAAACTGGTAAAGCACCCAAAACCAAAAAGAAACCAATTCCGAGTTATATCAAAAATAGTATTCAAAGTTTTAGTGAATACTTTGGCCATAAAATAGACGTTACTGTAAGTAATAATGGTAAAGGGAAAATCTCGATTCCTTTTCATTCTGAAGAAGATTTTAATAGAATAAAAAACTTATTAAAATAAGTGCTTTTCAAAAAAATTATACTTGTTTTTATTTTTGCTTTTTCATCTGCAATCCTTTTTTCTCAAAAAGATTCTACTGCGGTAAAAGATGTAAAGGTGAAAGGTAGATTTACGAAAAATAAAAAAGGAGTATACAACCCTTTAGCTCCATCTAAAGCTGCATTTTACTCTGCTATTTTTCCTGGAATGGGGCAAATTTATAATAGAAAATACTGGAAAGCACCGATTGTTTGGGGTGCAATAGGTACAAGTATTTATTACTATTTAGATAGCAACAGTGAATACAAGCGATACAGAAGAGCATATAAACTAAGAAAACAAGGTTTGCAAGATGAATTTACTCTTGACAACGGAACTGAGATTGCCTCTTTAGCCACATTAGAAAGGGCTCAGGAGCAATTAAAAGAAAATAGAGATATGTCTTTATTATCTGCAACTATTTTATATGTTTTGCAAATAGTTGAAGCAAGTGTTAATGCACATTTACTCCAATTTAATACTGACGATAATTTAACATTTAAGCCTACTTTAGTTCAAGATCCAATTCAATTTGATGCTCCTAAAGTTGGTCTAACAATAAAATACACTTTTTAAAATGAAAATTGCCTTACTTGGTTACGGAAGAATGGGAAAAGAAATCGAAAAGATTGCTATATCTCGCGGACACGAAATTGTAATTAGAAAAGATGTTGATGATATTATTGACATTAATTTAGCCGATGTGGCTATCGATTTTAGTGTTCCTTCTTCTGCTTTTGATAATATTACCAATTGTATAAATAATAATGTTCCTGTTATTTCTGGGACTACCGGTTGGTTAGATAAGTATGATGAAGCTGTAAATCTTTGTATAGAAAAAAATAGCGCTTTTATTTACGCTTCTAACTATAGTTTGGGTGTAAATATATTCTTTGAATTAAATAAACAGCTCGCTAAAATGATGAGTAACCTAGAAGACTACAATATTTCTATGGAAGAAATTCATCATACCAAAAAATTAGATGCACCAAGTGGAACAGCAATTACACTTGCTAAAGGTGTTATAGAAAACACAACCAAAGGTGGCTGGGAATTAGGAGATAAAACATCTAAGGAGAATATCCCAATTGTAGCCAAAAGAATTCCTGACGTGCCAGGAACTCACACAGTTTGGTATGATTCTGAAGTAGATTCTATTGAAATAAAACATACGGCACATAATAGAAAAGGGTTTGCTTTGGGTGCTGTTGTTGCAGCAGAATGGATTGTTGGAAAAGAAGGTGTTTTCTCGATGAAAGATGTGTTAAACATCCGTTAAAAAAAGTAACAATTAGACGATTTACCGTCTTACAGAAATTAATATCCCTCTCTTTTAGAGAAAATTAAAGTATAAGATTATGACATTTACACAATGGTTTATATTTTTTATAGTAGTTCAAGTAATTCATTTTTTGGGAACTTGGAAACTGTACGTAAAAGCAGGTAGAAAATCTTGGGAAGCTGCAATTCCAATATATAATGGAATGGTATTAATGAAAATAATAAATCGTCCTAAATGGTGGATTGTCTTATTATTTATTCCTATCGTAAATCTTTTGATGTTTCCAGTTATTTGGATTGAAACCCTTAGGACTTTTGGTTTTTACAAGAAGTTAGATTCACTTTTAGTAATTGCTACTTTAGGTTTGTATATTTTTTACATCAATTACGCAACTGACACAAAATACAATGCAGAAAGAAGTTTAAAACCTCGTTCTGAATTAGGTGAATGGGTAAGTTCTATTGCATTTGCTATTATTGCTGCAACTTTAGTACATACTTACTTTATGCAACCTTTTACCATACCAACATCTTCTTTAGAAAAATCACTATTGGTTGGTGATTACTTATTTGTGAGTAAATTTCATTATGGAGCAAGAGTTCCATCAACAGTAATTGCTGCACCGATGGTACATGATTCATTACCTTATACAGGAACAGCATCTTACTTAAAAAAACCTCAACTACCTTACACACGTTTACCTGGTTTACAAAAAATTAAAAATAACGATATCGTTTGTTTTAATTGGCCTGCTGATACTTTAGCCACCATGTGGGGTGATACCTCAGGAAAATTTACTTACAAGCCAGTAGATAAGAAAACCAACTATGTAAAGCGTTGTGTGGGTATTGCTGGAGATTCTATACAAATGATAGATGGGTATTTTTACATAAATGGTAAAAAGAATATCCTACCAGATAGAGCTAAATTACAGTTTTACTATACTTATGAATCTAAAAAACCTATCAATCAAAATACTTATCCTAAGTTTTTAATGGATAAAGAAAGAACTGGTGTTTATAAAATTTTAAGCGAATATTGGGATAATCCAAAAGTACAAGATGCTATTAAACAAAATGGAAGTTTATCTAAAATAGGATCTGACTCTTTATATACCGAAGTTGTTGGAGGAGTTAACCCAAGTTTTGCAAGACGTTTAAAAATGATTTCTGTTGATAATAAAATCAACATTAACTTAACAGATGAAGAAGTTAGTCGCTTAAAGAAATATCCTTTAACAAAATCTGTTATAAAAGTTAATCATGGAGCAGATAATGCCATATTCCCGCATGTTAAAGCACTAGGTTGGAGTCAAGATAATTTTGGTCCTATTTATATTCCAGAAGCGGGTGCAACTGTAAATTTAGACTCAAAATCTTTACCTTTCTATGAGCAAATCATTAAGAATTATGAAAACAATGATTTACAGGTTGTAGGTGATAATATTTTTATCAATGGAGAAAAAGTAGATTCTTATACTTTTAAGCAGGATTATTTTTACTTAATTGGAGACAATAGACACAACTCTTTAGACGCTCGTTATTGGGGTTATGTTCCTTTTGATCACGTTTTAGGAAAACCTGTAATGGTTTGGTTTAGTTGGGATGCTGATGCACCTTCTTTTGGTGCAAAATTAAAATCAATCCGTTGGGATAGAATGTTTACCACTGTTCATGGTGATGGAAAACCTGTTTCTTATAGATATTTGGTTTTTGCATTAATTGCGATTTACATTGGTTATAGTTTCTTTAAAGGAAAAAAGAAATCTGCTAAGAAATAGAGATGTCCTTATTTATTCCTACTTACTTCTCTCCTATTTCTCAATACTCTGAAATAGTAAAAAATGAAGAAGTAATTTTTGAAATGGAAGACAATTTTCAGAAACAGAGTTATAGAAATCGTTGTTATATCTATAATTCTAATGGAAAACAATTGTTAAACATACCTGTAAAAGATAAAACCAAAGGTAGTTCTAAAAGAAAAAAAACTAAAGACATGTTGGTAGAAAATGATGTTTCTTGGCAAGATCATCATCTAAAATCTTTACAAAACGCCTATAGAAATTCTCCTTTTTATGAGTTTTATGAAGATGATTTGCTTCCAATTTTTTCAAAAAAATATACTTTTTTACAAGATGTAAATATTGACACGTATTTATTTATTACTGATGCCCTACAAATTAACCAAAATTACAATCGAACAGAAGAATACTTAATGAATTCTAAAAACGATTTCAGGAATTTATCAGATGTAAAAAAACAACCTGAAAAATTAGTGAATCCTTACATTCAAATGTTTGACAATAAATATGGATTTATTCCTAATTTATCTATTTTAGATCTACTTTTTATGGAAGGTCCAAATGCGATAAGTTATCTCTAATAAAAAATCACTAACTTTATACTCAATATCCCCCCTTAAAAAACACTCTGTAAAGAGTAAAACGTTTTTTATGAAGTTTTTAACTGATTTTATAGACTCTGTTGGAGGTATTCCCAAAAAGTCTACCGACAAATTATTCTCCTTAATTCGAATTATAGAGTTAAAGAAAGGAGATTCTATTGCTAAAATTGGTGAAATCCCAAAAGATATTTACATATTAAAAGAAGGTATAGTAAGATCATTTTATACTGATGAAAAAGGAAAAGAATACATCAGACATATATTTACATCCTTTAGAGCAACCGGGGCTCTTGGAGCATTAATTTTAGACAAACCCTCAAGATTATCTTACGATTGTCTTTCTAATTGTGAATTGTATGCAATAAATTTTAAAAAATTTAAAGAACTAACCCAAAAAGATAAAGAAATTTCTAACTTATACTGTTCTGTTTTAGAAATCATTTTTCTTACTTTAGAATCAAAAATCTATAATTTATCAGTTTTAAATGCTACAGAAAGATATTTAAAATTAAAAAATCAAATTCCGGATATAGAAAACTTAATACCTCAATATCATATTGCTTCTTATTTAAATATTACACCAGTTCAATTAAGTAGAATACGTAAAGAAATATATTCTAAATAAATTATTCAATTAACATATGTTAATTTCTAACAATAAATAAAGTACTATTTTTGCTACATATTATTTCCCCCAATTTATTGTTATACTAACAATTTATATAAAGGCTTATTTTTAATAAGCCTTTTTTTTATTTTATGACAACTAAGTTTATTATTCATTATGGATTACATTTTGTAATTCCTTTTTTTATTGCTTTTTATTTATTTAAAGACAAATGGAAAACTGTATATCTGATTTTTCTTTTTTCGATGTTAGTGGATTTGGATCATTTATTAGCAAACCCAATTTTTGATAAAAACAGATGTAGTCTTAATTTTCATCCTCTACATTCATACATAGCAATCGGAATCTATTTTTTAGGATTATTTTTTAGAAAAACAAGAATCTTATGTTCTGCTTTACTTTTTCATATGATTACAGACTATATAGACTGTTATCTATAAAACCTTTTTAATAAGCTATCGAACTCATTGGAAATTTTTAGTTTTAAGACCAAAAACACATATAATATCAAAATAATAATACTTTTTAAAATAATATTAATGATTGGTGTAATAGAAAAATCGGCAATTTTAAGTATTGGTAAATTAAAATCCCAAAAGTAAAAACAAAAGAATAAAATTAAGATGATGAAAAACATCTTTAAAGATTTTGGTGTAAAAGGTGTAATTTTAAATTTATAATGCACAAACCACAATTTTATAGTATTAAATGATAAAATTGTTATTAATGTTGCTAAAGCCAAACCATCTGTACCAAAACCAAGATTAAAGTAAAACAATTTGTTTAAAAGATAAACCGTTAATGACATACCAACTGCTAATGGTAAAGTTATTTTATAGAATTTAGAGTTGCTTATAATTGCTCCATTACTTCCTAAAAACATAGTATATAATTTTGCGGCAGAAATCATTAAAACAACCCATTCACCCCCTGCATAACCTTTTTCTGGCATTATTTTAAATAATTCGGTCACACCACAATTCACCAATAAAAAAAACAAACCACCAACTAAAAATAAATTTATCGAGCTTTTTTTGTAAAGATTCTCAACTTCTTTGTTTTTAAACTCATTAAGCGATTTAGAAGTTAAAGGTTGTAAGATTTGTGTCATTGCCCTACTAGGTGCTTCAATAAAAGAACCAATAAAAACTGCTACTGAATAATAAGCAGCTTTCTCGATAGTATCTTTTCCTGGTATCATTATTTTATCAATATCTAACAAAATTGCACCTGCACTTCCAGCTAAAATGATGTAAAGAGAATATTTTAGAATTTCATTAAAATTATTGGGTAGTTTGAAATAGAATTTTGGAAAATACATATAAAATGCATAACACATCATTACCAAAACCCTTAAAAGATAGGCACCCGTTAGATAAAAGATAAAACCAGATTTAGTTATTAAACCCAAAAAAACTGCTAATAAGAGTAGCATAACAACAACTCTATTCCATAGTTCTTTTAATATATTTCCAAATACGGTTTGTAACTGTACTTTTGTCCAAGAATAAAAAAGCTCAAAATAAGCACAAGCTATTGCTATTAAATAGATAGAAAATGTATAGTCTTCAATAATTTTATTTTCTTCTGTAATTCTATTCATTATCCAATCGTGAACATAGTCCCATAAAAAACCAAGCGGTAATGCAATAAAAAGTGGGATAAAAATTACTGAGGATAAAAATTTATCTTTTTCTTCTTTTGTTTGATAAGATGAGAAAAACTTTACAATAGTATATTGAACACCAAAAGCAGTTAGCGGCATTATTAAATTAGAGGCTGATAGTAAAAAAGTTACCATCCCATAGAATTCAGATTCTAGAATTCTTGGATAAAACACAATCGTGTTAATACCTCCTATTAAAAAAGCACCATAGATTATGATGGTATTTCTAAACGATTGTTTTAATACAATTCCCATGTTACGAATGTAAACTTTTAATTATTGTTGCCAATTGCTTTGTTAATTCTTTTCTATGAAATTGTTGAATGTTATTTGATTTTACAACTAATTTTCCTGATTTATATTGTTGATAGAGTTCTAAAACTTTTGTTTTTAAATTTACTTTATCATCAAAATGAATAACTTCTCCAGTATTGGTATCTTTTAAAACTTTTGAGACATCTCCTTGAGTTGGTGCCAAAGCCAAAATAGGTCTATTTGCAGTTAAATACTCGAATAATTTACCTGTTAAAATGCCTTCTGATTTTTCTACATTTGGTATTAACAATAATAATACTTGTGCTTTTTTCTGGTATTTAATTGCTTTTTGATGATGAACATAACCGATGAAATTAGAGTTTTCTATTAAATTGTTATTTTGAATTTCTCTTTTTACTTCATCAGAAATATCTCCAATCAAATTCAATCTTAAGTCCTTTTTAAAAGCAGTGTTTTCCAAACAAATCTCTTTTAGAACATTTAAAAAAGTTTTAGGGTTACTTTGTTGGGGCAATAAACCAATATAAGAAATAGAAAATTCGTTATCTAAAAAATTTGGTTTTAAACTTAATACTTCATTATCAAAACCATTTGTAATAACCTCAACTCTATTGGCAATTTTAGAAAACTCATTTTTTAATGTATTGCTAACAGTTAATATACAATCTGAACTTTGTAAAACTGATTTTTCTAGTTTTCTATTTCTTTTTTTAGTAAAAGAAAACTGGTTAAAATCTTTATTATAATACAAATCTGACCATGGGTCTCTGAAATCCGCAATCCATTTAATCTTACTCTTTTGATGTAATTTTTGCGCAATTAAATGCATACTATGTGGTGGTCCTGTAGATATAATTACATCAATTTCACTAGATTTTAAAAAGCTCTGTAAAAATTTTACTGATGGTTTTACCCAAAATATTTTTGGATCAGGAATAAAAAAATTACCTCTAATAAATGAAAGTAAACCTCCTTTACTAACGTTAGAAATTCCTTTATCATCTATTTTATTTTTCTTCCAAAACAATAGATCTGTTGGTTCCCAAATAGATTTTTTTAAAACCATTATATCTTTTGGAATTTCTTTTAATAAAGAATCATCAGTCTTAGGATAATTTGGATTATCTATTGTATAAATAATTGGCTCAACACCATACGCTTTTAAGTATTTTGCAAACTTCAACCAACGCTGAACTCCAGACCCACCCGCTGGTGGCCAATAATATGTAATGATTAAAACTTTCAAGAAGATAAATTATCGTATAAATGTAGGAGATTTTTTGATGTATGCTTCCATGAAAACTTATTTTCTATGAAATTTTTACCATTTTCACCTAATTCTTCACTCAATTTTTTATTATTGTAAAGCATCATTATTTTTTCTGAAAAATCCTCAATATCTTTTTCTTTATGAACAAGCCCAGTTTTGTTGTCTTCTACTATTTTTTTTTGAGCAATTGCATTACTTACTAACAAAGGTTTCCCAAAACTCATATATTGAAAAATTTTGTTAGCGTATGCGACATCATGCTGTTTGTTTCTATGCAGGGGAGAGATGCAAATTTGGCTTGCTTTTATGTAAGATTGAAATAAAGAAACATCTTGCCAACCTTCAAAATCTACAAACTCTTCTAAACTTTGCTCTTGCACTTGTTTTTTTAAAAAAACATCTGTAGTATTTTTGCCAACAATAACTAATTTTATATTTTTAATGTTATTTTTTAAATTTACGATAGCAGAAATAGCTGTTTGCAAACCTCTTCTTAAATGGGTATCTCCTAAATAAAGAATAACAAACTTGTTTTTATATTTTTTTAATATAGATTCTTCTAATCTGTAATTTTTGTAAAAAGACTCTCTAATTGTGTTAGGAACTAAAACTAGCTTATTAACGGAAGAAGGAATTCTTTTTTTTATAGTTTCTAAAAATTCTGGAGAAACAGTTATTACCTTGTCTGATTTCTCAATAAACTCCTCTTCTTTCATTTTCCATTTTTTAGGAGAAATAATATATTTTCCAGGGAATTTTTGAAGATGAGGATATAGCTTCATTACCTCTGGCATATTATCGTGTAAATCTAAAACAACAGGTAATTTAAATTTTTTATTAACGCTAAAAACAGCTGCTCCTATTCTAATGTCATGAATGTGTATTACTTCAACTTTAGTATCTTCAATAAATTGATGAATCTTTTTTTTCATAAACCAACCGTATAAAGGTATTGTATATGATAAAGCAGATAGTTTATACTCAAATTTGTTAGATAAATATCTCTTAACTTTTATTTTATTAATTATTTCCGAATCTAATTCATCAAAATATTTTAAACAAAAGAGGTAAACTTCATGCCCTTTGTCTATTAAAGAAATCGCTTCATTTTCTACTCGAGGATCTGTTGGAAAAGTAGCGTCAAGTATCATACCTATCTTCATAACCAAAGTAAATATAGAAAAAGTAAATTGAAGAATAGAATAAAAAACAATAAAAAAGAGAGCCTACAAGGCTCTCTTTTTTAAATAAGTTTTCTTTTTCATAACAACTATTTCCTGTTACTATTCAAAGATAGTTAATAAAGTTAACATTTATTAAAGAATACATTTATTGTATTGTTCTTTTTATAAAAAGCATACTTTTATCAATAAAAAATATTCTATAATCACCTTTTTTAATTATCATTGTAGAAATGACTACGTTTAAATACATAATTAGATTTTTAGGAAAGAATTCTGCATTATTTTTCTTTTTTATTTATATACAGTCTAGTTATAACCAAACAAATAAAATAGATCAATTTCACTTAGATAAATTATCTTTTTTTACAGATACAAATAATGATAGTATCTTGTTTTACGCTAAAAAACTTAAGAAATCTAAAAAACCTTGCAACTTTTATCATGCTTTAAACATGGAAGCTAAGGCATTTTACCAAAAAGGTTTAATAGTTCTGGCCGAAAAAAAAGTTAATTTGGTATTAAATGAAATAGACCACAAGAATGAATATTGCTTTAAGAAGAATAAAATCACAGCTTTAACTAGGTTATTTTGGATTTATAAAAATAAAAAACAGTATCAAAAAGCATTTGATGCAATAATAAAAAAAATCAATGTTTTAGAAAGTCTTGACATAAAAGACAATTATTATCACGCAAATTATCTTTCAACTCAAAACAACTTAGCAATTATTAAATCTGTATTGGGGTTTCATGTTGAATCGAGAAAAATATTAAAGGATATGATTCCTTTATTACCTAAAATATATAGTAATTTAAATAATGGAGATTATTACCATAAATTATTTAAATCTTCAACATTTAATCTAATTGCAGAGTCATATTTAAAATCAAGCATTAATAATTTTAAATACCTTGACTCAGCTAGTTATTATTTTAGAAAAGCTTTTGAAGTCGCTAAAACATTTGTACCTCCTCATAAAAATACTGAAACACTTTATTATCTTAGAGAAGCTGAAGTTTTCATCGCAAAAAAAGAATATCGAAAATCTCTAAATCTTATTCAAAAGTATAGTAAAAATTCTAAAGAATTTAATACTTCTCAGAACATAAATTCTTTAAAAGCAATTTGTTTTTTTAATTTACAAGTAAAAGATTCTACACTTCATTATTCAAAATTATACCTTCAAAATTTTGACAAAAAAAACAATAATAAAAAAAGGTTAATTGCGATCTATAATATCCTATCAAATCAATACTATATAGGAAAACAATTAGATAGTGCTTTTAAATATTCTGAATTAACTATAGCTGAATTAAAACTTTTAGATAAAAGCAAAAATGAAATCAATAAATCTCACTATTTGCATAATTACAATGATATTAAAAAGCTGAATAGAAGTATTCTAGAAAAAGAGAAGAATAGTTTTAATACATCTATTTTTATTATCTCCATTATTATATTAATTTTCGTGTTGTTTTTTTCTTTTATGTTAAAAAAAAATAGAGTAATCTCTAAAAATTTAAATGCTATAAAAAAGCAGAACTCTACTCAAAAAAAAGAATACAATATTGACAATCAACTAGAAAAAGAAATACTAAAAGGGATAATAGATTTAAAGAGAAACAACTATTTTTTGGAGACAGGCTTTAATATTCAAAATTTAGCCAATCAATTGAATACAAATACATCATACTTATCTTATATTATTAATAAGGAATTCAATAAATCTTTTAAAGAATATCTAATACAACTTAGAATTGAATACCTCATTGAGAAATTAAAAACTAATAAAGAGTATAAAAAATTCACCATTAAATCTTTAGCTGAAGAAGTTGGTTACACTAATGCTTCAGCATTTACAAGAGCTTTTAAAAAGTATAAAGGCATTACTCCTTCAGAGTTTATTAAGGGCTTAAATCAATAAATTTTATTTCTATTCAATAATTAGTCTTTTATTAACGATTCCTGAACTCGTAATAAGATTTAAAATATAAATTCCTTTAGATAATTTTTTAACATCAAATTCTTTCTGATTCATTTGATAATCTAACCGATATTTCTTTCCATTCATATCATAAAGATTTAGGTGATGAATAACTTTAGACGTTTCGATTTGAAATTTATTTCTTACTGGATTTGGAAATATTGAAATATTATTATCTTTTTGTAAAGAAAGAGAAACTTTCGATAAAGTTTGTAAATTATATAATGATTTAACATCTTTTTCTGTCAAAGCTCTATTCCAGTAAATGAAATCATCCAACATTCCTTTAAAAAAGTAAGGAGATAAATTCGTATTAGAATCCTTTCTTCCCAAACTTCCCGAATTCTTAGAATACCTTAATCCATAATTACTATATCCACTATAATGACCTTGATCATTTACACCGTTAATATAAATTTCCATATCATGCTTATCTTTTATTACGAAGACAAAGTGATACCATAAATTTGCCATCAATTGTGAAGATCCAACTTTACTTCTCCTATTCACACTTGTAGTATTCCCTGTATTATCACCATAAGAAATAGCAATTTTACCTCCCGATAAGCTTGACCATACACCAGTATGATTATCTTCTGCAAAGTCAGTAGTAAAAGAGACAGATTCTTCGTTACTCAAATTATCAAATTTAATCCACAAAGCAACAGAAAGGGGTAATTCTGGTTTTAATTCAGATAAGTTGGGTAAATCTATAAACGAATTTATACCATTAAAATAGGCTGATGAATTATCATTTCCTTTTCTATCTTTGACATAAATTATTTCATTATCATTTCCATCATGATTATTAAGACTTGAATCTTTTACATTATTATTAAACTTATAGTGCAATAAAAGTCCGTCGGTTATATTATTTTGAGAAATAGTATTATAACTCAAAAATAAAACCACTAAAATTAAAATAATCTTTTTCATAATTTTTATTTAAACTATTTTTTTTCGCCAAAGATAAATAGATAAAATGTAACCTAAAAACAATAAGGTGTAAGAAAATAATGAAATCCACTTTCCTTTCTGAATCACTTTTGGCTCAAATTTAAACTCAATTTTATGTTCTCCAGCAGGAATTTTCATTCCTCTTAAAACATAATTCACTCTAAAATGTGGTGTCAATTTTCCATCTAAATAGGCATTCCAACCATCTTTGTAATAAATTTCAGAGAAAACAGCAAACTGTTCTTTTTGAGTTTTTGATTGGTAAGTTAATGAGGTAATTTTATAATCTGTTAATTTTATTGATGCAGTTGAGTCTTTAGAAATATTAAATTGAATTTTTCTTTTGATTTTACTTTTATCTAAAACTGCGATATCTTTAGTTTCTAGAGTATCTAAAGCTTGTATTTCATCATTAGCAGATTTAACCACATGAACACGCTCTACAAACCATGCATTACCATTTGCATCAGTATTTAACTGAGCTTTTACCTTACCTCCTTTATCTGGAACAATATAATACTTGGTATTTAACATATTTAAAACCTCCATATTATTTTTTAATATTTGATGGTCGTACAATTCTTGATACCTACCTAACTTCGCTGCATGATAACCTCCAATAGAATTATGAAAATAAGAAGTACTTCCATCATTCATAGGATTTACTGTAAAATTACCCACTCTAAAGTGTGTTTTATCTTGCATTATAACTTTATCAGCTTGAGAAGCTACAAAAGGTTTTTCTACTTTTCTAGATAATTTAAAATCATCTTCGTTTAAATATTTTTTATTCACTGATATTAAATCAAACAAAAGAATAACTGCTAAAGCAAATATTGCATAATGTTGTTTTAATTTATTTTTTAATAACATCCACAAAATACCTGCAGAGAGTAACATTAAAATTAAAGAACGAATAGTATCTGCAAACAACATCGATTTTCTGTCAGCAATTATAGCATTTTTTAGCCCTAATAACTGGCCGTATTGAGTATCTCTAATACCTTCAAAAGTTGAAAAACCATGAGCTAATAAAAATCCTAAGATAATTACCCCTCCAAAAGCATAAACTGCTTTTTTTAATCCTTCTTGCTTTTCAGCAGAAGTAACATTTGATGAAAAAAATGCTTTTAATGCCAAAATTCCTAAAACTGGCACACATAATTCGGCAATAATTTGTATCGATGAAACTGCTCTAAATTTATTGTATAAAGGAAAATAATCAATAAAAAAATTGGTTAACACATCAAAATTACGTCCCCAACTCATTAATATCGAAAAAATAGTAGCAGATACTAACCATTGTTTTAATCGTCCTTTTATTAAAAAAATTCCTAAGAAAAATAAGAAGAAAACTACAGCACCAATATATGCAGGAGCTTCTACAATTGTTTGATCTCCCCAATAAGTAAATACCTGTTTAGAATAATCTTTAGCCGCTTTTTTTCCTGCTTTCTTCTCTATAGATTTGTAGAAATTAGAGTTTTCATCTAATTGTTCTATAGTACCTCCTCCCATGTAACGCGGTACAAACAAATTAAATGTTTCTAATTTTGCATAACTATATTCGGTAATATATGCTTTATTTAACCCTTTTGTAGCTTTCTTTTTACTCCCGTCCGGATTGATTGTTAATTCAGATTTTCCTCGAGTACTATTGTCAGCATATTCTTTCATTGCCATTAATCGAGGTGCATTAGCCCCTATACCCAAAACAACTGCAGCAATTATAACAACAGCTTGCTTTACAAAAACCGATGTATTCTTTTCTTTAATCGCATATATTAATTCTACAATTCCTAAAATTAACAAACAAAACCCTAGATAATATGTCATCTGTGGGTGATTAGTATAGATTTCTAAAGCCATTGCTAATCCTGTAACAATAAACCCTAATATATATTTCCGTTGAAAAACCCATAAAACACCAGCTAAAACTAAAGGCATATATGCAATTGCGTGTGCTTTTGCATTATGACCAGGAATAAAAATGATGATTAAATATGTAGAAAAACCAAAAGCCAATGAGCCTAGTATTGCTAACCTCCATTCAATTTTTAAAGCAATCATTAACACAAAAAAGCTTAAAAAATAAAGAAATGTATAATCTGCTGGTCTTGGTAAAAAACGTAATGACCTGTCTATAATTCGAACAAAATCATTTGGGTAATAAGCGCTTATCTGATAAGCTGGCATCCCGCTAAAAGAAGCCCCTGTCCAGTAAGGTTCTTTATTATTTTCTGCTCTATAATCATTAATATCTTTCACCATTCCTTTAAACTGAGTGATGTCGGACTGATTTAATTGTTGTCCTTTTAAAATAGGATGAAAGTAAATTACAGAAGCCAAAACAAAAACTGTTATAGCAACTATATAAGGTATAAATTTAGTGAATTTCATAGTTAATCAATTTCCTCAAAATCAACGTATTCTCCAACAGAATCTTTACTTTGTTGCTGATTTCTTGGTTTTTTATCTATTACGGTTTCTCCTTCTGGTACAGAAGATTTTTGTTGCTGCCCTCTATATTGTTGTTGCGCTTTTTTCTGAATAGTTTCTGCTGCTTTTTTCATTAAGAAAGGTGCAAATAATCTAGCTAAAAACTTAAAAGCATAATAAAATATAAAAATATAAAGAATCGTTTTAAATAATCCTGCCAACATAATCTTATTTATAAAAATCAATCAAAAATAACAATTTTGAACGCAATTGATGCGTTATCAATCTATAAAACTTTCACAAACCGAAAAAAGTATGTTTTGCTTTTAAAAAATAGCATTTTTAAACTATGTTTGTGACAAATGATAAGCATTTTACAAAAACGTATCATAAATTTATGAAGCATTTTTTTTTAAATCTCTTTTTTACTTTTTGTTTATTCGGATTTTCATCTATACAAGCACAATATACAGATGTAATCAACTCTAACAAACCTGGTTTTTCTGAGAGCCCTTATAGTGTTGGTAAAGGTATTTACCAGTTAGAAAGTAATTTTTTATTTAGAAACACTTCGATTGAACCTACTTTTTCGAGACCACAGTCTTTTGGTGCAGATTTTTTATTTAGAACAAGTTTTTTGTTAGAAAAACTAGAATTTAATGCTCAAGTTACTTACCAAAGAGATAAAATTGCTTTTAAAAATATTTTTACTTCTCATTATTTTTCATCGGGTTTTAGTCGATTTACTATCGGAGCAAAATATTTACTTTATCAACAAGAATACACCGATAAAACAAAAGAGGTAAGAAGTTGGAAAAGAAGAAATGCTTTTGATAAAAAACGATTAATACCCTCTGTGGCTCTTTATTTGGGCATGAATACAGATTTTGTTTCCGAAGTTTACAAAACTGGTAGTATTACACCAAAAATCGGAATTCTATTACAAAATAACCTAAGTAATGATTTGAATATAATAACCAATTTTTACTATGATAATGCTGGGACAGATTTTGCTTCGTTTTCTTATATCGTAACAGCTACTCAAAATTTTAGTGATAGATGGTCTGCTTTTTTAGAAAATCAAGGTATTTATCAAAAACTCCTAACTGCTAATAATTTAGGTACAGGTTTAGCATATTTGTTCACGGAAAACCTTCAAATTAATGCCTCTGGAAGATATCTAATTGAAGGAAATGCTAAAGGTTTTTATGGTGGATTAGGCGTATCTTATCGAGTAGACAAACATCAAGACTCTTTTATCAACTTAGATGAAAAAGGTAAACAAATAAAAGATACACCAATAACGAGGTACAATAAAAAACAAAAAGCTGGTTTTTTCTCACGGCTTTTTAGTATTTTTAAGAAGAAAAGAAATAGAAAAAGGCCTAAAAGGAAGAGAAAAAGAAATTAACTTGTATAATTTATGATTACACTAAAAAAAGTTACTTCTAGAAAAGAAATGAAAGATTTTGTTCGCTTTCCTTTTTCTTTATACAAGAATAATAAATATTGGGTACCTCCAATTATAAAAGACGAAATTGATAATTTTGATCCGACAATAAATCCTGTTTTCGAAAATGCTGATGCACAATTTTTTGTAGCTATTAAAGATAAAAGAATTGTTGGTCGTGTTGTGGCAATTATCAATTGGTTTGAAGTTGAAAAACAACAAATTAAAAAAATGCGCTTTGGTTGGTTTGATGTAATTGATGATATTGAAGTCACAAAAGTTCTTTTAAACAAAGTAAAAGAAATAGGCCTTGAGAATAATCTTAAATATATAGAAGGTCCTGTTGGTTTTAATAATTTAGACAAAACAGGTGTTCTAATTGATGGGTTTGATCATTTAGGAACCATGATTACTTGGTATAATCATCCTTATTATAAAGATCATTTAGAAGAATTAGGCTTTGTAAAAGAGAAAGAATATTTAGAAAATAAGTTTAAATTTAAAAATGTAGATGATGTTTATTTTGATAGAATTAGCAACATCATTAAAAGACGTTTTAAACTAAAAGCCTTAGATTTCACAAAAACTAAAGACATTATGCCTTATGTAGATGAAATGTTTGAAGTTTTTGACAAAACCTACTCAAAACTATCTACTTACGTTCCTATTTCTGACGCCCAAATTGCTTTTTTCAAGAAAAAATACATTTCATTTATCAATCCAGAATACATAAAGTTTGTGGTTAATGAAAACCAAAAACTAGTTGCTTTTGCTATTGTGATGCCCTCTTTTTCTGAAGCATTACAAAAAGCAAACGGAAAATTATTTCCCTTTGGATTATTTCATTTGTTAAAAGCTAGAAAACACGCTAAAGATGTTACTTTTTACCTAATTGGTGTTCATCCAGATTACCAAAACAAAGGTGTTCATGCTATTATTTTTGATCAATACACAAAAACTTTTAAGCCACTAGGAATAGACAACTGTATAAGAACCCCTGAACTAGAAGACAATGAAGCTATAAATAAACTTTGGAAAGATTTTAATCCTGTTACACACAAAAGAAGAAGAACTTATAGAATGAGTATTCAGTAATTCAGTAGAAGTTGGAAGTTGGAAGTTGGAAGTTGGAAGTTGGAAGTTGGAAGTTGGAAGTTGGAAGTTGGAAGTTTACAAAAATGAAAAACGCTACCAAAAAATGTCATTTCGAAATATTTTTTTTTAAACGATAGAGAACTCTCAACTTTAAAACTTTGTACATTTGAAACTTTAAAAACTTTGCAACTAATAAATAAATGCAACTATTTTATAATGCTGATATTTCTTTAAAAACTAAACAAATTACTTTCGATAAAATAGAAAGTAGGCATATTGTTCGTGTTTTACGTAAAAAAGAAAATAATATTCTAAAAATTACCAACGGAAAAGGGTTTTTGTTTGATGCGAAAATTGTAATTGCAAGCGACAAAAAATGTTTGGCAGAAATTATCAATTTTAAAGAAAAACAAAAACCTTGGAACTATTATTTACACATTGCTATTGCTCCAACTAAAAATAATGACAGAATTGAATGGTTTTTAGAAAAAGCCACAGAAATTGGTATTGATGAAATATCACCTATAATTTGCCAAAATTCTGAACGAAGAATTATAAAATTAGAACGATTTGAAAAAATTATTCAGTCTGCAATGAAACAATCTTTAAAATTTACATTACCAAAATTAAATAAACCAATAAAGTTGAGTCAATTTATAAATCAAGAGTTTGATGGAAAAGTTTGTATTGCACATTGTGAAGAAGGTAAAGATAAAAACTTAATAAAATCTGTTTTAAAACCATCAGAAAAAATAACAATTTTAATTGGTCCAGAAGGTGACTTTTCTTCTGAAGAGATAAAAAAATGTTTAGAAAAAGACTTCACTCCTATTTCTTTAGGCGAAAGTAGATTACGCACAGAAACTGCTGGCTTAGTTGCTGTTAATATAGTTTCTTTTATCAATCAGTAACTTTTCCTTATCTTGCTTTCAATTCTTATTCAGAATAATAAATGAAGCAAATCTTATTTCTACTTTTTATATTATTTTCTATTTTTAGTTACGCCCAAGATGTTGCCATTTTAAAATACAATGGTGGTGGAGATTGGTATGCAAACCCAACTGCAATTCCGAACTTAGTTGAGTTTGCAAATAAAAACATTAAAACAAATATTTCTAAAAATCCACAATCTGTAACAGTGGGTAGTGAAGACATTTTTAACTTTCCACTATTATTTATGACAGGTCATGGAAATGTATTATTTTCTGATGACGAAGTAAATAACCTTAGAAACTATTTAATTTCTGGCGGATTTTTACACATTTCTGATAATTATGGTTTGGATAAATTTATTAGAAGAGAACTCAAAAAGGTATTTCCTACTCTTGAGTTTAAAGAAATCCCAACGAATCATCCTATTTATAATCAGACATTTAAATTCCCTAACGGAATGCCAAAAATTCATGAGCACGACAAAAAGCCTGCACAAGGTTTTGGTTTATTTTACCAAGGTAGACTTGTTGTTTTTTATGACTACCAAACCGATTTAAGTGATGGTTGGGAAGATGAAATTATACACAACAATCCAAAAAGTGTTCGCGAAAAAGCACTAAAAATGGGTGCAAACATTATTGAATATGCTTTTAAAAATTAGTCCATATATAGATATTGATGACATTAAAATAAACTTTGATACAGAAGGTTTATGGGTTTTAAACATTGCTATTGCCATTATTATGTTTGGTGTGGCTTTGGGTATTACCACCGATGATTTTAAGCGATTGTTTAAAAATCCTAAAATTGTTTTTGTTGGGGTTTTATCTCAATTTTTTTTATTGCCAGCTGCAACTTTTTTAGCGATTTTAATTCTAAAACCTCATCCTAGTTTTGCTTTAGGAATGATGATGATTGCGGCTTGTCCTGGAGGAAATGTATCTAATTTTTTCAGCAAAATGGCTGGAGGAAATGCAGCATTATCAGTTAGTTTAACCGCTTTTGCTACATTGATTTGCATTTTTATGACACCTTTTAACTTACAGTTTTGGGGAAGCTTATATGAACCAACCAACGATATTCTAAAAACAGTTTCTTTAAATCCATATGATTTATTTAAACTAGTTTCTTTAATTTTAGGAATCCCCTTAATCTTAGGCATGCTTATTAAAAATTACCATTCTGAAATGGCCGGTAAAATTGAAAAAGTATTAAAACCACTTTCTATGTTGGTTTTTATTGCGCTTATTTTTATTGCTTTTTCTCAAAACTTAGATGTTTTTGTAAATCATATTCATCATGTTTTATTTTTAGTCATTTTTCATAATATTTTTGCTTTTATCTTAGGGTTTTATACAGCAAGAATTTTTGGCTTAGATAAAAAAGATAGAAAAACTATTGCAATCGAAACTGGAATTCAGAATGGTGGTTTAGGTTTATTATTAATTTTTGGCTTCTTTGAAGGCTTAGGAGGAATGGCTTTATTAGCTGCATTTTGGGGAATTTGGGATGTTTTTTCTGGTATGGCTTTGGCTACATACTGGGGAAATAAAGCAAAAAATGAAGCTAAAATCGCTATCTCTAATTCAGATAAATAACCACATAATTTTGAAAACAATTTGGTATTACTTTTGGAAATTATTTTTAAAAATAGGCCTACATTTTTATTCCAAAAAAATAATAGTTTCTGGTAAAGAGCAAATCCCTAAAAAAGGAGCCGTTTTATTTATGGTAAATCATCCCAATGGATTAATAGATCCATTAATGGTAACCACACATTTGCCAAGAATAAATCATTATTTAGTTAGAGCTGCTGTTTTTAAAAAACCTTTGATAAAAAAGTTTTTGGGTACCTTAAACCTAATGCCAATATACAGAATTCGAGATGGAGCAAGTCAACTAGGTAAAAACCAAGAAATTTTCGAAAATTGTTTTGAAATTTTTAAAAAAGGACAAACCTTGATGATTTTCCCAGAAGGAAGTCACAATCGAAAAAGAACCATAAGACCTTTAAGTAAAGGTTTTACAAGAATCGTTTTTGGAGCTTTAGATAAATATAAAGATTTAAAGATTACTATTATCCCTGTAGGATTAACCTATCAAAATGCATCTCAATACCCAGCTAAAGTTGCAATTAATTATGGAACACCAATTTTAGTAAATGATTTTTACAATCCCAAAAAAACAAATATTTCTGTGGTTCAATTAAAAAACGAGGTGAGTTTTCAGTTAAAAAAATTGAGTGTTCATATTCCTGATGATGAATCCTATAAAGAAGTTTTAGCAAAACTCAACAAAGCTAATGTGGATTTTACACAAGTAGAATCTGTCAATAAAATGATTGTAAACCAAAGTTTTCTTGAATTAAAACCTAAAACTACCCATTACTTAAAACCTTTATTTTACTTGATAATTATTAATAGCTTATTGCCATATATAATTTGGAAAATTACCTCTAAAAAAATTGATGAAATTGAATTTATTGATACTTTTCGATTTGGATTAAATGCTGTAACTTTTCCTGTGTTTTATATATTTCAATCTTTGATTATTCAATCTTTTTGGGGATGGAGAATTGCAGGAGTTTATTTTTTTATTTCACTTTTACTAATCTTAATACATAGTAAATTTTCTGTCACAAACTCAGAAGTTTAAAGTTGGCAAATAAGCTTAATTTAGATAACAGCAATTGTTTGATCTCTTTTATTCTGTATAAATAAAAAGCGAGTGCGAATAGAAAAAAAACAGCTTCTAATCTATAATAGCATTTTGTATAATTTGCTGAATTTCTGTACGCATATTACTTTTTATCAAACCCCTATTTTCCATAGTAGGATATACTCTATTAGAGAGAAACACGTAAACCAAGCCACTTTTGGGATCTGCCCACGCATAAGTACCGGTAAAGCCCGAATGCCCAAAACTTTCATCAGAAACACAACCACAAGTAGCTTTTACACGCTCGTTAAGCTGCGGTTTATCAAAACCTAAACCTCTACGAACTTTTTTATTAGAGTAATATCTTTTATTAAATTTTTCTACAGTTTTAGTCTTTAAATAACGTTTACCTCCATAAAACCCTTTTTGCAAGTACATTTGCATTATTTTACCGACATCATTTGCATTGGCAAATAAACCTGCATGACCACCAACACCACCTAACATAGCAGCTCCCATATCATGCACGTAACCGTGTAATAATTGGTTTCTATAATAATCATCTTTTTCAGTTGGAACAATTTCTCTTTTAGAAAATTTTTGAAGAGGCAAATAAGTTGTTCTATTTGCACCTAAAGATTGGTAAAACTCTTCATCAACCAATTTATGTAAAGGTTTCTCATATTTATTTTCTATTATTTTTTTAAAAATATAATACCCCAAATCACTATACTTATAACCAGCTCTTTCTCTTTGATCTACTTCTTTAATGTATTTGTAAATACTGTCTTTGTAATTCTTATTAAGGTATAAGTTCTTAGCTACCTTGATAGTATATTTTCCTGATTTTTTTGTATTGTAAAACTCTGATAGATTCTCTCCAGTAATACTATCTTGAGTACTTTTATAAAATGGAATCCAAGCTTTTAAACGACCATAATGAGATAAAATTTGTTTTACTGAAACTGCAGCTTTGTTCGATTTTTTAAAGCTTGGTAAAATATCTTTTAACCTAGTATTTAAAGACATCTTTTTTTCTTCCTCAGCTTTCATAATTAAAGGTAAAGAGGCTAAAATTTTTGTAAGCGATGCTAAATCATAAAGATCTGAATCTCTGACTCTTCTTATTTTTTTTTCTGTATGATAACCATAACTTTCTTTTAAAAGAACTTTTCCGTTTCTTGCTATAAAAATTTGAAAACCAGGAGCCATTTTTTCCTTTAGAATAACATTTGCTATCGAGTCTATTTTTTTTAGTTTTTCTGAAGACACATTTGCAGCTTCAGGTATAGTATATTCAAATCGACTTAAATTTGTGGTTAATAAACCTGAACCTTCTGGAAAAAAATTTTTAATCGATACAGGTAATTTACCATTGGCTTTAAATGCTCCAAAAATAAGTTGTGCAGAAATTTCCTGGGCCAATTTACTGTTTTGATAAGACACTATTAAACCCTCTATATTTGCAAAAGTTTTTACTTGCAACAAACTATATGGGCTTGCAAAAACATCTAAAATCACTCTTTTTTCTCGAGCAATTTCTTGCAACCAAACTAAGTCTTTATCTTTAAATTTATAACTTTTCCATGGGTGTGCATTTGACTTATGAAAACCAATAATCACCAAATTATAAGGTTTTAACTTTTTTAACAAACCATCCAAATTTTTATCGGAAACAACATTTATCTTAGTATAATTTCTCATCATTTTTACAAAATGATTCCCTGAAGCATCACCTAATTTTACATACGCAATATTTCTTTTTTCCAAATTACTAACAGGTATATCTGCTTTTCTATTTTTTATTACTGTTAATGAATTTTTAATCAATTTTCTATGTAGTAACTCATCTGCAGGCTTATTTAAATCTTGTTGTAAGTTTTCGGTTTTAATAGGTTTATAATTGTTTAAACCTGCCCAATACTTTGCTTTTAATATTTTTCTAACAGAAATATCTATTCGTTGAGTTGATAACGTTTTTAGTTTTATTGCTTTTTTAATTAAATTTACCGTAGCCGGAACATCTTGTGGTATTAACAATAAATCATTTCCTGCCTGTATCGCTGCCAAATCTATTTCTGCAGAGGTAGCATAATTGGTAGCACCTTTCATATTTAATCCGTCGGTAATAATCAACCCGTTAAAACCCAATTTGTGTTGTAATAAATCTGTTGTTACATTTTTAGAAAGTGATGTTGGTAATCTGCTATCAGATTCTAAACTTGGAATACTTAAATGCGCAGTCATTACACTTGCCACTCCTTTATCAAATAATTTTTTATAAGGGTACAACTCTATAGAATCTAAGCGGGCTATATCAAAATTTAAAACGGGTAATGTATGATGTGAATCTGCTGCAGTATCACCATGACCAGGAAAGTGTTTCGCATTAGCTAAAACTCCTTGACTTTGCATTCCTTGTGTAAAAGCAATTGCTTTTTGTGTTACATTATGTTTGTTTTCTCCAAAAGAACGATTTCCTATAATTGGATTATCTGGATTAACATTAATATCTACAACTGGTGCAAAATTAATGTGTATTCCTAGTCGCTTACAATGTTCTCCAATATGTTTTCCAAATTGCTTTACTAAAGAATCATTTTTAATTGCACCTAAAGTCATGTTCCAAGGAAATCTGTAGGTGTTTTTTAGACGCATATCTAAACCCCATTCCCCATCAAAACCAATCATGAGAGGTAATTTAGATATTGCCTGATACCTATTATTGAGTTCTACTTGTTTTGCTGGAGTTCCTTGCATAAAAATTAGATTCCCAACATGATATTTTTTTATCATTTCTGTAATAAAATCTTCGTGATTTTTATCTAAATTTGAATATGCTTGTACCATGAATAACTGACCAATTTTTTCATCTAAAGTCATGTTATTTATAATACTATCTACCCAAATTTGCTGATTTTCATAATCTTTTGTTAAAAGAGGATCAATTCTTTGTGCAAATAGATTATATACGAATCCTAAAAAAAGGAATACAAGTAACTTTTTCTTCATAATGTTAATTAAGTCAATTTTTATACCAAAAACCTTTTGTGCCAGCTTTCTTTTGCTGGAATTTCCCAACTAGTTTCAAAATCTTGCTTGGTATTCACCATATTATTAAAAACAATTGTCTCCGGAGTTATTTTTTTAACAGCAGCAAATTTTTGGAAATCAGATAATTTCACCAAATTGATATGCTCATTATCTTTGAAAGTAATGTTCATTTTATTCATCAAATCTAATTCTAAATCTTGTTCTAATTGTTGTATAAAACGAACAGAACTATCTATTGAACAACCTGAAACATTATTAAAGCTTTCATCTACCGCTAAAACCAAAAACTGATTGTATTTTATGGTAAAAGAACCTTTTAAATCGTCTCCATGACGTGTCCATTGATTTATAAATTCTTCTGCTTTAGTTGATATAAATTCAACTTCTTTTGCTGTAAATTCTCTATCAGATTGGTAAATCCAAACACGAGAATTGTTAGGTAAATTTTTATATTCGGTAAACATATCTTTAATCTTTATTTTTAGTTTGATAAACTATCTTAAATTAAATTTCTGCTGTAAAGCTTGTAATTTTTCTTCATCTGTCATCGTTTGTTTTGACGCTGACATTCGCTCTTTAATTTCTCTTAAAACCTTCTTTGTATATAACGGAAAGTCTGCATTCTGAATCCAATTGTTATATCCGGGATTTTCTTTTAAAACTTCTTCAACAGTTCTTCCTTTGTACTTACCAAAAGAAAAAATTTCTTGGTCATTATCATTTAATAAAATAAAACCTGCAAAATCTGCTCTTTTTCCATGAGTAGAAAAATCACTCAATGCATCAACAGAATTTTCGATATCATTATATTTATCTAATTGTGCTAATAAGATTTCATACGTTGCATTTGTATCTGCCTCCGCTCCGTGTGCACCTTCTAGTTCTTTTCCACAGTAAAACTGATAACCTGCACTCAATGTTCTTTGTTCTTTTTTATGAAAAATAACTTGTACATCAATTGCTTTTCTATTCTTCATATCAAAGTCTATACCAGCCCGCATCAATTCTTCGGCCAAAAGAGGGATATCAAAACGATTTGAATTGAATCCTGCTAAATCACAATCTGCAATCATTTCACTTACTTTAGGTGCTAGCTCTTTAAATGTAGGTTCTGTAACTACTTTTTCATTAGTAATTCCATGAACATCAGTGGCATCTTGTGGAATTTCTATTTCTGGATTTACCAACCATGTTTTACTTTCTTTATTCCCGTTTGGAAAAACTTTTAAGATTGAAATTTCGACAATTCTATCGGTTGCTATATTTACACCTGTAGTTTCTAAATCGAAAAATACAATTGGCTTTATGAGGTTTAATTTCATTATACATTTATTAAAGTTTATAGCAAAATTTTTTTTTGCTTTTACACTTATTCGTTATTTAATTGTGCTTTAAATTCGTCTATTTTAGCTAAATCTTTTTTAGCTAAAGTAGGTTCTTTAAAATTATATTTTTCTAATTCTTGTAAAACAATATCAGCCAAAATTAATCTAGCTGTGGGTTTATCATCTGCAGGAATTACAAACCAAGGAGCAGTTTCTTTTGATGTTTTATTGAGTAAATCTTCATAACAAAACATATACTTATCCCATAATTTGCGTTCTTTTAAATCTCCAGAAGAAAATTTCCAGTTTTTCTCTGGAATATTTAAACGTCTTAACAACCTATTTTTTTGTTCTTCTTTAGATAAATTTAAAAAGAATTTTAAAACAATTGTACCACTATCTGTAAGGTGTTTTTCAAAAGCATTGATCCTTTCCATTCTATTATGATAGAAATCATCATTTAAATCGTCTAAACTTTTTACTGATGGAATATTTTCTCCAAAAATATAATTAGGATGTACCCTTGTTACCAAAACATTTTCGTAATGAGTTCTGTTAAAAACGCCTATTTTCCCTTTAGGAGGCAGTGCAACATAATGTCGCCATAAAAAATCGTGTTTTAACTCTAATTCTGTAGGTACTTTAAAACTATGTACTTCTACTCCACGGGCATTTACATCTTTAAAAACCTCTCTTATTAAGCTATCTTTTCCAGAAGTGTCCATTCCCTGTAGACAAATTAACATTCCGTATTTGCCCTCTGCATACATGGTATCTTGAATCTTACTTAATTTTTTTCTAATTTTTTTAAGCTGTTTTTTTGCGTCATCAACTACTTCTCTTGTCTCTAAAGTAGAAAGTTTAAGAGCATTTTTAATTTTATAATTTTCGGGATTCATTCTTAATTTTAAATATTTTTTAAAGATAGAAAAAATACATAATTATAATTATTATTAAGATGAAGTTTTACGAATTTATTCATAATTTTTATGTTTTTAAAATCAGGTTTCATTCCATAGTATTTTTATTATTTTTGAACCATGAAAAGACTCTTAATACTTTGGTTTTTAATCTCAATAATTTCTTCAAGAGCTCAAGAACTGCCTCAAGGTTTTGTTTATCTCTCTGATGTTGATTACTCTATAAAATCTGAGTTGCGTTATTTAAGTAATAATAATTTTATTGGAAAACCTATTGATGGATACCTTAAAAATTGTGTAATTCTTACAAGAGAAACTGCATTAGCTTTACATAAAGTTCAACAAAAATTACTAAAAAATGGGATGAGTTTAAAAATTTTTGATGCTTACAGGCCACAACAAGCTGTAAATCATTTTGTAAGATGGGCTAAGGTTTTAAGTGATACATTAATGAAAAAAAAATATTATCCTAATGTACCAAAATCCGAACTTTTTAAAAGAGGTTATATTGCTTCTAAATCCGGACATACAAGAGGTAGTACAGTAGATTTAACAATTGTAAATTTAAAAACAGGTAAAGCACTAGACATGGGGAGTATCTATGACTTTTTTGGAATTGTATCGCATCCCTTTTACAAAGATATTTCTAAAAAAAGTAAACACAACCGAATGCTACTTCGTAACATAATGTTAGCTCATAACTTTAAACCTTATGAAAACGAATGGTGGCATTTTACCTTAAAAAATGAACCCTTTCCCAAAAAATACTTTAATTTTCCTGTAAAATAGTAAGTTTTAACAATTTCTAAACGACTCAACATAAAATCGGCACTATATTTGTAATTCTTGCTAGAAAGTACTATCAACAAATGAAATCAAATTTTAAACTTCTTTTTTTAACTTCGCTGATGCTTATAAGTTTTTTAAATTTAAATGCCCAGTTAGATAACACTACCACTAATAAAGAAAAAGGAAAAACAAAGGCAATTGTATTGAATAGTTCTAAAGCGGTAAAAAAACCAAAGTCCATTAAGTTAGATGGAACAAATGGTTTTAAAAGCGCTTACGATAAAGAAAAAGAAAAGCTAAAAAAAAAACAAGCTCAGAACGCTCTTAATAACAAAGGTATTCTTACTAAAGCAAAAATTAATGAAGAGCGGTTATTAAAAGGTTTCAAAAAAATTAATGGTCAATATATATATCCAAAAATTGATCAAGATTTAGGAAGTTTTAGAACTGACTCCAAAAGTGTATTTATTATTTGTAGAGATTTTCAATATCCTGATGGAGATAGAGTAACTATTTATGTAAATGACCTACCAGTAATCACAAATATTGTTCTAAAACAAAATTATCAAAGATTTAATATTCCATTAAAAGTAGGCATCAATAAAATTGCATTTAAAGCACTAAATCAGGGTACTTCTGGGCCAAATACTGCAGCATTTAAGGTTTATAACGATGCTGGCATGTTAATATCTTCTAATGAGTGGAATTTAGCAACTGATGCTAAAGCCACGATAGTCATAGCAAAAAGCAAATAAAACCTTCCAAAAAAAATAGTGATAAATTAAATAAAAACGGGCTTTTTTATTCTACTCAAAACAGTTATTTTTGTATTTCGATTATTTTAAATTTAATTCAGTAATCTACAAAACAAACAACAACTATTAGAATGAAAAAAATCACCAAACAAACTTACCTAAATTGGTACAAAGACATGCTTTTTTGGCGTAAGTTCGAAGACAAATTAGCTTCTGTGTACATTCAGCAAAAAGTTAGAGGTTTCTTGCATTTGTACAATGGCCAAGAAGCAATTTTAGCTGGAGCTATTCATGCAATGGATTTATCTAAAGATAAAATGATTACAGCATACAGAAACCACGTGCAACCAATTGGTATGGGAGAAGATCCAAAACGTGTTATGGCAGAATTGTATGGGAAAGTAACTGGAACATCTAAAGGAATGGGAGGGTCTATGCACATTTTCTCAAAAAAACATGGTTTTTATGGTGGTCATGGAATTGTTGGAGGCCAAATTCCATTAGGAGCTGGTATTGCTTTTGGTGACAAATATAGTGGTTCTGATGGTGTTACCTTAACATGTTTTGGTGATGGTGCTGCTAGACAAGGATCTTTACATGAAGCTTTTAATTTAGCTATGCTTTGGAAATTACCTGTAATTTTTATTTGTGAAAACAATGGTTATGCCATGGGAACTTCTGTAGATAGAACTGCAAATCATCCTGATATTTGGAAACTTGGTTTAGGTTACGAAATGCCTTGTGGACCAGTAGACGGAATGAATCCTGTTAAAGTTGCTGAAGCAATTGACGAAGCAATACAAAGAGCAAGACGTGGTGATGGACCAACTTTCTTAGAATTAAAAACCTATAGATATAGAGGACACTCAATGTCTGATGCTCAACATTACAGAACAAAAGATGAAGTCGAAGAATACAAAAAAATCGACCCAATAACTCAAGTTCTTGATGTTATTAAAGAGAAAAAATATGCAACTGATGAAGAAATCTCTGCTATAGATAAAGAAGTTAAAGCTCTGGTTAAAGAATGTGAAAAATTCGCCGAAGAATCTCCATTCCCTCCAGTAGAACAATTATATGATGTTGTTTATGAACAAGAAGATTATCCTTTTATAAGTTAAGATATTATGGCTACAATAATAAATATGCCGAGATTAAGTGACACCATGGAAGAAGGTGTTGTGGCAAAATGGTTAGTAAAAGTTGGAGATAAAATAGAAGAAGGTGATATTTTAGCTGAAATTGAAACTGATAAAGCAACTATGGAATTTGAGTCTTTCTATGAAGGAACTCTTTTACACATTGGTATTCAAGAAGGAGAAACCTCTCCAGTTGATGTTTTACTAGCTGTTATTGGAGAAGAAGGTGAAGATATTTCTGCTATTATAAATGGTAGTGCTGAAACTCCAAAAGAAGAAGTTAAAGAAGAACCTACAAAAGAAGAAATAACACCTTCTGAAAACTCTGCTAATCAAGCAGTGGCTATTCCAGATGGAGTTAATGTTATTACAATGCCTCGTTTAAGTGATACCATGACTGATGGTACCGTTGCAACTTGGTTAAAGAAAGTTGGTGATGTTGTAGAAGAAGGCGACATGCTTGCTGAAATCGAGACAGATAAAGCTACAATGGAATTCGAATGTTTCTATGAAGGAACTATTTTATACATTGGTGTTCAAGAAGGAGAAACAGCTCCTGTAGATAGTTTATTAACAATTATTGGACCTGCTGGAACAGATGTTTCTGCAATTGTAGCCAATGGTGGTGCTAACACTAATGCAGTTGCTACTGAAAAACCTGATACATCTTCAGATATAAAAGTAGAAAAAACTACCCAAAAAACCGAGGAAGCTAAACCTATTATAGCTTCAAATAGTAATGGTGGTCGTATTTTTGCATCTCCTTTAGCTAAAAAAATTGCTTCTGATAAAGGAATTAATTTAGCTAATGTTAGTGGTTCAGGAGAAAATGGAAGAATCATCAAAAAAGATGTTGAGAACTATACCCCTTCAACTAAACCTGTAGAAGCTGCTTCAAATATTTCTGCTCAAGCAACAACATTTACTGCTATCGGTGAAGAAAAATCTGATGAAGTTAAGAATTCTCAAATGCGTAAAGCAATTGCAAAATCTTTAGGTAATTCCAAATTCTCTGCTCCAGATTTCAGTTTAAATATTGAGGTTGATATGAGTAATGCAATGGCTTCAAGAAAAACAATTAATGCAATTCCTGATGTGAAAGTATCTTTTAACGATATGGTTGTAAAAGCATGTGCAATGGCTTTACAAAAACATCCGCAAGTAAATACATCTTGGAATGAAACCACTACAGTTTACCATAGCCATATTCACGTTGGTGTTGCTGTTGCTGTAGATGATGGTTTGTTAGTTCCTGTTATAAAACATACAGATCAATTGAGTTTAACTCAAATTGGAGCTGGTGTTAGAGATTTAGCCGGTAAAGCTAGAAATAAAAAAATTACTCCTGCAGATATGCAGGGTAGCACATTTACAGTATCTAACTTAGGTATGTTTGGTATTAATAATTTTACATCAATCATAAACCAACCAAATTCTGCTATACTTTCTGTAGGTGCCATAGTTGAAAAACCAGTGGTTAAAAATGGACAAATTGTCGTAGGAAATACAATGAACTTAACATTAACCTGTGATCACAGAACTGTAGATGGTGCGGTTGGTGCTGCATTTCTACAAACATTAAAAACGTTTATTGAAAACCCAGTTACCATGTTAGCTTAGTTTACGTATTATATATTATTAAAAAAGCTCGCAAATTTGCGAGCTTTTTGTTTTAATAAGATAATTATAGAATAATAGAGCGTTGTTAAAACATTCTATTTCTTCTACCTCGAGAATTCAAATTAACTCTTTTCCTATTTTTTAGTTTATTTTCTTCTACTAAATCATCAATAATTTCTTCTATGGGTTTAGTTGTATCTAGATTTTTATTATTAACATCATTAATTGGTTTTATAGAAATTTCATCATCTTTTGCTTCAAAAATAATATAATTCATTTTCCAATCTTTATTATACTTTTGTGTACTATTCTTATTTATTTTAGATTTATAAAAATAGATTTCAAATTTGGTTTTAGAAACTTCAAAAAATCTGCTTTCTAGAAATACAATACTGTCTTTAAGCTCTTTCTTTTGGTTTCTTTTAAATAAAAGAGCTTTATAAATTTCTTCTTTGTTTTTGTACTTTTCAGGAAAAATAGATGTCTTTTTAATATTATGAAGCTTTTCATACAAAACACCTCTACTTGATAAATTAGAAACTAAATCTCTAAAAATATCTTTATTATATTTTTCAGAAGCATCAATTTGAAGCATAATTAATGTAGATTTTACATCTGAATTTTTTATGAATTCTACGTTATTAAAAAAGGTTTTTACATTTTTATCTTTTCTAAAAGGAAATAACAATTTTACATATAGTTTTAATAAATCTCCATCAGACTTAGAAGCATAAGAATTTTCATTAGATTTTTTACCCAGCTGTCTCTTTAACTCAATTTTAGCTTGATTTAATAGTTGTTTTTTATAAGACAAATAATCTGAACTATTTATCAATTTTTCATCAATCAATTCGACTAGTAACTCATATATTGGTTTTTTATACTCCTCAATAGTTGTATAATTCAATAGCTCTGGAAAAAGATTTTTTGCAATTGTCAATGAATCACCAACAGATTCAATCATTCGGTTCATTTGATATTTATTAGAAGATAAAGGAACATCAGATTCTAATAATTTTAAAAATCTTGTATAAGATTTTTCTGATTTTGTATTTAATATTGCGTTAATAATCGTAATTTGATTAGATGGATTTTGAAATGATTTTATATATAAATCATTTAAAAAACGTTCTACTTTTTTGGTTTTAAACTTTCCTAACTCTTTAATTAAGTATTTTTTAATTTTCAGTTGATTTTCAGGAAATTCATAGGTCCTTAAAACATTCATCAGTTTTTTGGTATGCTTCTTTTTAAAATTCACCTCATCATAACCATCTAAAACAATACTATCTTTGTTTTTTAAAGCTAAAAAAAACTGGTTTGTTTTATCAATAAATAGTGGTTTGCCTAAGATTGTATCTTTAGGTTTAAAAGAATTATAAAATTCTTTTACAAATTTACTCTCGGAATAAACTGTATCTACTAGTGTTTTTAATTCGTAAATAGCGCCTTGAACTAAAATGTTTTTTACTTTTATAGCTTTACTACTAAGAGAATCTTTTAAATAGTAAGAATAAAAATGATTTCCGTTCGCATCAAGTCCCTTTCTAACATTCTTCTTTTCTAAAGTATTTTTAAAGTATAAAGAATTAAAATTCAATCTTGTATTTTGCTTTAAAGCTCTTTTCATGTTGTAAAAGTTATTGGAATAACCTTTTTTACTCCAGAGAGAATCTACATTATCAAAACTTGCTAAATCATGCAATTTATTAAGTTTAACGAAAATTTTCTCATTTGCATTATTCGTATAATTTGTTGATTTGGTAAATGATTCATAACTTTTGTTTTCATTTAATTTATTAAAATCATATCGATTAAAGCTTGGTTTAACAATTGTTTTTACAGAAAAATATAATGAAGTATCTATTTTAGTTGTAAAGTCTTCTTTGTAATGAAAATTTGAAATTTTGAAAGAATCAAAAAAAACATCTTTAGAAGTTACATCTTTCTTGTTAGAAATATATCCTAAAAGATAATAATGACTTCCATTAGTCATTGTTTTTAAGAATAAACTGCTTCCATTTTTAAGTTTTGTATTGCTTATAAAACTTCTTTTTTTACTTGTTTCAAAGTTACCTTTTTTATATTCTAACTCTAAATTTTTATAAAATCGCTCTTGAATTCTTTCCAATTCAAATGTATCCTCTTCTATGTAACTAATATCGTTTAAGGTAACTTCTCTTAAAAAATAATAATTATTTTCTTTATCTATAGCATGGATAGTTCTATTACCTTGATAAGATTTATTAATAAAACTATGAAATGAAGGCACTTTTACAGTAAAGTTCTTATTCTTTGGACTTACAGTTATAAATGAATTCGTTACATTATTAAATTTTATAGAATTAAAAAAGGTATCTCCAAAAATTTTTACATAATTATTTTTACCATTCATTTTAAAAATTAAGACTTCTAAGGGAGTAAAAAATATTTGATACCTCTGAAAATTACCTGTTTTAGTTTTATTTAAAATATCTAAACCTTTTATTCCTTGTTTTACAATGTCTTTTTTGGAAATTATTTCTCCAGGAATCGATTCATATAAAAGTTTATCAAAATTTTTATTTTTAATTTCTGCTCCATGAATTTTAGAAAAAGTATTCATCCTTGTAATAATAACATAAGCTCCATTTGTTAAATCTGGACTTATATAAGAAGTATTATTTAGAATATTTAATTCGTACATTTTGTTTGGTAAAAGCGCTGTAAAAAAACCGTCATCTGCAGTTTGTTCTTTAAATCGAACATCTATAGTTTTATTTTCAATCTCTTTTTTAGCCTTTTCAGCTTTACTTGTAATCTCAGAAGTTAATGCCTCAACGGTATACCCTTTTTCTCTTAGCATTTCAATTACACCTTTTTTACCCCCTAAATGAGCAGCTCCAATGGCTGAAAACAAAGAACCCTTTTTTACAATTGAATCTATACTATTCACCATATTTTCATTTCTGATGTATAACATATTGTTCATATAACTTTTACTATACATTGCCTGATTAATAGAATCTAAAAGAGCTACTTTTCTGTCACGGTAAGCATTATTCATTAAACTCAAAAAACCTTCGTCTTTCATTCTTTTTTGCAACCAAGAATCTGGCTTACTTTTTCTTGCCTTAGAAGAAAGTGTGGCTTTTTTTACCAAAAGAGAGGATTCTTCAAAATTTTCTAAACTAAAAATCTTCTTTTTGTTCTTTTTTCCTGTTTGATAAATAAACATATCTAAAAAAGTATCTTCTTGAAAATTTTGCATCATCTGATTTGTACGATAAAGAATACCATTTAAAAGAACATCTTCTCTAGAAAGATAGAACATAATCTCTCTTTGTTTTGGTTCATTTAATTTGAATGGTGAGTTGTAAAAATCCGAGTTATTATTTAAAAACCCCCTAATTAAGTTCATTTCATCTGAAGAATTAAACATATGATCTAACCAAGTAGAAGGATCTGATTCAAGACCAACAAAATCACTTTTTAATAAAGCATTATAAAATACATCATCTAAGTGAAAAGCTATTTTTTGACTCACATGCATGGTACCGTATAAGTAAGAATCTTTTGTTAATCCGTTTCCAGAAATTTTCCAAAGTAAACTGTTTTTTTCTTGAGCAAATGAAATTGAGATAACTAATATGAAAAATAAAAAGAGGTGTTTTTTTAGCATTTTTTTTAGTTTATTTTAGGAAGTTAAATTAAATAAAATGAACTGAATAAGAAACAAAAAACCTGTGAAAGTAAATTTCACTGGTTTAAAAAAATTATTATTATTAAATTCAACTTAAACTAGTTTACAAAACAATAACTATTGCTTTTTTACTGTAGCGACAAGACTTGTTGACAACTGTTGTCCTGAAATTGACATGTCCATATCTATGGTTGAATACTGTGTTACTCCAGAGTTTTTATCAATATACATAATACCTTTAATTGTCCCTTTTGCTAATCCTCCAACAGTACCTGTGATATCTAAAAGAACTAACTTAGATGTTATTGAACTAACTGTATAGACAAATTTCATTTCCATACCTTTTTCAGATTTTATCATACTCCAACTACTCCCTATAGAGACTGCTTCTTTTGGATAAACAATGTTACTGGATTGATTTGTCATATTATTTAACCCCAAGACATTTGGCTCTACTTTTGTCTCTATTTCTTTACCCAAAGTACTGCTTTTAACTTTTATCACAGCTTTCAACATAGGATCCATTTGAGACTTCATCATTTTACCAGTTACATCCAACTCTGCTTCATTTTTTGTAGAATCATAATTTACTTCAGTGCCCGATTGAATTACTTTCACAACAATTTTTTCAATTTTCATCTCACTATCAAATGTATCATCATCTATAGCAGTAATCTTTTGAGACATTACAAAAGCCATATCGTTAGTCATAACAGTTCCCATTTTTTGAGATATTTTCATATCTAAAAGGTATTTTTCACCTGTATTGTAATTAAATCGTAATAGTACCGATTCTTGACTCTGAACTACAAAACTTAACGCTATAAAGAATAAAAATAGGTGTTTTTTCATTTATATTTTTTTAAAAAATTTATTTAACGAAGATATTATTTCAAAAACAAAAAACGCTTGAAAATTCAAGCGTTTTTATTTTATTATGTAAAATCTATATTTTTAAAATTCTTGATTCACATCCCAAGCCTCTAGAATTTCTTTTAGTGTCTTAATAAACATTCCGCCTAAAGCACCATTAACCACTCTATGATCGTAAGAATGAGATACAAACATTTTTTGCCTTACACCTATAAAATCACCTTCAGAGGTTTCGATTACAGCAGGAACTTTACGAATAGCTCCTAAAGCTAAAATAGCAACTTGTGGTTGGTTTATGATTGGAGTTCCCATAACAGATCCAAAACTTCCAACATTCGTTACAGTATAAGTACCATCTTGAATTTCATCTGGTTTCAGTTGGTTATTTCTTGCTCTATTTGCCAAATCATTTACAGCAGATGTCATACCTACTAAATTGAGTTGATCTGCGTTTTTTATAACGGGTACAATCAAATTTCCATCTGGTAAGGCTGCTGCCATTCCTAAATTGATATTTTTCTTTTTAATGATTGAATCACCATCAACAGCAATATTAATTAGTGGATATTTTTTTATAGTGGTTGCAATAGCCTGCATAAAAATCGGGGTAAATGTCAGCTTCTCTCCTTCTCTTTTCATAAAAGCATCTTTTACCCTGTTGCGCCATTTTACAATATTAGTAACATCAATTTCAATAAAAGATTGTACATGAGCAGAGGTCTGAACAGAATCTACCATGTGTTTTGCTATAAGTTTCCCCATTCTACTCATTTCTATAATTTCGTCTCCACCATTCACAGAAACTGGGGCAGCTTTAGCTACAATTTTTTCAATTGGTTTTGGTGCTTCAACTTTAAGTAAAGTGGTTTCTTTTTCAGAAATTTTACCTCTATTATCTATATAAGCAAGAATATCTTCTTTGGTTACTCTACCTTCTTTACCTGAACCTGAAACACTCTCTAATTCTTCCATAGAAACACCTTCAGTTTGTGCTATGTTTCTTACTAAAGGAGAATAAAATTTACCAGAGCCTGAAGTTTTAGTAATTGGTATAGCAGCTACTTCTGATGCTTTTTCTATAGTTTTTTCAATTTCTACAACTTCGTTTGGAACTTGAACTTGTTCTGTTTCAGTGACATCTATTAATTCTTCACCTTCAGTTTCTATCACAGCAATGGTTTCTCCGACTCCAACAACATCGTCTTTTTGAAATAATATTTCAACTAAAGTACCTTCTACTTCAGATGGTACTTCAGAGTCTACCTTATCAGTAGCAATTTCTACAACAGCTTCATCAATTTCAATGGTTTCTCCAACTTCTTTCAACCAAGAAGTTATAGTTGCTTCAGCAACACTTTCTCCCATTTTAGGTAACTTTAATTCAAATCTTGCCATTTCTATCTGATTTTTCAGATTGCAAAAATACTAAAAATGGTTTATTTTTTATCAATTTTCGTATTGAAAAATCAATTTAAATAAAAGTTAATTTTATATTATTCGTAAATAAAAAACCAAAAAAATGTATTTTAACTATTAAAAATACATTTTTTTGGTTTTAAAATGAACATAATTTAAAAGTGATTAATTTAAGTTTTTCATTTTTCTTTTAATTTTTTCTAACTTTCTCTTAGCTCTAGCCAATTCTCTTTCAGCTCTTTTTAAATCTCTTTCAGCTATTTCTTTAGCTTCTTTTTTAGAATCTGTTCCAGAAATGACATCTTTTAAAACAGTACCAAATTCATCTAGCATATCTACCACTTTAGAATTCGCGTATTCTTTATCTACATATATTTTTAAAGTTGTATCGGTTAATTTACAATCATACAATTTTTCTCCATTTTCTGTCTTTATCCACCTGTAGGTATTTCCAACTATTTTTAAATTAGATTTTCCCAACTTATCTACAAGTAGTTTTTTTATATTGCCTGTTTTACTTTCATGAAATCTTGCAGAAAATTTATAAATATCATCATTTCTTTTTATTGATACAGAAGAATTGTCTTCTGCATCATCTGTATCAAAAGTAATTGAATAAGATATTCCTTTTGAGGTTTTGGGAGTTTTGGGAGGTGTTGGGGTTGTTTGAGCGTAGAAATTGTTTCCTAAAAATAAAGCCAATACTGCTGTAAGAATTATTGTTTTCATAATATGGTTTTTAAATTATTATGACACAAATGTAAAATTGATTTTTTCTTAAAACTAAGATTTACAACCCGTTAACTCATCATTAACGTTAATAAAAAAAATATTAACGTATTTTAAACTCTAGACCTATTCCACGAATACTTTCAATAGAAATTGATGCGTCTTCTTTAAAATATTTTCGCAATCTACTTATAAAAACATCCATACTCCTGCCAGAGAAAAAATCGTCATTTTTCCAAACTGATTTTAAAATTTCTTCTCTTTTTAACAATTGATTTTTATGTTGAACTAAAAACTGAATTAAAACACTTTCTTTTTCAGTTACCCTTTGAATTTTATCATTTAAATGCAGTTCTAGTCTTTTTGTATTGAACTTATAGTTTCCAATAGCAATAATTTCTTCAGAAGAAAACGATGTTTGTACTTTTTGAGTTCTTTTTAAAATATTATTGAGTCTTAACACCAATTCATCAGCTTCAAATGGTTTTACGACATAATCATCTGCACCTAATTTTAACCCTTTGAGTTTGTCTTCTTTCATTTTTCTAGCCGTTAAAAAAACAAAAGGAATCTCTGGATTGATTTCTATAATTTGTTCTGCAACAGAAAATCCATCCAATTTTGGCATCATCACATCTAAAACACAAATATTAAAATTTCCTTTGTTAAATAGAGTTAATGCTTCTACTCCATTTTTTGCCCATTCTACAGAAAAACCAGACATTTCTAAATATTGTTTTAAAATGCTTCCAAAATCGGCATCATCTTCTGCCAATAATATGTGTTTAGTTTCTATTATCATTGCAAAGGTATCTTTATGGTAAAGGTAGTTCCTTTGTTTAATTCACTAATAACTTCTATTGTTCCATGATGTGCTCTTACAATTTGATTTGTATAATATAAACCTAAACCTAGACCTTTTACATTATGTATTTCTTTATTCCCTACTCTATAAAACTTATCGAATAAAAACTTTAATTCTTTTTTAGGAATTCCTATTCCATTATCAGAAATTGAAACTTCAAAATCTTTTCCATAATTAGCTTTAATAATGATTTTTAAATTCTCTTTTCCATATTTTACAGAATTTTCCAATATATTTAGAATTGCAGTTGTAAAGTAAAATTTATCAATATTTATATTTTGCTTTATTTGAATATTTTTATCTATTTGAATACTTTTGGACTCTAAAGAAATCTGAAAATCATTAATAATAGTATCTAAATACTCTTTTGAATTTACTGTTTCTTTATTAAGTTTTATTTCTTGATATCCCAATGAGTTATTCAACACTTGGTCTATCAATTTTTGCAACCTAACATTTTGTCTTTCAATAGTATTTACAATATTCTTTGAGTTTTCTGATACAGAAATATTCTTATCCGATTTTAACATCTTGGTTGCTAAAGATAGTGTAGATAAGGGTGTTTTTAGTTCGTGTGTAATGTTGTTTACAAAATCAGTTTTAATGTCTGCAATTTTCTTTTGAGTGATAAAACTTTTAATTGCATAAAACAATAATCCAAAAACTAGTAGAAAAATAGAAATAGAAATAATTAATAAACTAGCCATTCTTCTTAAAACTATTCTTTCCCATCCATCAATATTCATTCTATCTTCTGTTTCAAACTGAAGATTATATGTAAATGATTTTGATTCATCATTTATTATTCTCTTAAAAGTATGATCTGTGAGCCATAAAGAACTGCTTACTTTGTGTCCATTTTCTATGGTAAATTTATCTCCTATTAAATGAAATCCTTTTTTAGGTTTAGAGTTGAATATTGTATCTCTAGCATTACCAATGCTATCTGATATTATAATTGTATTTACAATTTTATTAAATTTTAAATCGTAGCCTATTTCTTTCTTTTTTAGTTCTTTCTGATATGTTTCTATATACAAATCATTTATAGAATTATTATATTCTTTAATATTTGATAAAATTTTCTCTTTAGTAATTTGACCTGAAAAATAATCTGCTACTAAACTCAAAAACTTCTCTTGCCATAAATCGTTTATTGTATCTAAACTCGGAGACAAATCATCCATTCTAGAAATGGATTTTCGAGTTTCAGAAATAAAAGCTGCTTTTTTTTAATTTGTAGGTATTATTAATAAGATAGCCTTGAATTAAAGACAAAGCCAATAAACCTAAAATTGATACAGTAATTAGAAGTCTAATTTTTTTATGCATCTTCAAAAATAAGGAAATGATTAACCGAAGAATAAAAAAACGACATCATTAACCTTGCGTTAACTTATAAAAAATCGTATTTTTCTATTTATCTACTTTAGAAACGATATTATTTTTAGTTTTAAGTCCAGTAACAAAATTGTCTCTATTTATGAATTCAAATAGACTGTAAGCTTTTTCTAAAACATCATCATTTAAAATACTTTCTTGTGTAATGTTAAATTCTGGGATAAAATTTTCTCTTTTTATACCATTAATATGGTACAATTTATTTGTAGTAATTTGATAACCATAGTTTTTATTTTTAAAGGAATAATCTGTTGTAGACCCTATAAATCTTTTCATTTCCGTACCCACAATTCTTGCTCTGTTCATTCCATCTAAACCAACAGCTAAACTCTCACCAACACTACCTGTCCATTTACCAACTAAAACAACAATTGGTTTTTTGTACTGTAGACCTCTTGGGCTCACAAATTCTAACCCGCTTTTTGTGATTTCTGGAGTATTAGCATACTTTTCTTTAGAAACATATTTTTGATAAGGCAAATCTTTTGCTATAAATCTACTCATTATAGCTTTGGCTATATAATCATTTGAACCAGCTTTAGTGTTTCTTAAATCTATAATTAAACCTTTTGTACCCATAAGTGAATTTAGTTGATTGTCGAAACGTTTTATCAAATTAATATCCCCCAAAGAATTATTGAATCTAATAACTGCTATTCCATTTTTTTTACGAACTGAGAAAAGTTTTTTATCTTCTCTGATCTTAATTTTATCTATATTTAAACTTATTTTTCTTCCGTCGGTTAACTCTAAGGTTAAAATTCTTTGTTCTATATTTCTTCCTGATATGATTTTATTAGCAATCCATTCTCTAACTTCTGGAATGTTTTTATCGACACATTGTACTGGAAACTTATCGACAACTTTATGAAACTCTTTACTATTAAAATTTAAAACCTCAGCACCTAAAATATTTTTACCAAAACTTTCTAATTGAGAGAACCAAATATTTGTGATAAAAAATTTATTATTTTTAAACGATACATAAAGTGGAGATTGTAAGCGAAAAGAATATTTAGTTTTCGCATCAAGAGCAAGATTATTGTCATAAAATTCACTCAACAAATACTCAAAAAACAAAATTTTTTCTTGATCTGATTTAACCTTAGAAATTATTTTAGAGTAATTATCTTTTACACAATCAAAATCTGTTTTTTTATTTTCTAAATAAATATAGTGATCTGAAATATCTTGGATTAGTTTTCCAAAATCTTGATGCAACTTATAATTATTTGCTGTTTTGTTAGTTTGAGCTGCAAATGCTAAACTTAAAAGTATTAAAAGTATGGTTGGTAAATTTTTCATTTTTAACCAGTTATAATAAATAAAACTTTACTACCTTCTAAGTTATTAATTTTTGATGTGTCAGATTACACTATACATCATACTTATTAACAATTATTAATAAGATTCATGAAAACTTGTTAATAACTAAAATCAAAATAATCTAAATCTGAACAAATTAGAAATAATAGTGATTTGATTTTCTAAATTTATTATAAAGTAAATCCAAGTAAAGAACACATCCTTACAAAACACTATAAAACAAGTATTTAAACAATAAAAATAATTTTTAGACCTTTAACTTGTTGCACAGTTTTTAGATTAGAAAATTCAAATTAACATGACAAAACAACAATAAATTGATTTGAAAATTTAAACTCAAAAATTACATACTTCTTAGGTTATTAACAATTTAAAAAGTAATCAAATAAAAAAATAATTAATTTTTCTTCAAAAAAAGAAATTGAAAAAATAACAACACTATCAAATTAGTTTGGTTTTTGAGTATTGCTATAACTCTTTTTTGATTATTTAAAATCCTCTGAGTATTCTAAGACATAAAGTTTTTAGCTCCATTCATATTGTAATGACAAACCTAAAAAAAACAGCCTATTTTACTATTACTTTAAAATAGCATTTAAATTAAAAAAGAATAAATTATCGAGCAGATAATTTATTCTTTTGAGAAAAGTTGAGGGACAATCTTAATAGATTTAAAAAACTACTCCTCTCCATCCATCTATATTTCTTTTTCTAATGGCTGGATTAACAACACCTTTACCTGGTTTCCAAACTGTATATTTATCACCTTTAAAAAAATAAATGTTTTTACTTTTGGGATGCACTAAAGCTGCATCAATATTAGTTCTAAAAAATTTAGGCAAAGATTTCCAAGCATTAACCCCAATAATACCGCTATCAAATTTTACTGGAGGTAAAATTCCATTATCTTTAAAACAATAATATTGATTTCCTTTAAAAGCATAAAAGAGCTTACTTTTTGGATGCTGAATTATTGCATCTATTCCTTTACTAAAATTATAATCTAATCCTCTTAAAAATTTTGATTTACCCAATTTATATTGCTTAATACTCTTACTACTAGATTTATATTCTATAAATTGATTTCCATTGATAAAATAAGCTTTTTTCTTGTAATTTATAGCTGCATTTAAGCTCACATTAAATGGCCAATAAACCATTTTCCAACCATCTTTAGCAGTTACTCTTTTAGTTCTATTATCTTTAGTTTTTACAACTCCTTTTCCTGGTTCCCATTTAATATAATTTACACCAGAGAAAAAATAAATAGCCCCATTTGAGTGTGTGAATGCAGCGTCTATTTTTTTTAACTTTTTCTTTTTTTGTATACCTTTTTCAATATTTGGTAAAACCATACAACTAGATAGTAAAATAGCCAAACTTAACAGTAGATATTTTAGTAGCGATGTTCTTAATTTAATACGTAATACTTTCATAATGATTGATTTAATTATTCTTTGATATGCTCAACAGAAAACCACACAAGAATATATATACCATCAAATTCAGTGAGTCCATATCCTATTGGCCATGGGTTTCTAGTTTCGGTAAATTCAATAAACTGTTGTACTGAAATAAAACCTGATTTATTACCCAAAAAATCATCGTTATTACCATCAGGATCTTTATCGTACAATTGCACATAAAAGCCTAACTTGGCATCATTCTGCACTTCTTCTTCTGTAAGGGTAATCCTATACTCAGAACCTTCAGAGTTAATCAAGAATGCTTCTGTACCAACAGAATCAAAAAAATCGCGGTTTCTCTCCCATAAAATGAACTCTTCGCTTTTATCATCAACAGTAATAGTTGAACTGATTCGTCCATAAAGCTCTAAAGCATTACCTTCTGAAGCAGGAAATTCACGTACCGTTATTGAATCTGCTTTTATCTTAAATGATTCTGGTTTTGATTCTAGAGAAATGTCATTATTACTGCATGCAACAATAATTATCATAACTAGAATGACGATTGCAAACTTTGATGTTTTCATAATGATATTATTTTGTGGTTTTAATTCTTGTAGTGATCTTAAATTGGTAAGTCTGCAGCCTTATCCAAAATAAGACACCACAAAATTTGTTTATCGATATTTTCGACAGTTCAAAACTAGGTAAGAAATGAAATAAAATCTAACTTTTAGCATGGACAAAGTATGGACATACAAAGTTTCACATGGACAAAAACCATATTTAAAATCAAAATTAACTTAACTTAAATAATTGATTTTTAGTGAATTATACTGATTAATGCAATTTTAATCCTAATTAATAATTATAGACAGTTGATAATCCGTAACTCAGGAATTATATAATATTCATTACATTAGTAGTTGTATAAAAACTTCCGAGATGAAAAAAAACAGACTACTTTTAACATTTTTATTTTGTGTAAGTCTACTTTCTTATAGTCAAAATAAGAAGAGAGTAGATAGTTTAAATAATGCTTTATTAACAGAAAAAAATGATTCTTTAAAAGCAGATATCCTTCTAAAAATTTGGAAAGAGTTTGTTAATTCTAACACACCAAAATCGCTTGAATATGCAAACAAATTGGTAGAATTAGGTAAAACTACAAACAACGAATATATCTTAGCTGATGGATATATGAAAAAAGGCACATCATATGGTTATATGAGTAAGCTTAATGAAGCTACAAAATTTAGCAAGAAGGCTCTATTCTATTTCAAAAAACAAAAAAACAACAGCAAAATGGGAACAGCATATTTAAATATTGCTGTAGATAAAACTGATTTATCTGAATATAAAAAAGCTAAAAAATATTTAGATAGTGCTTTAGTAAATTATACTAAAGCCAAAGACTCTTCAGGATTAACCAAAGTATATTCAAATAAATTTCGTTTATGGTTTATGCAAGGTTACTATAAGTTAGCAAGAAAAAACTTAATGAAATCTATAGAAATTGCTGAGGATATAAACGATGAATTTTACATAAACAAAGGTTTTGGAAGTCTTGCTCAATGTTATTCTTTAATGAAAGACACAATTAATGCTGAAAAAATTTATAAGAAAGTAATTAAAAAATCAAAAGAAAAAGGTTTTAAAAGAAGTCAATATCAAGAAATGGTATTGTTAGCTTCTATGTATGAGAATAATGTATATAATTTTAATAAATCTCAACTACTTTTAAATGAAGCAATTCCTGAATTAGAAAAACTGAAAGACCAATATATGCTTATGATTGCTTATAAAACTAAAGGTCTCGTAAATTACCATAAAAAACAATATAAAGTAGCTATAAAAAATTTAAATAAGAGTTTAGAGATTTCTAGATTATTTAACAATCCTAAAAGTATTGCTGAAAACTTAATTAGAATTGGAGATTCTTATATAGAATTAAATAATCCAAAAGAAGCTTTAAAACATGCTAAAGAGTTTACATCTAAATATAATAACACCCAAGGTTCTGTTATGCAGTTAATATCTTATAATTTATATGCAAATATTTATAAAAAACTTGGTAATTTAAGAGAGGAACTTAAGTATCAAAAATTAATTACTGAAACATCAAGAAAAATAGACTTTAATTCTAGATCAAGAGAAATTGAAGAATTGCAAATAATCTATGAAACCTCAAAAAAAGAAAATGAAATTGCGTTAAAAGAAGAAGAAATAAAGACTTTAAATGCACAAGCCAAAAATGATAAGCTAACAAAAACGCTATTTGGAATTGGAATGTTTTCTTTTTTAGCTATTTCAGGATTAATTTATTTTGGATTTAAGCAACGAATTAAAAAAAATAAGATTGAACAAGAAAAGCAAGAAGCAATTTTAAAACAGAAGTTAGAATTTAAGAAAAAAGAACTAACAAGTCAAACATTACACTTAGTTCAGAAAAACACATTTATCCAAGAATTAAAAGAAAATTTAGAAAGAATAAAAAAATCTCCAGAATTATTTAAAGTAGAGTTTAGACGATTAGTTTTACTGCTTAAAAAAGAAAGTGCTGAGGATAAAGATTGGGAAGTTTTCAAATCTTATTTTTCTGAAGTTCATAATAATTTTGATGAAAAAATTAAGTCATTGGCTAAAAATATTACTGAAAAAGAAATTCGATTAGCTTCTTTTTTAAGAATGAATTTATCTACAAAAGAAATAGCTTCAATGTTTAATGTGCTACCGGAGAGTGTACTAAAATCAAAATATAGATTAAAGAAAAAATTAGGTTTACATAAAGAACAAGATTTAAATAGTTACTTAAACACCCTTTAAACCCAATCTTTAGGATGCGCTAAAACTTTAAGCAATCTTTCTTCTTCAGAATTTTCTGTTGGAGAATGATTATATTTCCATTGTACAATGGGTGGTAAACTCATTAAAATACTTTCTATTCTTCCATTGGTTTTTAAACCAAAAAGAGTTCCTCTATCATGCACTAAATTGAATTCTACATAACGCCCTCTTCTTACTTCTTGCCAATCTTTGTTTTCTTTTGTGAATTCAATTTCTTTTCTTTTTTCAACAATAGGCACATAACTTTCTAAAAAACTATTACCAACTTCAGTTACAAAATTGAATCTATCTTCCATTGAGAACTCATCAGTTTCTTTTAGATAATCGAAAAATAAACCTCCAATTCCTCGTGCTTCATTTCTGTGAGCGTTCCAAAAATAGTTATCACAGGTTTCTTTAAATTTTGGATAAAATTCAGAATGATGTTTGTCACAAGCAGATTTGCAAACCGAATGAAAATGAATTGCATCCTCATCAAACAAATAATAAGGCGTTAAATCTTGACCACCACCAAACCATTGGGTAACAATATTTCCTGCATCATCATACATTTCAAAATAACGCCAATTTGCGTGCACAGTAGGCACTAATGGATTCTTTGGATGCAAAACTAAACTCAATCCACAAGCAAAAAAATTACCTTCTTTAACTTTAAATTGATTTCTTAAAACTTCTGGTAATTCTCCGTGAACAGCAGAAATATTTACGCCTCCTTTTTCAAAAACTTTACCATTTTCAATAACTCTGGTTCTACCTCCTCCACCTTCTGCTCTTTTCCAAATATCTTCTTGAAATTTTGCCTCACCATCTACTTTTTCTAGTGTTGAAGTAATTGTATCTTGAAGATTTTCTATGTAATTGTAAAATTTATCTTTCATTGTAAATTTCGTAAAGCTCCATATCTAAGGACTCAGAACCTGGAGGAGTGAATGATTTATGTAATGTTTTAATCCAATTAAAATTACAATTTTCAGCAACTTTAACACTACTAATATTCGTTTTATTTGTAATAATCTGGAGTGTTTTGAGTTTTAAAACTTCAAAAGAATATTTGGTCAATGCTTTTACCACTTTTGTTGTAAAACCTTTTCCTTCTATTTGATAACCAATTGCGTAAGCCAATTCTCCTTGCATTTTTTTCCAATCAATTTCTTTTATATAAAAAATACCATCTATGGTTCTGTCTTCAGTATTTTTTAGAACAAAAACAAATTCTTCTTTCTCTAGAATATTTCTCGTCTTTTCTTTGACAAATCTTGTAGACAAATCTGGAGTTAGATTTTGTGCTAAAGTGGATGGAAAATAGGTTTTAAATCGATCTTGGTTAGCAACCATAAAATTACAGATCTTCCAAAAGTCTTTTTCTTGAAGTAAATGTAATTCGTGTGTTCCTAAATTTGCAATCATTAAGCTTCTTTTTGCTGATTTAAAAGCACTACCGTTTTAACTGATGCAGCTGTTACAGAAAGTGGTAAAACTACAATAATTCCGATAACAGGAACTAATAAACACAACATAAAAACAATTCCGTTTCCGATAGAAAAACCTTTATTTCTACCTACAAAATCGATACTTTCTTTGTATTTTAAATGACGTTCTAAAGTATAATCCATATTTCCAAAACCAGCATAATAAGACTGCACTACAAACAATAAAATGGTAGAAAATATATTTACTAACGGAATAAACTTTAGCAATAAAATAGGAATGGTTACCAATAATTCTTTACTCAAATTTCGAATACTAATTCGAATTCCTCTAACCAATTGTTCTTGAAAAGATGTTTTTCTATGCGTATGCTGCAAATTTCCATTAATATGTACTTCTATTTTCTCGGAAACAGGACTCATAAAAGGTGCAGACAACGCTAAAATAATGTGTTTATAAAGGATTAAGCCTATAATTAAAACCACCAAACCTCCAACAAAAGAAGTAATTGTAGTTACAGTTTCTTTACCCCAATCCCAAATCCAAATTTTTGCGAGAAAGACACCTATATTATCTGACAATCCATACGCTGTAAAACCAATAATAGTTGCTGTTAGCACACTAATTATCATTGGAATCGCAAAGTATTTCCAGAGCTTTAGTTTAGATATTAAACCAAAAGCACCTGCGTATGCTTGAATTCCTGAAAGTATGTCTTTAATCATTTACGTTGGCTTGCGTTAGTGATTGAGCATTTGTTGGAGCTCCTTGAAAAGAGCGACTTGCGAAAGCACGACCTTTAGGGAACGCCCAACTTCTCGATATTATTTTGTTACCAAAATCACTCGAAGTGAGATTAACTTTTATATTCTTTTACAGCATCTACAAATGCCTTTGCATTGTCTAGTGGAATGTTTGGTAAAATTCCGTGACCTAAATTTACAATATATCTATCTTTTCCGAAATCGTTAATCATTTGATGCACCATTTTTTTAATTTCTGATGGTGGAGATAACAAACGTGAAGGATCGAAATTACCTTGCAACGTAATTCTTCCTCCTGATAAATAACGTGCATTTCTTGCTGAACACGTCCAATCTACACCTAAAGCAGAAGCTCCTGATTTTGCCATATCGCCAAGTGCAAACCAACATCCTTTTCCGAATGCAATTACTGGAGTTTCATCTTTTAATGCATCAATAATTTGCTGAATGTATTGCCAAGAAAATTCTTGATAATCTGTTGGAGACAACATACCTCCCCAAGAATCGAAAACCTGAACTGCATTTACCCCAGCCTCAACTTTTGCTTTTAAATAGGCAATAGTAGTGTCTGTAATTTTTTGCAATAAACTATGTGCTATAACCGGATTTGTAAAACACAATTCTTTGGCTTTATCAAAGTTTTTAGAGCCTTGACCTTGTACACAATAGCATAAGATTGTCCAAGGTGAACCTGCAAAACCTATTAACGGAATTTCATCATTTAGTTTTTCTTTAGTAGCTTTTATGGCGTCCATTACATAGCCTAAAGAATCTTGAATATCAGGAATAATTACTGAGTCTAAATCCTTTTGAGAACGAATTGGATTTGGTAAATATGGACCAAAATTTGGTTTCATTTCCACTTCAATATTCATTGCTTGCGGAATTACCAAAATATCAGAAAATAAAATGGCGGCATCCATTCCATATCTTCTGATAGGTTGTACTGTAATTTCTGAAGCTAATTCTGGAGTTTGACAACGTGTAAAGAAATCGTATTTATGTTTGATTTCCATAAATTCTGGCAAATAACGTCCTGCTTGACGCATCATCCAAACTGGTGGTCTGTCTACTGTTTCTCCTTTTAATGCTCTTAAAAATAAATCGTTTTTTATCATTATATAGCTTTTGGCTATCGGCTTTTAGCTTTTGGCTTTGGCTTTTAGCTATTCTTTATCGTATTTATTAATCCGTTAATCATCTTTCCCTCTTTTGCTATAAGTTCAAAAATGATTTCTAATTCTTCTGATTTAATTAATTCTAATTCTTGAATTATTATAAGTTGAGTTTCCACCTCAAATAGAGAACCCATTGCAACTTCTAAAAACCTTTTAAATTCAATTTCACTATTTCTACTTGAGCCCTCTGCAATATTTGATGGAATAGAAACAGCTGCTCTAGTGATTTGACTTATTAACCCAAATTTCTCGTCAGAAGGTAATTTTTGAGCTATTTTATAAATTTCTTTAACAAGTAAAATTCCCTGTTTCCAAATCAATAAATTTCTAAAATTTCTCATTATTTCTTCTCTAATAGCAAAAGGCTAAAAGCTATCAGCTACCTTTTGCATCGCTTTGTCAGTTGCGTCTGCTATTTTTTTAATATCCTTATCTTTTAAAGCCGATGACAAAAACCAAGCTTCAAATTGTGATGGAGGTAAGAAAACTCCGTTTTTAATCATTTCCCAAAAGAACACTGCAAATTTTTCTGTATCAGAAGTTTGTGCTTCTTCAAAATTAGTGACTTTGGTTTTGGTAAAAAATGGATTCAGCATAGAACCAAATCTATTTACCGATAAATCTATATTGTATTTTTTTGCTGTTTCTAATAAAATTACTTCTATAATTGACCCTATTTCTTCAAACTTATCATAAGGATTTTGCTTTTTCAACTCGGTTAATGTTGATATCCCTCCTGCCATTGCAATTGGGTTTCCACTTAAAGTTCCTGCTTGATACATTCCTCCAAGAGGCGCCACATTTTCCATAATTTCATTTCTTGCTCCATAAGCTCCTACTGGAAAACCTCCACCAATAACCTTACCTAAACAAGTAATATCTGCCTCAACACCTAACACTTCTTGCGCTCCTCCAAATTTAGAACGGAAACCTGTCATTACTTCATCTGCAATTAAAACCGCTCCGTTTTTGTGAGCTAACTCTTTTAAGTCTTTTAAAAAATCGTTTTGCGGAATTACAACTCCCATATTTCCACCTACAGGTTCAATAATTACTCCTGCAATATCATCGAATTTCTCAAAATGTGCTTTTACACTTTCTAAATTATTGTATTCTGCGATTAAAGTGTTTTTTACTGCACCTTCAGGTACACCTTTTGATCCTGGTAAACTTAAAGTTGCTAATCCAGAACCTGCAGCTACTAATAAGGCATCTTGATGTCCGTGATAACAACCCGAAAATTTAATAATTTTATCTTTACCTGTAAAGGCTCTTGCCAAACGAATTCCACTTAAAACAGCTTCTGTACCTGAGTTTACAAAACGGACTTTATCCATACCTGGAAAAGCATCACAAACGATTTTTGCTAATTTGATTTCGTTTTCTGTAGATGCTCCAAAAGAATAGCCATTTTTTAATGCTTTTTTAGCAGCTTTTTCTACTTTTTTATGACGATGACCTAAAATCATTGGTCCATAAGACAATACCAAATCTACATACTCATTTCCATCTACATCTGTTATTGTACTTCCTTTTGCTTTTTTAATAAACAATGGATTTCCACCCACAGAAGAAAATGCTCTTACAGGAGAATTTACTGCTCCTACTAGATTTACTAAACCTTTATTATATAATTTTTGTGATTTTTTGAATTTCATTTTATAGCTTTTAGTAATTAGCTTTTAGCTATTAGCAATTGCTGACAGCAAAACGCTAAATCTATTTGTTTAAAATTTTAGCAGCTTCCTTAGCAAAATAAGTGATAATAATATCTGCTCCTGCTCTTTTCATGGATAATAAACTTTCCATCATCACTCTTTCTCCATCAATCCAACCTTTTTCAGCTGCTGCTTTTACCATTGCATATTCTCCACTAACATTATAACATGCAATTGGTCTGTCAAAATTATTTTTTAAATCTCTAATGATATCTAAATACGACAATGCTGGTTTTACCATTAAAATGTCTGCGCCTTCTTGGTCGTCAAAAGTGGCTTCACGCATTCCTTCATCTCTATTTGAAGGATCCATTTGATAGGTTCTTCTATCTCCAAAAGTAGGTGCAGAATCTGCTGCATCTCTAAATGGACCATAAAAAGCAGAGGCATATTTTACAGAATACGCCATAATTGGCAAGTTTACAAAACCTGTATTGTCTAAAGATTGACGAATCATATCTATGGTTCCATCCATCATTCCTGATGGAGCCACCATATCTACTCCTGCTTTTGCATGCGAAATTACTTGTTTTGCAATATTTACTAATGTTGCATCATTATCTACATCATTCTCGTGAATAATTCCACAATGTCCGTGAGAAGTATATTCGCAAAAACAAACATCTGTAATCACATATAAACTTGGATAATTCTTTTTGATAAAACGAATTGCTTGTTGCATAATTCCGTTATCATTCCAAGTTTCTGTGCCTTCTTCATCTTTGTCTGAAGGAATACCGAATAATAAAACAGCAGGAATATTTAACGTTACAACTTCCTCTAATTCTTCAGAAATCCTATCCAAAGAAAAACGATGAATCCCAGGCATAGAAACAATTTCTGTTTTGATATTTTCTCCTTCTTCAATAAAAAGAGGATAAATAAAATCATCTACAGATAATTTGGTTTCTCTAACCAATCTTCTAATTCCTTCTGATTTTCTTAATCTTCTTGTTCTGAACATTTTCTTATGAATTAAAATGATTCATTACCAATTCTAAAACTGAATCTACACTTGGCAAATTGGCAACTTGTACGTTATCAAAATGTTTTCTTGCTTCTTTTGCAGTGGTTTCACCAATACAAAAAGCAATTTTTTCAGTATTATTTTCTTTTAAATAACTCTCAATACCAGATGGACTATAAAACAAAACTCCTGAAACTGAATCATCAATTTTATCAGGACTTAACATAGTTTTATAAGCCTCTACTTCGTTTACTATAATTTCGTGTGTTTGCAAATAAGCAGGTAAGATATCTAAGCGTACATCACTACAAAAATAGGTTACTTCTTTATTTTCTAATTCTTTAGATAAATATTCAGCTAATTTCTTTGCGTTTTTTGCAACGTGAGTTACTTTACCAATTCTGTTTTCAATTAGTTTTTTTGTTCTTCTACCAACACAATAAATATTCTTGAAGTTCAATTCATCCTTGGTAAAAGAATTTAAAATAGCTTCTACTCCATTTTGACTAGTAATGATTACGTTTTCTAACTCGTTTTTCATCACCTTTGGTGGAATTCTATTAAATCTAATTTTAATAAAATCGCTATCTTCTATACCAATGCTATTTGGTAATACTTTTTTTTGAGCTTCAGATAATTTTTTAGTAGAATATACTTTTTGACTCACAGGAGATTCACCTTCCATATCTGCCAACATCATCTCTTTTCCTCCTCTATTAATTACATAATCTGCACAATCTTTTGCTAAAAAACGATGACGTCCCATTTTAGCAGTTTTGGTTACTGTAATTTTCTTTGAACCGTCTTTTTTTAGTAAAACTCCTTTAAAGTTGATTTCCTCAGTTTTTTCATCAACATAAGCTAGAGCACCAATTGGAGCTGTACAACCTCCTTCTAATTGATTCAAAAACTCTCTTTCAATTCCAACACAAACTTGTGTTTCATAATGATTTAACTGCTCACAAGCATCAATTGCAAATTGATCTTTTTCTAAGCAAGCCACCATAATTGCTCCTTGAGCTGGAGCAGGAATCATCCAAGTTAATGGAATTGCTCCTTTATTTCTTAATCCTAATCTTTCTAAACCCGCTGCTGCAAATACAGCTCCATTCCAATCATTATCTTCTAATTTTTGCAGACGTGTATTTACATTTCCCCTTAAATCAACTACTTTATGTGTTGGATAACGGTTCAGCCACATTGCTTTTCTACGCAAACTACCAGTAGCAATTACACCTCCTGGTTGTCCGAAAAATTCTTCAGTATCTTTTAAAACTAGTAAGTCAGTATAATTTGCACGCTTTAAAACTGCGCCTTGAATAATACCTTCTGGTAAAACAGTTGGTACATCTTTTAAAGAATGCACAGCAATATCAATATCGCCATTTAGCATTGCAATATCTAAATTCTTGGTAAAAATCCCTGTAATTCCAAGTTCATATAAAGGTTTATCTAAAACAATATCACCCGTAGATTTTATAGGAACAATTTCAGATTCATACCCTAATTCTGCTAATTCTTTGCGTACTTTATTTGCTTGCCAAAGCGCTAATTGGCTATCGCGAGTTCCTATTCTTATGGTTTTTTGCATTGATTTTTGGTTAAGATTGAAAAACCTTATGAATTACTTGAAGGCTTTGTGAAACTGATGTTTCTTCATCTTTTAAGTGTTTCACAAATTGTGTAGTTATTTTTTGGATAAAACGATTTGTTAAAATTTCTGCTTGATTTTCATCAAAATCAGTAATTTTTTTCTTTTGGAAATTGATTTCGTCGTTTTTTATATTTTCTAAAGATTGCTTTAAAGCTGCTATTGCAGGTGTAAATCTTCTGTGATTTAACCAATCGTTAAATTCAGCTTTATGCGTTTCAATAATTTTTTCTGCTAAAGGCACTTCTTGTTGACGAACCGCTAAAGTTTCATCAGTAATCTTAGAAAGCTCATCAACATTCACCAAAAAAACACTTTTTAAATCTGCTACCTGTTTATCTACATTTTCTGGCATAGATAAATCTAATATCAATAATTCTTTGTTTTCAGAAATATGTTTTGTAGTAATAGTAGGTTTATCAGAACCAGTAGAAACAATTAAAACATCCGCTTTATTAATTTCTTTAGTTAAATTTTCTATAGTAGATTTTCTAATTGATTGGTGCTCTTTTACAAATTCAGTAGCTTTTTCTTCAGTTCTATTTATTAAACAAACTGACTTATTCTGAGTATATTCAGCTAAGTTCTTACAAGTATGTTTTCCCATTTTACCCAATCCAAAAACTAAAATATTTTTTGAATTATAATCTGGTAAATTTTTGATGATATATTGCACAGCTGCATAAGAAACAGAAGTAGTTCCTGAACTTAATTTCGTTTCGTTCTTAACTCTCTTACTAGCATGTAGAACGCTATTTACCAATCTTTCGGAATACGCATTAGTCGTATTTAAAGATTTAGCCATTTTAAACGATTGTCTTAATTGACCTACAATTTCGTAATCTCCTAAAATCTGACTTTCTAAACCAGTACCTATTCTAAATAAATGGTTAATTGCTTCTTGCCCTTTGTAAACAAAAGAAACTTTTGCAAATTCTTGAATTGTGCCTTCAGAAAATTCACATAAAAGTTCTATTAATTGGCAAGGTCTTTCTGCAAAACCAGAAATTTCAGTTCTGTTACAAGTTGATAAAACAAAAATTCCTTGAAAGCCTTTTTCTTTGGCAAGTACCAATAATGCTTTTTGATTTTCTTTTGATAAAGAAAATTTTCCACGTGTGTTAGCATCTGCTTTTTTGTAACTAACCCCAATATTGTAAAAGTGCTCTTGCCTATCCTCTTGCATGTTATTGTAAAAGTTGGTCAAAAATAAAAACTTCATTTAAAAAAAAATGTCGCTTAAAGTACTTTTTATAACGTTAGATGTTTTTTAGATAGTTTTTAACTAAAAAAACTTTAAAATCCCTTATGTTTGCAACAGTAGTAAGGTTTTTTCATTTCGCTATATAGAATCATTCTAAATAAAAACAAATTAAATTTATCAAAATAACATGTTTAAAAATGTCGGCAAAAGTACTTTAGAGCAAATTGATTTAGAAGATGGGTTTTATGTACTTCATTTTCAGAATGAAAGCAAAGAAGTACAGATTTTTGAAAGAGACATTAATAGCACATTTATTCAAATTCATTTTTGTTTGAGAGGAAATTCTAAATTTCTATTCAACAACGGAACCTATTCTTTTGATGTTTTAGATAATAGATCTATTTTATTATACAATCCGCAAAGAACATTACCTATTCACTTAGAAAATCAACCCAAAACAACATTAGTTTCTTTATTAATTTCTATTGAAAAATTTCACTCTTTATTTTCTAAAGAATCTGGATATATTCCTTTTTTAAGCGATGAAAACAGCAACAGAAAATACTATGATGATACCGAAATAAAACCTACTGTTTCTATTGTTTTACAACAAATTATCAACTCAAACATCAATAGTTCCATTAGAGAATTGTATGTAAAAGGTAAGGTTTATGAATTGTTGAGCCTACATTTTCAGCAAGATGAAAACGTAGAAGGTGAATATTGTCCGTTTTTAGTGGATGAACAAAATGTTTTAAAAATTAGAAAAGCGAAAGAAATTATTATTGATAGAATGGCAGAACCACCTAGTTTACAAGAATTAGCAAACGAAATTGGTTTAAATATTAAAAAACTAAAAGAAGGTTTTAAGCAAATTTACGGAGATACTGTGTACAGTTTTTTGTTTGATTACAAAATGGAACACGCCAGAAGATTACTAGAGAGTAACCAGTTTAATGTAAATGAAGTTGGAACAAAAGTTGGGTACAGTACTTCTAGCCATTTTATTGCGGCTTTTAAAAAGAAATTTGGCACTACACCCAAGAAATATATAATGAGTTTACAAAATTAGAAGTTAGAAGTTAGAAGTTAGAAGTTAGAAGTTAGAAGTTAGAAGTTAGAAGAAAAATAAAAAATTGAAACAACTTACCCATTACGATATCGAAAACTCACAAAAGAAGTTTCCTATAACTATTGTTTGTGACGCTATTAGAACTCCTGAAAATATAGGAATGTGTTTCCGTATTTCTGAAAGTTTTGGTGTAGAAAAAATCTATTTTCACGAAAGTTCTCCATCTATAGATAACAGAAAAGTAATTAATACCGCTAGAAATACAATTAATCAAATTGAACATGATTCTTATGTAAATTTTGAGGAAATAATAACCAAACTTAAAGAAGAAGGCAATACAATTATCGGAATAGAAATTACTGATAAAAGCATCAATATTCAAGATTTTAATTTTAAAAATCACGAGAAAATCGTCTTACTTTTGGGTAGTGAACGTAATGGAATTGAAAATATAAATTTAGTAGATGAAACGATTGCCATACCAATGTATGGTAGAAATTCATCAATGAATGTAATTCATAGTTTAGCAATAACTTTGTATGAGGTTACAAATCAGTTAGCAGTAAGTAGTAAGCAGTAAGTAGTAAGCAGTAAGTAGTAAGCAGTAAGCAGTAAGCAGTAAGCAGTAAGCAGTAAGCAGTAAGCAGTAAGCAAAATAAAAAAAATACTGAAAATAAATTCAGCATAAAAATGAAAGGAGTTTTATTAAACAATTTAGGATCACCAGATTCTACAGACTTAAAAGATGTAAAAACATATTTAGATGAATTCTTAATGGATGAACGCGTTATCGATATTCCGTATTGGAAACGTTACATTCTAATTAAAGGAATCATATTAAATTTTAGACCAAAAAAATCAGCAGCAGCCTATAAAAAAATTTGGTGGGATGAGGGTTCTCCTCTTGTGGTGATTTCTGAGCGTTTTACTGAAAAACTAAAACAAAAAATCGATACTCCAATAGAATTGGCAATGCGTTATGGTTCTATGTCTATGGAAAAAGGTATCAAAAATTTGGTCGATAAAGGTGTTACAGAAATCTTTTTAGCGCCTTTGTACCCACATTATGCAATGTCATCTTACGAAACTGTGGTAACCAAAGCTGAAGAAATTTTAGCAGAACATTATCCAGATGTGACTTTAGATACTTTGCCTCCTTTTTATAATGAGCCAGATTATATCAAAGCAATGAGCGCAAATATTGCGAATCATTTAAAAGGATTTGATTACGATCATATATTGTTTTCTTATCACGGAATTCCTGAACGTCATATCAAAAAATCTGACCCAACAAAAAGTCATTGTAAAATTGATGGTTCATGTTGTGAGCGTAACTCAGTAGCACATCATACTTGTTACAGACATCAATGTTTTGAAACAACAAAAGAAATTGCCAAAACGCTAAACCTAAAAGAAGGAACGTATAGCAACTCGTTTCAATCTCGTTTGTTAAAAGACCCTTGGTTAAAACCTTACACTGATTTTGAGTTGGAAAAATTTCCAAAAGAAGGAAAGAAAAAATTAGCGGTTATTACTCCTGCTTTTGTTTCTGATTGTTTAGAAACTTTAGAAGAAATTGCGATGGAAGGAAAAGAAGATTTTTTAGAAGCTGGAGGAACTGATTACAAACACATACCTTGTATGAATGATAATGATGATTGGGTAGATGTTATGAAAGGATGGATTAAAGACTGGGAAGTTAGCAGTTAGCAGTTAGCAGTTAGCAGTTAGCAGTTAGCAGTTAGCAGTTAGCAGTTAGCAAAAATGAAATTTTTAACGAAAGTCATTTCGAGGGAAGTCAAGAAATCTCAACTTTGAAATTTAATACAACAATATGGATTTTTTATATGTAAAAGCTTTACACGTCATCTTTGTAATTACTTGGTTTGCAGGTTTATTTTATATTATTCGCTTGTTTATTTATCACGTAGAAGCAGAGAAAAAACCACAACCAGATAAAAAAATATTACAAACTCAGTTTAAACTAATGAGCAAACGTTTGTGGTATATTATCACTTGGCCATCAGCAATTTTAGCTAGTTTTTTTGCTTTTTGGATGTTATATAAAAATCCTTATTATTTATCAGAACCTTGGATGCACGTAAAACTCGCTTTTGTTTTAGCCTTATATTTTTACCATTATTCTTGTCAAAGAATTTACAAACAATTGCAAAATGATGTCATAAAATATTCAGCTTTACAACTTAGAATTTGGAATGAGGTTGCCACTATCATTCTATTTGCTGTAGTCTTTTTAGTAACCTTACAAAGTGCTATCAATTGGATATGGGGCGTTATTGGTATTATTCTTTTTGGTGTTTTATTGATGTTAGGTATCAGACTTTACAAAAAAATACGAGAAAAGAAATCTTGGGAAAAAGCTGAGAAAGAAGTTTTAGAAAATACAGACAAAACAATCTCTAAAGAAGAATAACTGACAAATATTTCATTTATTTGATGGTTCAAATTATCCAATGAAAAAAAATAAAAAGCAAGCTGCTTTAGGTTTCATTTTTGTTACAATGCTAATTGATGTAATTGGCTGGGGAATTATAATTCCTGTACTTCCAGGTTTAATAGAAGAACTCATTCAAGGTGATATTAGTGAAGCTGCAAAAGTTGGAGGTTGGTTAACATTTGCTTATGCCATTACACAATTTGTTTTTGCGCCTGTTGTTGGAAATTTAAGTGATAAATACGGAAGAAGACCTATTATTTTAATTTCTCTTTTCGCATTTACTTTAGACTACATTTTATTGGCTTTAGCACCAACAATTACTTGGTTATTTATTGGACGAATTATTGCAGGAATTACAGGAGCTAGCATTACTACTGCATCGGCATATATTGCAGATATTAGCACACCAGAAAACAGAGCCAAAAACTTTGGAATGATTGGTGCTGCCTTTGGCTTAGGTTTTATTATTGGCCCTGTAATTGGTGGTTTATTAGGACAATATGGTTCAAGAGTTCCGTTTTATGCAACTGCCGTTTTATGTTTTATAAACTTCTTATACGGTTATTTTATTCTTCCAGAATCTTTATCTAAAGAGAAAAGAAGAGCGTTTGATATTAAAAGAGCGAATCCTGTTGGGAGTTTTATAGGCTTAAAAAAATACCCAAAACTGATTGGATTGGTTTTATCAATGTTTATTTTATATGTGGCTTCTCACGCCATTCAAAGCAATTGGAGTTTTTTCTCAATGTATAAATTTAATTGGGATGAAAAAATGGTTGGACTTTCTTTAGGTATGATTGGACTCTGTGTTGCACTCGTTCAAGGTGTTTTAATACGATGGATAAATCCAAGATTAGGAAACGAAAAAAGTATTTATGTAGGCTTCTTTTTTACAGTTTAGGAATGCTATTATTTGCATTTGCCACAGACAGTTGGATGATGTTTGTCTTTTTAATTCCTTATTGTTTGGGCGGAATTGCAGGACCTGCATTACAAGCCGTAATTTCTATACAAGTACCCAATACAGAACAAGGAGAAATTCAAGGTACATTAACCAGTTTAATGAGCGCTTCTGCAATAGTTGGCCCTCCAGTAATGACAGGTATTTTCTACTACTTTACAAAAGAAGATGCTCCTTTTGAGTTTGCCGGTGCACCATTTTTATTAGCTGCCATCTTAATGATAATCAGTGCTTTTATGGCTTTTTATTCTTTTAAAAAGCATAAAGTTAAAACCAGTAAGACTGTTGTTTTGAAAGAGGAATAATCTAACTCCTAATACTCTGCTCAAAAGGAATACGATTTACAATACTTCTTCCTAAAGTAACTTCATCTGCATATTCCAATTCATCACCCACAGAAATACCTCTTGCAATAGTAGATGTTGTAATCTCGAATTTTTCGATTTGTTTAAAGATGTAAAAATTGGTAGTATCTCCTTCCATAGTAGAACTTAAAGCAAAAATCAACTCCTTCACTTCTCCTTTTTCAACTTTAGAAACTAACGATTCAATTTGTAAATTTTGAGGTCCAATTCCTTCAATTGGAGAAATTTTTCCGCCCAAAACGTGATACAAACCATTAAATTGAGAAGTACTTTCAATTGCCATTACGTCTCTAATATCTTCAACGACACAAACAATTTCAGGATTTCTTTTAGGATTGTTGCAAATATCACACAAAAGGGTATCAGAAATATTATGGCATTTTTCGCAAGTTTTTACATCATTTCTTAAATGCAATAATGCTTCCGATAAATACTTGGTATTGTCTGAAGGCTGTTTTAATAAATGTAACACCAAACGTAGTGCAGTTCGTTTTCCAATTCCGGGTAAACGCGATACTTCATTCACTGCATTTTCTAATAATTTCGAAGAAAAATCCATTTTGTAAAATTACAACTTCTTAAGAAAAAAGAATATAGAAAAAAGACAAAAGACTATATTCGTAATTTAGAATTAAACATTTGTAATTTACAATGCAGCCACTCCATATTATACTATTAATTGTCGCTTATTTTTCTGTTTTGATATTCATTTCTTACATCACAGGAAAATCTGCAGACAACAAAACCTTTTTTAAAGCTAACAACTCATCACCTTGGTATTTAGTTGCTTTTGGAATGATTGGAGCATCACTCTCAGGAGTTACATTCATTTCTGTTCCAGGTTGGGTAGAAGCTCAAAGCATGAGTTATTTTCAGATGGTTTTGGGATATGTTATTGGTTATGCAGTCATTGGTTTGGTACTACTTCCACTCTATTACAAACTGAATTTAACCTCAATTTACACGTATTTAGAAGATAGATTTGGGCGATATTCTTATAAAACCGGTGCCAGTTTTTTCTTATTGTCAAGAACTATTGGTGCCGCTTTTCGTTTGTTTTTAGTGGCAAATGTACTGCAAGTTATTTTGTTTGATGCTTATGGAATTCCGTTTTGGGTAACGGTTTCCATCACTATTTTATTAATTTGGCTATATACGTTTAAAGGCGGGATTAAAACCATTGTTTGGACAGATACGTTGCAAACTTTATTTATGTTAATTGCAGTTGGTGTTTGTATTTACACCATTTCTGATGAAATGCAAATTGATAGTTTATTCACTTATGTCTCTGATAGTAAACTCTCTAAAATATTCTTTTTTGAGGATGTTAGCGCTGGAAATTACTTTTGGAAACAATTTTTATCTGGTGCATTTATAGCTGTTGTTATGACAGGATTAGACCAAGATATGATGCAAAAAAACTTAACTTGTAGAAACCTAAAAGATGCACAAAAAAATATGTTTTGGTTTACCATTGTTCTGGTAATTGTTAACTTTTTCTTTTTAGCTTTAGGTGTTTTATTAACCGATTTTGCACAACAAAACGGAATTGATGCACACAAAGACGAACTTTTCCCAATAATAGCAACTCAAGGAAATTTAGGCTTAGCAACTGCGTTGTTTTTCTTGTTAGGATTAATTGCTGCAGCTTATTCTAGTGCAGATTCTGCTTTAACCTCTTTAACCACATCTTTTAGTATTGATATTTTAGAGATTGACAAAAAGAAAGACAAAAAGCTTCAAGAAAAAATTAGAAAGAAAATTCACGTTGTATTTTCGGTTGTACTGATTCTCATCATTCTAATTTTTAAATATTTTATTGCTGATGAAAGTGTTATTGCCAACATTTTTAAAGCAGCAGGATATACTTACGGTCCACTATTAGGTTTATATACTTTTGGATTATTCACAAAGCAAAACGTAAAAGACAAAATGGTACCTATTATTTGTTTGTTAGCACCTATTTTAACTTTTATTATTAGTTATCACAGTCTAGAATTTTTCAATTTCGATTTTGGCTTTTTCGTTTTAGTTTTAAATGGGTTTTTAACCTTTATTGGATTATCTTTGTTTAAAAGGAAATGAAAAGTCTATTAAAATTTTTAATCAAACAATTTGGATTTCTTTTTGAAGATTATCCATTAGAATCTGGTATAGCTTTAATTATTATAAGTGCTTCGGCAATTTATTATTTAAGAAATAAAATATTTTATTTAAAAGGAGACTCAGTTTTAAGGTATTTAATTAATTTTAGAACCATATCCTATCTAATTGGTTTTTTTGGAATCAGTCAATTATTAAGAGGCTTAAAAGTATACGATTCAATCTTAAATGACTTTTTAATTGAATTTGAAACTTTAACTACAGAACACCCAATTATTATGGGAAGCGTAATAACAACATTTGGAATTTATCTAGTTTATGACAAATTAAAACCAATAGATGAAGAACGATTTAAAAAAGACTTTTCCATAGTAAGAGATAATGATAAATTTTATGAATATAAACTATGGATATTTATTGCTGCCATAACTATAATTGGCATATCAATGATCATAAGAAACCTATAAATCAAATCCTTTTTATATAATGTCAAAAGACTTATCAAACTACCGTAAATCTTACGAGAAGCAAGAACTTTTAGAAAGCAATTGTCCCGAAAATCCAATGGAATTATTCCAAACTTGGTTTTTAAATGCTGATAATTCAGAAATGGTTGACGAAAGTAACGCAATGACGATTTCTACTATTGGTTTAGATGGTTTTCCAAAAAGTAGAGTGGTTTTATTAAAAAGATTTACTTGGGAAGGCTTTATATTCTATACAAACTACAATTCAGAAAAAGGAAAATCCATAGAAAATAACAATCAAATTTGTTTGTCTTTCTTCTGGCCTGCTATAGAGCAGCAAATTATCATTAAAGGAAAAGCAGAAAAATTAGCAGAAAACTTATCTGATGGGTATTTCGAATCAAGACCAGATGGTAGCAAATTGGGTGCTTGGGCATCTAATCAAAGCACAGTGGTTTCATCAAGAGACGAATTAGACAAAAACTTAAAAATATTCGAAAGAAATTTCGAAGGCAAAGAAATTAATAGACCTCCACATTGGGGTGGTTATCTTGTAAAACCTTCCTCAATCGAATTTTGGCAAGGGAGACCCAACAGGATGCACGATAGAATTAGATATACTTTAGCTGAAGATTTTTCTTGGAAAATAGAACGATTAGCGCCATAAATTTTTATATTTACATTTCAACAATCAAGATTGAATGAAAACTTTATACATTGTTAGACACGCAAAATCTTCTTGGGAATACGCTGGGATTAAAGATATTGACAGACCTCTAAAAAAACGTGGAATTAACGACGCACACTTAATGTCTAAATTTTTATCAAAAAAAATTGATAGACCAGACGTTTTTGTATCTAGTAGCGCAAATAGAGCTTTGCACACTGCCGTTATTTTTTGTGAAAACTTTGAATATGCTTTATCAAATCTAAAAATAAGAAAGCAACTATATAGTTTTAGCGATGGCTATTTGGTAAAAACGGTTAAAGCTTTAGATGATGGTTTTAATTCTGCTATTATTTTTAGCCATGATCACGGTATTAATACTTTTGTAAATAAATTTGGAAGCAAACCTATTTCTCATGTTACTACTTGTGGAGTTATAGGAATTCAGTTTGAAGATAAGCATTGGAAGAACATCAAAAAAGGAAAAACTTTTATGATAGAATTTCCTAAAAATCATAAATAAATTAGTTTGTTAGAAATTAAAAAATACGGAGCCATAGATATCGGTTCTAATGCAATTAGACTTTTAGTATCAAACGTTATCGTTTCAGATGACAAAGAACCTCAATTCAAAAAATCTGCTTTAATTCGTGTTCCCATTCGTTTAGGTGCTGATGCCTTTGTTGGCGGAGAAATAAGCCATAAGAACACCCAGAGAATGATTGATGCTATGAACGCTTTCAAGTTATTGATGGATGTTCACGGAGTTGAGCGTTACAAAGCTTGTGCTACATCTGCAATGAGAGAAGCTGCTAATGGAAAAGAAGTTGTTCAAAAAATCAACTCTGAAACTGGAATCCAAATTGATATTATTGGCGGAAAAGAAGAAGCTGAAATTATTTCTTCTACTGATTTGGATGATTTAATTAGCGGACATAAATCTTACTTATATGTTGATGTTGGAGGTGGTAGTACCGAATTTACTATTTTTTCTGATGGAAAAGTGATTGCTTCGAAATCATTTAAAATGGGGACAGTTCGTTTATTAAATAACAAAAAATCTGTCAATAAGGAAATTTTTGCAAGTGTAGAAAAATGGATTAAGAAAAATACTAAAGGACTAAAAAAGGTCTCTTTAATAGGTTCTGGTGGTAACATTAATAAACTTTTTAAGATGTCTGGAAGAGCAGAAGGAAAACCTATTTCTTATATCTATTTAAATGCTCAGTATCAATTCCTTAAACAAATGTCTTATAATGAAAGAATTTCTGAGCTAAGTTTAAATCCTGATAGAGCTGATGTTATTATTCCTGCAACAAAAATTTACTTATCTGCCATGAAATGGAGTGGAGCTAGAAAAATATTTGTTCCTAAAATTGGACTTTCAGACGGAATTATTAAAAGTTTATTCTACAACAAGTTATAAACCACAACTCATATTCATTTTTAAATTTTAGTTTTTTTTAAACATATTATGTGACTCAAAACAAATCTTGGTGTCACAAATATGAACAAAAAATCAAAAAACAGATTTAATTATGAAAAAATTATTACTTAGTGCAACTTTTTTAATGGTTGCATCAATTTCTTTTGGTCAAGATTTACCAGAAAATCCAGAACCAGGAAAATGTTATGTACGTTGTAAAACTCCTGAAGTATGGAAAAATGAAGATGTGACTATCGAAATTGCACCTGCTTACAAAAGAATTATTACGCATCCAGCAGAATACAAAACAGTTACAGAAAGAGTATTGGTTAAAGAAGCTGGAAAACGTTTAGTAGTTGTTCCTGCTGTCTGGGAAAACAAAGTTATATCTTATACAGCAAAAGAAGATGCTAATAAGTTAAGAGTAGTAAAAGCTAGTTTTTCTCAAGATTCTGAAACAATAGAAACAAAAGCGGCATCAGCAAAATGGGAAATGAGTGAAAAAGCTCCTGATTGTGAATCTAGTGATCCAAATGACTGTAGATATTGGTGTTATAAACCTATTCCTGCTCAATTTGTAACTATTCCTTTAACTAAATTGTCTCAAGATGCAAGTACAGTTTCTAGTGAAGTTCCAGGATATGAAAAAACATATTTAAAAAGAGTAATGGTTACTCCACCAACCACAAAAGAAATAGAAATTCCTGCTGTTTATGGAAGCATTAAGAAAACAGTTTTAGTTAAAGATGCTTGGCAGGAAGAAGTTTCTATAACTGCTAAATACAAAACAGTTACCAAAGAAGTTTTAGTAAATAAAGGTGGTTTAACTACCTGGAAAGAAGTTGAATGTGAATTAGTAAACAATACTCCATTACCAATTAATTGGAACTTAGGGAGTGCAACTTTAACTGCCGGAGCTAAAAGAATTATTGACGCAAGATTATTACCAATCTTAAAAGATGGTGTAGCTGTTGCAATTGAATCTCATACAGATTCTAGAGGAACAAAAGCAAACAATCAAGATTTATCTGAAAGAAGAGCTCAGGCTGTAACAAACTATTTAATTTCTAAAGGAGTAAACCCAAGTCAATTAACTGGAAATGGTTTTGGTGAAAGAAAATTAACAAATAGATGTGCTGATGGTGTTTCTTGTACAGAAGCAGAACACAGAGCAAATAGAAGAACAACTTTTAGAGTTATCAATCAAAAATAAGTATTTCTCTAACAAGAAATCATAAAAAAACCGAAGCTAATAGCTTCGGTTTTTCTTTTCTTATAAACTTTTTTAATAATTTTCAATAACAGATTGTATAAAAGGATAGTAATATTCCGTAAGAATCAATCCTTTTTTATATCCTATCATTCTTCCTTTGTGATTTACAAAAACCAACGTTGGATAAGATCTTACTTTATATTTACTAATTAACTTATAGTTCTCTTTCATTCTTTCTGCTTCGACCAAATCCTTATTTCTAGGATTATTTGCTTCATAAAGTATTAAATCTTTATCAGCTAAATCTTTAAATTTTTGTGTATGAAACAGGTTTTTATCCAAAACTTTACAAGGACCACACCAATCTGAACCTGTAAAATAAATTAGAACAGGTTTTTTTTCTTTTTTTGATTTTTTTAAAGCTTTTTTAAAACTCGACTCCCAATTAGGTGTTATTACTTTATCGGCTTCAACAATATGTTCTTGAGCATTGTAGCTTAAAACAACCAAAAAACAAACGACAAAACTTATTATATTTTTTCGCATTTAAAATATTTTCTATAAAAGTAACAAAAATAATACCAAAACTAAAAAAAGGTGACTTATTAAAAAAAGCAGTGTCATATAAATGAAGTAACCCTAAAAAGATACTTCTAACAAAAATCAAGAAAAGAAACCAACGTTAAAAACGTTGGTTTTGTTTTATATGAGAATTTATCATCAAATTAAACTCTTCTTTTTTATTGATAAATGAAGTTCGTATTCCCAAAAAAGATATTTCTTCCATTTTATTTTTTAACCGAACATAATCTTTCTCTGTAGTTAAGAGAATTTTTTTTGATGATGAAAGTTTTGAATATTCATCCTTTATAAAATCAATCTCTTGATTTGAAAAATGGTGATGATCCGAAAATTTTAAATGTTTAAAATTTACTTTTTTATCATTTAAAAAAGACAATAATGGAGTTGGGTTCGCAATTCCTGTAACTAATAAAACATCATAATCTTTTAAATCATCAATTAAAACCTCATTTTTTCCTGATGTTTTATCATCATAAGAAATTGTGGTAAAAAATACTTTTTTCTGATATTTACTTAATTTCTGTTCAATTTTATTTTGAGCATTTTTGCTTAAATTTTCAGGACATTTAGTAACCAAAATTACATCAGCTCTTTTTGCTCCTCTCCTACTTTCTCTTAAATTACCTGTTGGCAACAGAAAATCATCCACAAATAAATCATCATATTTTGTCAACAAAATATAGAAACTTCCTTTTACTTTTCTATGTTGATATGCATCATCTAACAAAACAACTTCAGGAGATTTATCTTCAATTAGTTTTGTAATTCCTACTACTCTATTCGCATCAACAGCAACACTAATATTTGTAAATTTCTTAAAATATTGCAAAGGTTCATCCCCAACATCTTCAGCAGAATGAGAATTATTTAGCAATAAATAACCTTCTGTTTTACGTTTATAACCTCTGCTCAAAACCGCTGTTTTATAAGTCTCTTTTAGCAATGGAATTAAATATTCGATTTGTGGAGTTTTTCCAGTTCCACCAACACTTAAATTTCCAACTACAATTACTGGAATTTCAAATGACGTTTCTTTAAAAATACCAGCATTATAACAAAAATTACGGATGCGAGTAACCACATCATAAATAATGGCAAATGGATATAATAAAAAACGTAGTATTTTCATTAACACGAAAATAAGTCATTTTTATGGATTGATAGAGGGAAAATGCTAACTTTGGTTTTCGATAGAACTTTATTTTATGATTGTAAAAGACATCACAAATTATTTAGAAAAATTAGCGCCATTAAATTACGCTGAAGATTTTGATAACGTTGGTTTATTAGTGGGTAATTATAATTCTGAAGTTTCTGGAGTTTTAGTAACCTTAGATACTTTAGAAGAAACTGTAGATGAAGCCATTGCTAAAAACTGTAATTTAATTGTTAGCTTTCATCCTATTATTTTTGGAGGACTAAAAAAATTAAATGGTAATTCTTATGTAGAAAGAGTCGTTTTAAAAGCTATAAAAAATGACATTGCCATTTATGCAACTCATACTGCTTTAGACAACTCTAAAAATGGAGTTTCTGCAAAAATGTGTGAGGTCATTGGACTTACCAATACTAAAATTTTAATCCCTAAAAAAGATATCATCAAAAAATTGACCACTTATGTTCCTTTGGATAAAGCTGATGGATTGAGAAAATCTCTTTTTGAAGCTGGTGCAGGAAATATTGGAAATTACGATAATTGTTCTTTTAATGTTTTGGGTGAAGGAACTTATAGAGGTAATGAAAACTCAAAACCTACAATAGGAAAGAAAGGAGAAAATCATTCTGAAAAAGAAACTCAAATCTCTGTAATATTCGAAACCAAAAACGAATCTTCTATTTTAAAAGCTTTACAAGAAAATCATCCTTATGAAGAAGTGGCTTATGAAATTGTAACCACAGAAAATGTACATCAAGATATTGGAATGGGAATGATTGGTGAGTTATCTTCTGAAATGGATGAAAAAGATTTCTTATTATATCTTAAAAGAACAATGAAAACCGATTGCGTTCGTCATTCTAATTTAATTCATAAAAAAATAAAAAAAGTTGCAGTTCTAGGAGGATCCGGAAGTTTTGCCATATCAACCGCAAAAAGGGCTGGAGCTGATGCTTATGTGAGTGCAGATTTTAAGTACCACGAGTTTTTTAAAGCAGAAAACAGCATACTTTTAGCCGATATTGGACATTATGAGAGCGAACAGTTTACAAAAAACCTTTTGGTTGATTATCTTACAAAAAAATTTAGTAATTTTGCAATCATTTTATCAGAAAAAAGTACAAATCCAATATATTATATATAAACATGGCAAAGAAGAAAGAAATTTCGGTTGAAGCAAAGTTAAGAGCTTTATATGATTTACAATTAATCGATTCGAGAATTGACGAAATTAGAAATGTAAGAGGTGAATTACCTTTAGAGGTTGAAGATTTAGAAGATGAAGTTGCCGGTTTAAATACACGTATTTCTAATTTAAATCAAGATGTTGCTAATTTAGAAACTGACATTAACAATAAAAAATTAGCTATTGAAGAGTCTAATACTTTGATGAAAAAGTATGACGAACAACAAAAGAAAGTTAGAAATAACAGAGAATTTGATTCGTTAGCAAAAGAAATTGAATACCAAGAATTAGAGATTCAATTAGCTGAAAAAAGAATTAACGAGTACAAGGCTAAAATTGCTCAAAAAATGGAAGTGATTGATGCTACTAAAGAAAAATTAGCTAAGCAAGAGCAACATTTAGGGCATAAAAAAGCTGAGTTAGATGCTATTTTAAAAGAAACTGAAAAAGAAGAAGAATTGTTGATTAAAAAATCTGCTGAATTTTCTGAATCTTTAGAAGCACATTTATTTTCTGCTTACTCAAGAATTAGAAACAAAGTAAAAAACGGTTTAGCCGTTGTTGCTATTGAGCGTGGAGCTTCAGGAGGATCTTACTTTACAATACCACCTCAAGTACAATTAGAAATTGCTAATAGAAAAAAAATTACAATAGATGAACACAGTGGTCGTATCTTAGTTGATGCTGCCTTAGCTGAAGAAGAAAAAGCTAAAATGGATAAGTTATTTTCTTAGTACAAGAAAAACATAAAACATAAAAAAACTCGAAGCTAAGCTTCGAGTTTTTTATTTTCAAATCATTTTAATTATGTTTAATAATCTAATTTTCTTAAATAACTTAACTTTTCTTTCCAAATAGATAAATCGTTTTTAAACTCTTCAACTTTACTTTTTACATTTAGAACCAGAGGATTATCATCTTTAGCATTAGAAAAGAAACTTAAATTATTTTCTAATTGCTGAATTTCTTTTACAACTTCATCTATTTTCTTTCTTACAAAAAACTGTTCAGAATCCAATTTTCTAACATCATTATTAGCAATATAACCATCAACAACATTCGTAAATTTCATCATTACCATTTCTTGTTTACCCAAAGATAAACCTTCCAACAACTTATCTACCTGCTTGTTAAATTTACCTTCTAAATGTCTTGCATTTCTTGGTAAATTTCCTAAATCTCTCCATTTATTAATTACTTCTATTACTTTATCTTTAGATGGTTTCTTCATCTCCTTAACTTCATCTAAAAATGCTTTTTTAGCATCTACAACTCCTTGTTGTTCTTTATTTAAAGAATTCTTCTGCTGATGAAATCTATCAAAATAATGGTTGCAAGCACCTTTAAAACGTTTCCAAATATCATCAGAAAATTTACGAGGAACATGACCAATTTTTTTCCAGTCGGACTGAATTTTTTTCATGGTATTGGTTGTGGTTTCCCAATCTTCACTATCTTTTAATGATTCTGCTATTTCAATCAAAGCAATTTTCTTTTGCAAGTTTTCTTGCTGACCACTTTTTTCGTGTTTATAGAATATATTTTTAGCACTGTTAAACTTTTTAGTAGCTGCTTTAAACTTTTGCCAAACTTCTTCACTTTTATTGTATGGCAATTTCCCTGCATTAAAATATTCTTGCCTTAAAGATTCTATCTCTTTGATACTTTTTTGCCAATCGTTATGCGATTTATTATTTGAAGAGTCGTAAGTATTAATCTTAGCAATAACTTCTAACTTTTTCTCAATAATATCTTTATATTTAGAACGCATTTCCCTAAAATATTCATGCCTTCTATCATGAATTTTTTTAGTTGCAGAACTAAATTTATGCCATACCTCTTCTCTCATTTCTTGAGATACTGGTCCAATATCTTCTTTCCAAGTTTTATGTAAATCTTGTAATTTTTTAAACGCAACATTAATATCAGCTTCTTCTGCAAGAGCCTCAGCTTTTTCTATAATTTTTAATTTTTCTTCTAAATTATGTTTAAAATCTAAATCTCTAAAATCATTACTTAAATGCAATAAATCGTAAAAGCGCTCAACATGATGATGATATGTTTTCCAAGTATCGTTATAATGATTTTTAGGAACTGGACCAATAGTTCTCCAAAACTCCTGCAATTCTCTAAAACTCTTATACATGGTAGAAGTATCTGCGTTTACAATTAAATCCTTTAATTGCTCAATAACAGTAAGTCTTTTCTCTAAATTTACAGATAATTCTTTTTCTAAATTTTTATAATAAGCATCTCTTTGCTTCTTATAATCAGATAGTAATTTATTGTATTCTGATTTTACTGGACTCGAAAACTGAAAGTCTATAGAATTGCCACCAGCCTCTAAAAAAGCAGCTTTTTTCTCAGCCAACAAAGTACCAAACTTTTGATTAAAAGTACTCTTAATTCCTTCAACCTGAGATTTTACTTTTTGAACTGGATTATTGGATAATACTTTTTTTAGTTCAGTAACTAAATCTTTTAAAGAAAGTATTGTATAATCAATGGTTGGGGTTTCATCTTCTTTAGATACGTCTTTTTCAGCATCTTCAGCCATAGATTTTTCAATTTCTCCAATGGCGTTAGAAGTTTCATCAACCTTTGGTTTAGAATCTTCAGTTATTTCTTCTAAAGTAGGTTTTGGAGTTTCTTCTACTTTTTGTGCTTTCTTTTCAGTATTTTCATCATTATTATCTAACATATCTACAATGTTTAAGGTCTTATATAATACCATTATTATATATTTTATAAAGATAATGACTACTTGGTGAATCTACAAGTACTGAAAATGTTAAAAAATTAAAATGATTTAGTCATCATTCCAAATTCTCCAAGATTCTTCTGCTTGTAATTCTAACATTTTATGACCATTTTTAATGGTAGCTCCTTTTTTTAAACCTTTTTTAAGGAAAGTCGTAACTTCTGGATTGTAAATCAAATCGAACAAAAGATGCTTTTCTGTTAGAAATTCATATGGAATATTAGGGCATTTTTCAATATCTGGTGATGTTCCTAGAGGAGTACAGTTTACTATAACAGTATATTTTTTTAAAACTTCTTCTGTTATGTCTAGATAAGAAATTTGTTTTTTTCCATTTGGATTCCTCGACACGAATTTCACTTTAATATCATTCTTTTTAAGAGCATAAGCAACGGCTTTAGAAGCACCTCCAGTTCCTAAAATTAGTGCTCTTTTATGATGTTTTTTAAAGAATGGATAAATTGAGTTTTCGAACCCCACTACATCTGTATTATATCCTTTTAAATTACCACGTTTAGTAAATTTAATTGTATTTACAGCTCCAATTTCTTTTGCTGTTTCATCTAATTTATCTAGGTATTGCATTACTTCTTCTTTATAGGGAATGGTAACATTGATACCATTTAAGGTATCTTTGTTTTTTTTCAAAACCTTAGGAAGTTCATCAATGTTTTGCAAATCAAAATTAACATATTTGTGTTTTTTTAACCCTAAATTTTCAAATTTTTTGGTAAAATAACCTCTCGAAAAAGAGTAGGAAATATTTTTTCCTAACAAACCAAATAATTTATTTTTTCTTTCTTCCATAATAATCAATAATCAAAATTAAACCAATACCAACGATGATATAAAAAATGGCAATCCAAGTTTCTGAGTCATAAAAATCAGGAACAAAACGTTCGTAATTTTCAACAATTTTATTTCCTTTTTTATCTAAAACAAATTCTTCTTTATTTTTTAAATACAAAGTATTTTTCCAAGGCCAAACGATACCTAAAGAACCCGTAATAAAACCAATAATAATTGCATTTACAATTTGGTGCCATCGTTTTAAAACATATCCTAAAACATGTGAAATAGAAACCAAACCAAAAGCAGAACCCGCGGTAAAAACACTTATTATTTTTAAATATCTAATTTTAATTGGGTCTGATAATACTTCGAAATTTCCTGATAATAAATTGGTAATTACAAAGAATAGTTCGTTTACAGAATCTACTAAAAGTAATACATAATTCCCCATTAAAATCAAGATAAACGATCCTGAAAGTCCTGGAAGCGTCATTCCTGAAACACCAATAATTCCACATATAAAAACAAACCAAAGATTATCATTTTCTGTAGCAGGAGTTAAAAAACTGATTCCTAAACCAATAGACACCCCTACAATTAGTGATAAAATATTTTTAAAATTCCAATCTCCAAAATCTTTACCTATATAGTATATTGAACCAATAATCATCCCAAAAAACCAACTCCAAACATAGAGTTCGTAATTAGCTAAAAAATAATCTAAGACCAAAGAAATGCTGAAGTAACTAAAAATACTTCCTCCCATAATCAGTAGTAAAAACTGACCGTTAACATATCTGTAAAAACTAGTAAAACGCCCGTTAAAAAGTAGTTTAAATGCTTTTAGGTTTATCTTACGAAACGAGTAAATAAGTTCTTCATAAAACCCAAAAACAAAAGATACTGTACCTCCAGAAACACCAGGTACTTTATTTGCTGCACCCATTGCCAAACCTTTTAAAAAAAGATAAATTTTCTCTATAAGAGGTCTTTCTCTTTGCATTATTTTTTTTGGACTGCGATTCTTTCCATCAATAAAATTAAACCAAAACCTACAATTGCTAAAATGATTGCTAAAGTTAATTGTGAATCTCCATTAAAAGAAAGTGGAGAAACACTTTGTTGGTTGAAAGGCACTTCTACACCATGAGAGTTTGTACGCCAAGTAAGTGTTTCTTTCCAAGGCCAAATTTTATTTAAAGAACCGATGATAAAACCTGTTAAACCTGCTAGTGTTGCATTTTTATAATTGGCAAACAACCATTTTAAAACTTTCGAAAAACTTAATAGACCAACTATTGCTCCTAAACCAACTGCTGCAATAGTTTTTATATCTCTGTCATTCACAGCTGCTAAAATTGGTTTATATGCTCCAAGTAAAACTAAGATAAAAGCACCTGAAATCCCTGGTAAAATCATTGCACAAATTGCTATTGCCCCTGCTAAAAACAAAAATAATAAAGACGAGTTTTCAGAAACCAAAGGGTTTAAAGTTGTAATATAATATGCTAAAAAAGCGCCTAAAACCAAAGCTATAATTGAGATAACATTCCACTTTGTGATTTGTTTAGCGATATAAATAATACTCGCTAAAACCAAACCAAAGAAAAAAGACCATAACAAAATAGGCGCGTTCTCTAACATCCATTTAATGGCTTTTGCCAAAGAAACGATACTCACAAAAATTCCAATAAATAATGCTGCTAAGAAATTTCCATTTAGTTGTTTCCATGCAACTTTTATTCCATCAGTTTTTAAGGTTTTAAGTAGTTTTAAACTCACATTACTAATAGAACCTAGTAATTCTTCATAAATACCAGAGATAAAAGCGATAGTTCCACCAGAAACACCAGGAACAACATCTGCAGCTCCCATTGCCATTCCTTTAAGTCCGATTACTAAATAGTCTTTTAATTTTCTACTCATTTTAAAGTTGATTTTTGAGAAACGAAGATAAAGGATTTTAGAGAAAAGTTAACAAAAATCAACTTTCAATATTATTATCTTTGGTATAACAACTTATTAAGCTCATATCATGAAAAAAATTCTATTTGTTTTTCTATTAACTTCTATTACTCTTGCTTGTAAAAAAAATGAGCAAAAAGAAAAAAATGCTTTGGTAGTAAAGAATAACCAAATTGAGAATGAAAAAGTTAAAATCACTCCAATAACTCATGCTACTGTTGTTATTCAATTTAAAAACCAAAACATTTATTTAGACCCAACTGGTGGAGCAGGTACTTTTTCGAAATTTAAAAACCCTACTTATGTTTTGATAACAGACATACATGGAGATCACTTGAATATCAAAACACTACAAGCTTTAGACCTTAAACAAACCACTATAATTGCTCCGAAGGCAGTTGCTGAAAAGATTAAAACGATTAATGCTCAAAAAATTATAGTGATGAATAATGGAGATAAAAAATCTATAAATAACTTTAAAATTGAAGCTATTCCTATGTATAATTTGAGAGAAGAAGCTTTAAGGTTTCACCCAAAAGGTAGAGGAAACGGATATGTGATTACAATTGGCAATGAACGTATTTATTTTTCGGGTGATACTGAAGATATCCCAGAAATGCGAAACTTAAAAAATATAGATAAAGCTTTTATCTGCATGAATTTACCTTATACTATGAATATAGAAAGTGCAGCTGATGCTGTATTAGCATTTAAACCTAAGAAAATATACCCTTACCATTACAGAGGATCTAATGGATTAAGTGATGTTACAAAATTTAAACAAATTGTAAATAATAAAAACTCTTCTATAGATGTGATTCAATGGAATTGGTACCCTTAAAGAAAATAAGTTTTAATTGGTTTTACTCCATAGCCTTTTTAAAATCATTCAATAATTTTTGTACTTTTTGAGAATCATATACTGTTGGAAACAACTCATTTAAAATAGAGCTGTATTCGTAATCTATTTTAAGCGCTGTGGTTAAGTGATTAAACCCGTATTTTTCTCTGTTTAAAACTATAAACAACCCTGCTAATCTATATTCTATTTCAGCAAAATCTCTGTAAATCTTTTTTGCTTTAATTAAAATATTTAATGCATCATTAAATTCGCCTAAAAAAGATAAAACGTCACACAACCCGATATAAACTTCTATATCATCATCATTTAAATTTAAACAATTTTTAAAACCTGAAACAGCTTCTTCATAAAAATTCAATTTCAAATTAATTTCAGAATAACGCCTCCAATACATTGCATTATCTTCTTCAATCTTTAAAGCTTTAGAAATATAGTAAGATGCTTTTTGATAGTTTTCTTGTTGGTAAAATAAGTCTGTAAGTAAAACCCAACCTTTATCCAATAAAGGATCTTCGTGAACTGCCTTTTTATAAAAAGAAATAGCTTCGTTAAAATTACCTAATTTTTCATGGCATTCTCCTATTCTAACATAAGCAAAAGCTGTAGCATCATCTAACTCTAAAGTAATTAAATAATTATCTATTGCTTCTTGATAACGTTCTAATTGCTCTAAAGTTTTTGCTTTTTCTAAGTACCCACCTATAAAAGATTCATCTATTAAAACTGCATAATCAAAAGAAGTTAAAGCTTTTTTAAACATATCTAATATATAGTATTGTCTACCTAATTGATGCCATGCTACTTCACAATACGGATTACTATCAATATAAGAATTTAAAAATTTTATAGCTGCTTCATGCTCTTTTTCCATATCAAAACAATACACAACATTGTATAGCGCTGAATAATCTTCGTAATCTACATCGATACATTTTGCAAAACTCAATCTTGCGTTTTCAAAATCATCTAAATAAAGATATTCCATCCCTAAAAGAGACCATACATCAACTTTATCTTTAGTAAAGCTTAGTGACTGTTTTAAAAATTTTATAGCTTCTTTATGGTTTCCTTTTTTAGAACTAATGGTTGCTTTTTGTATAAAAACTTCATCATTGTTAGGTTCTAAACGTTCTATTCTCTTTAATAACAATGAAGCTTTATCTAAGTCATCTTCAAAAATATAAAGTTCTACCTGAAGTAATTTTAAGTCGATGGATGCAGGATGTTGTTGTAAACCTAATTTTACCGCTTTTTTAGCCAAAGCGTGTTTACCTGCATCTAAATAATGGATAATAATTTCTTCAAACTCAACCAAATCAAAGAAATATACTGCATTGGTTTTGAGCATGGATTCAAATTTTAATAGAGACATAACTATGATATTTGAATTATTACTTTAAAAGTACTATAAGTCTTACATCACTTTTAAAATCCAAACATTTGTTTTTAACAATTTAATTAACAAATTCTAATATTTTATTTAGTTGTGATAAATTTTGCATATACATTTATTTGCAGTAATTTTGATTTTCAATAGCTATCAAGCTAATTTGATAGGTTTCTTATGAGCAAAAAAACACTTCTTAACTCAAAAGATATTGAAATAATTTTACATCGATTGGCATGTCAGTTAATCGAAAATCACAACGATTTTTCCAATACTGTTTTAATTGGCTTACAACCTAGAGGTAGTTTTTTGGCAAATAGATTAGCAAAGTTATTAGAAAAAGAATACCATATAAAAAACTTACAATTAGGTCTTCTAGACATTACGTTTTATAGAGATGATTTTGGGAGAAGAAAGGCTCCTTTAGCAGCCGAAACTAACAAAATGGAATTTTTAATTGAAGGTAAAAAAGTTATTATTATCGATGACGTTTTGTATTCTGGAAGAAGTATTCGAGCTGCTTTAACTGCAATGCAATCTTATGGTAGACCCGATAATATTGAGTTGCTCGTTTTAATTGATAGAAGATTTAGTAGACACCTACCAATACAACCTGATTATAGAGGTAGACAAGTAGATGCTATTAATAAAGAACGCGTTTTGGTAACTTGGAAAGAAACACATAAAAAGGACTCGGTCTATATTGAATATAAGTAATATGTCAGAATTAAGTGTAGAACATTTATTGGGAATAAAATATCTAAAATCATCAGATATTGATATTATTTTTAAAACTGCAGATCATTTTAAAGAGGTAATTAATAGACCTATTAAAAAAGTTCCTTCTCTAAGAGATATTACCATTGCTAATTTATTTTTTGAAAATAGTACGCGTACTAAATTAAGTTTCGAATTAGCAGAAAAAAGACTTTCTGCTGATGTAATTAACTTTTCTGCAAGTCAATCTTCGGTGAAAAAGGGAGAAACATTAATAGATACTGTAAATAATATCTTAGCTATGAAAGTAGATATTGTTGTAATGCGTCATGCAAGTGTAGGTTCTGGAGTTTTCTTATCTAGACATGTGGATGCAAAAATTATTAATGCCGGTGATGGAACACATGAACACCCAACTCAAGCACTTTTAGATTCTTATTCTATAAGAGAAAAATTAGGCAATGTAAAAGGCAAAAAAATAGTGATTATCGGTGATATTTTACACTCTAGAGTTGCACTGTCTAATATTTTCGCTCTGCAGTTACAAGGAGCTAAAGTAAAAGTTTGTGGACCAACTACTTTAATACCTAAATACATTTCTAGCTTAGGTGTTGAAGTAGAAAACAATTTAAAAAAAGCATTAGAATGGTGTGATGTAGCCAATGTTTTACGTGTTCAACATGAAAGAATGGACATAAAATATTTTCCATCTACCAGAGAATACACACAACTTTTTGGAATTAATCAAGAGATTTTAGACAACCTTGGCAAGAAAATTGTAATCATGCATCCAGGACCAATAAATCGTGGAGTTGAGATTACCAGTGATGTGGCAGACTCTAATGACTCAATCATCTTAAATCAAGTAGAAAATGGTGTTGCAGTAAGAATGGCTGTTATTTATTTATTGGCACAACAAGTTAAAAGGTAAGTTATGCAAATTGATAAAAATGATAAGTTTACTCTTATTTCAATTGATGAAAATTCGTTTTCTGAGTTTTACAACTCTTTTTTAATTGAAGAAAAGAATCGTCAAAAAGAAAATATTGTTATCCAAGTTTCTAATAATATTAACATTTCTAGTAAAGAATTTTTATTATTTTTGGATATATCTGAACAAAAAAAGGAAAATGGCACATCATTTGTAGTCATAAGTTCAGAGATTAACATAGATAATTTTCCTGATAGCTTTAACATAGTTCCTACATTACAAGAAGCGGAAGATGTTATTGATATGGAAGATATGGAAAGAGAATTAGGTTTTTAAACAAAAAAATGATTAAAAGAATACTTTTTATTTTATTTTTAAGTATTACTTCGCTAAGTTTTTCTCAAGAAAAATCTATTGATGCACTTTCTGCTGCTCCAAACCCATTTACAAACACCACCAAAATTAGTTTTATATCCTCATCTACTTCTAATGTATTTTTTACTGTTAGAAATGTGTTAGGAAAAACTGTTTTTAAAAAAAGAATTAAAGTAAAAGGTGGTAAAAACAGTATTCCATTTTTCAAAAAAGATTTACCATCCGGTATATACATTTACAGTATTCAAGACAAAAAAAGCAATATCTCAAAACGTTTTGTGATTAGATGAGTATTTGCCTAACCATTTTAGGGTGCCATTCTGCAACTCCAAGAATAAATGCTTTTCCAACGGCTCAATATTTAGAAATTAATAACCGTCATTTTTTAATTGATTGTGGTGAAGGTACACAACGTCAAATGCGAAAATATAAAGTTGGGTTTTCTAAAATAAACCATATTTTTATCTCTCATTTACATGGTGATCATTTTTATGGTTTAGTCGGCTTACTATCAACTTTTGGCATACTTAATAGAGAAAAAGAATTACATATTTATGGACCTAAAGGCATAAAAAAAGCAACTCTCTTACAACTTAAAATCTCACAGTCTCATGCAAAATACCCAATGGTTTTTCATGAATTAATTTCTAATGAAAGTGAACTTATTTTTGAGGATGATAAAGTAGAAATCAGAACAATTCCTTTAGACCATAGGGTGTATACCAATGGTTATTTATTTACTGAAAAAGAAAAACCTAAAAAATTAAATATGTTGAATATCAGTGGTTATCCGGAAATTGGAAAAGCTGATTATTTAAATATTAAAGCTGGTAAAAACATTACTTTATCTACTGGAGAAGTTGTATCTAATTCTGAATTAACCCTTCCTTCTAGTAAACCGTTAAGTTTTGCTTTTTGCAGCGATACTAGTTATAAACCCGATATTATTCCTACGATAAAAAATGTTGATTTGTTATATCACGAAGCTACTTTTTTAGACGATAGAATAGATTTAGCAAAAAAAACAAAACATTCTACCACAAAACAAGCAGCCAGAATTGCAAAAGAAGCAAATGTAAATCAATTAGTTTTAGGACACTATTCAGGGAGATACAAAGATATTTCTATCTTTAAGCAAGAAGCACAAGAGGTTTTTAAGAATACAGCATTAGCAGAACCCGGAAAAATATTTAACATTTAATTTTTTTTATTTGAACACTTATAACATCAATTCTATTTACAATGATATTTTTAATAGCTACCCTAATGTAGAAATTGAAGAGCATATTAAAAAATTAATTGAATTAGATTTTTACTATCCTTATAACTCAACTTTCTTTTGTATTACAAATACAGTTCATCAGAATTTCGAATATATTAGTAAAAATTTTACAGCATGTACGGGTATTCCTAAAAAAAATATGGAAGAAGGAGGAATGGATTATTTTTGGTCTCTTTTTCACCCAAAAGACATTCAACTATGGTTAGCTTGTTTACAAGATTTAATGAAGTTTACAATGACAGAATTAGACAACCAGCAACGTAAACGAATGAGCTATACTTGGAATTATAGAATCAAAAATGCAAAAGGAGATTATATCACCATTATACAAAATACCACTCCGTTACAATTTGATGAAACTAATAAACCTATTATAGGCATGGCACATTATACAGTTTTAGACTTAGACTTAAATATGGATATTTGCGCCTGTGCTAAGTATTTGAATGATAAAAAAGAATACGAAACACTCTTCTATAAAAACATGTCTAGTAATAATTTATTGGATATAATTAGTAATAGAGAAAGAGACATTATAAGACTATTAATTTCTAAAAAAACAAGTACTAAAATCGCTGAGAATTTAAACATTAGTAAACATACTGTTGATACTCATAGAAGAAATATTTTAAAAAAGCTAAAGTTAACTTCTACTTTCGAATTGATTAGCTATTTTAAAAATAATCCAAAACTAATCTAACTTAAATCGCACTTAAAATACTCATAATGAGTATTGTCTAAGAATCAATCAAAATTTATCTTTGTTTTATTGTAAATTGGGTTGATTATTTTTGGTAAACAAAATAGTTTTATTAAAATCCACAATATTTTGAAAAGAAAAAGTCTTCAAATCAACTCAATTTACATCTTATAATACTGATTCGTACTTAATAAAACTAAAGTACAGGCAACTTCAGACTCGATACCGTTTTCTTTCAATAATTTTATAAACTCGAAATTCTCTGTCCCTGGATTAAAAATTACACGTCTAGGTTTTAAATTAATTATATAATGGTAATACTCAACTTGCCTTTTTGGATTAAGGTACAATGTTACAGTTTCTATATTTTGAAACTGTATCTTTTCTGTTTCAATCTTTACATCTGCTACCGCACCTGTTCTAAAGCCAACAGCAACTACAGGTATTTCTTTACTTCTTAGTCTGCGAATAGCAATATTAGAATACCTAACCTCTTTTAAAGAAGCACCGAGAACAAGAGTTACATTTTTCATATGTTAATAATACGTTAAACAGGATTATTTCCTGTAACAAATATAAACATTGGCACGTCTATATAGCATTCAACCAAAACTAAATCAACTAAAATGAAAAAAGCATTACTAATCGTTATACTATTTGTATCAGTAAATTCTTTTGCCCAAATGGCAAAAGATATGATTGCAAAACCTGGAGTTGTTTCTGGAAAAGTAATCGATAACAAAACAAAAGAACCTTTGCCATATGTAAACATAGTGATTAGAGACATGGCAAAAAAAATTCTAACTGGAGGAATTACAGACGAAAAAGGTTTTTTTAAAATTAAAGATATTCCAAAAGGAAATAGTTTAGTAGAAGTTCAATTTATAGGTTACAAACTTTACTCAAGAAAAATTAATGTAACCTCTAAAAACAAAAAAATAAATTTAGCAACAATAGCTTTACAAGAAGACACTGCTAATTTAGATGAAGTTGTAGTCAGAGCTGAAACCTCTACTGTAGTACAAAAAGTAGACAGAAAAGTAATCAATGTTGGAAAAGATCTTACATCTGCTGGTACAACTGCTTCAGAATTGTTAAACAACGTACAATCTGTAAGTGTAGATAGCCAAACGGGGCAAATAAGTTTGCGTGGAAACTCTAATGTAAGAGTTTTGGTTGATGGAAGACCTACCAACATACCTGTAGCAGATTTATTAAAACAAATTCCGTCTTCATCAATAAAAAGTGTAGAATTAATTACAAATCCTTCAGCTAAATACAACCCTGAAGGTATGAGCGGAATTATTAATATTGTTTTAAATAAAAACGCTAACATGGGCTTTAATGGCTCTATTGATGGTGGTGTTACTGCGGGTCATTATGTAAGATATAATGCATCTACAAATATGAATTATAAAACTGGAAAAGTAAACTTCTTTATGAATTATGGTCATAATAGTGGTGACAATTATAATTTTGGCTTTGTCGAAAGACCAGGTGTTAACCTTCAAAAATTTACGTTTGTAAATGAGAATAATTCAAACTTACTAAAATTTGGTGCTGACTTTTACATAAACGAAAAAAACACTCTTTCGGTTTATACCAATCAAAATTGGTTTAATGGAGCAGGAAGAGGAACCGCAAATATTTTTGATAACAATGGAACTGCTTTGATACAAGCACCAAATACTCAAAAAAATTATTCTCCAACCCAAACTTATAATGTTAATTATAAATTAGATTTTGATAAAAAAGGACATAATTTAGAATTTGAAGCTACGTATTCTAAAACTGACGCAGCTAATGATTTAAATAATATGAATACATTGCAACAACCTTCTGATTCCGATTACAGAGTTTTTAACTATTTTAATGATATTGGAAACAATAGAAACAACACATTAATCAACTTAGATTATACAAACCCATTATCAGACAAGACTAAATTAGAATTAGGTTTAGAGTATAGAACTGATGAGACCAAGAACACCAATATAACAGATCAAGAAATTTATACTTTCGATAACAACGGAAATATTAATGGAACAACTTCTATTGGTAACTCTAACTTCGATTTTAAAAGAAACATTTATTCTGGTTACCTAAATTATGCGACATCTTTTGATAAGTTTACTATGCAATTAGGTGCAAGATTAGAAGACTTTAATGTAGAAGGTATATTTAACAGAGTGGGGCAAAATCCCGACCCAGTTACCGATCATATTTTTACAGTTTATCCATCTGCTTTTTTTACTTATACTCCATCAGATAAAAACCAATGGCAATTTAGTTATAGTAGAAGAGTTGACAGACCTGGAATTCAGCAAGTAAACCCAATTAGAGAGTGGAGTACTCCCTTAATTGTTTCTATTGGTAATCCTGATTTAGTACCTCAATTTACAAACTCTTTTGAGTTAAACTATACTAGACAAATTAAAGGTGGAAACTTAACTTTTGGAACTTTTTACAGAAAAATTTCTGATGTTATTTCAAGAATCACAAATATAGACCCTGCAAATCCAGAAGTTGGTCAAGTGCTATCTTTTACAAACTTTAGTGATACTGATGCTTATGGTTTGGAATTCTCGGCAAACTTTAAATTAAATAAATGGTGGAGAGTAAATTCGAGTATGGATTTTTATTCGCAAGAACAGCTAGGAAACATTAATAATACAGGTACTAATCCTACTCAATTATCTGTACAAAATAACGTATTTAACGCAAGGGTAAGTAATAGCTTCACTGCTACAAAAAATTTAAGATTACAATTATTTGCCATGTATAGAGGCCCTCAAAAAGATATTCAATGGGATGTTGAAAACATGTGGATGGTAAACACAGGTGCTAGTTTGCAAGTTTTAAAAGGAAAAGGAACAATAAATTTACGTTTTAACGATATTTTTAGAGGAATGAAATTTGCTTTTAACTCATCGAATCCTTTTGTTCAAAATGGCCAATTTAACTGGGAAAGTAGAACAACTTACTTAGGCTTTAACTATAGATTTGGAGGTGGAAAAAATAAAGCAAAATCTAGAAGAAGAAGAGACAACAGAGAAAAACAAGGTGGAGGTGGTTTCTTTTAAACCATTTCTATAAAAATTAAAAAATCTCAAAATTCATTAGAAAATTTTGAGATTTTTTTTTTACGGAAATTATTTTTAAAATAAAGCACTTTGTATCTAACGACTTCTTCTTCTCCCCATTCTATTTTCTCTCATTTCTACCATTTTCTTTTGTATGGTTGCTGTATACTCTTTTTTGGTAGTTTCTTTTCCTTTACTAAGTAATTCAATTGTAATTTTATCTTCTGGATTTATAATAATTTCCGAGCATAACAAGGTGGTATTCCCTCTACTCACTTCTAAAATTAATCCTGGTAATCCCCAATACTCTCCAGGACCTTGAGCTACTGGTATCTGTGTCGTATACCATGCTTCCACGACTACCAAATCTTCTTTTGCCATTCCAGTTTTTTCTTTATTTCTTAAATCACTCCAAGAAAAATCATACCAATCTAATTCCTTTTTTGGTACAAATGCTTTAGCCTTGTAACACAAGTAATTTCCTATCTTTTTGGTTTCAGTACCTAGCTCCCATTTTATTTTATACAAATCATCTTTAACCAAAAAACGCTTCCCATAAAACTCTTGACTTTGTACCAATTTACTATTTTGTATGTTTTTATATTGGTCTCCTCTAGAAAAATACGCCCCCCAAGTATCAGTTGCACCCGATATTGCATCAATTTGTTCTTCTTCAAGAAACATAGATTCAGTGTTATTAAAAGTCAACACATACGTTTTTTCTAACCTATTTTTTAAACGAGCTTGAATTTGTTTTTTCTGAGCCTCACTTAATTTAGCTCCCCAATTACCAAGTTCCATTTTAGATTTGGATACATAAACGGCTTTTCCTTGGAATTTTTGGGCATAATTGTTTAGACTAATGAATAGTATAATAGCAACTAAAGTGAATTTTAAAACGGATGATTTCATGATGGTAAATATATTTTGTTTAACAAATATACTATTTATTTAAACAAAATGTATTATTTTAATAAACATTTAACACCACAAACACTGACTTACAGATATTTACAATGATTCACGGAAAAAATAATCATAAAAAAAAGCGTTACACATGTAACGCTCCGTTTAAATTTGTATAGTAATTCTACCACCTCATAATCACACTTCCCCAAGTAAATCCACTTCCAAAAGCGGCTAGAACTACCAAATCATTATCTTTTATTTTTCCTAATTCCCAAGCTTCTGTTAAGGCAATAATTACAGAAGCAGCAGTAGTGTTTCCGTATTTCATAATATTATTAAAAACTTGGTCATCAGACAATCTAAATTTTTTCTGTATAAATTGTGCAATACGCAAATTCGCTTGATGAGGAATTAACATATCAATATCATCTTTCTGTAAATTATTCGCTTCTAAACCTTCTACAATGGCTTCAGAAAAACGAGTTATGGCGTGTTTAAACACAAATTGTCCATTCATATAAGGATAGTAAGAAGTATCATCAGGATCATTTTGTTCCATAATTTCTGGCACCCATCTTTGAGTTGATGGTCCTTCTAAAACCAATTCTTTAGCGTGTTTTCCTTCAGAATGTAAATGAGAAGATAAAATCCCTCTTCCTTTCTCTTCACATCTCGATAAAACAGCAGCTCCTGCTCCATCACCAAAAATAACAGTAACACCTCTACCTCTGGTAGAACGCTCTAATCCACCTGAATGATTTTCTGCTCCAATCACCAAAATATTTTTATACATTCCTGTTTTTATAAACTGGTCTGCAACTGACATCGAATAAATAAAACCAGAACACTGATTACGCACATCTAAAGCTCCAATAGTTGGCATTTCTAAAATATCTTGCACTTGCACTCCACCTCCTGGAAAATACATATCCGGACTCAAAGTGGCAAACACAATAAAATCGATATCATCTTTAGTTAAACCTGCTCTTTCAATGGCAATTTTAGCTGCTTTTGCTCCCATAACTGCTGTAGTATCATCAGTTTTTGGATCAATCCAACGTCTTTCTTTAATTCCTGTTCTTTCTTGAATCCATTCATCGGAAGTATCCATAAATGCTTTCAAGTCGTTATTGGTAACTATATTTTCAGGAACATAATATCCTAAACCTGTGATTTTTGAATTATACATAATTTATTGGGATGTATTTTAATTATTAGCTATTTGTTAATATCAAAAATAGTGATTAATTAATATCTTTACAAAAAGGCTTAGAATATTTGTTGTTATGAAAAAGTATGTGTTTATCGTTTTTATTATTTCTAATTACTTTTCTTGTAATTCTCCAAAGCTAAATGGTCATTATCATGTTGAATGGGGAAATAGAAGTAGTTTTCAAACTTGGAATATTAAAAATAATAGGATGAAAATAAACGACTCTGTTTGTTCTGATAAAAAAGAAATCTGTTTTGGAATGCCAATAAAATTTAAAGGAGATTCTATTTTTGTAACTTGGGTTGATATAATATATGCTGCTAAATTTAAAATTGATGAAAATGGTACAATTATTACAACTACAAATTACGATGATAGATTCGATACCATAAAATTAATACCTAAAGAAAATTGTATCAACTCTAAAGATTACTTGAATAAAAAAGTATCTAATTTAAAAACTTCTTTTGACCTAGTTTCTCTTTATTACAATACACATGGAGAATCTGCTTTTCCGATTGATTTTAAAAATGAGTTAATAATTGGAAAAAAAGAAAACAATACTTTTTACATTTTTAATAATCAAATTTTAACTTTTTCGAAAAATTCTTTCAATATAACGAAACAAAAAAGCTCTAAAGATATCTTGATATATATTGATAAAAAAATTCGCTTAAAAGAAGTTGTAACTATCCTTAAAGAACTAACTGATAAAAATTATAAAATTCACTTTTCTTCAAAAGACGAACAAGAAAACAATGAACAGGTTATTATTTTTAATAAATCTATTAAAAACATTAAGATAAATAAAAGTATAACAACTATAAACACCTGTGAATATTGCGAAAAACATCCAACAAAAAAAATAGATTCCATTTTAAACTTTAAAATTTTCAAGAAAGATTCTTGTCTCGTGAATAACCAAATTACAGACTACTTTCAATTAAGAAATAGTGTTGTTAGATTTTTAAAACAGAATAGAAGTACAAGATTAAATACACAAATACAATTAGAAATTAACTCAGATATTCTATTCGAAGACTATCTGTACCTTTTGGGTGATATTAATTTTGTAAACATTGAATTACTAGGCACTTATTATAGAGATGAAAGCGATCCAGATCAAAAAAATATTTTAGAAAAACAAGAAACATGGAATACTAAAAACCTAAACTTAGAATTCCCAATAAGAATAAAAGAAATAATAAAGCCTTTCTAATTTCTGTCATCTTGTCATAATTAAATCTTTGGTATTTTTTTTGACTACTCTAACAACAGAAAATAATATTAAATAAAAATAGATAAAATTATGAGTAAAGGAAACATTAATGTATCAGTTGAAAATATTTTTCCGCTGATTAAAAAATTCTTGTATTCTGATCACGAAATCTTTTTACGTGAACTTATTTCTAACGGAACTGATGCCACTACTAAGCTAAAACACTTAATTTCTATTGGTGAAGCAAAAACAGAATTAGGCGATGCTAAAATTGAAATCAGTATTGATAAAGACGCGAAAACCTTAACCATTAAAGACCAAGGTTTAGGAATGACTGCTGATGAAGTTGAAAAATACATCAACCAAATTGCCTTTTCTGGTGCAGAGGAATTCTTAGATAAATACAAAGACGATAAAAACGAAACGGGTGTTATTGGACACTTTGGTTTAGGTTTTTATTCTGCTTTTATGGTGGCAGATAAAGTAGAAATCATTACAAAATCGTTTAAAGATGAACCTGCTGCTCATTGGACTTGTGATGGTTCTCCTGAATATACCCTAGTTGAACACGACAAATCTGACAGAGGAACAGAAATTATTTTACACATTGCTGAAGATTCTACAGAGTTTTTAGAAGAAGGTAAAATTAGAGGTTTGTTAACCAAGTACAACAGGTTTAACCAAGTACCAATTAAATTTGGAACAAAGAAAGTTAACGACCCAACTCACGAGCCAAAAACAACAAAAGATAAAGACGGTAAAGAAACTACTGAACCTCACAGACAAATTGAAGTAGATGATATTATCAATAATACAGATCCTGCTTGGACAAAAAAACCTGCAGATTTAGAAAAAGAAGACTATGCAAATTTCTATAGAGAATTGTATCCTATGCAATTTGAAGAGTCTTTATTCCACATTCATTTAAATGTAGATTATCCTTTTAATTTAACAGGAATTTTATTCTTCCCTAAGTTGTCTCAAAACTTAGATATGCAAAAGGATAAAATCCAATTGTACCAAAATCAAGTATTTGTAACGGATAATGTAGAAGGAATTGTTCCTGATTTCTTACAAATGCTGAAAGGGGTGATTGATTCTCCAGACATTCCATTAAACGTATCGCGTTCTTATTTACAAGCAGATGGAGCTGTTAAGAAAATTTCTGGTTACATCACTAAAAAAGTTGCTGATAAATTATCATCATTATTCAAAAAAGATCGTGAAGATTTTGAGAAAAAATGGAATGATATTAAAGTAATTATCGAATACGGAATGTTGTCTGAAGATAAATTCTTTGACAAGGCTAAGAAATTTGCTTTATATCCAACAGTAGCTGATACGTTTTTCACTTTTGATGAGTTGATTGAGAAAACAAAAGATGCACAAACTGATAAAGATGGAAACCACGTAATTTTATATGCTGCTAATAAAGATGCGCAACACAGTTACATTCAAGATGCAACTGCAAAAGGTTATGAGGTGTTGATTTTAGATTCGCCAATTATTTCGCATTTAATGCAGAAATTAGAAACTTCTGGAGAAGGAAAAATTAAATTCTCTAGAGTGGATGCAGACCATATAGATAACTTAATTAAGAAAGACGATAACGTAATTTCTAAATTATCTGATGAAGAAAAAGAAAAATTAAAGCCAGTTATTGAAGGTGCTGTTAACAATTCTGCTTATACAGTGCAATTAGAGGCTATGGATTCTGCTTCTTCTCCATTTATTATTACTGTACCAGAATTTATGCGTAGAATGAAAGAAATGCAAGCTTCTGGAGGTGGAGGAATGATGGGAATGGGTAATATGCCAGATATGTACAACTTGGTTGTAAACACGAATAGTCCATTAGTTTCAGAAATTTTAGCTGCGGATGAAGACAAGCAAAAAGGATTGATTTCTCAAGCTTTTGACTTAGCAAAATTATCTCAAAACCTATTACACGGTGAAGAGTTAACAAACTTTATAAAACGTTCTTACGAGTTGATAAAGTAAGCAACACTATTTGCTAATAATATTACAAACCTCCTTGTTTTGCAAGGAGGTTTTTTTATTGACTTTCTCAAAAAAATCCACTAACTTCGTTTAACTTCTGATAAAATGAATTAAAACTCACTTTTTCATTATAGTTGTGCATAATTATGAAAAAAACTATGAGGATAACAATTTTAGCTCTGATATTGATTTCAAATATTGGATTTTCTCAAAATGATTTGACTGAATTAAAATTTGACACAAAGTATTTTAATGCAGTTGACAAATGGGTTGCATTTCCTAAAAAAGACACGGATTCAACTTACGCATACGGATTCATTTATTTGGATAATCAAGCAGGTTTCACTTTAAATTATGAAACTAGATTTCAAATTAAAGACCAAGAGCTAATAAATATAAAACGTGACTCAACAGTCGGTTTTATGAAATATCGACTTGAACCAAATACAAGTTTAGTTTCTGTTTTGACCGAAAATCAAATTTCTGACCTGAATTTACCTAAAGAACCTGAATGGTTATCGATTTATAAAGAAGGTTCCGACCAAGTGGATTATTTAAAACAAGAGGGCTATCATTACAACCACGTTGGTGCTTGTGAACAAGCTCTAAAACCATTGTTAAAAGCTTATGAAATTGAGCCTCATTTTGATGGACTTGAATTTGAATTGGTATATGCCTACAATCATTTGGGACAGTTCGAAAATGCAATTCCAATTTTGGAAAAAGCAATTGAGAACAACCCTAAAAACTATTACTTTTTCAGAGAATTAGGTTATTCGTATTTAGGTTTAGATAAAATGGAGAATGCAGAAAAAACTTATCGAAAAGGAATTAAAATGTCCGATAATGATTTTGAAAAAAGTGAAATGTCAGTTAATATGGCTCAAGCTTATTTCAAACTTAAGAACAAAAAGAAATTTGATGAATGGGCTGAATTAACCAGAAAGTACTCAACTAAGGACAAAAGATACTTGCAATATATCGACCAGTTTGAACAGAATTGGAATAAAAAATAACTATGCACAACAACGGCTATAGTTCATTACGGCTGAAATTCCTAATCGGAATTTCGAGCCTTTTTGCTAAATTTATGGTTACTGCGGAATGATACTCGCGTACCATTCCGTAACGAAACCATAGCCGAGACCGTTAAACAAACTTTTTAAAATTATTGCCACTTTAAAATTAATTTATAACTAAAAAAAAGAAATATTACTTTACACAATTTTTTTTAAGGATTAAAGTATTTTAAAATAAAGTATATCTAAATTATTTAACGCACAGTTTTTTTGTTTTCCCTAAATTAAAAGTAACTTTAACTTCTTAAAATTACACTATTACTAAATGTAATTTTAAAAAAATAGATTAATACTATAGTTTTACAATGAACTTAAATTATATTATCATGAAAACATTATTAAACATTAAAAAATCAACCTTTGTAATTGGCAGCTTTCTAGTATTATTTTTCTGCTTTTCACTTTCTGCTAATGCGCAAGAAATTAAGGTAAAAGGTATTGTAAAAGGAAAGTCTATTGAAAAAACTGAACTTCTTAATGGAGCAAATATCTTTCTAAAAGGAACCAAAATTGGTACTACTACTAATAAAAAAGGAGAATTTTCATTTCCTCAAAAACTTAAAATTGGAGATATTTTAGTTTTTTCTTATTTAGGTTTCGTAAAAAAAAGAGTAAAGATAACCTCGAATTCCAACAATTTAGTAATTGTATTAAATGAAGATGACAACCAAATGTTAGGCGCATTAAATAGCAATAAAAGGTATGTATCAAAACAACCTAAGCAATAACATTTATATGCAAAAAATTGGGTTCTTTTTGCTTTTCTTTTTTGTTAATTTTTGTTTTGCTCAACAATCTGACTTTAAGCATATCGATTTTACCAAAGCAGACTACATTGCAAAAACCTACAAAACTAAAAAGTTATTAGAACTCAATAAAACGACACATCTTCTTACCAAAAACTTAGAAACTGATGTAGAAAAACTACGCGCAATCTATCTTTGGATTTGCACCAACATAGCAAACGATTTTAGTTTATACGCTTTAAACAATAGAAAAAGAAAACGATTCTTACAAGATTCAATCAAATTAGAAAAATGGAATTCTAAATTTAAAAAAGTTCTTTTTAAAAAGTTACTTAGAAGAAAAAAAACCATTTGCACAGGGTATGCATATTTACTCAAAGAAATGTGTACTATTGCTGGAATAGAATCTAAAATGGTGAATGGTATTGGCAGAACTAGTTCTGTTGACTTAAGTGTTCTAAAAATGCCAAATCACACTTGGAATATTGTAAAACTAAATAACAAATGGTATTTATGTGACCCCACTTGGTCAACAGGAATTTCTTTTCCAGAAGAAGGTAGGTTTCAATTTCAATATAATGATGGTTACTTTTTAACTGATCCTAAACTTTTTTTTCACAACCATTATCCAATTAAAAAAGAGTTTTCTTTAATAGAAAATAAATCTACATCATTTTTAGAGTTTTCTGAGTTACCACTTCTCTATAATGATGCTTTCGTTTACTTAAAAAAACATATTTCACCTTCTACAATGTACCATGTTATAAAGCAAGGTTCAGCATTTAACTTTCAGTATAAATTGAATAAAAAAGTAATGTTGAAAAATGTAAAACTCGTTTATTTTAAATCAGATTCGGAAATAAAACTAAAACCAAAAATTGAACTTAAAGAGAACCTCTTAAAAATAACACATACTTTTAAAAGAAAAGGGTTTTATGATATTCACCTCTACATTGATAAAAAAATAATTGCAACTTACACTTTTAAGGTTTTAAAAAATGATTAGTATAAAAATTTTAAAAAAATAAATATTATACTAAACTAGTTTTGTAATAATTAATCTAACTAAATCGTTTATTAAAGTAATTTTTTAAGACAAAAACTTGAGCAATTATCATTAATCCAAAGAAAAAAATTGCATATAAAACCGTATTCGAAATGTTTACAGATTCTAATAGGTTTAGAAATTGAAATTTTTCAAGAAAAGAAAAATTAAATTCTGGGAAATTCAAAAAACTTTGTTCTAAATTTTTAAAAGGTATTAAAACAATTGCTAAAACTACTATTGCAATAACAAACCAACCTTTTTTAGAAATTAATGCTTTAGTCGTAAATACTTTTTGTTGACTTTGCAATAAAATTTTGTTCATCACAGATGCGGTAAAATCCAAAGAAATTTTCTCCTTAGGAATTTCTTTTACATACTTTCTTGCAAATGCATCTAATTCTTCAATGTTCTTATTTTCTCCCATAATGATTAATAATTTCTGGTTCCACGTTTTTTTCTACAATCGTTAAAAGTCTTTTTCTTGCTCTGTGTAACTTTACCTTTACATTTGCTTCAGACAACTGAGTTACCTCGATAATCTCTTTCAGTGATAATTCATCATAATAAAACATCCAAATTATAGACCGCTCTTCTTGGGTTAATTTTAACAAACAATCATTCATTACTTTTTCTCTTTCTTTTCTTTCTATCGTTTGTAAAATATCTTCAACAGATTTTATTTGATTAAACGTAATTTCGTTAATTTCAAAAGTACGATTACTATTTTTATTCTTTTTTATATGGTCTAAAGCTGTATGATAAGCAATTCGATACAACCAAGTAGAGAATTTAGAATCACCTTTAAACTTATTTAAATTTTTAAAAGCTTTTATAAATGTGTCTTGACAAACCTCTTCAGCTTCTTCTTTATTTTTTAGCATTTTACACGCCAAAGAAAAAACCATATCGCTATAACTATCAATCAGATACGAAAATGCATTTGTATCTCCATTGATGACTTTAGTAATATATAGTTGGTCGTTTTTGTTAGTCATTTTATCTTTGACTACTATAGGTATAAATAGGTTACATTTTTACTTAAAAAAAAATTATTTTTTTTGTAACCTTTTTTTCGAATGCTTCGTCAAAGCTACAAACACAATAAAATTAATCATTTAAACTTAAAAATTATAAATTATGGAAATCGCAGTTTTGGCAATAATATTTGGAAGCATATTCGGAGTATTCTATTTATTCTTCTCTACAAGAAACAAAGAACGTTTAGCATTGATAGAAAAAGGAGCAGATGCAAGTATCTTTATAAAAGGACAACCCAAAAATGCTGCACCATTCTGGAAAGTTTTAATTCTTAATCTATCCGTTTTATTAATGGGAATTGGAGTTGGAGTGTTTTTAGCACTGATTTTAGACACATATTCTGGCTTAGATAGTGATTCAGTTTATCCTGCAATGATTTTCTTGATGGCAGGTGTAGGCTTATTTGTTGGTTTTAATCTTACTAAAAAATTAGATAAAGAATAAAATCAATACTAAAAAATATAATAAACCCACTTCATTAGTTTGAAGTGGTTTTTTTATTTTTAAAAAGGGTAGTATCTTTAAACAAAGTTTTTAGATGAGTAACGACTATAAAGACAGTAAGTTTAAAGAACTATTAGATAAACTTCAGCAAGAAAGTTGGCAATTAGAATTACTAATTTCTGGTTTTGCCATTTTTGGTTTAATAACTGCTATGCCACATATAAGAACAGCAATGATAGTTGCTGAAAATGATAAACAAATTTATTCTTTTGTGGCTTTGTTAATCGCTTTTATTGCTTGCTCTATACTTGTTTTTAACTTACTTATACACGTTGTTTTAAGAGGATTATGGATTGGTGCATTGGGCTTAAGATATGTTTCTGGAGAAATTGATTTTAAAAAATTAAACTATCAGCATAACTTTACGAAGCACCTAAAAAAGAGAATAGTATCTTTTGATAAATATGTGGCTACATTAGAAAATTACTGTAGTGTTCTATTTGCTGTTTCTTTTCTACTTATTTTTTATGTTATCTCTATAAGTATAATTTTACTTAGTCTTGTAGGGATAGCCACTTTAATAATTTCTAATGATAATCTTCCAGATACTCCAAGAACTATAATTGGTATTTTGTTTTTGTTTTTCATATTAATTGGTGCTTTTTTAGTTTTTATAGATTTTTTAACTCAAGGATATTTAAAAAAGAAAAAATGGCTTTCTAAAATTTATTTTCCTTTCTATTGGGTATTTAGTTATATAACTTTAACATTTCTATACAGACCATTAGTTTATAATTTTTTAGATAACAAATTTACAAGAAGATTAAGTTTTTTTTTAGTACCCTCTTATATTGCTATTTCTGTTTTAATCTCCTTTAAACACAAAAAAACAAACTATTTAGAATCTGCAACAAAAATATCTTCTACATATTTAGATACTAGAAATTATGAAAATTTATTAGTTAAAGAAGATGATTTTGCAAGAATTGCTACCATACAGTCTAAAGTAATTATTGATCCTTATATTAAGTTTTTTAGAATTTTTTCAGAAAATGTGGAAAATAGAATTTATGATTACGAACCTACTTTAAAACCAAAAAATGATAAAAGAGGTTTTAGTTCAGATATTGTAATGTTTAATTCTACAGAATATCTCAAAAATAAAGATAGTTTAACCAAAAAATATTTAGCTGTTTTTAATGAAACACATCAAATATTTATAGATAGTATTAAATTTAAAACAGATTTTTTTATTTCTCAAAACAACAAAAAGCAATTTGGGTTTGAAACTTATATAAATATTAAACATTTAACTGAAGGAAAACATATATTAAAGTTAAAAAGACTAAGAAAGAAGAAAAAAGACACTATAAGAGTTACAGAAATCAATATTCCTTTTTGGCATTTTAAACAATAACCTAATGAAACAATTTACGCTATTATTTTTATTATTTTCAATATCATTTAACGCTCAAACAGATGCTAAAATTTATGAAATAATTAAAATGGTATCTGCTGACAGAATTAAATCCGACGTAAAAACACTAACAGAATTCGGTACAAGAAACACCTTTTCTGACACTATTTCTAATACTCGTGGAATTGGAGCTGCAAGACGTTGGGTAAAATCTGAATTTGATAATATTTCTTTTAATTGTGATAATTGTTTAAACGTTTTTTATCAAAAGGATTTTGTTACAAAAAAAGGAAATAGAAGAGTTCCTCACGATGCTTGGGTTGTAAATGTAGTTGCCATACAAAAAGGGACAAAATATCCAAATAGATACATTATTATGAGCGGAGATATAGATTCTCGCGCTAGCAATACTATGGACTTTAAAACTGATGCTCCAGGTGCAAATGATAATGCTTCAGGAATGGCAGGAACCATAGAAACAGCAAGGGTTTTAAGTAAATACAAGTTTGAAAATAGTATTATTTATGTAGGTCTTTCTGGAGAAGAACAAGGCTTGTTTGGTGGTGCAGGATTAGCAAAATATGCAAAAGAAAAAGGATGGGAAATCATTGGAATTCTAAATAATGATATGATTGGTAATATTAAAGGAGTTGATGGAGTTATTGACAATCGTTCATTTAGAATTTTTAGCGAACCCATTACAACTGATGAAAAGGATCCTAAAAAGTTAGCTAGACAAGCTAGAGTTCGTCGTTTTTATGGAGGTGAAGTTGACGGAATTTCTCGTCAATTGGCAAGATATATACATAAAAATGTAAAAACATATATGCCAGAAATGAATCCTATGATGATTTACAGACTAGACAGGTTTGGGAGAGGAGGACATCATAGACCTTTTAATGATTTAGGTTTTGCAGGTATTCGAATCATGGAAGCTCACGAAAATTACACCCAACAACATCAAGATATAAGAACCAAAAACGGAATAAAATATGGAGATACTTTTGAACACGTAAATTTTCCATATGCTAAAAAATTAACTGCTGTAAATGCTATTATTTTAGCTTCTTTAGCTTGGGCGCCTCCCGCTCCAAAAGAAGTGGCTATTGGGGGAATTGTAAAACCAGCTGCTAAACTTAAATGGAGTAAAGTAGAAGATGCTATAGGTTATAAAATTTATTGGAGAGATACCACCTCTCCCACTTGGGATAATTCTAGATATGTAGAAACTACAGAATTCACTTTAGAGGGTATTGTAATTGATAATTTCTTTTTTGGGGTTTCTGCTGTTGGTAAAAACGGGCACGAAAGCGTGGTTGTTTTCCCTAATAAAATTTGGAGATAAGAAAAAATTACTCAACTTTCTAATTAACACCAATTTATAAATGTAAATTATGCATCTATAAGAAACATCAATAGTGTTTAATTCTTTTTTAAAAGTATTACTATTATATTTACAGTGTAAAACTTTTAGATATGAAAAATTCAATACTTTATTTGGTTATTTTAATTACAAGCATTTCTATTGGTCAAGAAAAAAAGAATACTATACAACATAAAATATTCGAGGCTAATATTGAAGAAAACCACTACTTGGTTGATGATATATTTCCAGATTCTTTAAAAGAAATAAAAGAAGAGAAACTCTTAGAACCCTATAACAATTCTGAAGGAAAATTTCCTAAATACGAATCAAAGGAAATAACATTAAATATTTCTGAAAATATAGTGAATTCTAATTCATTAGAAACTTTAAGTGATATTGCTTTTATAGACAATAAACTGATTCAAAAACTTATTGAAACAAATATCATAGCAAATAACTTTGTTAGCGAGCAAATGTTTTATGGAGATAGAGAAGTTATATTATTAAAAGAATATCCCAAATCAATAGACAAATTAAATATCAATTATAAAACAAATTCACAAATAGATATTCAAATTGGTAAAAAAATTTACAGTTACATTAATAAACTTTATAAAAGTGAAATTGATAAAACATTACAAAACAGTTTAAATTTATTAGTAATTAATTTTTAAACATAAACTCTTCATTAAGTTAAATTGTTATTTTTGGTTGATTATATTGGTGCTGTAATTCTATTGCAGTGCCAATTTTTTTTAGTTATTTTAACAGTATGAATTCCAAAGAAGAAATTTATTTTAAAAATGATACCGAATGGAGAATTTGGTTGTCTCAAAATTATAATACTTCAAATGGTATTTATTTAATTTTCTTTAAAGTTGAAAATAAAGAACCTTCAATGCGGTGGGAAGAAGCTGTTAAAGTAGCATTGTGTTACGGATGGATAGATTCTACTGTAAAAAGTTTAGGAAATGGAAAGCGAAGACAATATTTCTGCCCTAGAAATCCTAAAAGTGTTTGGAGTGCCTTAAACAAAAAGTACATTAAAGATTTATCTGCTAAAAATTTAATGCACAAAAGCGGAATAGATATTATTAAAATTGGTAAAAAAAATGGTTCTTGGACAGCTTTAGATCATGTAGAAAAAGGAATTATTCCTGAAGACTTACAAACAGAATTCAATAAGAATCAAATCGCTTTTGAAAATTACAAAAACTTTGCACCTAGTTATAGAAAGAGCTATTTGTATTGGTTAAATCAAGCTAAAAGAGAGACTACAAGACAAAAAAGGATTGCTGAAATTATAATTTTTTGTGAAGCTAATATAAAATCGAGAGATACACGTTAATGATTACAACTAAACAATTTACTCTAATTCATACAGATATTTACAACATTTTTATCTCAAAAGAAATCTTTGAACCTTTTGCAGATCAAAAAATGAGTCGTGTAAAAGTAAAAACTAATCATCAAAATAAAACCATCGAATTTTATGCTGCCGTAAAAAAAGATAAAATGTCTGGAGATTACAAAATGATGTTTAGTAAGCAAAAACAAAAGGAGTTGGAATTGTCTTTAGGTGATGAATTTACCATACAATTATTTGAAGACACTTCTAAATACGGTGTGGATATGCCAGAAGAATTAGAAGCAGTTTTAATGAGTGATTACGATGCATATACCATTTTTGAATCTCTTACAAAGGGAAAACAAAGAAGTATTATTTATGGGGTATTACGTTTTAAAAGTAGTCAGCAAAAAATTGACAAAGCATTAATAATGTGTGAGAATTTAAAGAGAGGTAATCACGATCCTATAAAAATGTTTAAGTTGGAATAAAAAGAAAAAGAAGCGATTTCTCGCTTCTTTTGTTAAAACTATAAACCACTTATAAAATTACCATAAGGATCTTTAAACTGAGTGCCTTCTAAAAAACGATGTTTACTTAATTTTTTAAATTCTACAAGTGCCCACAATACAAATTCTTTCACAAAATAAATATCTTCTTTATTTGCATTAGGTTGATGTTCTAAAATAAAATGGTGCAAAGGCTCAATTTTATCAAGTTCTGTTTTGTATTGATTTTCATTAAAATCATCTAACAATTCAAAATCTGCTTCAGCATTAAAAAACCATGATACAATTTCATCATAAGGCGTTTCTGATTCTTGTTTTTCTAGTTTCTTTATCTCAGGAAAATATGTTGGAAATAATGATTTTATTGCTTTTTTAATTAAATTTTCAGCAACTACTTGTGCTCCTTCTTGTTCTCCTTCATAAACCAATTCTACTTTTCCGGTTATAGCAGGAATTATTCCATCAAAATCACTTAAACGTATCATTGTTTCATCATCACCAGAAAGTAATGCTCTTCTTTCAGCAGTACTCAATAAGTTTTCAAAAGCAGAAATACTTAAACGAGCACTTACACCACTTTTAGCATCAATATATTCGCTTTCTCTAGCTTCAAAAACAATTTGTTCTAGTAAGTCTTTTGCCAACTCTGTAACTTTAATAAAATCTTTCTGAACGTTTTTTGCTTCTTGTTGCGTAATAATTTTAGCAGTTTCTATATTTACAGGATAATGCGTTAAAATTTGTGAACCAATTCTGTCTTTTAAAGGCGTTACAATACTTCCTCTATTAGTATAATCTTCCGGGTTAGCAGTAAACACAAATTGCATATCTAAAGGCAATCGCAATTTAAAACCACGAATTTGAATATCGCCTTCTTGCAAAATATTAAATAATGCTACTTGAATTCGAGCTTGTAAATCTGGTAATTCATTAATTACAAAAATACATCTGTTTGCTCTTGGAATCATTCCATAATGAATAACCCTATCATCTGCATAACTCAGTTTTAAATTGGCGGCTTTTATGGGATCTACATCACCAATAATATCAGCCACAGTAACATCTGGAGTTGCTAACTTTTCTGCAAAACGTTCCTCTCTATGCAACCAAAAAATCGGAGTTTTATCTCCTTTTTCTTTAATAGTTTCAATGGCAAATCTAGATATTGGATTGAGTGGATCATCATTAATTTCTGAGCCTTCAACTACAGGAATATATTCATCTAATAAATTTACCATCAATCTTGCTAAACGGGTTTTTGCTTGTCCTCTTAAACCTAATAAATTGATATTGTGTTTGCTTAAAATAGCTCTTTCTAACTCTGGAATTACGGTATTTTCATAACCGTGTACACCTTTAAAAACAGTTTCTTTATTCATCATTTTACTGATGAGATTTTCTCTTAACTCGTCTTTAATTGATTTTGATTGATAACCTGATTGTTTTAAATCTCCTAATGTTTGTATGTTATGTAAATTCATTTATCCTCTTATTCTTTTCTTTCTATTTGTTTCATAATCTTCAAAAATCATCTCCCCTAAACCTTTTAAACCTGTATAAAATGCTTTTCCTTGGTTTGCCTGTGTAAAAGCTCTTACAAACTGCATTAAATAAGGATCTTGTGCAATCATAAAGGTTGTGATTGGTATGTGCAATTTCCTAGCTTGTTGTGCCATTGCATAACATTTATTTACAATGTATTTATCTAAACCATTACTGTTTTTATAATACTGTCCATCTGGTAAACGTAAACAACTTGGTTTACCGTCTGTAATCATAAAAATTTGTTTGTTGGTATTTTTCTTTCTGCGTAACAAATCCATTGCTAAATTTAAACCTGCAACTGTATTTGTGTGGTAAGGACCAACTTGTAAATAAGGTAAATCTTTAATTTTAATGGTCCAAGCGTCATTCCCAAAAACTAAAATATCTAAAGTGTCTTTTGGATAACGAGTGGTAATTAATTCCGCTAACGCCATTGCCACTTTTTTAGCGGGTGTAATTCTATCTTCTCCATATAAAATCATTGAGTGACTAATATCAATCATTAACACTGTACTCATTTGACTTTTATGAAGCGTTTCTTCAACTACCAAGTCGTTTTCTGACAAGGTAAAATCTCCAATTCCGTTATTAATTTGTGCGTTTCTGATGCTTTCGGTCATTGAAACTTTATCCAAATTATCTCCAAATTGATACGCTCTAAAATCACCTGTATGCTCATCTCCTATTCCAGGAGATTTACTTTTATGATTACCAGAACCACTTCTTTTTATTTTTCCAAAAATATGATTCAATGCTTGTTGGCGAATAGCACGTTCGGTTTTTGCGGTAATAGCTGTACCTCCACTTCCATCAGGTTTAATTTCTTCTTTGATAAATCCTTTCTTCTTTAAATCTTCTATAAAATCATCTATAGTATACTCTGAAGTAGTTAATTTGTATTCTTTATCCAAAGAACGTAACCAATCTATGGCTTCATCAAAATCGCCAGAAGTATAAGTTATTAATTCTTTGAAAATCTCAAAAAGCTTTTCAAATGGAGATTGATTCTCTGCCTCATAAGTCTTAAAAACAAACCCTTTTCTAATCGTTCTATTTTTCATCACTATAAAAATACGTCTTTATTAAGTGCTTCAAAAAAGATTAACATTGCTTTAATATATATGAGTATTACTTCTTTTTATCGTTAAACAAAAGCTGGCAAAACAAATAAAAAGTTCAATACTATTTGTAAAGTTAAGTCTAAATAGAAAATTTAATTTTATCATAAAATTAACATTGTAATTGGTTGTCAAAAACTAACTTGTACGATTATTTAATCAACATAAACTATATGAAAACAATTCATTCAAGTAAATTTAAAATTCTTTTTACTTTGTTCCTAACTTTATCGGTTATTGGAACTCAAGATGCTAATGCTCAATTCTGGAAAAAGAAGAAAAAAGAAGTAAAGAAAACCACTACAACAAAAAAAGCACCTCCAAAAAAGAAGGGAAAATCTATTAAAAGTTTAACAAAAAGTAGTAAAAAAATTGAAGGTTTATTTACTATTTATCAAGATACAGTGACTGGCTCAATCAAACTATTAGTAAAGAAAAAACAATTAGACAAAGACTTTATCTACTTCTCTCAAATCGCAGACGGAGTTGTTGAAGCTGGTCAATTTAGAGGAGCTTATCAGGGTTCTAGTGTTTTTCACGTAAAAAAATACTTTGATAAATTAGATTTTTATGCTCCTAATACCTCTTTTTATTTTGATAAAAAGAGTGCTTTATCAAAATCTTCTGAAGCAAATATTAGTGATGCTGTTGTTGCCACAGCAAAAATATTAGCATCAGATGATAAAAAGGGTGAATATTTAATAGATGCAAATGGTTTATTTTTATCAGAAACATTTACAAGAGTAAAGCGTCCAAGGTTTCCTGGACAATCTCCTTTTTCTTTCAGTTTAGGTAGATTTGATAAATACAAGTCAAAAATTCATGCCATTAAAAATTATCCAGAAAATACTAATGTAAAAACAGAATACGTTTACAATAACCCTTCTGTTTTAAATGGTGGTAGTAATGCAATTACTGATGGAAGAAATGTTTCTATTAAAGTTTTTCATACGTTTATGAATATGCCAAAAGAAGATTACAAACCAAGGATGGATGATCCTCGAGTTGGATATTTCTTAACACAAACGAATGATATGACAACAACTAATACTATAAATTATAGAGATATGATTCATAGATGGAAGTTGGTAAAGAAAAATCCTGATGCAGCTATTTCTGAACCTGTTACCCCAATTACTTGGTGGATTGAAAACACTACTCCTTTAAAATGGAGAGAAACCATTAAAGAAGGTGTTTTAGCATGGAATGAAGCTTTTGAAAAGGCAGGTTTTAAAAATGCAATGGTTGTAAAAGTACAACCAGATGATGCGGATTGGGATGCTGGGGATGTTAGATATAATGTTTTACGTTGGACATCTTCTCCAAATCCTCCTTTTGGCGGTTATGGTCCAAGTTTTGTAAACCCTAGAACAGGAGAAATTTTGGGTGCTGACATTATGTTAGAATTTGTTCATTTTACAAATAGAGTTTTTGCAGATAAATTATATAACGATGCAGCCTCAAATATGAAGTTAGAAACTGTTGAAGAATTAAAGAATAAACAATTATTTGAGAAACATAACCCAAATTTTTGTTCAATGGGACATGTAATGCATAATAATCTACAATTAGGTGCAGCTGTAATTCAAGCTAATGGTGGTTCTGACCTAGACATGGAAGCCATAAAAAAAGAAGGAATGAAATCTTTAATTATGCACGAAGTTGGTCATACTTTAGGTTTAAATCATAACATGAAGGCTAGTCAATTATTTTCTCCTGCTCAATTAGCTGATAAAGATTTTATTAAAGGCAAAGCATTAACTGGATCTGTAATGGATTATGCTGGTATTAATATTACAAATGATAGAAGCAAACAAGGTCAGTATGCAGATATGGCTGTTGGACCTTATGATGTTTGGGCTATCCAATTTGGATATACTCCTTTTAAAAACAAAACTGAAAAAAATGCTTTATTAAATAGATCTACCGAGCCTGAATTAACTTTTGGTAATGATGCAGACGATATGCGTTCTTCTAGTAATGGAATTGACCCAAGAGTAATGATTGGGGATTTATCAAATGATCAAATTACTTATTCTATTAATAGATTTGAATTGGTAAATACAATGATGAAAAAGATAAAAACTCAATTTACTAAAAAAGGAGAAACTTATGAAGATTTAAGGAGGGCGTATTACACATTACAAAGTCAATCTGCTATTGCAGGAGGTGTAATATCTAGATTTGTAGGTGGCGTTTATGTTGATAGAGCTACCTTTGGGCAAGAAGGAGGAACTCAACCCTATACCCCTGTTAGCCTAAAAGATCAAAAAAGAGCAATGACAGCAATGAAAAAATATATTTTTGCTCCAAATGCTTTTAATGTACCCAAAGATGTTTATAATTATTTAGCAAGACAACGAAGAGGTTATAATTTCTTTGGAAGAACTGAGGACCCTAAAATTAACGAACAAATTTTAGGATATCAAACATATGTTCTATCACATTTATTACATCCAAATACTCTACAAAGAATTTCAAACTCTGAGTTATACGGCAACCAATACAAATTATCTAATTTTATGACAGATTTAAATACTATGATGTTTAAACCAGATGTTTACGGAAGTATTAATTCTTTCCGTCAAAACTTACAAGCCGTTTACACAAAAAGGTTAATTGAAATGATTTCTGGTAGAACAAGTGGTAGATATAACATCGCTGCTAGGTCTATGGCAATATACAACCTAAAGAATATAAAAACATGGGTAAGTAATGGAACTGGTGATTTAGCTACAAAAGCGCATAAAAACCATTTAAAAACATTAATTACCAATGCAATGAAAGAAATTAAATAGATAAATAAATTTTATTTATTAAAACCGTAATCTTTTTGATTGCGGTTTTTTTATTTTTACAATATGGCAATAGTATTGATTACTGGAGGAACAGGTTTAGTGGGAAAACATCTAACAAAATTGTTAATCAAAAAAAATCATGAAGTAAGGATACTTTCAAGAAACCCAAGTAAAAAAAATGAATTTAAATGGGATATTTCGAGGAACTACCTTGACGAAAAATCATTGGTTAATATTGATTATATAATTCATCTCGCTGGTGCAGGAATTGCTGAAAAAAAATGGACTGACAAAAGAAAAAAAGTAATAATTGATAGTAGAGTTGAGTCAGCTAACTTACTATTCAAAAAAGTTAAAGAACTAAATATAAACTTAAAGGGATATATTTCAGCTTCAGGGACAGGTTTTTATGGAACAGTAACTTCTGAAAAAATTTACAATGAAGAAGATACACATGCAAATGATTTTTTAGGAAAAGTTTGTCTTGCTTGGGAAAATTCAGCTCATCAGTTTAAAAACTTAAAAATCCCCTTAACTATTCTAAGAACTGGTATTGTGTTAACAAAGCAAGGTGGTGCTTTAGAAAAAATGAAAACTCCAATAATATCTCCCTTAGGTTCAGGAAAACAATATATTCCTTGGATTCATATTGATGATTTATGTAACCTTTACTTAATGCCAATAGAAAACAATCTAATTGGTGTTTATAATGCAGTAGCACCTGAAATACACAACGGCATATCTTTCTCTAAAACCTTGGCTAAGGTATTCAAAAAGCCATTTATACCCATAAATGTTCCTTCATTTTTATTAAAGTTATTGTTTGGAGAAATGGCAAATATATTACTAAAAGGAAGCAGAGTATCGTCAAAAAAAATCGAAAAGAACGGGGGTTATTCTTTTCGATTTTCAATACTTAAAAAAGCTTTAATTAATTTAACCTAACTATTTTTTTTCAGTAGATTCTTTCATTTTACCTTTCCAAGTTCTACCACCCAATGTAGATTTATAATGAATGTATCCATCTTTAACTTTTGTAATTTTCATCTTCATTTTAGTACCTGTTTTAAAAGGAAAGTTAGGAAGATTAAAATCTTTAATAATCATATAACACTCATCTTTAGAAGTCCAAACTAGTTCAGATTTTATAAAATGCTTTTTATTATTAAAAAACTCATAATGTAAATTACCTTCAAAAACTACTTGTACTTCACCTCCTTTATAAACGTAACTAAAAGTTTTATTCTCTATTAGAGGGGCTTCAGTTGTTTTTTTTCCATCAATTTTTAAAACACTTGCAGAAAGTGGTTTAAGTGTCATTAAATAATCTTGTGCGCTAACACTAATTGTTATCATTAAGGTAGCAATTATTAATAATTTGTTTTTAAAATTTCTCATTGTAATAAATTTTAGGGGTTAATATTTTTTAATTAGGGTTAAAATTATTTTTATTTATAAATAAGGTGTAATAAAAAACTTTCTTCAGGTTCAGTTATTGTAACCTGTGTAGGTTTAGGGTGCATAATTATATTATTTCTTGATGTTGTTAATACAGCATCCTTAGAGAAAAAAAATGCAGTTGAATATATTTTATGAATACTCTTTGTAGCCACTTGTAAAAATTTCAACGTGTTTAATGAATCCACATTTTGTTGAAATACGAGAACAGATACAATAGTTAATATTGGTAAAGTTGTAAATCTTAAAAAATTATAGGGAAATTTTTTAGTCATTGGTTTAGGGGCAAAAAGAGTATTTAATTAATACTTAACTTTTTAAGTTTTAGGGGTTAATTAATTATTAATTTCTTCAAATATATATATTTTTTTTTAAAAGTAAATAAAAAACTTTAAAAAACTAAAAAGTCGATTTTATATTTAAGGCTACTTCTGCCCAAGTTTTTGAAACTCCATCAGCTCCTTTATGTAAATCTTTACAAACTGTATTTAAAGAGTTTAGTGCTTCTATAGCATTCCATTTAGTAACATCCATGGTAGCATTCATTGTAAAAGTTTTACCTTGTATAGTGTAAGAAAAAGGCACTTTATTAGAAACACCATTCATTGTAATATTTGTATATCCTAAAGAATCATTTTCTATAACTAATTTTCCAGACAGTAACTTAGTATTGTCCATTACTGCAAAAAAGAATTTCTTAATCTTAAAATCTCTACTGGTGTCTTTAGTAAATATACTGCTAACTGGAATCGAAAACTCAGTATTATTAATTGCTTCTTTAATGGTATTTCCTTCACCACCAGAGTTAATATTAACTTTTTTAAATTGACCACCTACAGGTACTTTATCTGTAGTTTTGTAGGCTGTAAAATTAATTTCATTCTTGGCATTTTTTAATGAAAATACAGCTGTACTCTTTTTCTCTTTAGCTTTATCTTCTTTACTATAATTAGGTTTTTTTTCTGACTTACAAGCAGAAAAGTTAAAAATTAATACGGTTAGTACTGATAGGGTAAATATTCTTTTCATGATTTAATCTGTATTTTTTAAAACTGTATTTGCTAATTTTATATATTCTTTTTTTGCTTCTTCTGTTGTCATACCATTTAGTTGCATCCAAGCATTAAATTTAAATGCACTTCTTACGGTTAGATTACTGTTTAGAGAAAATTTATTTCCAAAATTAGCTTGTTTATAATAAGCATAGAATTTTAGCATTACATCAGGTGCAAGTACTTTTTTTAACTCTGAAATTTTATCAAAAGCTTCATTAAATTTTTTATCTAAATCAGTATCCATTTTTACTTTTGAGCGACAATTTGTTCTCCTCCTTTTACTTTATCACCTAGAGCTACATTTAATTTGGTTCCTAAAGGGAGAAACAAATCAACTCTAGACCCAAATTTTATAAAACCTGCATCTGTTCCTATTGCTACTTTGTCTCCTTCTTTGGCATAATTTACAATTCTTTTTGCCAAAGCACCTGCTATTTGCCTATATAAAACATCTCCAAAAGAATTGTTATGAATAACCACTGTGGTTCTTTCATTTTCTGTTGATGCCTTAGGATGCCACGCAACTAAGTATTTTCCTGGGTGATATTTACTATACTTAATGATTCCACTCATTGCATACCTTGTAACATGTACATTAATTGGAGACATAAAAATCGAAACTTGAAGTCTTTTATCTTTAAAATACTCAGGTTCTTCAACTTCTTCGATAACCACAACCTTACCATCTACTGGAGCAATTAAAACATCTTCTTTAGTTGGTGCAACTCTTTTTGGGTTTCTAAAAAATTGTAAAATAATAATTAAAAATACTATAATTACTATTTGAATTGTTTTAACCAACCAAGGAATATCAATAAATTTCTCTACCAATAAAATACCTATAACCGATAAAATTAAAGCTATGGTAATTATTTTATATCCTTCTTTGTGAAAACGAATCATAATTAAATTATAAAATTAATATACAAATATACAAACGGAGCAACAAACAACAAACTGTCTAACCTGTCTAAGATACCTCCATGACCAGGCATTATACTTCCACTATCTTTAATGTTTGCTTGTCTTTTAAATTTAGATTCTACTAAATCACCAACTGTTCCAATAACGCTAACAATTAAAGCTATTACTAGCCAATTAAAAGTTGTAAATTCTAAATTAAATTTGCTAATCGCAAAAGCAGCTATCAATGCAAAGATTAAGCCTCCTACAAAACCTTCAATAGTTTTCTTAGGTGATACAGAAACAAATAGTTTTCTTTTCCCAAAGTTTTTTCCTACTAAGAAAGCAAAACTATCATTTACCCATATCATTATTAATATACTAATCATCAAATTAGGGTGATACTCTCCTTGATAAATCGGTAATAATACTAAAAAAAGGAGTGAAAAAATAATATACCTTATCATCAAACCTAATTTTTCTCTATCATTAATAAAAGTTATTTCTTTTTTAACCAATAGTTGATATATTAAATAAACTGAAGATAAAATCGTAATAATTAATATACCTTTTATCGCATATGTATTAGTTTTTTTTAACATTAAAAACAATGTTAATGCAAACAATATATAACTAATAAAGCCATTAAACTTAATTAGTTTACTAAACTCCCAAATACATAAAAAACTAAATAAAGATACTAATACTATGTACGATTCTTTAGAAAAAAGAATAGCAAATAAAAATATTAAAACGTAAATAATGCCTGAAAAACTCCTTTTTAAAAGGTTACTCATTTTATAAATCTTCTAATAGCAGCAAATATAAGTTTTTTGAGTTACTGTTTCCGTAGTTTAAGAAATTATCATCATTTTTATCAACACCATAATTTTTTATAGCAGAAATATTTGTTGGCAAATTTTCTTTGTGATTAATTTTAATTCCTGTTAATCCTTCTCCCATATCTTTAACCAACTGACTTGTAGTAGCAAAAACAATAAAGTTTTGTGGCATTGAAGATAACTTTATACTTTTTAGTTGATTTGATGAAAATAAGATATCACCATTATCAGCAATCAAATGTTCACAAGAAGAAAACACTGGAGTGGCTGGTTTTAAATCTTCAGAAATATTAAGTTCTTTTTTATTAAAAAAAACTTTCAATTTATTGTCTAAGAGTGTAATATTTGTCCATGAGTTTTCTTTTGAGATATTTCTTAAGTTCTCTGAAACCTCTTCTTTTTTGAGACAATACAAAAACTTACCTCCTTTTTGGACAAAATTATGCACAAAAAGATCATCTAATGATAGATTTACCTCTTGCTTTTGAATTTCTTTATCCTCTTGTATAGGGATATTGAATAATTTCTTAAAAAAATTCATTTAATTAAAGATATTTATAATTTTTCAGCACTCTGATTTACTGGGGGAATATCTTTTTTTTCTTCATTTTTTTCTTCTACTTCTTCAAATGGCCTTTTTCCAAATATTTTTTCTAAATCGTCTTTGAAAATAACTTCTTTTTCTAACAACAACTCAGCTAAAATAGTCAATTTCTCTTTATTTTTACTTAACAACTCAATTGCTCTTACATATTGAGCCTCAATCATTTTAGAGATTTCTTTATCTATTTTCTGTCCTGTTTCTTCACTATAAGGTTTTACAAAAGCATCATTTCCAGAAGAATCATAATAGGTAATATTACCAACTTCTTCATTTAAACCATAAACTGTAACCATTGCTCTGGCTTGTTTGGTTACTTTTTCTAAATCACTTAAGGCACCTGTAGAAATTTTATCAAAAATGATTTTTTCTGCTGCTCTACCTCCTAAGGTGGCACACATTTCATCTAACATTTGTTCGGTTTGAACAATCATCCTTTCAGCAGGCAAATACCAAGCAGCTCCTAAAGATTGTCCTCTTGGAACAATAGTAACTTTTACTAATGGAGCTGCATGCTCTAGCATCCAGCTAACTGTTGCGTGACCTGCTTCATGAAAAGCAATTACTTTCTTTTCTTTAGGAGTAATTACTTTATTCTTCTTCTCTAGCCCACCAACAATTCTATCTACAGCATCTAAAAAATCTTGATGTTCTATGAGTTTTTTACTGTTTCTAGCAGCAATTAGAGCTGCTTCATTACACATATTTGCAATATCGGCACCAGAGAAACCTGGTGTCTGTTGAGCTAAAAACTCAACATTTACATCTTCTCCTAACTTTAAAGGTTTTATATGTACTTCGAAAATTTCTTGTCTTTCTTTTATATCCGGCAAGTCAACATATATTTGTCTATCAAAACGTCCAGCTCTCATTAAAGCTTTATCTAAAACATCTGCCCTATTCGTAGCAGCCAAAACTATAACATTGGTGTCAGTTCCAAAACCATCCATCTCAGTTAATAACTGATTCAAAGTATTTTCACGCTCATCATTTCCTCCTGTCATACTATTCTTACCACGAGCTCTACCAATCGCATCAATTTCATCAATAAAAATAATTGAAGGGGATTTTTGTTGAGCTTGTTTAAATAAATCTCTTACTCTAGAAGCTCCAACACCAACAAACATCTCTACAAAATCTGAACCTGATAAAGAGAAAAAAGGCACGCCTGCTTCTCCTGCAACAGCTTTAGCCAACAAAGTTTTACCTGTACCTGGAGGACCAACTAAAAGAGCTCCTTTAGGAATTTTTCCACCTAAAGAAGTATATTTTTCTGGGCTTTTTAAGAAATCTACAATCTCTTGAACTTCTTCTTTTGCACCTTCTAAACCGGCTACATTTTCGAATGTTGTCTTTACTTTGGTGTCTTTATCAAATAATTTTGCTTTTGATTTTCCAATATTAAAAATTTGACCGCCACCACCGCCGCCAGCGCCACCGCCAGACATTCTTCTCATAAAAAATAACCAGATAGCAATTAAAATTATGAATGGCAAGAAACCTAAAATTGTTTCGAACATACTAGTACGTTCTACATTTTCTTTATCAAAATCAAGATTATTCTCTTCTTTCGCTTTTTCAATATTATTTTCGAAGTTTTGTAAATCGCCAAAATTATATTCAAAAAGAGAAGAACCTTTAGAATAAAAAGCAGAACTTACCATTTTTTTATAACGTTCTTTATTTAAAGCTTCGTCTTTAATGAAAATTTGAGCTAAATTGTTATTTATAACAACAATTTTCTTTATATCATTCTCTCTTAGAATTTCATTAAACTCGTTTTTTGAAATATTTTTTGAAGCTAAATCTCCACTACTAAAAAACTGAACTGCAATTATTACAATAAATATAGCAGCATAGATCCAATATGCATTAAATTTAAATTTAGGCATATTCGAATTATTATCTTTCTTTGAATCACTCATTTATATTAAAATCAAAAAATTAAACTGGATTTATTTCTGTTATTTTGGCATCTCCCCAAAGACTCTCTATGTCGTAAAAATCTCGGACATGTTTTTGAAAAATATGCACTACAACATGCACATAGTCCATTAAAACCCATTCAGAATTTGTCTGACCTTCGATATGCCAAGGCTTATCTTTCAGTTCTTTACTCACTATTTTTTGAACTGAACCAGAAATTGCATTTACCTGTGTATTTGAACTACCAGAACAGATTATAAAATAATCACAAACGGTATTCTCTATATCTCGTAAGTCTAATAATTGAATATCTTCTCCTTTAACTTCATCAATGCCTTTTATGATTGCTGCAATTAAATCGTCTTTACTTACTTGTTTTTTTGTCATTAACTTTTTTCTAATTAAACGCAAAGTTATTATTTTTTTGCGACTATTTTATGTAATATTACAGTAGTTTACACTTTATTTAACAGTTGAAAATAATCAAACTTAATGCCATTGATTCTACCAATTCTTTTTTGAAAGATTTGGCACAGAATTCTACACTAGAAAATTACACTGTCGCAATAACTGAAGATCAAACCAAAGGCAGAGGACAACAAGAGAGTAAATGGGTTACAGCACCCCTTAAAAACCTTACATTCAGCATCTTTGTAAAGTTCAACAAATTAAGAATCAATCAAAAAAGATATTTAAACTTTGCTATTTCTTTGGCGATTTATGATGCTCTTTTAGAAAAAAAAATAGACAAAATCTCTATAAAATGGCCCAACGACATTATGGCAGCAAATAAAAAAATTTGCGGAATTTTAATTGAAAATACATTTATTGGAGATAGAATTAAGAATTCTATTACTGGAATTGGTTTGAATGTTAATCAAGAAATATTTCCTGAATATTTAAAAAATGTCACTTCTTTAAAGTTAGAAAAAGGGTTTGATTTCAATTTAAATAATCTCCTGAATGATATTTTAATTAAAATTCAAGAAAAAATAAAATTATTAGAAAATAATGAGTTTGATTTACTTGAAAATAGTTATTTGAATGTTCTGTATAAAAAAAACATTCCAACAATGTTTAAAAATTGTCAGAATGAGATTTTTATAGGAATAATTTATGGTATTTCTACAGATGGTAAATTACAAATTCAATTAGAAGACGATTCTATCAAAGAATTTGGCATTAAAGAAGTTTCTTTTCTTTAAATTTTACCTATATTTTCTGTGAGCGTACCAACGAATTTGGTCAATGGTTTTTTAATCATCATTGCCATCATTGGGTTAAAATCACCCTCGAACTTTAATTCTATTTCTGTTTTATTTTCTTTAATTTCATTGATATTAGCAGCTAAAGTAAATGGTAATTTACTACTTGCAGCACCCAAAGTAATGTTAGAAAACTCAGTTTTTTCTTTTAACACCAATCTAATTTCTGGCATTCCAGGTAATCCGAACAAAAAAGAATCTCCATCCACTTCAAATTTTTGAATATTCTCGGGCATTATTTCTTTAAAATTATTCAAATCAGAAAAAAAAGTAAATACCTCTTCTGCAGATTTTTCTAATGTAACAGTATTTCCGTTTATATTCATGTTTTTATTTTATTGATTCCACTCACTAGGATTTTTCCTCCAATCATTTAACGTAACCAACTCTTTTTGAGTAACGTAATTACTTTCTAAGGCTTGTTCTAGCAAGTTTTCGTAATTACTTAAGGTAGTTAAACTTACATTCTTCTTTTCAAAATTTTTATCAGCTACATCAAATCCATAAGAAAAAATAGCAACCATACCTTTAACTACTGCTCCTGCTTCTTTTAAAGCTTCTACAGCATTTAAACTGCTATTACCTGTGCTAATTAAATCTTCAATAACCACAACGTTCTGACCACTTTCCAAGTGTCCTTCTATTTGGTTTTTTCTACCGTGTTTTTTCGGTTCTGGTCTCACGTAAATAAACGGAACACCAAGTTCTTGAGCCACCAAAATTCCGATAGCGATTGCGCCTGTAGCAACACCAGCAATTACATCTGGCTTACCATATTCTAATTCAACAATTTTTGCAATTTCTTCTTTTAAAAAAACACGAACTGGAGGATAAGATAGCGTAACTCTGTTATCGCAATATATTGGCGATTTCCAGCCTGACGCCCAATTGAATGGTTCATTTGGACTCAACTTTATTGCTTTAATTTGCAATAAAAGTTCGGCTGTTTTTTTTGCCGTATCTTTGTTTAAAATCATATCGCAAATGTATAAAGTTTTTGTAAATGATGCCCCAATAATTCTTACGAGTTCTTCACAAAAAGAAAATAATTTCCCTGTTTTTCCTTTTAAACATATCTCTTTTGATGAAATTTTAACAAAACTTAAAAGTAAAAAGAATAAAGGATTAAATTTATATTCAACTGATTTAGAGAAAGATTGGAAGTGTTTTTGCTCAAATTTTGAAGTTATTCCTGCAGCTGGTGGTTTGGTTTTAAACAAAAAAAAAGAGGTATTATTTATTTATAGAAATAATGTTTGGGATTTACCCAAAGGGTGGATTGAAAAAGGAGAAACCAAAGAAATTGGAGCAATTCGAGAAGTTGAAGAAGAATGTGGAATTTCTAATTTAAAATTGATAAAACCTATAGTTACCACGCATCACATTTATTTTCACAAAGGAATAAAACTAAAAGAAACCCATTGGTTTTTGATGTCTTCTAATGATAAGAAAGAATTAACTCCGCAAGTAGAAGAAGGAATTACTGATGTTGGCTTTAAAAATGAAGCTGAAATTGATAGAATTTTAAAAAATTCTTACCCAAATATTAAATTAGTTTATGATACTTATATAGAAGGATAGTTTTCTAAAAAAACCCACTATCTTTGCCGACTTGTAAAATCAACCAAATTATGACTGAATTTATCAAAAAAATAACACCAAACGCTAAAGATGATATTTTAGCGGGTATCACAGTTTCTTTAGCAATGATACCAGAAGTTGTTGCTTTTGCATTCGTTGCTCAAATAGATCCTTTAGTAGCACTTTCTGGTGCTTTTATTATTGGTTTAATAACTGCTATTTTTGGCGGTAGACCTGGTTTAATTTCTGGAGCTGCAGGAGCTGTAGCTGTTATTTTTGTTACAATGATAGCAGAAGGACACGAAAAAGGAATGTTATTTGACACTCCAATTGATAATATGGGATACTTTTACTTATTGGCTTGTGTTATTTTAATGGGAATTATTCAAGTTTTTGCAGGAGTATTTAAACTTGGGCGTTTTGTTCGTTTAATTCCACACTCCGTAATGATGGGGTTTGTAAATGGTTTAGCTATTGTTATTTTTTGGGCGCAAGTAAAAATGTTTTCTCATAAAACGTTAAATGTTTCGGATAGTGGTGTAAAAGAATATGTTACTTCTTTTATGCAAGGAACCGAACTGTATATAATGATTAGTTTGGTTGCTTTAACTATGGCTATCATTTGGGTTTTACCAAAAATTACAAAAAAATTACCAGCTTCATTAACTGCTATATTAATTACCACATTTGTAGTTATTGCCTTTAGCATAGATGTTTCTACTGTTGGTTCTTACATTGTCGAAGGAGGAGGAACTGGTTTAAAAGGAGAGTTTCCAACTCCCAATTTAGAACTTTGGCAAAATTTACCTTTTAATTTAGACACTTTGTCTTTTATATTACCTTTTGCTTTTCTGGCAGCTTCTGTTGGTTTAATAGAGTCTTTAATGACAATGAATTTAGTTGATGAGCTCACAGAAAGTCGAGGAAATGGAAACCGAGAATGTGTTGCACAAGGTGCTGGAAACATTGTTAGTGGGCTTTTTGGAGGTACTGGTGGATGTGGAATGATTGGACAAACTGTAATTAACATTAACGCAGGTGGTCGCGGAAGACTTTCTGGTGTAATGATGGCTATTACTTTGTTAACTTTTATACTTTTTACTGATAAATTTATTGAACAAGTACCTATTGCTGCATTAGTGGGAGTAATGTTTATGATGGTTATTGAAACTTTTGCGTGGTCTAGTTTCAGAATTTTAAAGAAAATACCAAAATCTGATGCTTTCGTTTTAATTACAGTATCTGCAGTTACCGTAATTTATGACTTAGCCATTGCTGTCTTTGTAGGAGTAATTATTTCTGCTTTAGCCTTTGCTTGGGAAAATGCAAAAAAAATTAGAGCTAGAAAACGTTTTAAGGCTGATGGCACTAAAATTTATGAAATATGGGGACCATTGTTTTTTGGAAGTATTTCTGCTTTTAATGAAAAATTTGATGTTAAAAATGACCCAGATGTCATTGAAATAGATTTTGTAGAAGCTCGTGTTTCCGATCATTCTGCTATTGAAGCAATTTTTGCTTTGGTAGAAAAATATCATGCAGCAGGAAAGAAAATTACACTGAAACATCTAAGTGAAGATTGTAAAATCTTACTATATAAAGCGAGTCCAATTTTTACAGATATTATTGAAGAAGGTATTGATGACCCTCGTTATCATTTAGCAGCTAATCCTGAAAAATTCCCAAAACCTTTGGGAGAATATAAATTCTAAACCAACCCCTCATCAATTAAAGGTAGCGTTCTAATACGTTTCCCTGTAGCATTAAAAATAGCATTGCAAATCGCAGGAGCTATAACAGGAACTCCAGGTTCACCAACTCCTGTTGGAGGTTCGTGCATTTTATCCATAATTTCTATATGAATATGAGGTGCATCTTTCATTCTAGTCATTTGATAATCAAAGAAATTATTTTGTTCCACTGCTCCTTCTTTAGTTGTTATCTTTCCATACATCGTTATAGACATCCCAAAGATTGCTGCTCCTTCTAACTGATTTTTAATATTGTCTTTGTTTAATGCCAAGCCACAATCTATAGTCGTCCAAACATTTTCTACTTTTACTTTTCCATCATTTACATTAACCTCCACAGCTGTTGCTACATAAGAATAAAAGCTATAATGAATGGCAATTCCCATTCCGTAATTTTTAGGTAATGATTTACCCCAACCCGAAATTTTTGCAGTATTTTTCAATACAGCTTTCATTCGCTTAGAATTATATGGATGATTAGATTTTCCTGTAATTATTTTATCTTTCCCTATTAAATCTAGATGAAATTGAACAGGGTCCATTTTAGCAGCATTTGCTAATTCATCAACAAAAGAATTATTTCCAAAACCACTGTGAATATGAACCACTGACCTCAACCAACCAATTCTAAGATGAGATTCTGCTTTTACATTTTCTAACCTAAAGTTTTTTAAATTATAAGGATTGTTTGTAAAGCCTTGATTTAATTCCAAACCCGAAACGTAGTCAGACATTGGCTTGAAAGATGATACAATAGAAGGAACAGCAACACGTTGTAGCCAACCAGAAACATTCCCGTTTTTACCAATACTCCCTTTTAAATATTGCACGCTTGTTGCATGATAAAAACTGTTTTGAATATCGTCTTCTCGTGTCCAAATCACTTGAACTGGTGCATTTATTTTTTTAGATAAAGCAACAGCTTCTACCACAAAATCTGACTTAGATTTTCTACCAAAACCTCCACCTAAAAAAGTAACATTTACAGTAATATTTTCTAAAGGAATTTCAAAAAAGTGTGACAATTCTGCTCTCGCTGTTTGTGGATCTTGTAAAGGTGCCCAAACTTCAATTTTATTACCTTGAAACCAAGCAGTGGCATTTGGCACTTCCATAGGCGCGTGTACTAAAAAAGGTACGTGATAAGTTGCTTCTATTGTTTTTTCTGACTCTTTAAAAGCTGATACTACATTTCCTTTACTTCCAGGGACTAATTTTCCCTTTTGATGAACTCTTTCTGTTAATTTGTTTTTAAATTCTACTGTATCAAAAGAATGATTTTCCCCATAATTCCATTCTATATTTAAATTTAATTTTCCTTGAAAAGCAGACCAGGTGTTATTCGCAATTACTGCAACACCTCCTAATGCTCCAAAAAATTTTCCAATTGGTGGAATAATCCTATTTAACTCAAATATATTTTCAACCCCGGGAGTTTTTTCTGCATCTGATTTGTCGATTTTTTTTACAGTTCCAAAAGTAACAGGACATCTTGCAATAGCAGCGAATTTTAAATTCGGAATGCGAACATCAATTCCATAGGTTGCCGTTCCATGTGTAAAATCTTTTAAATCGACACTCTTTAAGGTTTTTCCTATAAACTTAAAATCTTCAACCTTTTTAAGGTTAATAGTATCATCAGCAGGAACTGCTACTTTTTTTGCTTCATCAACCAAATCACCAAAAGAAATTTTTGTATTTGTAGTGGTATTAATTACAAAATGATTTTCTGCTTTACAATCATTTTCAGTTACATTCCATTTTTTTGCAGCAGCAGTAATTAAGATCATTTTTGCAGCAGCTCCCATTTTACGCATTGGTTCTAAAATAGTTCTTACACTTCTAGATCCATCTGTATTTTGATTGCCATATTTAGCATTTCCTGTTGCCTGTTTTACTGAAATGTACTGCCAATTTGCTTCCATTTCTTCAGCAATTGCAGAGGCTAAAGAAGTTCGAATTCCTTGCCCCATTTCTGAACGAGAAACCATTAAAGTTATGTTTCCGTTTTTTTCTAAGTGAATGAATAAATTGGGAGAAAAAGCACCTTCTACTTGGGGAATAAAATCTTTTTGGTCAGAAGATAAGTTACATCCTAACAATATACCTCCCGATGCTAAACCCAATAATTTCACAAAATCTCTACGGTTTATTTGTTGAATTTTACTCATATGCTTGGTTTTTAAGTTCAACCGCTTTATGAATTGCTTTTCGAATTCTAGTGTACGTTCCACATCTACAAATATTACTGCTCATTACATCATCTATATCTTTATCTGTTGGGTTTTGAACGGTATCTAACAAATAAGTAGCCGCAATTAATTGCCCTGATTGACAATATCCACATTGTGGTACATTTTCATCATTCCAAGCTTGTCTTAAAAACTCTAAATTCTCTGAGGTTCCTTCTATCGTAAAAATATCTTTTCCAACTCCATAGGAAACCGGCATACTACAAGATTTTATAAGTTTCCTATCAATCAAGATAGAGCATGCTCCACATTGCGCTACCCCACAACCAAATTTAGTTCCTGTTAAACCTATGATATCTCTAATTGCCCATAATAAAGGCATATCGTCTTGTACATCAATCGTATAAGATTTTCCGTTAATTGATAAAATTTTGTTCACTCGTAAATATTTAGAAAGTTACAAGTTACGTAAATTCTAAAATCTAAAAAACTTTAAAAATAGGCAAACGTAAATACGATTTTTCGAAGTGCGGGGAATTTTTATAAATAAAACTTAATTGCATTCTAGAGTTTTCTGCAAAATTTTTATCAGTTTTAATTTTTTCTTCAAATTTATTTCTTAAAGGTGTATTATTAGTTAAAATATTTTCAGCTATATCTTCAAAAACGTAAGCAGAATACCCTTCTTTTTGTTGTAAAATAGTATCAAAGAAATTCCAATTAAAAAAAGAATCTGTAGCTTCAGCTTCTAGCGTTTCTAGTAAGTAACGAATACCATTTTGATTTGTAGGAATATACAAATCTCCTTTTCTAAATTTAATATTTTGATTTGATTTTTTTATTGTTGTATTATAGTGTAAATAATGACTTTCATATGGAGTCGTTCTAGTTTTATAATCTGCAATATGATTTACCTCAACCTTAATAGTAGTGTCTTTTTTTAATCTTTGAAATTGGATTTGATTATTTTTTAATCTCTCAATAATTCTATGCCAACCTTGTTGTAAAATATATGCTTTTGGTATTCTTACTTGTTTTGTAGGAACAAAGTTATTATAATATTTAATTGGTTTTGTAAAAGGCTTATTTACATCATAAAACAAACGTTTTCCTGAAGTTACTTTGCTTTCTATTACTTCAGCTTCGTATCCTTTAAATTGCAATTCAGTTGGATTGTCTTTATCTACTTTAAATGCAATAGGGTATTTTTTTGAGTTCAAAATTTGAGCAACTGCATTTTGTCTTAACTCTTTAATTTGGGTTGATTTTTCTTCTCCAAAATCTAATGCAGAGAACATTAATTCATACGTTTGTTCTACTCTTATTTTATAAGGTTTTAACATATGGGTTTCTACCATCAATCCTAATGTATTGAATAATGAGGTATAACCTGTAGAATATCTTGGTGAATCAAAAAATTGAGAAAAACCTTTCTCAGGAGTAGTTCCCCAAACATTAACATAAGGTGTAATTTCTATGCTTTTGTTTTTAAGAGATTTTTCTAAACTAGGTCTCATTTCTGTCTCAAGAAACTTCCCTAAATCCCCTCCTAACTTATTATGCTGCGTAAATAAGTGTGTAATTGCGTATTGATAATCTGCACCATTACTCACGTGATTATCAATAAAAACATCTGGATTAACTGTATGAAATATTTCTGTAAAAGCAGCAGCATTTTTGGTGTCTTGCTTTATAAAATCTCGATTTAAATCATAATTTCTAGAATTCCCTCTAAAACCATACTCTTTTGGTCCGTTTTGATTTGCTCTAGTATGCGAATTTCGATTTAACGCACCTCCAATATTATAAACTGGAATTATACAAATAATTGAGTTTTTATACTTTTCTTTCAGAGAATCATTTTGAACAATATCTCTTAACATCATCATAGAAGCATCTATTCCATCAGATTCTCCTGGATGAATTCCGTTATTAATTAGAATTCTATTCTTTGATGAAGTTTTAATTTCATCAACATTATAAATTTCTTCTTGACTATAGACTACTAAGTGCAAAGGTTCTCCTGAATCTGTCTGTCCGAATGAAAACAAAGAAACTCCAGAAAATTCTTCTGCTAAATCTTGATAATAAGAAATAACAGTTTTATATTCTGGAGTTTCAGATCCTTTTGTTTTCTCGAAAACTGTTGTAAAATCTTTATTCTTGTTATTGCTTTTACTACAAGAAAAAGCTATTAAAATAAGTGAAATTACAACAGGTATTTTTTTCATATAATTACTCTGTAAAACGTAAGTTTAAAGAATAAGTTGAGTTGTAGGGTTGACCTCTTTTTTGAGCTGGCACCCACCCTTTCATTTCAGATAATACTCTTTTTACTTCGGTATTATAGTCTACAGTTAAACCTCTTATAACATTAACTTGACCAACAAAACCTTCTTTAGTAACTAAGAAAGTTACAAATATATCTCCTGCAATTCCTGCTGTATTTGAATTAAAGTTTTTATCTACATATTTTCTTACAGCACCATTATCTCTTTTCTTGTAATAAGCGGGACTACTAATCTCTTTGTATGAAAAACTCTCGCCCGCATCATTCCAACTTGTTCCTTTAGATAGTTTTCCTTTTTTGTAAGTTTCTTCATACTTTTTTACTTTTCCTTCAAAGGCAGTCCATAGTCCGTTTTTTAAACCTCCTTTGTAACTCCCTTTTTCTGTAAAACCTTCTTCATTTATAAATTCAGCAAATCCATTTCCATCAGTTACAGTTTGTACTCCATTAACATCCCAAAAGTTCATTATTAAATTTTGTGTTTTATCACTAAAGTAATTTCCTGTAGACATTTTTTCTTCAGACTTCTTCTTACCATTCTCGTAGTAATATGTCCAAATTCCTTTACCTTTTTGACCATTTACGGTTTTCCCCTCAGAAGCTTTGTTTCCGTTTTTGTGATAAGAAACAAAATCTCCGTTAGCTTTTAATAATTGCAAACCATTTGATGTAAATTTTGAATCCAAGACATATTCATTCTTAGAATCGTCTAATAAATATTTTTCAACGTTATAAACATTACTGTTATTACCAACATTCGTTTCTTTAACAATTACTAAAGTATTTGTTTTTACATAGGTGGCTCGGTTATTAGTGTAATACAATGTATCTCCTACCTTATAAAAAGAAGATTGTCCGTATCCAACAATCATCATCATCATCATTATTACTGTAACTACAAATTTTTTCATTTTTTTTGATTTACTATTAATTGTTTTGATTTATTGTTTTTTTGTTATTCTAACACTTTCTGGAACTAATTTTGTATAATCTCCATTATTTCTTATTACTTCTCGAACAATTGATGAAGATATATAAGAGGTACTTGCCGCGGTTAATAAAAAGACCGTTTCTATTGGTGCTAAATCTCTGTTTGTATGTGCTATAGCTTTCTCAAACTCAAAATCAGCAGGGTTTCTTAAACCTCTTAATATAAATTCAACATTGTTTTTTTGACAAAAATCTACTGTTAGACCTTTGTAAGTCACCACTTTAATTTTTGGATTATTTTGAAAAGAGTCTTCGATAAATTTTTTTCTTTGTTCTAGAGAAAACATGTATTTTTTGTTGGAATTAACTCCAATAGCAATAATTAACTCATCAAATAATGTTACTCCACGAGTAATAATATCATAATGGCCAGAAGTAATTGGATCAAATGACCCTGGGAAAATTGCTTTTTTCATGTACCCTCTTTTACACTTAAAAGTATAATACTAATCATCGACAAAAATAGAAAAATAACTTTAATAAAAACCTTTAAAAGCTTTATTTAAAGCCATTGAGGGAACTCTCTATAGCATTATCAAATAATTCTTTTAATGAAATTCCTGCTGCTTGTGCTTGTTGAGGTAAAATACTTTCCTCTGTCAATCCAGGAACAGTATTCATTTCCAAGAAATATGGTTCGCAATTTACTAAAATATATTCAGAACGTGAAAATCCTGACATATTTAATATGTTATATACTTTTTTAGCGATTTGATTTACCTTTTGTTGTTCTTCTAAAGATATACTTGCAGGGGTTATTTCTTGAGATTTCCCTTCATATTTTGCTTCATAATCAAAGAAATCGTTCTCTGAAACGATTTCGGTGATTGGTAAAACTTTTACTTCACCTTTGTATTCAATCACTCCAACAGAAACCTCAACTCCATCCAAAAAAGATTCTATTAAAATCTCTGAATCTTCTTGGAATGCTTTTTCTATAGCGGGCATTATTTGATCTAAATTATGTGCTTTAGAAATACCATAACTAGATCCTGCGTTGTTTGGTTTTACAAAACAAGGTAATCCTACTTTTTCTACAATTTTTTCAAGATTTATTTCATCACCTCTATTCAAATATACAGAAACTGCCGTTTTAATTCCATAGGCTTTTACTACACTTAAAGTGTCTCTTTTGTTAAATGTTAATGCCATTTGATAAAATGGAGCTGAAGTATGAGGAATCTTTATCAATTCAAAATAACTCAATAACATACCATTTTCTCCAGGTGCTCCATGAATTGCATTAAAAACACAATCAAAATTAACTCTATTACCTTTTAAAACGAAAGAAAAATCGTCTTTAAGAATTGGGTATTCATTACCATTATCATCTAAAACCACCCACTTTTCTTTAAGAATATGAACTTTAAACGGATTATACTTTTCTTTATCTAAATGATTAAATACTACGTTTCCACTTTTTAAAGAAATATTAACTTCGGATGAATAACCACCCATAACAATTGCGATGTTCTTCTTCATTGATTGTAAAATAATAAAACAAATTTATCAAAATAATTATAGAAACGGCAACGTTTAGTTTTTATATCTTTGTGAGTATTAAAAATCAAAAAATGAGTATTTTTCAGTTTCTAAAAAGTAAATCCTTTTTTAAACAAATTTTAATTACCATTGTAGGCGTATTAGTTTTAGTTTTTGTTTTAAAATATTGGCTAAGCATTACAACTAATCACGATCAAAAAATTCAGGTACCTAATTTGCATAAAATGTCTTTAGAGGACGTTAATAAAAAATTAAAAGACTTAAATTTAGATTTTATAGTAATTGACAGCGCGAGTTATAATCCAGATTACCCCAAAAAATCTGTAATAGAACAAAGTCCAGAAGCTGGAGATTTTGTTAAAGAAAAACGTAAAGTTTATCTTACTTTAAATCCATCTAAATATAGAGATATAACTATACCCGATTTAAACGGAAGAACAAAAAGACAGGCCACTTCTCAATTAAAAGCAAAAGGATTAAATGTAGGAACTAATTTTACTTATGTTCATGATATTGGTAAAGATGTGGTTCGTGGACTACGTTTTAACGGAAAAATTTTAAACCCAGGTGATAAATTACCACTAAACTCTATTGTAGATTTGGTTTTAGGTGATGGTAGAGGAAATTAATAATGCAAGAAAACCAACCACAAGATATCGAAAACGATGATTTGTATGAACATCATAGGTTTGTAGCAACTGAAGGTCAAGAGCCTTTAAGAGTTGATAAATTTTTGATGAATTTTATTCAAAATGCCACTAGAAACAAAATTCAACAAGCCGCAAAAGCTGGCAATGTTTTAGTAAATGACATTACTGTAAAATCAAATCATAAAGTAAAACCACATGATATTGTTAGAGTTGTTTTAGCCTATCCACCACAAGAAAACTTATTAGTTGCCCAAGATATTCCTTTAGATATTGTTTTTGAAGATAATGCAGTTATAGTGATTAACAAACCTGCAGGAATGGTTGTACATCCAGGACATGGAAATCATTCTGGTACGTTGGTAAACGGTTTAATTCATCATATCGAAAACTTACCAACCAATTCTAATGAAAGACCTGGTTTGGTACACAGAATAGATAAAGACACAAGTGGATTATTAGTGGTGGCCAAAACAGAATTTGCTTTAGCTCATTTATCAAAACAATTTTTTGATAGGACTACAGAACGGTTATACTATGCCTTAGTTTGGGGAAATATTGAAGAAGATGAAGGTAGAATTGAAGGCAATATTGGACGTAGTTTAAAAAATCGTTTGCAAATGTCTGTTTTTCCAGATGGTGAGTTTGGAAAACACGCTGTAACACACTTTAAAGTTTTAGAACGTTTAACCTATGTTACTTTGGTGCAATGCAAATTAGAAACAGGTAGAACACATCAAATTAGGGCACATTTTAAGCATATTGGACATACACTTTTTAATGATGAACGCTATGGAGGTAATACAATTTTAAAAGGAACTACTTTTACCAAATACAAACAGTTTGTAGAAAACTGTTTTAAAGCATTACCAAGACAAGCTTTACATGCCAAAACATTAGGTTTTACTCACCCTACAACTGGGGAGTTTTTACAATTTAATTCTGATATTCCAAAAGATATGTCTGAGTGTTTAGAGAAATGGAGAACCTATTCTGAACATTCTAAAGATATTGAATTAGAATAATTCTCGCTTACAGTAAGTATAAAAGGCGTTAAAACGCCTTTTATACAATCTTATGTAAGGTTTATTTCACTAAACTACATCACTTCACTTACTTGAATGATAGGTTCGATATTAGTGAAGTTGGGTAAATCTCCCATTATTTTTTCTGCATTTGGCCCAAAAGCATTTCCAAAATCTTCTACAGAATTAAAATACATGTTTCCCATTCCCGCATATGGCGCAGGTGACCCAGGCGAAGCTCCTCCTATACCTTTTTCAACTGTAGCACCTTTAAGAGAGTTGCCTAATAATTCACTCACCATTGGTAAATGAGTGTTACAGTAATAATCCATGTCAAATGTTTTATTTTCACCATTTGGGTATAATACGCTCACTTTGGTCATTCCTTTTTTCATCTTATATAAATTTAGTTTTCATACTCGTTAGGCTTTTCTGATAACGCCCCGTTTTTTTTTAGTGATATCTGGACTCCACTTTATTTTATATGATTACTTAACCATAAAGGTAAACAGGGATATGTAATATTTTAATGTTTTTATATTCGTAGTTAGCTAAGTTCGCAATTTTTAATTAAAAATCAACAGTAAAAATACCTGTTTTGACTTACTCTAAAACATTTTATCACATTTAGAAACAAAAAAAACTTATTATTCCAGTTTTAAGTGACATAACAAGTTTAATAATATTTATAATATTGTTTTTAACAACAGCCAGAACTTGGGTCGCAACAAGAATTTTGTATATCTGACATCTTAATTCTTGGTTTTACAGGTGGAATTCCACAAGCCTCTAATGCCAAACATGCAGTAACTTTAGAAGTTAACAAGAAGTTTTTACCATCAAAACCTAAATTGTACTTACCTATGGTTTCTTTGCCCTGGTATTCTACTTCTATCTCTAAATCATCAAACTTAAAAATCTTTTCAGATAATTCTATTATATGTATTAACTTCTCTGGATGTAATCTGTGATCGTAATCATTTTCTTCCCATAATTGGAAATTTATTACATTTTCGCTTCTTACTTTTCCTCCACAATCGATAAAATCTTTGGTTATTTTACCAACTTCTGTTATGTGAAAGTGAGATGGAACTAATTTTCCATTAGGTAATTGAAACGCTATTTTATCTAGTTCTTTTAAGTGTTGTTTTATTTCTGATAACTTCATAATTTTATGTTTTAACAACAGCTGCCTGTTGTATTTTTATTTAAGAATGTGCTCAAAATGTTTTTGATGTTTTCCCAATTTTCTTCATGAATACAATAACAAACACTTGTGCCTTCTATTTTACCTTTAATCAATCCTATTTTTTTTAACTCTTTTAAATGCTGGGAAATGGTAGGTTGTGCTAAACCAATCTCTTTTACCAAATCTCCACACACACAGTTTTTTAAATTAATTAAATGCTCCAAAATGGCAATTCTAGCTGGATGTCCTAGAACTTTAGCAATGACAGCAATTCTATTTTGTTGTTTTGTGAAAATTTCTGACTTAGTTAAACCCATGTTTATTTATTTATTGCAATATTACAATTAATAATTGATAAAAAAAACTATTTACTTAAATCAAATAAGTAACCTATAGACAAGCTAAAAAAACTTGTTGTTGGCAAATCGCTTTCATTAGCAACAGCATTAGGTATATTTAAATAATAACCTAATTCAAAATCCCAAGATTTTGTAGTAAAATTTATGGGTATAGAAACTTGGGTATTTAATAAATCAAATACGGTATTAACTACTGTTCTTAAAAATGGCCTAGTTCTAAAACGTTGCCAATATGTAAACTCTTGTTTAGCCAGAATTAAGCTCAAAGTTGGTCTTAATCTCAAAGCAAAATTTGGTTTTCTAACTAAATTAACCCTTGCAAAAGAACTGGAAACTAATTGGTATGATTCGTCTGTTCCAAACAAATAAGAAGCGGCTATCGAGGTTCCTAAGGTTCTTTTTTTATTTCTTAGGCCAATGCTTAAGTCTATAGAGTTTGTAAAATCATCAAAATCATCAGAATAAAAATACTTTGTATATCCAAAATTATAGATAAAGCTATTCGTTTTTCCTAATGTGTTTAAATAGCCTAATGAAACACTTGTAAAATCCCAATGGGGGTCAAAATTTTGATAATAAACACCCGATATACTAGCGTTAAATCCTGAAGAATGATAATATGAAATTTGAGGAATCATATTAAACTGATCTGTACCAGAATCTCTTCCTGAGAAATAAGTATTATTATTATATGCTAATGAAGTATATATAAAATTATATGAATTTCCGCCTTCAATTAATTCATCTAAAAACTGTGAATCATTAAAAAACAAATCATCTAAAATAACATCAATATCTTCATCTGTTCTCTCTTGTGCATATGAACAAAAAGAGGTTGCTATTGTTAACAATAGCAACCCTAAAACCTTTAATTTTGTTTTTATTTTATGATAATAGTTTATCATTAATTCATGTTAATTCTTTTTTGGTCTTGTTTTTCTCCCATCGGAATTTCTTTCTCTAGGACCATTTTTTAACTCACCTCTATCTTTTGCTTTTCTAATTTTATCTATCCTTTCTTTTAGCATTTTTCTTTGCTCTCTAGTTAAGGTTTTTCTAAAACTCTCTCTTGTTTTTCTCAGACGTACTTGCTGATTTCTTACCAAATCTTTTTGAGTTTTGGTAAATGTTTTCATCAAACGCAATCTTACTTCTGATCTTGAAATTGTTTTATCTTTTAGAATAGCTAATTGCTCTTTAGTTAGTGTTGCTTTGAAAGCATCTCTATTAGCTTTCATTATCTCACGTTCTTTTTGCAATAATACTTTTTGTTCTTTAGTGAGCTCTTTAGTAATTAACTTGTAGTTAGATTCTTGAGCAAAAATTGCACTACCAAACATCATTAAACTCATAAAGCTAATTTGTAATATGATGGTTTTGATTTTCATTTTCTTATTTGTTTTACTCAATGACATCTAAAGTAATAAATTTATTTAATCTCGACAACTTTGTTTTGCTGCTTTCATTTCATCAGCATTATTAATAGTAGCAGTAGTTCCATCTTTATATGTAATATCTACTGGAAAGTTTAAAACTCCTTTGCGTTTTACTCTTGGGTTGGCTTTATGCCATCTTCTTAATAATTTAAAATCAGATTTTTCATTTACTGTTATAACAGATGCATCTGGCATAGTAAAAGTAACAGGTAAAACTAATTTATAACATTTTCTTTTGTCTTTTCCTTTTTTACAAGAATCTTTTACTGCCTTTAATTCTTCTCTATCAATTAAAGTCTGTTCAGTACCATCTTCTAAAGTAACATTAACTGGAAAAACCAATTCTGGACGTTCTTTAACATCAGCATTTGCTTTATACCATTCTCTAATTAATGTCCAATCTTCTTTACTGTTTAAAGTGATTGATGAATCGTCAGGCATTATAAAATCTATAGGAAATACAAACTGAAAACATTTTTGTCTTCTTTTCTTAGCTCTTTCACTTTTGTCCGCTAATTGTCTTCCTTCTGCTGAAAAGAAAACATCTGCACTAGATTCTGCTCTAGATTCATTATCAGTTCCTACAGAAACTTTATACCCTAAACCTGTAGCAAACTCAACAGTTTTTATAAAAGTATCTGATAATTCTCCATTAAAACTTGTTTTAGTTGCAGCTGGTAAACTTGATTCCTCTACAGTTACTTTTGATGCTGTTTCAATTTTTGTAATTAAAGCTGTGTCATCTATTAAAGATTCTGATACTTCTGACTCAGAACAAGATGTAAATAATAGAGCTGATAAAATAAATGCGGTAAATGAGAAAAATAAAATGCTAGATTTTAAAATTTGTTCTCTTGAAATTGTAGTTTTCATAATCGGTAAATTTTAATTATTAATTGTTTCTATTTCTTAGAACCTTCTTTTTTTAAATAGTTTGAAAATTTTTATTTTTTTTTATAAAATTAAAGATTCAATAAACGTATTGTCTGATAATGTGTCATCTAAGATCATTGAATCTAAAATTAAATCATCCATCTTTTGTTCAGAAAGTTCTGCTTTTATAACAATTTCGTTTATTACAGTTGTACTTGCATAAGCATCTAACTCATCATCATCTAAAAATAATGAGTTAACTAAAACGTCATCATTAAAAGATAATAATTCTATACCATAATCATCTAATGTATTATTATTTGCTTTTTGTAACCAAATTGTTAAGCTTAAAATAAAAACCAAAGAAGCTGCTGCAACATATCTTACTTTAGGTTGTAACCAAAAAACTTTTTGTTTTTTTACTTCTATTGAAGTTTCAGAAATTGTAGTTTCTTCTTTTATTTTATCTAAAATAGAAAGTTTCGATTTTTCAAAATATCCTTCAGGAATAGTTGTTCCTAAATATTTTTTATGATGGTTAGAAATATCACCTGTTACAACTTCTTTTAGAAAGTTCTTTTGTTTATTATTTTGTGCTGATTTTTCCATAATATGTATGTTAGACCCTAACTTTTTAAAAAAGTTTGAATTTATTTAAATATTTTTTCTTCAATAATTTTTACCGCTGTATAGTAGGTTGATTTTAATGTGCTTTCCGATACATTTAGAATTTCTGAAATCTGCCGGAAACTTAAGTCATCAAAATATTTCATCTGAAAAACTCTTTTTTGTTTTTCTTTAAAACCATCTATAATTTTATGAAGTTTTTTCTGAATTTCGTTGCCATCAAAATATTCGTCTTCAAAAAGAACTTCTAAATAAGAACTAGAAATTTCATCTATACTCTCAAAAGATTTTTTGTTGTTTTTTTCTAATAATCGCATCGATTCATTGTAAGCAATTCTATACATCCAAGTGTGTAAAGCGCTTTTACCTTCGAAATTTTGAATACTTTTATAAACCCTTATAAACGTATTTTGCAAGACGTCATCTGCATTTTCATGAGTTACTACTAGCTTTCTAATATGCCAATACAACCGTTCTTGATACACATCAAGCAACTCACTAAAAGCTTTATCTTTTTCTTTAGGATCTTTTAACTTTTTAACAAGTTCAGCGTCTTTACTCAAACATTGGTTTTTTTACGTTTTTATTTATCAAAAACAAATTATTTTGATGAATGTATAAAATAATTTTGATTTAAACGAATTCAATAAACTTTACAAATAATATTATTGGTATTAATTAGTTATTTCAACTAGATATTATTGAAATCATTTGTACTTTTATTGCTTTCAAAAGAAACACAATGAAAATCATCATATCACCTGCAAAATCTTTAGATTTCGAAAGTAAAGTTCCTACGAGCTTATACACCCAACCTCGTTTTTTAGAACAATCTGAAAAATTGAATAAAAAACTAAAAACACTTTCAAGAAAAAAATTATCTGACTTAATGTCTATTTCTGATGATTTAGCAAGGTTGAATTATGAAAGAAATCAAGAATGGAACACTCCATTTACTCCAGACAATTCTAAACAAGCTATTTATGCTTTTACAGGTGAAGTTTTTAGAGGAATTGACGTGAACTCTTTGTCTTCAGAAAAATTACCAATATTGCAAGATCGTTTGCGAATTTTATCAGGTTTATACGGATTATTAAAACCTTTAGATTTAATTCAACCTTATCGTTTAGAAATGGGAACACGTTTAAAAGTAGGAAGAAGAGATAATCTTTATAAGTTTTGGGATGATACTGTTGCCAAAGCTTTAAATGAAGAGTTATCTGATAACGAATTGTTAATAAATTTAGCAAGTTCTGAATACTTTAAAGTGATTCCTAAAAAGGTTTTAAAAGTACCAATGATAACTCCTGTTTTTAAAGATTTTAAAAACGGGCAGTACAAAACCATTATGACGTTTGCTAAAAAAGCACGTGGATTAATGGTACGTTATATTATTGATAACAATATTAAAACCATTGAAGAATTAAAAGGTTTTGATGTTGAAAATTATCGTTTTTCTGAAGAAATGTCTTCTGAAACTGAATTGGTTTTTACGAGGTAAATGAGTCGTAAAAAAAAGTTCTTTAAAGCTGTTATTTATTTAACAATTATTTCATTTATCAGTATTTTTTTATCTAACTATATCATTGAAAAAAATGCTGATAAAAAACTATTTGTAGAAACTTTTAATATTCCTAAGAATAAAGTTGGTTTAGTTCTAGGTACTTCAAAAAGAATTAGCAATGGAGATATCAACTTGTATTATAAATATCGATTAGAGGCTGCAATAAAACTCTTTAAATCTGGGAAAATTGAATATATTGTAATTAGCGGAGATAATGGTTCTAAAACCTATGACGAACCTACAGATTTTAAAATCGATTTGATAAAGGCAGGAATTCCCGAAAATAAAATATTTCTAGACTACGCAGGCTTTAGAACTTTAGATTCTGTTGTTAGAATAAAAGAAATTTTTGGGCAAAAATCGATAACCTTTATTTCCCAAAAATTTCATAATGAAAGAGCCATTTATTTAGCTGAACATTTTGACATTAACGCCATTGCTTATAATGCAAAAGATGTTTCCAACAGATATGGTTTTAAAGTAAAAATTAGAGAATATTTAGCTCGTGTAAAAGTATTTGTAGATATTATTTTTAATGTAGAACCTAAGTTTTTAGGTGATAAAATTGAAATAAAATAAGAGATTACTTCGTAAACTGGCAATGACTGCAAACTGTACACCGAGAACTGCCTCCTGAATCAACAATCTGCTAAACCAACGTTAATTGCCAAACCTCCTTCTGAGGTTTCTTTGTAGTTTTTGTGCATATCTTTAGCGGTTTCCCACATAGTATCAATTACTTTATCTAATGGTACTTTTACTTCTTTTGGGTCGGTTTCTAAAGCCATTTCTGCCGCATTAATTGCTTTTATAGCTCCCATAGAATTACGCTCAATACAAGGTACTTGTACTAAACCTCCAATTGGATCGCAAGTTAAACCCAAATGATGCTCCATGGCTATTTCTGCTGCCACTAAACATTGTGCTGGCGATCCACCTAACAATTCTGTTAAAGCTCCAGCTGCCATTGCAGAAGAAACACCTATTTCTGCTTGACAACCTCCCATTGCTGCTGAAATTGTGGCATTTTTCTTAAAAATACTACCAATTTCTCCAGCAGTTAGTAGAAATTGTTTGATTTCATTAAAATCTGCTTCGTGATTTTCTATCACCAAATAATACATTAAAACTGCAGGAATTACGCCAGCACTTCCGTTTGTTGGTGCTGTTACTACTCTACCTAAAGAAGCATTAACTTCATTTACAGATAAGGCAAAACAACTCACCCATTTTAAAATTTCTCTAAATTTTACTTCTGTACTTCTAATGGCAGTAATCCATTCTTTTTGATTGGAATACACAGCGTCTTTAATCAGTTTTTGATGCGTATTGTATGCACGTCTTTTTACGTTTAATCCTCCTGGAAGTATACCTTCTGTATGACATCCTATATACATACATTCTAACATTGTTTCCCAAATTCTAGATAATTCAGCATCTATTTTCTCTGCTGAATTGATTTCCAACTCATTTTTAAAAACAACTTCAGAAATTAATAAATTATCGTTTTCGCAATATTCTTCTAATTGTTTTGCCCTGTTTATCGGATAGGGAAAGTTTTGTTTGTTGATTTCAATTTCATCTTCTAAAGTATCATTTTCTTGAACAATAAAACCACCTCCAATAGAATAATAAGTTTCTGTTGATATTTCTTTACCTTTAGAATAACCTCTAAACGTAACTCCATTAGAATGAAATGGCAAAAAATCTCTATGAAACTGAATGGCATTATTTGGAAAAACAATTTGCTTGCCTCCTTTAAAATGCAATTCTTCCTGCGTATTAATTCTGTCTACAATCGTAAAAATATCTTCAATAGGAATGTATTCTGGATCAGCTTCACTTAATCCCAATAAAATAGCTAAATCTGTTGCGTGCCCTTTTCCTGTTAAAGACAAAGAACCATATAAATCTACTTTTACAGAATCAATCATATTAAAAAGATTACTATCTCTTAATTTCTGAACCCATTCTTGAGCTGCTCTCCAAGGACCTAGTGTATGCGAACTTGATGGACCAACACCAATCTTTAGCATATCAAAAACACTAATAAATTGCGACATTCCTAATAATTAAACTTAAAACTGTTGTAAATGTAAAAAATCCAACTCATTTGAGTTGGATTTTTATAATTTATTAAAAATAAAACCTTATTAGAAACCGTAAACAGCTTCTTTATCAAATTTCTTTACCAACATATAGTAAACACAAGCCCTGTACTTGTTTCTTTCAGATTTTCCAATTCTTTCCATCACTTCTTCAATACCTTCATCCAATTCTTTACTATCAGCTAATCCTAATTTTTTAATTAAGAAATTATTTTTTACTGTAGCTAATTCTTTAGGATCTGACCCTGAAACAGTTTCAGCATCTTTCTTATAGATAGAAGGGCCTAAACCTTTAGTAACTGCAGCTAACAATTCAGTATTAGAACGTAGATTTCTATCGTCCATAAATTTTTTGTACAAAGCAACTTTTTCGTCAAATTTACTCATGATTTTGTGTTTAGTGTATTAAATATTATTTCATTTTTATTGAACTATCCAAATATAAGAAAATAATAATTGTCTTCAAATTGGATTTGTTTCTAATCTTTAGATACATATCGTGTCAATATGTCACATCATTTTCAATATTTTTTTAAAAAACTGACATTTTCAAGTCAAAAATCGGTTGGCACACCCTTTGACTAATAGAAAACGTAAAATTGAAATAAAAAAATTAATATAAATAAATTATTATGAGTAAAATAATTGGAATCGATTTAGGAACAACAAACTCTTGTGTTTCTGTAATGGAAGGAAATGAGCCAGTTGTAATTCCTAATGCTGAAGGAAAAAGAACAACACCATCTATTGTTGCCTTTGTAGAAGGAGGAGAACGTAAAATTGGTGATCCTGCAAAAAGACAAGCAGTAACTAACCCTACAAAAACTGTTTATTCTATTAAACGTTTTATGGGTAACAAATTCTCTGAATCTTCAAAAGAAATAAAAAGAGTACCTTATAAAGTAGTAAAAGGAGATAATGACACTCCAAGAGTAGATATTGATGGTCGTTTATATACGCCTCAAGAAATTTCTGCAATGGTGTTGCAAAAAATGAAAAAAACAGCTGAAGATTATCTTGGAACTGATGTCTCTGCTGCTGTTATTACTGTACCTGCTTACTTTAACGATGCGCAAAGACAAGCTACAAAAGAAGCTGGTGAAATTGCTGGTTTAAAAGTAGAAAGAATCATTAACGAGCCTACTGCTGCTGCATTAGCTTACGGAATGGACAAAGCAAATGATGATAAAAAAATCGTTGTTTTTGACTTTGGTGGTGGTACGCACGATGTTTCTATCTTAGAATTAGGTGATGGTGTATTTGAAGTATTAGCTACTGATGGTGATACACATTTAGGTGGTGATGATGTTGATGAAAAAATCATCAATTGGCTAGCTGATGAGTTTCAAGCAGATGAAAATATGGACTTACGTAAAGACCCAATGGCTTTACAACGTTTAAAAGAAGCTGCTGAAAAAGCAAAAATTGAATTGTCAAGTTCTACATCTACAGAAATAAACTTACCTTATGTAACTGCTACCGCTAGCGGACCAAAACACTTAGTAAGAACTTTAAGTAGAGCTAAGTTTGAGCAATTAATTGACGATTTAGTAAAAAGAACAATTGAACCTTGTAAAACAGCTTTAAAAAACGCTGATTTGTCTACTTCTGAAATTGATGAAATTATCTTAGTAGGTGGTTCTACAAGAATACCAGCAATTCAAGAAGCTGTTGAAAAATTCTTCGGAAAAGCACCAAGTAAAGGTGTAAATCCTGATGAAGTTGTTTCTTTAGGAGCTGCAATTCAAGGTGGAGTTTTAACGGGTGATGTAAAAGACGTTCTTTTATTAGATGTAACACCTTTATCATTAGGTATTGAAACAATGGGTAATGTTTTCACAAAATTAATTGATGCAAACACTACCATTCCAACTAAAAAATCGCAAGTATTTTCTACAGCTGTAGACAATCAACCTTCTGTGGAAATCCACGTATTACAAGGTGAAAGAGCAATGGCTGCAGATAACAATACTATTGGTCGTTTCCATTTAGACGGTTTACCTCCAGCACAAAGAGGAGTTCCTCAAATTGAAGTAACTTTTGATATTGATGCAAATGGTATTATTAAAGTATCAGCTTTAGATAAAGGAACTAACAAATCTCACGAAATTAGAATTGAAGCTTCTTCTGGTTTATCTGAAGAAGAAATCGAAAAAATGAGACAAGAAGCAGAAGCAAATGCTGATGCAGATAAGTTAGCTAAAGAAACTGCAGAGAAAATAAACGGTGCAGATTCTATGATTTTCCAAACAGAAAAGCAATTAAAAGAATTTGGTGATAAATTATCTGCTGATAAGAAAGAGCCAATTGAAGCCGCTTTAACTGAATTAAAAGCTGCTCACGAGTCTAAAGATTTAGCTCAAATTGATGCTGCAATGGAAAAGATTAATGAAGCTTGGAAAGTTGCTTCTGAAGAAATGTATGCTGCTCAACAACAAGCTGGTGGTGCAGATGCAGGAGCGCAACAAGGTCAACCTGAAGGAAGTACTGACCAAGGTGACAATGTTGAGGATGTAGACTTCGAAGAAGTTAAATAAGTCCAATATCTGAACAAAGTTCAGAATCTATATATATTTAAAACGCAATCATTAACTTGGTTGCGTTTTTATTTTAATCCAAAAATCATTTGAAAACCTATCATCAAAATAACTTTTTTAAACATACTTTTTGCGAGTTCTTGCAAGTTGATGATTTTGATTTTCCAAAAAACACTCATTACAAAAGTAAATCTGATAGTTATTATTTTTATACTGAAGAAGGTGTGTATAGAAAATCCAATCATTGGGGAAGAGTTGCCAATTGTAGATGGAAATTAATTTCAAATGAAAATTATAAAAACCAAAAAACTGTAATTGGTTTTGCAAAATGGACTGACTTCTACCCTATCAATTCATCTGAAAAAACCTTTTCAATTAAAGTTGATTTTGAGTTGAAAACAGCTAGAATTCAAGTTAATCAAGAAACAAAAGAAATTCAAAACTTTACTTTTACTGATGCCCAAAAAAGAGTGAAACAAATTCATCATCTATTTAAAAACAATCAATGGGCAGATTATTTTGAAGCACCTTTAGAAATTTTGCAAGAAAAAATTATTACAGAATTTATCAATTCTAACAAAACACTCCAAGAAATAAAAAGAAGTTTCAAATAAGAAATCGGCACTTTTCAGTAAATTTGTTATTCGAAATTGATCAATCAAAATATTTAAATGAATATTCCACAAACAAGTTTTCCAAGAGTAGTCATTATTGGTGGAGGATTTGCAGGTTTAGCTGCTGCAAAAGGATTAGAAGAGCAAGAAATACAAGTCGTTTTAATTGATAAACACAATTATCATACGTTTCAACCTTTACTATATCAAGTAGCTACTGGAGGTTTAGAACCAGATTCTATTGCTTTTCCTCTAAGAAAACGTTTTAATGATGTAGAGAATTTTTATTTTAGATTAGCAGAAGTAGTTAAAATTCATCCTGATAAAAATATCGTTGAAACCACAATTGGTGATTTAGATTATGATGAATTAATCATTGCGACAGGTTCTACCACCAACTTTTTTGGAAACACTAATATCCAAAAGTTTGCAATGGAAATGAAATCAGTTCCGCAATCTTTAAACATTAGAAGTTTAATTTTAGAAAATTTTGAAGAAGCATTATTAACTTCTAATATTGATGAAAGAAATGCTTTAATGAATTTTGTTATTGTTGGAGGTGGTCCAACAGGTGTAGAACTGGCAGGTGCATTAGCCGAAATGAAAAAGGCTATTTTACCAAAAGATTATCCTGATTTAGACATTCGTCAGATGCAAATTAATTTAATTCAAAGTTCTGATTGTTTGCTCAAAGGAATGAGCTCAAAAGCATCCGAAAAAGCAGAAGATTTTTTAATTGGTTTGGGAGTAAATGTTTGGAAAAATTTGCGCGTTTTAGATTATGATGGTAAAACCGTTACCACTAATGGTGAAGATAATTTTAGAGCAGAAACTGTTATTTGGGCAGCTGGTGTAAAAGGACAAATGATTGATGGTTTACAACAAGATTGTGTTATAGAAAGAGCTGCTAGGATTAAAGTAAACGAATTCAATCAAGTTGAAAGCTACACCAATATTTATGCTGTAGGTGATGTGGCTTGTATGTCATCAGAAAAAAATCCTTATGGTCATCCTATGATGGCACAACCTGCTATTCAACAAGGAAAATTAGTGGCTAAAAATATAATTTCAAAATTTAGTAACAAAAAGCAGAAAGAATTCGTCTATAATGATAAAGGTTCTATGGCCACTATTGGAAGAAATAAAGCAGTAGTAGATTTACCTAAATGGAAATTTCAAGGTGTTTTTGCTTGGTTTGTTTGGATGTTTGTACATCTATTTTCTCTTATAGGATTCAGAAATAAAGCGATTGTTTTTCTAAATTGGGTCTATAATTATATTCGTTTTGATAGAGAAACACGTTTGATTATTCGTCCTTACAAAAAGAAAAACAAAGAAATAAACTTCTAATGGGTACAAAAATTATAAAGTGTTCTGAATGTGGTACAGTTAATAAAAATTCAGATTATTGTACTTTTTGTAATGCTTTAATTTCTGATGCTAAAAAAAGAGAAATAAAAGCTGAAGAAGTAAAAAAGGCAGAAATAGAAAGAGCAATTTATAAATTAGAAAATCCAAATTTAGCAGAACGCTTAAAAAAACATCCATTCTTTTTATATAAACTTTTTGGATGGATTTTATATTCTGCAATTATGATAGTAAGCGCAATTGGAGCTGGTTTAGCTTGGTTTATTGCAATGGTTGCTGCTGGCTAACTAATGAATACAAAACTTATATATTATTTTCTTTTCTGTTTAGTAACGGGAACTACAGTCTATATTCTTCAACATTTTTCTGTTCCTTTACCTAAAATCATTAACCATTATTTGAATGATTTTCTAATAGTACCTATTGTGCTCTTTATAAGTTTACAAACTTTAAGATGGTCTAAAAATGATAAAAACTACACCCTTAGTTTAGGTGTAATTATATACTTATGCTTACTGTACAGTATTCTTTTTGAGTTTGTATTTCCAAAATATTTAGCAAGATATACAAAGGACTATGTAGATGTAATTTTATATTTTGCAAGTGGATTTATATTCTATCAATTACAAAAATCAGATTCGTGAGTAATCCTAAAATTGCCAAAGAAAATATTGCTCGATTAAATACAGCCATTCATTATATTCAAGAAAATTTAGCTGGTAAATTAAGTTTAAAAACAATAGCAGATAAAGCTTACTTTTCTCAATATCATTTTCATCGTTTATTTTCTGTTGTCGTTGGAGAAACTGTGCATAATTTTATCATCCGAAAAAGAATTGAAAAAGCGGCTTCTTTTTTATTACATCAAAAAGAAAAAACAATAACTGAAATTGCAGAACAAGTTGGTTTTAGTGATTTATCATCCTTTTCAAGAGCATTTAAAAAGTTTTATGGAATTTCACCAAACAAATTCAAAGAAGAAAGCACTGAAAAATACAGCAAGATTTGTAAAAATGAAAGCAAGAATGGACAAATAGAAATTACTTTTGAACAATATATTTGTAATATAGATAACGCTTTAAATTGGTTAACAATGAAAATAAAACCAGAAATAAAAAAAACGCAAAGATTAGATTTAGCATACATTGCCCACAAAGGAAAAATGGAAGCAATTGGTAGTATTTATAATAAATTAGTTAAATGGGCAACACCAAAAGGTTTGATAAATGATCAAACAAGAATGGTTACTATTTATCATGATAGTCCTAAAATTACAGATCCTAATAATTTAAGAATGAGTGCTTGTATTGTTCTAAATGACCCAATTGAACTAGATGAAGAAGTGAATTTACGAGTACTAAGCCCTAAAAGATGTATAGTTTCTAGGTTAGAAATCACACCCTTTGAGTTTCAACAGGCCTGGGAATCTTCTTTTGTGTGGATGACAGAAAATGGTTACAAAAAAGGAGAAAATGATCCTTTTGAAATCTATTATAACAATGCTGCTGAACATCCAGAAAACAAGTTTATAGTAGATTTGTGTATTCCAATTTTATAAACTGGAATACACAAAATTTTTACTCTGTTATTTCTTCTTTTGCTTCTTCTTCAGAACTAGCAGAAGCACCACCCATAAAATAAAGAACTGCACCAACAACGACAAGGCCAATTTTAATAACCCAAGCTGTAGTATCTCCCCAGTTATAAATCCACATTAATAATGTAGGCACTCGATCTACAAAATTTAACACAATTGCCAACAGACCAAAAATGGCCATATAGCTTCCTACTTTTTTCATAAAATTTAAAGTTTAGTTAATTTTCTTTAAATATAAATAAAAATCACAACTCATCATTTAAAATTTACAACTCGGTATTTCTTTTTATTTAAAAGGATAAAACCTGCACATCTTTGTATCATCAAAAAACAAAACTGATGAAACGTATTTTATTTTTACTTTTTACTATTAGTCAACTTTCAATAGTTGCACAAGCAATAATTTCTGGAAAAGTTACTGACTCAAAAAACAATCCTATTATTGGTGCAAATGTATATTTAGATGGAACTTACGATGGTAGCTCATCGAATGACAAAGGAGAGTTTTCATTCAAAACCGATGAAAAAGGAACGCAAACTTTAGTTGTTTCTTTTGTTTCTTTTGAGCCTTTTGTTAAAATAGAGGATGTTTCTAAACTTAAAAATTTAGTGGTAAAATTAAGAGATGATATTAACTCTTTAGACGCAGTAACTATAAATGCGGGAACATTTAGAGCGGGAGAAAAAGCTAAAGTTACTGTATTAAAACCTTTAGATATTGTGACTACAGCAAGTGCTGTTGGTGATGTTTTAGGAGCTTTACAAACGCTTCCAGGAACTTCTGCTGCTGCCGAAGATGGTAGACTATTTGTGAGAGGTGGAGATGCAGAAGAAACTCAAATTTTTATTGATGGTATTAGAGTATTTACACCTTATAGTCCATCTCCAAATAACGCCCCAACTCGTGGACGTTATTCACCTTTTTTATTCAAAGGAATTACTTTTTCTACTGGTGGATATTCAGCTGAATACGGACAAGCCTTGTCTGGTGTTTTAGATTTAACAACAACTGATAAACCCGACCAAGAAAAGACAGACATTTCTTTAATGACAGTAGGTGTAGGTGTTGGAAATACTCAAATATGGGGCAACAATTCGTTTAGCATCAATACTTCTTACATCAATTTACAACCCTATACAGAATTGTTTCCAGACAGAAATACTTGGTTAAGCCCTTATCAATCTGCAAGTGGAGAAATGGTGTATAGGCACAGTTTTAAAGACGATTCTATGTTAAAAGTTTACGGAGCTTTTAGTTATACTGATTTAGATGTAATTCAAGATGATATTAATTTTGATAATGGATTCCGTTTTGGATTAGAAAATAGAAACCTGTATATAAATAGCACCTACAAAAATAAATTTGGGAACAATTGGAGGGTAGAAACAGGAATGAGTTTTACCAATGACCATTCAACTGTAAAAATAATTGACGATTTGATTCATAACAATGAAAATTCTGCACATTTTAAGTTGAAATTCAAAAAACTATTTTCAAGTAGATTTAGAGTTGCTTTTGGTTCTGAATATTTTATCACAAAATTTGATGAAACTTACAATCCAATCAATAACTCTTCATTTGATTATGGTTTTAATAATAACTTGTTCGCTTCTTTTGCAGAAACTGATATTTTCTTTTCTAAAAATTTAGCTACTAAAATTGGTATAAGAGCAGAACATTCAAGTTTTTCTAACGAGTTTTCTATTTCACCAAGAGCTTCATTATCATACAAAACAGGTAAGAACTCTCAATTCTCCTTAGCTTATGGTCAATTTTATCAAAATCCAAGTAATAACTATTTGAAATTCGAACAAAATTTAAAGGCTGAAAATGCATCCCATTTAATTGCCAACTTTCAACATACTCAAAAAAATCAGATTTTTAGAATAGAAGCGTATTATAAAGATTATAATGACTTGGTAAAATTCGATTCTCAAATACCAAATTTTACGTCAAACTTTACAAATGATGGAAATGCTTTTGCAAAAGGAATTGATGTTTTCTGGAGACAAAATGGAAAAATAAAAAATACAGATTATTGGATTTCTTATTCTTATCTAGATACAGAAAGAGATTTTAGAAATTATCCAACAGCAGCAACTCCTAATTTTGCTTCAACTCATAATTTCTCTTTTGTAGCAAAACACTGGGTAGAAGATTGGAAAAGTCAATTGGGAATTACTTATAATTTTGCCTCAGGTAGAACCTATACAAATCCAAATGAGCAAGGCTTTTTAAATAACAAAACCAAACCGTATAATTCAGTAAGTTTAAATTGGGCATATTTAATAGACCAACAAAAGATACTATACTTCTCTGTTAACAATGCTTTAGGCACCAGAAATGTATTTGGTTACAACTATAAAAACACACCAAATATGAACAGAAATTTTGATAGACAAGAAATTCTACCCAATGCAGATAGCTTCTTTTTTGTAGGTTTCTTTTGGACGATTAGTGATGATAAAAAATCAAATCAATTAGATAATTTATAATGTTTTTTTGTAGCCATTTCCAGCTTTCATTACTCGCTTTTTTTAGTTTGTTCTCGATACAAATTTGTTCATTCTTCTCAAATTCACTCGAACTGACACTAAAAAAGAGCTCAAACAAGGAACTTGTCTTGAGCTTGACGAAAGGTTCAATCTGGGCTAAACTTGTTTGCCAATAGATAGCATAAATTTACAAAGTCATTTCAACTCTGAAACTCTGAAACTCTGAAACTCTGAAACTCTGAAACTATAGAAAAAAAACAATTCAGAATCAAAAAACAACAATTCGGTATTATTCTTGTGTAAACTTCGAGAAAACATCAGATATTTGAATCATCAAAAAAACAATACAATGAAAAAATTATTTTTAACCATAGCATTTATTTTCAGCGGAATCTTATTCATACTAGCCCAAGAAGAAACCTTTGATTTAACCATAGAAATTTCTGGAATGGATACTGATAAAGGAAAAGTTTTTATTGCCCTATACAATAGCAAAGAGAACTTTTTAAAGTCTAGTAAAGATACCAAAGGCACTAGTGCAGTTGTTAAAAATAAAAAAGCAGTTGCTTATTTTAAAGGATTAAAAAAAGGTGAATATGCCATTTCATTGTTTCACGATGAAAATGACAATAAAAAAATGGATACCAAGATTTTTGGAATTCCGAAAGAACCTTATGGATTCTCTAATGATGCAACTGGTTTTATGGGACCTCCAAAATATAAGGATGCTAAATTTAGCTTAGATTCAAACAAAACAATAACTATATCTGTAGACTAATGTTAACTAGAAAAATTTCATATTATATATTAGCTATTTGTTGTATTTCAGTAGGATTATATCCCTTTATCTATTTTGTAATTGATAGAAAATTCGGATTGTTAGCAAGTAAAACTGATGCTCTTTTAACTGATACTTTATGGAATACAATGTTTTACACGCACATTATTCTTGGAGGAATTGCATTGTTAATTGGCTGGTTACAGTTTAATAAAAAACTAAGATTAAAAAACTTAAACCTACATAGAAAAATAGGTAAAGTATATGTAATTTCTGTTTTGTTAAGTGCAATTTCTGGATTTTACATTGGCTTACACGCAACAGGGGGTTTGAGTTCAAAATTAGGTTTTACAACTATGGCATTGTTTTGGTTTTTCTCAACGCTATTTGCTTTTACCTCAATTAAAAAAGGAAATATTATTCAGCATCAAAAACTAATGATTTACAGTTATGCTGCTTGTTTTGCTGCTGTAACATTAAGAATATGGTTACCTATTTTATCAAATATTTTTGGCGGATTCTTACCAGCTTACAGAATCGTAGCTTGGTTATCTTGGGTGCCCAATATTATAGTCGCGTACTTTATTATTCAATATCAATTTAAGAATACAAATTAAACACTAACATTATGAAAAAAGTATTATTTATCATCGCAATTTTCATTGCGACAGGGATTTCTGCGCAATCGAAATACCAAAAAGGAATGCAAAAAGCTTTTGGTTTTTGGCAAAAAGGACAACTTACAGAAGCTTCTCAGTTATTTGAAAGAATTTCTAAAGCAGAACCTACAAACTGGCTACCAGCTTATTATGCTGCCACTGTTGAAATTTTAGGGAGTTTCGGAATGAAAGACGAAGCAAAACTTACAGCAAAACTAAATAAAGCTCAAGAATTTTTAGATGTAGCCAAATCTAATTCAGAAAACAATCCAGAAATTATTATTACACAGGCATTACTAAATTTAGCATATATAGCTTTTGACGGACAAAAATACGGAATGACATTATCTGGAAAAAACAATATGTTGTATGCTAAAGCATTAAAAATAGCACCTAATAATCCAAGAGTTATTTTAGGAAAAGCAGAATGGGAAATGGGAGCAGCAAAATTCTTTGGTAAATCTACAAAACCTTATTGTGAGCAAGTAAAGAAAGCCATTGAATTAGGAAAAAAAGAAAAAATTGAAGAAGAATTTTATCCTAGATTTCAAGTTAAAAGAGCAGAAGGAGTTTTAAAACAATGTCAAGGATAAACTAGTCTACAGTTCTCAGTGGCAGTATGAAGTTAATTATTGACTGTATACTGCCTCTGAATACTGTGAACTCTTAAGAAAGTATTTTGTTTACCAAATCTTGTTTTGCTTTTTCATCATTTCCAAACAACCATTGCAACACATTATCTTCCCAAATTTCTCCTTTCTCGGTTTCAGTAATGATGTTTTTTTCAATTGCTAAATCTAGAATTTTACCTGGGTAAGAAGATTGTTTGTCACTTTCCATTTCTCCTAAAGGATAAGGATCATCTAAGCCCATTAAAACTTGTTTTGTGCCCTGTCTTTCGAACATTAATTTTAACGAATCTGTATCGTGCACTAAGGTGTCAAAGAAAATATTAGGATGTCCTACTGCTTTTCTTGGATGTGTTTTTCCTTCAAACAAATCGGGTCTTCCATCAAAACCTTGAATACGTCTTCCTAAATTCATTTGCGCTAATTGACCTCCGTGAGCAAAACAAGTTCTAATATTCGGAAAACGTTCTTGCATTCCGTTTAAGGTATAAAAATGATAAGCATCTCCACATTGTGCCAGCATCCAAATTAAGTGAAAACGCCAATTGGTATTTTCTAATTTTATCATTTTATCTCCATCATAAGGATGAATTTCTATGGCCAATTTGTATTTGTCTGCGAGTTCAAAAATTCGGTCATTTTCTTCATCAAAAACACAGCGCCATTGTCCTATAGAATCCATAAAATGTGTAGGTAAACACAACACTTTTAATTCCAATTCTTCCACACAACGTTTCATTTCATCCAAAGCTCCATAAATAAAACCAGGATGTACGACGAATCCACATGTGAATTTTGATGGATGATTTTTTTGCACTTTTGCATTGAAATCGTTTTGAAAACGAAGCGCTTTTTTCATTTCTTCTAAACGCAAACCATTTCCATACAATTGAGAAAGATTTAACACCACAGCATGATCTAACTTGTTCTTTTCCATCCACAATAATTTTTCATCAAGAAAAAAACTAGAATCGGTTACAGGACGTTTCCAACCTTTTTGCAGCATATGTCTACGCTCATCATCTACCCAAAAAATTTCTTTTTCCTTCATAAACTGAGGAATTTCTTCTGGATAAGGTAATAAATGTGAATGTCCGTTTATGCGTAGTTTCCTTTTTGTCATCTTAATTGTCTTTCCTGCGAAAGCAGGAATCTTATTATAAAATTAGAATTAAATTATGGATTCCTGCCTGCGCAAGAATGACAAGTTACTTGATTTTATTTGGTGGCTGCATTACAGTTCCACAATTATTGCAAGTACATTTTTCTTTGTCAGAATAATATTTATCGAAAATTATTGGCATATCTGTTTCGATGTTATCTAATTTAAATTTCTTTCTGTACAATTGATTTCCACAGTTTTCACAATACCATTCTAAGGCATCTTTCATTTTCTTTTTACGTGGATATTCAATAACCAAACCAACTGTGTTGGCTTTTCTTTGAGGTGAATGTGGCACTTTTGCTGGTAATAAATAAATATCGCCTTCATTGATTTCTACATCAATCATTTTGCCTTTATCGTCTATGATTTTTAAAATCATATCTCCTTCTACTTGATAGAAAAACTCTGGAGTTTCATTATAATGATAATCTTTTCTGTTATTTGGACCACCAACAACCATTACAATATATTCGCCATTATCCCAAACGCATTTGTTACCAACTGGTGGCTTTAATAAATGACGATGTTCATCAATCCATTTTTTAAAATTTAAAGGTTGTACTAAATTGCTCATTTCTTTTAGATTTTTAGATTGTTGGATATTAAGATTGTTAGATTTTAAAATTACTAATTTTAAATGGCTTTTTAAAAACTCTTTTTTTGGCGTTACCTAAAGGTCGGGCTTTTCGCTATATCTTTTTATTTGTTCTCGATACAAATTTGTTCATTCTTCACAAATTCACTCGAACTGACATAAAAAGGATGTCGCTTCAATCCCTAACGCAAGATTCGTTATAAATTTAACTATAATTTACCTTTTCTAAAATCAGTCTTTTAATTTCTTTTCCCAAAGCTTTTGCTTCTTTTGAATCTTTCTTATCAACTTGAAAGTCTAAAATTCTATATTTTTCTCCATTAATTTTTAAAAATAACTGAATTATGGAAAAGTATGAACCTCTAGAGTTTCTCCTAGATTTCGTATGTATTGTTTGAGATTCAACTTTTATTTTAAATTCTGAATTTAGTTGAATTTCTTTTTCTTTTAAATTATTGGAGAACTTTATTGTTCTTCTTGAAACCTCAACAAAGTCCTTTAATTGCTTTATAATTACAATAATTGTAAAAAATAAAATAGCAACAGATATAACTAATAAAAATACTTGAACGCCGATTTCTTTAACTTCGAAAAAAGATATATAAATTAGAAATAAAGCTAATACAAGAAAAAATAGTAATCCTAAATTCCCTCTATCTGAAAGATAAAATTTTGATTCAACTTTTAACTTTTGACAATCATTATATAATTTTAGACTTGCTTTTTTTAAAATCTTTTCAAAGTTCATAATGTATTACTTAAACCTTTTAAAAATTATCTTTTGTTGGCTTTAATTTACTAAATTCTGTAAGCAGGTTTAGCCCTGATTGAAGCAATTGTTTGAGCTCTTTTTGAGGAACGAAAAAAAGCGAGTGCGAAAAGCAGGAAATAGCTTCTAAAAAAATTACAAACTTTTTGTTCTTCCACCATCTACAGGAATATTAATTCCATTGATATAACTTGCTTGCTCACTTGCTAAAAACACAATTGCTGCTGCCACTTCTTCAGGTTTTGCAAATCGTTTTGCGGGTACTGCGTTTTTCATAGCTTCTGCAACCTCATCAAAAGATTTTCCTGTTTTTTGAGCTTTGTTATTAATGATTTCTTTTAGACGCTCTGTACCAGTTGCTCCTGGCAAAACATTGTTAACTGTGATACCGAATTCACCCAACTCGTTTGCCAAGGTTTTTGACCAATTACCCACTGCGCCACGTATGGTATTGCTAACACCTAAACCATCTAAAGGTTGTTTTACGGAAGTTGAAATGACGTTGATGATTCGTCCATAACACTGCGTTTTCATAAACGGAACCAAGGTTTGAACCAAAATATGATTGCATTTTAAATGTTGTGTAAATGCATTTTCGAACTCTTCTATTTTTGCGTTAAATATTGGACCTCCTGCTGGACCTCCTGTATTATTAACAAGAATATGGAAATGTAAATCTGACTTTTCTAAAACTTTTTTTAACTCATTTGGTTTTGAAAAATCAGCAATTAGATAACTATGACATTGCTCTCCATTATTTACTAATTCTGATAAAACTACTTTTAATTTTTCTTCATTTCTAGCTAAAAGGGTAACGTTTGCACCTTCTTCCGCTAATAATAATGCTGCAGCTTTACCTATTCCTTGTGTGCTACCACAAACTAATGCGTTTTTGTTTTTTAGTTGTAAATTCATTTCTTTTAGATAAAAGAAAAGAGAAACAAGAATAAAGACAGATAGTCTTTTCTCTTTTTTCTTTCTTCTAGGTTCTTATTTACTTTCAGTAATCATTTTCTTAATCTTAACCGCTTTTTCAAAATGATTTAGTTGATGTGTTTCAATCCACCAAGTGGCAACTTCTAGTAATAATTTAGGATTGTCATTTTTATTTTTGAAAAATGCGTAGAATGATAACCCAACATTTTCTCCTTTTTTGACAATTTTTTCATCGCAAACTGCAATGATTTTTTGTTTGATTCCTTTATTCATATTTGATACAAATATTTTTAGGTTCTGTAAAAAAACGCAAGGCTTCAAAACCACCTTCACGTCCTACTCCACTTTCTTTTGTGCCACCAAAAGGAGTTCTTAAATCACGTAACATCCAAGTATTTACCCAAACAATTCCGGTTTGCAATTGTTTTGAGAATTGCATAGTTCTATTTAGATTGTTTGTCCATAAAGTGGATGACAATCCGTATTTTACATCGTTTGCTAAAGTTAAGGCTTCTTTATCAGTTTTAAATGACATTAGTGTTACTACTGGTCCAAAAATTTCTTCTTGATTTAATCTACAATTATTATCTTGAACTTCTATAATTGTGGGTTGTAAATAATACCCATTTTCACAGTTAAACACCTCAACTTTATTTCCTCCAAATAAAATTTTCCCACCTTCACTTTCTGCAATATCTATATAACTTTTTACTTTTTCTAAATGCTGTTTGGATACTAGAGCACCAATATCTGTAGTGTTTTCTGATGGATTTCCTACTTTAAGTTCTGATACTTTTTGAATGAAATCGGTTTTAAACTTTTCATAAATACTTTCTTCTACCAAAATACGACTTCCGCACAAACAAATTTGACCTTGGTTTGCAAACGAAGAACGTACAGTAGTCGCTAACATTTTTTCATAATTGCAATCTGCAAAAATGATGTTGGGATTTTTACCTCCTAATTCTAAAGACAACTTTTTAAACATTGGAGCTGCAACTTTGGCTATATGTGCGCCCGTTTTTGTACCTCCAGTAAATGAAATTGCTTTGATATTTGGGTGCTCAACAATAGCTTGTCCTGTTGTGGTTCCTAAACCGTGAACAATGTTCAAAACTCCTTTTGGTAAGCCAGCTATTGTACAAATTTCTCCCAACAAAAAGGCTGTCATTGGTGTGACTTCACTAGGTTTTGCAACTACACAATTCCCTGCTGCTATAGCTGGCGCAATTTTCCAAGTAAACAGATATAGAGGTAAATTCCAAGGAGAAATACAACCTACAACACCTAAAGGTTGACGTAACGTAAAATTGACAGCATTTAAACCCACACTTTCGTGCGCTTCTGATGAAAACTGTGTAATTGCATTTGCAAAAAACTGAAAATTACTTGCTGCTCTTGGAATGTCAACCGCTTTTGCTAAAGAAATCGGTTTTCCATTGTCTTTAGATTCTGCAGCTGCTAAAACATCTAATTTTTCTAAAATTAAAGATGCTATTTTTGATAATATTATAGCACGTTCTTCTAAAGTGGTATTGCTCCATTTTGGAAAAACATCTGCAGCAGCTTGATAGGCTTTTTCTACATCTTCTTCGGATGAATTTGGAATTTGACCATAAATTTCTCCTATTGATGGATTGTAATTATCTAACCATTTGTCAAAGACAGGAGGCAAATATTGACCATTGATGTAGTTTTTTATATTCACTCGTTTTAAAAATTTATTTCATCTTTAATAAGACTTGATTTAAATTGCTCAACACTTTCTCACTAAAAAACAATCTAATTTCTAAAGTTTTCTTTAATTGATGTAATCTATTAATAAATTCTAAATTTTTTGATAGATCCATAAAATTAATTGGTTCAAACAAATCTGAAGAAACCTTATCAAACTCATTTATTTTGACATTCATTTTATAAGGAGATTTTCTAAAATATTTATTGATAAAATCTTTTTGAAAATCATCTATGTAATTATGCATTACTTCCTCTCTTGTTGAAACTTTTTTTAAGTCATCATCATAAAGGTTTACTATTTTTTTCAAAACATTCGTATTTGAAATTAATTGCGTTGTACTATTTTGCATCATTTTGTATCCAAAATCAGAATTCTTAAAATATATTTTTCTAGTTGAATATGACAAAAATAATGTTACTTTTAAATCGTAATTTTTTGATTGTAATCTATTTAATAAACTATCAATTCCTTTTTTATTAATTTCTAATCTTTTTCTTAAATCAATTAGTTCATTTTTATTATTTTCTAAATCTGAAATTATTTGACTAATAAGAGTTTCTTCTTCTTTAACTTTTTTAATTTCTTCATTCCAATTATTAATCTGTAAAGCAATTAAAATACCTATAACAACTAATACAATTTCGCCAATGGCGTACAACATATATTTATTGAAACGGTTTTCAACTAACAATTTTTGACGGATTTTTCGGAAGAATTTATTCATAATTATTATTCCATTTTCAATTCTTTATCTAATAGCTGCAACACCAAAGTACATTCTTCTATTATGTTTTGAAGCCTCCAAAATGCACTTTTATTATTTTCTCTAATATTGATTGCCATTTTAACAATTTCTGGATCTGTAAAAAATGATTTTTTCAAATTGTTTTGTGTTGTAATTTTACCATCTAAATTTTTTGTCCCAATAATGCTTAAAATTTGAAAACGTCTGTCCACTTGTGTTATAGATTTATCAGTTTTTTCAAATCTACTTAACAATTGTTTAGTTCTCGGTAAACTAAAATCATATAAATCTGTTAAAGCAAAACGCAAGGAATCGTTTGAAATTTTATCAAACCCAACTGATTTAATTGTTTCATAAGCTCCTTTATGATAAAGATATACAATACCTGTAGACATATCTCCGATTGCTTTAGAAACGGAGTCTAAATTTGTTTTTTTTTGAATTATTAAATTTATTAAATTCTGTGCGCCATTACTTGCCGTTTTTGTTCTTTTAGAAAGCATATTGAAATAAAAAGTGTCTTTAATTATCTCTTTTCTTACTTCTTTTAGCATTTTAATTTCAAAAACTCTGTCTTTTTTAACTTCGTTATTATTATTAATTTGTAAAGCAATTAAAATTCCAATAACAACCAAAACAATTTCACCAATAGCATATTTAAAATATTTGGAAGTTTTGTTTTCCATAAGTAGGTTTTGACGGATTTTTCTAAAGAATTTAATCATTAATCTAGTTTTATGGCTTCAATTGTATTTCCAGAATTATGAATATCATAGGCTTTAAAGCCTGTTACTTTATTTTTAGTATCTCTTAAAAATTTAATTGGGTAGATATTGGCAAATACAAAGCCTAAAGAATCTTTACCATATTCTCTCAAAATATAGCCTTCAAAATATAGCTCACGTTGTTTTGGAGTTGACCAAAATAAAACACCATATTTTTTTTCAATAAACTTTGAAACACTATCTTTTTTAATAAAATAATTACCAATAAAATCTTCTATATTGTTATTAGAATATTCTAACCCAAAGCTTTTAATAACTTTAGGTAATTCAGATGTGTCATTTGTAATTTTTCTAATCATCAAATAACATAGCAAAGATTGATTTTTAACACCTGAAACTTGATTATGATAACGGTTAAAAAATGCTCTGTATTTTACTAAGTTTTTTCTATGTTTCTTAGAAGAATAAAAATAAGTAAACACTTCTTCAGGACTTTCTTCATTGGCTTTAAAATTTTCCATCCAGTCATAATTATTATGAAGGTAAATTCTATAGTCTTGCACAAGGTTGTTAGAAACTGTTTGGTTTTTATTTAAAAAATCTGAGCGTTCATTATATAATCTACTTAACTTACTTAATATAGCATCATATTTTGAAGAAACAATATCTATTTGTTCATTTAATCGATTAAAGCCTTGTCTATTCTGTACAAATCTAGTGGTAGCTAAACCTATAATTTTAAAATATGAAAAGTTATCTCTATAATATTGTTCTGGTTTAGTAGCCTTAAAAAAATGTGTTAACATTTTGTCTTGCTTTTCCCATCCATCAGAAAAGTATTGTGCTTCTTGTATATCGTTAAGTAAATCTTTTTGAACTTGCTTTAATATCTTAATTACTTTCTGCTCATTATTCTGTTCTTCATTCCAATTATTAATCTGCAATGCAATTAAAATACCAATAACCACCAGAATAATTTCACCAACTGCATAGAATAGATATTTGTTGAAACTTTTTTCAACTAATAGTTTTTGACGGATTTTTCGGAAGAATTTTATCACAGCTAGTTTGGTTGCTAATTATAAGTAGTCAAGATACAAAAAATGTTAAAAACATTAATTGTTTACAAGCTACACCAATCCAAAAACATACTGTATAGTTTTAAAAGAATTATTGCTCTTTAAAAGCAGTAACTTTAATCTCTACTACCAAATCTGGATGTGGCAATTGATGTACAGCAACAGTAGTTCTAGTGGGGCCTGTTTCTTTTTCGAAAAACTCTGCATAAGCTCTGTTGTAGTCTGCAAAATCATTCATATTTACTAAAAAAGAAGAAACATCAACCACATCTTTTAAACTTGCTCCAACTGTATTTAAGTTCTTGTCAATATTTTGTAAAACTTCTTTAGTTTGTAGATAAGCATCTAATTTTTTTGTACCCATTTCATCAATAATATCAACTCCAGCAATGGTATTATCTGCTCTTCTAGAACTGGTTCCTGACACAAATATAAAATCGCCCACAACTTTTACGTGTGGATATGCGCCTCTTGGTGTTACTTTTTTTTCTGACATATTATGTTTTTGCTAATTCTAACAACTTTAAAGTTGTCCTTAAATTTCTAGTAGTTGCTGTTACTTTTAACTTTTTTTCAAAAAGATTATTAGATAATTTGGTTTTTGCAAAGGTTGATGGGCAATAGAGATAAACCAAATCATCAACTATTTTATATGCGTCATCTCCAACATTCTTTATTGCTATTTTAGTATTCGTTGGTATATTATCTAAAAAAGTGAATGCTACTATTTTCTCATTTTCTATTGAAAAAGGATAATTTTCAATCGCTTTTTTCCATTCAGGAATTGTTTTAGCAATTACTGGAACAGTATATCCAAATCTATTTAAAATTTCTTGACTTATTTTCTTACAAATTACTGATTTACTTTTATCAGCATCTAAAATGATATTCCCACTCTGAATATAAGTTTGTACATTTTGAAAACCCAAATCATTTAATAAACTACGTAAATCTGCCATTGGTAATTTGTTTTTACCTGACACATTAATTCCACGTAATAAAACAATATATTTCTTCATTTACAATCCCGCAATTTTATCTTCCTTTAAAATCTTTTCTGTTTCTTCTTTTACTTTATTTAGAACAATTTCTAGCTCTTTTTTACTCATTTCTAAGGATGTAGAAATGTTTTTATCTGCAATTAAATTCAACAATGCTTTATCTTGAGCTCTACCTCTTTTCATAGCTTCATTATAACCTATTTCTTCATTAAAAGTGACTAAAGAATATTTTGAAAAATACTGATTTGAAAAATGCTTTTCTAAATCCATTTCAATTTTTCTTTTCTCCTTAAACAAAGGATTTGCAACGTGGTCGCGCATTTCGTAAAAATTATCAATTGCCAAATCTGCGATGGCATCTGTGTCTTTTTTTCTTACTTTTTCATAAGCTTTAAAAACAGCATCCCAATTTTCTAAATTTTGATTTAAAATCGCATCAAAAACTACTACATCTTCAAAAGAAGCATTCATTCCTTGTCCGTAAAAAGGCACAATTGCATGCGCAGCATCGCCCATTAACAAGGTTTTCTTTTGATAAGACCAAGGACTGCATTTTACAGTACCCAAAGGTCCTGTTGGATTGTTGGCGAACTCCTCTTTTATATTAGGAATCAGAGTTAAAGCATCTGGGAATTCTTTTTCAAAAAAAGCAGTTATCTTTTTAGTTGAAGTTAAATTATTGAAATTATACTCACCTTCATCATAACTTAAAAAAAGTGTCACAGTAAAACTTCCATCCATATTTGGTAAAGCGATTAGCATAAAATCTCCACGTGGCCAAATATGTAAATGACCTTTACTTATTTGATGATTTCCTGAATCATCAGCTGGAATCTCCAGTTCTTTATATCCGTGATTTAGATAATTTTGAGAATAACTAAATAAGAACTTCCTTTCAGAAATATAACTTTTACGTAAAGATGAACCTGCTCCATCTGTTCCGAAAATGACATCTCCTTTTACTTTAAATTTCTCACCTGTTTCATAACTTTTAAAATGAGCTACTTTGTTTTCGATGTCAACCTTTTTGCATCCGCTATTAAAATGAATGTTCACATTTTCATGCTTTTCAGCTTCATCTAATAAAATAGCATTTAAATCTCCTCTTGAAATGGAATTGATATATTCTCCTTCTCTACCTGAATAATTGGAAGCAAACGTATTTCCTGCTTTATCGTGCATTAATCGACCATACATTGGTATACAAATTTCTTTGGCTTTTTCTTCCATTCCACACAAACGTAACGCTTTTAAACCTCTGTCTGATAAAGCTAAATTGATAGATCTTCCAGCTGAAATATCAACTTTTCGTAAATCTGGTCTACTTTCGTATACTTCAACTTTATAGCCTCTTTGTGCAAGTCTTAAAGCTAATAACGAACCACATAATCCTGCTCCAATAATTACTATGTTATCTTTTTTGTTCATTTATAACAATCCTTTTAAAATTTCAACCATTCTATAAACATCTTCAAATGAATTATACATCGGCACAGGCGCACAACGTATTACATCTGGCTCTCTCCAATCTGTTATAATATTATTTTGGGTTAGTTTTTTATGTAAACTTTTGTTGGCATTTTTTACTTGAATTGATAATTGGCAGCCTCTTTCTTTTGGATTTTTTGGAGTGATGATTTTGATATCATCAGAATTAATTTCGTTGATTAAAAACTCAAAATAACCCGTTAGTTTCTCTGATTTTTCTCTTAATGCATCCATACCAACTTCATCAAACAAATCTAAAGATGCTTTAATTGCTGCCATTGATAATATTGGCGGATTAGACAGTTGCCAACCTTCTGCACCTTGCATCACATCAAAAGGTTGTCTCATATTAAAACGAGTTGCTTTGTTATGATTCCACCAACCTGCAAAACGAGGCAATTCTTTATTCTTTGAATGTTTTTCGTGCACAAATAATCCTGCTAAACTTCCCGGTCCTGAATTTAAATATTTATAAGTACACCAAGCTGCAAAATCAACTCCAGAATCGTGTAAATTGGGTTGAATGTTTCCAGCTCCGTGTGCTAAATCAATTCCGACTATACAATCCTGTGAATGCCCGATTTCTGCAATTTTTTTTAAATCTAAAAACTGACCTGTATAATAATTTACACCTCCAATTAGCAACAATGCAATTTCATCTCCTTGTTTTGCAACGATGGTTTCTAAATCTTTTATATTCAGTAATTCTTTTCCTTTTCTAGGTTTCCATTCAATTAAATCATCTTCAGAAAAACCGTGAAATTTTAATTGAGATTGCACTGCATATCTATCAGAAGGAAACGCATCCGATTCTATAACGATTTTATATTTGGTTTTGGTGGGTCTGTAAAAACTGACCATTAACAAATGCAAATTTGTGGTAAGCGTATTCATAACCACAACTTCAATTGGTTTTGCTCCTACAATTTTTGCCATTTTATCTGTTAAATACTCGTGGTAATTTACCCAAGGATTTTTCGCTTCAAAATGACCTTCTACTCCAAAATTTGCCCAATCTTCTAATTCTTGGTTGATATAATTTTTTGTTGATTTTGGTTGTAAACCCAAAGAATTTCCTGTAAAATATAACCAATCGTTTCCCTCTTTATCCTTCGGAATAAGAAATCTATTTCGTAAATAAGAAAGTTTATCAGCTGCGTCTAACTGTTTGGCGTAAGCCAACGAATTTTGATATTGCATTAATTAAAAAAATGATTGTTCTCAAATATAAAACAATCCTAATTCAATTCCACTTTTTGAGTTTCGATTTTTTGTACATTCGCTTAAAATCACTTTCAATGAAATTGTTAATACCTTTTTTATTTTTTTTTCTAATTGCACTTGTTTCTTGCAAAGACAATTCTAAAACTATTGAAGAACTTCAGAAAATTAGTTCGAATCTTAAAAAAAAATATGCGCCTGATAAGCGTGTTGCTCTTTTTGATATTCAATTTCAGAATAAAAATGATGAAATTATCTTAACAGGTGAAACCACCTCTAAAAAAGCGTTCTTTATTTTAATTGACAGTTTAGAACATAAAGAAATTCTTTTTGATAGCAAAGTTCGTGTTTTACCAGATTCTGCTGTAAAAGATTTAAAATATGCGATTGCAAGAAATTCTGTAATTAATATTAGAAGTAAACCCAAACATTCTGCTGAGTTAGGCACACAAGGTTTATTAGGAATGCCATTAAAAGTATTAGACAAAAAAGGAGATTTCTATAGAATTCAAACACCTGACAATTATATTTCTTGGGTTGATAAAGGTGGAATTACAAGAATGAACAAAGCGGATTTTGAAAACTGGAACAATCACAAAAAAGTAATTTATACTAATACATATGGGTATGTTTATGCTGATAAAACTGAAAATTCTGCAATTATTTCTGACATTACTTCAGGAGGAATTTTAAAATACATCTCTATGGATGCTCAATTTTATGAAGTTATTTATCCTGATAAAAGAAAAGGCTTTTTAAAAAGAGAAGAAGCTTTGATGTATGAATCTTGGTTACACAAACTAAACCCATCAGAAGAAAAAATAGAAAGCATTGCAAAATCTATGGATGGTTTTCCGTATTTATGGGGAGGAACCTCTAGCAAAGGAATGGATTGTAGTGGTTTTACAAAAATGGTATATTTAATGAATGGTTTTATCATTCCTAGAGATGCATCACAACAAATTAATGCAGGTAAAACAGTAGATAAAAACCTTGATTTTTCTGATTTACAAAAAGGTGATTTATTATTTTTTGGGGCTAAAGCAACTGAGACTAAAAAACAAAGGGTTGTGCATGTTGGTATTTGGTTAGGTAATGGTAAGCAAGAATTTATTCATGCTTCAGGAAATGTGCATATTTCTTCTATGGATGAAAATCATTCTTTATATGATGAGTTTAACAAAAACAGATATTTAGGTAGCAGACGTTATTTGGGAGTTAAAGATAAAATGATTATTGACTTGAAGAAAAATCAATAAATTTTATTAAAAAAAAGAACCAAGATTTTAAAATCTTGGTTCTTTTTTTTAACGTTTATATTCTTAGAGTTAATACAATACTCTAAATTTTATTGTACCCTCTACTCCTCGTAATTTTTCGATTACTTCTTTGTTGTATTCTTTATCTAAATCAGTAATCACATACCCTACTTTTGGATCTGTTGATAAATACTGACCAGTAATATTCAAATCGTATTTTGCTAAAATCTTATTGATTTTAGCCATTACTCCTGGTACATTTTTATGGATATGTAAAAAACGATGCGCATTGGTTTGTCTTGGCAAACGAATGTTTGGAAAGTTTACAGCATCCACTGTGTTTCCAGAGTTAATGTATGCCATAATTTTGTTGGGTACAAAATCGGCAATATCTCTCTGTGCTTCTTCTGTACTTCCACCAACGTGTGGTGTTAAAATCACATTATCTAAACCTTTTAACTCTGTGTAGAATTCTCCGTTTTTTCTTGGTTCAGAAGGATACACATCTACTGCAGCTCCAGCTATTTTCTTGCTTTTTAAAGCAGCTACCAATGCAGGAATATCAACGACAAATCCTCTAGCTAAATTTACTAAAACCGCTCCATCTTTCATTTTAGAAATCTCTTCTGCTCCAAAGAAATTTTTATTTGCAGGATTATCATCAACATGTAAACTTACTGCATCTGAAATAGATAATAATTCTTCTAAAGAACTTACTTTAGTTGCATTACCAAGTGCTAATTTATCTTCAACATCATAATAATACACATCCATTCCTAAAGCTTCTGCTAAAACTGATAATTGTTTACCAATGTTACCATAACCTACAATTCCTAGTTTTTTACCACGAACTTCTCTTGAACCTGCAGCTGTTTTTTGCCATTGCCCATTATGTATTTCTGTACTTCTTTGAAATACAGAACGCATTAACATAATAATTTCTCCAATTGCCAACTCTACCACAGAACGAGTGTTGCTGTATGGTGCATTAAAAACGACGATTCCTTTTTCTTTACAAGCTTCTAAATCGATTTGTTTGGTACCAATACAAAATGCACTAACTACCATCAATTTTTCTGCAGCATCTACTACTTTTTGCGTCACGTTTGTTTTAGAACGAATACCTAAAACGTGTACGTCTTTTATTTTTTCTATTAATTCATCTTCTGATAAACTTTTAGAAACGGTTTCTACTGAAAATCCATCTGATGATAATTTAGTTAATGCATCTGGATGCACATTTTCTAATAGTAAAATCTTAATTCTGTTCTTTGGGTAACTTATATTTCTTGGCAACTTGTTAACGTATAAAAATTCATCTAAATTTGGGGCAATGTGATCTGCGTTTTGTGTTGTTTTTTCACGAGAAACATTTTCTGTGTAAGCAAAAAACTTATCTGCGACACCAGCTTCACGTGTTACATAATCGCTATAACCATCACCAATAACTTGTATTTCTCCTTCAAGGTTCATATCACTTAAACACTTGATTTTTCCATTGTGTTGAGAAAGTGGGTTATTGCTATCAAAGCTAATAATTTTTCCGTCATTATCAAACTCAAAAGTATTTGCAAAAACTCTTTCTGAAGGAATGTTATATTCTGCGACTATTGGATCTATAAATTCTTTAAATCCACAGGAAATTACATAAATGTCTTCTGCAAAATTTTCAAAAAACTCTTTATTACTTTCTATAGATTTAGAAACTTGCTTTTTTAAAGCTTTTACTAAACCTTCTAAATCAGACTTGTTAGCTTCTAATAACTTTATCCTTCTTTCTAAAGATTCTGTGAAAGAAATTTCTCCATCAATGCCTAAGTTAGTGATGTCTATAATTTCTTGTATAATAGCATCTTTTTTAGGATTATTTTCTAGTGTAATTTCAGCTAAAACATCTAATGCTTCTACACGAGTTAACGTGCTGTCAAAATCGAAAATATAATTTCTTTTTGTGGTAATCATTACTTATAAAATCTTGGTTGATTTAAGTGTGTAAATCTACAAATATAGTAGGGATTTAAGAAGCAAACTTACAGTTTTATGATATCTGTTTTATTTATCTTAAATATCGAAAAATAGCATAAAAAAAGTACTTATTTATCTTAAAAATTATCAAATCCTAAAAGAAGCAACCACCACAGTACAGGTAGCAACTCTACCCAAAAAGAGCTATAATATTTAGATTGGACTGTTTTTGCTCTCATCAAAAATAAAATAGTAATAAAAAAGAAAAGCATAAAAGGGGTTTTTACCTTTGATAAATCAGAAATAAAATACTCTAAAAGCAATGCAATAATTAATAAAATCAATCCTAGTTTTTTGGTTTTTTTAACACCTATTTTTTTTGGAATGGTCTGTAATGAAATCGCATCGAATTGAACATCTCTAATATCAAATGGTAATATTAAAATTACTACAATTAAAAAGCGTTGTAGCAACATTAATACAATATTTGTATTAATTTCTTTATCAGCATCAACAAAAGGAATTAGCACTGTAAATGCTGCCCACACTAAAGCAACTACCACAATCTTTAAATAGCTAATTTGTCTTAGACTTTTTTCAAATCCGCTTAAAAAAGGAACAGCATATAAAACTGTTAACAAACAAAAAGGAATTGTTAAAAACAAAGTTTCTCTTGGTACTTGATATGCAAAATAGCACAATGCTAAAAATGCAAAAAGAGAAAAGATTTGTATGATTTTCAAATCTTTTGTTAAACTTCTATGATGTAATTTAGCAACACCAGCATACTTCACAAAATTATATCCGGTAATAGTGCCAAAAAAAACAAAATAGTTTAGGATTTGGTTATTTGGTAAATCGTAATATAACTCAGTAATTCTTAAAAAAGCATAGACACCGAAAGCAACATGAATGCTTGCATTTATATAAAAATTAAAAATCAATTTAAACATCTTCATTTCACAAAAATAGAATTTATGTTCATAACATTGTTTTTTAGTTAATAATTAACATTGTTTTACTCGAAAACAATCTGTAGATATTTCTTTTATTACGTATTTTTGTTGCGCAAAATTTTTAATGAAATTTATTATTTTGAAAGAACAACTAAATCGATTGAAATAAGGCTAAAACAAACATTATTAATGAATACAAACTCGTTTCAACTTAGACATATTGGGCCTAATAAAAAGGAACAAGACAAAATGTTATCAACCATAAATGCTGAAAGCTTAGAACAGTTAATTTACGAAACTGTTCCCGACAATATTAGGCTTAAAAACGATTTAGATTTGGCTCCAGCAATGAGCGAATATGAATATTTAGCCCATATTAAAGAGTTATCAGAAAAAAATAAAGTTTTTAAAAGTTACATTGGCTTAGGATATCATGAAGCTATTGTACCTAGCGTAATTCAACGTAATATACTAGAAAATCCAGGTTGGTATACTGCTTATACACCTTATCAAGCAGAAATTGCACAAGGTCGTTTAGAAGCTTTGTTAAATTACCAAACCATGGTTTGTGATTTAACAGGAATGGAACTCGCAAATGCTTCTTTATTAGATGAATCTACAGCAGCAGCAGAAGCAATGGCTTTGTTGTTTGATGTAAGAGAAAGAACACAAAAAAAATCGGGTATTTGTAAGTTTTTTGTTTCCGAAGAAATTTTACCTCAAACTTTATCTGTGTTACAAACACGCGCTATTCCAATCGGAATTGAACTAGTAATAGGCAATCATCAAAAATTTGATTTTTCTAATGAATTTTTTGGAGCTATTTTACAATATCCAGGAAAACACGGACAGATTTACGATTACGACGATTTTGTTGCCAAAGCAAATGAAAACAATATAAAAGTAGCCGTTGCTGCTGATATTTTATCTCTAGTAAAATTAAAAGCACCTGCTGAATTCGGTGTAGATGTAGTTGTAGGAACTACCCAACGCTTTGGAATTCCTTTAGGATATGGAGGTCCACACGCAGGTTATTTTGCTACCAAAGAAAAATACAAAAGAAGTATTCCTGGGCGTATCATTGGAGTTACCAAAGATAAAAATGGAGAACGTGCTTTACGTATGGCTTTACAAACACGTGAGCAACACATTAAACGCGAAAAAGCAACCTCAAACATATGTACGGCACAAGTTTTATTGGCTGTTATGGCAGGAATGTATGCCGTTTATCACGGAAAAGATGGGCTACAATTTATTGCTGATGATGTTCATAATAAAACAAAAATGTTAGCTGACTTTATTCAGCATGAAGGTTTCAAGCAATTGAATTCTATATATTTTGATACGCTATTAATAGAAGTTGATGCTTTGAAATTAAAAGAGATTGCAGAATCAGCAAAAGTAAACTTTAATTATATTGATAATGAGCATATATCTGTTTCCATTAATGAAGCAACAACTTTCAAAGATTTAAGTTTACTTTTTAAAGTTTTTAGATTTCTAAAATCGAAAAATAACATTGAATTAAACAATGATTCTTCTGATACAATTTTCACTTCAAGAACATTTAATCCCGACGATTTAAATGCAATTCCAGAAAGCTTACAAAGGGATACACCATTTTTAGAAAACGAAATCTTCAATACGTATCAATCCGAAACAGATATGATGCGTTATATCAAAAAACTAGAGCGTAAAGATTTGTCATTAAATCATTCTATGATTTCTTTAGGTTCTTGTACCATGAAATTAAATGCCGCTTCAGAAATGTTGCCTTTAAGCAATCCACAATGGGGCAACATTCATCCATTTGTGCCTTTAAATCAAGCTGAAGGATATCAAAAGGTCCTTCAAAAATTAGAGCATCAACTAAATATTATCACAGGTTTTGCAGGTACATCTTTACAACCAAATTCTGGTGCACAAGGAGAATTTGCTGGCTTAATGACCATTAGAGCTTATCATCAATCAAGAAACGATTCTCATAGAAATATTTGTTTGATTCCTGCTTCTGCTCATGGTACAAATCCTGCATCAGCAGTTATGGCTGGCATGAAAGTGGTAGTTACCAAAACAGATGAATTTGGTAACATTGATGTAGAAGATTTACGCACAAAAGCAGAAGAACATGCTAGTAATTTAGCTGCTTTAATGGTAACCTATCCTTCTACTCACGGAGTTTTTGAAAGTGCTATTCAAGAAATTACAAAAATTATTCATGATAATGGTGGACAAGTGTATATGGATGGTGCTAATATGAACGCTCAAGTCGGATTAACAAATCCTGCTACCATTGGCGCTGATGTTTGTCATTTAAATTTACACAAGACATTTGCCATTCCTCACGGAGGTGGGGGCCCAGGAGTCGGTCCTATTTGCGTTGCACCACAATTAGTTCCGTTTTTACCAACAAATCCTGTGGTGGCTACTGGCGGAGAAAATGCAATTACTGCAATTTCAGCTGCACCTTGGGGCTCTGCATTGGCATGTTTAATTTCTTACGGATATATTACCATGTTAGGTTTTAGAGGATTAACAAACGCTACTAAGAATGCCATTTTAAATGCCAATTACATCAAAGAGCGTTTACAAGGTCATTATGATACTTTATACACAGGCGAAAAAGGACGTGCTGCACACGAAATGATAATTGACTGTCGTAATTTTAAGCAAAAAGGAATAGAAGTAGTAGATATAGCAAAACGTTTAATGGATTACGGATTTCACGCACCAACAGTTTCTTTCCCTGTAGGAGGAACTATGATGATAGAACCTACCGAGTCTGAAAGTTTAGCAGAATTAGATCGTTTTTGTGACGCAATGATTTCTATTAGAAAAGAAATAGAAGCAGCTACCAAAGAAGAAACTAACAATCCTTTAAAAAATTCACCTCATACGCAAGCAATGTTAACAGCAGACGAATGGGATTTACCTTACACTAGAAAACAAGCTGCTTTTCCTTTAGATTATATCGCAGACAATAAATTTTGGCCTTCTGTTCGTAGAGTGGATGATGCTTTTGGAGACCGAAATTTAATCTGTTCTTGTAACCCTATAGAAGATTATATGTAAGACACATAATGTCTTTAATTAATTTAAACCATCTCATTTTTTGAGATGGTTTTTTTATGAAAACGACTACTTATACGTATTGATTTTGTAATTTAAAATCATTAACTTCGTTAACTATGGATATAACGAATTTAAACTCGGCATATCCGTAACTAGTTGATAAAAATTAAGAAATGAAATTACATTTTGTCTATTTATTAATATCATTTTTACTTATTTCAACTAATTTTTTCTGTCAAAAAAAAATTAAAAAAGAGGAATTTTTAGGAAACTGGGTGAAAATCAAGACTGAAATGAAAGATGGAAGTAGATTAATAGCTATCTATAAAGGTTATATAAAGCAATTTGAAATGACCTTTCAAAAAAATAAATTCTATAAAGACTATTACCCTGCACAATACTACAGAAATGCAACTTTTGATTATAAGCTAAAAAATAACAAGTTAATAACCTCAAAACATTTTGCTTATAAAATTGAAAAATTAACAAAAGACAGTTTGGTTATCAGTGAGGAAATGAAAGGAGTAGAAAGTGATAAACTGAAAAGACATTATTTAATTAAAAAGCAAAGTATTATAAGCAGACAAAAAGAATTAAATAAAGATTCTAGTGAGTTAATTGCTAACTTTTTTTTCACTCCTAAATTTAAAGATAATATCAAATTATATTTAAATAATATGTTAATGAAAAGACATATTAATTTAAAACTAAAAGGAAAAATATTATTAGATACAAAAAATAAAAAAGTTGAAACTAAAATTACATACAGAGACATTGAAAATATATCAATGCAAGAAAATATTTTAGTTAATGCCTTAAATAATTCTTACACTCTTTGGGACATTAAAGGCTTCGAGAATTATGAGAATATCATAATTAATTTTGTGATAATTATGAACAGAAAAGGAAAGAAATCCTATGGTATCAAAGTTGGACTTTTAACTAATTCATTTGAGCAAGCACTTGGTTTATATGGACTTAGTTACAATCAAATTACAAATGGAAATAAATTTTTGAGTTTAGGAATTAAAAGTATCGAAAATAAGGAGTATAAAAAGGCTATTGAATATTTTACTAAATCTTTTAAATCTAATCATACATTAGTTGAATCTTTATATAATAGAGCATTTTGCCTTTATAAGTTAAAGGAATATAATAAAGCTTGTGAAGATTGGAATATTTTGAAAGAATTAGGTCAAAAAAAAGGAGAGAAATTATTTAAGAAAAATTGTAAAATTATTGAATAAAACGTTTACCATCACTGTATAAACTTTATTGCTGCTAAATTTTTCCTTCGGAAAAATACGCAGGCACAATGTTGTTTAATAATTTGCTTACTTTTAGCATAACTAAAACGCAACAAAGCATATACGAGAAACGTTAACGAAAATTAATAATAAACCTCTTCTAAACTTACAATTTTATCATCCTTTTTACGTCTAAAAACATGTTTAGATGCTATCTGATTTATGGAATCTAACCCCATAGCTGCAGTCATTTCTTTAACGGCTTGTATGGTTTTATCATGGTAGTTTTTAACACGTATATTTTTCTTTTCTACCACCAAAGCTTTAACCAAATCTTCATCTTGTGTTGCTACACCAACTGGGCAAGTATCTAAATTGCATTCTCTAGCTTGAATACATCCTAAACTTAACATAAAACCTCTAGCGATTCCAACAGCATCTGCCCCTAAAGCCAAATATTTTACCACATCAAAAGCGTCGATAGCTTTTCCGCTAGCAATAATTTTTATCTGCTCTTTAAGTTTGTATTTTTGTAAAATTTTATTTACAAAAACCAATCCTTCTATTAAAGGTGTACCTATATAATTGGTAAATTCTAAAGGCGCTGCTCCTGTACCACCTTCTCCTCCATCAACAGCTATAAAATCTGGATAATTATTGGCTTTTACAAAAGCTTCAATCATTTGTTTAATTTCATCATTATTACCCACACAAAGTTTAATTCCTACTGGTTTTCCTTCCGACAACTCTCTTACTTTTTGAATAAAAACAATCATTTCTTCAAAGTTAGAAAATGCAGAATGACTTGGTGGTGAATCAACTTGTGTACCTACTTCTACTTTTCTTATGGCTGCAATTTCAGGGGTGTTTTTCATAGCTGGTAAAATACCTCCATGACCAGGTTTTGCTCCTTGTGAGAATTTAATTTCAATCATTTTCACTTCTGGACGAATGGCATTTTCTTTAAAAATTTCATCATTAAAAACCCGTTTCCCATTAACAGTTTTTCCTGCACCAAAATAACCTGTACCTACTTGAAAAATTAAATCTCCACCTTGTAAATGATAGGGCGAAATACCTCCTTCTCCAGTATTATGAGCAAAATTTGCCATTTTTGCTCCTTGATTTAATGCCATAATTGCATTGCTACTTAGAGAACCAAAAGACATTGCAGAAATATTTATGATAGAACTTTGGTACTTCTGAGTACATTTATCAGAACCAAAAACTATAGCTTCTCCTTTTATAGTATGATAATCTTTAGGAAAAATTGAATGCTTTACAAATTCATATCCTTTCGCATACACATTATGTTGTGTTCCGAACGGAATAGTTTCTTTTTCTAATTTAGAACGCTGATACACAATACTCCTTTTCTCTCTATTAATTGGAGTTCCGTTTAAATCGTCTTCTATAAAATATTGCTGTATTTTTTCTCTTTCTTCTTCAAACACCCAGCGCAAACGAGCTACTAAAGGAAAGCTTCTTAACAAAGAGTGCTGCGTCTGTAAACTATCATAAACCGCAATTAGAGTTAATAAACCAGATATTGATAACAAAATTATAGTACCTGTTTGTGGTATAAAATAAACTAAAACAGCGAATAAAGTGGTTATTAAGAAAAGAACTAAAAGAATGGTATTTCTCATTTTTATTATTGAATTTAAAGAAATTTAAAAATACAATTTTAGTATCTAATTCACCAAAAAAGCTTTTTGATAAGTTGAGTTAGTGATTACAGAGAAAATTTCTTTTTTATATTATTTATAGAAAGTCATTACTAATAAAATGCAGTAATTTTTATAGTTGAAAGATTACTTCGTAAACTCCAAATAACAAAGAGAAAGAACAAAAAAGATTGTAACGAAAAAATACAACTTAAAAGGAAACCGTAAAAAATAGAATTAAGTAGAATTCATTATGAGGTACTCAAATAAATTCAGGACAATAAAAAACCTCAACAAATAAATGTTGAGGTTTCAATATTCTTAAAAATTTAAAAGAATTACTTCTTAAATTTTGCGTATTTGTTTTTAAACTTGTCAATACGTCCTGCTGTATCAACTAATTTAGATTTACCAGTGTAAAATGGATGAGATGTTCTTGAAATCTCTAATTTTACTAAAGGATACTCAGCACCATCTACTTCTAAAGTCTCTTTAGTGTCTGCTGTAGAACGCGTTAAAAACACATCTCCATTAGACATATCTTTAAATGCTACCATTCTATAATTTTCTGGATGAATTCCTTTTTTCATTTTATAATATTTTAATACTTTAATGTTATGTTTGCACTGAGTAAAGTTGGTAAGGTTTTACTCCAATCTCTAAATAGTTGTTTTTTACTATTTTGAGGATGCAAATTTAACTATAATTTTTAATTTACAAATAAATAATTTGTTTTTATTTGAACTATGGAAAACAAAACACCAAAAATGAAACATTTATCTTACATACTACCCTTTTTTCTGAGCATTGTTTTACTCTCTTCTTGTGCGGATGAATATAAATTTAGTTTAGAACACAAAAAGAAAGTTACATTAAATGAATCTTTTAATGTAACGCTAAAAGAAAAGGAAGGAAAACCAGTAAAAAGCAGTCAGTTTTTTGTGAACGGAAAAGAAATTACTGCTATCAACGGAAGCTTTACATTAAACACTTCTGATTATGGAGTTGGTATGCATGTAATCTCGGTTTTGGTATTTTTTAACGATGAAAGCAAAAAAGAAAATAGTTTTTTTGAAGTTTTAGCTGATAAAAAACCAATGGTTTACAATTATAAAATTATAAACGAATATCCACACGACAAAAAAGCATATACGCAAGGTTTAGAGTATTATAACGGTTTTTTATATGAAACTACTGGTAGAAGAGGAAAATCGTCTCTTAGAAAAGTAGAACTTAAAACAGGTAAAGTTTTACAAAAAATAGATTTAGATAAAAAATATTTTGGTGAAGGAATGACCATCTTCAATAATAAAATTTATTGGTTAACATGGCAAGCTAAAAAAGGGTTTATTTATAATTTGGAAACTTTTAAACAAGAAAAAGAATTCTCTTACCAAAAAAGTAATGAAGGTTGGGGTTTAACCCACAACGGTTCTGAATTGATAAAATCTGACGGTACACACAAAATCTGGTTTTTAGACCCAGAAACGTTAAAAGAAAAGAAATCGATTCAAGTTTACACCATAGACAGAGCAGTTAAAGATTTAAATGAATTAGAATTAATCAATGGTAAATTATATGCCAACAAATACCAAAAAAACACCATTACCATTATAGACCCTAAGACAGGTATCGTTGAAGGCCTTGTAGATTTAAGACCTCTAGAAAAAGAAATGAAAAAAACGCAAAAATTAGAACCTCAAGATGAAGTTTTAAATGGTATTGCTTACGATACAGAAAATAATAGACTTTTTGTTACTGGTAAAAATTGGGGCAAATTATTTGAGATTGAATTAATCGAAAGGCAATAATCAACTTAATAAAAAGTTTTATTTTTACACAAAATTGATTTTATGAGATATTTGTTAGGACTTCTTGTGTGTATTTTTCTTATTAGCATAAGTTCATGTAGAAAAGACTTTGAAACTATTCTAAGTAGTGGTCAGTTAGAGTTTTCTAAAGACACGGTTTTTTTAGATACCATTTTTACAAATATTGGTTCAGCTACCTATAATTTAAAAGTTTACAATCGCAGTAATAATTCGATTACTATTCCACAAATTATATTAGAAAATGGGATTTCATCTAAATACAGACTAAATGTAGACGGAGTTCCTGGAAAAAATTTTAACAGTATCGATATTCTAGCAAAAGACAGTATTTTTATTTTCATTGAAACAACTGTTGACATAACAAATATATCTAACCCTTTATACACCGATCGTATTTTATTTGATGCTGGAGATAGACTTCAAGATGTAGATTTAGTAACATTAGTAAAAGACGCAAACTTTATTTTTCCAGGCAAAGATGCGATAACAATGAAAATTGATAGTTTGACTTTGGATGGAGAACCTACAACATTAAAAGGACGTTTTTTAACCGATTCTGAGTTAACTTTTTCTAAATCAAAACCAACAGTAATCTATGGGTTTGCTGCAGTACCAGCCAATAAAACATTAACCATTGAGGCTGGAGCAAGCATCCATTTTCATGATAATTCTGGTTTAATTATCGACAATAAAGCCACTTTAAAAGCAAACGGAACTTTATCTGAAAAAATTACTTTTGAAGGCGATCGATTAGAACATCGTTTTGATAATATCCCAGGGCAATGGGGTGCAATTTGGATGAGAGCTGGAAGTAAAGAAAATGAAATTAAACATGCCATTATTAAAAATGCTATTGTTGGTATTTTAGTAGATAGTATTGGTAGTTTAAATTCTCCTACTTTAAAATTACAAGACACAGAAATCTACAATCATTCTAGTTATGGAATTTTAGGAAGAGAAACCAATATCGAAGCTCATAATATTGTAATTGGTAGCGCAGGACAAACCTCTTTAGCAGCCACTATTGGCGGAACTTATAATTTTACACACTGTACTTTTGCAAATTATTGGAATAGTAGTTTACGTCAATTGCCAGCAGTTTTAGTTAATAATTTTTATACAGTTACTGATGACGAAGGTAAAGAAACTGCTTTTGTAAAAGATTTAAAAGCTGCAAATTTTACAAATTGTATTTTTTGGGGAAATAATAATATTGAGTTTGTATTAGATAAAATTGAAGGTGGTGGTTTGTTTAATTATAATATTAGTAATTCTCTAATTAAGTTTAATGATAGTAATGAAGATTTTAAAGATGTAACAGAATTAGACTTTACAAATTCCTTTTATCAAAATATTATTTTAAACGGAAATCCAAATTTTAGAGATACTCAAAAAAATGATTTTATTATTGGACAAGATTCAGATGCAATTAATAAAGCTAAAACTACCTCATTTACTTTAGATATTTTAGGTGTTGATAGAAGTTCTAATCCAGATATTGGCGCTTACCAGCATGTTATCTTTAAAAAAGACTAATTTGATTATTTTTCTTTTTGCTTTCTGATAAAAAACTGACTTAGGTTCGTAATAGCTATTATCAACCAGATTCCTCTGTAAATCCAAGAATTAATTTCAAAACCAAAAAGTGCCGTTTTAGAATTTCCTTTAATAATATTCACAGTAAATATTATTAAAGCTAAAACACCTCAAACCAAATCCCAATTCTTATTTCTCACTTGTATAATTATATCAGCCCCTAACATTTACCTAATACTCTTTTTATATAAAAATTCAACAAGAAGAGTAGAACAAAACACTAATTCTAAACTTCTCTAGTTTAGTAAATTTTAAAAAAGAGTAAAACTAATTTTACCTTTTATAAACTATTCCGTTTTTCATTACAAAAACCACGTTTTCCATAGTAGAAATATTTTTAATAGGATCATCATTAACTGCTATAATATCTGCTAAAAATCCTTTATGAATTTGACCGATTTCATTTTCCATTTTTAAAATCTTAGCATTGGTAATTGTTGCTGATTGGATAGCTGCTATTGCTGGCATACCGGCTTCGACCATATATCTAAATTCTTTTCCGTTAATTCCATGAGGAAAAACACCTGCATCTGTTCCAAAGGCAATTCCAACTCCTTTTTTATATGCTCTACGAAAAGTTCCTTGAATTTGAGGACCAACCACCAAAGCTTTGGGTACAACAATATCTGGGTAAAACCCTTTTACTTTAGCTTTTTCAGCCACTTCTTTCCCTGCGGTAATAGTAGGCACCAAGTATGCATCATACTTAATCATTAAATCCATAGTTTTATCACTCATATAAGTACCATGCTCTATAGTTTTTACACCTCCAATAATTGCTCTTTGCATCCCCTCATCTCCGTGTGCATGAGCAGCGACATGCATTCCGTAGTCTTTAGCCATATCACATATAGCTTTGACCTCTTCTACTGTAAATTGTGGATTATCTCCCGATTTCGCAACGCTTAAAACTCCGCCTGTAGCCGTAATTTTTATACAGTCTGCTCCGTTTTTATATCGTTGTCTCACGGCTTTTTTGGCATCTTCAACAGAATTTACGACCCCTTCTTTTGGTCCAGGGTTGCCAATTAATTTTCTACTGCTTCCATTTGTAGGATCGGCATGACCTCCAGTAGTTGCAATCGATTTTCCAGCTGTAAAAACTCTAGGCCCTGGAATTTTACCTGCGTTTATAGCATTTCTTAAAGATATATTTACCCCTGTTCCACCTAAGTCTCTTACAGTTGTAAATCCATTTTTTAAAGTTAATTCTGCAAATTTTACAGAGTTGTAAGCAATGTCAGCCTCATTTAAGATATATTTTTTTATTCTAGTCTTTTTATCATATTCCATTTCTAAATGAACATGCATATCAATAAGACCTGGCATTACCACTTTGTCTTTTAAGTTAATTGTTTTTGCTGTTTTACTTTTTACCATTAAATAACCATCAACTACAGAAACTATTTTATTTCCTTGCACTACAATAGTCTTTTTCTTAGCTATTTTGCCTGTTTTAGTATCTATCAATTTTCCGCAGTGAATATAGGTTGTTTGAGCAATTGAATACTGAAAGATAAACAGCGTAAAAAAAAGAAATATTATTTTTTTCATTTGAATAAATTTTATCTCTAAATGTATGAAAAATTGAGTAGATTGCTTCTTTAAACATCATAAAATGAAAAACATTGTTATTACTGGTACAAGTAGAGGAATAGGTTTTGAACTAGCTCAACAATATGCAAATAACGGACATCAAGTATTAGCTCTTTCCAGAAACACAAAACCCATTGCCAATATAAACAACAAGAATATAACTACAATTTCTGTAGATATTTCTAATAATTCAGATTTAAAAAAAGTAACTGATTATATTAACAAGAATTGGAAACAGGTAGATATTTTAATAAATAATGCTGGAAAACTAATTAATAAACCTTTTACAGAATTAACTTCTAATGATTTTTTAGAAGTCTATAAGGTAAATGTTTTTGGTGTTGCAGAGTTAACAAAACTTTTGATTACAAAAATGAATAAAGGTGCTCACGTTGTTACGATTAGCTCAATGGGCGGAATTCAAGGCAGTATGAAATTTCCTGGTTTAGCTGCTTATTCTTCGGCAAAAGGAGCTGTAATTACTTTATCAGAATTATTAGCCGAAGAGTATAAAGAGCAACAAATTGCTTTTAATGTATTAGCCTTAGGTGCAGTACAAACAGAAATGTTAGAAGAAGCTTTCCCAGGATATAAAGCCCCAATTTCTGGTGGTGAAATGGCAAATTATATTTATGATTTTGCCTTGACCGGTAATAAATTTTTTAATGGAAAAGTTTTACAAGTATCATCTACAACACCTTAGTTTTTGAATACTGAATATCAAAAATATATTCCCAAAAAAGCGATTCCTTTTGTTCAATTTTTGATTGATGAACATCATTTTACTTTAAAAATTGTAAATCAAAGACAAACTAAACATGGTGATTTTAGAAAATTACCAAATGGAAGTTATCAAATTACAGTTAACAACAACTTAAACAAATATCAATTTCTGCTGACGCTTGTTCATGAAATTGCACATCATGTTACACATCAAAAATTTGGAAGAGTTCAACCCCATGGCAAAGAATGGAAAGCTATTTTTCAACATCTAATGCTCCCCTTTTTACATCCAGAAATTTATCCTAAAGAAATACTTCCTCTTTTAGCCAAATATCTTAAAAACCCAAAAGCAAGTACAGATGCTGATGTTAATTTATCATTAGTATTAAAAGAAAATAAGGCAGAAAACGGAAAGAGTTTTATATTTGCCATACCCGAAGGAATGTTTTTTGTTTTTAAGGACATTATCTATAAAAGAGGAAAAAAAAGAAGAACAAGGTACGAATGTTTAAATACAAAAAATCAAAAAGTGTATTTATTCAATCAAAATGTAGAAGTAAAAAAAATATGACAAACAATAAAGATTATTACGCAGTTATTATGGCAGGTGGGGTTGGCTCAAGATTTTGGCCAATGAGTACTCAAAAAAACCCAAAGCAATTTCACGATATGCTTGGGGTTGGTCAAAGTTTAATTCAACGAACGTTCGAAAGAATAAATGGGCTTGTACCCTCTAAAAACATACTAATTGCTACTAATAAACGCTATGAAGAGTTGGTTTTACAACAACTTCCAAAAGCAACAAAAAACAGTTTATTACTTGAACCCAGTATGCGAAACACTGCACCTTGCATATTATATTCAGCTTTAAAAATATACCAACAAAATCCAAATGCTGTAATCTTAGTTGCTCCATCTGACCACTGGATAGATGATGAAACCGAATTTTTAAATAATATTCAAACTTCTTTTGACGCATGTAGCAAAGAAGAAATTTTAATGACATTAGGTATTCAACCAGATTGTCCAAATACAGGGTACGGTTATATTCAATTTAAAAACGAATCATCAGAAATAAAAAAAGTAAAAAGCTTTAGAGAAAAACCTAACCTAGAAACTGCAAAAGAATTTTTAGTTAGTGGAGAATATCTTTGGAATGCAGGTATTTTTGTTTGGTCAGCTAAAGGTATATTAAATGCTTTTAAAGAATTTTTACCTGAAATGATAAACATTTTAGATGATGGTAATAATGTTTATAACACTGACTTTGAAGATGATTTCATAAATAACAATTATGGAAAATGCGAAAACATTTCCATTGACTTTGGCATTATGGAACAAGCTAAAAATGTGCATGTATTACCTGTTGATTTCGGATGGAATGATTTAGGCACTTGGGGGTCTTTATATAATAAACTAGAAAAAGACGAATATCAAAATGCCGTTGTTGGTCCTCAAACTATTTTTAGAGATGCAAACGGAAATATGATAAGAACTCAATCTGGTAAAAAAGTAGTAATTCAAGGTCTCCAAAACTTTATTGTTGTTGAGAAAGAAGACGTTTTATTAATTTGTCCAAAAAAGGATGAACAAGATATAAAACAAATTGTTTCAGACGTCAAAAACAATTTTGGCGATGAATTCGCTTAAAAAAAATCAGTTATATTTTTTTTATTTTTCTCTTCTAATAAAAAGCGTATCAAGTCCCATTTCTTTTTGAAGCCAAGTTCTTAATTCTCTCTCTTTTGGCGCTATAATACTATCTGGCAATTTAAGATTCCATCTTATAGTTGCCATTGGTATTGTATCAATTTTAATAAAATCTTTTGAAGACAAAACACTTGCAAAGCCAATTTCTTGAATATCTACATAACGTATTTTAGCATCTTTTGCAATTCTACTAAAAGCAACAACTTTTTGATTTTTATTTAAAGCATCTTGTTCTATTCTTTGATTTAAAGTGGTAATTGTATTCTGTAAATCTGCAATTTGCTTTTGAAGCCCTGCAATAATATTCTTACTTTCTTGTAATTCTTCTCTTTTTTCTTTGTAAGCTGTTGTAATTAAAGCAAAACTTTTAGTATCACTCCCTTTAATTCTTAAATTAAATCCTACTAAATTTGGATATTCTTTAAGGTCATTTAACTCATTATTTAAGTCATTTTCTGTTGCTTCAGTAATTTCATTAAAAAAGTTTAAAGAAATTTCTTTTCTATCTAAATCTTTATCCCAATCTATAAGTTGTAAATACTTATTTGATCTAATTTCATTATTAATAAATCCATTTATTTGAGTATTTACCTGATTTTCATTAAAAACTCTAATAAATGTAAATATAGCAGGAATCATAACCGCAACTCCAATTACGGTTGCAATAGTTGCATAACGTTTTCTTTTGGCTGCATTAGCATATTTATGCATAGGAAAACGCAACAACTTTAAAACAATAAATGTAGCTAACGCAATAAAAATTGTGTTAATGGTAAATAAATAAAGTGCTCCAAAAAAATACTGCCAGTTTCCTTTAGCAAGACCATAACCAGCTGTACATAGCGGAGGCATCAAAGCAGTTGCAATTGCAACTCCAAAGATTACAGAAGCTATTGTTCCTTTCTTAGTTCTAGCGACCATTAGTGCTAAACCTCCAAAAAAGGCAATTAAAACATCACGTATATCCGGACTAACTCTACCTAATAATTCTGAGTTATCTTCACTCAAAGGAAAGAAATAAAAAAACAAAAATGAAGCAAATAAACTAAGTACAATCATAGTCCCTAGATTAACTAAGGATTTTTTAAAAGTATCAATATCATTTAAAGCAAAAGACATACCAATCCCTAAAATTGGTCCCATTAGAGGTGATATTAACATCGCTCCGATAACAACCGCAGTTGAGTTTGCATTTAACCCAATCGAGGCCACAAATACGGCAAAAATAAGAATCCAAGCTGTAGCTCCTTTAAATGGAATATCTGCTTTAATTGCTTCTAAGGTAGCTTCATGATCTGTATCTTCTCTAAAATCTAAAAGCTCTTTTAAATATGTATTAATGCTTTCTAGAAAACCTTTTGCATCTTTCTGCAAATTTGCTCTAGAATTTTCTCCTGAATTTTGGGTTTCGGTTTTATGAATATTTTCTTCCATCAAAGTTTATTTTACAAAGTGAAAGATACAAAAAATGTATTCAGTTTTATTTCAAAATCTACAGGAAGAAAAAAGTAAAAAAAAACTCTGTACTAAAGTACAGAGTTTTTATGTGACCGGGCTGGGGCTCGAACCCAGGACCCTCTCCTTAAAAGGGAGATGCTCTACCAACTGAGCTACCAGGTCATTCTTTTTCGTTTTAGCGGCTGCAAATATATGCCTTATTTTTAATAAAACAAATCTATTTTTTATTTTGTTTCTTTTAAATATGCTTCTCTTACTTTTTTAAATAAATTAGAAGAATACACGAATCCTACAACAGCTTCATTATCAGTTTTAAAGATATCATTACTTGTTCCTTCCCATGCTTTTCTACCATCTTTTAAAAAAACTATTTTTTCTCCAATTTCCATTACAGAATTCATATCATGAGTATTAATTACAGTTGTAATATTATACTCATCTGTTATTTCTTGAATTAAATTATCGATTACAATAGCTGTTCTAGGATCTAAACCAGAATTAGGTTCATCACAAAATAAATATTTAGGATTCATTACAATTGCTCTCGCAATAGCAACTCTTTTTTGCATTCCTCCTGATAACTCGGCGGGTAACTTAAGGTTAGAATTTTTTAAATTTACTCTATTAATTACAAAGTTGACACGCTCTAACATCTCTTCATAAGATTGATTCGTAAACATTTTTAAAGGAAACATTATATTATCTTCTACGGTTTGCGAATCAAACAAGGCACTTCCTTGAAAAACCATACCAATTTCTTGTCTCCACTGCTGCTTTTGTTTGTCTGTAAATTGAGTATTTATTCTTCCATCAAAAGAAATAGTTCCATCTTCTGGAGTATGTAAACCAATTAACGATTTTAAAAAAACTGTTTTTCCAGAACCACTTTGTCCTATAATCAAACTTGTTTTTCCTGGGTGAAAAGTTGCATCTATACCCTTTAAAACTTTAACATCTCCAAATCCCTTATGTAAATTTTTAACTTCTATCATTATTTTTTAAGTTAATAGCATTTGAGTTAAAAAATAATTAGCAATTACAATTAAGATTGTTGTCCAAACTACAGATTGTGTACTTGCTCTACCTACGGCTATAGAACCACCTTTAACAAAATAACCATGATAAGAAGGTACTGTTGCAATTAAAAAAGCAAAAACTAATGTTTTTATAATTGCATAAACTAATAAAAATGGTTTAAAGTCTGTTTGTATTCCTTCAATATAATCGGCTCCAGAAAACAAACCAGATAACACTCCTGCAACCCATCCTCCAAATATACCCAAAAACATTCCTAAAGAAATAAGAAATGGGTAAAAGAATACTGTTGCCAATACTTTTGGTAATACCAAGTGATTTAACGAATTTATACCCATAACTTCTAAAGCATCTATTTGTTCAGTAACTCGCATTGTACCAATACTAGAAGTTATGTAAGAACCTACTTTACCTGCTAAAATAATTGAACAAAAAGTGGGTGCAAATTCTAAAATAATAGATCTTTTAGCTGCAAAACCCACTAAAGATCTTGGAATAAAAGGATTTTCTAAATTCAATGCTGTTTGAAGTGCAATTACACCTCCAATGAAAAAAGATATAAACATGATGATTCCTAAAGATTTTAATCCTAAATCTTCAACTTCCTTAAAAAAAGCTTCGTAAAAAACTTTAAAACGTTGAGGCTTTGTAAAAACACGCCTTAACATCATAAAATATTTACCAATATGCTCTAGGTAATTCATGTATTAAAATTTTATGCTAAAGTATTAAAATATCATTAATAGAAAGTAAAATTGACAACATCAAAATAAAAAATAATTACTTTTGACAAACTGAATAATTCTATCCTTATGAAATTTAAATTATTTCTATTTTTTCTACTTACTTTTTTAATAGTAGCTTGTTGTAAAAATGAAGCTCCAAAAAAGCCTAAATTAGTTGTTGGAATTGTTATAGATCAAATGAGGTATGATTACCTAACAAGATACGCAGATAGATATGGAAAAAATGGTTTCAATAGAATTTTAAAAGGAGGTTTTTCATTAGAAAATGCGCATTACAATTATATACCAACCTATACCGCTGTAGGGCATTCTTCTATATATACAGGAACTACACCAAGCGAACACGGAATTATTTCTAACAATTGGTATGATAAATTTTTAAAGAAATCTATTTATTGTGTGGATGACAATAATTATATTACTATTGGAAACAATACTAAAAATGGAAAAAAATCGCCTAAAAGGTTACTTACAACTGCCATAACTGATCAATTGCACTTGGCTCAGAACATGAAAGGAAAAACTATTGGAATTTCTATAAAAGATCGTTCGGCAATTTTACCTGCGGGTCATACAGCAAACGCAGCTTATTGGTATGATGGTGGTAACATTAATACTTGGATTACAAGTTCTTTTTATATGGATAAATTACCAAAATGGGTAGAAGGTTTTAATAAAAAAAATAATGCTGATGACTATTTAAATACAACTTGGGAAACACTTTATGATATTAAAACCTATTCTAAAAGTAGAGATGACAATAATGTTTTTGAAGGTAAATTTACCGGTCAAAAATCACCTATATTTCCTAAAGATTTAAAAGTTTTAAGGACTAAAAACGGGAATTTTAACTTACTAAAATCGGTTCCTGCAGGAAATACTTTTACTGCAGACTTTGCTAAAGCGGCTATAATTGGAGAAAATTTAGGCAAGAGCGATCTTACCGATTTTTTAGCACTTAGTTTTTCTTCAACTGACTATATAGGTCATAAATATGGTGTATCTGCTATAGAAACTGAAGATACTTATTTAAGATTAGACAGAGATTTGGCTGATTTATTTAGTTTTTTAGACAAAGAAGTTGGAAAGGATAATTATACTTTGTTTCTAACTGCAGACCATGCAGCAGTTCACGTTCCTGCTTATCTACAATCTCTAAAAGTCCCTGCTCATTATTTAAAGACTAAAGAAATTAGAGATTTTCTTTTAAAAACCACTAAAAAATATTTTAATTCAACAGAATTGATAGAGAACGTTTCTAACTATCAAATATTTTTAAATAAAGAAAAAGTAGAATTTTTGGGTTTAGATATCAATACTGTTGCTCAAAAACTAGCAGATGAAGTTGTTAATTTTAGTGAAATTTATAAAGCTGTTACTGCAAGAACTATGCAAACAACTAATTTTACAACAGGAATTTTAAATTCACTTCAAAACGGATACAATCAAAAGTTTTCTGGAGATGTTTTAATGATCCCTTATCCTGCTACTTTAATGAGAGGAAGAACAGGAACTAGTCACGGTTCTGGTTATTCTTACGACACCCATGTACCAATTATTTTTTATGGAAATGGAATTAAAAAAGGTTCATCAACAAAAAGATACAATATTACTGACATTGCACCAACTATTTCGAATTTGTTGCAAATTGAAGCGCCCAATGGTACTAACGGAATTATTATTGATGAAGTTTTAAAAAGATGACTATTCTTTAAACTGTGAACTTAATTGATGCTTCTTTATGGCTTTTTTTGATAAAACTATCCCAATAATTAAAGAAACAAATGCTCCGATAGAAATTCCAGGAATAAAGTCTATAAATAAGAAAAAATCATAAGCTCCATGAAAAAGCGTTGCTAGTAAAAGTCCTAATAAATTTAATTTACTTTTATTTTTAGAAAACTTAGCTTTTCCCATAAAATAGCCCATTAAAATACCAAAAGTAGCATGTGCAGGTACTGCGGTAAAAGCTCTTGTTATTCCTGTGGCAACTCCATATTGAAAAACATATAATACGTTTTCTAATGCTGCAAACCCCATAGAAACCATAACTGCATAAACAATTCCATCAAAAGGTTCATTAAACTCTTTGTTACTCTGTGCAAAGTATCTTACAATAAGGTATTTAGAAAACTCTTCTACCAAAGCAACCACAAAAAAAGCTTTTAAGAATTGTTGTAAAATACTTTGACCATTAGTAAGCGGAATTAACTTAGCAGCAATAACCCCTAAAATTGCTGTTATTAAAATACTTAGAGTTGCACCCAATAAAAAATTCTTAAACAAAAAACTTATGGGCTCTTTTTCAAATTTATCTTTAAAATAAATATATAAGATTACAATAGTTACAGGTGCAATAGCCAACAGAAATAAATTCATTCTGTAAATATATCAAAAAGGCTTTTGAGCTGTATAAAAGTGGCTATTAATTTTTAGGCAAAAATACCTCAGCCATCATGCAACGTGCACTTCCACCACCACAAGTTTCTATAGTATCTAATGAACTAGAAATTATTTTACAATGGTTATTTATTTGGGCTTTTTGAGATTGTGTTAGGCTATTAAAAGCAGCTTGACTCATAATTAAATACCTTTCATCATCATTACCTTGAACTTGCAACATATTTCCAGCAAAATTATTGACTTGCTCTTCTGTAATATCAATTACTTTTTTTCCATCTTCTTTAAGATGTTTTAAGAGATTTTTACGTTCTTTTTTATCATCTATAGATGACAAACAAACAACTGCAAAAGTTTCTGCAACACACATCATAACATTGGTATGATAAATAGCTTCTCTTTTACCATTTACGGTCTGATTTGCTGTGAAAATTACTGGTGTGTATTCAAAATCTTCACAAAACTCAATAAATAAATCTTCATCTGCTCTTGGAGATAAAGCACAATAGGCTTTTTTATTTTCACGGTCAAGAATCATACTGCCTGTACCTTCTAAAAAGAAATTGTCTTCTTCTGCAGAAGTATAATCTACAATGTTTTCTATTAAAAAACCTTCGTTTTCTAATTTCTCTAAAACATCTTCTCGTCTTTCTAAACGTCTGTTTTCTGCAAACATTGGATAAATTGCAACCGTACCATCTGCATGAAAAGAAACCCAATTGTTTGGAAAAATAGAATCTGGTGTATCGAATTCTTCGGTATCAGAAACCACAATTACATGAATTCCATAACTCTTTAACTTAAACACATATTTATCAAATTCTTCTTGGGCCTTTGTATTAATCTTAGAATTTTCTAACGCTAATTCTTCTTGATAATAGTTATTCACTGCAGTTTGCTCATTCATCCTAAAATTTACAGGACGAACCATTAAAATAGTATTTGTAGTTTGTTGCATTCTTTATTAATTATTTCGCAAAATTATACATTTTTTACTTGACTATTTTGTGTTTTTGATAAATAATTCAGTTTGTTTCTAAGCTTTAAAAAATGTAGATTAGCTAACATCTGATATAAGTCATTAAAACGACATCATATTAGTGTTAAACTTGTAAAACATTAAAAAACAGAACCTATGAAAAAATACACTTTAAGTTTAATCGTTTTATTTTTGGTAATTAGTTGTTCTTTAGAATCAAAATACAGCTTACCAAATGATGAAAACATTAATCCTGAATTAATTGGAGAATGGTATAATAAAAAAGATAATGAAGAAAAACTTATCATTGCAAAACACGGAGAAAAAACTTATAAATTGTTGCTAAAGGACAAGAAAAAAACTGATGTAATAATTTCGTTCTCAAAAACAATAAAAGGTTTTGAAATTATGAATCTAAAAACAGAATACAAAAAAGAAATTACAAATGTTTTTTATGGTTTTAAAGTTGAGGGAAACACTCTTATTTTTTCTAAAATTAATAAGAAATTGAGAAATAAAGATTTTCAATCTCAAAATGAACTATTAGATTTTTTTAAAGAGAATATAAATAGAGAGGATTTCTTTATAAATAAAACCGAATTAATCCGAAAATAAAAAACGTTTCACAACAAAGTGCAAAGTTAATTGCTTTTTAGAACTTACTTGCGAAAATTTCTACGGAATTTTAACGGGTTCTTGAAGTTTGCTAACTTATTCATTTAACCTTTTGCCATATTTCTTTACGAGGTATTTATAAATTAATCCTCTTTTTAAAAGTGTTATTATAAAATACAACACTACATTCTTTTAAACTACCTTTGCTATAAAAACATAAATGCAGTTTTCTGAGTTACCTTTAGATAAAACTATATTAAAAGCTGTTACTGAAGCTAGATTTCACAAACCTACTTTAGTACAGCAAAAAACGATTCCTTTAGTATTAAAAAGGAAAAATGTTTTAGTATCTGCTCAAACGGGTACAGGAAAAACAGCAGCTTTTGCCTTACCTATACTTCAGCTTTTATTAGACAAACAAGATGCTAAAAAAGATGAGAAAAGAATAAAATCTTTAATTGTTACTCCAACTCGTGAGTTGGCTATTCAAGTCTTAGAAAACTTTAAAAAATTTGGTAAATACACAAATTTAAGAACTACAGCTGTGTTTGGTGGTGTCTCTTTAGAACCTCAGAAAGAAATACTAGCAAAAGGTGTAGATATTCTAATTGCTACTCCAGGAAGATTAATTGACTTGTATTTACAAGGAAATATAGATTTAAATTCTGTTGGAATCTTTGTTTTAGATGAAGCCGATTTAATGTTAGATATGGGGTTTATTAAAGATGTAAAAAGAATAGAAAGTCTTTGCCCAAAAACGAAACAAATACTACTTTTTTCTGCAACAATTCCAGAAAAGGTTGCCCATTTAGCTAAAACGACTCTAAACATTCCTATTAAAGTAGAAATAAATCCAGAAGAAACAACTGCTAAAAATATTGGTCAACTTTTATATTATCTTCCAAAAAAAAATAAAACAGATTTGTGTTTGCATTTGTTAAGAAATACAATAAATGGAAAAATTATTATTTTTAGGAGAACAAAATTTGGCGTTGATAAATTAGAACAAACATTACTTAAGAATAGCTACCAAGTTGTAAGTATACATGGAGACAAAAGTCAACTTATTAGAAATAAAGCTATTGAAGATTTTAAAAATAAAAAAACTTCTATTTTAATTGCGACTGATGTCGCAGCAAGAGGAATTGACATTACAAATGTAGATGCGATTATTAACTTTGATATACCAAATGTAGCAGAAACTTATGTGCATAGAATTGGAAGAACGGCACGAGCAGGGAAATCTGGAATTGCATTTTCTTTTTGTTCTCCAGATGAAAACGGATATATAAAGACAATTGAAATACTTATTGAAAAACCCATAAAAGTAATTGAAGATCACCCTTACCCAATTTCTAAACCCAAGCATAAAAAGAAACAACTAAATACTATTAGTAAACACAAAAAAGGAAGAAAATCTACTGCTTCTAAAAAGAAAAAGAAACGCTGGTATTAATTAACTACTTTATTTTAAATTAATCTCTTATTAAAGGCATTGTAGAGCAACGCAACAACCCTTCTTGTTTTGCTATTTCTGTATAAGGAACTTCTTCTACAGTAAAACCGTTTTTTCTTAACCAAGTATTTAATCTTGTAAAGTTTTTTTCTGATATGATTACTTCTTCAGAAATTGAAAAAACGTTGCTATTCATATTATACATTTCTTCTTTTGTGATTTCAAAAACATTTTCTTTTCCGAAGAAATTTAGTAACCAATTATATTCACTTTCAACTAAAAAACCATTTTTATGTAAAATTGCTTTATCTTTTCCAATGGGTTGAAAACAACAGTCTAAATGCAAAGCATTTTCCTTTGCGTTTTTATTAGATTTTCTTAATTCAAAAGACTTTACTATTTTATGAGGAAACAATTCTTGTAAAGCAATTACCGCATCTGTATTTGTACGAGCAGTTATGTAATCTTTATAATCACTTCCTGAATAAGTGCCAATAAAAATATAGTCATTCCAAGGCATTACATCTCCACCTTCTACATGGCATTCTTCTGGTAAAACTATTATATTTTCAGGATTAATTTGAGAAATCACATTATCGATAGCTTTGTATTCTCTTTCCCTGTCTGGAAGAATGTTAGCTTCAATAAATTTATCTTCAATGACAAAAGCAATATCTCTAGAGAATATTTGATTATAATTTTCAATAATTTCTGGCCTGTAAACTTTTACATCATATTTATTAAACACATCTGCAACAGCTTCCATTTCAACAATCATATCCTCTTCTTTAGGATATGTGCCCGCCAAAACATGCTCAATACTTTTTGGGTCATAACAATCTTCTACCTTAGGAACACCTCCATTACTTTTGGCTATTCCTAAAACTACAGCTCTTAATCTTGAAGTCTCATTATTGATATTTAATGCTAACATATTTTTAAATAGATAAAAAAAGCTTCATTATTAATGAAGCTTTTAGTTATTTGGTAAAAATAATATTATTTTTTTATCTTTTCTCTAAATCTACAAATTCTCTGTAGTTTTCTCCTGTATAAATTTGACGTGGACGACCAATTGGCTCTTTACGCAACCTCATCTCTTTCCATTGTGCAATCCAACCAGGTAAACGACCTAATGCAAACATAACAGTAAACATATCTGTTGGTATTCCCATAGCTCTATAAATAATACCTGAATAGAAATCTACATTAGGATATAATTTTCTATCAACAAAATAAGGATCACTTAAAGCTTCCTGTTCTAAGCCTTTTGCTATTTCTAAAATTGGGTCATTTACACCTAAATCGTTTAAAACTTCATCAGCTGCTTTCTTAATAATTTTAGCTCTTGGGTCAAAGTTTTTATAAACTCTATGTCCAAAGCCCATTAATCTAAAAGGATCGTTTTTATCTTTAGCTTTAGCCATATATTTCTTTGTATCCCCTCCATCTTCTTTAATAGCCTCTAGCATTTCTAATACTGCTTGATTTGCACCTCCATGCAATGGTCCCCAGAGTGCAGAAATCCCAGCAGAAAGCGAAGCAAATAAACCTGCATGAGAAGAACCTACTATTCTAACTGTAGAAGTAGAACAGTTTTGTTCGTGATCGGCATGTAAAATTAAAAGTTTATCTAAAGCATTTTTAATAATTGGATTTACTTCAAAATCTTCATTTGGTTGTTTAAACATCATATACATGATGTTTTCAACATATCCTAAAGAATTTTTTCCATAATTTAAATGTAGACCTTTTTTCTTACGCATGGTCCAACCTACTAAAACAGGAAATTTTGCTAAAATCCTAACAATTGCCGAATACATTTCTTCTCTAGAATTAATATCAACAGAAGAAGGGTTAAAAGCTGTTAAAGCACTGGTTAAAGAAGACAAAACTCCCATTGGGTGTGCAGTCTTAGGAAATGCTTCTAAAATTTTACGAACATCATCATCAACTAAAGAGTGAGATTTAATATCTGAATGAAATTTTTCTAATTCAACCTTTGTTGGTAAGTTTCCGAATATTAATGCATAAGCAGTTTCTAAGAAATCAGCTTTTTCAGCTAATTCTTCAATAGCATATCCTCTGTATCTTAAAATTCCTTTTTCTCCATCTAAAAAAGTTACAGCACTTTCACAAGAACCTGTATTTTTATATCCAGGGTCTATAGTTATCACTCCATTTGTTGCGACTCTCAGTGTTTGAATATTTATTGCAACTTCATTTTCTGTTCCTTTTACAAGAGGAAATTCGTATGAATTATCTCCTATTTGCAATTTAGCCTTATCTGACATTTTTAGATGTTTTTAATGTGTTGTTTAGTATCGCGAAGATACCATATTTTAAAGGATTTTAAAAGTTCGAGAAATAGATTTTAGCCATTTTAAAATAATATTAACTTATTTCTAAAATATGTAAAAAAAAAGCCTCATAATTTCTTAAGAGGCTTTTAAAAAACAACGGATTGTTGTTAAATTTTAAATGCTTTTTCTTTAGGGAAATAAGCTACATCTCCTAATTCTTCTTCTATTCTTAATAATTGATTATATTTTGCCATTCTATCAGAACGAGAAGCAGAACCTGTTTTAATTTGCCCACAGTTTAAAGCTACAGCTAAATCTGCAATAGTATTATCTTCGGTTTCACCAGATCTGTGAGACATTACAGAAGTATACCCGGCATTTTTTGCCATGTTTACAGCAGCAATCGTTTCAGTTAAAGAACCTATTTGGTTTACTTTAATTAAAATTGAATTTGCAATACCTTCTTTAATTCCTCTTGATAAACGTTCTACATTTGTTACAAACAAGTCGTCTCCAACTAATTGCACTTTATCACCAATTAACTCTGTAAGATACTTCGTTCCTTCCCAGTCATTTTCATCCATCCCATCTTCGATAGAAATAATTGGATATTTATTAGCTAATTCAGCTAAATACTCAGCTTGTTCATTAGAAGTTCTAATTACACCTTTATCACCTTCGAATTTAGTGTAATCGTATTTTCCATCAACAAAAAACTCTGCAGAAGCACAATCTAATGCAATTTTTATCTCATCACCAAATGCATATCCAGCATTCTCAACCGCTAAAGCAATTGTTTCAATAGCATCTTCAGTTCCATTTAATGTTGGTGCAAAACCACCTTCATCTCCAACAGCTGTAGATAAATCTCTATCATGTAAAACTTTCTTTAAATTATGAAAAATTTCAGAACCCATTTTCATTGCTTCAGAAAAACTTTCTGCTTTAACAGGCATAATCATGAACTCTTGAAATGCAATTGGAGCATCAGAGTGAGAACCTCCATTAATGATATTCATCATTGGAACAGGAAGAGTATTTGCAGAAACACCCCCTACGTATCTATACAAAGGCATTCCTAATTCGTTTGCTGCTGCTTTGGCTACAGCTAAAGAAACTCCTAAAATAGCATTAGCTCCTAATTTTGATTTATTTGGAGTACCATCTAAGTCAATCATTAATTTATCAATAGCATTTTGTTCAAAAACAGAAACACCAATTAACTCCTCAGCGATAATACTATTTACATTATCAACAGCTTTTAAAACTCCCTTACCCATATAATCTTTTCCACCATCACGTAACTCAACAGCTTCGTGTTCTCCAGTTGAAGCTCCAGAAGGAACTGCTGCTCTACCTAAAACACCACTTTCTGTAATTACATCTACTTCTACAGTAGGATTTCCTCTTGAATCAAAAATTTGACGTGCGTGAACGCTAAGAATAATACTCATTTTTTTATAATTTTAATCGTTTTTACTATCTATTTTTACTTTGGCTAATTTACGAAATAAGCTGCGCTTTATTTCAATTTAAAGTAGTTACTTACGAAAACGTTTTCTAGTTAAACCTTAATATTTATTTAGCTTATAATAGATTTTGCCGCTTTAATATTTGCTATAAATTGATCAAACAAATATTCTGAATCATGTGGTCCAGGGCTTGCCTCAGGGTGATATTGAACAGAAAAAGTATTCTTATCTTTTAATCGAATTCCTGCAACGGTATGATCATTTAAATGTACATGAGAAATCTCAACATTTTCATTTGCTTCAGTTTCTTCTCTATTAATCGCAAAACCATGGTTTTGAGAAGTAATTTCACCTTTTCCTGTTAATAGGTTTTTTACAGGGTGATTAATACCTCTATGCCCGTTATGCATTTTATAAGTGGAAATACCTTGAGAAAGTGCTATTACTTGATGTCCTAGGCAAATACCAAATAATGGTAAGTCTCTATTTACAATTTCTTTTGCAACTGCTTGGGCTGCTTCTAAAGGTTCTGGGTCTCCTGGTCCATTTGAAATAAAATACCCATCAGGATTAAAAGCTGATAAATCTTCAAAAGAAGAATTGTAAGGAAATACTTTTATGTAAGCTCCTCTTTTAGTTAGATTTCTTAAAATATTCTTCTTTATACCAATATCTAAAGCTGAAATTTTAACTTCGGAATTTTCATCTCCTACAAAATAAGGTTCTTTAGTAGATACTTTAGAAGCTAACTCTAAGCCTTCCATACTTGGAACTTCTGCTAGTTGTTTTTTTAGCGCATTAATATTATCAACTTCTGTAGAAATTATGGCATTCATAGCTCCGTTATCTCTAATATAAGAAACCAAGGCTCTGGTATCTACATCAGAAATTGCCACTAAATTATGTTTTGCAAACCAATCTTTTAAATTTCCATCAGAATCTACTCTTGAATGAGTAAAGCTAAAGTTTCTACATATTAAACCTGCAATTTTAATTCCTTCAGATTCTACTTCATTATCATTTACTCCATAATTACCAATATGCGCATTTGTAGCTACCATTAATTGCCCATAATAAGAAGGGTCTGTGAAAATTTCTTGGTAACCGGTCATCCCTGTATTAAAACAAATTTCTCCAGTAGATGTACCTTCAATACCTACAGATTTTCCGTAAAAAATTGTTCCGTCAGCTAATAAAACTAAAGCTTTTTTTCGCGTTTGATATTTCATTTATTATAGTTGTGTTTTGTTGGTGTAAAAATATAAAAAAAGGGATAAACGGTAAACGTTTATCCCTTTGATATAAATTAAAAAATTTTCATTTTTTATTCTTCAGATTTTTCTTCTGTCGCTGTTTCTTCTACTTGAGCTGTAGCTTCAGTTTTCTTAGCACTACCTCTTCTACTTCTACGTGTAGATTTTTTAGCCTTTTTACCTTTAGGATTGTAAATTTCGTTATAATCTACCAATTCTATCATTGCCATAGGAGCATTATCTCCTTGACGATTTCCTAATTTGATAATACGCACATAACCTCCTGGTCTGTCCGCTACTTTTACAGAAACTTCTCTAAAAAGCTCTGTTACAGCATACTTATTACGTAAATAAGAGAATACAATACGTCTATTGTGAGTTGTATCTGCTTTAGATTTTGTAATTAATGGTTCTACAAAGGTACGTAATGCTTTTGCTTTTGCCACTGTTGTGTTAATACGCTTGTGTTCTATTAAAGAACAAGCCATATTAGCTAACATCGCTTTTCTATGCGCTGTTTTTCTTCCTAAATGATTGTGTTTTTTTCCGTGTCTCATTTTTGACGTTTGTTTATACTTTCATCTTGCTTCTAACCACTTTGGTGAGCAAATTATGAAAGGTTAATCTCTATCTAATTTGTATTTTGTTAAATCCATCCCGAAACTTAAGCCTTTTACAATCACTAATTCTTCTAATTCAGTTAATGATTTTTTACCAAAGTTTCTAAATTTCATTAAATCACTTTTATTAAAAGAAACTAAATCTCCTAATGTATCTACTTCTGCAGCTTTTAAACAATTTAAAGCTCTAACAGAAAGATCCATATCGATCAATCTCGTTTTTAATAACTGACGCATATGTAATGATTCCTCATCGTATGTTTCAGTCTGTGCAATTTCATCTGCTTCTAGAGTGATACGCTCGTCAGAGAATAACATGAAGTGGTGAATTAAAATTTTCGCAGCTTCAGTTAATGCATCTTTTGGATTGATAGATCCATCTGTATCTATATCAAAAACTAATTTTTCGTAATCCGTTTTTTGCTCTACACGAAAATTTTCGATTGCATACTTTACATTCTTAATTGGTGTGTAAATAGAATCAGTAAATATTGTTCCTATTGGTGCAGATGCTTTTTTATTTTCTTCTGCAGGTACAAAACCTCTACCTTTTTCTATAGTAATTTCTGCGTTAAGTTTTACTGATTTATCCATGTTACAGATTACTAAATCTGGATTTAACACTTGAAAACCAGAGATGAATTTCTGTAAGTCTCCAGCAGTAAACTGTTCTTGACCTGATACTGAAATAGAAACAGTTTCTCTATCAGTTTCATCTATTTGTTTCTTAAAACGAACCTGTTTTAAGTTTAAGATAATTTCTGTTACATCTTCTACAATACCTGGTACTGTAGAAAATTCATGCTCTACACCATCTATTCTTAATGATGTAATTGCAAAACCTTCTAAAGATGATAACAATACCCTTCTTAAAGCATTACCTACTGTTAAACCAAAACCTGGTTCTAAAGGTCTAAACTCAAATCTTCCAGAAAAATCTGTAGATTCTATCATTATTACTTTATCGGGCTTTTGAAAATTTAAAATTGCCATAGTGTTTCTTCGTTTTAATTGTTATTTAGTTGCGCGGTTTATAAGTTTGAAGAAGTACAAATAAACCCTTTGGCTAAATACCAATATGATTATTTTATTATTTAGAATATAATTCTACGATTAATTGCTCTTTGATATTTTCTGGAATTTGTAATCTTTCTGGTACTTTTACAAACGTTCCTGATTTAGTATCATTATTCCAAGTTAACCACTCATAAACATTGCTGTTAGATGCTAATGCATCCTCTATTGCTACTAATGATTTGGATTTTTCTCTTACAGCAACCACATCACCTTCTCTTAATCTGTAAGAAGGAATATTAACGATTTCTCCATTAACTGTAATGTGTCTATGAGATACTAATTGACGTGCTCCACTTCTTGAATTTGATACTCCCATTCTGTACACCACATTGTCTAAACGAGACTCACATAATTGTAATAAGATTTCACCAGTAATTCCTTGTGAAGCTGAAGCTTTTTTGAATAAGTTACTGAATTGACGCTCTAATATACCGTAAGTATATTTTGCTTTTTGCTTTTCAGCTAATTGTGTAGCGTATTCAGATTTTTTTCCTCTTCTTCTTGCGTTTCCGTGTTGTCCTGGAGGGTAATTTCTTTTTTCGAAGTTTTTATCATCTCCGAAGATTGCTTCGCCAAATTTACGAGCAATTTTAGTTTTTGGTCCTGTATATCTTGCCATTTCTTTTTTGTTATAATTAGGGATTATGAATTAAGGCTAATCCTTCGATAATCGTTAATCCTAATTGATTAAAATATTTAATTATACTCTTCTTCTTTTTGGTGGACGACATCCGTTATGAGGAATTGGTGTTACATCAATAATTTCAGTAACTTCAATACCTGCATTGTGGATAGATCTAATTGCAGATTCTCTACCATTACCTGGTCCTTTTACATAAACTTTTACTTTACGTAAACCTGCTTCTTTTGCAACCGCTGCACAGTCTTCTGCTGCTAATTGAGCAGCATAAGGAGTGTTCTTTTTAGAACCTCTAAAACCCATTTTACCTGCAGATGACCAAGAAATTACGTCACCTTTTTTATTTGTTAAAGAAATAATGATGTTGTTAAAAGATGCATTTATATGTGCTTCTCCAATTGCATCAATAATTACTTTACGTTTTTTTGAACTTGCTTTTGCCATAATTATAATTGTTTAGTTATTAATTTTAGTAAATTATATATAAATATATATGGCACACTAAAATATAACTAGGTTAATCTCTAACTTTATTTTTTCTTGTTAGCTACTGTTTTTCTCTTACCTTTTCTTGTACGAGAGTTGTTTTTAGTTCTTTGACCTCTTAAAGGAAGCCCCATTCTATGACGGATTCCTCTTTGACAACCAATATCCATTAAACGTTTGATGTTCAACTGAACTTCAGAACGTAATTCACCTTCAATTGTGAAAGCTCCAACTTGTTCTCTAATTGCTGCTATTTGATCATCAGTCCAATCTTGAACTTTGATACTTTCATCAACTTTTGCTTTTGCTAAAACTTCTTTAGCTCTACTGTTTCCTATACCAAAGATATAAGTTAAAGCGATAACACCTCTTTTATTCTTTGGAATATCAATACCTGCTATTCTTGCCATTACCCTTGTCTTTGTTTAAATCTAGGATTTTGTTTATTTATTACGTATAATCTACCTTTTCTGCGTACTATTTTGCAGTCGGCACTTCTTTTTTTAACTGATGCTCTAACTTTCATCTGTTTTGTTTTTTAGTATCTGTAAGTAATTCTTGCTTTTGTTAAATCGTAAGGACTCATTTCTAACTTTACCTTATCTCCAGGTAATAATTTAATATAATGCATACGCATTTTACCAGAAATGTGAGCCGTTACAATATGTCCGTTTTCTAATTCTACACGAAACATCGCATTTGATAATGCTTCTGTAATTGTTCCATCTTGTTGAATTGCGGGTTGTTTAGCCATTTTACTTATTCGATTTTCTGTTACTATTTCCTGCTTTCATTAAACCATCATAATGGCGATTTAATAAATACGAATTTATTTGTTGTAAAGTATCAATTGCAACACCAACCATAATAATTAATGATGTACCACCGTAAAACATTGCCCAACTCTGTTGTACTCCAAACTGAACTACAATTGCTGGTAAGATTGATAATGCTGCTAAGAATAACGATCCTGGAAACGTAATTCTAGACAGTACAGAATCTAATCTATCTGCTGTGTCTTTACCTGGTCTAATACCTGGTATAAAACCACCACTTCTCTTTAAATCTTCAGCCATTTTATTCGTAGGAATTGTAATTGCTGTATAGAAATAACTAAAGATGATAATTAACAATGCAAAAATTACATTGTACCATAATCCATTGATATCTTGTAAACTTGCAATTGCTGGAAATCTTTGCGCTAAAGCAACTGGTAAAAACATAATTGCTTGCGCAAAAATTATTGGCATTACACCTGCTGCATTTAATTTTAGAGGAATATAATCTCTAGAACCCGCAACGTTTTGAATGTTTCCTGCAACTGTTCTTCTGGCATATTGTACTGCAATCTTACGAACAGCAGTAACTAATAAGACAGTTAATAAAATTACGACAAACCAAACTATAACCTCAATTAATACCATCATAATTCCTCCTGCACCAGCATTTGTTGTTTTAGCAACAAACTCTTGTAAAAATGCAGCTGGAAAGTTAGCGATAATACCTACAGTAATAAGTAATGAAATTCCATTACCAACTCCTTTATCTGTAATACGCTCACCTAACCACATCGCAAAAATTGTTCCTGCTGTTAAAATAATGATAGATGATATCCAAAAAGTTGGTCCACTTACTAAAAAAGCTTCAGGTGGTAAACCAAACTGAGTTTTAATAGCTGTAATATACGTTGGTGCTTGTACCAATGTAATACCAATGGTTAACCATCTGGTAATTTGTGTAATTTTTTTACGTCCACTTTCTCCATCTTTCTGTAACTTCTGTAAATAAGGAACCGCAATTCCCATTAACTGAACCACAATAGATGCAGAAATATAAGGCATAATACCAAGTGCCATTACTGACGCTCTAGCAAATGCTCCTCCTGTAAATGCGTTTAATAATCCTAAAAGACCTCCGTCAGCACTTTGCTTTAAAGCAGCTAATTGTAATGGATCTACTCCAGGTAATGGAATAGCAGCCATAAAGCGATATACTGCAATTAAACCAATAGTAAGAAGAATTTTATTTTTTAATTCTTCAATACTGAAAATTTCTTTTAATCTATTAATTAAATTCATCATTTACGAAATCTTATAAAGTAACAGCCTCACCTCCAACTGCTTCAATAGCAGCTTTTGCTGATGCTGTAAATTTATGTACAGTTATATTTAATTTAGCTTTTAATTCTCCACCACCTAGTATTTTTACTAAGTCGTTTTTACTTGCTAATCTATTTGCTACTAAATCTTCTAAAGTAACTGTATCTGTTATCTTTCCACTATCAACTAAAGCTTGTAACTTATCTAAGTTGATCCCTTGATATTCTTTTCTATTGATATTTGTGAAACCAAATTTTGGCACACGTCTTTGAAGTGGCATCTGCCCTCCTTCAAAACCAATTTTACGAGAATAACCTGAACGAGATTTAGCCCCTTTGTGACCTCTTGTAGAAGTTCCTCCGTGACCAGAACCTTCACCACGTGCGATTCTTTTTCCCTTTTTTACAGATCCTTCTGCTGGTGTTAAGTTATGTAAACTACTCATTTTAAATATCTTATTTTAATTCCTCTACAGAAACTAAATGTGAAACTTTATTTACCATACCAACAATTGATGGAGTTGCCTCATGCTCAACAGATTGGTTTAATCTACGTAAACCTAATGCTTCTAAAGTTCTTTTTTGATTCTTTAAACGCCCGATTTGACTTTTTACTTGTGTAACTTTAATTTTTGCCATCTCTTTTAGATTTATCCGTTAAATACTTTTTCTAAAGAAATTCCCCTTTGTTTCGCAATTGCAGAAGCACTACGTAATTGTAATAGAGCATCAAATGTTGCTTTTACTGCATTGTGAGGGTTAGAAGAACCTTGAGATTTAGATAATACATCATGTACACCAACAGATTCTAATACTGCACGTACTGCACCCCCTGCAATTACCCCTGTACCAGGAGAAGCAGGTTTGATAAATACCTTTGCACCACCAAATTTTCCTTTTTGTTCATGAGGTAAAGTACCTTCTAAAATTGGTATTCTTACTAAATTTTTCTTAGCATCTTCAACAGCTTTTGCTATTGCCGAAGAAACATCTTTAGATTTCCCTAATCCGTGACCAACAACACCATTACCATCACCAACAACAACAATTGCAGAGAAACCAAATGCTCTACCTCCTTTTGTTACTTTGGTAACACGTTGTACACCTACTAATCTATCAACAAGCTCTAATCCGCTTGGTTTAACTCTTTCTACGTTTTTATAACCTTGCATAATTTCTTAAAATTTTAAACCAGCTTCTCTTGCAGCTTCTGCTAATACCTTAACTCTACCATGGTATAAATAACCATTTCTATCGAAAGCAACTGTTTCAACTCCTACTTTGATAGCTTTTTCAGCAATTTCTTTCCCAACAGCAGCCGAAGCTTCTGATTTTGAACTTGCTTTTATATCTCTAGATGCAACTGAAGCTAATGTTACTCCATTTACATCGTCTACTAACTGAGCGTAAATTTCTTTATTACTTCTAAAAACTGATAATCTTGGTTTAGAAGCTGTACCAGAAACTATTTTTCTGATTCTACGCTTAATTCTAGCTCTTCTTTCTAACTTTGTTAATGCCATAATGCTATGAATTATGCAGACTTACCTGCTTTTCTTCTTAATACTTCTCCTACAAACTTAACTCCTTTACCTTTATATGGCTCTGGTCTACGGAAACCTCTAATTTTCGCAGCTACTTGACCCACTAATTGTTTATCAAAAGAAGTTAATTTAACGATTGGGTTTTTCCCTTTTTCTGATACTGTTTCAACTTTAACTTCTGGAGCTAATTCTAAAACAATATTATGAGAAAATCCTAAAGCTAAATCTAATTTTTGTCCTTGATTAGATGCTCTATAACCTACACCAACCAATTCTAATTCTTTAGTCCAACCTTTAGATACACCTTCTATCATGTTATTGATTAAGGCCCTCATTAAACCGTGTTGAGCTTTATGGTCTTTACTTTCAGATGCTCTTTCTAATACAACTTGTGCATCTTCAACTTTTACAGTAATTCCATCAGAAATAGTTTGAGTTAACTCTCCTAATTTACCTTTTACTGTAACTGTGTTGTCTTTTATGCTTACATCTACACCTTGTGCGATGCTAACGGGATTTTTTCCTATTCTACTCATCTTTCAAGATTTTAATAAACGTAACATAAAACTTCTCCTCCAACGTTCTCTTGACGTGCTTTTTTGTTTGTCATTACACCCTTAGATGTAGAAACAATAGCAATACCAAGTCCATTTAACACTCTTGGCATCTCTTTAGAGCCAACATATTTACGTAAACCTGGTGTACTGATTCGTTGAATTTTTCTAATAACTGACTCTTTTGTGTCTTTGTCATATTTTAAGGCAATTTTGATGGTACCTTGAACAGATTCATCGTTAAATTGATAACTTAAAATATACCCTTGATCAAACAAAATCTTAGTCATTTCCTTCTTCAGGTTCGAAGCTGGAATTTCTACTACTCTGTGTCCTGCTGCGATAGCATTTCTTACTCTAGTAAGAAAATCCGCGATTGGATCTGTATACATATTAATATAAAATTGCGATTACGGTTTTCAATTACCTCTATTTACCTACAGATTTCCCTGTGACAATTGAACCTATAATCAGTTAAAATTCTTATACTCAAAAAAAATAGAGCGTGCAAATGTACACATTCTATTTTTATTTTTAAGATTTAATTTTAGATTTCTACCAACTAGCTTTTTTAACACCTGGTATTAATCCTTGATTTGCCATTTCACGAAACGTTACACGAGAAATACCAAATTGTCTCATATATCCTTTTGGACGTCCAGTTAATTTACATCTGTTGTGCATTCTTACTGGTGAAGCGTTCTTTGGTAATTTTTGCAATGCTTCATAATCTCCAGCTTCTTTTAAAGCTTTTCTTTTTTCAGCATATTTTGCAACTGTTTTTGCTCTCTTACGTTCACGAGCTTTCATTGATTCTTTAGCCATTTCTTAATTTTTTTTGAATGGTAAACCTAATTCTCCTAATAATGACTTTGCTTCCTTATCAGTATCTGCAGATGTTACAAACGTAATATCCATACCGTTAATTTTTTTCACTTGGTCAATATTTATCTCTGGGTAAATGATTTGTTCAGTAATCCCTAAATTGTAATTACCTCTTCCATCAAATCCGTTAGCTTTTATACCGTTAAAGTCTCTTACACGTGGTAAAGAAGCTGTAACTAATCTATCTAAAAACTCGTACATTTTATCACCTCTTAACGTAACTTTTACCCCAATTGGCATTCCTTTACGTAATTTAAATGATGCAACATCTTTCTTAGACATAGTAGAAATTGCTTTCTGACCAGTAATATTAGTCAATTCTTCTACAGCATAATCTATTAATTTCTTATCTGCAATTGCAGCACCAACACCTTTAGAAACAACTATTTTTTCTAATTTGGGTACTTGCATTACATTCTTATAACTGAATTCTTCAGTAAGAGCTTTAATCACTCTTTCTTTGTATTCTGCTTTTAATCTTGGTACGTAACTCATGATTATTCTTATTTTTTAGTTTTTTTAGAGACTCTAGTCTTAGTGTCTCCATCAACATTATAACCAACTCTTACAGCTGCACCATCCTCTACTAACATAACGTTAGAAATGTGCAATGATGCTTCCTTTTTTACAATACCTCCTTGAGGATTTTGAGCGCTTGGTTTTGTATGCTTAGAAACTAAGTTAACTCCTTCTACCAAAACTCTATCCTTATCTTTGATAATTTGTAAAACTTTACCTTCTGATCCTTTATGATCTCCTGCAATTACTTTTACAGTATCTCCTGATTTTAATTTGAACTTCTTCATTTTATATAATGATTTAAAGCACTTCAGGTGCTAATGATACTATTTTCATGAATTGTTTCTCACGAAGCTCACGAGCAACAGGACCAAATACACGAGTACCTCTCATTTCCTCAGTAGGATTTAAAAGTACACAAGCATTATCATCAAATCTGATATAAGATCCGTCTTTACGTCTCACTTCTTTTTTAGTTCTTACAACAACTGCTCTAGATACTTGACCTTTTTTTACAGTTCCGTTAGGAGTTGCAGATTTAACAGATACAACAATCTTGTCTCCAATACTTGCGTAACGTTTTTTTGTACCTCCTAAAACTCTAATTACTAAAACTTCTTTAGCTCCAGTATTATCTGCTACCTTTAATCTTGATTCTGTCTGTAACATATTATTTAGCTCTTTCTAGGATTTCTACTAATCTCCAACGTTTAGATTTACTCATAGGTTTTGTTTCCATTATCCTAACAGTATCTCCTTCGTTGCAATCATTCTTTTCGTCGTGTGCAACATACTTTTTCGTCTTTAATACGAATTTACCGTACATTGGGTGTTTTACTCTTTTAGTTTCTGATACAACAATAGATTTCTCCATTTTGCTGCTAGAAACAACACCAATTCTCTCTTTTCTAAGATTTCTTTTTTCCATCTTTAAAACTGACTATAGAATTATTGTAATTCTCTTTTTGTTAATTCTGTTGCAATTCTTGCTACAGTTCTTCTTAAACTTCTCAATTGCAATGGGTTCTCCATAGGAGTAATTGCATGAGCCATCTTAAGATCAGTATAATTCTTTTGCAACGCTCCCAACTTCTCATTAAGATCAGCTGTAGATAATTCTTTTATTTCTGATTGTTTCATTGTATATCGAATTAAGCGTTAATATCAAAATCTCTTGCTATTACAAACTTCGTTCTTACAGGAAGTTTTTGAGCTGCTAATCGTAAGGCTTCTTTTGCTATATGCATTGGTACACCACCAACCTCAAACAAAATTCTACCCGGTTTAATAACTGCAACAAAATGATCTGGTGCTCCTTTACCCTTACCCATACGTACCTCTAAAGGTTTCTTAGTGATAGGCTTGTCTGGAAAAATTTTAATCCATAACTGCCCCTCTCTTTTCATATGACGAGTTGCCGCGATACGAGCTGCTTCAATTTGACGAGAAGTTAATAAATTCTGGTCTATAGATTTGATACCAAACATTCCATTAGAAAGTTGATTTCCTCTCTGAGCATTCCCAGTCATATTCCCTTTCGCCTTCTGTACCTTACGGTATTTTACTCTTTTTGGCTGTAACATTTTTAATTTCTAATTTTAAAAATTATTTTCTTCTACGAGGTTGACGTTTAGATCTATCACCACCTTTATTACCACCTTGTTTCTTAGACAAGCCTACTAATGGAGATAATTCTCTTTTACCATAAACCTCACCCTTCATAATCCATACTTTTACACCTATCCTTCCATAAGTAGTATGAGATTCTACAAGTGCATAATCGATATCAGCTCTGAATGTAGAAAGAGGAATTCTACCTTCTTTATAGTGCTCTGAACGTGCCATTTCTGCTCCATTTAAACGACCTGAAATCTGAATTTTTATACCTTCAGCATTCATACGCATCGTTGCAGCAATAGCCATTTTGATTGCTCTCTTGTAAGAAATTCTATTCTCAATTTGACGCGCTACGCTAGTTGCAACTAACTTTGCATCTAATTCAGGACGTTTAATCTCAAAAATATTGATTTGAACTTCTTTACCTGTAATTTTCTTTAGTTCTTCTTTTAACTTGTCTACCTCTTGACCTCCTTTACCAATAATGATACCTGGACGTGCAGTAGTGATAGTAACGGTTACAAGCTTTAAAGTACGTTCTATAATTACTCTAGAAACACTTGCTTTTGATAATCTAGCATTAATATACTTTCTTATCTTATCATCTTCAGCAATTTTATCTCCGTAGTCATTACCACCATACCAGTTAGATTCCCAACCTCTGATGATTCCTAAACGATTTCCTATTGGATTAGTTTTTTGTCCCATTTCTACTTTGATTAATTACTTAAATTTTTACTACCTAACTCTAAAGTAACGTGATTAGAACGCTTGCGAATTCTATGAGCACGCCCTTGTGGAGCTGGTCTTAATCTTTTTAACATTCCTGCGCTATCTACACATATAGATTTCACATATAAACCTGCGTCTTCTATAGATGCATCCTCATTTTTAGCTTGCCAATTTGCAATTGCAGACAATAACAATTTCTCTAAATTGATTGATGCTTCTTTTGGGCTAAACTTTAAGATTTGTAAAGCTTTTTCAACTTCAACTCCTCTTACCTGATCTGCTACTAAACGCATTTTTCTTGGTGATGTAGGACAGTTAGTAAGCTTTGCGAAAGCGCGTTGCTTTCTAGCTGCTTTTAACTGATCTGCCATATTTTTTTTACGAACTCCCATTTCCTACTATTTTTTACCTTTATTTTTCGCACCAGCGTGTCCTCTAAAAGAACGAGTTGGTGAAAATTCGCCTAATTTATGCCCTACCATGTTTTCTGTAACATAAACTGGTACAAACTGACGTCCATTATGAACAGCAATTGTTTGTCCAACAAAATCTGGGGAAATCATACTTGCTCTAGACCAAGTTTTGATTACAGTTTTGTTTCCAGCTTCTACATTAGCTAACACTTTTTTCTCTAATTTATAGTGAATGTAAGGTCCTTTTTTTAATGATCTTGCCATAACTTAATTATTTCTTTCTACGTTCGATAATGTACTTATTACTAGCTTTGGTCTTAGATCTAGTTTTAAATCCTTTAGCAGGAATACCATTTCTTGATCTAGGATGACCTCCAGAAGAACGTCCTTCACCACCTCCCATTGGGTGATCAACTGGGTTCATTCTTACAGCGTTAACTCTTGGTCTTCTACCCAACCATCTTCTTCTACCTGCTTTACCAGACACTAATAATTGATGATCTGAATTAGATACAACTCCAATAGTTGCCATACACGTTAACAAGATTAATCTTGTTTCACCAGAAGGTAACTTAACTGTTGCATATTTACCATCTCTTGCCATTAATTGAGCAAATGAACCAGCAGAACGAGCCATAACAGCTCCTTGACCTGGTCGTAATTCTATACATGAGATTGTAGTACCTAAAGGAATTTCACTTAAAGGCATTGCATTTCCAATTTCTGGAGTAATACCAGAACCAGAAACGATAGTTTGACCTACTTTTAAACCGTTTTGAGCAATTACATAACGTTTTTCACCATCAGCATAACTAAGTAATGCAATAAATGCTGTACGATTTGGATCGTACTCTATAGTTTTTACTGTTGCAGGAACACCTGTTTTATCTCTTTTAAAATCGATAATACGGTATTTTTGTTTATGACCACCACCAATATTACGTGTTGTCATTCTACCCTGATTGTTTCGACCTCCAGATCTTTTTTTCGGTGCCAATAATGACTTTTCCGGCTTATCAGTTGTTATGGTGTCGAACCCATTTACAACTCTAAAACGCTGACCTGGTGTTATTGGTTTTAATTTTCTAACTGACATTCTGTCTTTTCTTAAAGATTGTTATAAAAATCAATACTTTCTCCTTCCGCTAACTGCACAATTGCTTTTTTGTATCCGCTCTTAATACCAGTAACTAAACCTTTTTTAGTATACTTTGTATTTCTTTGAATTGGATAGTTTAAAGTTTTTACGCTTGAAATAGAAACTCCATAAGCTGCCTCAACAGCATCTTTAATCTCCACTTTGTTAGCTTTTTTATCTACAACAAATGAATAACGATTAAATAATTCGCTATCGTTTGTCGCTTTTTCCGTAATAATAGGTTTAATTAAAATACTCATTTCCCTATTTGCTTAAATTTGAGTTAATTCCTTCTAAAGAACCTTCGGTAATCACAACTTTATTAGCGTTTAAAACACCATAAGTATAAATTTCTGAAGCGTTGATCACTTTAGAGTTTTTCAAGTTTCTTGATGACAAATAAACATTGCTATTTTCACCATTTAAAACAAATAATGATTTTTTAGTATCCAACTCTAATGCTTTTAAAACATTTACAAAGTTTTTAGTTTTTGGAGAATCAAAATTGAAGTCTTCAACTACTACTAAATTTTTATCATTTGCTTGAATACTTAAAGCAGATTTACGTGCTAAACGCTTTAAGTTTTTATTCAATTTAAAAGAATAATTTCTTGGTCTTGGTCCGAACATACGCCCACCACCTCTAAAAACACCAGACTTGATAGAACCTGCTCTTGCAGTACCAGTTCCTTTTTGTTTTTTTATCTTTCTTGTAGAACCAGTAATTTCAGCTCTTTCTTTAGATTTATGAGTTCCTTGACGTTGGTTTGCCAAGTACTGTTTAACATCTAAATAAATAGCGTGATCATTAGGCTCTATACCAAATACATCTTTAGAAAGTTCAACTTTTCTACCTGTATCTTTTCCTGTAATATCTAAAACTACTACTTTCATTATTTCTGAATAGTTACAAAAGCATTTTTGTGTCCAGGAATAGCCCCTTTAACAACAAGTAAGTTCTTTTCAGCAACTACTTTTAATACTCTTAAGTTTTGTACTTTCACATTTTCTCCACCCATTCTTCCTGCCATTCGCATTCCTTTGAATACTCTTGCAGGGTAAGATGCAGCACCAATTGAACCAGGAGCTCTTAAACGGTTATGTTGACCATGAGTAGCTTGACCGACACCAGCAAAACCGTGACGTTTAACTACACCCTGAAAACCTTTACCTTTAGAAACACCTGACACATCAACAAATTCCCCTTCAGTAAAATGCTCTACTGTGATAGAATCTCCTAATTTGTACTCTTCTTCAAACCCTTGAAATTCAACGACTTTTTTCTTAGCAGTGGTGCCAGCTTTTTTAAAGTGACCGTCTAACGCTTTGTTAGAGCTCTTCGCCTTTTTGTCATCGAAACCAAGTTGCAACGCATTGTAGCCGTCAACCTCTTCGGTTCTGACTTGGGTAACAACGCAAGGACCTGCTTCGATTACTGTACAAGGAATGTTCTTCCCGTTTTCATCAAATAAGCTGGTCATTCCAATTTTTCTTCCTATTAACCCAGACATTTAGTTAAAATTTTAGACGATAGATTATTTTATCCAGCGCGTCTATTAATAATTATTTGTTTGAAACTAAAGTTTCATAAAATCCTTTGAGTTTTACTCAAAAAAAACAGCATAAAAACACTTTCTATACTGAATTTGTTTTTACCGTTTTTCCTTCGCGAAACGCTCTGGACATGTTACTATTATTGATTTTTAACTCAAAAAACAGTATACCCTACTCTATTTCGGGTTGCAAAAGTAAAAAAAACTTTCGGCTTAACAAAATTAAACCGAAAGTTAATATATTACTTATACTTTAATCTCAACTTCAACACCACTTGGTAACTCAAGTTTCATTAAAGCATCAATAGTTTTTGAAGAAGAACTATAGATGTCTAACAATCTTTTGTAAGCAGCTAATTGAAATTGCTCTCTAGATTTTTTATTTACGTGCGGTGAACGCAATACAGTAAAAATCTTTTTATGTGTTGGTAATGGTATTGGTCCGTTTACAACAGCACCTGTACTTTTTACCGTCTTTACTATTTTTTCAGCAGATTTATCTACTAAATTGTAATCGTAAGACTTTAATTTTATTCTAATTTTTTGACTCATCTTATATATTATTAGTAGATTAACCTTTAGCAGCAGCGATTACTTCTTCTGAAATATTTGAAGGAGTTTCTGCATAGTGAGAAAATTCCATAGTAGAAGTTGCTCTACCTGAAGACATTGTTCTTAAAGCTGTAACATAACCAAACATTTCTGATAATGGAACTATAGCTTTCACAACTTTAGACCCAGCTCTATCTGACATATCATTAACCTGACCTCTTCTTCTATTTAAATCTCCTACAATGTCACCCATATTTTCTTCTGGTGTTAACACCTCTAACTTCATTAATGGCTCCATAATTTTAGCTCTGGCAGCTTTAGCAGCAGCTTTAAAACCTAATTTTGCAGCTAACTCAAAAGATAATTGATCAGAATCCACTGCGTGGAAAGAACCATCTTTCAAAGTAACTTTCATAGAATCCATTTCGTAGCCAGCTAAAGGACCATTCTTCATTGCTTCTTTGAATCCTTTTTCTACAGATGGCACAAATTCTTTTGGAACGTTACCACCTTTAATAACAGATTCAAATTGTAATCCTTGAACACCTTCATCTGCAGGCTCCATCGTAAATACAATATCAGCAAATTTACCACGTCCACCAGATTGTTTCTTATAAACCTCTCTATGATCAGCAGCAGCAGTGATAGCTTCTTTGTACTCAACTTGTGGTTGACCTTGATTTACCTCTACCTTAAACTCACGTTTTAAACGGTCTACAATTACATCTAAGTGTAACTCTCCCATTCCGGAGATAATAGTTTGACCAGAAGCCTCATCAGTTCGCACTGTAAATGTTGGATCTTCTTCAGCTAATTTACCTAAACCGATTCCTAATTTATCAACATCTGCTTTTGTTTTAGGTTCTACAGCAATACCAATTACTGGATCTGGAAAATCCATAGATTCTAATACAATAGGATGTTTTTCAGCAGTTAAAGTATCTCCTGTTTTAATAGATTTAAATCCAACAGCAGCTCCAATATCACCCGCTTCAATAAAATCAATTGCATTTTGCTTGTTAGCATGCATTTGATAAATACGAGAAATACGCTCTTTTTTGTTTGAACGATTGTTCAACACATAAGAACCCGCATCTAAACGACCTGAATATGCTCTAAAAAATGCTAAACGACCAACAAAAGGGTCTGTAGCAATTTTAAATGCTAAAGCAGCAAATGGCTCTTTTACATCTGGCTTACGAATCTCCTCTAAACCTGTATCAGGGTTGGTACCAACAATACCTTCTTTATCAGTAGGAGAAGGCAAATAACGACATACAGCATCTAAAAGAAACTGAACACCTTTATTTTTAAAAGCCGAACCACAAATCATAGGAATGATAGCCATATCCATTACAGCAGCTCTAAGTGCAGCATGCACTTCTTCTTCAGTAATAGAATCTTCATCTTCCATAAATTTTTCCAAAAGATTCTCATCATAACTTGCAACTTCTTCAATTAACAGCGCACGATATTTTTTTGCCTCTTCTTTCATATCCTCAGGAATATCAATTACATCGAAAGTAGCTCCTTGAGTTGCATCATGCCATACAATAGCACGGTTTTTCACTAAATCAATAACACCTTTAAATTCATCCTCATCACCAATATTTAAAACAATTGGCACTGCGTTTGACTTTAACATGTCTTTTACTTGTTGACAAACACCTAAAAAGTCAGAACCTTGACGATCCATTTTATTAACGAATCCAATTCTTGGCACTTTATAGTTATCAGCTAATCTCCAGTTAGTTTCAGATTGAGGTTCAACACCATCAACTGCGCTAAATAAAAATACTAACCCGTCTAATACACGCAATGACCTATTTACCTCAACAGTAAAATCAACGTGACCAGGAGTATCGATAATATTAAAGTGATATCCTTTTGTTTCAGGAGTTTTTTCTCCATTTTCAATTGGAAAATTCCATGTACAAGTAGTAGCTGCAGAAGTAATTGTAATACCTCTTTCTTGCTCTTGCTCCATCCAGTCCATTGTAGCTGCACCGTCATGAACCTCACCAATTTTATGAGAAACACCTGTATAGTACAATACACGTTCTGTAGTTGTGGTTTTACCAGCATCAATATGTGCTGCAATACCAATATTTCTTGTGAATTTTAAATCTCTTGCCATTTCTTAGAATCTGAAGTGTGAGAATGCTTTATTAGCTTCTGCCATTTTGTGTGTATCTACTCTTTTCTTAACAGCAGCCCCTTCTTCTTTAGCCGCAGCTAAAATTTCAGCAGCTAAACGCTGTGCCATAGTTTTTTCGTTTCTCTTACGAGTATACAAAATCATCCATTTGATAGCCATAGACACCTTACGATCTGGTCTAATTTGCATTGGAATCTGGAATGTTGCTCCACCTACTCTACGAGAACGAACTTCTACGTGAGGCATTACATTTGACAAACCTTCTTTCCAAATTTCTAAAGCCGATTTTTCTTCAGCTTCTCCTTTCTTTTGCTCGATGATATCCATTGCATCATAAAACACTTTGAACGCTACAGATTTCTTACCACTCCACATCAAGTTATTTACAAAACGTGTAACTAACTGATCATTAAATTTTGGATCTGGTAAAAGCTCTCTTTTTTTCGCTCTTCTTTTTCTCATGTCTTTACATTAAAAAAGTTAATAATTTTACTTCTTTGGGCGTTTCGCTCCGTATTTTGATCTACGTTGCGTTCTTCCTTCGACTCCTGCAGTATCTAAAGCACCACGAACTACGTGATATTTTACACCTGGTAAGTCTTTTACCCTTCCACCTCTAACTAATACTATCGAGTGCTCTTGCAAGTTGTGTCCTTCACCTGGAATGTATGCGTTTATCTCATTACCATTTGTTAATCTAACTCTGGCAACTTTACGCATTGCAGAATTAGGTTTCTTTGGTGTAGTAGTATAAACACGTGTACAAACACCACGTCTTTGTGGACTTCCTTGTAACGCAGCCGATTTACTCTTCTTAGTTATTTTGGTTCTTCCTTTACGAACTAATTGTTGAATAGTTGGCATACTAAATAATTATTGTTTTTCGTTTATATTAAACATTACCCTATTTTTAAGGGTCTGCAAATGTACAACTAATTTCTAATTATTCAAATATCAGTAAGTTATTTTTTAAAGATGTTGTTTTTAAGTCAATTTATTATGAAATTAATCTACATTTGAAACAAAAGAGTCAGCTATTTTGAAACGTAATTTCATACATTATATATATTTAGTTCTTTTAGTGATAAATTCCATTAAAGTTTTCTCACAAGAAATTACTTTAAAAATCAATTCTAAAATAGATTCTGAAAAAAAAGTTTTGGATGATCTTATTTTTATAAAAAAGCACAAAGATTTTAGCTCTATAAATTCGGAATTACAAAAAATATCTTGGTACTTGAAGGTTAACGGGTATTTTACAAATACAATAGATAGTATTACAACTAAAAATAACTCTACAACTGCATTTTTTTCTTTGAATCATAAAACCGAGAGAGCAGTGCTTTACATAAGCGATGATAATAAAGTTTATTTTAAGAATCATAATCTTAAAAATAATTTCATCACCGTACCTATTAGCAACCTAGCTTCAATTCTAAATGAAACCTCAAAAAAACTAGACAATGAAGGAAAATCATTTTCTAAAGTTTCATTAGAAAACATATCTATAAAAAAAAATACTTTATTCGCTGTATTAAAAATTGATCAATCTAAAAAAAGAGTCATATCCAAAGTTATTATAAAGGACTATGAAACGTTTCCTCAATCTTATTTGAAAAATTATTTTACAATTTACAAGAACACTATTTTTAATCAAAAAAAAATTAAAGAAATCTCATTATTATCAAGAGATTTAGAATTTGCTAAAGAAATAAAACCTCCTGAAGTTCTTTTTAAAAATGATTCAACTTTTTTATTCCTATATTTAAAAAAGCAACAAAACAATAGTTTTGACGGAATCATAAACTTTGCATCTAAAGAAAATGGCGGAGTTCTATTTAATGGAAACCTTGATTTAAAACTTAATAACATTTTAAATACAGGAGAAGTATTTAATTTATTTTGGAATAGTATTGGAGAGGAAAAACAAGAATTTAAAATTTCTTCAATCACCCCGTATATTTTTAACTCAAAATTTTCTCCTGAAATATCTTTTTCCATCTATAAACAAGATTCTACATTTTTAAACACTAAGTTTAACTCAAAACTATTTTACAATATAAATCAAAAAACTAAACTTGCTTTAACATATAATTCTGAAACGTCAGAAAACTTAGAAGAAACCCTATCTAACAACATAGAATCTTTCAATAATTATTTCTTAGGTTTTCAACTTGAATACAATATCCCTAAAAACGATTTCTTTTTTAATGACAAATTCAACCTAAATCTAAACCCCTCTATCGGAAAGAGAAAAACCAAAACAAAATCATCTAAACAATTTAAGATAGAAACCTCTGCATCTTACATATGGGATTTAAATACAAGAAATAGCTTTTATATTAGAAACAAAACTGGATTTTTAAATTCAGATTCGCTAATTGACAATGAACTCTTTAGAATAGGCGGGACAAATTCTATAAGAGGTTTTAATGAACAAAGTATTTTCACAAACAGCTATAGTTATTTCAATTTAGAATATCGGTATCTTACATCTAAAAACTCTTTCCTATATTCAATTAGCGATATTGGAAAAGTTATTGTAAATAATAAAAGCAAAACCCTTTACGGATTAGGTCTTGGTTACATGTTTAACATCAACAATTCAAGAGTTAATTTAGGTAGTGTTCTAGGTGGTAATTCTATTAAAGAATTAGACATAAACAACTTACAACTAATACTTTCTTGGAAATCTTTTTTCTAGCACTACAAGATTTCTTATATCAGCAAAACATCTAATGCTTAAGACCTTAATTATACTTTTATTACGAAAAACGTAAACTACAACGATTTAGTTTTGATGTTTTTTTGTTAAAAAATTGTTTATTTAAGATTTATTTAAGACTTTTGGGCTTAATTAATTCAAATAATTATACAAATGAAGACAAAGTTTAATGGATTTTTAACGCTATTCTTAGCGTTGGTCGTGCAAATTTCATTTGCACAGCAAAAAACTATTTCAGGTACAGTTTCTGATGATTCAGGCTCTCTACCAGGGGTAAGTATTTTAATTAAGGGAACTACTACAGGTACCGAAACTGATTTTGATGGTAAATATACTATCAAAGCAAAAGTTGGTGATGTTTTGGAATTTAGTTACCTTGGTTATAAAACTAAATCAGTTACAGTTAGCTCATCACCTACTATTAATGTAAAAATGGAGGAAGCTGGTCAGACCCTAGATGAAGTAGTTATTACAGCACAGGGTATTAAGAAAGAGCAAAAAGCTCTTGGTTACTCTATCTCTACATTAAAATCAGATGTTATTGAAAGAAAACCTGAAGCCGATGTTGCTAAAATTCTTACTGGTAGAGTTGCCGGTGTTCAAGTAAATACAGGGGGTGGTTTCTTAGGAACTGCAACAAATGTAATCATTAGATCGAAAAACTCGATTTCTGGTAACAACCAACCTCTTTATATTATTGATGGTGCGCCTATCTCTGGTGATAGATCTTTTGACCTTGACCCAAACAATATTGAAAGCACAACAATTCTTAAAGGTTTAGCGGCTTCTACTCTATATGGACAAGATGGTAGAAATGGGGTAATCATCATTAACACAAAAACTGGTAGTGGTAAATCTGCTGATAAGAAGTTTGAAGTTGATGTATCATTCTTAACAGGATTCTTAGAAGTAATCAACTTACCAGATTATCAAAACAAGTATGGTCAAGGTGCTGACAACGGTATCAATACTACATTCTTTGGTAACTGGGGTGCACGATTTAATAATCAAGTAGTACCGCATCACTTAAACATTCCTGCTTATGCAAGTTCTTTCCCTCAATATCAGGGACAAACTGACATCTACAGAGCAATTCCAAATAATGTTTCTGACTTTTTTGGTACAGGATTACAACAAACAGTATCATTAATAGCAAGAAAAAGTTTCGAAAAAGGAAACTTTAGTATTTCTTTTAGTAATACAGATCAAACTGGTTATTTATCCGAGAATACATTCAAAAGATATAACGTTGGTGTTGGGGGGTCTATTCAGTTAGCAAATAACTTAGAATTCACAACTAATATTCAATATGTAAAAAATGTTACCAATAGACCTTCTCGTAACTTCTTCCAATTAGTTACTTGGATTCCAAGAAACTTGGATATACATAATTTACCTTTTGAAGACCCAAATAATTTTTCAAATGTTTACTATAGAACTACAATTAACAACCCTAGATGGACTAGAAAAAATACTAGATTCAAGGAAGATGTAGATAGAACATTTATTTCTTTAGGTGCTAATTACAATTTCAATGACGTTCTTAGTTTAAGATACCTATATAGTTTAGATAATGTAAATGAATTAAATACAGATCATGAAAATAAGGGTGGTGTTGTAAATCCTTTAGGTTTCTTCAGTACATTTACAGATTTAGACAGAACAACTACACACAGACTTTCTTTAAATGGAGCTAGTTTTAAGTTAAATGAAGATATTAATTATGACTTTGTTGTTGGTACTGAGGTAAAAAGTATTGACTCAAGTGATTTTGGTGTAAGAAGTACAGACCAAGTAGTATATAATTTCTTAAACCACAACAACTTTAGAAATGCCGTTGCTATAGATTCTAGAAATAGACTTTTAAATACAGTAGGGGTATATGGTTCTTTAGGCGTTGATTTTAAGAAACAACTATATTTAACAATGCAAGCAAGAAATGACTGGGGTTCTACAGTAGAATCTGCAAACAGATCTATCTTCTACCCAAGTATTTCTTTATCTTACATTCCTTCTGAAACTTTTGAATGGTTAAAAGGAGAAACAAATAACTACCTAAAATTAAGAGCTGGTTATGGTACTTCTGCAAACTTTCCTAATGCATATTTAACAACTCCAACTCTTGATGCCAGTGCAAATACTTACATCAATCCTTTTACCGGAGGTATTGTTTCTACAAACTCTTTATCAAGTTTTTTACCTAACCCTGATTTAAAACCTGAGTTATTAAAAGAATTTGAAGTTGGAGCAGAAGGTAGATTCTTAAATAATTTCTTAGATTTTGATATTTCTGCTTATCACAGAATTATTAATGACCAAATTTTAAGTTCTAGTAGAGCTGCTTCTACCGGAACAACTACCACTGTAATTAATGCAGGTAGAGTAGACACAAAAGGTTTAGAAGCAAGAGTTAGTTTAAACTTATTTAAAAGTGATGAACCTGATGGTTTCACTTGGACTATGGATAACAACTTTACAGCCTATGAGACTACTGTAATTGATTTACCTGTTGATCGTGTAAATATTGCATCCGGAGTAAACTTTGCAATTGAAGGACAACCATATGGTGTATTTAGAGGAAGTTTTGCAGCAAAGGACGACAATGGTAATTTGCTTATCAACCCTAGCACTGGTAAAATTATTTCTAGTGATGATTTAGGTTTAGAAGACAAACTTATTGGAGACCCTAACGAAGATTGGTCTTACACTAATATAAATAGCATTTCATATAAAAACTTTTCACTACAAATGCAGTGGGAATATATTCATGGAGGTGATATTTATTCTGTAACTGCTTCTAACTTATTAAGAAGAGGTGTTACTACAGATACTGCAGATAATAGAGAAGGTTCTTACATTATCCCTGGGGTTTTAGCGGACCCAAATACTGGTAATGTTTTAAAAGATGCAAATGGACAACCAATTAAAAACAATATTCAAATTGGTGCAAATGATTTATATTTCATTAACTTACAAGATGTAGATGAAAACTTAGTTTATGATGGTTCTACGATGAGATTAAGAGATGTAACTCTAAGCTATTCTTTACCTAAGAAACATTTAGAGAAAACTCCTTTTGGTTCATTCATCATTTCTGCTTCAGGTAACAACTTATGGTTTAAAGCATTTAATGTACCTGATGGTCTTAACTTTGACCCAGAAGTAATTGGAGGTACAAATCTAAACGCAAGAGGTTTAGATTTCCAAAATGACCCTTCTTATAAAACTTATTCTTTAAGTGTTAAAGTAACTTTTTAAACAAAAACTCATGAAAAAAATTAATAATAAAATAAAATATTTATTTTCTGTAGTTACCGTATGTATTCTAGTTTTGACTACATCTTGTGAAACTACGAATTTAGATGTAAACGTAAACCCAAATGCGCTTTCACCAGAATCAGCAGATCCTAGTTTAGTTTTAAACTCAATTCAAGCTGGTATGATAGGTCAAAGTTTTGGTCTTAACGCTAATGTAAGAGGCGTTATGAGGCATATTAACATGTTTGGTACATATGCTGCTAACACACCTCCAAGTTCTTTAAATGGTGCTTGGGCGACAACTTTCTCTGTTGTGGCTAATAGAAAATTAATTGAGGATTTAAATAACACTCAAGATTTAGCTAATCATTTAGGTGCTGCACAAGTTTTAGAAGCTTTTGCTTATGTAAACTTAGTAGACTTTATAGGTACAGCTGTTTACACTGAAGCTGTTGATGCTGCTTTCGCAAATCCAAATTTGGATGCTGGTAAAGACATTTATGATGCAATGTACACTTTATTAGACAAAGCTATCGCTAATTTACAAGTTAGTGGACAAGTAAAATTTGAAGATTTATTCTTTAATGGAGATTTAAACGCTTGGATAAAATTAGCAAACACTATAAAAATTAGAATGTATGTTCAATCTAAGTTAACTGGTAATGGAAACGCAGCTGCTTCAATTAATAGTATTGTTGCAAGTGGTAATTATATTAAAAGTAATTCAGACGATTTTGTAGCTCAATTTGGTACAAATAATGATAACCCAGATGTAAGACACCCTGATTTTGTTGCTACTTATGAAGCTGCTGGGGCTGGAGGAACTTACATGAGTAATGAATTTATTAACATTTTAAAGAATGACAAGACTGTAGAAGACCCAAGGTTGAAGCATTACATGTACAGACAATCTCTAACAGTTCCTTCTGGATCCAAATTACCATGTGCAGGTAATCCTGCTTATCCATTATGTTATGTTGGTGACTTCTATTGGGGTAGACAACATGGAGATGACGAAGGTATACCAAACGACAATAATCAAAGAACTACTTTTGGAGCATATCCTGCTGGTGGAGCATTTGATAGTGGTGTTGGAAACGTTTCTAGTAACAATAGTATAAACCTAGGTGGTAAGGGTATTTTCCCTGTAATTACAGCTTCTTTTACAGATTTCTTATTAGCTGAGGCTTCTTTACCTGCTCCAGTTGGTTTAGGGGTAAACGGTAATACTTGGACTTATATAGAAAACGGTATCAAAAAATCATTTGCTAAAGTATCTGAAATATCAGGTGTAGCTATGGTTCAAGCTGACATGGATGCTTACATTAATGAAGTTAAAGCTAACTTTAACAATGCTGCAACTGATAGTGATAAATTAGCCATAATAGTTAAAGAATTTTATGTAGCTTCTTTTGGTAATAGTATTGAAGCATATAACGCTTATAGAAGAACTGGTTTTCCTGATTTAGGTGGTTCAGTTGTTCCTAATACAGATTTTCCTAGAAATTTCTTAATCCCAGATTCTGAATTAAATTCTAACGACAATCCTAATTTAAAACAAATTACAAGAACAACTCAAGTATTTTGGGATACTAATCCTGCTGGATTTGTTCAATAATAAAAACCTATAAACCATGAAAAAAAATATAAATATATTATTTGTTCTTTTTCTTACATTAACTATAACATTAGTATCATGTACAGACGAGAATAAATTTACAAACCCAGTAACGTTTGGCCTAGAAAATGGTGCTTTTGCAGCTTTTGAAACTGCAACACCTGCCGCTGCTTATCCAGACCCGCAGCAGATTACATTTTCTGATGTTATTACAGATCCTAACGGAACAATGGCTAATTATAATGTAAAGTTAATTGCTACTCTTTCAGGTAATGTTTATGTTAAAGAAGACTTTTTTAATGCTACTTCTTTTCCTGCTGAAATGAGTTTTAATACTCAATCTTTAGCTACTGCATTAGGTCTTCAAACAAGCGATATTAACTTTGGAGATACTTTTAATTTTATCGCAACTGTTACAAGTAAAGATGGTAATGAATTTGTAGGAATAGCTCCTGCATTTAATTCGACTACACTAGAAGTTAGTGGTGGTAATACAGAACCTCAATTACAGACTGCAGGATATAAAAGTGCTATGCAATTTAACTTTATTGTAGCTTGTCCTTTTGATCAAGCAGCAATGGTAGGTACTTGGACGGTTGCAGATGCTAACGGATTTCACGTTTCTGGAGGTGGTTCTAATGGTACTGGTCAAACCTTTGAGGTTGTAGCTGGTGCTAACGCTGATGAAATTGTTTTAAAAAATCCTTTTGGCTCTGCTAATAATACTGATATCACTGTAAAAGCTAGCCCTTTTGGAATAGCTACTTTTGATTGGCAGTTTGCTTTTGGAACTGATGAAATTTGTTGTGCAGGTTATACATTAACTCAAATTAGATCTAATGCTGGGGCAACTTCTTTGACCTTATCTTGTATTGGTTATATCGAACTTAAATTTAATACTAGATTAGGTTTAGCTGGAGGTTCTCCTTCTGGATTTAGTTTTGGTGACGGTTTCTTTAAAGCTAATAAAAATTAATTTAAATATTATTAAAGATGAAATTTATAAAATCAATTATATACATATCTATCTGTCTACTTACAATTTCTTGTGATGTAGAATTAGATAGCGAAGTAGTTATTCCTAAAACAAATAATATTACTAGTGAATTATCTGTAGCTGGTGACCATTTTGGTCCTGGAATAACTGTTCCTGTAACTGTAACGTTATCACAAACATTTTCTAAAAAAGTAAACGTAACTGTTTCTGCTACTTCTAAAGAGGCTACAACAACTAATGCTACTTTTACGGTTAATCCTGGTGACACTTCTGTTACAGGTAATTTATCATTACCTGCAACTAGTAATCCTTTAGCTGGTTATGCTCCTAAAGAGGCTTTTGTTACTGTTAAAGTAGCTGGTTTAGCAGTTATGGATGAAGAAACTGACGATAAAGGTGTTGTAAGTTTGGTTAATGATCCTAATGATACAACTACTATGACTTCTAATGAAGTATCTTTAGATTATTATACTCAGTTACCTCCTGTATCTGGTGCTGGTAGCTTTGTTTATTTATTAGATTGGGACGACCCTTCTGAGTTTGACATAGATTTACAAGTAATAGATGCTGGTTTTACTTCTATTTTTGAAAGTTCTGCTTCTGGTGATAGATATGAATCAGACTTTTTCAACAATTCACACCCTGACGGAGACTATGATTTCTATTTTAGAATATACACAAACGATCAATCTACAACTACTAGTAGAGATATAAGTTATGTGTTATTTACTACTCAACCTGATGGTACTAGAAATATATACAAAGGTATTATTCCTGCAGGAACTGCAACTGGTGGTGCTAGAATAGATTTTGCTACTCTAACAGCAGCTGGTGATGCTTATACTTTTGTTATTGACTAAAGAACGAATCTTAAAACAAATTATAAAAGGCAGTAAATTTATTTACTGCCTTTGTTTTTTATATACATTTGTAAAATGATTACAGAAACTACAACCATTTTTGGAATAAGGTCAATTATTGAAGCTATTGAAAGTGGTTCTACGATTAACAAAATATACTTACAGAAAGGCTTAAGAGGAAACTTATACTATGAATTAGAAAAAATAATAAGATCTAAGAAAATAGCTACAAGTACTGTTCCTGTTGAAAAGCTAAATAGATTATCTAAAAATAATAATCATCAAGGAGCGGTAGCACAAATATCTCCAATAGATTTTTATGATTTAGAGCAATTGATAGAATCTACTCTTGAAAATGAGAAAATACCTATATTTTTACTTTTAGATCAACTTTCTGATGTGCGTAATTTCGGAGCAATTATCAGAACTGCTGAGTGTACTGGCGTAAATGGTATTATCATACAAAAAAATGGGAGTGCTCCCGTTAATGCTGAAACGATTAAAACCTCAGCGGGTGCAGCTTTTAAAGTTCCTATTTGTAAAGTAGACCATATTAAAGATGCCTTGTTTTTATTACAAGCTTCTAACATTAAAACAGTTGCCGCGACTGAAAAAACAGAAGATTCAATTTTTGATATAAATTTTAACCAACCTATTGCCATTATAATGGGGTCTGAAGATAGAGGAGTAAATCCTTCTATTTTAAAAATGGTTGATTACAAAGCTAAACTTCCACTTTTAGGAGAAATTGCTTCATTAAATGTATCTGTTGCTTGTGGTGCTTTTTTATATGAAGCTGTTAGACAAAGGATATAATAAGTAAATTAAATTATTCTAATTCTTTTTCAGTGCTTTCTTTCTCAAGAAATTTAGGTGGATTGAAATTACCATTTTCATCAAAGTAAGTATCGAATTCTGTTTGAGTAAATTGATGTTCTTGTTTTACAATTCCTTTTTTTCTGTAGATAATTGTTAAAACAGATCCTACTAAAAAACCTGATAAATGTCCTTCCCAAGACATCCCCTCCTTTATAGGTAATACATACCAAATCATACTTCCGTATGAGAAAATGATAATTAAAGATAGAGCAACTAACCTAAAATGCTTTCTTATTACTCCACTAAAAAAAACAAAACTAAAAACTAAATACACTATTCCACTAGCCCCTATGTGGTAAGATTCTCTTGCAATTAACCAAGTCAAAAACCCTGTAAAAAAAGCTCCAATAAATAAAACTTTGTAAGCAACGTCCTTATAAAAGTAAAAAAGACTACTTAAAAGTACAAATAAAGGTATTGAATTATTAAAAAGATGATTTGTATTACTATGTATAAAATGTGTACAAAAAACACCTCTAAAACCTTTAAAAGACCTAGGAAAAACTCCAAATTTATTAAAATTAAATCCAAACTTGATTTCAATCCAATAAATAAACCAAATTGCAACAACAAATAAAGTTGGAATTATAAATATAGATGGTTTAAATTTTAAAAGATTCTCTTCATTCATCATTAATAAAAATAACAAAAATCTAACCAAACAAAATTTATACAAATTCTGTCAGTAAACTTTATTATTTTTACTGAATGAATGAACCTTTGGCAGAAAGAATTAGACCTAAAACCCTTGATGAGTATATAAGTCAACAGCATTTAGTTGGTAAAAATGGTGTATTAACAAACCTTATTAAACAAGGAATTATACCTTCTTTAATTCTTTGGGGACCTCCAGGAATTGGAAAAACCACACTTGCCAACATTATTGCTACTGAATCTAACAGACCTTTTTATACGTTAAGTGCCATAAGTTCTGGCGTAAAAGATGTAAGAGATGTTATTGAAAAAGCTAAAAAAAGTGGTGGTTTGTTTACGGCTAAAAATCCAATTTTATTTATTGATGAAATCCATAGATTTAGCAAATCACAACAAGATTCTTTATTAGGTGCTGTAGAAAAAGGCTGGGTAACTTTAATTGGTGCTACGACCGAAAATCCAAGTTTTGAAGTGATACCAGCTCTACTCTCACGATGCCAAGTTTATATTTTAAATTCTTTTGATAAAAACGATTTAATTGCTTTACTACACAGAGCAATGATAAAAGATGAGCTTTTATTACCCAAAAAAATTACTTTAAAAGAAACTGATGCCTTATTACAAGTTTCTGGGGGTGATGCTAGAAAGCTCTTAAATATTTTTGATTTATTAGTTTCTACTGAGGATAAAATTGAGATTACCAACAAACTCGTTTTAGAAAAAATTCAGAAAAATACAACTAGATATGATAAAACTGGCGAGCAACATTATGATATTATTTCTGCATTTATAAAAAGTATTAGAGGCAGTGACCCTAATGGTGCATTGTATTGGCTTGCTAGAATGCTTGAAGGTGGTGAAGATGTTAAATTTATTGCAAGGCGATTATTAATTTCTGCTTCTGAAGATATAGGTAATGCGAACCCAACAGCATTAATATTAGCAAATAATACTTTTCAAGCAGTATCTGTTATTGGCAATCCTGAATCTAGAATAATTTTAAGTCAATGTGCAGTATACTTGGCAAATTCTCCTAAAAGTAATGCTTCTTACTTAGCTATTAAAAATGCACAAAACTTGGTAAGAGAAACTGGAGATTTATCTATTCCTTTGCATTTAAGAAATGCACCGACTAAATTAATGAAAGATTTGGATTATGGTAAAAACTATAAATACGCTCATGATTTCCCAAACAATTTTGTAGAACAGGAATTTTTACCCGTTGAAATTTCTGGAACTAAAATTTACGAACCAGGAATAAACCAAAGAGAAAACCAGTTTAGAGATTTTTTAAAAAAAAGATGGCACAAAAAATATAATTACTAAAATTTAATATGATATTCTTTTTTTAATAGTTTGTTATTATGATAGAACTCAGCAATCCAGCTATTTTTATTTTTATATAAAATCCCATTTTTTTCTTTGATTATAAAGACATCTATTAAGTTCGTTTTATAAATATAAAAAACAACTTCTGGCTTGGTATTTATCAATTGAAAACCATTCGGTTTTGATTGCGCGTAAAGCATATCTTTTTTTTCTTCTTTCACATTATCACCTTTGGTTGTTTTATTATTATGAATAACTACAGGTTTATTGGCGATTTTTATTCTTTTCTTATCGTCTTTTTTTGAGTAAGAATAGATAAAATTTGTCATGCTAGAATGAGCTCTACGTATGGATTGTTGAAAGGCTTTTTTATACTCTTTAAGTTTACTTGTTCCTATTTGAGTACTATATATTAAATTACCTTTACAATCTCTAAACTCTATAGTGCTTTTAGTAATAAACATACCAGATTTATCTACAACATTAGCTACTAAAGATAAACATCGGTTCTGATTTAACTCTTGTGGTAAATTTTCATCATTAAAAAAAACATCAAGTCCATTTTTTTTTAATAAAAATTTAGTCAGAGAACTTGTTTGATATTTATCTACTTTATTTACAAAGTCAAATTTTTTTGGGATAAGGATATATTTATAATCATTAAGTTTTTCTATTTGTGCATTAATATTAATTGTTGAAACAAAAAATAATAACATGGTAATTCTAAGAATCATATTAATTAAAAATTAAGTTAAATCCAAATTGTAAAGACAAACCGTTGGCTGATGCAATATCGTTAATTTGAGTTAAATTATCTATCATTCCATAAAAATTAATTTTTCCAATCTGAGTTGATAATCCTAATCCTAAATTATAAAAAGAATATTGATCTAAAGTATAGGTAACTTTAACTTGAAACTTATCTGATATAGCAGATTGGTAAAAACCTGTAAGAGCAAGCTGAGGACCTAAAGGTCTAAAAACAGAATATAACTGCGCCCCAACTGCATTTCTATAAAAATTTTTAAAAGTACTATCGTAACAATATTTACTTCTAACTCTACCAAAACTATATTTTAAAGAAGCATTAAATTTAGTAGGTCTCCAAGTAATATAAGAATTATTGTTATCTCCAAAAGACACTTTTTCTCTAAAATCAGTATCTAATTCATTCCAATAGTTTGGATTGCTGGCATTAAATTCAAAATTTAATCCTTCGAAAGTATAACTCCCTTTAGCAGTAGTATTTTTAATATTCTTTTTATGTCTAATAAAACCAAAATCTATAATACTTGCAGAAAACTCTAATTGCTTATTAATTTTATGAGTTATTCCAAAATCTAACCCGATGCCTAAATTACTGCCAAAAAAAGTATTACTTAAATAAGAAGAAGCTTCTTTAATTATCTCATTATCTTCAACTAGCCCAGAAGTTTTAAAATCAACATTTAAATTATCTAAATAATGAGTATATATATTATTTTTTCCTAAAACTGTTGTAAAAGTACCTGAGTTATTTTTAGATTGCATATTCAAGGCAGAAGAGTAAAGCTTAAACCGACCTCCAAGAGTTAAATTTTCATTTACTCTTTTTGAAAAACCAAAGTGTAAAACTCCAATAGCATCTATATTATAATTTATCTGAGAGATATTAAAACTTCTGTTGATGTAAGGAGAATTACCCTCTGTTGCTAACGTAATTATATCTTTTGGATAATAGCCAATCGCATCAATTTCTTCGTAAAATCCAAAACTGAAATAAATTTTTTCTCGATATCTGTATCCAATATTAATTATTTCTATTTGTGTATTAAACTTTAAATGATCAGTTACTGAGAGTTTATTTAATACTGCAGAAACTTTGTCATTAAAAGGAACAGTATTATTATCAAAAAAATCTCTTAAAACAAAACCTGTAGAACCTAATTCTGCTGAAAAACCAGATAATAACGGAACTCCAATATGGTATTTATAATTAGTTTCTGCTCCCGGATTTAATAATAGAGTTTGAGGAAGTTCTGCAAAATCATACAATATTTGTTTATTCTGAGCAAAAAAAGCATTAGTTAAAATAACGAAAAATAGGGGGAAAATTTTTTTCATTTATATTGATGTTTCTAAATAAATAGTAGAACCAGACTTAAATTCAAATACCCCAGATTCATTGGCATCTATAGGTGTTGTAATATCATCTAATTTAATAGTTACCTTAACCTTTACAACATTTTTTATTGCAGAATTAGATTTAACATCAATAGACTCTGTTGGAGGTGTATTCAATTTGTTAGCTTCAATTTTTAAATCTTGAAGTCTATAAATTAAAACATCATCCTTGTCTAACAATGAAGTTTCTATTGTAAAGCTTCTATTAAAGGTATTATTAATTTCAAATTTATAATCGACTTTGACCAAGTTCTTTTGAACAATAGGATTTTCAAAAATTCTAAAATCAGATATTTGAGTTACTTCAGTAGTTACTGGTGCTCCTGGTGGGGGCACAAAATTACTTGCATTTATATCAGTAAAAGCAATTGAAAAAGAATATGAAGGTTTTGTAGAATAATCTTCTATTTGATTAAAATCTAAGTTTTCTGCACAAGAAACCAATACAACTAATAAAATCAGTACTATTTTCTTAGGGATAGCCATTTAAATGTAAGTTTAACTTAAAAACGTAAAATGAGTTAAAGATATTGTTTTATTTCTAAAAGAGAAGCTACTGTAATCGTTTTGTTATTATTTGATAGCTTGTTGTCAAAATTACAATGAATTGCTTGTAAACCAACATTTAGTGCTCCTTCTATATCAGCTTCTAAATTATCCCCAATCATTACTGAGTTTTCTTTTTTGGCTTTTGCTAAATCTAAAGCATAGTTAAAAACTTTAGAATGAGGCTTTTTAACTCCCACAGACTCTGAAGTTATTATTTTATCAAAATAATGATAAATATTAGAATGTATCATTTTTTTATTCTGAATTTCTTCGAAACCGTTCGTAATAATATGAAGCTTGTACTTCTGCTTTAAATAATCTAAAAGTTCTAAAGCTCCTTCAAATAAGTGATTATAACTTGCAAGATATGTAATATAATCATCAGACAATTTGTTAATTACTTCATCATTAACATGAAAACTAATTTTATCAAAAGTATCTTTTAACCTACCATATCTCAACTGTTTTTTGGTTACTTTTTCTTCTCTATATAGTTTCCAATATTCAAAATTTAAAGGTTTATATACATTTAGAAAAGCTTCTAAATTTATATCTAAACTGTTAATACTAAATATTTTCTGAAATGTTAAATCTGAGTTTTTCTCAAAATCCCACAAAGTATGGTCTAAATCAAAAAAGATGTGTTCTATTTTCATAAGGTTAAAAGTAAAAATTTAAACATTAAAACTCCTGTTTTTAGTTATTATATTTGCGTTAGCTAAATTTTACTTTTTTGAATCAAAAATTATCTGTTTTATTTTTATGTGGATGGTATCCTTCTAGGATTTTGCCTTACAATGGTGATTTTGTACAAAGACATGCAGAAGCTGTTTCTCTAAAGCATAATGTTTCTGTTATACATATTATTACTGATGATACATTACAATCTAAAATTGAATATACTTTTGATAAAATAAATAATGTAAATACACATATTGCATATGTGAAATCGACTAAAAATTATATTTTAAAATTTTTATTGTTTTGTAAAGCTTTTCATTTTTTGATTAAAAAGGTGGGCACACTTGATGTTGTTCATTTAAATGAAATATACCCATTTGGCATCTTTAGTCTTTATTTAAAATGGGTAAAAAAAACACCTTTTCTTGTTTCTGAACACTGGACAGGTTATCATAAACCTCAATCGAAAAATATACCATTTTTTCAAAAACTGATATCAAAAATCATTAGCCAAAATGCGTCTTTTGTTTGTCCAGTTTCTGATAACTTAGCAAAATCAATGCGTATTTTTGGTTTAAAAAGCAACTATAAGAAAGTACCAAATGTAGTAGATACTAGTTTATTTATCCCTATTAAAAAGAAAAATAATATTTTTACAATAACTCATATTTCTAATATGAGAAATGAACATAAAAATATTATCGGAATTTTAGATGTTATATCTAAAATTGAAAAAAAAATTGATAATTTTCAGTTTAAATTAATAGGAGAAAATTCGAGTAAATATTATAATGAAATTTCTAAATTAGGAATTGATAATAGTAATTTTTTTTTATTGGATCAAATACCTCATCAAGAAATTGCAAAAGAATTAGCTAATAGTGATTTATTTGTTTTATTCAGTAATTACGAAAATTTACCATGTGTAATTCTTGAAGCATTTTCTTGTGGCATCCCTGTTATTTCTACCAACGTGGGTGGTATTAGTGAATATTTCCCTGATGATTTTGGAAAGCTAATAGAAGTTAATCATCAAAAAAAATTGGAACAAGAAATTATCAATTGTTATGAAAAAAAATATTCTTTTGCGAACAAAGAAAGAATGCATGATTATGTAAAATCTATGTTTAGTAAAGAAACTATAGCCTTAAATTTTTCTGATCTTTATTTTAAATCTTTACAAGATTAAATGAAACTAATTAAAGATTACATATTAGGTTTTATAAGTAGGTCTGGAAATTATGTTTTCGGTGCTACAATTCTTGCTAGATTGTTTTCTTTTATAGCTTCTTGGGTTGCCCTAAAACTAATACCTAACAATGAATTAGGTGTTGTTCTTTTTGCTTATAATATAATTATTTTTTTACTCCCAATTGCAGGTTTTGGTTTGCATCAAAGCCTAATAAGATATGGAGCTTTATTAAAATCAGAAAAAGATAAAAACAGTTTATTTATCTATGTTTTTTATAAAGGTATTTTAGCTTCTATCACTATTATTGGCTTAGTAATTTTTACTTGCTTTTTCATTGATTTCAAATTTGAAGACACTTATTTTTATCTAATCATTTTGTCATTTATTATTATTCCTAGTTTTATTTTTGAGATTCTTAGAGCTCAACTAAGAATTCAATACAACAACAAATCTTTTGCCTATACCGAGTTTGCACACAGTATTATACTGTTAATAAGTGTTTTTACTTTGAGTTATTTCTTTAAAGAAATAGGTTATGCTATAGCGTTGTTAATTACACCTTTACTAACATCTATTTTGTTTTTTAATAAACTAAAAATAGATTTTTCTCATAAAATAAAGCTTCCAATTATAAATGTCTCTTTTTGGAGATATGGTTTTTTTGCTAGTTTGTCTAATGTTGTCACTCAACTTCTTTTTGTAATTGATATTCTCTTAATAGGTTATTTAATGGAGGACACAGAAATGATTACTAATTATAGATATATATCTTTAATTCCATTTAGTTTACTCTTTTTACCAAGAGTTTTTATGGCTACAGATTTTGTTTCTTTCACAGAGAAAATCCATAATAAAAAGTATGTTGTAAATTATATCAAAAGCTACACATTATTTTTCTTGGGGATTAGCACAATAATGTTATTTATTAGTTTCATTTTTTGTGATTCAATTCTAGCTATTCTTGATAAAGAGTTTATCGAGTTTAAAGACACATTCTTAATTTTAATGATAGGAATTGTTGGTATTTATATTTTAAGAGGTTTGTTTGGAAACTTATTGTCATCAATAGGAAAAGCTCATATTAACTATTACATTGCTAGTATTGCTTTAGTACTAAACATAGTAGCTAACTATTACCTGATACCCAAATACGGAATAAAAGGAGCAGCAATAACAACTGCAATTTTAATGTGGTTTACTGGAGTATTATCTTTGATCTGCTTTTGGAAATTATATAAAACGAACTTAAAGTTTGTTAAACAATAAACCAATACTATAAATGTTAATTGTAGGATATTTTTCTACTTTGGCTCCAAAACTTCTATAAAACTTACCAATATTAGTCATATTGCCCCCTTCAAAATCTAAAATTAAATTTTGTCCAGATTCTTTCTCAATAATTTTTGATAATAAAAAACTTGAAGCTTGTAATTTCCTTCCTAAATCATCAAAAGCTGAAAACAAATAAATAATTCTGTTTTTGTATCTTATAAAAAAACCTCCCCCTAAAAAAGTGTTTCCTTTAAAAACCCCTAAAACTTCTCCAATATTTTTTTTTCTTACACATTCGAATAACTTTTCTAATTTACTTTCAGGAAAAAAATATAAATAATTACTCTTTTGTAATTTTATAATTTCATTTATCTCTATAGTTTTTATTTCTAAATTATTTTGCGCCCCTTTTTGGATTGCATGTTTCCTACCTTTTGAAAAATTCTTTTTTAGTGTTGTGTAATCCATAGATAAGTCCAAAATATAATTCAACTTTACACTATTACTCAAAATGCAATTTCCAGCATTAAACGATAAAGTAGTTTTAAAAAAATAGAACGGAATTTTTTTTACAAAATCAATTTCTTCACATTTAGATAGTTTTTTTTGTGAAAAAACACCAAGTTGTTGACAAAAATAAGGTTGGGTAATATATTTTATAGTATACTTTTTTTTCCAAGGAAGAGGCATTACTGCTTCATAATCATTTAAAACCAAGACATCCCAGTTTTCTGCAACAATGTCCAAATACCAAGACATCCCATAAACCCTTATTTGTAATGACTTTTCTATACAAAGATTATACTTTTCAATATCAATATTTTTCTTTTTTATGTATTTAATCATCTTAAACCATACTGATTTTAATCATTGAATCGTATAATCTTTTCCATCCTTTCCAGCGGTCATAATCACTTAAACTTTCGTTATGAAAAAGTGTTATAAATGTTCCATTAACAGCCTTTACTTCGTTCTTTAAATCTCTTATTCTTCCTAAAGATTGTTTAGGTGTTAATTTCATATAATCATTTAAAGTAGTATCCATTAGAGCAAAAGGAAATACTTTTAAAGGAGTTTGAATTTCAAAATCTAAATCATAAAAATAAAATGGTGTACAGGTGCTTGCTCTGAAACCTACATTACTTGCATACCCCATAGAATAATCTTCTTCTACTTCTAAATCTATTAAATGTTGATAGGTCTCTGGTAATCTAAATCTTAAAAAATGTTGCCTTGATCTTTGAACAGGCATATTTATAATATGCTCTAATCTAATTTTTTCTTTTTTTAATAATTCTGGATTATTCAAGGTAAAATAAGAAGGGTGTAAACCAACTTTAGCATAATCTACCATTTCTTTAATCAATAACCGGTATTTTGTTTTAGATGCTGAAACATTGGTATCGAAAGTGGTATAATCACCTATTAAAAAAAAGAAAATGGTTTTAATATCTTTTTCTTTTTTTATACTCAAGATTTTACCAAAAGTATCAAATGGGTCTTTTTTAATATTAAAGGTAACTGCAAATCGATTCCATACATTTATCAACCTAAAATTAACTAGGTCTTTAAAAAACCCACCAACACTTCTCACCAAACTTTTGTGTTTGTATGCAAATGCGTTATCTATATCTATAGTTGAAATAAAGTTAAAAGAACGATTTTTATATTCATAATCAGGAAATTTTTCTTTTAAGGCTTCTAATAATTTAAATGCCCAAATATCAACTACAGGTTTCTCTAAAAATTTATATTTATATGCCAAACTCTGTTCTGCGGTATATCTTCCGTGTTTATCTTTTACATGTGGTAAATATTCTTCGTATCTCGAAATTAAATAGAAACTTGCAGCAAAAATATCATACGGAATAGATGATTTGGGTCCTGTTTTAAAAAAACAAGGAACTTCATCCCATTTTTGAATCACAATATCCATGTCATTAACACCTTGTTCGAACAATAAATCGTTACTTTTTACAAAAAACTCGTTACTTAAAGGTGTTCTTGTATAGGTTAGTTTTGGTCCATTATGCGCAACAAATTCTTCTACTTTAGAAGTAAAATCTACAGGAATCATTAAGATTCTTGTAAAAATATGCTTAAAAATATAACGAACTCTTGGTGTTACCTTATGTGTGTAGATTAATATCATTAAATGAATTACGAATTTTGAATTACGAATTTTGGTGATTTACAAAATCCTTTCATCTGCAAAGCTAAAATACGATTTTTCGGTAATTATTAAATGATCTAGCAGCTTTATATCTAAAGTAATTCCTGCTTCTTTTATCTTTTTAGTTAATTGTTTATCAGCATTACTAGGCTGTAATTTACCAGAGGGATGGTTATGACAAACTATTATACCAACCGAAGCTAACTCTAATGCTCTTTTAAACAATAATCTAACATCTACAATGGTAGCAGTAAATCCGCCTTTACTTACCTGATTTTTAGCCAAAACTTTATTTGAATTGTTTAGAAAAAGCACCCAAAATTCTTCGTGAGGTAAATCTCCGATAATAGGCTGCATCAAATTAAAAACATTATTACTGCTTGTTATTTTGGGCTTTTCTAAAGTCGTTTCTAATAGACGTCTTTTACTTAATTCTAAAGCAGTAATTATTGCAATTGCCTTTGCTTCTCCAATTCCTTTAAAACTTATTAATTGTTCTACGGATAGTTTTGCCAATTCATTAATATTATTACCAACAGATTGTAAAATTCTTTTAGATAGTGCTACAGCACTTTCGCATCTGTTTCCAGAACTAATAAGAATGGCTATTAATTCGGCATTAGAAAGTGAATTTTTTCCTTTAGCAAGTAATTTTTCTCTTGGCCGGTCATCTATAGCCCAAGATTTAATGGTTCGCTTTTCCATATATCAGTTTTTGATAAAAATACAAAAAAGGAAATTCTTACAATTGATTTAAGAAATTTTGGTATTGTTGGTTGTTTGGGTATAAACTGATAAGTTGTTTTACAATATTTTTTGCTTTTACTTTTTGGTTAGATTTTGCATAAATATAAGCCAAAGCATAAAGTAAACTCTCATTATTAACATCAACTTTTAAACCTTTAAAAAAGGTTTTTTCGGCATTTTTAAAATCTTGTTTTTTATCATATAACAATGCTAAATTATAGTAAACTCTTATGTTTTTTGGCATAATTGTAATTGCTTTTTGCAACTGAAATATGGCATCTTCTACTCTATTTAACTCTGCATACAATAATCCTAAAGAATAGTAAACAGGCCCAAATTTTGGTTCTTGTTCTATCACTATTTTATAGGCTTCTTCCGCCTGTTCGTATTGTTTATTGTTGTAATATAATTTGGCTAAATTTATTCTAACTTGGTTGTTAATATTATCTATATCTAAGGCTTCTTCATAACTTTCTATAGCTTTAGGTAAGTTGTTTTTTTTAATATAAAAATCTCCTCTTTTTATTCTTGTACCTACAAAATCTGCATTGGTATTTATATGTGCCCAAAATTCATTTTTTACTTTTTGATAACTTTCTTGATAGATTAATGGAATCTGAGATTCATCTAAGGTTGCCAAACCAAAAAATGCTTTTATTCGAATACTTCTTTTAGCATCTTCTAATAACGGTAAAAAATAAGAAGTATAATCCGTATTATTAATTCTACTTAACACATCTATACTTGCGCCCCTAACCAAAGCAGAATCATCATTTAGCATTTTAATATATTCTTCCACAAAATTTTGAGCATTGTAATTTTCTAATACTTTAGTCGCTGATGCTCTCACAATTTCTGGCTCACGTTTGTCTTTCATCAATTCAATTAAACCCTGGTGTCCATGGGTTTGATTGGTTATTCCAGCTGCTAATTTCTCTGAAAAATGAATTGAATCCACTTCTCCAAAAAGTTTTATAAAACTTTTCCAAGCCCATTTATCATCTTTATCTTTATGACACTCAGAACAAGCATTTGGAGTTCCATACTTTAGACTTAAATCTGGTCTTGGTACTCTAAAACTATGATCTCTTCTAAAGTCATTCCCCATATAAAATTTCCCAGTCATATGACAATTTACACATTTTGAAGAGGATGTATTGGGTCTATGAAAGTGATGTTTAGGTGAATCATATTTTTCTTGAACATGACATTGAGCACACAGTTTATTTCCATTAAACTTTAGTTTTAAAGAATGTGCGTTATGACAATTTGTACAAGTTACATCGTTTTGATACATTTTACTTTGTAAAAATGAGCCATATACATAAACCTCATCTAAAATTTGCCCATCAGCTTGATACAGCCTTTCTTCTAATAATTGTGGAAAATAGTGATCCAATAAAGTTCCTTCAAAATTAAAATGCTCTGAATATTGTTCTCTTCTCATATGGCATCGTGCACATTCATCAACCAATTCTTTAGGTTTTGTGCTTTTTGTCATTTTTAGAGTTCCATGAGCAATGTAATCTTTACCCATTTTTTCTGCATTTATAACATGATCTTTCCCTGGACCATGACATGCTTCACAATTTACGTTGATAATTGAATATTGTGTATTATAACTATGACTACTCTCTCTGTAATTTTTACGAACATTAGTTGAATGACAATCTGCACACATATTGTTCCAGTTTAAACCACCTCTAGACCAATGCAACCATTCTGAGTGTACTACTTTAAAATTTGGATACAGATCGAACCATTTATTTTTTACAACATCCCAAGCGGTTCTTAAACATTGATAATGCCCGTCAGGGAACTTGACTATATATTGTTGCAAAGGGGTAATCCCAAAAACATAAACAATTTTATAATTGTGGTTTTTACCATCTGGTCCTTCTGTATTCACATAAAAATCACCACCTTTTTTATAAAACTTTGAAGTTACTCCTTGACTGATAAATTCCTGATTGTTAAAATTCCCCAAAACCGATAAACTATCGGCTATTTGCATCGCTTTATCATGATGAGAACCTTTCCAATTTTGATATTCCTTTTCATGACATTCTTTGCACTTTGCATCACCTAAAAAATGATTATCAGGTATTGCTTTTCCGGTAAGAAATACATTTTCACCTTTATCAACCTCCTGATATTTATATTCTTGAGTTTTCTTGCAAGAAATAAAAAAGAAAGAAACTACTAATATTACAAAAGTATTTTGTAACATTAAATTTAAAAATATTTTCACAAAAATGTTATTTGTTAATTGTGATAGTAAAATTAGGATTTAATTAACCATCAAAAAAAGATATTTATCAGTTTTTTATAAAACTGAAAATCTTTATTTTATAGTTGTTAACTATGGAAAACTACCTTTTATTTGTATTTGCAACCAAACTCTTTATATCTTTGTAACTTATTTCGATATTTAACACATGAAAATTATTATAGCTGGTGCTGGAGATGTTGGTTTTCACTTAGCTAAACTTCTTTCTTACGAGTCTCAAGACACTTATATCATAGATTTTGATGGAGAAAAGTTAGAATACATCAACAATCATTTAGATGTAATTACAAAAAAAGGAGATGCTACTTCTATAAAACTTTTAAAAGAAATCGGTATAGACTCTGCTGATTTGTTAATTGCTGTTACAGATAGTCAAAATACAAATTTCACTATTTCTGTAATTGGTAAATCTTTAGGCGCTAAGAAAACAATTGCGAGAATTGACAACTCAGAATTTTTGAATGAGAATGAATGTGAAGTTGACTTTACTCAATTTGGGTTAGACTTTATGATTTCTCCCCAAGAATTGGCTGCTAATGAAATTAAAATGCTGTTAAACCAATCTTCGTTTAATGATACTGTTGCTTTTGAAAGTGGTGTTTTTAATGTAATGGGAACTCCTCTTACATATAAATCACCTATTTTAGATTTAACCGTTAAAGAAGCAAAACAAAAGTTTCCAAATGTAGATTTTATTACCATTGCCATTAAAAGACAAGGTGTTTCTCAAACTATTATTCCAAGAGGAGACACCACTTATGAGTTAGGAGATCAAGTGTATTTTTGTGTTCCTAATTATAGCATGAAAGATCTCTACCCTATTATTGGTAAAAAGCAATTTAACATTAAGAATGTGATGATTCTTGGCGGAAGTAGTATAGGTGAAAAAACTGCTAGAAATCTTTGTAAAGATAATTTTAAAGTAAAATTAATCGAAAAAAACCGAGAAAAAGCAGAAACACTGGCAGAACAGTTAAATGATACGCTAGTAATTAACGGGGATGGAAGAGATTTAGAGCTCTTAGAAGAAGAAAACATTAGAGAAACTGATGCCTTTATTGCAGTGACAGGAAATTCTGAAACTAATATCATGTCTTGTTTAGTTGCAAAATCTAAAGGAGTAAAAAAAACAGTTGCTTTGGTAGAAAATATGGATTACATTGATATTTCTCAGACTATTGGAATTCAATCTTTGATTAATAAAAAATTAATTGCGGCCAGTAATATTTTTAGACATATTAGAAAAGGAGAAATTTTAGCGTTAGCTAATCTACATAATATTGATGCAGAAGTTTTTGAGTTTGAAGTGAGAGATAATGCAAAGGTTACAGAATATCCTATTAAAGATTTACGTTTTCCTAGAGAGGCGGTTTTTGGAGGAATTATTAGAAATGAAGAAGCAATTATGGCTACAGGAAACATGCAAATTAAAGCTAACGATAAAGTAATTGTTTTCTGTTTACCTGAAGCAATAAGTACTGTAGAAAGTCTATTCAAATAATTTAATGGGAAATTTAAACACTAAAATAATATTCCGATTTTTAGGTATTACTGCCATATTAAACGGACTCTTTATGTTTATCGCATTTCCTTTTAGTGTCTTTAATGAAGAATCTGCGAAATGGGGAATTTTGAATGCAGGAATTGTAACTGTTACAATTGGTTTTTTACTTTTCTTTTTTAACAAACCTAAAAGTACTAATATTCAAAAAAAAGAAGGATATCTTATTGTTACATTAGGTTGGTTAACATTATCATTAACAGGAATGTTGCCTTATTTATTATCAGGTGCTATTCCAACCATTACCAATGCCTTTTTCGAAACAATCTCAGGATATTCTACCACTGGATCATCCATTTTAACTGATATAGAAGCTATGCCAAAAGGAATTCTCTTTTGGAGAAGCGCAACACATTGGATTGGTGGAATGGGGATTATAGTTTTAACTATAGCAATTTTACCATTATTAGGAATTGGTGGAATGCAATTGTTTATGGCCGAAGCCCCTGGGCCTTCGGCAGATAAATTACACCCAAGAATCACAGACACTGCTAAACGTTTATATTTAATATATGTAACCTTAACTTTAACTCAATTTTTCTTTTTAAAATTTGCCGGAATGACTTGGTTCGATGCTATAAATCATGCTATGGCAACTATGAGTACTGGGGGGTTTTCTACCAAAAATAGTAGTGTAGCTTTTTACAATAATCTTCCTCTTGTACAATATATTATTATCTTTTTTATGTTGGTTGCAGGTACAAACTTTGTATTGACCTATTTTGCTTTAAAAGGAAAAATTCAGAAGGTTTTTCAAAGCGAAGAATTCAAATATTATTTGTTTGGAATTATTGGTATTTCGGCAATAGTTACAATTATTATTGTACATTTTCAAGACCCAAACTTACAGACTTCTATTAACCACCCAATGGTATTAGGAAAAGAAGAAAGTGCGGTTAGACATGCATTATTTATGGTAACTTCTGTAATAACTACAACAGGTTTTGTAACTGCAGACTTTACTATGTGGAACTTCTTTGCCACAGGTATTTTCTTTGCGTTATTTTTTACTGGAGGCTCTGCAGGATCTACTAGTGGTGGTGTTAAAGTGGTAAGGCATATTGTGATGTTAAAAAACAGTTTTTTAGAATTTAAAAAAGCGCTACATCCAAATGCAATTATTCCAGTGAGATATGATAAAAAAGCAGTACATCAAAATATTGTTTTTAATATTATTTCTTTCTTTATTATCTATATGCTTATTTTTATTATGTCTTCTGTAGTTTTAACATTATTTGGGCTTGATTTTTTATCTGCATTAGGTGCTGCTGCATCTTCACTAGGTAATATTGGTCCCGCTATAGGCTCAGTTAGTCCGGTTGATAATTTTAATCATTTAACAGGTGCAGCAAAATGGTTCTGTTCTTTTTTAATGTTAATTGGACGTTTAGAATTATTTACGGTTCTAATTTTGTTTACACCTTTCTTTTGGAGAAAAAATTAATTACAGATGATAAACAAAACGCACTTTATATATAAACCAATAGAAGATAAAACTATAGTCTGGTTTGAAAACACTAATGAATATCTAGTTTTAGAAAATACAACTGCTGATATTTTAAAAAGACTTAGCAAAGGGATTTCTGTAAAAAAAATTGCTGCGGCATTGTCAAAAAAACTTTCTGTTCCGATAGAAAAAACTATAGATTTTGTTCTTGACTTAGAAAAAAGAGTTTATGCCACAAAAGTAAATCAGGAATTGGAAATCATTAGTGACGCTAAAGATATAAAAATACCAGAAAAATTTGACTATATAAAATACTACAAGATCAATGATGTTATTTTTAAAATGTCTTATTCAAGTGAAAAAGAACTCTCTTATGTACATCCCAAGTTTGCTCATTTAGTTATTGACAAACCTACCAATTTCGAACATTCCTTTGATGTATTTATAAATAACAACTATATTTTCTTGTATATCAATAAAGAATTTATTGGATCTTGGAATAGTAAAGAAATTCATTTTTTTCAAGGAAAATTTTCGATGGAGTTAATTCAGAAAATCCATCAAAAAGAAGAAAAAGACTGGATGGGAGTTTTTCATGCATCAGCTGTAAGTAATAATAAAAAATCTATTTTATTTTTAGGTGATTCTGGCAATGGCAAAAGTACTTCTTTAGCACTTTTACAAGCTAATGGTTTTACTTGTTTAGCTGATGATTTTGTTCCAATAGATATTGATAAAAAAGAAGTTTATAGTTTTCCTGCCGCAATATCTATCAAAAAAAGTAGTTTGGATACTTTGCTACCTATTTATCCTGAGTTAGAAACCACAGCAGAATATAATTTTACACGTCTAAACAAAATAGTTCGTTATCTAAAACCTAACAACAAAAATTATAATAGCCATATACCCTGTAAAGATTTAATCTTTATAAAATACAAAAAAGATTCACCTCTAATTTGTAAAAATATTTCTAAAATAGACGCATTTCAACAACTTGTTCCAGATTCTTGGTTATCTCCTATCAAAAATAATGCTCAGATTTTTTTAGATTGGTTTGCTCATTTAACATGTTATCAACTCACTTATTCTAATAACGAAGAAATGATTGATAAAGTTTCTCAAATTTTTGACAATGAACTATAAAGAAACATTGTTTTTTATTGGAAAATGTTTAACTATAAATTATGAAGCACATAATTATAAAATAATTGAAAATTTATTAAAGTCTGGAAATATCGATTGGGATCCTGTTGTTAAGGTCAGCACTAATCATTACGTTTTTCCTGCGTTATATTGTAATTTAAAAAGAGCCCATTTTCTTCACTATCTCCCAAAAGATTTAGTTGAGTTCATGAAACATATTACAGATTTAAATCGAGAAAGAAACGAACAAATCATAGCACAAGCCAAAGAAATTAATGAAATCCTAATAGATCATAATATTACTCCTATTTTTTTAAAAGGAACAGGAAACTTATTAGAAGGGTTATATGAAGATATTGCAGAACGCATGGTAGGTGATATTGATTTTCTTGTTTCTGATAAGAATTATAAAAATACCATTACTATTTTAGAATCTCAAGGCTACTCTAAAGACGAAAATCAAATAGATACAACTTTTGTAAACAGACACTATCCAAAAATTGTACATAAAAAAAGAATTGGTGCTTTAGAAATTCATTTTAAAATGGTTCTTGCACCTTATGATGACTACTTCAATTTTAAAACTATTAAATCAGAAATAAAAAAGATTAATTCAATTGCTGTTTTATCTTTTAAAGATCAAATTTTAATGACATCTTTTAATCAGCAAATTAATAATCATGGGGTTTATTTGAAATCTATATCACTTAGAGGAAGTTATGACTTATTTTTATTATCAAAAAAAGCATCTACCATTAGTGCTTTAAAAAAGGTTTCAAAATATTTTAATCAACTTAATTCTTTTATAGCAAGCACAAGTAGATTATTTAACAACCCAGAAAGTCTAGTTTTTGAACGCAATAATGAATCAGACAAATTTATATCAAAACAATTGTTTTTTATTGAAAACACTAAAGCTTATTCAAAAAATAAAAAAAATTGGGAGTTATACTTTCTTTATAAATCTAGATTATCAATTTTTTTAAAAATGTTTTATAATAAAGAAAACAGACAATATGTAATTGATAGAATTTTTAAAAAATAATACTTCTTAATTCTTCAAAATCTAATCCCCCATAATTCCCAGAACTCATTAAAACAGTAGCTGTATTATTTAAATCTTGGGTAAATAAAAACTCTTTAAATTCTTGCGGATTGGTATAAATAATCAAATCCTCTCTTTCAAAAGCATCGGCTATTTGTTTTTCTGTAACTTCTTCTAATTGTTTAATTTTAACTGCATGCGGAGAATAAAAAACAATTGCTTTATCAGCAGCATCTAAAGCTCCTTTGTATTCTGCTAAAAATTCTGCATTTAAACTAGAATACGTATGCAACTCTAAACATGCCAAAACGGTTCTTTCTGAGTATTGTTCTTTTACTGCTTTTGTAGTGGCGGCAACTTTACTTGGACTATGTGCAAAGTCTTTAAAAATAACTGTTGATGTATTTTCAGCTATCTTTTCTAAACGCTTGCTTGCTCCTGAAAAACTAGCAATGGCTTCATAGAAGTCGTCTTCATCTATTCCCATATGCTGACAAATCCATTTTGCACCTGCCAAATTTTGAAGATTATGTTTTCCAAAAATTTCTAAAGGTAAATCTCCCTCTTCAGTTTCTATGTAAGTAGTTCCGTTTTCTATAAAATAATTAGGCGTTTCATAAGGATACTTCTTAATATGATTTTCCGAAGATTCAACTACTTCTTTCACATTTTCATCTTCTACATTGTACACCATACTTCCTCCATTCACCATAGAATCTGTAAAAATTTTGAATTGCTCAACATAATTCTCAAAAGTTGGAAATACGTTGATATGATCCCAAGCAATTCCACTCAACAACGCAATATTCGGTTTGTATAAATGAAATTTAGGTCGCATATCAATAGGTGAACTCAAATACTCATCGCCCTCTAAAACAATAAAATCGTTTTCTTGAGTTAAATGCACCATGGTTTCAAAACCTTCCAATTGGGCACCCACCATATAATCTACTTTTTTATCGTGATAATTTAACACGTGCAAAATCATAGAAGTAATGGTCGTTTTTCCGTGAGAACCTCCAATGACTACTCTTGTTTTATCCTTTGATTGTTCATATAAAAATTCAGGATAAGAATAAATTTTTAATCCTAATTCTTGAGCCTTCAACAACTCAGGGTTGTCTTTTTTTGCGTGCATTCCTAAAATAATCACCTCTAATTCTGATGATATTTTCTCTGGAAACCAACCAAATTCAGCGGGTAATAATCCGTATTTTTCTAAACGAGATTTTGATGGATCGTGAATCGTATCATCACTTCCAGAAACTTGGTATCCTTTTTGGTGTAAAGCAATGGCTAAGTTGTGCATTGCACTTCCGCCAATAGCAATAAAATGAATTTTCATTGAACAAATTTTAAAAAGTAAAAATACAAAAGCTTTGTTCAATATAAAGTATCTTTAGAACGAAACTCAATTAAAAATTGGTTTTACGTAGTGAAAGAACTCGTTTACTAATTCTAGATTGTTTTATAAACTGATTTATACGTGCTTTATGGTACTAAATCTATTGATTATGAAAAAAATTACACTCACAGTATTAATGACAATATTATTCTCAACCATTTCTAACGCTCAAAACGCTTTTGACAATCTTTGGATGCAAGTTGAAAAATTTGAGGTAGATAACCTACCAAAATCTGCATTAGAAATCGTTGATAAAATTTTTACTAAAGCAGAAAAAGAAAAGAATTCTCCTCAGTTAGTCAAATCACTTTTTTACAAAAGCAAGTTTGTTTTAATTTTAGAGGAAGATGCTCAATTAAAGGTTATCAATAATTTTAAAAAGCATATTGCTACTAGTGAATTTCCAACAAAAAATGTGCTAGAAAATGTATTGGCAAATCTGTATTGGCAATATTTTAATCAAAATCGATACAAGTTTTATAATAGAACAAAAACAGCAAACAAAGTAGATTCTAATGATTTTAGAACTTGGGATTTAAATACTTTATTTAAAGAAATCCATACTTACTTTAATGCTTCCTTAGAAAATGAAGATCAACTTCAAAAAGTAAATACTCAAGATTTTTCTGACATCTTAATTCAACAAAAAGGTTCTAAAACCTACAGACCAACATTGTATGATTTCTTAGCAAACAATGCCTCAGAATTTTACAAATCTTCAGAGACCTCTATTACAAGACCATCTTATAAATTTGTTTTGGATAATCCTGCTTTTTTAGGCGATTACAAATCGTTTTCTAAATTAAAATTGAAGACAAAAGATAGTTTGTCTTTACAATTTAATGCTTTGAAAATTTATCAAAAATTGATTCAATTTCATCAGAAAGAAAACAATTTACAAGCATTGGTAGATGCTGATATTCATCGAATTGATTTTGTAAATCATCACGCTACATTTAATCATACAGAAAATATTTATCTATCAACATTAAAATCTTCAAAAGAATATTTTAAACAAAATGAAGTAAGTGGTTTATATGCGTTTGAAATAGCCAAAATCCAAAAGAATAAATCTGAAAATAAACTAGCTTTAGAAATATGTAATCAAATAATAAAACAGTTTCCTAAAAGCATAGGTGCTATAAATTGTCGAATTTTAAAAGCTCAAATTGAAGAGAAATCTTTATCCATTAAAGCAGAAGAATACATTCCAATAATTACCAATTCTAGAATTTTAGTTAATTATAAAAACATCAATAAATTATTTTTCACCGCATATAAAGTCACTGAAAAACAACTTCTAAAGTTTCATAAAACTTATAAATTAGTGGATAAAATTACTTTACTCAATTCTTTTGAAATATCTAAGAAATGGAATTCAAAACTAAGAAATGAAGAAGATTATATAGAACATTCTACAGAAGTAATCATACCAAAATTTGAAAGCGGAAGATATCTTATCATCACTTCAGAAGATGGAAATCTTTCAGAAAAAAAGATGTATGGTTCTGCATCCTTTCAAGTCACCAATTTAACATTAATAGAAAATACTTTTGATGGCAAATACACCTATCAAGTAGTAGATAGAAATACTGGAAGATCAATTAAAAAGGCGAAAGTTTTTCTTAAAAATAGAGTTTTTAAAAACTTATACCATATCAATAAAAAACTTATTACAAATAAAAATGGTTTTGCTTCTTTTAATAGTGATGAAGATTATAGAAATGTAGAAATTTCGGTTTCCACAAAAAACGATTTTGCAACTTTTGGAACTCATTATTTGTATGAAAATGATAGAAATAATTACAGAGATGAAGATGATGAAGAAATCATTATAAAACCATTTATTTTTACAGATAGAAGTATATATAGACCAGGACAAACTGTTTATTTTAAAGCCATTGTCATCAAAAAACAAGGTGAGAAATCCGAAGTTTTTAAAAATGAATATGTAGAAGCTACCTTATATAATGCAAACAACCAAATTGTTAAGATGCTAGATTTAAAGTTGAATGAATTTGGTTCAGTTTCTGGAGAGTTTAAGATTCCTAATAATGGTTTAACCGGAGAATTTTCGATAGAAATTGATGAAAGCTCTGAATATGACAGTAAATTCTACGAAAAAGTAGATTTTGATTTTGATTACAATAATTCTGTTACAATATCGGTTGAAGAATACAAAAGACCCAAATTCGAAACCGAATTTAAACCCGTTATAGAGAGTTTTAAAATAAACGATTCTGTTGTCGTAAAAGGTTTTGCTAAAGCTTTTTCTGGGGCTTCAATTACAGACGCAAAAGTGGTGTATAGAGTTCATAGAAAAGTGCAATATCCTAGTTGGTGGTTTTGGGACAGACCACAAGCAACTTCGCAAGCGCAAGAGATTACCAATGGAGAAAGCATCACAGATGCATCAGGTAATTTTTCTATCAACTTTAAGGCTTTGCCTGATGAAAGTGTTGACAAAGCAAGTTTGCCCGTTTTTTCTTATGAAATAACTGCAGATGTTACCGATATTAATGGCGAAACTCGCAGCTCAACTACAACTGTAAAAGTTGGTTATCATTCTTTGTTGGCTACTATTTCTTTGGATGATAAAATTGATAAATCTCAAAAAGAAACAACACTAAAAATAGATACAAAAAACTTAAATGATGAATTTGTACCCGCTAAAGGAACGCTAAAAATATACAAGTTACAAGCGCCTAAAAATCCGTTAAGAAAAAGACCTTGGTCTGCTCCAGATTATCAAGATATTTCAGAAAATACATTTAGAATGTTATTCCCAAATGATCCGTATACTGATGATGAAGCGGATGAGAAAGACTGGAAAAAAGGCGAACTAGTATTCTCTTCTAATTTTGACACTGAAACTTCTAAAGAAATCAAACTCAATACTATCAAAAACTGGATTTCAGGAAAATACGTGGCCATTTTAGAAAGTCAAGATAAATTCGGACAAAACGTAAAAGACGAAAAAAGGTTTGCTCTATTTTCTACCAAAGAAAAACAAGTTGCAGATGCACAATTATTTGTTATCAATACCGATAAAACTTTCTATACAATTGGTGATGATGTGGCATTGCAAATTGGTTCAGCATCTAAAAACATTACTGTTGTTATACAGATAGAAAAGAATTATAAAATTGTGGAAACTTGTTTGGTAAAATTAAACAACACTACAAAAACAATAAAAATTCCTGTAACCAAAAATGATGTTGGCGGATTTGCAATTAAATATCACTTTGTAAATTACAATGAGTTTAAAAGCGGAAGTTTACTGATTAACGTTCCTGACAAACAAGAAAATATTGAAATTGAAACTAATATTTTTAGAGATAAATTACAACCAGGGCAAGAAGAAACTTGGAGTTTTTCAATTAAAAATGATAAAAACAATGCAGTAACTGCAGAAGTTTTAGCCTCTATGTACGATGCTTCTTTAGATGAGTTCAAATCGCATAATTGGAGTTTTAATCCAATTGCACCAAAACCTAGTTATAGCTCTTATCAAACTAGTAGCGCTAATCATAGTTTTGGAAACATCAATTTTAGCATCAGAAATAATCAAAAAAAATATTATGGTTTTCCTACCATTTCTTACGATAGTTACAATTGGTTTGGTTTTTCTTTGAACGGAAACAGGTGGCAAAATCAACAATATTTAAGAAATGTGAAACGCAAAATTAATGCTACACGTAAAGATTTTGATGGAACAATTACTGGTACTATAGAAGATGAATCCGGCCCTTTACCTGGAGTTTCTGTACTAATTAAAGGAACAACTTACGGAACTTCAACTGATTTTGATGGAAACTATACTATAAAAATAAAAAAAGGTGACGTTTTGGTCTTTAGCTATTTAGGTTTCAAAACAAAAGAAATTTCTATTGGAAATCATACCAATTTAAATGTTTTATTAGAGGAAGATGCAAGTAGATTAGATGAAGTTGTTGTGGTTGGTTATGGTACTCAAAGAAAAAATAAATTCAGTTTAGGTATAGATTATCAACCTGGAAATTCTTCAAATATTACAAAATCTATATTAAGTATAACTCCTGGTCTAGTTTTCGCTGAAGATAAAGATGGAGCAGTTGACAATATTAGAGTAAGAGGCGTAAGCTCTATTAAAGGAAATAATCAACCTCTCTACATAATTGATGGCAAAATTGTAGAAAAATTTGATATCAATCAAAATGAAATAGTTGAAATTAGCTTTTTCAAAGAACAAAAAGACGCAACTGCAATCTATGGTTCAAGGGCTGCAAATGGAGTGATTATCATCACAACAAAATCGGGTCAAGCTAAATTAGACGCAGCATTATCTAAAGTAAAAGCCAGAAAAAACTTTAAAGAAACTGCTTTCTTTTTTCCACAATTAAGAACAGACAAAGACGGAAAAGTGAGTTTTAGTTTTACTATGCCAGAAGCCTTAACACGTTGGAAATTGCAATTGTTAGCACATACAACCGATTTAAAATCTGCGACGAAAACCTTAACAACTGTTACCCAAAAAGAATTAATGGTTGTTCCTAACGCTCCTAGGTTTTTAAGAGAAGGTGATAAAATTACTTTGTCTGCAAAAATTACCAACTTAACAAACAATTCTTTAAATGGAGTTGCTAAATTAATTCTTACTGACGCTATTTCTAACAAAGAAATTAATATCGATTTAGAAAACACAAACTCAAACAAAAACTTTACCGTTGATAAAGACGGAAACACCAATGTTTCTTGGCGTTTATCCATTCCAGAAACGGTACAAGCAGTTCAATATAAAATTGTAGCAAAAGCCGGAGATTTTTCTGATGGCGAGCAAAATGTTTTACCTGTTTTAACCAATAGAATGTTGGTTACTGAGACAATGTCAATGTGGATTCGCTCTAATCAAACCAAAACGTTTACATTAGAAAAACTAAAAAATAATACTTCATCAACTTTAAAAAATCATAAGTTGACTTTAGAAATGACTTCCAATCCTGTTTGGTATGCTATTCAGTCTTTACCCTATTTAATGGAATACCCTTATGAATGTGCAGAACAAACCTTCTCTAGATTTTATGCAAATACATTGGCGAGTTTTGTGGCGAATTCAAATCCGAAGATTCAAGAAGTATTTAATGCTTGGAAATCTTCTGATGCCTTATTATCTAACTTAGAAAAAAATCAAGAATTAAAATCATTGATAATTCAAGAAACACCTTGGTTACGTGATGCTCAGTCTGAAACGGAACAAAAGAAGCGAATTGCTTTATTGTTCGATTTAACAAAAATGGCAAATATGCAAGAAAAAGCCATCAACAAGTTAAAAGATATTCAAATGAATTCTGGTGGATTTCCTTGGTTTAAAGGTGGTAGATATCCAAGTCGATTTATCACTCAACATATTGCCACTGGTTTTGGTCATTTACAAAAATTAGGTGTGACTAATTTTGACAAATCAACTCAAAAAATGATTAAAAAATCTGTTCAGTTTTTGGATAATGAACTGATAGCTCAATACAATAAATTGTTAGAAAGAGCATCAGAAATCAAAGAACAAGCTAAAACCGAGAAAAAAGGTGAAAAAGCCTACAGAGACTATTTAGCTAAAAACAATTTGAGTTATTTTACCATTCAGTATTTATATATGCGTAGTTTTTATAATGAAATTACAATGAATAATGATGCAAAAAGTGCTGTGAATTATTATCAAAATCAGACTGAAAAATATTGGAATGATTACAATTTGTATGCAAAAGGACAAATTGCATTGTCATTATTTAGAGGTGATAAAAAACAAACTGCAAACAAAATTGTAAAATCTTTAAAAGAGAATAGTATTACTTCTGATGAAATGGGAATGTATTGGAAAAGTAATACTGCTGGCTATTGGTATTATCAAGCGCCTGTAGAAACTCAAGCATTACTAATTGAAACTTTTTCAGAGATTGAAAATGACACAAAAACTATAGACAACTTAAAAGTTTGGCTATTAAAAAACAAGCAAACGAACCGTTGGAAAACCACAAAAGCAACCACAGAAGCAGTATATGCTTTGTTATTGAATGGAAGTGATTGGATATCGGTTACAGAAATGGTAGATATTCAATTAGGGAATCAGAAAATAAATCCTTCAGAAATGAAAAATGTTAAAGTGGAAGCAGGAACAGGATATTTTAAAACATCGTGGAATAAAACTGATATCAAAAAAGAAATGGCAGGTGTTACCATCACCAAAAAAGGAAATGGTATTGCTTGGGGCGGATTATATTGGCAATATTTTGAAGATTTAGACAAAATTACATCTGCAGAAACTCCACTAAAATTAGACAAAAAATTATTCTTAAAAGTAAATTCTGATACAGGTAAAGAATTGCAAGAAATTACGAAAAACAGCATAGTAAAAGTGGGGGATTTAATTACTGTTAGAATCGAGTTGCGTTCAGATAGAACTATGGAATTCATCCATATGAAAGATATGAGAGCTTCTGGAGTTGAGCCAATTAATGTCTTATCTCAATACAAATGGCAAGACAATTTAGGGTATTATGAAAGTACAAAAGATGCAGCAACCAACTTCTTTTTTGACAGATTACCAAAAGGTATTTATGTTTTTGAATACGATGTAAGAGTTAACAATGCTGGTGATTTTAGCAACGGAATTACAACCATTCAATCTATGTATGCACCTGAATTTAGTAGTCATTCAGAAGGAGTTCGATTACAAATAAAGGATTAGTTTTTAAGATAATTTTTAACCTTTTATCTGTTAAAAAGAAACATCCAATTTGCTACATTTGTTCTGAATTTAAAATAAAATCAAACAATTATGAAAAAAGTATTTTTAGTATTTAGTTTAATTTTTACAGCAACATTATCAATGAATGCACAAGACATTTCTGAAAACGCAATAGGACTTCGTTTTGGAGGTGGAAATGGTGTTGGAGGAGAAATCTCTTATCAAAAAGCTCTAGGGAGTAATAATCGTTTAGAAATTGATTTAGGTTTGGCTAACGAATTTGCAAACTTTAAAGCAACAGGTTTATATCAATGGGTTTGGAATTTAGAAGATAAATTCAATTGGTATGCAGGTGCTGGTGGAGGAATCGTTTCTGCTGGCGGAACTGGAATTTACGCTTCTGGTGTTATAGGAATTGAGTATAATTTTGAGGCTCCAATTTTACTTTCTATAGATTACAGACCTGAAATTGGTGTTGCTGGTGGTTTAGATGGTTTAAATTCTGATGTAGCTTTATCAATAAGATATCAGTTCTAGATTCAATTAGAATAGAAATTTAAAATCCTCTAAATGAATTATTAAGAGGATTTTCTTTTTTTACTCGCTTTTGCTAATGGATTAAAATCCAAAGCTAATTGCAACCAATAATGTAAATCTTCATCTAAGTCTATAGTCTCATCTGTAAGAAAAACATAGCCTTTCATTGGTCTTCCAGTAAAATTCATTTTATTACAACCCTCTTTTAGCAAAGATTCCTCATAAATATCTGGGTTGATTCTAGCCATTAATTCATCTTTAACAATACCTACACACATTTTTTCATCAACCATAAAACACAAACCTCCAAACATTTTCTTCTCAAAAAAATTCACATTTTTATCTTTAAAAAACATGGATACTCTGTCTGCTAAAAATTCATTATAAGCCATTTCTGATATACGCTTTTAGATTTTTTATACGCTTTTCAACTCCACCCTTCTAACATCCATCTTCAAACTTCAAACTTCAAACTTCAAACTCCCTACTTCTCTTCAAGAACAACTCTTGTTGGCGTATCTTTTCCGCTAATAATACTTTCTGTTCCTTTTGCAACAGCTTGAATCGTTTGGGTAATAATTGTCATATTTAAAGTTTCTGCTTCATCTGTAACTTTATGATAATCTTTATCTTTATCTATTGCTGTCGTAGAAAATGTGTGTGAAGGCACTCCTAAACGTGCTAAAGAAGCATTATCAGACCTAAAAAATAAGTTAAAATTCTTGTAAGGATCAGGAAATAATTGATAACCAGAACCTTTTAAATTTTTCTGTACAATTTTTCCGAAATCAGATCTTTCAAAGCCTGTTAACCAAGCTGTATTTTTACCAAAACTTGGTATTTTTCCAATCATTTCTAAATTGATCCCTGCCACAAATTTACTAGCATCAATTCCTTTCCCAAAGTGAGTAGAACCAATTAATCCCATTTCTTCAGCAGTAAAAGCCACAAAAACAATTGTTCTTTCGTTACCAACTTTTTTAAAATATTCTGCCAAAGCTAAAACGCCTGTTACCCCCGAAGCATCATCATTTGCACCATTAAAAATTTTATCTTCTCCTTTTTCTCTTATTCCCAAATGGTCATAATGTGCAGATATTATTACATATTCATCCTTTTTACTTCTGCCTTGTAAAACTCCAATAATATTAGCGCTAGTTATTTTCTTTTTACTTCTTCTATTGGTAAATGTAAACGTTTGTCTATAGGAATCTAAATTCTCAAAAGTTGTTAGCCCGATTCTCTTAAACTCGTTTTCAATATATTTTGCTGCTTTTTCAATACCTGGTGTTCCTGCTTTTCTACCTTCCATATTATCAGAAGCTAATGTGTACAGATGTTTTTTTACAATTAAAGAGTCTATAAAAAAATCCTTTTTTGCTTGTATATTTTTTTTACTTTTTGAAAAAGTAACTCCGTCTTTGCCTTTTTTTCCATCATTGGCTTTTTGGGTAACTTTACAACTGCTGACTAAAAAGACAAATACAAATAAGGTGTAAAATATTTTTTTCATGATTTTAAGAAATTTAAAGCATAAATATACCGAATTTAAATCCTTATTTTTGTCTAAAATATTTACAAATGATTTTATCTAAAATTCCCAATATAAAATATACAAATTCTAATAACTTTTTCTTACTTGCGGGTCCTTGTGCCATAGAAGGTGAGGGTATGGCAATGCGAATTGCCGAAAAAGTAATTTCTATTACTGATAAATTACAAATTCCGTATATATTTAAAGGAAGTTTTAAAAAGGCAAACAGAAGTAGAATTGACAGTTTTACCGGAATTGGAGATGAAAAAGCCTTAAAAATCTTACAAAAAGTTTCACAAACTTTTGGAGTACCCACTGTAACTGATATTCACGAAGTTTCTGATGCTGCTAAAGCTGCGGAATATGTAGATGTTTTACAGATTCCTGCTTTTTTAGTAAGACAAACAGATTTGGTAGTTGCTGCTGCAAAAACTGGGAAAGTAGTTAACTTAAAAAAAGGACAATTTATGAGTCCTGCTGCAATGAAACACGCAGTTCAAAAAGTAAAAGATGCGGGTTCTGAAAAAGCATGGATCACAGACAGAGGAACAATGTTTGGCTACCAAGATATGATTGTAGATTTTAGAGGAATTCCAGAAATGCGCGAATTTGCTCCTACTGTTTTAGATGTTACACATTCTTTGCAGCAACCCAATCAAACTGCAGGAGTTACTGGTGGAAGACCAGAAATGATTGAAACAATTGCAAGAGCAGGTGTTGTTAATAATGTTGATGGATTATTTATAGAAACCCATTTTGACCCTGCAAATGCAAAATCTGATGGCGCTAATATGTTGCATTTAGATAACTTAGAAAGTTTACTAACTAATTTAGTTGCCATTCGAAAAACTGTAAATAGTTTATAAAAACTTATTTTTATTTGGGCGTTTTAACAGGCTTTCTCTACTCGCTTTTTTTCTGAAAAAGAAAAAAGAGCTCAAACAAACCGCTCAATCCTTAACGCACTTACTCAGTTGAATAAAATACAAACACCTTTCAGGTTTTAAAAAAATAAATAGGCACAATTTTTGTCCCATAAAGTTGTTAACCTTTTAAATGATGAAACAACTTTTATTTTTTCTTCTACTATTTTCAATTTCAACTCAAAGTCAAGATTTTTCAAAAGTTGATGAATTGGTTGCATCCTACCCAAAATTTTCAACAGTAGAAGCTTTATCAAATCAGATTAAAAAAGATTTTACTACAAATGAAAATAAAGCAAGAGCCGCTTTTTATTGGTTGGCAAACAATATTCGTTACAATTTAAAAGAATACTACAATCCTACTCAAAGAAGTTATAATTTTAGATATACCACAGAAGAAGAAAAACAACAAAAATTACAAGCGCTTAAAGATAAATTAGTTGCAGATGCTTTTAAAACTAAATTTGGGGTTTGTGAAGAATATGCACAAGCCTTTAAAAAAGTTTGTGATTTGTTAGGCATTGAAGCAGAAGTTATCAAAGGAAATGTAAGAAATGTACCTCAAGAAATTGGGAAACCCGAGAACACAACAAATCACGCTTGGAACGCTGTAAAGTTAAACCAAAAATGGATGATTTTAGATGCTACTTGGGCAGCAGGTTATGAATATAATGGGCGCTGGGTAAAAAAATTCGACAATTATTTTTACAACATTCCAAAAGAAAAAATATTTAAAACACATTATCCTAAAGACACCATTTGGGTTTTACGTTTTGGCAGAATGAGTATAGAAGAATTTTACAATCAACCGATTTATGGGCATACGTTTTTAAGTTCTAAAGTAGAATTAGTATCACCAAAAAAAGGGATTCTGACCATAAATTCATCCAAAGAAATCAAATTAAAATTTAAGAATTTAGATACCAATTCTCCAATTTTCTATACTTTTCGAGGGCAAAAATATGCTCAAAAACCTGCTGTTTTAGTAGAAGGAAAAACATCAACTTTAACCTTTAAAAACGCTCCTAAAAACTCTTACTTGAATCTATTTATCAATAAAGAAGCTGCTTTACAGTTTAAGACGAAATAAACTAGGTGTTAGAATGTCAGTTCGAGTGATTTTGAGGAACACTAAATTGTATCGAGAACTAATTAAATAATCTTAATTAAATTCTTATTCTCGATACAAATTTTACTTCTTTCATCAGTAAAATTCACTCGAATTGACAGAATTCTATTTCCTCTTATAAAAACCTTTGTCTTTTAGCTGATGCGCTTCATCTAAAACTGTTAACAACACTTCTTCATTAATATCTTCTAACTTAAAATAACGTAAAGATTTTACCACTTTTCTATTTTCAGAAATTAAGAATTCATTATACTTTGTAAGATGCGCAGAAACCCAAAAAACTACATCTACATAGCCTTTCTTTTTTGATGGATTTAAATAACAAAACGGTCTATCATTCAAATAATAAAAAGGAATTTTCCATTTAAATTGTAAATCAACTTCAGGGAAAGCACCTTCTATTAAAATCTGTAAATGCAATAAAATAGATTTAAACGGTTCTGGTTGATTTAAAATGTATTCTTCTGCTGGCTTCATATTTTTGGTATCTTAGCGAAAGATAAAAAAATAGATGTATGCACGATAATTTTCAAATAAATTTTTCTTTAAAAGGATTTACCAGTATTCTTATTGGAGTATATTTTTTATTAGGTAGTTATGTTATAAAAACCTTGTTAGATGGCTTTCTAATTGATGACAATCCAGCTGGAATGATGTCTGTAGAAATCATTGAGTTCTTAGTTATTGGAATTGCTTTATTTGTTTTTCTATTTTCTTCTTTAGCTTTATTTTTTGCAGGAAGAAGAAATTCTAAAAGGTTTCAATATAAACTTTGGAATGGAAAAACCATAACTGCTTTTTTTAAGTATTTTATTGGATTTGTAATAATGCTTATAGTATTGGTTATCATAAAAAATCAAGGTTTTATTGATTACCTCACTCCTACTTTTCTAGTTCTTTATGGAATTTTACTGTTTGTATTCAAAAATAAAGAACGAAAACAACTTCTTGTTTTATCAGGACTATGCTTGCTATTAGCTTTGATGTGTATTTTAATTCCTAGTTATTGGTATTCTTCTCTTTCTATTCTTGGAGTCGCTCATATTACTTATGGAGTTGTTGTAAAATAATTTTAACTTTTATTGTACAATTGAAAATTTATTATTTACTTTGTATTTCAAAGTTCTTTAAAAATGAGTTCAGAAGATTATTTAAAAGACATATCAGAGATTAAAAATTTAATGAATAAATCCTCAAAGTTTATTTCATTAAGTGGTTTATCTGGTATTTTTGCAGGAGTTTATGCATTAATTGGTGCTTTATTTGCACATTGGTTCTTTTCATTAAGTGGAAATGAATACATCGTAATTGATAGTGAAATCTTTAACTTCGTAGTAATAGATTTATTAATTGTTGGCATTTTAAGCATAGGGACAGCTATTTTTTTAACTACAAAAAAAGCAAAAAAAAACAATGAGAAAATATGGGATGCTTTAACTAGAAGATTATTATTCCATTTTATTGTTCCATTATTAGCTGGAGGAATTTACATCTTAATTATACTAAATCAACAACGTTATGGGCAAACTGGTGCATTAATGTTATTATTTTATGGTTTGGCCTTATTAAATGCTTCAAAATACACTTTAGGAGATGTAAAATATTTAGGTTATACTCAAATAGTTTTGGGTTTAATTTGTGCTATTTTTCCTGGTTATGGTTTCTGGTTCTGGGTAATAGGCTTTGGAATTATGCATATTGTTTATGGTGCAGTTATGCATTATAAATATGATAGAAAATAAGATACTTTTGTAAACCAAAAATTATCATTTGAAAAATATTATCCTAAATATTAATAAAGCTTTCGACCATAGAATTCGGCTAGGTATTATGTCTATCTTAATGGTAAATGATTATGCTGATTTTAATACATTAAAAGAATTATTAGGCGCAACTGATGGTAATTTGGCTAGCCATACAAAAGCTTTAGAAAAGGTTGATTTTATAAAAGTTGAAAAGCAATTTATTGGTAGAAAACCAAACACAAAATATTTAGCTACAACCCTTGGAAAGCAAGAGTTTAAAAAACATATTAATGCTCTCGAAAAATTAATTAAAAACAAATAACTTTTTTTTTAACTAATAACTTTGTATTTCAAAGTTCTTTTAAAATGATCAAAATGAAAACTATAACAACATTATCCAGCGCACTTTTATTTAGCACCCTATTTTATAAACAAAATATTGGTTTAAATTTAGGTCTCTTTACAATTTTTACAATTTTGGTTTTGGCAATAACTAATAGAGAAAAATTCAAAAAAAGTGACACATTTCTCAAAGCTATGTGCTATTTAATTACAGGTGTTACCATTTTCTTTTATAAATCAGATTTAACAATAATTGCAAACATTCTTGCATTTTTTACTTTAATTGGTAGTATATCAGAACATCAATCATCTATTTATATAAAATGGGTAAACGGAATTTACACAACCATAGTCTCATTCTTCTCAAAATACTATGACAATTTGAATTCTGAAATTGAAAATGTAAAAAAAGAGAAAATTAATTATGCTTATTGGATAAAAATCATTGGAATTCCAACCGTGCTAATTCTTGTTTTTATCTCTTTATATAGAAAAGGAAATCCAATGTTTGATGAATTGATCTCTAAAATAGATTTTAACTTTATTAATTTTCATTGGATACTTTTTACATGTTTAGGATATTATTTGTTTAACAATATTATCAATCCAATTCAAATTGAACCAATTACTAAAAATGACCTAAACCAAGGTAACATTCTAACTAAAAATAATTTAAAAGATTTTTCTTCAAAAAAATTAAAAGAAGAAAAACAATTAGGTGTTGTTATTATGTTTCTATTAAACTTACTTATTACTTTCTTTATAGTAACTTATGTGATGCATTTACTAGAAATACACAATATGCTTGCTCCTGAACTTTCAAAACAAGTTCATAGTGGAGTTAATGCATTAATAATGTCTAATATACTTGCGATTATTGTTATCCTATATTTCTTTAGAGGAAATTTAAATTTTTTAGATAATAATAAAGATTTAAAAAAATTAACCTATGGTTGGATATTATTAAACCTAATTATTGTTGTAATTACTTTTATCATTAATTTAGAATATGTTATTTCTTTTGGATTAACTTATAAAAGAATTGGTGTTTTATTCTTTTTAACAGCTACTTCAGTTGGATTAGTGACAACTTTTATTAAAGTGTCAAAAATTAAAAACTTATGGTTTTTATTTAGAAAAAATACTCAAATAGCATTTACTATTATAATCCTTTCCTCTACTGTAAATTGGGATAAAATAATTACATTTTATAACATAAATAATGCAGCACAAGTAGACATAGATTATTTAATAAACCTATCGTATAATAATACTTTTTTATTGAAAGATTATTCAGAAAAAAATAACATAAACAAAACAGTCAAGTATAAAATTGATGAAAAACACCACGATTATTTATGTCTTCTAAAAAGTAATTCTTGGCAAGAAACAATATATGATAACCTAAAGATAAAAAAATGAACTCGACAAGCAGAATAATGCCAATTTTATTAAAGGCTTCTTTTATGGCAACAGTCTTATTTTGGACTATAATTTTATCAGAAGTATCTATGAATGATTCTTTTATGGTTGCAATCATTATTTTTTCTTACATCCCTATATTTATTGTGTGTTCTTTGTTCATTTTGTTTACAATTGTGCCTATACTTTTCTTTGACACAAAAGATTTAAATTCAAGTGAAATGTTTCATAAATATTTTCCATATTATTCTATAATTATTTTTGGTATCTCATTTTTTTTCATAATACTTTCAAATTTTGACAAGGTTATCTCCGCTTTTTATATAACTGCATTTTTTACTTTGATGCAAAGTTGGATATGGATTTGTAAAACACCAACATCTGAAAAAGGAAAAACTAATTGGGAAAATAGTTAGAAATTGGTAAGTTGATTTGAGCAAAACCTCTACTCCATTTATAAATGAGGTTTTTGCTCTTTTAAAAAAAATTATAATGATACAATTCAACAAAATATACTTTATCGGTTTTATACTGATTTTTATAATAGAAATAGTAATTGCAAAATATGCAACAGGTTTTATACGTCATACCATTGGTGATGTCTTAGCAACCATATTTTTATACTGTTTGATAAAAAGTTTTATAAGTATTTCTACAAATAAAACTTTATTAATTGTCTTCATAATTTCTTTTATTATTGAGTTTTTACAATTAACCAATTTTCAAAACTTATATCCTGAAAAAATGGAAAAATATCTAAGAATTATTTTAGGCACCTCATTTAGTATAGGAGATTTAATAGCGTATTTAGTAGGGTTGACACTAGTTTATATTGTAGAAAGAAGAAACACTAATAACGTTTCCTAATCTCTCTAACAATATCTTCTAAACCATTTAATTTAAGTTCATAAACGAGTTCTAATTGTTGTCCTAGTTTCCCTTTTGGAAAACCTTTATTATGATACCAAACCACATAATGCTCTGGCAAATCAATTAGAAATCTGCCTTTATATTTCCCAAAAGGCATTTTCATTTTTGATAAATCGATAAGATATTGTTGATTTTTTTCCATTTTAAAAAAGAGACCTTTCGCCTGCGCTCAAGGTGACACTAACAACTAACAACTAACAACTAACAACTAACAACTAACAACTAACAACTAACAACTAACAACTAACAATACTATTCTTTTCCATCTACGTAATCTTGCAAGTACGAGAAACGTTTGGTTAGTTTTCCGTTTTCAGTCATTTTTGCTCGTGCTAAAACTCCATCTTTGTCGTTATTAAAAAAAGCAGGAATCACATTCTGTAAAAACATTTCTCCAAAACCTTCGCTAGCATCTTTGGGCAATTCACAAGGTAAATTGTCTACTGCCATAACAACAATGGCATCTTTACTTTTATAGTCAACTTCAGATTCTGTTTGCGGGTTGTAACCATAAATTGGATCTGCAATAGTTGATGGTCTGATTGTTGATGCTACTGGCCCATCAATATCACAAGAAATGTCTGCCACAAATTTGATTTGAAACTCAGAATGTTTTGCATCTTCTCTAGTAAATAAATAAGGAGAACCATCACCAAAAAAATGACCCGCTATAAAAAAGTCGGTTACTTTTGCAAAGCGCATAAAATTGGACTCATATTCCTGTGGATTGTTATAAAAATCTTGGTTATTGATTATTTGTTCGTCTTTACGCTTATTATAGTCTAAAACATCTGCCAAACAATACACTACTTCATTAAAAGTTTTTGATAAATAATCATCTACAGAAATTTGTTTGATGTTCATTGCATCCAACATTTCCTTGGCTCCATAGGCTACTTTTCCATTTCCTGTTAACAGAATTTTAAATCCTTTTGGTAAATCAATTTTATTCAATTCATTAATCAATTCTTTTTGACAGTCTAACGTTTCTGCTTTCGGTAAACTAAAAGATTCATTTTTTAAACCAACTGCTCTAAATCCGTTGTAAGCCCCTACAATTCCTGCATAACGTCCAAAACCAATTAAACGCATTCCGTTCTCTTTTACAATGGTTTCGTGATCGTACAATTCGATATTCTTATCTAGAATCGCATTGAGTAAATCTCTATTGTAAGGTTGCTTTTTAATAGTATGACTAAAGAAAAAATACTTTTTATTCGGGATTAAAGCATCCTTAGGTACTTCTTTGACACCAAATAACACATCGCAATCTGACATATCTTCAGTAACTTCTATTCCGGCATTTTTATATTCTGTATCCGAAAAAACACGAATATCAGAACGTTCCACTTTTATCGTTGCTGTAGGATATTGATTTTTAAACTCTTGCAATTTTGAGGGAGAAAAAACGACTCTTCTGTCAGGTGGATTTTTACGCTCTTTTATGATTCCGAATTTCATAATCTACTATGGTATAAAATTTGCTCTAAGATATTAGAATTTTAAAGGATAGACAACTGTAATTTTTATACTTTTGCATTCCGCGTTAAGGATTGAGCGATGTGTTTGAGTTCTTTTATGAAATGTAATGGAATAAAAAACGAGTAGCGAAAGCCTGACTTTAGTTTAAAATGCTTTTTAAGCAAAGTAACGCCCAAAGAAATTGCATCTTTGACATATTGGGGACGACTGGTTTTGACAGCAAGGTCAGTGAATTTGTAAGCATATCGAGTTATGAAATAACACTCGTTAAACCTAATTTCAACTTTATAAACGGCGAAGATAACTACGCTTTAGCTGCATAATTCGAATTATAGTAGAATTAGCCTCGGCGCACAAGGTGCGCAAGCTTTATGTCCACGAAAAGCCTTGGTTTACGGCGTTTCACTTTTGGGCATCGTAAAAGTAAACATAGGAAATTTAGTACTTCGTTAAGTTTCCGAAACTAAAGAAGTTAAGTTTAAAGTGGATTGTTCTTAATCAGCTTTAGATCGAAAATTAAGTAAGAACTAAGTATGTAGAAAGCTAATTTGTTGCTTGTTTGGACCCGAGTTCGATTCTCGGCGTCTCCACTTTATTAAACCTCAACTTATTGCTAATCAATTTGTTGAGGTTTTCACTAGTCAACCATTAGTCAACATATAATAAAAACTTAATTTTTTTAACTTTATAAATGGAAAATATTCGGGTTCTTAAGCGTGGAAGGACGTAAAGTTGAAGGAATAAAAATGATAAGAACGCAGTTATGTTTTACCTTTTAAAATTTATGATTTTTAATTGTTAAAGTAACTTCTAAAAATTTTAATAAGACTAATTAATTTCTTCAAAAAACCAGTAGGCAAATTAGCCTAATGGATAAAATCAATAAAAAAACTCAAAATATCTAAATTTTAAATAAAGAATAGACCCCATACCCTAAAATATTTTAGTTTCTTTTTCAATATATAATTAGATTTATATAGGTAGAGTATCAAAGATATTCATATAACTAATTTATAAACTAATAGGTAGTATATTCAGACACAAGGCAATTATTTAATTAATTGTGTCCCAAGTGTTCGTTTACAAATCGAAGATTACAAAAAACGAGTTAAATATTATAATCTAAAGGCATTTGAATATAGGCGAAATATTGATTTGATGTTAGGTATTTAATCTAGATTTATTTTATAATCTTTTTTTGCTGAAGTACCTCTGTCCGTGTAGGATAATTTTGATTTATAAAAATAATAAAATCCCCTGTAACTGGGTTTGTCTTTTCCTTTGTAAACGATAGAATATATCTCTAGAGTTAAATTATTTTTTCTAAACTCAATTTTTGCCTTTGGATGATTTTTTAAAAATTCTTTTATTGGCATTTTAAAGTAAATTTTCTCATATTCTTCTTGATTTGGTAGATCATCACAAGAATATAGGACTACTAAAAATACTAATGTTAAAAATGTTTTTAAATTTTTCATAAATCAAATATAAAGATAAAATTTATTGGTTTGAAATTTCGCAAAGCCTAAAACCATTGTGAGAATTCTAGTTCTGACTTATTTGCAGCAAGTTAAAATAATCTTGTTTGTGAGGGGTTATTATTATCGTCTTGACTTCTTTTGCAGTTAGAATGTTTATTTCTGATGTTATGAGCCAGTTCTTTTATTTGAGTTTCAAAACCATTATATAGCCATTTTTTGGATAGGTATTTATTTTTAATTATTAGAAAAATCAATTTATCATTTTCAAAGTAGTATCTTAAACCAGTATGAGAGAGTAAAATACTATCTTCTTTTTGCATTGAAATATCAACTGCTGTAACCCTACATTTTTTATATGGTTTATTTGCACCTTTTAACCCTTTACTTGAATGGTTAGAAAGTGCAGTTTTTTTAGTATTAAAAAGTTGGTTAAAAGGTGCAGTTTTTTTGTTTTTGATTTGAGGTCTTTCTGCTATTATTAACTCAAATTTTTTAAGAATATTACTAATAATTTGCTCTTTTAAATTATCAGAATGATTAGAGATATACTTTTGTAATTTTTTCTTATGGTCACGTTTATTTGATTTGGTTTTAAACTGAAACCAATATTGGGGGTTTTTGTATTTTAAAAGAGTTGTTTTAATGGTTTTAGTGAATTCATTTTCTCTTATTGTATAATCAAAGTAAATAACTCTATTGAAATGTCTTAAAAGCAATCCTTTTGCATTATTTAAGGTTGATACATTAATATCAGCAAAAGAATTAATGTTTATTATATCCAATTTTTTATACTTATACTCCTCACTTTTTTTGATTTGGGTTTCAATCCTTAACGTTTTTTCAATAATTCCATATTGATTGGACTTATTATAAATCTTAACCCTATATCGTTGATATATTACTTGTGCAAAATTATTATCAAATCTAAACTCAAAACTTTTGGTAGTTAGATATAACAAACCAATAATAAATAATTGAGGGTTAAAATTCGGTGTTGTATTGATACCAAATTCAATGTTTTGAAATATCATTTTATCAGAAGTACATTCAAACAACTTTTTTAAATGATGTCTAACCTCGATAATATCTTTTAAAGTAAATAAGTTGCCATTGTAACCCTTGTAGTTTTTAGTTTTTTTATAATTTGGTGCTAAAACATTGTGTAAAGAATTCCAAAGTTTATGAATACTGCCAATAAACAAAACAGTACCACTATCATAAATTCTTATCTTACAAAAATGATATTCAGCAACCTTATAGTTTTTATAAAGTCCAGTATCTTCTGAAATTTGCCTATAAAAAATAAGTTTACTTTCTAACTGATTAATGTTAGCATCTAAAACCGATATTTTAACTCCGTCTATCAAATCAATCTTTGTATATTTGCATAAGGGTATGCGTTGCCACAAATACCCAAACTTTGAACAATAAAAAGAGGACTTTGAACATCCTCTTTTTTTATTCTAATTCGTCAATAATTGGTTTTAAATGGCGAGTAAAGAAATCTTTGAAATAGTAGAGTGTTAAATCTTCTCTGTTGTTTTTAAATACAAACAGTATCAAATCTTGATAACGACCTCTACATCCCCAAAAAAAATGCTCTTTGTGCGTTTTGAATAATCCTGTAAGACTTGGTTTTACCCATTTGTTATTTTTGCGTTCTTTTACCCAATAATCAGGTTTTGACTTTGCAAAATCTCTGCTTTCAGAAATATTGATTTTTTCAGTAACATGAAGAGCATTTGGAATGTTTACTAATTCATAATGAGTAGTAGTTTTAAAATACCTGGTTGCCTTGAACTGGTATTTCACTGGTGTAGGCGTTGCCATTACCTCTACTTTTTAAGTTCGATAATTGCATCCTCTACCTCTGAACGTAAATACAAAACACGCCCACCAATTTGTTTAGGTTTCAATATTTTGCGTTTGCTCCAATTATGAACCGTTGACAAGTCCACAGATAATAGGTTTGAAACTTCTTGACGAGTTAAATACTGGTTTGGTGTTTTGGGTTCAAAGTGTTCTTTAAAATCCTCAAACTTCTTATCAATATAGTCTAATAAAGGTTTGCGGTTTTCTTCTGGTGAAGTTTGTACAAATTGAATTTGTGCCATTGCTGAAATATTTTAAAATTAATATGTCAACAAAATTGCATTACATTCAATTCCGATTTTTGTATGAATTTTACCGATTTTCGGAAAATTGTTTTTTTATAAATTTATATAAATCATTTCTCGTATGACCTTGTAATATATTTTTTGGGGAAGTCCAATAATTTTGAACTTTTATATCATTTACTTCATTTTCAGATATGATATTATTAGTATCTAACCATAAAATATGGCTTTTAAACTTAGTATCTCTTAATAAGTTTTCTTGATTAAGTTTTTGAAATATGAAACTATATTTTTTTATAACTTCATCTTCATTAATTTCTTTCCATTTCATAAATATATTAAAGCCTAAATCACTAAATATATGCTTGCTTTTTTCTTTTAGAATATCTTGGTCATTTATTCTTTGACTTATTTTTTTCTCAACATAATTGGAATAAATATCAATCTTTGGATTTTGCTTTATTAAGAACTCATCATATAAAAAATTTAAGTATTGCTTTACCTCTAAATCATTTAAGAAGTGGTTGAAATTTAAGTTGAAATGAAGAATTAATTTATCTTCTATGTTGAATAAGTCATTAAAAGTGATTTCGTAATTATTAATTTCAAAATGAAAATCCGATACTAATCTATTATCTATTTTAGCAAGTATTAAAACTTCCCTTCTCAAAAAAACAGATAAAACCATACTATAAATTCTTACAAAGTTTTCTTTGGTATAAAATTTTTGGTTTGATGTTATTTGATAACTTATTTTCTTATCAATTATATCACTTATTTCTTTAAAATTTATGTTAGAAAATAATTTTAAAGTGTTTATCAAAAGTTCTTTTTTGGTAATTTCAAAAACTGCATAAGTTATTAAATAAACTTTTCTTAAATAATCGTTATCATCTTTTAAAACGTTTTTTATAAACTTGAAAGTGATTTGATTATGAAGTTCATTATTTTGATTACTGTTGATAAACTTAAAATCATTGATATTAAAAACTAAGTCATTTTGCGTTGCCATTTTAAGATATATTAAGAACTGTCAATTTTTCAATTTATTCAAGACCATTTCTTTCTCTTCTGGAGATAAACTACCTATTAAAGTGTTTATTTTTTTATCGTTTTCTTGAATTTTAAATTGAAGGTGTTCTTCTAAAATTTTTAAGTTTTCTTTTGTGTACATATTTTTTATTTATTTTAGGTATTGTCAGGCATAGTTTTGGACGCAAAGGGAAAGGAATTTTTACATCCATCAATCATAATAACCTTTCTATTTTAGTTTCTTAAATTTATTTTTAATTTTGCATCAGCGGAATTCGTTTCGGACGTTACAGAGTAAGGACTTGTTTTATCAAGGGCATCAACTCGTCCGCTTTTAAGATAGATTCTCAATCAGTCTCTACTTTTATCCTTATTTTTTTAGAATTAGCATATACTTAAAAATTTTCTCATTTCTTTCTCGTAAACCTGTCCATAATGTTCGTTTAAAATATAAAGGCAATTAGTTTTAATGATTTGCTCAAATAATTCTTTTTTAAAATCTAAAATTCTTAATTCCCTTTGTTTCCCTTGTAAGAATTCAATTTCTTTGTAATCTTCCTCAAATTGTTCTAAAATAGATGTTGATACATTTAAAGCAATCTTCTCTAATCTATCAAATTGCCCCTCTTCAAAGACAATATAATCAGATAAGGACGTTTCTACTTCATCTTTATTACAACTTTCTGCCAACTCTCTAAAATACCTTTCTTCATCCTCAAGTAAAATTAGTAAAGCATTTTTAAAATCTAATGACCTGTTGTACATCTCAGCAGTTCTTGTATAAACACTTTTATTATGTCTTTGATTCATTACATTTTTAAATGCTCTCAAAGCAATTTTTTCATTTAAACTCAAACCATTAAAATTTTGCCAATCTCTTGATTTTTCTTTATCAAATATTTTTTTATATTCAATTTCAAAATATTCTAATCTATCATCTAAAGATAATCCACTTAAATAATCATCTTCTTTGATTTGAGAATTAAGCAAGTCAATATCGTGCTTTGTAAGTGTTCTAATAAATTCGATCAATTGATAATCAATTAAATTTTTCCTAATAAACTCTTTATCAGCCAATTTTTAACTTTTTAAATTATTGATTTGATGCTTTTTTTAACACATTTAGTTGAGGTTTATTAACTCTTTTCTTTTCGAGTTTCGCCCATGTTTTAGCAATTTGTAGACTATAATCAATAGGTTGTTTACCAATGTAGGTTAAAAACATTTTTTCGGTCTTATGGGCTGTTATATTCATTAACAAAGGAGTAGGATACAATTCAGTTGCATAATGATTTGATGCAAAAGAACGTCTACAAATATGAGATGAAACTAATTCGTGCTTTGGATATATGCCAGTAATATATCTTTTAGTACCCTCATCGAACTTATTGCCTTTTACCAATGTATCTATATTAGAAATCTTACAAAGTTGCTTTAAATAACGATTAAACATTGCTTTATTACTATCTATGTTAGTAGTAAATAAAGGAGGAAAATCCCCATTTCTTTTATTTAGGATTTCTTTAACCTCATAGTGTATTGGTATTTGAACTGTCTTTTTTGTCTTTTGTTGAGTGATTACAATAAACTCATATCCTTGTAGTATCTGAATAAAGTTTTTATTCATTCTTAACAAATCTGAAACCCTTTGCCCCGTAAAGCATCCAATGATTAACCAGTCTTTTGCAATGTTATGATTTTCACTTACAAACTTGGTTTGTTTAATTTGTTCTAACTCATCAAAATTTAAAATTACTTTAGGTGCGTCAATAGAAAAACCCATAAAGTCTTTTAGTTGGCTACTTACTCTAAAACCATTTTTTTCTGCATCTAAACAAATACTTTTTACAAACTTCAGGTAACGACCTATTGTATTATCACTTAACTTATCAACCTCATTGAAATACTCAATTAATTCAATTCTAAATTTGAGGTTTACATCAATTAACTTAGTTTTTCTTTTTTTATACCTATCGAAAGATTGTAGTTTGTTTACTATGGTTCTGTACTTCTTTTCAGTTGATTTTGAAACACCTAATTGTTTGGTTTTGTCATTAGTCTTATATTTTAAATTCTTTATAAAATAGTCCCCATACTCTACCAAGTAATCTAATTCTTTAACCTCAATACGATTAAAATGTAAATCTATTATATGTTGTAACCATTTACCCTCAATCTCGATACCTTTTGAATTTGAAACATTAACTTCATCCAAAACAAAATCTTTCAACTTCCGAAGTTGAGATGCGATGTTTTTATTTTCTGCTGTAGTTTGTTTAGGTAAGTTCTTTTCACTCCATTCTTTAGGGTTAATACTCAATGATGTTTTTCTTTTGAATATTTTACCTCTACCGATTGAAAGCCTTAAATAAATTGGTGCGTTTTCTGAATTACTTTGAAGTAAGAATTTTACTGTTGCCATATATTGAACTTTTGAACAGTTCAAATATAATAATAAAATAATAGTTAGTCAACATTTAGTCAACCGCTAGTCAACCGTTTTCAATTTCATTCAATTTTATACAATTTTCAACAAATCCTTTATTTACAGTGTTCATATTGATTTTACTGAGAAAACTATTACTTTTAAAGGATGTTTGAAATAATGATAACGCCCTGTTATGTTCTCGGCGTCTCCACAATAAATAAAAACCTCCAAAATTTTGGAGGTTTTCTTTTTCAGTTAACAATTAAATTTTGATCCTTAATTATTTCTTTTTCTGAGTTTTTTGTTCCTTTTTTAAGAAGAAAAACAGAAAACAAATACGGTATACTTAAAAATCTAGATTTACATTTATAACATTTATAAAACTTTGCCTTTGGTATAAATTTTAAAATAAAACCTCTTGATAATCTTTTTCGTGAACTTGAGTTACATGAAGGGCATTTACACATTTTAATTAGGGGATTAAAAGTTAATATTATGATAACTCTTTCGTGCAATTATGATGTTCTCAAATATAGATTATTTTATTGTGATACATTACTTTAATTAAATTTATTTTAAAAGGTGATTTATTTAAAAAATAAAAAACACTCTTAAACCAAGAATTACACTAAGATTTTTTTTTGTTTTATATTGCAGCAAATAAATAATTTGAAAAGAATAATTGTATCCGTTTCTAATGATTTATCTACCGACCAAAGAGTAGAAAAGGTCTGTAACACCTTACATCAAAATAATTTCGAAATTCTATTAATTGGTCGAATTTTAAAAAATAGCCTTCCGTTAAATAGGAACTATAAAACAAAAAGGATGTCTCTTATGTTTAATAGTGGCTTTTTATTTTATGCAGAATACAACCTGAGACTCTTTTTTTTAATTCTTTTTTCTAAAAAAGACATATTATTAGCTAACGATATAGATACACTCTTACCCAACTATATTGTCAGTAAAATTCAAAGGAAAAAAATTGTTTTTGACAGTCATGAACTCTTTTCGGAAATTCCAGAACTAGAAACAAGACCAACTGTAAAAAAAGTATGGCAAACTCTAGAAGACAGAATTCTTCCTAAATTAAAGAACACTTACACTGTTTGTGATAGCATTGCAGCCTATTTTAATAAAAAGTATACTACCAATTTTAAAGTAATTAAAAACGCCCCAATATCAAAAAAAGATAGTGCTACAAGATCATCTTTTTCTTTTCCACATAAAGGAAAAAAAATAATTTTATATCAAGGAAGTGTAAACATTGGAAGAGGTTTAGAGTTGATGATAGATACTATGATTTTTCTTGACAATCACTTATTTGTAATTATTGGTTCTGGTGATATTTATGAAAAATTAAAAGTATATGTGAGAGATAAAAAACTTGAAAACAAGGTGTATTTTTTAGGGAAATTACCACCAAATCAGTTAAAAGAACTAACTCCTTTAGCAGACATTGGTATAAGCCTTGAGGAAGACATAGGTTTAAGCTATAGGTATGCTTTACCCAATAAAATATTTGACTACATTCAAGCTAAGGTGCCAATTCTTGTTTCTGATTTACCTGAGATGAAAGAAATTGTTAACAATTATAATGTAGGAGAAATTGTATTAAAACGAAATTCTGAAAGTCTTGCAAATCAAATAAAAATAATGATTGGTAAAGATTATAATTTAGCCCTTGAAAAAGCTAAAAAGGAATTGATTTGGGAAAATGAATCAATAAAATTACTTACTATTTTTAATAATTTAAAGTAATTACTTTTTGTATTGATGTGGGTTTTCTCTAACCCCTTTTTTAAAAAACTTACGTAAAGTAGAACGAATTCCGTTATCTACTTGTAAAATAAAATCTTTTAATTTCTCTTTAGGTCTTCCTCTAAAAGTAGTAACATGAAATTTATCTGAAGGCAATAATGGTTTTTCAGAAAAATAATAATTAGACACACAGCACCTAACATTATCTACTTGAACTTTACTTACAGAATGCCAAGAATTCTGATGTGTTGCCATAACCACTAACCTATTAAACTTACTTTCTATAGTTATTTGTTTTTCTTTTAATCCTTTTGGCCAAATTTCTAAATTACCTCCAAAATCTAATTCCCAATCTGGAGTTACATAATATAAAAGATTTAAAACTCTCCATCTATTTCTGTCTTTATCATGAGAATTATCTAAATGAGGGTTTAGAAAATTTCCTTTTTCCATTAAAGAAAGTCCCCCTGCATATAAATTTTCATCAGCATAAACTTCTTGAATACAACAAATATCAGCAATTAGTTTTACAATTTTTTCTTCTTGAAAAGCATAGGTGATTTCCTCTAAAACAGAATCATATTTATCCATTTGAAAAGCAGTATATTTTAATTCTCTTATACTATTTCTCTTAACTGTTTCGGCTAATTTCGGAAAACTTTTATGTAGTTTAAAAGCTACATCTAATGGCAATAAATTATCTAAATAAAAGAAACCAATTTCATGACTATGATTTAAAAAATTTTTTTTTAAATTTTCCTTATGATTAAATATATTTTGATATATAATTTCTGCTAATTCGTCTCTTTTCATAAATCGTTTAGAATAAAGCATAAAGTTATTGCTTTTAGTTTTAACTTTGTTGTTTATGAGTAAAAGATTGCATATTGTTTCTTTTGACATACCTTATCCGCCAAATTATGGAGGAATTATTGATGTATTTTATAAAATAAAAGAGCTTTATAAACTGGGCGTAAAAATTTATTTACACACTTATATTTTTGATCATAAAACAAAACAAGTAGAGCTAGAAAAATATTGTGAAAAAGTTACCTATTACAAAAGGAATAACACTCTTATTTCAATTTTTTCAACACTTCCTTTTAGATTAAAAAGTAGAGTTAATAAAACATTAAACTCAAACCTCAAAAATTTAGATTGTCCTATTTTATTTGAAGGTTTACATACAATTTATCCGCTTTATAAATTTAATTTAGAGAAATGCTACGTTCGAACTCATAATATTGAGCATTCTTATTTTTACGGATTAGCAAAAAGTGAAAAAAATATTTTAAAAAAAATATTTTTTTATTTAGAAGGTTTCAAACTCAAAAAATTTGAGAGAAACCTCAAGAAAGCAAAAGCTATTTTTACAATTTCACCTTTTGAGCAAAAATATTTCTCTGAAAACTTTGGAGTGAATGTTCATTATTTACCCGCTTTTCATGAAACTAAAATTAACTCTAATGATTATAATAAAGGAGATTTTATTTTATATCATGGAGATTTAAGAGTGGCAGATAATATAAAATCTTGTTTATTTTTAATCGATGTATATAAAGACAGTAGCTACAATCTAGTTATCGCCACTTCTATCAAAGAAAATCATATCGAAGCAGAAGTAAACAAATATAAAAACATCTCTATAAAGCAAATTCCTAAACAACAAGATTTAAATGAATTATTTAGTAAAGCTCATATAAACACTTTGTTTAGCTTTCAAAAAACAGGAATAAAACTAAAGTTATTAAACACACTTTACAAAGGTAAATTTATAATAGCAAACTCACCATTAATAGAAGATACAGGTTTAGAAAGTACCTGTGAAATTGCTAATTCTAAAGAAGAAATACTAAAAAAAACAGAAACACTTTTTCAAAAAGAATTTACTGAAAAAGATATAGAAAAAAGGTTAAAGAAACTCAAACCATTTTCACCTGAAACTGCAGCAAAAAAAATGATGGAAATTATTTTTAAACAGTAGTCGTTTTTTGAGCCACTTCAAACAACTCTCCTCCTTCACATTTAAGTGTTTTTTGTTTATACCTAACAATTAATTGATAATCGTGCGTTGCCATTAAAATTGTTTTTCCACTTTTATGAATTTCATTAAGTAATTCCATTACTTCTATGGATGTTTTAGGATCTAAATTACCTGTGGGTTCATCTGCTAATATTAGTTCAGGATCATTTAATAAAGCTCTTGCAATAGCTATTCGTTGTTGTTCTCCTCCAGAAAGTTCAAATGTTTTTTTATAGTATTGAGCTTTCATTCCAACTTTATCTAAAACTTCGTTAATTTTATCTTTTATGCTTTTTTTATCTTTCCAACCTGTAGCTTTTAAAACAAATTCTAAATTAGAAAATACATTTCTATCACTTAACAATTTAAAATCCTGAAAAACAATTCCAATTTTTCTTCTTAGATAAGGAATTTCTTTTTCTTTTAATTTCTTTAAATCAAAACCAACAATACTTCCTATTCCTCTTTGAAGTTTTAAATCTCCATAAAGTGTTTTCATTAAACTACTTTTTCCGCTACCAGTTTTTCCTATTAAATAATAAAAACCCCCTTTATTAATGGTTAGATTCACTTTAGATAACACCAAGTTATCTCTTTGATAAATATCTGCATTTTCTAAATGTAAAACCGGTTTTTCCATAAAAAACATTACTTTCTACAAACTTATAAGTTTCTATCTATTTTCTATAATAAATTCATAACTATTGTTACATTTGATATAAAAATTAAAGTATTTTTTTCTTCCCCAATCAAACAAAAATAAAAATTGTTCGTTATTCTCATTGAAAAACAAAAATAATTATATGAATACTGTGTTTTTTAAAAAACATATTCTTTTCTTTATAATTACCATTATTCCTGTAGTAGGTTATGGTCAACAAACTTTTGTTGACACCAACCATACTACAGTATTTAACAATGCTTTAAAACTATACAATAATAAAGCATACGGGAATGCTGAAAAGAAATTTAATTCTTTTATACACAATACACCATACAACTCAAAGCTAAAGTCTGACGCTTTTTATTATGAAGCAATGTGTGCAATAAAGTTAAACAAAACCGATGCAGACAAAAAAGTGTTAGATTTCATTAGTGAAAATCCTACTAGTAATAAAAAAAACAAAGCTATATTTAATGTGGCTAATTATTATTTTGCCAATAAACGAGCTGCTTATGCTTTAAAATGGTATCAAAAAGTAAATTTAGATTTATTATCTAATGAAAATATTAAAGAGTTAAATTATAAAGTTGGGTACTGCTTATTGGTAACCAAAAACTACACATTAGCAAAAGAAAGATTTATATTACTTATTAATGACGCTAAATATGGTAATGACTCTAGGTATTATTATGGTTATATAGCCTATAAACTAGAAGATTATGGCATAGCAGAATCTACTTTAAAGGAAATTGAAAATAATGAAACTTATAAGCAAGAAATTTCCTACTATCTATTAGATATTAACTTTAAAGCGGGTAACTTTAAACGATGTGTTCTTATTGGTTTAGAGTTAATTAAAGAAGCCAAAAGGAAAGACCAATCTGAAATTTCTAAAATAATTGGAGAAAGTTATTTTAATTTAAAAAAATATTCAGAGGCGATTCCTTTTTTAAAAAACTATAAAGGGAAAAAAGGAAAATGGAATAATACAGATTTTTATCAATTGGGGTATGCATATTACAAACAAAATGATTTCGAAAGTGCTGTAAATAATTTTAATAAAATTATTGATGAACAGAATTCAATTTCTCAAAACGCCTATTATCATTTAGGTGAATGTTACCTGAATTTAGATAAGAAAACAGAAGCTTTAAATGCTTTTAAGAGTGCTGCTGAGATGAATTTTGACAAGAAAATTAAAGAGGATGCTGCTTTAAACTATGTTAAACTAAGCTACGAAGAGGGTAATCCTTTTAAAAGTGTAGCCCATGTATTACAAGATTATTTAAAAGAGTATCCAAAATCTAAAGCTTATGAGGAGGTAAACAAATTAGTTGTATCATCTTATATTCATCAACAAGACTATAAAGGTGCTTTAGAATTCTTATCAAAGAAAAAATCTAAAGAAAATATCACTCTTTCTTTAGAGGTCTCTTTGTATCGAGGAATTAAACTTTTTAATCAAAATAAAATCAAAGAAGCAATTCCTTTTTTTGAATTTAGTAGTAAAGCAGAAAATATAGCAATACAAGAAAAAGCTAAATTTTGGTTAGCAGAAAGCTATTATAGGTTAAATAACTTTAATGAATCCCTCACTAAATTCAAATCTTTAAGAGAATCATTAACTAATAAAAAATCAGAATTTAAACTCATTGATTACAATATTGGTTACAATAATTTTAAACTAAAACAATATAAAGAAGCATCGGTAGCTTTTAACCTTTTTTTAAAAAAAGATTCGATAAACAACTCTTTAAACGATGATGCTTTAGTTCGTTTAGGAGATTGTTACTTTGCTATAAAAAATTACAAAGAATCTATAAAATCTTATCAAAAAGTTGTTACAAAAAATGGCGAAAGTGCTGATTATGCTCAATATCAAATAGGATTAATTTACGGTTTTACAGGAGATAATAATGCAAAAATAAAAGCACTTACAAATGTTATAAATAAATATCAAATTTCTTCTCTTAAAGATGATGCTCTTTTTCAATTAGGAGTTACTTATACTACTTTAAAAGAAAATACAAAAGCACAACAAGCCTACAATCGATTAATAGAAAAACATAGTAGTAGTATTTTTATTCCAAAAGCATTGGTTCGCCAAGGATTATTGTATTACAACAACAATCAACCAGACAAAGCTCTTAAAAGTTTTAAGAAAGTTACTTCTCAATATTCCAATTCACCAGATGCTTTTGAAGCAGTGGCAAATGCTAGAAATATATATATAGATAAGGGTAATTTAGATGAATACGTAAATTGGATTAGAACCTTAAAATTTATCAACATAACAAATTCAGATTTAGATAATACTGCTTTTGCAGTTGCAGAAAAAAAATATTTTGAATCTAAAGATGGTAATGATATTATAAAGAACCTTACAGACTATGTAAATGCTTATCCTGATGGTATTCATCGACTTAAAGCTAACTATTATTTAGCTGATATACTTTTTAAAGTTAAAGAATTTAAAAAAGCTATTTCGTATTATGAAGTAGTAGTAGATGAAGAACAAAATGAGTACAGTGAAGATTCTTTAAGCAAATTAACTCAAATTTATCTACAAGATAATAAATTTGACCAAGCACTTCCTTATTTAGACAGATTAGAACAAGAAGCATATTCTAAAGAAAATCTAATTTATGCACAAAGTAATCTTATGAAAGGTTATTTTGAAACAAAAGCGTATGATTTTGCCATAGAATATGCAAAAAAAATTCTTTTAAGAGATAAAATTGATAGTGCTTTAGAATTAGATGCAAAAACTATTATTGCAAAATCCTCTTTAAAAAAAGAAGATTTTTATACAGCTGAAGAATACTTTTTAGAAGTTGAAAGAAATGCTAAAGGAGAACTGAAAGCAGAGGCTTTATACTACAACGCATTCTTTAAACATCAACAAAAAGATTACACAGCATCTAACAAAGTAATCCAAAAGTTAATCGAAAAATATTCTGCTTATAAATATTGGGCTGTTAAAAGCTATGTTATAATGGGAAAAAACTATTATCGCTTAAAAGATGTATACCAAGCAACATTTGTACTTGAAAACATAATAAAAAACTTTAAACAATTTGAAGATATTATTGCAGAAGCACAAACAGAATTAGATTCGATTAAAGAAAAAGAAGCTAAAATTAACAACTCGATTACAACAAAGGATAAAAATTAGATGAAAAAACTAGTCTGCTTTTTTTTAATTTTGATTGGTTTTTTTTCTACTAAAGCCCAAGAAAAACCTATAGAAACAGTTAATGACACTGTAAAGACTGAGGTTGTAGAAGTTATTACAGCTTTTAATCCTAAAATTGCTGATGCAAAAAAAATAAAAATAACCCCTACCATACAACTCCCTAAAAAAAGTAAAAAGAAAAAATTAGAATACACTATTTTTTCAGCTCCTGTTGCCTCTACTTTTATTCCAAGAAGTGGAGTCGTAAAAGGTATAGATGTGGGCGTAAAAGAACGGATTTACAAGAATTATCTTGCTGCTGGTTATGGAAACTTCAACTCTCCTTTTTTTGAAATTTTCTTACACCATAATACACGTTTTAAAAATGAATTTGGAGTATCTGCTAAATATCTAAGTTCAATAGACGATATAAATAATACAATACTAAACAGTGATTTTTCGAATTTTACTTTTGGCGCTTTTTATAAAAAGGTAGATCGTTATTTTGACTGGAAAATTAGCGGGTATTCAGAAAGAAATACCTTTAATTGGTATGGACTTCCTAACATTAATTTTAATCAAGCAACTATAAATTCAATAAATGAGAACCAAACTTATAATTATTTTAAATTAACAGGTGATTTTAAATTTCATGATTCTTATATCGATTTTTCTAAAATCGCTGTTGCTTATTTTTCAGACCTATATAAGAGCAATGAAATATTAATCAACTTCAAAACAAAACTAAACTTTCCTTTAGATTTTCTGAGTCCAAAATTAAAAGATATCGCTATTTATTCAGAATTTGAATATTTAAAAGGGAATTTTAAAAACAATTACAATAATCAAGAAGCATCAAATTATAATATCTTAACTGTAAATGTTAATCCAGAATACAGAATAGTATACAATAACTTTTTATTTAAAATTGGTTTTAAAGTATTTGCTTCGATTGACACCCAAAATAGTATTTCTGATTTTTTTATATTTCCTGACATAAAATTCCAAAGGCCAGTTATCAAAGATTTTCTTAATATCTACGGAGGCTTGTCTGGAAGCTTAAAATCGAACACTTATAAAAATTTCACAGAAATAAACCCTTATATTTCTCCCACATTATTTATTACTCAAACGGCTGAGAACTCAAATCTTTTTGGAGGTTTAAATGGATTAATAACCAACAGTATAAGTTTTAACATTAAAGCTAGTATCATTAGTGAGGAGGACAAACCTCTTTTATTAAGAAACAACTCAAAATCTGATGGGGCATCAAGTATTGTAAACGGATATCAACTTAAAGGTTATGAATATGGGAACTCTTTTAGAGTTTATTATGATGATGTAAAAACGCTGTCTTTTTTAACTGAAATAGAATATGATATAACCAAACATATTTCTATTACAACTCAAGCTCAATATTATAAATACACTATAACCAATGCATTTACAGAGTGGAATTTACCTTCTCTAGAAGCTTTAATGTCTGCCAAATACAAAACTAATAAATGGTTCGCAACTGCAGATATTTTTTATCTCAGCGAAAGAAAGGATGCCATATACAATGCACAATACCCTTCAAGTTTAAAAGGAATCGAAATTGTTGATTCTTTTGTTGATGTTAATTTAAACGGTGGTTATCATTTCAGTGATAAATTCTCTGCATTTCTTAAATTAAGCAATGTTTTAAATACTCAATACCAACGTTTCGCAAATTTTGACACCCAAGGTTTTCAAATCTTAGGAGGTATTACTTATAAGTTTGATTTTTAAAAATTTATGAGGTTTATTTTACAATTTCTCATAATTATACTTCTTACAATAATATCTCAAATTGGTGGATTAATATATATTATAGTTATTCTAACTATTTCCTCAAAAAAAGCGAAATTTAAAATTAAACAATTTCTACTCTTTTGTTTCTTGTACATAGCATCTACCTATGTTATTGTTCCTCATATTGCACCAAAATTTGGGAGAGAAAAAATTAGTCAAAATTCCAATCTTTCTTCGCATTTTTTCTTGACAGACTTATTAAACAGAAACTATGTAAAACCTGAATTAAATTACATTTTAGTTGATATTTCAAAAGTATTTAAAGTAGAATACAGCAATATTAAAATACAATATTTAGATGCTAATTTTCCTTTTTGGGATGGGTTTCCACTACTACCTCACTTAAGTCATAATGATGGAAAAAAGATTGATATTTCCTTTTTGTATGAAGATGAAAAAGGAAATACAACCAATTTAAAACCTTCTACAAGTGGATATGGAGTCTTTGTAGAACCCAATAAAAATAGTACAAACCAAACAGAAATCTGTAAGACAAAAGGATATTGGCAATATGATTTTCCTAAATATCTGACTTTTGGTAGTTTTAATAAAAACATAAGGCTATCAGAAAAAGCTACAAAAAATCTAATTTTAGAAATTTTAAAGCATAAAAATGTAAGCAAAGTTTTTATTGAACCACATTTAAAAAACAGATTAAAGATTAATAACAACAGAATTCGTTTTCATGGTTGTAAAGCAGTTAGACATGATGACCATATTCACTTTCAAATAAATTAAATTCTCATTTCATTTTTGTAGATTTATAAAATCTAATTCAACTACAAAAATGAAAAAACTTTCACTTTTATTATTATTCACTTTTTTATGGGTTTCTTGCGATCAAAAACAAAAAAAAATAATCAATAAAAAAGGACTATCGTCAGAAGAAAAAATTGATTCTACAAAAATTAAAACATTATTTAATTCCGCACTAACTCAAAGTAAATCTTATGAATGGCTAAGGGATTTAACTCAAAATATTGGCGGACGTTTATCTGGTTCTCCAGAAACTCAAAAGGCAGTAGAATGGGGTAAAAAAGTGATGAAAGAAGTAGGTTTAGATTCAGTTTGGTTACAACCTGTTATGGTTCCTCATTGGGTTCGTGGCGAAAAAGAAATTGCAAATTACACAAGTAATGGAATTAAAAAAAATGTCCCAATTTGTGCTTTAGGCTTTTCTGTTGCCACTCCAAAAGCAGGTATTCTTGCCGAAGTAATTGAAGTAAAAAGTTTAGACGAAGCCAGAGCTTTAGGTAATAAAATGAAAGGTAAAATTATCTTTTTTAATCGATCTTTTGACAATACATTAATCAATACTTTTAAGGCTTATGGAGGTTGTGTTGATCAACGTGTAAGAGGTGCTGCAGTTTGCGGGGAATTTGGCGCAAAAGGAGTCATTGTGCGTTCTATGACCAACTCTGTTGACGATTATCCGCATACGGGAATTATGAGCTATGGAAATTTACCAAAAGAAAAATACATACCTGCTGCTGCAATTAGTTCTAGAGCAGCAAATGTTTTAAGTGATGATTTAAAACTAAACCCTAATTTAAAATTTCACTTTAAGCAAAGTTGTAAAACTTTACCTGATGCTCCTTCTTTTAATGTAGTTGGCGAAATTAAAGGTACAGAAACTCCTGAAAATATTTTTGTGGTTGGTGGGCATTTAGATTCTTGGGATTTAGGCGAAGGCGCTCATGATGATGGAACAGGAGTTGTTCAATCTTTGGAAGTGGCTTATTTGTTTAAAAAGAATAATATCAAACCTAAAAATACTTTAAGAGTGGTGTTTTTTATGAATGAAGAAAACGGAACTCGTGGCGCAAAAAAATATGCTGAATTAGCTAAATTGAATAAAGAAAACCATATAGGTGGTTTAGAATCGGATGCTGGTGGACATACTCCAAGAGGTTTTTCTATTGATGCCAATTCAGTAAACACAAAACTACTACAAAGTTGGAAAAAACTTTTATCTCCATACGGATTACACGATTTAGACAAAGGTGGTTCTGGAGCAGATATTAGTCCTTTAAGAGGAGAAAATGTAACACTTGTTGGTTACAGACCAGATTCTCAACGTTACTTTGATTATCATCATACAAGTAGAGATACTTTTGATAAAGTAAACAAAAGAGAATTAGAATTGGGAAGTGCTTCTATGGCAAGCATCATCTATTTGATGGACAAATATTTATATAGTAACACCATGGTAAAACCTTAAAAAATGAAAAATATTTTTTCTCTTCTAATTGTATCTCTTCTCTTTATTAATTGCCAAAAAGAAAAAGTTGATATTATTATAATCAACTCTAATACATATACTGTAAATTCAAATTTTGATAAAGCAGAAGCTTTTGCTATCAAAGATGGAAAATTTATTGCAATTGGCACAACTGATGAAATTCAAGAAAAATATCAATCTAAGAAAACCATTGATGCAAAAAATCAAACGATTGTTCCAGGTTTAATTGATGCGCATTGTCATTTTTACAGAATGGGTTTGCAACAACAAAAAGTATCATTAGAAGGTACAAAGAGTTATGATGAAGTGCTGCAAAAAATATCTGACTTTAAAGACAAAACAGGTGCTACTTATATTACTGGTCGTGGTTGGGACCAAAATGATTGGGAGGTAAAAGAATTCCCAACCAAAGAAAAATTAGACAAACTCTTTCCTAGAACTCCTGTTGCAGTTAGAAGAGTTGATGGACATGCTTTATTAGTAAATCAAGCTGCATTAGATTATTCAGGAATCACCAAAGTTATTAAAGTAGAAGGTGGAGAATTCATCACAAAAAATGGAAAACTAACAGGTGTTTTAATAGACAATGCTATGGATTATATTAAATTTCCATCAACATCAAAAAAACAAGCTATCCAAGGTTTACTTGATGCTCAAAAAATTTGTTTTTCTTATGGATTAACCACTGTTGATGATGCTGGATTAAATAGAAATACTATTGAACTAATTGATAGTTTACAACAAATTGGCAGTTTAAAAATCCGCGTTTATGCTATGGTTTCTGCAGACAATCAAAAACAAATTGACTACTATATTGATAAAGGAATTATCAAAACAGATTACTTAAATGTTCGTTCTTTTAAGGTTTATGGTGATGGAGCCTTAGGCTCAAGAGGTGCTGCAATGCGCAAACCGTATTCTGATAGAGAAAATCATTTTGGCGCGTTGATTTATGCTCCAGAAAGATATCAAGAAATTGCAGAACAAATTGCAGCTTCAGAGTATCAAATGAATACACACGCTATTGGAGATTCTGCAAATACTTGGTTGTTAAAAACCTATAAAAAGGTTTTAAAAAATAAAAAAGATAGACGTTGGCGAATTGAACACGCTCAAATTATATCAACAGAAGATTTTAAGAATTTTGATAATATCTTACCTTCTATTCAACCTACACATGCTACTTCTGATATGTATTGGGCTGAAGACAGAGTAGGATCAGAAAGAATAAAGGGAGCTTATGCTTTTAAGGATTTATTAAAATCTTATGGAAAAGTAGCCTTAGGTACAGATTTCCCTGTAGAGCAAGTGAATCCCTTTTTAACATTTTATGCAGCTGTGGTGAGAAAAGATCTTGAAAATTACCCTAACGAAGGCTATCAAATGGAAAATGCTTTAACCAGAGAAGAAGCCTTAAAAGGAATGACAATTTGGGCTGCGTATTCTAATTTTGAAGAAAATGAAAAAGGTTCTATAGAAGTTGGAAAATTTGCTGATTTTGTGATTTTAAATCAAGATATTATGACAGTTGATGGTGATAAAATTCCTAAAACTAATATTAACTCTACTTTTTTAAATGGAGAAAAGGTTTATTAAGAAAAAAACAAAGTATATTCGCCAAAATTTTCTAAAAACCATTAAAGATGAAACCTTATTTACTTTCAGTTTTTGTTATTTTTCTTTTGAGCTCTTGTATTAAAGATGATAATTTTACACCACAGACCGAAGACGATATTAAAGCATATATAGCAGAAAATAATTTAACAGCTAAAAAAACCAATTCTGGTTTATATTATGTAATCCAAAAGAAAGGAACTGGTACGCAACCGACTGCTAATTCTAATGTAAGAGTTGCTTACAAAGGTTATTTTTTAGACAAAAATGTTTTTGACCAAAGTAGCGCTGACGGAATTACATTCAATTTACAACAAGTAATTCGAGGATGGACAGAAGGAATACAATTATTTAAAGAAGGTGGAGAAGGTATTTTAATTGTACCATACCAATTAGGTTATGGTTCTAATGGTAGAGGAGGTATTCCTGGTGGAGCCGTTTTAGTTTTTGATATTAAATTAATTAGTGTCAACTAACATTCTACTAAAACTTAAAAAAAGCGAAACTTAAAAGTTTCGCTTTTTTTTCTAAGATAGAATAGGCTTTATAAAATCATCTATTTTATCAATTCCTTTTTTTCCTAAATTCTTTATAAAAGCAGAACCAATTATAGCTCCATTAGCGTAAGAACAAGCAGTGTTAAAAGTTTGTTTATCGGAAATACCAAAACCAACAATTAACTTACTTTGTAAATTCATTCCTTTAATCCTTTCAAAATAAGCTATTTGTTGATTAGAAATTTCTCCTTTTGCACCTGTTATTGATGCTGATGCAACCACATAAATAAATGCTTTTGTATAAGAATCTATCTTTCTAATTCTATCTTCAGAGGTATGTGGAGTGATTAAAAACACATTTGTAATTCCATATTTGTCAAACAATTGTTGATAATGATTTTCAAACTCTACCATAGGTAAATCTGGAATAATAACAGTGTCTATACCACAATCTATTACTTTTTGACAAAATTTATCTTCACCATATTTTAGCATTTGATTCAAATATCCCATCAACACTAAAGGTGTTTTATTTGAAGACTTAATTGACATTAATTGTTCAAAAACAATATCTAAATTGATACCATTCTGTAATGCTTTTTGACTACTATCTTGAATTGTTGGGCCATCAGCTAAAGGATCTGAATATGGTAAGCCAACTTCAATAAAATCAACTCCACTTTTTTCTAATGTTGAAATTACTGAAGTGGTATCATTTAATTCTGGATAACCACAAGTAAAATATATGGACAATAAATTTTTATTCTTTTGTTGAAATAGTTTTTGGATTGAGTTCATAATTATTCGGTTTTGCCAGTTCGAGTGATTTTCGGTTTTTTTTTGAGAAAATTGTATCGAGAACTAATTACATCTCGATACAAATTTATTCGTTCCTCCTAAATTCACTCGATGTGACATTTGTCTAATCTTCTAAATGCTTAATATAAGTTTCTAAATCTTTATCTCCTCTTCCAGATAAATTGATAACCACAACTTGATCTTTTTTGAAATCCATTTTTGGCAAAACAGCTAAAGCATGCGCAGTTTCTAATGCAGGAATAATTCCTTCAATCTTCGTTAACTCGTAGGCTGCATCTATAGCTTCTTTATCAGTTGCATTCATGAATTTTGCTCTTTTACTTTCGTACAAATAAGCGTGTAAAGGACCAACTCCTGGATAATCCAATCCTGCTGAAATAGAATAAGGCTCAACTATTTGACCATAATCATCTTGCATTAAAATGGTCTTAGAACCGTGAATAATTCCTACTTCCCCTAATTGAGATGTAGCAGCACTTTCACCAGAATTCACACCTAAACCTGCAGCTTCAACAGCTACAAGTTCTACATCTTCATCATCCATATAATGATAAAAAGCACCAGCTGCATTAGATCCACCTCCAACACAAGCAATTATGGTATCTGGGTTTTCTTTTCCTGTTTTTTCTTTTAATTGCCATTTCATTTCTTCAGAAATAATCGCTTGTAAACGAGCAACCATATCTGGATGTGGATGAGGACCAACTACAGAACCGATTAAATAAAACGTTTCAGGGTTTTGAATCCAATATCTTATAGCTTCATTTGTAGCATCTTTTAAAGTTTTAGAACCTGAAGTAGCAGCGACTACTTTTGCTCCTAACATTTTCATTCTGGCTACATTTGGAGCTTGACGAACAATGTCTTTTTCACCCATAAAAACAGTACATTCTAACCCCATTAAAGCACATACAGTAGCTGTAGCAACTCCATGTTGTCCTGCTCCTGTTTCTGCAATAATCTTTGTTTTTCCTAATTTTTTAGCAATTAGAACTTGACCAATTGTATTGTTTACCTTATGAGCTCCTGTATGACATAAATCTTCACGTTTTAGGTAAATATGCGCTCCATATTTTTCTGATAAACGTTCGGCTAAATACAAAGGTGTTGGACGACCTACATAATCTTTTAATAAAGCTTTGTATTCTTTTTGAAATTCCTCAGATTCGATAATTTGAATATAATTATCTTCTAACTCTTTTACATTTGGATACAACAATTCTGGGATGAATGCTCCTCCAAATTGTCCAAAATATCCATTCTTATCTGGGTGAAATTTGCTTTTCATTTTTATTCTTTAATATATTTTGAAAATACTTTTGAATAATTATCATCAAATGTGATTTTTGTAATCCAATTATATTTATGTTTTACTAGTTCCTTATCTCTATTTCCTTCTGCATCAAAATGATTAATGAAAACGAATTTTTCATTGAATTTTTTAATATCTCCAATAGCAAAATAACCGTGTTTTAACTTCTCACATTCAGATATCACAATTTTTTTAGAATTCATTAAACTTTCAAAAATTGACTCCCAACTTGTTAAATCAATTTTGATTGAGTCAACAAGTTGAAACTCTTTGATATCATATTCCGATTTATTTATATGATCACAATATTTATCATTTGCATTATACCTAATTGCTTTCACGTATTTAATTGGTATAATATTTAATCCTGTAAAAAGAAAATCTTCCTCTTCTCTAAATAAAAGAAAATCATTAGAATAGTCTAAAATATAGCCTCTGCTAACTTCTGAAAACTTACTGTTAGCTTTGCCAATTCTTGAAATCCTTGCATAAAGATTATTAGAACAATGTTCCCTTATTTTAGTTAATATTTCTTGTTTTCCTTTCAAAAGAGTTTATTTTTAAAGCTCTGAATCTGTTCAATATTTTTTAATCCTGGTTCAATTTCAAATTTACTATTTACATCTAATGCATAAATTGGTAAATTCGTTTTTCTCATTATTTGGATTTGTTCTATATCATCTAAACCAATTCCTCCACTTAAAAAGAAAGGCTTATCAAAAGGATAGTCTTTTAAAACTGTCCAATCAAACTTGACTCCATTACCTCCTCTTTCTTTTCCTTTAGTATCGAATAAAAAGTAATCTACTACATCTAAATAAGGCTTTAAAATCTCAAAATTAAATTCATCTTTTATTCCAAAAACTTTGATAATTTCTAAATTATCATAAGATTTTGGTTTCTTAACTTTTTTTCTCCCCTTATTTTCCTCAATAAATGAGGCTCTACTTTCTGATAAAAATTTTCGAATCGACTTAATATAATCAACAGATTCATCTCCATGCAATTGAACAGCATCCAACTGATATTCTTCTATATAAGAAACTAAAATCTCAGGAATTTCATTTACAAAAACTCCTGTTTTTTTGATACCTTCAGGAAGTTCAGGAATGATTCCTTCAAAATTTCTTTTGGATTTTTCATAGAAAATAAACCCTAAATAATCAGGTTGTAACTCAGCTATTTGCTGAATATTTTCTACATATTTCATTCCACAAACCTTTAGTTTCATTCTATCTAATTTGATTGATAAAGTCCATACAAGCTTCTCCAGGATTCTCTTCTTTCATAAAATTCTCACCAATTAAAAACCCTTGAAAACCGAATTCTTTTAAACCCGTAATTATTTTTGGGTCAGAAATTCCACTTTCTGAAACCTTAATACAAGTATCTGGAATTTGATTTGCCAAATTAATAGAGTGTTCTAAATCAACTTCAAAGGTTTTCAAATTCCTGTTGTTAATTCCGATAATTTTATTGTCTAAATCATTAATTTTATCCAAATCTTCCTGAGTATGTACTTCATACAAAACACTTAACCCTAAATCTGTTGCTAAATTTCCGTAATTTTTCAATTCTTGAGAAGTTAAACAAGAAGCAATTAATAAAATTACATCTGCACCAATAGCCTTAGCTTCTACTATTTGAAAACCATCCACCACAAAATCTTTTCTTAAAATTGGTTTTTCTTGATTGATGACTCTTGCCTCCATTAAATCTGCCATAGTTCCTCCAAAGAAAGAAGTATCAGTTAAGATAGACTGTGCTGCTACTTTTGCATCTAAATAACCGTTAGTAACTTCTGCAACAGTAACTTTATCATTAATGATTCCTTTGGATGGTGATTGACGTTTAAACTCAGCAATAATTCCTGTTGAACCCACTTCTAACAAAGATTTTTTTAAAGAAAAAGGAGTTCTATTAAACTTTGGACTTTGTACCAATTTTTGAACAGGAACTTCAGCTTTTATCTTAGCAATTTCCTTCTTTTTAAATGCGATTATTTTATCAAGTATAGTCATTTTAAGACTTTGTTTTATCTATTTTATTATTTCTGTATCTCAAAAAAAAGTAAACAATAATTCCCACAATCAAACCAATAATCATTTGTTTAAAAAGGTTTTTTGTTTGAATTCCTACAGCAGTTCCCATCAATAAAAACGCTGGAATAATCAGAATTAAATTGTTTTTCTTTTTTGTCATTTTATATGCTTACTAATTTCTCTAATGTATTTTTAGCTTTCATACCAAAAAGTGATTCTTTGGCTTCATCAAAAGCCGAGTTAAAACTCTTAGTCTCATCAACTATTTTTAAAGCAAAAGCAGCATTTGTTAATACTACATTATTTTGTGCTTCTGTACCTTTTCCTTCTAGAATCGTTTTGAATATTTTTGCTGCATCAGCAACATTTTCTCCTCCAAAAATATCCGATTGATGCACTTTTTTCAATCCTAAATTTTCTGGATTGATTAACTGTTCTCCTTGTTTGGTAAAGATTTTAAATCCGCTTGTTAACGAGATTTCATCATAGCCATCTAAAGCGTGAATGATTCCGTAATTGATATCTTTTTCTTCCTGTAAAATATAATTATACAAACGTGCAACTTCTAAATTAAAAGTACCCAACATATGGTTTTTTGGTGAACTCGGATTTACCAAAGGCCCTAACATATTAAAAAACGTTTTTAATGCCAATGCTTTTCTTGTTGGTCCAACAGCTTTCATAGCTGGATGAAATTTTGGAGCGTGTAAAAAACAAATATTGGCTTTTTCTAAATGTTCTTTTAAAGTGCTTTCATCATTTGTAAATTCATAACCAAAACTTTCCAACATATCTGAAGAACCCGATTGAGAAGACACTGAATAATTACCGTGTTTTGCAACTTTTTGTCCAGTTCCTGCAACTATAAATGAGGTTAACGTAGAAATATTAAATGTGTCTTTTCCATCACCACCAGTTCCAACAATATCAATGGTATTATAATCAGAAAAATCTACTTTTATAGCCAATTCTTTTAGCGCATTTCTAAAACCAGAAAGTTCATCAGCAGTAATTGGACGCATCATAAAAACCGTCATAAAAGATGCTAAATGCGCATCATTGTATTTTTCAGCTGCAATGTCTATTAAGATTTGTTTTGCTTCTGATTTTGACAGTCTTTCGTGATTGTATAATCTGTTTAAAATTGCTTTCATTACGAATTTGCATTGATAAAATTAGTAACCAATTGCTCACCAACATCTGTTAAAATAGATTCTGGATGAAACTGAACCGCAGAAATTGGAAATATTTTATGTTCAATTGCTTGAATTCCTCCATCTTCATCTCTTGCAGTAACTTGAATTTCTTCTGGAAATCCTTCATCTGTTGCTGCCCAAGAATGATAACGTGCAGCCATAAAAGTTTCTGGAACATCTTTAAAAATAGTTGCTGAGGTATCAGTTATCCTCATTTCTGTGGCAACTCCGTGAAAAACATCATCTAAATTGATGATTGTTCCTCCAAAAACTTCAGTGATAGCTTGTAAACCTAAACAAACTCCGAAAATTGGCTTTTTACCTGCATAGGTTTTAATTACTTCTTTTAAAATGCCTGCTTCATCTGGAATTCCAGGTCCTGGAGACAACATAATGATGTCGTAATTTCCTACATCTGCAATACTGATTTCATCGTTTCTAAAAACTGCAGGAAAATTTCCTGTAATTTTTTCTACCATATGCACCAAGTTATAGGTAAACGAATCGTAATTGTCTAATATTAATATTTTCATATTTTAAGCTTTTAGCTCTTGGCTCTTGGCTTTTAGCAATATGCTAAAGGCAAAAAGCTAACAGCCAATTATATATTTTCCGCTAAAATCAACGCTTTTTTTAACGCTGCTAACTTATTATTTACTTCTTGTAATTCTTTTTCTTCATCAGAATGAATAACGATTCCTGCCCCTGCTTGATAATACAAGGTCTTGTTTTTACTCACAAAACTTCTAATAGCAATTGCCAAATTCACAGAACCATCTAGCCCAATAATTCCAACTGCACCACCATAAAATCCACGAGATTGATTTTCATACGTATCAATCAATTCCATTGCCTTGTATTTTGGGGCTCCACTTAACGTTCCTGCAGGAAAAGTATCTCCCACAATTTCTATAGGATTTCCTTTTAACTGGCCAGAAACTGTTGATACCAAATGAATAACGTGACTGAAATATTGCACTTCTTTAAACACTTCAACTTCTACGTTATCAGCGTGTTTACTTAAATCATTTCGCGCTAAATCTACCAACATTACGTGTTCTGCTGTTTCTTTTTTATCTGCTGATAATTTTTTACCCAACTGAATATCCTTAGCCATATCACCCGTCCTTCTGAATGTTCCAGCAATTGGATTGATGGTCGCTTTTCCTGCGGATATTTTGATTTGCGCTTCTGGTGAAGATCCCATCAATTTAAAAGAACCGTAATCGAAAAAGAACAAATATGGTGATGGATTTATAGAACGCAAAGCTCTATATACATTAAATTCATCACCTTTAAATTTTTGCTGAAATTGACGTGATAACACCAACTGAAAAACATCTCCACGTTTGCAATGTGATTTTGCTTTTTTCACATATTCAATAAATTCTTCTCCTTTTACATTGGAAGTTTCATCACCAACAATTTCAAATTTTTGTGTATTGAATGCTTGAGCATCAATAATCGTTTGAATTTCCTTAATTCTAGATTCTGTTCCTTCTTCAATATTTTCTATCAAGGTCATTTCATCATTAAAATGATTGATAGCAATGATAAATCTGTAAAAACTGTATTGCATTAACGGAATTGCAGACGGAGCTTCATCAACATTTAATTTGATGTTCTCAAAATACTGCACAGAATCGTAAGTTGTATAACCATACAATCCGTTGAAAGATTTTAATTCAGCAGGACAATCTAAATCTATAGCTTGACTGTAGCTTTCGAAAATAGCATTAAAATTTCTTCCTATTTGCTGATTTTCTAACTCAACACCCTTATGAGAAAAACTCAAATTATGATTTTCTGCTTTGATAGAAATTACAGATTCAATAGCTATAAAAGAAAAACTTTCTTCTTTACTATGATAGTCTGAACTTTCTAAAAGCAGCGTATTTGCGTATTTATCTCGAAAACGTAAATACAACCCAACAGGTGTAATAGTATCTGCAATTTTAGTTTTTGATAATGTTTTGAATTTTATTTTATTCATCTGGTATAATTGAAAAAAGGCTTATCGTGAGATAAGCCTTTTCTTTATATTGTTTACATATAGGTTTTCTTCTCACTTATTGTTTAAGAGAGTTCCACCACCATGTATTATTTGTATTTAATTTCATTACACGACAAAAATAAGGTAGATTTTTAAATTAAGCAACCTTTAAAATGATTTTTATTTCTTAAGAATTTTTTTAGTAGTCACACCCTTTTGGGTTTTTACTTTTACAAAGTAAATTCCTCTTTTATAACTTGTAAAATCTACTTTATTTTGTTTTAATATTTTATTTGTTTGAAAGACTTCCTTTCCTGTAACATCGTAAATAACAACTTCTTGTATATCTAAATTTGATACTTTAAAGTATAATTGATTTTTTACAGGGTTTGGATATAATTGTATCTCATCATCGAAAACAATTTTATTTTTATCAACAGACAAAGCAACACCTTGATTTTGATACATTTGTAAAGCATTAATAACATAAGCTAATGGTGCATTCCAATTGATGGTAACTTCGTTTGTAGAATAAGAACACCAAGTATCTGAAAAAGATTTTGCTGATGCATTGCTTGAGTAAGAACACTTATCTTGTTGCCCAGGTTGAGGACCACCTACTAGCATTCCAGGAACAGGAGTAGAAATACCATCTGCAAAGGAAATTCTATGATGTGGATTTATTGGTGTTTTATCTCCAAAACCAGAAACAAAAGAAAAACCTGTACCATTTCTTCCTAAAAGATAATCCATACCTTTATAAGCTGCTTTTAAATACGTTTCATCACTTGAAATTTCATAAGCTCTAAGTAAATATAACATTTGATTGGCTGCAACACCATTACTTCCCCACACATAATCACTCCCTGACATTCCAATTGCCATTGGAGAATTATTTACTTTAGTTCTTATAATATTTGCAGTTGCTAATAATTTAGATTTTGCTGTATTTATATCTACGTCATTAGAAATGGATGATGAATGGAAATTCATAGAAAACAAAGCTAAACTACCTACACTCTGCCAACTTGGAACTCCATTATTTATAGCGTTAAGATTAATATCACTTTTATATTGTGCTTCACCAGTAGTAATAAATAGTTCTGATGCTGCCCATTGAAATTCATCTGTAACATTTCCATCTCCATACTCTCCTGTTAGAACCCCAGATGGGTTTGTAAAATATACAGTAGGATTTGCTTTTGCCCAATTATATGCTCCTTTTGCAGCGTCTTTTAGAGCTATACTATAACCAGGTTTTTCACTTTCATAATTCGCAAAAACTCTTGAAGCCTGAGCTGCTACTGCTGCAAAATTTAAAGCAGCTGATGTACTCTTTTTAACAACGTAACGAGTGGCAGTATATCTATTCGGCATTATTCTTCCTGCAAAATTTAATCCTGTTAATTTATGATACACACCACCATCATTTGGGTCTTGCATTGCTAACATCCAGTCTAAATTCCAAATAATTTCATCTAAAATATCTGGTAAATTATTTCCAGATTCTGGAATATTAAGTTCTTTAGATTGATAGTAGGATGTGTAATGTTCAAAAGCTGCCAATAAAGTATATGTTGATATACCACTGTTTACAATATATTTATTGTAATCTCCTGCATCAAACCACCCTTTTGGCGCAGAGATAATTGTTCCTGTAGGTCTTAAAGATGAAGCCGCAGAAGAATGAACTCTTACTTGAGTATCTGGCAAACCCGATGACCTAGACCAAATTCCTCCATGTTGTGCTGTAATTGCTGCACTTGCTCTGTTGTAGTAATAATACTTTAACGCTGCTATAGATAAATCTTCATAAACACTACTTCCAATGTAAAATCTAGCTATTTTACCTTCTACATCAACTGTATATGAGCCTTCTGTATCAATTTCTGAAAAATTAATGATGGATGCATATTCTTGTGCATCTCCCCAAAATCTTGGGTTAGGAGTAGTTCCTGTTTTTACAATAACTCCACTTGAATTTTTAATATTATAATCTAATGGTAAAAAATTTACTGTTGAAGTAATATTTATGGTTTTATCTCTCCCCGTTAAATAACCAACTTGATTGTATCTAATAAAAAAATTTGTAGTTTCTTGCTGTTCTATAGCTTGTTTATAACCAAAACTAATCCAATCTATTTCAATAGTACCATTGTAGTTCCCTGTTCCAGGATTAGCATAAATAGATAAAAACTCAATTTTAGAAGCATCAACAGAACAAGGACCTGTTTTACAAGGACCTCCAAATGCACCATCAAATAATTTCCCTGTAAAATCAAATTCGTAAGTAACAAAATCACCACTTAATCTCACTGAAGTAGGATTTTGATTTGTTAAATAATCTGATTGGTCTCTCAAATCAATTCTTAACTCTAAACTTGGAGTCGCTTTTGCTCTAATAAACACTTTAGGGCTTTCTGAGAGATTTATAGTACTACTGCCATTTATATTAAAACCATAAGATACAGAACTCCACCTACCTCCACCTCCATTTCCAACAATTTTTAAAGTTCCGTTTGAAACGCTATGAGAAAATCCAGAAGGTGTATTTACAATAGTATTTGCTGAATTCTCAAAATTTTCTTTAAAAATAGGTTCTTGAGAAAAAATGCTTAATTGAAAAAAAAATAAACAAATAAGAATACTTTTTATGCTTTGCATAATCATTAATTTTTAATCTCTAAATTTAATTCAAAAAATATTATTCAAATAAACCTTAACTTCTCATAATTTTTACATTCATTTCTTCTACTTTTTTATCTGATAAAATAGATGGTGCATTAAATAATAAATCTTCTGATGTTCCTGTTTTTGGAAAAGCCATTACTTCTCTAATAGAAGCCTTCTTTTCTAAAATCATCATTAACCTATCTACACCCCAAGCAATTCCACCGTGTGGTGGTGCACCATATTGAAACGCTTTATACATTGTCCCAACACTTTTTATCATCTCTTCTTTATTGTAACCCATATTTTTATAGGTTGCTTCTAAAATTTCTGCTTTGTGCGCACGAACAGAACCTCCACCAATTTCATAACCATTTAAGATTAAATCATATTGTTGTGCGATAATAGTTCCTATTTCCTCTCCTTCTCCATTCATATGCTTTTCTAAATCATAAACTGCTGGCATAGAAAACGGATTGTGTGTAAACGTCCATCTTCCTTCATCTGTTTTTTCAAACATTGGAAAATCTACAACCCATGCAGGTCTTAATTCTTTTGGATTGATGAGTTTCAAAATTCGTCCCAATTCTTGACGAACAGCATCCAATGCCTTATTTGCGGTAGCATAATCTGCTGCAGAAAAGAATACAATATCTCCTACTTGCGCATTTGTTTCTTTAATAATGTTTGCTGCAATTTCTTCTCCTAAAAACTTAATAATTGGCGATTGTAAATCGTTTTCATTTACAATAATATACGCTAAACCACCTAAACCATTTTGTTGAGCAATGGCAGTTAAGTTTTCAATCTGACCTTTAGACATCCTTTTGTTTCCTTGTTCTTGAGCAGAAACCTTGATACATTTTACAACTCCACCATCATCAATAGGTTTGCTAAATACTTGGAAAGTTGTGTCTTTTACAATATCAGTAATGTCTTGCATTTCTAAACCATAACGTAAATCTGGTCTATCACAACCATATTTATCCATAGCTTCTTTGTAAGTTATAACTTCGAAAGGACGTAAAATCCATTTTTTACTATAGATTTTCTTCACGATTTCATTAAACATTTTTGTGTTTAAATCGATAATCTGTTGCATACTTGCGTATGCCATTTCAATATCTAATTGTGTAAATTCTGGTTGTCTATCTCCTCTAGAATCTTCATCTCTAAAACAACGTGCAATTTGAAAATACTTTTCAAAACCACCCACCATTAACATTTGTTTAAATTGCTGTGGTGCTTGAGGTAAGGTATAAAAAGAACCTGCTTGTTTTCTGGTTGGCACAATAAATTCTCTTGCACCTTCATCTGTCCCTGCAGTTAAAATTGGCGTTTCTATTTCTAAAAATTCTTCTTCATCCAAAATGTCACGCATTAATTTGATGACTCTATGACGATTTACGATTGCTTTACGAACTTCATCATTTCTGTGATCTAAAAACTTGTATTGAAAACGTGTAGTTTCGTTTGTTTTCATTGCTCTTTTTATCTCAAAAGGCAATGTTTTAGATAAGTTTAAAATTTCTAAGGAAGCAGTTTCTAGTTCAATTTTACCAGTTCTTAAACCTGCATTATAATCATCTTCATTTCTTTGAACAACCACACCAGTAACCATAATAACCGTTTCTGGTTTTAGTTTTACCAATTCATCTAAATTCGGAAAAGTTTCTCTACTTAAACGAACTTGAAAAACTTGATTGCTCGAATCTCTTAAATCAATAAACATTAACTCTCCATGATCACGTACACTAGAAACCCAACCTGATAATGTTACTTCATCATTTATAGAATCATCAGATAATTCAGAAATTTTATGTGTTCTGTATTCATCTTTAATTACAATTGGAATTTCTGGTAATTCTTCTGTTTGTTTATTAGTTGTTGGTTGTTGGTTGTTGGCTAATGATTTTTTACTTACTACTTCCAACTTCTTACTTCCAACTTCATTAGAGGCTAATTGTTTCAGAATTTCTTCACGAATTACTTTTCCTGAAGCTCCTTTACCAATAATTTGAATTACTTTACCAACTAAGATTCCTGCTTTTCCTTGATTTCCTCCTTTAATATCTGCAGCAATAGCTTCGTTTTCTGCAATTACTTTTGCAACAGCATCTTTAATTTTATCTTCAGAAATCGTATTGTCTTCAAAGTATTTATTGTAATCGAAATCTCTATCTTTTAAGTATGATGTAATTCCGTTTTGAACTAAAACAGAAGTAATTTTATCATCTTTAAATAATTGGAAAATTTCAATTAACTGTTCTACACTATGAATATTTGCATATTCATCAGCTTTTAAATTGTTTACTAAGGTTTTTGCTACAAAAGAAGGATCTTTGATTACATTATTTATCTCAACAAATGTTTTAGAACGCAAAGAATCTGCCGTAAAAAACTTTGCATCTTGTGGTAAAACACCACCTTTTATTAAAATAGATTCTACTGCAAAAGGTAAAGAACTTACATCTACATCTATACTTTCTACAACTTGTTTTATGTTTACAAATGGTAAATCTGGTTCAGAAATAAAACGATAATCTGCTTCAAATTCTTTTTTACGCATTGTTTTGGTTTGCTTTAAATCTGCATCCCATAAAACCGTAGTTTGGTCTGGTCTAAACTCTTTATTTTCTATGTAATAATTAAGTTGTTTTTCAATTTCTTCCTTTAAAGCATCTACCATAAACTTAAATGAATTTAAGTTTTTGATTTCTGTTCTTGGATTTAAATCATAACTTCTTTTCTTACGTAAAGACACAGAAACATCCGATTTAAACTCTCCTTTTTCAAGGTTTGCTTCCGATATTTTTAAATTCTGAACAATTCTTTGAATATATTGTGCATAGATTGAAGCATCTTCTATATGACGAATACAAGGTTCTGTTACAATTTCTATTAACGGAACTCCTGCTTTGTTAAAATCTACTAAAGAAACTTTCTTTTCGTGCATTAATTTTGCAGCATCTTCTTCAATATGAACCTGCGTTAAATTCACTGTAAACTGAGAACCATCGTTTCTAAAACAAGAAACTTGTCCATCAGGAATTACAGGATTATGAAACTGTGTAATTTGAATATTCTTTGGATTGTCTGGATACTCATAATGTTTACGATCCCAAGAAATTACTTCATTTTCAAAGGTTGATTTTACTGCTTTTCCAAAATAAATAGCTTTGGTAATTGCTTCTTTATTTATGGAAGGTAAAACGCCCATTTGCCCGGTACAAACAGAACATATATTGGTGTTTGGCTGCTCAATTTCTTGGTTTGCACAAGAGCAAAATAACTTTGTTTTTGTGTTTAATCGAACGTGTGTTTCTAAACCAATTACCAACTCTAACTCGTGCTTTTTTAGCAACTCATTTAATTGTTCCAATTCCATTATATCGTATCTTTTAAGAAGTGAGCAAACTTCAAAACAAGTTCGTCATTATTTTTTGCAGCAGAAATTTGTAATCCGGTTGCTGTTCCTTGAGGTACTGTCAAAGTTGGTAATTGCCCTAAACTAAAACCAACTGTGTAAGCATCTGACAAATACATTGCCAAAGGATCTTTTAAACTGTCTCCTATTTTTGGCGGTGTGCTAGGTGTAACCGGTGATAAAATGATATCAACTTCTTGAAAATCTTTTTCAAAATTATCAGCAATTTGGTCTCTTAAATTCAATCCTTTTAAATAGATTTCATCAGAAAAACCTTGAGATAGCACTTGATTTCCACCAACAATTCTACGTTTTGTTTCTTCAGAAAAATTTTCTGAACGAGTAATAGAATAGGTATCTTTTAAATTATCACCTTCAATTCTTGCTCCATAATTTGTTCCATCTAATCTAGATAAATTAGAAGCAGTTTCTGCCATTGCTAATGTATAATAGGTAGAAACCAAAGTATCTGATTCAAAGAAATCTAATTCTTTAACTTTAATTCCTTTCGCTTTAATTTTTTCTAAGGATGCTAAAAAATCTGACTTAACTTGAGCATCAATTGCTTCGCTTTCAATAAAGTTTTTAAAGTATCCAATAGTTTTAATTTGATCTGCATTTAAAACAGCTTCTTCAGAAATTGCTTTTGATTGATACGTAGTTTGATCTTTTACATCTTTACCACTCATCACATTTAAAACAATTCTAATATCTTCTATTGATTTTGCTATTGGACCAACACAATCTGTAGAAGAAGCGTAGGCCATAATTCCATATCTAGAAATTCTTCCATAAGTTGGTTTAAAACCATACACTTTATTGTAACCTGCTGGTTGACGAATTGAACCTCCTGTATCTCCTCCAATAGAAAAAACAGTGTAATCTTTAGCTACATTAACTGCAGAACCTCCACTAGAACCTCCACCAACTAACTCAGGATTAATAGCATTTTTAACTGCTCCAAAAATGGTGTTTTCAGAAGAAGAACCGTGACCAAAAGAATCACAATTTTCTTTTACTAACGGAATTGCACCTGCATCTAACAATTTTTGAATTGCAGTTGCAGTATAAGATGATTTATAGTTTTTTAACAATTCTGAACTAGAAGTAGTTAATGTTCCTTGAACCATATACACATCTTTAATTCCGAAAGGAATTCCTTCTAACAAACCAATTTCTTGCCCGCTTTCAATTTTAGCATCAACATTTGCTGCTAATTCTAAAGCTTTTAAATCTAAAAGTGAATTGACTGTATTGTGAGTGTTTGATTTTAATAAATCTAATCTATCTTGAACTAATTGAGTACAAGTGATTTCTTTGTTCATCATTTGTTGATGAATTTGATGTATTTGCGATTCCATGTTTATTCTTCTATCACTTTAGACACTACCAAATATCCGTTCTTTTCTTTTGGGAAATTTTCAATGATGATTTCTTTTTCTATTGATGAACTATCAATTACAATATCCTCTCTTAAATCATCTAAAGAGACAGCGTTATTAGAAGTATTGAAAGAAGTATTGTTTGTTGTGTTTGCATTCTTAATCACCTCAAACAACTTACTTACAGTTTCTGATTCTTTTGCTCCTTTAATACTCGACAGAACGTCGACTGTCATCATTTTACTCATTATTCTAAATTTTTAGTCTAAAAAAAAACCTTCCAAATTGGAAGGCTTTATTTATATATTTTTAAACAACAACCTTCCAATCCTATAAATTAGGATTATTGAAATTATTATTGTTATTATTGATTATCATTTCTTAAATTCGAGGTCAAATATATACCAAATAAATAGACTAAGCACTATTTTTTAGTATATCTGAGTTTATTTACGAATTTGATAAAATTATGATTCTTAATTTATTAGTTTTTAAAATTCTATTACAATTAAAGGCTCAGACTAAAATTATTTCAAAGAAATTAGATATTGAAAAGTGGTCATTCTCTAGTATCCTTTTTATTGGATAGCTATTGTATCAAAAAACAAGACGCTACTGTTAACCAAAACTAAGCTTTATCTTACAGTTTATCAGTCAACAGAAAAACTACTGTAAAATCTTAACATGTTTATTAATTATTAAAAACATCTTAGTTAAAAGTTTAAATTTCAATATTATACATAACTTCAAAAGGAATTTTTAATATTTTATTCTATAAATATTAAACAGATACAACAGGATGGTTGATTTGCAAACACCTTATATTTTAGAACTGACTCATTTTGAATGAACCTATTTTTAATATGAAAAAAAAGATCCTTTATTTTTTTGTTGTTTTTACTTTAGTATTTGAACTGTCAGCTACTAAAAACCGCTCTCTAAGTTTTATTAATACTGAAGAAGCAATACTGTTTTCTGGTAATAATAATCTATTTAAACTTATCTCAACCAATCTTCCTACCATACAAGCTGTAAAAAGTGGTAGTTGGCAAAACATAGCTACGTGGTCGACAGGAATTATACCAACGGAAAATGATGACGTTGTAATACCCGAAGGAATAACTGTAGATTTAGTTGGAACTGCAAAAGCTAAAACTATTACTGTAAGAGGAAGTTTAAAAGGGTTGAAAGCTCAAAAAAATGACGCTTCAATAGATTTAGAAACAGAAATGATTTTGGTTATGGGCGCTAATGCTCATTTTGAAATTGGTACTAAAAACCAACCATACATAGCTGATGGTAAATGCAAAATAACTCTAATTGGTACGAACAAAGAAAGTTTAGGTACAATGGGAGATAATTTTATTGGCGCAATGAATGGAGGTAAAATAGAATTTCACGGAAAAGAGAAAATAAGTTGGACACATTTAGGTGCAAATGCTACTGTGGGCTCAAATTCAATCACTTTGTCAGAACCTGTTGATTGGGAAATAGGAGATGAAATTGTTATTGTTTCTAGTAGAACAGACTGGAATGAGGCAGAAAAAAGAATAATTAATTCTATTAGTGCTGATAATTTAAAAATCACCTTTAATGAAACTCTAAAATTCCCTCATTTTAGCAAAACTAAAACATATACTAGAACTACAGATGGTAAAAGTTGGACTGCAGATTTAAGAGCAGAAGTAGGACTTTTATCACATAATATCAAAATTCAAGGAGCAGAGAATAGCGAACAAACTGGTTTTGGAGGACATATAATGGCTATGCCTAACAGTACTCTTATTGGAAGTAGTGTAGAACTCTACAGAATGGGCCAAAAAGCAAAATTAGGAAAGTATCCTTGGCATTGGCATCTACTTCATGATTTTGGAACTGGACAATATTTTAAAAATTCTAGCATACATAAATCTTTTAATAGAGCTATTACCATACATGGAACGAGCTACACTACTATAGATAATAATTTTTTTTATGACCACATAGGACATGGTGTATTTCTTGAAGATGGTAGTGAGCGTTATAATGTGATAAAAAACAATGTAGCATTAGGAACAAGAAAACCAAAAAAAGGAGAAGAAGTTACACCTTCTGACAATCAATTAAATGAAGTACAGAATAGAACTCCTGCCACATATTGGATAACCAATCCAAACAATACCTTTCAAAATAACGTAGCAGCAGGAACAGAAGGAACAGGGTATTGGTTTGCTTTTCCTCAAAAACCAATGGGAGATTCTGCAAAAGATTCTAGATTCAATGGTATTGAACCTTATAAAGAACCTCTTGGGCTTTTTAAAGGAAATAAAGCACACAGTTGCGTAAGCGGTGTTGATGTATTCGATCAACTTACAAGTGATCATAAAATACTTAGTAACAGAGGTTGGCAAAACAAAGAAGAACATTTATTTGAAGACTGCACTTGGTATTCTAATAAACTCGGCTTGTATTCTGGCTTAGGGAATAGTGTAGGTAATAGATTCGAATATACTAGTAACCTCGTTTTTTTTAACAACATTGTTATTGATAATACAACTGCTATACAATTTGCTAGTTTTTCGCAAATTAAAGAATCTGTAATTGTGGCAGATTCTGAAACAGGAATTTTACAAGGTAATACAAGATTATATAGAATGTATGATGGACCTGGTCAAATTAAAAATTGCCACTTTGTGGGATGGAACACAGGTACTAGAACATTTATAAGTAGTGGTGGTGCTGCAACTAAAAATACAAATCATCGTCTTTCAGGCATCACTACAGATAATAATAAAATACCTCATGTAATATTACCAAATTATGACATTCCTATTAAAAATGACGATACAAGACCTCAGAACCCATCTCATCCAAGAAATTGGATTACTGTGTTATTAGATGAAGATGGCTCTCTAACCGGTAAGGCAAATTCTTCTATTGTTAGCAATCATCCATTTATGTTAGTTGGAGATGAAACAAAACCCTCTAATTGGATAAGAGCTTATGTTAGTCCTCATAAATTTGCATCATCAGTACTACGTTTTCCGAGTTTGACTACAGCTCAAATTCCAAATTTATCTTGTAGAAGAATTAAAGATAAAACTCCAATAGCTTCTGCATACCATATTTACGGATTTAAAACATTTATTCAATTTCCATTTATTGTTAACGAAGGCTTTCAATACACATACACTTTCGAGTCTTTACCCACAACAAAAAGCATTAACATTGCCATGGAAAATGCTAGAGTTGGTGATAACTATGTTCTAAAATTTTCAGATTTTGGTAAACTTGGTGGATTAAATTTAACTTTTTCTAGTAAAAATTTAAACGAAAGCAACTCATTAACAGATCTAAATAGCAATGATAGCAGTTCTTTTTATAGAGAACCTAATGGTGATCTTTTTATAAAAATTGTGGCTACTCAAATGAACCAAACAATAAATATGACTTGGACTAATAATTATTCTGTACCAATGTTAGATACAGATAATGATTTAGTAAGTGATAGAAGTGAAATTACAAATGGCACAAATCCTTTTAGTGATGATGGAACATTAAATACAGAAACTTTTATTACCACTAGTGACGAAGTAAATCTTTTTCCTAATCCTGTAAATGATCTTTTAAATTTTTCTGGAACTTTTTTTGATTCAGATACTAGTATTCAAATCTTTAATTTGTTAGGAAAAGTGGTACTTACAAAAGAGTTAAAAATTAATAAATTTATAAATACTTCAAATTTACCATCAGGTTTTTACATCGTTGTTATGAATAATAGAAGTAAATCTATAGCAAAGAAAATACTTGTTAAATAAAATATTTGATAATTATTTCAAAGAAATTTGATATTGTAAAACTGCCATTCCTTTATATCCTTTTTGTTGAATGGTGGTTGCATCAAAAATTGGACGATGCTGGTACCCTAAACTAAACTTAGTATTATGTTTACCATCAAGCAAAAAGTTAACCGTAAAATCATAAACTGTCATTTGATCATTTAAAGCATCCCAATTAGAAGTTTGAATGGCAATATTAGGTTGAATAACAAAATTTTGACCCATTATTTTAGATGCTTTTAAAGCATATCCAAATTGCATATACCAAGTCGTTCCTGAACCAATCATTGGAAATGCAACTCCAGCCCCATTGAAGTCTGTTCCACCACCTGTAGTTGGATTATTTGCACCTACATTTCTTATATAGTCTTTACCAAAATCATAATCGTAATATCCTAAATAGGCTGTTATTGCAGTTTCATTAGAAAAAGGTAAATTTAGAAAAGAATCTATTGCCCAGTGTTTCATATCATATAAATTTGTTGAAGCTAACATTGCATCTCCATCACTCATAGCATTTTCTTGATATTGATAACCTAAACCTATATTAAATACTTTCTTTGTGTTTCCATAGGTTCCTGTTTGATAGGCAGATTTGTTTGATTCATGCTCAAAAAATTGATATTTCACATATGTAGACGTTTTAACTCTTGGCTTGTTATTAGCAAAACCTACTTTACCTTGAGGTATTGCTGTTGTAATAAATGGTCTATTAAATGCTAATCTATAATCTAACCTTCCATATTGACCTTTTATCCAAGCACCAAACAATCGCCCTAAATCATCATTTTTTTCTACAGAATTTAAAGTAAACAAAGGTGAATCTAACCCCATCAATGTTTTAGCAGAACGGATATTCCATCTATTCAAACCCTGCCATCCAGATTTACCAAGACCTACTTCAAAAGCCTTATCAAAAGTATACTCTACATATAAATCTAACACCTCTAATTGAAAAGTTTTGTTTTTAAAATTATAGTTATTACCCCCAAATATGGAGTAAACAAATATTTTTGGAGTAATTTGTGAAGAAATAGGTATTCTTAAACGTCTAATAGAAATATCCATAAAACTACTAGAAAACTCATTATCAATTAAAGAACCTTCATTTAAATCTGAATAACGGAACCAAATCTGTGAAGTCATATTCCACTTGATAACTGGTTTAAACTCTTCTTTCTCTTGTCCTTTTGAAATGGTTGAAGAAAATAATATTATAACTAACAACCACTTTTGAATACTTTTCATCTTATAATATATTCTGAATTACAAGACAAAATTAGCTTTAACATTTTTTCTAAAACGTGATAAACATCATATAAAAACATTTTTTTTCAACTCCTAACTAGTACTAAATCGATGTAGTTTTAGAATTTCACAAACTCAAAACAAAAGCTATAAAGCAAAAAATGAATTTGATAAATAATTGAAATACTGAAATTTTCAAAAATCAATTTTAACCCCCTTTTTAAAGTATTTAAGCCATTTTTAGAGTTATCAACATTTTTTAATTTTATCAACAAATTACAAAAAAAAGTAAGGTGTTTTACTATATTTGATAGGTTATATTTTACACTAAAATACAATCAAATAAATAATTTAATCATTATAGAATGAGCGAAGAAAAAAAACATAATTATGACGCCTCCAGTATACAGGCTTTAGAAGGAATGGAACATGTTAGAATGCGTCCATCTATGTATATTGGAGATGTAGGTATTCGTGGATTGCATCACTTGGTTTATGAAGTTGTAGACAACTCTATTGATGAAGCTTTGGCTGGTCATTGTGATAGAATTGACGTTACCATTAACGAAGACAACTCAATAACCACCAAAGATAACGGTCGTGGTATACCTGTTGGGATTCATAAAAAAGAAGGTGTTTCTGCATTACAAGTTGTAATGACAAAAATTGGTGCTGGTGGTAAATTTGATAAAGATTCTTACAAAGTCTCTGGAGGTTTGCACGGAGTTGGGGTAAGCTGTGTAAATGCACTATCAGACCATTTAACAGCTACTGTTCACAAAGAAGGAAAAATTTGGCAACAAGAATACGAAAGAGGTAAAACTTTATACCCTGTAAAAACGATAGGAGAAACTGATTTTACGGGTACAATTGTAACTTTTTTGCCAGACAAATCTATCTTTCAACAAACTACTGAGTATAATTATGATACACTTGCCACTAGAATGCGTGAGTTATCTTACTTAAACAAAGGAATAACAATTACTTTAACTGACAAAAGAAGAACTGATGATGAAGGGAATTTTATCTCAGAAACTTTTCATTCTACAGAAGGATTGTCAGAATTTGTAAAGTATTTAGATTCTACTAGAGAACAATTAACTGCTTCTGTAATTTCTATGGAAGGTGAGAAAAATGGAATTCCTGTTGAAGTTGCAATGGTTTACAATACCTCTTATTCAGAAAATCTACACTCTTATGTAAACAACATTAACACACATGAAGGAGGAACACATTTATCTGGTTTTAGGCGTGGTTTAACACATACTTTAAAGAAGTATGCTGATGAATCTGGATTGTTAAAAAATGTAAAATTTGAGATAGCTGGTGATGATTTTAGAGAAGGGTTAACAGCAATTGTTTCAGTAAAAGTGCAAGAACCACAATTTGAAGGTCAGACTAAAACAAAATTAGGAAACAGAGAGGTTTCTTCTGCTGTTTCTCAGGCAGTATCAGAAATGTTAACTGATTATTTAGAGGAAAACCCAAATGATGCAAAAACCATTGTTCAAAAAGTAATTTTAGCAGCAACCGCAAGACACGCAGCACGTAAAGCCAGAGAAATGGTGCAGCGTAAAACAGTAATGTCTATAGGTGGTTTACCTGGTAAATTATCTGACTGTTCTGAAACAGATCCTGCTCAGTGTGAAATTTTCTTAGTTGAGGGAGATTCTGCAGGAGGGACTGCAAAACAAGGTCGTGATAGAAATTTTCAAGCAATTTTACCACTTCGTGGAAAAATATTGAATGTAGAAAAAGCGATGCAACATAAAGTTTTTGAAAACGAAGAAATAAAAAATATGTTTACAGCTTTGGGTGTTACTATTGGTACTGAAGAAGACCCAAGAGCTTTAAACTTATCTAAAGTTCGTTATCATAAAGTTGTTATTATGTGTGATGCCGATGTTGATGGCTCTCATATTGCTACCTTAATATTGACTTTCTTCTTTAGATATATGAGAGAAATGGTTGAGCAAGGATATATCTACATTGCTACACCTCCTTTATATTTAGTTAAGAAAGGTCAAAAAAGAGAATATGCTTGGGATGACAACCAACGTGATTTAATTGCCCAAAAAATGGGAGGTTCTGTTACCATTCAAAGATATAAAGGTTTGGGAGAAATGAATGCGGAACAATTATGGGATACAACAATGAACCCAGAATTTAGAACTTTACGTAAAGTAGTTATTGATAATGCTACTGAAGCAGACAGAGTATTCTCGATGCTAATGGGTGATGAAGTACCACCTCGTAGAGACTTTATTGAACGTAATGCAAAATATGCGAATATTGATGCTTAGTTAATATTTATTATTCCCATAAAAAAAGGTGTATGATTCTTTATCATACACCTTTTTTATTAACCTGATATTAATTATAATTATCTGATACTAAAACCAGCTCTAACAGTAAATACATCGTATTCTTGCGAAGCGTATTCAGCAGCAATGTTTATAAATAATAATTTTATACTTAAACCTATATTAGCTCTCATAGAACTGCCGTCATAAGCCAACTGAATAGGATCTGTGTAAGTTTTATTTGTAGCTGTTGTTTTGTATGTACCCAGCATATTTACATCTGTATCGTAAGAAGTTGTACCAATACCACCATACAAAGTAAAAATTGATAATTTTTTAGAAGCTAATAATTGAAACATTGTTGTTTTAGTATTAAATTCTAATGCTTGAGTAGGCTCATTATCTGGATCTAAAAAGAATTTAGATTTTACATCATTCCAAGCAGCTAAAATAGATACATCAAAAGGTAATCTTTTTACAAAAGGAATCCATTGTTTTAAATCATGCATAACTCCAATACCAAAAGTTGAAAATTCATACTCATTAGTAGCTTGCTTAGGCACAAAACGTATTTTTAAGTCTGTTTTCTTAAAAAGACCAATTCCTGCTTGCACCATAGCCGAAGGTACAACACTATAACCTATAGCTTCTTTTAAACCTGAACCCGGTAAAGCTGAAGTAGAAATAGAGTTCCCGCTATTATCCGTAAATTGTAATAATGGTCTATCTGCTAATTTCTGAGAACCAAATAAAGTTGGTAATTCTGCAGAAGCAGAAGGATTATTTGGATCAGAATCTAACTTAATATTATTGTAGTCTGAATTCGTAAAAGTAAAAGTCTCTGCTGTTTTTGGCACAAAAGCACCATTAGCAATAACAGCAATATCAATTCCTAAAAACTTATGTGCTTTAGCAGTAGTATACCAACCTCCATTAATACCATTTCCAAAACCTGTAGGAAAAGGTTGTACATAACCTTTTAACATTGTTTGGGCATCACCTGTACCCCCTTCTAAAATCGACTCTAAATCTATTTGCGAATATGTTGTTACTGTACACATGGCAAATAATGCAATAAATAATTTTCTCATAAATATTTGTTTAGTTTGGTTAATGTGTTTATGTTGGTTTACTATTACTCAACAACTGCTTTAATTTTAAACTTTAAATTTAAAGTAAAGCTATTGTCAGAAATAGGTGATGCTGTTGAACCATTTAGCTTTACCTGAACATTTCCTCCAGTTATGCTAGACAAAATATCAGAAGATCCTGAAGGAATAGTAATTGCACTTGACGGCACACCTGATTTTAGAGTTAAAGATTGATTAAATAAAGGTTTTCCTCCAATTTTCAAATCAAAATTTCCAGTTATGGTACCACCTCCATCATAATCCTTAAGAGTTATAATAACACTCTCTACATCGGCAGAAACAAACTTACTACCATTATCTAATAAGTCTGAAACATCCATACTCTTATCTATGTCAACCTGTTGCGCTCCTTTTAATCCTGTAACTGTTGCATTTGTCTCGAATTCATCTACAACAGCAAATTGTATTGGTCCATCTTCTTCACAATTACTAAATACAAATACTGCACAAAGTAATAATACTGTTTTCATAAGTTTAATTTTTTTCATAATGTTCGGTTTAGATTATATTTGTTTATGTTGTAAATATACAGAAAAAAATATTTGTAAATAAATAAGAGAGAGCACCTATTTTTTTTGGTTCATAAAATATATATACTTTGTGATAACAACATGTATAAATGGTAAATGATAGCTTACACAAAAAACAATTCATTTATATTTATTACATTTACTTTTTGTTGCCATAACAAAACAGTGAATTATTAATACCTAACCCCCTAAGAACAATGAAAAAACATATTTTCATTATAACTTTATTCGTTTTTTACAATTTCCACGCTCAATCTGGTTTCGAAACAATATTTTTAGCTGACAAAAACGATTCAAAAAAAATTATTTCCAGTTATTTTGCTCCCAGAATAGAAGGTTATTTGAGTGGTTTAAATAACGGATGGTTTTATAGCGCAAAATCTCATAAACCTTTTGGTTTTGATTTTTCAGTTAATCTAGTGAATGTTATTTACACTAATGATGACGAAGTTTTTAATACCGAAAATCTTAGCTCTTTAAACTTACCAAGCGGCAGTTTAATCGGAACAACCTCTTTAGGTGAAAAAACAACAACTCCTTTTTCAGTTACCAAAACGGTTAACGGTAATAATGTTACTGCTAATGGAATCTTTAATGGTGGTACAGATGGTTCTTTTTTTAACAAGACCTCATCAATACCAATAGCGCAAATTGGAGTGGGTATTTCTAATGGTTTTGACTTAATGTTAAGACTTACTCCTGAAATAAAGCTTAATAATGGTAATGAATCACTAAGTGTTTTGGGCTTTGGATGTAAAAAAGAAGTGACCAATTGGTTTCCAAAATCAACAAAATTACCTTTACACCTCTCTATTATAGCAGGATATACTTTAATGACAGCAAATTACGGAATCGAAAATAAAAGCTTTCCTTCAGGAAACGAATCTGGCATTCAAGTTCAAAATGCAATATCAGAATTTAGCTTAAGAAGTTTTACCCTTCAAACGATTGGTTCTTTAGAATGGAATACATTTAGTTTTTTTGGAAGTATAGGATATTACAATGGAAACTCAAATTTTAGGACTACAGGTAATTTTAAAGCAAAATACAAAGGAGCTATAAATCCAGAAATAGAAGATTTAGACATTCCTCAAGACATTAAATTTAATGTTAGTAATTTTAGTGCAACAATTGGTTCTAGGATCAATTTAAGGTATTTTAAAATTTTTGGTAGTTTTTCTATACAAGAATTCAAAACTACTAGTTTGGGTATTGCTTTCAGCATCAAATAAAAAAAAACGAAAATATTTAACAAAAAAAGACAACTAGTTTAGTTGTCTTTTTTTTATGATATATATCACATAAAAATATTATTTATATCGTATTTTTGTGGAAGAATTTTATCATAAAAACTTAAAAAATAAATCATTATGAAAGTTACAGTAGTAGGTGCTGGAGCAGTAGGTGCAAGTTGTGCTGAGTATATTGCAATTAAAGACTTCGCTTCTGAAGTTGTGTTACTAGACATTAAAGAAGGTTATGCTGAAGGAAAAGCAATGGACTTAATGCAAACAGCTTCTTTAAATGGGTTTGACACTAAAATTACAGGAAGCACAAATGATTATGCAAAAACAGCTGGTTCTGATGTTTGTGTAATTACTTCTGGTATTCCTCGTAAACCAGGAATGACTCGTGAAGAATTAATTGGAATCAATGCAGGAATTGTAAAAACTGTTTCTTCTAACTTAATTGAGCATTCTCCAAACACTATTATCATTGTGGTTTCTAATCCTATGGATACGATGACGTATTTAGTTCATAAAACTACTGGATTACCTAAAAATAAAATTATTGGAATGGGTGGAGCTTTAGATTCTGCTCGTTTTAAATACAGATTAGCGGAAGCATTAAGCGCTCCTATTTCTGATGTTGATGGAATGGTAATTGGAGGTCACTCCGATGTGGGTATGGTTCCATTAACGCGTTTGGCAACTAGAAATTCTGTTCCTGTTTCTGAATTTATTTCTAAAGAAAGATTACAACAGGTTTTAGAAGACACTAAAGTTGGTGGTGCTACATTAACTAAATTGTTAGGTACTTCTGCTTGGTATGCTCCTGGTGCTGCAGTAAGCGGAATGGTTCAAGCGATTGCTTGTGATACAAAAAAAATATTTCCTTGTTCTTCTTTATTAGAAGGAGAATTTGGTTTAAATGATTTATGTATTGGAGTTCCTGCTGTTTTAGGTAAAAATGGAATTGAAAGTATTGTAGAAATTGAATTAAGTGATGCTGAAAAAGCACATTTAGCAAAATCTGCTGAAGGAGTTACTAAAACTAACGGATTGTTAGAATTATAAAAACCTATTTTAGATTTTATAAAATAAAAAAAGTCCAGCTTTAAAGCTGGACTTTTTTTATTGCTCTATATATTTTTTTAATCTGTTTGTAAAATAAGTCCAACCTTCAATACAACTCTCACTAGTAAGCTCAGGAATTGAAAATTGATTAAATATTTCTACCCCTTCTACTTTAACTTTAAAGTTTTTCATACCATTTTCTAATTCTGAAATATAAAAAGTTACAACAAAAGGTTGTTTTATATAATCAGGATATGTCCATTCTACTTTTATTCTATTAAAAACATCTACATCTACAACTTCCCATAAATGATAAAAGACACGTTCTTCATTTTTAATGACAAACCAAGTTTTAAAACCTATTTCTGCTTTAAAATCAGGGATATTATCAAAAAACCAATGTCTCATTTGACTAACATCAGTAACAGCATTCCAAATTTTTTCTTCTGATGCTTTTATACTTATATCAACAATTATTGATTTCATTTATTATTTTTAAGACAATCCAGAAATAACTCCATCATTATCTATAGTCATATTTTCTGATGCAGGTTGACTTGGCAACCCAGGCATTCGCATCATTTTACCTAAAATAGGAATTACAAATTGTGCACCAGCAGCTATTTCAATTTCTCTAACAGTTACAGTAAAGCCTTCAGGCCTTCCAATTAAAGCTGCATTATCTGAAAATGATTTCTGAGTTTTTGCCATACAAACAGCAAAATCGTTAAAACCTAATCTATCTATTCTTCTCAAATTTAATTGTGCTTGTTTGCTATATTCAATAATAGAAGCTCCATAAATTTCTTTGGCAATCTTCTCAATTTTATCTTTTATGGGAGAACTCCAATCATACAAAGGTTTGTATTGTGTTGCTTTATTTTCAACAACATTTACAACAGCTTTTGCTAGGTTCTTAGTTCCTTCTCCTCCTTTTACCCAACCTTCAGATAAAACTGCTTCTACCCCTAAATTAGCACACTTTTCTATCACAAAATCCACTTCTTCTTTAGAATCAGAAATAAATGAATTAATAGCAACCACTGGCTCAATATTATATTTTCTTATATTCTCAATATGTTTTTCCAAGTTTTTAAATCCTTCAGTTACTCTTTCTAAATTTGGTCTATTGTAATCTACTTTTGCCGCACCTCCGTGATGACGTAAAGCCCTAATAGTTGCTACCAAAACCACACATTTTGGATTCAATTTTGCGAATTGAGATTTAATGTTCAAAAACTTTTCTGCGCCTAAATCAGCACCAAAACCAGCTTCTGTAACTACATAATTAGATAAAGACAATCCCATTTTCGTTGCAATAATAGTGTTTGTTCCTTGTGCAATATTCGCAAATGGACCTCCGTGAATTATTGCAGGATTTTCTTCTAAAGTTTGTACTAGATTCGGTTTAATGGCATCTTTTAATAAAATAGCCATCGCATTTTCAGCTTTTAAATCACTAGCAAAAACTGGCTTTTTATCATAAGTAAATCCAATAAAGATATTCCCTAATCGTTCTTTAAGATTTTCTAAATCTGATGACATACACAAAATTGCCATTACTTCTGATGCAGGGGTAATATTAAAACCATCTTGTCTAGGAATTCCATTTGCTGTTCCTCCTAGTCCTATTGTAATATCTCTCAAAGAACGATCATTCATATCAATAACACGTTTCCAAAGAATAGTTCTAGGATCAATATTTAAATTATTGTCTTTACTTTGAATATTATTATCAATCAAAGCCGATAATAAATTATTAGCTTTTTCTACTGCGTTAAAATCACCTGTAAAATGCAAATTGATATCTTCCATTGGTACAACCTGAGAATACCCTCCTCCAGCTGCCCCTCCTTTAATACCAAAAACTGGGCCTAAAGATGGCTCTCTTAAAACCACTGTAGCTTGTTTCCCTATTTTATTTAACCCTTCTGTTAAACCTATAGAAACTGTAGTTTTACCTTCTCCAGCAGGAGTTGGAGTAAGAGCCGTTACTAAAACAAGGTTATTTTGATTTACCTTATTATCATTAATTAGAGATAAAGGAAGTTTTGCTTTATATTTCCCATACATTTCTAAATCATCTTCATCAACTTCTAATTTCTTTGCAATTTCTCGAATATGTTTAAGTGTTTTAGCTTGGGCAATTTCTATATCAGATTGATGTATCATATTATCAATTTAAAAGTGTAAATTTACAAATTTCAACAATAAAAATAATCATTTTTATATAATCTATAATATTTCATCGTTTTTTTGACTATAAATTATATATTACACAATAAAACTAATAATCTTAAGGTTCTAAATAAGATTTATTTTCACTTCATTTAAAGTACTTTTTTTATATATTTGGCAGATGAATGCAAAGTGGTACATCAGTACTTTATTTTTATTATTTAGCCTTTTCGGAACTATTCAAGAGCAAGTTACTACACCTAATCAAGAAATTGTACTTGAATTTTTTGATGTAACCATTAATAATAAAAATATTGAAAGTACTATTGCAGATGTAAAAGAAAAGCTTCTCGATGTTGGTGTTTCTAATATTGTTATTAACAAAACAAAAAACGGAACTTTAAAAATTTCATACTACAGCACAATTCCAATAGACAATGTTCGAAAAGCTTTAGAAAAAGAACAAAAGTTCATTTTAAATCAAGGTTCAGAAAAAAAAGACAAAAACAATACTCTTGAATACAATATTGATATTTATGAATTAACAAATGAAGCTGATACTTCCAACACTTCGGATGACAAGTTTGTGTTAGAAATTAAATTTCAATCTGATAGGTTTATAACCTACAACTCTTTGGCTTTTCTAAAACTTGTAGATTCAGCAAAAGAAACCTTACTCTTTAGTACTAACTATAATAAATATAAAAACTTTCCTTTTGTAAAGGATAAATCTTCGTACAAAGAACCAGAAGTTAGGGCTGGACCTTTAAAATTTATCAGCTAAAAATGTGTTTTTCACATATTCTTTCATCATATTCATTTGATGAATATTAGACTCATAATCACAACAAAACAAACCATAAAATAAAATTGTCAGGTTTTAAGATAAGCTATATATTTGCTCGTTTTAAAAAAAAATTTGACTGCAAAATAAATACAAAATGCAAAATAAAGGACTCATAAAATTATTCGCAATCCTTTTTGGATTGGTAAGTTTATACCAATTATCTTTTACCTTTTTGGCAGGTAAAGTAGAAGACGATGCAAAAGCATACTCAGAAGTTAAAGGTGTTGATAGCAATGCTAGACAAAGAGCTAAGTTTGAAAGAACCTATTTAGATAGTGTAGCTAATAAAGACGTTATAGATTTAGGGATAGCAAAATATAGCTATAATGATGTTAAAGACAAAGAAATGAATCTTGGTCTAGACTTAAAAGGTGGTATAAATGCTATTTTACAAGTTTCTGTAAAAGAAGTATTAAAAAGTTTATCTAACGATTCTAAAAATGTCTTTTTTAATCAAGCCTTAGATGCAGCAGATGCAAAACAAAAGGATAGTAATGATAACTACTTAGATTTATTTTTTGAAGAATTTGAAAAAATTGCTGGTAACACAAAATTAAGCGATCCTTCTATTTTTGGCACAAAAGCTTTAAGTGAAAAAATTAAGTTTAATGAAGACAATGCAACTGTAAAAGAGACTTTGCAAGAAGAAATCAACAGTTCTATTGGTACTGCTTTTGAAGTATTAAGAAGTAGAATTGATAAATTTGGTGTTACGCAACCAAACATTCAAAGAATTGGAAACTCAGGAAGAATTCAAATAGAATTACCTGGAGCTAAAGATATCGAACGTGTTACTAAATTAATTACCAGTAAAGCGGAATTACAATTTTGGGAAGTATATACAAATGCAGAAGTACAAGGATTTTTCTTTAATGCAAACACCAAAGTTGCCGAAATATTAAAAGATGACACAGTTTTAGAAAAAGAAAAAGACTCTACTAAAAAAGATGATATTGATGATTTATTAGGAGAAGAAAAAGATTCTACTAACATCAATCAAAAAAATCTTTTTACCTATTTATATCCAAATGTAGCACAATCTCAACAACAAATGAGCTCTTTAGTGGCGCAAGCTAAAGTATTAGATACTGCTACAGTTAATAATTTATTAAATAGAAAAGAAGTAAGAGCTTTACTCCCTAAAGAATTAAGATATGTAAAGTTCTTATGGGATTACAAAACCAATAAAGGTGTAGACGGCACAGAATTAATTGGTCTATACGCCATAAAATCAAATAGAAATGATATTGCAACCATAGAAGGTGATGTTATTTTAGATGCTGCTCAAGTATTTGACCAATTAAACAAACCAGAAGTAAGCATGACAATGAATAGCTCTGGAACCAAGCAGTGGGCAAAAATGACTACTGATAATGTTGGTAAATTTGTTGCCGTGGTATTAGACGACTATGTATACACTGCTCCTTCGGTAAACACTCCTATTACAGGTGGTAGAACTTCTATCTCTGGAGGAAGTATGACAATTGCTGAAGCAGAAGATATTGCAACTGTATTAAAAGCTGGTAAATTACCTGCTGCTGCTAGAATTATTCAAGCAGAAGTTGTTGGACCATCTTTAGGTCAAGAATCTATTGATGCAAGTATTTGGTCATTTGGATTAGCAATTATCCTAGTTTTAGTTTGGATGATTTTATACTATGGTAAAGCTGGTTTATATGCAGATATTGCTTTAATTGTAAATATCTTGTTCATCTTCGGAATTTTAGCATCTTTTAATGCTGTATTAACTTTACCGGGTATTGCAGGTATTATCTTAACCATTGGTATGTCTGTAGATGCCAACGTAATTATTTTCGAAAGAATTAAAGAAGGTTTATTTAAAAAGAAAGGTTTAAAACAATCTGTAGAAGAAGGGTTCTCTGTGAAAGGAGCTTTATCTGCAATTATTGATGCAAATATCACTACTTTATTAACAGGTATTATTTTATATGTTTTTGGTACTGGACCAATTAAAGGTTTTGCCTTAACATTAATGATTGGTATAGCAACTTCTTTATTTACTGCTGTATTTATTACACGTTTGTTAATTGATGGCGCCGTTAATAAAGGTGCAAACTTAACCTTTAACACTTCTATTTCTAAAGGATGGTTCCAAAACATCAATGTAGAGTTCTTAAAGAAACGTAAAATTGCTTACATCATTTCTGGTGCTATTATTTTAGCTGGAGTTGCTTCTATTTTCTCTATCGGTTTAAAACAAGGTGTTGATTTTAAAGGAGGACGTTCGTATGTGGTTCGTTTTAACCAAGATATGAATGCAACTGAAGTTGCAAGTACTTTAAAAGGTGCTTTTGGTACAGCTCCAGAGGTAAAAACATACGGTACTGCCAACCAATTAAAAATAACTACAGTTTATAAGATTGACGAAGAAGGTCAAGAAGTAGATGAACAAGTTCAGAATACTTTATTTACTGGTTTAGAATCTTATTTAGGAGACACAACTTACGAAAACTTTAAACCAGGTTTCGAAAAAGAAGGTGCTGGTGTTATGAGTTATATGAAAGTAGAGCCAACCATTGCAGACGATATTAAAACATCGGCTTTATATGCTGTATTTGGATCTTTATTAGTGGTTTTCTTATACATTTTATTACGTTTTAGAAAAGTATCTTACTCAATTGGAGCTGTAATTGCAGTTTTCCATGATGTTTTAATTGTATTAGGTGTTTTCTCTATTTTCTACAAATTCATGCCTTTTGATATGGAAATTGGTCAATCTTTTATTGCAGCTATCTTAACTGTAGTGGGTTATTCTCTAAATGATACCGTAGTTATTTTTGATAGAATTAGAGAATTTGCAGGAATCCATACAAAATGGAAATATAGCGAAGTAGTTGACAAAGCCTTAAGTTCTACCTTAGGAAGAACCATCAACACTTCTTTAACAACATTATTAGTAATGTTAGCGATTTTCTTATTTGGGGGAGATTCTATCAAAGGATTTATGTTCGCCTTAATTGTAGGTGTAGCGGTTGGTACATATTCATCTTTATTTGTGGCTACGCCAATTATGTTTGATACCACTAAAAAAGACGAAAAGAACGTTTAGTTCTAATTCTATAAAAATTAAAGACCGTTTTTAAATCCTGAATATCAGGTTAAAAACGGTTTTTACATTCAGTATATTGCTATTATATTTGCAAACTTATGAGCATTACCAAACTTGGCGATTTATATTTTAAACCTTACATTAATAAGGATGAAATTACTGTAATTGTAAAACATTTAGCAAATCAAGTTAAAATAGATTTACCAAAAAATGAAGTCCCTGTTTTTGTTGGAATTTTAAATGGATGTTTTTTATTTGCAGCTGATTTTATCAGAGAATATCAAGGAAATTGTGAAGTTTCTTTTGTAAAATTAGCTTCTTACAGCGGAACATCATCCACAGAAAATGTAAAACAATTAGTAGGCATTAATGAAGATTTAACGGGTAGAACTGTTATTATACTAGAAGATATTATTGATACTGGGAACACACTCCAAGAAATTTATAATATCTTTAGAGACAAAAACTTAAAACAACTAAAGGTTGCGACACTATTTTTTAAACCAGATGTATTTCGTAAAGAACTACCAATAGATTATATCGGAAAAAGTATAGAAGATAAATTTATTGTCGGTTATGGATTGGATTACAATGGTTTAGGAAGAAACTATCCAGCAATATATCAATTAACAACAACACCAAAAATGAAAAACATTGTATTATTTGGCCCACCAGGAGCAGGAAAAGGAACTCAAGCAGAATTTTTAAAAGACATGTACAATTTAGTGCATATTTCTACGGGAGATGTATTTAGATTCAATATTAAAAACTCGACTGAATTAGGTTTATTAGCTAAAAAATATATGGATGAAGGAGATTTAGTCCCTGATGAAGTTACCATTAATATGTTAAAAGCTGAAGTAGAAAAAAATGCTGATGCCAATGGTTTTATTTTTGATGGATTTCCTAGAACACAATCTCAAGCAGAAGCATTAGATGCTTTTTTAGCCGAAAAAGGTGAACAAATTAATGGAATGGTAGCTTTAGAAGTTTCTGAAGATGTATTGGTAGAAAGATTACTCGAAAGAGGTAAAACAAGCGGGAGAACTGATGATACAGATGAAGGGAAAATCAGAAATCGTTTTAACGAATACAATACCAAAACTGCAATTTTAAAGGATTATTTTGAAGCGCAAAATAAATACTATGGAATTAATGGTGTTGGTTCTATTGAAGATATTACCAAAAGGATTTCAACAGTATTCAACAAACTTTAACTCATAATTTACAACTCAAAAAAATGACAGAGGGAAATTTCGTCGATTACATAAAAATTTATGCATCTTCAGGTAAAGGCGGTCAAGGTTCTGCTCATTTGCACAGAGAAAAGTATATTACCAAAGGTGGACCCGATGGTGGTGATGGCGGACGTGGAGGGCATATAATTTTGCGTGGCGATAAAAATATGTGGACGTTGTTTCACTTAAAATTCAAACGTCATTTCAGAGCTACACAAGGTGGAGCAGGAAGTAAAAGTAGAAGCACTGGCGCTGATGGTGAAGATATTTATATAGATGTCCCTTTAGGCACTATTATCAGAGATGCTGATACTGATGAAATTTTATTTGAAATTACTGAAGATAAAAAAGAAATCATTTTATTACGCGGTGGAAAAGGTGGTCTTGGAAACTGGAATTTTAAATCTTCTACCAATCAAACTCCAAGATATGCCCAACCAGGTATGGATGGTTTAGAAGGTTGGTTTCGAATTGAATTAAAATTATTAGCAGATGTTGGTTTGGTAGGTTTCCCAAATGCCGGAAAATCTACTTTATTATCTGTTTTAACAGCTGCAAAACCTAAAATTGCAGACTATGCATTTACTACATTAAAACCAAATTTAGGTATTGTAGAACACAGAAATCATCAAACTTTTGTAATTGCAGATATTCCTGGAATCATTGAAGGTGCAGCAGAGGGTAAAGGTTTAGGTCATCGTTTTTTGCGTCATATAGAACGTAATTCTGCATTGTTATTTCTAGTCCCTGCAGATGCAGATGATATCAATAAAGAATATGAGATCTTGCTGAATGAACTCAAAAAACATAATCCAGAATTGTTAGACAAAGATAGATTGTTAGCCATTTCTAAAACTGATATGTTAGATAATGAGTTAAAAGAAGAAATTAAAGCTGAATTACCAAAAGATGTTGAGGCTTTGTTTATTTCTTCTGTAGCTCAAATTGGCTTGCAGGAGTTGAAAGATAAGCTCTGGACAATGTTGAATTAAGATTTTAAAGGAATAATTCTACGACAAAGCTTTAGCACAAATATAACCTCCTGTCCATGCATTTTGAAAGTTAAATCCTCCTGTAACTGCATCAATATTTAAAACTTCACCGACAAAAAAGAGGTTTTTATGTTTTTTACTTTCAAAACGTTTAAAATTGATTTCTTTTAAATCAATTCCACCCGCCGTTACAAATTCGTCTTTAAAAGTAGTTCTTCCATTTGCATTGTAAATTCCTTTAGTGAGCTGATTTGCTAAATTCTGCAATTGATTATTACTTAAATCCGCCCAATTTTCTGTTTTAGAAATATTTGAAAACAACACAAATCGCTCCCAAAGTCTTTTTGAAATCTCAGTAAATGGCGATTTTAAAATTACAGTTTTACGAGGCTCTTTCTTTTTTAAATTTAATAAAACATTTAGCACTTTATCTGTAGGTCTAGACAACCAATTAACCTCTACGTTATATTGGTAATTTTTATCAGCCAAAATTCTCGCCCCAAAAGCAGATAGTTTTAAAACTGCTGGCCCACTCATTCCCCAATGTGTAATTAATAAAGGACCTGATGCTTCTAGTTTGGTATTTACTATTTTTATGGTTGAGTTTGGTACAGAAATACCTAACAAATCGGTAATTCTTTTATCATTAATATTAAAAGTAAATAAAGACGGCACAGGTTCAATTATAGAGTGATTTAAAGTTGTACATAATTCCCAAACTTTTTTAGAACTTCCAGCCGCAATAACAACTTTATCTGCCTTAAAAGTTTCTCTTTTGGTGTTAATAATCCATTTATTTTCTTGTTGATAAACTTCATTTACACCAGAGTTTATTAACACCTTAATTTTTAACTTTTCAACAGCATTCTGAAAACAATTTATAATTACTTGACTTGTATTTGCTTCGGGAAAAACACGATTATCATCCTCTATTTTTAGAGGAACTCCTCTGTTTTCAAACCATTCAAAAGTATCTCCAGTCATAAATTGATGAAAAGGCCCAAGCAACTCTTTTTTCCCTCTCGGATAAAATTCAGTTAAATCTTTTGGAACAAAACAGGCATGTGTAACATTACACCTTCCGCCTCCAGAAATTTTTACTTTTTGTAAAACATCATTTCCTTTTTCTAGAATAGTAATGTCTAAATTTGGATTATTCTCTTTGGCATTTATTGCTGTAAAATAACCTGCTGCTCCACCTCCTACAATAATTACTTTACTCATAACACCATTTCTGAATATGAAAGAATCGTTTCAAACCCTTTATTTTTAAAATAATTAGGTGTAGAATCATCGCCTGTGACCAAAACAAAATCTCCTCCCCAAGCACCTAAACTTTTTATTTCTCCAAAATAATCTGGAAAGGACTTTTCTTTTACAGGTTTTAATTTAATAATAGCACTAATAATTTGCTCATGCTCTACTATTAATTTATTAAACTTTTCTATTGTTTTAGCTTTTAGAAATTCATCAGAAATTTCCGAAATTCTTTTTATTTGAGAACTAAAATCTTCTCCGCTTTCCCTAAATTTTGAAATTCCTTCTTTAGAATCTTGTTTTTGATTTAGATACACAAAAAATAAATTATTACTAAAACTAGGATTAAACTTAACCTTATTTACTATTGGTTTTTTGTTTTCTATTTGATAAAAAACCGGCAAATCATTTTGAGCACAAGCAATATCATAACCACTTCCTTTAAAAGAGTTCCATAGTAACTGAAATGCATCGACTTTTGCCCAGGATGCAATAGAGTTAATTAGTGTCGATGAAGTTCCTAATCCCCAATTTCTTGGAAAAGTTAGTATTGTTTTTACAACCCATCCCTCACCTATATTTAAAAAATTAGTATTTAATCTTTTTGCTTGTTTTAAAATTTCTAATAAAGTTTCTGCAATAAACTCGGCACTTCCTTCATTTATAGAATTAAAGCTACAACTTGTTAAACGTAGTTTTGGTAAATCAAAAATAGCTTCAAACCAACACTCTCCAGTATGTGTATAACTTCCCCAAATAATTTGAGGTTCTTTTATTTTTTCAAGTACTAAATCTTGTCCAAATTTAGTTGGTACTGCTAAAGATTTTGCACCATCTAAAACAAGATATTCTCCTGTTAGTAATAATTTTCCGTTAGAATAATAGTTCATTTAGACCAATCCAAATTGTTTAAAATGATGTGTAAAGTGCTTTACTTGAAATTTTTTCCAGTATTCATAATCCAACTCTCCAAAAAATGGATGCACAACAGTTCTATTTTTATTTTCTTCAAAAACCTTCTCAAAAACTTTTACTTGATGAATTAAATCTTCTATGGCTTCACTGTAAGAACTAAACTTTAATTTATTGGGTTCTTCAGATAAAAAAGAAGCTTTAAAACCAACTTGTAATTCGTTCTCTGAATCTAAAAAAGGCTTTCTACGCGCAGTTTTTTCATCAGAAACAAAAACATCTACTTCCCAATTCCCATTTGCAATTTGAGTAACTGAACTTAAATGCTCAATCATTTGTTGCCCGTTCATTTTCCCAAAAATGGGTTTTGAATTAGTATTAATTTTTGCTAACTTTTGACGAACTATATCTTCATTTAAAAAATCAATCCAATTTATTTTTGACTTTCTAAGTTGATTAAATTTAGTAACAACCGCAGAATGTGAAACTGTTCTGGTATCAAAATAATCTGTAATTTCTTGTTTCTCGGCTTCACTTGCACCTAACTGATTTAAGATGTTTTGCAAGTGCATTTTCATATGCCCATGTTGAATTCCTTTTGTAGTTAAAGCTCTTAAAGCTGCAAAATTTTGCGCCAAACCCGCTGCTGCCATAATTTGCATTAATGTTCTTGCTGATGGTTTTTGCAACATTTCTAAAGATAATTTTGCCATTGGATGTAAAGCTGTTAAACCTCCAACCGTACCTAAAGCCAGAGGAATTTCTATCCAAAATTTAAAAATCCCATCTTTTACTTCACAATGAGATAAACTAGAATACTCTCCATCTCTTGCAGCATACGCGTGCGCACCTGCTTCTACTGCTCTAAAATCGTTACCTGTTGCTAAAACTACAGCATCGATTCCGTTCATTATTCCCTTATTATGAGTAACTGCCCTGTAAGGTTCTATCTCAGCAATTTTAACAGCTTGTTCAAATTTTCTTGCAAATTTCTGTGGATTTTCACCTCCCAATTCTTCAACTTTACAACTCACTTCTGCCCTAACTAAACATTCTGGAACATAATTAGACAAAATACTCATTACAATTTCTGTATCATCATTCCTAAATTCTTGTGCAATAGCTTCTAAACAAGAATTGATGAAATTTGCACCCATGGAATCTTTAGTCTCAAAAGTAACATGCAACTGATAATAGTTTGCCAATTTATCAGTTTTATCAATCAATTGAATATCTAAAATTCCACCTCCACGTTTTTCCATATTCTTAGTAATGGAAGCAGTTGCTGCAAAAAGTTCTGTTTTATTTTGATGAAAATATGCTTCTAAATCACTTTTATTACCTGCATACATAAAGTGTACTTGACCAATTTTTACAGTAGAAATAACTTTAGTTTTAAAACCACCTCTTGTACTCCAAAATTTACCTACTAAAGAGGCAGCCGCAACAACTGAGCTTTCTTCAACTACCATAGGTATTACATATGGCCTGTCATTTATCACAAAGTTAGGCGCAACTCCAAAAGGCATATAAAAATTAGAAATTGTATTCTCTATAAAATCGTCATGTAATTGTTGTAACTCTCTATCTATGTTCCAATATTGTTTTATAATATCGAGAGTTTCTGATTGGTTATGAAAATAATTTTCGGTTAACCATTTTATTTTTTCCTCTTTAGAAAGTTTAGAAAAACCTGAAATCAGTTTAGTCATTTATTTAGGTATAAAAACAATAAGAAACAAAGATAAGTCAATCTCCTAAAAGATTATGACATATTCAAGATTTCTCATTTTTTAGACAATTTTTTGCTGATTTTTCCGTAAACTTGGCAAAGTTTTATCAAATATAAAGTCTACATGAAACAAATTTTCGTTTTATCAGCAATTTTAATTTTTATAAGCTGCTCGAAAAACACCACAAAAACATCAAACCTTACTGCGGGTAACAAAGAAATCACTTTAGAAGAAATTTGGGATGGTACTTTCTCTCCAAAGAGGATGAATGCTCTCAACTCTATGAATGGTAATTTTTACTCACTTCTTAACAATAAAGATGGTAATACTACCATAGATAAATACAGTTATGCTTCTTTAGAAAAAATTAAAACTATTGTTAGTAGTGCAAACTTAAAAGGTATTAGCACGTTTTCTTCTTATAGTTTTAATGATGATGAAACCAAACTAATTTTAGGTACCGAATTAAAAAGAATTTACAGAAGATCTAAAAAAGGAAATTATTATGCTTACGATATTGCATCTAAAAAATTATCATTAATTGGCAAAAACATTCAAGAGCCAAAATTTTCTCCAGATAATAAGAATGTTGCTTATGTAAAAGATAATAATATTTTTATTAAAAATGTTATTTCTAACACAATTACACAAGTTACGAAAGACGGAAAAAGAAACAAAATTATAAACGGAATTACAGACTGGGTTTACGAAGAAGAATTTGGATTTGTTAGAGCTTTTGAGTGGAACAAAAAGGGAAATTACCTAGCTTTTTTACGTTTTGATGAAACCGATGTACCAGAGTTTTCTATGGATATTGTTGGTAAAGAATTGTATCCAAATCAACAAGTTTTCAAATACCCTAAAGCAGGAGAAAAAAATGCAAATGTTACGTTACACATGTACAATTTGACAACCAGAAATATTAAAAAAATTAGTCTAGGCAAGTACGAATACATTCCAAGAATAAAATGGTCTAATAATGATGCTATATTAGTTGCAACAACTTTGAATCGTCATCAAAATAAATTAAAATTATATAAAGTAAATACCTTAAGAACAAGCTCGTACAACTTGTTAAACGAAACTGATGATGCTTACGTTGATATTAATGATAATCTAACTTTTCTAAGCGATAACAGCTTTATTTGGACGAGTGAAAAAGACGGTTTCAATCACATTTATCATTATAATTTTAACGGAAAGCTTATCAATCAAATTACAAAAGGAAACTGGGAAGTAACACGTTACTACGGGTACAACGAAAGTAAAAAAACAATTTATTACCAATCTGTAGAAAATGGATCTATTAATAGAGGTGTATATTCTATTAGTTTAGACGGAAAAAACAAAAAATTATTAAGCAATAAAAAAGGACAAAATACAGCTGCCTTTAGTAAAAACTTAAACTACTTTATTAATACCCATTCTTCTGCTAAAACCCCTCCAATTTATTCTTTGTATTCTGGCGAGGGAGAAATAATCAAAGTCATTAAAGACAATGCTGCTTTGAAAGAAAAATTATCTGGGTACAATATGACTCCTAAAGAGTTTTCTACCATAAACATTAATGGAAATGATTTGAATATGTGGATGATTAAACCCGCCAATTTTGATGAAAACAATCAATATCCATTGTTAATGTTTCAATATTCCGGACCAGGCTCTCAACAAGTAGGCAATAGATGGAATGGAGCTAACGATTATTGGCATAATATGCTAGCCCAAAAAGGAATTATTGTAGTTTGTGTTGATGGTCGAGGAACTGGCTTAAAAGGTCGTGATTTTAAGAAAGTAACACAAAAAGAATTAGGGAAATTTGAAGTAGAAGATCAAATAGCAGCAGCTAAAAAATTAGCCAAACGCTCTTATATTGATGAAAATAATGTAGGAATTTGGGGTTGGTCTTATGGCGGTTTTATGAGTACAAATTGTATTTTAAAAGGAAGCGATATATTTACTACTGCAATTGCTGTAGCGCCAGTTACTTCTTGGCGTTTTTATGACACAGTTTACACAGAACGCTACATGCAAACTCCACAAGAAAATGCTAGTGGTTATGATGACAATTCTCCAATAAATTATGCAGATAAATTAAAAGGGAACTATCTGTTAGTTCATGGTACAGGGGATGACAATGTACATGTTCAAAATTCTTACAGAATGATTAATGCTCTAGTTGAGGCCAATAAACAATTTGACATGTTTATGGTTCCAGATAGAGCCCATGGAATTTATAAAGGAAAAAACATGCGATTAAATTTGTACACAAAAATGACTAATTTTATCGAAGAAAATTTAAATAAAGAATAAGATAAATCAATTGAAATTAAAGGATAGATTATGAGCAGTAAATCACTTGAAAGAAAAGAGTTATGGGGGCACCCAATGGGATTATATGTATTGTTTTTTGTGGAAATGTGGGAGCGTTTTTCTTATTACGGAATGAGAGCAATACTAACTCTTTTTTTAGCAGCGCCAATTTTATTAGACAACCCCCAATCTGGATACGGTTGGTCTAATGCAGAAACACTCTCTTTTTATGGTACATATACAATGTTTGTTTATTTAACTTCAATTCCTGGTGGTTGGATTGCGGACAAATTTATTGGTCAAAAAAAAGCTGTAATGCTTGGAGGCATTCTACTTTGTTTAGGTCATGGAATATTAGCTGTTGATGCACAATGGGCTTTCTTTACAGGACTAATTCTAATTGTTATTGGAGTTGGTTTTTTAAAACCAAATATATCAACAATGGTTGGTGGGTTATATAAATCTGGAGATGACAGAAGAGATAAAGGGTTTTATATATTTTACATAGGCATTAATTTAGGAGCTTTCCTAGGAGCCTTAATTGTTGGTGCAGTAGCAGCCAAATTTGGATGGCACTATGGTTTTGGATTAGCGGGTATTGGAATGGCTTTAGGTCAAGTGATGTATATGATGGGCTTAAAACATCTTGAAGGAGTTGGTGAGTTTTTAGGTAGCAAAGAATCTCCAAATAAAGAGTTAATGAAAAAACCCTTAACTCAAGTAGAAAAAGACAGAATGCTAGTAATGTTTTTATCTTTTTTAATTATTGTAGTTTTTTGGGGAGCTTTTGAACAAGCTGGCGGATTAATGAGTTTATATACCGATCAGAAAACAGATAGAATTTTATCTTTTTCATTACCTTTTATTGGAAATGAAATTCCTGCAGCTGTTTTTCAATCTATCAATGCTTTTTTCATTATAACGCTGGGTACTTTAGTTGCTAATTTCTGGTACAAATGGGGTAAAAAAGGAAAAGAATCATCTTCATTATTTAAAATGGCTCTTGGTGTAATTATAATGGGCTTTGGGTTTTTATTTATGAGCAAAGCATCAACCGAAGTTATAATGAATGGAAATGAAGTTGTTGAAAAATCGGCAATGATATGGTTGGTTTTAGCTTACTTGTTTCACACAATTGGTGAACTTTGTGCCTCTCCAGTAGCATTATCTTTTATTACAAAATTGGCACCTTTAAAATATGCCTCTTTTATGATGGGAGCATATTTTGCAGCAACTGGATTAGGAAATAAAGTTGCTGGATTTGTTGGAGAATTATCTGAAGGAGCTGGTGAATTCCAAGTATTTACTGGTATTGCAATTTTCTGCACTATTTTTGGATTACTAATAATTGCAATCTTAAAACCATTAAAAAGGTTAACTCATGGTGCGGAAGATTTTAAAGGTACTTTCAACGAAGAAGCTGAAGGTTTCGAAATAGCAGACCAATAAATTATTAAAAACTAAACCTCATAAAATTAAAATTATGAGGTTTTTTGTATAAAAAAAATTATGGCAACAAATTTAGATCATCTTTTTAAAGACAAAGTTTTAGGACATCCAACTGGATTGTTTGTTCTTTTTTTTACAGAAATGTGGGAGCGTTTTTCTTATTATGGAATGCGAGCTCTTTTAGTAATGTTTTTTACAGCAAAAATATTTGATGGAGGTTGGGAATGGCCTTCAAGTTGGGCATATTCTATTTTTGGAACCTATGTTTCTTTAGTTTATTTATCTACTTTAATTGGAGGTTATTTTGCCGATAAAATTATTGGTTTTAGATGGGCTGTTTTAGTAGGTGCTTTACTTATGACTTTAGGGCATGCTTGTATGGCAGTTGAAACTCCTTTCTTTATATATTCTGGTTTAACATTATTGGTTTTCGGAAGCGGCTTTTTTAAACCTAATATGACTTCAATTATTTCGGAAATGTACGCGGAAAAACCCGAAAAAAAAGATGGCGCTTATACAATATTTTATATGGGGGTTAATGCAGGAGCTTTTGTAGGAATTCTATTATGTGGTTATTTGGGTGAACAAATAGGATGGTCTTGGGGGTTTGGAGTTGCAGGTCTTTTTATGTTATTTGGTTTGTTACAATTTTGGCTAGCGCAAAATATTTTTGGCGATATCGGTTTAAAACCAGAAAAAAATGAAGAAAAGATTCAATTAAAAGAAGGCGAAAGACTAAATCCTTTTACTAGGTTTGAATTAGCTATAATTACTATTTCTTCTTGCTTAGGATTGGCTTGGATATTAAATGATCCTATTTCAAAAATATCAGAAGGGCAATACAATTTATTTGATTTTACAATCTTTAATTTTCAAGGTGCTGATTTTGCAATTATATTAGCCCTTGTACTATTTGTAGTATTATTATTTATAAGAATTCCAAAATATGTAAAAATTACTCGTGATAGAATGATAGCAGTTGTATTCTTCTGTTTTGTTACTATTTTTTTCTGGGCAATTTTTGAACAAGCTCCAGGGTCTTTAACAATTTTTGCTAGAGATTACACCAACAGAATATTAGAAGGAAATGCAGCTATTATTTTTAAAGTTGTTGATGTCTTATTAACTATTGTTCCTTTAGGAGTTATTACATGGGTATTACTTAAACTATTCAAAAAAACATTTGCAAAATATTCGCTTTCGAATATATTTTTAGCTACAAGTTTTATTATTATTTGGGGAATTGCAATTTTTAGATTATTCGACAAACTAAGTGGTGATGTAGCTGAAATTGATGCTTCTTGGTTTGGTACTTTAAATTCTCTTTTTATAATTACGCTAGCACCTTTATTTTCTAAGTGGTGGGAAAGTAAGAGAAACCCAAATGCAAACATGAAATACGCTATTGGTATGGCTTTATTAGGTCTAGGTATGGCATGTGTAGCCTTAGGATCTGCTTCAATTCCCCCAGGTGCTAAAACAGCTTCTGTAAGTATGATATGGCTGGTTTTAGTATACTTCTTTCATACTATGGGAGAATTATGTATATCTCCAGTATCACTATCATATGTAAGTAAATTGGTTCCTGGAAGAATGATTGCAATGATGTTTGGTATTTATTATTTAGCAATTGCAATAGGAATGAAAATGGCAGGAATGTTTGGAGAAGCTTCTACAGAAATTGCTAAAACAGAAGGTTTAAGTTACTTCTTCTGGATATTAACTGCAATATCTATATTTTTGGCAATTCTCTCTGTTGTTATGTATCCAATAATTAAAAAACTAATGCACGGAGTAAAATAATACAACTTTAACCTCATTTTAGAAAAGAGCATTAAAAATGCTCTTTTTTTTTGTAAATTTGGTATGTATTTTGCGACAATTAGCGTATGAAAAAATTAGTTTTACTTTTTACAATATTATTTTTTAGTCTAAACACTACATCACAAGAAAGTGTAAAGTGGATTTCTTTTGAAAAAGCAATAGCACTAAACAAAAAAACACCTAAACCTATTTTAATTGATGTATATACTGATTGGTGTGGTTATTGTAAAAAAATGGATTTAAACACGTACTCCAACAAAACCATATCTAACTATATTAATAAAAACTTTTATGCTGTTAAATTAGATGGGGAAGAAAAAAAAGACATTATTTTTAAAGATTACACTTTTAAATATCAGAAAGAAGGAAGACGAGGTTATCACCAATTACCAGCTACTTTAATGAATGGTAAGTTATCATACCCAACTACAATTTTCTTATCTGAAAAGGAAGAATTATTAGATAGAATTCCAGGTTATTTAAATAAGGAAATCATGGAAAAAGTATTATCATATTTTTCTAACAAAGTTTACAAAACAAAAAAATGGGAAGAATTTGACAAAGAGTTTAAAAGCAAACTCTAAAATTTTTCATCAAGTACAAAAGCACCTTTTTGTCCAGTATAATGAAAAGGTATTTGATATTTTAAACAAGTTTTTTCCCAAAACAAGACATTACTTTTATAATTAGAACCATCGGCAATAATTTGTGATGGTTTTATATTTACAATCATTCTTTCTAAATTAATTTTAGGTGAATATTGTAAAACAACAATTGGTTTCTTAAGGTTATTTAAATGAAAGACTCCTAAACTATCTATTAATAAAATATCTTTATCTGCAAACTGAATAAAGTTTTTAAAGTTAGTTTTTCGAATCTTTTTTATATTTTCTGCTATTCTATAACTTTTAATAGCGTAATCATTTTTTACTATTAAGCTATCCAAATCATCCTGTAAATAAAGGTCACCTCTTACTCTTTTTCCAATTATAGAAAATCGACTTTTATGAAAAACAATAAATTCTTTCTTGGTAGTAGATTTTTTCTTTTCAAAAAGAAAAAGTACCTGAATACAAATGATTGACATAAAGAAGTACAATAGGGTTTTAGCCGATTTTCTAATCAAAAAGTAAATTCCAGAAAAAATAAAAATATACCAAAACAACATCATTAAAAAAGAAATGGAAATTTCTTTAAACAAAAAATCTTCTTGATGAGAAACCCACCTTACAAAAGCGTTCATCCAAGAAATTATACTTCCATAGAAATCGCCAAGAATTTGAGGTAAAACATCTAATAATGATAGCCCCATAATTACAATCCCTCCAACTAAAATAGCTCCTAAAAAAGGAATAATTACCAAATTAGACATTAAAAACAACCCTGGAAACTGTTGAAAATAATAAATACTTAATGGCAAAATACCAACTTGAGCAGCTATAGAAACCGTAAATAACTTCCAGAAAAAATCAACAATTTTATTTTTAGGGTTATAAATAGCATAAATTTTAGGTTGTGTCCAAAGAATTCCTAAAACTGCCAAATAACTCAACTGAAAACCAACATCAAAAAGAAACATGGGGTTTATCAACAACAAGAAAAACATAGATGAGATAAACGAAAACGCAACAACATTTTTTTGTCTAAAAGACATACCTATAGCAACAAAAGAAAACATGGTTACTGCTCTAACCACCGAAGCCGATAACCCAGCAACAAAGGCAAACATCCAAAGTAATAAAATAATGATGAATGTTTTTAGAAATTTACCATTTTTAACCCTTTCTAAGGGTTTAAAAACAAACGCTAAAATTAAAAGGATAACCCCAACATGTAACCCTGAAACTGCCAAAATATGAATAGCTCCTGCATTTTGATAATTAGTAATTAATTCTTTAGAAATATCTTGTCTTTGACCCAATAACAATGCATTAATTACAGCTAATTCTTCATCTTTAAAATAATATCTTTTGAGTGATTTTTGAATTTTGAATCTCAGTTTTGAAGAAAATCCAAACAATGAGGATCTAGAAGATGAAAGTTTTAAAAAAAAATTATTTTTAGTAAATATTTGATGATAAATTCCTTGCTTAGCTAAATACGATTTATAATTAAATTGATTTGGATTTAATGGTGGAATTAGTTTTTTAAAAGTTGACTTTAATGTTATTCTATCATCTACTTTTAAAGGCTCAGAAATACTATCATTTAAAATATTTAATAAAACATTACCTCTTGTGCGATTATTGTCGACCAAAACTACTTTAGCTTCGTATTTTTTATAAAAATTACCCGGTTTTAAAACTTTATAAATTTGCAAAACAACGGATGAATTTTCATTAAGATATTGCTCGTAAAAATCAGTGTAATTTCTACTTTCGTTTATAAGAACCGATGAAACTCCAATAAAAAAAAAGAGTAAAAAACAAATTGCAGTAGATAAAAATTTACTTCTAAAAAATAAAAATAAAGATAAAAAAGCTAAGAGAGTAAATAGCTTTATAAATCCAAATACCCAAAATTGAGTAAAAAATTGGAAACATATTCCAAGAATTAAAAGCACAACAAAATGCAGAGGCAAATAAGTAAGTAACCTTTTCATAGCAAGCTAAAGTTACTAAAAAAACTTTAACTTAAAAATTATAAAACTGTTGTTGCTTTTACAAAAGCATTTTTCCAATATTTTTCTGAAATCAAGGAAATAATTACACCTCTAGAAGAAGTAGCATGAATAAACCGAATTTGACCTTTCTTGTTAGAAACTACCAAACCAACATGATTAATTCTTCTTCGCCTTTTACTGGTCCTAAAAAAAACTAAATCTCCCTTTTTCACTTTATTTAAAGAGATTTTTCTACCTTTTTTTGCCATATCTCTGGAAATTCTTGGCAACTGAATATTTTGACTGCCATATGCCACATAAACTACTCCAGAACAATCCATTCCTCTTTTTGTAGTTCCTCCAAATTTGTAACGAACACCTTTATATTGCATTGCGTTTGCAATAATTTTATCGGCTTTAGTGACAGGTTTTTTATTGTTCTTACTAACATTTTTAGATGATGAGCAAGAACTCAATACTAAAGTTAAAACCATCATTAAAAACATTATTTTTTTCATATCTTATTTTAAATCTGTAACAATTTGTTGAGCGACTTTTTCAGAAGCTCCTTTTCCTCCTAATTTTTTTTCTAACTCATAATAGTCTAAAAATAACTGCTCTCGGTGGTTAGTATCTAATATTCTTGTCAATTCTTTTTTTAGATTTCTCTTGTTAAAATCATCCTGAATCAACTCTTTTACCACTTCTTTATCCATAATTAAATTAACTAAAGAAATGTATTTTAAGGTAATAATTCTTTTGGCTATTTGATAAGAAATATTTCCTCCTTTATAACAAACCACTTGTGGAACTTTAAACAAAGCTGCCTCTAAAGTTGCTGTTCCAGAAGCTACAATCGCTGCATAAGCAACACTTAATAAATCGTAAGTTTTATTATTGATGAATTTTACCTCTTTCTGACCAATAATTTTCTGATAAAATACAAAATCTTGACTTGGAGCACCAGCTACTATAAATTGATATTCAGTAAAATCATCAATTAAAGACAACATTACAAAAAGCATTTTTGTAATTTCTTGCTTTCTACTTCCTGGCAATAATGCAATTATAGGTTTGTCATTTAAATTGTGTTCTTTTTTAAATTGTTGTAAATCTGTTTGTTTTCTGCCCGCGATTCCATCAATTAAAGGATGTCCTACAAAAGAAACATTATAATCATACTTCTTATAAAACTCTTTTTCAAAAGGGAGGATTACAAACATCTTATCTATATCTCTTTTTATTCCTTTTACTCTGCTTGCTCTACTGGCCCAAACTTGAGGAGATATATAATAATTGGTTCTAAAACCTTTCTGTTTTGCCCATTTTGCAATTCTTAAATTAAAACCAGAATTATCAATAAAAACAATTACATCAGGATTAAACTCTTCTATATCTTTTTTACAAAATTTAATAAATACCATTACTTTTCTAAGATTCATGATTACCTCAAAAAAACCCATAAAAGCCCTTTCTTTGTAATGGCTTACTAAAGTTCCTCCAACAGAATTCATTAAATCTCCTCCCCAAAATCTAATATCTGCATTAGCATCTTCTTTATACAAGGCTTTCATTAAATTAGAACCATGTAAATCTCCTGAAGCTTCACCTGCAACAATGTAATATTTCATATTTTTAAGTTAGAAAAGCTTTAAAATTAAAGTTGTTAATGCTATTAAAATAGTAGTTAATAAAACTCCTTTTGCTTTGTAATCTTGTTTCTTTTTTATAAATATAAAGAAAACGAATAAATTAGGAATTGCAGCTAGTGACAATACCTTTCCGTAAAGTTTTCCATTTTGAATTAATTCTATGGTTTCATAAAAACCGTATTTAGAAAAATATTCTAAGTACAAGAAAATGCCTCCAAAAGTCGCAAATAAAGAAACTAAAATTCCAATTAAAATATCTTTTTTTAAAGTTCCCAAGAATTTAATTTTTGAATCATATGATGTGCGGTCATATCAAATTGAACTGGCACAACAGAAACATATCCATTTTCTAAAGCATATACATCTGTATCTTGCCCTTTATCTTTATTCACAAACTCTCCAGAAAGCCAATAATATTCTTTTCCAAAAGGGCTTTTTCGTTTATCAAAATCTTCTTTCCAATATCCATTTGCTTGTCGACAAACCTTTACTCCTTTTATTTCTTCTTTTTTCAAGTCAGGAATGTTTACATTTAAAACAACTCCTTCAGGAATCCCGTTTAATAATGCATTTAAAGTGATATTTTTTACAAATTCTTCTGATGGTCTAAAATCTGCATGCCATTTAAAATCTAACAAAGAAAATCCAATTGCAGGAATGCCCTCTATACCAGCTTCTATAGCAGCACTCATTGTTCCTGAATAAATTACATTTATAGATGAATTAGAACCATGGTTAATTCCAGAAACACACAAATCTGGTTTTCTGTTCAAAATTTCATTAATTGCCATTTTTACACAATCTGCAGGTGTTCCCGAACAAGTGTATTCTAATTGCGGACCTTCATCTATTGTGATAGGGTTACAAGTTAATACATTGTCAACTGTAATTGCATGTCCCATTCCACTTTGCGGACTATCTGGAGCAACCACAACAACTTCTCCAATTTTATTCATTATTCTAATTAGAGCTCTTAAACCTGGAGCTGTAATTCCATCATCATTTGTAACTAAAATCAATGGTTTATCTTGCATATTCAATATTTTAAATACAAATGTAAATGATTTTAAGTGATTTTCTTTTTAACATTTTCTAAAGAGTAAAATTTATGTTTTTTGTGTAACATTGTACAAGCAAATTTACTTCCTATGATTCGCCTTATTTCTTTATTTAACTTGCTTTTAATGATAAATATTTCGAATACAATAAACGCTCAAAACTCAAAAAAAACACCTTGTTCTGGTGAAAAATATAATCAGTTTGATTTTTGGGAAGGAAATTGGAATGTTTATGATACTTCAGATAAACTAATTGGCACTAACAAACTTATTAAAATGCAAAGTAATTGCGTAATGCAAGAAAATTGGGTATCTAATACAAGTTCAAGCAAAGGTACAAGTTATAGCTATTACAATAAGGCAGATGATAGTTGGAATCAGGTTTGGGTAGACAATTCAGGTTTTTCTTTAGTTTTAAAAGGAAAATTAATAGATGGAAAAATGGTTTTAAAAAGCGATTTAATCAAAAGTAAAACAGGAAATTATTACAATAGAGTTACTTGGTCTAAAAATAAAGACAATTCTGTTACTCAACTATGGGAATACTTAAATTCTGATGGAAAAATAATCTCTGAAGCTTTTAAGGGGATATACAAAATGAAAACAAGATAAACTGTTTAAAAAATTTGGCATTATTTTAGTAGTTTAGCAAAGTACAATTAAGAATTAAAAAAATAGAATCACGACAAAAGATATATGAAAACGAAATTTAAATCTACCACTCTTTTAATAGCAGTTGCATTGTTATTAAATAGTTTTATTATTAGAGCATCAGAAAAAACAACTGCTCCAGATCCAGAAAAAGATAGGATTTTAGTATATGTTTTAAAAAATATTTTAACACGTGGTCATTTTGTGGTAAAAGATATGAATGATGATTTTTCTGAACACGTATTTAATGGCTTTATTGAAGGTTTAGATCCTAGCAAACGTTATTTTACTCAAAGAGATATTAAGGAGTTTTCAAGATATAAATATCAAATAGATAATCAATTATTAAATGATGATGTATCTTTCTATAACTTAGTATACAATCGTTTTTTAGAAAAAATTAAAAACGCAAAATCTTATTATGGAGATTTGCTAGCACAACCTTTTAATTTTAATAAAAAAGAAACTATAGATATTGATTATGAAAAAATAAAGTTTGCTAAAAATGAAAACCAACTCATCGATTATTGGCGCAAACAATTAAAATTAAATACATTAAGTAGAATTCAAGAAAAAATAGAAAAACAAGAAGAAAAGATAAAAAAAGATAAAAAATACAAGAAAAAATCTTTCAAAATCTTTGAAAAAGAAGCTCGAGCTGAAGTTTTAAAAAACATGGACGAATTGTACATGAGGATTGAAGAATTAGAACATGAAGACTGGTTTTCTACCTTTTTGAATAGTGTTGTTAGCGCTTTTGACCCGCATACAACATATATGGCTCCAAGAATTAAAGAACGTTTCGACCAAGACATGTCTGGAAAATTAGAAGGAATTGGAGCTCGTTTGCAAATGAAAGGAATACATACACACGTTTTTGAATTAGTTTCTGGTGGTCCTGCATGGAAACAAGGAGAATTAGAAGCTGGTGATATCATTTTAGAAGTTGCACAAGGTGATGGAGAACCTTTAGATATTGTTGGTATGCGTTTAGACGATGCTATTAAATTTATAAAAGGTAAAAAAGGAACTGAAGTAAGATTAAATGTTAAGAAAAAAGATGGTTCTACTAAAATCATTTCAATTATCAGGGATGTTGTAGAACTAGAAGAAACTTTTGTAAAATCAAGTATTGTTGAAAAAGACGGTAGAAAATTTGCAATTATAGATTTGCCTAAGTTTTACATCAATTTTGATGACCAAAATTATAGAGATTCTGCCAAAGATATGGAGCTAGAAATTGAAAGATTGAAAAAAGAAGGTGTTACTGGTTTAATTATAGATTTAAGAAATAACGGAGGGGGTTCACTTAAAACAGCTATCGAAATATCTGGTTTGTTTATCGATAAAGGACCAATTGTACAAGTAAAATATAGAGGTGATAGTCCAATAGTAAAAAACGATATTGACCCAAAAGTGCAATGGGATGGAGCTGTTGTTGTTTTAGTAAATGAATTTTCTGCATCTGCTTCAGAAATATTTGCAGCTGCAATGCAAGATTATAAAAGAGCTGTAATTATTGGAGGTAAACAAACTTATGGCAAGGGAACAGTTCAAAACATATTGCCAATTAATCAATTTTATCCAAAATACAACAAAGATTTAGGATATTTAAAAATGACCATTCAAAAATTCTACAGAGTAAATGGGGGCTCAACACAAGTAGAAGGTGTGTATTCTGATATAGCAATTCCAACCCGATACAGCTATATGAAGTTTGGTGAACGTAATCTAGATGGTGCACTAGCTTGGGATAAAGTCCCAGTTGCAAAATATAATCAAACCAATTCGTATTCTAATTTTAGAGATGTAGTTTACAATAGTAAAGAAAGGATTGCTAAAAATGCTAAGTTCCAAATGATTAATGAATATGCTAAGTGGCTAAAAGAAAATCAAGATGATACTTCTTACTATTTGAGTTACAAGAATTTTGTTAAAGAAAATAAAGAAAAAGAAAAGTCTTCAAAAAAATTTAAAAACCTCTTTGATTTCAAATCGAATTTAACCTTTGCTTCACCTAAATATGAACTTTCCCTTTTAAAAAAGGACGAAACATTAAATGATAAAAGAGTTGCATGGCATAAAAATTTAACCAAAGACATTTATGTATTTGAAGCATTAAACGTTTTAAGCGAATTAAAACTAAGAAGCAAGAATGAGATTGTAAAAAATTAAATACAAATAATAAAAACTTTAAACCTGATAGTTTTCTATAGAAAACTATCAGGTTTTTAAATGAAATATAAATGAATTTTAGAGTATCTTTTAATACAAAATGGTCAGATTTTGACCCTAATCGACATATGCGTCACACCGCATATAACGATTATGCAGCAGAAGTAAGAGTTCGTTATTTTAGAGACCAAAACTTTTCTATAGAAAAATTCACAGCTCACAATATCGGTCCAATTTTATTTACTGAAGAAACTTCGTTTAGAAAAGAGATTCATCTAGGAGAAACAATTACAGTTGATTTTAAATTATCTGGCTTATCTGCAAATAACGAACGTTGGAAAATTACACATTGTGTTTTTAATGAGAATGGAAAATTATCTGCAACTGTAAAAGTATATGGAGCTTGGTTAGATTTAACCTCTAGAAAACTGGCAATACCTCCAAAAGAAGCACAGCACCTTTTTGAGATTGCAGAAAAAAGTGATGATTTTGAAGAAATTATATTTAGTAAAAAATAGCCCAATTAAGTTGAGCTATTTTTTTTATGAGAATCATTTATTTATTTATTACCAAAACAAAGAATACAACACAGCCAATAAAATACACACTACAATAGATCCTATATTAAAAAGCGGAGTGGTTTTGAATAAATTTTTTGTAATTTCTATTCCTTTTGCATCATCTGCTCCTTTATTTTGAATATTACTCAAAACTATAATGATGATTAATGTAAGTAGAGTTGTTATTCCCATTTGATGCATCCAAGGCTCAAAAACTGAAATCGGAATAAACTTTAATGCAAACGCAATTGGTATCGATAACACTGCTCCCCAAATTGCAGCATTGTTTGTAGTTTTTTTCCAAAATAATCCTAATAAGAAAACTGCTAATATACCCGGACTTACAATACCGGTATATTCTTGAATAAATTGAAATGCTTGATCAATTCCGCCTAATAATGGAGCTACAATAACAGCTATTATTAAAGAAATTGCTGCAGATAATCTACCAACATTTACAGTTTTTTTATCACTTGCATTCTTATTGATATACTGTTTATAAATATCCATAGTAAAAATAGTTGATGTCGAATTTAGCATAGAAGCTAAAGAGGATACTACTGCCGCTGCCAATGCAGCAAAAGCCACACCCTTTAGTCCTGTTGGTAGAAACTGTAATAACCAAGGATAAGCTTTATCGGCTTGTTCTGCAGATGGTGTATTTAACATTCCTATTTCTCCTAAATTCGCCATAATTGTTGGGTCATTAACCATCACATAAGCTGCAATACCTGGTACAACTACAATTAATGGAATTAATAATTTTAAAAATGCGGCTAACAAGATACCTTTTTGAGATTCTTTTAACGATTTCGCAGCTAAAGTTCTTTGAATGATATATTGATTGAATCCCCAGTAATACAAATTAGCCACCCATAAACCACCAACTAACACCCAAATACCAGGTAAATTCACGTAATTACTGTTGGTCTCTTCTAGAATCATATGAAATTTTTCTGGAGCTGCTTCCCAAACTTTAGAAAACCCAGCTATCATTCCTTCTCCACCAGACACAGTATTTAACGCCAAATAAGTGGTTATCAATCCTCCTAAAATAAGAAACACTACCTGAATAACATCTGTCCAAGCTACAGCAGATAACCCTCCATAAAGCGAATAAGCTGCGGCAAAAAGTGCTAAACCAATAATGGCATATATCATATCTATACCCATTATGGTTTCTATAGCCAAACCTCCTAAATATAATACAGATGCTAGGTTTACAAAAATGTACAAGGCTAACCAAAAAACTGCTAAAATAGTTTTTAAGTTTGTAGAAAAACGTTTTTCTACAAATTCAGGAATTGTATATAGCCCTTTTTCAATAAAAATAGGCAAAAAATACTTACCTACAATGATTAAAGTTAAAGCAGCCATCCACTCATAAGATGCAATTGCGATTCCTAAAGCAAAGCCAGAACCAGACATCCCAATGAATTGTTCTGCAGAAATATTTGCTGCTATTAATGATGTACCAATTGCCCACCAAGGTAAAGATTTACTTGCTAAAAAGTAATCTTCTGCATTTTTTTGGTGTCCTTTTTTGTCTCGAGAAACCCATAAACCTACTCCCAAAATTAAAATAGCATAAGCTATAAAGACTACATAGTCCCAAAAATCAAAACCTGCTGACATAATTATTTATTGTTGTTTAGTTAATTGTTATGTTTCAAATATATGTATATAAATTTAAGTATCACAGCTGATATTATAGATATATGTACTTCTAAACAGAATATATTCAACTGGTAGGGTCTAGTTGTTTTTTTTATTGAATTTTATATACCTTTGTTAGAGATATGATTGAAGTTAGGGAAAAAATCGGAGTACCAAAATACAAGCAAATTATTGCTAGTGTAGAGCATTATATTTCTAATGGTATATTAAAGAAAGGAGATAAACTACCTTCTATAAACACTATAAAAAATAGCAATAACTTATCTCGAGATACAGTTTTAATGGCCTTTAATGAATTGAAAAACAGAGGTATCATTCAATCTGTCGTTGGTAAAGGATATTATGTCGCTAGTGACAACATTAAAATCGAACAAAAAGTTTTTTTGCTTTTTGATGAATTAAATTCGTTTAAAGAAGATCTTTACAGTTCTTTTTTACATCATTTAGGCGATAATATACAAGTAGATATTTTCTTTCATCATTTTAATAAAAATATCTTTCAAAAATTAATTAATGACAATATTGGTGATTATAATTACTACGTAATTATGCCAGCCAACTTTACAAACACAAACGAAATAATTCAATTTTTACCTAAAGACAAAGTATATATATTAGATCAAATACATGATGATTTAGAAAATTATAATTCTGTATATCAAAACTTTGAAAACACAATATTAGAAAATTTAAATAAAATTTCTAATTCTATTAAAAAGTATGATAAAATAATATTAGTATTCCAAGAAAAAAAGCAACCTTTAGGTTTATTAAAAGGGTTTAAATCTTTTTGTAAGAACAAATCAATTCAGCACGAAATTATTTCTGAAATAAATGATGAAAATATTGAGAAAGGTATTCTATATATCATTCTTGATGATAAAAGTTTATTAAAGGTTATCAAAAAAATGAAAACTCAAAATCTAATTTTATCTAAAGATATAGGAGTAATTTCATATAATGACACCTTACTTAAAGAAATTGTAGAAGGAGGAATTACTACAATTTCTACTGATTTTAATCAAATGGGAAAAAAGTTGGCTGAAATGATTTTAAACAAAGAAAGTGCTAAAATTGAAAATCCAAATAAATTAATTATTAGAAACTCTATATAAAGTGTACAAAATTAACAATAATAAGAAAAAAAACACCTTAGAAATATCGAATTCAGATAAAACTGTATTCGGAAAAATCTGCTTAAACCAAGGAGCTAGTTTACAAGAATTAATCTTAAAAGGAACTGAAATCATTCAAGATTTAAGTCCTTTACCATATAAAACTACTTATGCTTCTTCCATTTTATTTCCATTTGCAAACAGAATTAAAGATGGGAAATATTCTTTTGATGGAAATGATTATCTATTAGAGACCAATCAACAAGAAGAACAAAATGCCCTACACGGTTTTATTTTTGATAAAGAATTTGAGGTTTTATCAACTGAAATGAAAGATGATTATGCAGCAATAATATTGAGTTACGCAGAAACCAATAAAAATACAGGTTTCCCCTTTACTTATAAAGTTCAAGCTACTTACATTTTTACTCAAAGTTCAGTTAGCTTATCTCTAAATATTAAAAATACAGATAATAAAACCTTTCCATTTACCTTAGGTTGGCATCCATATTTTATTAGTGAAGACTTATCAAAAAGTACTTTAAAGTTTGATTGCAAACAAAAACTAATTATTGGCGATAGAAATATTACAACTGGAGTAACAGATATAAACGATACAGTTATTTTTAATATAGAAAATAAAGAATTAGATGATTGTTGGACTTTAAATTCTGATAAGATTATTTTTGTAACTCCATCCTACAATTTAAGTTTTTCTTCTGATGAAGAAGATAATTTTATGCAAGCTTATACACCTCCTAGAAAAAATACAATTGCCATTGAACCTACAACTGGGGTTTCTGATAGTTTTAACAATAAAATAGGCTTAAAACAATTACACCCTAAACAAGACTATAAAATTACTTGGAATATTGAGATTGATATTAATTAAAAATAATACTTTCTAATAAATAAAAAGCTTCTCAAATGAGAAGCTTTTTATTTATTATTTGATTAGTTTATTATTTAAACTAAAATAATTATTTCTTTTTCCAAAGACCTTCCATTTCTTCAAGTGTTTTACCTTTAGTTTCTGGTACAAACTTCATAATAAATAACATTGCCAAAATACTCATAATACCATATACCCAGTAAGCGAAACCATGATTAAATTGCTCAGTTAAATAAGAATTATCGTTCATCATCGGGAAAGTTAGTGATACTAAATAATTAGAAATCCATTGAGCCGCAACAGCAATAGCTAAAGCTCTACCTCTAATTTTATTTGGGAATATTTCTGAAAGCAATACCCAAGTAACTGGCCCCCAACTCATGGCAAAACTTGCTACATAAAGCATCATACAGAATAATGCTAAATAACCTGTTGCTCCAGAAAAGAATACAAAACCAAGAGATAGCATTGCCACAGCCATACCTAAAGCTCCAATAATCATTAATGGCTTTCTACCGTATTTATCTACAGTTTTAATAGCTATAATGGTAAATAAGAAATTAACTACCCCCACTATAATTGTCATTAAGAGTGCTGTATCTGTACCCGAAGATATTGTTTTAAAAATTTCTGGTGCATAATACAATACAACATTAATACCAACAAATTGTTGAAAAATTGATAATAAAACTCCAATGATAATAACCAACCATCCAAAAGATAAAAGGTTTCCAGATATTTTTTCATCCATAGAATCTTTTATCTCTTCTAGAATAACTGTTCCTCTTTCTTCTCCATTAACTTTTATTAAAACACTTAACGCTTCTTCTGGTTTGTTTCGTAAAACCAAAGAACGTGGTGTATCTGGTACTAAAAATAATAATCCTAAAAATAAACCAGCAGGAATTACTTCTGATGCAAACATCCATCTCCAACCCACTTCATTTAACCATTCATCAGAACCACCAGCTTTTGAAATGAAGTAGTTTACAAAATAAACCACCATAAATCCACCAACAATTGCTAATTGATTAAAAGAAACCAATTTACCTCTACTGTCTGCAGGTGCAATTTCAGCAATATAAAGTGGCGATAACATTGATGCTAAACCAACACCAATACCTCCAAGAATTCTATAAAAAATAAAAACTGTTGAAAAAGTGTGATCTAATTCTCCAATAGGGGCTAATAACATCTCTGGCATTGCTGAACCTAAAGCAGATATTAAAAATAATATCGCTGCTAAAATTAATCCGTTTTTTCGACCTAATTTTTTACTAATTAATCCACCAAAAATTCCACCAATAACACAACCAATTAATGCACTAGAAACCAAAAAACCTTTAAAGGCACTAGCTGCAGTTTCCGATAATCCTTTGGGGGTTACAAAAAAACTATCTAAAGAACCTACTGTTCCTGAAATTACTCCTGTGTCATACCCAAAAAGTAACCCACCTAATGTGGCTACTAGTGTTAACTTTAATAGGTATCCTGAATTTGCTGCTTTTCCCATATTGTGTTATTTAGTTAATTATTATTTGGTTAATTAAAAACTTACTAGATAGTAAGTAAATATAATAAAGACCATTTAGATTAAATAATCTAAATGGTCTTTATTTTTATATGTATTGGTTGATAATGTTTTCGAACAATTCTTGTTTACCACTCTGTAAGCTTAATTCTCCGTTTTCTTGTGCAATCTTATACAAGTCTGTTAATTCTAGTTTACCAGCTTCAAAATCTTTACCTTTTCCTGCATCAAAAGAACTGTATCTTTTTTCTCTTAAAGCATTGTAAGATGAAGAAGTCATAATTTTATCTGCTGTAATTAATGCTCTTGCAAAAGTATCTGCACCACCTATGTGTGCTAAAAATACATCTTCCATATCTGTTGAGTTTCTTCTAATTTTTGCGTCAAAATTAACTCCACCTCCTTGTAAACCACCAGCTTCTATGAAAACTAACATTGCTTCTGTAGTTTCTTGAATGTTGTTTGGAAATTGATCTGTATCCCAACCATTTTGGTAATCTCCTCTATTTGCATCTATACTACCTAACATTCCTGCTTTAGCAGCAACTGCTAATTCGTGTTGCATTGTGTGTTGTGCTAAAGTTGCATGATTTACTTCGATATTCATTTTGAAGTCTTTATCCAAACCATATTCTTTTAAAAATCCTATTGCTGTAGCTGAATCAAAATCGTATTGATGTTTCATTGGCTCCATTGGTTTTGGCTCTATAAAGAACGTTCCTTTAAAACCTTGTGCTCTTGCATAATCTCTAGCCATTGTTAAGAACTGACCCATATGATCTAACTCACGACCCATATCTGTATTTAGTAAAGACATATAACCTTCTCTACCTCCCCAAAATACGTAGTTTTCTCCTCCTAATTTAATAGTAGCATCTAAAGCCAATTTTACTTGACCTCCTGCTCTTGCAACTACATCAAAATCTGGATTGGTAGAAGCTCCATTCATATAACGTGGATTTGAAAAACAGTTGGCTGTTCCCCATAATAATTTTACACCACTTTCGGCTTGTTTTCCTTTGATGTAATCTGTAATGGTATTTAATCTTGATTCAGATTCTGCAAAGGTTGCACCTTCTTGAATTAGATCGTAATCGTGAAAACAGAAATAATCAAACCCCATTTTATTGATGAATTCAAAAGCGGCATCTGCTTTGTCTTTTGCTGCTTCAACTGGGTCTGCTGCTTGATCCCAAGGAAAGTTTTGTGTTCCTGGACCAAATGGATCTGAACCTTGACCGCAGAATGTATGCCAATATGCAATTGAAAATTTAAACCAATCTTTCATTTTTTTACCTGCAACCACTTGCTCTGGGTTGTAGTATTTAAATGCCAATGGATTGTCTGACTCTTTTCCTTCGAATTGTATTTTTTCGATTCCTTTAAAAAATTCTTTATTTGCCATTTTTATAATGTTTAATTGTGTATTTATATTATCGTTTATTTATTTAAAATTAATTCTAGTTCTTTTTTCCAATTATTGTAAGCTTCTAAATAAGGTTTTTTGTCTTTAAATGGCATAAATGTCATTACATGATCGTTATCCATGATGGTTTTACTGAAAGATTCAAAATCACCTTTATGCAAATTTGCTGCTCTTGCTGCACCGATTGCCCCTGTGGTGTTATAAATTTCTATTTCTTGCTCAATTAAAGTAGCTACTGTATTTGCAAATATTTCTGAACGAAATAAATTATCGTTTCCTGCTCTGATTACACTTGGTTTAATTCCGTCTGATTTTAAAATCTCCATTCCGTACACAAAAGAGAACGCAATACCTTCTAATGCGGCTCTACACATATGACCTTTATGATGATTGTTAAGGTTAAGGTTTACGATTCGAGTGCCAATTTCTTTGTTGTTTAACATACGTTCTGCTCCATTACCAAAAGGAATTAAGCAAACACCATCAGAACCTATAGCAATATCTGAGGCTAGATTATTCATTTCTTCATAAGAAGAAACTGCCAAGTTATTTAGCAACCAACGATATTGGATTCCTGCTCCATTAATACAAAGCAATTTACCAATTCTTGCTGCTGCTCCTTTTGTATAATTTACGTGTGCAAAATTGTTAACTCTTGAACTTTCTTTGGCAGACAAACTTTCTGTAACTGCATAAACCACTCCGGATGTACCACCAGTTGCAGCAACTTCTCCAGGATTAAATACGTTTAAAGACAATGCATTATTTGGCTGATCTCCTGCTCTGTAAAAAATTGGAGTTCCTACTTCTAGTCCGCTTTCTGCTGCTCCTTTTTCATCTACTGAAGATTGCTTACCAAATGTATCCACAATATCTGGTACCAAATTTTTATCTATTCCATAATGTTCTAGTAGAAAATCAGCTATAGTATCGTTTTTAAAATCCCAAAAAATCCCTTCTGAAAGTCCTGAAATAGTCGTATTAATGGTGTTTGAAAACTTATAAGCCACAAAATCTCCAGGTAACATAAACTTGTATATCTGCTTATAAATATCTGGCTCGTTTTCTTTGACCCATTTTAATTTTGATGCTGTAAAGTTAGCTGGAGAATTTAATAATTGTGACGAACATTTATCTTCGCCAATTTCTGAAAAAGCCTGGTTTCCTATAGCTACTGCTCTACTATCGCACCAAATAATACTTCTCCTTAGTGGGTTTCCATCTTTATCAATCAAAACCAAACCATGCATTTGATAAGAAATACCAATACCTTTTATTTGAGTTTTGTTAACATTATACTGTTTTTTCAAGCTTTTTATTGCATTGCAAATATGCAACCACCAATCTAAAGGTTCTTGTTCTGCCCACCCATTTTTTTGTGCGAACATTCCCATTTCTTCTTTTGGCTCTTGAATTACACCTATGCTTTTGCCAGAATCTACTTCTACTAAAGCTGCTTTTATGGAAGAACTTCCAATGTCTAATCCTAAATAATAATTCATTATAATGATTCTCTTAATATTAATTTGGTTGGCACATAATGTTGCATTATACCATCTTGATTTACAAATTCTGCTGCTTTTGCACCTAATGCAGCAAAATCTGTTGAAATAACAGAAATACCTTTGTAAATAAATTTTTTCATTGGTGTTTCATTATAAGATAGAAAACCAACATTTACGCCTGGTTCTAATTTTTTGGCTCTACATTGTTCTAAAAACACGCCCAACATTCTGTCACTTGTGCTTAAATAGGCAACATTTTTTTCTAAGGAAAATGTAGATGGGTTAGTTTCAATTTTATATTCTAGATTAAATTCTTTGCAATATTTTTTAAAAAAAGTTAATGTCTCTTTTGGGTGATATGTATATGTTGGGTACAAAAAAACTAACTTTTCATATTTATGAAATGCATCTAAAGCCCCCTTTAAAGCATTGTAAAAGGCATTTCCAAAATCTTGAAAAATATAATTATTATCATTTTTTGAATTTACACTCCAATCTATTAATAAAAGTTTGTTGTTATCGATATCTGACAAAGTGGTTGCTATTTCTTTATTATCGAAAGGCATTACAATGTACTTATAATACTTACCTCTACTATTATTTAAAATCGTTTTAAAATTATCTATATTATAATGATGAAACTGTAAATCTACAATGGTATTATGAGAAATATTATTGATAAAAGAATGATAAACTACTTCTTTATACGCTTTAAATGTATCCAATAAAAGTAACACTTTTTTGGTTTGATTTGCAATATAATACCCTTTATTCGGTACAGATTCTATAATACCATTATCTTTTAAAATAGTATAGGCTTTAAAAACTGTATCTCTAGAAAGTTTAGTAGAACTACAGATTTTATTTACAGAAGGTAAAGCATCTCCTTTTTGTAGAAGGTTTTCTGAAATTGCATTATTTACTGCATTTACTACCTGTTGATATTTAGGAATATCACTGTTATGATTAATAGTAAAAGTAAATAATTCTTTAATCATTCTGTTCTGTTCTGTATGGTTATACAAATATAGATACAAGTCTTATTGCATCTATACTGCACTATCCTGAAATAATTATAATTGTTTTCTAAATTTTCTTGGTAACTTTTTTATGGATTTTATCTTAATGTTTTTGTAAAATACTTCTGCTGCTTCAGATTGAATTTGAATTCTACCTCTTGTTAATGGTACTATTTTACCATCAGCATTTTTATGTTTTGAATTATACAAAGACATCACAACTTTACCATTTACAACATGATAACTTGTCCCTTTAAAACAAATTAATTCTAAAGTATTCCATTCTCCGTGTGGTTTTTCATTATTAAAACCTTTGTTTGCATGACTTGGTAATTTTCTGTCTACACTGGAAAACTGTTGTAAAACACCATTTTTTGCAAAATTAAATTCTTTTTCTTCTGCTTTTTTTTCTGATGGAATTTCTATGGAGGTACCACTCAACCCATAGTAATCGCCTAAATCTCCTTCTTGTACTTGAAATTCTTGCGATGACATCCAAACATTCCAAAATGTAGTATAACTTCCATAACAATGATATAAAATACCGCTATCTCGTTTTCTTTTTAACCTTGGCTCCCAAACTTTTTCTCCCCATTTAAACTGCAATTTTAAATGGTAATTTTCATACTCTTTTTTGCTAGTTAAAGCACCATATATTTCTCCGGTGACATAAAGTATCTTCTCGCCATTTTCTTCCTTAAAAGTAAATACCTTTTTAGGATCGTTATTTAAACCCAGAGGTATTCCTTTTTTACCATCACTTTTAGGATCTACATTCTCTAATTTTTTAACAGTTGCGTGTGGTACACCGATAAAAACATCCCAATTTTTAGAGTAATCGCTTTCAAAAAGGTTAGTCCATTTTTTAGTTGTTGGTTTCTTTACTTGTTTTATACTTGCAGCCCAAAGAATTCCACCTTTTATCATTTTTTTAAATCGAGAATCAGAATATGATTCATTGGTATGACCTAATCCGGTGTAAAAAATTCTACCTCCATCATAATGATGATACCAGGTAATTGGATGATTCTTAGTGTTCATCTTTTTACCTGTATATGAAGATTCATCTACAGACGCTAAAACGTTAACATGTTTTGCAACAGGTTTTATAAAATTATACCATTCATCTTTAAAGATTTCTTCTTTTTTAAGATGAATTATAGCTGGGTGTGCGTCAATATGATTGATGTGTAGCTTTGCATTTTGTACTTTTGGATGGTTTTTAAAAGTAGCTCCAACCATATCTGTAAACCAAGGCCATTCCTCTTCAGTATTTGAAGCTGAATGAATTCCCACAAAACCGTTTCCATTTCTAATATATTCTTGAAATGCTTTCTTCTGATTTTTATCAAAAATATTACCTGTTGTATTCAAAAAAACGACAACATTATATTTTAATAAGTTATCTTGAGAAAAATCTTTAGCATCTTCTGAGAATTCTATTTCCCAATTGGTATCATTTTTTAAGGTTTTAAAAAAACTAATCCCTGAAGGTATAGATTTATGTCTAAAACCTGTAGTTTTAGAGAACACCAAAACTGTTGGTTTTTTTTGTTGAGAAAAATTATCTAGAAAAGAGAGTAAACTAAAAATTACTATTAGTAGTTTCTTTATTTTCATAATCAATATTTTTTAATGTTTAAACTACAAAAAATAACTTCTAATCTGTTTTTTAATCTTTCTTTTCTTTCCATTAGATATCTCAAAAGGAAGCGTTATTATTAAAAACACAATTGTAAAAAATTCTTTTATTTTTTGTAGTAAAAACACTTTTAATTCTATTTTTTTAAAATTTACTAAAGAGATAACTACCAATCTTGATGTACTACAAATGATAAAAAAGTATTAGATAGTTTAGATTCTTCTTCTAGAAACTAAAACAACTATTTATATTATATACCCGAAAGACTTACTTAATCATCAACTATGTTTATTCGTTACAAAATTGATAATATTCTTTAATTATTATTCTTCCTTCATCCAAAAAGGTGTGGCAATAAACCATAATAACGTTCCAATTAACATAAATATTTTCATACTCGAAACTCCAATTGTACCCAAGAATGAAAGTATACTTACTAACAGAATCAAAACACTTATAGATAAAATACTAATTATTTTTAAGATTTTCATAATTTAAGATTTTTGAAGTTTCATAATAAGTACATACAATACACTCGAAGCTATCCAACAAGGTATTACTGCATAAGCAGGAAATATGCCTTTCGCAAAGATAAAATATAACCCTAATGACACAGGGATGACCCAAGCCAATAAAACAGCTATGTTGAAACCAGAGCCTTTTACATCAGCATAGTCTTGAGTAAAATTCATTTTTTTTGCCAAATAATGATTCACAAAAATCACACCTCCCATAGGTCCTAAGATGGTTCCATAAAGACCTACAAAATCTAGCAATTTACTTGATAATGTTGGAAAAATACCAGCTACTGTTGCTACAACACCAGCTAAAATTACACCTGAATAGGTTTTTGCCTTACTAGAAAACAAACTTTGAAATGCCAAACCTGCTCTATAAATAGTAGGATTAGCTGTTGTCCAACCAGCTATAATAACACAGATGATTCCTGTCCATCCTACAACACTCCATGCTAAAGCTCCTGGATTAGCTGAAATATCTCCTGTCAATTTAATTTGAGCAGCTAACATTAACGAAGCACAAATCCAAGCCATATAATGTCCTAAAAACATTCCTATAGAAGGGCCCCATCCAGCACGACTATCTTTAGCAAAACGCATGATACTTAAATCAGACATTCCAAAATGCATTGCCGCATTACATAACCAAGCAAAAATCACAATTTTCCAAAAACCAAAATCTACCGTACCATTAACAGATTGTACTACACTAATTCCTTTATCCCATTCAGTAATTAAGCTTTTCCATGAATTAACATCCATCTGAGATAAAGCAGAAATACCACAAGCAGCAAAAACAAGGATCATCCAAGGTGCTGCAATATTGGCAAATTTAGAAACTGTATTGTAACCTGCTGCAGCTACAATAGTCATTACTATACCAACAATGATAACAATTGTCGAAAAAGCAGTACTACTTAAACCAAAGATACTTTCAGGAACCGAGAAACTTATATCAAACGGAATACCAACAGCACTAGCAGAAACTGTAATCATAGCACCAGCTAAAAAGCAAAAAAGTACTCCATTAACTACATTGTATATTTTTACCAAATGCTTTCCAGCAATTTTTTCTAATTGATAATATAAAGTTAGTTTGTTAGATACAGCAATTGGTGCTACAATGTATCTCCAAGTAAGAATAGCTAAAACATTACCTATAAATAATCCAAAAATTAAATCTTTCAAACTAGCTCCTGCTGCTAAGAATAATGGACCAATCATAAATTCGGTTCCTGCTGCATGTTCTCCTGCATACATCCCTAAAAATGATTTCCACCCTTTAAGTCTGGAATTTGGTACCGGAGTTCTCTCAAATTCTCCTCCAGAATTATCTTCAAGAGCTAATCCTTCTACTTGATTTTCTGCCATAATTATTTATATTGTTTATTGGTTAGTGATAGTTTACACATATATAGTGTATAAATCTACATCTTTTTTGACAAGATTCGTATTTACGAAAATATGTCATCAATAAAGATTCTGTATCCTGCACTATATGGTTTTGATATTTTTAATCAAAACACTACTTATAATCTATATAATATTTAATTATTCTTTTAAAAAATGACCTAATCATCAGGTTAGAACAGGACACTAATAGCTTTAGTTTAGCCTACCTTTATTTAACTTAATTGACCTATTAACAAATGAAAGAAAAATTAAAAGTAGGGTTATTTATACCTTGCTATATCAATCAACTATATCCCCAAATTGGAATAGCAACCTTAGAGCTATTAGAAAAACTTGAACTTGATGTTTATTATCCTCAAAATCAAACTTGTTGTGGGCAACCTTTAGGGAATTCTGGTTACGAAGAAGATTCTAAAGGTATATGTAATTTATTTGTAGAAAATTTTAAGGAGTATGACTACATTGTTGGACCTTCGGGGAGTTGTATTTATCACGTTAAACATCATTTTGATATTCTAGAACAAACTCCAGAAGTTCAAAGAGTGAGAAATAATGCTTATGAGCTTTGCGAATTTATTGTAAAAGTTCTTGGTAAAACTGATTTTGGAGCTTCATTCCCTTATAAAGTCGGACTTCATAAAAGTTGTCACGGTTTAAGAGGACTTAAATTGGGATCTTGCTCTGAAGTACAAGGTGAGCATTTTTCTACCGAAGAAGATTTACTAAAAAAAGTAAAAGGGTTAGAACTAATGTCGTTAAACAGAAAAGATGAATGTTGTGGATTTGGAGGTACTTTTGCTGTATTTGAGGAAGCTATTTCTGCAAAAATGGGTAAAGACAGAGTACAAGATCACTTAGATAGCGATGTAGAAGTGCTTACCGGGGCAGATCATTCTTGTTTAATGCATCTTGAAGGAATCATCAATAGAAATAAAAAACCCATTAAAGTAATGCATATAGCTGAAATATTAAATAGTAGTTTATAAATTATGGGACACGCACAAAAAGCTTCTGAATTTAACAAAAATGAAGAAAAAGTAAATTGGCACGATAAAGCCTTGTGGTATGTTAGGGAAAAAAGAGATAAATCTGCCCATAATGTTAAAGGTTGGGAATATTTAAGGGAATTAGGCTCTGGTATTAAAGCAAATGTATTATCTAATTTAGATGACTATTTGATTCAATTTGAATCTAATGCAAAAAAGAATGGAATACATGTACATTGGGCTGCTAATGCACAAGAACACAATGAAATTGTAAATAGCATTTTGGAGAAACATCATGCTAAAAAAGTAGTTAAAAGTAAATCAATGTTAACTGAAGAGTGCCATTTAAATCCATTTTTGGAAACTAAAGGCATTGAGGTTATTGATACTGATTTAGGTGAGCGTATTGTGCAATTAGCTGAAGAACCTCCTAGTCATATTGTTTTACCAGCTATTCATAAAACAAAAGAAGAAGTTGATGTTTTATTTCAAGAGCATTTAAACACAAAACCAAGTCAAGGAAACCCAGATTATTTAGTTTCCGAAGCTAGAAAACACCTTCGAGATAAATTTTTAAAAGCTGATGTCGCAATTACTGGTGTAAACTTTGCTGTTGCTGAAACCGGTGGCGTAGTAGTTTGTACAAACGAAGGAAACGCTGATATGGGTGTGCATCTTGCAAAAGCTCATATTGCTTGTATGGGAATTGAAAAAATTATCCCTCAAGAAAAACACTTAGGAATATTTTTAAGACTTTTAGCTAGAAGTGCTACTGGGCAACCAATAACAACATATTCATCACATTTTAACAAACCGGAAGACGGTAAAGAAATGCACATTGTTATTGTTGATAATGGTAGAACAGAACAATTAAGTAGAGAAGATTTTAGAGCTTCTTTACATTGTATTCGTTGTGGTGCTTGTATGAACACTTGCCCAATTTATAGAAGAAGTGGAGGACATAGTTATGATTATACTATTCCAGGTCCGATAGGCTCTATCCTATCACCAGGAAAAGATTTGAAAAAACATAGTTCTTTACCATTTGCATCGACACTTTGTGGTTCTTGTTCTAATGTTTGTCCTGTCAAAATAAATATTCACGAACAGTTATATAAATGGCGACAAGTCATTGTAAAAGAAGAAAAACAACCTGTTATTAAAAAATCTATTTTAAAAACTGCTGGTCTAGTTTTGTCTAAACCTAATTTGTATAAAATGGCCGGTAAATCTGCAAGGTTTGCACTTAAATATGCCCCTAAATTTATGATATATAATAAACTAAATGCTTGGGGAAAAGCAAGAGATCTACCAAAAGTAAAGAGTGGTAGCTTTGATGAATGGTATAAAAAAAGAAAGAAAAATGAGTAGAGAAACAATATTAAGTTCAGTTAAAAAGAACAAACCAGAAATTTTACCATTACCAGAAATTGATGAAACAGCCTTTAGAGAAGATATAGATTTAATAGCTGTATTTAAAAATAATGTCACTTTAGTTGGTGGTAATCTTATAGAAACAAATAACAAAAAGGTTGATGAAGAAATCAAAAATCTGTATCCAAATAAAAAACATATTATTTCTATTACAAAAGCATCTAAATTAGGTACTGTTAATGTTGAAAAAAACACAGATCCTCATCAACTTGAAAATATAGACTTAGCCATTATTGAAGGTGAACTTGGAGTATCTGAAAATGGTGCAGTTTGGGTAACAGCAGAAAACAGTTTTATTCGGGTTCTTCCTTTTATTACAAATGATTTAGTAATTATTTTAAAGAAAGAATCTGTCTGTTTGCATATGCTAGAAGCTTATGATATTATTGCTGAAAGGGATAGAAATTTTGGAGTTTTTATTTCTGGACCATCTAAAACCGCTGATATTGAGCAATGTTTGGTAATAGGTGCTCATGGAGCAATGAGCTTAACCATCTTTTTAGTTTAATTACTTTTAATTTTTTCACATAAAAAACTCCGTTGAAAATTCAACGGAGTTTTTTTCTTCATTATTATTTCTAGTAGTATTTCGCGTAAACTACTTTTGTATGTAAGTATTCCTCCATACCATGTTTACCATCTGCACCACCTACACCAGATTTTTTCCAACCTGCATGAAAACCTTGAATCGCCTCAAAATGCTCTCTATTTACATAAGTTTCACCAAAATGAAGACCATTTGTAGCTTTCATAATGTTATTGAAATTCTCAGAAAAAATAGAAGAAGTCAATCCAAATTCAGTATCGTTAGACATTGCAATAGCCTCATCTAAAGTATTGAATTTCATCACTGGTAAAACTGGACCAAAAACCTCTTCTTGAATAATTTGCATATCCTGCTTAACATTAGCTAAAAGAGTAGGATTGTAAAAGTATCCTTTATCAAATTTATCTGGTCTATCACCTCCAACTAAAACTTCTGCTCCTTCTTTTTTAGCAAACTCAACCATTTCAGTAATTTTGTCTAATTGGTCTTTAGATACCAAACTACTCATATCTGCATTTACACCTGTAAGTGCATCTTCTATGGTAACTTCGCTCATTTTTTTAGTAAGCTTATCTACAAACTCGTCATAAATACTATCTTCTACATAAACTCTTTCTGCGCAATTACAAACTTGTCCACTAAAAATAACTTTAGATGATACAACAGAATTGATTGCTAAATCTAAATTAGCATCAGCACAGACAATTGCAGGAGCTTTCCCTCCTAATTCTAAAGATACTTTAGTAATGTTTTCTGCAGCAGCAGTAATTACTTTTTGTCCAGCACCTACACTACCTGTTAAACTAATGATACCTGTAATAGGGCTTTTAGATAAAGCGTTTCCTACTGTTCTACCTGCACCACATACAAAATTTAATACTCCTCTAGGTAAATCAATTTTTTGGATAAAATCTACAAACTCCATTATCGTATTCGGAGCTTCAGAACTTGGTTTAATAACACACGTATTTCCTGTAATTAATGATGCCGCAACTTTACGCGCCATTACAAAAAACGGGAAATTCCATGGACAAATTCCAACTGCTACTCCAATTGGAACCTTGTGTAAATATATGTGTTCTTTTTCCCTATCACTCTGAATGATTTCTCCTTCAATTCTTCTAGCCCAACCAGCATTATAATCAAAATAATCTGCAGTAACATCAATTTCTACTTGAGCTAAACCAATTACTTTTGCTTGTTCTCTAGACAATGTTTCTGCAAGAAAAACTCTGTTTTCTCTAATAACATCGGCCATTTTGTGTAAAAAAGCGGCTCTTTGTATAGCAGGTAATGCTTCCCAAGCAGGTTGAGCTGCTTGTGCGGCTTCTAATGCGTTATTTGCATCTTCTACCGTACCTGTAGATATTGTACTAATTACTTCTTCTGTACATGGATTTAAAATCTCAATGACAGATGTTGCTTTTGAATCTATAAACTCACCGTTTATATATTGTTTGTAATGTTTCATATAGTTATGTTTGTTTGATTGTTCTACTTTAAGATATACAAAATTACACGCTCAAAAAAAGCGTTGTAATTTATTTACATAAAATATTATTTACCTTTTACTGAATTTATTTTATCAAATGATCCGGGAAATCTGAAGTTTTCTCACAACACAATTGCTCCATAACTTGCTGTAATTCAGTTTTTAAAAGAGAAATTGTATGATTTCCTCCTTTATTACCAAGTGCTGATACTCCGTACATAAATGACCTTCCCATAAATGTAAACTTAGCGCCACTAGCCATAGCTCTTGCCACATCAGGTCCTGATCGAATACCACTATCCATCATTACTTCAATTTGGTCTCCATATTTTTCAGCAATAGTCGAAAGTGGTTTTATTGTAGATTCTCCTGCATCTAACTGACGTCCTCCATGATTTGATACAATAATTCCATCTAAACCTAATTTAATGGCTTGTTCAGCATCATATTCAGAAGCTACACCTTTTAAAACTAATTTACCCTTCCACATTTCTCTAATAGGTTTAATCTTATCTTCATTTAACCTACCAGAAAAAGTCTGATCCATAAACTTACCTAATTGTTTCAAATCTAAATTCTTTGGCATATAAGGCAAAAGATTTGCAAAGTTAGGAATACCGTGTTTAAGGGTTTGTAAACTCCAATGTGGTCTTCCAAAAGCTTGTAATATGTTAGTTAAATTCATTTTTGGTGGCATTGCCAAACCATTTCTAATATCTCTAGGTCTGAAACCAAAACTAGGCACATCACATAAAATAACTAAAACAGGACATTCAGCTGCAGCAGCTCTATTTATGATATCGTCTCTTAATTTATCTTCTGTAGGATGATATAACTGAAACCAAGCTTTACCCTCTGTTAATTCCGCAGCTCTTTCTATACTTGTAGTGGTTACAGTACTTAGTATGAAAGGAATATTATGATTAAATGCAGCTTTTGCTAATATTTCTGGCGAATTTGGCCACATTAACCCTTGTAAACCTACAGGTGCTATACCAAAAGGAGCATCGTACTCAATACCAAATAAATTCGTTTTTAAAGAAGAACCATGATGCTTTCTTAAGTAATTTGGTTTCAACTGAACTTCTCGTAGTTCTGATGTATTTCTAATTAAGTTAACATCTTCATTACATCCACCATCAAGATACTCAAATGCAAATTTTGGTATTTTTTTTTGAGCACGTTTTCTTAAATCATCTACTGAAGGGTATCTTGTATCAAAAGATAAAGCCATATTATATATTTTTTTTTAAGATAAGAATTTCTTTCTCAAATCTTCTACTTGTTCATCATTAATTGGCACCATATTACCTAGTGAGTGACCTAAAACAATTGACTTTGCACTAAATTCTGCAACTTCTAAATAATCAAAAGTTTGCAATAATTTGTCTCCTGTAATAATTATCGAATCATTTTCAATAATCAAAGCTGTTGGACAATTATCTACAATTTCTGTATTATTATTTTTTCTAAAATGATTACCATATTTAACAAAGTTAATATCTTGTAAAAAGATCCAACTTTCTGGTATAGTTCTCACATCTAAATATTCACCTGTCACTCCAAATGCCATTAAATATGGCGATTGGGTCATTATAATAGAATTTACATCTGGATTTCTATTGTAGATTTCTTGATGAATCCAAGCTGCTCTACTTGGTGTTTTACCAGCTTCTCTATGTCCATCTTTAATTTGTACTATGTCATCTAACTGAATATCCCAACGATTTTTATTGGTTGGAGTAATTAAGAAATCATTTTCATTCCAACGCATTGAAACTGTTCCATACGAACTTATCATTAAACCTTGTTCACAAGAACGTTTCACTATTTCGCAAATTTCTAAACGTTTTTCAACTTCATCAGCAGGGTAAGTTGCAGTTTCCATTTCTGGTAATACTCCTGTAGCTTGAGCTTCAAACTGATCAATTTGACTATCTGTTAAATACTTAGGTTTCCCTATTTGAGAACCATATAATATTGTACTTGCACAGAATTCTAAAGCTTCAAATCTTTCGTAAGCATCGGTTAAATCACTTCCACCTAAAACGGTTCCATGATTTTCCATAATAATCGCTTTAAATCCTTTTTTAAATTCGTCTGCAATTACCTCTCCTAAATCTTCACTGCCAGGTATTTCATATTTAGCATATCCTATAGGACCACAAATATGTTTAGCTTGCGAAATGATATTGGTATTTGGTATTTGTCTAACAATACTAAAAGAAACTAACGCAGGTGGGTGTGCGTGAATTACAGATTTAATATCTGGTCTTGCTTCATATATAGCTTTATGGAATGGAAATTCTGATGATGGTTTATGCTTACCTATAATTGTTCCGTCTTTCTTAACACAGATAATATCTGATGCTCTTAAAGAACCTTTATCGATAGCTGATGGTGTTACCCATATATCTCCGTCATCATCAATAATTGAAACATTACCACCAGAAGTTGTGGTCATACCTCTTTTATAAATTCTACTAATTACTTCTGTAATTTGATCTCTTGGATGAATTAATTTAATATCCTTTGACATTTTATTTTGTTTATATGTTTAATTTTATTTTTATCTTTTTATGAAAATTAACCATTAACTATAAAAGGTACGTGTTTTTTAAGCGCGTAATTCTTTTTCAAAAATTTAGAATTTAATTTAGTGTCAGAAATTGCAATTGCAGCTCCTAAGGCAGAACCTAGAGATGCTTTTGTGGTTCTTAACTTCATTCCTCTTAAATAATGAGATAATAATTTTATATAAATATCATTATCAGAAAATCCTCCATCTATATATAGTCTATCAATTTTTTGGGTGTCAGCAATTCTCTTTACACTTTCTACTTGTAACTTAACCAATTCTATCATCAAATGATGATATGCATGTTCGAAATTATTATACATGTAGTTTGTCTTTTCTGGCATCTGTTTATGTTCAAATGATTCCCATTTAAATGAATATTTAAAATCTTTTAAGATTTCGAAATATACATCATAGTTAAACTCTACAGTTTTGTGGTAATCTTTATCTACACCAAATTTTTCGGTTAATTTATTTACTTGAATTTTATATTCATTTCCTAAAAAAAGTCTTGAGGATTTAACTGGCTTTCCGTTAATTCGCATATAATTAATGCAATCTGCTTTTACATCTTCATCTGTTAGTGGTGTATCTATAAACGGATTTAATGCAATACTCCATGTTCCTGTTGAAACTAAAACAAATGGTTTTTTCACACTTCTCACGTAAGGTAAGAGTGCTGATGAACTATCATGAATACCAACTCCAATTTTAACTCTTTTACCATTATAGTTCATATTTATACTTGTTTCAGTAGAAACTATAGGTGGTAAAATTTTATGAATTTCTTCTTTATAAACCCAGTCTTGATAATCTTTTGTTTCATAATTCCATAAGATTGTATGACAACCAATGCTTGTAAATTCGCTTAATGGAACTCCAGAAAAGATATAACTCAGATACTGAGGTAAGTGTAATGAATACTTTATTTTCTTAAAAATCTCTGGTTTTTTATGCTTTAACCAGTACAGTTGCAACCCTGAATTTAGTAATCCTGGAGATTTTGATGAACCACTTGTTCTAATTAATTCTAAATCATTACCATACTCACTATAAAATTGCTCCACTGTTTCTGAATCAATTTCTTTTGTATAGTTGTATAGTGGAGTTAAAATTTCTCCGTTTTCATCCAAATGAACAAAACTTGCTCCATAAGTTGAAAAATTAATAGCTTTTACACTAAACTCATCAGATTTTAAAATCTTATGAAAAACTTTTTTTAACCAATTTTGAAGTGCATGAATATCTTCTGTAGGATGACCATCTTCATCTTCGATTTCATCAAAAGAAGCGTATTCTTTATGAACCTCTTTAAACTTTCTATCAAATAGAAAAAACTTTTTATTAGTTTTTCCTATATCAAAAACTGCAGTCACTTTTTGTTTCATAAGATTTTTTTTTAAAGTCCTGTTGCTACAGTATTTCTTCCTCTTTCTTTAATTAGTTGTTCTCTTATCCCTAAAGATCTATAAGCGCCTATTGGATTAATTACACCGCCTACATTGATACGTGCTTTTTCTAAGAGAGGTCTTACATCTGTTCTATAAGCTCCTTGAAGAATCTCTTGACATTTTACAACATCATTATCTAACTGTGCAGCTTTTAAGGCATCTTGATCAATTAACAATGCTTTTGCATATGCCTCTTGAATTGCTTCTAAAGATTGGATTAAATCTTCTAAAGGATCTTTTACATTGTGACTCGCGTCAATCATCCACGCTAAATCTGGGTTTTGTGGATTGTTTTGCATTCCATATACCAATTCATTAAAGATTAAGAATAAAGCATAAGGTTTAATACTACCCACTGTTACATCATCATCACCATATTTACTATCGTTAAAATGGAAACCTCCTAATTTACCTTTTAATTGTAAAATAGATACAATTTGCTCGATGTTTGAATTTGGTAAGTGGTGTCCTAAATCTACTAATGTGTAGGCTTTATCTCCACATCCATTAGCTAACATTAAAGAAGCTCCCCAGTCTTGAATTACTGTACTGTAGAAATTTGGCTCATAAGGTTTATATTCTACTAATAACTTCCAGTCATCAGGTAATCCTTTATAAATATCAATTAAACTATCTTGTGTGTTTTGAAAAGCAGTTTGGAAGTTATTCTGACCAGGAAAACAAGAACCATCTGCTAACCAAACTGTTAATGCTTTAGACCCTAACTTATCTCCAATTTTTATTACATCTAAGTTATGTTGAATCGCTTGTTCTCTTACGGCTTTACTAACATTACTTAAAGAACCATATTTATAACTCTCCTTCGCATCACTTTGATCTTGAAAAGTATTAGAGTTTACTGCATCAAACTTTATATTTAAAGCATCTGCTTTTTCTTTGATGGCAGCATAATCTGATGGAATATCCCAAGGTATGTGCAAAGACACAGCACCGGCGGTCTGTGTTAAACTGTGTAAAATACCAATATCATCTATTTTTTGCTCTAAATTTGATGGTTCTCCATAAAAAGAAAAACGACCAAAGCGTGTTCCTCCAGCACCTAAAGCCCAACTTGGTATTGCTACTTGAAACTCTGCTAATTTAGCTACAATGCTATTAACATCTTTTCCTTGTTTTGTTAATTTACTTGATAAAAAATCGAAGTTTTCTGCGTGTTCTGATACAACTTTCTTATTGTAATCTGAGATTTCTGATTGTTGAATTTTCATACTTATCTTAAGTTCTTAATTAAGTAAGACTTCTATAAATCATAATAAAATCTATAGAAGTCTTGGTCTTAATTCAAATTAAATTACTTTATTGTTATCTGACAAATGCGTTTGCCATCCCTCCATCAACATTTATTATGTTTCCTGTTGATTTATCTAGTATCCCTACTAGCGAGAAGACTCCATTCGCAATATCGTCTGGTGTTATAATTTCGTTGAGTAGGTTTCTTTTTGCATAAAAAGCTGGTAATTCTTCTACAGTTATTCCATTTGCTTTAGCTCTACCTTCTGCCCAAGCTCCTTCCCAAATTTTACTTCCTACAATAACTCCATCAGGATTTACTGTATTTACTCTTACTTTATCTTTTGCTAATTCTGCTGCTAATAAACGTACCATATGTTGTTGAGCTGCTTTTGCTGTTCCGTAAGCAACATTATTAGGACCTGCAACCAAACCATTTTTACTTGCAATAGCAATATAGTCTCCTCCTAAACCTTGCTTACGAACGATTACTGCAAATTGCTTAGCCAAATCAAATTGACCTTTAACTAAAATACTTTGTAAAATATTCCAATCTTTATCTGTGGTATCAGTTAATGGTTTAGAGATTGCTAAACCTGCACTATGTACAATCATATCTACACCTCCAAATTCTAATATTGCTTTTTTGTAAGCGCTTGCTATAGATTCTGTATTCGTTACATCACAAACTGCATAAGAAGAAACATCTCTAGCATAAGTTCCGTTAGCTTCAATTAATGCTTGCTCATTAATATCTGTTAACACTACATTTGCTCCTTCTGCTGCTAATTTATCTGCGATAGCTTTACCAATTCCACCACCAGCTCCAGTAACTAAAGCAACCTTTCTAGATAATGGTTTTTCTTTTGGCATACGCTGTAATTTAGCTTCCTCTAATAACCAATATTCAATATCGAAAGCTTCTTGTCTTGGTAAAGAAGTATACTCTGTAATTGCTTCTGCACCACGCATTACGTTAATTGCGTTAATGTAAAATTCGCTTGCTACACGAGTAGTTTGTTTGTTTTTAGCAAAACTAAACATACCAACTCCTGGGTAAATAATAATTACAGGGTTTGCATCACGAATTGCAGGGCTATTGTCTTTTTTACAAGTATTGTAGTAATCTACATATTCTTGACGATAAGCTGCAAATGCTGGTTCTAATTTTGCTTTTACAGCATCTGCATCAGATAAATCTTCATTTTTATCTAAAGTTAAAACTAAAGGTTGAATTTTAGTTCTTAAAAAATGATCAGGACAAGATGTTCCTAATGGAGCTAATCTTTCTAAATCATTACTATTAATGTATTGCATTACTACATCAGAATCAGAAAAATGACCTATCATTCTGTTTTCTGAAGAACACAAACCTCTTAATAAAGGCATTAATTGAGCGGCTTTTTCTAAACGCTCTTCTTGCGGTAAGCTTTCAACTTTTTGACCACCAAAAACTTCGCCTTGTTCTTTTAATTTTTGTTCTATGTACTCAGAAGCCATTTCAATAACCTCTAAACTATTCATGTAACACTCGTAAGAAGTATCCCCCCATGTAAATAAACCATGGCTACCTAAAACGATTCCTCTAATTCCTGGGTTATCAGCTAAACAATTTTCTAACTGCAATCCTAAATCAAAACCTGGTTTTTGCCAAGGCACCCATCCCATAGTATCTCCCCAAATTTCTTTGGTAACTTTTTCACTATCTTTTGCAGCTGCAACAGCAATTAAAGCATCTGGATGTAAATGATCTATATGCGCAAAAGGTAATAAACCGTGCAATGGTGTATCAATAGAAGGTGCTTTACTATCTAAATCGTAAATACAATGGTTAAATAAACCAACCATCCTATCTTCATCGTGCAATCCTTGATAAACATTTTTTAAATCACGTAATCTACCAGTATATAGACCTGCTATTCCCGAACGTGTTAATGTACCAATGTCTCCACCTGAACCTTTAACCCACATTACTTCAACTTCTTCATTTGTTAATGGGTCTTTTTCGATTGTCTTACAACTTGTGTTTCCACCTCCGTAATTCGTAATTCTCAAGTCTGCACCCAAAATATTTGAGCGATATAAAAACAATTCAACTTGATTATCTCCAAGCGATAATGCCTTTTCATCATCCCATAAATAATCTACATATTTAAAGCTTTGTGTAATTTCTTTCATTATTGTGTTAGTCATTAGTTATAGTCCAAAAATAGATTTGAATCTAAACATTTGTATCCTGTACTATACCGTAAATAATTAAATTATTTAAAAAAACACTTCATGTTTAATTTATTTTGCTTCTAAACACAAACTAATATTTAACTCTATACCTTTAGTATTAATCAACTTTATATACTTTTTAAGCTCATTAAAAACTCTAAGCTGGTATTAATTTTTAGAGTTATTAACATCTCTTTTATTACATTTGACTTTTATTAGTAACTTAGTGAAAATAAATTTTTCGATATCATGAATATTTCGAAACTATTAAAAATAGATAAAAACTCGAGGGTACCTAAATACCAACAAATTGTAGATTCTGTTGTCCATAATATTTCTATTGGAAAATTAAGCATGGATCAGAAAATACCTTCAATAAATAAATTGAGCGAAGAATTTTATCTTTCTAGAGATACTGTAGAAAAAGCTTATGGTATTCTTAAAGAGCGCAAAGTAATAAGAGCTATTAGAGGAAAAGGGTTTTATATTTCTAGAACTAAGTTAATATCTAAGGTTAATATTTTGTTTCTTATAAACAAGCTGAGTTGGTACAAAATGGAAATTTACAATTCTTTTATAAAAAGTATTGGTCCAAACTCTCATGTTGATCTTCACATTTATCATTGCGATGAATCTTTATTTTTAAACTTGTTAAATAAGCACAAGAAGGCTTATGATTACTATATCATCATGCCCCATTTTAAAACTGACAAACTACAACACACAAGCACTACTAATGCTATTTCTTCTGCAATTAGTAAAATACCTAAGGAAAAACTCATCATAATGGATAATAAAAACATCCCTATAAAAGACAATATCATTACCGTTTATGAGGATTATGAAAACGATATATACAATGCTCTTAAAAAAGGAATTAAAAAAATATCAAAATATAAAAAAATAATTCTGATATATCCAGAAGCAACTGTTTACCCTTACCCAAAAAGAATAAAAAAAGGATTTATAAAATTTTGCGGAGAGCATAATTTAGATTTTGATGTTTTAGACAGGGTTTATGATGATATGATTATTTTAAAAGGTGATTTATTTATTACCATAGAAGAAGACGATTTAATAAGCTTAATGCATCAAATAAAAGAACAAGAGTTTTCTTTAGGTTCTAATATTGGAGTCATATCATACAATGACACTCCTTTGAAAGCATTGCTTGGAATTTCTGTGATTTCAACAGATTTTAAGTATATGGGAACAACAACCTCTAGAATGATTTTAAACTGTGAAACGGGAACTGTAAAAGTACCTTTTAGTTTCATTCATAGAAATTCTCTTTAAAATCACAAAAAATCAACACTATTTATGCTTTTATTAAGAATAAATTTCTATTTTTAATAGATTAAATTAATAGATGCATGGATATGATGAAACTTATAAAGATAGATGAAAACTCTAGGGTACCTAAGTATCAACAAATAATTGATTCTATTATTCATAATATTTCTCAAGGCAACCTTGTTATGGATCAAAAAATTCCGTCCATAAACATGTTCAGTGAGGAGTTTTATTTATCTCGAGATACGGTAGAAAAAGCATATAGTATTTTAAAAGAACGTAAAATTATAACCTCTATTAGAGGAAAAGGATTTTATATTTCAAGAACTAAATTAATATCTAAGGTAAACATACTGTTTTTAGTGAATAAATTAAGTTCTTACAAACTAAAAACTTACAATCATTTTATTGATAAAATTGGTGCTAATTCTCATACGGATCTACACATATATCATTGCGATGAGACCTTATTTTTAAATTTGTTAGAAAAAAACAGAGGAGCTTATGATTATTTTATCATTATGCCTCACTTTAAAGCTGATGATTTAAATCATATTACTTTACCAGAAAAAGTTATGAAGGCTATAAAATTAATACCGAAAGATAAATTAATTATTTTAGACAATGTAAAACCTAGCTTTAGTAACTCTGTAGCACAAATTTATCAAGATTTTGAAAATGACATTTACAATGCCTTAAATGAAGGGTTAGAAAAAATAAAAAAATATAAAAAAATTATTTTAGTATATCCTAATAAATCTGTATATCCTTACCCTAAAAGGATTTTACATGGGTTTAGGAAGTTTTGTATTGAGCACAAATTAGATTTTGAAATTATTGATAAAATCTATGAAGATATGATTTTAAAAAAGGGAGATTTATTTATAACCATAGAAGAGCAAGATTTGGTAAACTTAGCAAAACAAGTCAGAGAAGATGAATTTGTTTTAGGAGAAGAAGTTGGAATCATATCCTACAATGAAACTCCTTTAAAAGAATTACTAGGAATTACCGTTATTTCTACAGATTTTAAAGTAATGGGGGAAACTGCTGCAGAAATGATTTTGAATAAAACTAAAGGAATTGTAAAAGTCCCTTTTAATTTTATCGATAGGCAATCTCTTTAGTAGGTTTTCATTTGAATACTAGACGGGTTTTTTACACTAATATCAAAAGGCAACTTTGTTAACTTACCAGACACTATATCTCTCTTAAAAACCACAATAGTATTTGTATACATATTAGCTACCAAAAGAAAATTTCCTGAAGGATCTATTCCAAAATTTCTTGGATGCTCTCCATAAGTTGACTGGTGACCAACCAATTGTAATTTTCCACTATTCTCATCAACAGAAAAAATAACAATAGTATCTTCTTCTGGACCACGGTTTGAAGCATACAAAAACTTACCATCTGGAGAAATGTGAATATCTGCTGTTCTGTAAATATGTTGTTTTTGCTGATATGTAAGATAATCTTCTATAAAACCTAAATTTCCGTTACTATATGTATACGCATCTATTTTACCACTCAATTCATTTACCAAATACCCAAATCTCCCATTAGGATGAAACGCAAAATGCCTTGGACCACTTCCTGGTTTTGTTTTAATTTCTTTAGGGTTTTCTAAAGAAACTTTTCCCTGTTTTTTTACAAGCTCAAATCCTCTAATTTTATCTGCTCCCAAATCATGGGCAAAAACATAGTTATTATCTGGAGAAAAATTAGCAGAATGCATATGAGATGCTCTTTGCCTACTTTTAATAATACTACTGTCTTTAAACTGTAATACTTGACTGTTTTCTGACAAACTACCATCGTTATTTATCTTAAAAAGACTTAAACTACCATCAGAATAATTAGAGTTTACTAAATAATTCCCTGAACTATCAATAGCTAAGTGTGCAGGATTTAATCCTCCACAATCTTGTATATTTAATAGATCTATTTTTTTATTAGGAACATCAACTTTAAACGCAGCTACTTTTCCATTATATTTCTTTTGGCTATCTACTACCGAATATAAATATTCGCCATTAGGAGATAATCGTTGAAAAGAGGTATTTGTAATACTATCTATAGTATGTTTTAAAGTAGATTTTCCTGTTTCGGTGTCAAATTCATAAACATGAATTCCTTCTCCTGTTTTTTTATCTGTAAAACTTCCTACAAAAAGTAAGGTTACTTCTTCTTTTGTTTCAGTACAAGAGGAGAAAATAGACACCATTAAAACAGTTATAAAAATTGATGCTATATAATTTTTAAAATTGATTTTCATAAAATTTGATTTAGTGTAATATTTCTAGTGAAGATAATTCAGGTTTTCCTCCCCTATTTCCACTACCAGCTGCAATATATATTTTATTATTGAAAAGCACAGATTGAGTTCCATGTCTTCCTCTTTTTAATTGAATAGAACTACTCCATTTATTTGTCGATAAATCCAATATTTCAATTTGATCGTGTGCCGTTTTTTGACTAGCACTTTCACCCCCAATAACAAACAAATTTCCGTTACGTATAATACAGGAAGCACCAGCTCTTTTTGTAGGAATGTTTAAAGATTCTGGTAAAGTAACCCATTGGTTCTTTTCAATATCAAAAACATCAATTTCTGCAATAGTTAAATTAAACGTTTGATTTGTTTTTGCTGATGAATTTCTACCACTAGCACAATAAATTTTATTTTGATGAATAGCTGCATGAAAATGATCTCTTGGTCTTGGCGCGTCTTTTAGAGTAGACCATTCGCCTGTTTTAAAATTGTATGTATCCATCCACGAAACATGTCCAGTCCAATGACCATCTGTTATTCCGCATAGTACATAAGCAAAATCACCTTTTACTACCACTCCTGCAGAACCCCTTCTTCTAGTTTCTGGGATGGTATTTCCCCAAATCCATTGGTTACTTTTTGTTTGATAAATTAATATTTTATCTAAAGGTTTTTCATGTGGATATTTTCCCGTCATTGCCCCAATAATATAAATATCATTGTTATAAGTTACTGCTTGAAAATGATGAATTTCAACAGGTGGCTTAGAGCCTTGTTTCCAACTGTTTGTTTTTTTATTAAAAATATCTATGGGTTTAATTTTTCTTCCACCAATAAGATACAACAACCCATTTACTGCTACAAAACCACACTCGTGTCTTGCAGAAGGTAAATTTTCTGTTGATACTATTTCACTTTTTGTAATAACATTTGGTGCACAGCTAAAAAAATAAATACAGCTAACAATTACAATTTTTAAATAGAGTTTCATAAGGTTTTACAAATGCTATTATTTAGAAAAATCAATATACAAGCTGTTTGTCTTGCGATCTATTTCGAAGATTTTCTTCTTAAAACGTATTTCTTCTCCTTCTCCTACATAAATACTTTTTAATGTTTTATTTTTATCTAAAGAGATGACCGCATAAGATCCTTTAAAATAAATTTCGTCATTTTGAAATACTTGGTTTTTAGATTGCGTAATTACATATTGAGTCAACTGTTCCTTTGGCGTTTTACTTACGATTTCTAATCCTTTGTAAACACCATCTTGCTCTAACTTAGCAACAGATTGAATGGTTGGTTTTTCTTTTTTATGATAAGGTTCATACACCACTACAAATGGATTTTCCCAAGCTTCTCCTTTTTTTCTAACCACTAAAGTTGGTGTTGGTAATTTATGATATGGTTTTGGTGCTTCAAAAGTAATGGGCGCTTTTACTTTGGTATACGTTCTATTTAAAAAACCTGGAATATGTAATTGCATAAAAACCGAATTGCCTTTTAATTTTTTAGTATGAAAAGTTGCAACCACATCTTTTTTATAGGTCTTAGAAGTTTGCACATCCTTAAAAAAGTGCCAACCTGGGTTCCTATATTGTTTATTATGCACCCATTTCTTATTTGCATTTGCCATGTATCGATTTGGTGTTTTCTCAAACACTAAATCTTTATTATCAAAAATCAACTTATCTCCTATATTATGATAAAGATAATCATGATATTCATTTGGCAAGTCCGATTTAGAGCGAAAAACATCTACATAATATCCTGTGGTTGGAGATGTTCTTATTAAACCTAACGTTCTTTCTTGAATGGCTTCTGCTTTTTCTCCTTTATCATCTTTAAAACTTGTTTGACTAAAAGAATGGTAAGGAGACACTCCTTTTCCGCCAACTTTAGGTTCCATAGCAATTAGTTCAACACTATTGATACCTAAATTTACCCAACCACCTTCTCCTTGCGAACTTCCGTTTACAATTACAGTATTGTGTGCTGCATAAATTCTAGAATAATTTTCGTGTAAATCTTTTCCATATTTCTTTCTCCCATGATCTACACCTAAAACTTGCCCTTCTCCATACAATTCAATATTCATACCTTCTGCATGCCCATGCACCATATGTGCACCTCCTACAAAACCCATCAATCCATCTTTTGCATTACCAGTACTACTTACATTTCTTTGCAATACAATACCTGCATGATAAACCCTATCTGTTCTTGGTAGCTTAATTTTGTTAGATTCTCCATAAATGGCATCATCATACCAAAATAAGGCCTCTATATTTTTTCTTGAATATTTTCCTTTATCTAGTGCATTCTTTAACAGTGGAGCAAATTTATCTTGTAAATACTTTAAGCTATCCATCTTAGCCAAAACATAAGCATTTTCGTAAGCCTGATAAGAACCATGTTGTCTTCTATGACCATCTCCCCAACGTATAATTTCATTATTTGGATAGACCAAATCATCCAACCTTGGTAGTGCAAATAAGATATTTGGATATTTAGCTCCTAATTTTAATGATGGATTATATTTATTAATCACCAATAACAACTTGGCTAAAATTTCTGTGGAATGATTTAAATACTGTGAAGTTTCTGGCCAAATATCACCTTGATTTTTATAATTTTTTGCCATAATTGGCAAAGCATCTTGATTTTTTGTGTTTTCTGTTAAAAAGTAGGACAATAATTTTTCACGCTCTTCTTCATCATCCATTGCCAAGGCATTGTAGACCAAATTAGGTGCTTCTAAAACTGAATGATTGGAGCCAGTTTGCCCATAATTTATAGTGATATCTGCATACGTTCTACAAACGTTTTGAAGTTCATCAATAGGAAAAGATACTTTTTGATTTTGAACAATATCAAAAGCATTGCTTCCTTTTTTAAGGTATGTAGCTATGAAATCATAAATTAATGGAACTTTATACCCAATTACACGAACTTCTCTAAAACCATCATAAGGAAACAACCAACCTCCTCTACCGTGCCAATCTGAAAGTTTAGATTTCTGTACAGATTTTACAAAAGAGTATAAAATACTACTTGCCATATAAGCGTATTTCTCATCTTGGGTTATATAGTACATAGTACCACAATCTAAGGCAATTTGTAAATATTTAATTAGTAATGCTGCAGGTTTCCATTCTTTATCGGTAGCATTGTCTAAATTTCTATGTTTTCCTTTTTCTACATGGTCTGTTTTATAAAACGGAGGAAAACTATTGTTTGAAGTCTCACTCCAGTTAAAAGGTAATTTTTTAAGATATGCTTTGGGGTTTCGATTGAACTTATTAACCTCTATATCTGTCTTTATTTTTAAATTTTCATGAATCTTTTTCGCCCAAGATTTTGTTTGTATTTTATCTAAAATTACTGATCTATCTGAAGCTTTTACTAAAATAAAAGGGCGTTCAAATTTTTGGCAATAGGTTTTTAACCCTAATAACATAAAAGAAAACAATAAAATACTTTTTAATTTCATTCTTCAAAATTTAATCGTTGATATACTTTATCATTGCTTCTCTATAATGCAAATAATTGTTAGGAGGTGATTTTTTGTTATCTTCTAAATATTTTTTTATCCATTTTGGATGATTTATATCTTTAGAATTTCCTTCAAATATATTTTTTAAAAAAACACCTGTGGTACTTGTTTGTTTAAGATAATCAATTCTAGAAGTATAACCTTTTAATTTAGGTAAATTCATAAAATAATTTGTCAATATCGCTATATCTGGAGATTCAGCATATGGAATAGTTGCTCCTTTTTTTACACCATTCCCGTAAAAATTCATATAAATTTGCCATGAAGATAATTGCTCAGAAAGGTGATTACTTTTTCTTAAAGTTCCCATTCCATGGTCTGCAGAAATAATAAAAAAAGAATTTTTCCACAAACCTTCTTTTTTTAAAAAGGTAACTAACTTTGCTAACTGAGCATCTGCATTTAAAATGGCTTTAATATACATTGAATCTGGATTTGTTTTCCCTTCAGGACCTTTCCAAGAACTTCTAATTTCTTGTAAATGCAAGCGTACTAACCTTGCACCATCTTGCTTAATATGTTTCATCCCTAATTCAACAACTTTTTGATCGGACATAATAGCTGCATAATGGGTATCTGCAGTTGTAAAAACATCATACAATGTATGTCCTCCTACATAAACAGATTTAATTCCTTTTCGTTTTGCAGATAAAAATATATCATCTAGATTTTGTGACTCAAAAACATGAGTTCCTGTATGCATTCCAATATTTGGTGGAGATGCTCCTCTCCAAGGTTCACTGCCATCTGGTAATTTAACTCTCCCAACAGGGCTATTTGAGTATGCATCTTCTACAACAACTCCGTTATTTCTAAAATATCTTAAATTTTCTGCACCCGCTTTAATTGCTGTTTCTACAGCGTCTTTCATTAATCCATCTATAATAAATTGAATAACTATAGGTTGTTGTTTTTCTATTTTTTTTACTCGTTTTAGTTGACTGCAATTAATTAGCAATAAACTTGAAATAATTAATGTAAAAAAGGTTCTCATATAAATTATTCTGTATTCTAAATTCAGCTTGTATTAAAAAAAATCAGTCAATATTTTTCATTATCCTAATGCTTTTAATTCAATACAATAACAATTACAATTAACAAGTTTTACTTATAACTACTTGCCTGTTTTTGTTTTCTTTTTAAAGCATTTCGCATTTCTTGAAGTACTTTTTTATAATTGGTATCAGCAACTACATTCTTATTTTCTGCTGGGTCTAATTTTCGGTTATATAGCATTTCTTCACCATTTTCAAACAAAGAATAGGTAAAATCCTGATTAACAATAGCATCTGCCTTTTTAAATCGTGCATAAACATTTTCTCTAAACGATTGTTTAGGATCATCTAAAACCGATGTAAAACTTTTTCCCATAATATAATCTGGTACTTTAATATTAGCTAAATCGCAAATAGTAGGATAAATATCTACACTTTCTACCATAGCTTTGGTATGTTCTCCTTTGGCTTTTCCAGGTACTTTTACAATTAGTGGAACTTGTAATGCATTATGTAAGGTATTGTGTTTTCCCCAAAACTCATGTTCTCCTAAATGCCAACCGTGATCGCCCCATAATACTACAATCGTATTTTCTGCCAAACCAAGCGTTTCTAATTCTTTAAGTACATCTCCAACCATTTGATCAACGTAACTCACACAAGCATAATACCCATGACGCATCATTTTATGAAATGCTTTTGTATTTGGTTTATAATCACCAAAACTATAGCTCTTAAATTCGCCACTACCTCTTAACAAACTAGGCGCGTTTTCAGGTAAATGACGATTGTCTGCAATTTCTATGGAATCTCTATCATACATATCCCAATATTTCTTTGGGGCATAAAACGGCATATGAGGACGAAAAAATCCGCAAGCCATGAAAAAAGATTCTCCTGATTTTTTAAAACGACGTAAATCACTTATTGTTTTTTGTGCTATTTTATAATCTGGATAACTGCTATCTGATACATCTGGTGATTCATACACACGCCCATTGCCAGATTTCATTACTACATTGTTAGTTGTAGGATCATAACTTACACGATGACCTCCTTTTGGCATCCATGGGTTTTCGCTCCAACTTGCTTCCTGAACATCTTTATTATAATGAAAAATCTTTCCGTTTGAAATACTAGTATAACCAGCTTCTTTAAAAAGACTTGGTAGTGTTTTTGCATTTGGCACGTCTTCTTGCGCCTTTGCTCTATAATCTATAAAACGATTTTTTGTAGGTAAAATACTTGTTAATAAACTAGCTCTTGAAGCACCACAAACTGGTACATTACAATACGCTTTATTAAACACCAAACTTTCACTAGCTAATTTATCTAGGTTTGGAGATTTTACATGTTTTGCTCCGTAAAAATTCAGTTCTGGACGCAAATCATCTATAGCAATGAACAAGACATTCATTGGTTTTTTAGTTGTAATTTTAGCTACTTTTTTATTTTCAGTTTTACACGAAAAAATAATAAAGGATAAACTAAATGCGAAAATTGAAAGTTTTTTTATCATAATTTTACCAATGTTTAATAACGATGTAATCGTCTTTTGTAAGTGTATTTTTTATAGAGTCTGGAATTTTCCTTCTAGGTGTATCTTGGTCTAGCTTAAACCCTTTTTTACCTTTTGGAGTTATAATTGGCATATTACCAATAGTTCCATCTAAAATATCTCCTTGAGATTTCATCCAACTAAATAAGTCTTTTTTCAAAGCTTCTTTAATAACTTGTAATTCTGGGTTATTTGCTAAATTATTTTGTTCGAAAGGATCATTTTTTAAGTCATAAAGCACTTCTAAGGGTTCATTTTTAAATTTAGTAGCACCACGTTTTATAAAATAATCTACATTCGGTTTTCCAGTTAAATTTTTATCTAAAACTTCAATTGAATTAAAGTTTCGTATGTACTTGTAACGTGTATTACGTATCATTCTAGAAGGAAAAACTTCAGAATTTAATATATTCTGATTGGTTCTTACGCCATATACATATTTGTTTACTGATGCATCTTTACCTTCTAATATGGGTAAAAAACTAGTACCATCCATATCGCCAGATAATTCGCCTCCTGCAATTTTCATAAAGGTTGGCAAGACATCTGTATAATGAATCAATTGATTTGAAGTAGATCCTGGCTTTATTACTTTTGGCCAACGCACTACAAATGGCACTTTTAAACCAATATCTTTTACCGTAAATTTACCTGAAACCCCGTGATCTGCACTGTAAATAAATAATGTATTATCACCTAAATACTCATCTACCAATTTTAAAACACCTTCTATTTGTGTGTTATCTTCTTCAATACTTCTGTAATACCCTGCTTTCTTTTTTACAAAAGCTTTGTCATTTTTTTTATCCTCATTAAATGGGAAAAACTTAATAGCTTCTGCTTTCGGATTTTCAACATCAAAATACTTTCCATGTGGGTATTTTGAAGTGATAAACATACAGAATGGTTTTTTCGTTGATTGGAAATAACTTTCTATACTATCTAAAGGAATATAATCTCTAGGCACACCCTTTTTAGGAACTGGTTCCCATTCTCTATCCCACTGGTATACACTCGCTGGTTTTACATGACTTTTACCAGCCAAAACAACTTCGTAGCCCAATTTTTTCATTCTAGAAGTTACACTTTCAATATTGGGTCTTGTAGCTGTATGGTTCGCAAAACAACCATTTTTAACAGGATAATTTCCTGTAAAAAGTTGCGATCTACTAGGTGCACAAATAGCCTGTGCTGTAAATGCATTGGTAAATAACATACCTTCTGCTGCCAAACGATCTACTGCAGCAGTATTTACTTTTTCATTGCCATAACACCCATAATCATATACATCTTGGTCATCTGCTAAATAAAAAATTAGATTGGGTTGATTCGTCTTTCTTTGTGCTGTATTCGTTTTAGAAATAACTTTAGACGTTGCATCCGTTTGTCTTACGCCAGAACATGCCGCTAATAAAATTGAAATACATAGTATTGGAAATAACAGTAAGTTTAGTCTATTCATTGTCTTTGCTACTTATTTTTTATATGTTTTTACCCCATCCTTTTTTGGAAAAGGTACATTTTCTCCATTTTTTACCCAAGTTCCTGTTGGCGCATTATTGGCTTTTAACCATGCCAACATATCTGCATTCATTTGTAGAGCGATTTCCATTTCTTTGGATGTAGGATTCTTTAAAACATTTCTTTTTTCAGAAATATCTTTTGTGATATTATACATTTCAAATACTTCAGTTTCATAAAAATAAAACAACTTAAAATATTCTTCTCCTACTCTTGTTTGAATTAATGTTGATGGCGAAAAACGCTCATCCATATATCCTGGAAGATGCCAAAACAAATTATTTCTTGAGATTCTTTTTGCTTCTCCTGTTAAAACTTTTGCAAAAGAAGCTCCATCAAATTTAGATTTACTACCATCTTTCTTTTTTAATTTGGTAATATCTACATCAGCTAAATCTGCTAAAGTGGGTAAAAAATCGATGCAATGTACGGCTTGATTGGTTACTGAATTTTCTTTTATCACATTTGGATATCTGAAAATTAAAGGCACTCTAAGACCGCCTTCTGTTAAATTTCCTTTTCTGCCTTTCAGTGGATTATTTTCTCTTAATCCTCCATTATCAGAATAAAAAATGAAAATAGTATTGTTGGTGATATCATCAGCAAAATTACCATCGCCATTCGGATCTTTTAAGGCATTATTTATTTTTCCAACATTTTGATCTAACAACTCAATCATTGATGCATATTCTGCTGCTCTAGGGTTCAAACCTCTTTTTAAATATTTTTCAGTTAAATCTTTTCTACCTGTCACTTTTGTGTGTACCGCGTGAAAAGGTACATATAAAAAGAAAGGATTTTCGTCATTTGCTTTTTCTTTGATATAATCTACAGAAAAATCTCCAATGGCATCTGTAAGATGTTTTGGTGTACCTTTTAAAAGGGCTACATCTCCTTGAGAATGGTAAGGCTTAAGAGTTGTATTGATGTATTCATCATCATAAGGATTTGCATATTTATCTACAAACTCGGAATTAAACGTCCATCCTTTTTTATCAGAATTTAAGGCTAAATAAAACTTTTTCGTTCTTTTTCCGTTAATAGGAGCTGCTATTATATGATGAATATCTGCTGGCAAATCTATACCATAATCACCTACTAAAGGATGTGGAGTTCCGTGACTTTTACCCACTAAAGCAGTTTGATAACCTTTTGTTTTTAGAACATCAAACATATTGATGCCATCTTCTGCAATTACTTTTTTTTGCTTGTGAGGTTCAATAAGTACATTTGGATATCCTTTAGTTCTTTTGTCTTGTCTTTTTAAAGAACCTACATTATACACCTGATTATCTATACCTGTTGCATATTGTCCGCTAATTAATGCTGCTCTTGATGGCGCACAATTTTGGTTGGTATAGGCATTTGTAAAAGACATTCCTTGAGATGCCAATTTATCGATTACAGGCGTTTCATAAATTTTAGAACCGTTATTCTTATTTGTATTCCCTGTACTTACATCAACCCAACCTAAATCATCTGCAAAAATGAATACAATGTTTGGTTTTTTATGATTACTTTCTTTTTTTTGTAGCTTTGATGAACTACAATTAAACAATACCACTGTTAAAAAACAGATAATTGAGATTTGAAATATTCTCTTCATTTAAACGTTACTTTACTTTTATACTTTTTAATTGTATAATAATTTTTTAAAAGTATTATTTAGTTTTACGATATACAATCCTTTTGAAAAACTAGAAACATCAATTATTCCTCCTTTTCCAGAAAGCAATTTAACACCGTTTAAATTGTATATTTCCCAATATTCAAGAACTTCAGTTTTTATTGTAAAGACTCCTTTTGAACTTGGATTTGGAAAAACGACAAAGCTATTTTTTAAGTTATTATCAACATTAGAAAGACTTTCCTCAACAAATCTTGCTGTTATATTTAAATCCGATGATACAGTAATTGTTAATGGATTATCCAGACTCTGAATATCTCCTGACCAACCTTGAAAGTTCCAACCTGTTGTAGGATTCGCTTCAAACGTAACTTCATCTCCAGTAAAAACATTTCCTCCAGAAGGAGAAACCACACCAAAACCTTCAACAATATTAGTAGTAATAGTATGTTCTTCAATTCCATCTTTAAGTAATAACTCCATACTATTTATTTCAACTGTACCGTTTAAACTTGATTTATTTGCAACCTCAACATTAAAAGAATCAATAATGCCATTCCAACTTGAACTTGTGCTTAAATCTACAGTATACGTATCAAAGGATGTTTCGTTAATTCCAGGTCGAAAACGTTTTTGAGTTTTTACTCCATCCTTATACCAAACAAACCAAAAAATATCACTATCAGTTGCATTTTTAATATCAATCTTGAAGCTATCAAAATTATCTACATTAATAGATGTATCATAACTAAGTTTAGGAAAATTACCTGTAATAGACATTTTAATTATATCTCCAGAAATTGTAGAAGTCATTTGGGATGTTGAAAATTGTTGAAAATCTTCATCTGTTGTCCATTTGTATTGTGGCAAGGTTAACTGTGTTGCTAAAACATCAGATGTTCTTACTTCAATTTTTTCAAAAGCAAAAGAAGGGATTTCTGTATTTATGGTAATTATAGATCCTGATTTTCCGTCATTTCTTGCAGTAGTTACAATACTTTTCCACTCAGTATATTTATGAGGGTTTGGATTTTCATAAGCTTCATATGCAGCCAGACCTACTTCAGTAAATATTCTACTTGGATCTCCCTTTTCATCAAATCCACTTTTTACATAACCTAATCCAGAATTATCATCTAAAAAATTCTGCAATTTATTATTGTCTTTGCTATATGCAATACTTCTGTAATATAAGTTTGTGTTTTCTGGCAATTCTGTAGAGAAAGAGACGTTTACATTTTCGCTATTTCTATAGCTTATAGAGTTATTGTTATAATTATAAATTAATACATCATAATCTGTAGCATTTTCTTTTCTTGCAAAAATAGCATCCAAATCATTTGTAGAAGTTTGTGGTGTTCCAGAAATAGTTGTTGCATAATGAATTTTTCCAATCATTGAGTTTAAGGTACTAATTGCAGGAGCTTCTTTAGAACCTGTTCTGTTATTCCATCTGTAGACGAACTCTAAACCTTTATCTCTATTCTTATAAAAAATATTAGAAAAATACAGTTCTACAATTTCTGCATGAGAAGTTTCTGCCGGTATCGTTCCTTTACCATCTGCACCATTCATAGTGGTTACTGTGTTGTATTCCATTAAATCAATAGTCGCATTGGAATTCCATTTGGGGTGATCTACCAAATCTGCAAATAATTTATCGTATTTGCCTTTCATATTTCTCAAATCATTATTACCGATAACAACATAACTCGACACTCCCCAAAAATCATATCTTACACTATTATCAGCACAATATTCTATCAAACCACTAGCAAAAGAAGCAAATGGTTCTCCTTTGTAATTTAAAACAGTTCCATTTTTGTATAAAAAATCTGGAGCTCTTGTATGTAAACCAACGATAGCATTAGGTAGTACGGCTCTTACAGCTTTTTCAGTATTTTCATAATGCTCAATAAAATCTTGTTTGGTTCCATACCAATGCTCTGGAGTTTCAATTTCAGACCCAACTCTAAAACGCCAAGACAACACTTTTTCTTCACCATAAGTAGCTACTAAATGCGTCATTAACGCTTTTATATAATCGTGATATGCTTGTTTATCAGCTGGAGGTAGAGAATTTCCATAAGTAGATATTTGTTCATCTTCTCTAAAATTGACGTTATCTCTAGTTCCTGCAGGAATAAAAGTGTAACCGTGTTGAAAAGCCCAAGAAGGTTGGTCTAATACAATTTGATGAATTTCTGTTTGAGAGTTGAGAATTTTATCTATTCTATCAGTTAAACGCTCAAATTTATAGACATACACGTTATTGATAGAATCGTATAAACACGTATCAAATTCTAAATCTTTTACATTTTTGCCATCGACCGTTTTTTTGATTCCTCCAATCATTCTAACTATATTCATCTTTATTCCTGGACGAATATTAGAACCATTTTTGGGGCTAATTCTATTGGCTACTGACCATATATTATGCAAAGGTTCTTTTTTATTAGCACTATTAGTAAAATCTGTAGATAAAGTAACTTGAGCATAAATATTGGGTAAGCAAAAAAGCAAACATATTAATACTAAACTTGTTTTTATATTTATTTTTGAAAACATTAATATTTTTTTAAAGTTTATAATATTGTAGTCAACTTATGCTAAGTTACTTCTATTTATTATTTTACGCGTCCTGAAGTGTCATGCATTTCTGAGTGATTAAAGCTGTTTCAAGCGATTTTTATTAAAATAACACGTTGTATCAATTATTCATTTTAGTTTTTTACCTGTGTAGTTATTCCAATATTTTTTTTTACAAATCTATTCCTCTATTTTTAATGTTACTTTTCATAGCAGCTTCAATCACTTTAATTACATTCAAGCCATCATTTCCTGAAACCGGAACGGTTTTATGATTTCTAATTGCATCATAAATTCCATCATAATATTCCATATAGTTCCCTTGTAGAGAAGATACTTTTTCTTTAATAATTTCTCCATTTTTTTCCGTATGCAATAAACCTTCTTCTGATTCAGGTTCTGTTCCCCAATTAGACAAACCAGGTTTTTTCCCTTCCATCAATTCTTTTTCTTGAACATCTGCCTTGGATTTTATAAAAGTTCCTTTTGTTCCGTGAAAAATATTTCCAGGCATAGCTTCTCGAACAAAATAGCTAGATTTTAAAGTTACTCGATGTGATTTATAAAACAATTTCACATCAAAAAAATCTATTACTTTTGAATTTGGACGAAACGCATCTAAGTCTGCATAAACAACATTTGGCATACCAAACAATACTATTGCTTGATCTATTAAATGTGCACCTAGATCATACAAACTACCTACTGCAGCAGTATTTTTTTCTTTATGAACCTTATAACTCAAATTGGGGTCATAGCGATCATAATGAATTTCTGCATCTACAATATCCCCAAGTAAACCTTTGTCTAATATTTTTTTTACTGTTTTAAAATCACTATCATATCTACGGTTTTGAAAAACGGAAAGCACCAAATTCTTCTCTCTTGCTAGTTGAATTAATTCTTCAGCTTCATGAACAGTTGCAGTAAATGGTTTTTCTACAATTAAATGTTTTCCTGCATTAATTACCTTTTTAGCAAAGTCAAAATGTGTAATATTTGGGGTATTTACAACTACTAACTCAATAGTTTTATCCTCCAGTAAATCCTCTAAACTTCGAAATGTTTTGATCTTTGGATATTTTTTTTCGGCTTCATTTTTAGTTCTTTCAAGAACTCCATATAAGTTAAAATTAGTGTTAACTTCTATGAAAGGTGCGTGAAAAACAATTCCACTCATTCCAAAAGAGCACAGAGCTGTATTTATTTTAGAATTATTCATTAATACTGTTTTGAAGTCTTAAAAACGCTTTAGGTTTCTTAATTTTTATCTTTAAGCGAAAACGTAAGCATCCAATCTACACATTCCACTGAACTAAATACTTTGGCATTCCCTTTTGCATGATTAGCACCTTCAAATTCTGTATAACGAACATTAGAGTTACCTGCGGCTCTTAAACGATTCACCATATTTTTAACGGGTGCAACGTTTTTGGTATCTTCTCCACCAACCATGCCCCACATTGGTATACTAATAATTTTGTTAATAACATCTGTATCTTTAAAACCTCTAGTACCACTAACGGATGCTGCTGCAAATCTTTCTGGCGATTCTAAAATCCAACGCCAAGTGCCACTGCCTCCCATACTATGTCCCATCACATAAATTCGGTTTGTATCTATTTGAGGATATATTTCAAGAATATAATCTAACATAATATTTAACGTTTTTGGATTCCAACTTTCAAAAGAATTTGGCTCTACTAACATCAATTCTTTTCCTGCCTTTTCTACAAGCGAAAGCCCTTTAACAACAGCAGATCTAGAAAGTTGTTCCTCTAAACTCCATTTTTTACCTCCTCCACCATGTAATGTTATCAGTAATGGGATTTTTTTAGTAGTTTTTTTTCTTGGTAGTGCAACAAAAGCAGAAGATTTGAGTTTACCTAATTTTTTCTGTAAATCTTCTGGCCAATTGATAATGCTTACTTCTACGTTTTTAAATCTTGTATTGATACCTTCAAGTGTTTTCTGAATGTCTTTAGTTTGAAAAGCCATTAAAAACAACATTATAGTTGGAATAAGTAATAATTTTTTCATTTTAATTTTATCTTTTAATTATTAAAAAATAGTTTAGTATTGAAAATATGATAAATCTCATTTCCACCAACAATACCCATATTATTTAGTTCTGTTAACACCTTTTTTTTGATTTACAAAATAAGGCTGAAAGGTGTAGTTAGAACTTGCCTCACAATTTACATTTTTTTTAAAGTAAAAACTATTTCAACTCATCAATTTGAGTTTTGTATTTCTTTAAATTTTTATTGCAGATAAAATATTACAAGACAATTTCTATGATACTTTAATTGGCATTAAGGATATAGTATTTTTTTAAAACTATCCTTTATTTTAATGATGTATAATCCTTGAGAAAGATTTGAGATATCAACCGTATTTCCTTTACCAGACAATAACTTTACTCCTGTTACACTATATACTTCCCAATTTTCTGAGTTATGATTTTTTATAGTGAATACACCACTTGCACTTGGATTTGGAAAAACCACAAAGCTATTTTTTAAATTGTTATTATCAATAGAAAGATTTTCTTGAATAAAAGTCGCTTTAATGTTTAGGTTTGACGTAACTGTGATTGTTAAAGGGTTTTCAGTACTTTGAATATCTCCTGTCCATCCTTGAAATTTCCAACCTTGATCTGAAATTGCGTTCAATTCAAATTTTTGACCTGAAAAAGATGTTCCGCTTTTATAATTTAGCAAACCATTACCCTCTTTACTTATGGTCACATTAAAAACTTCTACATCTCCCTTAGGTATAAATTCAATACGATCAAAAACCATACTACCAGAATTTACTTTTTCATAAACTTTAAATTCATTGATAGTTCCTGTCCAATGAGACCAATTTGTTAAATCTACATTAATAGTATGCCATTGATTGTCATTAGGAATTGTAATTTTCTTTCTGCCTGAAGCAAATTGTGTACCTGGAACATTTGCAGCCATTTGCAAACTAGATGCTGTTGTACTGTTTTTAACTACTAATTTTAAAGTACCATACAAATTTGAATTGATATTTAAACCAGTAATTGCAGCCATAGGAAGTGCAAATCCGCTTGAATAATTTAAGGTTAATTTATTATCATCTGTATTTACAGTCATTCCAGAACTTACTGCTGTCCAAGGAGAGAAATCTTCTGTTGTTGTCCAAACCACAGTTGCTGGGGCAATCGTTGTTTGAAAATAATCTTCGGTTCTAAACTCAAATTTTTCGAAAGCGAAAGAAGAAATTTCTGTTTGCAAACTAATTAAAGAACCAGACTTACCATCTGTACGTGCTGTCGTTACAATACTTTTCCAATTACTATATTTATGTGGGTTTGGGTTTTCATAAGCTAAATAAGCCGCCAAACCAGCTTCTGTTAGAATTCTATCAGGAGAACCTCTATCATTAAAACCACTTTTTACAAAACCTGCATTTTCTTTTAAGAAATTCTGCAATTTGTTATTGTCTTTACTGTAAGCTATATTTCTGTAATACAGAGTTGTACCCTCAGATAATTCTGATGTAAAAGAAACGTTTACATTTTCGCTATCTCTATAGGTTAAAGAACTATTGTTATAATTATAGAGTAATACATCGTATTCTGTAGCATTTGCTTTTTTTGCAAAAATAGCATCAATATCATTGGTTGAAGTTTGTGGAGTTCCAGAAATAGTTGTTGTATAGTGATCTTTACCATTCATTGTATTTAAAACAGTAATTCCTGGAGGATCTACAGTACCAGTTTTATTACCCCATCTGTACACTAAATCTAAGCCTTTGTCTTTATTTTTGTAATAAATATTAGAAAAATATAATTCTACAATTTCTGCATGGGTAGTTTCTGCGTTTATAAATCCTTTGCCATCAGCACCATTCATAGTAGTTACTGTAGCATACTCCATTAAATCAATAATAGCATTGGTATTCCATTTTGGATGATTTACTAAATCAGCAAATAAATGATCATATTTAATGCTCATATTACGTAAAGTACCACTACCTAAAACCACGTAGTCAGAAACTCCCCAAAAATCATATCTTACATTATTATCTGCACAATATTCTATTAAATCTTTAGCAAAAGAAGCAAATGGTTCTCCTTTGTAATTTAAAACAGTTCCATTTTTGTATAAAAAATCTGGAGCTCTTGTATGCAAACCAACGATAGCATTAGGTAGTGCGGCTCTTACAGCTTTTTCAGTATTTCCAAAATGTTCGATAAAATCTTGTTTGGTTCCATACCAATGCTCTGGAGTTTCAATTTCTGAACCCACCCTAAAACGCCAAGACAATACTTTTTCTTCACCATAAGTAGCTACTAAATGCGTCATTAACGCTTTTATATAATCGTGATATGCTTGTTTATTGGCAGGTGGTAAAGAATTTCCATAAATAGATATTTGTTCATCTTCTCTAAAATTGATGTTATCTCTAGTTCCTGCAGGAATAAAAGTGTAACCGTGTTGAAAAGCCCAAGAAGGTTGGTCTAATACAATTTGATGAATTTCTGTTTGAGAGTTGAGAATTTTATCTATTCTATCCGTTAATCGTTCAAATTTATATACATACACATTATTGATAGAATCGTATAAACACGTATCAAATTCTAAATCTTTTACATTTTTGCCATCGACCGTTTTTTTGATTCCACCAATCATTCTAACAATATTCATTTTTAATCCTGGACGAATATTAGAACCATTTTTTGGACTAATTCTATTGGCTATAGACCATATATTATGCAGAGGTTCTTTTTTATTAGCACTATCAGTAAAATCTGTAGATAAAGTAACTTGAGCATAAATATTGGGTAAGCAAAAAAGCAAACATATTAATACTAAACTTGTTTTTATATTTATTTTTGAAAACATTAATATTTTTTTAAAGTTTATAATATTTTAATTAACCTACAATAAGTTATTTATATTCAGCAACTTACCCATCGATAGTGTTATAATTGTTTTTCAACAGTATAAATTTACAACTTGAAATTTAATTATTTAAAAAATCTTTACCCCATTTATTTCTTAATTCTATCGAAAGTTTTTGAACCTTACCTTGATATTCTGGTTTTTCTGCCAAATTATCCAATTCTAATGGATCTTTTTTATGATCGAACAACATTCTAGCGTAAGCAATACCTTTATCATCTGTCCATTCGGTGTAAAACAAATCGTCTTTTATTAAGGTTACGGCATCTTTAAATTTACTTATAGCCCAGTTTTTTTCGCTTTTCTGTCCATTTAAAATAGGTACAAAGCTTTTACCTTCAACTGTATTAGGAATATCTAATCCTACCAGTTCTGCTAAACTTGGGTAAATATCAATATACTCGGTAATGGCTTCTGTTTTTTGTCCTTTTGTTTTTCCAGGAACTTTGATTATCAAAGGTGTTTTCAGCGCAGTTTCAAAAGTTACATGTTTACACCATAGTTTATGATCTCCTAAATTCCAACCATGATCGCCCCACAAAATGACAATTGTTTCATCCTCTAATTCTAAACGTTTTAACTCCTCTAAAACCAAACCAATTTGTGCATCTATATAGCTTACACAGGCGTAGTAGCCATGAATCAATTCTTTAGCCAAAGCTTCTGGTAAGTCACCACGTTTTGGTATGTTTTCATATTGACGCAATTCTCCAAAATTATGAAATGCTTGTTTTGGAGTTGTTTTTGGTTGCACATAACTCTCAGGAAGTTCAATCTCATCTCTATTATATAAATCCCAATATTTTTTCGGTGCAGTAAAAGGCAAATGTGGTTTTGATAAACCCATAGTTAGAAAAAATGGTTGATTTGAAGCTCTTAATTTTCTTAAATCATTTATCACTTTCAATGCTGTTTTTCCGTCCCTGTAAACTGAATCATGAACTTTGGCAGCTTCAAAAGGCAAACCTCTCTTTGTATTTTTCCTAATATCTTGACTTTTTGGTAACGCATAATCCCATAAACTATTTGGATGCCAAATCTCATCCCAAGCCTTAGCATCATCATTCTTATAATGATAAATTTTCCCATTTGATATGGTAGTATACCCATCATTTTTTAATAACATAGGCAACGAGATAGCCTCTGGGTAATCTTCATCTTTTTTAATATGCGCATTGATAAATCGTTTTCTTGTAGGTCTAGCCCCTGTCATTAAACTTGCTCTAGAAGCACCGCACACGGGAATATTACAATAAGCACGATTAAACACCAAACTCTCCCCTGCTAGTTTATTTAGGTTTGGTGATTTTATATGATTCGCACCATAAAAATTGAGTTCCGGACGTAAATCATCAACTGCAATGAATAGGATGTTTGGTTTTTTATGTTCTGAAATAGCTTCATTGGTTTTAACACCTTTACATGATGTTAAAACAGAGACTAAAACTATTGTTATTATTACTGACAGAAATGATTTTGAACTCATAGTCGTTAAATTATATATTGTTTATGGTTTATAGTCAAAAGTTAAATCAACTACTTTAAGGTTACTTTGTTTTCTTTTTCCTTTTGGTACATTTTGTACCATTATTGATAAAACTCTTTCGTTTTTCCATCGATAAAAATCGCCTAACATATCGTTTATAAATGGACCTTTAACCATATGTGTTATACTCCAATCTTTCCAATTGTTTTTAGCAGTTGCTGTGGCTATAATCAAATCTCGTTTATTTTGATTGTAACTTTTTTTACCTCCTATTATATTTCCAGCATAAATCATGATTAAATTATCATGTTTATCGGTAAATACTTTTGGGCGATTACCAACTTTTAAATTCATTTCGAAATGATGCCAGTTCCCTGTTGTATCTCTCCAGTAATGATGATATCGTTTAGCTTCATCAGGTCCCCAACGTGATGCACCAAGAGAGCTACCTGCTTTTGTTATTGTTTCTTCTGTACAATGATACATAACTACATGCACCCGATTTTTAGAATCTATGGTTTGCCCTTGGTCATTCATTAATCCCAAAACACGTGGTATAGATTGCACGACAACATCTGGTGAATTAACATGTGGTATTTCTTCTAATATTTTTCCTGAATTATTTTTCCAAGTATTACCGTCATCATCACTATAAACATAAATTAAATCATGATTAGCACCTTGACTATTTTCGCGCCAAGTCCAAGTAGCATGAAGCTTTCCTTCGTTATCATAATTATAGCCGTTAGGGTATGAACATCTTGATTTACTAATTCCTAATTCATCTTTAAAAACACCTTTCGCACTATCAATCTGACGCGTATTTTCCCATTTACCGGTTTTAGCATTATAATCTACTAACATACGATCTCCATCGCCTGATCCACGAACACGATAGTTAAATTGAAGATTGCCATCTGGAGTTTGCCAAAATTTTGGATACGTAATTTTAATTTGACTACCCTTTTCAAGTTCAGATATAATTGGACCAAAAGACGAAGCCTCCCATACCATCGTTTCTGGATTATTAGCCAATCCTTTTTTAGATACTCGGTAATGAAGCGTATCACCATGATGATCGAAAGCTAAATGTATGGTACCATCATTGGGACATATACCCATAGAAATACAATTATGTGAATCGTTACTTTTAAAATAATAATCTAAAAATTTAATAGTATTCCATATTCCATTTGGTAACTTTCTTCTACTTACACAAACCCGACGCTCATCGTTGTAGTGCACGATATATTGATAGCCTTTATGTGAAATTATTGCGTCTTTTTGAAACGTTCGTCCGTTTATGCCACTTGAGAATTTACCATTAACTGTAAGTGCACTTTCATCCACAATAGATATTTCTTCTTTACTAACTTTAACTTGAGAAAATACAAGGGTTGTTAGTAATAAAAAATATATGTTTGCTAAGAATATTTTGTGTTTTGATAAATTCATTTTACTTAATTATCTCAATGCTTTATATATCTACCTAAGCTTCTTGAAACCATGATTATGATCTGTAGTTTCCTTTCTTAACATAAGTTTTTTAGATAGCTCATTTATCACATCATTATATTGATGTTCTTTGATAATATTTATTGTTTCTTTGGGATCATTCTTATGATCGTATAATTCACGCTCAAGTACCTCTCCTGTTTTTAATTGTACCCATTCTACATAATTGAATCGGTGGTCTGTAACAGAATATCCCATGACAGTTTTATCATAATTCCAACGATTATGAGGCCAGATAGAATAAGCATAAAGTTTAGTTTTCAATTTTTGTTTTGGATTATTGAGAATTGACACCAAACTCTTTCCTTCCAATTGGGCAGGTTGCTCTAAATTACATAAATCTGCCAAAGTTGGATACAGGTCTAAAGCCTCTACCGGATGTTTAAAAACCTTGCCTCTCTGACCATTAGGTACATTAAATATTAAAGGAATTTTAGTATCAATATCCATGTTAGACCATTTACACCAACTTCCATAATCTCCTAATTTATAACCATGATCACCCCATAAAACGACTACTGTATTTTCTTTTAAACCAAGCTCATCGAGTTTGTCTAACAACTTTCCAACTTGAGCATCAGCATATGAAACACAAGCGTAATAACCCCTTCTCAAAGTTATTGCCGTAGAGTCCTGTATGTCTTCATAAAGTTTTGGCATGCCATAATAATTACCAAGTTCTCCACCCGTTCTCAATGTATGTTTACTAGTGTTTTTGGGCCTTTCTTTTAGTTCTGTTAATGATATAGACGCTTCTGGATACATATCCCAGTATTTCTGAGGCGCATTAAAAGGTAAATGTGGTTTGGTTAAACCAACAGCCATAAAGAAAGGTTTTCCATCTTTTTTAAGGCCTTCTAATTTTCTAATAGCGTTAAGGGTATTCAATCCATCTTGATACAAAGTATCATGAACTTTAGCTGATTCGTAGGCAGGACCGCGACCAGTTATTGTATTTAATGATTGCTGTTTGATAGCTGCTTTAGTAACATAGCCCATACCCTCCCATGTTGAGACCGGTTTTATAAAATCACTACCGAATTGATTTTTTGTGTCTTCACCAAAATGATAAATCTTTCCAAAAGAAGCAACATTATATCCATTTTGCTTAAAAAACTGATTCATTGTAAGTATTTCAGGTAGCACATCAGTAACGGGCTCTCCTGTGTATATGCCGTATTTTTCTGGTCGCACACCAGACATAACCGAAGCTCGAGAAGCCATACATATAGCTTGTTGTACATGGGCGTTTGTAAATCGAATACCATTATTTGCTAATCGATCTATATTGGGAGACTTAATATGCGAAGCACCATAACAATTCAGTTCTGTTCTTAAATCATCTACAGCTATAAAAAGTATATTGTATGGTGTTTTATCTTCTTTTTTAGATTGACATGATATCATAACTATAACCCCTAACAGGTATATAATATATTGTTTTAAGTTATATAATTTCATCATGATATTTTAATAGTTCTTTTAATAAATTTTAGTTTCCTGAATAAACAAAACGTCTAGAATGAATAGCTTATAATTTCAAAATCATCTTTTTTATTCATATTATTTTGAATCGAGGTATATTCAGAAACATCAAACATAATTCCTGCCATAAAGAATAATCTTCCTAAATATTCCAGTCCTTTATCTGCACCGCCTACATCCTCAGATTCCCATTTTTTTTCTTGCTTAACATAAGGAAGTAAAAAGTTATAGGCATCTTTTATACCTCCAGCATTAGACGGATTATAATTCCATAAATCAACATTTACTTTTTTACCGAAATATGCTAAATATGTAAAAGCTTCTAAATTGTAAGCACTATAATGTAGCGGTCTTGTTCTAGCAAGTTCTAGTGGTAATTTCCCATCTTTTGCTATTTGGGTATCTATCCTAGTTTTTTTTACGCTTTCAAGAACCGTTTTTGCTTCATCCTGTCTATCAAAAAACATAAGTAAAGAAACGATTTGTACATCATACCAAGTCCCATGGTTGTTTTTCCATTTACTTTCATCTATACCATTCTTACTAGTCTGTAACCAGTGGAGATAATCTTTTAACCAAGATCTTAAACCTTCACTAGTTTTCTTATCCATTGCGGTATTTATTTCTAATAGCTCAATAGCTGTTAAAATCTCTTTTATCCCTACAAATTCAATGATACCAATTCCTCGCCCATCAGTTATTCCAGGAATACCCTGTGCATAATTTAAATTTGGATTCATTTTCGTTTCAGGATTCAAAAACCAAACCGACAACAGTTCTATTGCTTTTTCAGCATATTTTTTGTCCTCTGATAAAAAATTGGCCATTGCTAAACGATAGGTATTACGAAACATATTTGCTTTTCGTTGTAAATCTAAATTTTCTCCTAACGTTAATGGATTTACCTCTCCATCTCTACGAATCCAAGGCATACCATCTGGTTTAGCAGGATCTGGCCACCAATACGGACCTATGCTCAAATAATCATGTTTATCTCCACTAACTGGTGTTTGGGTTTTATTAGTAACACTAAAAGGCCCTTCGTTTAGAGCTTTATTAGCCGATTTGATTAACGATTGATATGACGCTTTATATGTTGTATTAGATTCTTCCCTTATTGCTTTTTTAACTGAATTAAGCTTCTTTAAACTAAGAATGCTAAGTGTTTTGTCTTTTATACTTTCATCTACTGAGTCAGTTATCATTGCTTTCTTTGACTTAGTTCCGCATGAGAATAACGTAATGCATCCACTAAAAAGCAACATAACCAAAACTCTATTTAGTCTTTTAAAATATCTTCTCATTTCACCAATTTTTTATTTTATTCAAACTTTATCCAATCTAAGCTAAGTGCGTCGTTCTTATTCCCTTCAAAAAATATAAATATATCCTCTAAACCTTTAGTGTCTTTAATTTTTAATTTAAGCTCCTGGAACTGTTCATTCCTATTTTTAGGATTCAAATTAATTTTCCCGATACAGGTTCCGTTTGCGCTTCCTGTTCTAATTTTTATTTTCCCTTTTTGTCCGTAAAGTTTGATTCGTAAAATTATATTCTTATACACCCTATCAAAATTGACATTAGCGAACTTAACATAGTTCTCATCTTTAATATTTGTTAAAATGAAGCCTTCATCTTTACTTCCTGTTTTCTGAATACCTTCGGATATTTCATAAAACCATTCTGCTTCAATTTTTTTCCATGACGCCTGATATTGCCCAACGCCATTGCTAAAATGTTGATCTAAAAAGTTGGTATCTGTTACAATTTTTCCGTTATCATCTATATGACAATAAGTTATGATAGATTCTCTAAACTTAAATCCTTTATTGATATAATAACACCAAATATGATAAAACTGACCTTTCCATTTAAAAAAACTTCCGTGAGCATACTCACTTAAATTGTATCCATTGCCAACAGAACCTACACATTGGTAGGGACCATAAATATTTTTAGAAATTGCGTAATCTCTTCCCCAGCTTAAATAATACCAATCTTTATATTTAAAAATATAATTCTTATCCATCCAATGCGGTGCATTTTCCCAAGCCTTTCCATTAATTTGAATTGGTTTTGGTGTTTCTGAAATAGAAATCATATCATCATTTAATTTTGTAATATGAAATCCTCCTCCTTCTTTATCTCCGTATATTAAATAAGGTGTTTTTTCTAAATCATCATCTATTAAAATTGTTGGATCGTGCATAGGTGCAACTAAAGGCTGCCCTAAAACGTCTTTAAAACTGCCTATAGGAGATGAGGCAGACATTACCCCAACCCCTCTTTTTCTATCTGAAAAATAAAAATAGTACTTCCCATTTCTTGTTGCGGCATCACTTGCCCAACAATCCGTACTATTATCATCCATATAATTTTCTTTAGGACTTATAGTATTCCTTAAAGACCAGTTACGTAAATCTGTAGATGAAAACACACGCCAATCTTTCATAACCCAAGTTTTGTCTTTTGGATTAGCATCGTGCCCAGAGTATAAATAAATTGTATCCTGAAAAACTCTAATATGAGGGTCTGAAACACCAAGACCTTTTAAAATAGGATTTTGAGCAAAAGCAGTATTGCAAAAAACCATCCAAAAAATAGCTACACTTGTTTTGATGAAATCGGTTTTATGTATTCCCATTTATCTATCGGCTCCAATTACCTCTACTGGTTTCTTTTCTGCTCCATTAATACGTTTCTTTTGCTTTACAAAATAAGGTTGAAATGTATAGTTAGAACTTGCATCCCATTTAGAATTCACCTTAGGTAAAAGTGCTTTCATTTTTTCGATTTGAAGCTTGTATTTTGGATTATCAGCGGCGTTATTCCATTCGTTCGGATCTAAATTATGATCATAAAACTCTTCTGTACCGTCTTCATAACGTATGTACCTGTAACCATCTTTTTTTACAGCATGGTTATTCATCGCAAAAGTAGTTAAGGCATAAGCATCTTGTAACCCTTCATCTTTTTGCATCATCGTTACTAAACTTTTTCCTTCATTTCTTTTGTAAGCAGGTAAACCACTTAATTCTAAAAGTGTTGGATAAATGGACAGCATTTCAACAGGTGCGTTAATTTTCTTTCCTTTCGGCAAATTGGGTCCAGCGAACATTAATGGTGCTTTTGTTGCGGTTTCCCAAAGCGCGTGTTTTGCAAAAGTGCCTTTTTCTCCTAAACGATATCCATGATCTGACCATAAAACAATAACAGTATTGTCTGCATATTTGCTACTTTCTAAAGCATCTAAAACTCTACCCAATTCATAATCGACATAACTGATACATGCCAAATAGGCTTGTACAATCTTTTTCCATTCTCCACTTTTCTTTGCCCACTCAGTAGATGGCATCATTGGTAAATCGTTAATTTGTAACCCAACAGGTGGAATGTCATTTAAATCATCGGACTTGTATGGCGGTGTTTCAATTTTATCTAAAGGATATAAATCGAACCATTTTTGAGGCACATACAAAGGAACGTGTACTCTTAAAAACCCTAAGCCCATAAAAAAAGGTTTGTTATAGTCTCTTTGTAATCGTTCTGCAACCCAATTTACAGATTCATGATCTGGCATTAAAGTGTCATTCTCTGGAAAAGCTCCCCAATCTGTACTTGTTCTTCCATATCTTTCTTTTTTAGCTTTTGATGTTCCAAAACCATCCCAAACAAAACGTTTTTTAGGGTAAGGTCCAAAACCTTTAATACGACCTCCAGATTCTTGAAATACATTTTTAGGAGCATGAATGTGAAACAGTTTACCAATACCCATAGTGTGGTACCCATTTTGCTGAAAATACTCTGGTAAAAACGTAATATCTTTAGTTGAAGAATTTCCTTCTCTTCTAATTTCGTTATCAGGCGTCATCCCATAAATACCTGTTGTAGAAGGCCGTAAACCTGTCATTATTGATGCTCTTGAAGGGCCACAAAGTGGTGCTTGCACATGGGCATTTGTAAAGGTTACTCCCATTTTAGCTAACCTATCAAAATTAGGTGTTTTTACATTTGAAAAATTATCAATAGGCGCTATCATATTGTTTAAATCATCAACAGCTATAAACAATATGTTGGGCTTAGTGTTTTTAATTATATTTTCCTGTTCTTGTGTTGACTTTGTTCTACAAGAACTGATAAACAAACTAAAAAAAACTACTAAATAGACTAATCTTCTCATTATTATATTTTTTATTTATTTGAAATTTATACTACTTCAATAGTTATTTTTAAAGGAGTATCAAACTTTTTAAATTTTGCTATCAAAGGAACGACTTCTACGCCAGGTACCATATTAAAAATTCTATTTTTTGGAATGTCTTTGATTTTAATACCATAGTTAGACGTTATTTTTACTGTTCCTTTTGGTTTTTCTATCGTGATTTCGTTTGCTGAAATTTGATTTACTTTTTCTTCTTCTGGAGAAACTATAGGCAATACAAAAGCCGTTTTTTCTTTGATAATTTGTTTGGTTGAAACAGTTATTTCTAACTTTTCTACTGAACATATATAATTTAATTCAAAATCCGAAGCGGTTTCAACAACCACTTCTTTTGCTTCATTCTTTAACTGAACCTTGGCTTTATATTCAATTGTATTGACATCCTCTTTTGAAGTATATGTTGCCTCTAAATCAAACAAATTACTATACCAAACTGTTTCTTTAAAAGTTTCAATTCTTGGTGTTAACGCAAAATCTTCTCCTGGTTGAGGTTGTTGATTATACGCTTCTAACATTTTATAAATTGCAGTACTTGCTGTACAGAGCAAGCCAACTTTGTTATGATACAACAATCCAAGAGATGCTCCTGTTGCTTGCCTCACATCCTTTTTTTGACTATAAATAGAGTCATAAGCCGAGACTGTCCCTCTCCAATCTCCCTTTCCAAATAAAGAAACATCCAATTCTTCAAAATAAGTTTCTCCATCAGCAATAGTTCTAGGCAATGGTGCTGATTTGTCTATTTCCGGTAAATCATCCCAATGATCTAATAAAGTTGCCAATGGTTTGGCATGTGCAAAGGTATGATGCACACAAGGATGAATACCATGAGAGACATAATGTGGACCTCCATGCAATAATCCGTTATGAGTACATTGTCTTAAAAGTTCTGTATTTTTAAAAGTTGCTGTACCTAAAGCAGGATTATGGTTCGCTATAAAACTAAATGCTGGTTGCATACCATCGCTCGTTCTGCTGCCCCAATACGTCCACTTAAACATTCTGTTACCAAAACTATTATCAATACCACCATCTGGCAGAATAAACTGTAAATGCGAGTCTAAAGACTTTTTAAGTACCATTAATAATTCCTCATCTTTTTCTTCTATAGCATATAGCACCAAATTATTTAAAGACTCTTCTATATTATACCCTAAATCTATTCCTGATAAGCCTTTTGGACTCAATTTTTTCTTATCCTTACCTTGTATCTCACCAAATAAAAGCGCATTAGGTTCTGTAAAATGGCTTTTAACTTGAGTAACCAATTCTTTACTTCTATTTATATATTTTGAATTATTAAGTAATTTTCCAATTAAATTCAATGCATAAATAGTAGTTGCTCCATAATTGATATTTGACGCATCTACTTTATAAAATCGATTATAAACAAATTCGGTTGCTAACTCTAAACGTTTATACCATCGTCCACGAGTGCTTTCATCTAATAAATCGGCATGATATTTTAAAGTTTCGGCTAAAGCGATAGCTCCAAAAACGGTGGTACCATCCCATGATTTCGGATTTAAATCGTTGGTCCATGCCCCATCATCTCTGGTTACATTTTTACCCCATTCAAATGCCAAAATGCCAGCTTCTAGATACTTTTTATCTCCTGTAGCTTTTGCCATGTAAAAAAACGGATACACAGCATCCATTACTCTTGCATGAACAGTATCGCAAGCAGGACAATCCATGAGTCCATGAACTTTTGGATCAGATGGTTTTATTATTTGCGTTTTAATCATACCATCACACCAGTCTTTCAACAAATCAAATACCAGCGTTCTATATTCAGGAGAGTGAAATCCTTGCACTTCTTTAGTACAGGAGTTTAAAAGACTTGTTACTGATAATGATAAACCAATACCTGTTATGGTGGATAGCTGAATAAAATCTCTTCGCTTCATCTTAATGTTTCATTATTCCTTTAATGTCTAATTTCATATTCTAAAATACAAATTCTCCTGAGAAATTACATCTCATAAATTTTTTATTTATTTGAGTAACTCTTCAGGAGAAAAAATATTATTGATTTTATTCAGCTCTGAACGCTGCAATTTTTCCCTGTAAATCTTTAACTATTTCAGGGTGGCTTTCGGCTAAATTAGTCTTTTCAAAAGGATCTTTGTTGATATTAAATAACTGCACTTTTTCATTCTTCTTTCTAATAGGGTCTGGAACGATAATTTTATAAGGAGGAAAAATAGCCATATTATAAAACATGCTCTTTTCTATAGATTCGAAATCATGTGCATATACTTCTCCAAAAATACCTTTACGTTTATTTAGCTTTTCTGTATTTACAACACTAATTCCTGGTAAATTTTTAGGTTTCTCTATGTTTAAAATATCTAAAACTGTGGGTACCATATCTATACTACTTACAACTGTTTCTGTATCCATTTTAGGTTTTATTTTACCTGCCCATTTATACATAATTGGTGTACGAATTCCCATATCGTAAGGTGCACGTTTAGAATCTGACATATACCCACTTTTATCAGGGTTTTGTCTCCAACCATTATCACATACATACACAAATAAGGTGTTTTCTGTTAAACCTTTTTCTTCTATTAAATCGAATAACTGTCCGCAAGTTTCATCAAACCACTCTATCATTGCCCAATATTTTGCCAAATGCTCAGAGTCTGTTTTCTTTTTATATTTTTCGAACAAATGCTGTGGCGGGTTATGAGGTCTATGAGGTAAAAAAGGTGCATACCATAAAAAGAAAGGTTTCTTTTCTTTTAATGCTAAATCTACATAATTGTTGATGGTATCTAAACCTTCTCTTCCAATTTTAAGACCATAATCTCCATGTCTTCCTCCTCTTTTAGGATTTCCATGAGTCATACCATAATCAAAACCACCAACTTTATGGTTTCCATGCCACCATTTTCCTGTTTGAAAAGACAAATAGCCTTTTTCTTTAAGCATATCTGGAAGTGTCGATTGCTTTTCAAAAGCTGAAATAATAGGTTTGTAAGCTTCTGCTCTATTTTTTTGACTTGCTTTACGATCTCCTTTTACACGATCGTAAACTTTATCATTTCCTAAAATTCCGTGGTTTTTAGGATACAGACCTGTAATTATTGAAGCCAATGACGGTGAACATAGAGGTGTGGGTACATAACCTTTTGTAAAGGTTAAACTTTCGGAAGCGAATTTATCTATTCTTGGGGTTTCTATATTTTTATCGCCCATAAAACTATAATCAGTCCATGATTGGTCGTCTGATAAGATGAATACAATATTGGGTTGATTTTGCGCTTTACTAGACGTACTTTCTGTCTCTTTTTTAGTTTCTTTACCACAAGAAATTAAAATGCTTACAGCAAATATTACTATGGATATTTTTTTAATCATTTTCATTTTAGGTTAGATTTATTATTTTTTGGTTTGTTTTATTAATGGTTTTTCAAGTATCGTTTCTTTTTTATTTCGTTTTATTGGTCCATTATCTCCTACAAGATACATTTTTCTAAAATCTGAGCCTTCTTCTTTTTGCCCAACAATAATTCTAGCATCAGGATGTGGATTGTCAATAAGCGCAGATATTATAAAACCTGAATTTTCTCTACTTAAAAATACTTTGTTCTTTTTAAAAGACGCTCCTCCATCAAAACTATCCCATCTGCTTATTTCTCCAACATCATCGTTTGTTTCACTTTCTAAATAAATGCTGACTTCTTTTGCTGATGTTATTTCCAAATCTCCATTTCCTCTAGGCAAATCAGTATTCTTACTTTGCAGCCACTCTTGTCCATTCCATCTATAGTGCTGTAAGCGTTTTGGACCACTTCTTTTTGCACCAATATCTGGCCCAACCAACACAATAACTTGCGGATTCCCATTAGAATCTACATCCGCTACGCCTTGAAAAGTCCAATCGTTTGGTATCTTATTTACCAGTGCTTTTTCATCAGCCATTTCCTTAGTTAAAGGCATTTCTAAAGATTCATTTTTAACATTTTTCCAAATATCTTTTTTTGTATCAAAAACCATATAATACAAATTATGCCTTTCTGGAATGTGTCCTCTTGCATCTTGACTATTTTTGTTGTCTCTACAAATATGATAATCGAATGCTACAATAATATCATCTCCATTACCTTTATTTACCCAAGGATACCACGAATCTTCAGCTTCGATATTTTGCTGACGTTTATGTTTTAAAAACGAAACTGGCTCGTTGAAAGTAACTCCATTGTCTGTAGACTTTTGATATACCCAATTACTTCTATGTGCTCCATGACGATAAAACAAATAGATATCGCCATTATCCATTTTTACAAACTGACTGTAGGTACCAAATATGGAAATATTATCTAAGGTTTCCCAAGCAGAAATGTCTAAAGGTTTTTTAGAAACTGCATGTAGGTTTTTGCCATAATGATGATTTCCCAAAGGATTATTACCATCTGAGGGAGTTCCTCCATGACCTCCAAAAGCGATATGAATATAACCGGCATCATCAATAAGAATCGCGGGCTTACCATGATTATCTATCTTTTTCTTTCGATTTGGGTCTTTACCCATTTGGCTAACACCAGCTTTAAACGGACCTTTCCATTCTTTAGTCGTATGATTATAGGAAGCTACGTAAGGATCTTCTAATGCTCCTTGGTAAGCTACATAGGTAATCCCTTTGTGATAAACGCCAGAAGGATGTTGCACAATAGCCACTGCATTTCCAAAACCGTTGTCGGCAAAATAGTCTACCATTTGCTCCCCTTCATCATTATTTTGTAAATCTTTTTTAGTAGCCTTACAGCCTAATAGAATGAATCCTAAAAAAAATAAAATTATGTGTTGCTTATTCCTCATTAATAGTTATTATTTTACGATTAGTTTTTTTGTAAATTGATTTCCTTGTTCGCCTTGAACAACAATAAAATACATACCACTTGCCATTTTATGTTCTTGAGTATTAATCGTTAATTCGTTTTGAATCTTGTTATTCGTATAAACTCTTCTACCAAGAACATTATAAATACTTACGTTTTTCCAATTAGATTTATTCACTTTTACTGTAAATGAATGACTTGTTGGATTTGGAAATACATTTATATTAAATTTATCTTCATTTTGGATATCTGATACTGAAAGACTCTTTAATTTTAACTCAAAAGAATCTAAATCGAAACCAAAATTTAACATACTAAATCTCAACACATGTTTTCCAGCTTCCATATCAAATCTTCCAATAGATTCTGTTAAATATGCACCAGAGCCTGTATTGGTTAATATCACATCACTTAAAAATGTTTTATTTTCATCAGGGAAAGAAACTGTAAGTTGCTTAAATGCTGGACTTCTTCTTGTTTGATGTGTTACCTCTAATTCATAATTTCCTGCTTGGGTAACATCAATAGTATATTCTAACCACTCTCCATTTTTTATATCTCTCACAATTTGCCCATTAGTGCTAATATCTACCATTTCATTTGATCTAAAAGAAGAACTATTTTGATTTTTCTTATCCCAATATGCAATGTCGATTCCTCCATTATCATAATGTTCAAATTCTATTTTCCCAGGAACAGAATGTGGTTGATTATCTGGAGTATAAGCCCACTGATTAGGTGTTACAATAGTTAATGATCTTTCTACAACATTACCCTGTGCATCTTTAGCTTCAATTTTAAGCACATAGCTAAGTTCTGTTAAGTTTGTTAATTCAGGTATTGATGACCAAACAAATGGAGCTGCTGTTTTTTTACCAATATTGGTATTATTTACAAACAACGTAGCTTCAGTAAAATCTGTACCTACCAATGCTTCAACTGTTACATTTGCACCTTTAGCAAATTCTTGATTATTCACAAGATTTTTAAATCCAAGAACTCTACTATTATCAACTGCCACTTCAATAATCTTTTGTCCTTTATTTTCATCACCTACTTGTAAAGAATGTTCTCCAAAAGAAAGACTTTTACCTTCACCAATGTATAAAGTAATGAACGCTTTTTCAAGATCTTGTTCACGTCGTATAATTGCAAAGTGTCCCGTAAAATTGATACCTAAACTAGCAATACTAAGCACTTTTGTAGCATCTTCTTGTGTAAGGATATAATCTATAATGACCTTATCACCTATTTGACTCTCTACTTTAACTCCAACAATTACGTTATCTCTATATAAATGCTCAACAGATTTAACACTTGTATTTATAGATTTAGAAGGTTCAAAAATATGAACATACGGTTTATCCCAAGCTTCACCTTGTTGTCTTATAGCAAGTATTTGTGTTTTTTTATTTATGTATCCTCCTTTAGCTTCACGAGTTGCAGGTCCTAAAGCTTTAGTATATTCTCTAGAAACTCCAGATGGAGCAAACATATTCATATACGTGTTGGTTTCATTCAAATCGAAACGCACCTTTATTGCTGCATCTGTAGATTGTGTAACGTTGGTATCTTCGAAAAATCGCCAACCTGGAGATTTTTGTAAATCTCCGATGTCATTTTGATATCTGGTTGTTGGAGAAACCGCTAATTCTGTTCCATCCATTGTCATTACATTCGTTACATCACCTATATTATGATATATGTAATCATGAAAATTATTTTCGCCCAAAGATTTTGAACGGAACATGTCAAAATAATACCCTGTAGTTTCACTAGTTCTAATTGTACTTAAGGTTCTTTTTTGTTGATCATTATTTACTTTATCATCTAAGAATTGTGTAGCAAAACTAAAATTAGAGTTTATAGGATCTTCCAAATGTTTTGGTTCTGCAGCTTCATTAACGGTAGTGTTCATCCATAAATAAGAATCCGAATTCCAAGAACCAGGTTGAATACCGTGCGTAGTCCCGTTTACAATCATTGTATTATTTCCTGCGTGTCGCCAAAAATAATTTGTATGTTCTGGTAGTTTTCTTTCTGCAACTGTTTTGGGTAACCCCGCACCAGGAGCCATAATATAATTTGCTCCATACAATTCCATCGTAATTCCTGTAGCATGGGAATGCACATAATGTGCTCCTCCAATAATACCAGTAAGACCGTAATCTTCGTTATTTTCTTTTACTAAATTACGTTGCAATGCTACTCCTGCGTGTTTGATAATAACGGTTGGTTTTTCAAAATCAATTTCTCCATCTATAGTTTTAGGAATATCTTTTGCCCAAAATAATTGTTCAAAAGCATCTACGTTTTCATATGTACTTATTTTGATGTTTGGCGTATAACCTCCAACAGCATCATATCCCTGTCTTAAAGCTATTTCTGCTTTTTGAACATAATCGCTTAACCCCTTTCTTGATGCAAAATTGTGTGTATATCTGTAAATTTTTCTTGTTTGATCACTGTATCTTTTAGAATCGCCAAAACGTACAAAAGTTCTGTTAGGATGCCTTAAGTTATCAAATAGAAAATTTCCGTCTAATATTTTTGTGTAATTGTTCAAAACGTTCAATTCTGGTTTCAAACGATCCACTATATTGAGTACCATAGTTACATTGGGCATAAAACTATAGCTTATAGGCTCTGGCCAAATACCTTGATCTCCAAATATTGGTAAAATTGTTTTGGTAAAAGAATTTTGACGTTTTGTTCCTGCGTTCCAGAAAATGTTAAACAATCTTTCTCTTTCAGCATCATTCTCTACACAAAGTATGGTAAATAAAGAACCAGGAGCTGTCAATATAGGATGGTTACTTACTACTCTACCATATCTATTGTCTTGCCCTGTAAATTCTCCTAGTGCATTTACTGCAATATTGTGTACAGCTTTTTGCGCCTTTACGTTATCAAAAGAAATTTTATTTCCTGAAGATTTTTGATACACTTTGGTTTCCGGTTTCTTTAAATAATTAACCATAAAATCATATGCAATCGCAAATTGCAAATACCCAGTTCGAGGATCTGCAAAATAATTACCACTCATAGCAGTCTTATCTGGTGTTCTTGGGGCAAGTTCTTCTATGTAATACCATAAAACATCTGCAGCAAATTGAGCATATTTCTCTTCTCCAGAAATATAATACATCAGGGCAGCATATGATGCGTAATTTAAAATTGAAGCATGTCCTGAAATGGCAGAACCTGCATTTGCTTCAGAAATATTATCGTCTGCTGCTAATGCTGGAATAGTATTTAAAAATGCTGCTGGATTGGAAATATGAGCATTTACTTTAGCGTCTACAAGCCCTCTTACTTGGGATACAATGGTACTTGCCCAAGCATAATTTTGAATTTTTTGTAAAATTGCTGGTTTTTCAGCTGCAGTAGTCCAAATAACAGGATGTTCTAAGGATTGCGCAGACATAAACAACACCTTAAATAAAAATAATCCAAAGAGTATTTTTTTCATTTTTTTTGATTTAGTTTATTTATTTAATTCTAGTTTTATAATTACTGATTTTGATACACTTACAGTAACTAGTAAAAAAACTTACTAATTTGTAACTTTTAAACTGATGCTTCCATCAATAAAACTGACTTCATCTATTTGATGATCAGTATTTTTTACAGATATTTAAGTAAACTTTTTATTCTATTGATATTTTAAAAATTCTATTATCGTTTTTAGCATTATTCCAATTTACAAATAAGGACACCGAACCTGATAAGGATGTATTTATTTTAGTTGGTTGCGCATCAGGTCCGAACTCCGTTGGCCTTTTCCATTTTGATCCTACTGCAGGAATCGCATTAAAAAAATAAAACCCCTCCTTTTTTGGGTATTTCCAACTTGCCATTTTTGCATTTTCACCATTTATAGGATTTAAGACACCTAAAATCACATCACTATTATTCTGAAAACCTACAGACACATTATCATCCATATAAAACACAGCCCACTTCCAAGGTGCAAAACACCCTTCAAATTCTGGCTGATTGTAAACTTCTCCAGGAATATTTATCTTTTTTTCTACTGCATGTACATCATAAATACCTCCCTCTAAACGATTCTTCCATACTCTTGTAGGGCCTTCTCCTAGCCAACGTTTACTTTTTATTGTTTTAGCATTTACTTCCATACCAATTCCAGCATATTCATAAATACCTTTTTTGACAGAATATGTATAGTCCAATTTTAATTCTCCTGAATGTTTGATCGTCCATCTAATAGATTCAAAACCATTTTGGTTTTTACTTTCAATAATAAAATGATCTTCTTCATTTTTAATTGAAGCTTTTATCGAAAGCTCCTTATTATATTTCACTTTTAGCGTGTCAGCCCTTTTTATATCAACAAAAGGGAAATTTTTAATACTCGTTGCTTTTCCTTTTACAGCTAGTGTTTTTAAAATCCCTGTATATTCATCAAACAAAATTGTGGTCTCACCGATATAAAAAAGAAACGGATTCTTTTCGTCTTGGATTACTTTATTTTGTACTGATGTTTGAAAAAAGACTGTTTCTTTTTCAAGAAGTAATCGTTTCTCATGGACTAACAGCCCTTTATTATCAAAAACTTCAATAGTTAACGCGTCGAATTTAGGGAGATTATCTGGTAACACTATCCTTAAGTCTCCTGCACCTCCAGGTACAATGCTCGGCATACTTACTTTTCCAGTTGCTACGGTTCTAAATCCTGGTGCCGATGTATTTGGGGTTTCAAAAGCTATAAGTTTCCATTTGACTTTGCATTCATTTAAATTCACAAAATCAAACTTATTCTCAACAGTCAGTTTGCCATTAAAACTTGATGTTATTTTATCTTCTTTAATACGAACTGGAGACCATATTTCTCTGACTGCATAATAACTTCCATCTTTTTCTCCATTGGGTCCAACAATACCATCCGGTGCATTATTTCCTTGATGAAAAGGCTGATTGTTCATATCGGTTCTTCTCAAACCTTCATCAAAAAGTGCCCAAATCATCAAACCGCCACCCACTTTAGATTTCTCAATAGCATCCCAGTATGTTTTTAAATTTGCTCCTCCTCCTCCATCATAAAGTGCATGTAAAGCTTCATTTGGTAATACAATATGATTTTCTCCAAAGAGTCTTTGTTTTAATAAATCATAAGATGGATAAAAATTGGTTTTTATAATATCGAAATCAGGAGAATAGTTTTGATAAATGTCGCCTGTTTTAGTTTCATTTTTTAAAGGACGTCGTTTTTGTATGTCCCATTTAAAAAAATCTTCATCAAATTTAGGATTGTGAGCCAAATGGTTACCATTACTCCAAAGTACTACCGATGGATGATTGACATCTCTTACCACCAGTTCTTTTACGATTTTTTCACCAATAGTATCTGGATAAGGATGCCTCCAACCAGGCAATTCATCCATTGCCATAAGTCCTAAAGAATCACATAAATCTAAAAACTCAGCATCTGGAGGGTAGTGACAAATACGCACGGTATTAAAGTTCATATCCTGCATCAACTTAAGATTATCCAGCATATCTTGCTTCGTTAATGTACGTCCTGTTTCTGGTCTGAAACTATGCATATTCGCACCCTTTAACAATATACGTTTGCCATTTAAATAAAAGCCATCATGGTCTCTTACTTCAAAAGTTCTAAATCCAAATTTTTGTTTATAGCTATGTAATGTTTTCTTTTTTTGTTTTAATGTAACCTCAACATTATACAGATTTGGGTATTCATGAGACCATAATGCAACATCTTTAAGAGTCACTTCTAAATGACCTTTATTTTTTGAAATTTTTCCAGAAAATGACTTCCCTACTTTTTGATTATTACTGTCGTAAATTTGTGCTGTTAATGATACATTTTCTTTAGAAGCATCTGTAAATACATCCATTTTAAAATCGCCATTCATTTGGGCATCAATAGCAACACGATCTATAAAATTTGTGGGTAATTCTTCAATATAAACGGGTCTAAAAATGCCTCCAAACAACCAGTAATCTGCAATACGTTCTGCTTTTACAACTTGTGGATGTGTTGCTGGTTTCAATACTTCAACTTCCAAAAGATTGTCTCCTGTTTTTAAAAAATTAGTGATTTCATATTTAAACTCTGTAAAACCACCTACATGTGTTTCTCCTATTTGTTGTCCATTTAAAGTAACTGTAGTTTCTGTCATGGAACCCTGAAACACAATAAAATAACGTTTGTCTGATTTTAAATTGAATTTAAAATTATGACGATAAAACCCAATTTCAGGTTTTGTTTTATAATCTTTATGATCTTTACCATAGGTATAATAACCAAAGCCTTTGGTTTCCCAATTTGATGGCACGGGTATAGTAGTCCAATAACCGCTATTGCGTCCTTCAGACATTTTAAATTCCCAATCTACAGCTGTATTGGCATAAGTACCGGATAAATAGGTTTTAGTTTGTGATTTAAGGCTAGTTATGATAAAGCAAAACAACAGTACCCCAAATAAATTCTTTAACTTAATATTCATTGTATTACTTTTAATTTATTGTCTTTAACGCTTTATAATGACATGCCTCTTTTCCAAGGAATAAAATCGTGTTGTCCTAATAATTTAGCTTTCGTAATTATATTACCACTTGCTACTTCTATAATAAAATCCAGCATTTCTTCTGCCATTTCATTAATTGTTTTTTCGCCACGTAGTACAGCTCCTGTTTCTATATCTATGATATCCGGCATTTTATTTGCCAATTCTGTATTAGAGGATACTTTTATTACGGGTGCAATGGGATTACCAGTTGGGGTACCTAATCCTGTTGTAAACAACACCAAGTTAGCACCTGCACCTGCTAAAGCAGTTGTACTTTCTACATCATTTCCGGGTGTACATAGAAGGTTTAATCCTGATTTGGATAAATATTCTCCATAATCTAAAACATCCTCTATGGGAGAAGACCCTCCTTTTTTAGCTGCCCCAGCAGATTTCATTGCATCTGTAATAAGACCATCTTTTATATTTCCTGGAGACGGGTTCATATCAAAACCAGATCCTGCGTCTATAACCGATTTTTCAAAGGCTTTCATTAGCTTTAAAAACTTCTCAGCATCTTCTTCATGTACGCATCGGTTCACCAATTCTTGTTCTACCCCGCATAATTCAGGGAATTCCGCTAAAACCGCAGTTCCGTTTAAAGCAACCAGCATATCAGACACCATCCCTAAAGTGGGGTTAGCAGAAATACCTGAAAAACCATCGGAGCCTCCACATTCTAGTCCTATGCGTAATTTTGATAGTGGTACTGGGCTTCGTTTGATATTATTAGCTTCTCTTATAGCGATAAAAGACTCTTTTATAATGGTAGATAACATATCATCTACAGTCCCCATTTGTTGCTGTTCGTAAATTAAAACAGGTTTCTCTAAATTAGGATTTATGGCATGTAATGCTTCTTTAAAAATACTTATTTGTAAGTTTTGACAGCCCAAACTTAATACGGTTACTCCTGCTACATTCGGGTTATTCACATACCCTGCTAATAATTTTGCTAAACTCTCGGAATCTTGACGAATACCACCACAACCACCAGAATGCGTTATAAACCTCACATCAATATTATCAAAAACTCTAGTCGATTTTTCTTCTTGCTCTACAACTTCTGTTCCTGAAATTAATGCCTTTAATAGGTTTTGATGCGGATTATTTTTATGTTCTAATAGTTCTTTATCAAAGATCTCTTTTAAGGTTTCTATATTTCTGTTCTCACAAAAAACAAGAGGAAAAAACAACCACACGTTTTCTGTACCAACTTGTCCGTCTGCTCTATGGTAACCTAAAAATGTTTTGTCTTTCCATTTCTCAACATTAGGTGCATTCCATCCTAAAGATTCGGTTTTACCAGAAACTTTTTCACTTTGATGCTTTACATTTTCTATTGTCAATACCTCTCCTACGTTTATTGGTGCTGTGGCTTTACCTACTAAAACACCATACATTATGATTTTATCACCAACATTAAAGGGTTTTAAAGCAACCTTATGCTTAGACTCTGTAGCTACTATAACTTTTACGGCAGTATCCTGACAAAAAACCGTTGCTCCTGCTTCTAGGTCTACCAAAGCAACCGCTACATTATCTAGTGTATTTACTTTTATTAATTTTTCTTTCATTATACGTCTTCAAATTGTTTAGAAAAATTAACAAAACCTTGTTCTACTCCATTAGCATTTATTTCTATCAAAGCTATTGCTAAAGTATTTGTGAGACTTGAGACTTCATTTAAATCTTGTCCCCAATATTCTTCTATAGTTAAAACTGTTTTTACAATTTCTAAGTAATTATCAGATTCCCATATTTTAGAAAATTTCGCTTCTATATCATTACTATCTTGTACAGGTAACACTGCACCTTTCCAATTTCCTTTATAAAATTGAATTAAACAGGCAAAAGCAAAAGTTAAATGTATTGGTAATTTATTTTTAATTTTCACATACTCTAACAGACTTGGCAATACTCTAACTTTAAATTTTGACACCGTATTTAAAGCAATACTTGATAAATTGTGAACTATAAAAGGATTTCTAAATCTATCAAAAACTTCTTCAGCAAAACTCTCTAACTCTGCCTTATCCATATCTAAAGTTTCTATAATTTCACTAAAAACAGCTTTATGTATAAATGCTCCTGTAAATGAATTATCTATCGTTTCTTTTACGGTTGTATTACCATATAGCAAAGAGAATGGCACCATACTGGTATGTGCTCCATTTAAAATTCTAACCTTTCTGGTTCTATAAGGTTGCATATCCTTTACAATCTTAACATCTAAAGTGGTTTTATTAAATGGTAATGCTTTTTGTAATGACTCTCCTCCTTCTATAACCCAAAGAAAAAACGTTTCGGCAGCAACTATTAAGTTATCTTTATATTCTAATTGGTTATTATAATTTTCAATATCATTTCTTGGGTATCCAGGTACAATACGATCTACCAAAGTATTGTGAAATGAATTACATTCTAAAACCCATGTTTTAAATTTCAAGTCTAAATCCCAATTTTCAATGTATTGTAATATAATTTCCTTAAGTGTTTTTGCATTGTAATTGATCAGCTCGCAAGGAATTATTTTTAATCCTTTTGTGGTATCTCCATTAAAGTGCTTGTATCGTTCGTATAAAAACACAGTTAGTTTTGCAGGAAAAGAACTTGGCGGTTGCATTTCTAAAGTATCTGCTTCTCTATAAGCAATACCTGCCTCGGTGGTATTAGATATAACAAACTCTAAGGTATCTTCTTTAGCTAAACTAAGATAGTCTTGAAAATCGGTATAGGGGTTAACTCCTTTTACAATATTTTTTATTAAAGAAATATCTTGAATTTCTTGTCCCTTTGTTATGCCTTTCATAAAAAGCGTATACAAGCCTTCCTGATCATTTATTAGGTTCACCATACCATTTTCGATAGGTTGTACTATGACGATACCCGCATTAAAATTAGCGGCTTTATTTAATTCTTGAAATGCATACCCTACAAATGCGCGTAAAAAATTCCCTTCTCCAAATTGAACGATTCGTATTGGCGATTTTTCTTCTAAATTTAAATTTGCTCTATTTAAATCTTGCTTTGTATTCATTATTTATACTATCTATTTTAGTGGCTTTACTTTATAGATATTAATTTTCACAGGCCCTAATAAACCAGACATTTTTAATGCATCATTTTTTTTCCAATGTTTCCAAGAGGAAAAGGTTTTTCTTTTGGAATCACGAGATTCTGGATTTGACAACCAACTAGGAAGTGCCTTGGTTTTATTACCTCGGCGCTGGTAATCTAAAGGTTCTTTTTCATCACCAATTAAGCGGTTTACCCATAAATTCGTGATTTTTATTTTTAAAGTATTGTTACCTTTTTTTACATAATCATCAATAGCGACTCTAAAAGGTGCTTTCCATAAGGTACTTACCTTTATATCGTTTATAAAGACTTCGGCTACAATAGCTACACTTCCTAAATCCAATTCAAAAGCATTCTCTTTACATAAATGTTTTTTAGATAGAGTGAATTCTTTTTCATAAATCGCAGTTCCTGAAAAATGCTGAATTTCTTCTTCAGTTACTTCCGACCAAGATGATAATGTTTTAAAATGCTTTTTTAGTGCTGGACCGTTTTTTAAAGGAAATGTAACGTCCCAATTTTCAGACAGTTCTTTTGGTTGTGGAACCTTAACCTTTATTTGTTTAGATTTTCCTGATGCCTTTGTATACGACAAACTTCCAGAAAAAGGTGTTTTCCAAATGGTATTGCCTTTTATTTTATAAATTTCTGATGAAGGTATAGATCTATTTAAATTCAAAAAATTGCCTTCAGGGATTATAGCAGTTCTTGAATTACCATCGGTTTCAAATGTGATTTTCAGAAAATTATTAGCATTTTTTAATGCTTTTCCATTTACCAATTCATCTGAAATTTTGATATTCAAGTTTCCAGAAGTCACTTGTTTTTCGATGTCTTTGGTAACATCAAAAGCTTCAAAATTTTTAGGCACACCTTTGGTTTCTGCTTTAAATTTACCAAATACCGCAGAAATTATTTTGAGGGGTTGATTGCCTGCATCAATTTTAACAAACTCTCTTTCTTCGGCATGAATGTGTTCTACTTTATCTCCAATTTGATATTCCATTCGAAACTCTTTTACATAGCCCATTGCTGGATCACAATCGCAAAATCCTCTAGACATCTGAAAATTTAATGCTCCACCATTTACCTTTGCAGCTACTTTATCCGTAATATCTACTAAACCTTCTTGTAAAAAATTACCATATTCTGCTTTTATGATTTTTAAGTTAGATAAAGGTGTTGGTTTTGGTTTTGGTTTTTCTAATTTTACATCAGCATTTACAATGTGATTTTTATCTTCTGAATTTTCTTTAAAAATGACAAAAATGGATTGTTCACTATCTAAATTTAAAGGAATACTTATGGTTCCATCTTCATTACTTTTCCAAACAGCTACTTTTTTTATTTCGCCAGTTTCTGCATTCCATAGTTCAGGTTGTTTGTCTTCTACTTTAAATCTTCCAACAATTTCTCTGCTTTCTTTTTTTGTATTGGCGATAAAAAAAATGTCTGCTTCTGCTGTTTTTCTGTGAATAAAACTGATGTCGTCTTTACTGCCATTTTCAACTGAAAAATCTGGTATAATTTTATTTTCTTCTAAAAATTGATTGATTGAAATATCTTTTATCGAATTAGAATCCCAAAGTTTTTTAGCAGTATTTTTAATAACAACATCGTTCTGAAGATAATTCGTTAAACTTGGAGATTTTTTTGGTCTTTTCCCAATAATTTTGGCTCCATCTTTAACCAAAGCCTCTATTATTTTTAAGGTTTTAGGCGTTATCCAATTGCTCTCTGGTAAAAGCAATACTTCATAAGCTACACCAAATTTCGTAACGATTTTTCCATTTTTCACAGATAATTCTGCTAGTTTATTAGCTCCAATTAAATCATAATCATAACCAGATTTCTTAAGTTCTGGTAATAAAAAGGCTGTATTTGGAGAAGAATCTCCAGTAAACACCAATACATCTGCAACATTAGTACCTTGTTGTAATAAATATTGCGATTTGGCGATATAATCTAAATACGATTTGCTTTGTGTCCACCAAGTATTCAAACGGTTTAAATCAAAACCGTGATAACTTAGCGCCATGCCTGGTCCAATATCCCAAGGTTGATGCACGTATGTATGAAATATAAAACGGGTTATGCCTTCTGCCCAAGCTTTATCACCAATAGATTTTATAGTTGCTGGGTGTTTGTCCCAACCACCAATTCCTGTAAAGGATTCTGCACCAACAATACTACTTCCGTTTAAATGAGCAATAGAAGACACAAATTTTGACGAGTCAAAAAATGGATAACCACCACTCCAAAACTCGCACATTACTATGTCTCCTTTGGCTCCAACTTGCATATTATCAAAAGGTCCCCAATAAGGCTCTACAGAAAATTTTAGTTTGTTTTTATAGCACAATTCTGCAAAATGTCCATAGTAGTTTTCAGCAATTAAATCGCCAATAGTTCTTCTAAAATCCCACTGAAAACGTTCTGTAATTTCTCCACTTTCTACATAATAGCCCGCCAAAGTTGGCAAATATGAAGTTAAATTATATCCTCTTAATTTTTGAAATTCATCTTCAAAACCAGAAGTCCAATTTTGAGAACCTACTTCGTAACTATCAATCAAACAATTTTTTACAGTTTCTCCAACTAAATCTTCTAATTTATTTAAAATGGGCTGTACACCTTTGTTCCAATAATCATCTAAAGCAGCTGTAGACATTTTATCAACTTCAAAACCGTGTCCACCATCTACAGCTGGTCTATTTTTTGCACCATTTGGCGTATGTCCTATTCGTAGAATTACCCATTCTCCTTTAGGTACTTTCCATTCTAAAATACCATTTTCAGAAAATTTAGACGTAATGTCAATGATACTTTCCTTTTGTATAATGGCTGCATTTGGAATTTCTTTGGTATCTGGCAACAAATGATTTCTGATTCTATCTGATAATATTTTATAATCTAAGCCATCAATTTTCACAGATGCCTTAGGCTTTGGAAACGCCAAAACAGCGATATCTTGGTAATAACTGAATTTGGTTTTTGGCTTAGGGATTTGACCTTTAAATTCTTGTTCTCCATCAACAATAAGCTCACTAAAAACTACAGTTTGCATTGCATTTTCTTCGGTAACCCAGGGACCACCAGAAGAAGACCAACCAGCGCTGTTATGAAATGCCAATTCTAAATCTAAACGTTTTGCTTCTGACGCTGCAAAGTGAAATAAATCTAGCCATTCTTCACTTAAATAGGTAATTCCGCCTTTTGGAAAACCCAAATGCACATTGAATAATTGCGCTTCTTGAATGCCAACAGACTTCATTGCTTCTAAATCTTTTGTGATGCCTGATTTTGAAACATTTCCACTAATCCAATGCCACCAAGTTCTGGCTTTGGCTTGATTTGGTGGGGTTTGAAATCCCGCTTCTAAAGTTAGGGTTTGTTTCTCTTTTTCTAAAGACGGATTATTACACCCAAAACATAAAAAGAGTATCCCTAAAATAACTAGTTTTTTCATTGCTTATTTTCTTTTTATAATTTTTGAAGTAGTAATTGTAACAGGTCCTAACAAACCAGATGGTAATAATTTATCTGTTGCTTTTTGAAACGAATAGGCACTAAATGTTGTTCTCGGTCCTTCTGGAAGTGGCTCATTATTTCTAAACCACTCTGGCATTTTTATCATATCGCCTCTAAAATCTGAAGGTCCAAAACCTGGACTACCTCGTCTTATATCATAACCTGCTTGGTTAGGTAACTTTTCATCACCAATTAAACGATTAGTCCATTGGTTGGTTACCTCAATAACTAACTCATTTTCGCCTTCTTTTAAGGCTGAAGTTACATCAAGATTGTAAGGTGCTAGCCAACTTACCCCAATCTCTTTTCCATTAAGCATTACCTTTGCAATAACATGAACTGCTCCAAGGTTTAACGTAAACGCTTTATCTTCTTGTAAAAACCCTTTTTCTATATTAAACTTTGTTTGATAAATAGCTGTACCTGAATAATGCTTAATACCTTCTTCTTTGTGGGTTGTCCAATCAAATAAATTAGTTGTTTTTATTTGTGCTTTGTGATGATCTTGTTCGCGAAAATCGATGGTCCATTCGTTATCAATTGCTACAGGATTAGGAATATCAGTAACGTTTATATTCCATTTTTCAGTATTGTTAATTAAGCTTGAATAGTTTCCGTTTTCGAAAACTTCCATTTTCAATTTTTGGTCTTTTTGATTTACTGAAAACAAAGGTTTTTTTGAAGCATTTGTTTCAATAGCAGTAATTTTAGTCGCTTTTTTTGAAGACTTTTGAAACACGACAAACACCGATTCTTGTGGTTTTAAATCAATGGACACATTTGTTCTTCCATCTTTATGAGAATAGGCTGCCAATTCAACAATTTCGCCACTAGTACTTTTCCATAATTCTGGCACTTTTCCATCAATTAAAAAACTACACTCTAAAGTTTCAGATTCCGTTAAATTATGATTGTAGATAAAATAAATATCTTCATTTTCAGTTCTTCTGTGGTAATAGTTAAAATCGGGTTGCCCCTTAACAATGAGGTCTTTTTGAATGTTATTTGTTTTGAAAATGTTTTCCCATTCAAAATCAGTATAAGTTTTTTTACTTGACCAAATCGCTTCGATTAATTCGTTAAACGTTTCTTGATTTTCCTGTGATTTTTGATAACCTCCTAAACGTTTCGGTTTTTTCCCGATAATAATTGCGCCTTGTTTACTTAATTCCCAAATACCTTTTACGGTTGCAAAAGTCATTACATCAGTATTAGGCAAAACCAAAGCATTGTACGTAATACCATTAGGTAATTTCAACTTGCCGTTTTCTACCGTTAATCGTTTTACAATAACTTCAGCATTTACACAATCGTATTTATAAGCTTTAGGCAATTGTGGTTTAATTTGTTTACGATGTATCACATGATTTGGAGCTCTATCTCCAACAAAAAATAACAAATCTACTACTGGATTTCCTTGACGTAACATGTACGAACCTCTTGCCAAATAATTGAACCACTCTGGCCCTGCATTGTCCCACCACGTTTGCGTTCTATCTATGTGAGAACCTACAAAACTCATAGACATGCCTGGTTCTACATGGGTATTGGATTGGTGTGCAAAACGATGAAACATATATTCGTTAATACCGTTTGTCCACTCGTAATCGCCTTTTTGTTTGGCTAACGCTGGATGAAAACTCCAGTTTAATTTGGTGCTTGTAAAAGCTTCCGCAGAAATGACATTTTTCCCATAAATATGTCCTGATGACACGGCTGCTCTTTTATGATTGTTTGGTTTCCCCAACCAAAATTCTCCCATAGGAATATCTGCACTTCTACCTGCGTCTAAACTATTAAAAGGCCCTACAAAACCGTAAGGTTCTATATAAGACAACAATCCATCTTCGTGACATAATTCTGTGAAGTAATCGAAATAATTGGTTACCATTAAATCGCTAACCAAACGTTTCATATCCCAAAACACATCTTCTACTGTTGCTACATCTTCTACATATTTACCTGCAAATAATGGTAAAAAGGGCACAAAATCATAGTTGTATTTCTCTTCAAATATAATTTCCATGTCGTCTGTCCAATTTTGTGGCCCTACTTCATAACTATCAATTTCTACATATTGCAAAGCATTTGGAGCATCAATTTTGGCTTGTTTTACCAATTTACCCACAAAAGCATCATAGTGAATTTTTAAAGCTTTTTTACTGAATTTATCAATCTCTAAACCTGTTCCTGCATCAGAAGCAGGCTCGTTTGTTGCTCCAGAAGCTGTAAAACCAAATCGCATAATGGTCCAGTTTCCTTCTGGTAAACTCGTTTTTAAAACACCATTATCGTCCATTTTATCAGTTAGTACGACAATGTCTTTTTTATGAATAAACGTTTCCTTATCAGGGTTTCCTGTAGGTCGTTTGCGTCTTCTGTAGGAAGTAAATTCTAGTTCGTTTCCCAAGCTATAATTCGCTGAAAGTTTCATTTCATAAATACCAGTATCTAAGTCTGTAACCAATCTAAAATAGCGTGCAGTAACAGCTTTAAACTGTTCTTTAAAATAACATTCATCTTTTCCAATACGTTCTTCATTGGGTTTACGAACTATAGTGAAATGTATACCATCGTCTGATTTTAACAAACTAAATCTTCCTTTTCTTTTATTGATAAAAATAGACAACGAACGTATGGTATGTGGTTTACCATAATCGAACTGAACCCATTCTTTTTGCTTTAAATCTGCATGCGTATTGGTTTGTTTATCGGTTGCTAATTTTGGATTAAACGCCTTATCTGAAGAAGTAATTATAGGCTGCACTTCTGCGTCTATTAATTCTGTTTTTAATGAAGGATAAGCAACCACAGCAATATCTTTATAGAAATTGTGTCTTGAAGGTGGTTGTGCAAGTTTGGTATTTATTTGACCTCCCTTTACAATCTGCTCACTATGTACCACAACTTTCATGGCGTTTTCTGGAGTAACCCAAGGGCCACCACTAGACGTCCATCCATCGCAGTTATGCACACCAAAACTCAGTCCTAATTTTTCGCACTCTTTGGCTGCGTGTGTTAAAATATCTCTATGTTCTTGCGAATTGTATTTTACATCGCCTTCTGGCAAACCCATAGAAACATTAAATACCAAAACACCTCCAATACCCGCTTCTTTAATGGCTTTTAAATCTTTAGTAAACCCTTCTTTAGACATGTTATCACTATTTACATGATACCAAGTTCTCGGTTTTGATTCGTCAGGCGGATTTTGAAATCCTTTTGCTAATTCTTTTGTTGTTTTTACTTCCTTTTTAATGTTTTGACATTTTACTGTAAAAACAAGCGTGAATAGTATTAGTGTATAAAACAAAACTGTCTTTTTCATACTTTTTTAATTTCTTTTTAATTGCAATTGAACCGTTTTTCCTGCTTGTTCTCCTTGAGGTAAATGAATTACAAAATGAGTTTTACCATTCTTGTAATTACTATTTTTAATACTATAGTTCCCTTTAACAGATACGCCAATTTTAGTGAGCTTTTGAGAAGGGTCGCTAATTGCCAAATCTAAATAATCTAACTTTTCTTCTAATAATATCACACAAGGTGCATCTACAGAAATTCCTTCTTTAATTGTAGTTGTTCCTTTTTTATAAAATACAAAACCTGCCTTTTTTTCATCAGACGAAACAACAGACTGTTGCACTTTGGTATTCATAATTTTAAAAGGATTGTTTTTGTGCAAGCTCTTCATTTTTTCTTCAGAGGCATTTGGCACTAAAATGTATCTATAAGATGCATTTTTAGGTTGTGCGCCATGAGATAACCACAATTTAAAAATATGCTCTGTGAGAATAACTGGTCTGTAACGTTTTGCAACTTTGTTCCAACTACCTTCTAATATTTGGGTAGATAGGTTAGCATTACCACCTTTAGGAAATAAATACCCAATATTATCATGCAAAATCCAATCTGGTGTAAATCCTCTTTTTCTTCTGACGCTAGTTTCTAAAACACCATCTTTTCCGATTACAACGCTACCTTTTAAGAAAGATTGATTTATTGATGTTACAACTTGATGGTTTGCATTTGTAGAAATTCCACTTCCTAAACAAATAATTTTATCATCAAACATAAACCATGATTTTTTGGCTTTTAAGCCATCACGATTATAATCTAAAACTGCAATTCCGTTTTTGCCATTACTAACACCTCCAACAAAAACACTATTGGTTTTAAAGCCACTAAATTTTATAATTGGTAAAGGTTTGTTATCTTGAATAATTGTAGTTCCTGGTAGTTTTTTCCAGTCCCAAAATGGAAAGATATTTTCGTATTCTTTTCCTGTTGTTGATAATATTGAAACTCCATCTCCCAAATAGTATCCTTGAACATTTTCTTTATTAACAGATTCAGTACCAACAACTCGCTTTGAACTCATTTTAACCGAAAAATAGAAATCTTCCGTTCTGTGCACTTGAAAATCGGATTTCCAAAAATGTTTATTTCCAGATAACATTTTAGTATCTATAGCCTTATCATATTCTTTTGAAAATTTTTTGTCTAAATTTTTCATTTTTTGAATACAAATTTCTAAACGGGCTGCTTTTTTGCGTTGTTCGTTGTTAAAAAGCTGTCTTCCAGATGCACTTACATCGTATATATTGTTATAAATAATCCACTGCTGACCTTTCAAAATGATGTTTCTAAGAAAATTAATTTTACTTTCATCAAACTGAAAAGATGTGTTGCTAACTAAAGTATAGCATTTTATCATATCTTCTAAATAAGACAATCCATAATTACCAAATTGCAATTGTGCACCATGCTCATGGTAAGACCAATCTGATTTAACGCCAACACCTGTTGCTATCTGTAATTCATTTTGAATAGCTTTACTGGCAATGGCTACTGAATCAGGTTTTCGTAATAACAATGAGCGCAACATTACATTTGTAGCTAACCAAACTTTATTCTGACCAGACATTTTTATTCTTGCACGATGCAACAACACAGTAGCTTTGTTTAACTGCTGTTTCGTTAATTCATTTTCTATTAAAAAAAGAGTTGGCAATAATAATTCTGGAACACCTATGTGTTGATCATGCCAATTGGTACTTAAAAAATCGTTATCTAACCAGTAATTTAAACCTTTATGTATTTTTTTTGAAAGATGCTTATCTAGATAGTATTTAGAGGTTTTTGTTTTGTAATTAATAGCGAACTGTTGCACATATTTTAGATGTTTTTTTACAGGCCAACCTCCTCTTATTTTATTTGTATAATCTATAGTCGACCATGATCCATCTTCTTGAAAATTTTGTAATAATTGTTTAATTTCATCATCATCATTTCTTTGATTTACAAAATAATTAAGCACATTTTTATGCAATTGTGTTAAATCCTTTGGATAAGAAACTACTGAGTTATTTTCAACTTTTGAATCCACACAACTAAACAGTGTAATTGTTATAAGCAAGATAAAAAAACATGTGACATATAACTTCATAAAAATGGTGTTCTGTTAAGCTATTTTTGCTTTAAATTATTTAGTGCATCTTACGATTAATCTTTTTTAGTTTAAGAAGTGAGTTGTCAAAAGAATCATCTTTAAAAATTTTACGAATCAACTTTAAATCTGATATTATTCTTTCTTCGGAGTATGTCCTGCTTTTAATTTGCTGGTATTCCCATTTCTTTTTTTTGGTAAGAAATGGTACCATATATTGATATCCTGTTTTTATACTTCTGCCGTCTTCTGAGGTTTCGTTCCAAAGATCAACACCTACTTTTTTACCAATAATTGCCAACTCTAAAAATCCATGTAAATTCATTACCGAATATGAAAATGATTTTGTTCTTGCTAACTCTAAAGGTTGGCTACCGTCTGGTTCTATTTGACTAAAAATTCTAGATCTTGTAATTGTTGAAATGTAGGTTTTAACTTCCTCTATTTTATTTAAATACAATAAAATATTTAGCAGTTGCGCATCATAGTGTGTAGCATGGTTATTTTTTCTGGTAGCCTCTTCTTTACCTAACACACTATTTTTTAACCAATTACTATATTCCGTAAACCAATTAAACATTCCTTTTTCAGTATCATTGTCTAGAATACCCTTCTTGCTAGCGATTTCTAAAAATTTAATAATTTCAATAATATCTCCAAACTCTATGATACCAAAACATCTTCCCTCCGATTTCCCTGGAACACTTTGTCCGTAGTTAATATTAGGATTCATTTTTGTAGCTTCATCTAGAAACCAAGCGTTAATAAACTCAATATTTTTATTTCCATACTTAATATCATCACTAAAAAAATAGGCTTTACTAAGAGTTTTAATTGCAGAGATAAAATTGCTTTTTTCTACTATGTCTGTAAACTTATTTCTAGTCTCAGGATTTACTTTTCCATCTTTTCTAATATATGGTAAACCGTCCTTAGTTTTTGGATTTGGCCAATAATATGGGCCAATACTCATATAATCATGCTTACTTTTGCTTGGTGGAATCCCTGTTTTATTTACTACAGAAAACACCGCTCTATCAAGTAATTGATCTGCTTTATTAATTAAATTTTTATAATTTTTTAAAGCTTTTTTATTTCTACTATTCGTAATATGTTTTTTTTTTGATTCTAATTCATCAAAATCAACAACATAAATCTTTGAATTATTTTTTTGCGAAAAAGCACTATAACATAAACTTATTAAAAGTATAAAAAATATGTTTTTTCTGTGCTTAAAAAGATTTATCATAAAAATTTACATTTATTGTAATTTATTTTTCTAATAGCATCAATCGATAAATAATTCATCTATATATGGTCCACTTTGACCGGTAGTCTCTAATCTAATACTATTTGCTCCTGATTTTAATCTTAAAATAGCTGGAACAAATTTCCATTCTTTTTCCCATCCACCAGTGGCTTTAAATTCTATAGTTCTTATATATTCATCGTTTAAATATAGTTTCATAGGATGTAACTTATTTTTGTTATTATGCATATACCTAAAACGCATACTATAATCTCCTTCTTCTCCATCATTTTCTTGATAAAATTCAACTGATCCTTCCATCCCGTCAAAACGGACAAACCCACTTCCTTTGTAGCGTCTAGCATCTCTACTTGCTTTTGCACCTCCTTTTAAAATACCTTCTTCAGCAGAAATATTTACACCTCTACCAATCCACATGTCTTTAGAATGTTCATCACCCCAAAACAATCCTTCGTTTTTACCAAAAGTTTCATTCATTTCTAAAATGATTTTACCATTTTGTTTTACAACAGCTTTTACTGTTGTACCATCTGAAACTTCGAATTCATTTGTATATAACATTCCTTTTGAAATAGGATTATCTCCATTAACGGTATAGTAAATTGATAAGTCAGAAGATTGATTATCTCCTAAAACATTAACCTGTCTAGTATCAATTGTAATTACATTTGAACTATATAGAGCTTTATCACCTAAAATTGAGGCAGTTATTATTGAAGCTTTTTTCGCATTTGGCTGCTCTCTTAAAAATAACCTTGTCTTCCCAAAAAACAAAGCTCTAAAATTTGATTTTGTTCTACTTGTTGGATCTATTGGATTTCCATTTTCCATGGAAATCGTTTTTACATCACCTTGAATGTTGTAATAAACTTTATTTTCGCCGTAAGGATATAGGTTATCATTTTTATCTAAACTTTCTGAAGTTATGATATAACTTGTCGTAAAACTATCTTCAGCATCTAATTTCTCAATGGTTGTTTTTAATGTTGATGGTTGAGCACTTGTACTAAATGAGGTTCGTTTAACTTCTTTCCCGTTAATATACGCCACAGCTTCTAGCTTTCCTTCTTGATAAGGTACCATCCATTCGCATTGCATTTCATTCCAAATAGTTCCTGGTTTATCTTTTCCTAATGATTTTCCGTTTAAAAATAATTCAACTTCATCAGCATTAGAATATACCCAAACAGGAATAACCGTTCCTTTTTTCATTCTTGGATGTGTCCAATGTGGTAACATATGAATCATAGGTTTTGTTGTCCATTGACTTCTATAAAAATGAAATAAATCTTTTTTAAATCCGGCTACATCTAAAGCGCCTCCCATAAATAGATTAAAAGGTAATCCACCGTGCACTAAACCTGCTTCTCCATAATAATCAAAACCTGTCCATCTAAATTGTCCACTATGCCAAGGAGTATCTCTAACAACTTCCCAATACTTTCTAGCTGAAACTCTTACAGTAGCATTATCATAAGATGAATTAAAACTTTGTTTTCTGTTTCTCCAATTTTTAGGATTAATACCCTCGTAAAAGAAAATTTCTTTTTCAGTTAAATTGGGTAAAGGATAAGTGCCAGGAAGTTCATTGTCTCTCCACCAAGTTTGTGTTCGATAATAACCTCTAGTTTGCCAAGTATGCGGCGCTTCTGTAGAAATAAAAGGTTTTTCAAGAGTTTTACCTTCAATAAAAGATTTGGTTTCAGATCCTCCATTTACACCCTGAATATCCATATCTTCTGGATTTCCTGCTCCTGAAGTAAACAATCGTGTTGGATCTAAATTTCTTCCAAATTCCACCATTTCTGGAGCAACATCACTATGGGTTTCGTTACCTAAACTCCAAACAAAAATGCTGGCATGATTACGATCTCTTGTAATCCATTCTTTTACATCGCGTTTCCACCATTGATCAAAAGCTTGTTTTCCATAATCTTGAGGTGCTTTTTTGTGCCAACCATCAAAAATTTCATCCATAACCAAGAGTCCAATTTCATCACAAATATCATAAAACATAGGTGGTGTTGGGTTATGAGAAGGACGGATAGCATTAATTCCCATATCTTTTAAAGATTGTAATTTCCAACGTAACAAAGGTTTTGTCCAAGCACCACCAACAGGACCACCTTCCCAATGTTCGCAAACACCTTTTAACTTTACGTTTTCTCCATTTAACCAGAAACCTGTTTTCGTTTCCCATTTTACAGTTTTGAATCCGAACCTTGTTTCTATTTCATCAATTACTTTTTTGCCTTTTAAAATTTGTGTGACAGCTTTGTATAAAATTGGACTTTCCGGGCTCCATAATTGTGGGTTTTTTACTTCAAATTGATAACTAGGATTTGATGACTCTAATTTTTCGCAATTATTGGTTAACTCTTTTCCTTCTGGAGAGAATAGTTTTACCTCGTATTTCAACTTTTTTATTGCTCCATTAACAACAGCATCAACCACAACTTTTGCTTTATTTTTATTGATGGAAGGTGTTTTTATAAAAATGCTGTTGGGTTGAATGTGCGTTTTGTTTACCTCAATTAATTTTACGGGTGCATATATTCCACAAGGGTGATACCACCTTGCTGAAGGTTCTAAAGCATTATCTACTCTAACTGCAATAGTGTTTTTTCCTTCTTTTAAATATTTAGAAATATCGTATCTAAAACTAATATACCCGTAAGGTCTCTTTGCAATGTAATTCCCGTTTATCCAAACTTCACTATTCATATACACACCATCAAAATTGATGTAAGTGATTTTAGATAGACTTTCTTTTTTTACATTAAAATACTTTCTATACCACCCAATTCCACCATCATGATAACCACCACCCTGTCCTTGATCACCACCTTTTCTAACTCCTTTTTCAAACGACCAATCGTGAGGGACATTTAAGTTTGCCCAAGACGAAGCATCAAGTTTTTCTTTTGAAAATGAAGGATTATCTTCTAAAATAAAGTACCAGTTATTATTAAAATTGATTTCTTTTCGCTGTGCATTGAATGAACTAACACAGGTAAATAAAAATAGTATTAGGAGTAATCTTTTCATTTCTTATTTAGGTTTTTAGATAATTACCAAACTTAATTTTATAAAACTAAAGAATAATCCTGTACTGTCAGGATTATAAAGTATTATTTTCTACAAGTTAGTTTTGAATTTTTCAGAAAATTCGCTAGGTGTTAAATTATATTTTTTCTTAAAACATTGACTAAAATACTTAGGCCTCTTAAAACCTACTTTATAACTAACTTCTGAAACACTAAATTTGTCTAATTCTAATAATTTTGCAGCGTGTTTTAATCTTATTTCTTGAATAAAATCATTAGGAGTTGCATTAGACCAAGCTTTAATTTTAGTAAAAAGCATAGAACGACTTACACCTAAATCTTCACTAAATTGAGCAATATTAAAATCTTCGTTTGCGATATTGTCTTTTACAGTTTTAAATGCTTTTTCTAGTAATTTCTGATCTAAAGAAGTTAAAGAAACGTCCATAGATTCAAAACTTTGATCTGTCAAAAACTTTTCTTTGATTCGTTGTTTTGATTCTAAAAGATTTCGAATTTTTAAGTTAAACTCTTTTAAATTAAACGGTTTACTAATATAATCATCTGCGCCACTCTCTAGACCTTCAAATTTGTATACTAAAGATGTTCTAGAGGTTAATAAAATTACAGGAATATGACTGGTAGTCAGGGTTGTTTTTATTTTAGAACATAGTTCTGTACCCACCATTTCTGGCATAATTACATCACTTATTATAAGATCTGGTAAATTTTTAATAGCCTTTTCTAAGGCAACTTTTCCATTTTCTGCTTCTAACACATTATAATTAATTTTTAAAATCTCTTTTATAAAAGACCTTAAAACGGCATTATCTTCAACAACAAGAATTGTATATTTTTTATCTTGAGTGATTAAGTCTTGAATATTATAATCTGTTTTTACTTTTGGAATGTCTATTTGAGAAACATACTGAGAAACATCATCGCTCATTTTAAAATTTTCTATAATCTCATCTGAAGACAAATGCTTTTTGTCTAATTTTAATTTTACCGAAAATAAAGCTCCTGAAGGTTTTACGTTTTCTACAAAAATGCTTCCATGATGAAGTTTTACTATATTTTTAGCAATAGACAAACCTATACCTGTTCCTTTAATATATTTTCCTTCTCCTTGTTTATGAGCAGCCACTTCAAAAAAGCGATCAAAAATTTTATCTATATATTCTTCTGCAATTCCTACACCAGAATCCTTTACAGTAATAAAAACGTTTTCTTTGTCTTTGGTTATATTTATAGAAATAGTTCCACCTTCTTTGGTATACCTAAAGGCATTAGATATTAAATTATAAAAAACTCTTTCTAATTTATATCTGTCATAATAAACACTAATCTCTTCTTCTGAAGTATTAAAACTATAGTTATAGTTTTTATCTTTTGCATATTCAGAAAACGACAAATATATTTCTCTTAAAAATTTTACAATATTCCCCTCTGCAGCTTCTAGTTTAAATTGATTACTTTCTAATTTTCTAAAATCCATTAATCTATTAATTAGCCTTAATAGATGATTGGTACTACTTTCAATAATTCTTAACTTTTTATATGTTGCGTTTGTTCCTTTATAGTTTTCTAAAACATTCTGTAATGGTCCTAAAATTAAAGTTAAAGGTGTTCTAAACTCATGAGAAATATTGGTAAAAAATTGCAGTTTGGCTTTATTTAATTCTTCATTTTTTTTGTTAGCTATATATTCTAACTCTAATTTATCTTTTAGCCTTGTTTTTGATTGAATAAACCATGAAACTGTATAAAAAAGAAAAAAAAGTAAGAGTAAATAAATAGTGTATGCCCACCAGGTTTTCCAAGGGGCAGGATGAATAATTATTTTTATGTTAGTAGGTCTATTATTCCAAACATTATCATGATTTGCAGCTTTTACCTGAAAAGTATATGTACCTGCTGTTTGAAGAGTAAAAAAGGCTTCAGTTTGTTTAGTAAACGTCCATGTATCATCTAACCCTTTTAAACGATATGCATATCTATTTCCTTTAGAATTAATATAATTTGGCAACGCATAACTTATAGAAAAATTAGAATTTGTATGATCTAGTTCTAACACATCTGTATAATTCAAGCTTTTTGATAAAACCTGGTTATTATCATTAATAGCTACTAGTTCATTTTTAATTTTTAACTTAGATAGTACCACTTTAGGCACCTTTGTTATTTTTATAATTTTTTTAGGATTAAAAACAGTAATTCCATATAAATCTCCAAAATAAAATTGATCTTTTAATTTTAGACTAGAATTTTCTCTAAAACTATTATTAACTATAATGTTCTGATTGTAGGTAAAACTTTTCCCTGTATTAGAATTGTATTTTACAATTCCCTTATCTGTACTTATCCATAACACACCTTTTTCTCCTTCTATAATAGAATTAACTTTTGAAAATCTGTCTTTATAGAGAATATTTGCTTTTTTAAAATCTTCTTTATCAAATTTATAGAGTCCTTTTGTTGTAGTGCCTGCCCATATGTTATTATTAGAGTCTTTAAAAACACAACTTATATTGTAGGTGATTAAAGGATTGTTTTTAAAATAGTTGCTTACTTTAAAATATCCTTTGCTATTCACTTTAATTATAGAAACCCCTCCCATACCTCCAATAACAAGATTATTGTTATTATCTATGGCAATGCTTTTTACTATGTTTGTTGCTATTTTTGGTCTTCTGTATGTTTGGAAAACCTTCGTTTTTAAATTGTACTTAACCAGTCCCTTACCAAAAGTACCTATATACAAGTTTTCTTTTAAATCTTTTTTTAATTCAATAATTGTTGTATTTCTTAAGTAGTTATTTAGATCATTAGAAAAATAGTTAAGTACTATTTTTTTTGTGTTTATATCTAGTACAATTATGCCTTTATTTATGGTTCCTATAAACAGTAAATTAGGTTCGCAAAAGAACAATGATTTTACTGTATAATTAATACTATTATCTGCATTACTAATTTTAAAAATTTCAAACACATTGCCTTCTTTATCTATTTTATTTACTACCCCTTCTTCAGTGCCGAAAAAAACTACACCATCTTTACCTGCTATAATACTATTGGTTATATTTTTATACGAATTGCTATTTTTAAGATGCAAAAAGTTTTGGTAAGATTTGTGCCATGTCATAACACCTCCATTTTCTGTACTTAACCAAAAGAACCCATTTTTATCTTTATAAATGCTTCTTATAAAATTTTGAATATTACCATAATTACTAAAATTACTTTCTTTAATAACAGTAGTCTTGTTTGAAGAAGACACAATATAAAGACCACTTGTAGAGGCTATCCATAAATTTTTATCCTCATCTATTTCTAAATCTCTAACATCTAAATTATCTGGTATATCTAAATCTTTAGGTCTAAAAAATTTTTCTGTTTTTTTATTAAAATTCAAGTACCCTTTATATCTAGTTGCGATACCTAGTATATTAGGAGCAACTTCTTTTATACTATTAACATAAGACTTGTTTTTTAGTATATCAATTTTATATTTTTTAACCTTAAATTTATTGTTTTCATCCTTTTCGACCTTAATAATACTTGAATTTGTAGCTAACCAAATAATATTATTTTTGTCTAAATAAATATCATGTATCGAATTAAGACCTGTTTTTTCGTTTCCTTGTAAAAATTTAATAAACCTGTTTTTCTTTTTTTCATAAATAGACACTCCATTTGCAGTACCAAACCAAATATTACCAGATGGCATTTCTAAACTACTAATAATTAAACTGTGCGTTAAAGAATTTTTTTTTGAACTCCTTTTGTAATACCTTCTAAATGTATTATTTTTCGGGTTGTACCTATTTAATCCATTGTAGGTACCAACCCAAACATAGCCCTCTTTATCTGCCAAAACATTAGAAATCTCGCTATTACTTATACTATACCTATCTTTTGGTGAATTTCTATAAACTGTAATCTCTTGACCATTGTATTTGTTTAATCCATTACTTGTTCCAAACCACAATTGTCCAAACTTGTCTTGAGCTATAGATGATACTGTATTATTAGATAAACCATCTGAAATATTGATATTTCTAAAATTATAAATGCTCATCTGAGCATTTATATTTACAATATGAATGAATATTAATAAAAAAAACAATTTAGCTTTCATTAAAAAATTCGTTGAGTTTTAAGTTTAGAATATATTCCCGAAGGTAAAAAATAGATTTTATTTACTCATATATTATCTTTATAAAATAAAAGGAAGTCTTTTAAGACTTCCTTTTATTTTATAAAGATATCAAAAGCTATTAAATAGAATCTCTTTCTATTAATTTAAAAGGTACTTTAACTTTTTCTATTTTATTATTAATAATCATTTTAGCAGCCTGCTGCCCCATAGCATTAAAATTTGTAGATAATACAGTAATTCCTAACAACTGTTTTAAAGGAGTATCATTGTAAGAAATCACTCCAATTTCAGCACCTAAATTGTACTTACTTTCTTTAATTCTATTTACAATACTAACCAAATCACTCTCTTCAATTGTGATAAACAAATTTTTGTTTTCTAATTTTGTTTCATTAGTTATTTCCTTAATAATTTCATATTTAAAATTATTTTGGGTGCAATATTTTTCAAATCCACTTAATATATTTTTCGGGTAAGGATAAAATGAAGTATTTGGATACACAATGGTTAATTTGTCGTATTTGGATATACTTTCTGCTCCTTTATTTAAAGCTGCAATAATATCATTTTCGTAATCTTGATATACTTCGATAAAATTACCTTCTATTTTATGGTTCTTATTGTCTAATAAAATTAAATCTTCTTTAGGTATTTTATTAATAGCTTTCTTTACTTTTTCTGTAACACTTATATGTGATAGGTCTTTGAGTCTAAAATGAGGCATTATTACATAATAATCATAAGAAGATTCGTACTTTTCCATTAACTCTAAAAATAGCGTTTCATCACAATGATAACTATGAAGATCTACATGACATCCATCACCCATTTCCTTTGCAAAAGAATTGTAAACTTCCATTTTAAAAGGGCTTAGTTTATTAACTAAAAACAGTACATTAAGTTTTGATATTATCTGATTTTGAGAAATATAAGTACCTTTCCCATGGACAGAAACCACTAATTTTCGTTTTTTTAAAACACTATAAGCTCTCTCAACAGTATCTCTAGATAGAAAAAACTCTTCACTTAATTTATTGATTGAAGGAATTTTATCACCAATTTTAACATTTCCTATAGTAATATTATGGATTATAGAATCTATAATCTGTATATACTTAGGAACCACAGAGTTAGTATCTAATTTAATATATTCAATCATAATTTCTTGTTAAGAATATTACTGTAAAATTATGAAGTCACATCAAATTAATAATCTGATTTATGGTAACTAAAAGTTTTTTAACACTTTTCTATACTATATTAATAATTTTAATTAAATTATTTTTTTCTTGGTTGATCATTTTGCAAAAAAGGTTTGTCTCTCGGAAATTGCTTTTCCAAAAGTTTTTTCATTTTTTGTTCTATCTTCTTATATTTTTTATTTCCTGATAAGTTTAGATAAGAAAGTAAGCTATTTTTATGTTCATACAATTCAGCTTGTAAAATTTCATGAGTTTTAGCATTTCTCCATTCTGTATAACGCCATTTTCCATCAGTAGCTGTAACACCCATAATTTTTTTACCCCTTGCATAAACACTTGTTGCGTATTCATCTCCTTTTTTATTGGGTTTATTTATAATAGACAGAATACTTTTACCATCAAATTCTGGACCTTCTAAACCACATAAATCAACGAGTGTAGGAAAGATATCTACATTTTCTACCAGTGCTTTAGAGGTTTTTCCTGTCTTTCGTTTTTTATAATTGGTTTCTCTACTAACAATTAAAGGAACTCTTGTATCTATTTCCATATTAGAGTGCTTACACCAAGCTCCATATTCGCCTATTTTGTATCCATGATCACTCATAAATATAATGGTGGTGGTTTTTCTCAAATCCAAGTCTTCTAAAGTTTGCATAACCTTACCTACTTGAGCATCTACATAACTAATTGAAGCATGATAACCATGGATTAAAGTTCGAGTTAACTCATCATCTAAATCACCATCTTTGGGAATGCCATGATAACCTTTCAATTCTCCCCATTTTGTTAAAGATAATCTATACACTCCTTCCGGTTTATTTCTAGAGGGAACCTCAAAATCATTTCGATTATACATATCCCAATACTTCTTTGGAGCATTAAAAGGTAAATGTGGTTTACTCAATCCTACAAACATTAAGAATTTATCATCTTTCAGTTTATGTAGTGTTTCAATTGCGTATTTGGAAGCACGACCATCTTTATAAGCTTCATCTGCTACATCTGCCATATCAAAAGCGGGGCCTTTTGGATTTTTTCCTTCTTTTTTTAATTGTTCTATTATTGCTATATTTTTTGGGTCATTGTAAGTGTTTGCCTCTTTTCCAAAATACACAGACCATTCTTTTTTATCGTCTGAACTGTGATGATATACCTTACCAATACTAACCGTTTTGTAACCATTTTTATTAAACAATTGCGGCATAGACACCACATCTTTATGAATCTTGCGAAGAGGTGTAAAAATACTGTAAATACCCATGGTTTCCGGTCGTAATCCCGTTAATGTACTCATTCTCGAAGGTGCACAAATGGCTTGTTGCGAATAAGCTCTATTAAACATCACGCCATCACTAGCTAATTTATCTATATTAGGTGTGATTGCTGTTTTACTTCCGTAACAACCTAATTCTGCTCTTAAATCATCTACATAAAACACCAATACATTGGGTTTCTGTTCTTGAGCAACTGTTGTTGAAAAAGAAAAGCTAATTAGAAATAAGAAAAATAACTTCTTCATTTTATATATTGTTTTTTACTAGTTCGTAATTTTTTGAGCTTTTGTATACGCTCCTGTTCTATTTAATTCGTCGTAAATTCTCATTTTCCAGTAATAGGTTTTACCCTTTTCTAACTTGAGTGCTTTTGGTTTTACAACTTCTTTGGTATTGCCTTTTATTTTAGTACTGTTCCAAACATCTGCAATATTTTTGTTGATATTTTCTTGAGAAGAAGCCAATAAAATTTGATAAGCCGATTGTTTTTTTGAATCTTTAGACACAATCCAACGGAATGCTTTACCATCAAACGTGTTATTTTCAATAATTAAAGCATAAGGATCTTTATACTTTTCTATTAAATCTTCACATTTTGCTCTTAAGTTGTTTAACACATCTTGATATTGCTCATTATGAATAAGATTGTTTGTTTCTCTAGGATCATCTTTTAAATTATACAATTCTTCAATAGACTTGTCATCTACATATCTAAAATACTTCCACTCTTGGGTTCTAACCCCTTCACTTGGCGCTATATTTTTAAAGTCCCATAAATGCTCTATTAAAATCGTATCACGTTCTAAATTCACATTTTCTTCGTTAATAAATGGTTTTAAACTTTTTCCATGCCAACTTTTAGGTGCTTCTACACCTGCAAAATCTAAAATAGTTGAAGGTACATCTATATTCAAAGCCATTTGTTCTACATCTTTATGTTCTTTATTTCTAGGATCATAAATAATTAAAGGCACTTTTAAAGAATTATCGTACATCAACCATTTCCCAGAAATTTGTCTTTCTCCTAAGAAAAATCCATTATCGCCCATTAAAACGATAATGGTATTATCTGCGATACCTTTGGCTTCTAATTTTGTTCTAATTTTGGCTATTTCATTATCAATTCCAGCAAGCATTCTAAAATACCCTTTAACACTATGTTGGTACTTTTCTGGAGTATCATAACGCCAATACCAACGTAAACGATTAAAGCCATCTTTTACCAATTGTGGCAATTTATTATAATCTTCATCTGAAGAAATATTAGCATCTGGCACGGTTACGTTTTCTAAAACATGATTGTTTTCTTCTTGCCAAAAATATTGCTCAACTGTATTATCGCTAGCATGAGGTGCACTAAAACTCAACTGCAAACAAAACGGTTTGTCTGTTGGTGCTTTGTCTAAAAATTGCAATGCTTTTTCTCCTGTATAGCGCGTTAAATGTACCGTATCTTTACCTAAAGTTTTATAGTAATAGCTGGTAATATCTTTACGATCGTATCTTAAATCGTAATTTTCATGAACATCATAAAGAGAGTCTAGTTTTTTATATTTTACTCCAAATTTACCATACAACCCCGTATAATATCCTGATTGTTTTAAAACTCGTGGAAAAGCCTGCTCCATATACTCATCTTTCATTGCTTTACTAGTAAAACTGTAATTGTGTGTACGTTCTTGCAAACCACTAAATATACTTGCTCTACTTGCTGCACAAATAGGTGTTGTTGCTATGGTATTTTTAAAAAATACGCCACTTTTAGCTAATTTATCCATTTCTGGAGTGTGCGCTAGTGCGTTACCAGTATAACCTAAAGCATCCCATCTTTGGTCATCGGTAAGAATAAAAATAATATTAGGTTTTTCTTCTTTTGTTTTAGAAGATGTTTTTTTATTACAAGCTAAAAATGATAATCCTATTATTGATAGTGCTAGTAATTTATTCATTTTAATAATATTGATTAGTGTTTATATAGAAACCTTAGTTTACTGGTCTTGGAGATTGTACTACAGGTTTTATATCTCCAATATTTTTATATTTTCCTTTTCCTTCATTAAAACCCCAAAACGGAATAGCATGCTTCTTTTTATCAAAAACATAATTGTATTTTTTAAGATAATAGTCTCTCGATTTAAATTCGTCGCCTATTTCTGCTAACCTCGCATTTAGCTTTTCGTCTAAATCTTTTTGAATGGCTTCTAATTCAGGTTTACCCAATAAATTATTCATCTGATAAGGATCTTTTACATTATCAAAAAACATACTTGGCCCTTCAGGTGTTCTAGCATAGGTATATTGTTTGGTCTTTATAGCACGATAAGGTGGATCATTAAAATTCGCTCCAAAAGGTGCAACATTCATTACCAAAGCAGCACGATCTGCATTTGGATCAGGCTTTTTCATTAAATCAGCTAAATTCTCTCCCTCAATCGTTTCTGGTATTTTAATATTTGATAAACTTAATAAAGAAGGTAAAATATCTGGTGTGGTTAAAGGTGCATTTACAACTGCTCCCTTTTGAGTATTTATTCCTGGATATTTAATTAAAAAAGGCACTCTAATAGATTCATCCCAAGCCAATTGTTTTACAAAAGGCTTAATGTTATGTGCCCCCATCATTTCGCCATGGTCTGCGGAAAATACAATAATCGTATTTTCTGAAAGATTTAAAGCTTTTATTTGTTGTAATAAGCGTCCTATAGCTTCATCCGTAGCTGTAGCGTGTGCATAATATCCTTGCAATTCTTTCCTGCTTCGTTCTTCATATTTTTTGGAAACATTCGGATTCAATTTTAGAGATTCTGGAGGATACATGTCCTTATATTTTTTTGGTGCAGAACTATGTGGATAATGTGGTGTAGCTATAGAAACTACCGCTAAAAAAGGTGCTTCATCTTTGGCATGCTGCGCTAAATATTGGTTTGCATCTTCTACAATTGCAAAAGGCGAATATTTATCCCAGTGTTTCAACTCTTCATTATCGTTATCATAATAAGGCATTTTTGTATAATTATGAGAACATTCTAAAGCTCTCCAAAAATCGAATCCTTGACGTCTTTCTTTTGGAATATAAGTAGAACGACCATGACCATCTAAATGCCATTTACCCCAATAAGCTGTATTATAACCTGCTTCTTTATATATTTCTGCCATACACAATTCTTCCGAAGGCAAATACACGTCGTTTACAATCATTCCTGTTGTTGTTGGGAATCTTCCTGTAAATAATGCTGCCCTATGCGGAGTACATACAGGTGTTACAGATACCGTATTTGTAAAATTGACAGCTTCTTTTGCAAATGCATCTAAATTAGGTGTTTTTACATCAACGTTTCCTGCATATCCTAACGCAGAGCCTCTCCATTGATCGGTTAAAATGTATACAATATTTGGCTTTTTAGATACTTCTTTAGAATTCTCTGATACTGACTCAGATTTTGTTTCTTTTTTACAACTTAATAAAGAAACTACGGTTAATAATAGAGTTATCGAAAATAATTTAATTTTCATTTTTTAAATAATTGTTGGGTTGGTTTTATTTAATTTTTTGAACTCCTTCTTTTGTTGCGTAAATTTCTTGTATTGTTCCGTCTTCGTTATAATATAAATATTCGATACACGTGTTTCTTCTAAATTTTGAACCTCCATTCCAACCTTGCCAGTGGTAAAAGAAATAATGTTGCCCTTTATACTCAACTATAGAATGATGATCTTGTCTTTGCTTTGGATTGATGGCTCCTTTGTATTCAAATGGTCCATAAGGACTATCTCCCATAGCATAAAAACCACCTAAACCTGCGTTATAAGAATAGTAATACTTTCCATTGTATTTATGCATATAACTGGCTTCAAAGAAATTTTTAGCTCCATACGCTATACTTCTAGGAGTTTCAGCCAATTCCAAAAGATTGTCTTTTAACAAAGCCATTTTTGGCTCTCTAACACCCCAGTACAAATACGTTTTCCCATCATCATCTTCGAAAACACAAGGATCTAACCATTGCCCTTCTACTCCCTTAATCCATCCTACATATTTAAAAGGCCCCTCAGGAACATCACTTACTGCAACTCCACAACGCATATCGTCTTTATTACCTTTTACAGAATGAGGATACAATAAATAATACTTGTTATTTTTATAAATAGCAGTTGGCGCCCACATCCAACCAGGAACTCCCCATGGAATGTCTTTAGAATGTAATATCTGTCCATGATCTGTCCAATTAACCATATCTGTTGATGAAAATGCGCGGTACCCATCCATGGTATTGTAATTTACTGCATCTTCTGCATCTCCAGAAGTATACATCCATACTTTACCATCTTTCCAAATATGTGCGGATGGATCTGCTGTTCTTACATGGCGAATAACAGGATTATTCTCTGTAACTTCTATAACCTGTTCTTTTGGGTTTTCTTCTGTTTTGGCTTCCTTTTTGTTGGTTTTACAACTTAGCAAAACAGTTATAGCACAAATTAAAATATATTTAATTTTCATACGATTCTAATTTTGATGTGAATTGATAGGTACCTGGTTGTACTAAAAACGTTGCGTTTTCTTTTTTATCGCTCAACATTTCAACATTTTCGTTAAAATTACTAATAACTCCTGGTACTATAACCTTTGCAGTTGTATTTGGTGGGATGGTTACGTCAAGTGTCAATTTTCCTTCTTTTATTTTCCAAGAAGAAACTACTTTTCCATAAGGCGTATTTAAACTAGCTGCCGCTGATGTTAATGGCTCTTTTGGTACAGGCGCTATTCTAATGGTTTTGTAACCCGCTTCTAAAGGCGCAATTCCTGCAATACGCTCGTACATCCATTCGCCAATGGCACCATAAGCGTAATGGTTTAAGCTATTCATGTTTTGCGGATTGAAACCATCTTTTTTGCTATAACTGTTCCAACGTTCCCAGATAGTGGTTGCACCTTGATTGATTGAATAAAACCATGAAGGATAGGTTTCATTAAATAATATCTTATACATCAAATCTATCTCTCCTGTATTATCTAAAACTTCTGATAATAATGGTGTTCCTAAAAATCCTGTTCTTAAGTGATTATCGGCTTCTGCTATTTTTTCTAATAGATGCTTTTTTGCATTGGCGTTATTTTCGTCAGACAATAAACCAAACGCTAGAGCCAGTAAATAAGAGGTTTGCGTTTCTGCAACATCTTTTACTTTTCCGTTTTTAAAAAACTTGTTTTCAAAAGCTTTGGCAACTGATTTATACAAAGAATTGTACTTTTCAAATTCTTCATTTTTGCCTAAAGCTTTAGCTGTCTTTGCTGTTAGGTTTGCTGAATGTGCAAAAAATGCAGTTCCTATTAAGCTTTTAGAGGTATCTCCTTTATTATCGCCATTTTCAGGAAGCGGTTGTAACCAGTCCGCAAAAAATCCCATTTTAGAAATATAATTTTTTGTAACACTTTCATGGTATTTTACCCAACCTTTCATGGTTTCAAAATTCTCTTCAAGGATTTTTTTATCTCCAGTTCTTAGGTAAATCTTCCAAGGAATAATGGTACATGCATCTCCCCAACCTGCACTTACCTTATTGTTAAATAACACATCAGGTACTACCCATGGTACAGCTCCATTATCATATTGCGACTCACCAACACTTTGCATCCAACTTGCCCAAAATTTATATACATCTGCATTAAACATAGATGCTGGTGCAAACACTTGTGCATCGGCTGTCCACCCCATACGTTCGTCACGTTGTGGACAATCGGTTGGAATATCGAAAAAGTTCCCTCTTAATCCCCAAACGATATTGCTTTGTAATTGATTTAACTTTTCGTGAGACGATGTAAATGTTCCGTTTTCTTCAAAATCTGAATATTGAACTAAACCTGTTACCCAATCTTTTGATGGGGTTTTTGAAGTGTCATATCCACTTAATTCTACATACTGAAATCCGTGAAATGTAAATTTTGGCATCCATTCTATAACACCATCTTTTGAAGCTGTATAGTAATTTGTTGACTGCGCACTTCTATAATTTTCAGTATAAAAAGTACCATCTGGAGACAGCTTTTCAGCAAATCGAATTTTTAATATTTGACCTTTTTTCATAGGTACTTTAAGCAATGGCACACCTACCATATTTTGTTGTAAATCAAAAACAGCTGTTCCTTCTTTTTCAACAACCTCCTGTGTTGCTAACTCAATTTTAGTTTTAACAGTGGTATGTCTTTTAGGTTCTAAACGGATGTTATTTGTTAAAGGAAAAGTATTTACTGACTCCCATGTTTTATCATCAAAATTATTTGTAGTCCAATTTGGCATTTCTAAGTTGGCATCATAGGTTTCACCATCATAGATTTCAGAAACTCTTATCGGACCATTCGTTGTACCTTTCCAAGTATCATCAGATAAAATCATTTCTCTTGAACCATCTTTCATAATTAATTCTAACTGAGCCAAAACTTTTGGAGTCTCTGTATCACTCCAATATGTTTTCATCCAACCTAAACGTCCTGAATGCCATCCTGCAGCAACTTCAATACCAATCGTATTTTGCCCAGATTCTATTAAATCCGTAACATCATAAGTAATGGTTTCTATACGCACTTTATAAGGTGTATATCCAGGAGGCATCACATCATCACTAACATCTTCTCCATTTATAGCCACATCAAACACGCCTTTTGCTGTAATGTATAATCTTGCTGAAGCTACATCATTAGACAATTCGAAACCTTTTCTTAAGTATTGGGGTCTGTGTAAAATATTGTCTTGACTTCCGATAACTTTTTCTCTTTTGGTATCTAAACCAATCCATTTTGCCTTCCAATCGCTATTGCTTAACAAGCCCAACTCAAAATGACTGATTTCACTCCATTTCGAACTTTCATGATCTTGATCCCAATATTTAACTTGCCAATATACTTTTTGACGTGATTGTAAAGCTGCTCCAGCATATTTTACCCAAGTAGATTGTGCTGTTTGCTGTTTTTTAGAGTTCCATAAATCTGCATTGTCAGGTAATAAATCTGGGCTACTAGCCACTACTATTTGATATGCTGACTGACTTAAAACGCCTTCTGAGACTGGTAATTGCCATGAAAAACTAGGTGTTTTATCATAAAATCCCAACGGATTTTCAAACCCTTCTGAAATGGTTAATTTTTGAGCTTCTGCTATAGTTGCTTGTTCTTTACAAGAAACAGATGTGCATAATACAATGATACACATTAGCATGTAAAAAGATGGTTTTAAATTCATTATTTAGTTTGATTAATTTTATTTTCAAATAATTCTACAGGACTCTTTGAATAATTATATTCCCAAGTTTCCTCTGGCTCAACACTTTTAAAATCTTTTTCAACATAAAATTTATCATTAAATGAAGCCATTGATTCGTATGTTAACTTTTCTAATTCAAGCCTTTTATTTTTATAAACTGGGTTATAAAACAAATTATTCAATTGATTTGGGTCATTTTTCCTATCAAATAAAACATTGTTCATTTCAAGTGGATTATCTCCTCCATTCATTGTAAATGTATATGCTTTGGTTATTACACCTCTCCAACTGTGTTTTTTTACAGTGCCTCTTTCAAAATTAAAAATGGGAACAAAATCGACAGCCGTTTGGTCATTTGTCAATAAGGCACCTGAAAGGTCTTTTCCATCATATTTTTGTTCACTCTGTATATCCATAAAACCCAAAATGGTTGGCATAAAATCTAAATTTCCAAAAAGTACATCTGATTTGCTATTAGGTTTAATTTTCTTGGGATATTTAATAAGAAACGGTGTTCTATTCGAATAATCATATGGATATTGCTTAGGTAATATAGCTCCGTAAGACTCTAGCATATCGCCATGATCTGCCGTAAAAACGGTTAGCGTATTATTTTCTAAATTAGTTTCCTTTAGTTTATTCATTAGCATACCAAATGCTTTATCAACTCCACTAATCATAGACATATGACCATGATACATTTCGATTAAATCTGGAGTTGGTTCAATACCTTGTCTTACTTTAATAGAATCTGGATTATACATAGACATGAGTTCATCTAAGGTATCATATCTGTAGTGGCTTTTTCCATCTTTACCTTTCTTTTTACCCCAATCATGAGGTGGATGCCATGAAACGACAAGCGCAAATGGTTTACTTTTATCTATAGTATCTAAATAGGTTAGTGCTTGTTTTGTTTGCCCATACACTTCCCATTCATCAAAAAACTCTTTTTCACCTTTTTCGTTCCAAAAAAATGATTTATAAGCTCTAAAATCTAAATGACAATTGTTGGTAATTACCTTATCAAACCCATAACGTAAATCTCCTTTAGGAATACCTCTATCCCGATCTCCTCCAAGAAGGTGCCATTTCCCAATATATGCCGTTTGATACCCTTCTTTTTTTAACTTTTGAGCCAATAAAACACTTTTGTTTGGTAGCAACGGACAATCATTTGTAAAGGCTCCATTTTTTAATGGGTGCATACCACTCATTAACATCCCTCTAAAAGGCGTACAAACAGGTTGATTTGAAAAACTATTTTCTAATAACATCCCTTCTTTCGCAAACTTGTCTAAATTGGGTGTAATTACTTGTGTATTGCCATAGGCACCAACCATATCATAAGAATGTTGGTCCGATAGGACAATTAACAAATTTGGTTTAATTGGTGTTTTTTGTTGCTCTTCTTTTTTTGAAGATAAACATCCACTTAAACTAATTGAACAAAGCAATATTAGAATTGCGTATCTCATTTTTTTGATTCAAATTTTGAATTGATATTATAAGTACCCGCAGAAACTTCTATTACTAGTTTATCTTCTTTTTGGTCAATTATTTGATTCTTGCTTATTTTCACACCATTAACTTCCACGTCATTACTATTTGTTGTTGGAATACTTACCAATGCCGTTGTATTGGGAGGAATAATAACATCAAGTTTAAAAGAATCATTCTCAATTTTCCAAGATGATGACGCTTTTCCATAAGGTGTTTTTACACTGGCGGATGCTGATGTTAAAAACTCGGCATTTGGTATGGGGGCAATTCTAATTTTCTGGTATCCTGGTGCTAAAGATGATAAACCAGCGATACGCTCGTACATCCATTGACCAATAGCGCCGTATGCATAATGATTCAGGCTATTCATAGGCTGTGGATTATAGCCATCGGCTTTACTAAAACTATTCCAACGTTCCCACATGGTGGTTGCCCCTTGATTGATAGAGTAAAACCAAGATGGATACGTTTCTTTAAACAAAATTTTATACATCAAATCTATTTCTCCCATATCATCTAAAACCTTTGGTAAAATTGGTGTTCCTAAAAAACCTGTTCCTAGATGATAATCGGCATTTTTAATTTCTTCCAATAAATATTTTTGGGCTTTTAGTTTGGTTTCTGGTTTAAATAAATCAAAATATATACCTAGTAAATAACTTGTTTGAGTTTGTCTTTCTTGCTTAAACTTTCCATTTTCATCAAAAAACTCATTTTCAAAAGCATTGGCGACTGCTTTGTATAAATCTTTATATTTTTTTGCATCATCCGTTTTTCCTAAAGTATTAGCTATTTTAGACACTAAATGTGCAGAATGTGCAAAAAAAGCAGCATGTATTAGGTCTTTTGGAGTATCTCCTCTATTCCCTAATTTCCCAGGTTTAGAAGGATAAGGTTGCAACCAATCTGCAAACGAATGCATCTTTGGTAAATAAGGTTGTTTTTTCACTTTCGATTGATAGTAGCCAACCCATTTTTTTGCTGATTCGTAACTTTCTTCAAGCACAGTAATATCTCCAGTAGTATTATAAATATCCCAAGGAATAATTACAGCAGCATCACCCCAACCAGAACTTCCACTTTTGGTTTGTAATACATCAGGTACAATAAAAGGCACCATACCATCTTTATGTTCAGACTGATTTTCTCTTAAACTTTGCAACCAAGCTGTCCAAAATGCATGCACGTCATAGTTAAACAAAGATGTTGGCGCAATTACCTGAGCATCTCCTGTCCAGCCTAAACGTTCATCACGTTGTGGACAATCTGTAGGAATATCGAAGAAATTATCTCGTAAACCCCAAATAATATTACTTTGTAATTGATTCAATTTATTGTGAGATGATGTAAACGTTCCTTTTTTCTCAAAATTAGAATGTTGTGCTATACCTTGTACCCAAGAGGCGTCTGGTTTCGCATTTTTATCGTAACCACTTAATTCTAAAAATTGAAATCCGTGAAATGTAAATTTTGGGGTATATTCAATCACTCCATCTTTTGCTGCAATATAGTAATCAGTAGATTTTGCTGAACGATAATTTTTAGTGTAGAATGTATTGTCTTTTAGTAACATTTCAGAAAAACGAATTTTTAAAGTATCGCCTTTTTTCATAGGAACTTTTACTTTTGGCACGCCCACCATATTTTGTTTTAGATTAAAAATTGCGGAGTTTTCTTTAACTGAAACTATTTCTACATCTTTTAAAACGGTTTGATTTTTTACGGTGAGATGTCTTTTTGGAGCTAATTTAACATTCTTAGCAATCGCCTCAACTTCAACCGATTTCCAGTTAGAGTCGTCAAAAGCAGCAGTATTCCAATTTGGTATTTCAAAATTTGCATCATACACTTCGCCATCGTAAACACTTGCTAAACGTATTGGTCCGTTGGTTGTTCCTCTCCAAGATTCATCAGAAACAATGGTTTGTTTTGAGCCATCTTTCAGCACAACTTCTAACTGACATAGAATTTTTGGTGAAGCAAAATTTTCATACAATGCACTACCTCTACTAATTCTTCCTGAATGCCACCCAGAAGCCAACTCAACCGCTACAACATTTTTACCAACTTGCAAAAGTTCAGTAGCATCATAAGTCAATGTTTCTATGCGATGATTGTATGGTGTCCACCCCGGAGTCATAACATCGTCACTAACATCTTTTCCATTTAAATGCACATCAAAAACACCTTTTGCTGTAATATATAGTCTTGCTGAAACAACATCCGAAGCTAACTCAAAACCTTTTCTTAAATATTGTGGTCTGTGCATTAAAAATTTACGAACTCCTTTAATGCTATCTTTTGCAGTATCTAATCCTGTCCATTGGGCTTGCCAATCGGAATTATTTAATAGTCCCAACTCAAAAGAATTGGTTTCGCTCCAATCTGAAGCCTTTTCATCTTGGTTCCAATACCTTACTTGCCAATATACTTTTTGTCTTGATTTTAATGCTTTTCCTTGATACTTTACAAAAGTAGATTGTGTACTTTTTTGCTTTTTAGAATTCCATAAATCAGCATTATCTGGTAATAGTTCTTTTGACGACGCTACAAGTATTTGGTAAGCAAATTGCGATTTAATTTGTTCTGAAACAGGTAGTTTCCATGAAAACGTTGGTTTAGCGTTGTAAAAACCAATAGAATTTTTGAAACCTTCTGAAATGCTAAGTTCTTTTGGTTGTTGAATATTAACTTGAGTACAAGATATTATTGCTATAAAAAAAGTTAAAATAAAATATTTGAATTTCATCTTATTGATTATGGTTAAATGCTTCGTTGTAATTTATTATAAATCAAAAGCAAGATGTTGTTTTTTTTCTTTAAAACTATCCTGAACTGTCCTTAAAATTCACATCAAACAAAAAGAAGGTAATAATTTAATTACTACCCTCTTTTCTTAAAATATCAAATGTGTTAATTCTTACTTCACAATAAGTTTTTTATTATAAATTTTTTGATTTTGACCTACCACTCTAACTACATAAATTCCTGGTTTAAATCGACCATTATTCTCAATATCAATTCTATTAGAGGTTACGGTATTTTCATAAACTATTTTTCCTAAAAGATTATATATAACAATATTAGCATTGGTTTCTCTAGTTAGTACAATTGTAAACTCTTCTTTAGCTGGGTTTGGATAAATCTTTGCCAAGAAGGAATTGTCCTCAAACTCTCCAGTGCTTAATGTTTGAACAAGAATGTAACGAAGTGGGCTAATTGTACCCCCATTTTGAAACCGAACTTGATCACCTGCTGTGACTGGAGTTACACTATATCTTAAGTTTCCTTGTCCTGGAGGTTTCGCGAACAATGCATTGTTTCCAGTGCCAGTCCAACCCTTCGCTTTTCTTCTTTGAAACTGGTCATAACCATAGTTTGCATCACCCGTATCACTTATCGGCACACCAGTTCTAGCGTTAACTCTAATTTCAGGATCTGATCCAGATTCATCATAAGTTGATTGATCTACAATCATGGTCCATGGTCCAGCACCAAGAGCAGAGAGGTCTGCTGTAATTTCAACATATCCACTAGAAGCTGGTTGTCTATGGTGGGTTACAGTCCAAAGTTGTGTTGCTTCAGCTGGTGCTGTCGTAATTTCTGCAGCCCACTCTAACTGACCTTTAGCTAAATTAATGGTCATATAAAGTTCATTTCCAGCCAAACCACATGTTGCAATCTTATAAATACTAGGTTCAAGCCATAGTTCAGGACATGGTTGATCTGTATGATCAAAAACTTGAATATTAACAGTAATTTCGTTTGAAGATACTGTTTCATTATTTGCATTATAAGCTACAGCTTGAACAGTATAAGCACCTTCAGTATCTGGTGTCCAATCTAAACTATATGGTGCATTAGTGTCTTCTCCAAACAACGTACCATTAACTAAAAATTCTACTTTAGAGATAGATCCGTTTTCATTGATAGCATCAGCAGTTATAGCCACAGTTTTTCCAAGATTAATATTTTGTCCATTAGTTGGTGATGTAATAGAAACTCTAAAGGGGTCGTTTGTAATACCTAAATCTATAATTTGTAAATACAAAGGTTGTGCGCTTCCTGATTTTTTTTCCATTAAATAATAGTAAAGTTTACCATTATTTATATGAACTCTACCATGATGAAATAATCTCCCTGAAGTAGCTTGGTATACTGTTGTAAAATTATTGGTACCCCCTACTGCCTTTTGGACAAAAACTCTATTATTTTTTAGCCCAATAATAAAAACATCATTTCCTGCTGTATAAATAGATGTTCCTCCAGCAAAATCTTCTGATGTTATAAAATCTGAGGCATCTGCTGCCTTGTAAGTATGTAAAGGTTTGGTAACACCATTTTGCCTATCAATTACTTTACTAATAATGTGTACATCTCCATTTTCTGTTACAGTCCAATCAAAATCACCAACAATAGATACTTTATCAGTTTGAGTCGTTTGGACATAATCTCCAGGTTCCATCACTTTAATTTTGTCAGCATCATAAAGAGGTAATGAAAAGGGAGTTCCTGAATGATTCTTCCAACTATCTGCCCCAGATTGATTATCTGAATACGCATAATAAACACCATTCTGATGTATGTACTTATCATTACTATTTGCTGATCTGCGCTGAAAACCAACTCTAATTTTTCCATTTACGTATTTCATATTACCATAAAGGCCCCAATTATAAGTTATACCTTGTTGGTTCTTGGCATTTAAAACATTAAAATGTGTAAAATCTGACCAAGTAGAAGTATTTGCATCATATTTAGAAAACTTATACGCTCCATTGCTATTGCCACCTTCACGCATGTACATGAAAATATCCCCAGAATCATTAGTAAAAAACTGTGGATAAGTTAAGAATGAATATTTAGAATATTCTTCATCAGGATAACCAGCTTTCCCACTATTTAAACTTAAATGTTTGTAACCATTATCACTGTTTTTTACAAATTTATCTAATGTAAATTCTTCGTCTGAAAGAGATGCAGCATTTTTTACAGAGTAGCTATATCTAAAATAATCTTTGGATAAACTGCCATCTGTTGGTCTTGTTGTGCCATAAGCATGCATATCATATATCAAATGAATTGTACCATCTAATGGACTTATGGCAACTGCTATTGCATTATGGGCTTCTCCAATCCACCATTTATTATGAAAGCCTGTATGCCTATGAGGAAATTCTAAATCTACACTTTTTCCGGTAACTGTATTGTAACGTGTTAGCATTACGTGACGATCTGCTTTACCGCCTCTATACCAAGTCATAAAAACAAAATCTCCATACGTTTTTAGACAATCACCTTTTGCTGATATATTTGTACCAAAATAACGGTCATAAGGCGTGTTTACTCCTGTATTAGGAGCATCAGCACCTACTTTACTTCCATCAAAATGCAATCCAAAATCTGTTATTTTTACTTCTTTTTCAAATGTAACTTGTGAAAAAGATAGAAAACTAACTAAAAGAAAAAAAAACTGTAAAATAATAAAATGGAATTTATCTTTTTTCATAAAATCTAATACATTTATTTTCATAAAGTTACAACTAAAAAACAATTAAATTATCCCGTAATAACCTGTAAGAAAAACCTATGCTAAAAGTTAAGGCATATAAAAAACTTCTTCAAGGGGTTTTGAAACTGGAGAATTATCTGGATTTACTTCCATAATATCTGCCATAAAATCCCACCATTTTTTAACAATTTCATTGGATGATAAGTCTTGCGAACCTCCTGCTCCAGATACTTTTTGAAAAGCAAAAAGTGTACTGGTTTCATCATCAAAAAAAATAGAATATTCGCTTACGCCTACATCTTTAAGTAGTTTCTTTAATTCTGGCCAAAGTTCATTATGGCGTTTTGTATAGGCTTCTTTCTGACCAGGATTTAATTTCATTTTAAAGGCTAATCTTTGCATTTGATATTATTTTATTTTTATTATTTTATTTGAACTTTGATTTCTTTAATTTCAGCTCCTAGTTCTAAACTCCTACTTCCTGGAGACGAATTTCCTAAAGTAATTATAGCTGACCCTTTGTGTCTTCTTTCTACACCTGATTTATCTATAAAATTAAAAGCATCATCGCTTAATTTGAATTTTATTTTTTTTGATTTTCCAGCATCAATTTTTATCCTCTTAAAACTTTTTAACGATGATAAAGGTGCATTATGACTATTTTCTTTTAAAGAAACATACATTTGAAAAACATCATTAACATCATATTTTCCAGTATTTCTTATGGTAACTTCTACAGTTTCAGTATCTCCTTTTTTAATAGTTGATGCTGATAGTTTAACATCAGAAATTACCAAATTTGAATACGTTAATCCAAATCCGAAAGGGTACATTGGTTTTTTAATCATGTATTTATAGGTTCTTCCAGTCATGCTATAATCATCATATGGAGGTAATTGAGTTACATTTTTTGGAAAAGTAATCGGCAATTTACCAGATGGAGAAACATCACCAAAAATAACATCTGCAATGGCATTACCTCCCTGCTCTCCAGGATACCAAGCATAAATTATAGCATCAGCTAATTTATTTATTTCAGTTAAATCAATTGGGCAACCAGCAAATATTACTGCAATAATTGGTTTTTTATGTTTTCCTCTCATTTTTCTGAGATATTCTAACTGACTTTTTGGAAGTTTCATACTAATATTGTCTCCTTTGTCAGTAGAACCTATCGCTTCATTTTCTTCTCCTTCCATAACTACAGTAAGCCCTAAAGCAACAATTGTTGCATCTACTTTGCCTGCTAAATAACTGTAATTGTTACCTTTATTTTTATTTTCTTGATTTATCATTGCTCCTGCACGATATTGCACTCTTGTTGTTGGAGAAACTTTCCCTACAACACCTTCTAATAGCGTTACTAGATTATCACTTAATCCATAATAATTACCTATAAGAGTTCTAATTTCTCCAGCGAAAGGCCCTCCAATATACAATTGATCAATATCCTTTTTAAGCGGTAACACTCCATTGTTTTTAAGCAATACAATAGATTTTTGAGCTACTCTTCTGGATAGTGTAATATGTTCTTTAGAATGAATTTTTCCTAAACTAATTTTTGAATATGGATTATTAATAGGGTTATCGAACATTCCTAATTTAAACTTTGTTTTTAACAATGGACGCAAAGCGATATTAATATCTTCTTCTGTTATTAATCCTTTTTCAAAAGCTTTTTTTAATTGTTTGTATGTTTGTCCACAATTTAAATTTGTTCCGCTTTTAATTGCTAGGGCTGCAGATTCTTCTGGAGAATTAGTTAATTTATGTGATTTATGAAAATTTCGGATGGCTCCACAATCACTAACAACATGTCCTTTAAATTGCCAACTATCCATTAAAATGGACTGCAATAAGGTTTTGCTTCCGCAACATGCTTCATTATTTGTTCTGTTATATGCGCACATTACGGCTTCTACTCCCGCATCTACACAAGCTTTAAACGCTGGTAAGTATGTTTCATACAAATCTTGTTGATTTACAATTGCATTAAAGCTATGCCTTAGCGCTTCTGGCCCACTATGTACCGCAAAATGTTTTGCACATGCTGCTGTTTTTAAATATTTAGGATGACTCCCTTGCATTCCTTTTATAAATGATGCTCCAATTTTACCTGATAAATAAGGGTCTTCCCCATAAGTTTCTTGTCCTCTTCCCCATCTAGGATCTCTAAAAATATTCACATTTGGGCTCCAGAATGTAAGCCCCATATAACGTATAGATTCTTTATTTTTTTTGATTAAATAATTATTAACAGCTCTTGCTTCATCAGAAATTGCATTACCCACATCTTTAATTATTTTCGTATCAAATGTAGCAGCTAAACCTATTGCCTGTGGAAAAATAGTAGCTTTTGGCCCTCTAGCAACTCCATGCAAAGCTTCATTCCACCAATCGTAAGACTTAATGTCCAATCGATTAATTTCTGAACTAGCATTAAGCAACTGCGATATTTTTTCGTCAAGCGTCATGCAATTAATGAGAGTTTCTATTCTCTTTTCTAAACTTAAATTACTATTCTTCCATAATTTGGAATCACATACAGATTGCGCTTTAGTATTCAAGGAAATAATAAATAAAATCGTTAGAAATAAATTTGAAAGTTTTTTTACATGTTTCATTATATAAGAAATTGCTTTATTAAAAGTTTAACTAATTGAAAAGTATTACATAAAAAAATAGATTGCATCCTGTTCTATGTTGCAAATAGAAAGCCATAACATTCTTTACTTTACAAAAAACCTATCAGCAATAAAAAACTGCTAAAATCTTTACAATTTCAGCAGTTTTTAATATGGTAAGCGATGTTTATTTTGTTGTAAAACTCCAAATTTGCCCAATACTAACTCCACCATTCCCATCTTTTACTACAATTTTAAAATAGTATGTAGATGCAGGTGTTAGACCTGAAGCACTATAAGTACTTTCTGATTGGTTTTCTGAAACTTTAGTTACTGGATTAGAATTGGTATCTAAATACACATCATAAGTTAATGTATCTCCATCAAAATCAGTTGATAACCAACTTAAAGTTGTACTAGTACCGCTAATTTCTGAATTTAACGCAGGTGCTATTAAAGCTGGTGCAAATGGAACATGATTAGAAACCCCGTCTCCTTCAGTTAAAAAATTACTCGTTGGAGCATAACCACTTTCTGCTAAATTACTATCTATTGCTTTAATTCGCCAATAATAAGATTTCCCTTTTTCTAAACTAATTAACTTAGACTCAGAAAAACTAGTTTCTGTATGTAATATAGGAGTAAAAGAATTATTCTCTGCCACTTCTATTTTATATGTAATTCTATTGCCTTCGGCATCTGTTGATGCTCCCCATTGAAACACAACATTATTATCTACACAAACTGTGTTGTCTAATGGAAATACCATACTAGGTAAACTAGGTGCTGTATTTTGATCCTGTTGTTGGTTATCTACTTTATCATCACCTCCTCCACAAGAAAACATTATAAACCCAATTGCTATTAAATATATATATGATCTTTTCATGTTATTTCTTTATTACTTTTATAAATACTGGTTTTACTGAACTAACTTTAATAAAATAGATTCCATTTGGTTTGTCTTTTAGATCCAACTGAACCTTACCATTGTTTACAATATGTGTTTTAGAAACCACTAATTGAGACTGTATATTATATACTTCGATATCAAGTGTTTTTATATTATTAGGGATAAATAATTCAAATAGACCTCTCGAAGGGTTAGGGTATGCCTTAATGTTTTCAAAAATATTAATAGTCTTAGACATCTCTCCTTGACAAGCTTCTTTACTTTTAACTTGAATATTATCACCATGACTAACATCTATTGAAAATTTAGACTGATAAGTTTCAAAAACTTGTTCTCCATTTTTAATTACTTTAAAAGGGCCTGTTCCTGATTTTATTGAAATTTCTGCAGATAATTTACTTACACTAATTTTTCCTGATAACTTTGGAGCTTCTTCAATAACTACCTGATAACAATGGCTAAAATTTTTGCCATCAACATCAATGCAAAAATCATAAGTTCCAGGACTTAATCCTTCTATTGTTTTGTCTTTAGTAAAACTATAAGTAACACCATTAATAGAAGTTGTATAATTAGAAGTAGCACCTCCCTTAATAATTAATTTACCATTATTAGTACCACTACAGGTTTCTCCCTCAGCCTTTACTGTGAAATTATCTGGCAAAGTAGGGTCTGTTGGATCAATATCTAAGTCAATAACTTGTAGGTATAAAGGCTGAGCATTACCACTTTTTTTCTCCATTAAATAGTAATAAAGTTTACCTTTTGCGATATGAACTCGACCATGATCAAATGTCTTTCCAGAAGTAGCTTGATATACAGTGTTAAAGTTATTTGTCCCTCCTTCAGTTTTTTGAATAAAAATTCTATCATTTTTAAGACCTATGATAAAAACATCGTTTCCAGCCGTATAAATAGAAGTACCACCTGCAAAATCTTCTGATGTAATGAAATCCGAAGCACCTGATGGTTTGTAGGTATGTAAATATTTGGTAACATTATTTTCTAGGTCTCTTACTTTACTAATTATATGTACATCTCCATTTGCTGTAACAGTCCAATCAAAATCTCCAACAATATAAACTTTATCTGTTTGAGTTGTTGTTACATAATCTCCTGGTTCAAATATTTTTATCTTATCAGCATCATAAAGTGGTAAGGAAAAAGCTTCTCCAGAATGATTTTTCCAACTATCAAATCCAGATTGGTTATCAGAATAGGCGTAATATACTCCGTTTTGATATTGATATTTGTCATTATTATTAGCCAATCTACGTTGAAAACCGATTCTAATTTTTCCATTTACATATTTCATGTTACCATATAGCCCCCAATTATATGTTATACCTTGTTGATTTTTAGCATTTAAAACATTAAAATGTGTAAAATTAGACCATTTCGAAGTACTTGCGTCGTATTTAGAGAACTTGTAAGCCCCATTATTGTTTCCCCCTTCACGCATATACATAAATATGTCACCTAAATCATTTGTAAAAAACTGTGGATAAGTTAACGCTGAATATTTAGAATATTCTTCATCAGGAAAACCTGATCTACCACTATTTAAACTCAAATGCTTGTATCCATTAGAGCTATTTTTTACAAATTTATCTAAGGTAAACTCAGCATCTGGAAGTGAAGCAGCGTTTTTGACAGAGTAAGAATATCTAAAATAATCTTTGCTTAAACTACCATCAGATGGTCTCGTTCTACCATAAGCATGCATATCATAAAGCATATGAATGGTACCATCTAAAGGGCTTACTGCAACTGCTATCGTATTATGAGATTCTCCTATCCAATATTTATTTTGATATCCAGTATGTCTATGCGGAAATTCTATATCTACACTATTACCTGTAATTGTATTGTAACGCGTAAGCATTACATGACGATCTCCTTTCCCACCTCTATACCAAGTCATAAAAACATATTGATTATATGTTTTTATACAATCTCCATGTGCAGAAATACTTCTACCGAAAAAATAATCATAGGGCGCACTATCACCAGAGTTTGTTGCTGTACTCCCTACCTTACTTCCATTAAAATGTAAACCTATATCTGTAATTTTTACTTCTTTTTCAAAAGTTACTTGAGAAAAAGAGCTTAAACTAATAGAAAAAAACAGCACTAAAACTAGAAATTTTCTTTGAACGATTTTATTCATAATTAATATTATAAAAATTATTTTGGTAAATTTAATTTAAAAAAAAAAAAATACCATCATGGAGTATCCCGAATCATTGTTAAATTTTAAATAAAGAAATTCTTGATAGATTCAGAGGTTAAGTACCTTATAACAATTAGAAAATATATTACATAAAAAAAGCCTTACACTTAATATAGGTGTAAGGCTTTTATAAAATTATTTAATTTTTATAAAATTACAAACTATTGCTTGATAATTTTTTTAGTGAACTTAGCATTATCACCTTTAATTTCAACGATGTATAATCCTTTAGTTAAAGAGCTTGTATTTAAACTAATATTACCCTGAGTATTTACTTTTTGAGATAGTACTTTACTACCTAAAACAGAATATACAGAAATTTCGTTTACTTTAGAAGTTGCTCCTTTAATAGTTAATTGGTTCTTCACAGGATTAGAAATAACAAATGCATCTGCACCAAAAGTGTTAACGCTTGCTGTCGCATCATCTTTAACAAAATGATAATCAAGAACATCGATTCCTCCACCATCAAACTTTACAGCTTCACCTGCTGCACTAGGAATTACACCATATCTTGAACCTCCATCCCAAGGCACTTTAATAAACAATGCATTATTACCTGCAGCTGGGTTAGCCCCATTAGCATCAGGGTCTCCGTTTGCATCTACTTTAGCTTTTCTTCTTTGAAACTGGTCTTTACCAGAGAGATCACCACTCGAAACCACAACTTCTTTTGGAAGTCTCATTTCAACAGTAATTGTAAGATTTTTACCATCTGCTTCAACACCAGAAGTAGTCATTGTCCAATCAACTCCACCTGCTTTTGAAGTAATTTCTACAAATCCTGCTCCTGCTTGAGTTCTATGATCTTTTATAAGCCATTCTTGAGTAGAAGTGTCACCTGATGTTATTTCTTCTGCCCATTCTAATTGACCAGTACCACCATTAATTGTCATGAATAAATTAGTACCTCTTGCACCTAATTTATACCAACCCGGTTTAGTATAAAGCAAGTCAGCTTGAGCATAAGAAGCTGATGCACCAAAAAGCACTACAAATGCCAGTAAAGTAAATTTAAGTAATTGTTTTTTCATAATAAATAAGTTATAAATGTTAATTTAGAGCACAAAATAGAGCATTAACCTGTTTTAGCTATCCTGCACTATACTGTTTTAAATTGTTTTTTTAAAATTTTTAGTTAAATAGTAATTTTTTAACAATTTTTAGTATTTATTTTAAGATGTATAAACCTTAAAAAAATCAAATATTTCAACTAAAACATACTTCCTTTCTGTTATTTAACAGACATAAACTGAAATAACACAAAAAGCACCTAATAGACTTACAGTAAAACTAAAACTTTACTTTAAAATTAAAATTACCTGATTGTATCCTTACGGATTTATTAGGTAAAACTACCTTAGCTTTACAATTAGCGGGAACTGTACCATAATACTCATAAGTATTTTCATCAATTCTCTTCCATTCTGCTTTAATTTCTCCATGGATAGAATTGTAACTTGCTTTTGCAAAATCCATCGATTTGATAAAATTTGGTTTTAAGATGATGTTTTGAAAACCAGGATGAGATTCATCTACATTGATACCTGCTAAATGACGGTAAAAAAAGTTATCTACAGCACCCATAAAATGATGCATATCTGAAGATGTAAATTTATAACCTTCTGGTAATGTTGTAGCGCCTTCTTTTATCATCCATCCAAATGAAGGCCATTCTTCGTCAACCACTACTTTATGCATCATATCAGCATAACCGTTTTTAGGCAAATATTCAAAAGCAGAATGTATAGAAAAAATACCTCCCCATAAGTGGTAATCTTTTTCTTTTGCAATATTTTCTACAACTCTTTTCTCTAGTTGCGCTTTATATTTTTCTGGAACAATACCATAATCGAGAGCTAGAATATTAACTACAGGTAAAAATTCTGGAAATGGTTTTAAACCTATATATTCTAATTTTTCTAAATCAAAAGCATATTTTTGAATACCTGCGTGAATGCGTTTGAGTTGTTTTTCTAAACGTTTTTTGTCTTTGTTTTTCCCTAGCTTATCTGCCATATAAGTCAAACGCTTTAATACCAAATAAAAATTCATAGAAGCGATAACTTCGTTACCTCCTGGTTTGCCCCCACCTCTGTAAGTTACATCATAAGGTGGTACCCAGTCATTATATATTTCGGCAAACATGCCGTCTTTTGTTTTAGAATTGTTGTTTTTCCAAGAATAATCAACCCAACGCATCATATTTTCCCAATAATTCTCAAACAACCTTGTATCTCCATAATATTGATACATGTACCAAGGAATGTGCACCCCTGCAGAAGACCATAAGGTCGATTTTCCTTTTCTATAATTATTAGCAGGTGCAATAGGGCTTAAAGCACCTTCTGTAGTTTGCGTATCAAAAATATCTCGTGTAAATTTTGTTATTAAGGCAGCTAAATCATAATTAGCCATACCAAACTCCACACCAGTTACAGCATCACCTAACCAACCATTTTTCTCTCGATTTGGACAATCTGTAACAATACTATGCAAATTAAAAATTAATGATTTACGGCAAATATTGTGAACAGCACCTACGGTTTTATCTGAAGATTCAAAATTACCCACCAATGGTACATCTGAGTGAACATATTTTACTTCAACATCATCTTTGGTTATTTTTGTTTTATATCCTTTTACTTGCACATAACGATAGCCTTTATAAGAAAAACGACATTCGGCAAATTCCTCGACCTCCCCTTTACCAATGTAAGCCATTTGCTGTAATCTTCCAGGTTGTCCACTAGACGTTGGGTCTAGATGTTCGCCATAATAAATGGTAACTTGTTGTCCTTTTTTAAGGTTTTTTAATCGTAAACGTATCCATCCAGCACTGTTCGTTCCTGTATCTATCCATTGCCCATAACTTCCCTTGCGTCTAATACTTATAGGCTGAAATGTCTTAGTAACACGAATGGGTTGACACATTTGCGAGACAACTTCTCCTCCGGGATGTGGTGCAGGATTTACATTATCCCAAGAGGCATCATCAAAACTGGCTGTATTCCAATTTTCAATTTCTTTTCGGGCATCATAAATTTCGCCCATATGCGGACCATCATATATGATTGGACCTCCTGTTACTTTCCAAGATAAATCGCTAATTACATTTTCTTCAGTACCATCTTCATACTGTACTTTAATTAAACATAACAATTTTGGCTGACCAACATAACCATCCTTTTTATAAAACCCCCAATGGTCATAAGCCAATTGCCCATAAAACCCTCTACCTAACATCACTCCTGCTAAATTATCTCCGTTTTGAATTTGTTCGGTAATATCATGCGTCGCATATAGAATTGTTTTTCTATAATCTGTCCAACCTGGATCTAAAACTTGAGTTCCTATGCGCTTTCCATTGATAAATAATTCATAATACCCTAGCCCACTAATATAAGCTTTAGCATGTTTTACCTTTTTACTCACTTTAAAAGGTTTTCTTAATAGAGGGACAGCATCGTAAGGGTTTTGATGATGAAAGTGATAACGTTCAAACATACTCATACTAGACCCAAAAAGGCTTGGTAATTGAAATTGTAACGCTTTAGATTCTATGTCTTTTCTTTCCCACCATTCTTTTTCCCACTGCTTCTGTGGTTTCCACGCAATCCATTCAGCATTGTTCCAATCTTCTTTTTGAAACAAACCTGTAGAAAATGTTGCTATTTTACTCCAACTCGCTATGTTATTTTTATCCCAAACTTTTACTTTCCAATAATACTGTGTTGCTGATTTTAAAGGCTTTCCATTGTATACTATTTGAGTAGTTTGAGAACTTTTTACTTTTTTTGAATTGTAAGCATCACCAATATTTTTTTCTATGTTTTTTTTTGAAGTAGCAACTATAAGTTTATATTCCTTTTGAAACTGTCTAGATTCATTAGACTTTAGTTTCCAAAAAAAACGTGGTTTTTTAACGTCTACACCTTCTGGATTGACTCGATACTCCAACTTTAAATCATAAGGTTCTATTTGTGCAAAACTTGATAGACAAATTATAAAAAAAAGGCAAAATAATTTTTTTTTAATCATTATAACCTAATCTAGTTAACCTTTCTAAGTTTAATACCACTTAATCTAGTTTTTCCTTTGGTTGCTTTAAAATCTATTGTAATTCCATTATCATCATCAACAGAAATTAAAAAACGCTTGGTTACACCTCTATCTTTACCATATTCTTTTTTTAGGTTTAGATTTTCCCAAACTTTTTTATTATTCACAAAAATATCCATAACATTTTCCCCTCTACTTTTTAATTCTGCTAAAGACAAAGATAACTCATAAGTACCTTTAGGAACATCAAACTTATAAGCCTTTAAGCCTATTACCTGTGTTTGAAAAATAGGATCATTTTTAGTTCCTTTTACACTTACATCTACACCTACGTTATTACGTCTTTTACTTTTAAACCTTAAATAATCACCATCTACATAACCAAAACCACCTTTTTCATAAGCCTTATCTGGCATCCATAAATAACCTACATTATCCTCTTCTATAAAATAACAATAAGAGCCCACGTTAATTGCAATTTCTTTAAATGGATTGATTTTACTTTTTAAATTTTTAGGCTGAAGCGTAAAATCTATAATGGCGAAATCTTTTATTTTTTTCCCATCTTTTTCTGAAACTACTTCAACTAAATTTTGCCCTTGTTTAAATGGCACATTAAATGTTGCAGTTGAAAAATCAAACGTTTGTTTTCCTTGAGAATTTCCATTAAAAAACAATTCAACATTTTTACCATTACCCACTACTGTTATAGGTTGTTTCGTAAAAGAACCACCTTGATTATCTGCAATACCAGACCTTTTAGTCCAACCTTTTGAAGCTATCGCAACAAAAGGTTTTTTTCCTAACACTGCTTGGTAAAAATAATAAGCATCTTTTTTTTCTCTTGATGCAGATACTAATCCTTTATTATTAATATGTGGTACTGCATCTTTTCTATGTTCTACCTGAAAATCTGCGTAATTCCAAACATTTGCACCTACAATTTCAGGCATATTTAAAATAGTTTTCATGTATGCCTTATGTAATAAAAACTGATAATCTACACTAAAATCAAAACGTGTCGGGTTATAAGATCTAATTCTAGGGTCAGCTCCACCACCATATTCACTTAAAATAAAAGGTTTATCTGGATTAATTTCCAATGTTCGCTTAACTAGACTTCGTAAGTTTTTATCAATATCTTCTAACTCTTCTATATACCAACCATAGTATTTGTTATAACCAACTAATTCTGTGAGTCTAATTCCTAATTTATCTTGATATGCAGGTTCTCTAAAAAATACTGAATATGAACTTCTTGTTTTATCTTCTTCTTTTATTGTTTTGGCTAAAGCCTTATGAGTCTCTATAAAATGTTTTGTGTACTCTTCACCTAATTTAGATGGAGCTTTCATCGTTGTTTCGTTACCTAAATTCCATGCTACTATAGCTGGGTTATTATAGTTAAAACGAATGGCTTCTTTTAGCATGTTAATACTATTTTGCTTACCCTTTTCATTGGCTGCTGCTTTATCTACAAAAGGAATTTCTAAAGTAGCTACAAACCCCATTTTATTACACATTTCTAAAATAGCCGGATCTTGCGGATAATGTGCAATACGCAAAAAATTAGAGCCCATTTCTTTTAACAACTTCATATCATTTCTATGAACTTCATCACTTACGGCATTTGCTTTTCCATAAAAATCTTGATGTCTACAAGTACCTAATAATTTGGTCTGTTTTCCATTGATAAAAAAACCTTTTTTGGCATCGAAACTAAACCATCTTAAACCCAATGGATTTTCAACTCTATCAAAAATTATTCCCTTTCTATCTACAATTTCTGTAATTAATCTATACAAATAAGGGTTGTCTGGAGACCATAATTTAGGGTTATCAACAGAAAAATTACTAAAAACATCTTTACTAAATTTAGATTTTGTTTTTACCACTTTTACAACATTGTTATCTAAATCTAATAAAGTTTGTTTTACATAATAGGTTCCTTTTTTGGGTCTTTTTAATTTAGATTGGATGCTTACTTTTGCTAAATTTTTAGAAACCTCAGGAGTTCTTATAAAGATTGCATTTGCTCCTAAATTAGCAACTTCAAAATGAATTGGTTTAGTTATTATTAAATGTACGTCTCTATAAATACCCCCATAAAAAGAAAAATCTGCAGATTGTGGTACAATTTCATCATTATGAGCGTTATCAACCCTTACAATAATTTCGTTTTTACCCTCTTTTAACGAAGACGTAATATCTCTTGCAAACGAAGTATATCCTCCTATGTGATCTTCTCCAACTGGCTTACCATTAACAAATAGAGAAGTTACTTGGTTTGCAGCTTCAAAAAATAAAAATACTTGTTGATTTTCATAAACTTGAGGAATAGTCATTGTCTTTTTGTACCAACCTTCTCCTCTATAATATCCATCTTTATCATCTAAAATGTCTTGGGTATTCCAAGAATGCGGAATAGTTACTTTTTCCCATTCTAGTTTGGTATTACTATCAAAAGGTTTTTCGATTTTACCTTTATAAAAACTCCATGAATCATTTATGGTTTCAATGTGTCTTATATTTTGTGCACTTGCTAAAAATGCAACACTTAAAAAAAGCAGTAATAAATTCTTTTTAATCATTATTTTCTATATCTAAATTCTAAAAATTTCGAAGTCCCGGTACTATTTTTATGTTGTACTTTTTATTATTCTCCGGCCACTTAAAAACAGTTAATTTTTGAGTTTTTTCATCCCAAATAAAATCTGAAGGATTAGAGTTTTTGGTTGTTTTATGCAATTCTAAACCAACATTTTTTAGAGGATTATAATACATAATAAAGTCATTATTTATGATGATAGAAAATCCATCAGGGTAATGCCTGTTTGCTCCAATAAATATTTTTGAAACTCCTTTACTATTATCAGCAATGATATTGATATCTAATTCTCTTTTCGCAAAATTAAAGAAGAAGGATTGAATATCTCCAGCAATTGCTTGTGGAAAAGGTCTTGAAATAACATCTGTGATATACTTTCTTTCTACTGTGCCTGCATCTGTTTTATCGCTAAAAATAGACCAAGTTGACGGCCCTGGTTTTAGAAAATTTTGCATAGTTCTATTACCTAAAAACCAAGCTTTTATAGAACCTACACCCATTCTATCAAAAACTTCTGCAGTTCTAATATACATTTCTCTATATTTTAACTGTCCCCAATTGCCAACTAAAGTGGTATCTGTAACCGCAAAAGTTGGAAAACCCCATTCACCAATTAAAATTGGCGCTTTTAACATCTGTGATTCTCTATCAAAACGATCCATATTTTTTTTAATAAAATCTACATTACTTTGGTAAATATGAGGTGCAAAAATGATGTTTTTCCTATTGATTGGGGATGATATTTCTGCATATTGATTGTTGTCTATTTTCTCACCTTTATTCATAAAAACAGACTGAAACAGAATCTTTTTATTTGGGTTTATCTTGTGGCTTTCATCAATGATTCTTTGGTATAAAGGAATGAGATATTTGTCTGTTAAAACTTTATATGAAATCTTCATTTTTAATTTTCTGGGCTCATTCACGATATCGTAACCTAAAACATAAGGTTCATCTTTAAATCTTTCCCAAATTACTTTCCAAGCATTAATATAAGTTCTGTATTGATAGTCGTCTTTATTCTCCCAAAACTCTTCCCAAACAAACTTATCAACCCCATAAACTGTCATTTTAAAAACTGTTTTTATATCCTGTTTTTTACCTAATGCAACTAAAGAGTCTAACTTCAACAAATAATTGGGTTCTACCTTACCTCCTGGAAATTCGCTTACTTTACCCAGTTCCAAACGCACAACTTGATGGTTGGCACCCATTCTCACCTGTCTTGCATAATCATCGCTATTAAAAAAGACTTCTCCTTTGTGATCATTGGTATTTATTACAAAGCCTCTAGGAATTATGTGTCTACCTTGCTCATCTCTTAAACCGTGTTTTATTTGAGAAAATGATTTTACAGTAACAAAAAGTAATAATATAACTAAGCTATTTAAAAGAATTTTATTCATGAGAAAACTTTTAATAAAATTACGCTTTTAAAAATCCTCTCCTATCCTGCACAGTACTGAATATTAGATTAAAAAAAGAAAGCCGAAAGAAAAATTTCTTTCGGCTTTCAATTCAAATAAATCAATTCAAACTAAATTCTATCTATATCCATTGTTTGTTGGATCTGACTCTAATAATTTTGGATTTAATTCTAATTCTTGTAAAGGTATAGGCAATTTAACATGATAAGGTTTAATGTTAACATTTGGTTGCCAGAAACGGTATTGCAAATTCTGAACAACATCTAACAAAATACCCCATCTAATTAGATCATATCTTCTATGACATTCAGCTGCCAATTCCCATTTACGCTCATCATACATAGCTTCTCTAAAACCAGTTTGACTTACACCGGTAATATCCCAATCAGCTTGATTATCATAAGCTCTCTTTCTAATAGCATGCATATAATTTAATGCTTTTGCTGTTGGACCGTTTAATTCGTTTTCACATTCAGCTGCCATTAAGTAAACATCTCCTAAACGAAAAACCATTCTATTATCTGAGTGATTAAAACGAGGTGATCTATCTAACTCTAAGTTCCAAAATTTAGCCATGTATGGAAATACTAAATCAAAACCTAAATAATTATCGACAATATTTAATTCTCTTCTTTTATCGTTTAATGGAAACTTTGCTGCAAAATCTTTAGATGCAACCTGTAAACCTGTTCCATTAAAAGCTTCTCCTCTAGCTTTAAGAGCTGCACCTAAAGCACCTCTCTCACTAGTATTAAGAGGCTCATCTCTTAAACGAGGATTAAACATACTTGGTCTCCAGTTATTATTACCTGCAAATGATCTACCTGGGAATGCTGGGTCAAATTGACTATTAATATCTCTGGCAAAATCTAAAGACCAAATAATTTCAGCATTATATTCATTAAACTGATCGAACACTTCATTATAAGTAGGTAACAGAGCATGAGGTGACTGATTAATAATTTCTTCAGATTTAGCCAAACCTAATTGCCATTGCTTCTGCTTCATATAAATTTTTGCCATCACTATTGCCGCAGCCCATTTCGAAGCTCTACCACTTTGATCTCCTGTATATGAATCTTGTAAATTATCTTGTGCAAATTGTAAATCTTCCAAAGTTCCAGTAAGAATAGTAGCTTCATCAGTTCTACCTAATTTACTAATTTCCTCAAGTGTAAGTACTTCAGTGTAATAAGGTGCTGCCCCCCAAAGGTTAGTGATATGCCAATAACATAAACCTCTAATAAACCTTGCATCTGCAATAATATCTGTTCTAACAGCCTGAGTTCCTACAGCTTCATTACCTGTAACTCTATCTATAATTAGATTTGCGTTTAATATAATTCTATACAAATCTTTCCAAGTATCAGAAACACTCATCTTTTGAACAGAAACATCTGCCAAAGCTTCGTTTAATGTGTAATTTCCAATTGGCTGCACAAAATTAGCAGCACGGTTAGGTTCTATAATATCAGCTCCATTATCATAAAAATGATCTAACCCTACCTGTCCATATATGGAATTATTTTTTAAAATAGCGTACATACCTTGAACAGCTTGTCTTGCGTCATTTTCTGAAGCAAAAAAGGTATCGGGAGATATTAACGACTTTGGGTCCTCTTCCAAAAAGCTTTCACAACTAATACTTGTGAAAATTATGAAGATGTATATAAATATTTTATTTGTTTTCATGTCTGTTTGTTATTAAAAAGTTACGTTTAAACCAAATGTTACAACTCTTGGGTTAGGATATTGAGCACTTAAATAACCTTGAGCTATATTACCTAATCCAGTTCTACCAAAATTACTTGCCTCTGGGTCTATTAATCTTGTTTTAGATAATAAAAACAAATTAGATCCAGACATGTAAAAAGTTGCATTCTTAACACCCTTTAAAAATCCTATTTCATCAACAGGGAAATTATACGCTAATCTAACTGTTTTTAGACGTAAATGTGATCCATCTTCAACATATTCTGAGTTTGGCGGAGTATTTGTTACAGAATCTGCACCTGCTCTTGGAATATCAGATGTTGGATTGTTTACTGTCCAACGATCACGCAAATCTCCAAATTTTACAGTCTCTCCACGATTAAAATAATTATTACGCATATTTAAGTTAAACACTTCATTCCCTAAAGTTCCTTGAAAGTAAAATGAGAAATCCCAATTTTTGTAAGAAAATGAATTTTCAAATCCAAAGATTAAATCTGGAAAAGGACTACCTAATACTACATTATCTTCAGTTGAAATAATTTTATCTCCGTTACGATCCTCAAATCTTGATCCACCAACTACTTGAGCTGTTAAACCAGATGCATCAATTTCAGCTTGACTTTTCCATGTTCCTAAATAGTTAACTCCTGTATATACCGGAACTGATTCTCCTACAATTAAACGTGTATTACCAGATCCTATAATTGGATCAACAACCACATCAATAAAATCAACACCTCCAAGGTCTAAAATTTCATTCTTATTAGATGATAATGTTACAGTAGAATTCCAACTAAAATCATCAGTTCTAACATTCTTAGTATTTACTAAAAGTTCCCATCCTTGATTTTGTAAAGATCCTACGTTTTGTAATTGACTAGTAAATCCAGTTTGTCTAGGTATGGTAACATCTAATAATAAATCATCTGTTTTCTTGTAGTAATAATTGAATTCAGTAAAAATTTTACCACCTAAAAATGATGCCTCTACTGCAACATCAAAGGAATTGGTAGTTTCCCACTTTAAATTAGGGTTTGAAGGTCTACCCAATGTTAAACCAGGAACTTCTGTTCCATTAAGAGTAGTGTTTGCTCCTGTTAAAATACCAAATGTTCTGTAAGGACCAATAGCTTGATTCCCTGATCTACCCCAACTTGCTCTTAATTTTAAATCTTTAACAACATCTTGGTCTTGCAAAAATTCTTCTTCTGAAATTTTCCAAGCAGCTGCTACAGAAGGGTAAAACTCATATTTGTTACCTTTTGCAAAACGAGAACTACCATCAGTTCTTCCTACTAATGTTAATAAATATTTATCTTTATATGTATAGTTTATTCTTCCAAAAAACGATGCAATTTGAAAACCTGAGAATGAACTACTTACCACAGATCTCGTTGGATCTGAATTCCCTAAACTATTAAATCCTGTAGCATCACTAGTAATTCCAAAAGCTTCTGCTTCCGTAATTTCAGTAGAAGCTTTTTGAAAAGAAGCTCCTGCAAGTGCTGTAATACTGTGATCTTCATCAATTTCCGTACTATATTGAATTGTATTTTCGTTATTCCATCCAGTACTAGCTACAGTACGCACACTAGCACTTCCTTGTCCAGTATCTCCTACTGAAAGTAAATCTGGTGCTTGACTAGATCTAAAAATGTTTCGTTTTGTATTATTAAATTCTGGACTAAATGTAGAACGAATTATCCAATTTTCTGCTGGTTTATATTCTAAGAAAGCAGTGGCTAGTAAATTATTTGTAAACGTTTCGTTTGTATTCAATTCTCTATTAGCAATTGGATTTGAAAATGGAGACCCTACAACATCATTAAAACCATTGTAAGAACCATCAGGATTATAAACAGGTTGTGTACGTAAAATACCAAAAGCAGCTTGACTATAGCTAGCCAAAGCATTATCTTGTTCTAATCTAGAATAGTTTATTCTAAATCCAGCTTTTACTTTATCACTTATCTTAATATCTAAATTTGATCTAAAAATATATTTTTCTAAACCAGAACTTTTTACAATACCTTCTTGGTTGAAGTAATTAAAAGAAGTATAGTAGTTAACATTATCTGAAGCTCCAGAGACAGAAATATCTGCATTATAAATTAATGCTGGTCCTAATACCAAATCTACCCAATCGTTATCTGGATAAGTAGATGGATCATTAGGAAATGGAATTGCAGCAGATCTGAACGCAGCACTTTCATTTGTAAATGCTATTTGTTCTGCTTGAGATAATCTGTCTGGTAACTCAGGTAAAAATTGTATACTGTTAAATAAGTTTAAACTAATTTGAGGTTTTCCAGAACCTGTACTTTTACCACTTTTAGTAGTTACTAACACAACACCATTTGCCCCTCTAGAACCATAAATAGCGATAGAAGAAGCATCCTTTAAAATCTCAATAGATTTAATGTCATTACTGTTAATATTGTTCAAGTTAAAGTTAGTCCCAACTACAATACCGTCAATAACCCAAAGAGGTTCATTACTACCTGTAATAGAATTACCTCCACGAATTCTGATAACAGTACCAGCACCAGGAGCACCACTAACTTGTGTTACTTGTACTCCAGAAGCTCTACCTTGAAGCGCCTGATCAACACGCGCAACAGGCGTTTGAGTTATACTTTCAGCTTTTATGGTAGAAACTGAACCTGTTAAATCTGATTTTCGTTGAGTACCGTAACCAATAACAACAATTTCGTCTAGTTGGTTATCTGCGTCTAAAGTAACATTAATTACTTTTTGATTTCCAACAACTACTTCTTTAGTAGAGTAACCTACATAAGAAAAAACTAAAGTTGCGCCGGAATTAACATTAATTGTATACTTCCCGTCGAAATCTGTACTTGTTCCTTTTGTGGATCCTTTAACCGAAACTGAAGCTCCTGGTAGAGGTTCACCTTCTGCTGAAACAGTTCCTGTAACAGTCTGTGCATTTGCCATAGCTATTGAAAAGAAACTTACAATAGCGATAAAAAAGAAACCCTTTAAGTTAGGGGGAATCTTAAATGTAATTTTTGAATTCATAAATTATAGTGTGATTTGTTAATTATTACGCAAAATATTTATTAAAAAAATACATACTGTCCTGTACAATTATGTTTCTTCTAAAAAGTAAGTATCTAACAAAAGAAAAAAAACAAATAATTTATGCTAAAATCCAAAAACAAATAATAATATAAATGATTGATAATTAAGTATTTATATTTTTTAAATAATACGAACAACACCTAGGTCATTAGTCACTTAAATAAAATTATTTATTTTTTAAAAAAGGAGTTAATAATTTATGAAAACAGAAAATAAAAAAGAAAAAAATTTACATATTAATAATAATTGAAATAACTTTACTTCAACATAGCAATCTCAAACTTTAAATCTTTAGATGGTAAAAACCCTATTCTATGTGCTTTCACCAATAAAACCTTATTAGATTTCACATCAAAAGGCTCTGAATAAACTTTCCAACTATTAGAATTCTGGTCTATTTTATAACCAATAGAAGCCCCTTTTGTATCACAACTAATTGCAATTTTACCGTTTTTTAAAGTTACTACAGGCTTAGCTGTTTTTGGCTTTGAATTTTCACCTTTCCATAACCTTTTTACGAGCTCTGTTTCTGGTAAATTAGGATTATCTCCAATATCTGCTAACCATCTATCCATTTCGTTACTTAATTCAGTTAGCTTTTCATTATATTTAGGGTTTTCGGCTAAATTATTTAACTCAAAAGGATCATTAATACAATCGAATAATTCTTCTTTTGGTTTTTGCTTTCTAAACCACTGCTTTTGTATATCATTTAACTTCCCTTCTTTTTTTAACTTTAACAATTCTTGCATTGATGGTATACGCTCTCTATAAGCAACAGGAAGGTAGTATCCTTGATGTGGTCTGTAATTTCTGATATATTTAAATTGTTTGTCTTTAACAGCTCTAATTGCATCTGTGAATCCATCAAATCGATCGGCAGCTGCATGAATGTATTTGCGTTTATTCTTTTTATATTTTCCTAAAAAAGCTTGACCTTGAAGATGTTCTTCAGGTTTCTGGTTACTTAGAGAAAGTAAAGTTGGTGCAAAATCAATAAAACTTAATAACTGACTATCTTTAGTACCGGCACTCTTTTTATCAGGAAAACGAATAATCATGGGAGTTTTTAAACCAGAATCATAAATCAATCTTTTTTCTCTTGGTAAAGGACCTCCATGATCTCCATAAAAGAAAATAATAGTATTATCTAACAATCCATCTTCTTTTAATTGCTTTAATACCGCACCAACCTGTTTATCCATTTCTGCGATATTATTATACAATTTCCACATATCTCTTTGAACAACAGCATTATCTGGTAAATAAGGTGGTACCTTAAATTTAGTATGCTTAGGAATATGAATAGGAGTTTCTGTTTCACTCATCCTATTTTTAGCATGAGATTTTCCTTTATTTTTCCAATTGTATGTTCTATCACCAGATTGATAATGTCTTGTTTCTATTTCTCTAAATCCATATGGTTCGAATAAACCAGATTCATGTGTTTCTGTAAAATTAAATACAGCAAAAAAAGGTTGATCTTTTTTTCTGTTTCTCCAGTGAGCATAAGGACTACTTTCATCCCAAGCTGTAACTGGAGGTACAAATTGATAATCTGTTTTATAATTATTACTACAATAATAACCTTGTTTACGAAGTAACTCGCTTATCATTTTTACTTCTGCCGGGGGTACAGCTCCATATTTTGGTACTCCAGTAACCTCACTGTAAGAAGTAGTACGCATATGATTAGCACCAATACTAGAAGGATACATACCAGTAGCAATAGCGGCTCTACTTGGAGCACATACTCCAGAAGTAGAATATAAATTTGGATAAACCACCCCTTCACTAGCTAATTTACTTAAATGTGGAGTAACAATGGTTGAATCTCCAAAAGAAGGAATGTAATGCCCCATATCTTCAGTTACTAACCAAAGAATATTAGGCTGTTTAAAAGTTTTAACTATTTTATCTTCTTTTTTACAACTAAAAAGAAGTAAAAAAGATATGAATACATAAAGAAAATGTTGCTTGGTTTTCATTTTTTGGTACTTTAATAAAAATTAATGCAATGTAAACTTTAATAAGAACTTAAGCGTCCTTTACTGTTATGATTCTTTATCATAATAATTTTAACTACTATTTATTTGACAGGATACCACAGGGCACTTAAACTATTTAATGTCTATAATTTTATCTAAAACTTAAAATAAAATGAAAAAACTATTATTAATTGTACTTATAACACTTTTTTATACTGATAATTTTACAGCTCAGACGATTAACCCTCCAAAAGGAAGAATTGCGATTGTTGCTGACGGTAATTCTCCTGACCCAGATGACTTAGGAGGTACAGCTATTAGTATTTCTTTAATAAAAGCCGCTGGTTTAGAAGATAGGTTAGTACATTATTCTCATAGTTGCGATTTGGTAAGAGATGATAGGATATCGGAAAAAGCTGAAAAAGAGCGCCATCATTTAATGCAAGTAGCATGTGATATGACAGCAAGACGTTGGGAAGGTTTTAATCACTTAACATTTTTCGATGCTATATGGCAAAAAGAAGAAACTATTAACGATTTATGTTGGGCAATAAATGCTTCTACAAAAGACAATCCTTTATGGATTATTGAAGCAGGAGAACCAGATATTATAGGAATGGCTTTAAAAAAAACACCTAAAGAAAAACACAAATTTGTAAAGATTATTACTCATCATCCAGCGAATGACAATGCAGGAGATTTTTTTAGTTGGCAACAAATTTTAGATTTTGGTATAGAAGAAGTAAGAATTCCAGACCAAAATATCAAACTAAAAGTATCTTTAGAAAAATGGGATTGGGCTAAAAATCATTCAGACTCCCGTATTCAACTATTGTGGACAATAGGTAAATTAGCCGAAGTTGATGATGTTGTAAAATTTCAAAAAGGAAAATGGGATTGCTCTGATGCAGGAATGATTTTATATTGGATTACTGGTGCTAATGTAAATAATGGTTTAAAACAAGGAACTGTTGATGATGTTAAAAAAATACTATTAGATTATATTTCTAAAAACCCAGAAAAGAAAAGAGGTCCAAAAAAGAAAAAATAAAACCAAAATAAAAAGCCGATTTAGCATAAAAATCAGCTTTTTAATTTTATAGTTTATACAACTCTATTCTGGTATTAATTCTATTAACTTTACCGAATGAGGTGCTAAATCTACTTTAAACATTAAAGCACCTTCATACTTTCCTATAATAGAATCTTTAACTGTTAATGATAATCTAGATAATTGTTCATACTTAGATAAATTATTATCTAAAACATTTTTCCATCCATCTTCAAAACGATCAGAAGGTCTGTTACCATAAATACGTCCGTCTGTTTTTTCTCCAACACCAGCGCTTCTGACATCACTATAAAGTTGATGCATTAAAACACTATTATTTTTGTCAATAGTCCACTCGTTCATCTTCCATTTTGTTACATTAGAAATTTGACTACCTTCTAATTTGGGATAATAAGTTTTTGAATTTGAACTATTTCTAGTGGTGTTATGATTATATAGCAATACATATATTTTACCGTTATTAGAAACAGGAATAGCACCTGAAAAACCTAAAAACTTGCCTGAAGTAGACATTCTAGTGCCTCCTTCTAATTTTAAAAACATTTCTGTAACACTTCTTCTTCCTGTAGGTAAATCACTTGATTCTAATTCTTGCCCCCAATCGTAAATTTCAGTAACATTATATTGATAGGCTAAATCAGCTATTGTTGCATACCAACTAGCTCCTAATTCTGTACCATCACTTAAGCTTAAACCCCTTTTGCCATTATCTCCTCTTAAAATTCCGAATTCTTGAATATCAAAAGGAATATTTGCAAATTGAGGATAACTATTTAATTTATCTCTATAAGGTTTTACTACATTTTCAAAACGTACTTCTTTTTTATCTAACTTTTCGTAATAAGAAAGTGCAAAAAAATCCATTTTTGTTCCTGTTTGTCCTGTTGCATAATTTGTTCCTTGCGCACAGTGATCTATAATTTCAGTACTAAACTTACCTACTGCTCCTTCTGTTAATAAATTTCCAGGACCAACAATGGCATCTGGTATAACTTTTAATATTTCATCTACTGTAATATCATAATGTTTAAAATACTCTTCTTTAGTTCCTCGCCAATGATGAGGGGTATAATTAGGTTCAGTAGCTATTCTAAAACGCCAAGATTTTACTTCAAAAACACCAAACTCATCCACCAAAGCTTGCATGTACGCATTTACATACTGCCTCCAAATATCATAATCATTTGGAGGTTTAGAGTTTCCATAAGTATCATCTACTCTTGGTAAACTCATCTCCCAAGGAACATTATCTAAAACAATTCTTGGTTTAAAACCAGTGAGTCTAAAGTTTCGTAAGCTACTTAGTAATTCGCTAAAATCTGTGATAATTTTACCTGACCCATCTACACCTTTATAAAAAGCATTTTTACCATCTGTTCTACCTCCCATCATTCTAACCAAATTATAACTTTTTACATACTGTTTTATACTAATTAAAGAATTTCTAAAACTAGCTCCATTAAATCTAGATTGATTAATCATTGGCCTTGTAGACCAAAAATTATAAAAAAGCCCTTCAGTTGAACCTGTATTTATTGTTACTATTTTGTCTGGATCTACTTTCGAAAAATCAATACTCACCCCCAAATCCACATTATTATCGTCATCAGTATCATCTACCAATACCTCATCTTCTAAAAAAGGATCATCTTTAGAACAGGAAACTATTGTCACGAATGTTATAGAAAGTACAAAAATTAGAACTTTTAACTTATCAGCTATTTTCATAAACATAGAATTAATATATAGAAATCAAAAATACACCATAAAATATTGATTGTAATCCTGTAGTCTACTGATACTAATATTAATTCTTTTTAATTATAGTGACTTTCTGAAAAAACTGAATCTACTTGAGAGAAAACAACAGCTAAATAATACTGTTTATAGTTTTTTTAATAAGATATTCTTATACTCAACCTTCATTGGAGGACCTACATGTACTTGAACACCAATAAAACCTTTGTTACTCATGTTTTTAGTGTCCAAATCGGTAACATCACTCATTAGAACACCATTTACAAAGTGTTGCATACGATTGTCTTTTACAACTAAATGCATGGTATTCCAATCGCTATCTTTAATGGAAGATTTTAACTCTTTTGCGTCTCCTAAAGAACCAACTACATTTCTTGTTTGCCAGCAATTCCTTTTTACATTTTTTCTAAGGTTAGTTAAAGGAATACTATCTGGCATAGATTCAATAATTACCTTCTCACCAATGTAGGCCAAAGTAGTTCGCTTTTTCTCTTCGTAATTTTGTCCTGTATATTTGTTTTTACCATCAATATCAGATTGATATCCTCTTAATGCAAAAGGAAGGTTATCAATTTTTTCGCTCCTGTAATTCACCCCACTATTTCCAGATTTTGAAATTCTATATTCTAATTTTAACTCAAAATTAGTAGGTTGTTCTTTATTGTAAATAATAAAAGAGTTTCTATTTAAAATAGTTTCTGATGTGACCTTTCCAACTAAGACACCTTCTTTTACAGACCAATAAGTTTTATCACCGTTCCATCCTTCTAAATTTTTACCATTAAAAATGGATTTGAAGTTATTATCGCTTTTATGTTTACAGGATAGAAAACATAATAAAAAACAAAAAAATAAAGTATAACTTGTTAAAGGTAAAATTCTCATCATCTTTATAGTCTTTTAAAATTTAATCGTTAATTAGAATTAACAATCCTTTGAAACTTACTTAACATAGCTTCTAGGTTTGAAATGTATTCTTTAGGAAATCGAGCGCTTTTAGCCACCCCTATGGTTTTATGTATATAATAAAGTGCTTTACCTTTTTCATTTAATTGAAAATAAGACATCGCTAAAGACTTACCGGCTGCAACTTGTGTTTGGATATCGGATCTAAAATTTATTAATGCTCTCTCGCTAAATTCTCTGGCTTGCTTGGAATTTCGCATGCTTTTATCTGGACAATTAATTAAAAAAGAACCATACCCTTCTTGAAGAATTGGGTTATTAGGTGAAAACTCTAGAGCGGCTTCATATAAATCAGCTAATTTTTTCCACATTTTATTATTTTTATAATAATCTGAAAGATAATTAATTATAAATACCTGATCCGGAACATCATTAAATGCTTTTTCATAATACACTATAGCTTCTTTTTCATTACCAGCATTCTTAGCAAGAATACCATTAAAAAGATTTATTCGAGGGTTGTTAGAATCAACTCTTTTTAATTTGGATAAATATTTATTTGCTTTAACCATATCACCAGACTGAATAGATAAAAATGTTGCTCCACCTAATACCGCAGGGTTATTAGGGTACTGTTCCAAAAATTCATTCATTAAGCTTAGTCCCTTTTCTTTCATACCAAGCCTTTCAAAAAATATTCCTGCTAATCTAGATTTTGTTTCTGGCTTTTCACTTTTACTCTTTTCAGCGGTTAAGAAGTATTTTTTTGCTGAACTTTTTAAACCTGAATTAGATAAACCTTTACCAACGTCAATTAACTCTTTATAATCATCTTGAAACGCTTCTATGTGATTCTCTATATAGGGCAAAGTTCTTCGTGCCATATTCATAGATATATAAAGCCTAATAGCTTTAGAAACAATATATTTACTCTCCGGAACATTTTTTAAACCAAAGTTTACCAAATCTAAAGCCCAAAGTAAATTGCTACTTCTAATTGCGTCTTCAATTTGTTTTAGCAAATACGTTTCAGATCTAGAATAAAAACATAACTTGTCTAATAAAGGATCTGCTGGTGGAACATAATCTTCTAAGTCTTTAGATCGGTCTGAATAATATTTGCTCAACTTCTTATCTCCTTTTTCAGCGTGTAAAACACTTAGTTGTTTATAGGCGGGACCAAATGAAATATTACTAGAAATCAAGATTTTTAGCTGCTTTTCAGCCAAATTAATTTTACCTACACTAACATAAAACTTTGCCAACTCCAAACTAGCATAAACTGGTAACGGAAAATAAGACCTTCTTTTTGTGTCATTTAACACAAAATACTTCTTATTCATTCCAGACAATTTTTTAAGTATTTGCAAAAACTTATCTGACTTTCCAATTTGACTATAAGCATCAGCTTTGTAATATAAAGCCATGTATAAATTGGGCTGAATAGCCAAAACGTTATCAAAATTCTTAATCGCGTTTTCCGAATCACCAAGTTCTCTTTTTAAACATCCTAAGTAATAACTCCATTTCCATTCTTTGGGGTCACGTTCAATAGCTAGTTGGTAGCATACTTCTGCTTCTTTAAAATAATTATTGGCATGATAAACCATTCCCAACTTTCCAAGATTATTAACAGATGGTTTACTTAAAGTTTTATCATTAGTTTTTGTAATATATTTTTGAAATGATATTGATGTTTCGTTTAAACCTGAAATTTCAGGGAGTTGTTTAGCGTATTGACTATCAATATAATTGTTGATTAAAAAATATAATAAAGCCAATACTACAACAACGATAAAGGAGATATTAAAAAATTTATTTTTTCTGTTCATTACGAATCAATTAATTTGCTAAAGTAGCAAAAACATAGGTTAGCATCAATAAAAATAGAGAATTAACACGCTTTAATTTTTAAATTTACTTACTTTTATATCCGTGTTTATGAAAATAAAATTCTGTGTTGTATTCTAAGAAAATTCATTTAAAAAAAGCTACTTATTTTTTACTTATATCCGTTACAGCTTTTGTTTTTAGTTGCAAAGATTCTAAAGAAAAAATTAATCTAAAAAAAGGGCAAGAATTATTTACTTCGGTTGGCTGTGCAACTTGCCATTCATTATCTGGAGATAAAGATAAACTTTACGGACCTTCTTTAAACGCAATTTTAGGTACTAAAACTAAAGTTATTCGAAATAATAAAGAGTACTCTTTTTTTATTGATAGAAACTACATAAAAAAGTCCATCATAGATCCTGATTACGAAAAACCTCTTTTATTTAAGAGTAACAAAATGCCAAAACCTAGTCTTACAAATTTTGAAGTAGAGTGTATTACTGACTATTTGATAAGTATTAATAATAAATCAATAGAATAACTATGCTAAAAAATAAGTTCACCTTTCTACTAAGTTATATGCAATTAAAAAAGTGGTTATTTCTAAATATTCAAATCACTCTCCTTTTTCTATTTTCCTTTTCAGTTTTACTTGTTAATTGTAAAAACAAAGAATCAAATACCATTAAACAACCCAACAACTTAGTTGAAACTAAAAATAAATTAGCTGCAGATATTTCAAAAAAATTTACCCCAATAGCCATTGGTAACTCTTTCCAAGAACCTCCTCAAATATCAAACCTTGCAGTTGATGATGTTAACCAAGACGGTTTACTAGATGTTGTAGTATGCGATATTAAAAACAATACAATTTCAGTAATTAGTCAAGATCCAAAAAACATATTCAAAGAAAAAATAGTTGCAGACAATATAAAAGCACCTTCTCATGTTCAGGTTTTTGATTTTGACAATGATGGAGACAAAGATTTAATTGTAGCGCTACTGGGTATGTTATTTCCAAATAATGACAGAATCGGCTCTATTATTGTTCTTGAAAATGATGGGGAAAATAATTTTACCAAACGAATAGTTATTGAAAACATTGCTCGCGCTGCTGATGTAAGAGCTGGAGACATCGATGGTGATGGAGATATTGATTTAGTTACTGCTCAGTTTGGTTATGACGATGGAGAAACTTCATGGATAGAAAATTTAGGTAATTGGACATTTAAAAATCATAGCTTACAAAATCTTTCTGGTCCTATAAATGTAGAATTAATTGATATTGATTTTGATAATGATTTGGATATTATTTCTTTGGTTACGCAAGAATGGGAAAAAATTTATTGTTTTGAAAATGACGGTAAAGGCAACTTTGAATCCAAACAATTATGGGGTTCTAGTAATGAAGATTTTGGGTCTAGTGGTATTTCAATCTCCGATATAAACAAAGATGGCAAACCAGATATATTATACACAAACGGAGACGCTTTCGATTATTTACCTCCATTACCAAGACCTTGGCATGGTGTGCAGTGGCTTGAAAACTTAGGTAACTTAAAATTTAAATACCATCATATTACCAATTTTCCAGGTGCTTTTAGTGCAAGAACATCTGATATTGACAAAGACGATGACCAAGATATTTTTGTTGTAAGTGGATTTAATTATTGGGACAAACCAACCGCAGAAAGCTTAGTATTGTTAGAAAACGATGGTAATAATACTTTTAAAAAACATACCATTGCAAAAGCTCCAACACATTTAATTACTCTAGAATTGGGTGATTTTAATAATGATGGATTTATGGATATAGTTACTGGCGGTATATATGTTTACCCTCCTTTTGATAAATTAGAACGTATTACACTTTGGATGAATAAAGGTGAATAATATACAATACTTTTAGAATCAAAAAATTGGATCTATTGAAAACTAATTAATCTTTTATAACTTTACTTTTCCACCAATTTTCATTGGGTTTAAAATCTTTAGAAAGAACATTTAATCTATTTTTTTCGAGAGATTGCAGCTTTTTAGTTTTAATACTATTCAGTCGTAATTTTTGCTTATTCGCATCATATAACAAATCTTTCTTTGGATATTTAGCATGAACACTTTCTAACCATATCATTAATTGATTACTCATTTCTTTCACAATTTCAGGGTATTCATCAACTACATTTAATTCATCTTTTTCTGTTGATGGCAACTTAAATAATTCTTCTCGATCATCTTCCCAATAATGAATTAATTTCCAACCATTTTGTTGAATAATTGAAGATGGCTCACCACCTTGATTACCATAATGTGGATAATGCCAATACAATGGCCTATCAATATTTATTTCTCTTCCTTCTAAAATAGGTTTTAAACTAATACCATCTTTATGTTGGTTTTCTAAAAAAGGTATATTAGCTAAATCTAATAAAGTTGGATAAAAATCTGCGTGAGTAACAGGAAAATTAGAAGTTTTACCATTTGTTTTTAACCAAGGCACTTTAATAAAGTAAGGCTCTTTAATTCCACCTTCCCACTGATAACCTTTTCCTCCCCGTAATGGTAAATTACTGGTAGCGTAATTATCTCCAGAAGCTACACCACCGTTATCTGAAGTAAAAACAACAATCGTATTTTTATCTAACCCACTATCTTTTAACGCTTTCATTACAATTCCAACAGCAGTATCCATAGTTTCAACTAATCCTCCATAAATTGGATTATCTTGAACTTGACGAATAGGTAAGATACGCTCCATAATGTAACCCGAATCAGCGACTCCCATATGTTCTGCTTTTTCTCTATATTTTCTCCATTTTATTTCTGTAGTTTGAATAGGAGCATGTACCGCATAAAATGATAGGAAAGCAAAAAAAGGTTTCTTTTTATTCTTTGTGATAAAGTTTGTAGTTTCTTCTGCTAATCGAATTGTTAAATTTTCTCCTCTTTTCTTGTTTTTCAGTTTCGGATTATTCCAAGGGCTAAAAAAACCTCCTGCTGGCCCCCCTCTATGAAAACCTCCTTTGTTTATTTCAAAGCCATGGTCTTCGGGATAAGAACCTTTATCTCCCAAATGCCATTTTCCTGCAAAAAAAGTAGCGTATCCTTTATCTTGAAAAGCCTCAGCAATAGTTATATCTTGTTTAGGCAGAGAACGAACATAATCTGCAGGCAATAGTTTATCATATCTATTTCTTGCTCTCCAATCTTCATCAACTTTTGCACCTATCCAATCTGTAATTCCATGACGAGCAGTAAATTTACCTGTTAAAATACTTGCTCTAGAAGGACTACAAACCCTACTTGCAGCATAACCGTTTTTAAACCAAACTGAACGCTTTACAAGTTTATCTATATTTGGGGTTTCATAAAACTTACTTCCTGTAAATCCTAAATCATGATAACCTAAATCATCTACAAGTACAAAAAGGATATTTGGTGTTTTATGCTTCTTTATTTCTTCCTTTTTGCAATTAAAAAGAATAGTAATTGATATTAATAAAAAGCATTTATAAACTCTAGACAACTTAACTTTTAATACATTATAATTTAACAACTTTCTTGATAAAATGATTGTTTTTGTCATCATTAGAAATAAAGTAAACACCATTTTTTAAGTCGCTAATATCTATTGTTTCAATAGATTTTTCACTTTTAAATTTTCTAACAACAGCTCCATATATATTAGAGATTGTTAAGTTAGAATTTAAAGGAAGATTTTTTATTTGAATTTTACCTTTTGTTGGATTTGGGTAAATTTTTAATTCATTTTTATTTAAATCATTTGTTGATAATGAAGCATCATAACAAGTAGATTCAGGATTATTTAAATTAAAAGCAGTACTGTCTGAAATACCGTTTTTTCTAAGCACCATTTTATCTATAAACAAATACGATGATCTTGCGTCTACTGTAATCGTATATTCTTTTGCTTCATTAAAAGTAACAAAAACTCTATGGGCAACATGGTCATTTGTATTGGTTACAAACCCCCAATCTAATCGATTACCAAATGCTTTGATAAAGTTTTGAGTAGAGCTACCTGCTGCACAAGTTAAATTTTCACTTGAGTTACAAAATGGTTTCGGGTATACTTTTGCGCCGTCTTTTATACCATAAAAATCTTCACCATCAACCTTTAACCAAGCATCATTATGCTCTCCTTTACTAGTACCTTTTCCTACTCTCATCCTCCATGCAAATCGATATGTTCCTGGATTGTTTATTTTTATTTTATAGACAATAGGTGCTCCAGAAAGTGCATTAAAAGATTCTGCTCCTGTCCAATGTAAATATGTTATCTCTTCTCCACTTACTGTTTCTGAAGCAATTTTCCATCTGCTATCGTTAATAATTCCAGACTCCATTTCAATGGTTATAATTCCATTTTTTTCCTCAAAAGGTAATACCCCATTACAAGTAGCTGTTTGAGCATACAATTGTATTGTCACAATTGAAAATATAAAAAGTAGAATGTTATTTTTCATAAAAAGATTTTTAAAATGATTTGTTCAAAATTAATTCACAAAAGTGTTTAAAGTGTCCTGTGGTATATTGATTTTATTTTGAGGTTCTTTGGTACTGAATTTCATATTTTCCTGAACCCAAAATTACATTTGACATTCCTTCAATTTTTACTTTATTTTTTTCTTTATAATCAACAAAAGACACTCTATTTATCTTTAAAGATTCATATTCTTTTTTATCTAATATAATTTTAGCTGTTGTGTTAAACGGCACTTCAACATTCATCGTTAGTGTATTATTTTTTGAACTCCAATTATTCTTAACATTTCCGTAAGGCGTAGGAACACTAACACTAGTGCTAGTAATTTTATTTGGAAACTCAGGGTTTACAATAATTTGTCTAAATCCTACTTTTTCTGTTGACGATTTTATTCCTCCTAAAGATTCATAAAAATAGGTTGCAAAACCACTATGCATTGGGTGATTTAACGAATTTGTTGGTCCTTCCATTTCTTCCCAAACAAATTGACGCTCTGGCCATGTTGTAAAACCAGAGTTCATCACATACGTCTGACTAGGAAATTCTGGTGTTGTTAAGATTTCATGTGCTAAATCTCCTTTTCCGTTTTCTGTTAACACGGTATAGATATATCTATTTCCATGAATTCCAGTTGAATGATGGCCTCCTTTTACGGCAACAATATCATAGGCTAAACCATTTACCACATTTTCTATTTCATTTTCTGGCACAATACCAAATTGTAATGCTTGTACAGTTGCTGTTTGACTCTGATACCATTTGTAGCTGGTATTAGGAATCGAAACTAAAAACTCTTTATTAAATGCTTTTTTTAAGGCTTCTTTTTCTTGTTTTATATAGGTTTCATAGCTAGCATCGTTATTCATTTTAGCAAATCTTTCCATAATACCTAACACGTCATAGAAATAAGCATTTGCAGAAATAATTGGGTCACATTCCATAGCTTTCGGATTTTTACGTCTGTCCCATCTTGGTGGACACCAATCTCCCATACCATCTTGCATAATTCCATTTTCTCCTTTGTAGTTCAAATAGAAATCTGTTAACCCTTTCATAGGTTCGTAGTAGTCTTTTACAATAGTTTCATCTCCATAAAACTTATAGTTATACCAAGGCAAATACATGGTAGCTACTCCCCAATCTATTTTTGCATAGGTAGATGTACGTTTTCCTGGAGCAATCATAGTTGGTACTAACCATTTTTTTTCTGGATTATTATGTCCTTTAGTAGGTCGCATCTGTGTTTTGATGTCTTCCATATATTTTTTATAGAAATCATACATATCATAATTGTACAACGCATACTCACAGAAAGCATGTGCATCTCCTAACCAACCACATTTTTCTCTATGTGGGCAATCTTCTGGAATTCCATGTACATTATCTACAATAGTCCATTTACTAATGCTATGCATTTTATTTAACAATTCATCCGAAGAGGTAAAATTTCCAGTTTCTTGAATATCTGTAGCCACCAAAACAGCTTTAATCATGTCTGCATCTGGTTTTCTAGAAATACCTGTAATTTTAGCGTATCTAAATCCATGATAACTAAATTTAGGTTCCCAAGATTCTAAATCATCTCCTTTACAAATGTACTTGTATATTTGAGCCATTCCGTTTGCTCCACCTCCTGTAGATCCTTTAAAAATATCTTTTCCATTTGTTAACAAGGCTTCTGTAGTAACAACTTCTATTAATTGCCCTTCTTTTTCTTTAACATTTAGTTTTACCCAACCCGCAATATTTTGACCAAAATCTACAATCCAGTTACCATCTGACCCTTTAAAAACTTTTTGCGGTTCAAACTCTTTTAATTTTTTAATTGGTGGAATTTGACTTGCACTTATTTTTTTAACATTAGGTGATGTTACTTTTGCATTACCCCATTTTGCATCATCATAGCCAACAGTATTCCAGTTACCCAATTCATAACGTGCATCGTATGTATCACCTCCGTAAATATTATTAAAAACAATTGGTCCTGTAGCTTCTTTCCAGTTTTCATCTGTATAAAAATCTGCTGATGTACCATCTGAGTAATTTAATTTTACCAAACAACGCACTGTTGGTTTCCCGTAAGAAACTCCTTTTTTATTCGATTCTGGATCTCTACTCCAAGAAATATTTTGTCCGTAAAATCCGTTTCCTAATATAATTCCGAAAGCATTTTTCCCAGATTTTAATTGTTCTGTAATATCATAATTTACATAATATGCTTGCTTATCGTAGTTAGACGGTGCTGGGTCTAAGACATGATCACCCACCTTATCTCCATTTAAATACAACTCGTAATACCCTAAACCACAAATATAAACTTGTGCATTTTCTACTTCTTTATCAAGCTCTAATTCATTTCTAAAATAACTAGCAGCAAAACCGTTTACTGCCTTTGACTCTTTCATATTACCTCTTTTATACCCTCTAAAACGATGCTCAGAAGTTCTCGTATCTTTATTTAAAGTAATCCATTTGGAATTTGCCCAGTTTTTAGAATTCATTAAACCCATTGTAAATTCTTGAACATCTGACCAGTTCGAAGATGAACCTTTTTCATCCCAAATTTTTACTTTCCAAAAATACGTTTGTAAAGCTTCTAAATCTTTTCCTTGATATTTAACAAATGTAGATTTGTTACTTGCTACTTTATCAGAATTCCAAATATCAGCATCGCTATCATTTAATTTTTCTTTAGATGATGCTACTAAAATATGAAAAGCAGATTGTGACTTATTGTATTCTTCTACATTTATAACCCAAGAAAACAAAGGCTGTTTACTTTCTATTGCTGAAGGGTTATGCTTTGTGTTTACTGATAAATTCTCAAAAGACATTGGTGTTTTTGAGATATAAACCTGTTTACAGGATACACAGAAAATAGCTAAAAGAACTATTGAAAAAAGAGATTGTTTGTTGATCATTAGATAAATCTTAAATTTATTTATTTTGTTATGATTCTATGAAAAAATAAAATTATTTGAATTTATTTAAATCGTTGTCCTGTACAGTCATGTTACTAATTTTAATTGAATATTAATATCTAACTAATATAACAGGCCCTTCCATTCCTGTAGAAACTTTGTCTTTATAATTTCTAGTCCATCTGTTTGTTAATGGATTATCTAGAGATTTGCAATAATTAGCTAACACAGTAGTGTATTTAATTTCTAATTTATTTTCTCCTTGTTCTAAATAATCTGCAATAGCATAAACCGCTTCTCCATACCAACGTTTGCCTACTTTTTTTCCATTTACATATAATTCTGTAACTCCTCCGTTTACATTTCCTAAATCTAAATGTGTATAATTAACGTTGTTATTTAAAGTAATTTTATAACTGATTTCTCCACCAAATGAACTCTGGTTTTTATCCTCAGATTTACTAAAATCAATCAATTCATTCATTTGCCAAGTAAGTATTTTGCCATCTACTCTTTTTCCTGTAACATTCCAAATTCCAGTAATTGCTTTAGATTTTTCAACTTTAGTTGGATTCATCATCGGAGTTTCTATTGGTTTTTCATTTTCAAAAACCAACAATAAAGACTCTAATGGTTTAAGTGAAATAGATAATTCATTGGTGTTTTTAGCATAATAGAATGGTTTTCTTTCTCCTGTTTCTGGGTTCCACACATAAGGATATTTATGATTTACAGGAAATTTAGCATTAAAGTTTGCACTGGTAAACCTATGTACATTTGTAAAAAAATATAGGTCTTTATCTTTAGTATATTGATGAATTTGATATACTTTTTTAGTAGGATTATCGATAATTACATCTGGAGTAACTTCAGATTTTTTAAGCAAGTTCTCTGTCCAAGTATATAATTGCGCTAACGAATTTGGTTGTTTTATTTGAATGATAGAGTTCGGTTTCTCTGCCAAAATCTTCTCTATAATTTCTTTTACACGGCTGTCATTCTTATCAAAATCTTTAAAATGTAATGACTGTTTAGGCAATTTATCTATTACCACAACTTTACCTCCAGAGTCAACAAATTTTTGAATTGAAAGAGCTGTTTCTGGATGAATAGATTTTAGACTAGCCAAAATCAACAATTTATAGCTCATATTTCCAAAAGAGATTTCACCATTTTCTATGGTTGCTTCTGTTAAAACTTTTTGATTGATATATTCGCAAGAATACCCTAACTGACTAATGGGTTCCCACATTTTATATAAATACTTTGGTTCTAAATGGAAAGGTGCTCTTGCCAAACCTTTGTCTCCCCATAAATCGGCAGTAGGTCCAAGAATAGCTATAGATTTATCGGCTTGAGAATTTTGAAATACCGCTGATAATCTTGCATTGTAATCTACCCAATTATATAGATGTTTCCACCAGGTATTTTGCTCACTAAAATAAGCTCCATAACGTATCCAACCTGGAAATGGCTCTTCTTTTGGAGAATAATTGTAACCGTGTAAAATAGAATGATTGATACCTGTGATAAAATTCATATCATCATGTTGCTTAATTTCTTCTAGAGTAGTTTTAAAAACACCTCTTGTATTGGTCATAACCTCAGAACTTACAATTTTTTTATTTGTTAAATGACCTCCAGCAGAAGCATACATATTCCAAGTCATATACCCATGACTTTGATTCCATTGCCATAAAGAATCTTTCATTGCCGCAGAATAAATCCAATTGTTACTTTCTGGAATGTCTGGTATCATATACCCATCTAACATACCCATTAAAAATGGCGTCCCATAAGCTTGGTATCTACAAAGTACTCCGTTTGCTTCACAAAAATCTTTATATGTTTTTGTAAAATTTTCTAAAAACACTTCTACCAATAGTTTATTGTAATCATATCGAACTCTTTTTAATTTATTTTTAAAGTCTACTGAAAAGTTCTTTGAATAGTGATCATCAGCATAATTACCTGTTGAAGCATAAAAAATAAAAGGCATCCATTGTGCCAATTTATAACCATAGGTTTTAAAAAAAATTGACTGAAAACCATCTGTCCAATTTGCGCCAGAAACCTCAATACTATCACAAAAAATAGCTCTAATTAATTGATTTAATGGAATACCAGAACGCTCCGATATTTTCTTTAACCTATTTAAATACGCTAAAGTCATTTCTTTTTTATAATGATCCATAACAGGACCTGCCCCTCCTGGAGCACCCAAAGTAACATCTCTAAAATTTTGCTGAATTAGCGAATAGCTTAAATAATATTCTCCTGAGTTTTCAATTATATAGTTTAGTTTCCTATTCTTATCTAAATGATCTAAAAGATTTATTACTTGATCTTTATCATTACAATTTTTAGGAATCAAAGCAAGACCAGCTAACCTATAAGTTGTTCTTTTACTTACATGCCTTTGAGCTCTAGTTTTTCCAAACTTTTTTTTATATAAACTAATTAAATGCTCTTCATCAACTTTAATAATATCCTTAGAACGATACTCAATGTAGTCTGACACCATTCGCTGACTCGTTTCTTCATCTTTTAAAAACTCTCCTCCAAATGGCCAACCTGTTCCAGCAATGATATCTGTAATCATACCCAAATCCTTGGCTTTTTTTGCAGCATGAACTACCATATCAACCCATTCATCACTCATCCAAACCAAAGATTTTTCGCTTTTATTAAAAGCCATTGGCATAGCAATTGGGTTTATTTCTACTCCACCGAAACCAACATTTTTAAGAGATTCTAATTGTCTATCAATCTCTACAGATTTAATTTTATTACCATTCCACCACCAACGCACAAATGGCCTAGCTTCTGCAGGAGGGTTTTGAAATTTGCTGAATAAATCTTGAGGTGCCGTTTTCTCAGTAAATTTATTATCACAGGATAGTAAAAAAAGTGATATTATAAATAAAACAACACTAGTTGTTTTTAATAAGTTAAGCAGCCTCATAAATAAAAGATTTTAGTTTAAAAACTAACCTTTAAGAATTAGTTTCTACTTAAAACAGATGAAATTTATAGCCTTTAAATATGAAAAACGTCCTGTACTATCATGTGCTTTTAAAATATAACTTTAACTATTTCATGTCATTCATTTTGCAATACTTCAGACAAAGTCATTTGGTACGCTCTTAAAGCCACAAGATGAATCACTAAAAAAACGATTATAAAAAGCACAATAACAGGAACTAAAAACATCCATATTTGCAACTCTATACTATTAATATAGGTTTTTAAAAACCAATTTTGATAACCATACCAAGCTAAAGGAATGGCAATTATTATAGCTATAATAATCTGTGAAGCAACTTCTTTAGCTAGTAACTTAGAGACATCCATTAATTCCGAGCCGAGGACTTTTCTAATACCTATTTCTTTCATACGTTGGCTAATAGTGATTAATATTAAGCCCACAATACCAATTACGGCAATTATAATAGCAAGTATTGAAAATAAACTAAAGACAAATAAGAACGTTCGGTCTGATTTCAAGGTATTACTTATCTTATTTTCTAGAGACAAATAATCAAAAGGTTGTTCTGGGAAATAGTTCTCATAAATGGTTTTTAACTTTTGAAGAATTTCGGTGGTATTATTACTAGCTACTTTTAAGATTAAAAAGGCTTTGTGACTATCGGTAAGTCTTAATACCGTTGGTACTGGTTCGTTTTTGATGGATTGATAATAAAAATCGTCAACAATGCCTATAATTTTAAACTCTTCATTTCTACCTGTTACAACAAAGTTATTAATAGCTTCTTCTGGTGTTTTATAACCAACACGTTCCATAGCTTTTACATTCATAATAATACTCTTGGTTCCAGTTTCTTTTTCGCCTTTCCTAAATAGTCTTCCTGCAAGCAGTTTTACATTGTAAAATTCTAGAAATTGGTCGTCTACAGAGAGTTGAAAATAACCATTTGAGTCAGTATGGTCGTAACCTTTTCTTCGACAACCAAACCAATGTTGAATTTCTTGACCAGGAATATCAGATGAAAAAGTAAACCCTTTTACTTCAGGAATTTGAGTTAATTCATCTTTCATTAACAGAATTTTACTTTGTAATTCACTCTGTTTTTCTCCTGTTTTGGGCGCTTTAATTACTATACTTTGAGCATAATTAATACCCATATCTTTTTCCATTAAAAACGTAGCTTGCTTGTATGCTATAAGTGTACCGCAAAGCAATACAACTGAAATTACAAATTGCAGAGTCACTAATAGTTTTCTAAAAAAGACTCCTTCGCGTTTGTTTTTAAATTTCCCTTTTAAAACAGTTACAGGTTTATAAGATTGTAATATAACTGCAGGATAAATACAGGAAATTATAATGCCTAAAACAAAAATTACAATAAATGTACCTAAGAATTTAGAGTGCTCAAATAAATTAAAATCGCCTATTTGAGTAATGGTTTTAAACCAAGGATTTAAAGCATAAAATAATACAATAGTTATGGCTAAGCAAAGTATGTTAAAAAGAAAAGCTTCACTTAAAAACTGAGTTATTAAATTCATTTTAGAGGCTCCATTAATTTTTTTAACACCTACCTCGTTGGCTCTTTCTATAGAGCGTGCTGTAGTTAGGTTTATAAAATTAATCCAAGCTATAATTAAAAGAAAAATAGAAAATCCAAAAAGAATACTTATAATTTTTCCGTTAACAGGAGGCTCCGATTCATATTCTATGTTAGAGGTTAAATGAATATCCTGCAACGGTTGTAAATAGTATGTATCTCTTTTGCCTTGCGAATCTAGACGCTTTTTATAATTAGCAGCTATCATTTCAGGAAGACCTTCTTTCTCTAGCTTTTTATAATCGCTATTTGGTTTTAGTTGTATAAAAGTACTGCCATAATCATAAGTCCAACTTGTTCTAATTCTAGGACGTTGTTTGTAAATGGTTTCCATAGAAAACAAAAAATCGGATTTTACAATCGAATTTTTTGGCATCTTTTTATATACGGCAGTTATCATGTAATCTTCATTACCATTTACTTTTATTGTTTTCCCTAACGGACGTTCTTCTCCAAAATAACGCTCTGCTGCGAGGTGTGATATTGCTACAGTATTTGGCGCTTTTAAAGGGTCTTTTTCGCCTTGCAATAATGGAATTGTAAATACTTCAAATATAGAAGAGGTTGCATAGTACGTTTTATCTTCAGAATAAATAATTTTGCTTCCAGAGGCATTGTTATAGCTTATGGTTATTTCATTTTTTGGAGTTATCCTCGCATGATTTACAACATCGCTATAATGTTCTTTTAACCATTTTCCGGTTGGTGGAAATGAATTGGCTGTTTTCCATAACACTTCGTTATTTTGATAACGATTGTAAGCAACACGATAAATATCTTTGGCATTTTCGTGATGGTTATCGTAGCTTCTTTGGTAATACACATACTCTAAAATAAACAAGGCACTTAGTATACCTATAATTAAACCAACTGCATTAATTATAGAAATAAGTTTATCTCTTTTTAAATTACGATAGAAAATATTTAGTTTGATAAAGTTCATTTTTATCTAGTTATTTAGTTAATTGGCTGTATTACTAATTGCTTGTTTCCATTACAATTTTTCCATCAAATAAGTTGATGACCCTGTGTGCGTAATTTGCATCACTTTCGGAGTGTGTTACCATAATAATAGTTGCACCTTCTTGACTTAGCTCTGTTAATAGATTCATAACCTCGGTACCATTTTTAGAATCTAAATTTCCCGTAGGTTCATCTGCTAACAATAATTTAGGCTCAGTAATTACAGCTCTAGCAATAGCAACACGTTGTTGCTGCCCTCCAGATAATTGTTGCGGAAAATGGTTAGAACGGTGGTCTATTTTCATACGTTTTAAAACAGCTTTTACTTTTTCTTTTCGTTCTTTTTGATTGATGTTCATAAACGTTAATGGCAATTCAACATTTTCGTAAACTGTTAAACCATCAATTAAATTAAAGCTCTGAAAAATGAAACCAATATTACCTTTTCTTGCTTTGGTTAACTCCTTTTCTTTTAAGTTACCTATTTCTTTTCCATGAAACATATAACTACCATCGGATGGGATATCAATTAGTCCAAGTATATTTAAAAGGGTAGATTTTCCACAACCTGAAGGTCCCATTATAGCAATAAATTCTCCGTCTTTTACATGTAGATTTATATCGTTTAATGCCTTAGTTTGTATATCTTCTGTAATAAATATTTTAGTTAGGTTTTTTGTCTGTATCATGGTTATTAATTTAAAATAAGTTTATCGCTGTTTTCAAAATTTTTATAGCTAGATGTTATTACACGTTCGTTAGGTTGTAGGCCTTCAAGAATTTCATAATATTGAGGGTTTTGTTTGCCTATTTTTATTTGGCGTTTAGTTGCAAAATTACCAGAAGCATCTACAACGTAAATCCAATTTCCGCCAGTAGTATTAGAAAACGCTCCTCTGCTAACAAGTATCGCATTTGTAGGTGTCCCCAATTCTAATTTTATAAAATAACTTTGCCCTGTTCTAATATTGTTTGGTTTTTCGTTTATAAAACTTAGGTCTATTTGAAATTCTCCATCTCTTACCTCCGGATATATTTTTTTAGTTTTTAAGGCATAGGTTTCTCCATCGCGTTCTAAAGATGCAGAAACATGTCGCGTAACTCTATCAATATAATGCTCATCTATATTAGACTGTACTTTAAAATTGGTTAACACGTGTATCTGTCCTATACGTTGTCCTTGGGAAATGCTTTGCCCAATTTCGGCATCTAGCATTCCTAATTGGCCATCTATCGTTGCCCTAACATTTAAGTGTTCAATTCTTTCATAAACCATGGCTAAGGTTTTTTTCATTCGTATTAAATCGTTGTCTAATTCTTTTATACCTGTAGCACTTAACAATGAATCTTGCTTTGCTTTAAACTTGATAACATCGTACTGTTTAGACGCCAATTCTTTTTCTTCTTTGGCTCTTATATAATTTTCTTTAGCTATTAATTCTTCTTCAAATAACGATTTATTTTGCTCAAAAGACCTGTTTGCTTTTATAACTCGGTATTCTGCTTCAAGCAAACTTTTTTGATTAAAAACACGTTGCGATTCAAAATTTATTTTTGTTTCTCTTAAATTGTTTTGCTTAATGGCTAGGTTGTTTTCGCTTGCTAAAATTTGCTCATATAACTGCCTGTTTTCTAGCTTTAATATAATATCTCCTTTTTTTACAATACTGCCTTCTTCTATATATTTTTCAACAATTCTTCCGTTTTCATAGGCATCAAGATATACTGTAGTAATGGGTTTTACAACGCCATTAATTGTAATGTAATCATTAAAATTAGAGCGCTTAACCTCTGTTATCGTAATTTCATTTTTTTTAACTTCTGATGATGTACTAGGCGTGCCTAAACTATTGTATAGAAATATTGCGATTAAAATAATTACAAGTAATCCTATGCCAATATGTTTAGGTTGTAGTGTTCTTTTCTTCTCTATTTTAGTATCCATTCTTTGTTATTATTTAAAAGGAAAAACAGCAATACCACAATAAAAATCTATTGCCTTTTTTTGATATTGTAATTGTAAATTAATTCTGGTTCTTTCTATTTTAGCTTGTGCTAAATTATTTTTGGCAACCTCTAATTCGTAAATCGTAGCCAGCCCTTTGTTAAACTTTTTTTGAGCAAAGTTAAAAGCGAGTTCTTTAGATTTTAGGTTAGACTCATTCTCCTCTTTTTCCGCTAAAAGCGCAGTGTTTTTTTGAATTGTTTTTTGTATTTCTTTATAAAGTTCTTGCTTCTTTTGCTCCAGAATATTCTTTTCTTTTAAGATATTTATTTTAGCAATTTTTACATTGGAATGTTTTGACCATTTATTGGTAATCGGAATTCTTAAAGACAAACCAATTGATTTGGCTGCATTATTAGATAGCTGGTCTAAAAAAGGCGTTATCAATCCATTTTCATCAATACTCGTTTCAAAATAACCTGTTCTATACGCCGCATTTAATACTAATGATGGATAAAAATCACTCCTTCTAATAGCCAAGTTTTTTTCTGAAGCATTTACCTGTAATTCTTGTTGTTTAATAGACGGAAGAAATGCAATTGCTTTAGAAAAAACAGTTTCTAAGGTTAAACTATCAAGAGATTTTAACGCTACTAAATCGGGTTTTAGCTTTATACTCGTGCCATTAAAATTCATGATTTGAATAAGATTTAAAGTCGCTTCATTTAAGGCGTTTTGGGCTTGAGCTATTTCTAATTTATTAGTACCCAATTCAGATTCAATATCGTATAAATTAGATTTCGCTAGCAATCCTAGTTCTATTTTTGAAGTTACCAACTTGTAATTTAAATTAGAAATTTCTAATTTTTCTTTTGTTATTTGCAATAAGTCTTCTCTAAATTTTACAAGATAGAAAGCATTCATCACATCAAAAGAAAGGTTGTATTTTGCTTGCAAAACAGCTTCTAAGCTTGCATGATATAGTAGTTTTTTCTGCGACCTTTGGTGCCACTTTTTAAAATTATTAAACAGATTTAAAGACGATGTTACTCCGTAGGTGTTTGATGACGTTGCAGTATTGATAACGTTGTTATTATTTGGGTCTACATACCTACCAAATCGTCTGTTTAAATTTGATACAGCACTAAAGTCTGGCAAAAAATCTCGTTTAGATTGTTGAAACGATTCCTTATCAATCTCCGAATTGTAAATTTTTGTTTTTTGGTCTAAGTTATTTTCACAAGCATAAACAATGCATTCCTCTAAAGTCCATAATTTTTGTGCATTACCATTTAAAGAAAAGGCAATATAGGTTACAAAAATTAGGAAAGTGTTTTTCATTTTTTATTGTTTTGCATTTTATATAACGATATGCGTGCCAAAAAATCAATACACTACAATTCAACAGGTTACAAACATCATCAATATCTAATTATCCTTTTTATGTAAAATATTTTTATACAAAGTGTAAAAATATTTTACACTTTATAGTTGAGTATTGTTCTTATTTGTAGCTTTGGATTATTATGTTGCAATCTGGAAAAATACTTATCGTAGACGACAATAAAGGGGTGCTAAGCGCCTTAGAATTGTTGTTGCAAGATGTTTACAAAACTGTAACTACGCTTCAAAACCCAAACGGAATATCTTCGGTTACCGATTTAAAAAGCTACGATGTTATTCTTTTGGATATGAATTTTTCATCCAGAATAAATACAGGAAATGAAGGTTTTTATTGGCTACGAAAATTAAAAAAAATAGCACCCGATGCTTCTGTAATAATGATGACTGCTTTTGGCGATGTAGAATTAGCTGTAAATACCTTAAAAGAAGGAGCTATAGATTTTGTATTAAAACCATGGGATAACGAAAAGATTTTAGCCACCATTCATGCAGCCTTTCAATTAGGAAAATCTAAGAAAGAAGTAAGTTTACTAAAACAAAGCGAAAAAAAATTAAAGCACCTTATCAACGAAACAGAGCAGCAAATTATCGGAACTTCTTCAGCGATAAATGCAGTTTTAAAAATTACTGAAAAAGTTGCAAAAACCTCTGCAAATGTTTTAATAACTGGCGAAAATGGTACTGGTAAAGAGTTAATTGCACGAGCCATTCACAACCAATCTGCGCAACATCAAGAAATTTTAGTAAATGTAGATGTAAGTGCCATACCCGAAAGCCTTTTTGAAAGTGAACTTTTTGGACATGTAAAAGGCGCTTTTACCGATGCTAAAAATGATAGAGCAGGTAAGTTTGAAGTTGCTCATAATGGTACGCTTTTTTTAGATGAAATAGGTAATTTGCCATTACAGTTACAGTCTAAATTATTAAAAGTGATTCAACAAAAAGAAATCGTTCGCATTGGGTCTAACAAAGTTATTCCTGTAAATGTTAGATTGGTTTGCGCTACCAATTGCGATTTGAATAAAATGGTTGATGAAGGACTTTTTAGAGAAGATTTGTTGTACCGAATAAATACTATACATATTGAAGTACCCGCACTTAGAGAACGTGGCAATGATATTATAGAATTGGCAGAATTTTTCTTAAATAAATATGCAAATAAATATGATAAAAAAGGATTAAAATTGAGTAGTGCCATCAAGAAAAAACTACTTAAATATACTTGGCCTGGAAATATTAGAGAGCTACAACATACTATGGAACGTTGTGTTATTTTAAGTGAGAATAACCTATTAAAGGTAAATGATTTTATGTTTAATCAGCGGCAAACAAAAGCATTAAACACGGCAGACATAACCATTGACGAAATGGAAAAAAATATGATTATTACTGCGCTAAAAAAATACGATGGTAATTATAGTACTGCTGCAGAACAGTTAGGTATCACTCGTCAAACCTTATACAATAAAACAAAGCGTTATAAAATTTAATATTCTAAAATGCTATCTAAAAATTTATATCTAAAAATAATTTTAAGAGTACTATTGCTAGTATTGGTATGTGCTAGCGTAGTGTATTTTATTTTAAATGATATAAAAGGCGTTGCTGTATTATTAGGAGTCGTATTAATTTTACAAATAATTTCACTTGTCAATTTTCTAAACAGCACCAACCGTAAGCTCATGTTTTTTTTTAATGCTATAGAAAACTCAGATTCTACCATTAGCTTTTCAGAAAACACAAATAACTCGGTAACAAATCAATTAAATGCGCATTTAAATAGAGTTAATAGAATTATTCAAGATGAAAAATTGAATACCCAAGCCCAAGAGCAATACTACCAAACTTTATTAGCATACACCAATGTTGGCTTATTATCTATTAATGCCAAAGGGCATATTTTATTTGCCAACGAAAGTGCAAAAAAATTATTGAATTGCGATGTGCTTACACATATTCAACAGCTTAAAAAAATAGATAACAGCGTCTATAATTTAGTTAGTAAACTACAACCTTTTAAGCAACAGGTAATTTCTATAACGAACGAACGTGCAACAGTTGAATTAAAAATTGAATCTAAACCTATAGAAGTTAACAATGTGTCTCTTTTATTAGTTAGTATTCAAAATATTTATAGCGAATTAGACACTAAACAAGTCGATTCTTGGATGGGATTAATAAAGGTAATGAGCCATGAAATCATGAATGCTTTGGCACCAATAACTTCTATTTCAGATAGTTTATCTAAAGTCATTAAAACTGATAATGGTAAAATTCAATTGGACCAATTAAAAGAAAGTGATTTAGAAAAAGTAAAAAAAGGATTGGCCGTAATACAAGAACAAAGTTTAGGTTTAACCGATTTTGTTACAGGGTATCGTTCTTTAACAAAAATTCCTAAACCCGATAAAACACTTATAAAAGTGCCTGCATTATTCGAAAAAATAATCACGTTAGTAAGTAACGAAAAGGCACATAAAAACATATCTCTCGAAACTCAAATTACACCAACTAATTTAGAGCTTTTTGCAGACGAAAATCAGATTATGCAGGTTTTAGTCAATTTGATTAAGAATTCGATAGATGCTTTAATTCATCATGCTAACGGAGTAATTAAACTACAAGCTATAAAAACAACTTCTGGAAATATAGAAATACAAGTTATAGATAACGGAACTGGAATATCAGAAAACAATCTTAAGCAAATTTTTATTCCGTTTTTTACAACCAAAGAAAAAGGTACAGGAATTGGTTTAAGTCTTTCTAAACATATAATGAAATTGCATCAAGGGCACTTAATGGTAAAATCTACACCTGATGTGGAAACTGTTTTTACATTGCTGTTTTAAGAAGAAACCTATTAAATTTTAAAAAATTATAATAGGCTTCCTCTCTATAAAATGAATATTAATTCAATACAATTTTATGCATTGATGTGCCTCTATTTCCTTCTATTTTTAAAATATAGATACCTGCTTTATGATTATTTAATCGAATTTCTTTAGTTGACAATACACTTCCTTTTTGGATTTCTGCACCATTAATTGAATAAATTTTATATTGCATTTCTTCTCCATGGCTTAAATTTATATTGAAGACACCTCTATTAGGATTTGGATATATATTTACCACATCTTCTTTTATTTTTTTGGATGCAGATAATGTTGCGTTACTTAATTCTATAATATTTATTGAAAATTTAGGTAACGTAATTCCTTCAGTTCCTTGGCTAATTAGAGTTAATGGATCTACATCAATCCCCATAACTCTCTCTTCATCCATTTTAGTAAAGGTAATAGCTTTATGAACTTTAGTATCTGTATAAGCTACACCATCTATATTTACATTAAATGGCACATCTTGATTACTAAGGTTTACAACAAAAATGGAAGTTTTACCATCTTTTGTTACAACTCTTGCGTTAACAGCTTTTACACCATCAACAAGGTTAGATACTTCTACGTTACTTTCAATTAAAGTGGTATTTTCTAAAGCCAAACGTATAATTTCATAAGCAGAGCCAAACAATGTTTTTTCTAATGGATACTTTATTCTTGGACGCTCTACTCCACTATTAGAAATATAGGTTTCCCAAACAAAATGCGAGTTCAATTTTCCGTTAACACTAAACCAGTTGGCACGTTCAAAAACATCTTGGTTTTGACTCATAAAAATATAGCAATCTGCCATTCCTAAAACAGAAACTGCATTTGGTCCACCAGATTTTACACCCCACTCAGTTAACCAAATAGGTTTATTAGGTGCTACTTTGTGCGCATAATCATAAATAGAATTTCCTAAATATTTTCTGGCAGTAAGTGCTGTACCGAAAGCTTCATCACTATTATTCACGTCATCAGGATCTGAACCCACATAGGTGTGTACAGTAACCGCATCAAAATAACTAAGATCTTGGGTTACATCTCTATTCCAATTAGGGTTTGCCCAACTGTCTCTTCTCAATAATGGTATAGAAACTCTTATATTTGGGTCTTTGGTTTTTAGTGCTGCAGACATCGATTTTGCTCTAGCGATATAATCTTCGGCATTAGGTATGATTGAGCTACGTTGACCAGGATAAAAGTTTTCATTCCCCAATTCTATAACTTTTACTTCAAAACCTCTAGAAATCAAATTATTGTATCTTGCTATAGTTTCTGGACTTCCATTATTGAAATCAGTACCATCTGCACTCATATTAAAAGTCCACATCATATCAAACCCCTTACCTGTTGTTGATTTCCTAGTGGCATTTAAACTTGTTAATCCGTCAATACCAACTTTGATATTATTGCTATCAAATATTTTTATATTTGCTAACAGGTCAGGTGATTTTGTTTTAATAGTCTTATTTACGCCTTGTTCATATTGAAAACTTTCCGCTCCAAAAAGCCTGGTTACATCTCTTCTCCAGTCATACCAATTAGCCCATAACCCATGTGGAAACCTTATCGTTATTGGTTTTAATTTATTAATTAAATCTTTTTCTTTTGTGGTTGAAAAATGATGTGTATTTGTACCTAATAATAAATTATTAAACGCTTCTTGTGATGAAGAATTAATATTAATAGTTGCCTTCATGTTAGATGGCAAGCTAAAAGGGTAATCTTGAGCTGATACAACTATTGATATTAGCATCAGAAAACAAACAACAAAAAACTTATTTAACATAATTATGACTTTGGATTATTCAAAGATAGTGTATACCTTTTCTAAAGTAATCCTGTAATGACCTGAATACAAAAACTTAAACTCTTTCTAACTTTATAGGGTAAGTCTTATTTGCATTCCATTGGCATACATATAAGTTTTCATCGTTATCAATACACACATCATGACAATGGCGAAAAATAGGTTGTTCTTGTACCATGCGCTGTAGTTTTCCTTTTTTATACTTTGGTTTTGTACCACCAGGGTTGGAAACTACTTTACCTTTGTCATCCAAAATAGTTACGAATCCTGAACCTGGACTAGTTTTAGTTGGGTGTGTTTTCAATCGTCTTGAAGCATCATAGTCGATTTCTGAAGACCAACATACACCCGAATATAAGTTATCATTATGAATAACAGGACGACAAACAAAGGCTCCTGGTAAGTCTATTTGCTCTATATACACGCCATCTAATGTAAAACGCTTAAAACAATTACTAGCTCTAGAGGTTATTAGCAATGTTGGCTCTCCTTTTCCTCTGTAATCTATACAAACACCATGTGCTGTTTGAAATTGATTTTGCCCTGTGCCATTTCCTTCTCCAATTTTTCTAATAAACTCTCCGTCTTTTGTAAATTGAAGTATGTACTGCGACCCATAACCATCGGCTATGTATATATCTCCATTAGGTCCAATGGCACTTTCAGTAGGTTTAAATTTATCCTTTTTATCGTATGCTCCATATAAGGATGGATGCCCTATTATCATTAATTCTTTACCATCAGTTGTGGTTTTAATAAGTTCACCTCCTTTAGTATCTGCAATAAACAAAAAATCATCAGAGCCATCATTCCATAAAGATAATCCATGACCTCCTTTGTAACGCACTCCCCAAGCATCTAACAATTTACCGGATTTATCATAGATTAAAACATTATTATGCGTGTCATCACCCACCATTATAAGTCTGCCTTGAGAATCCATTACCATTTCATGACAATTCTTTACAGGGGTAATAGCCCTATCTAAATCTCCCCAAGATTTATGCACTTTATACTTAAAATCGCCATGACCAATAATATCATCATACATCTCTGGTTTAGATTTTAATATGTTAAAATGAGGCACAACTGCCAAACCTAAACTTGCTTTTGCTGTTGTATTTATAAACGTTCTACGATTCATATTAGACTTTGTCATAACGAAATTAAATTTTAAGCGATGTTTTCTTTTGATGATTTCATAGGATTCCCAAATAAATCTAATATTGGTTTTCCTTTACCATCTGGCGTTGTATAAAATGGTCTACCTTCTATTTCATAATGGGTTTCTGGATGAATCCCTAAAGCATGATAAACAGATTGATGCACTTCATCTATTACTACTGGATTCTCTATTGATGAACAAGGTCTTTCGTCTGCAGTTTTACCATAAACTAATCCTTTTTTTACACCACCGCCCCACATTAAAATAGAACTACCATCTGTAAAATGACGATGCATTCCATAGTGTTTTTCGTGTTCTATAATATCTGGTTGATTCACTTGGTCTTTTACTTTTTTACCTGGTCTCCCTTCCATAATAGCATCTCGACTAAACTCACTTGCCAAAATAATAAGTGTTCTATCTAAATGCCCTGTTTTATCTAAATCCTTAACAAGTTGAGCTATAGGCCTATCAATAAGCGCTTTCATTTTTTTAAGCCTCGTATGCCCATTTTCATGCGTATCCCAACCTAAAAATGGTTCGTATTCTGTAGATACACTAATAAATCGTCCTCCATTCATCGCTAATCGTTTTGCCAACAAACATCCTAAACCAAAACGTCCTGTATTATAAGTATCATAAACTTCTTTTGGTTCTTCTGATAAATCAAAAACTTTAGCTTCTGGAGAATTCAATAAGCGATACGACTGCTCCATAGAACGCATTAAAGACTCTCGCTGGTAATCGCTACCCTGCTCCATCACCTCGCTCTTATTTGCTAGTTCTTTAAATAATTTATAACGTGCTTCAAAACGTTTAAGCGACATACCCTTTGGTGGGCGCACACTTTCCAAACCACTTGAAGGGTCAGGAATTAAAAAAGGCCCATATTCTGTACCTAAAAATCCTGCAGAATGAAATGCCTTGAGCTCTTCAGACTCCCCCATTGTAAAACGTTGCCCCATAGCAATAAAAGGGGGAATAACAGGGTTTGCAGGCCCTAACTCTTTAGCTATCCAAGCTCCAATGTGAGGTGCTTGTACAGATTGTGGTGGCTCATAACAAGTATGCCAATGATATTGATGACGCGTATGCAAAATATGCCCTAAATCTGCAGATTTGTATGAACGAATTATAGCACCTTTATCCATTACACTCCCTATACCTTCTAATCCTTCAGAAAAATATAAATCATCAACTACAGTAGGTTTCTTAGGAAAAGTACTTAGCACTCTCTTGCTTTCTACACCTTTTTCAAAAGGCACATAAGCTTTAGGGTCAAATGTCTCGGTATGTGCCATTCCTCCTGCCATCCAGAGTAAAATAACAGTATCTGCTGTAGATGCCATTTTTTGAACCTCAGGCGAACAAGAACTTAAAAAACTAAATCCTGGAATTGTAGTTGCTGCTGCTGATAAACTAGCAGCACTCATTTTTTTCAAAAAATCTCTACGTGACTTATTTGTATCCATTTTTTTTATTTTTAGTTAATAAACTGAAATTCTGGCGACATTAAAACAGCCCAAAATACATCTTGTAATTGTTCTTGTTTTGGATTCTTTCCTAAAACATTAAGCATCATTGTTTTTTCTTCACTTGACGGTTCTCTATTAAATGCTTTTTGATATAAGTTTTTTACAATAACACGACTATCCTCTCCATAATTTTTTAACCACGATTGTGCTCCTTCTTCTAAGATCCCATTAAAAAACTCACCATTAGTAAGCTCTAAAGCTTGTAACAAGGTTGCTTGATCTTCTCTAGAGGTCGTTACAATTTCTCTACTGGGTCTTCCTAAAGCTTTCATAAACGGGTGTTGCTTTACCAAACTAGCACGCGCAAATTTTTCGGTGTGTGGTTTAAAAGTAAAATCTAGTAGTTGTCCCCAATTTTTAAAATTTCTAGTACTGTAATTTCTAACTTTTCTCCATGAACTATCATCATATTCAACAGCTACCCAGTTGGCTTCTGGTAACTCACGAGAACTCACCCAAGATTTATCGGACTTTAAAAGTGTACTCTTACCCGACGCATAATCTATCTTTAAAGCAAATAATATACCTGCTGGATTTGCAATAGTACCTCCATTTTCTCCTATAATCGCTATGGTGTTTTTCCCAACTTTTAGATGACTTGTAATATCAATTTTATCAACTACCTTCCAATTTTTATTTTGCAATATCTTTTTTCCATTAAGATAAAGGACATAAGAATTGTCAACTGAAATTAAAACTTCTCCTTTTTTTATAGTTTCTTTTGAAACATTAAATGATTTTCTAAAATATCTTTTACCAGGTTCAGGTAGTACTACTCTTCCCAACTCTTCTTCTAGATGCCATATCCGTATGGCTTTGATATCATCTCCATTTGGATTGAATGCTACTTGTGGATATAAAGGTGCAATAATCTGACTTACAGCATCAGAGAATTGCTCCGCACTAAGTCTGCGCGTTACTGGCCCTTTAAAAACGTACTTGGTTTTTAAGTCTTCCTCTTTTTTATAATTGACCATAGGCAATTGATAAACTTTAGACGTCATGATACGCTTAATTAAATGCTTTAAATCTGAGCCTGAATCTATAAAATCTGCTGACAACCAATCTAGCACCATAGCATCCCATGGCGTATTATCCATTTCATCTAAAGGTTCAACTATACCACGTCCCATCAATCTGTCCCAAAACCTATTGGCAATGGTTCTGTAAAGCCTTCCATTAGCTCTCTGAACCATCACTTCTGATAGTTTTAATAATCTATCTTTAACCGTTTCACCATCAACACTTCCTAATTCTGGATATAGAAAATTTGGTTTAGCGAGTTTACCTATGGGTTTATCACATCTATTCAACTCTAGAATAGAATCAGAAAAAATTGTTGCAAATCCGTAGGCTTGATCTAAGGTTAGATTGCTGATGAAACTGTTATGACATGAAGCACATTTTACATTAACCCCCATAAGAGATTGGCCAATATTCTGTGCAGCTTGCATTTCTGTTCTTTGACTTGCATTAACAACACCTCTCCATTTTATGCCTTTTATAAAACCTTCTGAACCTTTTACTGGATTTACTAACTCGGTTACTAATTGGTCATAAGATTTATTTTTCATTAGTGATGAATATAACCAATGCGTAATTTGTTTTTTACCTCCAACGCTATAATAATCATTTCGTAATAAATCATTCCAAAAACTTAACCAATGTTGTGTATAATTTTGATTATCGTTTAACAAAGTATCAACTAATGCTTCTCTTTTGTTTGGATTGTTATCATTTATAAAATCTTTAACTACGCTTGGTTCTGGCAACAAGCCAATGGCGTCCATGTAGGCACGTCTTATAAAAGCTCTATCGTTAATAACTTCTTGCCAATCCAGATTATTTTTATCAAAATAAATAGCTACTAATTTATCAATAGGATGAGTTATACCTTGAATATTATTAGGTAGCTCTGGCTTTACTAAAGCTAACTCTGCTTCTGGAAAAACTTTTACTGCTTTATCTGACCAATGTGCACCTTCTTTAATCCAAAGTTTTACCAATGCTATTTCATCAGGAGTTAATAGTTTACCTTTTGTAGGCATTACCTTTTTATCATTAGCCGAAAGAATAATTCGTTTATAAATTTCACTTTCTTCAGGTTTACCGGGTACAACTGCCAATCCTGATTTACCTCCTTTAAAAACTCCTCGTTTAGTTTCAAGTACTAACTCCCCTTTTTGCTTGTTTTCACTATGACATTGATAACATTTATGTGCAAAAAGTCCTCGTACTTCTAAACTTAATTTGTCTTTTTGTAAATCCGATAATTCTGAATTCCCTTTTAATTCTGATAATAAAACACTTGATTCTTTAGCAGTGTAAACCTCTTTATTTCCTGGCAAAATTGCTGTTAAATAATCTTCTCCATGGGTTAAATTAGCTCCTAAATGTCCAGTTATAGTTAGCAATATTACAGTTATAAAAAGCATAAATCGGTATGCCTTTAAATTAATTGTAGCTTTTTTTAGAGCATTTCTTAAAATTATTGCAGTAATAAGCGACAAAACCGCTGTAGCTATTCCTGTATATTGATGGTTATCTACCAAATTTCCAGAATATTCATCTTGTGTTTTTAGAAACCAACCAAAAAGTGCTGAAAAAACAGCAAAACCTGCACCAATATAAACCATATAATTGATGCCTTCTCTAAGTCCTTTTCGTTTACCTCCTATAGTTCGAATTTCTAATAGTAATGCAACAACCAAAAGACCTACTGGAAAATGTACAAATAGTGGATGCAAGCGCCCTAAAAATTGTAATACCCAATTTGAAGTATCCATAAATTATTCAAATAATATTGATTCTAAAATTATTTTATATTTTTTTTTAGATTATCCTGTTGTGTCAGGTTGATTAAATCTAAATAGAATTTCCAACACCCACTAATACAACGGAAAGAATAATTACTATAATTCCGGTTGTTATAGTTAATTTTGTTTTTTTAGCTACACCAAACCATTCTTTTCTATAAATCCCCCAAAGATTAGCCGTTAAAATAATGGTGGACATATGTAAAATCCAAGAACTAGCACCATTACCTAATTTGCTTTCTCCCATACCATAAAAGAAAAATTGTAAAAACCATATGGTGCCTGCCAAAGCAGAAAACAAAAGATTTTTACGAATTGGAGTATTTGTATTGATAAAATCTTTGTATGATTTTTTTTTGATACTCAACATGGTAGTCCAAACTAAATTAGTTGCTAAACCACCCCAAAGTATCACTACAAACGTCACATTATTGGCAAATAGATGATCATAGCCTGCAGCAACTGCTGCATCTGCTAAAGGTTTCCCTACTTCTATACCAAAACTAAAAAATGAACTTAATATACCTGAAAGCACAGCAACTATTAACCCTTTTACCAAATTAAATTCTGTTACGCTCTTCTTTTTTTCTTCTTCAGAAAGTTCTTTTTCCTTTAACATACCTGCTTTTCCACAAATTGCAATACCTATTAAACAAACTAAAACACCAAGCAAAACGACTCTTCCTCCTGAAGAAGATATCATATCTGTAAAAGATATTTTACCATCTTGAGGATTTAAATTATAATAAATTGAGGGTACAACAGCCCCAAATGCTGCACAAAACCCTAGAACTACTGAATTACCTAAAGACATCCCTAGATAACGTACTCCAAGGCCGTAAGACAAACCACCAACTCCCCAAAGTAGCCCCATTAAAAATGTAAAACCTAAAATTATGCTTGAACTTGATGCAATGATATCTACAAAACCAGGAACCGTTAAATAAGCAGCTATTGGAGGTACAATAAGCCAAGACATAACACCTCCTACCATCCAGTAGGTTTCCCATGCCCAACCTTTTACTTTATTGTATGGCATATAAAAACTTCCTGCGGCTACGCCTCCTAAAGAATGAAATATAACCCCTAATATTGCTTGCATAACTTTTGAATATAAAATTTATTATTATAATTTACTTATGTATTCTGGATTTTTAGTTGTTGGTATTGGCGCATTGGTATCTTTCCACCATTGTTTTAACAACGTTAATAATTCAGTTGCTTTTTCAGGATTTACTTCTGAAAGATTATTTCTTTCTCCTATATCTTCAGATAAATTATACAACTCAATAGCATTGTCTTCAAAGTAATAATGAAGTTTCCAATCCCCTTTTCTTACTACAGATCCTGGACGCGTTCTAAATAAAGGATCACGATTTTCGTTATCGTTTACATTATAAGCCTGTAAATAAATAGGGAAATGCCAAAATAAAGGACGTTCAAAAACTTCTACTTCTTTTTCTAAAACAGGTGATAAATTATTACCATCCAATTGAAGTGAGCTAGCATCAATACCTGCATATTGCAATACCGTTGGAAAAATATCTAAATTCGTTATCGGAATTTCACTCTTCGTATTCGGTTGAATCTTACTATTTAATACAAAGAAAAAAGGCTCTCTAATACCACCTTCATAATAGCTACCTTTTCCTGCTCTTAATGGTTTTTGTTTCGTAATTCCATACAAACCGCCATTGTCGGAAGTAAAAACAATTAAGGTATTCTCTAAAAGAGACCTTTCTTTTAGCTTATTGATAAGTAGTCCTATGTTTCTATCTAGATTATCTACCATAGAAGCATATTCCGCGTTACCTTGACCTTGCCAAGGTGTTTTTTTCTCATATTTAGGAACAATACTGTCTATTGGCATTATAGGCACATGAACTGCATAAGGCGAATAGTTCAAATAAAAAGGTTTTTGAACAGTATCTACAAACTTTAAAGCATTTTCCATCACCAAATCAGTCAAATATTGGCTATTGCCTTTTTCTATCTTTACATTTTTATAGGGTGGATAATAACTTCTGGGTAGACCATTGTGTCCTCCAGCAATATTTACATCAAATCCATATTCTAGAGGATTATCACTTAAATGCCACTTTCCTGCATGACAGGTTATATAGCCATTTTCGTGCAACACCTCTGGTAAAATATGATGTTCTGGTGATAAAGTATGAGTGTTTTTAATAGGGATTATTTTTCTGTCTTCAGATTTACCTCTAGTTGACGGACTCACTGTATAAACCCCATGACGTGGTGCCCATTGCCCAGTCATTAAATTAGCTCTACTAGGGGCACAATTGGAAGCAGATGCATACCCATTTGTAAATACCATTCCTAAGCTAGATAGGTAATCTATATTAGGTGTTTCATAGTATTTGCTTCCCATAAAACCAACATCTTTCCAGCCCATATCATCAACATTTATAATGATTATGTTTGGTACTACATTCTCTTTTTTTGTAGCACATGCTACACTAATTAATACTAATATGTACAAAGGTATTTTTCGCATTGTATTTTAATTTATGAGCTAATTTAAAATATAAATCAACTTCAATAGACTTTATTTTAATTTTCTATAACTTCTTGACTTTTGAAACAATAATTCTAACCGGACCTATTAAACCAGAGGGCAACAATTCTGAGTTTTTATTGTAATGTTTAAACCCAGCTAAAGTTATACGTTCTGTTGGTCTATTGGTATTGTTTAAAAGCCACTTGGGCCAATCTTTTATATGTGGTCCTCTGCGCTCGTAATCTAACTCCATCTGCTCGTCGCCAATTAATCTATTTGGCCAAAGGTTAGTAATTTTTACTTCAAGTGTGTTGGTGCCCTTTAAGATTGCATTATCAAGATTGATTCTGTATGGGGTTTTCCATAAAATTCCAAGGTTTTCTCCATTAAGAATCACTTCAGCAATTACCATAACATTACTTAAATCTAATTCAAAAGAATAACACGATTTTATAAGTTTTGTAGGGATTTGAAACTCTTTTTTATAGCTAGCTGTCCCCGAAAAGTAACGAATATCTTTTTCTGAAGCAACCGACCAAGAAATTAATTGATTAAATGTAGTTTCTAAAATATCTTTGTTTATTAGTGGGAAGCTTACTTGCCAATCATTAGAGATATCAATAGGTTTAGGTATCGATTTTACTTTTAATGTTTTCGTTTTTCCTTTTGACGAACGATAGGTTATTTCACCAGTATAAGGGGTAACCCAAGCAACTCCATTGTTGTCGTAAATTATTTTAGATTTAGGTCTTTCCTGTGTCAACTTTAGAATATTTCCTTCAGAAACAATAATGCTTTTCTTTTCGTTATTAATCGTATAGCTAACACGTAAAGAGTTCTTAGTATCATTTTTTTCTTTTAAAAAACGATCGTTTACAGAAATTTCATAAGTACCAGATTCTACGATTGATTTTACTTTTTCTGTAACATCGTAAATAGGTTTGTTAGAAGGAATGCTATTTATTCCTCTCGCAAATTTTCCGAAGACCGCTTTTACAACGACTAATTTTCCTTTGTTGGTAGCATCTATATGTAACCACTCTTTTTCCATGGCATTTTTTTCGTGTAGCGTTTCACCAACTTTATATTGAACACGTAATTCTTTTTTATAGCCAGGTGCTGGGTCTCCAGAACAAAGACTGCGAGTTGCATGTATCGATAATTTATTATCAACAACGCTTTTTGCAACTTTTTCTGTAACATCAACCAAGCCATCAGGTAAAAATGTTCCGTATTCAGCTTTTATGATTTTTAGAGTAGAAGGAGAAGTTGATTTAGGTTTTTGAGTAGTGATGGCAGCACTTACAATGTGATCTTCTGAAGTTATAGGTTCTTTAAACACAACAAATACAGAGCCTTGAGATTCAAAAGGAATTGATACTGTTGTGGTACCATCACCATTGTTTTTCCATACTGAAGCATTAGTAATTTCTCCTGTTTCTGCATTCCAAAGTTCTGGTTGTTTTCCTGTAACTCGAAAACGACAGTCTAATTCTCGACTTTCTTTTTTTGAATTTACTACAAAATAGATGTCGCTATTTTTAGTTTTTCTGTGAATAAAATCGATAGCGGCATCGGTATCGTTTTCAATTGAAAAATCTGGAAGCAATACCCAGTTTTTTAAAACATCTAAAATCGAGTTGTCTTTAACAATACCCGAATTCCATAAATTATCAGCTAACTCAACTACCTTTTCATCGCAAGTAGGATACTTTTCAAGACTTGGCGATTTTTTTGGTTTTGAGCCAATAATTTGTGCGCCCAAGTTAGCTAATTCTTTAATTTTAGTTAGTGTTTTTGGTGTCATCCATTCAATTGAAGGCAATACCAAAACTTTGTATTTTTCTCCTACAGAAGTTTGAATAAGACCGTCTTTTACTGTTAATGTATGTATTTTGTTTGACCCAATCACATCATAATCATATCCAAGTTCTTTTATTTCTGGCATTAAAAGCGCATCATTTGGAGATGCCTCTCCTGTAAAAACCAAGACATCGGCTACCGAGGTGCCTTGTTGTAGTAAAAACTGACCTCTGCTAATATAATTTACAAAAGGTTTACTCTGATTCCACCATGTATTTAAACGGTTAAAATCTGTTCCAAAAACCTGTAAAGTCAATCCAGGTCCAACATTCCAAGGTTGATGTACATAACAATGAAAAACAAAACGGTTGATACCTTGTGCCCAGGCCAAGTCGCCCATCGCTTTTAGTGTACCTGGGTGTTGGTTCCAGCCGCCCATACCCGTAAAAGATTCTGCTTCGGCAATGGGGCTTCCATTTAATTTGGCAATCGAAGCAACAAATTTAGGCGAGTCAAAAAACGCCAAACTTCCACTCCAAAATTCAGACATCACCACATCAGCAGTTGCACCAACTTGCATGCTATCAAATGGTCCCCAGTAAGGTTCTGTAGAAAATTGCATGCCGTTTTTATGGCAAAGTTCTCCGAAATAACCGTAATAATTCTTAGCGATTAAATCTCCAATCGTACGTCTAAAATCCCATAGAAATCGTTCAGTTTCTTCGCCACTTTCTATATAGTAACCGGCTAAAGCGGGTAAATATGCTTTACAGTTGTAAGAACGAAGGGTTTTAAATTCTTCTGCAAAATTTGCTGTCCAGTTTGTTGTACCTACCTCGTAGCTATCAATATGGCATCTTGTAACAGCAGTACCTATTAAAGTGTCTAATTTTTTAATAATCGGCTGTATGCCTCCTTGCCAAAAAATATCTACAGCCTTTTTGTTCATTTTATCACACTCTAAACCGCGTCCGCCATCACTCGGAAAACGATTTTTTTCGCCGGTAGGCGTGTGTCCAATACGTAAAATAACCCATTCGCCTTTAGGTACTTGCCATTTTAAGACCCCATCTTTAGTAAGTTTTGATGTCAAATCAATAATTTCTGCTTTTTTAACTATTGCCAAATCAGAAACATTCTTATTATCAGGCGTTAGGTGATTTCTAACTTTATGCGAAAGAATTTTTGTATCTAATTCGTCAATTCTTTGATCGTTTTTAGGTTTAGGAAAAGCAAGAATTGCAATATCTTTATAATAATTTAGGTGGGTTTTAGGTTGAGGCAGTTTAGCATTAAATGTGTTGTTCCCAGTGTACACTATTTCAGAAAAAACCAATTCTTGCATGGCATATTCTGGGGTGATTGATGGTCCGCCCGTTGACGACCAACCAGCACCATTATGAAAACTCAACTCGAGTTCTAGTCGTTTGGCCTCCGAGGCTGCAAAATGAAATAAATCTAGCCATGACGTACTTAAATAATCAGCAAAACCTTTTGGATTTCCTAAGTTTACATTAAAAATCAGAGCACCCTGAATGCCTACGTTTTTCATAGCTTCTAGGTCGGCTGTTATACCTTCTTTTGTAACGTTTCCGTTTATCCAAAACCACATAGTACGTGGTTTCGCAGATGCTGGTGGATTCTGAAAATTTTGTTCTAAGGATATACTTTGGGCAATTAAACCTGGCACAAATAAACTCAGAACTAACCCTAAAAACAGCGTTTTATATAGTATTTTCATCCTTTTTATCTTTAACAGATTCTAACTACTCTAAGATTTAATATTTTTCCTAATTTATCAATTTTGTTTGCAATATGACCTACACCAATAGCACAATGATGAGATGGACCTTGTTTAGACCACTCATTCATAAAAGCTCTTGCTCCTATTGAAAACCGGTAACGACTATTTGTATTTCCTATTTGTAATATTGGCCCTTCAACTGATTCTCCTTCAGCAACCAATAAAAACACATCATCTTTACCTTCAACAACAGACAACAAAGTTACTGGGCCGTGTTTTACCGTCATTTGAATGGACAAGCCTTTTCCTGGTTTTCCGTGATATACAGGCAAAGGCACCAACTGTACGTTGCCTTCTGCAATAGCAAAATGTGCTGGCCCATCATGCCCCAGCATAACGATATCATCATTAAAATCCATGGCATAGAATTCTGAAAACGAACCACCTACCCCAAAAGCATCCATAATTTTCATGGCTTGGGCATTTTTCACTTCATATTCGCCTGCAACTGGCACATTTTTTCCTGTTAATAAGGTGTTTCCTGCAATTACGGACGTTACTATATTTTCATATTCATTAGCAGTTTCACCTTCGTAATAATAAGCCATGGAACCTAGATTATGATTTTCAACCAATTTATCTAAAGCTATTGAGGTTTTTGCTGCGCGTACCAATTCTTCTTCTTCACAAGCATCAATCACTTCAAAGGTACTTTGGAATTCAGTTATTTTTTCATCAACCTCGTCATCTGTGACTGCATCTCTGTACTTTTTCACCTCACACATTTCGACAATTTCTATATGCGTTCCAAAAGCTGAAGATTGTTTTGTTAAATCGGAATATACGTCTAACATACCTGCATAATAATGTCCTAAAACACCGAGTCTATTATTTTGCATTATCGAAGCGACTTTTGTAGCATCTATCCAATCCTGAATTTCGTCCCAAACTACTTGCTCTCCTAAATAACCTGTTACAAATTCGTAATCTATTCCTGCACGATTAAAAACATTTGCAAACTCTGGCACAGAACAAGCTTGACAATGTGCTAACCATTCACCTGTCATTTTTCCACGATCTCCCAAAGCATTAAAACTCTCATAATCAATAGCTGCTACAGGTTGAATATTTAAAATCACTACCGGACATTTTACTTTCTGAACCACAGGTAAAACTGTAGATGATAAGGCATAGGTAGATATATATAAAAACAAGATATCTACATCTTCTGTTTTTAATATCTGAGCTTTTTCTCTTGCTACCACTGGAGAATCTACCAAACCAACATTGACTACCTTAGCTCCAAAACTTTCCATTTTAGTTGCTATTTGTTGTTGATAACCTTCTAACCGTTCTAATAAGCCTTCAAATTGCGGCCAATAGGTATCTAAGCCAATACCAAATAATCCTACTTTTATCATTTTAATTTTGTTTTATATTTATTTGCATTGAAAACTAGTTTTTGTCTAATCGAGCATTCAACTTTTTCTTTAACTCTTTGACTAATTCTTTTTGTTCCTCAGCAATGTTTTTTGTTTCCTTTTCTTTTGATGTATGAGCATACAACTCTACAAATCCATCTTTATGAAGAGTCAACCTATGTGTTGATGTTCTAATCGTTGAAGCTTTATTATTGTAAGCTATAGCGTCGTGTCCAGTAGTATTCGGTGCTTCTAATATCTTTTTTAGTGACACACCATAGCTATGTTCAGGAATTTCAATTCCAGCTAAATCGCATAGAGTTGGGAATATATCGACTGTTTCAACAATGGCATTTGCGTTAGCACCTTTATGTTTCATTTCTGGATAATGAATTATTAAAGGCGCATGTAACGATTCCTCGAACAAACTGTGTTTTCCCCAAATTGCATGTTCTCCTAAATGCCAACCATGGTCTCCCCAAAGTACAACAATAGTATTTTTGTCTGCTCCTGTTTTTTTTAATGTTGCAAGAATTTTGCCAACTTGAGCATCTGCAAAACTCACACATGCAGCATAATGACGACGCACATCATTAGCAAAATCAGCATCTGTATTAGGATTTTTACCCCAACGTTTGTATTTCATAAATTCACCCGATTCATGCCATGTGGTTTTCCCTTTTGGTTTTTGAGGGTTTTTTATTTCGGGAAGGGCTACACCATCGTACCTATCATAATACTTTTTTGGTGTACCAAAAGGTAGGTGTGGTTTTATAATTCCAACAGCTAGAAAAAATGGATTTTCATTATTGTTAGTAAGTGTTTTTAGTTGGTTTATAGCTTCATTTGTAATTGCTCCATCTGGATAAATATTGTCATCTCCTTCTACTGTCTCAAAAACATCCATATTGCCTGATTTTACTCGAATTTGTCCATTGGCTAATCCATGCATTGCTCCGCGCGGATGTTCCCATTCTGCAACCGGCATCAAATGTTTATCCCATGCATTGGGCATTTCAATTTTTGTACTATCATTCCAATTCTTACCACCTCTTCCTCCTGGGTGATGAGAAACTTTCCCTACAGAAATTGTCGTATAACCATGTGCTTTAAACCACTCTGGCATACTTTTATCTATTTCTTGATTACCTTCGTTTATTTTATTTGCTCTTCGAAAAAGTGCATTATTTCCTGCTGGACCATATTGTCCTGTCAGTAAGGTATATCTAGATGGTCCACAACTTGGAGAATTTACAAAATGTCTTTGAAATTTAACTCCCTTTTCTGCTAAGGCGTCAATATTTGGAGAACTGATATACTTAGCTCCGAAACTCTTTAACTCTGGACGGAGATCATCCACACAAATGAGTAAAACATTAGGTTTTTGAGTAACTTGTACTTTTTTACAATTCGTTATTATAAAAAAAGAAAATATAGTGTAAAAAAAAGGCAGTATTTTTTTAACTCTCATTATTATATTCTTAATTAATTTTTTTTATCGTTTTCAATTGTCTTCTCAAATTTTCTTTTTGATTTAAACTTCCTGAATCAATACTAAATAATTAAATATTGAAAAAGATTTTTGATCATTAATAGCATTTTTTGATTTATTCAAAACGAAAGTTCTTATAATAGTTAAAAGTAAATTACGTAGAAAACGACACAAATAACAATTGACGTTTTGATATATTTATTACACAAAATGATATCAATTATTACAATGCGTTGTTCTAAATTATCTTATTTAGATTTCAATATACAATTCACTTACTTTTTTTAATCTATCTCTATCCAGTTCTACACCAAAACCTGGTTCTGATTTATAAGAGTAATAACCATTGCTTCCTTTTTAGGAGCTAAACTTCATCATTTTTATTCACTAAAACACCAATCCTTTAAATCTATTTAAAATGCTTCATAATTTCTTTAGTAATCAACTCATGACCTTTTTCATTGGGATGATTTATTTGTGCCATATACTTTTTAAGTTTCTTCTTTTTAGAATATAAGAATTCAAAAGCCTTATAACTATCAACTAATTCAACTTTATAAGTCTGAGCTAGTTTTCTTATCTGATTAGCATGTTGCCAGAGTTTATTTTTAGGGTTATTATAATCAACCCTAGTGTCTGGGGATGGTGTTAACAGTATAACATGTATGTTATTTTTTAAAGCGCTTTCTATCATATATTCCCATGCTTGCTTTGCCTTTTCCAAACCTATTTTTCTATCATTTAAGCCATAATCTATACATAAGACATCTGGTTTATGATTTAAGACTTCATTATCAAACCTTTTTACACCTTTTACTGAATTTTCTCCACCAACTGCTGTAACAATAGCATTTACTACAGCATAAGGATATTTTTCTTTGATTTTTCTTAAAACCTGATACGGGTAAGAAGACAACGTGTTTACCATAGGTGTTTTAAAATATCCCGAAGGCACACTATGCCCATGAAATACAATGTTTATAGTTTTATTGTTTGGCCATTTCTTTTTGAGTTCTTTCTTTATTTCCAATAAATAATCTTGGTCTTTTTTACTTTCGATTTCTACAACTTGAGCAAAAGTGAACTGGCATAAAAGAAATACCGCATAAAAATAATTTCTCAACATATTTTAAAACAAATTAACCTAATAATAAATCTCTAATTCTGAAAAGGTATAACTAAAATATTTAATTACTTATAAATAGCCTCTAACTCCCAATTCCCCGATAATAATACAAATTTCAAATACCTCATATCTTCTCCTTTAAAAAGAACACCTTTGATTTTCTTTTTTATTTTACCTTTACTCCACACACATTTTCCATTAACATAAACCTTGTCAATTGTTTTTTCTGTTTTCGGAATTCCGATAATTGCTTCTGTTTCTTTTGGTGAACTTAAGTTTAGTTGATATTCTAACTCACTAACATGTATTTCGACATCTATATCTCCTTTTACAGTAGGAATGGTTTTCTTTATATTTTCAAGATGCACCAATGCGGGCATAATTTCAAATTCACTCCAAGCCACTTTTGTTGGTCTAACTCCTGCAATATGTTTAGATAAAATAGTATTTGGAGCATTCCAAGCATGATTGTAGCTACCTCCTCTTGGAAACATTTCATATAAGGTAGACATCGTTTTTTTATCTACTTGACTTTGATATTGCACTTTCATTCTTTCTAAAGATGCTTTATATCTTCCTGCAATACACATAGCTTCTTCTGCAATCCATTCAAAATGTGGACTTGAAAAACGATTTGGAATTAAGACATTATCAACGATTTGATTGTAATAATCTGGATTTGCAATTCCAGAAACAATAGCAATCGCATTTGCTCTATCATCTTTAAATTTATCCACATTCGTACTATAAAACCCATTCTTCCAATACGCTTTATCAAACGCAGGTTTCATGACATCCATTCTTTCTGAATACCATTTTATATCTTCGGTCTTACCTAAAACTTCTGCCATTTTTTTAGCTTCTTTTAAAGCTAAGTAATAGAATGCCATTTGAATAGGTTGTTCATCTATCGTCTTTTTTACTCCCCAATCTACCCAATTCCAAGAATCAGGGCTTTTTCCTTTACGATATTCTGGTAATCCATTTTCTTGCATTGGAAACAATGCTAAATAATCATACACAAACGGGTAGGCTTTTTCTAAGGTTTCTTTGTCTCCTGTGTTTAAGTAGTAAGGCCAAATTCCTTGAGCAATAAATTGCAAACTTTGCGCTACCAATTCTCGAACTCTTAATGGGCCTAAAGCTCCCATGACTCCGTTTTCGCTAAATGCTGTGGTTTGCAAAATTGCTTTTTTTAACAATTGACGTCCAGCATTATCCATGGAATAAAACAAATACCCAACTTGATCTGCAACATCTCCAATCCACAATGCTCGTTCTCTATCCGGACAGTCCATAAAATTATCTCTAGCACACACAAACAAAGTATTATTACCCATCCACCATAAACGCTGATAAAACGGATCATCAATTTCAAATTTACCTGCCATTTCACCAACACTCATCCACCTGTACTTCAAAGCGTTTACTTTAACCCCTTTTGGAATGGTGTATCTAATTTCATGACCGTTCATCCAAGAAAAACTTTCAAAAGATTGTTTGCCTTCTTTCGTTATATAAGTTGCATTAATTCTATTCAATCTATTATCAGTAGTTATAAAAATAGTATCCCCAGCTTTCGCTTCAATCTCTAAATAGGGTGTAATCTGTTTATTAAAAGGCAATTTTGCTTTTAACATTTTTCCATCGCTTACAAATGGAAGTTTTAAAGTCTCATGATTTTCATAGTTTTCCAAACCATGATTAATTAAGTGCGGAACTATATTAGGTTCTACGTTATACCATGGTGCGACTCCTAATTTTCCTTTTTCAACAGCTCTTGGCCAATTTTCATCATTAAAATCAGTTTTATACCATGCTTTTTCCGACCAATCTCCTATCGATTTTTGCGCATCAAACAATACATTATATTGCACTATTGCTTTGCTAGATGGGGCAATTGTATTATCATACCCAGGGTGTTGTAATGCTTTCCAAGATGCATCAGAAACAACGGGCTGATTTCCTATATTAGCAGAAAACAACAATCCTCCTTTTCCACTATCAATATGTGTCCCTTTGTGTGTTTCTCGTCCCCAATACCAAGCTAAAATCGCGATTGTATTTTCTCCTTTTTTTAAATATGGTTGAATATTTACAGTATCATACCAAGAATTTGTTGGTGTAATTTTCTGTTTTCTATTCCATTCTCCAGCTTGACTTGGCCCTCGTGACAAACCACCTTCAAATAAGACCATTTCACCATTGATCCATAGCCAAAATTTACTATCTACGGCTATTAATGCTTCTACCTTTTCAGGTACTTCATCTAGAGTGATTATTTTTCTAAAACTCATCCAAGTATTAGAAGGGCCATCTTCTTGTTGCCATATCCACTGGGCATTATTCCATTCGTTTGAAAATGCAAATGAAAAATAAAAAGTAAAGAGTATTAATAATATATTTTTTCTCATAATTGTTGTGCTTTGTTTCTCTGTTTGTATTATTTTACTACTTAGTTTTATTTTCTAAACCTCTATGTGTAACTCACTTACTTTTTTCAAACGGTCAGCATCTATTTCTACACCAAATCCAGGTGCAGGATTATAGCTATAATACCCGTTTGCTTCTTTTTTAGTAGCTAAACTTTGTAAACACTCTAAATAGATTTTAGAATCTTCCTTTTTCTCAATGGCTTCTACCCAAGTCGCTCCCACACCAATGGCTATTTGTTGCCAAGCAGAACAAGCTGGCCCAACCAAACTATCGTCTCCAATCATGACTTTTGCGCCTATTTCTTTTACTTTATTTGCTAGTTGGGCTGTTTGGGTAAAACTTCCCATTGTAGAAGGATGTAAATTGTAAATGCGTCCCATTCCTGCTTTCATTGTATTTATACCTTTCCAAGCAGGTCGCATGGGGGCATCTGGAATTAGGGTTAAATCTCCAACCATCTTTTGTAGCTCTATCCACTGCTTTGTTTTTAAATGCGCTGGATCTTCAATAGCATTCAAACCATTTTCCTTAAAACGGTTTAAAATAGATTTCAACCCATCTAATGATTCCCATTTTTTATATCCCTTATTAACATCTGAAATCACGACTGCTTCATCGCCTAAAACATCTCTAATTGTATTGAGCAACTTCATATCCACAGTTTCATCTCCATACATTTTAAATTTCATGTGATGCCCTAAGTTTTGTTCAATACTTTTTTCAGCCTCCTCTCTAACTTTTTTCTCGTCTTTGTCTAGTATACAATATAAACCCGGAACCGCATTTCGTCCAGTCAAACCTAATAACTCTACTGCTGATTTATTTTGAATTCTTCCCGATAAGTCCAAAAGCCCCATGTCTAACGATTCTAACATTTTTAAAGAACGTTTTGAACCTAAAACTTGCTCTGATGCTAATAATTTTTGAGCCTCTCCAATTGTCAAACCTTTAAATTGCTTTAAATATGCAACCCATTCAGTCGGTTTATAATCTGGATTGTTTTTTGAAGCTGGCGTTTCTGTCCATCCATAAAAATCACCTGCAGATATTTTAATAAACAAATGCTGACGGTTGTGCCAAGTTCCCCAAGAAAAATATCGAGGAATGTTTATATCATATCGAAACAACTCAATTTTTGTAATCTTTTCATTTAAATATTCCGTTCCATTTTTACTACCACAAGCGGATAATAATGGATATGTTACACCTAAAATGCCAAGTGCCGACATGTTTTTTATAAAATCGCGTCTGTTTGTTTTCATTTTACCAAGAATCATTCATAGAAGTTAGTAACCGTGCTAATTCATTTTCCATTTGGGCATCTAAAGTTGGATTTTCTCCCCAAATATTTTTCATCTGATAAGGGTCTTTAACATCATTATAGAGGTAATGAAACTTATCCCCACTTTCGTGTTTCACTACCGCGTATGTATAATCTTTTGTTCTAAAACCACGAGCATCTCCTTTAGAGGCAAAGCTTTTCCCTCCAAAGTATAATTGCTTTTCTGGACGATTTACAGGCTTATCAAAAAATAAATCTGCATAATTTTTACCATCAACTACGTTTGGTATTTTATCTTCCATTCCCATTAATCCTAATAAAGTAGGCATATAATCAGGCACACTTAATAAAATATCATCGGTTTTTGGTTTTACAGTTTTTGGGTAATGTACTATTAAAGGAATTTTAAACGCTTCTTTAAACCATACATTTTTATGCATCAATCCTTGACTTCCCAACATTTCACCGTGATCGGCAGAAAAAACGATGATGGTGTTTTCATATAACCCTGCTTCTTTTAGTTTTGCTATGACACGACCTATCTGGTCATCAACGCCATTTACAGAGGCAAAATAATCTGTAGCCTGATCCAAACGCTTTTCTACACCATGGTCTCCTCTTTTTAAATCATAGTTGTCATTAAACTGAACATTTGGTCTGTTCAAAACATCTTTGTGACTCATCCCTTCATAATGTTTTCTGTAGCGTTCTGGCACTTGTTTAAAAGGTGTATGAGGTGGATTTATTGACCAAAACAAAGCAAAAGGCTCATCAGATTTTCTTTGCTTTTCATTATTATTTAGATAGTCAATAATAACATCTGCTTCATGTTCTGCAGACCATTTTTTGATATATATTTTTTCATCTTCTTTGGCATTGGTCGTCCAATAATAAGGCACGTTATGCCTATTGTGCGTTCCGTAAGCATACCAAAAAGAAAAGCCATGTCTTCTATCTGGTGGACACCACGTATCCCAAACTCTTTTTACATTTGGAGGTGTAGGCTCCGGACCATCTAAATGCCATTTACCCACGTAACCTGCACTGTATCCATTATCTACTAAAACATCAGAAAAACAGATTTCATCTTTCTTTAAATAGTTCCCTAATGCTGTTCTTTGAGAATTACAATTTTCCACAACTCCTGTTGATAGCGAGTAACGGCCTGTCATAAGCATTGCTCTGTACGGGCTACATAATGGATTGTTGGCTACTGCTTCAGAAAAAAACACACCTTCTTTTGCCAATTGGTCCAAATTGGGAGTATGTACAGGGTCTTCTTTTAAAAATCCTAATGAGGCTTGTCTGTACTGATCTGCAAAAATGAACAGTAAATTAGGTTTGTTTTTTACAATTTCTTTTTCTTCTTTGGATGTGTTTTTACACGAATATATACTAGATAGAATTAATCCAAGAATTATTAGATTTTTAGATATCGTCTTTTTTGTATATTGATTTAATCTGTTCATTTTTAATGTAAAGTTTAACTAACTAATCGTTTATAGTTTCAATACTTACTAGACCTAACAATTTCGAAGGCTTTAATTTTGATTTTGGTTTCATATCATTAATTACTAACCAATTATATTTTTCATTTTCTGGTCGTTGTTTGTTCTTTATCAATTGGTTCCTCTATAAATTAACCACTTCTATTTCCATTTAATTTTCTCCTTTCTTTTGCAATACATATTCGCTTAATACTTAGCTTTAAATGAATATGTACCTGGGTTTACCTGAAAAACAAAAGCTTTATTTGTTTTCCTTAGTAATTTTATATCCGAATTACTCTCAAATTCTACTCCGTTTACCTTAATGCTTTCTTGTGTATTTCCTGGTACAAAAACTTGAGCTGTTGTATTTGGAGGTACTATTATATCTAAATTAAATTGCTTGCCGACTAGTTTCCAACTTGAACTTACTTTGCCATAAGGCGAATTGTAAGTAGCTGCCGCAGACGTTAAAGGACCACCCGGTATAGGAGCAATTTCAATTTCTTTGTAACCTACTTTAACAGGTTTGATACCTGCAATACGTTCGTACATCCAACGACCAATAGCTCCATAGGCATAATGGTTGAAAGAATTCATACCGCCTTTGTTAAAACCATCTTTATGGGTGTAACTATTCCAACGTTCCCACATGGTAGTTGCCCCTTGATTTATGGAGTAGAACCAAGATGGGTAGGTTTCTTTAAACAAAATTTCATACATCAAGTCAGTCTCGCCTATTTTATCAAGTACTAGAGGCAATAAAGGTGTACCTAAAAAACCGGTACGCAAATGGTTATCGGTTAGTTTTATTTGTTCCAATAAATGAGGTACTGCCTTTTGCACTAATTCATCATCCAACAAATCGAATGCTAAGGCTAATAAATAAGCGGTTTGAGTTTCAGGACCTTCAATAATGCGTCCTTGGGTATCGAAAAAACTATTTTGAAATACATCGCAAATAGCATGGAATAAAAGCTCATATTCTTTGGCTTCGGACTTAAATCCTAGCACTTTTGCTGCTTGAGCAGTTAGATTAACAGAATGTGCATAATGAGCAGTAATAATTAGCTTATTTGAGGTTACACCAAATCGCTCATCTCTTTTGTGTGTTGAATAGGGTTGCAACCAATCGCCATGTGTAAACATTTTAACAATATGGTCTTTAGCATTTGACTGATAAAATCCTACCCATTTTTTCATACTTGCATAGTTTTCCTCCAAAACACCTACATCACCAGTACGTTGATAAGTTTCCCAAGGGACAATAGTGATTACATCGCTCCAACCAGCTCCAGCTCTAAGTCTACCACCTAAAGAAGGCACCATTACAGGAACCGCCCCATCTTCATCCTGATCGTCTCGTACACTTTGCAACCAACTCATCCAAAAGGAATGCACATCACCTAAGAAAAATGAGGTGGGCGCAATGACCTGAGCATCTCCTGTCCAGCCTGCTCTTTCATCACGTTGCGGACAATCGGTTGGTATATCAAGTGTATTACCTCTTAATCCCCAAATAATATTACTTTGTAGTTGATTTAGTTTTTCGTGTGACGAGTTAAACTCAACATTCAAATCATAATTAGAATGCTGCACAACACCTGTTACCCACGATTTATCTGTTGTGGCATTTGCATCAAAACCACTTAACTCTACATATCTAAAACCGTGAAACGTAAATGTTGGTTGATATTCAATTTGTCCATCTTCTTTAGCGGTATAATAGTCAGTTGAAACTGCACCTCGGTAATTTTTAGTATACATACGTCCATCTTGCTGAAGCATTTCGGCAAAGCGTATTTTTAAAGTTCCGTCTTTATCCATTGGCACTTTAATACGAGGTACACCCACCATGTTTTGTCCCATATCAAAAATTACCACACCTTTATCAATCTCTGTAATAGCAATTGGTGCTAACTCTTCTACAGATTTAACTGTATTGTGTCGCTTAGGTGTCAAACTAATTTGTGTATCTATATCTTCAGCAACCACCTTTTGCCAATTTGCATCATCAAATGATGTTAACGACCAAGATTTTTGTTCTTTTCGTGCATCATATTGCTCTCCATCATAAATTCCAGCATAAACAATTGCTCCCTCTTGGCTAGCTTTCCAACTTTCATCAGTAATAAAGGTTTTAACATCGCCATTGGTATATTTTACTTCAAGTTGACACATTACTTTAGGCGAAACTTTTGGATAGCCTCTAAGCATTAATCGACCTGCATACCAGCCCTCTGCCAGAGCAATCCCAATGGCATTAGAACCATCTTGCAAATGATCTGTTACATCATAAGTTAACGTTTCAATGCGTTTATTGTAAGGGGTCCAACCTGGAGCCATTACATCGTCGCCAACCTTTTTGCCATTGAGTTCAGCTTCAAAAAGTCCCTTTGCCGTAATGTACAATCTAGCAGATTCAATTTTAGAGTCAAGAGTAAACTCATTTCGCAAGTACTGTACTTTATAAGAGGTTTTATTCGTTTTTGGCGACTTTGCTTTATCAACTTTTGGCAAGCTAATCCATTTGGCCTGCCAATCGGAGTTATGGAGTAGTCCTAACTCAAAGTTGGCTACCTCACTCCAAGCAGAAGCCTTTTTATCTTGATCCCAAAACTTTAACTGCCAATACACTTTTTGTCGCGAAGAGAGTTTTTTTCCTTTGTATTTGACAAATAGAGTTTGCTGACTTTCCACTTTTCCGCTTTCCCATAAATCAGCATTATTTGGTAGTAGTTCAGGTTTAGAGGCCACTACAATGGAATAAGCTGTTTGCTTTTTGATGTTTTTATCTTGTGGTAGTTTCCAAGAAAAAGAAGGTGTAGCATCGTAAAAACCTATTGGATTTTTAAATTGCTCACTTACTACCAACTCCTGTGGTGGAATAGTATTTTGAACTGAAGAACACGAAACCAAAAATAGTATTGCCAGTATGACTGTTGCCAATCTATTGCTAGAAATTATGTACATGTTATTTTATATTTGTGTGTATTATTTATTAATGTTTAGTCATTTCAATACTTACTGGACCTAATAATCCTGAAGGCTGTAATTTTGATTTCGGTTTGATATCATCTATAACTAACCAAGTATATTTTTCATTTTCCGACCATTGTTTGTCTTTTATCAATTGGTTTCGCCATAAATTAACCACTTCTATTTCCAATTGATTTTCTCCTTTTTTTAGTGCTTCTGAAATATTTAAACGATAAGGCGCTATCCAAAGCCCCCCCAAATCTTTTCCATTTAGTTTTACCTTAGCCATCACAGAAAGCTTTCCTAAATTCAAATAAAACGCTTTATTTTTAGGGAGTTTATCTATTGTAAAAGTGGTTGTATACGTTGCTGTACCAGAATAATATTTAATTTGCTCGTTTTCTGATGTAGACCAATCTTCTAAAGCATTAAAAACGATTGGTTCTTTAGGTCCGATTTCCTTATTTGAGAAATCTACAGAAAACGGATTTTTCAATTCGCTTATTGTTTCAAATGCAGGGAAATTTTCTGTACTCGCCGGTTTTTCTAATAACTTATTATCTTTAGTAAATACAATAAACCAACTCTGAGCTCCTTTTAATTGTAAAGGTATTTTTACTCCCGTTTTCGTGATTTCAAACTCTGGTAATGCTCTGATTTCTCCACTAACTGCATCCCAAAGTTGTGGTTTCAAATCTTTATGTACTCTAAAAACTGGAGATAATTCTATGGTTTCATCACTTTGATTTGTGATAAAATAAATATCCATTTCTGGCGTAGTTCTGTGTGTCCATAACACAGGTGTATCTTCAGAAACGTTCACATCTTCAGCTAATTTTAGCTTTTCAAAGACTTCAGATAATTCGTAACCGTCTAACACTTTACCTTTACCGAATGCTTTATCCATTTTACCTTGATTGTAGGTACCACTCCACATTTTGTTAGCAATGGTTTTAACAATTTCGTCGCTTTCTGGATAATTTTGTAAACTTGGCGATTTTTCAGGTTTTTGTCCCAAAATGACTCCTCCTTGTTGCACCAACTCTTCTATCTTTTTTAGCAGTTCTGGTCGCATGGTTTTAAAAGGTGGTAACACCATTACTTTATAAGACATACCATCTGGTAACACAAAACGTCCATCTTTTACAGACAATCTGTTTAGAATTACTTCGGCATTGATATAGTCATACGAATAGCCTTTTGGAATTTCAGGCACACGACCTCCCGTCATTATTGGTGCATCTTCTCCAATAAAATAACACACATCTGCTACATATTTACCTTGTTGCAACAAATGTTGGCAACGTCTTAAATAATCAAAATAAGTATCAGCTTGACTAAACCATGTGTTATGGCGATTGAATTCTGTACCAAACCAAGCATTCATTCCTGGCTTACGATTATCGTCTGGTTGTTGAATGTATAAGTGCAAGACAAAATGATTGACACCTTCTGTTAACGACCAATCGCCTCGTTTTTTTAACATGGCTGGGTGCCTAAGGTATGTTTTTCGAGAAGATGTAAATGCTTCTGCAGAAGTGATAGGTTTTCCATATGTATGAGATGTTGATGAAGAGGCTTTACATTCTATATTACCCAATGTACCTTCGTTCCAAAACTCTCCAGATATCAAATCAGATTGTCCACCATACATCATAAACTCCCCAGGAAAGCCCCAATGTCCATAATTTTCTAACCAGGTTTTTAAATTGTGTTTGTTACTTGCTTTTTTTAAAGCTCCAACATATTCATACGCTACATCATCAGCAATAGAGCGACGTAAATCCCAAAGAAAACGCTCTGATTCTTCTACGCTTCCAACAATTCTACCAGAAAGTACAGGTAAATATTTTACAGGGTCGTAGCCATATTTTTCTTGAAATTTTACTTCATAATCGTCAGTCCAATTTTGAGAACCCATTTCATAACTATCTGCTATCACATATTTAAAGGCAGATTTGCTTTCTTCTGGAATACGTTTTAACAATTCTCCCACGAAATTATCAAAATGATATTGGACAAGCTTGCTATTCATTTTATCAACTTCATACCCTACCCCTTGAGGGGCTGCTGGTGCATTTTTAGTTCCTGTAGGCGACATTCCTATTCGTAAAACAGTCCAATTTCCTTTGGGTGCCTTCCAATTTAAATTTCCATTTTCATCAATTTTATTACTTATATCAATAACCTGATTTGGATCTAAACCCAATTCTTTAGATTGAAGTTCTTCTTGCCTGCTAAAAACATAAGTGTCCCATTTTGGTTTTGGCGTTGGGTGCATTTTACCCAATTGTTTTTCGATATATTTATCTAATACTGGTGCTTCAGAAATTGTAATTTCAGCAAAACCGAATGTTTTTTTACGAGAACTAAACTGACTACATTTTAATTTAAATTGCTGTGCTTTAACATCTGGTAAGGTTGTTGCATAAGCCCCTTTTAAAATTGGCCCTACATTGGGAGTGCTTTTATAACGGTCGAAAGTGAATTTTTTGATTACACGTTCTTTTCCATTTACAATAGCAGATAATTCTACCTTACACTTAAAATCTTGACTTGGTACTATTGAAATGGAACGCGCTTTAATTGATTCATCTAAATTGAAAGTTATCTCTAAAGCTTGCTTTCCTTGAACTTTAAAACGAGTGTCTGATTCTGTGTTTCCATCAATCAACTCTTTTACGTCTAAATCATTCCAATTGGCAGTTACTTTTGTTGGAATAAATTGTGTGCTTTTTTTCTCAATTTTAGCTGTTTTAAAAGCTAAGGTATGTGTGTCTTGAAATTTTTCGTTTGGCTGTTTTAATTTAACGTTCACTAACTTACCGCCTTCAACTTTCGTTTCACTAAAGGTTAAATACCGCATTGCTTTTTCAGAATCTACCCAAGGTCCACCACTCTGACTCCAACCTGGACAATTAAAAACACCTATCTCTACACCTATTCTTTTTCCTTCTACGACAGCATGTACCATGTGCGACCACCACTCTTCACTTAACATAGGTACTTTTCCGTCTTTACGAGCTGGGTTTATATTACCAATTAATGCTCCTCCAATTCCCGCTTTTTTCATGGCTTCTAAATCTTTGGTAATACCTGATTTAGAAATATCATCATTAATCCAATACCAATAGCACCAGAGGTTGTTTTCTTCTGTTGGATTTGCAAAATTTGATTTTATTATTTCGTAATTTAATTTTTCTACTTCGGTATTTTTAGAACTATTGCATGACAATAAGCCTAAAAACAATACTGATGATAACATCAAAAACTTTAAATTATTTTTTAAAAACATATGCGAAATTGGTTTTACTAACTCTTTTGAATTGTTATTTTTTTATTGATTGATTTAAATCATAAACATTTTTTCTAATATCATTTAAATCACCTACTATCAAATAGTAAGTATACTCATACACTGTATTTTTATTCAATGTTTCTCTGTTTAATGGCGCCATATAGGATGTTGGTCTATCATGCGCTTCAAAACCAGGTTCTCTAGACATTCCTGCTAAAAAGTTAGTACATTTTGGAGAAAACACTCCCATTCCCCATAAATCATCATTTACAAAAGCCATCCAACTTTCGGTAACCATATCATTTTTATATTTTCCCCAGAAACCACTTGTTAAGTTTACTACTTTTGGTTTATTGATTGGTTCTCCTGTAAAAGGTTTATCTCCAAAATAAGAATACAAATTATTTAAGGCTGATATTGGGTAAACTGCTGGTAATTCTTGATTATGAGATTTTCCTTCTCCATAAATAGTATCTGTTCTATGACAGGATAATTTATTTTGAACTTTAATTACATTACCTTCTAATGTTGTCCACTGCTCCATGATTGCTTCTGCAGGTTTATTTTTCATATCCCACAACATAGGAATACATTTTACATACAATGTATTTCCTTCTTGTTTGTATTCTAGAATTTCTGCTCGATTTTTATAGCAATCACCCACTTGAATGGGATTCCAAGACCAAGGCGACCATGCTTTTTTCTGACCTTCGCTTTGTCTGTTGATAATGTTACCGCCATAATAAGATTGCTGAATATATCTACCTTCATCATGAACGTTTACAATATTTCTATCCACATCAGATTTAGAAATATAAGCAATAGCACCACCTCTTGTTAAATCTAATTTTAGACGCAATGAGTCATTACTCAATTCCATAAAAGTTGGAATAGCAGAATTGATTCGGGCTGAATCTTTTTGTGCATAGGAATGATCAGAAAGCGCGAAAAGCGACAGTAGAATAACATATATGTTTAATTTAATCATAGTAAAAATTAGTTCAACTTATTTAGTAACCACATCCCAAACTTTTGAATGTATTGATTTTCCATCTTTATTTTCTACAGTGAGGACAACAGTCCAATGGTCTGCAGTTTTGTATTGATGAACTGGACTCTGTTCTTTAGAGGTAGTTCCGTCTCCAAAATCCCATGTCCATTTTTCAATGATGCCCAACGATTCATCTTTAAATGCGAAAATACGCCTGTCTCTATCTACCTCAACAAAAGACCAATTAGCTTGTAATTTTGGTTGCAAGGGTTTTATCAATGGCATTAATCTGAATGCATTCATATAGTCGCCATCATGAATCATTTTAATATTATGTGCTAGGTTTATAAAATCCTTTCTTTCCTTATTGTCATCATCATAATCAAGAACGCTCCAAGACATTGCAATAATTTCATTTTCTTTTAAGTTAGAAACTGCAGAACGATTAATGCCTTCAATAGCGGCATAGTCGAATGGCGTTATCCAAAATTCCAGTTGAAGTTTACCTGATTTACCTTGCTCTAAATTGTGCTTATAAGCTGAATTGGCATAAGGGAAATTTTTAATCCACGGCGTATTTCCCCAAACCATAGCCCAATCTTTATTTACAGCAGGAATGAAAACATGGTAGTTCTGCGCGTGTGCTCCATGTCCTCTAAAATGTAGTTCTTCAATTGGAATATTTCTTTTGTTGGCGTTCCACTTTTTTATAAAGTTACCTCCAGAGACATCAGCATCTACCACCAATTCAAAAATATCTTGCCTAATATCCAATTGCTCAAATTCCCAGAAATCATCAAATACCTCAAGATAGAAATATAATCTATTCAAGTCTTTTACCCATCCCACCTTAACTGTAATATCCAAATCTTTTGCATCAAGATTAAACCCAATACCATTGATAGATTCTTTCATTTGATCCAGACCGATGGCATAGGTGCTTGGGACTAAATTCCAATCAGAAAAATCTCCATCTATTCTTGGTATTTTGTTCTGCGGAAATTGAAATATGGGATAAATCGTATCACGACTAGATTGGGCATAAGATTTTAACAAACCAAACCCAAAAACTAAAATCCATACAAAACAAAACAGTAAACGCATTTTTATTTTTTATTATGTTCAACTCTTTTCGCAACACGCAGTCCTCCTTTTTGAATTCCTATATCTTCTGGATGATATTTTTGTGGATCAAATGCAGGATTTATAATTGGGAGAACAGCATTAGCATCCTTTAGGTGTTCTTCGATTAAAACATCTAGTTTTTTTACTTTTTTCGGATACTTCGATGCTAGATTATGTACTTCTCCGATATCTTGTTTTAAATTATATAAAAAATATTGATGTTTAAAATCTTTTCCATTATGAAATACACGTATTAGTTTCCAGTCTCCATCGTGAACAGAAACAGATGGTGGCAACCAATTTGGTATTTTTGGATTATGCGGAAAATAGGTAATGATTGGTCCTCTATCCTGCGTATCGCCTTTTAACGCTTTTGTAATATCTACACCATCAATCTTATGTTTTTTAGGGATTTTAATTCCTAACTGATTTAATATGGTTGGATAAAAGTCTGTGGATTGAATCATAACATTCGACCTAGAACCTGGCTTTGTCAACTTAGGCCATACAATTACACAAGGCACTCTTGTTCCTCCTTCATAAATGGTTGCTTTTCCTCCTCGTAAAGGACGATTACTTGTAGGTTCAGTGATAAATTCTATTCCAGTCTGCGAAGTTTCACGAATTCCATTATACATGTTTCCTCCATTATCACTAAAGAAAACAATAGCTGTGTTATCACTAATTCCTAATCTATCTATTTCGTCTAATAACCGTCCAACTGCTTGGTCTAAAGAATGTACCATAGCAGCGTAGGTTGGTGAATGTTGTAAATCTGTAAAATCTATTTTAGATTGATAATATTTTATCAAACTTTCTTTGGCATCAAAAGGTGCGTGAACCGAGAATTGCCAGTAATTCATAAAGAATGGTTTACTTAAATCTTGTGAGCGTAACCAGTTTACAGCTTCGTCTGCCATTCTATCTTCTATGTGTTCATTTTTATATTTTGCTTTAAACTTTGGATATTTCCAAGGAGCCACAAAACTACCAGCTGGTCCTGGACCTGGCCAATGTGGAATATCTACATTAAAACCATGTTGTATGGGTGTATAAGGTTCTCTACCTAAGTGCCACTTTCCAAAATGTGCTGTATTATACCCATCTGCTTTCAATAATTTTCCAAGTGTTGGCAATATTGTATCTAACCTAGTGGCAGGTTTACATGCAACAGATTTAAAGCCAGGAGCTGCCTTTTTAGGAACTGACGCTTTTAATTGTACTTTAGGTTGATGAGCCGCAGGAGAGGTAATTCCTGTTCGTGCAGGTGTTTGTCCTGTTAAAATACTTGCTCTTGTTGGTGAACATAATGGACTTGCTGCATATGCACGATTAAAAGTCACCCCACGCGCTGCCAAACGTTCTAAATTTGGTGTTTCGTATAACTTTGTTTTTCCGTAAAGTGTTACATCTGCCCATCCCAAATCGTCTGCTAAAATAAACACAATATTCATTTTATTATTGTTCGTATTTTGTGCTTTCGTTGTCATAAACACCAAACTAAATAGTAAAAGGGCTGTTATTTTTTTCATCACTAGTTGTCTTTTAATTGTATCTATAAGGTGTTAATTACTTCTTTTAAAATTACACTTTCTGTTTTTAAGTTCATTGACAGTGCTTCTATCAATAATTACAGCTCTCTAATTTTTAAGTTTTTCCAATGGATAATACCTTTTTTACCTCCATGAACTTGCAATCCGATAAATCCATTTGGAAATTCATTTTTTATATCGATCCAATGAGCCGCGGGTAAACCGTTTATCCAGGTTTTAAAAACATTCCCTTCCACTTTTATAGTCAATCTATTCCAATCATTACGATCGATAGCATTTTTTAAAGGAGCATGTTCTGGAGCTTTTAAAGGATAAAACCAACCACCACAATTTTGTCCATAAATACCACCTGACCAGCCACGTCCTTTTTTGCCTAAATCTTCCATTTCAGCCTGCGGTCCAATTACCTTATCAACGTTATCATCCTTTCTAATTCTTGATCGAATTTGAACACCGGTATTTCCATCGACCTCCCATTTAACTTCACAAGTAAAAATGAAATCTACATATTCTTTATCTGTACATAAAAAAGTGCTTGGTCCTTTACTACAGGTTCCTACAATTTCTCCATTTACCACTTCAAATTTCATAGTACCCTGTTTAGTTGACCAACCTTTTAATGTTTTTCCATCAAAAAGTGATTTGAATTTTCTACTCTTAATCTTCGGTTCTTTATCAGTATTTATGAATCGTGTTTTACTTTTTTGGTTGTTTTGCGAAAAAGTATTTAGTGTCAATAAAATTGCACTAAGTAGCATAAAAAATTGTTTGGTTGTTTTCATTAAAACTATTTGTTTAAATATTATTATTTATATATGGCTCTAAAGTTCCAGTTTCCTTTTTGAACGTTGAAACTTACATATTCTTCATCCTCATCTGCTAGTTTCATTTTTTTTATCTTATTGTTAAACTTACCTTTCTTCCACAACAATTCACCATTAACTTCAATTTTTTTTATGATTTTACCCGCTTTAGGTATGTAAATTGTTGCTGTGGTTTTTTCTGGAGAAATTAAATCCAACTGATAAATATTGTCTGTTTTATTTACTTCAACTTTAATATCACCTTTAACTGACGGTACTATTTGTTTTAAAGAGGTCATGTGTGCTAAATTTGGTTTTACTTCATATTTAGTCCAAGCTACGTCTATTGCTTTTATACCTGCTATATATCTTGAAAGCACATAGTTTGGTGCATTCCAAGCATGATTGTACGTTCCTCTTAATTTAGGAAGGTATTTTTCATAAAGTGTTGTTAGCCATTTGCGATCAACTTGTTCTTGATAACGGTCTTTCATTCGCAGCAAGCCTTTATCATATTGCCCTGTAATCATGATTGCTTCTTCAGCTAGCCACTCCATATGTGGACTTGATTTTTTTACAGGAACTAACACACTATCTACTAAAATATTGTAATGTTCTTTTTTAGCTAATCCACTAATAATTGCTAAGGCACTCACACGTTCTTCAATCAATTTTTTTTTAGACCCATAACGATTACCTTGCCAATATTCTTTTTCAAAATTTTCTTGAATACTATTTATACGACTGTTGTACCAAGGAATATCTTTAGTTTTACCCAAAGCTAATGCCATTTTTTTAGTAGCCTTTAAAGCCATAAAATACAACACCACATTTGTTGCAACTGGATCAGTATCTATACCCCAATCTACCCAATTTGCGTAACCTTTTCTGTGTTTTGGTAATCCATTAGGTTGCATGCTCCACAATTTTAAATAATTTAAAACGGCTGGATATGCATTTTCAAGCGTAGCTTTGTCTCCTGTGTTATAGTAATATTGCCAAATCCCTTGGTCTATATATTGCAAACTTTGCCCAGTTAACTCACTGCTTTTTCCACGGTAAGCACCAAATCCAGGAGCTAATCCTTGTAATGTATCTCCAGCTCTGTAAGCAATGGTATTATCAATTCCTTTTTTTAATAGCAAACGCCCAGGTTCATCAAGAGTATAAAAAACAGCTCCTGTTTGATCTGCTACATCGCCTACCCACAAACCACGTTCTCTATCTGGGCAATCCATATAACCATCTCTAGCACAAACATACAATGTGTTTCTAGCCATCCACCATAAACGTGTAAAATAAGGATCACTCGTTTCAAAAGTACCTGTCATTTCTCCTACACCTGTCCAGCGGTATTTTAGTTCTAACACTTCCACACCTGGCGGAATTGTATACTCTACATTATGACCATTTATCCAAGAATAACTTTCAAATTCTTGCACACCATCCTTAGTAATGTAAGTCCCTTTAAGCATATTAAACGAATTATCCATATCTGCGATAATGGTTTTACCTTCTTTACTATTCACTTTTAAATAAGGAGTAATTTGCTGATTAAAAGGGAGTTTTGCTCGAATTACAACTAAAGAATCTGATGTATTTGTAAAAGGAAGATTAATCTTCTCTTTGCTAGATTCTAATGTAAGAGATTCATATTTTACCAAACCTCTGTCATTCCATTGAGGAATTGCTCTTTTTACTAAAGCTCCCCAAGGTTTGCCATTGGCATCACCTTTTATGATAGGTTTATCCCAATTTTTATCATTATAATTGTTCATGTACCAAGCTTGATTAGACCAATCTCCCAAAGCTTTTCTGGCATCAAACTTTACATTATATGCATTTACTCTATTTGCACTTTTTCCTCCTCCTCCACTTTTGGCATCGTAAGCGGGGTGTACTTTTAGCTTCCAGTCGGCATTAGAAATAATTTGCTCCTCTCCCAAATCAGCATAAAATAAAAGTCCTCCTTTTCCACTGTCATCATGTACTTTTCGGGTTCTACCCCAATACCAAACCAAAACAGCGATGGTATTTTCTCCTTCTTTTAAATAGCTTTTTAAATCAACCTCATCATAATAATTGGTATCTGGTGCAGCACCTCTTGCTAATCCGCCTTCAAACAATACCATTTCACCATTAATCCAAAGCCAATATTTTGTATCTACTGCAATTTTTGCTACTACATCTTTTGGTATTTTATTAAGATTGAATGACTTTCGAAATGCTACCCAACTATTTGCTGGTCCATCTTCTTGTTGCCAAATCCATTTTGCATCTCCCCAGTTTGAACTATTTGTAAAACTTATTGAAGTTATACAGATTAAGACAATGAAAAAATTTAATTTTATTCTAGTTTTATTTTTTTTGTTCATTAGATTAAATACTTGATTGACTGCTTTTAATTATTAAAAATTTTTAATTCTTTAATCGATGGAGGTTGTTTCGAATCCAAAATAAACAACCTACATTTTATAGATTTAACAGCATTAAATTGATGGTTTTTATTTACCCCACAATTTGTCTCTTTTAAAATATCTTTCCATACACCATTCTCCCAATATTGTAATTTATATGACGTGATGTTATTCTCAAATTCATCCACAATAATCTGATTAAACGTTTGCGGTTTTACCCACTCTACTTCTAAATATTGATTTTTAGTTTCAGTGGCCAACCATCGTGTTTCTTCATCTTCATCATTAACTCTAAATGCCTCAAAAACTGGTAGCTTTTCCGTTTTAATAAACATAGAAGAAGCATTTATCCTTCCTATTTTAGAAAGATTTTTTTGATTTTCAATAGGTTTTGGAAATTGTGTTACAGGCAATTCATCTACTTTAAAATCATAAACCCCTGAAACAACATCATAAATAACATAGTTCCCAACAGCTTTATTCTTTTCTGTCCCAAAAAAGGTAATACCTTCAGATTTATCAGCCACAGCACCACTTTCATTTACAACCTCTTTACTCGTGGCTGGCAAATACACTTTTGCAGTTGTATTTATAGGAATTTCAATATGAAATGCTGCACCATTATCTTCTTTTTCCCAATTCACAACTACATTTCCATACATAGATTGGTATTCTGTATTTGCATAAGTTAAATCACCAACAGGTGCTGGTTTTATGATCATATTTTGCATCCCTAAACTTTCTGGATTTGGACGAATTCCACCAAAACCTTTGACAAAATACCCACCAATTCCAGTATAACATGTATGTATTTGACTGTTACCAATAGCAGACCAACGTTCTGGCCAAACGGTTTTACCTTGTTCTAAAAAGTAACCATAACTAGGGTGATGCTTGTCTCTGAGTAATTCATAAATTAAATCCATACGTTCACCTGATTCAATAAAATATCTTGTATATAGTGCCTGACCAGAACTTCCTGTATCGTAATAAGGAAAGTCATACAAGACATTATTTACAAGTTGTGCAGTAACTTTTTCTCTTTCTTTCGTAGGGGTTACACCTGTTAGTAATGCAAAGGCTTGGTTCACTTGTATACCATCCAAATATTTTCCTGTTGTTGGATTGTATGACATTTCATGAGTCGCTTTTTGCTGTACTTTTAATCGATTAGCAAATTCCTTTTCATCTTCAGTTTTCCCCAATACTTTTGCCATATTATAAGCACATTGCAACATATATGCATAGGCACAATTATTAAAATGTAATGCTTCTGGTGAGTTACTACTTGTCCAAAAATTACCTCGAGGTGTACACCAATCTCCTAAACCAGGAAATTCTCTTGCTCCTTGTTTTCCTGCTTTGATAGCACCTCCCGTTTCATAATTCGAATGTTCTAGCATCCATTGCATCCATTTTTGCATTGACGCGTAGTTATCTTCAAGTACTTTTTTATCACCTAACATTCTATACGTTTCCCAAACAGTTAATGGATTGTTCGCTTTCCACATCAGAAACGGACGGTCTTGTTCATTAATCACTCCCCTTATCTGACCATCAGACAGTTGTGCGTCACGAGTATATTGAAGATATTGATCCATATAAGCACCACTTTCAAAATTTGGCAAGGCATCGCCATACATAGCAGCTACAGTAACTTCTCCCCATCCACGGCGTTCACGATGCGGACAGTCCACTAAAATACCATCCATAGTATTCGCTAAGTACGTATTTAGATTTATCTGATAAATTTTATTGAGTTGCTCGCTTGACGATTCAAACTTGCTAATTTGCTTACGGTTGTTTGTTACCACATAACCTTTTGCATCTGTTGCTTTAGGTTGGTAACTCAATCCATAAACGGTAACCCATCTTCCGCCAGCAACATTAAATCTGTTTTTAAATGTTCCTTTACCTGACTTACCATATATATATTTACTCTTTTGATTCCAAGAGGATGTTTGCCCCTCTTGGTCACTAATTTCAAATAGAATGGAATCACCTTCAGCTCCGTTATATAAATCCATTTCAAAGAAACCTGTGTAGTTTTCACCCAAATCAATACAATAGGTGCTGTCATCTATTTTCTTTACCCCAATTGCTTTAATTTCTTTAAACTTAACCTGAGGTTCTACTATTTGCGCACTTAAAACAGCTGTAATTTTACCGTATTTAGCTCTTACCCTTTTATTCTTATTGCTATTTAGAGCAAAACTAATGTTATTTCCTTTCGCAATTTTTTCGTTTAAAACTTCATGATTGTAGACACTGGCATAAGCCCATTTGCTATCATCGTAATCGGCAGCACACCAATTATCTTCTCTTTTTCGGTCGTCAATAGTTTCACCACCAAAACGTAAAATATCCCAATCTCCGTAATAAGAACTATAACTTTTTTTAGTTTTCCAACTTGTGTCAGATTTTAGAGTTAGTTGTTTTCCACCAGTTTCAATTTCAGCTTGCGCTTTAAATACAAAAGGAATATTTCTGTACTCTGCAATACGTCTCCAACGCGCCCAACCAGCAGCATGCCAAATAGCGATTACATTAGTTCCTTTTTTTAGTTTATTTGAAATCTCATATGTTAAATATGGAATCCTTTTTTTCATGTAAGACGATACCGGATTCATTACATCGTCAGTGATTTTCTCTCCATTTACATAAACTTCATGATACCCAAAAGAGCCCACAAATAAAAACGCTGAAGTAGCATCTTCCTCTAATTCAAAGTTCTTTCGATACCAGTTATGGTCGGTTTTTTTCTGGTCTTCTTTTAAAATCCAATCACCTTTCCAATCAGATTCTTTTAGCAATCCCATTGAAAACATGGCCGGTTTACTCCATGCAGAAACATCTCCTGAAACATCCCAAATTTTGACCTTCCAGAAATACTGCTTCGCAGATTCTAACGATTTTCCATCATATGTACTATTGACAGATGAATTGCTTTCTATTTTTCCAGAATCCCATATATCCCCTTTATTATTATTTAGAGCATCTAAAGTACTTGCTACTAAAACTTGATAAGCAGTTTGTTTTTGTCCTCTAGTCTGATTAGCTTCAACGAGCTTCCAACTCAATCTAGGACTCATATTATCAATACCTAAGGGATCAACTCTATATTCACAACGTAGATCTTCAATATAAACAGATGATTTGCTACAACTTACAATGCTAATCGTCAATACCAAACCTAAAGTAATTAATAGTTTTGTTTTCATGTTATTATTTATTTACCTTCAAAGCGCTTAAACCTCATTGGGTTAATACCTGTTACTCATTAATTATTTCTAAATTATCAAATAGGTTTTCATCATAAGTACTAGCCAACATTACATAACCTTTGGTTTTCTTATGTGGTAGCTTTACTACAGAAACCTCATCAATAAATGCTTCTATTTCTTTGTTTTGAAAAGTAAGTTTAAGGGCATGCCATTGATTTCCATCGAAATTATAAATAACACCCTCTTTTAGAACCTTCTTGTCAAAGATTAATTTCCAATTACCATTTTTTGCAACTTGAAAACGGTAGCCTTTTAGGTAACTTCCTTTAACATGTCCTCCTAATTCTACATTACCTTCATCAATAAAAACATCTACTTTACAGGTATAATTTTCCCAGTTTACATCACCCACAAGTGTATTGGGTTTAATATTAGAACGTCGATAAATCCGCATCCAATCATAACCTTGTTTTGGTACAATTTGTTTTAAACAATGAGATCCATCTTCTTTTAATGCTATTTCAAAACTTCCTGTTTGGTCTGAATGATATTTAGGTAAATCACCGAGTTTTCGATCTTCATAATCTTCTTTATAAGGAAAAGGAAATGCTTTTTTCTTTGGAATTACATATGTTCCTTTTTGTTGTCCAGATGTTGTAGTTAAAGAATAGATAGATTTTGCATTTAATGAAAGTCTAAGTATACCATCCTTGGGAATTAAAGATTCTTGTTTAATAAATTGTTCATTTTCATCCGACTTCCAAACATTGACTTTACTTAATGAGAATCCTTTTCCTATTTTAATTTCAATTTCTTCTTGCTTTTCAGTACAAATAATCATACTCCAATTTGAACTCTCTTTTTCTTTTAAGGTTACACAACTTCCTTTATAAGTTTTTTTATCAAAAAGGCCACAAGCATTATTTAAATACTGCCAATTGTAAGGTTCGGCAAACTGAGTGGTATGTGCTGTGGCCCAAATGGTTGGCCAAACCTCGTAATAACCACTCCATGGACTATTGGCTTTCATAGCACCAGCTTTATCCCAAGTTACCGATTCATATATAGACCCTATTGGTGCCCATATCAAAGATTTAGTAATTCTATCTCGTATATAAAACTTATTATACATTCGAGCTAAATTTAAAGCTCCTGCGCCTCCCCAATCTTTTCCTGTCCAACTCCAGTCTTCACTTGCCCATAGCGGTTTACCGCTATTTTTTGCTTTTTTGGTTGTTGGCCTTCCGCGACCATCTACCATATTCTCATTAAACTCTCTACCAGTAACGTAGTGATAGCCTACAGCCTCAACAACATTATTAAAAGCATTATCTTTTTCAAATTCTTCAAATATTTTCCAATCTCCACTATTATCATCAGGTCCTTGTATTTTCACATTCTTATACCCGCGCTCATCTAACAACGGGCGAACATTGTTTACAATCCAATCGCCATTAGTATAATTCTCATTTTCGGCCGCTGCTACCCAATCTATATCTAAGTTCCATTCTTTTTTGGCAACATCTAAATAACTTACAAAATATTCTGCAGATTCAGATGTGAAAATATTTGGCTTTAAATATGCTGGAAAACTCCATGGAAGGTATTCCAAAATAATCTTAGAGTTTCTATTTCTCGCCTCTTTCATTAACCAAAATTCATAACCCCGAGATACTGGATTTTTTAATTCTTCTCGTGTAATCGCATGTGAAGGTTCTGAGCCACAAGTTGAGTTTTCTCCTCCACCCATTTCTACTTTTAAATGTTGAAAACCAGCACCAAATTTTGGTTTAAAAAGATAGTCTAATATTTGAGATCGAATTGGGTCTTTGTAATCATACAATAAATCAGTAGAAGCTCCTGCGCTCACACCTCCAATACCCTCAAAAGTTCTCCCTTTGTCACTTATATTTAATTCAATTTGCAAAACACTTTCTTTTTTTGGGAATACATGAGGTTGAAATACTACTTCTGGATTTTTAATTTCTCCCATTTCAAACCAAGATGGTTCACTATGAGCAACGCCTCGATTGTTACCCCAAACCATTACCTTCCAATACACACGCTGTCCCGTTTTTAGTGGAGCACCACGATATTTAAAAGGTCCCATTTTTGATGTACTAGTTGGTCCTGTATCCCAAATGTCTGGGTATTTAAGTTTTTCTAAAGAGGTTGCCATCAAAATACGATATCCGCCTTGTTTAGGACTCTTATCATCCCCAATATATGTCCAACTAAAAAACGGGTATGGAGTAATAACCCCAGATGGGTTTATAATATTATTACATTTTATATCTTTTACCTCAATACTATATGCAAAGGAATAAATAAATAATAGACTCACTAAAAGCACATTTCGGTAGTTCATTATTATTGCCATATTTTATTTGATAGTAATTACATATTCGCCAGAAGTCAATTCGAACGTGTTACTTTTAACTCTTTTTTTATTTAGTTTGATTTGTTTTGATGTATACATCTGTAGTTGAATAGAAGCAACCGAATTTTCTGGAACAGTAACAGACCATATTATCTTTCCTTTATTTCTTTTCCAATTACTTTTAATTTCTCCTTTTGGAGATTTATATCCTACTTCGCACCATTCCAATCCTTCTAAAAAAGTAGGCTTTAAATAAAACTTTTGAAATCCTGGGTGATCTTCATCCGGTATTATACCTCCTAAACTTTCGTGAAAACTAGCAGAAAAGCCACTATTCATAGGATGATTAAATGAATTCCGGTGATAACGCTTTGTCTTATCCCAATTAGCTATATGTTCTGGCCAAGTAGTTAAATTGTGTTCTTTAGTAACAAAACCTAGACTAGGATAATCTGTAATTTCCCATAAGTGTTTTGTAACTTTACTATGCCCGTACCCATTTAAGATTGTGTACAAAGGGCGATGACCAAAGATACCTGTACTAAAATGACCATGTTTATCTTTCATGATAAGATCAGATAAATTATTGGCAACCAATTGTTTTTTATCTTCATTAACTAAGTTAGCATACAACGCAAATGTATTTCCTGTTTGAGAACCATAAGAGTTTGTTTCTTCATTAAAAAATCTAGTATTGAATGCCTTTTTTACAGTATTTGCCCTTTGCTTATAAACTGAAGCATCAACTTTTCTTCCTAAGAAAATGGCCATTTTTTGCATGGCAATTAATGACTGATAATACAATGCTGTTGATGTTAATGCTGGAGGAGTGTCCATATTTACGTTTCCTCCTGGAGGACACCAGTCTCCATATCCGCCATTTATAACTCCATCTTCTTGTACTTTTTCATCTAGGTATGCCATCCAACCTTCCATCATGTTCCATGACTTTTTTACAATGGTTGTATCTCCATAATAGATATATGAAAAGTAGGGAATCATTACCGTAGCAGCTCCCCAATCGGGTCTAGCCTGCAGGTTTAATCGCTTTCCAACGGAAACATTAGAAGGAGCCCGTGAATCATATGGAAAAGTATCTTTAAAATGAGCCTTAGAGATACCCAAAACTGTTTCTATATCATCTGCAGTTTTTTGCCATAAACCTTTCAAGTTAAAATTAAAACTTGCAGCTTCGGCAACAATATAAGCATCTCCCATCCACGCACAACGTTCTCGATGAGGGCAATCGCTCAATAATCCTTGAAGATTATCTTCTATGGTTTGCATAGACACATTATAAAAACTATTGATAAGGTCATCAGAACATTTAAAAGTACCTATTCTTTCTACATCCGAACGCACTAACCATCCTTTAAATTGATCTAGTTTAGGCTTATTTTTTAACCCTTCTATTTGTACATATTGAAAACCATGGTAAGTAAAACGTGGTTCCCAAGTTTCAACACCACCCCCTTTACAAATATAAACATCTGTTTGCGTATTACCTGTAACATGAATTCCTGTAGATGCAGGGTCAATATTTCGTTTATCTGGCATTAAATGTTCTGAAAAACGCATTTTAACTTCTGTGCCTTCTTTTTCTTCAACATTTATTTGCAACCAACCTGTCATGTTTTGCCCCATATCAATTATCCATCCTTTTTCTGCTGGAAGTATTGCTATTGGAGAAATTTCTCTAACCTTTTTCATGGGTTCTAATTGCTGCTCCAATAAATTTTTGGTAGGTGCTTTCATCAATTCAGCACTACCCCAAGAAGTATCATTGTAATCAAAACTTGACCAATTTTTGATTTCTTTTCTAGCATCATAGGTTTCACCATGATAAATATTATCAAAAAGAATAGGGCTATTATGTGCTTTCCAACTTTCATCAGTTACAATACTTTCTTTCGTACCATCTGCATAATCGATATTTAAAACCATAATGGAAAGAGGTTTACCATAAGCAAGTCTTGGTGAAAAGGCCATATTTTGTCCATAAAAACCATTACCTAGCATGATTCCGAGACTGTTTTTTTCTTTAAGCATATTTGTAACGTCATGACGGACAAAAAAAGCACGTTTTTCATAGGAAGTTTGCGCAGGATCAAGAACTCTGTCTCCAACCTTACTTCCATTAAGGTATAATTCGTAAAGTCCTAAACCACAAATAGCAACTTCAGCAGAAGAAATATCTTTTTCAATAAAAAACGACTTTCTTAAAAGTACTGATGGATATGTTTTACGTCTAACTACTTTAAGTTCTTTTTCGGTGGGTTGCCATGTATTAATATCCATGGGTGGCTGATTTCTCATCAAATCTCTAGCTGCCCACTTTTCTAAACGATTGTCTTCTGTGTAACCTATCCATTTTGCTTTATCCCAATCAATATTATTTCCTTTGGATTGCCCAAAAGTTTTTAAAGGTGGTACTATTAAAAAAAGTAGGGTTATTAAAAATAGTTGAAATTTCATTTAATATTGTTTAGTTTTAGTATTTTCAATTTATCTTTTATAAATTTCAAATTCAGAAATCATTGGTTTTTTCTTTGCATCTGCTATAAACAATCTACATTTCGATGTTGTAATTGCTTTAAAATCATGAGACTTATTGGCTCCGCAGTAAGTTCCGCTAACAATATCTTTCCATACACCATTTTCAAAATATTGAATCTTATATTTCGAAATATAATCTCCTTTTTCTTGAAGAACTACTCTATTAAATGTTTGCGGTTTAAACCACTCTATTTCTAGCCATTCGTTTAAAGTTGTATTTGCTTTCCATTGAGTTTCCTTATTTGTATCATTGGCTCTGAAAGCTTCAAAAACAGGAAGTTTTTCTGATTGAATGGTCATGGAAGATGCATTCATGCGACCTATTAATGCTAAGTTATCGGGTTTATTAATAGGACCTGGATAAGTTACTTTTGGTAATTCATTTACTTTAAAATTATAAACACCAGAACCTACATTATAAATTACGTAATTACCCACTGCATCACTTTTTTCGGTCCCTAAGTATTTGATATTCTCAACATCTTCTGCAATGATTTCACCTTCAAAAACATGTTTACTTTCTTTAGCAGGAATGTATATTTTGGCTGAAGTATTTACAGGAACTTCGATATAATAAGTTGCATTTTCCTTTTCTTTTTTCCAGTTCACCACAATGTTTCCGTACATAGATTGGTAACTTGTATTTGCAAAAGTTAAATCCCTCACTGGTGATGGTTTTACTATAAAGTGTTGCATTCCTAACTTTAATGGATCTGGTCGAATTCCCGCAAAACCTTTTATAAAATAACCACCAATACCTGTATAACAGGTATGAATTTGACTATTACCAATTGCAGACCAACGCTCTGGCCATACGGTTTTACCTTGTTCTATAAAATATCCATAACTAGGGTGACGTTTATCTTTTAGAAGCTCATAAATTAAATCCATACGTTCTCCATATTCTGTAAAATAACGCGTGTATAATGCCTGACCAGAACTACCTGTATCGTAATATGGAAATTTATATAAAACTTGATCTACTAGATTATTGTATACTTTTTGTTTTTCAGCATCCGGAGTTACTCCAGAAATTAGCGCAAAAGCCTGATTTACTTGATGTCCTTTACCATATTTTCCTGTACTAGCATCATAAATATTTTTATGAGTAGCTTTTCGTTGGACGTCTAAGCGTTTTTTAAAAACCTCAGCATCTTCTGTTTTGTTTAAAGTCTTTGCAATATTGAGGGCATTTTCTAACATAAATGCATATACACAGTTGTTAAAATGCGCCGATTCTGGCGAGTTACTTGATGTCCAAAAATTACCTCTAGGTGTGCACCAATCTCCCAAACCAGGAAATTCTAAAGAACCTCGTGTACCAATTTTTAGTGCGCCTCCCGTTTCATAATCTGAATGCTCGTATAACCAATGCATCCATTTTTGTAGCGTTGGATAATGGTTTTCCAACAGTTTTTTATCGCCTAACATTCTGTAGGTTTCCCAAATGGTAATTGGGCTGTTTGCCATCCACATTAAAAACTCAAAATCATCACCATTAATTACCGCTCTCATCTTACCATCTTCAGCTTGTGCGTCTTGCATAAATTGTGCGTACTGCGTCATATACGCCCCACTTTCAAAATTTGGTAGTGCATCTCCATACATAGCTGCTACGGTAACCTCTCCCCAACCACGGCGTTCTCTATGAGGACAATCTACCAATATACCATCAATAGTATTGGCGATATAGGTATTTAAATTTACCTGATAAATTTGATTTAATAATTTACTAGAGCTTTCAAACTGACTAATTTGCTTACGATTATTAGTAATTACATAGCCTTTAATATCTTTCAATTCTGGTTTATAATTGATACCACTAACTGTTACCCATCTTCCTCCTGCCAAATTAAAACGATTGGTAAAATGCCCTTTTCCAGTTTTATCAAAAACATACTTGCTTTGTTGGTTCCAAGAGGATACAACTTCTTTATGGTCAGCAATTTTAAAAGTAATGGTATCTCCTGCTTTTCCATTAAAAAGGTTCATTTCAAAATACCCTGTGTAATTTTCACCCATATCAATTACATAATCGTCATCTTGATTCTTATAAACATCAATAGGAATAACCTCCCTAAACTTTACTTGTGGCTCTACTATTTGAGCACTTAAGGCAGCAGTAATTCTACTAGTTGGATGACTTGCATCTGTACTGGGTACTACAACTGCTCCTTTTGGGCCAAGGTTTATATTGGCAACTCCAACTTCTTGAGCTTTGTCATTGTCAAAAACAACTGCATTTTCCCAATTAGAGTCGTCATAATCTGATGTATTCCAATTATCTTCTCTTAAACGTTCATCAATAATTTCTCCCCCAAAATCTAAAATATCCCAAGGTCCAATATATGAGCTAAAACTTTTTTTACACTTCCAAGAAGCATCTGTTTTTAACAGTATATTTTTATCTATTAAATTAATATCAGCCTGTGCTTTAAACACAAAAGGCGCATCATAATAAGCTTTAACTCTTCCCCATCTTGCCCAACCTGCTGCATGCCAAATACCTATTACATTATCTCCCTTTTTGAGGAATTTTTTTATATCATAAGTTAAATATGGAAGTCTTTTTTTTAAGAATGAATAAACAGGATTCATAACAGCATTACTAACTTTTTCACCATTAACGTAAACTTCGTGGTAACCAAAAGAAGCCACACTAATAAAACCTGATTGTGGGTTTTCTTCTAATGAAAAATTCTTTCTATACCAATTGTGCTCTTTTTTGTTCTGACCTTTTTTGTAAATCCACTCTCCTTTCCAATCAGATTGTTTTAGTAATCCCATAGAAAAATTTGCGATTTTACTCCATTGAGAACTTTTATTTAATGTATCCCAAACCTTTACTTTCCAAAAATACTGTTGTGCTGATTGTAAATCACTGCCATCATATTTTATATTTACTGACTCATTTGAGGTTATTTTTCCAGAATTCCAAACATCTCCAATATTATTGGATAAATTTTCTAAAGTACTTGCTACCAAAATTTGATAAGCAGTTTGTTTTTGACCTCGAACATTTGTTTTATCTACTAATTGCCAACTTAGTCTAGGTAATGTATTATCTAAACCTAAAGGGTTAGAACGATATTCTGTTTTTAATTCTTCGATTTTTATGACTGATAATGATTCACAACTTAAAAGTGTAAACACTATAATCAGGATAACTAAAGAAATTATAATTTTAAATCTGTTTTTTTTAGATTTTTGAGTTTTCATAGTATTATAGCTAAACATTACATCAGTATTATACCAAGTATTCTATAAATGTAGGTTTAATCTTCTATTTCACTATCCTGTATAATACTGATGTAAAGCCAAGATTAATAGTTAATTGTTGTTGATTGTAAATTTCTAAGATAATTATGGTATTATCAATTGACAATTTGATATATTAGTTACACAAAATGATATGAATAATACCTACAGAAAATATTTAATTACATCTGATAAAGACAAAAATTGGGGGTTTTACATTAACAATCTAGGACGAAATGTTATAAAAAAAGACGCCGAATATCCTGCTTTAGATCATCCAGATCAATATCTTTTTACTTGGAAAAATGGAAGAATATTAAATGAATTCCATATTGTCTTAATTACAAAAGGCGAAGGAGTTCTTGAAAGCAAAGCAACAGGAAAATTAAAAGTTACTGATGGTGATGTTTTTTTACTATTTCCAGGGATTTGGCACAGATATAAACCTAACAAAAAAACCGGCTGGACTGAACGTTGGGTGGGTTTTTCTGGAGAAATAGCCAATCAATTTTTAAATAACGGTTTTTTTAATGCTCAAAGCCCTATTATTTCTAAATGTAACAAGCCTTCTATCTTACATTATTTTAATACTCTTTTTAAATTATTTGATGAAACCCCTTATGGTTATCAACATTTGGCTTCTGGAGTTTGTCTTCAATTGATGGCAGAATTACACAATATTAAAAGTGCTGGGAACAATATAGATCACATAAATTCTATGGTTTCTTCTGCAAAAAGTGTAATGTACAAAAACATAAATACAACTATTAATTTAAAAGAAATTGCTTCTGATTTAAAAGTGAGTTATTCTAAATTTAGAATAGATTTTAAAAAACAAACTGGTGTCTCACCATTACAATATTACTTACTACTTAAGATTGAAAAATCAAAAGAATTATTATTAAATACTGACAAGTCTCAAAAAGAAATTGCTTTCGAATTGGGTTTTGAATCAGATGTTTATTTTAATCGACTCTTTAAAAGAAAAACAGGATTGGCTCCTGGTATATTTAGAAACTCTAAAGCTAGCATTAACTAACTTGAACTGTTATTTCTAAACTTTTTGTTCCTTCTTCAAAATAAACTTCTAAAGGCAAAGCCTCAACTCCTGGCACCATATTAAAAGTTCTTTTTCCTGAAATTTCTTTCACTTTAATTGGAGCATTAGCTTTAATAGTTACCAATCCTTCAGGTTTATGAATCGTAATTTCATTTTTATTAATATTTGTTACAACTTCGCTTGAAGGTGAAACGATTGGTAATACAAAAGCGGTTTGCTCTGCAATATCTTGTTTTGTATTTACTCTTATTTCTACTCTCTCTATATTACAATTATAAACAATATCAAACGCAGAAGCAGTACCTGTAATTTCTTTTCTGTCTACATTTTTCAACTTTGTATTTGCTACCAATTCAACAGTTCCATTTTCGTCTTTAGAAGCAATAGTTACTGGTAAATCATATAAGTTTGTGTACCAAATAGTATCTTTAAAAACCTCAACTCTAGGTGTTAAACAAATATCTTTTCCGGGTTGCAGTTGTTGATTATTTTTCTCTACCATGTGATATTCTGCCATACTTGCAGCACACAATAAACCTACTTTATTATGATATAAAACACCTAAGGCACCTCCTGAAGCTTGACGGAAATCGTATTTATAGTGGTATTCTGCATCATAAGCACTTACAGTTCCTCTCCAGTCTCCTCTCGCAAAAAGAAAAACATCTAAATCTTTAAAGTGTTTTACGCCATCTGCTGTAGTTCTAGGAAGATTAGTATTTGAATTAATTTCTGGTAAATGACCCCAATGATCTAGTAAAGCTGCCAAAGGTTTAGCATGCGTAAATGTGTGATGCACACAAGGTGGAATTCCTGCTTCAATAAAACCTGGACCACCGTGAATTAATCCATCTGCAGTACAACGTTGTAGTAATTCTGTATTTTTTACAGCAGCAGTTCCAAATACAGGATTGATGTGCGCCATCATTCCAAATGCAGGTTGGCTACCATCGCAAGTTCTACTTCCCCAATAACTCCATTTATACATTCTGTTACCCCAACTGTTGTCCCAAGCTCCATCTGGTAACATAAATTCTAAATGACTGTTTAACGATTTTGTAAGAATTAGTAATAGCTCTTCGTCTTTTTCTTTAAGCGCATACATGACTAAACTATTCAGCGTTTCTTCTACATTATAACCTAAATCTACTCCATGCAATCCTTTTTCACTTAATTTACTTGAACTCTTTTTACATTCCCCAAATAACAAACCTTCATTTGCTGTAAAGTAAACTTTTACTTCTTTAGCTAATTTTTTACTCTTCGCTTTAAAATCATCTCTTTTTACAACATTACCAATTAGATTTAAACCGTAAACAGCGGTTCCTGGGTAATTGATATTGGTAAAATCAATGGTAAACGTATTATAAATATATTGTCCTGCTTTTTCTAAACGTTTGGTCCAAGCCGCTCGAGTTTCATCATCTAAAACATGTCCATGATAATACAATGCTTCTGCTAAAGCAATGGCACCAAATACAGTAATTCCTTTCCAAGATTTTGGATTTTTAATTACCGTCCAAGCTCCATTTTCTTGAGAAACATTATTTTCTGCCCAAAGCATTACTAATTTTGCTCCTTCAACATATTTTGGATCTCCTGTTTTATCTGCCATATATAAAAAAGGGTAAACAGCATCCATACAACGTCCGTGAATATGAGAACAAGAAGGGCACCCTAAAGCACCATGTTCATCTATATTTGATGGATTATTGATTTGTACTTTTAGCATACCATCAGTCCAATCTTTTAAAAGACCCGAAATTAAATTTTTAAATTCCAGAGAGTGTTCTGGATGGTTAGTACAAGCATTTAAAAAACCTGACATTGGTAATGACAAACCTACACCTGCTATTGCTGATAGTTGCAAAAAGTTTCGTCTTTTCATTTAAATTCTATTTTAAAGTTTGAAATTATGAAGATTTTGTTAAAAATCTATCCTGTTTCATCCTGATTCATAAAAATAAAAAAGCCAGAAGAAATTTATTCCTCTGGCTTATGTAAACTCTAAACCTTTTTTTATTTGATAATTAGTTTAGTTTGATATACTTTATTATTTTCTGCTAAAGCCTTGACGAAATACACTCCTGATGATAAATTATGACCTGATTTAACTTCAATAATACCATTATTCGTAGCGTTTTTATATACTACTTTACCTAACATATTATAAATTTCAATTTTTGCATTATTAATATTTTGAAATTTTAAAGTAAAATTATCCTTTGCAGGATTTGGATACACTCTTATATAAGTTTTAAGCAATTCTTCATTTGAAACACTTAATGGTTGACTTGTTGGTAATACTTGCCACTTACTTCTTGCATCTGTTTCATCAACAGCTTTAGTAATTACACTTCCATTTTCATCATGATATAAAAAACGTCCAGTTGTACCCGCTTCAAAACGATATGTTTTGTCTGTTTCATTATAATGTGATGTCCAAACTTTATCTCCATCTGTAGCAGGTGGAGCTTTTGTTGTACTCACCACAAGATAAGCACCCGTTGCAAAACCTGCACCTGTAGCACGTATAATACCACTTTCCATATTATCTATATTAATAAAGTTTGTTCCAGAGACTTCTATTATTTGCCACTGTCTAGACTTATTACCAGTTGCATCATGCATTACAACAGGTTGCGCACTAGATGTTCCTTCTCCTAAAAATTTACCTGTTGCGACATTTCTAAACCAGAAAATATTATCTGAACCTCCGCCGCCACTAGTAGCATTACCTATTACCATACGATCGAAGTTAAAACCACCTACTTCTCCTACAACTCTAATTTTTTGTACTCCTTTTTGAAGTGTAATTGTTGTTTTTGTAGATAAAAACCTCGTTAAATTTGGAGTTTTATTAAGCGTAATAGATTTTAGTAGCGTAGAGCCTTTCATTATTTTTAACTTTTTCCCAGTTGCAGGAGTTGCAGCAAAAATTTCTAATGGATAATCACCATCTTCTGGTACGTTAATAGTATACTCTGCATAATCATTTGTTTCCCAAGAATTTAAATAAAACACCGAATTACTCCATCTAGTAACATTTACTCCACTTTTTGAGGTATAATGTTCAGCTTCAATTTCTACTGGAATTTGATGTGTTTTGGCTTTAACTGTAATGGTTTTTGAAGCTTGAGCAGCCGTAAAATACTCATTCCCAGTATCTGAAACTGTTATCGTTGCTGTTCCTGCACCTAAAGCATGTCTTACATTATTACTCCAAACAATAACTACCTGGTTATTAGGAGCTACAAATCTTAGTTGAGCATCAGGGTTATTACTTGTTGCCACCAAACTAAAAGCAGGATCTCCTGAGGTTACCGATGGAATATTTTGAAAAGTAATTTCTTGCTTACGTTTTGGTACTAATAATTGATATCCTACAATTGGAGCTGCATTATAGGTTTCATTACCAAGCTGCAATGCATTAATGGTAGTTTTTCCTGCACGTTTCACTTGCAATTTACCATCCACAATAACTGCAACTTCTGTGTCAGTACTTTCATAAATTACTGGTAAGCCTGAACTAGCAGTGGCATTCAAAATTTCATCAGCACTTCCCCAAACATAATTAGTTGTAGCCAAACTAAAATTAATAGTTTGATTAGATTTCGATGCATTTGCATTTACCACTAAGGTTTGTGAAACTTCTGGTGCATTATCATAAGTACCATCACCTTTTTGACTTGCAACAATGTTACAAGAACCTACTCCCATAATTTTTACTTTATTCCCATCTACAATACGTGCAATATTTGTATTTGATGATTCGAATGAAACTGGAAGACTAGAACTTGAAGAAGCATTTAATGTAAAATCAGCATCTCCTTCTGTTTTTTCTCCTAAAGCATTAAAACTTATGGTTTGTGGTGTATATTCTTCTTTTTCTAATTTAAACACAAAACAATGTACAGGAACTTCTGCGCTATTTTTTACTTCACTAAAAACAACAGCAATAATTCCATCATTCATTATTGTTAAACTCTTTTTTACACTTAAGCCAATACTTTTTCTAAAGTCCTCACGCCAAGTATAAGTGCCTGCCAAAGCACTAGTTACTATGAAATTACCTCCAGAAATATTAAATTTATACATTCGTTTACCATAAAATATACCTAAAGAGCCTTTATTTCTATCTTCCTTAAATTCGGTTTCACCATCTTTCTTAAGATAATTATAAGGATTTGTATTTTTAGGTTTTTGATACATATATATATCATTCTTTGGTGAAATAGCCACTTGAGGCCCACCTGCCCAACCTGCTTTATCTGGTACACTACGAGGATCTGCTATTAAAAACGGTGCGTGATCTGTAATAGGTAAATCATAACTCTTACCATCTACAGTAGTTGCTTTATTGTTCATTCTTTCACCTAATTCCATTAGATGAACACCTTCATTTAATGTTGTCGGTGATTCTGCCCAACGTGGTGAATATGCATAATAAAATTTACCATTAATAAAATGAGCACTTCCATAAGCAAAGTGTCTTTCTCCTTGAGAAACTGATGCACCTCTACCTCTAATGATAGTCGTTTCAGGAGACCAAGTATTTCCATTATAATAAGTCATAATAATGTCTCCACCAACTGCAGAACCTAATCTTCTTTCAAAATACATTTCGCCTTTGTCATTGTTAAATAAATCTGGGTAAGTTACACTAGTTATCTTTTTTCCAGGAATTAAATAATTTTGCTGAGGTAAAAAGTTTGCTGCTGTAAAATCATTATCAGGACCATAAGCAATATTTTTCTTAGACCTTATATAGTTTAAATCTTCATTATGGTGATCAAACATTAGATGTACAGTACCATCTATAGGTGAAACACCTACATTTGTTGTTAAATGGGTATCTCCTTTACCCCCCACCAAACTTAACTTTGCTGGTAATGCTACATGTACCCATGCACCTTCTCCAATTTTTTTTCTTGAAATCATTAAAGTACGGTCTGCCCAACCTCCTCTATACCAAGTATAGAATACAAAGCCATTTGATACTTTCATACAATTACCATGTGGGTTTATACTTGCTCCATAATGGTATGGTTTTGGGTCATCTGCTTTCCAAAAATAAAATGCTTTATCTGTTATTTTTGAATTTTCTAAAAAAGTTACTTGTGCAGAAACTTTGTTTGGTATTAATAGAAAGACATATAAAAGCATTAAAAATAAAATGCTTTTTTGGTTAGGTTTTAATTTAGTACTGGTAATCATAATTACTAGAAGATTTAGTATCAATTTACAAAGTTATAAATTTATAAATTTTGATAAAAAAAAGCATCCTGAGGTATCCTGCAGAAAAAAAACATTAAACATAAAAAAACTCAGAATTTCTTCTGAGTTTTAATTACAATTATGTGAAGATTAATTAATAATCAATCTATTATTGTATACTTTTTTGTTATTATCTATAACTTTTATTAAATATACTCCAGTTTCAAATCTATTGTTATTCCTTATCTCTAAACTTTCTTTAACATTAGATTTTTGATAGATCATTTTACCTAAAATATTATATATTGTTATTGATGCATTTTCAATATTGTTTAACTTAATTTTAAAATTACCTTTTGTAGGATTTGGATACACGCTTAAAGAAGCTGTATTCAAAACATTATCTGACACACTTAAAGATTCACTAGTTGGAATAGCCTTCCATTTACTTCTATCATCGTCTGAAGATGCAATAGAATGGGTTACAGTTCCATCTGCATTATGATATAAAAATCTGCCTGCTGTTCTTGACTCAAACCTATAAGTGTCTTCTGATTTGTTATGATAGATTGTCCACGTTTTATCTGCATCACTAGCTGGTGCAGATTTAGTTGTACTAACTATTACGTAAGGTCCTCCTGGTCCTCCAGCACCAGGTGCACGCAATATTCCTAAAGTTTCACTATCAATATTATAATAAGATCCACTTTGCACAAAAGTCCAATGCGTGTTTGTAGGTTCTCCTGAATCTGTCATTGTTACAGCTGTTGCACTTGAACCGGCATCTGTTAAAAATTTTCCGGTAGCAACATTTTTTAACCTAAAAACATCGTCAGATGGAGTAAAATCATCACTAGTATCTTCAACTTCAACTTTCTGATATGTAGTATTTGCCCATCTAAATTGAGCCCTACCACTTCTTACTCTGTATGCACCATATCTAATACCAGACTCTAAACCTTTCTCAGGTTCTGGGATATTATAATTAAAAGCTTCACCCCCAATTACCGCATCACAATAATGAATCTTTTTTGAAGCATCATTAGGATCTTGTCTAAAACCTACTTCCAATTCAAAAGTTACCTCTTCATTTTTATTTACTCGCTTTAAAAAAACAACTTCTCTTCCACTACCTTCTCCTCCACGTTCTAAAATACGTTCAGCATAAATATCGAATGCAACTTGCTTGCCTGCATTAATACCATTTCCATAAACAGCATGTGCCCTATATAAAAGAATTGCAGGATCATTAGAACCTCCTCCTCCAGAGTGTTTCCCTTTTGCTTGTGCTAGATAACTTCCACTTGAACTAAAAGAACCTGTATCTCCTACTTCTAATATTCTAAGAGTTCCAGTGAATCTTGCATAACTCCCAACGCCCGTTTCTCCAGATCTTGGCAAAGAACGCTCAATTCTTGGTTGTAAACCATTTGTATCTATATGATTAGAATCATCTGTAATATTGTAGACACCCCAAGTTTTATCGTTAACATTACTTTCTGAATAATCTGAATAGCAACTTCTATCGTCAATAGTTCCCACATTTACACGGTTAGCTAAATCTGAAGATGTTCTAGTTGCATTTCGAAATTCATCTGAACAACTTATATCTGAACTTGTATCTTCGTCAGAAGCAATCACTACAGGAGTTTGTACATAAAGAACTAGTTTCCAATTACTTCTATCATCAGTATCAGAAGCAACAGCATGAGTTACTGTTCCGTTTTCTTCATGATACATAAATCTACCTGTTGTTCTCGAACCAAATCTATAGGTATCATTTGAATCATTATGCGTTATTTTCCAAGTTTTATCAGTGTCACTTGCTGGCGAAGATTTCGTTGTACTTACTACTACAAAAGCTCCTCCTGGACCCCCAGCACCTGGTGCACGCAATATTCCTAAAATTTCACTATCAATATTATAAAAATCTCCACTTTTTACAAATTTAAAATGTGTATTTACAGTTTCACCTGAATCGGACATAGAAACGGCAGTTGCACTTGTATTTGAAGATGTTAAAAATTTTCCTGTAGCTACATTTTGTAATCTAAAAACGCCATTTGAAGGTAAAACACCTTGACCTATTATAGATAAAGAACAAAATGTAAAAACCAAAAACAATATTGATTTCAAAGTATTTTTTTTCATAATTCTATTGAGATTAAACTATTCATTTCTTAAAAAACAAGTTTATAAAATAATGAAATTTACTTGATAAAAGTATCCTGAACTATCCTGAATAGCAATATTATTTTTATTAGAAAATCAATTTTAATACAACAGAGCCTACTAATCCTGATTTTTCTAATGTTACTTCATTTTTTCTAGGGCCTGATGTGGTCCAAGTTTTTTTAGCATTTTTTGGTCTTTTAATGTCAAAAATCAACTGATTTCTCCACGTGTTAGTTACTTTAATTTCCAATTGATTTTTTCCAACTTTAATTTCGTTTGTGATATCAAACTGAAAAGGAGGTGCCCATTTTGTACCTACTTTTTTTCCATTTAGCCAAACCTCTGCAATATTTGCAACTTCGCCTAAATCTAAAATTGAGGATTTTCCTGTTTCTTTTACATCAAAAGTTTTGGTATAAGTTATTGTACCTGAATAATGTTTTACAGCATCGTTTTCTAACTCCGTTAACGATTTTAATTCATCAATCTCAATAGTTTTTGGAGCATCCCATCCTTTCTCAAAAGTTAACTTCCAGTCGTTTTGTAATGATCGTTTTTTTAGAAGCACTGTTTTTTGATTTTTTTTCCCTTTTTGGTGAAAAATATAATCTCCAGAAGTAGACGCTGTAAACTCATAGTTATTCCAAGATAGTGCTGGATAATTATTGGTCTTATGAATTTGATACCAGCCTGTTTTGGTATCTAAAATTGTATTATCATTTAAGGTCACTTTTTCTGCAAATGGTTTTGCATCACTTTTAGAAAATACAATTATTTTACTTCCGTTTTTAGGTAAAGAAATCGCAACATTCGTTCTATTATTTTCGTTTTTCCAGATTTTCGCTTCCTGCTGATTTCCTGTAAAAGCATCCCAAATTTGTGGAGATGTATTCTCAATTCTAAAACTTAAAGCTACATCTACAGGGTCATCATCTTTAGAGGCTACAAAATAAATGTGTGCGTCTTTGGTTTCTCTATGAATCCAATTGATATTTAAATTTTCGGGTACAATTACATCTTTTGTAATGTTTTCTTCTTTTAAAACCGCATCAAGAGTTTTACCCCAATATACTTTTCCTTTACCAACTTGTTTTACACCATTTTTAGTGTTTCCCCACAACTCATTAGAAATTGATTTTAATTCATCTAAATCAGTTGAATCATCCATTAAACTTGGAGAATCTTTAGGTTTATCGCCTAAAACAACAGCACCATTTAATACTAATTCTTTTACCTTTTTTAAGGTTGATAATAGTATATTTTCTGAATCTCTTAAAGTAATGATTCTATAATCCCCTCCATTTTCAACGTGAATTTTACCATCTTTAACACTTAGTTTTTCTTGTAGAATTTCTTCGTTTAAATAATCAAATTTGTATCCTTTTGGAAACGCATCTAAATCAAAAGGAGGTCTATCAAAATCGTCCCCATAATAGCGTAACACATCAGCAACGTATTCTCCCTGCTGCAAAACGTATTGGTTTCTAGATAAATATTCAATCCATTCAGGCATATATTTCCACCAAGTTTGCTCGCGAACTAAAGGAAAACCAATATTTCCACCAAAACTAGATCCTGGAAAAACATCTGTTTGTGGTGTATGCGAAAAAGTGTGAAACACTAAATGATTGACACCTTTTGCAAAATTGTAATCGATTAAATATTTTACCGAAAAAGGATGTTCATTCCATTTCACACCCACTTGTGTACAAGCTTCTGCAGCCAATTTTGGTTTGTTATATAAATGCACTGCTGACGCAGCATTGTAAATTGGTTTGGCATATTCGTTTTGTGCAGAAGGCGCTTTTGGATACCAAAATTCTGTCATTGGAATATCGCTAACACCATAATAACGCATTGGATCTATAGGCAACACTTCTCCTCCTGCACCTTCTGTATAAACGTCTGCGCCCATTTCGTGCGCAACTGTAGCAAAATGTTTGAAAAAGTTATCGATAAAAACATCGTCCATAGTTTGACGCAGATCTCTTAAAAACTTAGTCGTAGTTTGTTTATTTTCTACAATGTAACCCATTGTAGCAGGTAAAAAGGTTTTCATAGAATAACCTCTTCTTGTTTCAAATTCTTTAAACAAATCATCTGAATTCATGGTCCAAGTGGGTACGTGGCTTTCCCAACTATCAATTAACAAACCGTGTAATTTCCCATCACTAATTGGGCCACCATCTTTCATTAAATTACCAATCATTCCATTTTTTAAATGATTTTCTATGGCTATTTTATCTAATTTGCTAGATTCCCAACCTGTAGCTTCAGGAACAGCAGGCTTGTTTGTCAATCGCATATTAATATGTCCAAAACGAACAATTGTCCAATTTCCTTTAGGTGCATTCCACATCAATTTTCCATTAGAATTCATTTTATCTGTTAGATTTAGAATTGAGTTGGATTTAATAATCGTGTTTTCAGCATACTCATAATCTACCTCTTTTTCTAAACGACGTAACACCTTTGCTGCTTTTGCTTCGTGATTGTGCAATTTTGGTTTAGCACTTAATCTGATAAATTCTGGGGAAATAGAATGTGCTCCTTGAAATGTAAATTTGAAGGTTTTTGCACTCGTTTCTGGAATGGCAAGTGTTAAGTGTTTTCTTCTGTCATTCCAATTGGCATCAGGAAAATTTACAGTGGTAATTTCTGTGAATTTTCCATTTAACAACGCTTCTACTTTTATAGCAACCTCTATTTTTGGATATTGTGTATTTAATATCATATGACGTACTTGTGGAAAAACAATTGTACGTATAATTGTCTCTTTATCAAACGTAGTTTTTACCCAAGTTTCTTTCTTTTCTTGAGAAATTCCTTGTTTTCTGTAGTCTTTAAGAGGTTTGTCTAAATGCGTTGTTTTGCGGGTTACAATTAGTTTTGAATCGGGATTAAAAATGTCTGCCCAAGGAACTAAATTATTATTTGTTTCAATTTTTGAAGGATTGTGAGGTTCTGAATCATCACCTTCTACGGTTGGAAAAGCTAAAACCTGTACATCTTTATAATTGTAATCTTTGGTAAAGTACAAAGAATCAATTTCTAATACTTTTTCAACATTTTTTCCTCCAGAAATATGATAAACAGTTTCTACCAATTCTCTTTGCGCTTCTTCAGCAGGCACCCAAGGACCACCAGTCATAGACCAACCAGGACAATTTTGCATCGTAAATTTTAATCCTAATCGTTTGCATTCATCCGCAGCAAAACGAATTAATTCCTCCCATTCTGGAGATAAAATTTTAACAGGTTTTACGTTTGGAAAAGCACGACCAGATTTATTAAATAAATGAATGCCTTGTAAACCTGCATCTTTTATGGCTTGTAAATCGAGTTTTAAACCTTCTTTACTAATATTATTTCCGTTTAAATGAAACCAAGTTTCTGGATGATATTCTTTGGCTGGATTTTTAAAATTAGTACTTAATTCTTGAATTGATGGAGATCTATCATCCTTAGAAATTTCTTTTTGTGATGAATTGCAACTTATCAATACAGAAATTACTGAATAAAATAATAGTTTACTGAATTTCATTTTTTTTAGTTTTGAATTGATTTTATTATTAATCTGGATAATATTCCCATTTCCCAACATTATAATAATAGAAATGAGTAGTGCCTTCAGTTCCCACATAATAATGTAACCCAAAGCCTTTAGAATTTATTCTGTAAGAAAAGTTATCAGATAATCTTCTATTTTCAAATTCATAACCAGAAATATTGTTTGGAAATTCTCCTTTATCTTTTTGGAAAGAATAAATATATTCGATTATCATCGATGATTCTCTATTTAATTCTCGCCATTGAAAAAGTAAAAAAGCGTGGTAAGGAATTAATAGTAAACCAATTACAACCCCAAGTACTAAAGAGATCGTTTTTTTTCTAAAAAAATAGAGTAATATTGGAATTATATTTAAAAATAAAATTAAAAAACAAAAGAACTGTTTCACCTCACCCAAAGTATAATAGGCATAGTAACATCCTACTATTTCTAAAACTACAAGAGTTAAGAGAATTAGCTTAAATTTAAAATGATTTTTATTCTTTACTTCCATTTATTTTTTTTGTGAGTTTACTAATTTTTAATAAACTTTAGAAAAATAGGTTTCTCTAAATTTAGTTTGATAAAATAAACACCTTTAGCTATGGAAGAAATAATAAGATTTATATTTCCATTTTTCACTTTTTCTACATTCGATTTTATCAACTTTCCTTGAATGTTATAAATTTTTACATCTATTTCATTCAGTATTAATTTTGGTACTCTAATATTTAAATTTCCTTTTGTTGGATTTGGGTAAATTGAAATACTATTCTGAAAAGATGGGTCTGAAACAGATAAGGAATACCCTAATCTATAGGTTGAAAATGCTTTACCCTCTGTATCTGCGTTGATAGTATTGTCTAAAAAAGTAAGTTGAGTTCCTTTACCAATATACAAGGAAACGTCTGTTGTGTTTGTTTTTGAAATGGTTCTCACCACTCCAAATCTTCCAGTAAAAGCAATATTTAAATTGGCTAAATTAACAGCAACATTATCATCATCATTAGACAATACATAATCAATTATTTCTTGTCCGTTCACTACAGATGTTACTTTTACACCCACAATTTTATTATTATCAACAATATTTTCTGTTGATCTTATGGTGCTTTCTGCATTTGCAGAAGGCTCATAAATGGCAACAAATGGCTGATTCCAAGCTTCACCATATTTACGCATTACAAACACTTGTGTATCTTTTGCATCATAACCATTACTAACTTCTTTAGTTGGAGGCGACAAAGCAGTACTGTATTCTTTGGCTATTCCTCCAGGAATGGCAACGTGCAAATAATCGTTTGTGACTTGTAAATCGAATCTTGCAGTGATTGCATTATTGGTTGATGCCGATGTTTTTGCATCAGAAAACCACCTCCAACCTGGTTGTTTTCTGTCATCTCCAATATCATTTTGAAAACGATTTGGGGATGCTGATAAATTTAATGGAATATCTCCTGTTTTTAACTGTAAATTATCTCCCAAACCGTGAAATACATAATCGTGAAAATTATTAGTTGTGGTAGAAACTGATCTAAAAACATCAATATAATAGCCAGAAGTTGCACTAGTTCTAATAATACTATTGGTCCGTTGTTGATTTACATCATTTATATTATCATCTAAAAACTGAGTAGAAAAACTAAAATTTGCTGCTATGGAATTTGCGTAGGGTTTAGGTTCTGATGCTTGTAAAACAATTGGGTCTACAATATTTTGCCAAGTACTATTACCTTCTGTTTTTGTCCCTCTTCCTGAAGCACCATTTACAATAATTGTATTATGTGCTGCATAAGAAACGGCATACTGCTCATGAATGTCTGAACCATAGGAATCATCACCATAATCTGGACCAATTACATAACCTGCTCCGTAAATTTCTAAATCTAATCCACTTGCATGAGTGTGCACATAAGTGCCTCCTCCTGTATAATACATCAATCCATTTTGCTGATCATCTACACCAGAATAATTCTTTTGCATTACAACACCAGCGTGCGTTGCTTTTACGGTTCCGTAATTTGGTTCTCCTGCATCACTCACAGTTGCATCAATATTTACGCCCCAAAGCAACTGTAAAGGATTGTGCCACTCTAACCTTTGGTTTGTAATTTCTGGTTGATACCCTCCTTCTTTTTTATAAATTTTTTTGAGTGTAGATGCAGCTCTCACTTTTAAGTCATTATATCCTTTTTTATCAGCAATCTTTAAAATACTTCTAAAAATATGTGCATGATCTGTAAAACCTCTGCCAATATCTCCATAAGCCATCGTTTTTCCATTGGGATATAAAAAGTTTTCATAAATAAAAATACTTTCTAAAATGTCTTTATTATTCTCAATAATTTTTAAATCCGGTTCATAATCATCAATAATATTCATCAATTGAATAAACAGTGCATGGGTGAATTTACCATAACCTGCAGATTCTGGCCATAAACGATCTTCTGGACTAAACCTATTTAACATCCAATTTATACCTGGTTGTTTAGAATTTGCAGCACCATTTAAAAGCTGATTGAAAAACGTTGTTCTAGTTGCATCATCTTCCATACACATAACACTATACAATGCTCCTGGCAGTTCTAAAACTGGATGATTAGAAGCATTTCCTCCTAATTTTATAACATTATCAGCCATTACTTCAAACGCTTTTTGTGCAATTTGGAAGTTGAAAACTACTTGTGTATTTGAACCTAAATCATATACTTTACTTCCTGATTTTGATATGAAAGGTTGCACAAAATCATAAATTATTGCCACTCTTGGAAACAATTCTCTTGGAGGAATTAAATGATTGAAACTTGTTGTATAAAATTGAAAGGTTAGCGGATCTTTTGTGCTAATCATTTTTACATATTGATGTAAAATATCTGCAGCTATTTGCGCATACCTTTCATCTTCAGTTATATAATACAATATGGCACATTCTGCACCAATATTAAGTCTAGATCTGTGAGTTGTTCTATCTCCAGGAATTGCAGGAATTAAGTTGATTTCTGCTGAAGGATTATTGGCGTGATTTATTAATCTGGTAGCATTGCGTTGTTTCAATTGATTAAACAAACTATTTGCCCAAGTATGATTTGAAATATTGTCTAAAATACCTTGTCTGTCTGAAGGGGACACCCAAATATGGGGATGTACCAAAGATTTACCTGAAGATACTTGCTTAGATTCATTCAACAAATCTAACATTTCTATATTGTCAAAATCAAAAGTACCTGTTCCTGTACTTGAAGTTGCTTGAATTTTAAAACCTGTGATATCTCCTTTTGGTGAATCCGTATTTTTTAAAGAAAAATCATTAATCACTTTTACACTACCAATCCAAATATCCATTTTCCCACTGGCAACACTTTCCGACAATGCGTTTGGTGCTGTATAAGTTTGATTTGAATCTTTGCTATTTACAATAAAAGTGATGGTTTGTTTTCCTGAAAAATTTGCAGAACTAGGAGCACCGCCAATATTATCAATTGTAGCAATTCTAAACTCGCCTTGATTTCCTCTAGTACTTATTCCAAATCTACTAGCATAATTTGATGTACTTCCATTTGATGCACTTGTAAAAGTAGATCCTACAAAAATTGCAAAAACATTGTTTTTATTCAACTCGTGATTTGTGGCTTCAAAATCGAATTTTAACTGCACAAACTGTGGTTTTGTTATAAAATCTATATTTCTATAGGCATACATTGTACCTGTGCCAGTTCTATTAAAACGCAAAGCACCATTGGTTATACTGGTTATAAAATTAGATCCATTTCTAGAAATTTCATTAAACTGCCCAGAATTTGGAGCAGTACTGATGTAATCTAAAATTGAATTTGAAGCATTAAAATCTTGCTTAAATAATTGGGCTTTTATGGATGCTGAAAAACATAATAATACCAAAACCAATTGTATTCTTTTTAACATCTGTAAACAACTTTTATATTTTGTGAGGTCTAAATTATTAGATAATTCTTAAAAATATATAAAAATCAAAATAATCTTATCCTGTTGTGACCTGAATACAGATTTACTTTTACAGATGTTTTTAAAATAAAAAAGTCAAAATGAGATATTCTGACTTTAGTTTAAAATTCTGAATCAAACTTTACTCAATCATTAATTTTGTATGATATACTTTATCTCTATGACCTGTAACTTTTATCAAATATAAACCAGAAGAAAATTTACTATTATTTTCTATTTCTAGAACATTATCTTCTGTTGAATTTTCATAAACCAACATCCCTAAAAGATTATAAATTTTAACGCTTACTTTATTTAGATTATTAAATTTTATCACAAAATTATTCTTTGCAGGGTTTGGAAATACGTTGATTGAAGCTGAAGTAAAATTTTTATTTTCTGTACTTAATGTTTGACTAATTGGTATAGCTCTCCAAATACTTCTTGTATTAGTTTCATCTAAATTTTTTGTATAAACCTTACCATCTGCATCATGATACATAAATCTCTTACTATTTCCTGCTTCAAATCTAAAAGTTTCATCAGTTTCATTGTAATGAACGGTCCAGATTTTATCTGAATCACTAGCAAAAGAGGCTTTTGTAGTACTTACAACTAGATAAGCACCTGCCGAAAAACCACCTCCAGTAGCTCTTAAAATACCACTTTGCTTGCTATCGATATTATAAACTATTTTTTCATTAACATTACTTTTTACAAACTCCCAATGTTTATCTTCAGTTTCAGCTGTATTACTCATTGTTACTGGTTGCGCACTAGCAGCTGCTACTAAAAACTGTTTACTTTCCATGTTTTGCAACCTATAAGTATCTATCGTTAAATCTGATTTATCTATTTCTTTAACTTCAATAAAGATTTCTGATGAAGTAATACTTTTACCATCATCTTGATATGCCGTAGTTTTTACTGTATAATTACCAAAACCATTTGGCACCCAATTGTAGGTAAATGGTGCTGCTGTATCTTCAAATAAAACACTTCCGTTTACTATAAATTCAACCTTTGTAATTGTTTGATTTTCATCTGATGTTGCTGTTGCAAATAACTGAACATTTTCCCCTTCATTAAAGGATTGGTTATTTGTAGGTGATACTAAACTAACAGCTAACTCTTTAGGACTTGAGAAAATACTTAAATCAATTACCTGTAAATAGGTTGTTCTTACGTCATCATTATTGTTTGGTTTAGTTTCTAACAAATAATAATATAATTTCCCATTAGAAATATGCACTTTCCCTTTATTAAATTGTCTACCTGAAGTTTGTTCATAAACCCTAATAAAATTATTTGTTCCTCCAACAGTTCTATCTACAAAAGGTCTTCCAGAAGAATTCAAACCAACTACAAAAACATCATTACCAGAGGTATATAATGATTGTGCGCCAGAGAAATCTGTACTGATTATAAATTCTGATGCCCCATTTGGTTTATAACTATGAATATTTTTAGTAACATTATTTTCTTTATCTGTTACTTTACTAATGATATGAACATCTCCATTTTCGGTTACTGTCCAATTGAAACCACCAACAATATGCACATTGTCTTTTAATGCAGTTTCTACTAAGTCACCTGGTTCAAAAACTAAAGCTTCTTCTGCTTTAACTATCGGAAAAGTTATCAATTCTCCTTTATGATTTTTCCACTTCGAAGCACCAGTAGGATCATCTGAATACGCATAGTAAACTCCATTTTGATATTGATATTTATCAGAACCATTTCTCAATCTACGTTGAAAACCAATACGTATTTTACCATCTACATATTTCATACTACCATAAATACTCCAATCATGAGTTTCTCCTTTACTTGCAGCTCCCAATGCATTAAAATAAAAGAAATTTCCCCACTTTTTTGCAGTGGCATCGTATTTTATAAATGCTTGCGCACCATCATGTGATGTACCATCTCTAGCGGTTAAAAAAAGTTCTCCTTCATCGCTTAAAAAAAACTGAGGATACGTAAATCTGTCATATTTTGGTGCATTTCTTACGCCATCCATTGTGGTGTGCTTATAGTCTCCGTCAACTGGATCTTTTACAAATTTATCTAAGGTAAACTCTTCGTCCGGAAGTTCTGCAGCATTCTCCACAGAATATGAATACCTAAAATAATCGTTTACAAAAACTCCGCTATTTGTATAAGCGTGCATGTCGTATACCATGTGAATTGTACCATTTTTAGGACTGATAGCAATGGCAATAGTGTTGTGGGTTTCTCCAATCCACCATTTTCCTTTAAAACCGGTATGTTGATGAGGAAATTCAATGGTTTTCATAGAACCTGTTTCCATATTATAGCGAGTTAACATTACGTGCCTATCGCTTTTACCACCTCTATACCAAGACATAAAGACAAAGTTTTTATACGTTTTTAAGCAATCTCCATGTGGCGTTAGCGTTCTACCATAGGCATAATCATGAGGTGTAGTTTCACCATTATTTGTACTATTCTGGTTTCTTTCGCCATTAAAGTACATGGCTAAATCTGTGATTTTTATTTCTTTTTCTAATGTAACTTGTGCGTGTAGCACTATTGTAAAAAGAAATAATCCTATGAAAAGTAGCTGTTTGAGCTGGTATTTTTTCATCTTAATAAAAATTGCAAAATAATAATTGTAGTAAAGTTCATCTTTATTTACACCATTTCCATCCTGAACACTCCTGACAAAAAAAGCCTCATTTTCCTTAAAAAAATGAGGCTTCTATTATATAAAAACTTAAAATTTACTTTACAGTAAGTGTAGCTTTTTGTAAATCTTTTTCTTGAGATGATGCCCCTACAGAAATTGTAAATGTTCCTGGTTCCACCACTTTTTTCATTTGTTGATTTAAAATGTTTAATTCATCAAAACCTAATTTAAAAGTAACGGTTTTTGTTTCTCCTGGTTGTAATGAAATACGTTCAAAACCTTTTAACATCTTGTTATAACGACCTACAGAAGCAATATCGTCTCTTACATACATTTGCACTACTTCATCACCTGCTCTATCTCCAGTATTTGTAACATCTACAGAAATTGTAGTATTTCCATCTACACCAATCGTTGCATTTTCGAATTTTGGAGTACTGTATTTAAATGTTGTGTAACTTAACCCAAATCCAAAAGGAAATAAAGGTGATTTATCACTGTCTATATACAATCCTTTTCCAGAACCAATAAAATCTGGACGCATTAAATATGTTACAGGAACTTGACCCACAGATCTTGGGAAAGAAACCGTTAATTTTCCTCCAGGATTTACATCACCAAAAATAGCATCTGCAATAGCATCTCCAGAGTGCATTCCTAAATACCAAGTTTCTAATATTGATGGAATATTTTCTGCCACATAATTAATTGACAATGCTCTACCATTAATTAAAACAGCCACAACAGGTTTACCAGTTTTGTGTATTGCTTCTACCAATTCTTTTTGTACACCGTATAAATCTAAATTATCTCTATCTGCACCTTCACCACCTGTTCTTCTAGAACCACCAATTACTAAAATAACAGCATCCGATTTTTTAGCTGCTGAAATTGCTGCAGGAAAACCAGCTTTAGAATTGCTTAATAAATCGCATCCTTTTGCATAATTGATTTTTACTTTATTACCTACTTTTGCTTTGATACCATCTAAAGCAGAAACATAATATGGAGGTAAACCAGAATAACCACCTAATAAAGAATAGGTACCTCTTTTGGGTCTATTTTCGTGTGCATTTGGCCCTATAACTGCTAAAGATTTAATTTTAGACATGTCTAAAGGCAATACATTATTATCATTCTTTAATAAAATGATGGCTTTTTTAGCCATTTCGTATGCAAATTCTTGGTGTTCTTTTTTACCAGCATTTACAGTTTTTGGGTCAATTTCTTTAGGTTCTGAATCAAATAAACCTAGTTTATATTTTGCGGTTAAAATACGAGATGTAGCTTTATCAATATAGCTCATCAATTTAGGATTCTTCGTAATTGTATCTTTTAAAACATTGACATGATATGTTGCTAGTTTTTCATTCTTACCTATAACTAAATCCATATCTACACCTGCTTTTAATCCTAAGATAGCTGCTTCAGTTCTAGTTTCTGTTATAAAATGCATCGTTTGTAAACGACCAACATCATTGTTATCAGATATAATAAATCCATCAAAACCAAGTTCATCTCTTAAAATATCCTTTAGCAACCACGTATTCATATGATTTGGCACTCCATTATAATCTTGATGACCTGGCATAATAGAACCTATCTTTGCTTCTTTTATAGCAGCTTCAAAAGGTGGTAAATAAACCTCTCTTAAACGACGTTCTGACATATCACTAAAACCTCCGTTAATTCCACGTCTGTTTTCAGGATATCCAATAAAATGTTTTGCTGTAGCCATTACATGGTTTTCATCAAATTGCTTATCACCCATACCTTGCAAACCTTGAATAAATGCAACACCCATTCTAGATACCAAATAAGGATCTTCTCCATAAGATTCTTCTACACGCCCATATCTTGGATCACCAGAAATTACATCTAAATTTGGCGAATAACAATGTGTAACTCCTAAAGCACGTGCTTCGATTGCTGTTTGAGAAGCCATTTTTTTAACAAGCTCGGGTTCCCAAGTAGAAGCTGCTGCAATAGCCTGAGGATACACAGTTGTATTACCATAATAATCAAGAACAAGCCACATTCCATGTAATGCCTCTGCATACTTCATATACGGAATTCCTAATCGCTCATTTGCAGGAGCATCTTGCATCATTTCAGCAATTTTTTCCTCTAAGGTCATTTTACTGATTAAGCTCTGAACTTTATCTGCAATTTCTTTGTCTTTTGAACTCTTGAAATTATTGTTATCAGATGAGTTACATGCAAAAAATAGATTGACTAAAAACAGCGCTAAAACTATTTTTCCTTTTTTTATAGTATTCATATTAAGTTATAATTAGTTAAATTATGAAGTTCTAGCCTTTACTAAAAGCTGTTACTAACAAAACTATGTTTCACTTTATGAATTAGCATCCTGCAATATCCTGTAAATTCAGATTTTAATATTAAAAAAAGTCTTCACTTAATTTTTTTAAGCAAAGAGATTTAATTCATTTTAATTAAATTAAATTCTACTCTTTTATCAGTTTTTTTGTAATAACATTACCAGCATTATAAAGTCTTACAAAATAAACTCCGACAACTAAAGAAGATACATTTATTATAATTTCTTTTTCATTATTAATCTGTTCAACTATCATTTTTTTTCCTAAAAGATTAAAAACTTCTATTTTATCTAGTTTTATATGATTTGTCTTAATCTTTAACATGTTTTTTACTGGATTTGGACATAACTTGAACTTGTTTATTGATTTATTATCATTTACTGATAAAGTTTGATTTTCTAAAATCCATTTTGTTTGATCATTTGGTGAAGTTGAATATGTAACATCTCCAGAACTTTCTGTTGCGTATCTACCTGTTGTTGTTTGTGGAGTATGAATATCATAGGCACCAGAACCGTTTGCGATAAATTGAAAAATTCTTGTATTATTTGTGTCTGCAGTTGGTGTTGAAACTGCAGTAGGATAAACATTTCCCTCATGGAATCTGATAGCATCCCAATTATCGATTGTGGATGAAATATTGTAGTAACCTGTTGAACCCACAGATTTGAATTCAAAAATTTGTGCTGCGTTATTTGATGATGTCTCATCTGCAGTTATAATGTTTGCATTCTCTACAGTCCAATATTTACCTGTTAAATTATGTTTAATTTTATAAGTACCCTCTAATTCTTCTTCATGATTATCATCTGTGGAATTTTCTGGCAAGGCAGCTTCAAAAGTAGTGGCCACTCTCATTTCATCAAAATCGGTGATTATCTCAAGATCACAAGCGTTTTCATTATAAGCACCCCACTTAGGATACACCTCTATACCATCATAAGTTCTATGATAGGCTCTTGTATTAGAATTTGCGAGGACTACTTGATATTGATTAAAATCTCTATTAGACAATGTTTGCTGTTCACCATTAAACCAAAACTCTACATAACCTTGATATCGATTATTAGCATTATCATAGGCACTGTCTAAATTTACTTTAATAACAAAACTTACCCATTGATTTTCTGGAATTGCTTGTTTCCACAACGTCGTCCTTCTTTGAGTAATTGAACCAGGTCTATTAAAATTAGGTTCAGCAGGACCAAAAGCATGTAAACTTAAAAACGTTCCATCGTATTCCATATTAAATGGATAGTGCTGTTTGTTTGTATTGATATCACTTCCTTGATCTGTTTTCCATTGAAATACAGTTACATCATCATTAATATTTGGTGTACTATTAATACGCCATCTCCAACCATAATAATATGTTCCTCCTTTTTGGGGTGTAAAAGAATTGCGGTCTCCTGTGGTTCTAGCAAATTCAGCTCTTTTGCGAGAAGTAGGTTTTGTAATTCTCCAAAACTTACCATGGACATTGTCTATTGGAGTAGTCACAAAAGGTTTATTATTTGGGTCGTCTACACAACTATTTCCTGTAGGATTAGAATTGCCATTTGGATCTAATCTTCTAAAGTTATCATTTACAGATAAATCTGGATCTCCATACCACAAAACTTGTGCATTTGATGCTGAACCAAATAAAAAAATAAAAATACTTAATATTAAAAATTTTGTAATTATGTTCATTTTTTTTGCTTTATCTAATAAAATAAATATGATTGACTGTTTTACAATTTAAATTTGAATTAAAAACAAAGAAAGAAGTTTGATTCTTAAGAATCAAACTGCTTTCAAATTGGAATTAAATTAAAATATTTTACTTTCTATTTTTTAATTATTCTCCTCGTAAATTTTCCATTTTCTCCTGAAAAAGTTACAATATACATTCCACTTTTTAAAGAACTTACATTAATACTTAATGATTCTGTTTTAGCCTCTCTGCTTAATAATTTTTGACCTAATAAAGAATAAACTGAAATATTATTAACATTCGAAGGAAGGCCTTTAATCGTTAATTCTTGATTTACAGGATTAAGCAGAGAGAAAGCGCCTAAATCAAATTTTTCAGTATTAAGAGTGCTAGCGTCATTCACAAATTGAAACCAATTAAATGCAGGCCCCCCATCTTTATGCGAAAATTTTATCACGAAAGTCTCTCCAGCAGTCAAAGTAAATTTAGTTGGACCACTATTAACTGGACCTGCGTCATTAGTTTCTAATTTCCAACTACTACCAGTTTTAGGCAATGCTGTAAAATCTTCACTATCTCTATCTGTTCCATCAACTAATGTTACTTTGTTTTCTAAATTCAAGTCTAATTTCTCAATTAAAAATCTTTTTGGAGTACCACTTCCGTGTCCATAATTTATTCTAATATAATAATCACTTGATGTTTCTCCAACAGTAACAGTGTAATACTGGAATTCGTTAGCAGAATTCGAATTTAATGTAATATCACCATTATATGCATCCCAAGGTGCAAGATTTTTAATATGAGTAGCTAAATCAACATCTGTACCAGCTCTATAAGTATCATTTTTTTCCCAACTAGAGTCAGTATTTACTCCGTTTCCAGAAGTAGTATCTCTATATCCAAAAGGAGCTGTGCCTCCAACATTAGTATCTGCATTGCCACCTATGTCAAAGTTTTCAAATTGAATTATTGTACCATTAACAATATTAGGTGGTGTGGCACCTGCAAATGACCCTCCTGTTTGGGCTAATCCTACTTGGCTAGCAATAAGAAAAACAACTGCTGTTGCTTTATAAAAAAGTAATTTTGTTTTCATGACTATGTGTTTAGTAATTAATTATACATCAAAATTACTGTGAAAACAGGGTAGAAAACTCCTAAAAAGGTGGATAAAACTTCTTTTTAACAGCTTAAGTAGTAAATTTAAATGGATGAAAAGGAAATTAATACTCTAAAAAAGATTCTGCATATTCTTTCGGCGTTTTACCAAACTTACTCTTAAAAATTCTACTAAAATATTTACGATCTCTAAACCCTACTTTAGTACTAACTTGAGTAATATTCATTTTTCCCTGTTCTAATAATATGGCTGCACGATTTAACCTGATATACTGTATAAATTGTTTAGGTGTAAAATCTGTCCAAGCTTTTACTTTTGTAAATAATACAGTTTTACTTACGCCCAATTCTTCACAAAAAAATAGAATATCAAATTGTTCATTACTAATATTCTTCTCAATAATATTAAGCGCTTTCTTATACAATTTTTCATCCAAAGAAGACATTATCAAATCATCGGGCAGTGTTATAGGATGATTTATTACTTTTCTCTTTAAACGAGTTATTGATTTTAACATATTAGATATTCGTAATTTGAATTCTTTAATATTAAAAGGTTTACTAATGTAATCGTCTGCACCATATTCTAAACCTTCTAGTTTATACATTAATAAAGATCTGGTAGTTAATAAAACTACTGGAATATGGCTTGTTCTGATATCTTCTTTAATTAAAGTACATAATTCTGTACCACTTGTAATGGGCATTACAACATCACTAACAATAATATCTATAGGTTCGTTTTTGGCTATTTTATAGGCTATCTTTCCATTTTCTGCTTCAAAGACATTATACGTTTCAATCAAAAAATTACGCATAAAAGTTCGTAGTTCTTCATTATCTTCTACTAAAAGTATAGATGCTTTTTGTTCTGAAAAAACTTCTTCAAAATAATTCTCATTTTTTTCAATAGAATGATTTTCTTTTAACTGATTTTCATAAAATGAGATATCGTGATTAGAAAAATTATCTTTGGCAATATCTTTACTACTTAAATGTGCTTTTCCTTTTAAAAATTCGACTGAAAAAACAGAACCTGAGTTTTCTTCTTCTGTATTACTGGTTAAATGTATCTTTCCTTTATGTAAATTGAGGATGTTTTTTACAATTGACAATCCAATACCAGTTCCTTTTTTGTAATCATTTTTCACTTTTTTATTTGAAATTTCAAAAAAGCGATCAAAAATTTTATTTCTATAATCTTCAGGTATTCCAATGCCAGTATCTGAAATACTTATAATTACTTTGTCATTTTTTTCAATAATACTAATACCTATGACACCTTCTTCTGGAGTATATTTAAATGCATTAGAAATTAAATTAAAAAACACACTTTCTAGTTTTACACTATCAAAATATATCTTAATATTTTCTGAAGAAGTATGAAACGTATACTCATAGTTTTTACTTTTTGCATACTCAGAAAACGACAAATATATTTCTTTAACAAACTCTACAATATTATTTTCTGATGCTTGCAAAGTCATTAATTTCTTTTCGTATTTTCTAAAATCCATTAATCTACTGATCAAATTTAGTAGCTGATTGGAATTATTTTCGATAACTTTTAGCTTTTTAAACATTTGACTACCACCTCTATAATTATCTAATATTTGTTGTAAAGGACCAGTAATCAATGTTAATGGAGTTCTAAATTCGTGTGATAAATTTGTAAAAAACTCAATTTTAGAATTGTTTATTTTCTCAATTTCTTCTGCTTTAATTTGCTCTAACTCTAGTTGATATTTTAGTTTTGTTTTTGATTTTAAAATCCTAAACAAAAAATACAATGTTATACCAATAATTAATGCATAAAAAGTATATGCCCAATAGCTAAACCAAGGGGCAGGGTTTACTTTTATTTGTAATAATGTTGGAGTGTTGTTTATAAACCCATCACTATTAATGCCTTTTACTTCAAATGTATAATTTCCAGGTTTTTGAATTGTATAAGATGCATAATTGTTAGTAGTTTTAATCCAATCTGTATCTAAACCTTTTAAACGATATACATAACTATTACTTTCTGGATTAATAAAATTTGGTATGGCAAAAGATAAATTGAAGTTTCCTTGATTGTAATTCAATTCGATTTCTTTAGTGTAAGAAATGGTGTTTTTAAGTACACTTTTTTGCTTATCAACAGAAATAGATTGATTATTTACTTTAAAATCTGTAATAATTACCTGAGGCGTATAGGTGTTTTCAACTAAATTGTTTTCATTAAAGTAGGTTACACCAGACGGACCTCCAAAATAATATTCTGATGTACCAACTCGTAAACTAGCATCTCGGTTAAATTGGTTACTAATTAAACCTTCTTTATTCGTATAATAAGAAACGATTTTATTTTGATGATGGTTGTACTTTAAGAGCCCCTGTGTGTAAGTACTTATCCAAAATGTATTGTTTTCAGCTTCAACAATACTTCTTATTCCATTAACACTAATTTCACCAATTTTTAAATCAATAGGTTCAAATTGATCATTATTAAATTTAAAAAGACCGTCTTCAAAAGTTCCTATCCATAAAGTTCCGTTTTTATCTTCAAAAATTGTATTTATTTCAAATTTTACCTTTAGGTCAGATTCGTAAATATACCGAGTAACTTCTTCTTTAGTAGATATTATATTTAAACCTCTTAATGTACCCACACAAATGTTTTTTTTCGAATCTACTTTTAGTGACTTTATATTGTTATTTGTAAGGCCTTTAGGTTTTGAGTTAGAATCGAAAAGTTTAAAAGAGTTCTTTTTTAAATTGTACTTTATTAATCCTTTATAATTGGTTCCTAAAAGAATATGATGCTCATCATACTGCACAATACTTAATACTCCTACATTTTTTAAAAAAGCAACTAGCCTTTCAGGAAAAGGATTTTGTTCAAATGCTTTGGTTTTTAAATTGTAAATAGAAATACCATTTGTAAAAGTACCAATCCAAAGTTTTTCATTTTTTGTAATACAAAGCGCTTTAATATTATCACTTTTAAGCAATTTTGCATTTTTTGTAGTTATATAAGCTACATCGTTTGTTTTCTTATTTAATATTGTAATACCTCCTCCTTCAGTACCAAAAAAGAGATAATCTTTATATTTTTTTATAGCACTTACTACTTTAAAACTAAGACCTTCTTTAGAAGTTTTTTGAGCAATATCTATAAAATTTTTATTAAAACTATTCCAAATATTTAAACCGCCATAATAAGTTCCTACCCAAACAGAACCCATGTTATCTTTAAATAAAGTTTTTATAAAATTATCATTTATCGATTTATGGTCTTCATCATTGTTATAAAGAGCTACTAAATTTTGTTTGTTTTTAGATACTTGAAGCCCGTTATAAGTTGCTATCCAGAGGAAATCTTTATCATCAAAAAGTAATTTTCTAACGTTTTTGTTTTTATTTATTAAAATATCTGCGGTAAAATAAGGTGAAAGTTCGCCTTTCTTTTGGTTGTATTCTAAAACATTTTTTGTTTGAGTTCCTAAAAGAATAGTACCTTTTTTACTTTCTATAATATCGTTAACATGAAGTTCTTCTGTGTGTTTAATTGTTGTAAAATAATAATTATCATTTAAACTTGAGCTTAGCTGTAACATCCCATTTGTGGTTCCAATAAAAACTGATCCACTTTTTGTTTCATAAATTGAAGTGATTCTTTTTTTATCTAGAATTTGCTTAAAGGTATCTGACTTTTTATCATAAATAGAAATTCCGTTTGAGGAACCAATCCATAATTGTCCGTTGGATAGTTTTTTAACTGCCCAAATCATATTTCTTCCTAAAAATTTTTTCTTTTCGTTTATAAAATATTTTTTGAAAACATTTTTTTTAGGATCATACCTATTTAATCCAAAAGAAGTTCCTACCCAAATAAAACCTTCTTCTTCTTCAATACTAAGAATGCCATTATTACTTATTGAATTTTTATTCTCTTTTTGATGTTTAAAAACTTTAAATTCTTCACCATCGTACTTGTTTAAACCGTCTTTTGTACCAATCCAAACCTGGCCAAGTTTATCTTGATGAATGGCAATTATTGAATTTTGAGATAAACCATTAGCTTCTGTTATTTGAGTAAATTTATAAGCTTTATTTTGAGCAAAACAAAAGCCTATAAAGATGTAAAAAAACTGAAAACAAAATAGCTTTAAAATTCTATGCATTAAATTTAAAATAGTCTTTAATATAAAAAAAATCGAGGATATACTCCTCGATTTTTTATTATTGTTTTATTTAAATAGATTATTAATCTAACTTTAGTACTTCACTTCCAGCCATTAAAAAGGCTCCAGTACCAAAATTCTGCCAGCTATCTGCAGATGCTGGTTCAGGAGAAGCCCCAATATTTTGAACCCAACCAACTCTACCATCTTCATGTTGACAAGCAGCTAATCCTTTCCATGCTTTTTTAACAGCTGATGCGTGTTTTTTATCTAAAAAACCATTATTAATACCCCATGCTAAAGCAAAAGTATAAAATCCACTTCCGCTAACTTCTCCATGATTAAAAGACTCAGGGCTTAATAAACTTGTTCTCCATAAACCATCTTCATGCTGTAATTCAAGAATTCTAGCAGCCATTTCTTTATACAGATTTACGTAAAAATCTCTATGTTCATAATCTTTTGGCATATCATCTAAAATCAATGCTAAACCACCAAGAACCCAACCATTTCCTCTAGACCAAAATATTTTTTTTCCATTTTTCTCTTTCAAATCCTTTTTATTTCCTTTCCAAACAAAACGCATATCTCTTGCAAATAACTTTTCTTCTTTATCATATAACTGATTATAAGTTTGCATATAAAATTTATGCATTTCTTCTAAATATTTAGGTTGATTCGTATACTTTGCATAAAGGTTTAAGACTGGTGGAGCCATAAATAAAGCATCACACCACCACCATAAAATAGTTTTTCCCTCTTTACCAGGATTTTTTCCTGATTTCCAGTTATCATCTTCAAATAAATGGGCATCTAAGAACTTTTTTGTCGGTTCTAAATCAACAAAATTTCTCCTCTTTTCTGCTTTTGATATATACAAATAACTGTAAGAAATAGCCACATCATCTGCATGATGCAATCTTTTATAAGTCTGCCAATTATTCTGAACTGCTTGGTTTTTTAAAGCAGCCATATACATCATGTTTTTTGTTGTTTTATGCGCTCTAGCAACACCTGTATAGTAGGCTCCTGCTGTCCAATCTGTAGGATGAATTGCAAAAACAGGATGTGCTTCTTGCCATTCTAAAGCTTTGATCATTGATTTTTTAATTGCTGCATTATCTAAATCCGTAGATGTTTGAGCAACCGTATTTTGTGAAACTGAACAACTAAAAAGTGTTAGTGCAATAGCTAATATTGTTAAGATTGATTTGTTCATTTTTAGCTTATTTTTTTAATTTAAATTTTGTTTCTATATATTCTTTTGATGATGTTCCTATTTTTACAGTATAATCTCCAGCTTCTAAAACTTTTTCCATTGATTTACCTGTAAATTCTAACATTTTTGGAGTAATTGTAAATGATACTGTTTTGCTTTCTCCTGGAGCTAATTCAATTTTCTCAAAACCTTTTAATTCTTTGTCTGGTCTCGTAACTGAACCTATTTCATCTTTAATGTACATTTGTACTACTTCTTTAGCCTTTACTTTACCTGAATTGGTAACAGTTACGCTTGCAGTAATTTCAGTATTTGGTGTTATTTCTGAATTCGATACGTTAATATTAGTATAATCAAACTTACCATAACTTAAACCATGCCCAAAAGGATACAAAGGTCCTTTTCCTAAAAATAAGTACTCTTTTTTATAGTTGATTTCTTTCATACTATAATGATAAGGCAACTGCCCAATTGATCTAGGAATAGTTACAGGACATTTTCCAGAAGGAGAAACCTCTCCAAAAATGATTCTTGCTGTAGATTCATCACCAAATTCACTTAAATCCCAGGTATCTAAAATCGCATCTGCTTTAGCAGCTATAGTGTTAATAGATAATGTTCTTCTATGCTTTAAAACCACAATTACTTTTTTCCCTAAGGCAGTAATTTTTTCTACAAGCTCATCTTGTGGTCCAACTGGATCTATAGTAGCTCTATCTCCTAAAGTACTGTTACTAAAATATGCTTCTTTTGCTGTAAATTTATCACCTCCTAAGAACAGCACCACTACATCTGACTTTTTTGCAATGTTTACCAACTTAGCAATTGCTTTAGGGTTTCTAGGTAACAATTCTGGAGCACCACCCTTTTCATTAGTTAAGGTAAATCCTTTCTCTGCAATAAATTTAATATTACTATTACCTACGGCAGATTCAAACATTTCTTTAGTATTCTTTTTTAATAAAGGTCCTAAAAGTGCAACCCTTGTTGATTTATTTTTATTAAGAGGTAAGGTATTTTCTTCATTTTTTAGTAGAATCACAGATTCTAAATCTGATTCTCTAGCTAGTTTTAAAGATGAATCAGAACGAACTCCTTTTTTTGTTTCTTCCAAATCGATATAAGGATTATCAAACAACCCTAAAATAAATTTGGTTCTTAAAACACGTCTTACAGATCTATCTATTAATTTCTCTAACTCTGGATTATCTTTTACCATTTTTGGCAAATATGAATACGAATCTTCTGCATATAAATCGATATCTATACCTGCTTCTAATCCCATTTGTGCAGCAGCCTCTGGAGATTCAGCAACTTTCATAAAGTAAAATAAACGTGCTATATCATTAGAGTCTGAAACTACATAACCTTCAAAGCCCCATTGATCTCTTAAAACACCGGTTAACAACTCTTTATTCCCATGAGATGCAACTCCATTTAAATCACCATGAGAAGCCATAATTCCTAACGTTTTTGCTTCTTTAACAGCTGCTTCAAAAGGAGGATAAATTTCATCAATTAAAGTTCTTTCTGAAATTTCTATCGCAGCAAAGTTAGAACCTCCTAATACTTGACCGTAACCTGCAAAATGTTTAGCAACTGCTCCAATATGTGTTCCTGCTCCTAAACCTTTATAATCTCCTTGTACTCCTTTAACAGCACTTTTTACCATTTGTGTTACCAAATAAGTATCTTCTCCAAAGGCTTCACTCATACGTCCAAAGCGAGGATCTCTAACTACATCTGCCTCTGGGGAATGACACATGTGCATTCCTCTTAATCGTGCTTCTTTACCAACAACATCCCATTGTCTTTGTACCAATTCAGGATTAAAAGAAGCTGCAGATGTCATAGGACGACCAAACAATGTACATCCTTCTGCATCTACACCATTATAAGATTCTGTTACAAACAAAGCAGGAATACCCCATCTGTTGTTTTCAATGATATATTTTTGAAGTTCATTATTCATTTTAGCAGCAGTAACAGGATCTATATGTTCACCTGGATTTTTAATCCCTGCAATACCTAATTTTAATTTCTTAATAACTCGTTTAGATAACACTAAATTTCCGTCTTTATCTGGTTTTGTACCAATGTTCGCATGAAAAATTCGCATTTGTGCTACTTTTTCTTCAATAGACATTAAAGGTAATAATGCGTCAACTCTTTCATCTATAGATAAAGATTTGTCTTTGTAATCTTTTTTTGATGTAGATTCTCCACAAGCGGAAAAAAGGATAATTGTTAAAGATAGGATTAGTAATTTTTTCATTAGTTGTGATTATTTTGAAAATGTAAATGAATCAATTTGTAGTTGATTATCTGTTAATTGCTCTATAATTATATAAATATTTTCTTTTGATTTTAATTTTTTAAGCCTGAAAGAAATTTTTGAAAATTGATTTACTTCTTTATTAATATCAAATCTTTTAAATCCAATCAAATCTCCTTTTAAACTATTTTTTAAAATTTTTATGGAGAATTTCCCTCCATTTTTAGCTAATGTTTTTAACGTTAATTTTGATTTATTTTCTAAACCTTTTACATTCGAGTATGTTACATAGCTTTTACTAGCATTTGTTTGAATAGCAAAACCCTTATCAATTTCAATTTTTGCAATCCCTTCTGCTTTAAAAAAATCTTCAGCCTCAATTGTAGAATTTCCATTGTAATTTGCCACACCAACTCCATCAACTCTAATGGTAGCCATTTCACCATTTTCTTTATAATGTACGTAGCTTATAAATGTATCTCTAAAGTAACGATTCCCAGTCTGACTAATATCACAATAGGTGTAATACCATTGATTATTCCATTCGAAAAAAGAACCATGTCTTCCTTGTAAAAATCCATTTGGCCAAGTAGGAGCATCATATCCTTTTGCAAAACTTTCTGCTTTGATTACTGAATCTTTATAATCATAAGGTCCATATAAATTATCTGACATTGCATAAAAACAACCCCAAGATAAATAATATTTTCCATTGTATTTGTGAATAAAAGGTTTATCGTCAGTTGGCTTTTCTAAATTTTTACCATTTTGGTTGTAAGGTCCTTTTGGGTTGTTGATGATAATTTTTTTTGGCTTTTCTGCCAAACTAATCATATCATAATTCAATTTAGCAATATAATATTCCCAAACTCCAAAAATAATATAATGCTCTCCATTTTCTTCAAAAACAGCCATATCATATTCGTCTGTAGGTGTTAATTCTGAAGTTAATAGTGGTTTCCCTAAAGGATCTTTCCAAGGTCCTATAGGAGAATCTCCAACAACAACTCCTGTTTGTTGATTTCCTTCAGAGAAATACCAATAGTATTTACCGTTTCTATAGGCAACATCTGTTGCCCAACATCTAGTAAAATCTTTACCAATATAGGTATCTTTTGGGTTTAAAACACTTCTCTTTGACCAATTTACTAAATCCGGAGAAGACCAGATCCACCAGTCTTCCATAATAAACTTTTTGTTTTTTATTGATTTATCATGAGAAGCGTAAACATAAGCCGTATCGTTAAAAATATGAATATGAGGATCGTTTAATCCTTTGTTGGGTACAATTGGATTTTGAGCAAAAGATTCTAAAAAACAAAATAATGATATGAAAATCAGTATTTTAAATTTCTTATTCTTTCTCATAATTTTATTGTGGTTATCTATTTTTACTGTGTAAATTCAAATAATAAAAGTAAAGTCTATCATAAAAAAAAGTATCCTGTACTATAATGGTTATATAGTATAAGATACTTTTCTTTTCAAAAAATCTTTAATTAATTTTTTTTTATTTTTTTATTTTCTTTCCAATTACAAAATACATTCTTGTATCGTCCGGAACTTCTCCATCACTATTTCCTGCCATAATAATACTTTCTCCTTTCTTAGCTACCCTCTTAAAAAGCGACATTTTAACACCTACAAGATTTACATCATCTCCAGTGTCTTTATAATCATTTAGTAAAAATGCTGGTCTTGGCACTCTATCATCATGACCTATATAAATTTCCATATCTGCTCCTGCAATAAATTGCAGCTGATCTCTTGCCCAATATTTCCCATCCGAATTTGGCATTCTTACATATTCTGCGCCCACTAAATAACGAGGTATTACTGTATAATTATACTCTAAATCTGTATAGGTTTTCTTTCCCCAATGTACATTTTTTCTTAAAGCTGCTTTACCATTTCCAGTATAACTAAATTTCGTAAACAAGTCACTTTTATTAACTCGTGCAGGATTATAAGGTTCTGTTTTGGGTGTGTAAATTGGTAATGGTTCTTCACTATTAAAATCAACCGTGTACGTTTGCGGAAGCTCTTTAGACATTCCATTACTAATAGTTACACCTTTAGAAGAAATGGTAACCGATGCAGATTGTAATCCTTCGCTTTTAGCTGTAATAGTTACCTCTCCTGCTTCTAACATAGAACGAATAGCTACCCGATTGATTCCTGCTTCTGCATCTAAAAATTGATTATTTGTTGTATTTGCTTTACTACTATTATAACCTCCTCTCCATATTCCTGGACCAGAAATGGTAAAATTTACAGTGTTTTTCCCTAAAGGATATCTATCACCATTTTTATCAACTACTTCAAAATCTACTAAAGCAATATCAGAACCATCTGCCATCCATCCTTTTGGCCCAACAATTGGTGTTAACTTAATAGCTACTGGCTCTCCAATTGTTTTTTTAGATTGAGAAACTAAAAGCTTATCATTTAAGTATCCTTCTACTTTTATTTCTCCAGCTTCAAATTTTACTTTTGGAAATTTAAACAAGTATCCATTGTCTGCTTTTTCATCTGTCCCAATTAATTTATTATTAATATATAATTTTACTTTAGTACAATTAGAAACCACATACATTGTCTTTTGGGTATCTTCTGCATAATTCCAATGCCCAATTACATGAATTTGAGCTTCTGGCCTCCACATTGCTTTTGTTGCATGAAAAGCTTCTTTTTTTAATCTTACTGCATCTACTTCACCACTGGCTCTAGTTACTTCTGTAGGGTTTCTGCCTCCATGAGTACCATCTGTAAACACCCAGTTTGCACCTCCACTATGGTATGATTTTTTACCCATTTTCTCCCACCAATCTTCTACTTGACGAATAGCAAAAACCTCTGAACCTATTTTATATACATTTCTTGATAAATTTGGATGTGTCCAAAAATTATCATCTGGTGTAAATTTATCCCAAGCACGTCTTGGTCCTTCATCTCTTAAATACTCACTTTCTATTAATGGTAAATGCGCATACTCTCTTTGCCAACCTTCTGTACCAATTTCTATCGAAATATAAGCTTCTGAATCATTTTTAACATCCGCTCTTCTATTTCCCATTAATCTTTTTCCATGAGGATCATACGTTTTTATAATTTTTAAAATTTCTTCGTAGTGCGCAGCAGTTTCAGCCCAGTTACCACCTTCCCAAATAAAAATTGATGGATGATTTCTGTAATATACAATCATATCTCTAAACGCAGCTATTCTAATATCCCATGTTTCTCCTTCATCTTCAGATTCTCCACTCACACCAGGCATTAATGTTACGAAACCGTACTTGTCTCCCATAGCTATTTCTGCTGGAGAACCAGCACAGTGTCCCCAACGAATAAAATTACCACCAGCTTCGTCCATCAAACGATAGGTAAACTCTTTTAACCAATCTGGTTGTGCTGCTCCTAAACCTGCCCATCCAGCAGTTGGTTTTTGCCCCCAACCATGTAATTTAGCATACTCTCCGTTATTGTGAAAGCCTGTGTCTTTACTAAAATAAAAAGACCTGATTCCTAATGGAGTTGTGTAAGAATCTAATTCTTTATCACCTTCTTTTAAGGTAGTTACCACTTTATACATGTATGGCCTACGTGTATACCATAGTTTAGGTTTGGTTACTTTGTTTTTAGTTGCAAAAGTCTTTGTTTCACCAGCTTTTAAAAGTTCTGTTTTTCTTTCGCAACTTACCTCTTTACCATTGGCATCAACAATTTTAGCTTCGAAAGTTATTTTTCTATCTTTCTTAGACTCGTTAACCGTTTCTGCTGTAACATAAACATTAGCTTTCTTTTTTGATATGTTTTTTGCATGAACATAAGTCCCAACAGTTTTTAAATTATCATATAAAGGTAAAGTAATGTGAACAGGATCCATTACATGTAAAAAGACATTTCTATAAATACCCCCATGATTTGGGTGCCAATGTTCGTGATGCCAAACTAATGGAAAATTGTCTCTAAAATGTTCTCCTCTATCGTTATTTACCTTAACAGCGATGATATTTTCTTTATCACCATAATTTAAATAAGAACTAAGATCATACCCAAAAGGAATAAAACCTGTTTTGTTGGTTCCTAAATATTGTCCGTTAATATAAACATCTGCAATTTGACGGACAGATTCAAATTCAATATATATTTTTTTACCAGCGTCTGATTTTGGTAATTTAAAGTGTTTTCTATACCAAACTGTTCCTCTAAACTGATTTTTCTCTCCAATGTGTTTTCCGATACTTAAATCATCAAAAGTATCTGTATCATTAAAAGTATGAGGTGCACTTACGGTACTCCAAGAAGCATCGTTATAATTAACAACTTGCGCATTGGTTGGGTTTGCCTTAATAAATTTCCAGTCTGGATTAAAGTTGTATTTAACTCTAGTTTCTTGCGCATTTATATTGATTATAAATACAAAACTTAGTATTGAAATTACAAGTAGATTTCTTTTAATCATTTCTTAATCTTAAATTGTTTTTTTGCTTCTTTAGTTTCAAATGCATCTGTATCGTATAATACGATATAATCTACACTAAAACGTTTAGACCTTCCTGATAAGGTTAACGTATAAGTTTCTCCTTCTTTTAGTTTATAAATAAATTCATTATAAACATGTCTATCTTTTTCTGCAGTAGATGCCCAATGCCACTCTAGTTCTGGCACTTCATCATTACCATCTTGTAAAATTTTGATGTCCTTTTGTAAATCTTCTGTGTTCAATTTACTTGCAGATTCATAATCTCCTGATAGTCTTACAAAAGCATCGTTGCACCAGTCACTCTTAACCCCCTCTAATCTTTTGCTAGTCATTAGCATCAATTTAAAGTTGCCGGTTTTTGGGGAAGTAAATTTATATTCTAAAGGAGAATTGGGCTTACCAGTAATTGCTTTATTGCCCATAAATTCTAAGTAAGTTTCCTTAGAAGCTCCCTTGACATAATTTAGATTTCCTTTTTTTACAATTTGCCATTTGTTTAAGTTAGATTGTGTGTTCTCTACTTCTATAAAAACAAAATCTTTGGTAGCAATCTTATTTAAGTGAGATTGATGTGTTTTACACCCAAAATATGCAAAAAACAAACTTAATAATATGATTCTTAATATGTAATTCATCTTTGTTTACTGCTTAATATTAGTTTGATATAATTTAAAGCTAAAGTAAAAGCAGAAAACAAATATAATATCCTGTGGTGTTAGGTTATTCTTAGAAAAAAGTATTAATTCTTTTTAGATTATTCTAAAACTATCTTTTTATTTAACTTACCTGTTTCAGTCTCTAATTGAACGACATAAACACCTTTAGGTAATCTAGGTAAAGAAATCTCTTTAGAACCGCTGGTATGGAAAGAAGTTTTTAATACTTGCTCTCCTATAATATTATATAAACTCACATTTGTTTTCCCTTGAGATAAACCAACAATTTTTAGCGTAGAAATATTAGACTTATAAATTCTTACACTATTCAATAATTCTAAATCTAAAGATAATGCACTAGTTCTTGCATGAAGATAAAAACGACCTTCTGTAGTCTTTTCAGAAACTGTTGCTGTATAATATGCATCTACCTCATCTAATCTTGTAAACGTGCTGTTTAATCTATCTTCTAAATATACTTTATAGCCTATTGGCACATTTAAAGCATCTGCTTTAAAAACAATTTGCGAATTTGCATCTGTATTTACCCCAATTGGTACAATCATGTTCTGGTAATCAACATTTGGTAAAGATTGAATTGCTAATTTCTTACCACTATCTTTTCCTACAAGATTTGTATATACTTCAAATGAAGAACTATAACCTCCAAATATAGAACTGTCGTAACCGTTATCAAAATCTGTTGTCATCTTGTCCATATATCTGATAGAAGTGCTAACTCTTTTCTTTCCTTTAGCTATCGATAAATCTATTTCAAATCTATTATCACTATTTTTCAAGAAAACATCACTATTAGAAGCATGAGTTTCCATAGTCTTATTAAAAGTAAAATTACCCGTAGATTTTGCTTTTACAAAAAAGCCTTGTAAAGGATTAATATGATATTTAGCACCTCCTCTATTTTTTGTTATCCAAACCCCATTATCTCCATCCCAAAGCCAAATAGTATCTTCTACTAATAAATCTGAACCTAATGAACCGTTAAGTTTTAAAATGTTTTCAGTTCCATCTGCAATACTAGCAGCATCATTAGCATATAGATATGAAATGTACGGATTTCCTACTAAATTAAAACCATTACCGCCTGTAGATAAAGCATATGATACAGAACCATCATGCTGTTTTCCTTGCATTACGTAATCATCTTTTACATCTGCAGCATTAACACTAATCGAATATCCTTGAGCATTTCCAAGCGTTGAAGCACTATCAAAAAAACCAAGCTGTCCGCTGGTAGCTCCTGTATCAAAATATGTATATTTAGAACCTACAACTTTACTATCATCGTAAGAAGCAAATGCTAGCTTTGTCCCGTTAGTTCGCAATTTTGTACTGGTATGCCCAGTGGTATGTTCTACTTTAGGGGTAACAAAAGGATTAGAAATTAAAAACCATTTATCTTGTGTTAATCTTTTTCTTATTTGAGTTCTTCTTCCAGAAGTATATGTTCCTCCAAAAGTTATTGTTCCTATTTTACCATTTACTTGTTGTCCATAGAATATTATTGCATCTACTGATCTAGACAAACTAATATTTCCCGTAACTGTTACTGATGTGTTCTCTCTTACAATAAGTTGCGCTGGACTTGCACCACAAGTAAGTGACTTAGCATGAGCCCCAACACCATTTCTTTCTACTGTAACCACATGGTTTACAATTACATCATCATTAATTGTTGGCACATTTCCACCAACCCAAGTAGATCCAGTATTCCAATCTCCTGTTGCCGCAGAAGTAATAGTTACTCCTGACGATGCATTTTCTACTTTTTCATAAGTTGTGTCTGCCCACCTAATTTGGGCTCTACCTCCTTTAACTCTGTATGCTCCATACCTGATACCTGATTGTGTTCCTCTCTCTGGTTCTGGAATTTCCCAATTAAAAGCTGTCCCTCCTATTATTGCATCTGCATAATGTATTTTTTTTGAGGAATCTGCAGGATCTTGTTTAAAGCCCACCTTAAGTTCTATGGTGGTTAAAGCATCTTTTGCTATATTCGTAAGGTAAACGACATCTCTTCCGGCTGCCCCTGAACCTCCTCTATACTTTATTTGTTCCCTGTAAATATTAAATGATACCTGTACTTGATTACCATTACCATCTGGACCATATACAGGTTTTGCCAAATACAAACAAATAGCAGGATCTGTAGAACCACCTTCTCCAGTGTGTTTTCCCTTAGCTTGCATAAAATAAGTTCCATCATTATTAGTATTGTTAGTTTTACCTACTTCAAGAATTCTAAGAGTTCCTGTAAATTTTGCATAACTACCGACTCCGGTAGTCTGAGACCTGGATAATGATCGTTCTATTCGAGGCTGAAGTCCGTTTGTATCTTGTTTATTAGAGTTGTGTGTAATATTATATATACCCCAAGTTTTGCCGTAAAGAATACTCTCTTTATAATTGGCATAACAACTTCTATCATCAATAGTACCCACATTAGCGCGAGGTGTTAAATCATTTGAGGTTCTCGTAGCATTTTCCCCATCTGGATTACAAGTAGTATAAGTACCAGTATCTTCGTCTGCCGCTGCTGACTGAGCATTTATAAAAAGTGACAAAAACAAAAAAGCAAAAAGTAAGACGTAGTTCAATATATTTTTTCTCATAACGATTTATAGTAACCTAACTTATTAATTTTACAAAATTTCATAAAACTCATGGCAATGGCATCCTGAACTATCATGTAAAAGATAACATCTTGTCATTTATAATAGCTATTAGATTATATTGTCTTTTTTAATTAATTAAACAAAAGGTTTTATCAAAAAAAAGGCACCAATTTATTATATAATAAATTGGTGCCTTTTTTTTAGTATTAACATAAGATTAATCACCGAATCCTGATCCTGGATCTTCAGGGCTTTGCGCCTGAGCCTTTTGTGGGTTTAAAATCATATAAGTACCTAATGCAGTTAATGCTGCATATTTACCGTAATTTCCAATTTTCTTAATTGCTTCTTTACGCGTGATTTCTTGTTCGTTATTTTGAATTGTCTCTATATTTTTTTTCATGATATCTTGTTTTTATTGTTACTTTTTATTCGATTATTCTAAAACTATCTTTTTATTTACTTTTCCAGTTTCAGTTTCTAATTGAACAACATAAACACCTGAAGATAATCTAGGTAAAGAAATCTCTTTAGTACCATTAGCATTGAAAGAAGCTTTTAATACTTGCTCTCCTATAACATTATATAAACTAACATTTGTTTTTCCTTGAGATAAACCAACAATTTTTAACGTAGAAGTATTAGATTTATAGATTCTTACACTATTTAATAATTCTGAATCTAAAGATAATGCACTAGTTCTTGCATGAAGATAAAAACGACCTTCTGTAGTCTTTTCAGTAACTGTTGCTGTATATTCTGCATCTACCTCATCTAATCTTGTAAACGTGCTGTTTAATCTATCTTCTAAAAACACTTTGTAACCTGTTGGCACATTTAAAGCTTTAGCAGAAAAAGTAATTTCTGAATTTGCATTTGCAGTTACTCCAACAGGAATAATCATATCTTCGAAATTAGCATTTGGTAAAGACTGAATTGCTAATTTCTTACCACTATCTTTTCCTACAAGGTTTGTATATACTTCGAATGAAGATCCATACCCTCCAAATGTAGAACTATCGTAACCATTATCAAAATCAGTAGTCATGTTATCTATATATCTTATAGATGCACTTCTTTTTTGTTTACCAATTGTTACATTTAAATCTATTTCAAATCTATTAGATGTAGCAGATGATTTTAAGAAAGCATCACCTGTGTCAGATTGCATTGCTTTTGTAAAAGTAAAAGAACTTGCAGAACTCGCTTTTACAAAAAATCCTTGCACACCTGGCATTTTGTAAGCAGCATCACTTTGATTTTTTGTAATCCACGCAGAATTTACACTATCCCAAAACCAAACCGTAGCTTCAGACAAAATACCATTATTTGCAGTTAAAATATTATTCGTAGCGTGAGCGTTAGAATTTACATTTAAAAACCCTGTTAATGGATTACCTAATAAATTAAATCCATTACCTCCTGTTGACAAAGTAATATTTATAGGCCAAGCATCCACAAGTAGACCTCTTTGATAATGATCTGGCTTAGTATTGTCTCCCGCATTATTAATTAAAATAGAATACCCTTTACCCTGTGTTAATTGTGCAGAATTAGCATGAGGACTATTAGCTGTTTGATAGTATACATATTTTAAATCAGTTCCTTGAGAATCATCATAAGAAGCAAGACCTATATCAGTACCACTTGTTACTACATTAGAACTATTTTTTTCTGCAATCTCATTCATTCTAGACTCTTTTAATGGAGATGATATTAAAGCCCACTTATTGTTTGCTGCCAATCTAGGTCTAATAAAAATTCTTTTATTCTGGGTAACACTTCCATAAGTAAATGAACCTAAAGGACCACTTTGGGCATACATTGCAATACCATCTTGAGATCTTGTAATATGTACAGCACCAGTAACTTTTACTATTGATCCATTATCAATTCTAAGCTGAGCTCCACTACCACCTATAGTTAAAGATTTCATATTTGCTGATACACCATTTTTAACCCTAACGGCCATTCCTGTAGGAAGAACCACATCATAATCTGCCGTTGGCAAAGTACTAGCATCAATGGCTCCTGTTATTGTCCATAAAGTAGTATCTGTCCAATCACCATCTTTGTTTGCTGTAAAAGTCTGTGCAGAAATTACTACAGAAGCAAAAAAGCACATTGTAAGTAAAATTTTTTTCATAATTGTCATTTGATTTTTGACCAATAAAAATAAAGGAATATTAATATTAGTTCAGATTAGTTTAAATATTGTCACAATTTTAACAGTTTCTTTAACAATGAGTATCCTGTACAATACTGCTTTTTGGTAAAATAGTATAGAAATAGGTTAATTTTGTTACTATATTTTATTCTAAATGCTATTTTTTGAGCAGCAACAACCAGTCTTTTTCCTTTTCTGACGGTGGATTACCAAGATTTACAACCCCTTTAGCTTTTACCGTTGTAAGGTTACCTCTTTGCAACTCTCCTCCTTTTCTAGGGTTATACCAAAATATTTGAAACTCTTGATTCGAATTTCCTAAATCTAATTTAATTTTGTTAGCATTTGTTTCTGTATATATAGCATACTCCTGGTTTTCTTTTGCTAAACAATAAGCGGTTTTATTTTCTATTAAGTTGTCTTTTGGCTGCATCTCCCAAAATGGAATTTTACCAAAAAAGTCTAAAGCATATTTATTCTGTTTCCAAAACAAATCTCTACTTCTAAAATCTTGACAGGTTAAATCAGAGTTTGGGCTTGCATACCCAAAATACCATTCCACACCATACCCGCCTGCAAATAAAGTACCATACATAGCCCTACCTCTTGCAAAATTATGCTCAGGATCTTCATCATCTGGTAATAAGGCAATTTTTGCTTTACCTGGTTCGTCAACAGCAATTGCCCATTTTTTACCTGTAGCATTCGATTTTGACCTCCATTTTAGTACTCTTGGATGCACATCATTAAAATCTGGATGACTCAGTTGTAAAGAAGCGCCAGTTAATGGAGATTGATTCCCAATTAAATCTGCATATCTATGATCTTTATTTGGAAAAGTATGAATAACTAAGTGACTTTTGTAAGCATCTAAGTTTCTTACGTAATTGGCAACTTTTAAAACTTCTGGTATAGGTTGATTGTTTTCTTCACCTAAATTCCAATTCATCGACAAATGATGCCCAAATCTGGCAATTAACTCTCTGTAGTACAATTTACCTTCTATTCCAAAAACGCCCTTATCCATTAGATGATCGGTTTCAGTTTCGTGGGTTTTAAAGTGTAAAAACATCCCTTTAGTTTCTGCATATTCAAAAATTCGCTCCCATTGTGCTAGTTTAGAAACATCGAAACGTGTTTTATGAAAGTGAGTTTCCCAAGCTTCTTTATTTTTCTTTTTACTTGCATATTCTTCATATTCTACAATAGATGATTTTAATAAATGAGGAAAAACATTTCTGTCATCACCATCTACATTAAAGGTCAAAAAAGAAAATACATTTAAACCTTCATTTGCCAAATAATTAATAGCCCCTAAAAGATTTTTTCCTTTATTTTTCTGCCATACAAAAGGTGCCGCAGTTACATCAAAGTCTTTGGCATGAGGTTGCCATTTTTTTTGAAAACCTAAAGCGTTTGTAGAAACATCGAAATCTGTATAGGCCAATAAATTTTCTGGAGCATCTACTCCTAATTTGATAAAGTATTTTTGCGTTTCTGCAAACTTTAAATACGATTCTCCTACATATTGAAGTTTCCCTTTTGCTCTGTTGTCAATTCCTGTTTTATCTGTATTGGTTATTTGAAATTTCCCTGATTGACCATCCATAAAACCTGCACTAGTAGCTTTATCTAAATTGTTTGCAACAGCAATATTTTTTCCTTTTTTAAAGGATGTTGTAAACGTCCATTCGCCAACTGCATTGGGTGTAAAACGCACTTTCCAGATATTTCCTTTACTACTACTTGTTTCAGCTGCATTACCATCAGCCGCAAAGAAACCAGGAATTTTAAATACCTCATTTCCGTTTTTAAAAATCACCTCTAATCTGTAATTTAAAAAAGGGTTATCTTCTGCCAACTCATTCGTTTCTGGTCCTTCAAAATTTAGTGTAATTCTGTGCCATTTTTTGAGTTCACCCTCTATTTTAATTTCTTTTTGCTGATTACATGCTATAAAAAAAATAGTGCTTAAAATAAATATTAGATGCTTTAATTGAGGATTCATCGTCTTATCATTTAAAATGGTTAGTCTATTTTACAAGAATTTTTTTAATAAAAGTAGTTTTATTTGCTGAGTTTAATCTTAGAAAATAGATTCCGCTATTATATTTTGAAAAATCTATTTGATTTTCTTCAACTTTTCCTTTTTCCAAAACACTCCCTTGAATATTAACCAATTGGTAAGTTATGTTTTTAAAACTTGTTTTTATTCTAAAAATACCACTACTTGGATTTGGATATATTGCAATAGCTTCTTTGCTGAAAACATCAGTATTTAAAGTAGATTTTAACACTAATTCTATTTTATCTGGCCTGCTTGATAAAGACCTTTTTTGTGTTATTCTTATGGTATTTTCTCCTTCATTTAATGTAATATTTGGTATTGTAGAAGCTTTAAAAATATCCCAATCAAAAGTTCTGGTAATATTAACACCAAAGTATATCATTCCGTTAATATTAATATCCATTGTAGAATCGTCTCTATTTCTATTGGATGCAATTAAATTAAAGTCATACACACCTGCTTTATCGGCATTTATTTGAAAATTATACTCTAAAAATTCATTCGTTCTAAATTCTCCAATATATTTACCTCCTGAAGCAGCTGCATTGTCAGTAACCACTATTCCAGATGAAGCTGTTGTAAAATCTTCTGCTTCTACACCAATGGTATTACTCTTATCATTAACGGCTAAAGTAAATTCCTGAAAATAGAGAGGGCGTTTATCACCTTCACCCACTGTATTATTTCTAGTATCTTGCATTAAATACACATACAATTTATCGTTTTCTACAAACGCATCAAAGTGGTTGAAACGAATCGTTTCTGTTCCTGAATATACTGTTGACCAATCGTTTTTTCCTTCTGGGGTAACTTTGACAACTACTTTTCCCGAAATAATTTCAACCATAAACACAAAACCTTGGTAGCTATAAATTTCTCCACGCACTTGAGGGTTTGGTATTAATCCTCCCTTATTTTTAGAAAATTCTGAAGTACCAGCTGCTCTATAATAATGAACATTTTGATTATCTACACGTGTTATAAAATGTATGGCTCCATTTTTAGTTACTGTCCAGGCTGGGTCTGAAGTAGTTCTTGGGTTGGTTGCTGTTCCAAAATCATCACCAGGTTCTCCTATTTTTACTGGGTCTGAGTTTTTATCTATATTATTTCTTATTGGTAATGTAATGGCCTGGTTATTTGCATTAAACCATTGGCTAGATTGACTTTTGGGAACTTGGTTTGTATACGCAAAATACAAGCCACTATTATACGCATAACCATTAGTTGGGTTATCATTATTGTTATTGGCATACCGTATTGAAAAACCTGAGTAGAATTTTCCGTTTAAAAAACGTTCTCCTCCATACATATTATTTCTGTTTGGTAATGGCAAAGTACCCTCGTGAAACAACCAATTGTTAGACCAAGAAGTACCATTATAATGTGCCAATAAAATATCTCCATTTCCAGAACCTCCTTTTCTATATCTTGCCACTAAACTTCCATCATCTGCCCTATGAATCATAGGGTACGTCATTCTTTCGTAATCCTGACCCGATTTTAAATAGTTTCTTTTTGTATTAAAAATATCTAAAGTAAATTCAGCATCAGAAACAAAAGCCATATTTTTTTTTGAAACTGAATAATTAAAAAAATCGTTTGGTAAACTAGTTTTATTGTAAGCATGCATATCATAAATAATATGAATGGTATTGTCTATGGTACTTATTCCAATGGCTGCAGTATTATGAGAATCTCCTCTAATACCTGTTCCTTTTAAAATTTCTCCTGATTGACCAACATGTTTGTGAGGAAATTCTATAGTTACCCAAGGCGAATCTGCTACATTTAAGTTTTTCCGAGACAACATTAAGTTACGTTGATCCATACCTCCTTTATACCAAGTTACAAAAGCAAAACCGTTTACTACATCTATACAATCTCCATGTGGTGATATTCTTTGAGAAAAACGATAATTTACATTTTTTGTACCTGCAAAATACAACCCACCTTCTCCTTCTTTAGAAACTTTTGTTGTACTATTTAAAGTTGCTGAAAATTGTTTTTGCCCATTAATTGTATTTAAGAAACCAATAGTTACTATTATAAAAAGTATTTTTTTCATGAAAAGAAGAATTTAATAGACAATATTTAGCATTTGTTTTCTAAGTTTATTTTTCTATTTAAAACAACAAAAGGTAGTAAGAAACTACCTTTTGTTCAGTCGATTAAGTTTTTAATAAATTACAGTACACATAATAATATTAAAAAGAATTTATTTTTAATTGAATAATATGTTTTCCTGGTGCTAAACGAATAGAAGTAAATGCTGACGGAACTTTTTCTCCATTATGGATTAAATCTTTACCACCTATATCATTTAAAGAAAATTCAGCTACCATATTTCCCGGAATTTCAATTTCGTATTCTTGTAAACGTTTGCCTTTAAAAGTATATTTTGCTTTTATTGCTCCTCTTACAGTTGGTACAGTAATTTCGCTATTTCTTAATTTACTCATTTGAGGTTTAATCGTAGCAATACCAAAACCAGGAGTTTTTGGTTTTATACCCCATAATCCTCTAGGAATTACATTTGCAGGAACTGCGCCCCAAGCATGATTCCAATCTAAGTTGATTTTATACTCATAATCCCAAGCTTCTAAAGTAATTGTAGAACCTGCTCTAATCATATTATACCAACTTCTTTTTGCTTTACTAGCTAACAATTCTAGAGCGTAATCCTCTTCGCCAGCATTGTATAAACCATCCATTAGAAACTGAGCTCCGTAAACACTACAAGCCATTCCTCTAGATTTTACATAATTTACAACAGATTTATAATGTTCTTCTGGAACTATACCAAAAGCCAAAGGCATCATGTTGGCATGTAATGAAGCATGATCTGTACCAATACCATCAACATAAACACCTCTTTTTTTATCAAACATTTGTTCGTTAACGGCTTTTTTTGCTTTTGCTGCTCTGTATTCAAAATCTAAAGCTTCTTGCGTTTTTCCTAAAAGTTTAGCAAACTCAGCCATAATTTTCATATTCTCATAGAAGAAAGAATTAATTACAGTACTATATGGTTTAAATACAAATCCGTCACGCTCTCCTTTTGTTTTACTACCTGCAAAACGAGCTCCTGGCCAATCTACAATATCTGTTAAAGGTTTTTTGTATCCGTCAGGAAAACCTAACTTTTTCATAAATGCTGCATCAACTTTTGTAGAAGTAATTAAACCGTCTTCATTAGATAGTTCAAACAAAGATTTATGCTTTAAAGGCTCATAATAACGCTCTATTAATTCTGTATTACCAGTATACATGTAATCTGCATAAATTAATAAAGGTACATGTTGTTGCCATTCTGTAGGCCAAGTAGGGTTTTTCATGAAGTACTCTATGGTTCTTCGTGCCATTGCAAACTCTCTATCTGTAGTATAGTGGCTTAATTGATTTAAGTACGCATCTGCCTCATAAGGAATACGCTCTCTATCCCCATCTACATATAAGCCATTAAAAGTTGTTGCTTTAATAGAGTATTTACATAAATCCCAAACTTGGTTTAAGATATCATTGTTACTTTTAAAACTACTTGCTTCTTCATCCCAATAGGTATGAAAAGCTAATTGTGTAAAATCTTCTGCATTTAATTCTTCTTGAGAACCTTCTATTTCTGCATATCTGAAAGGAACTAATGGAGGAAAACCATCTGGTAATGGAACCGCTTTGTTAGGTCTCGTATTTCTTTCATCAGTTTGAACTTTTATTTGATATTGAGTTTTACCAGGCTTTACATCTACTTTTATTTCTTGATAACGAATATTACTTCTTTTTGGAACAATTCTTCTAACATTACCTTTATCATCAACCATTTCACCTACTCTTACAGTTAACGTATGTGGTGTTTTTGCATTGTAAGTAAAATTCATTGTAGCAAATGCTGCTTTTCCAAAATCGATGAAATAGAAATTGTTTCTTTTTTCAAATTTTACAGGTTTAACTTTTGTGGTGATGAATTTATTTTCGGTTGAAATGATGTAACTCTCACTTTTTCCTGTGGTAAATTTTTGAGCTTCTGCATAATCTACCAATCTATTTGCTTCATCCCAAATGCGTACTTTCCAGAAATAAGTTCTACCAACTTCTAAGGCTGTACCTCCATATTCAACATCTGTAGATTTTGAAGATGCTACTCTACCACTATCCCAAACATCACCATTATTTGCATCTATACTTGCTTTGTTTGATGCTACTAAAATTTGATAGGCTCCTTGGTATTTAGCACCTAAAGGAACTGTCCATCCAAATTCTGGTTTTAAGTCAAATACTTTAACTTCTGAACCTGGTTCTCTAATTAATTCTACTGTTAAATCTGTAGGTGCCGCTCTGAACTTGTTGCTATTTTTCTTGATCAACTCGTCAGTTTTCGCTCTTAAATTAGCTAAAATTTTTCTGTATTTTCTTTTACCTACTAGGTTTTTAATTTCTTGTGGATCTTTTTCTAAATTGTAAAGCTCTTCAATAGTTTTATCATTTACGTATCTAAAGTATTTCCATTTTTTAGTTCTTACGCCTTCACTTGGTGGAATATTTTTAAAATCCCAAATGTGCTCAATTAAAATAGTATCTCTTTCAATAGATTTCTTTTCTTTATTAACAATTGGCATTAAACTTTTTCCTTGCCATGTTTTAGGGGCTTCTATACCTGCCAAATCAACAATAGTATGTGGTACATCTATATTCAATACCATATCATCTATATCTTGATGTTGTTCTACTCTTGGATCAAAAACAATTAAAGGAACTCTTATTGAGTTTTCGTACATTAACCATTTTCCTGCAAACTGACGTTCTCCTAAGAAATAACCATTATCTCCCATTAAGATAATTACAGTATTTTTATCTTGTCCTTTTTCTTTAAGTTTAGCACGTATTTTTTTGATTTCTAAATCAATTCCAGAAATCATTCTATAATATCCTTTTAAACTATGCTGGTATTTTTCTGGAGTATCATATCTCCAAGTCCAACGTAATCTATTAAAACCATCTCTAACAATTTTTGGTTGTGCCAAAAAGTATTTGTCACTACCTAATTCAGGTTCTGGAATTGTAGTATCTTCTAGCATAGCATCTAATGGTTCTTGCCAGAAATATTGTTTTGGAGCACGATCATGTGCGTGGGGTGCACTAAAACTTAGCGACAAGCAAAAAGGTTTATCTCCACTAGCGTTTTTATCTATAAAATCTAATGCTTTTTGACCAGTATATCTTGTTAAGTGAACCGTATCTTTACCAATAGTTTTATAGTAATATCCTCTTCTATCTTTGTACTGGTTGTTTCTATCATAAGATTCATACTCATGAAACTGCTTATCTAAGTGATTGTATCTAGTACCATATTTTCCAAAAAAACCTGTATAATATCCGTTATCTTTTAGTAATCTTGGATAAGAGTTATCCATATACTCATCTCTTACATTACCAGTTTGGAAATTAAAATTATGAGCTCTCTCATACAACCCTGTTAGGATACTAGTTCTACTAGCTGCACAAATTGGAGTGGTAACAATAGCCGAATTGAAATAAGTTCCAGATTTTGCCAAATTGTCCATTTCTGGAGTTTGCACAAATTTATTTCCTGCATAACCAATAGCATCAAAACGTTGGTCATCTGTTAGGATAAAAATTATATTAGGTTTCTCTGAATCCGTTTTTTGTTGAGCGTTTACTGAAAGTAAACCATTAAAAACACATAGTAGTGCTAGTAAAAAACTATTTTTAAACATATCTTGTTTTCTTAAAATATTAATTGTTTTAATTTTGATTTTTCATAAGTTTGATAGTTGATAAAAGTAAGGCTTAGTGTATCAAATTGTATCCTGTCCTATCCTGAACCCGTAAGGTATTTATGCATTAGTTTTGATTACCATCGATCTGTTCTAAAAACAGAAATAGGTAATCCAGACTTTGTTTTTAAATTACTTTCGAAACAGGCTTCGAAACCATATCTCACCGCAACTGGCTTTTTTACATTTTTATTTGACAAAAAAATGTGTTTCCCTTTTTTATCAATAATAACATCTGCAGGATAAAAAACCTTATCTGAGCCAGCAATAACAAAACCTTTTATTTTATTTGAACTTATAAATTGGTCTTTGTTATAATGCTTGAATTTAAGTTTGATTTGGTTATTTTTAATTTTAAACGATTTTAATTCGATACTTTTAAAAAATCTATTTTTAAAGTTATATTGTTTTGATAAAGCCCAATTTGAAAAACGTTTTGCAATAACCTCTTTTTTTGAAGGATGAATATCATTACAATCTCCTGCATCTGTAGTTACAACAAGACCTGTATTTTTTACTTCTTGACTTATTTCTAGTTGAGTTTCTCTAATTAAATTAGGCCTAAGAGAAGTACCTCGTTTATGTTTTGCATAGTCATAGGGTGCTATTTGCACAAAATAAAATGGAAGTTTTTTATTTTTCCATTGCATTCTCCAAGATGTAATTAAGTCTTCCATATATTTTTTATAAGCATTTGGTTGGGTTCTATTTGATTCTCCTTGATACCAAAGCAACCCTTTTACCGTAAAATCTTTAAAAGGATGAATCATACCATTGTATAAAAATGATGGTTTCTTCTGTTTTTTCTGTTCTTTTGGTAGCTCATCAAAAAAACGTATTCCATTATATTTTATTAAATCTTTTTTTGGAATCCAACTTTCTATTCTTGTACCACCCCAAGATGCCTCAATAATACCTATGGGCACTTTTAATTTCTCGTATAATTCTACTGCAAAAATATATCCAACTGCACTAAAACTTTTTGCAGATTTTACTGAAGATTCTTGCCATTTTGCATCTACATCTAAACTTGGTAAAACAGAAGCTGTTCTTGGCACATTAAACAACCTAATATTTTTATTATCTGCAATATTAATATATTTCTGAGCGTTTAAAACTTTAGACTTTCGTAAACCTTGTAAAGCCATTTCCATATTAGATTGCCCAGAACAAAACCAAACCTCTCCAATTAATACATTTTTCAATGTAATTTTAGAACTACCTTGAATCGTGATTTGTTTGGGGTTAAAAGATGCCTTTTTAGTTTTTAATTTAGCTTCCCAAACACCTTCTTTATTTGATGTTGTTTTTGTAAAATACTTCCAGCTTGTAGAAATATAAACTGTTGTGTTCGGTTTATCTTTGCCCCAAATAGAAATAGTTTCTTTTTGTTGCAACACCATATGATCACTAAAAACTGAAGATACCTTAGTTTGAGCTTGTAACGATACTGAAATCAATAAGATACTTAAAAAGTATTTATTTACCCATTTCATTTAATTAATAAATTATACTATTATTCCTTTTTACTATTTTATTATTATACATGGCATCTAGAGCCATTTGAACACAAACCGATGTCTTTGCACCAGAAGTTATGTTAGACAAAGGTGTTTTATTATCGATAATTGCTTGTTTAAAATCTACTAAGGCCTGCTTACTAGGATCTAAATGGGCAATATTTATATTATAACCTTTATCTTTATTCCACTGAGCTGTAGCTCCACTTACTCCATCTACTTCTCCCATCACTTTATTTTTCTTTCCTTCAGGATAAAACCATGCATTTTTAGTATCTATAACAATGGTTCCTTTATCTCCTAAAACCTTTATTTGATAGCCATCTTTTGCATTACTTGTTAAACAAGAAAATTTAGCTTTTACTCCATTTGAATAAGAATAAGTTAAATGTACATTATCATAAGTTTCTCTTCCATCTTTCCAATAATCTACACCTCCAACTCCCATAACTTGTTTTGGCATTTCTCCTAACACCCAATTTACAAAATCTATTTGATGAGAACATAACTCTGCTGTTAAACCACCTGAATACTCTCTATACATCCTCCAATTGATTGCTTTTTCTAGTTTTGGATTTGGTACTTTTCTTCTCCAGTTTCCATGCCTGTTCCATTGACATTCAAAAGCTATAATATTTCCAATTTTTCCTTGTCGAATTAAATCTACAACATGAGTATATAGTCTTGAACTATGGTATTGATGCCCAGTCTGAAAAATAGAATTGGATTTTTTTGCTTTATGAATTAATTCTTGAATTCCACTATATCCTTTGGCAAGAGTTTTTTCACAATACACATGTTTACCTGCATCTAGAGCATCAATAGCTATTTTAGAATGTAAATGAAAAGGAGTGGCCACAATTACAGCATCCACATCTTTGTTATCTAAAAGTGCTTTATAGTTTTGATATCCTTTAGATTTTGTGTTTGCTTTGGCTATACCTTTTTCTAATCGAAAAGGAATTACATCTGAAGAAGCCACTACTCTAATTCCATCAATATTATTAATTATTGATGTTAATCCTGTACCTCTTTGACCAGTTCCAATAACACCAATATTAACTGTATCATTAGGACTAAAATTAAGTTTAGATATATTACCTAAAACAGAATTAGCACTTAAAATACCTGCTGAAGCAATACCTGCATTTTTTATAAAAGTACGTCTTTTCAAATCTTATAATTTTGGTTCCCAACCTGGTTCATAAGTTCTAGACCATAGTTTCATGGCATCTCTATCAAAAATTCTACCAGAATTTTCATCAACATTAAATCCTTTATTAATTCTGTAAGAAATATTAGCATAATGCGTAAGCATTTGAGAAACTGCGCCCACTTCTATAGAAGATGTTAATTTAGCTTTACCTCTAATTGCGTCAAAAAAGTTTGTTACGTGTCTTGTAGTTAAATTACCTCCTCCACCTAAGGCGAGTCCACCTTCTGAACCGCTAGATTTTTTTTCTCTAATTAGTTTTCCTTTTAGATCATATAATTCATAGCCATCTCTATCCACCATAACCAAACCTTTTGATCCATAAATGATAGTTCCTCTTCCACGTCCATATTTTTTATAAGCGTTTCTGCTATCTCCATCCCATTGAATAACTCTGTTATCTGCAAATGTAAAAGTTGCCTCCATTTGATCGTACATCTCCCAACCGTCATCTTTAAATTGTCTTTTCCCCGCAATTACGTCTACATATTCAGGATACTTAACATCTAAAGCCCAACGTGCGATATCTAATTCATGAGTTGCATTATTCCCCATTTCTGCAGTTCCAAAATCCCAACCATACCAATGCCAGTTGTAGTTCCACGTGTCATGAGTGTATTCTTTTCTGGGTGATGGTCCTTGAAAAAGATCCCAATCCAATCCTCCTGGAGGATTTGCTTTTACGGGTACAGGCACTTTTCCTCTTCTATTTGTATAAAAAGCTACGGCTTTGTAGACATCACCAATAGCTCCTTTATGAATATCTGTAATAATCTCTTGGCTTTCTAATGATGATCTTTGTTGATTACCCATTTGCACAATTTTATTGTATTTTTTTTGGGCAGCAACTACCAATTCATTTTCATAAGGATTATGGCTACATGGTTTTTCTAGATATACATGTTTTCCTGCTTGCATAGCCATAATTGCTCCTGGTGTATGCCAATGATCTGGAGTTGCCATAAAAATAGCATCGATTTTTTTATCATTTATGATATTTCTAATATCACTTTCTGATTTAATCTTATAATCAATTTTTTTTCCAACTTTTATCTGAGCTTTTTCTAATTGACTTGGCATTACATCACATAAATACTTTAAGCGAACATTATTCTCTTTAGCCGCAATACCATCTATAAACCCAGAATAACGACGACCTAAACCTTGTATAGCGAGATTTATCCTATCATTAGCACCAATAATATTTCTATAACTTTTTGCAGACATTGCATTTGCAGTCCCTACTAAACCAATTCCTGCAGCTGCTGTAGCTGTTTTTTTTATAAAGCTTCTTCTACTTGTTTTCATTATTTTTTCTTTTTGGATTTTGGAACTCTAATTTTAATATTTCTAAAAGATACTTTATCTCCATGATCTTGTAATAAAATTTGACCTTTCTCCAATAACCCAAAATTAGGCCATTTTGCATATTTACTTTCAGATACCAGTTTTAAAAATGCTTTACTACCTCGTTCATATTCTAAAACTTTTACATCGTTAACCCAATGCTCTACATGGTTATTTATAGATTTTATATAAGCAGTATTCCATTCTCCTATCGGTTTTAAAGGCTTTATTGGATCTGCTTTAATCAAATCGTATAAAGAACACACCGTTCTGCTTCCTTCATGAGAGCCTCTTTTGGCATCTTCATGTAAAGCATCATCTAAAATTTGATATTCTAAACCTATAGACGACCCAGGACCTTTGTTAATTTCTGTATCTACGTAATACTTAATTCCACTGTTGGCACCTGCAGTTAGTTTAAAGTCTACTTGAAGCTCAAAATTACTATAATCTTTTGTGGTAACAATATCTCCACCTGCTGCAGATTCAGCCCCACCTGTTTCTGCTACAATTAATTCTCCATTTTCTATGGACCATCCTTGTTCTGGAAATTTATCTAATTTAGCACCCCTCCAACCTTTGGTTGTTTTACCATCCCAAAGTATTTTCCAACCCGTTCTTCTTTCTTGAAACGTTAAGTTGTTTTTTGTAACGATTGGTTTAAGAGGAGATTTTGTAGAATGTTTAGCAAGTTCTGAAGTTAAAATTTTAACATTTTTCCAAAAAATTTGCTTTCCAAGTTTTTCTTTGTGTTTTCCTATTCCATGAACTTGAAGTCCAATAAAACCGGATGCTGTTTTATCATCTATCAAATAAGCTGCTGGCACTCCATTTATCCAAGTTTTAATAGTATCTGCAATAGCTTCAACTCTATAATGATTCCATTCATTTTGTTTAAAAGCATTTTGTGCTTCAAGGTTTTCTTTTAATGGGTTTAGCCATAATCTTCTTTTCTCATCATAAATCCCTCCACTCCAAGCTCTTTTTGAAGGATCTATCTCCACTTGGTATCCATGGACAATTCCATCTCTATAATACGGAAGTGAATTACTACGTATTTGAATACCAGAATTCATTTCTGGATCAACTTTAAAATCAATTTCTAAAATAAAATCTTTATATATTTTATTCGTTGTTAAAAAAGTGTTTGGAGAATCGGCTACTGTTGTTCCAACAATAGTACCATTATCATTCTTATAAATAGCTGTTCCTCCTTTTATATTCCAGCCCTCTAAACCTTCACTCTCGATTAAATTAATCCAAGGTATTTGTTCTTCTGTTTTTTTACAGGAAGACAATACTAATACAATTAATAAAGTTTTAAATAAAATAAATCTTGTAGATTTCATAATTAATAGTGTGTTTTTATATGGTTTAAATTTAACAATAATAAATCAAAAAGACCTTCATTAAATAAATAATGAAGGTCTTTTTTATTAAATAATTTATAATCGAAGTTGTTTATTTAGAAATAAATATGTTTCAATTATTTTTTTGCTAAATCAATTACTAATTCCTCAAATTTAACATTTCTGTTTCTCATTACTAAAGTATCTTTTACAGTATGTGTTAAATCTAATGTTGTTACAGTCGTTGAAATTAACCTCCCAAATACTCTTTCTTCAGTAGTTTCTACTTCTTGTTCTCTGTATTGGTAGTCTAAATAAATTACATTATGTTTTTTTCCTCCCCATTCAGCACCATCTTCTAAAAGCTTAGCAGTTCCTGATACAGTAGTAGTAGTACTATTTTTATCTGCATTTGCTAATACAGCTTCTCCGTTATCATTAAAAGTCAATTCTAAAGTTAGTGTTTTATTAGTATTTAGACCTGGTCTTCTAACAATATTCGTATTAGTTACTTTATTCCTTCCGGCAGTTACAACCTCAGATAATTCATCTTCTACAATACTAGCTGATCGATAAACTGTAGTACCATCTACATTTTCTGTTTTTGTTTCTGTTGCTCCTGTTGCAGCTGTAGTTTTAACCGATTGAATAGATCCCACAACCTTATCCTCGCCACGTCGTAAATGAATACCTGAATATTTATTTATAAATTTAATCCCATAAAGTGTGTAATCTTTTGGAGCTGTTGTCCAATCTTCTGCTTTAATTCTAATAGGGTTAGCAACTGCTGGAACACCTGTTAATAATGAATCTAGTCCTTCAAAAGTTGTAATTTTTAAAGGAATTGCATAATGCACCTCATTTTCTCCTGCAAATGCTAAAGGATCATCAAAAAAAGCATCATTAAGTTGTATTGGAATACGTCCTTTAGTAGAACCAGCTGGTATTGTAACTGGACTTGCTTGTTCTATAGTATAATAAGAAGATGGTAAAACCTTCACATTAACAGTATCTAATCCTAATGCTACTGCATCTATCATTTGAGGAGCAACCTCAAAACTTACCTTTCTATCTGTTTTATTTTCATAAACTCCAGACATAATAAGTCCTATTTCAAATCTCCCTTTGTTATCGTTGTCGTTAAATCCTAAATCATACTTTCCTTGAATTAAGGTTCTTATAGGAGTTTGAAAAGGAAAATACACTGAAGTCGAGCCAAAGTCGTCAAATGAATTTTCTTGATTTTCGCAAGCCATAAAAGCTAGGGCAAAAGCGAATATTATTACTAATTTTATTTTCATTTTTAATGTTTTTTAATTTGTTTTAAATACAAAATTATCTTACCATCCGTTATTTTGCTCCAGTTCAGAAAACTTTATCGTCTCAGCATTTGGAATTGGCATATAAGTAGCAAAAGGTTGATAGTTTCTAATTTCAACAGATGGTAATTCTATATATTTATTTCCATCGAAAAAGTAACCTTTAGCTGTTTCATTTAATGACTTGCCCCAACGTCTAAGATCCCAGAATCTGTGTCCTTCAAAACTTAATTCTATTCTTCTTTCGTTTCTAATCAATTCTCTCATTGCATCTTTAGTTGTAATAGATGCTAAATAGTTATCTGGTTGTGTTATACCTGCTCTATTTCTAATTGCTGCAATAACATCGCGAGCAGAAATCCCATTAACTTGACTGTCTGGACCACCAATTTCATTAGCTGCTTCAGCTAAGATTAAAAACAATTCTGTATATCTAAAATACACATTAGCATGTCTTTTTCCTGATGTTGTACCATCGCTATTGATTCTAACCTCTGGTTGTAATAATTTTTTAAGGTAATATCCAGTAGTTGTAGAAAATTCAGGAATAGAATCTAATCTGTCAATTCCTCCACCGAGACCAGTATTAATAGTACCTCCACCAAAAGAAGCTCCGTTAAGAACTACATATTTCTCAAGTCTAGGATCTCTATTTGCATATGGTGCTTGTGGATCAAAACCATTAGCTTGAGTGGCTGGAGTACCATCACTCATAGGAAATGCCATCACAAAATTGTGTGTTGGATTAATCTCTCCTGTACCGTTTACAGACGGTGGAAACATTCTTCTTTCATAAGTTACACTATTACCTCCTATAGTACCACGCCATAACATCTCATCACCTTGCACATTACTATCTGATGTATAAAACTCAAGACCGTTTGGAGATAAACCTGCAACACCACCAATAGTATTTAAGACATCAGCTGCAACATTTGCTGCTGTGTTATAATAACCTTGATCATTTAAAAAAGATGGGCTTGCTGCAAAAAGTGCCACACGTGCTTTTAAAGCTTTTGCTATTCTACCTGATAAACGTAAACTATTCTGTGCTCCATTAACTTTTCTATAAGAGTCTATATCTATCCCAGCATATTTGGCGTCAATATCAGCTGCACTGTTGGTATAATCGGTTGGTAACAATGCGATAGCTTCATCTAAGTCTTTTATAATAGCTTGAATAGTAGCTTCGAATGATAAACGAGGTACATTAAAATTACCATCGGCTTCTATAAACTCTGTAAAGTAAGGTATACCTAACAATTCTCCAGAAGCATTTTTCCCTGCATGTGCTTGAAGTACATAAAAATGGTGTAATGCTCTTAAACCTAATGCCTCACCTTTTAAACGATCATAAAATAATTTATTGATATCATCTTGTCTTGACCAAACTATTTCACCTGCATTTATAATTTGCAAAAATCGGTTCATCCAAAACACTCTCTCATAACTATTCCAACGGGCAGCAGGATTAAATTGTGCATTTAACTCACCAAGAGCCATTCTCTTGTACCCATTACTTAACTTATTATTTACTGCATCATCCGTTGCCGCTTCCGAAAATGAATATTGGCTTACTAAACCTGTATATCCATTTAACAATATTCCTTCAGCTCTTTCAGGAAAGACGCTAATATCATCAAATTCTAACCTGTTTTCATCAATTGGCTCAAAGGTATCACAGCCAATCATACCAGCAAAAACCAGCACAATTAATATATTTTTTATTAAATTTTTCATTTTATTTATCTAATTTATAATTGAATTAAAATGACACTCTCAAACCTAGAGTAAAAGCTCTAGATAAAGGATTAGAACCAATTCTTAATTGACGAACATCTCTATTTTTAGAAATCTCGAATAAATTTGTACCAGAAATATTCATACTGAAATCTTCAACACCTAATTTCTTAATAAAAACATCATCAAACTCATAGGTTAACTGAGCACGGTTAATATTAAAGAAACTATTGTCATAAATCCAAAATGTAGAAGCCCTAAAGTTATTTTGATTTGCATTAGTAGACAATCTAGGGAAGGTTGCTGTATTTGCTGTTGCAGGAGTCCATCTTCCTTTAACAACCTCAGAATACTTTACATTTCCATTTACAGCATAATAGTTGTTAAAACTACTGTTTAACTTATTACCAAAAGCTCCAGTTTGTCCAGTTCCAAGTACAAATAAATTAAATGATTTATACTTTATATTTAAGTTTACTCCGTAAGACCAAGGACTACTAGATTGACCAATAGCAATTCTATCGTCATTATCTATGATGTTATCCCCATTTTGATCTTTATATTTTAAATCTCCAGGTTGTACTTTTCCAAAATTAGGTACAGGTGCACCAGCTTTTAAAGTGTAGTTTCCAGTTGCATCAACATCAAAATCCGCTTCTTGATAAAATCCTTGATCAACTAAACCAAAAATTGTAGAAATCTCTCTTCCTTGTGTTTGTAAATAATCTTCAGTAAATACTTCAGATCTTCTAACTCTTTCGGTTTGACTATATAGTACGTTTGCACCTAAACTCACTGATACATCTCCATAAGTTTTATTATAATTAAGACCTAATTCGAAACCAGTGTATAAATTTTTATTAAAATTATCATATGGTCTAAAAGCGTTATAAAATGAAGGATATTGATCTACTAAAAACGTTATTTGTTTATCTAATTCTGATCTAAAATAATTAGCTTCAATCCAAAGTGAGTTCATTAAATAAGTTTCGAAACCTACATTTAAATCTATTCGTTCTTCAAACCCTAAATTAGGATTAGCACCTTGTGTGATATTTTGTCTTATGTTATTTCTTTGTCCATCTGCCCAAGTAAAATTGTTTCCATTAGTATAATTTTCATCATACAAATAATATCCATTAATACCAATATCAGATTTGATAATACCTCCAGATGCTTTTATTTTTAGGTAGTTCACAAAATCATTATCTTTTAAGAATGGCTCTTCACTTAAAACATAAGCTAAACCAACTGTTGGTGATAAACCTCCTCTGTTACCTTCTGCCAATTTAATAGAATTTGCATAAGCACCACTAAAGTCTACGTATAGTTTTTTCTTGTAATCATAAGATACTTGAAATCCTAAATGCGAATCTATATCTCTTTGAATAACATTATTTCTATTCTCCGAATTATAAAATGCTAATAAAGTGGTATTTAAAGAATGATTTTCACCAATAGTTTTTTGATAATTTACCAACCCATAAAAACCGAAACGAGATGTAAATCCATTTGTGCTCACATTTTCAGATAAGTCTTTAATATCCTCACCAAAAACACCAAGACTTGTTATGCTATTCCCCGTCCAATCTGGTTGATATGCTTTAAACTGATTATTAATGGTTAAATTATAAGAATCATAAAAGTCGAAACTCAAATATGTTTTAGCTGATAAACCTTTTGCAATTTTATCTAAATTAAAATTAATGCTATTGTTAAACTGTGTAGCACGTTCAACTGTATTTCTATATCCACCAGCAATAGCCAATGCCACAGGTGCATTTGTACCGAACTCCTGAGTTGTACCTAAAAGCATCCCGTTAAATTGACGTGCAGACTGCAATTGTCCTGCTAAAACTGGATCACTTGTGTTAATCAAATTTGCAGGGATAAATGGTGCATATGCATTTGGTCTTATCGTAGTAGCTGCACTTAACAAATTAGCTCTAGAAGCTCTAGTTGTTCTAATGATTGCAATACCATCTAAACTACTTGTAATCCAATCATTAATTTTAAAATCTATATTACCTCTAATATTAAAACGGTCTGTTCCTGCATTAATATCTTCGTTAATATCAACCCATGAACCTGAACGGTTCCAACCAACATTTACATAATATTGGTTCTTTTCATTACCTCCAGAAAATTCAGTAATTACATTTGTTGAAGTTATAAAAGGTTCTACAAATTGATTAGAATAATAATCAACATTAGGATATTTGATAGGGTTTACACCATTTCTAGTATTGCTTATCATTTCAGACGAAAAAGGCAATATAGGAGTTACTCCGGCTGCCGTATCATTAATGGTAGCTTCATTAAAAAGCTCCATATATTGAGCTGAACTTAAATAATTAGGCAAAGCTATAGGAGTACTAAAAGAAGAACGCACATTTACATTAACTTCTTTTCTATTTACTTTTCCACGTTTAGTATTAATTACAATAACTCCATTTCTTGCTTGACTACCATATAATGCAACAGCATTTGCATCTTTAAGAACGGTTATCTGATCAACCTCTTCCATGTTTAGGATATTAGGATCACGACCAATTACACCATCAATAACAAAAATAGCATTACCAATTCCTCTAATATTTTCAGAACCTCTTACCCCTAACATCAATCCGCTAATATAATTTCTAACAAATTGTGTATTGTCATAAGTTGAACGATCTCTTGTATTAATTGTTGAAGCCGAACCAACCATGTCACGACGATTTCTATTAGAAACCCCCATCTTTATTTCATCTTCTCTAGAAGCAAGAAAAGGTGATTTTATCAAAGTAATATTTCCTGATAAATCTAAAACATTTACTATTTTAGACTCATAACCCTTCTTTTCAATGGTAATAGAGTCATCATCAAGTAATTTAATTTCAAATTGTCCATTTGCATTCGAAGATGTTTTATCTCCGTTAGGTGCATAAACACTAGCTCCACTTACAGGTTTACCTTGTTTATCAACCACAGTTGCTTTTATATTTAAACCTTTTTTTTGAGCCATTGTAACATTACAAAAGCAAAAAAACATTAAGCAGGCTAGAGTAAACACCCTATATATTTTATTTATCTTCATTTTTTCCTTTATATTAATTAAAACGAATTGCACAAGATTACCATCCTGGATTTTGAGGGAAGCCCTCGTAAATTTGCGTTTGTTTAGCCTCAAATGGCAACCAATAGTGTTGTGGGTAATCACAAATTCTTTCTATAAGAAGTCTTTCTGTGAAACTAGATTTATCTTGTGGAAAATCTAAGGCTAATTTTCTTTTATATCTATCTAAATGTGCTACACCCCAACGACGAATATCTACCCATCTATGTGCTTCGTAACTTAACTCAACACTTCTTTCTCTTCTAAGTTCGTCCATAAACTTGTTATTGTCTGCAACGATATTAGGATGAACATTAGGAACTCCAGCTCTGTTTTTAAACAAATTTATAGCTGCTTCAGCAGTTAAATTATAAGAAGCTGGTGCTGTAGTTGCACCCTTAGAAGCATGTAATGCTTCTGCATACATTAAATATACATCAGTAAGTCTCATGTGCAAACGCATTCCTATATATTGAGCAATAATATTATTCCACTTGCTATGATACTCACCATCAACTTTAGGGTAAAATTTAGTATGCATATATCCTGTTGTAGAAGGTTGGTTATCGTTACCTCTACTACGGTGCTCACCAAATTTACCAGAGTTTTCATACCAAAGTTGTGCTACTCTATGCTTACCATTTGTTTTTGGAGCTACAACATCTCCATCTATGATATGCCATTTATAAAAACGTGGATCACGGTTGTCAAATGGTTTAGAAGGGTCATAAGTTGTAGGACCATATTTACCACTTAAATCATCTTCTATAGAAAGACCATTAGCCATTCCGAAATTGTATTTAATAAAGTTATGAGTAGGACTCACTATTTCAGAACCGCTTCTACCGTGAAAATCTCTATCTACACCCGCAGTCATAAATCTTTGTGCTTGAGCTGTATTACCTCCGGTTGCGCCAAAGACATATTCTGTACTACCTGGCCATGAATTAGGCGTTGGTGTTTTCCAAAATACCTCATCATAATTCTGCCATGAAGCTAAAGCATAATATCCTTGATCACCTAATTTAAGTATTCCTGAAAAAGCTTCAACAGCCATATCACAAAGTTCGGTATCATATGAATAAGTATTCATTGGACCATTGTTACCAAACATTAAAGGACTTGCTGCAAAAAGTAAGTTTTTACCTTGAAAAGCATAAGCTGCTCCTTTAGTAAGTCTTCCTATGTTCTCACCCAATGTTAATTGCCCATAAGGCATTTCGTCCCAGTTTCTAGGTAATAATTCAATTGCTTTCTTATAATCTTCATTAGCAGCCAAAGCAGATTCTTTGTAGGTTTCTGGACGTGGCAAATCAAATTCACCAACCAAAACTTCATTTATATAAGGAAATCGCCCATAAAATTTCATAATTTCATTATGGAAAAATGCTCTGAAAAAATAAGCTTGACCAAGAATAACATCTTTTTCAGCTTGAGTTGCATTAACCATTAAATCAATACTAGAAATTACAATATTAGCTTTACGAATACCTCTTAAACTAGCATCCCATAAACCAGGTCTTCTACTAGCATTAGTATTATTGATATTTGCATTACTAGTTCCGTAGTTAGCTCCTTGCCAGTTCCATAAATAACTGTATCTATGTCTTGCAGCAGCGTTTAAATTTCCGAAATCAATTAAATAACTTGCTTTCCATGTTCTATTACCATAAGCGTCATCTCCATAGATATAATCCTGGAAGGTGTGTGCCGATGTTCCATAATCTACAACCAAAGTATACATTTCTTCAACGAAACCTTGCGCATTCTTGAAGGTTGAAAAAACCTCTTCTTGATCTAAGTTAGACTCAGGAGCCTGATCTAAATAGTCTTCGCATGAAAATGACAATACGAGTCCTAAAATAATTAATAATTTAATTTTATAGTTTTTCATTACATCTTCTTTTTAAAAATTCATATTAAAACCAATGTTAAACCTTTTTAAGGTTGGATAATCCCCTTTAGACGTCGCATCTCCTGAAGTATTAAATTCTCTGTCATCTGGTAAGTTTGACCATAAGAATAAGTTATTACCATTAGCAAAAAGCCTAAGTTTTTTAATCCCAATTTTTTCACAAATCTTTTTAGGTATATCGTAAGACACTGAAACCGCTTTAAGTCTTGTTAATGAAGCATCTAACCAGTTATCTCTAGGGTTTGTAGCTCCATCTGCTTGGTATCTTGGTTGAGTATCTGTATTATTTGGAGTATCAACTGTCCAATAATTTAAATCTTGCGTAAAAATTAAAGGTGTTTGCTGAGTAAATGTTTGATTAGAAAATTGTCTACTCGCATTTTGTGTTCCATACAACTGAGCTGATACATTCCAACCTTTGTAACGTGCTCCTATTGTAGCACTCCAGTTTCTTTGAGGACGAGAAGCATAACCAAATGGAGCATTATCAAAATTAGAATTATAAATACCATCTCCATCAAAATCAACAACATCATAATATCCTACACGAGTAAGGTTTTGATTTGCAATTTTTGGTGTTGACATATATACATCATCCCAGTTAGTCATGATATCTCCTGGTATAGCTGTTCTAGATTGCCCAATTGGAAAACCTGCTAACTTTTGATGTTCTGGTCTAAATACTGGATCTTCTCTTGCTATAACTAAATCTTTTGCTTGTGTAAAGTTAAAGTTTCCATAAACGTTTACGCCGTTTTCAAATGTATGATTTGCTCCAAGAACTACTTCAAAACCTCTTACTTCTACTTTACCTGCATTAAAATCTGGTGGCGCCTGACCAAACCAATCTGGCACACTACGTTGACTTCCTACAACCACAATATTATCACGGTCTTCTGCAAAGTAGTCTATTTCACCAGTTAACAAACCATTAAATATAGAGAATTCAGTACCAATATTGTATTTTGTAGCTGTTTCCCATTGAAGATTTGGATTTCCAACACTTGCCTCTCTATACCAAACATATGGTGATCTTCCACCATTACCCTGGTATGAACTTGGCACTAAAAATGCAGAACCTCCAGAAGCCCATTGACTTACATACTTCCATCTACCAGAAAAATTATCATCTCCAACCACACCATAAGAACCTCTTATTTTAAGCTTGGTTAACCATTCTGCATCCTCTAAAAAAGCTTCATTAGAAGGAGTCCACCCTAAAGCTACAGAAGGAAAGAGGTCAAAACGAAATCCTGGACCAAATTTTTCAGAACCATTGTATGCTCCGTTTACATCTAAAAAGTATCTTGAGTCGTAATTATAAGTAACCCTTCCTACCCAGTCTTCACGGAATCTTGGAAAAACACTACCTTTAGCAGCTTGTTGTCTTCTCATTAAGAATAACGCTGTGAAATTATGTTTATCAGCAAATGTTTGATTATAATTTAAAGAGAAGTCATACACTAATCTTCTTTCTCTTTGACCAGACTCTACACTAGAAGCTCCTGCAGTCCAGGGCGCTTGTACATAAGCAAAGTCATGATCAACAAGCGGTATTTCAAACTCCTCTACATCACCATTGTAAATTCTATATTGAACCCCACCATCATTTAAACGTTTTACACTTCTCATGTTATTATCTAAAGAAAAACGACCTTTAAAAGACAACCCTTTTGCTATAAAATCTAATTTTTGCTTTAGAATAAAATCTGTATTCACTTGGAAGTTTGTAAAAGTACTAAAACCTCTAGCAGATAAACTTACTATAGGATTAGAAAAAACAAAAGCTTGATTTACATTTAACCCATAAAATCCATCTGGATATACAGGTGTATACATACTTGGAGCAATTTGATAGATTCCATTAGTTACAGTAGCTAAACTACCTGGATTCTCTCTAATCCCTAAGAAACCTGAAAGATTTACAGACAACTCTGTAGTTTTTGTAATATTAAAATCAATATTACTTCTATAGTTAAATCTTTGATAATTGTATTCTCCTAAATATCCTCTACCATTATCATATCTACCTCCATCGAAAATATCATTTACAGTTTGATAAGCTAAACTACCAAAATACTTCGCAGTTTTATTACCTCCTCGTACAGATAAATTAATCCTATAATCTTGAGCAAAATCTTTCAACAACTCATCCTCCCAATTTACATTAGGGTAAATATAACTTTCTTCTAAACTTGAAGGGTTACGATATTTATCTAGAATATTATCAGGAGTATAAGCACCCCAAGAAACAGGTGAAACAGCTAATTCTCTAAGTATAGAGCTATTCATTTGTCTTAAGGCATCATAAGAATTTAATTTTTCTGGTAATTGTGAAACCATTTTAATGGTTGTATTCACATTTAACGACAACTGCGCTTTCCCTGTTTGACCTCTCTTAGTAGTAATTAATATTACACCATTAGCTCCCTCTACACCAAATACTGCGGTAGCAGATGCATCTTTAAGAACAGACAGGTTTTCAATATCATTCATATCGATATCAGTCATCGACCTCTTAACACCATCTACAAGTATAAGCGGGCCTCCTTCACCATTCCAAGAACTTAATCCACGAATAAAAATTCTCATATTAGACTCTCCTGGAGTACCACTACCTTGTATTGAAGTAACACCCGGTAAATTACCTTGTAATGCTTCTTCAACGTTTGTAATACCCGCAGCTCTATCCATTAACTCCACACCTTTAATTTGTGTAATGGCTCCTACAACACTTTCTTTCTTTTGAGTACCATAACCAACAATAACGATTTCATCTAAGCTTGCAACTTCTTCTTTTAAAGTTACATTGATAATTTTTTTACCGTTAACTGGAATTTCTATTGTTTTAAAGCCAAGATAAGAAAACACCAAAGTTTTTTGACCTACAGTTAGATTAATAGAATAATTTCCATCAAAATCTGTAGATGTTCCTCTAGTTGTCCCCTTTTGCACTACACTTACACCAGGCAAAGTAATACCTCCAACATCTTTTACAACACCAGTAACCTTTTCTTGCGCCTCTAAATTAAAAGTTGTAAAACCCATAAACAAGAGAAAAAGCATCAGCTTTAGCCCGTATAAAGGATTTCGTTTTTTTAAGGTTTGTTTCATGTTTAAATTAATTTTTAAAATAAATTGATTGATTTAATTTTTTTAAGTAAGTAAAACAAAAGGTTTCTTCAACTTACATTAATATACAATATTATATACAAACTAGTTTTTATGTATCCTGTACTATACTGAAATCTATATTATTTTAACCTATTTATATTAAATATTAATAAAAGGCTTAAGACTTATAAATATGGATAGAGATGTTATATTTGTATCAAAATTTTATATTGTCTAATATACTGTAAATAACGATACAAAATGAACTCATTTCTAACTAAAGATTTTTTACTTCAAAATGACTACGCAGTTAAATTATACCATAATTATGCAAAGAAATTACCAATAATTGATTACCATAACCATCTTTCACCACAACAGGTAGCTCAAGATACTCAATTCAAGAACATTACACAAGTTTGGCTCTATGGAGACCATTACAAATGGCGGGCAATGCGTGCTTTTGGTATTGATGAAAAATACATTACTGGAAATGCAACAGATAAAGAAAAGTTTTTAAAATGGGCAGAAGTCGTACCTTATACCATTAAAAACCCCCTGTTTCATTGGACAGCCTTAGAACTAAAAGCATATTTTGATATAGATGAAATTTTAACTCCTGAGAATGCAGAAGAAATTTATGAGAAGACTTCAAAAATTTTACAACAAAAATCTCATTCTGCTAATGGATTACTAAAAATGCAGAATGTAGAAAGTATTTGTACTACCGATGACCCTGCTGATTCCTTAGAGCATCATATTGCTATTCAAGAAGACACTTCAAAAGTAAAAACTTTCCCTACTTTTAGACCTGATCAATCTTTCGCAGTTGAAAACGCGATTACCTACAATAAGTATTTAACAAAACTTGAAAATGTTTCTAATGTCACTATTCATAATTATGATGATTTATTAAATGCTTTAGAAAATAGAATCAATTTCTTTAATGAAAATGGTGGAAGACTTTCTGACCATGGTTTTGAGAAACTATCATTCTTTGAAAATGATATTTATGATATACATACACTATTCAATAAAGTAAAAAACATTGAATCTTTAACAACTGAAGAAGTTGATTTCTTTAAATTTAAAACCGTTATTGAGTTATGCAAAATGTATCATAAAATTGGCTGGACACAACAGTTCCACTTAGGTGCAATAAGAAATAACAATAAAAGATTATTAGATGAATTAGGGCCTGATACTGGTTTTGATTCGATTGGTGATTTTTCTCAAGCGAAAGCTTTAAGTGGTGTCTTAAATAAACTAGACAGCACTAATCAATTAGCAAAAACCATTGTATATAATTTAAACCCCTCTCATAGCGAGGTTTTTGCAACAATGGTTGGAAATTTTAATGATGGTACTATAAAAGGAAAAATGCAATATGGTGCTGCTTGGTGGTTTTTAGACCAGAAAGACGGAATGGAAAAGCAAATAAATGCATTATCTAATTTAGGTTTATTAAGCTGTTTCATTGGGATGTTAACTGATTCCAGAAGCTTTTTATCTTTTCCAAGGCATGAATATTTTAGACGAATTTTGTGTAATATAATTGGAACTGATGTTAAAAATGGTGAATTGCCTGCTGACGAAGCATTTCTAGGAAAAATAGTAAGTGACATTTGTTATAAAAACGCTAAAAACTACTTTAACTTTCAATAAAAAATCATGAACACTATTAAATGGGGAATTATTGGGTGCGGTGATGTTGCAGAGGTAAAAAGTGGTCCTGCTTTTCAAAAAGTTGCCAATTCAGAATTAATTGCTGTTATGAGAAGAAATGGAACAAAAGCCAAAGATTTTGCTAAAAGACACAAAGTTCCTTTTTTTTATGATTCTGTTAATGACATTATCAATCATAAAGGAATAAATGCACTTTATATTGCTACTCCACCATCAACACATTTAGAAATTGCCAAACAATGTTTGGCCGCTGGTAAGTTTGTTTATTTAGAAAAACCAATGACAATGAACGCTGATGAAGCAAAAACACTTGAAACCTTTGTAAAGGAAAATCATAAAATTGTTGTTGCTCACTATAGAAGAAATTTGCCTGCCTTTCAGAAAGTGAAAGCATTGTTAGATGCAAATAGTATTGGGAAGGTATATTTTGCAGATATAACCATTTTGCAATCTACTACAAACAATGTTATTGCAAAAACAGATGATAATTGGAGATTGAACCCAGAAACTTCAGGAGGTGGATATTTTCATGATATTGCTCCGCATCAAATAGATTTGATGCTTCATTATTTTGGTAGTATTAAAACCGCCGAAGGGTTTTCAACATCAATTCTCAATAACAAAGTTGCAGACATTGTAAATGGAATTATTGAATTCGAAAACGGAATTCAATTCAGAGGGATTTGGAATTTTATTGCTGCAGAAAAGGATGTTAAAGATGAATGTAAAATATATGGAGAAAACGGTACGATTACCTTTTCTTTTTATGGCGAAGAAGTATTGTTAAATATTTCTGATAAAAATAACGTATTTTCATTTCAAAATCCTGCTCATGTACAACAACCATTAATAGAACAAACAGTGAACTATTTTTTAGGTGATAGAGAGAATCCTTGTACTATAAAAGATGGAGTTGAAGTAATGAAAATATTAGATACTTTTACAACCTAAAATCAAGTAATTTTAGGTTGATTTTCTTTTGATATAGATGTTATAAATCAATCCAGAAAGGATGAGTAATATCCCCAATAACGTCCAACCATTATAAATATCACCAAACCAAAATGTTCCTATAATAATGGTAATAACTACTTCTAAATATTTTATAGGTGCTACTAAATTGGTTTCTTCTGCTTGAAAAGCTTTGGTCATATACAACTGTCCAAAATAGCCAAAAACACCAGTACTTATAAACAAAACCCACTCTATCAAAGAAGGTTGTTCCCAATATTTTATAGACATTAACCCTCCGAAAGTAAATGCCATAAGCATAAAATAGTTGATAATTACTAAAGGGTGTTCTGTGTTCCCTATTTTACGAATAACTACAAAAATGACCCCTAAAAAAATAGCTGAAAGAATCACAAAAAATAAACCTAAAAATTCTACATCAGTTCCAAAACCTTTAATAATTAACACCCCTAAAAAAGCTATAAAAAACAACAACCACTGAATGGGTTTTATTTTTTCTTTTAGAAAGAAAAGTGCAAAAACAGCTGCAAATATTGGTGCTGTATACCTTAAAGAAACTGCAGTACCAATACTTAAATAATTTAATGATTGAAAAAAACAAGTTAATGAAATTACTCCTGTAACCCCTCTAATAATTAACCATTTCTTATTTGTTCCAAAAAATGCAACTCTTGCCTTGAGAACCAACGGAATCGTAAATAATAGGGTTCCTACTGATCTAAAAAAAACAACTTGGTAGACATTAAACGTACTCAAATATTTTACAACAGAACCCATTAGTGCAAATGCTATTGCACTAAAAATCATGTAGATAATGGCTTTGTTTTGTGTCATTTAGTTGACGCAAATATAATGCAATACATGTCTTATTACACCTTTAAAAAAAGTAAATTAATTTTATACTAAATCAAAAACTCTAGGCAACCACAATGTTAAATCTGGGAAATAGGTTATTAATAATAACACACCAATCATCACTAAAAATAAAGGTAATAATGGCCTTATAACCTGTTGTATTTTTAAATCGGCAACACTACACCCAACAAAGAGTACAGAACCAACTGGCGGCGTACATAAACCAATACATAAGTTCATTATCATTATGATTCCAAAGTGAATTGGATCCATTCCTAATTCTGTTACAATTGGTAAAAATATTGGTGTAAAGATTAAAACTGCAGGAGTCATATCCATAAAAACACCAACGAATAATAAAATCAAGTTGATGATAATTAAAATTACAATTGGGTTATCACTAATTGCTAATAACGTATTGCTAATTTCTTGTGGAATATTCTCATAACTCATTACCCAAGACATTGCAATAGAGGTAGAAACCAACAATAATACAATTGCGGATGTTTTAATTGTTTCCAATAAAATTGGAGAAATATCTTTTACCGTAATTTCTTTATATACAAACCCTAAAACTAAGGTATAAATTACAGCAATTGCTGATGCTTCTGTGGCTGTAAAAATTCCGGCTACAATACCACCAATTACAACTACAAGTAACATTAAACTTGGAAAAGCGTCTATGAATCTTTTAAAAAACTCTTTAAACCCAACCATTTTATCTGTTGGATATTTTTTGATGATTGAATACACTAAAGCCACAATCATTAAAGCCAAACCAATTAATATACCAGGAACATAACCTGCAATAAATAACGCTGCAATAGAAACACCACCACTTGCCAAAGAATATACAATTAACACATTACTTGGAGGAATAATTAACCCTGTTGTAGCACTAGTAATATTTACTGCTGCACTAAATGATTTATCATACCCATCTTTTTCCATCATCGGGTTCATAAAACCTCCAATTGCTGATGCTGCTGCTACTGCAGAACCAGAAATCGCCCCAAATAACATACATGAAATGATATTTACGAAAGCTAATCCACCTGGAAGAGGCCCAACTATGGCTTTGGCAAAATTTATGAGTCGGACTGCAATTCCTCCTCTGTTCATAATCTGTCCTGCTAAAATAAAAAACGGGATAGCAGATAAGGTAAAACTATCTAATGATGTTGCCATTCTTTGTGCTAAAGTGGTTACACTAGGTAAAAAAGGCATTGCACTCAATAAAGTAAACAAAGCTGCTAAACCAATAGCAAATGCAATAGGAACTCTTAACGACAAGAAAACTAAAAAGCTAACAACTAAAATAAGGACTTCTACTAAATTCATAACTATGCTTTATTTAATTTTCTTAGATTTAAAAGTGTGTCTATGCTATAATAGCAAATTAAAATTCCTGAAATAGGTACTACCATATAAATAAATCCTAAAGGAATTTCTAAGGTTGCGGATGTTTGTCCAAACTGAAAACTTAATTGAACTAATCTAAATCCACCAATTATCATTACTGTTAATGCAAAAACTGCAATAGATACAAACACAATTCCGTTGAATAAATTTTGTCTTTTTTGAACCACTTTTTCCGGAATTAAATCAATAGCTAAATGTAAGTTTTTACCTGCAGCATAAGCGGCGCCTAACAAACCAACCCAAATTAATGAGAAGCTTGATATTTCATCAGTAATAGTACTTGGTGCACGTAATACAAATCTCGAAAATACTTGCCATACTACACTTACTAGCATAATCACTAATATTAAAAGCACTAATTTTTCTAAAACACTATCTATTTTTGCTCTCATTATTGTTGCTTTTTTATAGATGTAATTAAATTTTTCATTTCTTCGTTTCCATCAAACATTTTTAAAATTCCTTTGGTTTGCTCTTCAAAAGGTTTTTTATCCGGGTAAACTACCTGTACACCAGCTTCTTTAACAGCTGCAATTGATTCTTTTTCTGAAGCTGCCCACAATTTTCGTTGAGCTATTGTACTTACTCTTACAGCCTTTTTTACCCATCCTTTTTGTTGGTCTGTCAATCTTTTCCAAGTATCAGTTCCAATTAACAAAACATCTGGAACAGCCGTATGCTCATCTAAAGAATAAAACTTACAAACTTCGTAATGTTTTGAAGTGAAAAAACTTGGTGGATTATTTTCTGCTCCATCTACAACTCCTTGTTGTAAGGCAGTGTATAATTCTCCCCAAGAAATTGGTGTTGGAGAACCTCCCAAATCATTGACCATAGCCACAGCCATATTACTTTTTTGTACTCTAATTTTTTTTCCTACTAAATCTGACGGCGATTTAACAGGAGCGTCTTTCATATAGAAACTTCTACTTCCGGCATCGTAAAACGTTAATCCACGTAGTCTAAACTTTTCTCCTTTTAACAATAAACTTTCACCAATTTCACTATCAAAAACACTAAAAGTATGTGCTTTATCTCTAAACATATAGGGTACACTAAATACTTTGTATTCTGGGATAAAATTTTCTAAAACTGCTGCAGAAACTTTTGTAATATCTAAACTTCCAATTTGCAACAATTCTAAACATTCTCTTTCTCCACCCAATTGTCCACTTGGGTAAATGTTTAATTTTAATTTTCCTTGTGATTGCTTTTCTATTTCTTGTCCTAAAATTACCATTGCTTTATGCACAGGATGCTGTGTATCTAAAGCGTGACCTAGTCGTAAAGTTGTGATGGATGCTTCTGATTGACAACCCAAAACAAATACTGAAAAGGTTAGTACAAATAGATATTGAAAAAAGTGAGGTTTCTTCATTTTTAAAGGTTGATTTAGTTTTTAGTCACAATTAATGGACTATTTATTTTTTTAGAAAAATCTGTCAAATAGCTTTCCCAATCTTGCTGATTCGCAAATTGTTTACTCTTTACCCATCCAAAACCGCTGTAAAAAACAACTTTATTGTTTACGACATTTAAATGTAAAAAGTGATTGCTTTCGTCTTTTCTTGAGGTAACATATTTCTCTGAACCCAAAAAATATGGTTTTGTAGTTACAATTCCCGTTCCTACTTCAGAATCATCTAAAGTTTCCCAATGACTCACCCAAAAGGTAGTGTTATCTTGGTTAGTAACGCCTTTTTTCTTGTGTAAAGTAATTCCTGAAGAAATAGTTTCTGTTCCTTTTACATCAATTTCAAAACGAGTTAAATTTTGACCATAATCTAAAGAAATGTGTTTGGTTTCATCAATGTGTTTTCCATTAGCATCCCAAGTTGCATAGGTGAGCACAAAACTTGTTCTCAATGGTCCAGTGGTGATAGTTTTATATGATGTGAAGTTTTTAGAAAAGTAGTAAGATGTATCTACTTTTACAGCAGTACCTCCAATTCCACGACTTACACCTACGTGAAAATTATCTAAACCTTCACCGTGATCTTTATGATATGCTCCTTTTTTAACATCATTTCTTTTGTACCAAGTGTTAATAATAGGATATTCTACACGTTTTAACCAAGCGTCAATTCCGCTAGATAACGTTCCTCCTTTTACACCATCTTCTACCATTTTTTGAGCTACTGGTCCAAAAGTTCTAAAAGCAACTCTATTGTTTTCCCAAGTATAATCATCTGTTCTTTCCGGAACAAAACGCGAATAGCAATATGCAGTTACAGAGTCTTTCTTTTCATCAGAAATTGCTATAGTATAGGTTTTCGTATCGTTTGCTTTTATGGTTGGTTGAAATAAAATAACATCATTTTTACCATCTAAATCAGTATCTACTATTTGAGAAGTTACAATTAAATTATCAGCATCTAAAATCACCAAATCTGCTACTTTTTCAGCAGCTACGTTAGAAATATCAACCTCAACTGTTTCAAATTTCCTATCCACAGACAAGTTATTTTTTACGGTAACTGTTGAAACGATTTCTGCTTTTTTATCACAATTGATGAAAAGAGAGGCTGTTAACAAAAAGAAAACTATTTTTTTCATTAGAAATGCTTTTTAATATATGCCTACAAGGTTTTTGAAACCTTGCAGGATATAAATAAATTATACTTATTCTTCGTTAGAAGGCTTACCAATAGTTGCTAAAATTCCTCCATCAACATATAAAATATGTCCGTTAACGAAATCACTAGCTTTTGATGATAAGAACACTGCTGCTCCTGCTAAATCATCTGGATCTCCCCATTTTTTAGCTGGAGTTCTGTTTACGATAAAATCGTTAAATGGATGTCCATCAACACGAATTGGAGCGGTTTGCGAAGTTGCAAAATAACCAGGTCCTATTCCATTTACTTGAATTCCAAAACGAGCCCATTCTGTAGCCATATTTTTAGTAAGCATTACCAAACCACCTTTCGCGGCTGCGTAAGCACCTACAGTATTTCTACCTAATTCGCTCATCATAGAACAAATATTGATGATTTTACCAGCTCCACGCTCCATCATTCCTTTAATAACGTGTTTAGAAACAATAAACGGACTTACCAAATCAACATCAATGACTTGTTTAAAATCTTCCACTTCCATTTCTGCAAGTGGTGTTCTTTTAATGATTCCTGCGTTATTTACTAAAATATCGATGTTCCCAACTTCATTTTCAATTTTGTTGATAGCTTCAATTACTTGAGCTTCATCAGTTACGTTAAATTTGTAACCTACAGCATTAATACCTGCTTCTTTGTACAAAGCCACTGCGTTATCTATTTTTTCTTGCGATGAATTTCCATTCACAACAATTGTAGCACCCGCTTTTCCTAGACCCATAGCCATAGACATTCCTAAACCGTGCGTAGAACCTGTTACTAAAGCTACTTTTCCTGTAATATCAAATAAAGTTTGTGACATCGTTTATTATCTTAAATCTGTAATTTTTGCAACATCCATATCTCCATAGTCTAAATTTTCTCCAGCCATACCCCAAATAAAAGTATAGTTAGAAGTACCTGAACCCGAGTGAATAGACCAAGGTGGAGAAATTACAGCCTCGTGATTTTGCATCCAAATATGACGAGTTTCTTGAGGCTCTCCCATAAAATGACAAACAGCTTGTTCGTCCATAATGTCCATATAATAATAGATTTCCATTCTTCTATCGTGAACGTGAGCAGGCATTGTATTCCAAACAGAACCTGTTTTTAATTCTGTCATTCCCATTTGTAATTGACAAGTAGTTACGATTCCGCCAATAATCATTTGATTAACAGTTCTATGGTTTGCAGTTTCTAAACTACCTAATTCAATTTTATTCGCTTCTGCTTTTGTTACTTGTTTTGTTGGATAAGAAGTATGCGCTGGTGCAGAATTCATATAAAATTTTGCAGGATTGTTTGCATCATCACTTTTAAAAACAACTTCTTTTACACCTTTACCAAGATATAATGCGTCTTTATGCAACATTTTAAACTCTTCACCATCAGCAATTATAGTTCCCGTTCCTCCTGCGTTAATAACTCCTACTTCTCTTCTTTCTAAGAAAAAGTCTGATTTTAAAGGATCAATGGTTTCTAATGTTAAAGAACCTGTTGTTGGTACTGCACCTCCAGCCATATATCTATCATAATGTGTATATACCCATTTGATATTTCCTGGTTGCATTAAATCAGTAACTAAAAATTCATCTCTTAATTCTTGTGTGTCGTATTTTTTTACTGCTTTCGGACTTGAAGCATATCTTGTTTCAAAAGTTGTTGCCATTATATTTCTTTTTTATTCTATTTTGTTTCTATTATAAAGAACGTCTGATTCCTAATTCTAATCCTCTCAACTCAGCTAAACCTCGTAAACGACCAATTCCTGAATACCCTGGATTTGTTTTCTTTTTTAAATCGTCTAACATTTTATGACCGTGGTCGGGTCTAAAAGGCATTCTCAAATCTTGTCTTCCAGCAGCAATTCTTTTTTGCTGCTCTAAAATCAAAGCTTTCATTACTGCATACATATCTACATCACCTTCTAAATGATCTGCTTCGTGGAAATTTCCTTCTTCATCACGTTTTGTAGCACGCAAATGAATAAAATGAATTCGATCTCCTAAACGTTCTACCATTCCTGCTAAATCATTATCTGCTCTAACTCCAAAAGAACCTGTACAAAAAGTTAATCCGTTATTTTGAGAAGGAACTGCATTGTAAATATCTTCGATATCTTGTTCTGTAGAAACTACTCTTGGTAATCCTAAAATTGGGAAAGGTGGATCATCAGGATGAATACACATTAATACTCCTGCTTGTTCTGCAGCAGGAATAATTTCTGATAAAAACGAAAATAAATTCGCTTTTAATTCTTTAGATCCAATATTTTTATAGGTTGCTAAAATTTGATTGAACTCTTCTAAACTGTATCCTTCTTCTGCACCTGGTAAACCAGCAATAATATTTCTGATTAACTTTTTTTGCTCCTCTTCAGATGTGTTTTTAATAAACTCAGCTGCTTTTTGCCTTTGATTATCAGAATAAGCTTCTTCTGCACCAGGTCTTTTTAACAAATACAATTCGAAAGCAGCAAAAGCAGCAGCTTCAAAACGTAATGCAGTAGATTCATCAGACACTTCGTAATCTAAATTAGTACGTGTCCAATCTAATACTGGCATAAAGTTATAGCAAACAATATCAATTCCACATTCTCCTAAATTTAAAAGAGTTTGTTTGTAGTTTTCGATATATTTTTGATAATCGCCAGATTTAGTTTTAATGTTCTCATGAATTGGCACCGATTCTACTACAGACCAAGTCAATCCTACATTTTCTATAATTTCTTTTCTTTTGGTAATTTCTTCAACTGTCCAAACCTCTCCATTTGGAATATGATGTAATGCAGAAACAATTCCTGTTGCACCACTTTGTTTTATGTCTGATAAAGAAACTGGATCATTTGGTCCATACCAACGCCAAGTTTGTTCTAAATTTTGTATCATTTTATGCTTTTTTTATACGCCACTATATGCTGAGAAACCACCATCAATAGGAATTACAATTCCTGTAACAAATGCAGAAGCATCATCACACAAATACAACGTAGAACTCACTAAATCGTCTGCAGTTCCGTAACGCCCCATAGGTGTTTGATCTATAATTTGTTGACCTCTTTGTGTTAAGCTTCCATCTTCATTGGTTAATAATGCTCGGTTTTGATCCGTTAAAAAGAAACCTGGAGCTAAAGCGTTTACACGGATACCAACTTTAGAAAAATGTACTGCTAACCACTGTGTAAAATTAGAAATTGCAGCCTTTGCACCACTATATGCTGGTATTTTTGTTAATGGAGTGTATGCGTTCATAGAGGATATGTTTAAGATAGAACATCCTTCACGTCCAACCATATCAGTAGCAAAAACCTGGGTAGGAATTAACGTTCCTAAAAAGTTTAAATTGAATGTAAATTCAATTCCTTTTGGATCTAAATCGAAGAAAGTTTTAAAACCTTCAGCTGCATTTTGTAAGTCTTCCATTGCAAAAAACGGATTAGAAGTTGTTCCTAAAGGATGATTACCTCCAGCTCCATTGACTAAGATATCCACTTTACCAAAAGCATCATTTACAACTTGTTTTGCTTTTTCAAGAGAATCTTTTTCTAATACATTAGCAGCAACTCCAATAGCTTCTGCACCTGCATCTTTAATTTCTTGTGCCACTTTATTAGCTGCTTCTTCTCTTAAATCTAAAACAGCTATTCTGTTTCCTTTTTTTGCAAGTGCCATAGCCATTGTGCTACATAAAACACCACCTGCTCCTGTTAATACGATTGTTTTGCTCATTGATAAGTTAAAATCTGGTTGTATAATTTAAAGAGTAAAAGTAAGTAAGTAAGTTCTTTTGAATGTCCTGTACTATCTTGTTTTATCTTTATTTTTTAATAAATCTAAACTATATATTTTAAAGAAATTTCTTTAAAATATATTTTCCTATTCAAATATATAAAAATCAACACATTACAAACGATAAAAAAGAAAAATCCAGCGTCTTGTTTTAACAAATTGTACTAATATATCCTATTTAAGGATTTTTGACCCTAATTTCAAGAAGTAGAATAATTTCATCTTGTGAAATTTTACTAGGATTAACCCTAATAACAACTAGTACGAACTGGTAGGTTTTTTAGAAATTCACTATATTTGTTTCATAAAGTATAGTTTAAGAAAACTAGCTTGCCATAAAAAGTAAATAAATATCGGTTCTACAAAAATAATTTAATCATGGACAAGTCGTTAATGAATGAAGTAAAAAATAAATTTTTAGAAGTTTTTAAAACAGAACCTTTATTAATTTTTTCTCCAGGAAGAATCAACATTATTGGAGAACATACAGATTATAATGACGGATTTGTTTTTCCTGCTGCTGTTGATAAAGGAATTGCAGCTGCAATTCAAAAAAGTAATTCTGGAAAATGTACAGCTATTGCTCTAGATATGGATAGTACAGTAAATTTTGAATTAGATAAATTAAAACCTTCTAAGAAAGGAAATTGGGAAAATTACGTTTTTGGAGTTGTTGCAGAAATTCAAAATAGAAATAAAATTGTGGGTGATTTCAATATCATCTTTAAAGGAAATATTCCTGGAGGAGCAGGTATGTCTTCTTCTGCAGCATTAGAAAATTCAGTAGTTTTCGGATTGAACGAACTATTTGAATTAGGGTTAACCAAACACGAAATGATTTTAATTTCTCAAAAAGCTGAACATAATTATGTGGGGGTTAACTGTGGAATTATGGATCAATACGCAAGTATGTTTGGTATCAAAGACAACGCTTTACATTTAGATTGTAGATCAGTTGAATCTCGTCCTTATAAGATTGATTTTAAAAACCATCAATTAATGTTAATCAACACAAATGTAAAACATAGTTTGTCTGATAGCGCTTATAATGATAGACGTTCTGCTTGTGAAAGCATTTCAGAATTGTTAGGTGTAAAAGCATTAAGAGACGCTACAGAAGCAGATTTAGAAACCGTGATTGATAAAGTTACTCCTTCTAATTATCAAAGAGCTCTGTATGTTATACAAGAAAATGCAAGAACTATTAAAGCTGCAAAAGCAATAGAAGATAACGATTTGGAATTATTGGGGTCTTTAATTTATCAATCGCACGCAGGTTTATCAGACCAATACAAAGTAAGTTGTGATGAGTTAGATTTTTTAGTTACTCAAGCTAAAAAGAACAAGCACGTTTTAGGCGCAAGAATGATGGGTGGTGGATTTGGTGGTTGTACCATTAATTTAATCGCTAAAAAAGAAGCAAAAGCTTTTGCAGAAACTGCATCTAAAGCATATAAAAATAAATTTGATAATGATTGTTCTGTTTACTTTATAGAACTTTTTCAAGGAACACATTTAGTAAAATAATCAACTACAAAACAACAAAATGAACAATACAAATTTACAAGATTACTCGCATAAGCGATTTAATATCTTAACTGGAGAATGGGTATTAGTTTCTCCTCACAGAGCAAAAAGACCTTGGCAAGGGCAAAATGAAGCAGTAAATAACGAAAAACGTCCTACATATGATGAAAAGTGTTATTTATGCGCAGGAAATACAAGAATTAATGGTGAAATAAACCCAAAATATACAGATGTTTTTGTGTTTACAAACGATTTTGCAGCTTTACAAAATGACTCGCCATCTTTTAATGTAAATGATGGATTGTTTAAAGCACAAAGTGAAACTGGTATTTGTAAAGTAATATGTTTTAGCCCTGATCATTCTAAAAGTTTAGCAGATATGTCTGCAGCAGAAATTCAAAAAGTAGTTTTTGCATGGCAAAAAGAGTTTAAAGAATTAGTAGCAAACCCTAGCATTAATTATGTACAAATTTTTGAAAACAAAGGAGCTGTAATGGGCTGTAGTAATCCACATCCTCATGGTCAAATTTGGAGTCAATCGTCATTACCTAATGAAGTTGATAAGAAAAATACCCAACAATTAAATTATTATAATAATAATAACAGCAGCTTATTGGGTGACTATTTAGCACAAGAATTAGAAAAACAGGAACGAATTATTTTTGAAAATGATGGTTTTGTAGTTTTAGTTCCTTTCTGGGCTATTTGGCCTTTTGAAGCAATGATTGTTCCTAAAAAAAAACAAGCTAATATCTTGGAAATGAATACGGAAGAAGCTTTACAATATGGAGAAGCAATTGCGATTTTAACCAAAGCTTACGATAAAATTTTTAACACATCTTTCCCGTATTCTTCAGGAATTCATCAAGCACCAACAGATGGAAATGAAAACAAACATTGGCATTGGCATATGAGTTTTTATCCACCATTATTAAGAAGCGCTTCTGTAAAGAAATTTATGGTAGGTTATGAAATGTTTGGAACTCCACAAAGAGATATAACTGCAGAACAAGCAGTAAAAATGATAAAAGATTGTTTATAAATAACAAACTTTTCAAAACTAAAAAAGCTTCTCATTTTGAGAAGCTTTTTTTCTGTACAGGCGGAGAAACCAACAAAGAAGTATTTAAAACTTTTAGAGCAAATTAATAAAGCCGAAAGCATTAATAAATCTGATATTGAAAGTTTATTAATTTCTAAATAAACGAATCAGGTAAAGTACATTAAACTAATTATGCACGAAATGTATAAAATGATGTTTTAAAAACAACTTTATTTTTTAACTTTGAGAAAAAACAAGAAGCTATGAAAAGAATCACTATCATTATTTACATTATATCATTAATAGGGTATTCTCAAACTCCTATTACAAATTCAAATTTCAAAACAGCTATTAACAAATGCCTTAGTAGTAATAATATAGATGGTTTGTGTTCAAATAGCGAATATGGTTCAATGCCAGACTGGGATGTTAGTCAAGTAACTAATATGGACGAAGCCTTTAATTTAAAATATGAATTTAATGCCGACATAAGTTCTTGGGATGTAAGTAATGTAACATCCATGAGGTATATGTTTGAAGAAACTAAATTCAACCAAGATATTAGTTCTTGGGATGTAAGCAACGTAAAAGATATGACTGGTCTATTTTGGAATTCAGATGCTTTTAACCAAGACATAAGCTCTTGGGATGTAAGTAATGTAACTAATATGAGCAGTATGTTTAAATCTGAGTTTTACAAACCAAGTTCATTTAACCAAGACATTAGTTCTTGGGATGTAAGTAATGTAACTAATATGGGGCATATGTTTCGTGATTCTAAGTTCAACCAAGACATTAGTTCTTGGGATGTAAGTAATGTAATTAATATGGGTGGAATGTTTGAAGCTTCTGAGTTCAACCAAGATATAAGTTCCTGGGATGTAAGTAAGGTGAATTCAATGAATAGAATGTTTTATAATGCAACTGCTTTTAACCAAGACATTAGTTCTTGGGATGTAAGTAATGTTACTAAAATGGATAATATATTTAGTAAAACTGGCTTATCAATCGAAAATTACGACGCAATTTTATCAGGTTGGTTTTCTTTAACATTAAAACAAGGAGTTAATTTTGGGGCTGCAGGTGTAAATTACTGCAATTCACAAAAAGAAAGACAAGGAATAATTGATAAATTTGGTTGGATAATTATAGACGACGGACTGGACTGTAGTTCTTTAAGCACAAAAGATAATGAAAGTAATAATTATACTATTTCATTATACCCAAACCCTGTAATTGCTAATATATTCATAAAGGGAAGTGAGTCACCAATAAAAATTACTATTTACAATGCTCAAGGAAAAAAGATTAGTACCAAAGTAAATATACGTAAAATAGACGTTAAAGAATTACCAAAAGGAATTTATATGATTCGTATTTCTAATGGAGAAAAAAAAATAAATAAAAAATTTATAAAACTTTGATAATGAAAAAAAATAAAGTTATAACTACACTTTATTTTTTATACACCTCCTAAAATCACGTTATGTTTTACCTACAATACAAAAATCGTACAATTTCAAAAACTAAAAAATCTCAACTTATTGGAAATCAATATGATGAGATTTTTATCTGTACAGGCGGAGAGACTCGAACTCTCACACCTTGCGGCACTAGATCCTAAGTCTAGCGTGTCTACCAATTCCACCACGCCTGCAACTTTCCAATTTAATTGGGATGCAAATATAAACAATACTTACAAACTGCAAAGTAGTTCATTATTATTTTTCTATTTTTGATAGACAAAAAAATCACTTCAAATGAGCGCAATTCAATCTTATATAAAAGAAAATAAAAAAAGGTTTTTAAACGAATTAATTGAATTACTAAAAATACCATCTATAAGTGCAGATTCTGCCTATAAAAAAGATGTTTTAATTACTGCTGATTTTGTTTTAGAAAGTCTTAAAAAAGCCGGTTGTGACAAAGTAGAATTGTGCGAAACTCCTGGATATCCAATAATTTATGGAGAAAAAATTATTGATAAAAGCTTACCAACAGTTTTAGTGTACGGACATTATGATGTACAACCTGCGGACCCAATTGATTTATGGACTTCTCCCCCTTTTGAACCAGTAATTAAAGAAACAGAAATTCATCCTGAAGGGGCCATTTTTGCAAGAGGTGCTTGCGATGACAAAGGACAAATGTATATGCACGTAAAAGCATTAGAATATATGACCTCAACTGGAAATTTACCTTGTAATGTAAAATTTATGATTGAAGGTGAAGAAGAAGTTGGCTCAGAAAGTTTGGCTTGGTTTGTCCCAAGAAATACAGAAAAACTAGCCAATGATGTTATATTAATTTCTGACACAGGTATGATTGCCAACGACATTCCTTCAATCACAACTGGTTTACGTGGTTTAAGCTATGTTGAAGTTGAAGTTACTGGTCCAAATAGAGATTTACATTCTGGATTGTATGGTGGTGCAGTAGCAAATCCTATTAATATTTTAACCAAAATGATTGCTTCTTTGCACGATGAAAATAATCATATTACCATTCCTGGTTTTTATGATAATGTTGAAGATTTAACAGCCGAAGAAAGAAAAGAAATGGCAAAAGCACCTTTTTCTTTAGAGAACTATAAAAAGGCATTAGATATTGATGATGTTTATGGTGAAAATGGTTATTCTACTAATGAAAGAAACTCTATAAGACCAACACTAGACGTAAACGGAATTTGGGGTGGTTATACTGGTGAAGGAGCTAAAACGGTTATTGCAAGTAAAGCCTATGCTAAAATTTCTATGCGTTTAGTTCCGAATCAAAATTGGAAAGAAATTACAGAATTGTTTAAAAAACATTTTGAAAGTATTGCACCAAAATCTGTAAAAGTTGTTGTAAAACCTCATCATGGAGGACAAGGTTATGTTACACCAATAGATAATATTGCCTATCAATCAGCAAGTAAAGCCTATGAAACTACATTTGGTAAAACGCCAATTCCTCAAAGAAGTGGAGGAAGCATTCCTATTGTAGCTTTGTTTGAACAAGAACTAAAAAGTAAAACGATTTTAATGGGATTTGGTTTAAATTCGGATGCAATTCACTCTCCAAACGAACATTTTGGCATTTGGAATTACCTAAAAGGAATTGAAACAATACCTTACTTTTATCAATATTTTACTGAGTTATCAAAGTAAAATTTGTAATTTTAGTTAGTATAAAAATTACTGACTATGATTTTAACAAGAGAAAAAAAAGAAATCTGGAGTTCGTTTGAAAAAATGAGTTTCAGATTTTTATTTTTATATTTTTCGCTTTATGTTTTATCAATATTTACTTCCAGTTTGTGGGAGCCTGTAATTAATTGGATAGGAACTTTTGTTTTTAATATTGATTATGACTTCTCATCAAATGGCAGAGGAAGTGGAGATACAACTTATGCATATTTAATGCTTTTTCTGTTCTTATGCTTTTCTATATTAGGAAATATCATTTGGTCTTTTTTAGACCGGAAAAGAAAATCATATAACCAACTACAATATGGACTTTTAGTTGGATTAAGGTTTATTCTTATCTTTTTTATGTTTACATACGGTATTGTAAAAATATTTCACTTACAAATGCCAGCTTTATCAAACTCAGATTTAATTTCAACATTTGGCAACAAATCTCCAATGGGGTTAGCTTGGGATTTTATGGGATTTTCAAAAACCTATAGTGTTTTTGCTGGTTTAGCAGAAGTTACCGCTGGCATTTTATTAATATCTAGAAGAACACAAACATATGGTGCAATTGCAACTATTGTTGTGATGCTAAATGTTTTTATGATGAATTTATGTTTCGACATTCCAGTAAAAATATTTTCTTTCCATTTAATGTTAATGGGCATCTTAATTTTAATGGCTGATTTTAAAAGATTTTTTGGAGTAGTAGTTTTAAACAAAAACATTAATAATTACACTATATATCCTCAACAAAATAAGGAAGACAGAAAAATTATATTGATTTCAAAAACAGTATTATTTTTGGTAACTACAGTTTTTTTTATCCTTACAAGTTACCCCAGATATAAAAAAAGATACTTAAATTCTAAATCTCCTTTATATGGAATTTGGCAAGTTACTAAGTTTCAAAAAAATAGACAAAACACCTTTACTGAGTCTAGTTTAAAAGAAAGATGGAACTACATAACAATTGATCAGAACAAATATGCAACTATTAAAACTTTAGATGATAAATTACTGCCTTATAAATTTACTGTAGACACTGTAAATAATAATATATTTTTTGGGAAATTTAGAGAAAAAAAACTAGATACACTTACTTATCAAAAAAATGATTCTATGTTATTCATCAAAGGAGTTTTTAAGAATGATACTTTAAACATTCAATTAAAATTTAAGTCTCCTGAAGATTTTTTATTAAAATCGAGAGGTTTTCATTGGGTGAATGAATATCCTTTAAATAGATAAATTACAAAGAAATATACCAAGTAGTTCTCAACCACAAAGTATTTTCGGTTTGATTCGAGATAAAATCGCTAACTCTATAATATAAACCAAACTCTATTTTGTCTTTTTTAGATGCTTGGTAACCTAAATACTGAGTTACTCTAATTTCAAAATCAGAAAAATCACACAAATATTCGTTCGCAAATTTGATGTAAAATTCTTTTACATCTACACGTTCTCCATTTAACGGTTTTTCTGTGCTAATTCTATAACGAGTTCTAAAAGTTGTTTGTTTTTTAGGTTGATAAAATTGCTCAAATGCAAAACGATGTCCTATTTTCTAGTGTTTTTACAATTTTTTGAATTATCTTTTTTTGTAGTTGAGAGAATTTTACTGTTTTTTCAACATCAATAATATTTCCTTCTTTAGAAAATTCAATACTGTATTTATACTTTTTATAGCGAACTTTTGCTTCAAAAGTTTTTCCATCTTGACTTTCTTCTACGTACCATTTTACTTTATTTTTAAAGTTCCAAATTTTTATTATTTCTAAAGATTTCTTAGGTACATCTTTAGGCTTTACTCTGTATTCTTTTTCAAATTTCTCTTGAGATAAAAGAGAATTAACAGATAAAAAAATGAGTAATACAGTAGAAAAAAAAGTTTTCATTATTTTGATTTTAATAAATAGGCTTTCTTTATATAATCTACATTTGGATATTTTCTTTTGATAAAATCATTTCCATAGATATTAATAGAATCTTGGCGACGTCCTAACTCATCCCCATATTTATCATAAAATTTTAAAACATTTTCAAACCCATTGGTAACCTTAGCAATCACAGGAAAACCTTTTACACCAGAATATGTAAGCGTATCTAAACGATGATTATTTTTTAAGTTGATGAAAATTTGAGTGGTTCTAGTTTTCTTTCCTCCTCTTGCAAATGCAATAGACATTGAATCATTTTTGGCAATTACAGGTTCATCATCTAAAGTAAAATTATTCCATACTTTATTGATAATAGAATCTTTATGAATACCAAATTGAGCTACAAAATTAGGTACTACTCTAAAAATTGGCATCTCAGTGTAATACTTATGTTTGATTAAATTATATAACCTATCTACACCTTTTGGAGACCAGCTTCTTTTTGCATAAATATCAAAATTACCTTTTGTGGTTTCAAATCTTGCTCTAAATTCTTCTGGAGCTTCTTTTTTTGTCCATTTTTCACTAAATATTTTTTTAGCACAAGACATTAAAAGACAAAGCGATAAGCAATAAAATATTTTTTTCATAAACGATGTATATAATTACGAAGATAACAAAGATGAAATAAATTTTAACTCTACATTTGTAGAATTAAAATATTTATTCTATGTTTGTAGAGTAAAAATACAGTAGTTATGCAATTATCTAAAACTGAAGAACAATTAATGCAATATTTATGGAAACGTAAAAAAGCATTTTTAAAAGATTTATTAGAAGATTTCCCAGAACCAAAACCAGCAACAACAACTGTTGCTACTCTATTAAAAAGAATTTCTGACAAAGGTTTTATCGAATATAAATTGTTTGGAAAATCTAGAGAATATTTTCCGTTGATAAAAAAAACAGATTATTTCTCTAAACACGTTAATGGTTTAATCAAAAATTTCTTTAATAATTCTGCAAGTCAGTTTGCTTCATTTTTTACTAAAGAAACAAACCTTTCTACTGAGGAGTTAGAAGAACTAAAAAAGGTAATTGATAGTCAAATTAAAAAACAACAAAAATGATATTATATATTATAAAATCCATGGGTTGTTTGGCTTTGCTACTTTTCTTTTATCATTCGATTTTAGAAAAAGAAAAAATGCATAATTTTAATCGTTTCTATTTATTAGGTAGTATTTTATTTTCATTTTTAGTTCCTTTAGCGACAATTACAATTGTTTCGCCAACAGAAATACCTGCGGAAACTTCAGCTGTAATTCCGACTTATGAAGTCCCAACACTTATAGAAAACACTGCGCCAATTATTTTAAAAGAAGCGTTTGATTATACCCAAGTATTAAAAGGAATTTACCTTTTAATATCAATTATATTCCTGTTTCGTTTTGGAAGGAATTTATTTAAAATTCTTCAAAAAATAAGCTTAAACAAAAAAGTGAAATATGAAAATGCAATCTTAGTTTTAGTTGAAGATAACATACTACCGCATACATTTTGGAAATACATTTTTATAAGTAAAAAGGATTATTTCAATGAAAAAATTGAAGAAGAGTTATTTACACACGAATTAACACATGTTACTGAAAAACACACAATAGATGTATTGTTGATTGAACTGTTTCAAATTGTATTTTGGATTAATCCAATATTCATATTTCTAAAAAAAGCAGTTCAATTAAATCACGAATTCATTGCAGATGAAACCGTTATTCATCAACATAAAAACACATCACAATACCAGCATTTATTACTGAATAAAGCTACTTGGAACAACGAATATTACTTAGCAAGTAATTTAAACTATTCACTTACTAAAAAAAGATTATTAATGATGACTACACAAAGTTCACACACAAAAATCTTGTTAAAAAAACTAATGATAATTCCATTATTAGCAAGTTTTATTTTTCTCTTTGCAGAAAGAGTTGAGGCACATAAAGCCAAAAAAACAGGAAAAAACACAACAAAAGTTATTGAAACCTCAAAAAAAAATTCTTTCATTTTTCCAATTGAACAAAAATTTAATCCTAAAATCAGCTCCAAATTTGGTATTAGAAAACATCCAATTTTAAAAATTAGGAAGATGCACAAGGGAATTGACATTGTTGCTGATAAAAAAGCAAACATCCTATCTGTAAAAAATGGAAAAGTTATTGATATGTCTGAAAATGACATAGCCTATGGTAAGTTTGTGGTTATTGAACATAAAAATGGATTGCGAAGTTTTTATGCACATATGAATTCCATAAATGTTAAAAAGGGTCAAATAGTAAAAACTGGAGAAAAAATAGGTGTAATTGGAAATAGTGGAAGGTCTATAAACAGACATTTGCATTTTGAAATTTTAAAAAATCAAAAAAATGTGAATCCTTTAGATTTTATCAAATTTAAAAACAGTCCAACAAAAGACTTAGAAATAACAAAAACAATCTCTAACATCGAATCTAAATTTGATTTATCAAAATACCAAAAAACATATAACCTTTATGAAATTGAAAGAAATAAAAAACCTCACTTTGTAAACAGTTCTAAAGAAAGGCAATACGATTTAACTGATAGTTTTTCGCTTTTAGGAACTTTATATTATAAGCTTTCAAAAAATAATAAAAAGAAAGCAAAAAGACCTATTTATCCATACCATCCTTATGTAAGATTAATGAAGAATAACAAGGTGTTTTATAAATTACCAGCTAAATTAACAGAAGCAGATAAATTATTAATTCCACCACCTCCACCACCTCCTAATTCAACAAAACAAGAAATTCTAATAGCTAAAAAGGCTTATAAAAAATGGAAAAATAGAACCGGAAATGATTATATGATTCCGCCTCCACCACCTCCAAAAAACCATTTAGACCAAGTCATTAAAATGGCAAAAAAAGGAGCAAAATTTTACTACGAAGGTAAATCTATAAATTCTGATAAAGCAATAGAACTTTTAAAAAAGAACAAAAAGTTAAATATCCATTCAGAAAGTACAAACTACAGCAATTATAAAGTTTGGATTTCTAAAACTCCAATTAAAAACTAAAAATTATAAAACCTTGAGAAATCAAGGTTTTTTTTATGTAACAAATTCAATTTAAATACGTTGTAATAGTATACTTAAATAATAAATTGTGCTTAAAAAATTCTTTTTGACCTGTTCTGGAGTTGATAAAAATATTATAGAAAACTGTTCTGATGGAGAACAAAATAAATATGTGGGTATTGGTGCTACTGTGTTTTTTACAGCAGTTATGGCAACTATAGCAGGTAGTTATGCGCTTTTTACGGTTTTCGATAATTTGTCTGCTGCTATTTTCTTTGGAATCATATGGGGATTACTCATCTTTAATTTAGACAGATTTATTGTTTCTACCATTAAAAAATCAGATTCTAAATGGAAAGAGATTTTGCAAGCATCTCCAAGAATTTTGTTGGCGGTAATTATAGCAATTGTTATATCAAAACCTTTAGAATTGAAATTGTTTGAGAAAGAAATCAATCAGGTTTTATTGACTGAAAAAAACCAAATGACTTTGGATAACAAAACTCAAATTGCTGAACAATTTACTCCTGAAATTGCAAATATTAATGATGAAATTAACAAATTAAAACAAGAAATTACCACCAAAGAAACAGTAACAAATGCTTTATATGAAACCTATATTGCTGAAGCTGAAGGTAGAAAAGGAACAAAATTATTAGGCAAAGGACCTGTTTATAAAGAAAAGCGTGAGAAACACGATGCTTCTTTAGCGGAATTGAATCAATTGAAAAAAGACAATACCGCAAAAATACAAGCCAAAGAACTTGCCGTTTCAGATTTACAAAAGAATCAAAAGTTGTCTGAAACTAAAACGCAACCAATTATTGCTAATTTTGATGGTTTAATGGCAAGAATAAATGCATTAGGTAAATTACCTTGGCTTCCATCATTCTTTATCTTCTTATTGTTTTTGGCTATAGAGACATCTCCCATTTTTGCAAAATTGATTGCATCAAAAGGAGAATATGATTTTAAATTAGAAGATCAAGAAACTGCTGTAAAAACTTGGGTGAAACAACAAGTGCAACAAAGAGAAAAAATGCTACAAACGGATATTGTTGTTTCTAAAAAAGTGTATGATGACATTTCTGAAGAAGAAGAATTGTATACTTACAAACAAAAAATAGCTCGCGATTTAATGAAATTACAAGCAGATTCGTTTTATAAAAAGCAACAAAAAATGTTGTAAAAACTATTGCTGGCAAACAAGTGCGTTAGCGATTGAAACCGTTCGAATATCTGCTGATATTCTTAACCTTTTTAGTTGTCAGTTCGAGTAAATTTGTGAAGAATGAGCAAATTTGTATCGAGAACAAAACTAAAAAGATAGAATGGAAAGCGCGACCTGTAAGGTAACGCCCAACTTCTCGATGCAATTTTCTTTCTGAAAACAACTCGAAGTGACACGTTATTCTTTCTCAGCCATTTTTTTAACGTAATCTGTAATAATTACAATCTGGGTAGGTCCAACTTTGCCTTCTATATATTTGGCATTTTCATGGTCTAAAGAAATTCTACGAACAGCAGTTCCTTGTTTTGCAACCATACTAGAACCTTTTACTTTTAAATCTTTGATTAAAACCACAGAATCTCCAGCTTGTAAAATGGCACCATTTGCGTCTCTGTGAATAATTTTTTCGCTTTCTTCTAAATGATCTCCAGATTCTTTAGCAAAACGCAATTCATCATCTTCTAAATACATCATATCTAGTAAATCTTGTGGCCAACCTTCTTTTCTTAAACGCGACAACATTCTCCAAGCAACTACTTTTACAGCTCTGTACTCAGACCACATAGCATCGTTTAAACAACGCCAGTGATTTGCATCTGTTGTATCAGGATTTTCAATTTGAGTTACACAAGTTTCACAAGTCAATAAACTACCATCTACTCCACCTCCTCCTGTCAGTTTTGGTTTTACTTCGTAAATTGTTAGGCTATTTGTAGATGTACATAATTCACATTGATTTCCACTTCTGTTTTCTAAATCTTGTTGTAAACTCATTGCTTTTTTTAGATTGATTGTTGGCAAAAGTACATTTTTAAATCTATCTTTAACAGATGTTTTTAGAAAGTAAAAGGCTTATTATTAGAGATATTCAAATAAGTGATGCTTCATTTTATTTTGAGCTATTTAACGATCCAGATTGGATTCGTTTTATAAGTGATAAAAACTTAAAATCTGTGGATGAAACTGAAAAGTATCTAAAGAAAATGAAAACCGAAAATTCTAAATTAGGTGGTCTTGGTTTTTTTACCGTTGTCTTAAAAAGTACTCAAGAGCTTATAGGAACTTCTACAGCTTTACAACGAGAATCTTTAAATTTTGTGGATATTGGTTACGGTTTTTTACCTAAAGGAAGAGGAAAAGGTTACGCAATTGAAGCAACAAAATTGATTATTAATTATGTACAGGAAACATTTAACCAAAAGAAAGTATTGGCTTTTACAAAACCTAATAATGATAAATCTCAAAATCTACTAAAAAAACTCGATTTTAAATTTATTGGTTATCAAGTTATTTTTGATGAAGATGAAGATGCTGTTTTTGAGTTATTAAAAATCTAAACATAAACTATTTACCTGAAACTTAAAAAATCTTTGTCTACACTTTATTACATTTCATCGATAGAAAAAGGTATTTTATGCATTGATAGGTACAATTATTTTAAAGTAACTTTAAATTTACCCGAATAAACCTAAACTTAAAGTTTTGAAAAAAGATCTTAATATATTATTAATAGAAGATAATCTTATCGAGATTATGAAAATGAAACGAACAATTTCATTTCTTAAACTAAATCACACACTTCATGAAGCAAAAAACGGAGAAGAAGCTTTAGAAATTTTAAAAGATAAAAGTAAAATCCCTGATATAATTTTATTAGATTTAAACATGCCAAAGATAAATGGTATTGAGTTTTTAAACATTATTAAAAATAATGAAGATTTTAAACATATTCCAACCATAATTCTAACTACTTCAGACAATCAAAAAGACTTGTTTGAATGTTATAAAATTGGAGTTTCTGGTTATATTTTAAAACCTTTAAAATATGATGATTATGTTAAAAAAATTGAAGTAGTATTGTCATATTGGAGTGTCAACGAATTAAAAAATATTTAAATGAAAGGAATCGTATTTACTGAGTTTTTAGACTTAGTTGAAAATAAATTTGGATTAGAGATGGTAGATACCATTATTTCACAATCAGAATTAGAATCAGAGGGAATTTATACGGCTATTGGCACATATAGTTTTTCAGAAATGTTACAGTTACTTCAAAATTTAAGTAACAATACTAATATATCTATTGATAATTTGTTATTAGTCTACGCAGAACATTTTTTTTCGGTTATAGAAAACAGTTATCCTGGTTTATTAGCTACATATAAAGACCCCATAGAAATGCTATCATCAATAGAAAATCACATTCATGTAGAAGTGAGAAAAATTTATCCGGAAGCAGAATTACCTACTTTTATAGTAGAGTCTAAAACAGAAAAATCTTTGGTAATGATTTATAAATCAAGTAGGGCTATGCATCATTTTGGATTAGGTTTAATGAATAAAACTTTTGAACATTTTAATTCTACAGCTGATATTGTTTTAGAAAAAATAAAAGAAGATGGTACAGAAGTAAAATTCATCATCAACAAAAACTAAATGAGTTTAAAAGAAATTGAAATATTAAAAAGAACTTTAGAAAGAGAGAGAAAAGCTAGAAAAGCTGCTGAGAAAATTCTAGAAGAAAAATCTTTAGAATTATATAATACTTCAGTAGAACTTCAAAGTGTTAATAAGAAATTAGAAAATTTACTAAATGAAAAGACCACACAATTACAAGGTGTTTTCGAAAATATTAATGATGCCTATGTAGTCATAGATTTGTCTGGTAATGTCTTAAAAATGAATGATATTGCAGAAAATCTATTTGAATACGACATTGACAAAGAACCTCTTAATGTAGTAAATTTAATCTACCCTGATGATTATACATATGCAATGACTTCCTACAAGGAGTTAAAAGAAGAAGGTCATTTTTCTGATTATACTGCAAGAATAGTTACAAAAAACAAAAATGTAAAATGGGTTCAAATCAATGCTAGTATTATTTATGATGAGCATAAAAAACCTTTAGGAGCTCAAGGTGTAGCTAGAAATGTTACTCATATAAAAGCTTTAGAAAAGCAAAAAGAAATAATCTTAAAGGAACTCAAAAACAGTAATAAAGAGTTACAAGAATATGCTCATATTGTTTCTCATGACTTAAAATCTCCTTTAAGAAGTATAAGCGCTCTAGTTTCTTGGATTAAATCGGATAATGAAGGAAAATTAGATGAAATGACACTTCAAAATTTTAATCTAATTGATACAACGCTTGAAACTATGGAAAAATTAATTTCCGATATTTTAGAATACTCTAGTGCTGGAGCTGATACCCATAAAGAAGAAGATATAAATTTAAACAGTGTCCTAGAAAATCTAAAAAAGGTACTTTTTATTCCCGATAATTTTTGTATTAACGTTCTAAACACCCTTCCTACAGTAAAAGGAGATGTTACTAAATTTCAACAACTTTTTCAGAACTTTATAAGTAATGCTATCAAATTTTGTGATAAAGAAAAAGGTTTTGTAGAAATTGATTGCTTAGAAAAACCAACCTTTTATCAATTTTCTATCAGAGACAATGGTATAGGAATAGAAGAAAAATACCACACTAAAATTTTTCAAGTATTTCATTCACTTAATAAAAGAGAAGATTCTTCGGGAATTGGATTATCAATCATAAAAAAGATAATCGATTTATATGAAGGTGATATCTGGTTAGAAAGCCAAGTCAATGAGGGAACTACATTTTACTTCACCATAAAAAAATACTAAATGAAAACAGTACAATTAAAAAAACGTAAAAATTCTGATTGGGAATATCTATCTGATAATATTTTATTAACATCACCTTTAGTATTGGTTTTTGGAAATAGACATATGTTAGAAGACGAAGGTATTTATAAAGAAGTAAAAAGTATGTTTTCTGATGGACACATAGTATTCGGTTCTTCTTCTGGAGATATTTCTTCTTTAACGGTCAATGAAAACTCTGTTACCATTACTGCAATAGAATTTGAAAGAAGCAACTTTGTCATTAAAACTAGCAATGTTTTAGATAATGAAAAACAATTGGATAGCCATTTAGTTGGGCAAGAACTGATAAAACAACTTCCTAAAGAAAATTTAAAGTACACATTTGTTATTTCTGAAGGAAGTTTTATAAATGGAAGCCAATTAACTAAAGGAATGAATGCTGCAACCAATAACAATTTGTTAATTACTGGTGCTTTGTGTGGAGACGATGCTCGATTTGAAAAAACATTATCTTCTTATAATGAAAACCCTAAACAAGGTGAAATTGTAGCAATAGGTTTGTATGGAGATTCTTTAGAAGTTTCTTTTTCTATTAATGGAGGATGGACACCTTTTGGACCAGAAAGGATTGTAACCAAATCGAAAGGTAATGTTTTGTACGAGTTAGATAATTTACCTGCTTTAGATTTGTATAAGAAATATTTAGGAGAAAAGTCCAAAGACCTTCCAGGAGCGGCATTATTATATCCGTTAAGTGTAAAATCTACTAAAGAAAACCATTCTATTGTTAGAACTATTCTAAACATTAATGAGGAGGAGAATTCAATGATTTTAGCAGGAGATATTTTTGAAAATTCAAAGGTTCAGTTAATGATGACTAATGTAGATAATATTGTAAATGCAGCCGAAAGTGCTGCAATTAATGCCACAGAATTAAGAAAAAATGAAGCCGAATTAGCCATTTTAGTAAGTTGTATTGGTAGAAAATTAGTATTAGACCAAAGAGTAGAAGAAGAAGTAGAAGAAGTAATGGAAGTTGTAGGTAAATCTCCTACAATTACAGGATTGTATTCTTATGGAGAAATTGCTCCATTTATAGGAGAAAACAATTGTCAATTGCACAACCAAACTATGACAATTACATTAATTAGCGAATAATGAATTCACTATTAAAAAGACAAATAAGAAAATTTTTACCAGAAGAGTTTCGATCTGAAAAAAAACTAGATAAGTTTTTTGATGCTATAGATAGATCTTACACTACTTCAGATGAGCAATTTGCAATGCTACAAAGGGCTACAAAAATTAGTTCTGATGAGCTTTTTAATGTGAATCAACAGTTAACCAAAGAGACCGAATCTCAAAAACAAGTAATTACAAAGTTAGAAGGTGTTATCGATAAACTTAAGTTTTATGATTTAGATAATGATAGACCTTTAGAAAGTTCTGATTCTTTAAAATTAGCTGATTTCATTGATAATCAAACCAAAGAAATCATCAAAATTAACCAACAAAAAGACAAATTGGTACAAAGTTTAGAGCGTCAAAACAGAGAACTGAATGATTATGCACAATTAGTCTCTCATGATTTAAAATCGCCATTACAGAGTATAGAAGCCCTTACAACATGGGTTATAGAAGATTATTCTGAAGTTTTAGGAGAAATAGGAAAAGAGAATCTTGAATTAATAAAAGAAAATATAGAGAAGATGGATACCTTAGTAAAAGGAATCTTAGAATATTCGACTATAGGAAAAATAGAAAAAGAAAATTATGATGTAGATATGAATATTTTAGTGAAAGAAGTTATTGAAAATCTAGATCCAACTGAAAAAGTGAATTTTAAAATAAGTGATCTTTTGCCTGTTGTCAAAGGAAACCGTTCTAGATTTCAATTATTATTTTCTCATTTAATTCAAAATGCTATTCAATTTAATAACAAAAAAGATATTAATATAGAAATAGGATGTAAAGAAAATACTCATTTTTGGCAGTTTCACATAAAAGATAATGGTAAAGGAGTAGAAAGAAAATATTTCGATAAAATTTTTATTGCATTTCAAAAATTAGAAGATAATTTTAAATCTACAGGTATTGGACTTTCTATAGTAAAAAAAATTATCGAAATTTACAATGGAGAAATTTGGTTAGAATCCAAAGTAAACAAAGGAACTATATTTTATTTTAAACTTGAAAAGTAATGCAAGAAACTCCTAATTTAAATTATGTAAATCAACTAGCTAGAGGAGACAAGTCTATTCAAAATGAGCTAATATCAGTTATAAAAACAGAATTTCCAGAAGAAAAAGAAGACTATTATAATAGCTTAAAACTCCAAGAGTTTAAAAAAATTGAAGAGAACGTTCATAGACTTAAACATAAAATTAGTATTTTAGGGCTTGAAAAGAGTTATAAAATAGCTAATGAATTTGAACATAATCTTCGTGAACATAGCCTAGAAAAGCAACAAGATTTTGAGAAAATTTTAATAGCAATTACGAATTATATAGAAACTATATAGTCTATGGATTGTATTATTATTGATGATGAAAAAATGGCTAGGGTCGTTTTAAAAACCCTGTGTAATGAAATAGAATCTTTAAACCTTATTGAAGAATTTCCTAGTGCAATACAAGCTATGAAATTTTTAAATGACACAAAAATTGATTTAATTTTTTTAGACATTCATATGCCTGATTTTAATGGACTTGATTTCATTAAAAGTCTAAAATCACCTCCTAAAATTATTTTAACAACTTCAGACCCTAAATTTGCTATAGAAGCTTTTGAATATGATTTTATTGTAGATTATTTACTAAAACCAATAGAGATTGCACGTTTTCAAAAAGCAATTCAAAAAGCAGAAAAGTTCGACTTGGCTTCATCAGAACCAGTTTCACCTAAACAAAAGTTAACTGACAACAAAGAAATTGACAACGACTTTTACATAAATATTGATAGAAGGCTTATAAAAATAGATTTGCCAAGTATTTATTTGGTTGAAGCTAAAGGAGATTATATTAAAATAAAAACAGAAGAAAAAGAATATACGGTACATTCAACTTTAAAAAAGATTGAAGAAAAATTACCAGATTCATTGTTTTTAAAAATACACAGATCTTATATTATCAACCTCAAAAAAATTATCGACATAGAGGATAACAGTGTTTTAATAAAACGAGATGTAATTCCTGTTAGTAGATCAAAAAGACCAGAATTAATGAAAAGATTAGATTTGCTCTAGTAGTAAAATTCCATATTGGCAAATATATAACAACCTCTCATTTTTAAAACTTGAGAGGTTTTCTTATGGATAAATATGGCATAAAAAATTTGTAATAAAATAAGTTCGTCTAAACATCCCAAACATTTCGTCGACAGTTAAAATGCAAAGACCTAATATCTACTTTTACAACAATATTTACCGGTTAATTTTGTGGTATTGAATATAAATATTATGAAAAAAATACTACTTATTACATTTTTTACCATCACAACATTATTAAATGCACAAACTTATAATTACCTTGGAGAGTATACCTCTGATGGTACTCCTTTGTATTTAGAAAACCCAGGAGATAATGTTTCTGTAGAAACATTACAAATGATTGATGATTCTCTACCTGAGAGTTATCCTGTTCCAGATTACAATCCACAATATATTACATCTGGTTACGAAACAGATATTCGAATTGAAGCAAAAGCTGATGTTTGGGTAACTTTTGTAGCAGAAGGTGCAGGGTATAGAAATGTGTTAGGTTTTTATACTTATCCTTTAGATAACCCACCAACAACAAATCCTTCAAAAGAAGATATTACTATAATTTTTCCAAATGTTTCTGCTCTAGGCAGCGGTGGTGGATTACAAGTCGGTGATAAAGTTAAACTGGGAACTTTTGAGGCTGGTACTGGCATTGGTTGGGTTTTATTAGCCAACGCGTGGAATTCTAGAAATCAGAATGTTGGGGAAGGACTTTGGAAATTGTATTCTAATCCAAATTTTAACCCAGAAGCAAAAGAGGAGTTAAGACATCATAATGTATTATTAGCAGATCCAGATAATGAGCGGATTATTTTAGGTTTCGAAGATATTAGAAGAGATAAAAGTTCTTGCGATAACGATTTTAATGATGCAATTTTTTATGTAACAGCAAATCCTTACTCAGCAATTAACACAAAAAACTGTGCAGATATTTCTGAATCTAATAACATAACATCAGGAAATGATGGTGGTTTAGAAAGTAATGGATCTTTAGCAAATTTAATCGCAAAAAGAAACTTCAAAAGAAAAAAAGAAGCCCATAATCTAAATTTAAGAGCTAAACAAAAAGATTTTAAAAAAAGCAATTTACAAGCAAAAGGCAACACGAATTCTTTAATCAGCTACTTACCCGAAACAGGTATGTATCAAACAGAAATTGCGAAGGTTTCTAGTCCAGATGATTTGTTATCGATTACCAATGCAAAAGAAATTTTTTCAGTAGATTATTATAAAGATGACAAAAGAGTTTCTGCTGTATTGGCAACAAAAACAGAAGGTTCTATTTACGACCATTCCAAAATGATTTGCGATCGTTTAAACAACTCAAGTTTAGAAGATATTAGAACTGTAACTACAAGAGGGCATCAAATTATTAGCTCAAAAATAAAAAGAGCCACTGGAGAAAAAGAGTATACATTAAGTTTTTCTATAAAATTAAATAAAGGAGAAAATGAGTTATATAGTTTTTGGAATATAGATCAGTATCCCAAAGGAGATTATCAAAACTTTCAAATTTGGGGAAGTTCATTCTCTCAAGTATTTGCAATTGCTAACTTTATTATCGATAAGCACACAGAAGAAAGTGGGTTAAAAAGTGTCAGAAAAGAAAATCTAACACCTAATGTATTTGTAAAATCTGGTGCATACACAAATGGTTTTTTAAAACTAACTATTGTAAATAAAACTAAAGAAAGTCAAATTAATTTCGAAGGAAATATTTCTAGAACAGAAATTGCTAATACGAATAACGTAAAAACATCACTAGCTTTATCTGGAGAATATGAAGAAGAAATTACCATAGAAACAGGAGTTTTATTTGATATTGGTTTTTCAATTCAAACGAATAATAACGACCAAAAAGATGCTTTGTATTTAGCTGATGGACCCTGGGGATTAGATTACCTAGAAGAATATGCTTCTATTAATGATTTTTATATTGATGCGAACAAAGCTGATAATAAAGAAGAGATTCATCAAATAGATAGAAATGTAAGCGTTTCTGGAACTGTAAAAGGAAACGTAAACTTATTCAGACACGTTTTACCTGGAGATTTAACCTTAGATGTTACTAATTATGAAGCTTTACAATTTAAGACACAAAACTCTCAACCAGTTGAAATTGTAATTATGCAAGAGGAAAAGAGAGATTGGAATAATAGAATTAGATATACAATTCCTGTCAACCAATCAGAAAAAGAATACAACATTCCTTTTAATGATTTTAAAGATGCCACTGGAAAAACTGTAGCAATTACAAATATTAAAACATTGGTTTTCTCAGTAATTAGCAACTATGAAGATACAATTCCTTTTAGCTTAAACATTAAAGAGGTTTCTTTTGGAGCAAATATGGTTTTATCTAACAATGACTTTTCAACCAATACGATACAAAAGGTAAAAAATTATCCAAATCCTTTCACAAACAAGACTACGATACAATTATCCTCAAATTCAAAACTTGTTAAAATTCAAGTATTTGATTTAATGGGTAGAGTTGTGGATGTACAAAATATAAATACTGATAGTTCTAAGAAAAGGGTGCAATACAAAGCACCTAATCTAAAAACCGGAATCTACAAATACCAGTTAAAAGATGACAAGAATAAAATACATTCCGGAACTTTCATAGTTCAATAATTCCCCCACATTTATTTTGGAGTGTAAAATGGGCAAAAGAAAAAATCTTTTGCCCTATTTTTTAAAAATAGGTTTTGTTAAATACAACCATTTAAAACGTAACCCAATTTCGTTAAATGTAAAACCAGCTGCGGTTGCAGAAGCAATATTACTTCGAGTACCATAAACGTTTAACAAGCTTCTTTCAGAAATTTTGTACCCAAATTGTCCTTGCACTCGATAAGTTCCCTGTCTTTCATCATCTTCAATAAACTGAAAACCAGTTGCAGCTGTTAATCCATAAAACCATTCTTTTGGTTTTGCAATTGCTTCATCTTTAATAATATTGACAAAAATTTCTGCAGCGTTAAATTTACTCGGACTAAAATAAATTGTTGGTACTTGATTTTTAAAAGATATATTTTGGTAATTGATACCCGCTTTTAAAGAAGGCTTTTGTAGAATATTATAATACAATGAAGTAAATAGTAAATTACGAGTATTATCATCACTTTGAGATGTGTAGTAATACTGGGTAAACCATCCTAAATTAAAATTTGTATTTAAACTATAATTGACAATTAAGTTATTTTGAATAATTTCTCTATTTAATAATTCAGCATTAAAATTTTGAATATCTCTTTTATATCCCAACTCTAAATTTTGCAATTTAAGAGGTTTGATTTGCAGCGAGATATCAGTTATAAATTGATTAAAACTATTCACATCAGACTTAGAAGCTGTAACACCAAAACTCCCTTTTAAAATTATATTATTTTTAAGTTGATAAGAAGCACCAAATAACAGATTATTTGCAGTAGCTTCTATGTTTGTAAAATCATTAGAGGTAGTTCTATAATTGTAATTTACTAGAACCTTGAACTTAGTAGATAAAGATAATTCTGAATTTGCGCTATAAGAGTAGGCTACATTATCTCCATTATCAAAAGAATAACTAGCTTTTGTTTCTACATAAGGAATAAAGCTTAAATCTAACTGCTTTATGAAGTTCATTGCATCTTTTTGATTAGTGTAAAACTTTAAGGTGTTTTCTGCACTTTTATAAGCCTGATTTATGAACCCAGAGGCTTTCAAAGCATTTGCTTTCCCTAAGTTACCATCAAAAGAAGCGCTATCTTTCTGTAAAATTATATTGTAATCTTCAAGACTTTTTTTAAAATCACTTTTATAAATATTAAGTGTAGCTCTCAAAGACAATATCCAATTTTCTGGTTCTGGATTGTCTTTTAAAAGTGTATTAATTTCTGAAGCTGCCAAAGCAAACTTCTTGTTCCAAATTAAAGCTTGTATATAACGCTCTTTTGTTTGATTTTTTAGAGTTTCATTTGTTTTATCACTGATATTATTCAATGCTTTTGTGCTGATAACAAGTGCGGTTTTATCATCATTATTTAAATGATAAGTTAGTGCTATTCCATTTAAGGATAAAAGATTGTTTTCCGGGTCTTCTCCAAGTTGTTCAAAAACGCTTTTAGCCTTATTTGTTTGCTCAGAAATTAAATACAAATTGGCTAGATTTTGTAAAGTTTCTTTATCATTCTTAAAGGTTTTTAGGTTCTCTTTTAGTAATTCTTCCGAACGCTTGTATTCTCGTGTTTGTATTTTTAGATTAGCTAACCCTAATCTCATATATTTTTTAGAAACCAATGCATTTGGATTACCAGGAATAATAACTAATGCTTTATCTACATAAACTAGCGCATCTTTATATTCTTTTAAGTTAGATAAGGTATTGGCATACCCCAATAACGCAGGAAAACTTTTATCGTTTTCTTTTATAAGAGTTTGATAATAGGTTTTGGCTTTATCATATTGTTTACTCCACAATAAAGATTCTGCATAATTTAATTTTACCTCAAAATCATTCGGAAAATCTTTCAAAAGATTGGTAAACAAATTTACTGCTTTTATAGCCTTACCATTCAGTCCGACTGCTCTCCCATAACAAAGTCTTGCCGTTTTATTTTTTGGATACTCTTCTAAAATGCGCTTAAAAAAAGGTTCTGCTTTTTTGTATTTACCTGTTTCTAAATACCTAAACCCTTCTTTCATATCTTGAGAAAACCCCAAAGAACTAATAAAAATCAGTATTAATAATAATTTAAATTTTAATTTCATAATAACTTTTAAACACTTGCAAGTTAAGCAATAGCTTTTAATCTTTAAACTAAAGTTAGTTGTTTTTAACTAAGCAAAAGAGAAGAAACACTGGTCTAAAGTAAATTGTCTTTCACCGACAGTTGACACTTTTTTTTGAGTTATGATTCGATATTTGCAGTATCAATAACAAATAAAATTAAATATTATGTCTTTACAAATTTCAGAAAAAAACGGAATGTTTCATTTAAATGGAAAAATCAATTCTTCTACATTAAATTTTTTCTCTACTTATTTTAATTATAATTTATCTCAAAGCAATGCCATTGTGGTAAACATAGATAATGTAAAAGAAATAGATAGAAGCGGTTTAGAAGCAATAGAAAACTTTACAAAGTTAGCACTTTTTAAAGAGAAATCATTTTCTATTGTTGGATACGGATGCAAAGAAATTTACGATCATTTTAACTCTCAAGTAGCATAAAAAAACTCATGGAATTAACATTAGATTTTATCAAGAAAAAAATACAACCAGAGCAATTATTTATGCTTAGTGTACTTTTGGTTAATGGCGGAAACTACTTATACAATTTAGTTTTAGGTAGAGTTCTTGGACCAGAGAAATTTGCAGACGCAGCTATATTAATCACTTTTTTATTGGTACTCTCTTTTGTAGCGATGACCTTCCAGCTGGTTACCGCTAAATTTTCTGTTATTTTTGAGAAATCAGTTTTTAAAGCCTTTATTTCAAATACATTTAGAAATGCGTTAATAACAGGAATTATACTAGGATTAGCAATTATCTTTTTTGCTACAAATTTACAAAGCTTCTTTAAAACTACCTCTTCATCGATGTTTATTGTTTTTGGAATGGGAGTACCTTTTTACTTTTTAATGAGTGTAAACAGAGGTGTTTTTCAAGGTAGAAAAGAATTAAAATCATTGTCTGTAACCTATCAAACTGAAATGATTAGTCGCCTATGTATTACATTTCTAATACTAGCTTTTTTACAAGTTTTAGATACCTCATTAGTCATTGCAATCGGTATTTTTTGCTCATTTATTTTTGGATTGTTTCCTTTTAAGAATAAACAATTTTTACAATTAAAATCTATTGCTTTACCAACAATAGAAAAGAAACTAGTTAAAAACTTTTTTTTGATTACTGCTTTTTATGAGTTGACTCAAATTGTCATTAACAATAGTGATATTCTTTTAGTAAAACATTATTTTGATGCAAACGAAGCTGGTTTGTATGCTTCACTGGCATTAATTGGCAGAGTTGTATATTTTATAGCTTGGATGTTTGTTATGCTGTTATTACCTTCTGTTATTCAATTAAAAAAAGAAGGGAAATCTACCTTACCCATTTTAGTAAAATATTTGGGATATATTGCTTTTATTGCCATTACTATTGTGCTAGGTTGTTATCTTTTCCCAGAAACAATTATTAAATTGTTATTCGGAAAAGAGTATTTACAAATCGCTCCTTTACTATGGAAATATGCATTAGCTACAGGTATTTTTGCAATCTCAAATATATTCGCTTACTATTATCTGTCTTTAGATAAATATGTACCCGTAGTACTTTCTGGACTTTTTGGGATGTTGCAAATCCTATTAATATTATTCTTTCACGTATCGTTAACTCAAGTAGTACACGTTCAAATTTTGGCAATGGTTTTATTGTTAGTTGTTCAATTAGGGTATTTTTTCTATAAAGACTCTAACCGATAAAGGACTCTACTTGATAATCTTCTATTATCTAGTTAATAATTTATGACATATTGAAAATTTGTCGTAAAATTTGAAATTGCGACTTTTAAGAATTTCAAACTGATTAAGTGACAATAAATTTCTAAAATTAGTAGTTGAATAAAAAGCTTAAACAAAGTTTCATTGGCTTAACCTTTTTTGTTTCTTTTTTGGCTATTTAAAAAATAGAATACCTTAATACATTTTGATTAATCGCTTTTAGTCTAAGCATCTCCAAGACTATTATCATTCGATAAAATGAAACGTCTTAACATCTTTTCCAATCGTCTATACATAACCGTATTTAAACCTTAGTTGCCCTTTTACAACGTAAAAATCCCTGAAATTTGTCCTATAATTAAAAAACAAAACATCATGAAATTAGCAATCGTAACCGCATTTCCACCTAGTAAAGTAACCTTAAATGAGTATGCATATCACTTAGTAAAAAGTTTTAGAACCAAAGAAACCATTACAGAACTTATATTATTAACAGATGAAACTCCAGAAGAAAAAGATCTTAATTTCGAAGAAAACGGATGTAAGATTACCGTTAAAGAATGTTGGAAGTTTAACAGTTATGCAAACATTGTAAATGTTACTAGAGCCATCAACCAAACCAAACCAGATGCTGTATTGTTCAACTTGCAATTTATGAAGTTTGGCGATAAAAAGATAGCAGCAGCTTTAGGCTTAGCGCTACCCTTAATTTGTAAAATCAAAAGAATCCCTACGATTGTGTTATTACATAATATTTTAGAACAAGTAGACTTAGAAAGTGCAGGATTTACGGCTAACAAAATAGCACAGAAAGTCTATAATTTTATTGGAACGACCCTAACAAAATTGATCTTAAAAGCCGACTTAGTTGCGGTTACCATGGATAAATATGTAGATACGTTAAAAGAAAAATACAAAGTAGATAACGTAAAAATGATTCCGCACGGTACGTTTGAAATTCCAGAAAATCCATCACAACAATTACCAAAAGGACCTTTAAAAATCATGACTTTCGGGAAGTTTGGTACGTACAAAAAAGTAGAATCTATGATAGAGGCAGTAACACAAGTAAGAAAAGAAACCCATTTAGATTTAGAAATTGTAATTGCAGGAACAGACAACCCGAACGTGCCAGGATACTTAGAAAATATAAAAAACCAATACAAACATGTTTCGCAACTAACGTTTACAGGTTATGTAGAGGAAGAAGAAGTAGCACCTTTGTTTACAGAAAGTGCCGTAGTTGTTTTTCCTTATACGTCAACTACAGGAAGTTCTGGAGTTTTGCATCAAGCAGGTAGTTATGGTAAAGCTGTAGTTATGCCAAATTTAGGTGACCTGACTACGTTAATCGAAGACGAAGGTTATAGAGGTGAGTTTTTTGAACCAGAAAATGTAGCAAGTTTAGCAGATGCCATTAAAGCAATTGTAACCAATGAAGCCTATAGAATAGAATTAGGAGAAACCAATTATAAAGCTGCAACTGCTTTTCCAATGAGCAGAATTACAGATATGTATTTAGAAGAGTTTGCAAAGATTAGTGCTAAAAAATCTGTAGAAAAAGTTAAAGTAGCTCAGGCCTAAGGAATATTTTCAAAAATATCAGATGCTAGTTTTCTATAAAAGTTCTATCTTTTTGATAGGACTTTTGTATTTTTAGAAGCGAAAGAAAAAATTGCATCTCAAAAAATTATAATACTGTTTTTATTTATCACTTATTATATTAAGATAAATTTTGAGTTTACTTAATTAAAATTGAAAACAAAATATGGAATTACCAAAATATCACGAAACTTTTATCCCTATCTTAGAAATACTAAATACAGTTGAAGTAATAAGTAGTAGAGAATTAGCTAGAAAAGTTAGAGATAATTTTTATTCTGAATTACCTAAAGAGCTTATGAATAAAAAAACTAGCTCGGGAGCAAATGTATTAATTGACAGGATACTATGGGGAAAATCGTATTTAAAAATGGGAAAATTTGTTTTTTACCCAAAAAGAGGTTTAGTTAAATTAGCTGATAAGGGAAAATATGCTTTAAATGAAGGGAAACTTTTATTATCTGACCTCCAAAATGATCCTGATTTTATCCAACATCGTTCTTCAGTACAAAGTAAAAAAGAAAATCAAATAGAATTAGAAACAGTTGATGTTGAAAATGCTTCACCTCAAGACTTAATTGACACTGGTTTTTCAACAATTGAAACTGAAGTTAAGACAGAGTTATTAGATAAATTAAAAGAACTTGATCCATATTTTTTTGAAAAGGTAATTTTAATTTTATTAAAAAAAATGGGATATGGAGATTTTATTGAGACTTCAAAATCTGGAGATGGTGGTGTTGATGGAATTATAAATGAAGATAAATTAGGTTTAGAAAAAATATACACTCAAGCAAAAAGATATACTGAAAATAAAGTTAGAGAAAAAGATATTCGAAATTTTATTGGAGCTATGAGTGGAGATACAACAAAAGGTGTATTTATAACAACTTCGACTTTTGATAATGCTGCTATTAAAAAAGCTAGAGAAGCACATCATTCAATAATATTAATTGATGGTTCAAAATTAGTTGACTTAATGCATCAATACAATGTTGGGGTTCAGGTTAAATTAACTTATGAGGTTAAAGAACTTGATAATGATTTTTTTGAAGGAGAGTAGCTTTAATAAATATTTTGTTATTGAATAATTTTTGTTTTAAAACTCTTACTCACAAATAAACTCAAAAGATGGTTTTTTAGAACCATCACTTCTAATAAAACCAAATTTTTTCTGCGGGTTGGTGCGCCAAGGCAATTTACCGACAACACTTTGGGGTACATTTTCAAAATCGTACAAGGTCCATGACATAAAATGAATGTTGTGTTTAGACAATACTTTTTGCATTGTTTGATGATAGTTAGCTTGCTCTTTTTCTGAACTTGCAAATGGCCTCCAAAAACCACCATAAGAAGACAGACCAAATTCTTGTAAAATAAGCTGTTTATTAGGTATTTGCTTTTTTAAAGCTAGATATTTAGTCTCAAAATTTTCTATATCTTCATAATAATGAAAAGATACATAATCTACTTTGTCGCTTAAAATTGATGCACTTTCTATATTAGACCAACCTATGGTTACAGGATGTATTTCATCAATAGATTTAATAAGTATCAATAAATATTCTAACCAAGAAATTATATTTTCTTTTCCTCTAGAGCTAAAGTCTAAGTTGGGTTCGTTTTTTAAATCCCAAGCTAAAATAGCTTTATGGTCTTTAAATGTAGTAACAATTTTGCTAGCGTGTTTGTAGGTAAGTGTCCAATCTAAAACATCGTAATTGCCATAAAAATCAAATAAGGTAACCACTACTTTCAATTGTTTTTGTAAAGCGATATCTAGAACTGTTTTTAGTTTGGCTAACCTTTCTGGTTTAACCTTCGCTTTTCCAAAATCTTCATAAGGCACAAAAATTCTAATGGAATTTAAACCTGATTTTTTAATCAATTCAAAATCTTTGGCAATAATTATATCGTCAAAATCATCCCCAAACATATTCCAAGGTGTTTTTTGAGGATAATAGTTAATTCCTTTAATCCACAACGAATCTGGTGGGGTTTTTTTAATTCTTTTGTCAAAAGGTTGTACATGCTCTTTAATACTATGTCTTACCCTCCAAAAACCATCTTCTAACAACAAAATATGTTTGTAATCAGCTTGCTCTGTAGTTGCTAAAATTTGTTGTTCGTTTTGAAAAACTTTCTTGTGTTCTACAACTTTTTTATCCTCTAAAACAATCAATTGCCCATCTTCACTATAGAATAAAATATCAGGATTGTGTGTTAGTGTAGTAGACTCAAAATAGGTTCTACTTTTTAAATTGTCATTAATAGTAGCGTAAAGGTTTTTTCTAGCATTTTTAGTGTAAAAATCTTCTATTCCTGTTTTTTTATTTTCTCTGTAGGCCACTTGTTTTACATACCAAGCATCTAAATAATTACTTTCTACTTCCTGTAAAACTTGAGCGCTTATGTTTCTACCCTCATTACCATCGTTTTTCCAAAATAATTGAGGTGTGTAATTGTCTTCTTTATAAACTTGTGTATGTAGTAGTTTGCTTCTGTCTGCACCCGTGTTTAAGTAAGATAAAACACTACTAATTAAAAACAATACAATAGCACTAAGTACTATGTAAGAACTTATTAAAATAGCACGAATAAGTAATTTATTATGAATTACCATAAAGAAATGTTTTCTATATTTTTAATTACACCAGCTGCTTCTATATTAAAGGTATATGTACCTTTTTTAAAAAAGTTTTTGTTAAGTATAAAATTTACAAAACCTTTTCGTGTTTCTGCATGGTATGTTTTTATAATTTTGTCTTGTTGCAATACAGTTAAAGTTACTTGCAATCCATCAGGAATCATCTGATTCATAAAACTTGTAAAAGGTCCCACTTTAACCTGAGTATTGTTTTTAAATAGCGATATATTAAAATCTTTTACAGCTTTTTCATAAGATATAGCTAATGAATTGCTTTCAGAAATACCCTCTATAAAAGCTTTAACCTTCCAATTAGATGCTTTGTCTGGGTGAATCATTTTTGCCTTGGCAACACCATTTAAGGTTTGCCCATATGTTTGTAAGACTGCATTTTCTGTATCTGTAATAAAAAAGTAAACAAAAGTACCATCACTAACAATATTGTTGTTTTTGTCTTTTAATACAGAAGTATAAAAAGTAGTTATCTGGTTTCCATCTGCATAGTTATGATTTCTATCAAAAGAAATTTGAAAGTTTTTTGGAATAGCAGGTACAATAGTTACATCGAATTCTGTTGAATTTTTTTGTTGATGATTGGTCGATAATAACATTCTACCAGATTTTAAAGGTGAATAAATGTTACGATAGGCAATTAAATTTTTGGTCTGTATTTTGGTCTTATTTTTAGTGGCTAAAAACTGGGTTTTTAAATTAACACTAGTGTTCTCGGGTAAAGGATTGTCTAGCGAATCTGTAGGAATGGTAACCAACATGGTAAAATCGTTACCACCAGCTTCTATACTTGGTGGACCTAAATACATTTCTAAAGATTTAGGTTTTTCTTTAGGGTTAATGTAAATAGCTCCTTTAATTTTAACTTTTTTATTTTGAAAAACTTTCCAATAAATAAGTCCTCTTTTTTTGGTAAAATGTTCTGGAAGTTCAAAAAGGACTCCTCCATTTATTGTTTTACTTTTTATTACCGTACTTCCATAACTATTTGTACAATACATCTTGTACTTTGGTGTTGCATCATTGGTTTTAAATTTTAAAGCAACCTTATCTCCAGCAATAAAAGATGTTTGAGAGCTCAAGAAAGAAATATTTTCTTGTGCGCTTACAACTCCACTTAATGTGGATAAAAAAAAGATGGTTATGTAAATGTAACTTCTCATTATCTTGGACTTCCAATAAAATTGTTTAATTCTAGTTTAATAAATTTATAGATATCATTATTAGTTTTTTGCAATTGATTGTAAGAGTGATTTACAATTCGTTCTCTTACAATTTCTTTAGCAATGTCTGAATTCGGCAAACCATTTACTAAACAATTTTCCATATTGTTACTTATTGTTGTAATCAATTTATCCTGTAATAACGTATATTTAAAATGTTGTTTACGCTCTTGTCTAATGGCATTTTGTACAATTAGTTGATCTACCCAAACCAAGTCTTTAGCATCGTTATAATACGAAACAATTAATTGTGGAATGGTTATTTGTTGCAATCCTGCATTGAAAATAGTTCCAGTAATATGTTGGTTTTCTACTTTTACATCACTTATTGTAGCATCTTTATACAAATCAGAATTGGTTACATTACCAGCTGCTTGTAAGTTAAATTTGGTGGGTTGTTCTTCAAATGCTACAGGCGTAAACTCATCTGGATTAAACGTTTTTGGAATAGAATCTTGTATTTTTGACCAAGCAATTCCTTCAAAATCTATTCTAAAACTAGTAACCTCTTTAGGCACTAGTTTATGCTTTACATGGTATTTGGCGTTATAGGTAGCTAATTCTTTATTGTCGTCATTATATAACGTTCCTTTTAAAACCACATCTGCAGGTACATTGTCTATATTTTGAATTTCGCCAATAATTGCATAACTATTATTTACTTTTACCAATTTGGCTTTTAATATTTCTAAAACAGGTTGTTTTAAAACATCTTCATGGTAGGTATGTTCTGTGGTAACACGTCTTCTACCTTGATTAAAATATTGGGTACTATTTTTACTGTACAATTGATTTGGAGGTAAGTCTTGCTCAATTTTGGTAGGTTCTATATACCATTTCCCATCAACTTTAATCAAGTCTTTGTATATGGTTTTATTAATTTTCTCTAAAGGTGTAATCCATTGTGTTAGCACCTTAACGGCAGCAAAACTATCTGTTTGTTTGATAATTTCTGTAGAAATAGCATCTAATTTTCCGTAAGAATTTAAAATTCCATCAGTTACAGAAACTTCTAACATAAACTGAGCAATCGTTTTTTTATTTTTCGGATTGATAAGTTTGTAACTCTTTTCAAACTCTTTAAAATCTAAAGCATCGTAATATGCCATAATTGCGTTTTCTGGAGTTCTTTGAGTATCATTTTTTAAATAGAATATATACATTCCATACCCAAAAAAGAACAGTACAATTGCACTCCATATATGTATGGAAAGCAATAACTTTGAAGGAAATTTAGTGAATTTTAGTTTGAAGTTTTGAAAATCGCTTGGTTTAAAATTGCTAAGTTTTAAACTCTGTAAAAAAACGGATTGGATGTTTAAAATAAAAGCAATGATTACGGTTAAAAAAGGAATAATTCCCCAAAGTAACTTTAAACTTTTAGCCACATCTTCTTTTGGTAAAATAGAAGACAGAGGAGGTACATTTAGTTTTTCCCAAACCATAATTCCGTTTTCTAAAGGCGGTAGCCGTTGCCATCCACAGAAATACAAAATAGGATCATAGAATTTATCATTAGAAAAAACATATTTTAAATTATACTTTTCTGGAGTGGTTAAAAATTGTTGCAACGAACCAATACCAGCAACTCCTTTAAATTTAGAATTTTCTAAGCGTTCTATAGGTCTTGTTGTTAATTCTGGCAATCTTCTTGCAGAATGGTAGTTGCCATCAACAGTCATGGCATTAGTTTGTGCAGACAACCACGCCATTTGATCACCAAAACCTAAGGTTAAAAAGCGCCATTTATCATGTTGATCTTGGTTTAAAAAGTTAACAATAGGTAACATTTTAATTTTTTGTGGTTGTGAAGGCCTAAAATACCCAAGACTCATTGTAAAAACTACCATTGCCAAAAAAAGACTAGCCAGAAATCCAGCAAATAATTTATGGTAAACCGCTCCAAATTTTGAAACCATTAATATCTTTAAATCGCCATTTATCAATCGAAAAATAAATTCACCAATCATTGGTAAAGACATAATTGATGCCCATAAAGTAAATCGATCTAAGGTTAAAATATTAAATGCATTTTCACCTAAAATGAGTTTAGGAATTGGCGTGGTACCTCCTGTGCCCAAAACCGTTAACATGGCTATAGAAAGACCAAAAAATAGATAACGTTTGCTAAAATATCTGTAAAAAATATAAGGCAGCAACAATAATATGATTCCCCAAGGAATAAAAAAGAACACCAAACCAGAAGAGGTAATTTCGAGAAAATTATCTCTAGAACCATGAGGAATTGGGACTTGAGTTATGGGGTTGTTTTTAGAATTAATCCAATACGGAAAAATGCAAAATACAATTAGAAAGAGTGATGAAAATCCAAATAAAAGATTTCGTTTAAGTTGTTTAAAAAAAACTCTTATAAATATTTTGAAAGTCACTTCTTTATATGAAGTCACTTTTTCTCTAGATTTATCCATTATCACTGTTCCAATTAAAGGAAATATGAAAAAGACCATTCCAAAAATAGGAGTAACATGATGTGAAGTTACGGTAACCGCAATAAGCGATAATGATGTAAACAAGTATCGATACCTACCGGTTTTTAACCATAAATAAATTTCGGGTAATGCATGCATTAAAATAGAAATACCAACAATACTAGGTAACTGCCCAAAAACATGTAAGGTTTCTAAAAATGATGAAGATAAAGAAGCAAATAAAGCGGTGTAGCCTGCTACTTTTCTATTTCCAGTCATTAATAAAGAAAAACGATATGAACCCGTAATAAAGAGCACTATACCTATTAATGCAACTGTAAACAATCCAAATTTCAAGCCTCCTATTAAAGATAAAGCGGCAATAGATTGATGTACTAAAGGCGGATAACTCATTACTGTAAAACCAGTATACCATTTGTAACTCCAGGGTTCAAACCAACTATTAGCATAATGATCTGCAAAAAACAAATGAATTAATGCATCATAGGTGGTTTCTAGTGTAAAAAAAATAGCAGCACCATGAAAAGCAACTCCAAAAAGTAAAGCGGCAATTAAAAAAGTATTGGTCTTTTGTTTCATACACAAATTATCTTATGTAAAGATAATCGGATTTCTAATATCGTTAAAATTTATTTAACTAAAGGAAAATGCCATTCGTCTAAACATCGAGCAGGTTTTGGCGCGAAATGTGAAAAGCAACTTCCATGCTAACGTACATTTGTAGCGTATTTAACACAAAAACAGAACAAGATGAAAGTATTAGCAATAGACGATCAGAAATTAGTTTTAATCCCATTAGAACTTAGATTAAAAGAATTAGGTTATGATGTAAAAACAGCAACTTCTGCTCTTTCGGGTAAAGTATTAATTGATTCTTTTCAACCAGATTTAGTTATTGTAGACATAAATATGCCTACTACCTCTGGTTTAGATATTGTGAATTACATTAGAGAAGAAAAACAATCTGAAACTCCAATAATGATTTTATCTGGAAATACTGATGATAAAATTATTGCAAAAGCTTTTGATTTAGGAGTGAATGACTATATGAAAAAACCACTAAGTTTAGGAGAGGTTTGTGCTAGAACTAAGAGATTAATTGGCTTACCACAACAAAATAAATTAGCAAAAAATTTTCAAGATGTTTTAATACAGAAAAGGTGTGTTGGCGTTGTTATTCCTTGTTACAATGAAGAAGAGCGTCTGTTAAGTGCAGCATTTACTTCATTTATCAAGAAAAACTCTGGATACCATTTGTGTTTTGTTAACGATGGTAGTAAAGACAATACATTGCAAGTATTAAACGAATTAAGAAAAGGTAGAGAAGATTTTATTACTGTATATGATTGTGAACAAAATGGAGGAAAAGCAGAGGCTGTAAGATTAGGAATGTTGCACATGGCTAAAAAGCAAGATTTGGATTACATCGGGTTTTTAGATGCCGATTTATCTACAGATTTATCAGATTTTGATGACTTAGTAAGCACTATAGAAAGTTCAGATTACAAGATTGTAAGTGGTTCTAGAATTAGTAGAATGGGAGCGAATATTACCAAAGAATCAGCAAGAAAAATAATCAGTTTATCAGTAAATTATATCATTAGAAAAATACTTTCTATGGATTTTAAAGACACGCAATGTGGCGCTAAAATCTTTCATAAAGATGTTATTGAAACTTCATTTAATGACAAATTTGTAACGCAATGGATTTTTGATGTGGAAATTTTTAAAAGAATTACACTAAAATATGGCTTAGAGAATGCTAAAAAAATGCTTTGTGAGCAACCTCTAAAAAGATGGATTCATGCAGATGGTTCTAAACTATCTATGAAAGATTCTTTTAAAATTATTGGTCAGTTAGGACAAATAGCGTTGCATTACAGAAATAAAAAAACAAAACCCGCCAAAGAAATTGAAATCAATTTAAATGATGATATGTTACTATCTAAATCTGCTTAAAAATAGAGATGAAAACAGGAATAATACTACTTTTCTTTAATGATGAAAAAGAGATTACTGAAAACTATTTTAAAGTATTTTTAAATAACAGAGCCTCTAATTTCTGTTTTGTAAATAATGCAAGTAAAGACAAAACATTAGACAAATTAAAAGAAATTAAAAAATTTAACTACAAGAATATTTCAATTATAGATATAAAAAGAAATAAAGGTAAAAACGCAGCAATTAAAGCTGGTGTAAGATATCTAAAGAATAATGAAGATTTTAATTCTATTGTTTATTTTGAGTTTTCTAAATATAGAAAACATAAAAACCCAGAGCATCTTCTTCAATGTATTGACGACAATAAAAAAGTAATAAATATCATCTCAAAAGCCTCTAATAGAAAAATTTTAAAAAATGTTTTTTCTCTCGAAGAAATTATAAAATAAAAACAGAATGAATACAGCAACTCTTTCACCTAAATTACTTCCTATAATTGGAAAAACACAAAATTATGCTTGGGGTGGTAAAAATTATATCTCAGAATTATTAAAAATAAAATCAAATCATCAGAAATGTGCTGAGTATTGGTTGGGTGCTCATACAAGTGCACCTTCATTTATTTCTACATTAAAAGGAAATATTCCTTTAGATACTTATTTAAAAAATAATTTATTTGAAAGTTTAGGTAAAGAGACACTTCATAAGTTTGGTAAACTTCCTTTTTTATTCAAAGTCTTAGATGTAAAAGAAATGCTATCAATACAAGTTCATCCAACAAAAAAGGCTGCAGAAATAGGATTTAAACTTGAAAATGATTTGGGTATTCCGTTGAATGCACCTTACAGAAATTACAAAGATGACAACCATAAACCTGAAATTATGGTAGCCTTAAGTGAATTTTGGTTATTACATGGTTTCTTGCCCAAAGATAAACTAGAAAAAGTATTAAAAAACACTAAGGAGCTAGCCTCATTAATGCCTATTTTTATAAAAGATGGATATTTAGGATTATATAAGAAAGTTATGAGTTTCTCTAAGGAAGAAATTTACAAGATATTAAATCCTTTAACTCAAAGAATTATGCCATTGTATTGGGCAGGAAAATTAGAGAAAAACTCTCCAGATTATTGGGCTGCAAAAGCAGTTGCTAGTTCAGCGGAGAAAAACAACTTGGATAAGGGAATCTTTTCTATTTATTTTTTTAATCTTGTTCAGTTACAAAAAGGGGAAGCTATTTTCCAAGATGCTGGTGTTCCTCATGCATACCTAGAAGGTCAGAATATAGAATTAATGGCTAATTCTGATAATGTTTTACGCGGAGGATTAACACAGAAGCACATAGATGTAAATGAACTACTCAAACATATATCTTTTAAAGCTACAATTCCTAATATTTTAAATGGCGAAAAACAAAAAGATAATTTAGAAAGAATTTTTCTTACTCCAGTAAAAGATTTTGAACTAAGTGAAATTAAAATCCCAATTTCTAAAGTTTACAAATCGGTATCAAAAACACCACAAATTTTATTATTGTTAAAAGGAGAAGTTGAAATCAGAGATAAAAATAATTCATTAAAACTAACTAAAGGGCAATCTGTTTTTCTAAAAGCAAACTGTGATTATGAGATTGTTTCCTTAAAAAATGCAATTGTTTACAAAGCAAAAGTAGGAAACTAAAGGCTTAGTATTATTCAACCCCTAAAGATATAAACTGAAACGTATTTCCATCAAACAATCCTTTGTCAGACAATTTTAAAGAAGGAATTACCAACAACGCCATAAACGATAAACTCATATAAGGCGCTCTTAATTTGCTACCCATTTGTTTTGCCATTGTATCTAATTCTGCATAAGCCTTTCCAATTTCTTGAGCCGATTTATCAGACATAATTCCGGCTACTGGTAGCGAAACAATTTTCTCTTTAGATTCATTAACAGCACAAACTCCTCCTCTATTTTCTATGATTAAATTAACCGCTTTACAAATAGCTTCATCAGAAACTCCAACTGCAATAATATTGTGCGAATCGTGCCCAACTGAACTTGCAATAGCACCTTCTTTGATTCCGAAATTTTTGATAAACGCTATAGCCGGTTCATCATTTTGATAACGATTGACAACCGTCATTTTTAAAACATCTGTTGTTGTATTTGAGACTAAATTCCCATCAACAATTAAAGAATCTGATTCTATTTGATTGGTTACTAATTCGCCATCCAAGGCTTCAATAACTCTTATTTTTTTTGCTGAAGATTCAAGTCTAAAATCTGCAATTTGTTTTTTATCCGTATTAAAATTATTCAGAACTTCAAAATCGACAGATTTTATAAATGATTTTCCATTTTTAGCAACCAATTCTCCATTGATATAGGTTTCTAAAACGTTGAATTTCTCCAAAGTATCAACGATAACAAAATCTGCAAAATCACCTTTTTGCAACAAACCAACCTCTAAATTATAATGTTTTACGGGGTTTATACAAGCTGCTTGTAAAACTTTAAAAACATCAATTCCTTTAGCTACAGCTCTTTCACACAATTGATTGATGTGCCCTAACAACAAATCATCTGGATGTTTATCATCAGAACAAAACATCATATTCTCAAAATGTTCAGGTAACAAATCAATTAGAGCTTCAAAGTTTTTTGCTGCAGAACCTTCTCTTATAATCACCTTCATTCCTTTTTGTAATTTCTCTAAAGCTTCCTCGTAAGAAAAACACTCATGGTCTGTAGAAATTCCTGCTGCAATATATTTGGTTACATCATCACCTCTTAAACCAGGAGCGTGACCATCTATAGGTTTGTTGTTATTCTTTGCATGCTGAATTTTCTTTAAAACTTCTGCATCGTCAAATAAAACACCCGGATAATTCATCATTTCTGCTAAATATTTGATGTCAGGATTCTCCATTATCTTTTGAATATCATCAGAATCAATTATTGCACCCGCACTTTCAAAAGAAGTTGCTGGCACACAACTTGGTGCTCCAAAATTGAATTTCAACGGAACTTTTTTTCCGTTTTCAATCATAAAATCGACACCTTTTACACCCAAAACATTGGCAATTTCATGTGGATCAGAAACCGTTGCTACAGTTCCGTGTACAACTGCAATTTTGGCAAATTCACTAGGCACTAACATTGAACTTTCTATGTGAATATGTGCATCTACAAAACCTGGTAAAATGTAATTTTCTTTGTTATGATTAGCTTCTCGAACTTCTAAAATTCGATTGTTTTCAACAACAATTTCTCCTTTTAAAATTCGTTTATTTAGAATATCAACAATATTACCTTGTACAATCATATTTGACGCTTTTACACAAAATTACAAATAATAAAAATTGATGTATTGCTCTTTGTAAACTTTATGGTATTTTTATTTTATGAATACTATTTTTAAAAACTTGTCATCTAAAAACGCAGAAAACATTCTTTTACAATGTTATAGTATCGTTGGTACTGCTACAAAACTTCCCGGAGAATTAGATGCTAATTTTAAAATTAAAATTGATGGTAAATCGAGTTATATTTTAAAAATTTCACCCGAAAACACGGATTTTGATGAACTTGATTTTCAAGTACAAATGTTATCTCATATTTCTGCAAAAGAGAAATCTATAAATGCTCCAAGATGTATTCTTGATAAAAATAAAGTCCTTATTTCTAAAATTAGTCTGAATAATAAGAATCACTCCGTTAGACTTTTAACTTGGATTAATGGCAGAATTTGGAACTCCGTTAACCCCAAATTAAAAGAATTAAACTTTAGTTTGGGAGAAAAAAACGGCAAAATAACTAGAGCTTTATCTGATTTTGAACATCCTTTTTCAGAACGAAAATTAGATTGGGATACTGCGCAAGCACTTTGGACAAAAAACTATTTACACCTTTTTTCTTCGGATGAAGAAAAGGTAGTTTCTTATTTTCTAAATCAATTTGAATCTTTTCAAAAGAGCTATAAAAAGTTAAGAAAATCTGTTGTTCATAATGATGCGAATGACAATAACGTACTAGTTTCAGAAAATCTAACAAACCCAAAAGTAAATGCTATTATAGACTTTGGCGATGCTGTAAAAACGCAAATCATTAATGATTTGGCAATTACTTGCGCTTATGCAATTATGGATACAGAAGATCCTTTAGAAACAAGTTTAGCTATTGTAATAGGCTATCATTCTACTTTTCAATTGGAAGAAAAAGAACTTGAGTTCTTATACACTTTAATTGGTATTCGATTGGTAATTTCTGTAACTAAATCTGCCATCAACAAAATAGAAAATCCAAAAAACAAGTATTTACTAATCAGCGAAAAACCTGCTTGGGAAGTTTTGAGAAAATGGAGAACAATTTCAGCTAATTTTGCACATTATAGTTTTAGAAATGCATGTGGGTATACAGCACACCCAAATCAACAAAAATTCGAAAAATGGGCAAAAGAACAACAAGTTTCTTTATCAGAATTGTTTCCAACTATCAATAGAAATCAAATTCATCATTTAGACTTGAGTGTTTCTAGCACGTTTACGGGCCATCAAGAAGAGTTTAATAATTTAGATTTATTTCAATTTAAAATTGTACAACTTCAAAAACAAGTCCCAGATAAAATCATTGCTGGTGGTTATTTAGAACCTCGTGCTTTATATACCTCAACAGAATACGATACCATTGGCAATTATGGAAGACAAAGCAGAAGTATTCATTTAGGCATTGATTTTTGGTTGCCAGCAAACACTCCTGTACATGCTTTGTTTGATGGTGAAATAGTTATTGCAGTTAATGATGAAGGTGATAAAGAATATGGAGGATTAATTGTGTTGAAACATGAATTAAAAGAACTCACATTTTACACTTTATACGGACACAATACTATAGAAAGCGTTCAGCAACATGCTATTGGTGACCTTATAAAAAAAGGTGAACAAGTGACTGTATTGGCCAACTATCCTGAAAATGGAAATTGGGCTCCTCACCTACATTTTCAAGTAATGTTGTCTTTATTAGAGTATAAAAATGATTTTCCTGGTGTTGGGTATTTTCATCAAATTGATGTCTGGAAAAGTATTTGTCCTAATCCAAATTTATTGTTTAAACTAGCTGGTTTTAAAGAAAATTTAATTGATGTTTCTCAGACCATTTTGAATGAACGAAAACAGCATCTTGGTAAAAGCTTAAGTTTACAATATCAGCAACCACTGCACATTGTAAAAGGTGCTAATCAACATTTGATTGATGCTTTTGGTAACAAATTTTTAGATACTGTAAATAATGTGGCACATGTTGGCCATGAAAATTTTAATGTAGTTAAGGCTGGTCAACAGCAAATGGCTTTGTTAAACACCAATTCTCGTTATTTGCACAAAAATATTACTACACTCGCCAAAGAACTTTTAGAAACCTTACCCGAAGAGTTGTCCGTTTTGCATTTTGTAAATTCGGGTAGTGAAGCCAATGAGTTAGCAATTAGAATGATAAAGGCGAATACAAATTCTGATGAAATTATTGCGTCTGAACACGGTTATCATGGTAACACAAACAAAACCATTGCTATTTCTTCTTATAAGTTTGATGGAAAAGGAGGAAAAGGTAAACCACAAAACACACATATTTTTCCAATTCCTGATACTTTTCGAGGAAAATACCGAGGAGAAGATATTGCAAAAAAATATGCGAAAGAAGTGCAACTTCTTATTGATAAAATTCATAAACAACATAAAAAAGTAGGTGGTTTTATTATTGAACCTATTATTTCTTGTGGTGGTCAAATTGAATTACCTCAAGGCTTTCTAAAAGAAGTATATCAAAAAATTAAAAACGCAGGTGGTTTGTGTATTTCTGATGAAGTTCAAGTTGGTGTGGGAAGAATGGGAAAAACCTTTTGGGGATTTCAATTTCACGATGTCGTTCCAGACATTGTAACCATTGGAAAACCCTTAGGAAATGGACATCCTATTGCTGCTGTGGCCTGTACCAAAAAAGTTGCTGAAAAATTTGCCAACGGTATGGAGTTCTTTAACACATTTGGGGGAAACCCAGTTTCCTGTGCGATTGCTAATGAAGTTTTAAAAGAAGTTAAGAGAAAAAAATTACAAGAAAATGCTTTAAAAGTGGGTGAGTATTTAAAATCTGAATTACAAAATTTGACTAAAAAATATACAATTATTGGTGATGTGAGAGGACAAGGTTTATTTTTAGGTTTTGAATTGGTCAATAAAAACTTAAATCCTCTATCAGAAAAAACAGATTACTTAATTAATAGAATGAAATATTATGGAATTTTAATGAGTTCAGATGGACCAGATCGTAATGTTATCAAAATAAAACCACCTTTAACCTTTACTCTAGAAAATGCTAAAGAAGTTATTTTTTACTTAGAAAAAGTTTTTGATGAAGACTTTATGAAACATAACTAAAATAGAATTCTTACATTTATAAAACTTAAACGACAATCAATAAAAAACAATGTATAAAAATATATTCTTATTACTGCTACTCTTTGTATCATTTCAAATTAGCGCTCAAAAAAAAGTTGAAAAACCAAAAAAATGGAATGTTAATAATCCACATGAAAACTGGTTGTATGAAACTTTTCAGCTGAATACCGATGAGGGAACTTGGATGAATTTAGATGTTTCTCCTGATGGAAAAACCATTGTTTTTGATTTGTTAGGGAATATTTATAAAATGCCTATTTCTGGAGGAACAACAACTGTTTTACGTTCGGGTTTAGCTTTTGAAGTTCAGCCTAGATTTAGCCCTAATGGAAAATACATTTCTTTTACAAGTGATGCAGAAGGAGGGAATAATATTTGGGTAATGACAGCTGATGGTAAAAATGCAAAATCCATTACAAAAGAAAAATACAGATTACTCAATAACGCTGTTTGGACACCAGATGGTAAATCTCTAGTAGCCAGAAAACACTACACATCTCAACGTTCTGTGGGTGCTGGAGAAATGTGGCAATATCCTCTTTCTGGAACTGCTGGATTACGATTAACCAAAAGAAAAAACGACCAACAAGATGTGAATGACCCTTCTATTTCTTCTGATGGAAAGTATTTATATTATGCAGAAGACATGTATCCTGGAGGATATTTCCAATACAACAAGGATCCAAATAAACAGATTTATGTTATCAATCAATATAATTTTGAAACAGGAAAAACTGAAAGAATTACTGGAGGTCCTGGTGGAGCAGCAAGACCCGTTGTTTCTAAAGACGGAAAGTTATTAGCATTTGTAAAACGAGTAAGAACAAAAACGGTTTTATACATTCATGAGTTAGAAACCGGAAAAGAATACCCTATTTATGATGATTTAAGTAAAGATCAAAGTGAAGCTTGGGCAGTTTTTGGTGTGTATCCTCATTTTGCTTGGTTACCGAACAATAAAGACATTGTTTTTTGGAGTCAAGGAAAAATTAACAGTATAAATATCGATTCTAAAGAGGTTACAAACATTCCTTTTCAGGTAGATCAAGAGGTGAAATTAGCGAAAACACATCGTGTAAAAAGAGAAGTTTTCAGTACTGAATTCAGCTCTAAAATGATTAAGGATGCTCAGACTTCTCCTGATGAAAAAACACTTGTTTTTACTGCCTTAGGTCATCTTTACAAGAAATCTTTACCAAACGGAATACCAACAAGAATAACTAATTTAACTGATTTTGAAGCAGAACCAAGTTTCTCTGCTGATGGGAATGCTATTTTATTTGTAAGTTGGAATGATGAAAAGTTGGGAAGTATTTACAAAGTAAATTTAGATGGTTCTGGTTTGATAAAAATCACCAATAAAAAAGGAATTTACAGGACTCCAAAATATAATAATGCAAATACTAAAATTGTTTACAGAAAAGAATCTGGAAATGGTGATCAAGGATATGATTATACTAAAAAAACTGGAATTTATATCGTAAATACTGATGGAACATCACCTAAAAGAATCTCTAAAACTGGAGAATTCCCTATGTTTTCTTCAGATGACAAACGTATTTTCTTTCAAACTGGAGGTTCATTTTTTGGAGGATTAACTAAAAAATTAAAAAGTGTAGATTTAAATGGAAAAGAAGAAAAAAGTCATTTTTCTTCAAAATTAGCAAACAGATTAGTTCCCAGTCCAAACAATAATTGGATTGCTTTTATACACTTGCATAAATTGTATGTTGCTCCTTTTGTAATGAATGGTAGTGAAATTAATTTAGACCAAAAAACAAAATCATTTAATGTAGAAAGCTTAGATGAAAATGCTGGAATTAACCTGCATTGGAGTGCTGATAACAAAAAAGTATTTTGGACTTTAGGAGATGAATACGCTACTAAATCAATTGTTAACAACACCACAAACCCGTTTGCAAAAACAAATTTAGACCCTGACAAAAAACCTACTATCAAAATTAATTTAGTAACAAAATCTGATGTTCCTGAAGGTAGAATTGCTTTCAAGAATGTAAGAATTATTACCATGGAAGGTGACGAAATCATAGAAGACGGAACTATCGTAATTCACAAAAATAAAATTGAGCAAATAGGTAAAAGAAGAAAAATAAAAATTCCTACTGATGCAAAGGTTTATGACCTAAAAGGGAAAACAATTATGCCTGGTATTGTTGATGTTCATGCGCATGTTGGTGCTTTTAGAAATGGTTTAAGCACACAGAAACATTGGCAATTTTATGCCAATTTAGCTTTTGGAGTTACTACTTCTCATGACCCTTCTGTACATACAGCTGCAGCTTTTACCTTAGAAGAATTACAAAAAAGTGGAAATTTGGTTGGTCCTAGAATGTTTTCGACTGGGTTTATTTTATACGGAGCTGAAGGCGATTTTAAAGCTGTGGTAAACAATTTAGATGATGCACGTTTTGCCATTTCAAGAACGAAAGCTTTTGGCGCTAAATCCATCAAAAGTTACAACCAACCAAGAAGAGAACAACGTCAACAAATTATGCAAGCTGCTAGAGAGCAAAAAGTAAATGTGGTTCCAGAAGGAGGTTCTAACTTTTATGCAAATATGAGTATGATTTTTGATGGACATACAGGTATTGAACATAATATCCCTGTAAACCCTGTTTATAAAGATGTATTATCTCTTTGGAAAAATAGTGAAACTGGTTACACACCTACATTAATTGTAAATTATGGAGGAATGAATGGAGAGTTTGAATGGTATCAAAAAATGAAGGTTTGGGAGAACAAAACTTTACTGAAATACACCCCAAGATACATTATTGATACGCGTTCTAGACATAGAACTATGGTTCCAGAAGAAGAGTATAAAAACGGCCATATTTTAACATCAGAAACAGTTACTGAATTGGCAAAAGAAGGTGTAAAAGTAAATCTAGGTGCACATGGACAATTACAAGGATTGGGAGCACACTGGGAATTATGGATGTTGCAACAAGGTGGATTATCGAACCATGAAGCATTAAAAGCTGCTACAATAAATGGAGCAGATTATATTGGTGTTGCTAATGAAATTGGATCTTTAAAAAAAGGAAAATTAGCCGATTTAATTATTCTTGATAAAAATCCTTTAGAAGATATTAAAAATTCTAATTCTGTTATTTTTACAATGATAAACGGTCGTTTGTATGATGTAGATACGATGAATGAAATTGGAAATTACGATAAAAAAAGAAGCAAATTCTATTTTGAACAAAATGGTTACAATCAAGGTATGCCTTTGAATTCTCAAACCAATAGTTTCTTAATTCCAAGATGTAGTTGTCATGAATAGTTATTTATTTCTTTGGATAAATCACAGTATCTAAAGGAATATCATATTTATTAATCTCTGAAATTTTAGAAATAGGTTTAAAGAAATTTACACCTATTTTTTTACAATCTTCTCTACAATTGCTTAAAAATCGATCATAAAAACCTTTTCCATAACCCACTCTATAATTGTTTTTATCAGAAATTAAGAGAGGTACAAATACCAAGTCCAATTCTTTTTCTGAAATTGGAACTGCATTTTTAGGTTCTGGAATTCCGTATGTATTGGTTTTTATTTCTGTATCTTCTTCTAAAATAAAATGTGATAAAGTATTTTGGCTAAAATTACTTTTTGAAACTACAATTTGTTTGTTTTGTTCTCTAAAATAATCAATTATAGGTTGCGTATCGATTTCTTTAAACTTTTTTAACGTTAGAAATAAATGTATATTTTCTACTTGCGAAATCTCTAAATCATAAATTTGCTGATAGATACTTTCTTGTAAATTTTGAATCTCATCAAAAGTTAATTCGTTTCTCTTTTGCTTGTAAATATTTCTAAGTTCAAGTTTTTTCACTCTATAATTTTTCTAGTTCAATCTTAGCTTTTTTAGTCAAACCTTTTACAACCAAATTATAAGAATGGTTAATGAGTTCTTTAACCAAATCGTCTGAAACATCACTGGTGTTTACGTTAACAGTATTCCAATGTTTTTTACTCATATGAAAACCTGGATTGACACCTTCATAATCTGCACGCAATTCTTCAGATTTTTCTGGATCACATTTTAAATTGATACTTTCTTCTCCTCTTTCCCACCTGTCTAAACCTGATAGCGCAAACATCTTATTCATCACTTTAAAAACCAGCGTAACATCATCAAAAGGAAAATGTTCTGTTACACCTTTTTTTGTAATGCAAAAATCTCTTAACTGCTCAATATTCATTTTTAAAAAGTATCTTTATAAACCAAATCTACAATTATTTTCAATATGGAAAAGGAATTTTTAAAACATACTTCTCTCATTACATATTCTGCGGAAAATTACCAGAAAAATAGTTTTGATACTATTTCTGAAATTATTTTGAGTAATAAAACGCAAACTATTGAATGGCTAAACACCTATGGAAATAAATACACTGAAATTTTTAAAACCATAGTTTCTAAGAACAAGTTAGATGATTTTTTAATGAAGTTATTTATGAATCAAGAGCATTCTAACAAAGTAATTTTATTAGATGATTTGGTTTTTATTTCTACACGTGTCTTAATTACCAAGAGCGAAGTTTTAGATTCTGAACAAATGCTTTTTGTAGTTTCTTCTAGTTATTTATGGAGTATTCAAGAAAAAGAAGGCGATTACTTTGATTGGATTCGTGAGCGTTTAGAAGGCAATAAGGGAATTGTGAGAAAGAAAAAAACTGACTATTTATTGTTTTTACTCTTAGAATCTATTATTGACAACTACCAAGAAACGTATCAGAAATATGCTGATTTAAGTGCAGATAAGTTAGATTCCTCAAACATAAAACCCACACCAGAATTTACTGCTGCCGTAGAAAAAAGAAAGCAAGAATTATTCAGTTTTAAAAAAGCAACATTAAGTTTACGAGATACAATTATAAAACTAGAGAAAATAGAAATTGATAATTTTGATGTAAAATATTTTAGCGAATTAAAAGAGCAAACTAATAATTTGATTTCTAATATCGATTTTGAATTACAAGAACTAGAAAGTAAAATCAATTTGATTTTCAGTATTCAAGGTCATCGTTTAAATGAAGTAATGAAAACCTTGACAATTCTTTCTGTTATCTTTATTCCATTGACTTTTTTAGCAGGTATTTATGGGATGAATTTCGAAAACATACCCGAACTAAAATTTAAATATGGCTATTTTATTTTACTCGGAATTATGGTTTTAGTAACTATCATTTCTGTTTGGTATTTTAAACGTAAGAAATGGTTTTAGATGAAAAAATTAAGTAAACGTGAAAAAGAGGAAATAGCTAGGAAAAAAGATTCTAGATATACAACTTGGTTTTGTTTCATTTTTGGAATTATATTTTCAATTGGTGGATTAAAAAGGTGGTTTTCTGATGATATTAGTATTCAAATGAGCTCAAGAACAAACTATCCAATTTTAAGTAATGGACTGTATCCAACAATTATAGGTCTAGTGTTTGTAGTTATTGGATTTTATAGAATGTTCTTTATTAAAAAACCTTAATTTTAAATTTATATAATTTTCAAAAAAATTATAAATCTTTTTTTTGTTTTAACAATTCAAATAAAAAATACAGTAGACCTAAAATACCAAAAAGTAATAAAAACCATTTTCCAATATAAATTAGAATTAAAATACCTAAACCTTTAGATGATTGGCTTTCTTGAATCATTACCAAAGTAGCATTAATTCTTTCAGAATTCATAACTAAATAATATAACAGTAATGATGTTATAGAAAGTGTAATAAGTTTTAAATATTTACTCATTCAAAAACTCTTTCAAAAACCCCTTCAAAACAATCAAACTCTCTTCAGGATTTTCTTCCATAGGAACGTGACCTGAATTTTCTAAAATTACTAATTTTGAGTTTGGTAAAATGCTATCCATACGTTTTCCATTGTTTAAAGGAATCCAATTGTCTTTTGCTCCCCAAAGTAATAATATGGGTGTTTTTACACTTTTTAGTTTTTCTAAATTTGCTTTAGAACCTAATTTAAAATCCATTTTAGCTCTATCAATAAACGCTTGTCTATTGCCAACTCTTAATGCCATTTTATGATAACGTGTAATCAATTCATCAGTAATTTTTGAATCATCAGCATACACTTCTTTCATGTTTTTTTTGATGAAAAACTTAGGTGTTACATACAAAAACAAATCACTTAAAACAGGTGTTTTTGCTATTTTAAAAACTGCAGGTTGAGGTTTGTTTGTTGGTAATCCGCTTGCGTCTACTAAAATAAGTTTTACAACTTTATCAGGATTTTCAGCGGTATAATTCCAAGCAATATTTCCTCCTAAAGAATTACCTGCTAAATGAAATTTAGTAACTTTTACTTTCTCTAAAAATTGATGTAAAAAGCTAGTGTAAGATTTTATAGAATAATCAGCAGTTTTGTTTGGACCAGTAAGTCCAAATGCTGGCAAGTCCATTCTAATAATTCTGTTAGTTTTTTTGAGTTCTTTTGTCCAAGCATTCCAAGTGTGTAAAGAAGACGCCGTTCCGTGAACTAAGACAATTGGGAATCCTTTTCCTTCATCTCTATAATGCACTTGCATTTCATCTATTTCAATAAATTTCGAATGCTCATTAGCATATTCTTTTTTTAAATCTTCAACAGAAATATCATAATAAATTACTCCTTTAATCAATAATAAAAGTACAATAAGAAGGGTGTAGAGTATGTATTTTTTCTTATTGCTTTTTTTCATCAATCCTTTACAATTTCATATAAAACTGGCTTACTTGGTGTAGCATCATTTTCAAATGGCGCAATCATTAAGTTTAATAAATATTCTCCATCCTCTACTTCATTAGGCACATAAATAAACTCCGTTATTGTTGCATCCATTCTTATTTCTCCTTCAGTATTCCAAAAAGCATTGTGAGACAAAAGTTTTCCTTCATCTTTCTCTTTATCTACAGATGGTAGATCAATTAATAAATGTTTAATCCCTTTTTCCCTTAAATAGATAGCAGCTTTTTCTGACAAATACGTTGGATTTGTGTTTGAGTATTCCATACTCTTTTTTTCCTCTAAATTAGGTAAAGTACGAATTACAATAGCATCACGTTTCTTATTTTTCAAGGCATTTTTTAACTGCTTTACTCCTATAAGAAAATCTCCATTATGAAACAAAGGAGCTATGGTAACCACTTCTGCTAAAAAAATGAAATATTTTAAATTTTTGTTTACAGAATGTACTTTTTCTGTAATATGCCCCACACATTCTGTATGTGTAATATGCGAATGTGGATTAAAATGAATACTGTTAAAGTTAACAACTGCACCATTAGCAACGCTTATTTCATAACCATCTTCTGTTTCTGCTGAAATTTTTGGAGCATCAATATACCAAGCATTTACATTCTTTCTTTTAGGGTCTATAGGAATAGAAATATCTATAGGATTTGAGATATCTACTGTTATTTTTCTCGAATTATATTCTACTATTGCTTTCATGTATGCTGAACTTGTTTCAGTAACTATTATTTTAAATTTAAGAGGAATAAATCGGATGCTATTCCATCAGATAAAAACTTCCCTTTTTTTGTGGTTAATAATATTTGGTTTTCAATATACAATAATTCTTGCTCAATAAATTTTTTAGATTGATTTTCTAAATATTCAACATATTTTTCTCCAAAATCAGTATTTATTTTTGCCAAAGAAACGCCCCAAATAGTGCGTAAACCTGTCATAATATATTCATTATATCTATCTTTTTTAGATAGTATTTCTCTTTCTATTGGAAGTTTATTTTGTTGAATTGTGTTTATATATTTCGAATTATTTCTCACATTCCAACTTCTTGTTTCTCCATCAAAAGAGTGTGCAGAAGGACCAATACCCAAATACGGTTTTCCTAACCAATAGGAGGAATTGTTTTTACTAAAAAAACCCTGTTTTCCAAAATTGGAAGTTTCATAATGAACAAAATTTGCTTTTTGTAATTCATCAATTAAAATATTGAATTGTTCTTCGGCTTTTTCATCATCAACATTTTTAATAATTCCTTTTTTAATAAAAGAATCTAAAGCTGTTTTTGGCTCTACAGTTAATGCATAACTAGAAATATGCGGAATCTCAAAACTCAATGCCGTTTGTATATTTTCTTTCCATTCTTGGTGGGTACAGTCTGGAATTCCATAAATTAAATCTAGGGATATATTAGAAAAATATTGAGTTGCTATTTCCAAACATTTTTTAGCTTCTTTCGAATTGTGTGCACGATTCATCAGCTTTAAATCTTTCTCAAAAAAGGATTGAATCCCAATACTTAATCTGTTAATTGGAGATTTAGAAAGTTCTATTATTTTTTCTTCTAACAAATCATCAGGATTAGCCTCTAAGGTAATTTCTGGTTTTTCAATAACTGTATGATTTGCATAAACAGCATCAATTATGCTATGAATTTCTTGTGTTGTTAATAAACTCGGAGTTCCGCCACCAAAGTAAATAGTTTCTATGATTTGATTTTGAAGTTCATCTTTTCTAATTTCGATTTCTTTAATCAAACAAGCAATCAATTCATCTTTCTTTTTTAACGATGTAGAAAAATGAAAATCGCAATAAAAACACGCTTGTTTACAAAATGGTATGTGAATGTAGATTCCTGCCATAAAACAATTTAGAAGTTACTTTTTAACACGTTTTTCATTCTGCTTCACAAAACTTGCCCAACCTGTATAATTTTTCCCACCAACTACTTTACCTGAATTGTAAAAATGACAAACTGCTGCAGCTAAACCATCTGTAGCATCTAAGTTTTTAGGCAAAGTTTTTAAATTCAAAAGCGATTTTAACATCAAAGCCACTTGTTCTTTGCTTGCATTTCCATTTCCGGTAATTGCCATTTTTATTTTTTTAGGCAAATACTCTGTAATCGGAATTTCGCGTGACAAACCTGCTGCCATTGCAACACCTTGTGCTCTACCCAATTTTAACATCGATTGCACATTCTTACCAAAAAAAGGAGCTTCAATTGCAATTTCATCAGGATTGTAAGAATCTATCAACTCAATAGTGCGCTCAAAAATGAGTTTGAGTTTTAAATAATGGTCATCATATTTTTTAAGTTGTAGTTCATTCATTTGAATAAATTCCATCTTTTTCCCAACTACTTTTATCAATCCAAAACCCATTATCGTAGTTCCTGGATCAATACCTAATATGATTTTTTCAGTACTCAAATTTTATCGTTCTTTGTATAAATGCAAATTTCGCTTACATACAAATCTAAACAATTCTTTTGGTTGCTCATAAAACTAACCATTGTATTTGGATGTGCTTTTTTTATTTATCAAAAGTTAGTTTTTAATAATGATATTAACTTTTCCTTTTTTAAAAATGAATTGATTCAGAAAAACATTTTTACTGTAAAAAATCTATGCATTCTTCTTTTTTTTAGTGTTTTTAATTGGGTGTTAGAAATTTTAAAATGGCAAAATTTGGTTAATATTATTCAAAATATTTCATTTAAAATAGCTACAACTCAGTGTTTAGCTTCATTAACTACATCACTTATAACACCAAATAGAATTGGTGAATACGGAGCAAAATCTATGTATTTTAAAAAACCTTTGAGAAAACAAATTTTAGGATTTAACTTTATTGGAAACTTTTATCAATTGATTGCTACTTTATTCTTTGGAAGTATTGGTTTTTCTTTTTTTGTTTCTAAATACCCTGTAAAGATAAATTTCAACTCCGTTTTTGGCATTCTAATCATTATATTTTTAGCTTTTTCTATTATTTATCTTTTGATTAAAAGCTTTCAAACTGGAGCCTCTTATCTTCAAAGAATTAAAAATTTTATTCAAAAAATATCATTCTCATTAAACTTAAAAATATTGAGTCTTTCATTTCTTAGGTATCTTGTTTTTTCTCATCAATTCTATTTTTTATTGGTTTTATTTGGAATTGAAATCCCATATTTAGATACAATTGCTGCAATAACTTCTATTTATTTAATTGCTTCCATTGTTCCTATGCTTTCTTTTTTTGATATCGTTTTAAAAAGTACAGTTGCTATATGGGTTTTCTCTTTTTTAAAAGTGGACATTCTCATTGTTTTAAATGCTGTGACTCTAATTTGGATATTAAACTTTGCGATACCAGCAGTTATTGGAAGCTATTTTGTACTAACTTTTAAACCTAATTTCACAAAATGATTTGGGTTATAGTTTTTATATGTACACTTTATACAATTTTAATCATATTTCTTACCATTGGTTTTTATAAAGTTGATGAATTTATTGACAAATCTGAACTAGCAACAACTAAATTTTCGGTTGTAATTCCGTTTAGAAATGAAGCTAAAAACTTACCTATTTTATTAGATTCCATTAGCAAATTAAATTACCCAAGTAAACTTGTAGAATTCATTTTTGTTGATGATGATTCTTCTGATGATTCTGTTGAGATTATTAAAAAGATGCTTCCTAATGTTAGAATGACATTTCAACTTTTAAAAAACAAACGAACATCCAACTCTCCAAAAAAAGATGCCATTACAACCGCTATTTCAGTTGCTAAAAACGAGTGGATTGTTACCACTGATGCAGATTGTTTTTTACCTGAAAAATGGTTAAAAACTTTGGATGCTTTTATTCAAAAAAATCATCCAAAAATGGTAGTTGCTCCAGTAAATTACCAAGTTAAAAACAACTTCTTAGAACAATTTCAACTGTTAGATTTTATGAGTATGCAAGGAACTACTATTGGTAGTTTTGGAATGAATTTCCCTTTTTTATGTAATGGTGCAAATTTAGCTTATCGTAAAAACGATTTTTTTAAATTGAATGGTTTTGATGGAAATGACACTATGGCAAGTGGTGATGATGTTTTTCTATTTGAAAAATTTATAGAAAGTGATAAAAAAAGTGTTCAATATTTAAAATCTAAAGATGCTATTGTTACAACTTTTCCTGTAAAAAACTGGTCAGATTTAATAAATCAACGTACAAGATGGGCAGCAAAAACAAGTCATTTTAATTCTTTAAAAGTAAAACTAATTGGTTTGATAGTTTTATTAATGAATCTCTTTACTATTTTTTGTGTATTTACAGGTTCTTTAAAATTAATTCTGATTAGTTTAGGATTAAAAATTATTATTGATTGGTTTTTATTAAAAAAAGCAATGCTTTTTTTTAATCAAAAAATAAATTTTATGAAGTGGTATATTCCTACATGTATTTGTCACCCATTCTTTAGTATTTATGTCATTTTTTTAACACTAACTTCAAAATACCACTGGAAAGGAAGAAAGTATAAGAAATAACTAAAAAAAGTAATCCATGATTGCTTCTGCTTTAAACCAAAGAATTAAAGCTATTGCTAAAAGCAGTACTAAGAAAAGTCCTTTTTTGGGTTTAGCTTGTTTTACTCTTGTACTACTAAATTTTCTTTGAAATTTAATATTTCTCTTACTCATTTTAATTTACTTTTAAAGGTTCAGTAATTTTTCTAGCTCTTAACATTTCTCTTTTTCCAGGAGGTCCAGGTAAACGCTCTACCATAAATCCAACTTCTTGCATTGCCCTTCTTACACTTCCTTTTGCACTGTAGGTGACTAAAATTCCTTTTTCTTTTAATGCATTATACATTTTCTGAAAAATTTCTACAGTCCATAATTGAGGCTGAACACGAGCTCCAAAAGCATCAAAATAAATTAAATCAAATGCATCAACATCAACTATATCTTCAAAAAATTGCTTTCTTTTTTTTAATGAAAAATTTTCTGCAATTTCATGCTGATTCTCCCAAGAAACCTTATGCATTTTTTTAAAAATAGCATTCTCATTTTCTGCTTTTAAGATTGAAATAAAATTCATTTTCTCAACTTCATCAGCAGTAACAGGATATGCTTCAACACCAACATAATAAACCTGCTTTTTAGCTTCTAAGTATGTAATCAAACAATTTAAACCCGTTCCAAAACCTATTTCTAAAATAGATACTTTTTCAGATTCAATTTGTTTTAAACCATTTTCTATAAAAACATGGTAAGTTTCGTTAATAGATCCATTTTTAGAATGGTATTGTTCATTCCAATCTGGTAAATGAATTGTTGAAGAACCATCTGAAGTAATTAATATTTCTCTTTTCACAAGCTAATATTGATAATGCTTTTAAATATTTCTTTATTCTGCTTTAATTAAAACACCATCAGCTTCAAAAGCAAATTCCTTTTTAGGTTCAGTAATTTTTTCAATTTCATCTTTAGATTTCCCAGCATCTTCTGCATAATGTTGTAATTCTTTTACAGAAGTTTGTTTTATAAATGCTTTTCCATTTACGATTGCTTCTCTTCCTTTCGAATCTAAAGGCATAAAAAAACCATAATCTTTAAACCGAACCATTGTTTCTGTTTCTTTGTTTAACGGTAACTTCATCCAACATCCTTTTTTTGAACAAACTTCTTTAATATTAGATACAAATTTCACATCAATTGTATCGCCTACTTTCATTGTTTCAAATTTGGCAAGTAATGCTGTTGAAGTAATGGCATTATCCGAAGAAATTTTCGCACCGAAAGTATCGTATTGTTTAATGACTTCATTTTTTTTATCTTTTTCTTCTTCTTTTTTCTCTTGTTTACATGCTGTAAAAACCAAGAAAACAACTAAACAAAACTGAGCAAAATATTTCATAATTTATGGATTTAATGTGTTTCTTACAAAGTTACATAATTCGTTATTAAAACCACTATTTTGATATATTATCAGAGGAATAATTTATGTACATTTGTTCTTTAATTTAATCAACCCAATGAAATCTAATATAGAAATTCAACGTGTAGAAAAATCGAACATAGAAAATGTAGATTTTAACAACTTACCTTTTGGTAGTGTATATTCAGATCATATGTTAGAATGTGATTTTGTAAATGGTGAATGGCAAACTGCTGTCATTAAGCCTTACGCACCAATTTCTTTAGATCCTTCTGCTAAGATTTTTCATTACGGACAATCGATTTTCGAAGGAATGAAAGCTTACAAAGATGCAGACGGAAACACCATGTTATTCAGACCTTTAGACAATTGCAAACGTTTAAATAAATCTGCAGAACGTTTGGTTATCCCTCAAATTCCTGAAGACATTTTTATGGATGGGTTAAAAAAATTATTAGAAATTGATAACAATTGGATTCCAACAAACGAGGGGAGTTCTTTATATATTAGACCTTTTATGTTTGCTTCTGGATTAGGGTTTCATGCTTCTCCTGCAGATGAATATAAATTTATTATATGTACCGCACCTTCTGGAGCTTATTTTGCAGGTAAAGTAAAAGTTTTAATTGAAGAAAAATATGCGAGGGCTGCTAATGGTGGAGTTGGTTTTGCTAAAGCAGGTGGTAATTATGCTGCGCAATTTTACCCTACTCAATTAGCTATCCAAAAAGGGTATAATCAAGTAATTTGGACTGATGATAATTCTCACGAATATATTGAAGAAGCTGGTGCTATGAATATTTTTATTCGCATTGGAAACACCTTAATTACAAGTCCTACAAATGATAGGATTTTAGATGGAATTACGCGCAAAAGTATCATACAAATTGCCCAAGACTCTGGAATTGATGTAGAGGTTAGAAAGATTACTGTTTCAGAAGTCATTTCTGCAGCACAAAATGGCAACTTAAAAGAAATGTTTGGAGCAGGAACAGCTGCAGTAATTTCTCCAATTGCAGGTTTTGGCTACCAAGGAAAAGATTATGATTTACCAGAATTAGAAAATCCTTTTGCAACTACTTTAAAGAAAGCGATTACAGACATACAAACTAATAAAGCTGAAGACCCTTATGGTTGGAGAGTAATGGTGTAATTACTATTATTTATTATATTAGAAAAGCATCAATTTTAAATTGATGCTTTTTTGTTGTTCTTTATTTATTACCTTTAAAGAAACTAAATTTATTATTATGAAAACGTATCCAAAAGAAGATATTAAAGTGATGTGGGAACCTGAAAAATGCACGCATTCTGCAAAATGTGCGTTGGGTTTACCCAAAGTGTTTAAACCAAAAGGTAAACCTTGGATTCAAACTGAAAATGCTTCTAAACATGAAATTATAAACCAAGTTTCAAAATGTCCTTCAGGTGCTTTAAGTATCATTCGATAAGTAATCTATGAAATATTTTTGGAATATTATTTTTACAATTCTTCTTTTTTCTTGTAATAATAATTTATCAGATAAAAAATTAACAAAACAATCACAACCCAAGCATTATCTAACAGTTTTAGGCACTGCACAAGATGGTGGTTATCCACATATTGGATGTCAAAAAATATGTTGTGCTAATTATTATAACGGAACTAACAAAAGAAAAAGTGTTGTTTCGTTAGGGTTGGTTGATTTAGAAAACAACCAAAAATGGTTATTTGATGCTACACCCGATATGCATACACAATTGGCCGAATTAGAAAAAAATCACCTGAAAAATAAAAAAGTTATTGATGGTGTTTTTTTAACTCATGCTCATATTGGCCATTACACGGGCTTAATGTATTTTGGAAGAGAAGCTTTAGGTAAAAAAAACATCAATATTTTTGCTATGCCAAAGATGAAAAAGTATTTAACTAAAAATGGACCTTGGAGTCAGTTGATTTCTTTAGAAAACATAAAGCTCCAACCATTACAACACGATTCTATCATAATCTTAAATAATAAATTAACTGTAACCCCATTTTTCGTTCCGCACAGAGATGAATTTTCTGAAACTGTAGGTTATAAAATTAAAGGCTCAAAAAAATCAGCTTTATTTATTCCAGACATAGATAAATGGCAAAAGTGGAAAAGAAACATTATTGATGAAGTTAAAAAGGTAGATTATGCTTTTGTTGATGCCACCTTTTTAAATCAAAAAGAAGTAAAAAGAGCTATGACTGAGGTTCCACATCCTTTTATAGAGGAAACTATAAAATTGTTTCAAAACCAAACTTTTACAACCAAAAACAAGGTAATTTTTATTCATTTTAACCACACAAACCCCGTTTTACAAGAAAACAGTGAGGTAAGAACAGAAATTGAAAAATTAGGATTTAGATTTGCGAGTGAAGGTCAAAATTATGGTTTATAATTTGACCTGTTTCTAAAACAAGAAAGTTATGAATATAAAATATTGCATATTCTAGTTAAAGTTAACAAATTTGCTGAAAATTACTTTTCTAAAACCTTTTTAATATTTGGTTTAAAATAATTTGGACCTTTTAAAACCTTTCCATCTTCTCTGTAAATTGGTTTGCCGTCTTCACCCAATTTACTCATATTTGATTGTTGAATTTCATTAAAAACCTCTTCGATTTTATCCTGCATCCCATGTTCTATAATTGTACCACAAAGAATGTATAGCATATCACCTAAAGCATCTGCAACTTCAACCAAATCGTTATTATTAGCAGCTTCTAAATACTCTTCATTTTCTTCTTTCATCAACTCAAATCGCAATTGTTTTCTTTCTTCAGAAATATCTACTGTGGGTACATCTTGAATATTTAATTTAAACGCTGTATGAAATGCATGAACTGCTGCTATTTTGTTTTTCATTTTTATGGTATGTTTTATTTTTATTTTCTCAAATGTGCTCGAAACTGTCTTTATGTTTTTTAATTTAAGTTGCTTTTTTTAACAACCAAGTTGGTACAATCTTTAATACCCAAGCTACCAATCGCCAACGCTTAGAAATATAGGCAACTCTTCTCTTCTTTTTTATCGCTGTATAAATTTGTTTTACTGCTTTTTCTAAAGGAACCAACCAAAAAATTCCATCTCCAAAAGCCATAGCAGTATTTACAAAACCAGGTCTAATTTCTGTAATAAAAACTTTGTTTGATTTTATGGATTTTGTTTTAATAAACAAACTCTCTAAATAGGCTTTTTGATATGCTTTTGAAGCAAAATAAACAGGTGCTGAACGATTTCCTCTTATGGACGCTATAGAAGTAATTCCAACCAAATGTCCAAATTGTTGTTTTTTAAATAAATTATAAGCTAGCGTGTACAATTTTGTAACTCCTAAAACATTGGTATTGATGCTTTGTTGTTCTTTATCCCATTCAAATTTTGGATTGATATATGCTACTCCTGAAGATTGAATAACAGTATCTATAACCTTGAACTCTGTTACAATTTCGTTAAATACTTTCTCAACTTCATCAACATCTTGGATGTCGTTTTGTTTTATTAAAATCTGATTTGGAAATTGATTTTTCAATTCTTCTAACAACTCCAATCTTCTTCCAGTAACTGCTACTTTATAACCATCTTTTACTAAAAGTTTAGCTAGCGATTTTCCGATTCCAGAAGTTGCTCCAAAAACGATGGCGTTCTTCATTAAATTTGTAATTTTGCTTTTATATATTCGCTTTATTTTAGAAAGACAAGATATATAAAACTTTAAGAACTATTTCTTGATCAACACAAGAGTAATTCACAACTTATAAAGAATATTGAACATGTTTTTAAATACTTTTTTCACTTCTGGAAGAATCGTTTTTATGATTTTTTTTATTATTGCTTTTATTGCTCTTATGATTTACAGTTACAGAAAAGACATAAAAAACCATGAGCGCTACTACAAAGGTGCTGGAAAAAAAGTAATTATTTATGGCGGATTAATTATTGTAATTTTTGTAGCTATTCGTTTTCTTTTTGGCAACTAGTTATTTTTACATTGTTTCTACTTTACTTAAACTTTCGTGATCTAAAATGGTAAACCCGTCTTCATCAAAGGAGGCTGCTGGCACATATTTTACGTTAGTTTCTAACTTATCAAAATCATAAGAATAGATTTGATACACTTTTTGAGCAAAAGATTCTTCGTGATAACTTATCAATATATATAAAAAAGCATCTAGGTTTTCTATTTTATCATCAGAATAATCATATAACGGACTTTTTTCATCAATCTCATGTACAACAGTCCAAATTGTTGGCAAATACATAATTTTTTCTCTTTCTAATTTTAGAGTATAAAAGTTACGGGTATATGCTCCTTTTTTATCTTTTTCTGATATGGATAAGGTTACTTTAATTTCTGGTTCTATCATAACCGTTTTACGCTTGTTCATTAAACGAAACATGATTGCTCTTTCTTTTTTAAACTTTCGTAAAATCAAGTTATCACTAAATTTGATTTTAGCTTTGGGTTTAGAAAATCGCCCATACAATAATCCTGTGATAAATGAAAAACTCAACAAACCAATCATCGCTTCAAAAGCAGCCACAAAGTTTGCAGTGATTCCTTTTGGTGCAATTCCTCCATAACCCACAGTTGTTAACGTTTGAGCGCTGAAGAAAAATCCGTTTAAGAAATCTTCTAAAAAAGTACCTTTGGGCTTTGTAATTTGTTCGATACCTATACTTACATAAATCAATCCAAAAATGATGTTGATTAGGGTATAAGTAAAAATAATTAACAGAAAAAAATGCCACCAAGATATATCTACAAAATAAGCATATAAATCATTAATACTTCTTTTCCTATTCAAATGTACCACGTTACTGCTTCCATCATCATTAATAATGTCTTTTGCATTTTGTTTTGATTGGTAACCAAAACCTGGATCTCTCGTTTTTCTTGCCATAGTATAAAGAAATAAATTGATACTTAAAGTTATGATTCTAAATGTGACTTTTTCGAATTCTTTTTAACCTTTTCCACGCTTTATTATTTATAAGGATGTAGAAAACAAAACACCCTATATCTAATAAAAAATAGAACAAACTTATACCACTTGGAGGATTGTTACTGGGTAAGGATTCAAAAATTCCAAATGCAATTGGGGGCCATTTCCAACAACCAAATGCTGTTCCACCAATTTCTAATAATGCCACAACAATATACATTGTATAAAAATATAACCTGTCTTTAGGACGTTTGTAGAGTATCAAAAAAACCAATATTGTCATTAAAAAACCAAAAATATCTGAAAAAAAAATCAAATAAATGGTTGCAAAAATTAAAATAATATAAGTAAATAGTTCCTCTATAGCTTTGTGATATTTTCTTGCCAGAGCATCTTTACTAAACATTAAAACTCTACCATATAAAGCTGCATGACCTAAAGGAACATACCAGGGTACATTCTCTAATCTGTACGTATACATCCCCAAATAGACAGAAAAAAAATATTCTCCTAACAAACCTAAAACAACGGCTACAAACATCGATTTTCTTACTCGTGGATAAGCCCTTTTATACATCCAAAAGAAACTGAAGATTGCTAAAATATTAATTGGAATTTGAGAGTTTACAAAATGATTTGTAAAATAAATTCCATCAAAAAAAAGCATGAAAATAAAACCTACAAAAATTCCTATTTTTCTGAGAAAAATATAACCTAATTTGTGTAAATCGTTTTTTGGAATACTTGCTACTAGCATTTATGATGGATATTTAAAACAGTTTGTTGTATGATCGTTTACCATACCAACTGCTTGCATAAAAGCATAGACAACTGTAGATCCCACAAACTTAAACCCTCTTTTTTTTAAATCTTTAGAGATTTTATCAGACAAAGGTGTTGTAGCCGGAACATCTTCTCTTTTATGAAATGTATTTACAATTGGTTTATCATCGACATAGCTCCAAATAAAATTAGAGAAAGAACCAAATTCTTTTTGAACTTCAATAAATAATTGCGCGTTAGTTATAGCGCTTCTTACTTTCAATTTATTTCTAATGATTCCTGAATCTTGGAGTAAAGATTGGTATTTAGTTTCAGAATATTTTTCAATTTTTTTATAATCAAAATCATCAAAAGCTTTTCTAAAGTTTTCTCTTTTATTCAAAATAGTAATCCAGCTTAAACCTGCCTGAAAAGTTTCTAAAATTAAAAACTCAAACAAAGTTTTATCATCATAAACTGGCTCACCCCACTCATTGTCATGATAATCTTGATATAGTTTACTATCTGTTACCCAAAAACATCTTTGTTGCATTTATTTTAATTCAATAGGTTTTATACTTGTTTGTCTATCATTTACATATTCAAAAGTGCCTTCTCCATAAAAACCAGCTTCTTCTAGCATAATTCTAATATCTTTATTCCATTCTTTTATATAAACCGTAGTATTTAGCTCTATGGCATAAGCAGTATTTCTTTCTAAAGGATAATCACCGTTAAAAGGAACACCTCCTTGAGAATCCCACATTCCGATTGTTGTACCAGCACTATGCCCATATTTACCTAAAGGATGCGTATAGATTGAGGGCCTTAACCCTTCTGATTTTCCTTGTTGTAAAGATGCAGCTAGAATCTGGTTTCCAGATCTTCCGTCAATCATATTAGAAGTTAAAATGTCTTGCACTCTGTTTCCTTTTTTAAAAGCATTTTTTAAGAATTGAGGAACATCATTTTCGTCTGGTTTTAAAACGTAAGCATGTTGTTGACAGTCTGTATTTAAGCCGATATAAGTAATTCCAAAATCGCAATGTAATAAATCTCCAGGCTGAATAATTACTTCTTTTTTAGCTTTTGAAAAAGATTCTATGTGCGATTTTAATTTTTCTTTACTTCTCTGTACATCTATAGTTGGGTGAAACCATGTTTCTAATCCTAAATCAGTAACTTTCTGACGTAAAAACCAAACTATATCATTTGTTGTTGTTTTACCAGTTGTTATGGTTTTAGAAGAAAAAGCTTCACCTATAATATTGTGAGTAATAGCAACTAAATCTCTAAAAAGTTTCATTTCTTTTTCGGTTCTAGTCTCAATCCATTGGATTGCTAACTTTTCTGCAGATACAATTTTACCTTTATAATTTTCTGGTAAATTATTTAAAAAAGCTTCATAATCAGTTTTTACTAAGCCGTCTGCCAAAGCAAAATGTTCTGAAAAATTTAATCCAATTTTATCCGGATTTCGTTCTTTTATGATATCTACCAAAGCTTTCCATTGATTAGGCTCCTTCTCTTTATCCCAAGCAGATTTTATACTCTTTCCAATATCATATCTTGCAACAGCTAAACGTTCTAAAGTATTTTTTTCTTTATTTCTATAAAAAACTATAATGGTTCTTCTTCTAGCATTTAACCACGTTGATGGCAACATGGTTTTGATAACAGGATCTTCATTATACTCTCTTGAGATAACCACCCACATATCAATCCCAGACTTATCCATCAATTTTGGTAAAAGGTTTGTAAAACGATCTTCTAACAATTCGTCTTTTAAAATTGCTCTATTTTTTTCATTTAAAATAGTATACGATTCTATTTTAACCTCTTTATTACAGGAAATCAATAAGAAAGTTATAGATATAAATAATATTTTTTTTATCATAATCTTAGTTTTAAAGACATTAAAAATAATGCTAAAAACAACGCTATCGCAATCTCCTTAGATTTTTTTTTTGTAAATTGATATGTTTACTCAATAAAAGTCTATTTTGACTCATTTATGGTTTTAAAGTTAAAACAACAGTATTACTTTTGATAATAACTATGATAATATCTTAAAAAAATGAAAATTATAAAATATTCTATTTCAGTAATACTATTAAGTCTTTTACTATTTGCTTGTGGTTCTTCTCCAATAAAAACAGCAGCTAAAGACAAAGAAGAACCCGTTGTAATTGCTAACGATAGTTTAGAATACGAAATTATCATTATTGATGTAGGTTTTAATTATTTCTTAAATGCTATTGCTCAACCTAAAGGCTTCTACTCTCAAAAATATCTTGAAAACAGAAACAGAGTTTGGGTAACTACTTGGAATATTCGAGTGCAAAATCCTTCTCGTTTTAACCCTAATATTTATGAAAACATTATTGATTATCAACCAAGCATAAATTATGGTTACGAAGTAAATTACAAACTATTTAATTACTTTTTGTTTGCACAAAAAAAATACAAAATGAGTTTAGGTGGCGGATTTAGAACTAATAGGATTAATTAGTTACTTTTTTAAAACTCAAAAAACTATAATCGAAACTGTTTTTATTATCAGCTTTAAAATCTTCTCTTTTAATTTCTTTCCAAACTTTTTTATCTATTTCTGGGAAAAAAGCATCAGCCTCAAACTCTTGGTGCACTAGAGTAATGTCTAAGCGATCTACTAAATCTTTTTCCATAACTTCTTTGTAAATCTGAGCTCCACCTATTATAAAAATCTTTTCTTCAGAAGAAGCTAATTCGATTGCTTCTTCTAAACTATGCGCAATTAAACATCCATCTTTATAATAATTCTTATTTCTAGTAATAATAATTGTAGTTCTATTCGGTAAAGGTTTTCCAATAGATTCAAATGTATTTCTACCCATTAAAATATAATGTCCAGAGGTAATTTTTTTAAAACGTTTTAAATCTGCTGGTAAATGCCAAATTAAATCATTATTCTTACCTAAGGCATTATTTTTTGCAATTGCTGCAATAATTGTAATCATAAAATCTATTAATTGTTGGACAAAATTAAACCAATTCTCTTCAGGTTTGACGTTTTATACCATTTTTAAGACAAATTTATTAACAGCGAATACGTTTTCGGCATAAAAACCCTGAAAATCAAGCAAAAAGAAATCATCCTTTTTTTATACAAACTACAATTTAGTATTCCTTTTATTTGGAATTATCAATAATTTGCATAAGCATTTTATCAAACTGATAATTCTTCAAAATTCTTTAAAAACATCGTTTGTCATATAAGCAAACTTCTATAATTTTACCGAAAAATTTGAAATAAATAATTCTGAAAATAAATAATTATGGCAATTAAAAAACAATTTTTGAAAAGTAAACCAGTTTGTAAAGTAACTTTTACTGTTCCTGCTGAAGAGGCTAAAAAAGTAGCAGTCGTAGGTAGTTTTAATGAGTGGAACGAAAAAGCAACTCCATTAAAGAAATTAAAAAACGGATCTTTTAAAGGAACTGTTGATTTAGAAGCTGGAAATTCTTATGAATTTAGATATTTAGTTGACGGGAACTATGTAAACGAAGAAGCTGCAGATGCTTTCGCTTGGAGCGATTTTGCTGGAGCTGACAACAGTGTATTAAACTTGTAACAGAAATGTTGTGAAATGACAAAAAGAGCTTTCAATTTTTTTTTGAAAGCTCTTTTTATTTTACAAAAAATATTTTTTAAACTGCAACTACACCTTTTATATGAGGATGTGGATTATAATTAATGAGTTCAAAATCGTCAAAAGTAAAATCTAAAATACTTTTTACTTTTGGATTAATTTTCATTTTTGGTAAAGGCCTAATATCTCTAGACAACTGTAATTCTAATTGTTCTTTATGATTATTATAGATATGTGCATCTCCAAAAGTATGGATAAACTCTCCTACTTCATAACCACATACTTGGGCAATCATCATGGTAAATAATGCATATGAGGCAATATTAAAAGGAACACCCAAAAAGATATCTGCACTTCTTTGATATAGTTGGCAAGATAATTTTCCATCTGCAACATAAAACTGAAAAAAAGCGTGACAAGGAGGTAAAGCAGCCTTTCCGTTTGCAACATTTTCTGAAAAAGATTTTGAAGTGTCTGGTAGTACAGAAGGATTCCATGCAGAAACTAACATCCTTCTAGAATTTGGATTGTGCTTAAGTGATTTTATAACTTCTTCTAACTGATCAATCTCATCACTATTCCAATTTCTCCATTGGTGTCCATAAACAGGTCCTAAATCTCCATTTTCATCAGCCCACTCATTCCAAATTCTTACTCCGTTTTCTTGTAAGTATTTGATATTTGTATCTCCATTAATAAACCAAAGTAATTCATAAACGATTGATTTTAAATGTAACTTTTTTGTAGTTACCATTGGAAAACCTTCACTTAAGTCAAATCGCATTTGATAACCAAAAACACTCTTTGTTCCGGTCCCTGTTCTATCTCCTTTTTCGTTTCCGTTTTCTAAAACGTGTTTTACTAAGTCGTGATACTGCTTCATAATCTTTCAAAATTTAGTGCCAACTAAAATAAAAAAAGCTTCAATTCTAAAAAGATTGAAGCTTAAATTAATATTATAAAGTTATCAACTATTTTTTGATAACATATTTAAAAACTATCCAATAATCATACCTGCAATAGTTGCAGACATTAAAGAAGCTATTGTACCTCCGATTAAAGCTTTCATCCCAAATTCTGATAACGTTTTACGCTGTCCTGGAGCTAAAGATCCAATACCACCAATTTGAATTCCAATTGAAGCAAAATTAGCAAAACCACACAACATATAGGTTGCCATAATAACAGATTTATTAAAAGTTAAATGGGTTGCATTTGCAACATTTTTTAATTCTGCTAATTGTATATAACCTACAAATTCGCTAGCTGCTAATTTAATTCCTAATAATTGCCCCATCATAGAAGTATCTGGAGTTGGCACACCAATTAACCACATTAAAGGAGCAAAAATAGAACCTAAAATAAACTCCAAAGACAATGCTTTATAAGAAGTATTTGCTGCAATAATTTCGTTTAAAGCAGTCATATCACCTACCCAACCTAAAATACCATTTAACATTGCAATAACAGCAACAAAAACCAATAACATTGCACCAACATTTACTGCTAATCGCAATCCTTCTGTGGTTCCATTAGCGATAGCATCTAAAATATTAGACCCAATTTTTTCTTGAGAAACGGTTACATCTGTATTTACTTTTTCTGTTTGTGGATATAAAATTTTCGAAATAACTATAGCTCCAGGAGCCGCCATAACTGATGCTGCTAAAAGGTGTTTCGCAAAAACCAACTCTAAATTTTTATCCCCTCCTCCAAGAAAACCTATGTAAGCTGCTAAAACAGCACCAGCAACCGTTGCCATTCCGCCAATCATTACCAACAACATTTCTGACTTATTCATTTTTTCTAAATAAGCTTTTATCAACAAAGGTGCCTCTGTTTGTCCTAAGAAGATGTTCCCTGCAACAGATAAACTTTCCATACCAGAAATCCCTAAAAACTTAGACAAAACTATTGCTAATAATTTCACTATTTTTTGAATAATTCCTAAATAAAACAGTAGTGATGTTAATGCCGAAAAGAAAATAATCGTTGGCAGTACCTGAAAAGCAAATATGTATCCAAAAGTATTCATATCTCCAACCATACCTGCAAATAAAAACTCACTACCTGCTTTTGTATATTCTAATATTTCTATAAATATACCTCCAACAAATTCAAATAAAGACTGAATAAATTTCACTTTTAAAACTCCAATGGCAATTAATAATTGAAGTGCTAAACCAATACCTACTTTTTTCCAATCGATAGCTTTTTTGTTTGCACTAAATAAAAATGCAATAACAATTAAAGAAAACATACCTAATATACCCCGCCACAAACTTCCTAAAGAAAATCCTTGACTAGCCAGTATTTTAGATACAGCTATAGTAGTTTCTGTATTTTGAGAAAACATTGAAACCGAAAACAAACAGAAAGCTACTAATAGTATTTTTTTCATGTATAGATTTTTAATTAAGAACGCTTACTTATTTCGTCTCTAATTTTAGCAGCCAATTCATAGTTCTCATTTGCCACTGCAGCATTTAACTTACTATTTAATTCTTGCATTGATAAATCCGAAAAATCGTTATCTTTTTTGATAACCAACTCCTCTAATTCAAGAGAATCTTCTTCTGGTTCTGAAGTTTCTTTTATGGATAACTCTTCTTCAATTTTAAGGTAAATTCCGGCCTTTTCTAAGATGTTTTCATACGTATAAATTGGTGCCTGAAAACGAACAGCAATCGCAATAGCATCCGATGTTCTAGTATCTATAGTCTCTTCTACCCCATCTTTCTCACAAATTAAACTAGAGAAGAAAACACCATCTACCAATTTATGAATAATTACCTCTTTTACAGTAATTAGAAAACGGTCTGAAAAGGTTTTAAATAAATCGTGAGTTAACGGTCTTGGAGGTCTAATTTCTGTTTCTAAAGCAATTGCAATAGACTGTGCTTCAAAAGCTCCAATAATAATTGGTAATGTCCTAGTACCTTCTACTTCACTTAAAACCAAAGCATAAGCTCCACTTTGCGTTTGACTATAGGAAATACCTTTAATGTTTAATTGTATTAAACTCATAAAATCTTTCTACAAATCTAAAAAAGCTGTTTTTGTTGGTTGATTGCTTTTTAGAGGGCACAATTTAATAAAAATAATAGCTTAAAAATTGTTATTTCTATAAAAATAACAAATATAAATTACACAACTATCGAAAGATTAAAAACATTTACTTGAACTTATTTCTTTTCATCATTTTATAAAAATGTAATCACTTTTACAAGCTCAAGAAAACACATGGCTAAGAAAATGAATATAAGTTATTTTACTTCAACTTTAAATAAAAAACCTATCAAACAATAATTTGATAGGTCTTTGATAACTCTGTTACTTTCAAAAGAATTAAAGTGCTTTTAAAAAGGATTTAAGCAGACTTAAAAGCTTTTAATTTTTCAATTAACTTAGGTACAACTTCAAAAGCATCTCCTACAATTCCATAATCTGCAGCTTTAAAGAAAGGTGCATCTGGATCTGTGTTAACAACAACTTTTACCTTGGATGCATTGATTCCTGCTAAATGTTGAATAGCACCTGAAATACCTATAGCTATATATAAATTAGAAGCAACTGGTTTTCCGGTTTGACCAACGTGTTCTCCGTGAGGACGCCATCCTAAATCTGAAACAGGCTTAGAGCAAGCAGTTGCTGCTCCTAAAACGTCAGCTAATTCTTCAATCATCCCCCAATTTTCTGGTCCTTTTAAACCTCTACCAGCAGAAACTACAATATCTGCATCTGCAATGGTAACTTTACCTGTAACTTTTTCTATTTTATCTGATGAAACTCCTGCCTCTGTAATTGTTGCATCAAAATTTTCTGTAGTTCCAGAAACAGGATTTTCGTGAACCCCAAAAGAGTTTTTTGCCAGACCAATTACTTTATTATCAGTAGAAATTACTGTGTTAGAGAAGGCTTTATTAGAAAAGGCTTTTCTTTTTACTGTAAACGGACTTGTGCTTGATGGAGCGTCTACCACGTTAGTTGCACAACCTGCTTCTAAATTTACTGCCACCATTGGCGTTAAGTATAAGCCATCTATACTTGAGTCGATGACTACAATATTTGCGCTTTCAGCTTTTGCTACTTCTGTAACAACTGCTGCATATTGTTTCGCGTTAAATGTATTTAAACCCTCATTAGAAACTGAAACTACTTTTTCTGCTCCATAGTTATATAATTCTGATGAATCGCTTGCATTTATAGTTAATGCAACAATATTTGTTCCTAGTTGTTCTGCAACTTTTTTTCCGTATGAAACTACTTCTAAGGCAGTTTTTTTAAATTTTCCTTCCGATGAATCGGCAAAAACTAAAACAGACATATTATTAAGTTTTTAGTTGTTAGTAGATAGTTTTTAGTAGTACTGTACTAACATAATTATTTTTATTTATTTTAGATTCCGAAATTAATTCGGAATGATTTAACTTTTAAATTAAATCACTTTTGCTTCGTTGTGTAATAAGCTAATTAACTCATCTACATTATCTGCATCTACTAATTTTACGGCTCCTTTTGGTGCTGGTTTTTCAAAAGATTGAATACTTGTTGCAGCATTACCTCCAACTGCCTCAACTACTTGTAGAGGTTTTTTACGCGCCATCATAATTCCACGCATGTTAGGTATGCGTAAGTCTTTCTCTTCTACGATTCCTTTCTGACCAGCTACAACTAAAGGCAAACTTGATGATAATGTTTCTGCTCCTCCATCAATCTCTCTTTCTGCATTTACATTAGTTCCATCAACTTCAACACCAACACAACCATTAATAAAATTAAAATCTAATAATGTAGCTAACATACCAGGAACTATTTGTCCATTATAATCCGCAGATTCTTTTCCTGCTAAAACTAAGTCATAACCACCTTTTTTAACCACTTCAGCTAATTCTTTTGCTACTTGAAACCCGTCTGTTGCAAGAGTATTTACACGGATAGCATCATCTGCACCAATAGCCAAAGCTTTTCTTAAAGTAGGTTCTGTTTCTGCACCTCCAACATTTACTACTGTTACAGAAGTACCTTGTTTTTCTTTAAACCACATAGCTCTTGTTAAACAAAACTCATCATAAGGGTTAATTACAAACTGAACTCCATTTGTATCAAACTTTGTATCGTTTTCTGTAAAATTAATTTTTGAAGTGGTATCAGGAACGTGACTAATACATACCAATATTTTCATAAATTCTATTTTTTATACTTTAATGTTGGCGAAATTACACCTTTTTTTTAAAAAATATTATGCATGCATAATAAATTTTCAATTATTTAACATTTTACGAAATCGATTGAGTATTTAATCGCTGATAATTATATCACTTTCTAAATCTGTTTCAATAAAAATGATAATTAATTCCTTATTTTTGCATTTCTTAATTACTAACTATAATTAATAATAAATGAAAACAGTTCAATTCAGAGAAGCAATTTGTGAAGCTATGAGTGAAGAAATGCGCAGAGATGAAAGCATTTACTTAATGGGTGAAGAAGTTGCAGAATATAATGGTGCCTACAAAGCATCGAAAGGTATGTTAGATGAATTTGGTGAGAAAAGAGTTATTGATACTCCTATTGCTGAATTAGGTTTTGCTGGTGTTGCAGTTGGTTCTGCAATGAATGGTAACAGACCAATTGTTGAGTATATGACCTTTAACTTCTCTTTAGTTGGAATTGATCAAATTATAAACAACGCTGCAAAAATTAGACAAATGTCTGGTGGTCAGTTTAATTGTCCAATTGTTTTTAGAGGACCAACAGCTTCTGCTGGTCAATTGGGTGCAACTCACTCTCAAGCTTTTGAGAACTGGTTTGCAAATACTCCTGGTCTAAAGGTAATTGTACCTTCTAATCCTTATGACGCAAAAGGTTTATTAAAAGCGGCTATTCGTGATGATGATCCAGTAATTTTCATGGAATCTGAGCAAATGTATGGAGACAAGATGGAAATTCCTGAAGGAGAATACATCATTCCAATAGGAGTTGCTGACATAAAAAGAGAAGGTACAGATGTAACTGTTGTTTCCTTTGGAAAAATTATTAAAGAAGCTTACAAAGCTGCTGATGAGTTAGCAAAAGAAAATATTTCTGTAGAAATTATAGATTTGAGAACAGTACGCCCTATGGACCATGCCGCAATTATTGAATCTGTAAAAAAGACAAATAGATTAGTAATTTTAGAAGAAGCATGGCCTTTTGCAAGTGTTTCTTCAGAAATCACCTATAGAATTCAAGATGAAGCATTCGATCATTTAGATGCACCAATCAAGAGAATTACAACTGCAGACACACCTGCACCTTATTCTCCTGTACTTCTTGAAAAATGGATACCAAACCACAACGATGTTATTGAGGCTGTAAAAGAAGTTTTATACCTTAAATAGAAAAAATAAAAACTGTTAGAAAAGCCTTTTTGTAAATTTTTATAAAAAGGTTTTTCTTTTTTAATCAAATTAAAATTAAATTTATGAGTAAAGAACAAAAAAAGAAATCTGTAACTTTTGATGTATTAATTGAGATTCCTAAAGGAAGTAGAAATAAGTATGAATATGATTTTGCATTACACAAAATCCGTTTCGATAGAATGTTATTTTCTTCGATGATGTATCCAGGAGATTATGGCTTTATTCCAGAAACATTAGCTTTAGATTCCGACCCCTTAGATGTTTTAGTCTTAGGACATCAACCAACATATCCAATGGTTGTCATGGAAGTTAGACCAATTGGAGTTTTTTACATGACTGATGAAAAAGGTCCAGATGAAAAAGTAATTTGTGTACCAGTTTCTGACCCAATATGGAGCAAAAGAGGAGATATATCAGATTTAAATCCACACAGATTAAAAGAAATTGAACATTTTTTTCAAGTATATAAAGATTTAGAAAAGAAAAAAGTAGATACCGGGGGATGGGGTAATGCAGAAGCTGCTGTTAAAATTTATCACGAGTGTGTTGAACGTTACAATAATAGTGAACACAAGAAAAAAAGAACATTTACCATATAAAATCAAACAAAATAAATAAAAAAGCATCATTCTAATAATGATGCTTTTTTATTTAATGAAAATTCTGTTTTATTTTATCATAGAAAAAAATTATCCTCTCTGTTTTATTGATTTTAAAATCTAATACTAACTTTATTCAAAACTGACAGAAATCATAGAATTGTAAATATTATAATTTAAGGAGGTTTTAAATATGTTATCTTTAATTTATATAGGCTTTTTTTATCAGGTATATTTTATTACTTTTAGCCCCTCAAAAATCATAAATAATTAATTAACTAACTTAATATGGAATTAATAGTAAAGTTTTTACCTCTCTTTGGAGTTTTAGCCTTAGCATTTGTATTTATTAAAAGTGCTTGGGTTTCTAAACAAGATGAAGGTGATGATAAAATGAAGAAAATTGCAAAGAATATTGCCGATGGAGCAATGTCTTTCTTAAAAGCTGAATACAAAATTTTATCAATATTTGTAATAGCAGTAGCAATATTATTATATTTTAAAGGAAACTCTGAGGAGGGTTCTAATGGAATGGTAGCTGTATCGTTTATTGTTGGAGCCATTTGTTCTGCTTTAGCAGGTTTCATTGGAATGAAAGTTGCAACAAAAGCAAATGTTAGAACAACAAGTGCGGCAAGAACATCTTTAGGAAAAGCATTAGAAGTTGCTTTTGCTGGTGGTGCAGTTATGGGACTTGGTGTTGTAGGCCTAGGTGTTTTAGGATTAAGTGCATTATTTATGTTGTATAGTGGACAAGGATGGGAAATCGGAGAAGTTTTAAATGTACTTTCTGGATTCTCATTAGGAGCTTCATCTATTGCTTTATTTGCTCGTGTTGGTGGTGGAATTTACACAAAAGCTGCTGATGTTGGAGCTGATTTAGTAGGTAAAGTAGAAGCGGGTATCCCTGAAGATCATCCATTAAATCCTGCTACTATTGCAGATAATGTGGGTGATAATGTGGGTGATGTTGCAGGTATGGGTGCTGATTTATTTGAATCTTACGTAGGTTCTATTATTGGTACCATGGTATTAGGTGCTGCATTTACGCAAATTCCTGCTTTTACTGGTTCTTTTGACGGATTAGGTGCAGTGTATTTACCTTTAGTATTAGCTGCAATCGGAATTATTATGTCTATTATAGGTACTTTCTTTGTAAAAGTAAAAGATGGTGGAAACCCTCAAACTGCATTAAATATTGGTGAATTCGGTTCTGCGGGTTTAATGTTAGTAGCTTCTTACTTTATTATTACTGAAATGTTACCTGAAACTTGGACTTTTGGAGGAACTGAATTTACTTCAATGGGAGTATTTTGGGCTGTATTAGCAGGTTTAGTTGCTGGTTTAGCTGTTGGTAAGGTAACAGAATATTATACTGGAACAGGAACACCTCCTGTAAACTCGATTGTAAAACAATCTGAAACTGGTGCTGCAACTACTATTATTGCTGGTTTAGGTGTGGGTATGATGTCTACAATGATTCCAATTCTTTTAATTGCTGCAGCAATTTTAGTTTCTCATCATTTTGCAGGTTTATACGGTATTGCAATTGCTGCTGTTGGAATGTTGGCAAATACTGGAATTCAATTAGCTGTTGATGCTTATGGACCAATTTCTGATAATGCTGGTGGGATTGCTGAAATGGCAGAGTTAGATCCTGAAGTTCGTGAAAGAACAGATAAATTAGATGCAGTAGGTAATACTACTGCAGCAATTGGTAAAGGTTTTGCAATTGCTTCTGCTGCCTTAACAGCATTAGCATTATTTGCAGCTTTTATGCAAACAGCAAAAGTAACAGCTATTGATGTTTCTAAACCAACTGTAATGGCAGGTTTATTAGTCGGTGGTATGTTACCATTTGTATTTTCTGCATTATCGATGAATGCGGTAGGTAGAGCTGCAATGGCTATGATCGAAGAAGTTCGTCGTCAATTTAGAGATATACCTCAATTAAAAGCGGCTTTAGAAGTAATGAGAGCTGTAGATTCTGATATGTCTAAAGCAACTAAAGAACAGAGAGCTATTTTTGATGCTGCTGATGGTGTAGCTGAATATGACAAATGTGTTGATATTTCTACTAAAGCATCTATTAAAGAAATGGTATTACCAGGTTTATTAGCTATTGCTGTTCCTGTTGCTGTTGGTTTCTTAGGTGGTGCAGAAATGTTAGGAGGATTATTAGCAGGTGTAACTACTTGTGGTGTTTTAATGGCAATCTTTCAGTCTAATGCAGGTGGTGCTTGGGATAACGCTAAAAAAATGATTGAAGAACAAGGTAGAAAAGGGACTGATGCTCATAAAGCAGCAGTTGTAGGTGATACCGTTGGAGATCCTTTTAAAGATACTTCTGGTCCTTCTTTAAATATTTTATTAAAATTAATGTCTGTTGTGGCTTTGGTTATTGCACCAAGTATTGCAATGAGTTCTGCAGATGTTTCTGATTACAACACTAAAAAAGAAGTAAAAGTAGAAATTACTAAAACTTCTGGAGAATTAGCTATGGCTACAATCACTACTACTAAAACAGTAAATGGTGAAGTGGTAACCGATATTCAAAAAGTTGAAGGAACTGTTGCAGAAATAGAACAAAAAGCAAAAGAAGCTGGTAATACTATTTCCGTAAATGTTTCAAAAAACAAAAAAGAAATCACAGAAAAAGTAGAGGTAATTGTTGAGAAGAAAGAATAATAGACTTCTACCAAATTTACAAATAAAAAATCCCGCTAAATTTTAGCGGGATTTTTATATTTTATACTATTAATTTTAAGCAATATTTGCTCCACCAGCAGCAACACTTCTATCAATTTTACGCATTAAACCTTGTAAAACTTTCCCTGGTCCAACTTCTATAAATTCAGTTCCTCCATCAGCAATCATTGCCTGTACGCATTGTGTCCATTTTACAGGACCTGTTAATTGTGCAATTAAGTTTTCTTTTATCTCATCAGGATTTGTTACCGCTTTTGCAACTACATTCTGATACACTGCACAAGTAGGCTCACTAAATTCAGTGGCTTTTATTGCAGCAGCTAATTCCTCTCTTGCTGGCTCCATCAAAGGCGAATGAAATGCACCTCCAACAGGTAACAATAATGCTCTTCTTGCTCCTTTTTCTGTTAACACTTCACAGGCTTTTTCAACCGCTTCAATTTCTCCTGATATTACCAATTGCCCAGGGCAATTATAGTTTGCAGCCACCACTACTCCATCAATTTCTGCACACGTTTCTTCTACTACATTGTCATCCAACCCTAATACTGCTGCCATTGTAGATGGTTGGGTTTCACAAGCTTTTTGCATTGCCAAAGCACGTTTAGAAACTAATTTTAATCCGTCTTCAAAAGATAAAACTCCGTTAGCAACTAAGGCAGATAATTCTCCTAAAGAATGTCCCGCCACCATTTCTGGCTGAAAAGAATCACCTAAAACCTTTGCTAAAATCACCGAATGTAAAAATATAGCTGGTTGTGTAACTTTGGTTTCTTTTAATTGTTCTGCAGTTCCCTCAAACATTATATCTGTAATAGAGAACCCTAAAATATCATTTGCCTTCTCAAAGTATTCTTGCGCTAATGGCGATTTTTCGTATAAATCCAATCCCATTCCTGTAAACTGCGCTCCTTGACCTGGAAAAATGTATGCTTTCATAAAATAATTTATTGTTGTTTGTGGTTGCAAAAATAGTGTTTTTTATATGAAGCTTTTTCCTGCTATCCACTATATCTTTTTTTTTCGTTCCTCAAAAAAAGGATGTCGCTTCTATCAGGGCTAAACTTGTTTGCCTATTCATTGATTTTAGTTAAATAAGTAATTATCTATTTACAGTTTTCTCAAAACTTCCAACTTCACACCTCCATCTTCCTTCTTCAAACTTCAAACTCCCTTCTTAAATCTTCAAACAAAATCCTTAACTTCGCTATATGACATCAAAAGACAAACTACTCGCAAATAGAATCTATTTAATTCTTGCAGCACTTTTTATAGCATCATTGGTTACGTCAAATCTAATTTTTCAAAAATTCTTTTATTGGTACCCTTTTGATATAGAGATTTTCGATACAAAGTTATTTGAAGTTTCTGTAGGATTATTGCCTTATCCAATTACGTTTTTAATCACAGATATTTTATCAGAAATCTATGGAAAAAGAAAAGCAAACGAAGTAGTTATTGCAGGAATCTTTGCTTCATTTTTCTCTTTATTAATCATTTATGTTTCTAAAGAAGCTCCTGCCACTTCTTGGTCTCCAGTAAATGATGGTATTTTTGTCAATGTTTTTGGTGCAGCTCCTTTAGCTGTTTTAGCCTCTATGATGGCCTATTTATTTGCACAATTCATAGACATTAGAGTATATCACTTTTGGAAACAATTTACCAAAGGAAAACATTTGTGGTTGCGTAACAATTTTTCAACTTTTTCATCGCAAATCATAGATACTCTCACAGTTTTACTATTGTTATGTTCTTTTGGCATCATTGATTGGAAAAACTTTCTTGGACTTTTAATTAGCGGTGTTATTTTTAAAATGATGATTGCCGCATTAGACACCCCAATCCTGTATATAGTTGTCTTTGCATTTAGAAAAAGATTCAACTTAAAAGCAGGTGAAGAAATTTTGGAATAATTTTGTAATTACTTAAAAAAGTATTCGTCTAAAACATCAGAAATTATATAAAAATGAAGAAAATACTTTTATTACTTATTGCTATCCTTACCTTTTCTCTAGGTTATGCACAAACATCAGTTTTTAATGATTTATTACAAAAACACGTTTCAGACAGCGGAATAGTAGATTACAAATCTTTTAAAGCAGATCAAACAAAATTAGATACTTATATTTCTTATTTAGAAAAAACTACACCAGAAAATTCTTGGTCTAACAATAAAAAAAGAGCTTTTTGGATAAATGCTTATAATGCTTACACCATCAAATTAATTTTAGAGAACTATCCTTTAAAAAGCATTATGGATATCAAACAAAAAGGAAAAACGGCTTGGAAAATTCCTTTTGCAAACGTAGGTGGTAAAACCTACACTTTAGACCATATTGAACACGAAATTTTACGTAAAAAATTGTTTGACCCAAAAATTCACGTAGGTGTAAATTGTGCTTCAGGCTCTTGTCCTAAATTAGGAAACGTAGCGTTTACAGAAGATAATATCGATGGAGAATTAACCAAATTGATGAAAGCTTTTGTAAATGATACAACAAGAAATAAAATCACTAAAAAGAAAGTTCAGATATCAGAAATTTTCAATTGGTTTAAGGGAGATTTCACCAAAAACGGTTCTGTAATCGATTATTTAAACAAGTATTCTAACACAGAAATTAAGTCGAATGCGAAAATCAGTTATTTAAAATATGACTGGTCCTTAAATGGTAAATAGGTAGCTTTTTAACAAAAGTTTCTTAAAAACAAATTGTATCTTTAAACTTCAAATAATTACAATCGATTTATGTCAAAATCATATTATGATGCTGCCGATTTAAGAAAATTCGGAAAAATAACAGAATGGAGCGAAGAACTTGGAAACAAGTTCTTTGATTATTATGGAAAAGTGTTTGAAGAAGGCGCTTTAACCGCTCGCGAAAAGAGCTTAATTGCTTTAGCTGTTGCACACACAGAACAATGTCCTTATTGTATAGATGCCTATTCTAAAGATGGTTTGCAAAGAGGTATTACCAAAGAAGAAATGATGGAAGCCATTCACGTTGGTGCAGCCATAAAAAGTGGAGCTACTTTGGTTCACGGAGTACAAATGATGAATAAGGTGAATAAGCTTGAAATGTAATAATAATTATGAATTTTCAATTACGAATTATGAGATACTTTTCATTATTCGTAATTCATAATTCTACATTCGTAATTAAAATATGGCAACAAAATCTTTAAAAGCAAGAAATAACGATATTGCAAATACAGCACGTCAAATGGAAATTCTTTCAAACGGAATTTTCGCAGACGGAGAATTACCCACTTTTGCAGCAAAAATTAAAGAGACAAATCAGTTTCCTTTACGTCCTAAAAAGTTAGAGATTTTACAAATCAATTTAGGTTATATGTGCAATCAAGTTTGTGAACATTGTCACGTAGATGCTGGTCCAGACCGTAAGGAAATTATGACGCTTGACACGATGCATCAGTGTTTGGAAGTTATCAAAAATACGGGAGCACATACTTTAGATTTAACAGGTGGCGCACCAGAAATGAATCCTAATTTTAGATGGTTTGTAGAAGAAGCATCTAAAGCTGGTATTAAAGATTTTATAGTTCGTTCTAATTTAACTATCATCAGAGCGAATAAAAAATACCACGACTTACCAGAATTCTTCAAAAAACACAATGTACACGTAGTTTCGTCTATGCCGCATTGGACGCGTGGAAAAACAGACAAACAAAGAGGAGATGGTGTTTTTGACAAATCCATTAAAGCTTTACAAGAACTGAATGCAGTAGGTTATGGAATGCCAAATTCTGATTTAAAACTAGACTTGGTATACAATCCTTCAGGTGCATTTTTACCTGGAGATCAAATGGCTTTAGAAGCCGATTTTAAAAAAGCATTAAAAGCTGATTTTAATATCGATTTCCATAGTTTATTTGCCATTACCAATTTACCTATCAGTCGTTTTTTAGATTATTTAATCGCTTCAGAAAATTACGAAGACTATATGTATTCGTTAGTAGAAGCTTATAATCCTGCAGCTGTAGCTAATGTAATGTGTACCAACACACTTTCTGTAAGTTGGGATGGAAATTTGTATGATTGTGATTTCAATCAGATGCTAAATTTAAAAGTAGCAAGCAAAGTAAAACACATCTCTGAGTACAATGAAGAAATTTTACAAAATAGAAATATAATTATCAATCAACATTGTTATGGTTGTACTGCTGGTGCAGGAAGCAGCTGTCAAGGTGTTGTCGCTTAATCAAAAAAATAAAAATGAGTTATTTAGAAACCACACACAATGTGTATAAAGAAGCAGCCTTAACACCAGATGTTGGGTTATGTTGCACTACAAATCCTATTTGGGAATTACCTGGTTTAAAAATCCCAAGAATTATGCAAGAGATGAATTACGGATGTGGCTCTACAGTGCACGCTCGTGATTTAACCAACAATCCTAAAATGTTGTATGTGGGTGTTGGAGGTGGAATGGAATTGCTCCAATTTGCCTATTTCAACAGAAATAAAGGCGGAGTTATTGGTTTAGATGTTGTGGATGAAATGCTAGAAGCTTCTCGTAAGAACTTTAAAATTGCCGAAGAACAAAACGATTGGTTTAAAAGTGAGTTTGTAGATTTACGTAAAGGTGATGCAATGGATTTACCTGTAGAAAGTAATTCTATTGATGTGGCTGCTCAAAACTGTTTGTTCAATATTTTTAAATCTGATGATTTAAAGAAAGCCATTGCAGAAATGTACCGTGTTTTAAAACCACATGGACGCTTGGTGATGAGCGACCCAACTTGTGAGCAACCCATGAATGATGAATTACGTAATGACGAACGTTTACGAGCATTGTGTTTAAGTGGTTCTTTATCGATTGCAGATTATGTAAAAGCCTTAACAGATGCTGGTTTTGGAACGATTGAAATTAGAGCTAGAAAACCTTACCGAATTTTAGACCCAAAGAATTACCCAACAGACGAATTGATTTATATAGAATCTATTGAAGTGGCAGCCATTAAAGATCCAATGCCAGAAGATGGACCTTGTATTTTTACAGGTAGAGCTGCTATTTATTATGGTGATAAAGATTATTTTGATGATGGATTAGGGCACGTTTTGTTAAAAAATCAACCCTTAGCCATTTGCGATAAAACTACTGCTGCATTACAAGCTTTAGGTAGAGATGATATTTTCTTCTCTCCTTCAACGTTTCATTATGATGGTGGTGGGTGTTGCTAGTTATTAATCGCTAATTGTCCTTTCTAGCGAAGTCGAGAAATCTCATTATTTTTGTATATATGAAAAAACTTTTGATACTTTTTTTAGTGGTTAGCGCAACAACTTTTGGACAAAAAAAGTTAGACAAACTATTGAATAAATGGAACAAAAGAAATGTTCCTTATATGTCTGTAGAAACGTTAGCGTTACCCAAAACTGATGCCATTTTATTAGACGCAAGAGAACAAAAAGAGTTTGAAGTCAGTCATTTAAAAAATGCTATTTGTGTGGGGTATGACAAGTTCAAACTCAAAGAAACCATTGCAAAATTACCTGAAGATAAAAATGCAAAAATTGTAGTGTATTGTTCTTTAGGCATTCGCTCTGAAACAGTTGCCCACAAACTAATACAAGCAGGATACACCAACGTATACAATTTATATGGTGGGATTTTTGAGTGGAAAAACGCCGATTTTCAAGTAGTAGATACCTTAGGCAACACCACTGAAAAAGTACATACGTTTAGCAAAGACTGGGGCAAATGGTTGAAGAAAGGAAAGAAGGTGTATTAGTTGTTAGTTGTTAGTTGTTAGTTGTTAGTTGTTAGTTGTTAGTTGAAAATTACAAATTTTATGTCATTTCGAGCGCATTCGAGAAATCTCTTACTCATCTTTACGAGAAACCCAGAATTAGGAAAAGCAAAAACACGTTTAGCTAAAACCGTGGGTGATAAAACTGCTTTAGAAATTTACAAATTCTTACTCCAAAAAACTCGCGATATTTCTTCCAAAGTAAATGCAGATAAAGCTGTTTATTATTCTGTAAAAGTTAGAGACAACGATATTTGGGAGGCATCCCTCTATCAAAAACACCAACAAAAAGGAGAAAATTTAGGCAACAGAATGCAAAATGCATTTACTAACGGATTTAATGCGGGCTATGAAAAAGTGCTCATTATTGGTAGTGATTTATACGATTTATCATCAAAAAATATCGATAAAGCTTTTGATGAATTAGAGAATAACGATGTAGTCCTTGGTCCTGCCAAAGATGGTGGTTATTATTTATTAGGTATGAAAAAATTACATACGTCCGTATTCAAAAATAAAAATTGGGGAACAGAAACTGTTAGAGAAGCTACTTTACAAGATTTAATTCATCAAAAAGTGAAATTATTAGAAGAAAAGAACGACATAGATGTATATGAAGATATCATCGATATTCCAGAAATTATGGAAACGTTCATCAATTCTAAATAATTTACAATGAAAACACTTTTACTTTCTGCTTTTTTAAGCTTTACTTTTTTACAATTCAATGCACAATGTTCTGAAAATGCATCCAATTTCGGAAACAACACCTCTACGCCTTCTTATAATGTTTCTGGAGATATTTCTGTTACACTAAACACCAACAACACCATAACCATTAATTTTGCTAGAAATTATAGTACTGCAACTGGACCAGATGTTCGATTGTATTTGATAAAATCTGAAGGAAAATCCATTGCAGAATTAAAAAGTTTAAACCCAGAAAATTTAGAAAACATTTCCTTTGGCTTGGTTGGTTTTTCTGGCGCTCAAAATTATACACAAACAATACCTAATGGAGTTGATATTTCAGAATACGATACTGTTTTTTTCTTCTGTCTTCAATTTACCGCTTTTTGGGATGTAGGTACATTTACACCATTTTCAAGCACAAACTGTTCGGTTTTGAGCAAAGTAGTTTTACCTGTTGATAAAATTGAATTCTATCCAAACCCTGCAAAAGATAAAATTCAAATCTCAAATATTGATGGTGTTTCTGCTGAAATTCGTATTTTTAATGCTTTAGGAAAACAAGTTTTACATCAACCTAAAATCACCAAAAAAACAATTGACATTTCTTCTTTTCATAAAGGAATTTATATTGTAAAAATTTCTGTTGATGGAAAATCCAAGACAAAAAAATTAGTGATTCAATAAATGGATAAAAAAAATCAATTACAAGAAACCATCACCTTTTTAAAAGAAAATGGAATTACAAATCCTGAAATCGGAATTGTTTTAGGCACAGGATTAGGCAAATTAGTGGATGAGATTTCAATTGAAAAAGAAATTGCGTATGCTGAAATCCCATATTTTCCTAAAGCCACAGTTGAATTTCATTCTGGAAGATTGATTTATGGAGAATTATCAGGAAAAAAAGTTCTTGTAATGTCTGGTCGTTTTCATTTGTATGAAGGTTACAATGCTTGGGAAGTTACTTATGGAATAAGAACTATGCATGGCTTAGGAATCGAAAATTTATTGATTTCTAATGCAGCAGGAGCAATAAACCTAAATTACGAAAAGGGAGATTTAATGTTAATTGAAGACCACATTAATCTTCAAGGAAGTTCTCCTTTAGCATTTCAAGGCGCTAATACCTTTGGTAATATTTTTGCGGATATGTTAGAACCTTATTCTAAAAGCATCAACGATAAAATGATACAAGTTGCCAAAGACCAAGACATTCAATTACATACAGGAGTTTACGCAAGTGTTTTAGGTCCGCAGTTAGAAACAAGAGCAGAATACAGAATGTTGCAAATTTTAGAAACAGATGCAGTGGGAATGAGCACTGTACCAGAAGTAATTGTTGCGAAACAACTCAACTTACCTTGTGCTGCCATTTCAGTTTTGACCGATGAATGCGATCCTAAAAATTTACAACCTGTTGACATTGGAGAAATTATTGCCATTGCTGGTGAAGCCGAACCTAAAATGATTGCTTTGTTTAAGGGCGTGATAAAATCGTTGTAATTAAGACCTTTCAGGTTTTAAAAACCTGAAAGGTCTCTTAAAAAAGAAAATGAAAACTGAAAAGATTCTAACTGATAATTATTATCATATTTACAATAGAGGAAATAATGGTGATGATATTTTTTATGAAGAAAAAAACTATGATTATTTTTTGATTTTAATAAAAAAATACCTGTTACCAATCTGTGAAATTTATGCATATTGTCTCCTTAAAAACCATTTTCACATCCTGTTAAGAATTAAAGATACTGTTGATAATCCATCTCAACATTTTTCTAATTTATTCAACGCCTATACAAAAGCAATGAATAAAAAATACAATAGAACAGGGAGCTTGTTTGAAAAACCTTTTAAAAGAATTAAAATAACTGATGAAAATTATTTAAAAACATTAATTCTATACATACATCTTAACCCAGAACATCATCAAATTTCCAAAGATTTTAATAACTATAAATATTCATCTTATAAATCTATAATTTCGTCAAAAGAAACACATATTCAAAGAAATACTGTATTAGAATATTTTGATGGTATTGATAATTTTACAGATACACATTTACAAAGAAAAATATTTGTCAATGAAAGAAATATGCAACTATTCTTAGAATAAAACAGCAAACCCTTCAGGTTTTGAAAACCTGAAGGGTTTATAGCGCTATACATATGAAAAACTTTTTCAAATCATTTATTTTAGAAAAAACTGGTGCATCTTCACTACAAGAAAAAGAAGTCATTCAAAATTTGTGGAGTGGTTATGGGAAAATAATACGAGTTGCTTTAAAGGGTTGTGTAACAGAAAGTGTTGTGGTTAAAAATGTTCAGTTACCAAAACAAACAAATCACCCAAGAGGTTGGAATTCTGATATTGGTCATCAACGAAAACTAAAGTCTTATCAAGTAGAAACCAACTGGTATCAAAATTATAGCCATAAAAGTTCTGCTCGTTTGCCAAAATGCTTTGGAGTAACACAAAAAGAGGACGAAGTGCTCATTATTTTAGAAGATTTAGATGCGGCTGGTTTTCCGATTCGGAAAAGTGCTGTTGCATGGAAAGATATTGAAATCTGTTTAGAATGGTTGGCAAAGTTTCATGCAAGCTATTTAGGCAAAGTTCCGAAAGGGCTTTGGGAAACAGGTACGTATTGGCATTTAGCAACCAGACCTCAAGAAATGGAAGTGTTAAGTGATATTTCACTTAAAGAAGCAGCCTCAAAAATTGATACCCAATTAAACAATTGCCAATTCAAAACCTTAGTACATGGGGATGCAAAATTGGCAAACTTTTGTTTTGCTGAAGACGGAAAAGTGGCTAGTGTCGATTTTCAATATGTAGGTGGTGGTTGCGGAATGAAAGACGTTGCCTACTTTGTTGGGAGTTGTTTGTACGAAGAAGACTGTGAGCGTTTAGAAACTCAAATTTTAGACACTTATTTTGGTTATTTACATCAAGCATCAGGAAGCAAAAACGAAGCTTTAGAAAAGGAATGGCGCGCTTTGTATCACGTAGCTTGGGCAGATTTTCATCGTTTTTTAAAAGGATGGAGTCCTGGACATTGGAAAATTAATAGTTATAGTGAACGAATCACGCAATCTGTAATTCAAAATTTATAATGATTGATTTTCAACACCTTACCAACATCGCTATTGAAGCTGCTCTTGCTGCCGGAAAAATCATTCAAAAATACATCGATAAAGATATTGATGTAGCTACAAAAATTGGCGGAAACACTTTGGCCTCACTAGTGGTTACTAAAGTTGATACAGCATGTGAACACATTATTTTAGAACACCTAATTCCGACTTGTACAACTTATGATTTGGGATTGTTAACCGAAGAAACAGAAGACAACCAAAGCCGATTTGAAAAAGACTATTTTTGGTGTGTAGACCCTATGGATGGTACTTTAGCCTTTATCAATAAACACCCTGGATTTTCGGTTGCCATTGCCTTGGTTTCTAAAGAAGGCATTCCATATATTGGTGTGGTTTACAACCCAAGCACAAATACTATATACACCGCCATCAAAGATAAAGGTGCTTTTAAAAACGGTAAACCTTGGCAATTGACACAACCTAAAAGTTTTTTGACTTATGTAACAGACAAAACATTGTCTAACTCGCCAAATCAAGATAAAATAAAAGACATTTTACATAAAAAAGTAAAAGAATTAGGATTGCAAGGTTATCAAGAAATTTCTGGAGCTGGCTCTGTGCTAAATGCTATGTTGGTTGCTGAAAACACTCCTGCCTTACTGCTAAAACTTCCCAAAGAAGAACAAGGCGGAGGCAGCCTTTGGGACTTTGCTGCGACTGTTTGTATTTTTAAGGAATTAGGTTTACAAGCCACCAATTTTACTGGCGAAACCTTAGGTTTAAACGCAAAAGAAAGTACTTTTATGAATCAACTGGGAATATGTTATGCTAGTTTTAAAAGTGACTGATAATTATAAGCTTTTATTTCATTTAAAAGCTAACTGCTTTTTGTAAATTTGTGTGCAATGAATAAATTCCTACTTTTTGTTTCAGTTTTTATTTGTCTAAATATATTCTCGCAAAACACTACCATTGAAAAAGGCGAAATCATTAAAGATCGTCTGTTTTTAATGGATAAAAATGAAATCACAACAAGTGATGAAAAAGGTAATTTTATTTCTGTTAGACCTAAAAAAGACAATGGTGTAATTCACGATTATTTCATAGAATTTTTTGATAAATTAAATTTCACTGAACGAATTGAAATTAAAAATATAAATAAAATTAAAATTTTAAATGTATTTATCAAAAATGAAAAAGTCTTAATATTTATTAAAGAAGAATTTGATAACCAATTTTCTTTAAGATTTGATATAATAGATATTCATAGTAAAAATTTAATTCAGAAAACTGTATTAAAATCCGACAAAAAAACTTCTCCAGAATTCTATAAATCTCTTGAAGAAGATTTTAATATTTCTTTAGAGTTTTCCTCTAGAATCATATTAACAATACCTATTATAAAGGACAAAAAAGCTTATGCTTTTGTAAAAATATTCTCAGAAAGTTTGGAAGAATTAAATAAATATGAAGTTTATTCTGATTCAACTCTTACACATAAATCTACAAAGTATTTAAATACTTCTCAGTTAAATGACAAAGTGTATTTACTTTTTAATTTAACATTAAATAAAGATAAAAAAATTTACAGGTTAGTTGAGCTTTATAACAGCAAAACCAAAACACTTAATATTCCTATAAAAAATGATATTTATGAGTTAATTTCTTCTAAGATTAAAGGCAATCAATTTATTATTAGCGGACTTTATTCTAAAAAAAGAAAAGGTGGTTTTGAAGGAGTTACAAATTATAAAATAGATTTAAAATCATTTTCTGTTTCTTACCAAAAGCAAAATGTGTTTTCTAACACTAAAGTTAGCAACTATTTTAAAGGTTTTTTTAATAAAAACAGAAGTATAGACATTAAGGACATTTTTATTGATGATAACTTAAACATTTATTTGATTGGTCAATTTTATAGAATAAGAAAAGTTTCAATTCCTTTGGTAGGAGTTACAGCTCAAATTAGTACTTCAGTTTTTATTACATACTACCCAATAAATGTAAAATACAAACTTTATGATGATCTATTAATTTGTAAAATAAATTCAAACGGAAAATTAAATTGGGATAAGGTTTTATATTTTAAGTTAACTGAAAAAACATTATCAAAATCTAACAAGTCAGATTCTTCAATTTTTCCTTATTTATCTGATAACAAGATGAATATACTTTTGAATGGCTATGTCAATGAAAAAAAAGAAAGCATTTTAGTAAAACAAGATAAAAGATTTTCAAAAACGAATTTCTATAATTTTAATATTAATGAAGAAGGTATAATTTCTACAAATATCATCTTTTCTAATAAAGATGCTAAAATCATATTTAAAGCAGGGAAAACTGTTAAATCGAATAATTTATTGTTCAATTTGGGGCAAGGCAATATGAGAAAGCAATTATTAAAAGTTAAATTATAATGAATAAATAACTAAACATCATAAAAAGCTCATATTCCGATTATTGGAATTATATGAAACAATCGATTTTGAAGGTGATGAAGATTTTATTGGGCAAGAATTGTGTCCTTTAAATAAAAAATAGTTATCGTCGGTTCGAGTGATTTTTGAAGGATGAAAAAATTGTATCAAGAACTTAACCTGTAAAATCAAGAGATTGTCACGTCGTTCCTCTTCGCAATGAAAAGCCAACTTCCAACTTCATTCTTCCAACTCCCAACTTCCAACTCCCAACTTCCTTCTTCAAACTTCCAACAACAAACCAACCTACTTATTCCTTCCTTTTTCATTCGGGTATAAAGCAGGTAAATCATCGCTTTGAAAAAAGGCTTTTGAATCAATATTCATTCCGGTTACTTTTCCTTTAAAAGCGGCACCCGTATCAATATTCCAAACATTAATCGCATTCATTGGTTCAGATTCTCCATAGTTTGTGGTAGGTGTGTGACCAATGTAAATTTCTCTATAATGTTTTAGTCTTTTTGGATATAAATCATGGTCTAAACCAATTTTTTTATCCATAACCAAAGCCATTTCCCATAAAGTTCTATCGGTGCAAAACTTATGCGTAAACGTTTCTTTTTCTACTCCATGCATCGAGGTAAATCCAGCATGTAAAAACAATCTGTTTTTTTCATCCAAATGATACATAGGCATGTTTTCGAAGAAAATTAAGTGCTGCTTTTTTTCTTCTACAGAATAACCTTCGTAACTCTCCATGGTCTCTTTACCTCCGTGCAGAAACCAAGAAGGATTGACATCATTCACATTTTTTAGCCAATTCTGACACCAAACATCATGATTCCCTTTTATAAAAATACATTCGAATTTTTGAGAAAAATCCATTAAAAACTGAACAACTTGGGCCGATTCACTCCAACCATCTACATAGTCACCCATAAAGATAATTTTATCTTCTTCTCTAATTTCTAATTGATTTAATACTTGAAGTAAGGCTTTTAAGCCTCCATGAATATCACCAATTGCAAAAGTTCTCATTGAATTTATTTTTCAGCAAAACTAAGTGTTAATTTTAAAAAAGTGAAGTTGTTTTTTTAAAAATATTGACCTATTCCAAAAACCAATCCGCCTTTAGAACCATTTTTACGATTAAGTAAACTAAACCCATAATCGATTCTAAACGTAGCATTGTATATTTTTTTGCTAATAAATCGGAGTCCAACTCCTGAATACAATTTTAAGTTTTTATTTTGAAAAAAATCGTTCAATTTCCCTCCTGGATTTCTCCAAGAACCAAAATCTGTAAATACATTGGATTGAATTGCCAACCATTTTTTATCAAAAATTGTATGTCTATATTCAGAATTAAAAACAAAACTTCCTGTACCTCTATCTACTAAAATTCCAACTCCTCTTAAATTCACATTATTATCTAAAGCAAATGGTGCAAAAGGGGTTTCTGCGTTAGAAGATAAACCAAAACGCAATCTATTAGCCCAATTTCCTTTTTCTCCCAAACGTTTATAATAGAAAAAGTCGTTCCAAGCAATAAAAAAATCGTTTTGAAAATCGTTTTCTGTGACCACATATTGTACAAACAACTGACTTTTAAATCCATTAACATATTGATAGTAATAATCTAAAGTATTATACAAATACACAAATTTTAAAAGTGCTTTATTTAAATCTAAATTCTGTGGAATGGATGGATCTGTAGCTCCAGATATATAACTGTATTTTTCAGAGAACAGGTTTACACCAAAATCTATTTGATGCTCTAAATTAATTTGATATAAAGCCAATACTTCAAAAGAAACATTATTGTATAAATAATTCGCTGTTTTATCTCCAAAATACAAAGGCTCTTCGCTTTTCCAGTTTTGATGATTGACTGCTAATCCCCACTTTTTCGATAATAAATTCTCTGCTTTAAAATTGATAGCATATGAATCAAACCCATTAAATTGATAATACCCACCAAAAGTGATATTCCTTCCTAAAAAATTATAATCGTAAACACCTAATTTATAAGAAAAAACGTTGTTTGTGGTGGTCCAAATATTCACTTCAGGAATTAGGGTAAAATTCTCTTCTATATTAATAAACACATTGTAAGCATTCTCATGAGAATGAAATACTTGATAATAGGCATGACTTATTGCTGGTAACCTTTTTAAAAGCACAATGTCTTTTTCTAAAGAAAGAGAGTCTAAAACATTTCCTTTTTTAGTGGTTAAAATTGATTTGATAAAAGCAATTCGTGTTTTTTCTGCTCCTTGAATTTTTACATCTGCAATGAATTCTTTTTGACCATAAAACGAGGTTGCAAAACAGAAAAATAGAAAAAAAAGAAGGTTTTTATAAGCCATTATTCAACTTCAAATGTATCTTCAATCACTAAATTTACCCAATTTTCGCTACTAATACCTAATAAAGTGAATTTATATTCATCGTTTAAAACTAAATCTGGCGGTGTTTCTGTGTTTATGTTAGAAACAGTATTGGTAGTATTGTAATAAGTAAAGGTTTTTTCTTTTGTAAAAATACCCGATACAAATGCGTTGGTATTATCTGTAATTACCTGAAAATAAAGTGCATTATTTGTTATTCCAAAATCTGTCCAAGTAAATGTTGGTTTTAAAGATTCATTTTGATTGATGTCAACTTCCTTTTCATATTGGGTAGGTTGTGTAACATTTTTAATCCTTATGGGATTAGAGGTATAAATTTTCTTATCAATTTCGTAGGTTACGATACACCAATTTTCTTCATCATCAGTTCTAGAAAACCTTCTTAATTTTGTTCCAAATGCCGTAGCATCGGTTAAAATTTTTCTTCTATAATTCGAAAAATCATCTTTATTTACTGACGTACCCTCTGTTTCGTAATATCTAAAGTCTCTTGCATTCGTTAAAGGGTAATAATAAATGTAAGACAAATTCTGATTGCCATTAGCACTTGAGGCAAATGCCGTTATTTTCTGTGAAGTATCAACATCATTTTTATCTAGAAATTCTTGTAAATTTCCAGGAATAAATTTTTCTTCAATAACCAAATTCACCCAATTATCTGAACTTACATCCATCATGGTAAATTGATACTCTTTGTCTATTTCTAAAGCTGGAGGAGTTTTATCTTCATTGATATTTAACACCACATTAGCCGTATTGTAATATTGAAAAGTATTCTCTTTTGTATAAGTACCTGATAAAAATGTATTTTCTTCTGTTTCTGAAATTACTTGAAAATAAATATCATTATCTCCAACAGCATTATCGGTCCACGTAAATTTTGGTTCTAAACTCGTTGTGTAATCAATGGTAACCTTGTCGGTCCATGAAGTAGTTTTCGATGTGTTTTTTAATCGAATAGGGTTAGATTTATGCAATTTACCATTAACAACATAAGTAACTAAACACCAATTTTCTGTTGCACCGGGTCTCGAAAAACGCTGCAACTTTCCGCCAAAAACATCTTCGATTGCTAAAGAATTTCTTCTATAATTAGAAAACACATTAGGATCTACATTTAAACTATCTGCTTCATAATATCTAAAGTCTGATGCTCCTTCTACGGGATAATAAAATATATATGCTAAATTGGTGTTTGCATTAGCACTAGCTGCACAGGCTATAACCTCTCCAAATTCGTTATTGTTAAAACTTGTATTTATATATTCTTGTAAATTTCTAGGAACTGTTACATCGTTATCTTCTGCACAAGAGAACATTAAAAAAGAAGTTATACATAAATACAATAAAGTTTTAACTTTCATTTATCATTTTAAATTTTAAAGGTCATAATGGGCAAGGTAGAATGATTGGTAATATCTTCTGCAATGCTTCCTGCAAAAATATGAGATAATCCTTTTCTACCATGCGTTATCACTGAAATTAAATCTGCCCCAACTGCATTAGAAAAATTTAAGATTCCTTTTTCGATAGACCTATCACAAACATAATTTACGTTAATTAGACGGTCTGTATTCCCTTCTACTTCCATAAAAAAATCAGCAGCTAATGTTTCCATTTCAGAAGTGGTCTTAAAATCTTCATTTGGTAAATTTACATACAAAATATGTTTTCTAGCATTTAAAAAATCAACAGTTTTTAACATTCTTTTAAACGCTGGAATGCTCTCTTCAGAAAAATCGGTGGCTACAACGATGTCAGAAAAGTCTGTATTCAGCATTTCATTTTTAATAACTAAAACAGGTAATTCTGAATATCTTACTACTTTTTCTGTATTAGACCCGACAAAAAATTCTTTTAACCCGCTAGCTCCATGAGACCCCATAACAATTAAATCTGCACCAACTTCTTTAGCAATTGCATTTACTTCGCTAAAAACTTTATAATGCTTAATAACAGGTACTATTTTTACTTCTTTTAAAAAATCTTTCTTTAAAAAATCCTTAAACTTTTTTTCTGCTAATTTTAAGAAAAAAACGGCTTTCTCTTGCTGGTAGAATTCACTTTCTGTTAAAGTTACTTCATGAATATCTAACATATGTAATGCATAAATAGTTGCATCGTTATTCTTAGCAATAGAAGCTGCTGTTTTTAAGGCGTATTCAGAATGATTTGAAAAGTCTACTGGAACAATAATTTTTTTCATAATTATAGGTTTTAGTGTTACACTTACAAATTTAACAAGCTGTTTTGTAGTTTTTTAAGACTTTTATCATGTTTTAAAACTTAATCATTTTGTAAATGTAATTTCCTTAAGGTTATCTCAGCAGGTTTATTTTGCGGTGTAAACATATTGTTTTTGAGCCCTCCTACTTTTTCATGAGCGTAAAACCATTTCCATAAAAACCCACCAGCAAACCAATCTTCTTTCCAAAATTGTTTATGAATTACTTCTAAACCATTTACCTGAGCTTGTAAATTAACTTCTCCCGAGTTTTTGTTGTAATTCCATGGTTCTTTAGCATTATAATCTACACTTCTATACCCATATTCAGTAAATACTATTTTCTTTTGATATTGGTTTTGAATTCTAATAATTTCTTTTTTATGAGGTTGCCAACCTTCATCTAATTCGTGAATTGTAGGCGATTTTTTATCACTTAAAGGAAAATAGGCATCAATGCCAATATAATCTAAATCGCCCCAAAAAGTAACCCTTTTAAACTCATCCCAGTTGGCAGCATAAGTTAGTTTTCCTCTATAAACTTTTCTAATTTTAGCAATTAATTCTTTCCAATATTTTGGTCTTTTTAGCACAAATTTTTCCAATTCTGTACCTATACATAAAATATCTGCTTTAATTTTTTGTGCTGCTTTTGCATAGGTTAAAATAAACGAAGCATATGAATCTTCTAATACTTTCCATTCTGCTTCTGTTTTCATTTCTATCAACCCAGTGTATTCTCCTTTCCAAACCCAAATTTGAGGTTTCACCATAATTTTAACCTTTTTATTTTGAAAAGTTTTAGCATACTGTAACAATCCTCTTTCGGTTTCTCCAAACCATTGTCTGCTAGTATTATGAATGATTTTTGGTGATGATAATTGTCTAATAAAACCAAAAGGCATCAAAGCAACATAATTGCTTTGCGCCTTTAGTACAGGTGAAATATGATTTGTATTTATAGTATCTCTTGATGCTACAAAACTAATTCCGTTTATTTTCTTGTGCTGACTATTGCAAGATATTTGAATAAAAATCAGCAATAAAAAAAGGAGTTTATATGTTTTCATAATCGAACTCCTAAAATAAGTTTTTGTTAAAACAATGCTCTTAAACCAATGTTAAAACTTTGTCCTAAACCTGTATCATTTCCTCTTACAAATTTACTGTATAAAACTTCTAAGTTTAATACTTCAGTTAGCTGGTATTTTCCACCAAAACCTAATGACGTGAAATCTTGTGCAAAATCTCCAAAACGCTGAAAATGTTGTACAAAACCTAAAACGGTAGATTTATCACTTGGAAAATAACTCATAAAAACGCCCGGTGCTAGCACAAAAGTATTGTTTGCAAAACTCCCTTCAATTCTATTTCCGTTATTGTCTTCAACTGGTTTTTTACCAAAATGATATTCTGTATTTAACTCTGTAAACAATTGCCAATTTCCGCTGGGTAGCGTATAATCATAAAAAAAACGATTCTGAAAAGTATATCCTTTTTGATCTAAAAAAACTGCATTTCTAACTGTATTTCCGTTAGCATCTTTTAATCCATCTTCTGTTTCTTGATCAACTAGAGGTATATGAAAAGCAGATTGAATTGTAAAATTACCAACATTACTAATAGGGTTAAACTTTATAGCCGGTGCAAAAGAAGTGAAACCAGAACGGGCTGATCCTATCTCTCCATCAAAAGAAAACACGTCTAAAGCACTTCTACCCGCAATTACATTAGATCTAAATTCTAAAAGTAAACCAATATTAAAGCTACTATTTTCAGAAACTCCTGTAAAAACATCAATTGTAGATGTTAAAAAGCTTTCTCTTGGTTTAGTTCTCTTGGTACCATTAGGTCCAAATAAATCTTTAGTTTCTGTATATAAATTATTAAAAAACTTAATATCCCATTGTCCCTTGTCCAAAAGTTTAGAAGGTGTGTAAGTTTGAATATTACTTTTATCTTTATTAGTAGTATCATCTTGTCCATAAGATTGTAAACTAACAATTAAGAAAAGTGTAAAAGCGATTTTAAAAAAATTATGTTTCATTTTATGTAATTTGTAATATTTTGAATTATCATTTAATTACAACATCAGTCTAAACATTGTAAAACTACTTACAAAATTTTAAAAATTTTATTATTTAAACTAATTCTAAATTATTTTTCTTTGTTAAGTTCTTAACTTTAACTTCGACATAAATGTCATCAATCGATTAACTATGGAGCATATTGTAATAATTGGTAACGGAATTTCAGGAGTTACCACTGCAAGACACATCAGAAAAAACTCTGACAAAAAAATAACCCTTATATCTGGAGAAACTAAATACTTTTTTTCAAGAACTGCTTTAATGTATGTTTACATGGGGCATATGAAGTTTGAGCACACACAACCTTATGAAAGTTGGTTTTGGGAAAAGAACAAGATAGATATAAAAGAAGGTTTTGTAGGAAATGTTAATTCGGATGAAAAAATACTAGAATTTTCTAATGGAGAAAAACTTTCTTATGACAAATTGGTGATTGCTACAGGTTCGAAACCTAATAAATTTGGATGGCCAGGACAAGATTTAATTGGTGTTATGGGAATGTATCATAAACAAGATCTAGAAAAACTAGAAAAATATGCACCCGATAACAAAACTTGTAAAAGAGCTGTAATTGTTGGTGGTGGATTAATTGGAATTGAGTTGGCAGAAATGTTAAGAAGCAGAAAGATTCCTGTTACTTTTTTAGTTCGTGAATCTAGTTTTTGGAATGGGGTTTTACCGGCACAAGAATCGGAAATGATTAACGAACATATTAAAGAGCATCATATCGATTTACGATTAAGCACTAATCTAAGAGAAATAAGAGCTGATGAAACTGGTAAAGTAAAATCAGTAATCATAGAAGAAACTGGTGAAGAAATTTTTTGCAACGTAGTTGGTTTAACTGCTGGTGTTTCTCCAAATATAGATTTTTTAAAAGATAGTAAAATAAAAACAAATCGCGGTGTTTTGGTTAATCGCTTTTTAGAAACTAATATTAAAGATATTTATGCGATTGGAGATTGTGCAGAGCAACAAGAAGCTATTGGTCTTCGCAGAAATATAGAAGCAGTTTGGTATACTGGCCGAATGATGGGAGAAACATTAGCACAAACCATTTGTAACAATAAAACCGAATATAAACCTGGGCATTGGTTTAATTCAGCAAAGTTTTTAGATATCGAATATCAAACCTATGGTTGGGTCTTTAGTGAACGAGGAAAAAAAGATAATGAAGAATATTTTCAATGGAGACACCCAAAAGATTATAAATGCATTACCATTTCTTTTGATACAAATTCACGTTTATTTCTTGGAATTAATACTTTTGGAATTCGTATGCGTCATGAAATTTTTGACAAATGGCTTTCTGAAAAAAGAACTGTAGAACATGTGTTAGAATATTTAGCTGATGCAAATTTTGATCCTGAATTTTACACATTACATGAAGCTGAAATTGTTGATAAATTCAACAAAGAAAACAACACTACTATTCAGTTAAAAAAGAAAAATTGGAAACGAATTTTTGCTAAAGTTTAAAAAGATGATGAAAACAATAAAATACTCTGGCTTAGTAATTTTCTTATTAGGATTGGCCATTTTTACAGGAACACTTTTTTCTGGAACGTTTCGCTTAACACAATCAGAATTGGATGCTTTTATTCAAGAAAAAGGATATAAGAGCGATATTATTAAAGGGCAATTACAAAAGGCAGTAGTAACCGATGAAACTTTAAATATTTTCGAATTTTCAAGTAACGTAAGAAATGCTTACAAAACTTCTAACTACTTTTATGACCAACAAATTGCAAAATACGATGCTGAAAAAAATTGGGACAAAAAGGGAGAACAATATCAATATAAAATCTATGGAAAACCCCATACACTTAGCTACGAAATTGCAAAAAAAGCTGGAAAAGGTTTTGTAAAAGACAATGCAGGTTTAACATGGTTTTTAACCTTTGGTTTAGGTATTATTGGCGCACTTTTATTTATTCTTCCAAATCTAATTTTATTAGGAAAACCCGGTATTAAAAACGATGGTATTTATTTAGAATCGGCAACCAATAGAGGTTGGATTGCATGGTTGGTTTTAATTTACCTAGTTACTTTTTATTTAGTTCTGTATTTTATGCCAGATTATGCTGTAAATTGGACCTATATCTTAGATCCTATTAGCAACTTTTTAAATGGTGGTGATGCCTCTCAGTGGTTTGTATATGGTTTTCTATACTGTACAATTATGTTAGTAATGGGTACAAGAATGTTTATCAAATACAGACATAATAAATATCAAATAGTAAGAACAATTTCTGTTCTATTTTTCCAAATTGTATTTGCTTTCTTAATTCCAGAAATTATGACTAGTTTAAATATGCCTGGTTACGATTTTAAAAATGCATTTCCTTTAGATTATGATTTTTTCTTCGAATGGAACTTAGACAGTTTACGTAATAGTGGCGGAATAGGAATTTTTATCTTAGTTTGGGGTGTTATTTTAACACTTGTGATTGTTCCTGTAATGGTGTATTTCTTTGGAAAAAGATGGTACTGTTCTTGGGTGTGTGGTTGTGGTGGATTAGCTGAAACTTTAGGAGACCCTTACAGACAACATTCAAATAAAAGCCTGAATGCATGGAAATTAGAACGTTGGTTAATCCATGCTGTTTTAGTTTTTTCTTTAGTAATGACTTTGGTTACACTCTATTGTTATTTTTCAGGGGCAGAATCATTTATCGGAATTAAATCTCAATGGATAAAAGACACCTACAGTTTCTTAATTGGTGCGTGGTTTGCAGGTGTAATTGGTACTGGCTTTTATCCAATTTTCGGAAATAGAGTTTGGTGTCGTTTCGGTTGTCCATTAGCCGCTTATTTAGGTTTAGTTCAACGTTTTAAATCGCGTTTTAGAATTACTACTAATGGTGGACAATGTATTTCATGTGGAAATTGCTCTACTTATTGTGAACAAGGAATTGATGTTAGAGCTTATGCGCAAAAAGGAGAAAATATTGTGCGCTCTAGTTGTGTTGGTTGTGGAGTTTGTTCTGCGGTTTGTCCAAGAGGAGTTTTAAAATTAGAAAATGGTCCAGAAGAAGGTAGAATAAATCCTACAGAGGTATTATTAGGAAATGATGTTGATTTAATGCAACTTGTAAATAAAAAATAGTAAACAATTGGCAATATTGGTCTTTAGTTCAAAAGCTTACCACTTTTTAATTTTCCGTTTTATTTTTGGTCTATTCTTTATAATATTCTTTAACTTTAATATTTATTCTCAAAAAAAATATTATAAAGAATTTTATAAAAACGGACAAATAAAAGAAGAAGGTTGGCTTTTAAATGAAAATAAAACTGAGTATTGGAAATTCTATTATCAAAACGGTAATATCAAAAAAGAAGGGCATTTTAAAAACAATTTAGAAATCAAATATTGGTATTTTTACCGCAGAAATTCAGGTATAGAAAAAGAAGGTCATTTTAAAGAAGGAAGAAAAAGTAATTGGTGGTTGTTTTATGATAACAAGGGAGTTGTTAATCATAAATGTCAATTAAAAAACAATAAAAAAAACGGGTATTGTTTAATCTACAATAATAGCAAATTGATAAAAGCTTCTAAATTTAAGCATGGAAAAAAGATTAAAGAATGGACAGATTTTTCATCCTTTAAAGATGAAAACAATCTAAATGATTTAAGATAATGAATCCAATTATAAAAGTAATTATACCTGCTTATAACGAGCAAGATTCTATAGGATACGTTATTAATGATATTCCTCAAAATGTTGATGAAGTTATTGTAATAAGTAATAATTCTACTGACAATACGGAAGCAAATGCAAAAAATGCTGGAGCTACTGTACTAACTGAAAACAGAAAAGGATATGGTTATGCTTGTTTAAAAGGGATGGATTATGTTTCTAGACAAAAAAAACAACCAGATATTATCGTTTTTCTAGATGGAGATTATTCTGATTATCCAGAACAACTTACAGAATTAATTCAACCTATTCTGCAAAATAACATTGATTTAGTAATTGGTGCTCGTGTAAAAAAATTAAGAGAAGCTGGTGCTATGACACCTCAACAAGTTTTCGGAAATTGGTTAGCTACTTTTTTAATGAAATTATTTTTTGGAGCAAAATTTACAGACTTAGGCCCTTTTAGAGCCATTAAGTATAATAAACTTTTGGCTTTAGAGATGGAAGACAAAACTTATGGCTGGACTGTAGAAATGCAATTAAAGGCTTTAAAACAAAAACTAACCTATACAGAAATACCCATGAAGTATAGAAATAGAATTGGTGTATCAAAAGTTTCTGGTACCGTAAAAGGAACTATATTTGCAGGAGTAAAAATATTAGGTTGGATTTTTAAATATAGTTTTAAATAGTGGTTTTAGAATACATCATCATTGTTATTTATTCGATTTCGTTATTGCTTATTTTTATGTATGCTTTGGCGCAATTGAATTTATTATTTAATTATCTAAAGGCAAGAAAAAAAGAAGATACTTCAGAAAAATTCGATTTTTCTAATCCAGATGAAATTCCGTTTGTTACCATACAACTTCCTGTTTATAATGAATTGTATGTGATGAAACGTTTGTTAAAAAACATTGCTAAATTAGAATATCCAACAGAAAAATTAGAAATTCAAGTTTTAGATGATTCTACTGACGAATCTGTAGAAACCACTGCAAAACACATCAAAAAAATTCAAGAAAAAGGCATCGATATTCAGCACATTAGAAGAACCAACAGGCAAGGCTTTAAAGCGGGTGCTTTAAAAGAAGGTTTAAAAATTGCTAAAGGTGAATTTATTGCCATTTTTGATGCCGATTTTTTACCACAAAAAGATTGGTTGTACAAAACTGTTCCTTATTTTAAAGATGATAACATTGGAGTAGTTCAAACACGCTGGGGGCACATCAACAGAAATTATTCTACACTTACAAAAATTCAGGCTTTTGCTTTGGACGCTCATTTTACTTTGGAGCAAGTTGGTAGAAATAGCAAGGGACATTTCATCAATTTTAATGGAACTGCTGGTATTTGGCGTAAAGAATGTATTTACGACGCGGGTAATTGGGAAGGTGATACACTTACAGAAGATTTAGATTTAAGTTACAGAGCACAACTTAAAAACTGGAAATTTAAATACTTGGTAGATGTTGAAACTCCAGCAGAACTGCCTGTAGTAATTAGTGCAGCAAGGTCGCAACAATTTCGATGGAATAAAGGTGGTGCAGAGAATTTCCAAAAAATGATGAAACGTGTTATACGTAGTAAAAATGTTTCATTTAAAACCAAAATTCACAGTTTATTACACTTGCTAAACAGCTCTATGTTTACTTGTATTTTTTTAGTTGCTGTGTTAAGTATACCTATGTTATACATCAAAAATGAATACGCACATTTGAAAAATTATTTTTATGTGATGAGTTTCTTTGTGATAAGTTCTCTTATCTTTTTTATCTGTTATTGGCATATGTTTAAAAATATTTATGGTGGTGGGTTTGTAAAATTTATTAAATATATTGGTTCATTTTTCACCTTTTTCTCAATTGCTATGGGTTTTTCTTTACACAACACCATTGCAGTTTTAGAAGGGCATTTTGGTAAAAAAAGTGAATTTGTAAGAACACCTAAATTTAATATCAAATCACTTTCTGACGGATGGAAAAACAACAAGTACATTAAAAAGAAACCTTCTATTCATGTAGTACTAGAAGGTCTTTTAGCGATTTATTTTGCTTTTGGAATGTACAGCGCCTCTATAGTTGGTAATCAAGGTGGTGATTATGGATTGTTCCCATTTCATTTAATGCTTTTCATTGGGTTTAGTTACGTGTTTTTTAAATCCATTTTTTCTAAAGCTTAATGTCTTTTTTTTCAAAATATAAAGATGTTTTACTAATTTTTACAAGCACCTTATTCTATTTTATTTTTGCTTATTTTTTAGAGAGAACCGAATTTAACAAATTACTTTTTTTATGGTTTTCTTTGTTTGGCTGTTTTTATCTATTGATGAAAAGTAAAACTATAAACACGTCTACTTTAATTGGATTAACCATACTTTTTAGATTCGTTTTTCTATTTGCAATCCCCAATTTATCACAAGATTTTTATCGTTTTATTTGGGATGGACGTATGATTTTTGAAGGATTAAATCCTTATTTATCTTTACCAGAAAACTATATTCAAAAAGGAATTCAACCTGTTTTTGAAGCGTATCAATTGTATGACGGTATGGGAGAAATGAACGGGAGTCATTACACCAATTACCCACCACTAAATCAACTCTGTTTTTTTATTGCTGCTTTATTTGCTAGTAAAAGTCTTTTTGGTTCTGTAATTGCTTTAAGAATCATTATTATTTTAGCAGATATTGGAATACTTTATTTTGGATCAAAATTACTAAAACGTTTAAATTTACCTGTAAAAAATATTTTTTGGTATACCCTAAATCCTTTTATCATTATAGAAATGACAGGGAATTTACATTTTGAACCTGTGATGTTGTTTTTCTTAGTTTGGAGTTTCTATAAACTTCATCAACAAAAATGGATTTGGGCTGCAATTCTAATTGCTTGTTCTGTTTCTGTAAAATTGATTCCATTATTGTTTTTACCAATATTTTATCAATGGTTTGTTAAAAAAGAACAAAATTGGTTTTTTGGTTTTAAAAAATTGACAGGTTTTTATGCCATTATTATAACATGTACAATCTTGTTGTTTCTACCTTTTTACTCCTCAGAACTCATTGCAAACTATTCGAATTCAGTAGGTTTATGGTTTCGAAATTTTGAATTTAATGCCAGTTTTTACTACATTTTCAGAGAAATTGGTTACTTATTTAGAGGTTGGAATGAAATTGCTATTATTGGAAAAATCACTCCTTTTTTAACCATTTTGTTTTTAGGGTCTATCACTTTCTTTAGAAAAAACAAAAGCATGGTTCAGTTAATTACTGCACTTTTATTTGGATTGTGTTTCTACTATTTTACAGCAACAACTGTACATCCTTGGTATTTAGCAACACCTTTAATTTTATCAATTTTTACAAAATATAGATTTCCAATAATTTGGACTATTGTTATCATTTTTAGCTATCAAGCTTATGCAAATTTACCTTGGAAAGAAAATTTATGGTATGTTGGTTTAGAATATGTTATACTTTATGCAATACTAATTTTTGAAATTATAAAAAACAAAAGGGTTATTAAATTGTAAAATCTTCAATTTTAAACATTATTTTGAATGATTTTTGTATTTTAGAGGTTAATTTAAAAAAAAGGATGAAAAGACTTACAATTAAAGACATTGCTCAAGAATTTAAAGTTTCTATTTCTACGGTTTCTAAAGCCTTAAATGATAGTTATGAAATTAGTGTAAGTACCAAAGAAAAAATTCAAAAATATGCCAAAGAGCACAATTATAAACCCAATTTTAATGCTTTAAGTCTAAAAAATAGACAAACAAAAACCATCGGGATTATTATTCCGAATATGTTAAATTACTTTTTTGCACAAGTTTTTAATGGTATAGAAAAAGTAGCTAACGATAGAGGTTATAAAATCATTTCTTGTATTTCTAACGAATCTTTCGATAAAGAAGTAGAAACTATAGAAATGCTTTCTAACGGAAGTATTGATGGTTTTATCCTTTCAATAGCAGAAGAAACTGTTTCTAAAAATAATTATAACCACTTTAGAGATGTAATTGATAATGGAACACCCATTGTAATGTTTGATAGAGTTGCCGATAGTTTAGAGTGTGATAAAGTTGTTACCGATAATTTTGATAGTGCCAGAAGTACAGTTGCCCACTTGGTAAAACTAGGACATAAAAACATTGCCTTTGTTTCTACAATAGGTAATTTAGAAATTGGAAGAAGAAGACAATTAGGATATTTAAAAGGTTTAGAGGATCATAATTTAGAAGTAGATAAAAACTTAATTATCAACATAGATGATGATTATAAAAATTACGAGAAAATCTTAGAACCTATTTTAAAAAACAATGCTATAGATAGTGTTTTAGCTACTGATGAATCTTCTGCCATTGCAGCCATGAAAGTCGCTCAAAAACTAGGTCATAAAGTCCCTGAAAATTTTTCTGTAATCTCTTTTTCTAACGGAATTTTAGCTAGACATTCAAGTCCAAGAATGACCACAGTAAGCCAACATGGAGAAATTATGGGAGCAACTGCAGCCACAAGACTTATAGATCGGTTAGAAGATAAATCAGATACAAAGAAAGAAACTGAAACCATAGTTGTAAAAACAGATTTAGTCGAAAGAAATTCTACTAAAAAAATCTTATAAATCAAGCACCTCTTTTGAATTTATCTAATGTAAAGCTAGTAGTTTCTGACATGGACGGAACACTACTCAACTCTAAAGGAGAAGTTAGCCACATATTCTTCGAATTATTTAGCAAACTGCATCAGCAAAATATACACTTTTGTGCCGCAAGCGGAAGACAATACAATAGCATTATTGAGAAACTGACACCCATTAAGGATAATATTTTTGTAATTGCCGAAAACGGTGGGTTGGCAAAAAAAGGGAATGACCTATTTGTTCTAAACACACTTTCTAACGACAAGATTAAAATGATGATTCCTGTATTAAGAAAAATTAAAAATGCTCATATTGTTCTATGTGGTAAAAACGCAGCTTTTATAGAGTCCAAAAACGCTCATTTCATTAATCTTTTTCAAGAATATTATCAAGCCTATACAATTGTAGACGACCTAACCGCAATTTCAAATAAAGAAGATTTTTTAAAAATTGCAATTTACCACTCAGATTCTTCAGAAACAAATATTTATCCTTCTGTAAAAAGATTTGAAGACGAGTTACTCATTAAAATTTCTGGAAAAAACTGGTTAGATATTTCTGATGAAAAAGCCAATAAAGGAAATGCACTAAGAGCTGTTCAAAAGGTTTTAAACATCACAAAAGAAGAGACTATGGTTTTTGGTGATTATCATAACGACATCGAAATGATGCTAGAAGCTGATTTTAGTTTTGCCATGAAAAATGCGCACAAAGACATCAAAGAAATTGCTAATTACACTACAGAAAGTAATGACAATTTTGGAGTAGAAAAGGTTTTAAAAAAGTTGATTGAAAGCCGAAATTAAACTCCAAAAGCAGAAAGCACTAATTTTCGAGAACCTCCATAATCTCTATGTTCACACAAGTATATCCCTTGCCAAGTCCCAAGGTTTAATCTTCCATTGGTTATTGGAATTTCAACAGAACTTCCCAACAATGATGATTTAATGTGTGCAGGCATATCATCTGAACCTTCATAAGTATGAATATAATAGGGTTCGTTTTCGGCTACCATTTTATTAAAATGACTTTCAAAATCAACTCTTACAGTTGGATCTGCATTTTCGTTAATGGTTAAACTTGCTGATGTGTGTTTGATAAACACTTTTAAAAACCCTTTTTCAATCGATTTTACTGCAGGAAATTCTCGAAGAATTGTTTCAGTAATCAAATGAAATCCTCTCTTATAAGGTGGTAATTGTATTTCTTTTTGTTCGAAAATCATAATTTAATCATCAAAAGAAACAGTACTTTGTCTTTCTCTATTTACATGCAATTTGGTAACATCTGGTCTAGAATAATGCCCAACAGCATCAAAATTTTGACGCTCTTCTAAAACTCTATTAAAGTTTAAAGTTTCAATGATTAAACCTTCTTTGTGTAAAACAGGTTCTACAATCCATTCTCCATCAGGACCTGCAATACAAGAACCTCCGTTTGCTAGAGTTTCTGGAGCATCTTTGACTATTTTATTGTAATGAGGCACGTCTTTTGGGAAATCTGATTTTGCCATTAAACTAGAAACTGAAATCACATAAGAACGAGATTCTCTGGCTATAAAACGTGTAATATCTTTGGTGTTATGATCGCTCCCAGGCCAAACAGCAATATGTAAATTCTCTCCTAAACCATACAAAGCAGTTCTTGGTAAAGGCATCCAGTTTTCCCAACAGTTTAATCCGCCAACTGTAAACTCTTTTAGCGGATGTACTTGCAAACCATTTCCATCTCCTGGAGCCCAAGTTAGACGCTCATCGTAAGTAGGTTGTAATTTTCTATGGACAGATTTAATTTCTCCTACTTCATTTATATAAACCAAAGAAGCATAAATACTATGTCCTCCCCTATTTTGTGCACGTTCCATAATACCCAAATAAATGGCTATTTTGTGTTCTTTTGCCAATTTACAGATGGAATCTAATTCGCCCTTCTCTATGGTAATTGAATTACGGACATAATGTGCATGAATTTCTTTATTGGTTTTTGTATTCCATTCTGCCCCACCTGTTAACGCTAACCAAAAAGGATAACCAGGAAGTAAAGCTTCACCAAAAACAATCAATTCACAATTTTCTTTTGCAGCTTCAATAATCGATTTTTCAATCTTTTCAATTGTTTTTTCTTTGTTTAACCAAACTGGAGAAATTTGTGCCAGTGCTACTTTTAATAGGTTGTTTTTCATAATTAGTTTATCTAAAGTAAAAGAAATATTATTCCTGTAAATATTATCATCAAAAATAAATAGCCCAATATTTTAGATAGTTTATTGACTTTTCTCTTATTTCTGATATTTTTATTTTCTATCTTCCAATTATAAGTCAATAAAGAACTAATCATTAATTCATATGAATTAAATGAAAAAGGACTTAAAAATGGAAACCATTTAAATTTTTTCTTATTTTGAGAATAATAAATCCAAATGTTTTGAAAAAAAATAAATGAATTTATGACAATCATCAAAAACCATCCAATAAAAAAAACAGTTTTTAAAACTTCTTTCATTCGATTAATTTAAACCTCAATACTCACAACCAAACCTTCATTAGCTCTTACGTTAAAAACAGTTTCATCATCAAAAATTAAATACTGCCCTTTTACACCTACTAACTTCCCTTGATACGTTGGTGTTTTTATCAAATTTAAACTTTTTGGTTTTTCTGGATATTTTGCAACAGGAAAGTTTAAATTGGTTTCAGCATTATTTTCTATGTAATATTCTAACGCTTCAGCAGGTATGTATTGTTTTAATTTATCTCTCCATTCCACTAAATTTTCATCTTCAACGTCATTCTTCAACATTTTTCTCCAATTGGTTTTATCAGCAACGTGTTCTTTTAAAGCAACTTCCGTAATTCCTGCCAAATAACGATTGGGTACTTCAACAATTTCAATGGCTTCATGTGCTCCTTGATCTATCCAACGTGTTGGAACTTGCTGTTTTCTAGTTACTCCAACTTTTACATTGCTTGAGTTTGCCAAATACACAATATGGGGTTGCAATTGCACTTGTTTTTCGTAAGCTAAATCTCTGTCTTCAATATCTAAATGCGCTTTACTTAGTTCTGGTCGCATTATCCAATCTCCTGCATTGGGAGTTTCATAAAAACAAGATTTACAAAAGCCTTGTCTATAAATTTGTTTGTCTAAATGACAATTTAAACATTCATACTTTACAAAAGAAATGGTAAATTCTTTATTCAGTAACTGATTCATATTCAAAAAATCAACTCCCATATCTAAATAATACTGAATTGTATCTCCATTTTCAGTCATCATTTTTTTTAAAACTCCTTGATAAATCATATAAAATTTTACTATTTTTAAAATTCGATTTTGAGTGTAATATCGAACTAAACAAACTTACGAATTTTCTATGGCGTTTCAGATTATCAATTCTATAATTTCTTGGTTTTTAAAGAAACGTAAGCATCAAATGGAGCTGTTTTTAAAATACCCTAATGATGTTCAAGAAGAATTACTTTTTAGATTACTGCGTACAGCAAGGAACACAGAATATGGAAAGGAAAATGATTTTTCTTCCATAAAAACCTACAAAGATTTTACAGATAAAGTATCGATTCAAAAATATGAATCTTTCGAACCTTTAATTGAACGATGCAGAAAAGGAGAACAAAATATCTTTTGGCCAACACCTATAAAATGGTTTGCAAAAAGTAGCGGAACAACTAATGCTAAGAGTAAATTTATTCCTGTTTCTGATGAAGCTTTAGAATATTGCCATATGAAAGCAGGTAAAGATATGTTGTGTTTATACATCAACAACAACCCAGAAACTCAGCTTTTCACAGGTAAAGGTTTAAAGTTAGGTGGAAGTTCTGAAGTATATAAAGACAACAATTCTTATTTCGGTGATTTATCTGCAATTATTACAGAAAACTTACCTTTTTGGGCAGATTTTAGTTCTGCTCCTAGTCAAGAAGTAGCCTTAATGAGCGAATGGGAAACCAAAATGGAAGCTATTATTGATGAAACTATTAACGAAGACATTACGAGTTTAGTGGGTGTTCCTAGTTGGATGTTGGTTTTATTACATCGTGTTTTAGAACGTACTGGAAAAAATAACATTTTAGAAGTTTGGCCTAATTTAGAAGTTTATTTTCACGGTGGTGTAAACTTTAATCCTTATAGAGAACAATACAAAAAAATAATTCCGAAAGCCGATTTTCAATACTATGAAACCTATAATGCCTCCGAAGGTTTTTTCGCAATACAAGACATGAATGGCTCTAAAGAATTATTGCTAATGTTAGACTACGGAATTTTCTATGAATTCATTCCAATGTCTGAATATAGAGGTGAAAATTCGAACGCTATTCCTTTATCAAAAGTTAAAAAAGGAATAGATTACGCTTTGATTATTACTACTAACGGTGGTTTATGGCGCTATATGATTGGTGATACTATTCGTTTTACATCTTTAGATCCTTATCGTATTAAAATTACAGGAAGAACAAGACATTATATTAATGTTTTTGGTGAAGAATTAAATATCGAAAATGTAGAAGATGCATTAAATCTTACTTGCGAAAAAACGGATTCTATCATTAAAGAATATACAGTTGGTCCAATTTTTATGGAAGGCAAAAATAATGGCGGACACGAATGGATTATTGAGTTTGCCAAAGTACCTGAAAGTATTAATTATTTTACAGAAATTTTAGATAATTCTTTAAAAGCCATCAACTCAGATTATGAAGCGAAACGTTATAATAATATGACATTAGCACTCCCTAAAATTCACATTGCTAAAGAAGGTCTTTTTTATGAATGGTTAAAGAAAAAAGGCAAATTAGGCGGACAACATAAAGTACCAAGATTGTCTAATAAAAGGGATTTTGTTGAGGAACTTTTAAAGCTATAGAATGAATACTTTTTTTGAACAAAATGCAACATTACTATTAGAAAATCCTGAGCTAGCAGAAGCTTTTCAAAAAATAATGATTTTGCAAAAATTTTCAAAAAATTCTATTTTGCACGAATCAGGAAAGGTATGTGATTATATGTACATTATTACTTCTGGTGTTGCGCGTGTTTTTTACTACAAAGAAGATAAAGATATTACCTGTTATTTTGCTGCCGAACAAGAAACCGTTACGTGTATTGATAGTTTTATTCAACGCAAAAAAAGCAAATACAATCTTGAAGCTTTAGAAGATTTGGAAGTTCTTAGAATAGCACATTCCGATTTAGATAATTTATTTGAATCTCATCCAAAATACGAACACTTTGGTCGATTATTTCTACAACAACTGTACATAGATTTGGTTGAAAGAATCGATGATTTACTTTTAAAAACAGCACAAGAGCGTTACGAAACTTTATTAGAAAAAAAACCTCATCTTTTTCAGAGAGTTGCTTCTAAACATATTGCTTCTTTTTTAGGAATGACAGCTGAAACTTTTAGCAGAGTTCGAGGAAAATAATTTCTTGACAATTGTCAAGAAGAATTCTTTTTTGGTAAAATATCTTTGTAGAAATTACAAAAGATGACAGTTTCAGAATCGTTACAATTTTTTTATAAAGAGAATAATTTTCCTAATGATGGTGGAGAAAGCAAAGATTTTTTTGAATTAAAATTTAAACTCTTTACTTTAAAGTTACCAAATTCTCAATTTCGTAAAGACGTCATTCATATTCACGATATACAACATATTTTATACAATTGCGATACCACTTGGAAAGGTGAAGCTTTTATTGCTGGTTGGGAAATTGCTACTGGGTTGTGGAAACGTTTCCCTATTGGATTTTTTAGTCTATGGGCAATGGGTTTTTCTTTAGTATTTTATCCAAAAGAAGTATTTAGAGGATATAAAGCTGGAATAAACACTAAGGGTATTATCGATTTAAAAATCGATAAAAAAACATTACTAAAGTTGTCTCTTTCCGAATTAAAAAAAATGATTAAAAAAGATAAACAACAAAAGCTTAATTGGATAACATTTTTGTTTTGGTGTTTCATTAGTGAAATTTTCGTCTTATTTCCTTTTCTATTATTCATTGTAAGTGTTTTTTATTTTCTATGAAAAAAATCTTAATTATAAACGGACACCCAGATCCAGAAAGCTATTGTTATGCAATTCATAATGTATACAAAAAAGGGGTATTACAATCTAATGCAGAACTCAAAGAAATAAACGTTGGAGAACTTCAATTCAATCCAAATTTAGAATTTGGCTATAAAAAAAGAACAGTGTTAGAAGCCGATTTATTAGAAGCTCAAGAAAAAATCAAATGGGCAAATCATATTGTGTGGATTTATCCTGTTTGGTGGGGTTCTTATCCTGCAATCTTAAAAGGGTTTATAGACCGTGTTTTCTTACCTGGTTTTGCATTTCAAAAAAGAGAGAACTCTGTTTGGTGGGATAAATATTTAACTGGTAAATCAGCAAGAATAATTTCTACTTTAGACCAACCAAATTGGTATTACAAATGGATAAATAAGCAGCCTAGTCATTCTGCCATAAAAAGATTAACCTTAAATTTTATAGGGATAAAGAAGGTAAAGTTTACAACTATTGGTTCTTTACGTTTATCTAAAGATTCTTACAGAAAAAATTGGCTATTAAAAGTTGAAAAGTTAGGAAAACTAAATTTATAATGATGCTATTAAATATTTTATCAACCGTTTTATTTTTAACTTTTTTAACATTAGGAGTTATTCATTTTTATTGGGCTTTTGGTGGAGAATGGGCAATAAAAAATGCAATTCCGACTAAAAAAGAGAATGAAAATATCGATTTTAGACCCGGTGCTTTTATAACCTTTTTAGTAGGTGTTTTTTTAATAGCTTTTGCTTTTTTTTACCTATTTAAAAGTGATTATTTTGTAGTTGAACTTCCGAGTTGGACAAGCTATTTTTTGTGGATTTTACCATCAATATTTTTATTAAGAGCTATTGGAGACTTTAAATATGTAGGCTTTTTTAGAAGTATAAAAACTACATTATTTGCAAAGTGGGATAAAAAACTATTTTCGCCACTATGTCTATTTTTAAGTGTTTTAGGTTTTGCGATTTTGTATTTAAACTAAACCTTCCGTTCTACAACGTAATCTATCATAGTTAACAAAGAGTCTTTGTATTCTGATTTTGGGTAGTTTTCTAAAATAGCCAATGCTTTATTTTTGTAGTCGTTCATTTTAGAAATGGTGTATTCTATTCCGCCATTTTCTTTTACAAAAGCAATAACTTCTTTAACGCGTTTCTTGTCTTTATTGTATTTTTTGATAGAATTGATTAACCAAGTTTTATCTTTTTTAGAACACGTATTCAGCGTATGAATTAATGGTAAAGTCATTTTTTGTTCCTTAATGTCGATTCCGGTAGGTTTCCCGATTTTTTCATCAGTATAATCAAACAAATCATCTTTAATTTGAAAAGCAATACCAATATATTCTCCAAATTTTCGCATTTGCTGAACAGTATCTTGGTTTGCACCTACAGAAGCAGCTCCAATACCACAGCAAGCTGCTATTAAAGTTGCTGTCTTTTGACGAATTATATCAAAATAGACATCTTCAGTTATATCTAACTTACGTGCCTTTTCAATCTGCAATAATTCGCCTTCACTCATTTCACGAACAGCTATAGAAATCAATTTTAATAAGTCAAAATCTTCATTATCTATAGATAACAATAAACCTTTAGACAACAAAAAATCACCTACTAAAACAGCAATTTTATTTTTCCAAAGTGCATTTACAGAGAAAAAACCTCTACGCCTGTTAGAGTCATCAACTACATCATCGTGCACTAAAGTTGCTGTATGAATCAATTCTACTACAGAAGCCCCTCTATACGTTCTCTCATCAAAACCGCCGTTCGAAACCATTTTTGCGACTAAAAAAACAAACATTGGTCGCATTTGTTTCCCTTTTCTTCGAACAATATAATAGGTAATTCTATTCAATAATGGAACTTTAGACAACATAGCATCTTTGAATTTCTTTTCAAAGAGTTCCATCTCTGTTTTAATAGGAAGTTTTATGAGTTCTACAGGCTTCATTTGCACATCAAAAATAACTAATAATTTTGGATTGATTATATTTGAAATCAACTTTTGAATTATGTTAAAATCAATACTTTCTATACTCTTATTGTTTTCAGTTTCTGTTATTTCTTGTCAAGAAAAAAAAGACCAATTTCCAGATAATGCTCTGGGGATTTACAAAGGAGATTTAATAATTATGTCAACTAAAGGAAAACAAACCATACCTATGGAATTTCATTTACAGAAAACCGATTCAGTCCATAAATTTAAGTATGTTTTAGTTTATAATGGTTCTCCTAGAAATTATACTTTAATTGAAAAAAACAAAGAAAAAGGAATTTTTGAAGTTGATGAAAATAACGGAATTGTACTTCCTACAAAGTATGTAGATAATATTTTATACAGTTTCTTTGAAGTGCAAGGTAATTTTTTAAGCTCTCGTTTACACTTTAAAAAAGATACTTTAAATTTTGAAATTTTATTCACTAAAACCAAAAACAAAGTCACTTCAGGTGGGCTCTCTAAAGAAATACCAACGGTTTACGGTTACCCCATTAGTACAGTACAAAAAGCAATCTTAAAAAAACAGAAATAATTAAGACTTATTTGCCAATTGCCCGCAAGCAGCATCAATATCTTTACCTCTACTTCTTCTTACATTTACTGTAATATCGTGCATTTCTAAATTAGAAATGTAATTATTTATTGCAGCATTACTTGCTTGTTGAAATTCGCCATCATCTATAGGATTGTATTCTATTAAATTAACTTTACAAGGCACATATTTACAAAAATCAACTAAAGCTTTTATGTCTTCTTTTCTGTCGTTAATTCCATCCCAAACCACATATTCGTAAGTAATTGCACGTTTTGTTTTTGCGTACCAATACTCTAAAGATTCTTTTAAATCTTTTAATGGAAAGTTTGTGTTAAAAGGCATTATTGATGTTCTAACTTCGTCTATTGCTGAATGTAAAGAAACAGCCAAATTGAATTTTACTTCTTCATCAGCCATTTTTTTAATCATTTTAGGCACACCAGATGTAGAAACAGTTATTCTTTTTGATGACATCCCTAAACCCTCTGGAGATGTTATCATCTCTATAGATTTTAATACATTTTTATAATTCATTAAAGGTTCTCCCATTCCCATAAAAACAATATTGGTCAACTTTTTATTGTGATATAATCTACTTTGTTTGTCGATAACCACAACTTGATCATAAATTTCATCTGGGTTTAAGTTACGCATTCTTTTTAAACGAGCTGTTGCACAGAACTTACAATCTAAGCTACAACCTACTTGACTAGAAACGCAAGCGGTGGTTCTCTTTTCTGTTGGAATTAAAACAGATTCTACCACCAAACCATCGTGCAATTTAATTCCGTTTTTTATGGTGCCATCATTACTTTTTTGCATCGAATCTACTTTTATATGATTGATGACAAAATTTTCTTCCAACATTTCTCTGGTTTCTTTAGAGATGTTGGTCATCGCTTCAAAAGTATGCAAAGACTTGTTCCAAAGCCACTCATAAACTTGGTTTCCACGAAAAGCCTTGTCACCATTTTTTACAAAAAAATCGCGTAATTGGGCTTTACTTAATGCTCTTATGTCTTTCTTTTTTGATTTCATTTATGCTGAACTTGATTCAGTATCTTTTGCAAAAATACAAAACCTCGCAATAAACTTGCGAGGTTTTAGAGTTTCAATATTGGTATCAAATTATATGATTAACATAGCATCTCCATAAGAAGAGAATCTATATTTTTCTTTTACTGCTACTTTATAAGCTTCCATTAAAAAATCATATCCAGCAAATGCTGCGGCTTGCATCATTAAAGTAGATTTTGGCAAATGAAAATTAGTAATCATTGCATTGGCAATACTAAAATCGTAAGGAGGAAAAATAAACTTGTTGGTCCAACCTTCGTAAGCATTTAATTGCTGATTAGAAGAAACTGAAGATTCTATAGTTCTCATTACCGTTGTACCTACTGCACAAACTTTTCTTTTCTCTGCTTTGGCTTTATTTATCTTTTCTGCAGATGCTGCAGGAATAATAATTTGTTCAGAATCCATTTTATGCTTAGACAAATCTTCTACTTCTACAGGACTAAATGTACCTAAACCTACATGCAAAGTAGTTTCTGCAAAATCTACCCCTTTAATTTCTAAACGTTTTAATAAGTGTTTAGAAAAATGTAATCCTGCTGTAGGAGCTGCAACTGCACCTTCATGCTTTGCATAAATGGTTTGGTATCGTTCTTCATCTTCTGGCTCTACAGCTCTATTAATAGCTTTAGGCAATGGCGTTTCACCAAGTTCTACTAATTTTGTTCTAAATTCCTCATAAGAACCATCAAACAAAAAACGTAAAGTTCTTCCTCTAGAAGTTGTATTGTCTATTACCTCGGCTACCAGGCTATCGTCTTCGCCAAAAAACAACTTATTTCCTATTCTTATTTTTCTTGCAGGATCTACCAAAACATCCCATAATCTATTTTCTGCATTAAGTTCTCTTAATAAAAAAACTTCGATTCTTGCACCCGTTTTTTCTTTATTACCATACATTCTAGCAGGAAAAACCTTGGTATTATTCAACATCATGATATCACCTTCATCAAAGTAATTAATAACGTCTTTAAAAAGTTTGTGTTCTATGGTGCCTTCTTTTCTATTTAATACCATTAAACGAGACTCATCTCTGTGTTCTACTGGGTACTGTGCTAATAATTCTTCTGGTAAGTCAAATTCAAAATTCGATAATTTCATACGTATATTTCTTATAAAGGCAGCAAATATACGATATCGAAATAGGCGTTGTCAAGTGTTTGACAAGATAATTTAGAGTTTATCTATTTTAATACCAATTTGTTGCATGTCTTCCCAAAATTTTTGGTATGATTTTGTAACAACTTCAGCGTCTAAAATTTTTATTGGAACTCGTAAAGCTAAAGGTGCAAATGCCATTGCCATTCTATGGTCGTTATAGGTCTCTATAGCAATATTTTTATTGATTTCTGATGATTTCTCTAAATGCAAACTTTTATCAGTTACAGAAATTGATGCTCCTAATTTGGTTAACTCATTTTGTAATGCTACTAACCTGTCTGTTTCCTTTATTTTTAGGGTATGCAAGCCAATTAAATCACACGAAATCCCTTCAGAAAAACAAGTAACTGCAATTGTCTGTGCAATATCTGGAGCATTTTTTAAGTCTAACCTTAACACTTCTTTTTTAGTTTCACTTTCCTTTTTTAAAGTGATAAAATGCTTGCCAAAAGTGGTAGAAACCCCAAAGTGTTTATAGATTTCAGACAAACAAGAATCTCCCTGTAAACTTTCTTTTTTGTAAGCCGACAATTGTATAGTAGACCCAATTTCTGATAACGCAACAATTGAGTAAAAATAACTAGCAGAAGACCAATCGGATTCTACTACTACAATTTGATTTTTTATGGTTTTCTTTGGTTGTACTTTTATAATATTATCTTCAAAACTAGTTTCAATTCCTAATTGATTTAGTAAACTCAATGTCATATTTATATATGGAATTGACGTTATTTTACCAACCAACTCCACTTCTAAACCATTTTCTAATTTTGACGCAATTAATAATAATGAGGAAATATATTGGCTGCTTACATTTCCGTTTATGGAAACTTGATTTTTGGTAATTTTTTTTCCTTTAATTCTTATTGGAGGATAACCTACTTTCTCTTTGTAAGAAATTTCTGCTCCTAAATCTTTTAACGCATTTACTAAAATCTCGATAGGCCTGTTTTGCATTCTTTCAGAACCAGTTAAAACCACTTCTCTATTTTCTTTTACAGCAAAATAAGAAGTTAAAAATCGCATTGCTGTTCCTGCATGACCAATATTTACAACTTCTTCTTTTGTAGAAAGCGCGTGTTGCATGTGAACAGAATCATCCGAATCTGATAAATTTTCAATTTTAATTTCTGGAAATAAGGTTTGAAGAATTAACAATCTATTCGATTCACTCTTAGAACCAGAAATGGTAATTTCTTCACTTATTTTTTTATCCGCTAAAACATTTAACAATATGTCCATTCTAAAAATTGATTTTAATTCTTACTTTTAGTGTTCTAATCAACAACTTACCAACAATGAAAAAATTATTTTTTCTGGCGATTTGTGTCTTTTTAGCAACAAACGCCAAAGTTAATGCACAAAAAAAATCTACCAAAGTTTCTGACGAATATTTTAGCGCACTAAAATGGAGAAATATTGGCCCTTTTAGAGGCGGAAGAAGTGCTGCTGTTACAGGTGTTTCTGGAAAAGCAAATCTTTTTTATATGGGATCGACTGGTGGTGGAGTTTGGAAAACTACTGATGCGGGTGGTACTTGGCAGAATATTTCTGATGGTTTTTTTGGAGGGTCTGTAGGTGCTGTTGCAGTTTCTGAATCTGATAATAACGTAATTTATGTTGGAATGGGGGAAAAAACAGTTCGTGGAAATGTTTCTTCTGGTGATGGAATTTGGAAATCTGAAAACGCAGGAAAGACTTGGCGTCACATTGGTTTAAAAAATGCTAGACACATCCCTAGAATGAGAATTCATCCTAAAAATCCAGATGTTGTTTATGCTGGTGTTTTAGGTGATTTATACAAACCATCTCAAGAAAGAGGTGTTTACAAATCTACTGATGGAGGTAAAACTTGGCGTAAAGTTCTATTTTCTAATGAAAATGCTGGAGTAATCGATTTAATTATCGACCCTAATAATCCAAGAATTTTATTTGCTACAACTTGGAACGTAAGAAGAACCCCTTATAGTTTATCTTCTGGTGGTGATGGTTCTGCGCTGTGGAAAAGTACAGATTCTGGAGAAACTTGGACTAATATTTCTAAAAATAAAGGTTTACCAAATGGAATTTGGGGAATTAGCGGAGTAACAGTTTCGCCTGTAAATTCTGATATTGTTTATGCTTTAATAGAAAATAAAAAAGGGGGAGTTTATAAATCTTACGATGCTGGTAAAACATGGAAACTGATTAACTCTGAACGTAAATTACGTCAAAGAGCTTGGTATTACACTCGTTTGTATGCTGATACTCAAGATGAAGACATTTTGTACGTTTTAAATGTACGTTATCATAAATCTACAGATGGGGGTAGAACATACAAAACTTATAATGCTCCTCACGGTGATCATCATGATTTATGGATTGCTCCAGAAGATAATCAAAGAATGATTATAGGTGATGATGGTGGGGCTCAAATTTCATTTGATGCTGGTGAAAATTGGAGTACTTACATGAATCAACCTACTTCTCAATTTTATAGAGTTACTACCGACAATCATTTTCCATATCGAATATTAGCAGCACAACAAGATAACTCTACCGTTCGAATAGCACATCGAACTTCGGGGAGATTTATTACTGAATCAGATTGGTCATCAACCGCAGGTGGAGAAAGTGCTCATATTGCTGTAGACCCAAATAACAATGATATTGTTTACGGTGGAAGCTATGGAGGATTATTAACGAGAGTAAATCATAAAACCAACGAAGTGAGAGCTATTAACGTTTGGCCAGATGACCCTATGGGACATGGTGCAGAAGATTTTAAATATCGCTTTCAGTGGAACTTCCCAATTTTCTTTTCACCAAATAATAAAAAGAGATTGTATGCGGCTTCTAATCATTTGCACATTTCTGAAAATGAAGGGCAATCTTGGAAAGTAATCAGTCCAGATTTAACAAGAAACGATCCCAAAACCCTTGGTCCATCTGGTGGTCCAATTACAAAAGACAACACTGGAGTGGAATATTATGGAACTATTTTCGCAGCAACAGAGTCTGCTTTAGAACCCGGTTTAATTTGGACAGGTTCTGATGATGGTTTAGTTCACATCAGTAAAAATAATGGACAAACTTGGACTAATGTAACTCCAAAAAAAATGCCTGAATGGATGATGATTAATTGCATAGAAGTTCATCCTTTTGACAAAGGGAGTGCTTACATAGTTGGCACCAAATATAAAACAGGAGATTATAAACCATACATCTACAAAACTGAAAATTATGGAAAATCTTGGAAACAAATTACCAACGGAATTGGTGAAGAGGATTTTACAAGGGCTTTAAGAGCAGATCCAAAAAGAAAAGGATTATTATATGCTGGTACAGAAAGAGGTATGTATATTTCTTTTGATGATGGTAAAAACTGGCAAACTTTTAAACAAAATTTACCTATTGTACCCATTACAGATTTAGCCATTAAAAACGATAATTTAATTGCTGCAACTCAAGGTCGTTCGCTGTGGATTATTGATGATTTAACGCCTTTGCATCAATTAAATGCATCAACACTTAAACAAGATGTTGTTCTATACAAACCAAAAGATGCTTATAACATGAGTGGTGGTAGAGGAAGAACTTCTAGAACTTTGGGAACCAACCATCCTGGAGGTGTTGCTATCAATTATTTTATCAAAGAAAAAACAGAAAAAGATGTGGTAGCATTAGCTATTTATGATGCCAATGATAATCTCATCAAAAAATACTCTACAAAACCAGACAAAGAAAAAAAGGAAGAAAAACTAAAAGTTGAAGATGGTAATAATATTTTTTATTGGAATATGATGTACCCTGGAGCAGAGTCTGTAAAAGGAATGATTTTATGGTGGGCCTCTTTGGGTGGACCAATGGCTTTACCCGGAACTTACAAAGTAGAATTATCTGTGAATAACAAAAAAATGAGTCAGCAATTTTCTATATTAAGAAATCCTATTTCTGAAGCAAATGTTGCTGATATGAAAGCGCAGTTTAATTTTATCAATGACATCAATAAAAAGATGACAGAAATTCATAAAGCGTTAAAAAATGTAAAGAAAATTCGTTCTCAAGTTGGTTTGTTAAAGAAATCTATAAAAGATAAAAAGAAACACAAAGCTTTATTAGATTATGCTGAAACTTTGGTAAAAGATATGACAAAAATTGAAGAGACTTTGTATCAAACAAAATCTAAAAGTGGGCAAGATCCATTAAATTTCCCGATTCGTTTAAACAACAAATTGGGGCATTTAAACTCATTAACTCGAATTGGAAACTATGCTCCTACACAACAAGCTATTGATTTTAAAAATGAAATCACAAAAGATATTGATGCAGAATTGAGCAAACTTTACCTGATTTTTAATATTCGAGTAAAAGAATTGAATAAAAAAGTGAAAGAAAGTAATATTGATTTAATTCAGTTAGATTAATTACATGAATCCAAAAAAACCAAGAGCGGCAATATTGTCGCTCTTTTTTTACTTTAATATTTTCTATTCTAAAAATATTTGATAGATTTACACATTAACCTCTAAATCATAAAATCTTCTCTTATGAAGAAAAAAATTATTTTCGCTAGCATCTTCTTCTTATTAATTACCGTTTCAAGTCAATTTATTTTTCATCTCGATATTAAACGACAATCTTATGATACAAAAATCATAAATATTTCTGGTAAACAAAGAACTTACAGCCAGCAAATAACAAAGATTGCATTGTATGCTAATGAAGTTAAAAACCTTTACAGGTATTATATAGATTTAGATTCTTTATCTACGATTGTAGATGATTTTTCGCAAGACAATTATTACCTAAAAAATATTACGTCAAAGAATTACAAAAACGAAACTACTGATGCACTTTTTAAAGAAAATCAAGTGTATTTTAATAAGATTGTAAATGCAGCCAATAGAACTATTGACAACCCAGATAGCCAAGAAATCTTCGAGGAATTTGTAACCAAAATCAAAGCCAACGAAGCAAAATTCTCTGCAACGATGGATAATTTAGTTAACGAATACGAAGCGATTTCTAAAAGAAAATTGGCCGGTTTCAGAAAAATACTAACACTCTACGGAGTGGTAACTGTAGTCTTTTTAATCTTTGTAATTTGGTTTATTATTATTCCGCTCTACAAGAAAAGTAAAACACTAGAATCCCATTAATTATATTTATTGTTCCATTGTCTTTTCCAGAATTTAATTCCTTTCATTACAAAGACAAAAAGAATTGCAAAAACCACAGAAGATAAGGTTTGAGCTACTACATTAAATTCTAAATTGATAAAATATTTAATCAAAAATGATATAACAAAGTGGAGTAAGGCTAATATAAAAACACCTAAAATTACTTTTTTAGCATTTCCACCATTACTACTAACCATTATTTCATATTCTTATTGGTTATATAAAGACCATAAATAGTACTAAAGACTATCTTAAAACCAAAAAAGTTTTTCCATTTTCCTTCAGCAAAATTGTTTTTGTTCAAGGTTTCGAAATCACCAGAAAAAATCTCTGAAGAGCTATTTATTAATAAAGAAATAAGTGTTACAATTATAAAAAAAGGAATCGCAACTTTTGCGAAATTTGTCCAAAATATTGGTTGTTTTATTTTTTCTAAAAAGCTCATTTATTTTAGTTTTTGATTGTTATGATGACGGTCGTGGTCGCGTTTTGTTTTAATATCTAATTTCTTTTCGAAAGCCTCTTTTAAATCTACACCTGTTTGATTTGCCAAACATAAAACTACAAAAAGCACATCTGCCAATTCTTCGCCTAAATCTTTATTTTTATCCGATGCTTTTTCACTCTGCTCACCATAGCGTCTTGCTATAATTCTAGCAACCTCACCAACTTCTTCTGTTAGTTGCGCCATATTAGTAAGCTCATTAAAATAACGAACTCCATGGTTTTTAATCCAATCGTCTACTTGTTTCTGCGCGTTTTGTATGTTCATATTTCTTTAGTAAAAGGTTCACGAATTAAAAAACAAAGATAACCTTTATGAAATTATTTAGTTTGTCTCTAAACTAATTTTCTGATAACTTCGCCAACTGCGAATTTTAAACATTTAAATGGTGCATAGGCTTGTTACCATTTTGTATTATTACAACGTAACATTTTAAAGATTAATAAATTAAAATAATTATGAAAATAAAACTATTATTTCTTTTAACCATAATTTTAAGTTTTAATGGCTACTCTCAAATTTCTTTTGAAAATGGATATTACATTGATAATAATAATCAAAAAATTAATTGTTTAATTAAAAATCTTGATTGGGAAAATAATCCAACTCAATTCACATATAAACTAATAGAAAATAGCAAATCAAATAAAAAAACAATAAAATCGGTTAAAGAATTTGGGATTCATAACTCTTTAAAATATGTAAGAAGCGCTGTAAATATTGATAGGACTAGTAAATACGTAGGTGAATTGGATAATGAAAAAAAAGCTGTATTTCAAGAAGAAGAACTCTTTTTAAAAGTATTAGTCGAAGGAAAATCTACCTTGTATAGTTACGTTGACAGTAATTTAACAAGATATTTTTACAGTATCGGAAAATCTAATATTAAGCAATTAGTTTTTAAAAGTTATATAACACCTGAATATAAAGTTGGAGTAAATAATAGATTTAGAAATCAGCTATGGAATGATTTGAAATGCTCTGACATCAAAAAGAACAGAGTAAAAAATTTAAAGTATAGAAAATCAGATTTGGTCAATTTTTTTGTAGCCTATAACAGCTGTACTAATCAAGAATATATCAACTTTGAAGAAAAGCAAAAAAAAGATTTATTTAATTTGACTATCAGACCTCGACTAAATAGCTCATCATTAGCCTCTAATTATAGAAATACTAATATTGAAAACGAACTAGGTTTTGGTTTTGGAATAGAAGCCGAATTTATTCTTCCTTTTAATAAAAATAAATGGTCACTTTTGATTGAGCCCACTTATCAAAGTTTTATGGTAGAAAAATCAAATGATGGAAGTTTAAACGATGTAGATGCTAATTATACTTCTATTGAATTCCAAGCAGGTGCAAGACATTACTTATTTTTAAACGATAAATCGAAAATTTTTATAAATGCTTCTTTATTAGTTTATGATTTAATTTCCAATGATTCACAATTTGATTCATTGAAAATCAGAACATCATACAATGTGGGTTTTGGTTTTGGTTTAAAGTATAATGATAGATACAGCATAGAGTGTAGATATCAAGGACATAGGCCAATGTTGTTAAGTACGGATTCAGATTTAGATTTTGAATGGGCTTCGAAATATAAAACATTATCAATAATATTTGGATATTCTCTATTCTAAAAAACCACACTTCACACTTAAGTGTGTATAAAAAATACTGCTGTTACACAAAACAAAGGTTGTTCCAAGTTTGCAGGGGTTATATTCATAAATTCTTCGCACAAAAAAGGCAACCTTTCAGATAAAAACCATTAGCACATTACCCCAAAAATGCACAAACCTCTGCATAAAAATCTTTAGGATTTTCTGCGTGCAACCAATGGCCAGCATTTTTAATTGCTACAATTTTTGAATTCGGGAAATGTGCTTCTATAATAGGTTCTTCTTCTTGAGTAATATAATCTGATTTATCACCTTTTAAAAATAGCGTTTTGTTTTCGAAAGTAGTAAATGGCGGTAAAGCTTCACCAACTTCTGGGTTATTTTCTGTTAAAGAAGCTAAATTAAAACGATAGGCTAACTGTCCTTTCTCTTTCCAATACACATTTTTTAACAAAAACTGTCTTACACCAAATTCTGGAATGAGTTCAGCTATTTTTTTATCTACCAAACTTCGAGTATTTTGAATAGAAAAATCAATAGCATTTAACCCTGCTAAAATAGCATTATGATGCGGTTGATATTGTCTTGGAGAAATATCTACAACAATTAATTTATCAACCAATTCTGGATACGTAACCGCAAACAACATTGCCGTTTTCCCGCCCATAGAATGCCCAATTAGGTGAAATTTCTCCAATTGATAATGCTTTATATAGCTATACAAATCTTCTACTAAAACTTCGTAATTAAACTCATCTGCGTGAAAACTTCGTCCGTGATTTCTCTGATCTATTAAGTGAACCTCAAAATCATTAGAAAACTGATTTCCTAGTGTTTTCCAATTATCAGACATACCAAAATATCCATGTAAAATAAGTAATGAGGTTCCAGTTCCTTTTATTGTTGAGTGTAAAATTGGATTATTAGACATTTAGATAGTTGAATTTTTTGATTCGATATAAACTTGTCATTTCTACTTTATGGAGAAAACTATTTTAAACGATGTAAATACATATTCACAACATTCTCTATGCCCAAATACAAACTCTCAGCAATTAAAGCATGTCCAATAGAAACTTCTGCTAAATTTGGAATATTATCTTTAAAAAACTTAATATTATCTAAACTTAAATCATGACCAGCATTGATTCCTAAACCTAATTCGTGTGCTAAAACTGCAGCGTTTGTATAAGGTTTAATTGCTTCTGTATTTCCTTTTTCAAACTCACTTGCAAAATGCTCTGTGTACAATTCAATTCTATTTGTTCCTGATTTTGCCGCAGCTTCTATCAATTTTAAATTCGTATCAATAAAAATAGACGTTCTAATTTCATTTTGTTGAAACTCTTGAATTACTTCTTTCAAAAAAGATTGATGTGCAATTGTATCCCATCCTGCATTAGATGTAATAGCATCTACAGCATCTGGCACCAAAGTAACTTGAGTTGGTTTTACTTCTAAAACCAAATCCATAAAAGATTTTATAGGGTTTCCTTCTATATTATACTCTGTGGCTACAATATTTTTTAAATCTCTTGCATCTTGATAACGAATATGTCTTTCATCTGGCCTAGGATGAATGGTAATACCCTCTGCACCAAACTCTTGTATATCTGACGCCACTGTTAATAAATTGGGTACATTACCGCCTCGAGAGTTTCGTAAAGTTGCTATTTTGTTGATATTTACACTTAACTTTGTCATTGTCTAAAATTAGACTACAAAGGTAAATTATTAAATCATTTTATCCTATATTCGTAAAGCATGAATATGAACGAATACATATTAGAAGAAATAAAACCCCTTCGTTTAAAAGATAGTGTAAAAAATGCTCAAGAAATTTTTAACAACTACCCTATTACCCATTTTCCAGTAATTGAAAATAATAAGTTATTAGGTTCTTTTGCCGAGGATGACATACAAACCATAGAAAACAAAGATGGTGAATTAGTCTCGTATGCACATCTTTTAAACTCTTTCTTTGCAGATGAAAAAGCAACAGTTTTAGAATTGTTAAAGATTTTTGCAGATAACGACACTAACATTATTCCTATTCTTAATGAAGATAAAGATTATTTAGGTTATTTTGATTTAAGAGACATTTTAGATGTTTTTTCTACAAGTCCTTTTATGATAGAAGAAAGTGAAACTTTAATCATCGAAAAATTAAGGAATGATTATGCAATGAGTGAAATTACACAAATAGTAGAATCTAATGGTGGAAAATTATTAGGATTATATATTTCTGAAAAATCATCAGAATTCGTACAAATTACCTTAAAAATTATTTCTGATGAAATAAATGAAATCATGCATACATTTAGAAGATATGATTATAAAATTATATCTATGCACGAAAATGACATTTATTTAGAAGATTTAAAAAATCGATCAGAATATTTACAGAAATATTTAGAAATGTAAGTCAGCTATAACCTTAAGTAAAAAGAGTATTGTGAAAAAAGCAGCAATTTACGGTCAATCTTACGCAATTTCATCAGAAAAAGAAATTCATACATTGCTAAATGTTTTGGAGAAAAATGAAATTGACTTTTGTATTGAGTATGAATTTTATCAACTTTTAACCCAACATAACATTTTAAAAGACAATTACAAATGTTTTAAAAGTTTTGATGACTTAGACCGTTCTTTTGACATTATGTTTACTATTGGTGGAGATGGTACTTTTTTGCGTTCTGTAACTCACATTAGAGATTTAGACATCCCTATTTTAGGTATCAATACAGGAAGGTTAGGTTTTTTGGCAATCGTACCTAAAGATGTCATAGAAGAAAGTATAGAGTTAGTTCTTAAAGGTGATTATTCTATACAAGAAAGATCTCTACTCTCGGTTAACACAGAACCAAAAACAGCAGATTTTGCAGAACTTAATTTTGCATTAAACGAAGTTACCATAGCTAAAAAAAATACAACTTCTATGATTGGTGTAAAAACATATTTAAACCAAGAATACCTTACAAACTATTGGGCGGATGGTTTAATTATTTCTACTCCCACCGGTTCTACAGGTTATTCTTTAAGCTGTAATGGACCCGTTATTTTACCAGACTCTAAAAACTTTGTAATTACACCTATAGCACCTCATAACTTAAATGCCAGACCTATGGTTATCTCTGATGAAACCAAGGTAGAATTAGAAGTGGATTCTCGAGAAAAAAGCTACTTAATCTCTTTAGATTCTAGAGTTACAAGTGTACCTAAAGACACCAAAATATTTATTAAAAAATCTTCTTATACCATAAAAAGTATCCTTCCTAAGAACCAATCTTTCTTAAAGACTTTAAGAAGTAAATTATTATGGGGAGAAGACATCAGGAATAAAACAAATCATTAAACTTTTTTACAATATTTCTTTAAAATAATTGTTATTCAAAAAAGACTGAGTATTAACTTTATAAAGCAAATTGAAATCCCTATATTTGCTCGCTATTTTTTAGAATGAAAAACAGTTTATTATTTATAATTATCACAAGCTTATCTCAAATAGTTATGGGACAAGTTCATGAAATTGGTGTCTCTTTTGGAGGCTCTAATTACGTAGGCGATATAGGCAATAATTATTTTATTTACCCTAACAAGCCTGCTGGTGCTTTATTTTATAAGTTTAATTGGAATCCTAGGGTTGCTTTAAGAGGAACTTATAGCTTTTTACCAATTGAAGGTGATGATGCTAAAGCTGATACCAATTTTAGAAATATTAGAAATATTAATTTTAGTAATACTATACACGAATTGGCTGTAGGAATAGAATATAATTTTTATGAATATGATGTATCTTCATCAGATAAATCTTGGACTCCATATATTTTATTAGAATTAGCTGGTTATAATTATACTAATGTTACATCTCATTCTTCTACCGGAAGCCCTATTTTTGGTAATAAAAGCTCAATAGCTCTTCCATTAGGAATTGGATTTAAATCTAAATTATATCGAAAACTCGCATTTGCCATTGAAACCAAATTTAGATATACTTTTGTAGATGATTTAGATTTCGTAAACAACAGTACTCCTAATGTAAATGTAGAAGGTACTGGAAATGATTGGTATATGTTTACTGGGTTCTCTTTAATTTATACTTTTGGAAGACCTGCATGTTATAAAGACGGATTTTAATTTATGGATAAAAAACTACTCATCGATTTACAAAGAGTTCCAAAACATGTTGCCATTATTATGGATGGTAATGGGCGTTGGGCTAAAGGTAAAGGTATGAACAGAATTTTTGGTCATAGAAACGCCTTAACTGCTGTTAGAGAATCTGTAGAAACTGCAGCAGAAATCGGTGTTAGCGCTATAACTTTATATGCTTTTTCAACAGAAAACTGGAAAAGACCTAAAAGAGAAGTAGACGCACTTATGAGCTTACTTATTGATTCTCTCAAAAAAGAACTGCCTACTTTTCAAAAAAACGGAGTTATTGTTAATTCTATAGGAAATACAGATAGCTTACCTAAAAAAGCACAAAATACATTATTTGATGTCATTAAAAAGACAAAAAACAATACTACAATTACTTTAACACTAGCTTTAAGCTATGGTTCAAGAGAAGAAATTGTTAACGCTATTAAAAACATATCTAAAAAAGTTGTTAATAAAGAGCTTAATTTAGAAGAAATTAATGAAAATACTATAAATAACCATTTATATACATTTAATTTGCCCGAAGTTGATTTAATGATTAGAACTAGCGGAGAACAACGTATTAGTAACTTTTTATTATGGCAAATGGCTTATGCCGAATTATATTTTACCGATGTACTTTGGCCAGATTTTAGACAAGAGCATTTTTATGATGCAATTATTGATTACCAGAATAGAGAACGAAGATTTGGAAAAACAAGTGAACAAATTACAGAATAATTTTTTAAAAAAATTACCTTCTGCGGCTATAGTGCTTTTACTATTATTTTTTACTTTAAATGTAAATGCTCAAGTACAAAAAGACACAATTAAGAATATATCTTATCAAAAAGGTAAAGAATATATTTTAGGTGGTATTTCGGTAACTGGTTTAAAGAAATTTAGCGAAGAAACTGTTAGGGTTTTTACAGGACTTAGAATTGGTCAAGTAATAAAACTACCAGGAGATAAACTTACTAGTGCTATAAAAAAACTTTATGAAAGTAAACAATTTAGTAGTGTAGATGTTTATTTGGCAAAAATGGACGGTAACTCTGTTTATCTTCAATTTAATGTTTTAGAATTGCCTCAACTTAGTGATGTGAAACTTACAGGTTTAAAAAAGGGTAAAACAAAAGACATCTTAAAAGAAACAGAACTTAAAAAAGGGGTCATGGTTACTGACAACTTAGTGGTAACTACCAAGAATTACATCATAAAAAAATATACCGATAAAGGGTTCCTAAAAACTAAAGTAAATCTAGATTTAAAAGCTGATACTACAGACATTAATACAGTTAAAATGTCTATACATGTAGACAAAGGGAGAAAAATAAAAATTAAAGACATTTTCTTTAAAGGGAACAAAGCTCTAAGTGATAAAAAACTTAGAAAAGCAATGTCTAATACAAAAGAAAAATTTATAGGGCGTTTTTGGAAAGGCTCGAAATATATAGAAGAAAACTACCAAACAGACTTAGAAAGTATATTGGATAAATATAGTAGACTAGGTTATAGAGATGCTCGTATTTTAAGTGATAATATTTCTTGGAATGATGACAACACGATTAACATTAATATAGAACTTGAAGAAGGTAGACAATATCGTTTTTCTGAAATTCTTTTTGTAGGAAATAAAGAATATACAGACGAAGAACTAAGTAGTCTTCTTAAAATACAAAAAGGAGATATATATAATGGTGCTGTTTTAAAAGAACGTGTTCAAGGTGATGGTTCTCCAAATTCGCAAGATATATCTACTCTGTATCAAAACAATGGTTTTCTTTTCTCAACAATTAATGCGGTAGAAACAAAAGTAAAAAACGATTCTATTACTGTAGAAATTAGAATACGAGAAGATGAAAAAGCACGCATAAGAAAAGTTACTGTTTCTGGAAACGATAAAACAAATGACCATGTAATTTTTAGAGAATTAAGAGTTAAACCTGGAGATTTATTCAGTAGAAGTGCTATTATTAGATCGATTAGAGAAATTGGTCAATTAGGTTTCTTTGACCAAAATGTAACACCAGATGTTTTACCAGATTATCAAAACAAAACAACAGATATCGACTTTACAGTGACAGAAAAAGGAGGTAGTCAAATAGAACTACAAGGAGGTTATGGTGGAGGTTCTTTTATTGGAACTTTAGGTTTATCTTTTAATAATTTTTCTATTAAAGATATTTTTAACAAAGAAGCATACAAACCATTACCTATGGGTGATGGACAAGCATTATCGCTTCGATTACAAACCAGTAGAACATTTAGTACTTATAGTTTTTCTTTTACAGAGCCTTGGTTAGGAGGTAAAAAACCTAAGTCTTTATCGTTTTCTGTTTATTCATCAAACCAGTATCAACTTAACCCTCAAACCTTTGATGTAGATCGCAGTAGAAGTTTAGGTATTATTGGAGCTTCTGTTGGCTTAGGTCAACGTTTAAAATGGCCTGATGACTATTTTCAATTATCTCAAACAATAGCATATCAAAGTTTTAGATTAAAAAACTACGGATTTAGAGTTGGAGCAGATGTTTTAAGCCAAGGAACTTTGAATAACTTATCATACAGTGCCAATATTTCGAGAAACTCTGCTGGTCCAAGTTTAATATTCCCAACCTATGGTTCAGAATTTTCTTTTGGTGTAAAAGCAACTTTTCCTTACTCTTTGGTAAATAATAAAGATTACTCAAATTTAGATACTGAAGAAAAATACAAATGGTTAGAATACTACAAGTTTAACGCAAAAGGGAAATGGTACACTTCATTTACAGATAAATTAGTTTTAATGACTAATGCTGAAATGGGATACCTCGGTTTCTACAACTCAGAACTAGGTTATTCTCCTTTTGAACGTTATTTTGTTGGTGGAGATGGTATTGCTGCGTTTCAATTAGATGGTAGAGAAGTAGTTGGTTTGAGAGGATATGAGAATAACAGGTTATCTTCTATAGATGGTGGAACGATTTATAATAAATTTCAGTTAGAACTAAGATATTCTATTTCAGATGCACCTTCTGCTTCTATATATACTTTAGGTTTTTTAGAAGCTGGTAACTCATATGACAATTTTAAGACATATAATCCGTTTGAATTAAAACGTTCTGCTGGATTAGGTGTAAGAATATTTATGCCTGCTTTTGGTTTATTAGGGATAGACTTTGCACATGGTTTTGATCCTTTACCTGGGCAAAATGTAAAATCTGGTTGGCAAACGCATTTTATTATTGGAAGACAATTCTAAGAAAACTGTACATTTGTAATGCTAAAGTTTTTTTGGCACGGTTTTTTCTAAACACATATTATACAAATGAAAAAAACAATTTTAACCCTCGTTCTTTTATTTACTGTAACCGTATTTTGGTCTCAGAAAAAGCAATTAATCGCTTATATAGATATGGAATATATTTTAGAAAATGTTCCAGAATATCTAGAGGCTCAAAACACACTTGATGGTAAAATAGCAAAATGGAGAAAAAAGTTAGATGATCAACAAAGGCATATCGAAGTTCTAAAGACAGATTTAGCCAATGAAAAAGCAATTCTTACGAAAGATTTAATTGAAGAAAAAGAAGAAGAAATTTCTTTAAAACAAGTAGAACTTAGAAGGCTAGAGTCGTTATATTTTGGTCCAAAAGGAGATTTATTTCAAGTAAGAAAGCAATTGGTTCAACCAATTCAAGATCAAGTTTATAATGCGATTCAAAGTATTTCCAAAAGAAAAAAATATGATTTCGTATTCGATAAAACAAGTGATTTAGTAATGCTTTATTCGAATAAAAAATACGATATTAGCGACCTTGTTTTATCGACCATTGATAGAACGCGATTAATAAACAAAAAAAACGAGCAAAAGAAATCGAAAAAGAATGTTAAAAAAGCTAGTCCAAAGAAAGAATTAACAGAAAAACAAAAAACTGCAGTTAAAAAAATAGAAGATGCTAAAGCTAAAAAAATTGCAGATAAAGAAGCTAAGAAAAAATTAATAGAAGAAAGAAGAAAAAAGCTTTTAAAACAAAGAGAAGAAAAAAGAAGAATTTTAAGAGAGAAAAAAGAAGCTTTGAGAAAGAAGAAAGAACAAGAAAAAAAAGACAAGAATAATAATTAAATTAAAACAAGAATGAAAAATTTTAAAACGTTACTATTAATCGCTGTATTTACTTTAGGTGTTGCTGGTGTTGCAAATGCACAAAAAATAGGTCATATAGACTTTGAAAAATTAGTAGCTGAAATGCCTCAAACAAAAGCTTTAAAACTTGATGTTGAAAAATTGGGTAAAACTTATCAAGCAGAAATTGAAGGAATGGCAAAAAAGTTAGATGCCAAAATGAAAAAATATACTGCAGAACAAAATACACAAACTAAAGAGACTAACGAAAAGAGAGCTTTAGAAGTTCAACAAGATAGATCTAAATACGAGCAAGCTAGACAATTAGCATATCAAGAAATGCAAAAGAAACAAAATGATGGTTTAGGACCAATCATTAAAAAAGCTCAAACTGCTATCGAAGAAGTTGCTGCTGCTAAAGGTGTATCATATGTTTTGGATGCATCACCAGGAAAGGGTTTATTAGTTAAAAAAGGAGAAGATTTATACAATGCTGTAAAAGCAAAATTAGGTTTCTAATTTAAAATTTTTAATAAAACAAACTAAACCTACTGAAATCAGTAGGTTTTTTTATTTTTACACTATGATGAATAACCCTATTGGCATTTTTGATTCTGGAGTTGGCGGAACTTCTATCTGGAAAGAAATAAATGCACTACTTCCTTCTGAAAATACGATTTATCTTTCCGATAGCTTTAACGCACCTTATGGAGAAAAAAACAAGGATGAAATTATTCAGTTATCGATAAAAAACACGGAGTATTTACTTGATAAAAATTGCAAGTTAATCGTTGTTGCTTGCAATACTGCTACAACAAATGCTATTAAAGTTTTAAGAGAAAAATACAAAGTCCCGTTTATAGGTATTGAACCAGCAATAAAACCTGCAGCACTAAAAACAAAAACAAACATTATTGGTATTTTAGCTACAAAAGGGACTCTTAATAGCGAATTATTCGAGAAAACATCCAATGCATTAGATCAAAAAATTATACGCAAAGAAATAGTTGGTAAGGGTTTAGTAGAGTTAATTGAATCGGGAAAACTAAACTCAAAAGAAATGAATACCCTACTTCTTAAATATTTAAAACCTTTACTTCATCAAAATATAGATTGCCTCGTCTTAGGTTGCACTCACTATCCATATTTAATTCCACAAATTAGAAAAATTGTAGGTAATAAAATTAAAATCATTGATTCTGGTGAAGCTGTTGCCAAACAAACAAAATTTATTTTAGAGAAAAATAAATTAATTCACTTTTCTAAAAAAAATGGCACTCATCATTTCTTTATTAATAAACAAAAACAAGTTTTAGAAAAACTTATTAATAAAAAAGGTATAGAAAATATTATAATTGAAGAACTAAAGTTTTAAAAACCTCCAAAGTTCGAATTTATATTCGGACAAGCGGCAGCTCGTGGTGCTGTAGTTTTAAGATTTATTCCTAAAGAAACTTGATGAAAGCCAGAACTTGTTAAAACAACATCATTTAATTGTCTTGTGTAGGTATAAGAAAACATAAGATTTTTATAATTCAACCCAATAATAGGTGTAATAAATTTTGAGTTTTCTATTGAATTACTTTCAAAGTATTTTCTGTAAGATAATGCGGCCCAAATACTAGAATTCCCAATTTTTTTATAAGCTTTAAGATTTATATCAGCAATTCTATCTCCTGTACCTTCTCTTAACTGAATCATAATAGAGGGTTCTAGTTGTATAAATCTGCCTTCACCAAAAAAATATCCAGCAGAAAGAACATAATTTTTTAAATCTAAAGTTTCTTGAACGTTTAGGCTATTTTTAGCTGTTAAAAATAAATTTTTTACTGTAAAATAAGATGAAAATCCATCTAAATGATAGGCAACGCTAAAATCTGCATTGTAATAGCTTGTACTTTGTATTATCTGATTTATTACATTAGGTCTATCACCAAAAAAAGATCTTTGATCCGATTGATTCTGAACAAAAGTAAAAGATAAACCAAATGATAATTGATTAAACAATTTCCCATTTCCCATGGGAAGATGGTATGCATATGTTCCTTGAATTCCTTTTTGAGAATGAAATCCATTTTTATCATTAAACAAAACAAGCCCATATGCGGCATTAGAGTACTCGCCAACCTTTGAGTGGTAACTTAATGTTTGTAATGCAGGAGCATTGGGTATACCTGCCCATTGTTGTCTTGCTGTTAATCTTAATTTACTAGAATTTCCTATACCTGCTGCAGAAGGATGGATTAAATAAACGTTATCTGATAAATAATCTTGATAAATAGGTAAAGTTTCTTGAGAACTGGATTTACTGACAAAAAAAACAGCAAAAATTAAAACAAAACGGAAGTATATTACCCTCATTAAAGACCAAAATATTTATCAAACACCAAATATATTATTTTTCAAATAATAATGGCGTTTATACTAAAAGTATTAACACTATTTTATTTAACTATAACCCTAGGATTATATTGTACACCAATAAACAAATTCTTTAAAACATTAAATAGGACTCTTAACTTATTACTAGGTTTAATTATGGCAAGGTTTTACTGAAGAAACCAAATCGAGAACAGGTTCTGGAGAAATATAAGGAATACCCAACCCTAAACCTCTTAGTACAAACAATACTCCAATAAAAACAACAACAACTGGAATAACACTTTGTATTTTTTTTCTAAAAGTAGCTTTGGTAAAATTTCCTAAAAAGACAACTGCTGTCATTAACGGAATAGTTCCTAATCCAAACAAGAACATATACATACTACCTTCAAAAGCATTTGTTGTTGCTAGGGCTCCAAAAACTGCCATATAGACTAACCCACAAGGTAAGAAACCGTTTAAAAAACCAATAATAAAAAAAGTATCGTTTCTTTTCTTTTTCAATTCTTTTCCTAAAGCATTCTTAACTTTAAAAATGATTTTATTTATTCCTTTCGAAAAATTTATTTTAGAAAAAAACTTTGGAAAAAGGATTACTAAAATCATACTAATTCCAACAATTATAGAGAGTTGTTGCTGAAATCCGAAGAAATAAAAACCTTTTCCTAACAAACCAAAAAGTAAACCTATTAAACTGTAGGTAAATAATCTTCCTAAATGATAACTTAATATTTGAAAAATTCCTTTGGATTTATGATGTCTATCAATTGGTAGCATAAAGGCAATAGGACCACACATTCCGATACAATGGAAGCTACCCAATAATCCAAAAATAATTGCCGATAGAAACATTAAAAGTTCAATTCTTTTTTAAATAAATAAGGTGTATTTTTATAGTTCCAAGAAACTGTTATGTTCCAACGACCATCTAACAAACGTTTCTCAGGCACGAGCAAATATGTATTAGTTATCGAAATAGGCATTTCGAAATCTAATTGTTTATTAGATGGTCTATACAGGAACACTTTGCCTTTAATTTTTTCAGGTATAAAATTAGGGGGGAATATTATCTGCAAACCTTCTGGTATTCTGTTTAAAGTAATGTTTTTCTTTAAAGCTTTTGCATTTTTTGTAGCGTCAATTTCATTTTGATATTTTAATTCTTGCTGATAATATTTGTCTGTAACCAGATCATGACTATAGGTATTATCTGTACTCATGGTAATTACAAAATACATTATAAAGCTTATAAAACCTACAATAGCCAATGCAATACCTGTTCCCCAATTAAATTTCATAATCTAAATTTTACTCTAAATGCCTTCAAGATTTCTCCTAACGTCGAAACGACAAAAACATTCTATTTTATTAATAACTCGCTCCTTCCAGTTTCAAACTTCCAACGAAACTACTTATAACTTCTAGGTCCTAAAAAGTTAGTTATCGTTGTTTCGATTAATTTGTCACCACTAAAAACACCTATTTCTAATTTTTCTTTATCGCCTTTTATAGCTGATGCATTTAGCTCAATAAATAAAGTACCTTCTGCCAATCCTTGTTTTGGAACTTTAAAATTGTGATTTGAAACTAACTTAATTGTTCCTTTATGAGATAATATTTTATAACTCACATCAGCAATATCTTTTGTGGTTTTATTAATCACTTTATAGGTGTACACATTGCTAATAATATTATTTTCTTTATGCTGATATAATTGTCCTGGTAATCTTAAAATAGTTGCTTCTACATCATTTCGTAAAAACAACATCCCTATTAAAATACCAACTAAAATAAAAAGTACAGCAGAATAGCCTTTCATTCTTGGAGACAATTTGAAAGGTTTTTTCTTGTCAATATTGTCTTCACTAGCATATCTAATTAAGCCTTTTGGTAAGCCTACACTTTCCATCATATGGTCACATTCATCAATACAAGCTGTACAATTTACACACTCTAATTGAGTACCGTTTCTAATGTCAATTCCTGTAGGACAAACAACCACACATTGCTTACAATCGATACAATCACCTTTTCCTACAGAAGCTCTATCTTCATTTTTTCGAAATTTTGCTCTTCCTTTTTCTCCTTCTCCTCGTTTATAATCGTAAGCTACATTTATGGTTTTGTTGTCTAATAACACCCCTTGTAATCTTCCATATGGACAAGCAATAATACAAACTTGTTCTCTAAACCAAGCAAATACAAAATAGAACACACAAGTAAAGATAATTAGTGAAATTAATGTACTAATATTATCTAAAGGATTACCTGTAATATAACTTATCAACGTATCACCGCCAATTAAATAGGCTAAAAAAACATTGGCAATTAGAAAAGAAATTACAAAGAAAATAAACCACTTTAAAAGTCTTTTTCTAATTTTCTCTGCATTCCAAGGTTGTTTATTTAACCTTATTTGTTTTCCTCTATCTCCATCAATCCAATATTCTATTTTACGAAAAACCATTTCTAAAAAAATGGTTTGTGGGCAAATCCATCCACAAAAAATTCGTCCAAAAACTACAGTAAAAAGAATGATAAAAACCACTCCAATTATCATCGAAATGACTAGCAAATGAAAATCTTGCGGCCAAAACGGAAATCCGAAAATATTAAACTTACGTTCTAAAACATTAAAAAGTAAAAACTGATTTCCATTAATTTTAATGAAAGGAGAACTTAATAAAATAAAAAGCAGAAAGTAACTTACATAACTTCTATACTTGTAAAATTTACCACTTGGCTTTTTTGGAAAAACCCAAGAACGCTTACCTTCTTGATTTACAGTAGCAATACTGTCTCTAAATTGTTCGTCCTTGGGCGTTTCCATTGTCAATAAAATTGAAAATAATATTTTCTTTATTATTTATATTATTTAGTCTATTCTTCTACCCATTTTTCTCCTTGTGGAGCTTTAGGGTTAGCAGGTGTTGTTCCTTGTAAAGAAATAACATAACTTGCTACCTTGGCAATATCTACTGCTTTCAAGGTTTTATTCCAAGCAATCATCCCTTTACCATCTCTACCTCCATCATGGATCGTTTTGAAAACATTTTTGATCCCCCCGCCTAAAATCCAATACTCATCTGTTAGATTTGGCCCAATAGAACCGCCTCCATCTTCTAAATGACAAGACGCACAGTTTAATTTAAAAACGGCCTTACCTCTACCTAAATCTTTGTCATCTGTTAATAAGGTTACATTATCTGCAGTGATTAAATCTGCTGGAGCATTTTCTCTATATTTTTTTAATTCTGCCTTTGCCTCTGCAACTGCTTTATTATATTCTATAGTTTGATTGTCTCCATCTAAAACATGAAATCTTACCAAATACACAACAGCAAAAACAATTGTTGCATAAAACATGTATACCCACCATGGTGGAAGCGAATTATCTAATTCTCTAATTCCATCGTAATTATGATCTAATACAATTTCTTCTTCTTCTTCGATATCTTTTGCTTTCGTCCAAGATTTTAATAATCTCTTTATCCAAGCATTCGATTCTTCAGGAACAATTCCGTCTTTTTCATTTTGAAGTTCTTTTGCTTTATTATAAGCAATTGTATTTACCATTTCTTTTAATACGATTACCAAAATAAATCCGATAAGCGCTAACCAAACTAATGGATTCTCATACACATCAAATGGGTTTTCGTACACCATAAACGACTTTGCAAGCGCAATAAACGTAACAATTACAAAGGTTATATATATTATAGATTGAAAGGATTTTTTCATTGTATTGTATTTTTAATGATCTAATGGTAATTTACTTACCGTTTTTATATATTCTTTTTTTGCTGTAAAAACCCACCAAAATAAGGCTACAAAAAAAGTAAAGAAAATGACTAATGATATCATCGGATATATTTCTATACCGGTGATACTTTCCATATGATTTTTTACAAATTTTAACATGATCTTATTTTTTAGAAAGTTTTTGTTCGTCTTTTACTTTGATATCAGTTCCTAAACGTTGTATGTAAGCAATAATGGCAACAATCTCTCTGTTTTTCATTTCAACAAACTCTTCGCCATTATCTTTAGCATATTTCTTATCAGCTTGATAATTCTTAGCAAAATCTGGGTCATCATGTAAGTTCTTTTCAATTTTCGCTCCTTGTTCTAACATGCTTTGTTGTGCGTTGGCTATATCTTCTTCTGTATAAGGAACACCTAAAGTTACCATTGCTTTCATTTTGCTTTCTGTATCCGATTTATCTAGCTTGTTTCTAATCAACCATTTGTAAGATGGCATAATAGAACCAGGTGAGGTACTTTGTGGGTCATACATGTGATTCAAGTGCCAACTATCATTATACTTCTGACCAACTCTATGTAAATCTGGACCGGTACGTTTACTTCCCCATAAGAATGGATGATCATAAACAAATTCACCTGCTTTAGAATATTCTCCATAACGTTCTACCTCGCTCCTAAAAGGTCTTACCATTTGAGAGTGACATCCCACACATCCTTCTCGGATATATAAATCACGTCCTTCCAATTCTAATGGTGTATAAGGTTTTACACTGCTAATAGTTGGAATATTAGATTCGACTAATAATGTTGGAATAATCTGAACTACACCCCCTATTAAAATTGCAATAGTAGCGTAAATGGTTAATTTAATTGGTTTTCTTTCGATCCAAGTGTGCCAACCTTCTCCTTTAGTTCTGTATTTAGGTACTTTAGTTAAAGCAGCAGCTTCAGCCAATTCATCAGTAACACCAACACCAGATTTAACAGTTTTTACAACATTGTACAACATTACAATTGCACCAATAATAAACATAGTACCACCAATAGCTCTCATCCAATACATTGGGATGATTTCATTTACGGTTTCTAAGAAGTTACCATAAGTTAGAGAGCCATCAGGATTGAATTGTTTCCACATAGAAGCTTGAACAAATCCTGCTACATACATTGGTAGTGCATACATAATGATACCTAAAGTACCTATCCAGAAGTGGAAATTGGCCAAGGCAGTAGAATACAATTTTGTTTTAAACATTCTTGGAATTAACCAATATAACATACCAAAAGTTAAAAACCCGTTCCAAGCTAATGCACCAACGTGAACGTGAGCGATAATCCAATCGCTAAAGTGAGCAATTGCATTTACATTTTTAAGTGACAGCATTGGCCCTTCAAAAGTTGCCATACCATAACCTGTAATTGCAACTACCATAAATTTTAAGGTAGGGTCTGTTCTTACTTTATCCCAAGCGCCTCTTAAAGTTAATAGACCATTAATCATACCACCCCAAGATGGAGCAATTAACATTACAGAAAATGCAACTCCTAAGTTTTGTGCCCAATCTGGTAGAGCTGTGTACAATAAGTGGTGAGGCCCTGCCCAAATGTAGATAAATATTAAAGACCAAAAGTGAACAATAGATAGTCTATAAGAATACACCGGTCTATTAGCTGCTTTAGGTACAAAATAATACATTAACCCTAAAAATGGTGTTGTTAAGAAAAACGCTACAGCATTATGCCCATACCACCATTGTACCAGAGCATCTTGAACACCTGCATATACTGAATAACTTTTTAATGCACTTACTGGTAATTCTAAACTATTAAAAATATGTAAAACTGCAACAGTTACAAAAGTGGCTAAGTAAAACCAAACGGCCACATACAAATGACGTTGTCTTCTTTTTAGTATAGTCCAAATCATATTTACACCAAAAGCTACCCAAACTAAAGCAATGGCAATATCTATCGGCCATTCTAATTCGGCATACTCTTTAGATGTTGTATAACCTAATGGTAAAGTAATTGCAGCAGCTACAATTATGATTTGCCAACCCCAAAAATTGAACTTACTTAAAAAATCACTTGCCATTCTTGTTTTTAACAATCGTTGCAAAGAGTAATAAACACCTGCATACATTGCGTTACCAACAAAAGCAAAAATTACTGCATTGGTATGTAAAGGTCTTAAACGACCAAAACTTAACCATGAAATTCCGTCGGTTAAATTTGGGAATAAAAACATTAAGGCCAATAATAAACCTACAGTGAACCCTACAATACCCCAAAGTAAGGTAGCGTAGATGAAATTTTTTACGATCTTATTGTCGTAATAAAATTGTTGCATTTCCATAATTTACTTAAATTTAATTCTGTTTAGTTAGTTTCTTTTTTCTCTTTTACCAATTCATCATCAAACAGCATACGTACAGATGGTGTGTACATATCATCATATTGACCTCTCTTTGTAGAAAGGATGAATATTATAAAAAAAGCTATTGCTACAATAATACTTATAGAAAGTAGTAGGTATATTACGCTCATATCTTGCCTGATAATTAATTGTCCAAAAATAATATTGGTTTATTTCTAAAAATATGACAAATGTCATAATTCTTAAATATCTTAATAATTTGTTAAATAGTCATTGAAAATAATTGTGTTTTTGGTTTGTTTTTTAACAGATGTAAATCAAAAGCCATACAAATATTTCTTACATAAGGTCTTGCCTTTTCTGGAACAGTCAATGAATTTTGTCTAACTTCTACCAATCCATCTTGTACCATTTCTTTTAATAAACCAATATGTTTTTCAATATTATTTATTTTCATTATATCTTCTTTCCATGAAGTAGAAAAATGACACATAATATTTAAAATATGTTTTCTAATAACCTGGTCTTCTTTAGATAATAGATGCCCTCTAAAAATGGGTAATTTACCTTCGTTCACCATTTTTTGATATTCTTTTACCGTTTTTACATTTTGTGCAAATGCATACCAAGAATCTGAAATGGCAGACATTCCCAAACCAATCATTAATTTTGTTTTATTGGCTGTGTAACCCATAAAATTTCGATGCAAAGTTTTATTAATTGTTGCTTGGTATAAGCTATCCGTTTTTAAAGCAAAATGGTCCATCCCTATTTCCACATAACCTAATTCTGCAAAGAGTTGTTTTCCTATTTCGTAAAGTTCTCTTTTTTCATCATTTTTTGGCAAATCGTTTTCATTAAAACCTCTTTGACCAACACCTTTTACCCAAGGTACGTGTGCATAACTGTAAAATGAAATTCGATCTGGTTGCAGTTCTTTAGTTTTGTTAATTGTGTGAATAACATTTTCTTTGGTTTGAAATGGCAACCCAAAAATTAAATCGTGACTTACAGAAGTGTATCCAATTTCTCTGGACCATTTCGTTACTTTCTCAACTGCTTCGAAAGGTTGAATTCTATGAATAGCTTTCTGTACTTTTTCATTATAATCTTGTACTCCAAAACTGACTCTGGTAAAACCACAATTAAACAAAGTTTGTAATTGTGCTTTTGTGGTATTGTTTGGATGCCCCTCAAAACTAAATTCTGCTTCAGAATGCTTATTAGACAATTTAAAAATGCCATCCATCAAGAATTGTAAGTTTTCTTTTGAGAAAAAAGTTGGTGTTCCTCCGCCTAAATGCAATTCTTTAATTATTGGAGTTTCTTCTAACATCTCAACATATAGCTGCCATTCTTTTAATACGGTTTCTATGTACATTTCTTCAACTTCATGACGTTTAGTAATATGCTTATGGCACGCACAAAATGTACACAAACTCTCACAAAAAGGCAAATGAATGTAAACACTAATGCCTTCTGATTGATTACTTTCTGTAAAAGAAGCTTGAAAAGATTTAATCCAATCTTGGTCCTCAATTCCGTCTTTATTCCAATAAGGCACTGTTGGATAACTGGTATATCTTGGTCCTGGAATGTTATATTTTTGTACTAACGATGTTTTCATTTTGTTTATCATTTTGTCAGGTGGAACGCAGTAAAGCCTAAATTTACCGCTCGACAGCGTTAAAGGAGGTATACATTATACTAAGTCAATTCTAAAGCAATTTCTATCATTTCTTTAAACGTCTGTTCTCTTTCTTCTGCAGTAGTTCTTTCTTTTGTTACCAAACTATCAGAAATGGTTAAAATTGATAAGGCATTAACATTGTGTTTTGCAGCTACTGTATATAATCCAGAGGTTTCCATTTCTACACACAATACCCCATAATCTGCCCATTTTTTATAGCTCTCAAAATCATCTGCATAAAATTCATCAGAACTTAAAATTCCTCCCGCTTTTACAGGAATATTTTTCTCTTTTGCAACTTCAATAGCTTTTTGGAACAATTTAAAACTAGCAGTTGGTGCAAAGTCTGCTCCGTTAAAACGGATGGTATTTAATCCAGAATTTGTAGAAGCTGCCATTGCTAAAACAATATCTCTAATTTTTACATTTTTTTGATAGGAACCCGCAGAACCAACACGGATTAAGTTTTTTACTTTATATTCTGTAATTAACTCTGTACAGTAAATTAATGTTGACGGAATTCCCATTCCTGTTCCTTGCACCGAGATTCTTTTACCTTTGTAAGTTCCGGTATAACCTAACATTCCTCGAACATCGTTATACTGAATAATATCTTTTAGAAAAAAATCTGCTATCCATTTTGCTCTCATTGGATCTCCTGGCAACAAAACTGTTTCTGCAATTTCTCCCTTTTTAGCTTTAATATGAATACTCATTTTCTATGATTTTTATTTGTTAATCACTTTTTCTACTCTCTTAATCTTATCTGTTTTAGATAATGTTAATCTAACAATACTATCTTCTAAAGCATTTAAATTATGAACTATCTGAGGTTTTAAAGAGATGATATCTCCTGATTTTAAAACAATAGTTTCATTATTTACCCCAAAATCAATTGCACCTTGTATTACCTGAACAATAATTGCAAATGGTGCTTGATGATCTTCCATAACTTGTCCTTTTTTAAACACAATTCTAATTTCTTTAGAAAAATCTGTATCTAACATAAGTGATAAAGCAGGTTTTAAATCATTAAATTTTATATTTTCTAAAAATGATGTTACTTTCATAATTCTTATTTTATTTTGTTACCCAATACATTGGTAGAAATTGTTGTAAAAACAACAATACTTATAGAACTTAATGGCATTAAAATTGCTGCAATAACTGGCATTAATTGACCGGTTACCGCAAAATACAAGCCCACAACATTATAACACAAAGACAAGATAAAACAGTATTTTATAATAGTAATTGCTTTTTTCGAGGCTTTAATAAAAGTTTCTATTTTGTTAAATTTTGATGCATCTAAAATTCCATCACAAGCAGGTGAAAATACATTAATGTTTTCTGATAGCGCAATACCAACATCACTCTGTGCTAATGCACCAGCATCATTTAAGCCATCACCAATCATCATTACTTTTTTATTATTTTGCTGTAAACTGGCTACAACATTCAATTTATCTTCAGGTTTTTGATTAAATAACAAATCGGTTCCTTTAGGTAAATTTTCTTGTAAAAATTTTATTTCCCCTTCATTATCTCCAGAAACTACAGACAAATCGTAATTATTTTGCAAAACATCGAATAGAGATTTTACGCCTTTTCGATACGAATTTTTAAATATAAATTTTCCTTTATATTGATTATTAAAACTGATATGAACTGCCGTATCTAGGACTGATTGTTCTTGTTGATTATTTACAAAAGATGATGAACCTAATTTTAGGTTAACTCCATTGTAAGAAACTTGAATGCCTTTGCCTACAATTTCTTGGTAATCAGAAATAGTAAGTATTTCTGCATCTTGAAAAGTATGATATAATGTTCTACTTAATGGATGATTAGATGCTCTTAAAGAACTTTTTAAAATGCTTTTCTCTTGCTGATTTAAGGCAATTCCATGATAAGAAATTTTACTTTCTTTGCTTGTGGTTAACGTTCCTGTTTTATCGAAAATAATACTATTTATTGCTGCTAATTGTTCTACAACAGTTGCATTTTTTAAATAAAATTTTTGCTTTCCAAAAATACGCAACATGTTTCCAAGAGTAAATGGTGCTGCTAGTGCAATTGCACAAGGACAAGCGATAATTAAAACTGCTGTAAATACATTTAATGCTTTAGAAGCATCGAAATACAACCAGAAAGCAGTAGAAATAAAAGCAATTGCTAAAACAATAATGGTAAAGTTTTTACTAATATTATCTGTTATAGTTTTAAAATGAGATTCTTTATTTTTCTGAAAAACATCATTACTCCATAGCTGCGTTAAATAACTTTGTGAAACTGATACTAAAACTTCCATTTCTATAACTCCAGAGAGTTGTTTACCCCCAGCAAATAATTTATCGCCAGATTTTTTTTGAACCGGTTCTGCCTCTCCTGTAACAAAACTGTAATCTATGGCTGCATTCTCACTGATTAAAATTCCATCTACCGGAATCAATTCTTGATTTCTGATTAGTAATCTATCTCCTTTTTCAATATTATAGACCTGAATATTCTCTTCTTTATTTTCTTTAATTCTTGTAACTGCTATTGGAAAATAGGATTTATAGTCGCGCTCAAAAGAAAGAAAATTATAGGTCTTTTGCTGAAAGAATTTTCCTAATAGTAAGAAAAAAACTAATCCTGTTAGGCTATCAAAAAAACCTGTTCCTAAATCAAAAATAATTTCGAATGTACTTCTAATAAACAAAACAAAAATCCCTAAAGCTATAGGAACATCAATATTTAAAATTTTAGAGCTTAATCCTTTAAAAGCAGATATAAAATAGTCTTTCCCAGCATAAAAAACTACAGGTAAAGAAAATGCAAACATCAGCCATCTAAAGACGTTTTTATATTTTTCTAACCAAAAACCATCAACTTCAAAATATTCAGGAAAAGAGAGAAACATTACGTTACCAAAGGCAAAACCTGCAATACCTAACTTATAAATTAAGCTTCTATCTACTGCTTTTTTTCCGCCTTCATAATCCTCTAAACTAATATAAGGTTCATAACCAATAGCGCTTAACAGCAACACAATTTCTTTCAAAGAGGTTTTATCTGAGCCAAAGGTTATTCTAACTTTTTTCTTTGGAAAATCAACTTGAGAAGCAGTAATTTTTGGATTTAATTTATGCAAATTCTCTAATACCCAAATACAAGAACTACAATGAATATGGGGTATATACAAGGTAACTATTTGCGTATTACCATCATTAAAATCCAATAATTTATCTGCAATTTCTGATGATTCTAAGAAATCGTATTTTCCTTGAATTTCAGTAGGAATTGCTCCTGGACTGTCTTGAAAATCGTAATAACAAGTTAAATCATTATCAGAAAAAATCTCGTAGACCGTTTTACAACCGTTACAACAAAAAGATTTTTCATCAAATTGTATTAAGTTATCATCACAAGAATCACCACAGTGATAACATTGTGTAGAATTCATATTTACTCTTTTGCCTTTTGCAAATTTCTGATAAGAATATATTTAAAAATATGATATTTATCACATTTTTGGTATCTTTGTTATAACTAAAACAGTAACTCGATATGGAAGGAAAATGCGAACAATGCATTATTCGACAATTTAATTCTTTAAAACATTTAAGTAGAGAAGAGTTGGTTAGGATGTCTAATTGCAAAACTTCTAAAGTTGTAAAAAAAGGAGAAGCTCTTTTCGAAGAAGGAGAGCACATTAATGGGGTTTTCTGTATTAAAAATGGGATTTGCAAAATCTCTAAAATGAGTGAAAATGGAAGAAATCAAATTATAAGTTTAGTTACCAAAGGCGATTTGTTAGGGGAACGTAGTTTAATTTCTGATGAAGTAGCCAATTTAAAGGCTATAGCACTAAATGACATGGAGGTTTGTTTTATTCCAAAAGAAGAAATTATACGAGACTTAGAAAAAAACCCTAATTTTTCTATGGGAGTTTTAAAAGACATGGCTACTTCTTTAAAAAAGGCTGACAATGTTATTGTTGATATGGCTCAAAAAACAGTTAAACAACGTTTAGCTGAAACTATTTTAAATTTAGAAGCCAAATTTGGCACTAACGAAGAAAATGCAATTGATGTTCATTTATCTAGAGAAGATATTGCAAATATTATTGGTACAGCTACCGAGTCTGCAATTCGTTTACTTTCTGATTTAAAAAAGAAAAAAATTATTGCATTTAAAGGAAAAGATATTTCTATAATAGACAAAAGTGAGTTAGAAACAATAGCTCAGGGATTTTAAAAGACTTTCTAAAACAATTAAAATAAAAAAAAGACTTTCATTTTATGAGAGTCTTTTTTTTATAAGCAAGAACTAAATAAGAACCAATGACCTTCGGGTTTATAAAATTTCTACAAAACCGCTAGTATCTTAGGTTTTCATGTTATATTTTAATTAAAGTCTGTAAAAATCATATATAACTTTTTTTATTTGCACTATAATATCTTGATTGTGTTTTCATAAAAATAGAACAGTACGCTTTTATTTTATTATATTAGCTAAGTATTTGCTATGAAATCTATTACCTTACTCCGTAATACCCACAAGGGTATAAATGTTATTACGATTCATTTTCCTTTCAGTGAGGAAGTGAAAAATCATTTAAACATACTACCCGAAGTATTTTGGAGTAAAACTTTGAAATGCTTTTACATTGAAGATTCCTTATATAATAGAAGTTTATTATATAAACATATTCGACTTAAAAATTGGTTTGTTAACTATAACAAATTAAAAAAACGATTAACGCCTCACTTAGAAGAAAACTACAAATTAGAGTTACCTATTCTATCTAACAAATTAACCATAGAATTATCTGAATTTAAAAAATGGTTACAACAAAAAAGGTTAAGTGCTAATACTGTTAACACCTATGTAGAAGTAACAAGTTTCTTTTTGCGTTATGGATTGCTAAAAAAGATTGAAAATTATTCGATAAAATTAATTGAACAATTTAACTACGATTTTATATTTAGAGCAAATAAGTCTGTGTCTTATCAAAATCAATGTATTAACGGAATCAAAAAATTTCTTTTATTTAAGGGAGTAGAAGTTGATTTACTTAATATTGAAAGACCAAAAAAAGAAAAACAATTACCTGCAGTTCTAAGTACAGAAGAAATAAAGACAATTTTTAATAATCTTACAAATCTCAAACACAAAACGTTATTAAGTTTACTTTATTCGGGTGGGCTTAGAATTGGGGAAGCATTGAATTTAAAAATTAATGATATTGATAGTAAAAGAATGTTAATTCATATTAGACAAGCTAAGGGTAAAAAAGATAGGTATACTTTACTTTCATATTCTTTTTTAAAACTTGTTAGAGAATATTATTTAGCCTATAAACCAAAAGTGTTCCTTTTTGAGGGGCAAAATGGAAAAAAATATAGTAATTCTAGTGCTCAAGCTGTTTTAAAAAAATCATTGAAGAATACAAGAATTTCAAAAAAAGTCACATTACATACACTAAGGCACACTTTCGCAACACATTTATTAGAAAACGGGACAGATATTAGATATATACAAGAGTTATTGGGACATAACAGTCCAAAAACAACCATGATTTATACACACGTTAGCAAAACTAGTCTGAAAAACATTAAAAATCCTTTTGATGAACTATAGAATAAATTTATATTTATGGAGACAATACTATGTTATAAATAATATTACAAAACATCAGTTTAGTCTATTAAATTAGACGGCTATACTGATATTTTATAAGCATATAAACAAGTTGCCACACATAAAAAACTGAACGAAAATGTTCTGGAATAAAAGAAAAAAATTACCAATTACAGAAGAAGACAAAGTTTGGATTGATGAAGATTTAAATTGGTTAAAAGCTGAATTAGGAAAAGAACATTTTATGGAAATTAAAACTGTGAAACCAACTAAAGAGTTTTACAACAGGAATTTCGATAAAACAGAAAAAGATGCTGAATTCATTTTAGAACGAACAATGGAATTAATGAGCATCAAAGATTTGGAAATAAAACTTGATTTTTTTTCAGATGGAATTGTAGAATCTGAAAATGGAACAATTTTAACAACTCCTGCTGACATAAATGGAAAATGGGAAAGTGCTGCTGGAACTTACGAAAAGAATGAAAAAGGTATTATAATCTCAATTGAAACTCAACAATTAAAAGATCCTATTTCATTAATTGCAACAATTTCTCACGAATTGTCTCACCAGATATTATTAGGAGAAAATCGAATTGAGGAAAATGATGAATTTTTAACTGACTTAACCGCTATAAGTTATGGTTTTGGAATTTTTATAGGAAATTCAAGATTTAATTTTTCACAATTTTCAACAAATGGAGGATTTGGATGGCAATCAAGTGGAATTGGATATTTGCCTGAACAAATAATAGCTTATTCAATGGCTTGGTTATCGAATGAGCGAAATGAAAATACGGAATATTCAAACTTTTTGAAACCATCAATAAAAAAGTATTTTAAAAATAGTTATGAATATTTGAAAAATGAAAAATCTGAATAATTACGTGTGGCAACACCGTGTAAAATTAATTGCTAGTTTTAGCTCACTTGGGAAATTCCTTCGGAATTTCGCCGTTCGTGTTTAATCTAGTAAATTAGTTGCTTGAAACACGCAACTAATCTTACACAACCACGTTGTACACTATAAATGAGAAACTTACTACCACTTCTATTTTTAGCTTTTATGATTTTATCTTGTAATAATAAACGAGCTGATAAATTGACTAATGTGATTCTAAAGTTTTACGAAAAACAACCTGATAAAATTTATAGAAAAGTTTTAAAGAAATCTGAATTCGATAGTATTTTTTATTATTACAAAAATGGAAATATATTTAAAGAAGGAAAAAGCAGAAAAAATGGTAAACCTTTTGGAATATGGAATTTATATTCTAAAAATGGAAAATTGAGGGAAATTAGAGAGTGGTTTGTAATCAACGGACATTCAAGAATCAATAGAGTTTGGTTTTTGAACAAAAGCGGAGATACAATACCATGGAGAAATCAAGACTCTATTTTTATGCAAAAGGAGTTTATAAATGACACTTTGGGAACAAGAGCTACAAATTACAATGTGATATATTTTAGAAAAGACACTGTTGAGTTCAATGAGTCTATGAAAGCTATTGCTTATTTACGCTCACCTTTGATTGAAGAAGAAAATTCTCAATTAATGGTTTTAATTGGTAAATCTAAAAATAATTTTAACTCTGATTTTTCAAATGAAAATGAGGTTAAACTAGACACTTTTTACAATTTAACAATAGATACAGTAAATCAAAAATGGTTTCCTAATGTAGAACAAAAATACTTTGTGACATTTGGGTATTATTTTGAAAGTCCAGGATTAAAGAACATAAAAGGGTACATGCTCGAATATGCAAATGGGAATTTTGAGAATGGAATAGACAGTTTGACTTCTAAAACTTATTTCGAAAAAGAGATATTTGTAAAGGATTCTGTTAAATAAATTACAGTGTACAACAAAGTATAAATTTTATTGCTAGCTTTTAGCCTACTTGCGAAAATTCTAGCGAATTTTCTAATCCGTGATTATTTGCTAACTTTACGCTAAACCAGACGCAACAAACTTTATACAGAGCCGTTGGCAACAAGCCGAAATCACTCATATGGAAACAAAATCAATCGAACAATTAGAGAAAGATATTTGGAAAAACCCTTCCGAATTTCCGACTGATTTGGTTGAAAAATGTCATCGCTATCGAAAGATAGGTATTGCGGAATTGACAAACGAACAAATAAGACTTCTGATTTCTCAAAATATCGGAATTGAATATCTAATCGGAATCGCACTCGAAAAACTCGAACGGAATATTTTGACCGAATGTGATTTTTACGAAGGCGATTTACTTATCGCTGTTTCAAGTTTACCGACTGAATTTTGGAATGAAAATCAAACTGAATTTCTGAAATTCAAAAATATTGTGGAACAGAATTCGGTAATAATAAAAACTGAACTCGGAGAAAAGAAATTTGACCGAATAAATGAAAAACTAACTTAAATGAATAATATAAATTTTAAAAAATGGGCATTCCATTTTATGATTTGGATTTTAATAATTAATATTATTTCCTTCTATTTAACAATCAGCTATACAAGTATATTTAATGAAGGAGACAATACAGCACAAGTCTTATTTTATTTTGGAATTTTAGGAACAGTTTTACTTTTATTGAGTCTTATTTTTATAATTTTTAGTACCATAAAAAAAGAGAAGAAAAATTATCAATATTGGACTTCAATAGTTGGACTTGTCATTTTTGGAATTTTGCCAATTTTAGCAAGTCTATTTTTAAATTAATTTAGAGAATAATTGAACTGAATAAATAAAAGCCAGTTGCCAACAATGGCTATAAGTAATTGCTTATTCTCGCCTACTTCTGAAAATCCTCGCGGATTTTCAGTTTGGTGTGTACTTGCAAAATTAACCGCTAACCCACGCAACTACTCATAGCCGAGACCGTTGTGGTGCATTTAACGAAACCCTAAAAATGAACAGAAGTCATAGAAATATATTAGCCGAAAATCTTCGCCATTATCTATCTGGAAGAATAACAAACTTTGAGTTTATGGACAGAATTGAACCAATATACCCAACAAATGACAAAGGAGTTAAAGCGGTTGAAAATAGTTTTTGGTACTGTTATGATGATTTGAGAAAACACAAAAACACAGGAAAAGACAAATTGACTGATGAGGCTGAAAATCATATTAAACGATTTATTCTGTTTCTGAAATCTGACAATGAATACGAATGGAAAGACCCAAAATTCTCGAATCCGATTAAATGGATTTTGAGTTTAATAACGTTCGGAATTTATCCAAAAAAAGCGGAAGAAAGTGAATCTGAAAATATTGAACTTGGAGACGAACGAGTTTGGCCATTTTTTCGACAAACTGAATTTGAAAAGGAAATTAATGAACCAAAATATCTGAATAAAAAACGACACCACAACACCGTATAAAAATAATTGCGGTTTAGTGCTTAATCAAAGATCGTTGCGTGTTTGTAACGTCTGATTTTCCTTCGGAAAATCCTCGCATACAAACCCGCAACTATTCTTATACATAAACGTTGTGGGTAATTTGAGAAAACCGAAATGAACGAATCAAAAAGACTGAATTTTTTAAAATCTTATCTCAAGCTATATGGAGTTGAGAAAATTAAATTGACAAACGAAACGGTTGACTCAATAAGCGGAATTGCAATCTATGACGAAAATGACCCAGAAGAACGACAGGAATTTATTTGGCATAAATCTGAAATGGAAATTCCCTCACCTGAATTGAATATTCTGATTGAAAAAATTGTGGCGGAAAAATGGCATAACGGAGACAAAATTTCGGAACGTATTGAGGAGTTGGAATTTGAAGAGTTTGACAACTCGACCAAAGAAAAAATATTGACTGAATTATTTGACGTCCGAATTAGAATGGTTGATAACGGAGAGGAAACGGACTCATATTTTGTGCATTATTGACTTTAAAAATGAAACTAATTAAAAAAATATTGCTTATTGGAATTGTTACCCTATTAGTTGGCTGTTTCTCAACCGAAACTAAAGATGCCAAAAAAGCATATAGATATTGGTCTGGAAACGAACCGCCAAAAGAAATTGAACTAATTAAAGGAGAATATTATCAATCACCTCACTTTACTCTTGAATACGAACTATTCCTAAAATTCAAATCTGACAAAAAATGGTTTGAAGAATTTGTTGAGTATAATGGACTTGAAATTGATACAATCGGAAATGATTGGAAATCTTGGACTGAATTGCCAAAGTGGTTTAATCCTGACCAAAATTATTTGATTTATGCAAAAGACCAATCGAATGAATTTGAGCGTTCGAGATATTTGAAGAATCCCGAAACTGGAATTAGTTATATTTACGAAACAGTTGGAATGTGAAAAATAAAAAACTACCCACAACAATGGCTATAAGTAATTGCTTGTTCTCGCCTACTTCTGAAAATCCTCGCGGATTTTCAGTTTGGTGTATACTTGCTAAGTTAACCGCTGAACCACGCAACTACTCATAGCCGAGACCGTTGGCAATAATTAGTCGCTATGAAAAAAACAACTTTTATTTTTCTGACTTTTTTGATTTTTTATTCTTGTCAAAAAGAGGAATCAAAATCTGACTTCATTGGAAACTGGAGTGCAACTTCTGACACTAATTTTGATATAAATATTACTTTTTCAAATGACTCGATATTAATTGAAAATCCTGTAGTTTATTATGACAGAAATTATTCAACTAGATGGAAAGTTATTGGAAAAAAAATTGAACTTGAAGAAGCTGTCTGGAATTATAAATTTAATCTTAAAAAAGATTCTTTACTAATAAAACATCAAACTGATTCAGTTTACGATTTAAGTCTTAAAAGAATAAAAAATAATTATGAATTTCTTGAAAATAAACTGGGTTTTGAATTAAGACTACCTAAAACAAATGAAGAGCTTATAAAAGTTGAGAATAAGGAACTTTTTTATAATATTTATATAGGAAAAGAAAATAAATCTATAATTATTAGAACTGATAATAATTTGAAAAGTATTAATCAAATAATAAATAAAAGATCTTTTTTGAAAATTTCAAAAACGGAAAGTAATAATAAAAAGCTGGAAAAAGGATTTAAAATTGATACTTTGACAATTGCTCTTTTGTCTGATAAATCAATTAACAATAATGAATTAGATTCTATAAAATCAATTTTGAAAGATTATCAAATTAAAAGGTTTTTCAGAATTTACAACAACGAGGAATACACTAAAAAAGATTGGAAGGCTGAAATAAATTGGTTGGGAAAATATGAAAATTAACTATTGCCAACACTGTATAAACTTTATTGCTGCTAAAATTTTCCTTCGGAAAAATACGCAGGCACAAAGTTGTTTAATAAATTGCTTACTTTTAGCATAACTAAAACGCAACAAAGCTTATACGAGAAACGTTAGGCAACATTTGAGGAAACAATGAAATTAGGAAATAACATTTTAGCATTTATCGTATTTTTAATTATCGGAATTCCGATTTTTATATTGTTTTTGCCAATAATGATAGTTCTTTACCCAATTCATTTCTTTCAAAGAAAGCGATTTGAAAAAAAATACTCTGAATTTCTGACTAGCAACAACGGAAAGAATTTCTTCTGCTACAACAATAGAAAAAACTCGAAAGAATATATTGAGGAACAAATAATCCCAAATCTGACTGACGGAATTGAAATCGTGTATCTGAATGGAAAAAAAGTAGAATCGGAATATAACGTGGAATTTATTTCAGAGGCTCTTTACAAGTTTAAGAATTACAGCGGATTTCCTCACTTAATGAAAATACAGAATGGAAAACTGATTGACAAATCAATAAACAATCCGTTTTATAACGTGCTGAATTTAAAAAAGAGTAAAACTGAATTATTAACCAAAATCAATCGGTTCTTTGAACTGAATGAAATAAAAAACGTTGCCTAACACCGTATAAAAATAATTGCTTATTTTAGGCTAAACCAAAAGTCGTTGCGCTTTTGGTACGTTTGATTTTCCTAATCGGAAAATCCTCGCACTCAAAACCGCAACTATCCTTATACAAACACGTTACCTGCAAGCGAATCCAACCGCACAGTCAAGCACATTTTATTTTGCTCGTGCCTCACAAAATAAAAAGAGCTTGCCTTTTCCCAACGCTTAATCTGAATAAAAAACAGAATTAAATAGGAATTTTAAAAAATGTCCGTAAATTTGTCCGTGTACGTAAAAACGTCCGTGAATAATTATGGCAACAATTAATTTTTATTTAGACAAGGCTGACAAAAAAGGGTTCGCACCAATTCATCTACGAATCAACTGCAACGGAAGTCAAGTTAAAATTTCAACTGGACAAAAAATAGAACCGAAAAACTTCGATAAATCAAAACAAAAAGCAATTGGATTATCTGTAGAGTCACACGAAATCAATCATTATTTGGATTTTTTAAGAGAACGAGCAGATGAACTTCTGCACCATTCCAACAAAAAGACTTTTATTCAAGACGAAGTTAAAAGCGTTTTAAATGAACACATAGAAAATTATAAAGAAAATAGTAATGTAAATATCGTAAAAGAACAGGTTTCGCTTTACGGAAAACCATTCACTTTTGTTGATTTATTTGCAGGAGCAGGTGGTTTTAGTGAGGGATTTTTACAAGCTGAACATAACAACAAATTCTTTGATTTTGTAGTAGCTAACGATATAAACGAAAACTGCGAACTCACTCACGTTGTTCGTTACAATCATCAATTGGGTTTAGATGCTAAATTTCTCAAACAAGATATTACTGAACCAGACTTTTTAGACAATTTGTTAGAAAAAATAGATGGTCGAAAAATAGACGTTGTTTGCGGTGGTCCACCTTGTCAAAGTTTTAGCCTTGCAGGAAAAAGAAAGAAATTTGACAAAAAAGACGACTTATTTTCTCATTATTTAGAAGTCATTAAGGTTTTACAACCGAAATACTTCATAATGGAAAATGTAAAAGGCATTTTAACAAAAGAAAGCGGTAAGATAAAAGAACTAATAATAAAAGAGATAAACTCTATTGTTGACATTAAAGAGATTCCTTCACTTACATCATTTATAAAAAAGGTACGAGACGAGTCAAATTCTTTTCTATTTGACAGCATTATAAAACGTGTTGAACTTGAAAAGTTACTCGAAAAAGATAAAGAAAGCGGAAAAGCTGATTTTATCAATTTTGTAGAAAATAGATTTAGAAAACTAACACCAAAAATTGCAGATTACAAAACCAGTAAAACGGACGAGAATATAAATACTATTCGTCACGGATTTAACCTTTTAGCGCGAGCGAAAGAATGGGAAAAACTGAAACGTGATATTATAAAAGAAAAAGACTTTTGCAATATTGATAGTGATAATTTTGTAAATGCTTTTACTGATTTCCTAACAGAAATCAGTTCAGAAAATGTTATATCGAAAATTGAAAATGCTTTCAAGCTTTTAAAAGTTCCTAATACTTATAAAAAAGATTGTGATGATATCATTACTGCATTAAAAATCTATACAACTTCTTTTGATGAGTCAATAGAGATATTAAAATCGCATTGCAATAAATCACAGAACAAGGAATTAGAAACTATTCTTGAAAGTATTAGGCTTTACAAAATAGAAAAACCTTTTGTTGCTAACGCTTCAAATTATGGTGTTCCACAAAATAGGGAAAGAGTGCTTTTCATTGGTTGTCGTAAAGACCAAAAATATATTTCTGAAATTCCTGCAACCGTTTCTGAAGAAGAAAAGGTTACCATTTTTGAAGCTTTGTATGATTTAGATTTTATCGGTAACAATCAAGAAGCTCACCGATACGAATTAGTTGATATTTCAACTCAATACAATGGAACTGCAAAGAAAATGGCTAAACTTTTAAAGAAAAGAAAAATTGATGGAAAGCCAATTTCTAAAGGTGGAAAATCTTTTGCAGAATGGTCAAGAAAAGGTAGATTAATTGAGCGTTTCAAACCTCAAACAAAGCCTTTTTACGTAAGGAATACAGAAGCACTTGAAAATGGGGAAAAGTATTTCGACATACTCAATAATCACAAAACAAGTAATCAAAACGAAACTGTTGTTGAAAGACTTGGAGTTATTTTAAAAATTGGAGATTATAAAAAAGCGCAACCAGAATTAGAAAAATTAGGTCTTTCGACAAACAAGCGAAATTATAATGTTTTAAAACCAGATGAACAAAGCTCTACTATAATGACCATCGCAGATGATTATATTCATTACAATTCGCCAAGGTCTTTAACAGTTAGAGAAATGGCACGTTTACAGTCTTTTGACGACTCTTTTGTATTTCAAGGGAAACGCTCAACAGGAGGAAATAATAGAAAAACGGAAGTGCCACAATACACTCTAGTTGGTAACGCTGTTCCGCCATTATTAGCACGAGCAGTGGCAAGTGAAATTTTAAAACACATCAAGTGAGAAAACTTACAAACGAAGAACAAGAAAAAATAAAATTACTGACCAAAAACCAAGTTTCTCTTACTTTAATTGAGCCAACCGAAACCGGATTAAAAAAATCCATTATGGATGCGACTGGTTCTGTTCGTAGTTATTTGAAAAGTGAGAACATTCACGATTATGAATTGCAGAATCAAGGTACAGAGAGCAAAGTAATGATTCCAGCAATTATTCATACTGGTTTTAAGATTATAAAGTCAAAAGCATCTCTATATCGTCCATCAACTAAAAAAGGAGACCCGAGAATTTGGTTTTATGGTTTAACAAAAGTTGCTGACCCTAACGATATTATTGGAATCACTTTTTACAACGATAATTTTCAAGTTTTTAACTTGACAAAATTAGATATCAAGGAATTAATTTATTCTTCAATTCTAAATCCATTTCAAGAACTAATTAATGCAATTAATACGACAGAAAATGAAGTTGCTTTTGAGCTATTAGCTCTTTTAAGAAAAATTGCGAATGCAGGCCCAATACCTTCGATGGTTGATGCTGACACTTCTGTAGGTAGGACACTTGAGACAGCTCTCGGAATTGACATTAACTCTTCAAAACAACCAGATTATAAAGGAATTGAACTTAAATCGTTTAGAAATAGCAGAACGAATCGAAAAAATCTATTCGCACAAGTTCCAGATTGGAAATTGAGTAAGTTTAAAAGTTCAGCGGAAATTCTTGACAATTTTGGCTATGAACGTGATGATGATTTTAAACTTTATTGCACAGTTTCAGCAATTACGAGAAACTCGCAAGGTTTAAATTTAAGAATTGATAGCGATATAAAACAACTAATTGAAAACTCTGATAAGCCAGAGGTTGGAGATTTTGTAGTCTGGACATTAGACAAACTTCATAACCGATTAAAATTAAAACATAAAGAAACATTTTGGGTAGAAGCCGAAAGTATAAGGATTGATGAACGTGAACATTTTCAATATAAGCTGGTGGAACACACAAAAAAGCCAATTACCTCACAATTTGACTTACTAATTGAACAAGGGATTATAACTCTTGACCATTTAATTAAGCGAAACTCAAAAGGGAAAGTGGTTGAAAAAGGTCCATTATTTAAAATCAAACCTAAAGGAATTGAATTACTGTTCCCACCAAGCGAAAGTTATAATTTAATGACATAGCGGAATTGCCAACGCTAAAAGCCATACACATTTCCAGTCGCACCATCCACGCTACACCAAAACTGTAAAAGAGTATGTCTTTGCCAACGCTAGCAAGTTTGCGGAAAAACGCCAGCCAGGTAACAACGTATATAAAAAATAGCGGTTCAAGTGCTTAATCCAAAGTGATTTTCATAAATTTAAAGCCAGCACTAAACCGAAAAGTTAGTGTTTAAAAATCCGCTACTTTTCATATACAACACCGTTGTAACACATTACCAAGCGATCTCAAAAAAGGAATTAATAATGGGAGAAATAATAGGAGAAATTCTTTTTAAATATGTAATTGCTGGAATTTGGATTGGACTAAATTCAATTTATGATTGGATTAAAGGAGTTATTTTTGGAATACCAAAAATTGAAGTTGAAAAGAAAAGACTTGAAAAAAAATGGCTCTATAAAAAAGTGATTTTAAGAGAAAAACTTGAAAACGGAATTGAAATTGGAACAAATGGAACTGTTATGGAAATAATAGACAAAAGAACTGCTTTTACAGAATTCTACAACCAAAATGGAGAATTTATTGAAATTGAAAATGAATTGATGTACAAAGTGAAATTAAGTAAATTAAAGCTAAAAAAATAGTTTATTGAAAATGGAATATTTCTTTATTTTTATTGTAGTTCTATTAATTATTTATGCTACTTACAATCAAATAAAAGTTATTTATTATCGGAATTTTAAATCTTTTGAAATAGAAATAGAGAACTTTTTGGAATCTCATAATTATCAATTAATAGAAAAAAGGAACCCAAATAAAGAAGACTGGAAAAAGAGTCCATTTGAAAAACCACCGAATTTTAAAGTTACTCTTTCTGTTATTAAAATTAATGGTTTACCAGTAACTTGGACAGATTTAAAATATAAAGTCATTATTGGAAAAAAGGAAAATCGCACAAAACAAATTTGGTTGGAAATTAAAACGACATATTTTCAAAAGCCAAAACTGAATTTTATAATTAAATAGAAATGAAAAATTTAAAAACGTGTTACAACACCGTATAAACTTTATTGCTAGTTATAGCTCACTTGGGAAATTCCTTCGGAATTTCGCCGTTCGTGTTTTATTTAGTAAATTCATTGCTTAAATCACGCAACAAAGCTTATACAAACACGTTGGCAATAATATAACCGAACCCAAAAACATTGAGAAAATATCTGAAATTTTTGACTTTGATTGTACTCTTAATGAGTTATAGTTGTGCATACGAATCGCAAAACAGAGAAAAACTTGAATCGTCTTTTGAGGACAACTTTGGATTTAAACCTCCTGAATCTATAAAGGAAATTAAACTTAAAAACCGAGGGTATTTTGATTTTCAAGTTCATTATATGTCGTTCACATACGACTCAAATATTTTAGAAAAAATTATTGCTCACGACCAACCTCTGAATACTGTCGAAAGTAATAATGTGAAATTTGGAAATATTATTGACGAATTAAAAGAAGACGCTGGACTTCCGAGATGGTTTGATTTACCGAATAAAAATGTTGACCGAATTTATTACAAGAATGATTTTTTGGACCATACATTTAGCGAATATTATTTATGGATTGACAAACAAACTGAAATGACTTATTTGTATGTTCACTTTTTTGACTAATAAGATAATATTATTACCAAAATAATGACAAAACTATAATTGGAAAAAAGATATAATGAAAGAGTTAGATAAGTCTGTAGATAAAACCTTGAGATTATATAAATACTCAAGTATTATTTTCATTATAATATATTGGGTTTATATAATTATTGATGATTATAATTTCATAGTTAATTACTGGAATACTAACTGGATAGATTATATAAAAATTTGGTCTATTTACTTTCTTATATATTTTGTTTTGTTTACGATTATATTTTGTTCTATTTCTCTAATAATTCTCTTTTGTTATTATAAAATTCACAAACGATTTAAACAGAAAAATAAATTAACGGAATAAAAATACTATTGCCAACACCGTATAAAATTAATTGCTGGTTTTAGTCTATTTACGAAAGTCCTCGCGGACTTTCTATCTGTGATTTATTTGCTAACTTTAGTGCTTAAAACACACAACTAATCTTATACATCAACGTTGTAACACATTTGAGCAAACTAAGAAAAATTGAAATTAACTAAAAAACATTTGGGAATTTACAATACATACGAAGGAAAAAAATCTTCGTTAGAAAATGTTGGAACTCAAAAAGAGAAGGAATTATTTCAAAATGGAGAATTTGAGAAAATAACGAAATTAATAGAAACTGAATACAAAATAAAACGGAAAGAGCTTTCGGAATCAGAAATACAAAATCACAAATCTGAACTGAATTTAATATTTGATAGTAATTGGAATAAAAAATCGTTGAAATACTTATCGAAAAAATATTATGAACCTGAAAAAGAACAAAGCACTTTTGACTCAATAATGTCTATGCTTTGGGCGATGTTTGGATAAAAATAAAATATGACTGAATTCGTAATTATATCTGTTTTGATAATCCTTTTTGGAGGATTTTTATATTGGGCTTATCTTCCAGATTATAGGAGAAATCCGAAAGAATTTTGGCGGACATTAATCGGAATGCCAATTGGAATGTTACTCGGCGGAATTGGATTCAGAGATTTAAACGAACAAATTAGAAAATGGGCTGTCGGAGATAAAAATGAAAAGAAAACTGAAAAATAAAAACGTGTTACAACAATGTATAACCGCAATTACGGCGAATTCGACTACGTCCGAATCCACTCGGAATTGCTAAAGTCTGTGCCAAACCGAAAATTAACGCATATTAACCCGTAACTGACGGTTATACGAGACCGTTGTGCAACATATAAAAAAACTGAAGTCGTGAGATTTAAAATTGGAATAATATTCATATTTCTGTGCCAAATTGCTCAAGCACAGCAATCGGAAATGACCGTAAATCAAAATCGCTACAACTCTGAATTTAATGCAAATTCTGAACTTAAAAGCGAGTTTGAAAATAGCGAAAAATCTAATGACGAATTTAGACTTATAGCTAAATCAAACGATAATGGAAAAATTTGGGTGTATATACAAAATACCACTTCCGATACAATTTCACTTTCTCATCAGGATTATAGCATTTACATTCTACAAGAGGCAATGGATAAAAATGGATTATGGAAACCAATTGAGTATTGGGAAAGCTCTGATTGCGGAAACAGTTTCGGAGAAATTAAAATTGAGCCGAATGAAATAATTCAGACAGAATCGGCAAAATATAGTGGGGATTTTAAAACCAAAATTAGATTTAAGTTGAGTGAAAATAATAAAGTGTATTATTCCAATGCAATAGAGGGAAATATCAATCCGAATAAAATGATTTTACCAAATGATTTCAGTTTTACTTGGCCATTAGCTATTATGGAAAACAGCGGAAAAAAAACGCCAATGGAATTACAAAAAAAAGTGGTTTTTTTAGAACCAAATGGAATGGAAGAATTTAATGAGTTTTTTGAAAATTCAATGAAAAAAAAGAATTAAAAATACGTTGCACAACAATGGCTATAAGTAATTGCTTGTTCTCGCCTACTTCTGAAAATCCTCGCGGATTTTCAGTTTGGTGTGTACTTGCAAAGTTAAGTGCTAAACCACGCAACTACTCATAGCCCAACCGTTGTGCTTAATGTAAAAACATTCAGGAAATTGACAGAATTACAAAAATATATTACTTCCTACTTTGGAATCTCAAACCAGAATATGGACAAAATAACGTCTTTATTCACTGAATCTGAACTCAAAAAAGGAGATTATTTTACAAAATCTGGACAATATTGCGAAAAACTGAGTTTTGTAAGAAGTGGATTTATTAGAATTTTTGCAAACGCTAATGACAAGGAAGTTACGCAATGGATTTCTACAAAAGGCTACTTCATAACAGATTTATACAGTTTTACTTTCAAACAAAGAGCGAAGTGGAATATTCAAGCATTAACGGACTGCGAACTCTACACAATCGATAAAGAAAATTATGTGCTTTTGAATAATTTAGTTCCAAATTGGGCTGAAATTGAAAAACAATTTATTGCAGGTTGTTTCATTCAATTAGAAGATAGAGTTTTCAACCATTTATCCCTTAGTGCTGAAGAACGTTACGACAAACTTTTTGAGAATAGCAAAGAGCTTTTTAATCAAGTTCCCTTGCAATATCTCGCTTCAATGCTAGGAATGTCGCCTGAAACATTTAGTCGTATAAGAAACAAAAAGATTTCTTGATTTTTGTCAAGAGCAGAAACCACATTTGAATCGAACTTTGTCTAATAAATTAGATATTATGGCAAAGCAGATTAAAACATCAATTACGATAAACGCAAGTAAAGAGAAAATTTGGAAAATACTTACCGACTTTAAAAATTACCCCGAATGGAATTCATTTATTAAGTCGGTTACTGGAGAAGTAAAGGTTGGAAAACAGATTAAAATAAAATTACAAGGAATGACTTTTAAACCTATTATATTAATCTTTAATGAAAACTCAGAATTAAAATGGCTTGGTCGTCTTTGGTTCAAAGGAATTTTTGACGGAGAACATAAATTCAAACTAACCGATAATGGAAACGGAACAACCAATTTTGAGCAGAGCGAGATTTTTAGTGGAATTTTGGTTAAGCTATTTGCAAAGAGTTTGGATAAGGACACAAAAAATGGATTTGAACAGATGAACAAGGAATTGAAATTACACGCAGAAAAACACTAAGCACAACAAAGTCTATAATTAATACGGGTTTTGGTGCTTAATCAAAAGAAAAGTGTATTTTTATAGAGTCCGCCAAATCTTTTGATTTGGCTTTAAAAATTAAAAAGTAAAATAAAAAGTTTTGGCTAAGTGCAAATTCGGAAGTTAATCGCTTATTTATTCCCGTACTAATCATAGCCGAAGCCGTTGTACTGCATTTGAGAAATGAGAAAACCAATTAACATTTTGGACAAAAATCAACAAATGGAATTACCAGTTGGAATCTACAGTCTGAAAGTTTTGGGTGGTTGGAAAGTAATTACGAATAACTTTTCTGTAATTCTTCGAGAAGTAAATGGAGAAACTGTAATAAAGCCAAAAGAAACGTTTTGGAAAATCCAGTCTTTTGCTTTTGGTAAACGAGCAAAAAAGATAGCTTCAGTTGACATTCCGAAAAGAGCAACATATGAAATTGAATTTTTAAATCCATCCGACTTGAAAGTCAAAAAATCGAACCTTATAACGTTGGGTTTTTTCCAAAGTTTTCTACCAACCAATGAAATTCAAGTTTGTATCGAATGAAAAAGACTTACGATATAAAATTAAGCGGAGTAAAAATCGGAACAACTGATTTTGAGTTTGCGGACACACCAATGGGTGTTGTCTTTGGTATAGTCAATTTTGAGAATATTAACTCACCTTACGAATTGATAAAAGAACATTGCATTAAAAACGGAGTTGGAATAAATGATGATTACCCAGAAGACAAGTTCATTAATACAATGTTAATTCCCGAATTAAAAGTATTCGATAACGAGCAAAATGAATTGAAAGGTTGGGGAGCATATTTTATTGGAATGGACAATGACGGATTTGAAATCCAATTTGGCGGAATAACATCTGACTTAATGAAATCTGAATTTAAACATCATTATGACGAATATTATAAAACTGAATAAAAACGCAGTACAACAAAGAACTGAGTTAAAAAACAAATAAATTCTTCGTTAAATTTTTACAATATTTTTCTAGGCTCAAAAATCTATTCATTCGTTTTTTGAGCTTTTATTTTTTTATTTAATATGCTATTTAGG
>NZ_QFFG01000010.1 GCF_003129485.1 Polaribacter aquimarinus
ATAAGAAATGATTTATGAAAGAATAAGCTACTTATAAGCACAACAACTTGAAATCGAGATCTAGGTCTCACAGAACTGAACGTGTTTAAAAGTAGAAAAGAGAGAGGATTACCAATGTTGTCGAAGTATAAAGCTTCACCGTGTATATTAACCTTAATTCTCTCTTTTATTCTTTCTGATTATATATCAAAATTAGTAAAAGACAAACTTAAGACGTGTATAATTAATGGCTAGTCCTCGCCTACTTACGAAAATCCTCGCGGATTTTCTATTCGGTTTTTATTTGCTAAATTAGGTGCTTAAACACGCCACTAATCATACACAAAACCGTTGTGGTGCATTTGAAAAAAGTGTTTATGAAAGAACGAATAATAATAATTTCAGATTTGTGGGGTAGGGAAAAATCTGAATGGTTAATTAATTATACTCGAATTTTAGAGACAAAATTTGATGTTTTGTTTTACGATAGTTGCGAACTTGGACAAATTGATATATCAAATTATACACAAGAAAACTTACATAAACAGTTTATAAGTGGTGGAATAGAAAAAGCAATAGATAAGCTAGTTGAGAGTGAAAAACAAAAGGTGAATATTCTAGCATTTAGCATTGGTGGAACAATTGCTTGGAATTTCGGTATTAAAACTGATAATATAAAGTCATTAGTCTGTGTCTCATCAACAAGACTTAGAAATGAAACTGAAAGACCTAAAGGATATTTAGAAGTTTACTTTGGGGAAAATGACGAATATAAACCTACGGTAGATTGGTTTGAAAATATGGAACTTGAATATGAAATCCTGTCAGATAAAGGACATCAAGTCTATTGTGAAACTCAATTCGCTGAACATTTAAGCGAAAAAATAATAAAACGACACCACAACAAATTATAAACCTTATTGCTGGCTTTTGGCTCACTTGCGAAAGTCCTCGCAGACTTTCTATTCAGTAAAATTTGCTTACTTTTAGCTTGAAAACAACGCAACAAACTTTATACAGAGCCGTTGTGCCCAATTAAAAAAGTCACTTAAACAAAGGAAATTCAGGAAAATGATATTATATTTGATACTATCAAATGATAGTATCAAGAATGAAACCACCTTACGAAATAACATCATCAATATTAAAGTTAATAACTTCTATTTCTGAAAAAATTGGAGAAGTTAATGCAAGTTTATTAAACAGACCTTCACCTAAATTGCGAAAGCAGAATAAAATTAAAACTATTCATTCCTCTCTAAAAATTGAGGGAAACACTTTAACTGAAGAACAAATAACAGCATTGCTAGAGAACAAAAGAGTTCTTGGTCCAAAAAAAGATGTACTTGAAGTATTAAATGCTATCAAAATTTATGAGAATTTAGAAAAATATAAACCATCGAATGAAAAATCTTTCTTAAAAGCCCACAAAGACTTAATGGAAGGTTTAGTTGAAAAATCAGGAAAGTACAGAAATCAAGGAGTTGGAATAGTAAAAGGTTCAAAAGTAGAACATCTTGCACCTCCTTTTGAAAATGTCCCTTTCTTAATGAAAGATCTTTTTGACTACTTAAAAACTTCAAATGAAATTGAATTAATAAAAAGTTGTGTTTTTCATTATGAGATGGAATTTATTCATCCATTTTTAGACGGAAATGGAAGAATGGGAAGATTATGGCAAACTTTAATTCTTATGGAAAAATATCCTTTATTTGAATTTTTGCCTTTTGAAACTTTAATCAGCGAAGACCAAGAAAAATATTACAAAGCTTTAGCTGAAAGTGATAAATCTGGAAATTCAACAAATTTTATTGAATATATGCTTAATGTAATTGACATTTCAATCAGTCAATTACTTAATTTCAATGATAGAACCTTAAGCGAGAAGGAAAGATTAGAATACTTTATTTCATTGAATAAAATTGAATTTACTCGTAAAGATTATATGAATATTTTTAAAGATATATCTTCTGCAACAGCAAGTAGAGATTTAAAAAAAGGAGTTGAATTTGAATTGTTTGAGAAAATTGGTGAAAGAAATAAAACAATTTATAGATTAAAATAACTGGGCACAACAAGGTATAAGCTGTATTGCTAGCTAATTGCCAACTTGGGAAAGTTCTCGCGAACTTTCTAATCCGTAATTATTTACTTACTTTTAGTGTGACAAACCCGCAACAAAGCTTATACAGAAACGTTGCCTACAATAGTGGAATCCACTCAAGCGCAAGCAATACGGAATTCAAAATCATCTGACTTTTGCCAACCTCTACGTTGAATTTTTTACTCGAAATCTGAATTTAGCCTGTTGCGGACTTACCACTCATACGGAATTTATAAACGTTTCGGAAATCAGATCTGAACGCTGAATACTCACTCTTGCGGAATTGAGCCAGTTTGCGGAATTGAAAATCTGAACGGAATAAATGCGTCTGAATTTTTGGCTAGTTTGTTTTTCGCGATTTTTTTTTAGAATTTTAAGAAAGTAAAAACGAAAAAACTACAGTAGGCAACAACGTATAAAAATAATGCGTAGTTTAGTGCTAAATCAACGAATAGTCCAATTTTGCTACTTCTGAATTTCCTGCGGAAATTCCTCGCACGCAAAACCGCACTATTCTTATACAGAAACGTTGTGCTTAATTTACCGAAATGCGAATAATAGAGATAAACGGAAATAAATTTTCAAATATGAAAGGATTTTATCGAGAAATAGAATCGAAAATGACTTTCGGACTGAATTGGAAAATTGGACGGAATCTGAACGCATTTAACGATGTCCTTTATGGTGGATTTGGTGTTCACGATGTTGACGAAAATATATCTTAAAATGGCACCTAAGTGAAAAAAGCAAATCGGAATTAAAATATTACGACCGAATAATTGAAATCATTGAAGAACACGAAAATATCGAACTACAGCTGAATTAAATGCTATTTTGGAAAACTGAAAATAAGATTGAACCTAAAAGGGAATTTTACTCAAAAATTGAAGAGTATTATGTGGGACTTGCGGACAAACAAATCCCAACTGACTTGCTCTATGAAATTATATCAAAAGTAACAGACCAAATTTATAGCGATTATAAGAGGTTTTGGAAACAATATCCTAAATCCAGAAAAAGATATTCGACTTTGAAAATGGATGATATCGACCACGATTTTGTTCGTTATTCAATAACCGATTTTCTAAATGAAAAAGGAATTTCGGAATCGAGGAGTTTTTCAAAGATTTTGTTCAAAATGAATGATAAGGAATTTGACAAATATTTAGACCAAAAAGATTGGTACGAAACGAAATAAAAACTAAGCACAACAATGGCTATAAGTAATTGCTGGTTCTCGCCTACTTCTGAAAATCCTCGCGGATTTTCAGTTTGGTGTGTACTTGCAAAGTTAAGTGCTAACCCACGCAACTACTCATAGCCGAGACCGTTGGCAATAATTAAAATGAACCCAAGAAGTTTGAAAATTTTTAAAAAGAAAAAAGGAATTTATATTTCGACTGAAAATATTATTGCTGTTTCTTGGACAATTTTAATATTTCTAATCTACTATTTGAAAGAGTCATACGAATTTAACTTCAGAGGATGGGAAACTGGAATTTTGATTTTGGGAGTAATCTATATAATTGGACTAATGATAAGTACATTTTTCAGATATGAAAGAGAAATAGGAGAATATGACGGAAAATTGACTTTTTGGAAAAAACAAATTGAAATTGGGAATGACAAATATAATCTTGAACAAATAGAAAGAATTGAATTTATTAATGCTTATGACATTAAGGGAATGTTTGTAAATTCAATGTTGGAGTTTTCTCCTCATTTATCAAACGGACTTGATAACCAGTTTTTGTTAACCTTAAAAAGTGGAGAAAAAATAAAATGTAACTTTTTACAAACAGAATCTGAAAAAATTGAATTCTTTAATGAAACTTTTATTTATTATCATAAAAGAGGAATTATAAGTTGGTTACATCTTTTGGAAATCCTAAAAATTGAAGATTATGATAAAATTCAAAATTTTAAAAAAGAAATAACTATTGCCAACAATGTATAACCGCAATTACGGCGGATTCGACTACGTCCGAATCCACTCGGAATTGCTAAAGCCTGTGCTAAACCAAAAAGTCTGCGAATATTAACCCGTAACTGACGGTTATACGAGACCGTTGTAATTAATAGTGTGGAATTCACTCTGAAACTTAAAAATTGGAGTTTTTTTAATGTTGGAAAATACTAAAACGTGGGAATTAAAAATGCGAAAAAAATGGAATTACAAACTGTTGAACAGTCTCTCACTAACTTTGAGTTTTTAATAAATTGAGAAATAAATATGCTGAAATTTACTCAAAACCTGAATAGTAAAACGTGGGAATCATAGCAAAACGTGGAAATGAAATGCTGGTGTTTAGCTTCTTATGGAATTGAAAAAAATTGTGGAATTTTCTCTCAAAAACAGAATTTGAATAAAAATGAAAAAAAATTGAATCATAAATTGAAAAAATCTACTAATTACAACACCGGCTATATTTAATTGCTAATGTATTTTTCCTTCGGAAAAATACGCAAATCCGTAGTTGTTTGTTTTTTTTGCTTACTTTTAGCTTAAAATAACCGCAACTAAAACATAGCCCAAACCGTTGTAAACAATGCTGAAAACCGAGTGAAGTACTATATTGGAGCATATTATCTGATTAAATTAAAACCTGTCGAATATGGAACGATTAAAGGTTCTGACATCTATACTTGTAGTCGTTGTATAAACGACTCTTTTTTTGACTCTTGGGCAATTTCTTGGGCTTCAACCGAAAAGAAAGAACTTGATGAAACTAAAGTGACTTTTAATCTGACTAACAAAAATATTGAGGAAATTCAAGTTTGGGCTGACAAAAAACTGAATGAAAACAAACTTGGTTGGATAAATACTTTTTCGGATTTAAAAACATTGACCGAATACAAAGAAAAGTTCTTTCCTAAAGATTCCGACTTTGAAATATTAAGTATCAGCTTTCCTGAATCTGACTTCGACGAAGCTTTGGAAATGACAAAACCGACTGAATCGATTAGCGGAGAAATCGGAATTTATAACAAACTTAAAAACAAAGAGCTTGATTTAGAAAAAGACGAGTTTTTAGGTTACGACATAATTGGAATTGAACTTGGCGGAGATTTTCATTCTTTTCATTGCCACGACTTGTCAAACGATTTGAAAGAAAAATTCGGAATTAAAATAAATGAATTTGGACTTATAGAAAATTATGAGAATTGGGACAAACTAATGGAATATATGAATGACGAATCTAATGGATTTGAACCTGTACCTTGGTTTTATGTCAAAGTAAATAGAATAAAAAACAAATAAAGCACAGTTTACAACAAAGAACTGAGTTAAAAAACAAATAAATTCTTCGTTAAATTTTTACAATATTTTTCTAGGCTCAAAAATCTATTCATTCGTTTTTTGAGCTTTTATTTTTTTATTTAATATGCTATTTAGG
>NZ_QFFG01000011.1 GCF_003129485.1 Polaribacter aquimarinus
AGTAGAAAAGAGAGAGGATTACCAATGTTGTCGAAGTCTAAAGCTTCACCGTGTATATTAACCTTAATTCTCTCTTTTATTCTTTCTGATTATATATCAAAATTAGTAAAAGACAAACTTAAGCCGTGTATAGCTTATTGCGGCTGAATTCCTAATCGGAATTCATTGCAATTTGCTATCTTTCGGTCACGGCGGAAAATCATAGCTGATTTTCCGCAACGAGCCATACACAAACACGTTGGCATTCATAGCCCAAACAAACTCAAAAGGAAAAAATAAAACCTCTCTTTAACCTAAAATGAAAACAGGAATATTATTAATAGTTGTAGGAGTTTTCTTTTATTTTTGGAATAAAAAAGTAATTTTTTACAAAGACAGGAATGGAAAAGAAAAAATAATTGGAGAATTCATAAAATATGAATCAGTAACTGAAAAAGTTTTGAGGAATGAAAATCACACTTCATTTTATCCTTTTGTAAAAATAAATCTTGAAAATGGAGAAAGTGGAGTTTTTAAGTTGAACTTCAGGAATCAGTTAGGAAAAAGTTTTAATAAAGGTGAAAAGATTGAACTTTTTTGGTGTAATAATGAACTTTTATATTGGAAAGCTTATGAGGTTGGAATCTTGAAATATTTACCAAAAAAATGGTTATTTTGAAATGAAACAGGAATTACACAAAAATATCTGAATTAACTATTATTGGAAACTATTGAATTTGAATAACTTAAAAACTACGAAATGCCAACACTGTATAAACTTTATTGCTGCTAAATTTTTCCTTCGGAAAAATACGCAGGCACAAAGTTGTTTAATATTTTGCTTACTTTTAGCTAAACAAAACGCAACAAAGCTTATACCAAAACGTTGGCAACAAGTTAAAATTAGTACAGATAAACAAGTCTTTTTAATGAAAAATACTGATGAAGTTATTGATTTAAAAAAAATTACTCAATTTTTTTGGAAAAAAAGAAATGAATGGGAAAAGCTTTCTGATTTTGAACAAAATGAGATTTACAAACAATTTTTGAATAGAAGAACAATTCTCTCTGATAAAATTTTGGACTTTAAAGAACATTCCCACTTCACTAATATAAAAACCGAAAAATTAAGCTACAAAAAAGATTACAAATCTATTACTAATCAATCTTTATATTCATTGGCAAAAACTGAAGTCAAAACAATCAATAGTTCATTTTTTGATTTTTTTGAAATTGCTGGCTATTTCTCGACGAAGGACAAAGAATATATTAAAAATAATTATAAACTATTTTTAAGAAATCAATGTGACTTAATAGGAAATATTGAATTAATTGGTTTTTCAATTTATAAAGATGGTGCTTATTCTAAAAACAGAAAAATATGTTTAACTATTCATATAGAAAATTGCATAATTAAAAAGTCAACTAATAATTGGATGAATCAAGAATATTTTGAAATTCCATATGAAATCGATGAATTCAAGAAAGAGAGGGAGATTTTAAAGGCAAATAAAGAACTTGAATCTAAAAAAAGTAAAGAGAGAATTAAAAATTTTGAGAAACAAAAAGCATTAGAAAAAAACAAGAAAAATATGAAGTTAGCATTTGGAATAAGTATTTTTATTATGCTTTTCATTTGGAAATGTTCTTGAATAACAAAACCAGTTGCCAACACCGTGTAAAATTAATTGCTGGTTTTAGCCAATTTACGAAAGTCCTCGCGGACTTTCTATCTGTGATTTATTTACTAACTTTAGTGCTTAAAACACGCAACTAATCTTACACAACAACGTTGTAGCCAATTTGAGAAATGACGAAATTTAGACTAAATTTAATAACTGAAAATCAAAATTCTATTGAGAAAGGAAAAAAATTTGCAGAATTAATTTGCGAAATTTTGAATTGTGAAAATGGATTTGAAATCTCAAAATATAATAAACTGAAAGACTCGTTCCGAATTGAAATAATTGGAAAAATAATTAACGAAAATAATTCAACTATAGAAGCAATTGAATTAACAGACAGAATTTGCTCACCTTGGATTGTGAAATTTGATAGAATCGAAAATAAAATCGAATTGATGTTTAATAAATCAGAATTATCAGAATATCGAAATATCAATTTAAACACGCTGAATTGGGCTAATTTCGAAATAGAAAAATAATGGGAATAGTTATTTTACCTTTTTTACTTGGAGCATTAATTATTGGAATAATAGCTTTAGTAAAAGTAATTAAGCTCTTGAAATTAAAACTTATTAAAGTTAAAGATTTAGGAATTGGATTAATAATATCTATTTTACTATTTGGTTTAATTTCATTAGTTTACATAATAGAAGGAAAAGCTTGGGGATTAAGTCCAGCTTTTAGAATTCCGATTTTTATGGTTTTTATACCATTTGGAATTCATATTGTTTGGGAGAAAAGCAAAAATAGAAAGGCTGAATATTTTTCGAAAATATTTCTTATTAGTATCGTCTTTAGTGTAATATTAGGAATTATATTTAATGAAATATTATTTGACTTAATTGATTATTTAGGAATTAAAAAACATTATTAAAAAACTGGCTACAACAAAGAACTGAGTTAAAAAACAAATAAATTCTTCGTTAAATTTTTACAATATTTTTCTAGGCTCAAAAATCTATTCATTCGTTTTTTGAGCTTTTATTTTTTTATTTAATATGCTATTTAG
>NZ_QFFG01000012.1 GCF_003129485.1 Polaribacter aquimarinus
TACCTAAATAGCATATTAAATAAAAAAATAAAAGCTCAAAAAACGAATGAATAGATTTTTGAGCCTAGAAAAATATTGTAAAAATTTAACGAAGAATTTATTTGTTTTTTAACTCAGTTCTTTGTTGCCAGTAGTTTGTTATTCCTACTTATTGACAATTCCCACTAAAATTAAATACCTTTTTTGTTATTTTAATAATCTTTTTTTTACCAGATATCCTAGTTTCTCTTTTAAGTCTTTTTCAATCGAGCATACATTTTTAAGCCTATCAAAGCTTTTTGAGTCAGCACCAAGGCTTTTTAAAAGCGATAAGTCATTTATAATAGAGTTTACTGCTTTTAAGCTGTCACTGTGAAATTGCTTTGCTAAGACTTTATCATGAGCTTTTTTTCGCTCTTTTTTTGTTTTGTTATCACTATATTTTTCTTTGCATTCACAAAATTCATTTAGATTTTTAGACCCTAGGCCATCCTCTGCTGTCATTTCTTTATATTTATCTGATTGATCTTTGTTATTCAGATTATTCATTTCACATCGCTCAACAAACTTCACAAAGCTGTTATTTGGCGAAGATAGCATTATATCGTTTATTGGACATACTGAGTAAGCAATAGTTGAATATAAAAGAAAGAGAAGTCTCATTTACTTGTAACACCTCACTAGTAATCTTCTGATATGAACTAAATCACTCTTTTTGTGAGCAGCATCAAAGCCATTATTCTCCACGTTGTAAATAAGCTTATTTAAAAAGCCTAACAAATCCTCTTCTTCTCCATTAGGTAAAACTTCTTTTTGTTGATAATCGATATTAGGGTTACACTTACCATCTTCATCATGATCGATGAGATCTTCTACAAAAGCATAGTTTCCAGTATCTATCGCAAACTTAAATAATGGCGCTTTATCTCTTAATTTTACATGCTTTGTATTTTTACAGATAATTTCGTTTTGTCTGTCTGAAATAAATTTGTATATATTGCCAACTTTAAAACCTTCTTTTTCAGCAACATATTTTACTTTACTTATAATCTTTTCAAATGTAGACAGATTTTTTACATAAGAACATATAAACATTTGTGCCATAAACGAAAGTGGTTTGTTTTTTTGATATTTATTTGGATTTAAAAGTATTTTGTTTTGTTGTTCTACATTCTGAAACCCCTTCACTAAAAAGAATTTTCCATTTTTCTTAATTATTTGAGTTGGAAATTCAACAATTTTATATTCTTCAATAATTGATTTGGCTTCACTAATTTCCAGTTTTTTAAGGCTATACTTTTTCAGATTTTCCTTAATGGCTAAATTTTCAAAAGTCTCGTTAATTAGCTTTTTAGAATAATTACAATCTTTACTATAAACTACAAATAATTCGTCTTTTTCATTCGAGAAAGAGAAGATACTTTTAAAAATCAATACAAAGATTAAAATTCCTTTTTTCATTTTTTTTGGTAATTACTGGCAACGGTTTTATATATGATTTGTTGCGTATTTCAAGCACTGAATTTAGTAAATAAAACACGAACCAAGAAAATCCGCGAGGATTTTCGTAAGTAGGCTAGAACCAGCAATAAATTATATATGTTGTTGTAACCAGTTTTATTCGCTAATTTCTTTAACGTTATAAATTTCTTTTCCTAAAGTTAAATAACTAATTCTGTATAGTTTACCACTTTCATTATATTCAAACTTTTTGTAGAAAAAGTCATTATAAGATTCATTTTCCCCTCTCATTATTTTCAAATCAGGTTCGATTCGGTTATTTATTTTATTTAAATTCAGAGTATAGTCAAATGTGTACCAATTATTTGTTGAAAAGTGTCCAAATTCATATAGTTTTTGGTCTTTATAATACAATTCAAATAATCGGTGTCCATAATCATTATCAATTCCTTTTCGGTTTTTTCCTTCTGCAAAAATTGTCGTTCCGCTATTTTTATTCACAACTTTAAAATCAGATAGGTTCAGATTTGAGTCCACTTTCAATTCAAACGTATTAAAGTCAAAAAAAATGGAAGAAATACTGGTAGCAATACTATTTTTGTCTTTTACTTTTTCAGCGTAATTTTTAAAACCATAGAAACATAAAATTCCGACAATTAGAATTAATAATAATTTCCGATTTTTATTCAGTTTCATTTGGTTTCTCAAATTGGTTACAACGTGTTTGTGTATGATTAGTTGCGTGTTTTAAGCACTAAAGTTAGCAAATAAAACACAGATAGAAAGTCCGCGAGGACTTTCGTAAATTGGCTAAAACCAAGCAATTAATTATACACGGCTTAAGTTTGTCTTTTACTAATTTTGATATATAATCAGAAAGAATAAAAGAGAGAATTAAGGTTAATATACACGGTGAAGCTTTATACTTCGACAACATTGGTAATCCTCTCTCTTTTCTACTTTTA
>NZ_QFFG01000013.1 GCF_003129485.1 Polaribacter aquimarinus
TAACAATGTATAACCGCAATTACGGCGGATTCGACTACGTCCGAATCCACTCGGAATTGCTAAAGCCTGTGCTAAACCGAAAATTAACGCATATTAACCCGTAACTGACGGTTATACGAGACCGTTGTAAAACATTGATGAGTAATTTTCTCATATTGAAAATTGAAATATAATAAATGAATGTAAAAAAAATTAACTAACTTTAAAACAAAAACTATGTCAGAAAAATGCTGTATACATTGTAAAGGTCCTGAAGAATTAAAAACTATTAGCTATTATGTAGCTTCTGGAAGAGGAGAGCAAACTTGGAGTCTGTGCAAAAATAGTGATAGATTTGGTCTTGAATGTTCGAGATGTAAACATACTTTTCACAGTTATGACGCCCCAGTTCCAGGATCTTTTGTAAAGTGTCCTTCCTGTAATCACAATGCTTTTAACTATTAATTAATAAACTATAAAATTATGACTAAAGAATACAATCAGAATATTTACAAAAACTTGAATTCTTCAACTAAACTAATTGATTTTAATATTATATCGCTAAACAAAGATGACTTGGGATTAAAATTTGCACAATTCAAAATGACAGATAGTTTAGGTTTGACTTTTTTACATAAACATTTTGAAATTGATAATGATGAAAAATTAATCTGTAAAATTTTAAATGGAAAATCAATTACAAAACCAATTAAAACTTCAGAAATTGACTTTGAAATTGTTCCATATTTATGGAAGGTTGAAAAAAATGAAAATGTTATTAATTGGTATCCAGTTGAATTTGTGAAAATTAATAACAAAAATGATGATGCTTACAAACAATATGTTGAATTTATTACTAACAATAAGTTTCAAGAAGAACTTGGAAAAATATTAGTTGGTTTAAATCTTCAAGATATTTTTGGAGTTTCTACAAGATTTAGAGATGTTTTAATAAAAAATGATGATGATATTTTACTAGAAGTTACTGACTTAAAAAACAAAACATTAGAAATTAATCCTATTTTGAATTCAGAGAATAATCCAACATCTGATATGCAAACTGGTTGGTTTTTTGATGTAAAAGGGAATAATAAAATGTCTTTGAGTTGTAGAAATACTTGTAGACATCAAGGAAGTCATCATTAAAACCAAATAAGAAAATATAAAATTATGGGAAATTATAGTTGTAACAGTTGTGGAAAACAATTATGGGCAGGAGCCACAAGATGTGATAGATGTGGTACAAGACACACACCAAGCAGAAGACATCAAAGGAGGTGTGGTTGTGGTGCTTTTCCTTCAGAAGGTGATACAAGATGTGGTGCTTGTGGTTCACGACTATAAATAAAGATATTTTTTTGAAATTGAAATTGCTAAAAAAGGCACAAGTATTTTTTATTTGATTTAGTAAATAATCAGGAAATAATTAAACGTTTTACAACAACGTATAAAAAAAATTGCTGGTAAAATCCTACTTAAGAAAATCCTCTTGGATTTTCTTGGTTCGTGTTTTATTTACTAACTTTATTACTTAAATCACGCAACTCTTTTTATACAGACACGTTGGCAACAATTTGATGAAAGTAAAATGGGAAACATATAATCCTGAATGGATAATCGAAATTGCAAAGGAACAAATTCCAGAAGAAATTAAGATTATTGAGAATTTAAAGCATTGTGTAAAGTGCTTTAAAGAAAGTAAAGCATATTATTACTTTGTATACTCTGATAATCCAAATGAACCGAATTCTGATTGGCAGTTTGACGAAAATATTATTTTACATTCCAAGAAAAACGGAGAGATAGTTTTAGATATATTAAAAGGCAAAAAAATTGGAGGGATTGAATTCCTAAACAGAATATAATGAGCAATCTAAATAAGACATATCACAAAGGAAAATATAGAAGTGGTGAATGGGCTAAACATTTGCGTCCTTACTTGAAAAGAGTCGGAAATAAAAGCTGGAGGAAAGATGGAAAAGAAATTGAACTTAACGAAACTGATAATTTAAGCCATTGGAAAAAGTATTCTACAAAACGAAATATCAAAGTTAAAATAACAAAGAAATTTTACGGTGACTTAAAGTGGACGACTATTTCGAAATATCGAACATTAAGAGATGCTGAAAACGCAATGAAACAGGCGAATATTATAAAAGCTGAAATAATTGAAAAATAAAAAAACTGTTGCCAACAAAGAACTGAGTTAAAAAACAAATAAATTCTTCGTTAAATTTTTACTATATTTTTCTAGGCTCAAAAATCTATTCATTCGTTTTTTGAGCTTTTATTTTTTTATTTAATATGCTATTTAGGTAA
>NZ_QFFG01000014.1 GCF_003129485.1 Polaribacter aquimarinus
AAAAGAGAGAGGATTACCAATGTTGTCGAAGTCTAAAGCTTCACCGTGTATATTAACCTTAATTCTCTCTTTTATTCTTTCTGATTATATATCAAAATTAGTAAAAGACAAACTTAAGACGTGTATATTTTATTGCTTTCTTTTAGCCTACTTACGAAAATCCTCGCGGATTTTCTATTCAGTTTTTATTTGCTAAATTTAAGCTAAACCAACGCAACAAACCATACACACAGACGTTGTACTACATTATGAAAAAAACTTCGCTAATTTTAATAACACTTCTGATTTCAATAAAAGCGAGTGCTTGCAGTTGTGAATGGAGCGGAAATTTTTTAAAAATTGCTAATAATTCAGAATTAGTAATTAAAGGAAAAATTATTGAGCATAATTATCATACAGAAAATGGAAAACGTTTCAAAGATTATGACAAATATTTTGAGGAAACTCTAAAAAATGAATTTGACCCTAATTACGGAACTGGAGAATCAATAAAAGTGGAAATTATTGAAATTATAAAAGGTAAAGAAGAAAGAAAAATTATTGAAATATTTGACACAGATGGAGCAGATTGTAGAGCAAGTATTCGTGAATTTAAAACTGGAAAAACTTATGTTTTCGCAACTTATAAGCCACGAAGAACTGGAATAAAACTGCCGAATGAAACTGAAAATGATTACGCAATTGGAAGTTGTTATGAAAGCACTTTAGAATATTTACCAAATGAAAACAAAGTTTTTGGAATGATTAAAGGAAAATCTTACAAACGAAAAAATCGAAAATATAGTTACGAAAAATTGAAATGCAAAATTGAAAAAGAAAATTAACGTAGTACAACACCGTATAAACTTTATTGCAGGCTTTTAGCCTACTTGCGAAAGTCCTCGCGGACTTTCTTGGTCGGTAATTATTTACTAAATTAGTTGCTTAAAACACGCAACAAACCATATACAACAACGTTGGCAACAATTTAAGAAATGACGAAATACATTCAAATTTTTATAATCTTTTTGACATTATCTGCTTGCGGACAAAAAGAAACTGAAAAGAAAACACCAGAAAATGTGAATGAAAGGTCTGTGGAATTGGAACAAAAAACTGAATCTGAAAAAGAGGAAAAATGGACTGATTCGAATGGAAACGTTTTCACCGAAAAAGGAAATGAGATTTCAATAATTCCTGCCAAATACAATAAAACTGGAAAAATATACAAAGTGTTTATTTACAATGAAACTTCTGACGAAATTGGAATTATTGAAAACCTAAAAATAAAACCGAATGAGTTCCGTGTTTTTAACTTAAAAGACATTGACACACTTAAATTAGACAATGGAGTGAAATTTATGTTTGGAGAAACTTATGGACTTGAAATTGAGGATAAGCAATCTCAAGTTAGTGGTCTTGGAGGAAAATTTTTAGATAAATATAAAGTTCCTGACGAAGCTGAATGGGCTTTTGTTATAGTTCCAATAGGACAAGGAGATTAGGAATAAAAACTGTTGCCAACACAGTATATAAAAAATTGCTGGTGTTTGGCTTAAATAAAGGTCGTTGCTTGTTTTGTTACGTCTGATTTTCCTTCGGAAAATCCTCGCACACAAAACCGCAACTTTCCATATACATAAACGTTGTGTAACATTACCAATGAAACTCAAGGAATTCAAGATACATATTGAAAAAACTTTAGCTGAATTAAAACTTTATGCTGAACTTCATTCTGGAGAAAAACTTCCTAATGATTTTGACTTTGAATGGAGGTTTTCTGAAAAAATAAAAGCATCTGGAAAGAAAAACGTGATTGAATTAATTGCGGAAAAAGTTTATATAAATGAGAATGAAATTTATCCTTGTGTTGATCTATTTGTGGAAAGAATAACTACTGAAAATCGTATTCTAGTTTCTGGAAGAATAGCTGGATTTCCACCTAAAAAATTCGGAAAAGGTTGGAGTAATAGACCTGGTCCATTTATTTATGGAATTGGAAATGGAATCTCAACTAAAAAAGTAAACTCAAATACGAAAGAATTTAAAAATATGCTTTATGAAAAAGGACTTTTACATTATAAGACTGAATAAAAAACGTTACACAACAAAGAACTGAGTTAAAAAACAAATAAATTCTTCGTTAAATTTTTACAATATTTTTCTAGGCTCAAAAATCTATTCATTCGTTTTTTGAGCTTTTATTTTTTTATTTAATATGCTATTTAGGT
>NZ_QFFG01000015.1 GCF_003129485.1 Polaribacter aquimarinus
AAGAGAGAGGATTACCAATGTTGTCGAAGTCTAAAGCTTCACCGTGTATATTAACCTTAATTCTCTCTTTTATTCTTTCTGATTATATATCAAAATTAGTAAAAGACAAACTTAAGACGTGTATATTCAATTGCTAGCTTTTAGCCTACTTGGGAAAATCCTCGCGGATTTTCCTATCAGTAATTATTTACTTACTTTTAGCTAAGCATAACCGCAACTAAAATATACACAAAAACGTTGTAGCTAATTACCAAAAAAACTAATGAAAATGAAAAAAATCGGACTTATTTTACTAATTATTTTTAGTTGTTCTGAACCTCAAACTGAAACTGAAAGTTTTCCAATTACAGTTGAATTTAGAGAAGTTGGAAAAGGTTCTTTGAGTGGAACTGGATTAGAGAATATTGAAAAACAAAATATTGTAATAAATGAAAAAGTTGAATGGGAAAACCTAATAACAAAAATGAATTCTTTTTATAATCAGTATAATTTTGAAGAAGTTGATTTTGAAAAAGAAACTATTATAGGAATCATTTTAGAAACTCAAGATGGAGCTTCAGTTGAAATTAAGGAAGTCATTGAAGAATCTGAAAATTTCACAGTAAAATTTGAAACTATGACTTTTCAAACACTCGTTGAAACTCAACCATATCACATAATAACAATACCAAAAACGGAAAAAAAGATTACTTTTGAATAACAAACTAGCTACAACAACGTGTATATTCAATTGCTAACTTCTAGCCTACTTGGGAAAATCCTCGCGGATTTTCCTATCAGTCATTATTTACTTACTTTTAGCTAAGCAAAATCGCAACTAAAATATACACAAAAACGTTGGCTACAATTAACAGGAAATGAGCAAAATAAATGACTTTCTGAATGAATTAGATGATTATGAATTAGCCTTTTTTGCAAAATTCAAGTTGTCAACATATATGAAAGTAACTCAATCAAAAATAAAGGAATATTTGGTGGAAAGGAATCTGAATGAGTCTAAAATTGAAAAATTAATCATTGAAAATCCTACATCAAAACTTGAAGACAAATTGGAAAGATGTCCACGTTGTTACTCTGACAAAATTCGGAAAAATAAAGTGGAATGGACAAATACAGATGGTGGAATTGGGCTTGAAGATGAAATAGCAATTGCAGATGGAATTAGTGGAAAAGCAACTTATAAAAATGAGGTTGTTTGTGACGTTTGTGACTTTTGGCTAGAAGATCCAAATGGGGAAAAACCTGTTCCTTTTTCAAAAAAAATATTAAGAGGAATTTGGGAATTTATAATTAGAATATGAATTGAATAAAACTGTAGCCAACACCGTATAAACTTTATTGCTGCTAAATTTTTCCTTCGGAAAAATACGCAGGCACAAAGTTGTTTAATAAATTGCTTACTTTTAGCATAATTAAAACGCAACAAAGCTTATACCAAAACGTTGTAACCAATTTGAGAAAATGATTGCTAAATCAGGAAATTTAACGATTGAATTAATAAGAGATGAAAATTATTCGGAGAATTCGAATGATAATTTGAACTCTTATGACAAGATTCATTTTATGGAATCTGATTTTGTGTTTCCGACAAAAATTGGGCTGAAAATATCTGAAAATAATAAAATCATTAGTTCAGCAATTATTGGCTCTGTTGGTGGCGGAACTGGAATTCATAAGAATTCTCAAATAATAGAAAATGACCGAATTATAGTTTGTTGCTCTGATTCAGTCTTTTGCCTTTCAATTCCTGACCTTAACTTAATTTGGAAAACTCAAGCTGACCAAGCTTCTTGTTTTGAGATATTTAAATTCAATGAAAGTTATATAATTCACGGAGAAATGGAAATTTCTCGACTGAATTTGAATGGAGAAATAATGTGGCAAAAAAGTGGTGCTGACATTTTTACAACCGAAAAAGGTACTGATAACTTTGAAATAACGGAATCATATATAAAAGCAACTGATTGGGAAAATAGAATCTACAAATTCGATTTTAACGGAATATTAATGGAATAAAAACTGGTTACAACAAAGAACTGAGTTAAAAAACAAATAAATTCTTCGTTAAATTTTTACAATATTTTTCTAGGCTCAAAAATCTATTCATTCGTTTTTTGAGCTTTTATTTTTTTATTTAATATGCTATTTAG
>NZ_QFFG01000016.1 GCF_003129485.1 Polaribacter aquimarinus
CTAAATAGCATATTAAATAAAAAAATAAAAGCTCAAAAAACGAATGAATAGATTTTTGAGCCTAGAAAAATATTGTAAAAATTTAACGAAGAATTTATTTGTTTTTTAACTCAGTTCTTTGTTGCCAACAGTTATTTTTTCAGTTCTTCTAATTTTTTGATCTCCCAATCTTTGTTATCGTAATACCTTTTGTTCTTATCATCCCAATCCGTAAAATTTCCCGAATTCAGTGTTTTATGATTCTCTAAAATGACTTTTTTAATTTCTTTTGGTACAATTACTAAAATGTCAAACCTAACCAAACTCTTAAGCTCTAACAGACTTTTGTATGAATTCTTGTCAATTATAGATGCGGAATTCAAATCTAAATGTTTTAGCTTTTTTAGGTTTTCGTAAGGTTTTAAACTTTTAAGCCTCAAATTTTTTGGTGCAAAAGTATCTCCATTAAGAGAAAGTCCAATTAGAGAAGTTATTTGTCCAATTTTTTCATAATTCTCAACTTTAAAAGAGTTTTCAATTCTTAAATGAGTCAGTTCAATTTTTGCAATCGGCGAAATGTCTTTAAGTTGAGTAAATCTTTCCAATTCTAATCTTTTGAGTTTTGTCAGTTTTAAAACTGGGTTTAAGTCAGTTGCCTTTGAACTGTCAATTATTAAGTCAGTAAGATTTGGTAAGTCACAAAAAATATCAAGAATCTCTTGATTAATTCCACAAGCGATAGAAATCCGCTTTACTTTATTCAAGTTTGGGATTATTTTAATCCATTCGCCTTTTACTCGTTCTTTTTCTTTTTTTCCAGCAACGTGCCATTGAAAAGATAAACTTCCAATTCGAATATTTTCAGAGTTTATTTTCGGATTATTATACTGCTGTATATTCTCATAATCGTAAATATGTTCTGGCGAAAAAAATTGATGATTTTTATATCTGTCGTTCATTCTAATTGTTGGCAACGTGTTTGTGTATGCTTTGTTGCGTTGGTTTAGCGTAAAGTTAGCAAATAATAACTGAATAGAAAATCCGCGAGGATTTTCGTAAGTTGGCTAAAAGAAAGCAATAAAATATACACGGCTTAAGTTTGTCTTTTACTAATTTTGATATATAATCAGAAAGAATAAAAGAGAGAATTAAGGTTAATATACACGGTGAAGCTTTAGACTTCGACAACATTGGTAATCCTCTCTCTTTT
>NZ_QFFG01000017.1 GCF_003129485.1 Polaribacter aquimarinus
AAAGAGAGAGGATTACCAATGTTGTCGAAGTCTAAAGCTTCACCGTGTATATTAACCTTAATTCTCTCTTTTATTCTTTCTGATTATATATCAAAATTAGTAAAAGACAAACTTAAGACGTGTATAATTCATTGCTAGTTAGAGCCTACTTACGAAAGTCCTTGCGGACTTTCTATCTGTGATTTATTTGCTAACTTTAGTGCTTAAACCACGCAACGAAATTATACACAACACCGTTGCCCACAAGTTGAAAAAAAATCGAAATGAAAGAAAAAATTTTAGGAATTATATTGAGCATAATTTGTTTGAATTTAAGTTTCGGACAGGAATTACAAGATGGACAGAAAAGGTGGAGTTCTGAAAAAAAACTAACCATTGACGATTTTAAAATAAAAATTAGTGACGAAAATAATGAAGACATATACAGTCAATTTATGATTTCATATTCAGCACAAGGATTTGATTTTTTGAAAAGAAATCTAAACAGTAAAATTGGAAATTTATTTTTAGGAAATGCTTCTTGGATAGACACGACAAAAGTTGAGAATATTGCTAAACGAATTGAATTTCAACAAACTCAATTTAACCTTGCCGAAATTCACGCACGAAAATTTAGAAAGAGATTATTTATAAAGAAATGGAAAATCTCAAAAGGTTTTGACATTATGAATAAAATCAGTAACGAAATAATGGCGGAATTTTCTGAACAAAGAATGCTATTAATTAGAGAAACCGAAAGTGGAACGAATCAAGGAAAACTGGCTGAATGGAATGAAAAAATTACGAATGAATTAAAAGAATTATATGAATTTAGATTTGAAAATAAAAAGAAAATAAAACGGAAGAAGTAAAACCTGTGGGCAACACCGTATAAACTTTATTGCTGGCTTTTTGCTTACTTGCGAAAGTCCTCACGGACTTTCTTGGTCAGTAATTATTTATTAACTTTACTGCTTAAACCACGCAACAAAGCTTATACAAACACGTTACCTGCAAGCTGAATGAGCAACACGCTGAAAAAAATAACACCATTGCTAATTTTGATGATTATTGCAATCATTCAAGCAATACAGATATTTTTCAGCGAATCTGATGGACAAGGCTG
>NZ_QFFG01000018.1 GCF_003129485.1 Polaribacter aquimarinus
CAGCCTTGTCCATCAGATTCGCTGAAAAATATCTGTATTGCTTGAATGATTGCAATAATCATCAAAATTAGCAATGGTGTTATTTTTTTCAGCGTGTTGCTCATTCAGCTTGCAGGTAACGTGTTTGGCTATGGTTTCGTTGCGTGAAAATCCGCAAGGATTTTCCGCCGTAAACCGAAGATAGCAAATTTGCGAGGACTTTCCGAGAGGAAATTCGGAAGCAATGAACTATAGCCGGTGTTGTGTGTAGTTTTTTTTAATTCAGTCATATTCCGTTTTATGGAATTCCAAAATTTTGTCAGTCAAACGATTTATTTCTTTTCTTTCTTTTAGTTTAAAATCTGCAAAGAATATCAGTCCGAAAATCAATAACGCTATTGGTAAAATCCAATTCCCATTTATCAGAGAAACTATTATGGTCAGAATTCCAAGTCCGATTAATACTTTTCCAGCAATATTCATTGGCGACTTAAAATCAAATTTCAGGTCATAATTCCCATTTTCATTGATAATTCCGATTAACCTGTGATTGTTCGGAAAACGCTTTGGCATTAATTCAAACTTTTCGGGTCCGATATAACCAGTATAAAATCCATTCACAATTAGCTTGTTGAGAATTTTTAAATTTTTGTCAGATTTGGTTATTGTTTGTCTCATTTCTCAAATTACACACAACGTTCTTGTGTATGGTTAGTTGCGTGTTTCAGCAACTAATTTAGTAAACAAAAACGAACGCGAGAAAATTCCGAAGGAATTTTCCAAATAGGCAACGACCAAAGCAATTAATTATACACGGCTTAAGTTTGTCTTTTACTAATTTTGATATATAATCAGAAAGAATAAAAGAGAGAATTAAGGTTAATATACACGGTGAAGCTTTAGACTTCGACAACATTGGTAATCCTCTCTCTTTT
>NZ_QFFG01000019.1 GCF_003129485.1 Polaribacter aquimarinus
CAAACACGTTACCTGCAAGCTGAATGAGCAACACGCTGAAAAAAATAACACCATTGCTAATTTTGATGATTATTGCAATCATTCAAGCAATACAGATATTTTTCAGCGAATCTGATGGACAAGGCTGGGGCTTGTTATTAGCATTTGCTTTAATTGGATTTGCAATTGGATTTCTAATTGTCGACTTACTTCTCAAAAGGTTCATTAAAAACTGGAAAAAAGTAATGCTAGTAGAAAGTGGAATTGTTCTGCTTTTCATAGCTTGGTATCAATATCAAAATAGACCTTTGATTTTTGAGCTGCCCAATAATTTTAATCAAAACTATGTGACAATCATATACGACGTTGACAACGCAAATGAACTTGGTATTAATTCATTTACTTTAAGAAAAAAGATAGAAGTCCCGAAAGATGGAATTATACTGACATCCTCGAAAATAAGTGAAACTCTGCCAAAAACTGACTTTAAATCTTTTGACGGTGAGTCCTTTAACGAGAGCGGAAATCAAAAAATGTTCATTAAACTAACAGACTCTGAATTTGAATTAAATAATCGGATTTATAAGTTTAAAACTTGGCGTATTGGAGAAGGAGAATTTATGGTTTCAACAAGTAAGGATTATGACAATTATAAAAGAAAATTAATTAAAGAATTTGAAAAAAAAGCCAGCAGGTAACAATGTATAACCGCAATTACGGCGGATTCGACTACGTCCGAATCCACTCGGAATTGCTAAAGCCTGTGCTAAACCGAAAATTAACGCATATTAACCCGTAACTGACGGTTATACGAGACCGTTG
>NZ_QFFG01000002.1 GCF_003129485.1 Polaribacter aquimarinus
AATTTTGTCCGTTTAAAGTAGTAAAATCTGAAGAAGTTGCTAAACCTTGAGAATATAATGCTGGATTAGTATCTATTTCATCTGTAAAATTACATTTATTTTCTTCTGTGTCTAAAATTCCATCATTATCATCATCTAAATCTGTTGAATCTGGAATACCATCATTATCAGAATCTAACCCAGGAATGTCTCTATAATCTACATCACCTCCTGAGACAAAGTCATTATCTGCATCTCCTAAATTACTTGGATTTGGTGGATTATGGTTGTCATTTACAGTAGCTCCTGTGATTCCAGAATCATTATTATCATCAAAATTATCATCTAAACCATCTCCATCTGTATCTGTGCCTGCCAAGGTATTGTCTGTATCTCCGTTTTCTGCAATATCATTTAGGCCATCGTTATCAGAATCTGTATCTATATAATCTGGATTGTCAGTACCATCTGTGTTTGTTGGGTATAAACCAATGTTTCCACCAGTTTCGTAGTTATCGTCTAAACCGTTATTGTTTGAGTCAGTAATATCTGAAGCGACACCACTTGGAGCAACATAACCACTTGTTCTTTGTCCTTCTACATTATCTGGAATACCATCATTATCTGCATCTATGTCTAAATAATCTGGTATTGCATCTCCATCTGCAGTTGCTGTTGGTGAGTTACCTGTACCTGCTGTACTAGGTACACCTTCAGTATTACCAGAAGTACCTACTGCACCATCTGCTCTACCATCTCTATCTAGATCCATACCTTCAGATTCTATTACATCAGGAATTCCATCGTTATCAGAATCCAAGTCTAAATGATTAGGAACGCCATCTCCATCATTGTCATAAACATCTGGAATTCCGTTAGCATCAGCATCTGTATAATCTGTTGTCGAACTGTCTCCTCCATTTCCATCATCCGAAGTATCTATATAATTTAGAGTTCCATCCCCATCTTCATCACCACCTGGATCATTACCCCCAGACTCTACAGTATCTAAAATACCATCATTGTCATCATCTAAATCATCTGCATCTGTAATTCCATCATTATCTGAATCTCCAGGTACATCTCTATAATCTACATCTCCACTTGTTGTTGCATCATTATCTGCATCACCTAAATTAATTCCATTTGGTGGGTTATGATTATCGTTAACCGTAAAACCCGTAATTGATGAATCATCATTGTCATCAAAAGCATCTACCAAACCATCACCATCTGTATCTGTAGCATTGTATGCATCTCCATCTCCATTTTCGTTAATGTCTAAAACTAAATCATTATCAGAATCTGGATCTATATAATCTGGATCTGCATCTCCATCTGTATTTGTTGGGTCTAAACCTATTAATGCACCGTTTTCATAATTATCGTCTACACCATTCATATTGGCATCTGTAATTGTAGTTGCAACACCACTTGGTGCTACATAACCACTTGTAGATTGCCCTTCTATATTGTCTGGAATACCATCATTATCTGCATCTATATCTAAATAATCTGGAATTGCATCTCCATCTGCTGTTGTTGTTGGTGTGTTTCCTGTACCTGCGCCACCTGCTGTAGAACTTGGTACACCTTGTGTATTACCAGAAGTTCCAACATTTCCATCAGCTCTTCCGTCTCTATCTGCATCTGCACCACCAGATTCTATAACATCTGGAATACCATCATTATCAGAATCTAAATCTAAAGAGTCTAAAATACCGTCACCATCTGTATCACTACAAGAACCAATATTATTAATAAACTCAAATTGTATTCTATCTCCTGAATAATTTGGTATATCTGTTGCTGTAAAAACAATTCTTTTTATAAGTGCCCCAGAAACTGAAGACAATGTAAGATTAGTATTATTGTTAGTTGCACCAGTTACCGTATATTGAAAAACACCACTTCCTAAATCTGTAACTGCAGATAAAGTTCCGGTACCTGAAGTAACTACTAGATTTATACTTGATGGTGAAGTATACTGACCAGAAGTGGACCACGTTTGTAAAGTAAAAGTAAATATATCAGCGTCAAAATCTCTAAAATCTACTGAATTAGAAATTACATTTTTTCCACTTACTGTTGTTTCAGAAACCATATCTGCATCTATATCAACAATTCCTAAACTTGTAACTCCTGTTCCTCCAGATCCTTGACCATTTCTAAAAAATGTGGTTCTTATATTAGTGGCTTCTACTTGAGTTTCTCTAACATGTGTATAAGTATATATTCCATTTTGCCCAACTGGAGATGATGAAAAAGTAAGATTGTTAACGACTCCTGATTTTCTGGTAAAAGTTGTACCTGTAGTTGCTAAAAAACCACCTAATTTCTCGCTACTATCTATAGAAGCATTACATTCTATAGTATCAAGAATACCATCATTATCATCATCTAAATCATCTGCATCTGCAACTCCATCGCCATCTGTATCTATTCCAGGAATATCTCTATAATCTACATCTCCACCGGTTGCTAAATCACTATCTGCATCTCCTAAATTTAATCCACTTGGTGGATTGATTCCATCATTTACGGTTGCCCCAACAATACCAGAATCATTTACGCTATCGAAAGCATCGTCTAAACCATCACCGTCTGTGTCTGAACCTAAAGCCACATTATCTGCATCTCCATTCTCTGTAATATCGTTAATACCATCGTTATCAGAATCTAAATCTAAATAATCTGGATTGTCTGTATTGTCTGTGTTTACAGGTGTAAGCCCTATTGAGCCTGCACCATTACTGTTACCATTTGGAGTGATGTCGTAAGTATCATCTAAACCATCTTGATCTACGTCATTTCCAGAAGGTGGTAAATATCCACTTGTGGTTTGTGCTTCTATATTGTCTGGAATACCATCGTTATCGGTGTCTATATCTCTATGATTTGGTACACCATCTCCATCAAAATCATAAACATCTGGAATACCATCTGAATTAGAATCTGTGTACTCTGTTTGTCCTTGATTACCATTACCAGGAGTATTGTCTGAGTTATCTAAATAGTTTACAGTTCCATCTCCATCTTCATCGCCATCTGGATTATAACCTCCACTTTCTGTAGTGTCTAAAATACCATCATTATCATCGTCTATGTCTACATTTTCTGGAATTCCATCACCATCATAATCACATAAACTACTTGTTACATTTGCATTTGTAGAGCTTACATCAGATTGTCCGCCATTTGCTATATTAGGTACTCCATTAGAATCTGTACCTGTTATAGAAATATCTATTGCACCTGTTGCATCTAGTTGACTTGCAACAAAACCACCGTTTCCTTCTAAAGCATCTGGACAACCATCACCATCTGCATCTGTATCTAAATGGTCTGGTAATAAATCTCCATCTGTATCTTTATCGACACATTTTTGGAAAGGTTGAATTTCTAAATACGAAACTTCTATTCTACCCCCTGAGCGTGCAGTCATAAAAATACGAATGTATTTTGTTGGCGCTGATAAAACGTAATCTAAATCTTCTGCTGCTGTTGTGGTTTTAGTTATTGTTGAAGTATTGGAATTGGTTAAACCATCAAAAGTAGTTTGTTCTATTGTAATTGTTTTAGAAGCTGTATTACTTGCAAAATAATCGAATTTAAGAGTAGTTCCTGCCGGAATATACTCTCCTAAATCTATAATTAGTTCATCGTTAACGGCGTTAAACTCAGCACCTACATTTAAATTAGAATTAAGTATATCATTGCTATTACTAACTCCATTTTTATTAAAAGCTGCATTTGCTGCTGATGCTGTAGTATCGGAACAAGTTTGCTCGTCTGTATCTAAAATACCATCGTTATCATCGTCTAAATCATCATCATTGTCTGTACCATCGCCATCGGAGTTTTTATTTAACACAAAAACTTTACCATCTGCATGATCGTTTGTTGCTCCAATAAATTGAATTTTGGTAATTTCAGTACCAATAGGAACAATATTTTCCATATCAAAAAGTGCAATACCTAACGTATTCGCATTACTTTCCACAACTCTATCTGCCAACCAATAATCAGAACCTCCACTTGGAGCAGCAAGTGCGTTTGTGGTTCCTAAATTACCACTGCTTCCTGTACCTCCAAACCCCCATCTTGTACTATCTTGAATTACATATGTTGTACCCAAAAGCTGCTCTGGTCCACCACCATTTGGTATACCGTATATTCTTATATAAATACAGTTATTTGCATTTCTTTCTGTTACTGCTAAAATTGAACCTGCGCTGGTTATAGTATTGGTAAATACCAGAGTTTGTATTTGAGTATTAGATAAATCTGGATTTACATCATTACAAATATCATCTCCATTTCCATTGGCTTCAAAATAATGAGTTAGATTTCTATCTTGAAAGGCAGTTAATGCAGATGCATTCCAAGTACCGCTTGTACTTGTAGACTCAAGTTCTACAGAATTTTTTCTAATATTATTTGCACCATTACCGGATGAACCTAATTGAGTTAAAATATAATTAGAAGGTACTCTAAAATCGTCATACACACTTCCATTTACCGTAATACTTTTTATTGTTGCGGGTTGATTACCTGCAGTTTGAATATCGTTCCACTGAAAAGTAACACCAGTTTTGATACTTTGAGCGTAAGTTTGAGTACATACAATAACAAAAAATATAGTAAACAGTAAAAAAGTAAATTCTTTAAAACGAATTATTCCGAAAAATAATTTCGTTTTTTGGGGGGGATTAAACATAATATATATATATCTACAAAATTAAGCAGATTTTCTGTAATTGCAATACAACTATTGGACTTAAGTCACTAATTTATTAAAAAAGTGGATATAAATAATAAAGTCCTAATAAATAAAAAATTTATTAGGACTTTTGTTGGCCTACAAGGACTCGAACCTTGAATGTCGGTACCAAAAACCGGTGTGTTACCAATTACACCATAGGCCAATGCTTTTATGCGGGTGCAAATTTAATGCAAACTTTTAATTTTACAAACATTTTTATACAATTTTTGACTTTAACAAACTTTTGTGAAGAATTTGTCGTTTATAAAAATAAAACTCAATTACTTTTATTCATATTTATTAGTAAATTCGCCCACAGATTATTTTGCAACTATGACATCAGCAAACTTTAAAAAATGGAACATCATCTTAGGATGGTTAGTATTTGTAATTGCTTTAATTACATACTCTTTAACCTTAGAACCTACAGTGAGTGCTTGGGATTGTGGAGAATATATTTCTACCTCAGTAAAATTAGAAGTTGGGCACCCACCTGGAGCACCGCTTTTTCAAATGTTAGGTGCATTTTTTGCAATGTTTACTTCAGATGTTGCTGAAATTGCTAAAATGGTAAACTTTATGTCTGCTTTGGCTAGTGCATTTACCATTTTATTTATGTTTTGGACCATCACTAATTTGGCAAAAAAAATGGTTTTAAAAGTGGGAGAAATCTCAGAAGGAAGCTATGTTGCTATTTTAGGTAGTAGTTTAATAGGTGCTTTAACCTACACTTTCTCTGATAGCTTTTGGTTTAGCGCAGTAGAAGGAGAAGTTTATGCTATGTCATCATTTTTAATGGCATTATTATTTTGGCTGGGTTTAAAGTGGGAAAGCGAAATACATACACCAAGAGGTAACAAATGGTTAATTTTAATCAGTTTTGTTGTAGGTTTATCTTTTGGAGTCCATATTTTATCTCTTTTAGTAATACCAGCAATTGTAATGTTGTATTTCTTTAAGACTTATAAAGACATCAACTTAAAAACTACTGCAATAGCAACCGTAATTTCTGTTTTAGTTTTAGCAGCAGTTTTTAAATTCTTATTTCCATTTACTTTAAAATTCTTTAGTGCATCTGAGTTATTTTTTATCAATTCTATTGGCATGCCTTATAACTCGGGTTCTATCATTGCAGGAATTATTTTAGTTGTCTTATTTTACTTTGGATTGAATTATACACGTAAAAAAAACAAAGTAAACGCCAACACAATAATTCTTTCTGTATTGTTTATTATGATTGGTTTTTCATCTTGGATGATGTTACCTATAAGAGCCAATGCAAACACCACTATTAATGAGAACGACCCATCGAGTGCACGCGAATTATTAGCGTATTATGAGCGTGAACAATATGGTGATGCCAATGTTTTTTACGATACTTATTACTCAAACTCATACTCTAGGGAGCAAGATAAAAATAAACCTTACAAAGACGACAAACCTAAATACGAGAAAAGAAATGGTAGATATGAAATTGTAAACAATTACAAAGATGTTGTACCAAATTGGTCTGATAAACACAAGGGGTTTATACCTAGAATGGTAAATCCTGCTTCACAAAAAGAATACAAACAAATAGCTGGAATACCTGCTAATAGTAAACGTAGACCCACATTTGGCGAGAACTTAAAATTTATGTTTAGCTACCAATTCGGATACATGTATGGTCGCTATTTTATGTGGAATTTTGTTGGACGTCAGAATGATATTCAAGGAAAATTAGATATTTTTAATGGAAATTGGATTAGCGGAATACCTATAATTGATGAAGCTAGATTAGGCTCTCAGAAACAATTACCTAGTCAGGTTTTAAACAATAAAGGAAGAAACAAATACTATTTTTTACCGTTAATTTTAGGAATTATTGGTTTGCTTTTCCAAATAAAGTGGGACAAAGAAAACTTCTTTACCTTACTATTATTCTTCTTATTTACCGGAGCAGCTATTATATTTTACACAAATCCAAAACCTTTTGAACCAAGAGAAAGAGATTACGCAGTAGTAGGTAGTTTCTATATTTTTGCAATTTGGGTTGGTTTCGGTGTTTTAGCTTTGTATGAATATTTAAAAAAATTCGGCCCTAAAAAATCAATGGCAGTTGCAGTTACATTTATCTCTTTTGTGGCAGTACCATCTTTAATGGCTTTCGAAAACTGGGATGACCACGATCGTTCCAACAGATACACTACACATTTAAATGCACAAGCATATTTAGAATCTTGTGACCCAAATGCTATTATGTTTACTATTGGAGATAACGATACTTTTCCCCTTTGGTATATGCAAGAAGTAGAAGGAATAAGGACGGATATTAAATTAGTAAATACTTCGCTTTTTGCAACAGATTGGTATATAGATCAAATGAAACGTGCTACTTATAATGCACCACCAATTCCATCTCAACTAAAACACGATCAATATAAATACGGAACATTAGACGTAGCGTATTCTGTAGAACATCCACGCTTCAAAGACTCTATAATAACTATTAAGAATTTTATGCGTTGGATTGCATCCGACAGTGAAGTTACTTATGTAGAAACCGAAAGCGGTACCAAAGAAAAATACTACCCAACTAATAGAATTAGAATTCCTGTTAATAAAGAAAAAGTTTTAGCTAACGGAATTGTAGCTCGAAAAGATGCTGATAAAATAGTTCCTTATATTGATATTACTATAGATGATAGAGCATTATTTAAAAATCGTATTTTAATGTTAGATATTTTAGCCAATAACGATTGGGAAAGACCTATTTATTTTACAGGTGGTGCTAACGCTGATGAAGAGTACATTTGGTTAAAAGATTATTTACAATTAGATGGTTTATCTTACAAACTAGTCCCTATAAAAACTCCAATGGGTAAAAAGAGTTTATTTGACATGGGAAGAATTGATCCTGAAAAAATGTATACGAATGTTAAGAAGTGGAATTGGAGAAATATTAACGACGGAAAGATTTATTTAGATGAACAAACCAAAAGAAATGCTATTTCTAAAAGGAATAGTTTAATGCGTTTATCAGAAACTTTTGCTAAAAAAGGAGATACCATTAAAGCGATAGATGTTTTAGATTTATCATTAGATAAAATGCCTATTGAAGATTTTGACCATTACAGTCTATCATTAGGATATCCAGAAGCTTATTATAAATTAAAAAACTTAGAGAGAGCTAGAGAAACCTCTAAGACTTTAATTGATTTGTTTAAAGAAAGACTAGTTTGGTTAAGTACTTTTTCAGAAAGCTATACAAATCTAATTTTTGATGAGATTGACACCAATTTGTATATGTATAGAAATATTATCTCTCAAGCAGAACAAAATGAAACCGATAAAGAATATTTAGATACACTACAAAAAGAATTTATAAGTACAGTTAAACTTTTTAGTAATCTTTTACCCGAAGAAGAAGTAAAGTAAATCGTTAATGAAAGCTTATTTCCCCAGAACGCCACGTGTTATGATGAGACTTTTCTCAAAATACACGTGGCATTTTCATTCAGCAAAAAAACAAATTTTCTTAACTTTTGATGATGGTCCAACACCAGAAATCACTCAATTTGTATTAGATGAGCTAAAAAAATACAATGCAAAAGCTACTTTTTTTTGCATTGGTAAAAACATACAAAACCACCAAGATATTTTTAATCAAATTCTATTAGAAGGTCATTCTATAGGAAATCATACTCAAAACCATTTAAAAGGTTGGAAAAGTAATCTTGACTCTTATGTAAAAAATGTTTTAGAATGTGAAAATATCATTTCAAGTAAAACAAAAAAACTCAAGACGCAACACTACAAGTTATTCAGACCTCCTTACGGAAAAATAAAAAACAAACAAGCTAAAATACTTATAGAAAAAGGTTATCAAATTATTATGTGGGATGTTTTATCTGCTGATTTTGACACCTCTATTTCTAATGAAAAATGTTTACAAAACGTTTTAAAAAACACAAAAAATGGAAGTATTGTTGTTTTTCACGATAGCATAAAAGCAGCAGAAAGAATGCGTTATACACTCCCTATCATTTTAAAAAAATTTTCAGAAAAAGGATATAAATTCTCAAAAATAAAGTAAAACATTAACGCACAAGTTTAGCGCTGATTCATCAGTTTGTTTAAGTTTTTTTTGAAGTATGACAAAAAATGAGCAGAGAAAGGTCAAATTTAAAGATATTGTTGCACCAAACCAATTAAAGTATTAGCGTCTTGATGACCAGTTTGACGCCATTTCATTTCTCCATTTTTATAAATCATAAAAGTTGGATTCCCCTTAACTCTTAAGGCATCAGCAAGAGTTTCGTTTTTATTAATATCAATTTTAATTACCTTAGCACTTTCACCCAATGCAGCAGCAACATCTCTTAAGGTATCTAACGGATTTTCATCATCGTTATATTCTGTATAAAAATCAATTAAAACGGGCTTTTCTACACCAATTAATTCACCAAATTTTGCCATAATATAAAGTTTTTAAGGGGGAAAAACGTATAAATATTAATGTTAGTTAATAAACAAAGATAAATAAAAGTATTTAAAAAGCCTGATAATCAGGCTTTTTTAAGTTCTATAACTGTTATTTCTGGCCATATCCCAACTCGTCCGGGAAAGGCATGGTAACCGAACCCTCTATTTACGTTTATATACCTACCAAATTCTTCGTATAAGCCTGCCCATTGTTTATAAACATATTTTGATGGACTCCATTTAAAAAAACCAGGAATTTCAATGCCCATTTGCAATCCGTGAGTATGACCACTTAAGGTTAAATGGTAATTAAAATCGTTTTCTTTTACTTTATATTCCCAATGACTTGGATCGTGTGTCATCAAAATTTTAAAATCTTCCTTTTGAACCCCTGATGAAGCTTTTTCTAAATCTCCAGCCTGATTAAATCCTTTTCCCCAGTTTTCTACTCCTAGAAGTGCAATTCTTTGTCCATCTTTTTCAATATATCTGTGTTCGTCTAACAGCAAATCGAATCCGATTTTTTTATGAATGTCTTTAACCGCTTTAAAATTATTGACTTTATCTTCTGGTTTTTCCCATTTCATATAATCACCATAATCGTGATTTCCAAGTATGGCATATTTACCTTCTTTGGCTTCTAATTGAGCAAAAACATCAATCCAATTGTCCATTTCATCTGCTTTATTATTTACAATATCTCCCGTAAATAACATCAAATTCGATTTTTGTTGATTGATTAAATCTACTCCATATTGAATTTTTTCTTTATTGGTAAAACTTCCTGAATGAATATCTGAAATCTGTGTAATCGTATAACCATCAAAAGCATCAGGTAAATCTTTAAAACTCAACTGATATTTTAATACTTTGTAATTGTATTTTCCTTGAATGATTCCATAAATAAACGAAGCAAACGGAATTGCAGCCAACCCCAAAGCCAACTGCGAAATAAACTTTCTTCTTCCTGCTAATGGTTGTGTTTCATTGGATGAAATTGCTGAAATTAGCTTTACAATCCACCTGTAAACATCTTCACCAAACAACACAATTATTACTACTAACTTTGGAATAGATACCGTAAGCAATAGCCCCATTGCCATTTGAAATTGTGGCGTTTGCCCATTACTTCTATCATATGTAAAAACGGTAATAAAAAAATTAATATAAACTGCTAAACTCACTAACAGAAAGGAAAAACGAATAATTTTACTTTTCGAAACTGATTTAAAGGCTTGAAACGTATAAAATTCTACAAGAACAACAACAACAGTTAAAATGATTAAAGGAAAAACCCAACGTGGCATAGAATATTTTTAAAATGTTAACAAAGATACTTCTTTAAATAGCGAATGAATTTTAACGTCTTGTTAAAGTTTTGTACCTTTCAAAACTATCAAGAATCTTGATTTAGATTCAACTTTTATTATCATTTTTAACAACCAAAACAGTAAAATGTCAGATCAAAAAAGGCTTTTTTTAGTTGATGCTTACGCATTAATTTTCAGAGGATATTACGCTTTTATTAAAAACCCAAGAATCAATTCTAAAGGTTTAGACACCTCTGCAATTATGGGGTTTATGAATTCCCTTTTAGACGTAATTAAACGTGAAAGACCAGATCATTTAGCGGTTTGTTTTGACAAAGGTGGAAGTGTTGATAGAGTAGAAATGTTTGAAGCCTATAAGGCTAACAGAGATGAAACTCCAGAAGCCATTAAAGTTGCAGTACCTTACATTTATGAGATTTTAAAAGCAATGCACATTCCAATAATGGTTAAAGAAGGTTTTGAAGCAGATGATGTAATTGGAACACTTTCTAAACAAGCAGAAAAAGAAGGCTACAAAACTTTTATGGTAACGCCTGATAAGGATTTTGCACAATTGGTTTCAGAAAATATTTTTATGTACAAGCCTCGTTTTGGAGGTGGTTACGATATTTGGGGAGTTCCTGAAGTGCAAGAAAAATTTGGAGTTGAAACCCCAGAACAAGTCATCGATTTTTTAGGAATGATGGGAGATTCTGCAGATAATATTCCTGGTTTACCTGGAGTTGGAGAAAAAACTGCGAAGAAATTCTTAGCTCAATTTGGTTCTATGGAAGGCCTGTTAGCCAACACAGATCAATTGAAAGGGAAAATGAAAGAAAAAGTAGAAGTTAACGGAGAATTAGGTTTGCTATCTAAAAAACTAGCTACTATAATGCTAGATGTTCCTGTAACTTTTGATGCAACAGATTTTACTTTAGACCAACCTGATAAAGAAAAGGTAACCGAAATTTTTAACGATTTAGAGTTTAGAAATCTACTAACTAATTTCTTAAAAACGTTTGCTACTGAAACTACAACTCAAAACTCAGATGTCGTTGCGAGTGAAACGAAGCAATCTCCAAAAAAACCAACATCTAACACTGATGGTCAATTCGATTTATTTGCAGCTCCAGGAACAGGAAATGTATCTGAAGAAGAAACTGCATCAGGATTTAAAACCATTGAAAACACCAACCACTTTTATCAACATATAGATTCTCCATTATCGAGAAAATTATTATTGAAAAAGTTAATGCAACAAACTTCTGTTTGTTTTGATACAGAAACTACTGGTTTAAAAGCGTTAGAAGTAGAATTAATCGGAATTGCATTTTCATACGAAGTTGGTAAAGGATATTATGTTTCTTTTCCTGAAAATCAAGAAGAAACCAAAACTATTTTAGAAGAATTCAGACCTTTTTTTGAATCTGATATTGAAAAAATTGGTCATAATTTAAAATACGATATTAAAGTCTTATCTAATTACAATATGCCCGTAAAAGGTAAATTGTTTGATACAATGATTGCGCATTATTTGATCAATCCAGATATGAGGCATAATATGGATGTGCTGTCTGAAACTTATTTAAACTATCAACCTGTTTCAATTACAGAATTGATTGGTAAAAAAGGAAAAAATCAGTTATCAATGAGAGTTGTTCCAGTTGCTGACCAAACTGAATATGCAGTAGAAGATGCAGACATCACCCTACAACTAAAACAACATTTTACAGGAGAATTAGAAAGCGGTAACGTAACTAAATTATTTAATGATGTTGAGTTGCCTTTGGTTTCTGTTTTAACAGCTATGGAAATTGAGGGTATTAATGTAAATACTGATTTCTTAAAAGAATTGTCTGTTGCCTTAACAGATGACATCAACGGATTAGAAAAAGGAATTCACGAACAAGCAGGTGAAGAGTTTAATATTGCATCACCCAAACAATTAGGAATTGTTTTATTCGAAAATTTAAAGTTGGTTGACAAACCAAAAAAGACCAAAACTGGACAATACAAAACAGGTGAAGAGATTTTATCTTACTTAGCCAAAGACCATCAAATTATTAGAGATATTTTAGAATATCGTCAGTATAAAAAATTACAAAGCACTTATGTTGATGCTTTACCGAATGAAATCAATCCGAAAACAGGAAGAATTCATACAGTTTATGCCCAAGCAGTTGCTGCAACAGGAAGATTGAGTTCTAACAATCCTAATTTACAAAACATTCCTATTAGAACAGAACGTGGTCGTGAAGTGCGTAAAGCATTTATTCCAAGAGATGAAAATCATGTATTATTAGCTGCGGATTATAGCCAAATTGAATTGCGAATAATTGCTGCACTAAGTGAAGAAGAAACGATGATAAATGCTTTTAAAAATGGCGAAGATATTCACGCTTCTACCGCTGCAAAAGTATTTAATGTTGATATAAATGATGTTACTCGCGAACAACGTAGCAATGCAAAAACGGTTAATTTCGGAATTATCTACGGAGTTTCTGCTTTTGGATTGAGCAACCAAACTGACTTATCTAGAGGTGAAGCCAAAGAATTGATTGACACCTATTATGAAACCTATCCAAAGTTAAAAGCATATATGTCATCGCAAGTAGATTTTGCTCGCGAACACGGATATGTAGAAACCATTTTAAAAAGACGTAGGTATTTAAAAGACATCAACTCTAGAAATGCAATGGTAAGATCTGGAGCAGAGAGAAATGCTGTAAATGCACCAATTCAAGGTTCTGCTGCAGATATTATTAAGCTAGCAATGATTAACATTCATAACCGATTTGAGCAAGAGAATTTTACATCTAAAATGTTATTACAAGTGCACGATGAATTGGTTTTTGATGCACATAAAGATGAATTAGAAACGATAAAACCTATCATTCAACACGAAATGGAAAATGCCTTTAAAATGACGGTCCCTTTAGATGTAGAAATGGGAATTGGTGAAAATTGGTTGGAAGCGCATTAAAAAGTAGAAATGTTATTCCCAAAACGACATAGTTTATTAAAAACTTTTGCAATAACTTTCTTGTTTTTTGCAATATTGATTCGTGTATGTTTGTACTTTTTTTCGATAAAATTAATTGATTTTTCAATACTCAATTTTATCAAAATTTTTGCAATCGGATTCTTTTATGATATTGGCTCGTTAACTTATTTTTTAGCACTTTACGTTGTTTATTTACTAATTATTCCTGCAAAATTACACGGGAGTAAATTAGACAAAATCATCACCAATTTTGCTTATGGTTTATTTCTTTTTGTAATCATTTTTTCTTTTTTAGCAGAAATCCCTTTTTGGCAAGAATATCAACGTAGGTTTAATTTTATTGCGGTTGACTATTTATTATACACCTATGAAGTTGTTGAAAATATCCACCAGACTTTTCCTATTCCTTTATTAATTGGTGTTATTTTTTTAATCTTGTTTTTATCCATTCGATATGCAAAACATAAGAATGCATACAATAATACTTTTCAAAATTCAGACTCTTTTAAAGCCAAATTAATCCCATCTTCAATTATAATAACTATTCTTATTTTATTTCATTTTAACATTAAAAATACGCAAGCTGAAGTTTTTGATAATGTAAATGAAAATGAGTTGGCAAAATCGGGTTTGTACTCTTTTTTTGCAGCTTATAAAAGTAATGAACTAAACTTTAAAGATTTTTATCAAACCATTGATTCTTCAGAAAATTACACCATTTTAAGAAATAAAATTACCGCAGAAAATGATAGTCTTTTATCAGACTCTAAAGACATTATTAGATTTACAAGAAACAATGGTAAAGAACAAAAACCTAATGTAATTTTTATAGGTTTAGAAAGTTTAAACGCACGTTTTATGCCTAGTTTTAGTAATAATGAAAACTGGGCGATTGCAATTGATTCTTTAGCAAATAAATCTATATTTTTCACCAATTTATTTGCAACTGGAACACGAACTATAAGAGGTATGGAAGCAATAACTTTAGCAATTCCTCCAACACCTGGAAGAAGTATTGTAAAAAGAAAAAGCAACCACAACTTATTTACCATAGGCGAAATATTTAAACAAAAAGGGTATACTCGAACTTTTATGTATGGTGGAGATGGACATTTTGACAATATGACAAATTATTTTAGTTATAATGGATTCGATATTATTGACAGAAAAAAATCGCATCGTATAAACACTAAACTTCCAACAAAAAGAACAAGAATAGAAGATAATGAAGTTACTTTCGAGAATGCATGGGCTGCTTGTGATGGAGATTTGTATAACAAGCTTTTAAAATATGCAGACCAACAACACAAAACCAAACAACCTTTTTTTAATTTTGTAATGACCAGTTCTAACCACCAACCATATACTTTCCCGAAAGGGGTTATTAATTCGGATGAGAACACAAGAGAAAACGCAATAAAATATACAGACAAAACATTTAAGGAATTCTTTGAAAAAGCAAAAACAAAACCTTGGTTTAAAAACACTGTCTTTGTTGTTATGGCTGATCATTGTTGCTACAGTGCAGGAAGAACAGAAATCAACGTTGAAAATCATCATATTCCAGCTTATATTTTTAATTTAAAAAATGAAAAACCAAGACAAATTGATAAATTATCTTCTCAAATAGATATCTTCCCAACACTATTTGGTTATTTAAATTGGAGTTATGAAAACAAACTTTTTGGAAAAGATATTTCTAAAATGTCTCTTGAAGAAGAACGTGCTTTTGTTGGAAATCACAGAAAAGTTGGACTTTTAAAACCTAATAAATTACTAATTTTAGACACGCAAAAACAACATACTACTTATTATTGGAATAAAGAAAAGAATAAACTCACAAAGACAAAAACAGATTCTATTCTATTAAAAGAAACCATTGCTTACTATCAATCTGCATATGAATTATTTAAAAATGGTGGATTAAAAATAGCTTCAGAAAAATAAATTTCTTTTATTCATTTTTTTGATATGCATCAATTCTTTTTTATCCTTAATTTTGCAAACGAAAATTATGAGTATTATTTCTAAAGACATACAAAAAGCTGTTCAGTTATTATCTAATGAAGAATTAGTTGCCATACCCACAGAAACAGTTTACGGGTTAGCTGGAAATATTTTTAGTGAAAAAGCGATAAAAAGTATTTTTTCCACAAAGAAACGTCCTTTTTTTAATCCTTTAATTGTTCATATACCTTCTGTCGAAGTATTAGATAACATCGTTAATCACATTCCTAATAAAGCAAAACTATTAGCCGATGCTTTTTGGCCAGGTTCTATGACGTTAGTTTTAAAAAAAAAATCAAAAATTCCTGATTTAATTACCGCAGGCAAAGACACTGTTGCTGTACGTATTCCAAATCACCCTTTAACTTTAAATTTGTTAGAAAATTTAAAGTTTCCTTTAGCTGCTCCAAGTGCTAATCCTTTTGGAAGTATTAGTCCAACAAAACCAGAACATGTAGCGCGTTATTTTAAAAATGATATTGAAATGGTTTTAGATGGTGGTGCTTGTACCAATGGTATCGAATCTACTATTATTGGTTTTGAAGATGATGAACCTATTATTTACAGACTAGGTGCATTGGCTTTAGAAGAAATTGAAGCCGTTATTGGTAAAATTACTGTTAAAAATAAAAAAGAACATAAACCTGATGCACCAGGAATGTTAGCAAGACATTATGCTCCATCTACACGTACTTTTTTAGTTGATGATGTGGCATCAGAAGTTAAAAAACATCCAAATAAAAAAGTTGGCGTGCTTGTTTTTTATCAATCTTTAAACAATGATGCTTTGACTGAGATTATCTTATCTAAGAAAAAATCTTTACAGGAAGCTGCAACTAACCTTTACAGCAGTTTACACGAATTAGATCTTCAAAATTTAGATATTATTATTGCTGAACGTTTCCCTAATAATGATTTAGGAAAGTCAATTAATGATCGTTTACAACGCGCCACTTTTTAATGAAATTACCTAGTAAATCTATAGGTAACTTTCACTAAAAAAGTGTCATTTGCTGGCTGATTAAAAACTTGATCTGAAACGCTACCAAGTAAATCATTAGAAGGGTTTACATTTCCAACAGAGCCTCTGGACCATACAAAAAATAATTCTGAACCTGGAATATATTCCCACCTTGCTACTAAATTAGTTTGCAACTGTACAAATGAGAAATCTGGATTTGAGAAACTATAATCTACATTACCATTTCTATTTTCATCAATCAAGTAAACATCTTTTTGTAGATTAATTTGATTACTGTCATAAACAGAAATTCTATCATTTATTGTATTTCCTGTAGGATTTAAAACATAATTCAAATCTGTAAAAGTCCCTTTAGAGATAAATGGTTGTCCATAAAATTGAAGCGAAATATCTGGTGTAAAACTATAATTTAATCGTAATGTTGTGGTTAAGGTCTGGTTTTGAATTCTACCTAAAATATACCTTGTTGCATTGTTAAATTTTGTTTCTGTTACATATTGGGTTCTATCATACAAATTAGCATATTCTATATCTAAAGACATACTTAATGCATCGGTTGGTTGATAATTGGTACGTATTGCAAAGCGATCTCTACCAACTACATTTTCTGAGGTAAATCTATTGGAATACCCTAGGGTAAAACTGAACAATTTACTTCTATCAGAACCGAAGAAAAAATACCAATACCCTGTGTTAGGCCTTCTAAATCGAGGACCTCCTCTTAAATAGAAGTTATCAAAATAATTAGTACTTAAACCAGAACCTGATTCTGTCCACCAATTATTTATCCAGCTTATTTCTCCTCTAACTTCATATCTAACTCTATTCAAATTTCCTTCAAAGTCATAAAAAGTACTTTGCTCAAAACCCAAATCGATATTTCTGTAAGTTTTTGTGGGAACTTGCCATAAATAATTTAGGTTACTAAACTGAATGATTTCATCAGTTCTTCTTAAAAAACCAACATCATTTAACTCTAGTTCTGGAGAGCGCCAAATTACTCCTCCATTAAAACGCCAATTATCTCCGCCATTTTTACCAATTTCTATTCTACCTCCTGTTCCTGTTAATGCTGTTTTATTATTATCAACAAAAACATGACTAGCACCTACTCTTTGAAAGTTATGACGTAATGTTCGTTGAGTAGCAGTAATAGCCTCTTCAGTTCCTTGAACATTACTAAAAATAACATTACCATCTATATAGTAAGTTCTGTTTTTCCAGTTATGCTGAAAATCTATACCAGCAGTGTAAGCAGCTTTATGAAGTTCTGTAAAATTACCATCCGAAAAACGATTTGTCGCTGTAAAAATTCCTCCTATAAAAGAGTTTCTTTCATTAAAATCTTTTTGAGCCCTAGCCACAAAATAATTAGTCATTGGTTCAACAATTTCTTCTCTTTCAGACCCATTAGTTTGCTTAATGGTAGCAAACTCATTTGCTGTTAAACTTTCTAAGACACCAATTGACCAACCCTCATTTGTTTTACCTGAAAACTTTGCTGCTCCTAGTATTGTTGAATTCTGTGGAACATCTGCAAACTCGCCAGTTTGTATATTGGCACTTCTATGAGGGTTTCTACCAATTCTTCTACTATAAAAAAGATTATCACTTCCGTTAGCAAATTCAAAATCGAAAATATTAAAATTCTCTACAAAAAAAGGACGTTGCTCTCTAAAAAATATCTGAAATCCATCTAAAGCAATCGCGCCTGGATCAGCTTCGACCTGACCAAAATCTGGGTTTACTGTCAAATCTAATGTTAAGTCATTAGTTATTCCAATTTTGGCATCTAAACCTGCGTTTATTTTAAAATCATTTCCGTCTCTATAGGGGTTACCTACTTCTGCTGGATATATATCTTGTTGAAAAACAGAAAAAGGTTGAATTTCTAGTTGTTTTTGAGATACTAAGTTTTTTAAGCCATGTAATTCTCCGGCTTCACTTACAAAACCTGCTTGATCATTAGGTATTCTTTGCCAAAGAGAGCGTTCTTGAATTCTAAAAATAGTTCTATTAACATTAAAACCCCATATTTGCTCTTTTGCTTTTCCAAATCGTAATTGACTGAATGGAATTTTCATTTCTGCAGTCCATCCTTTCTCATCTACTTTAGCATTTGTATACCAAATAGGATTCCAGCTTGAATCCCAATTATTGCCATTTTGGGATATTATTTCTTCACCTTTAACACCTGCTGCTGTTGTGGTAAAAACAAAAGCTGTTCTTTTATCATGATAACTATCGATGATTACATTTACTCTATCACCTGCAAAACCATCTCTTCTACTCAAACGCTGTTGAATTAAATCTGGCTCATCATCAAAAGCTCTTATAGCAATATAAAGATATTTAGAATCGTACATTACTTTAAACTTTGTTTGATAAGTTGGAGGAGTTCCCTCATCTGGTCTTTTCTCTGTAAAGTTAGATGACCATTCAACAATATTCCAACCTTCGTCAGAAATATCACCATCTATGACTGGTGTTTTTTTTAATTTTTTTGTTGTATAAACTCTTTTAGGTAGTGATATTGCTGTTGATTCTTGACCAGAAACTCCGAAAGAAATACAAATACATACAAATAGAAGATATGGGCGTAGCTTCATAAAATATTGGTAGTTGACTTGAAAAAATAATGATTTAAAACTAATTTTTGCTTTTACAAAAGTACTTTTCTATTTTCATAAGGTTATGTTAATAATTACTTTGAAATTTTAACACTTTAAAAAGTTAAAAAATAACTAAATCACTATTTGTCAATCAAATAAATAATAGTACATTTGCACTCCTTTTTTAAGGAAAAGTAATATTATAAATATAGAACAAAGACTAAAAGTGTAATTATGAACACATTAAGTTACAAAACAGTATCAGCAAACAGCGCTACCGTAAACAAGGAGTGGGTTTTAGTTGATGCAGACGGGCAAACGTTGGGTCGTCTAGCTTCTAAAGTAGCAAAGCTAATTAGAGGTAAATACAAACCAAACTTTACTCCTCATGTAGATTGTGGAGATAACGTGGTTATTATCAACGCAGAGAAAATTAACCTTACAGGTAAAAAATGGTCTGATAAATCTTATATCAGACACACTGGTTATCCGGGAGGTCAGAGATCGTTAACTGCAACAGAAATGTTTGAGAAAGATCCTACAAGATTAATCGAAAAAGCAGTAAAAGGAATGTTACCAAAAAACACTTTAGGTAGCGCTTTATATAGAAACTTGTATGTATATGCAGGTAGCGAGCACAAACACGCAGGTCAAGAACCTAAAGCTATTAACCTTAACGATTACAAATAATGGATACAGTTCACAAAATCGGTAGAAGAAAAACTGCTGTAGCGCGTATTTATCTTTCTGAAGGAAAAGGTAACATTACAGTAAACAAAAAAGACTTTAAAAGTTACTTTACAACAGGAACTTTACAATATAAAGTACAACAACCACTAATGTTAACAGAAAACTTAACATCTTACGATATCAATGTAAATGTTTATGGTGGTGGTGTAACTGGACAAGCTGAGGCAATTCGTTTGGCAATAACAAGAGCTCTAGTAGCTATTAACGAAGAGCATAGAGCAGTATTAAAACCAGAGGGATTATTAACTCGTGACCCTAGAATGGTAGAACGTAAAAAGTTCGGTCAGAAGAAAGCACGTAAGAAATTCCAGTTCTCTAAACGTTAATATATTGTTTAGATTACTGTTATCAAATATAAATAACAGTTTAGTATCTAAATAGTTAAGACTCGAAAGACTACTTAACTATTGATTTCAAAAAAACAGAAAGTAAACACATTTAAAAAATGGCAAACGTAAACATTCAAGAATTATTAGAAAGCGGTGTTCATTTCGGGCACTTAACTAGAAAATGGGATCCAAACATGGCTCCTTATATTTATACAGAACGTAATGGTGTACACATCATAGATTTGTATAAAACTGCAGCTAAGATAGAAGAAACTTCAGAAGCTCTTAAAAAAATTGCTAACTCTGGTCGTAAAATTTTATTCGTTGCAACAAAAAAACAAGCTAAAGATATTGTTGCTGATAAAGCGAAAGCAGTAAACATGCCTTACATTACAGAAAGATGGCCAGGTGGTATGTTAACTAACTTTGTTACTATTAGAAAAGCTGTAAAGAAAATGGCTTCTATAGATAGAATGAAGACTGATGGATCTTTTGATGCTCTGTCTAAAAGAGAAAAATTACAAATTAACCGTCAAAGAGAAAAATTAGAAAAGAATTTAGGTTCTATTTCTGATATGACTCGTTTACCAGGTGCTTTATTTGTAATAGACATCAAAAAAGAACATATTGCTGTAGCTGAAGCTCAAAAATTAAACATTCCAATTTTTGCAATGGTTGATACAAACTCTGACCCAAGACAGGTAGATTTTGTAATTCCTGCAAATGATGATGCTTCTAAATCTATTGACAAAGTCTTAGGCTTTGTAACAGATGCTATTGCAGAAGGTTTATCTGAAAGAAAAGCGGGTAAGGAAAAAACAAAAGAGGCTAAAGAAGCCCCTATCAAAGAAGAAGCTGTTGCAGAAGTAACAGAAACTACTACAGAAGAAAAAAAATAATTTAATAAAAGAAACTAACGTTTCTAAAAAAGGATTAAAAATGGCAAAAATTAGTGCTGCTGACGTAAAAAAATTAAGAGAAGCAACTGGAGCTGGAATGATGGACTGTAAAAAGGCATTAGTAGAAGCAGAAGGTGATTTTGACAAAGCAATCGATATTTTACGTAAAAAAGGACAGAAAATAGCTGCAAAAAGAGCTGATAGAGAATCTACAGAAGGTGTTGCAGTAACAAGAATTAACGATGCAAAAACAGAAGGTGTTGCTATTGTTTTAGCTTGTGAAACTGACTTTGTTGGTAAAAACGAAAAGTTTGTTGCTTTGGGTGGTCAATTTGCAGATATTGCATTAAACTATTCTACTAAAGAAGAATTTTTAGCTGCCGATTTTGGTGGAATGTCTGTTGCTGATAAATTGGTAGAACAAACTGGTGTAATTGGTGAAAAATTAGATATTACTGCTTTTGAAAAAATAGAAGCTGCTTATGTAGGTGCTTATACTCACATTGGTAAAATTGCTGCTCTAGTAGGTTTATCTGCTGCTGTAGATAATGCTGAAACATTAGCTAAAGATATTGCAATGCAAGTTGCTTCTATGGGAGCTACTACTTTATCTTATAAAGATTTTGACCCTGCTTATGTTACTGCAGAAACTGAAGCAAGAATTGCAGTTATCGAAAAAGATAATATTGAATTAGGAAGATTAGGAAAAACATTAAAAAATGTTCCTCAATTTATTTCAATGTCTCAATTAACTCCAGAAGTTTTAGCAAAAGCAGAAGAAGCTGCTAAAGCACAATTAGCTGCTGAAGGTAAACCAGAGAAAATTTGGGATAGAATCTTACCAGGTAAAATGGAAAGATTCATAGCAGATAATACCACTTTAGATATGGAACAATGTCTTTTAGACCAAACTTTTATTAAAGATGAAAAGAAAAACGTTGCACAATATGTAAAAATTTATGGTGATGTAGAAGTATCTTCTTTTAAAAGAGTTACTTTAGGATAATCTCATCCATAAAATAATATTTAAAAACCTCGCAAATTTGCGAGGTTTTTTATTTATCAAAAAAAAGGAAACTCGAAAAAAAATGGTAATTTTGCACAACTTTCAAAACAAAATATGCAATACAAAAGAGTGCTACTAAAATTAAGTGGCGAGGCTTTAATGGGTAATCGACAATACGGAATAGACCCTGAACGACTTTCTGAATATGCAAAAGAAATAAAACAAGTTGTAAATAATGGTATAGAAGTTGCTATAGTTATTGGTGGTGGAAATATTTTTAGAGGTGTTGCTGGAGAAGGTAATGGTATGGACAGAGTACAGGGTGATCATATGGGGATGTTAGCCACTTGTATTAATGGTTTAGCTTTACAAAGTGCATTAGAAGATGAAGGTGTTCATACAAGACTACAAACTGCATTAGAAATAAAAGAAGTTGCAGAACCTTACATTAAGAGAAAAGCAATTAGGCATTTAGAAAAAGGACGAGTAGTAATTTTTGGAGCTGGCACTGGTAATCCATATTTTACAACCGATACAGCTGCAGTTTTAAGAGCTATCGAAGTAAACGCGGATGCTATTTTAAAAGGAACAAGAGTGGATGGAATATATACATCTGACCCTGAAAAAAATAAAGATGCAATAAAATTTGAAAACATTACTTTTAAAGAGGTTTTAGATAAAGGTTTAAAAGTGATGGATATGACTGCATTTACATTAAGTGAAGAAAACAAATTGCCAATTATAGTTTTTGATATGAATAAAAAAGGGAATTTAGTAAAATTACTATCCGGAGAAAAAATTGGTACCGTTGTTGATAATCAATAATTGAAGAAACCTTCTCTAAAGATTATACTTTAGAGATTCTATTAAATCAATCCAATGATAATTGGAAATATAATCTTTTAAAATTTACTAAAAATGAACGAAGAAATAGAATTTATTTTAGATACTGCTAAAGAAGCTATGGATAAGGCTATTGCTCATTTAGAAAAAGAATTAAAAACGATTAGAGCAGGTAAAGCCACACCAGCAATGTTAAGTACAGTTATGGTAGATTATTATGGTTCTCAAACTCCTTTGAGTCAAGTTGCCAATGTAAATACTCCAGATGCTAGAACATTAAGTGTTCAACCATGGGAAAAAAATATGTTACAAGAAATCGAAAAAGCTATTCAAGTTGCTAATTTAGGTTTTAACCCAATGAATAATGGTGATGTTATTATGATTAATGTACCACCATTAACAGAAGAACGTAGAAAAAATTTAGCTAAACAAGCTAAAGCTGAAGCTGAGGATGCAAAGGTTGGTATAAGAAATGCTCGTAAAGAAGCAAATAATGATATAAAAAAATTAGATGTTTCTGATGATATGAAGAAAAATTCAGAAGCAGATATTCAAGATTTGACCGACAATTATATTAAAATAATTGATGGAAAATTAGCTACTAAAGAGACAGAAATCTTAACAATATAAAAATATAAAATGTAAAGAGTGTTTTTAAGCACTCTTTTTCATTTTTAAACTTAAACTCAATTTAACTTACCTTTGCGTAAATTTTTTTAAATGAATTTCTGGACAAAAGCTGCTGGTGTTATCTTAAGAAATCGTTACTTGGTTTTATTAGGTATAGCTATAATTACCGGTCTATTAGCAACTCAAATGAAGTATATGAAATTTTCATATACAGAAGCAAATCTTTTACCAGAAGATCATGAAGCAAATCTACAATACAATCAGTTTTTAAAAATTTTTGGGGAAGAAGGCAATTTAGTTATTCTCGGTATTAAAGACTCTACAGTTTTTACACCTAAAAAATTTAATGCTTGGAATAATTTGGTCAGGAAATTTGACAGCTTAGATGAAATTGATTTTACACTTTCTATTGCAGATGTTCAAAAATTAAAAGTAGATAGAAAAAAAAGAAAATTTGTTTTAGAGCCTTTGTATGATGAAGACCCAACAACTTCAAAAGAAGTTAAAAATATAAAAAACCAACTTTTTGAAAAACTCCCATTCTACGATAATTTATTATACAATAAAGAAACCGGAACTCTTCAAACAGCTATATACATCAAAAAGGAAATTATCAATACTCCTGTAAGAAGAGATTTTATTTTTAATACTTTAATTCCAATAATTGATAAGTTCGAAAAAGAAAACAATTTAGATGTTCGTGTTTCTGGAATGCCTTATATAAGAACCCTAAACGCTCAAAACATACAAGATGAAATTGGAAAATTTGTTGGTGGAGCTTTACTTATTACAGCTTTAATATTCTTCTTCTTTTTTCGTTCTTATAGAGCCACTTTTATTACGCTTCTAGTTGTAATGATCGGTGTAACATGGGCGTTTGGTTTTATTGGATTATTTAGATATGAAATTACAGTTTTATCTGCTTTAATTCCACCATTAATTATTGTAATTGGCGTACCTAACGCTGTCTTTTTAATTAATAAATATCAACAAGAAATTAAAAAACACGGACAACAAGCCAAAGCGTTACAACGTGTTATTTCTAAAATTGGAAATGCCACTTTAATGACCAACATTACAACTGCATCTGGTTTTGCAACCTTTGTATTTGTAAAAAGCAATTTACTTCGAGAATTCGGAATTTTAGCTTCTGTAAATATCATCAGTATTTTCATTTTGGCATTATTGATCATTCCAATCATCTATAGTTTTATGCCACTTCCAAAGAAAAAACACCTAAATCATCTTGAAAGAAGATGGATAGAAAATGTAGTAGATTGGATGGAAAGAATGGTTAGAAATCATAGAATTACTATTTATTTTGCAACTGTAATTGTAATTATTGCTGGAATCATTGGTGTGTATAAAATTAAAGTCTCTGGGAGTTTAATTGAAGATATGCCCAAAAGCGAAAGTTTTTATGAAGACATTAAATTCTTTGAAAGTGAGTTTGGTGGTATTATGCCTCTAGAGATTTTAATTGATACTAAGAAAGAAAAAGGAGTCATGAAACTTTCTACTTTAAAAAAGATGGAAGAGTTAAATGAAACTATAGAATCTTTTCCTGAACTTTCTAAACCAGTATCCGTTACTAATTTAGTAAAATACTCTAAACAAGCATATTACAGAGGAAATCCAAAATATTATCAATTACCAACAGTACAAGAACAAAGTTACATTTTTGCATATACCAAAAACTCTAATAGTGATGCTGGTATGTTGAAAAATTTTGTTGATTCGACAGGACGTTACGCAAGAATAACAACCTTTATGAAAGATATCGGCACCGAAAAAATGGATGCTATTCAAGAACGTTTAAAAGCGGTTATTGCTAAAGAATTCCCATCAGAAAAGTACGATGTTTCATTAACTGGAAAAGCTCTAGTTTTTATTAAAGGAACAAATTATTTAATAAAAAACTTAGTCATTTCTTTATCATTAGCTATTTTCTTAATTGCCATTTTTATGGCATGGATGTTTAGGTCTCCACAAATGATTTTTATATCCTTAATTCCAAATATATTACCACTATTAATTACTGCTGGATTAATGGGATTCTTTGACATCCCAATAAAACCATCTACTATATTAGTTTTTAGCATCGCTTTTGGTATATCTGTAGATGATACGATTCACTTTTTAGCCAAATATAGACAAGAATTAATTGCTAATAAATGGCGAATTAAACCCTCTGTTTATGCAGCTTTAAGAGAAACTGGCGTAAGTATGTTTTATACTTCTATTGTATTGTTTTTTGGCTTCTTAACTTTTACACTATCAAGTTTTGGAGGCACAATTGCTTTGGGTGGTTTAGTTTCTATAACCCTCTTATTAGCAATGGTTTCTAACTTACTTTTACTACCTTCTTTATTATTATCCTTTGAGAAGAAAATAGCAAACAAAAAAGTATTTAAAGAACCAGCAATGAAAATTTTTCCTCCAGAAGAAAAAGAAAAATAAATTTACTTTTTAACTATTCTTTTAGTGACTTTACCTTGTGCTGTATAAATATTTAAAAGATAAATACCTTTTGATAAATTAGTAATATCTATTGTATTAGTTATTTTTTTAAGAGATTTAATTCTCTCCCCTAATAACGTGTAGATTTCTAGGTTATCTATTTTAATATTGTTTGAAGTTTTAATTTCTAATACATTTTCTACTGGGTTTGGAAACACTAGAAATTGATTCTCTAAAAGATCCTCTTTTATAGATAAAGTATAATTACAATTATCAGAAAAAACAACTCCAGAATCAAAAGAAACACTAGAATCTCGTGAATAAGAGCTCCATAAATTTACATGTGAGTTATCAACCTCTATACACCCTAAATTAGGATTATTTCTAGCATGAAAACTTCCATAATTATTTTTATAATGACTGGGAGCTTTATTTATTTTTAGACCACTAATATTTGTGTTATTAACATTAATTCTATATAAATTATCAATATTAGAGGTTAATACATTTCCTTCAAAACTATTATTATTTATATAAAGCTGATTAAGACCTTTAATATTATCTATTGTTTCAGGAAATCTTCCTGAAAAGTTATTATAACCAATATTAAAAATTTCTAGAGAAGTTAATCTTCCAATTGAATCTGACAAACTTCCTGAAAGATTATTGTAACTTAAATTTAATTCAATTAAAGAAGTTATGTCATAAAAAAAGTCAGGAAAATCTCCTATAAAATTATTACTTGATAAGTTAAGATATCTAATACTTGACAAGTCTCCTATTGAAGATGGTATAGGGCCCGAGTATTTATTGTTAGATAAATTCAGGTTATCTAAAGAGGGTAAAGAAATAAAGTTATTAACATTTAAGTTTCCCGAAAAGTTATTGTTGTCTAAACGAATTGTTGCTAATTTATTTAAATTTTCACCAAAATAAGGAGTTTCTTCATTAAAGTAATTTCCACCTAAATCTAAATCAATTAATTCTGGTAAATTACTTAAACTAAAGGTGCCAGTTAAGCCATGTTCTGCCAAAAGAATTCTAGTTACTTGGACTTCATTATCAATTACCTCCGACTCTAAACCTTCCCAGATTGCCAAATTACCAGAAAAGGCTACATCTGTTAATTCCCAGTTCTCACCAATCCAATCTGTACCTCCACCAGTGCTTGTGTAAAAATTAGAAAGGGTTTCTCGAGCTTCAGCACTTAAGGTCTTTATTTCAGAACAATTTGCCGTAATTATTAAACCAGGCATACTATTCGCAACATACAATCTAGATCTCCAAGCATTTACCCAAGGAGTTGCAACATCTACACAGCCTAAGTATGGTAACTCTTGTAAGTTTATAGCGTCCCACCTGAAATTAGATGCTGGCGCATCTAATTTTAAACCTTCAATTTTGTTATTTTTTAAAGTTAATTTTTTTAAGATTAAATTATTACTTAAGTCTATAAAACCTTTTATTTTATTATAAGAAAGATGTAGTTCTTCTAAATAAAGTAGATTTCCTAAATTATCTGGCACCTCAATAAGTTCATTTAATTGACCATTTATATATGATAAAGCTTCTAGTGGACCAATATCAGGCATTAAACTTGTAATTTTATTACTACTAAAGTTTAAATATTCTAACTTTGTACATCCTTCAAGACCGGGTATAGAAGTCAATTTATTATTAGAAATGTTTAAATATTTGAGATTAGAAAGGTTGCTTATGTTAGGAAATTCTATTACACTGTTATTATTCAGTGTAAATTTTTCTAATGAGGTTAAGTTCCCTATTTCATTTGGCAACGCTATTAGCTTAGTATCTTTTAAATAAATCTCTTTTAGTTTTGTTAGCTCTCCAATTTCTGAAGGTAAGCTAGAAAGAATTTTTGTAGAATTAACATGATAATAAAATACCAAACTCTTTAATTCTGGAAGATTTTTAATTTCTGAATTTAAAGCCCCTTCAAAATCAATAAATCTTAATGATGTAATATTTGTAGAATTTAAGCTAAAGTCATGGGAAACATTAACCGAATACAAGTCCTGAATAGTTCCAACGTTAAAATTTGAATCAAGAATATACGAGAAATCATCATTATATCCACTTTCTAAAACTTTTTTTAGAGCACTTCTTTCATCATTAGAAACATAATAATTTCCTGTACATTGTTCAACAGGTACAACACCGCTATGAAATGTATAAGCCCAACCTTCTGATTGCATATAATCAAGCCAATCATTAGTTCTATTACCAACTTCCAAACAGGTTAAATAAGGATTATCTTCTTTAAAGTAAGATCTTATTGTATAATCAGTTGGATTGCTAGAATAGTTTAAATTAATAGTATTTTCAACACCAATTTTAATGGTTTTTAGTTTAGTTCTGTTAAAACTAATAACATTAAGTTTTTTTAAATTTCTTATATCTACTTCATGGTCTTTTATGCCTTGTATATCTATTTTTTGCAAATTAGTTAAACTATTTATGGCAGACTGAAAGTTTTGATAACCATCAAAATGAATGGCTAATGTTAGTAAATCTTTACAATTGGCAATTTTTGGAGAAACCTCTTTTAATGGATTGTTCCTTATATATAACTTTATAATTTTTGTAAAAGCTCCTATACCGTCTGAAATAGTTTCAAACTTATTATTACTTAAATTTAATATTTGAATTTTCTCTAAAGGTTTGTCTATTAATGGTAAAGAAGTAATTAAATTATTTTCTAATTGTAAATCCATTAAATTTGGTATATTACCTATATTATTGGGAATATTAGTTAGTTGATTATTATTTATATACAAATGAGTCAATTCAGGTAAATCCCAGCTTCCATCAATAAATTTTGAAATTTTATTATTATGAAGATATAAATACTTTAATTTTTTTAAACCAGATAAATCTGGAATTTCTCCTTTTAAATTATTAGCAATTAATTTTAATTCTGTTACATGGTCTTGACCATTAATATTTTCAACTTTAACACCATGCCATTCTCCAACATTTGCATTAGTATTCCAAAAAGTCCTATAGGACCAGTTGGTCCCATCAGTAGAATTATATAAAGATATTAAGGCTTCTCTTTCTTCTTGTGGTACTTGAGATAATACCATTTGAAACGGTACTAAAAATAAAAGTAGAAGTGTAATTTTATTTTTCATAACTATAGTTTTACCCAAAGTTAAAAAAAAAAACGAAAACCACTGAGAATAAGCACGTTATTTATTTATTAAATTTTATATTTTTATTGACATTTCTTTCATTGCTCATTCTGTTGCAAAAAAGTATCTTTACTTTTTAATATTTTATTTTTTATAACAATGATGAAGACAAGCGTTGCAGAAATTTTACAGACAGAAGCATTATTACAAGAAGTACAATTAAAAGGATGGGTAAGAACATTTAGAAGCAATCGTTTTATTGCTTTAAATGATGGTTCTACTATTAATAATATACAATGTGTTATCGATTTTGAAAACACACCAGAAGAAACTTTAAAAAGAATAAATACAGGTGCAGCTATTGCTGTAAAAGGAACTTTAGCAGAAAGTCAAGGAAGAGGACAGTCTGTAGAAATTCAAGTATCTGAAATTGAAATTTTAGGTGATTCTAATCCTGATGAATATCCAATTCAACCCAAAAAACATAGTTTTGAATTTTTACGTGAAAATGCTCATTTACGTATGAGAACCAATACGTTTAGTGCAGTGATGCGTGTACGTTCTAAGTTGTCTTTTGCTGTGCATCAATATTTTCAAGAAAGGGATTTTAATTATGTAAATACGCCTATTATAACCGGTTCAGACGCAGAAGGTGCGGGAGAAATGTTTAGAGTTACTACTTTTAAAGATAATGAAGCACCAATTGATGAAAATGGAAATATCGATTACTCAAAAGATTTCTTCGGCAAAGAAACCAACTTAACGGTTTCTGGTCAATTAGAAGCAGAAACCTTTGCGATGTCTTTAGGAAAAGCGTACACTTTTGGCCCCACATTTAGAGCTGAAAATTCGAATACAACACGTCATTTAGCCGAATTTTGGATGATTGAACCCGAAGTTGCTTTTATGGATTTAGATGGCAATATGGATTTGGCAGAAGATTTTATTAAATATGTGATTAATGCTATTTTAGAAAGATGTAAAGATGATTTAGCTTTTCTAGACCAACGTTTAACACAAGAAGAAAAAAGTAAACCGCAAGCTCAAAGAAGTGAAATGAGTTTGTTAGAGAAACTAAAATTTGTTGTAGACAATGACTTTAAGAGAATTTCTTACACGGAAGCAATTGACATTTTAAGAAACTCTAAACCCAATAAAAAGAAAAAATTTCAGTTTCCAATTAACGAATGGGGAGCAGATTTACAATCTGAACACGAACGTTTTTTAGTGGAGAAACACTTTAAATGTCCGGTAATTTTATTTGATTATCCTGCAAACATTAAAGCATTTTATATGCGTTTAAATGATGATGGCAAAACAGTAAGAGCAATGGATGTTTTATTCCCAGGAATTGGGGAAATTGTAGGAGGTTCTCAAAGAGAAGAACGTTATGATGTTTTAGGTGAAAAAATGAAAGCATTAGACATTCCAGAAGAGGAATTATGGTGGTATTTAGATTTACGTAAATTTGGAACTGCTGTTCATTCTGGTTTTGGTTTAGGTTTTGAAAGGTTAGTACAATTTGTTACAGGAATGAGTAATATTAGAGATGTAATTCCTTTTCCAAGAACGCCTCAAAATGCTGAATTTTAAACCTTTTTTTGTATATTTAAATCTATGCTAAAACAAAGCTTACAATATAAACTTTTACAAAAATTATCACCTCAACAAATTCAATTGATGAAGTTAATTCAATTGCCTACACAGGCTTTTGAAGAACGATTAAAACAAGAAATTGAGGAAAATCCTGCATTAGATACTGGTAAAGAAGAACCCGATTCGTTTGAAGATTCATTAGCTGATGAATATGATGATACTGGCAATGAAAAAATTGAAGCAGAAGACATAAACATTGACGAATATTTAAGCGATGATGAAGTTCCTAGTTATAAAACTCAAGCAAATAATTACTCTTCAGATGATGAAGAAAAAAACGTGCCTTATGCAGCAGGAACAAGCTTTCATCAGTCTTTAAAAAATCAATTAAACACGTATAGTTTAAATGATGAAGAAAAATCAATTGCAGAGTTTTTAGTGGGTAGTATTGATGATAGCGGTTATATTAGAAGAGATGTTTTAGATTTAGTAGATGACTTAGCTTTTACTGCAAATGTTTTTACAACTGAAGAAAAAGTGGTTTCAGTTCTAAAAAAAGTGATTCATACTTTAGACCCTATTGGTGTTGGAGCAAGAGATTTAAAAGAATGTTTAATTATTCAATTAAAAAGAAAAGAAAAAACAAAAAATAGAAGTTTAGCGATATCTGTTTTAGAAGAAGCTTTTGATCATTTTGTAAAAAAACACTACAAGAAACTACTTGAAAAATTCAATATTTCTGAAGAAGAATTGAAAGAAGTTAATATCGAAATTTCTAAATTAAATCCAAAACCAGGAAGTTCTTATGCAGGTAATAATAAGATTGCTGAACAAATTGTTCCCGATTTTTCAATTAAAATTACCGACGGTGAATTAGATCTTACTTTAAACTCTAGAAATGCACCTGAATTGCATATTTCGAAAGAATATAATAATATGCTAAAAGGTTATCAAGAATCTAAAACAAAAAGTAAATCCCAGAAAGATGCTGTGTTTTTTATAAAACAAAAATTAGATGCTGCTAAGTGGTTTATTGATGCGATTAAACAAAGACAACAAACACTTTTGGTTACAATGAACACCATTATGCATTATCAATATGAATATTTTTTAACTGGTGATGAACGTAAGTTAAAACCAATGATTTTAAAGGATATCGCAGATAAAATTAACATGGATGTTTCTACCGTATCTAGAGTAGCCAATAGTAAATATGTTTCTACACCTTATGGTACAAAATTGATTAAAGAATTCTTTTCTGAATCAATGAAAAATGACCAAGGTGAAGATGTATCTACCAAAGAAATTAAGAAAATTTTAGAAAATGTAATTGCAGAAGAGAACAAGAAAAAACCTTTAACTGATGAAAAACTTGCTGGGATTTTAAAAGAAAAGGGATATCCTATAGCAAGAAGAACGGTTGCCAAATATAGAGAGCAATTAGACTTACCTGTAGCACGTTTACGAAAAGAAATTTAGTGAAGTTCCACAAATTCATATCTGTTATGTTACATCCAATTGTAATCCCAACAATTGGTGTACTCTTGTATTTTATTTTAGTACCAAATCGGTTTGATAGTAATCAAAAACTTACAGTACTGGGTTTTATTTTTGTTACAACATATATAATACCGCTAATAATTCTTATACTTTTTAAAAGATTAAAATTAATAAAATCATTTAAAGCAGAAAGTATAAAAGAACGGAAAATTCCGATTGCAATGATGATTGTATTATTCTATTTATTAGGAAATACTTTAGATTACACCCCTAATTTATCGGATTTAGGGTTATTGTTTTATGCAACTTCTTTTGGTTTAGCAATTATTTATGTGCTCTTTATTTTTAAATTTAAAACTAGTATTCACCTTTTATCTTTAGGTATATCGGTAGGTTTTTTTCTAATCTTACATACAAAGTACAGTAAAAGTTTTACTATAGTTATTATTATTAGTTTGCTTCTCTCAGGGCTATTAGCTAGCGCTAGAATTCATTTAAAAGCGCATACTCAAAAAGAAGTTTATATTGGTTTTTTTCTAGGTTTTATAGCTCCAATAATTGTAAACTATTTTTTATAGTACATAAAAAATCAGACCAAACTTTATAATTTTAGTCTGTATATTTTCGCCATTAATTGTAGCGTTATTAAAAACAGGAGTCATCCCGTAAAATACATTTATATTAAACTCATCATAACCCGCAGAAATTGTTAAACCGTATTGGAATTTATTATAAGATGATATATTTCTATAACTAAATTGCATGTTGTTATTGTCTAAGTAATCAAAAGTATTGGATAAATTATACAGAAATTTCACCCCTGTATAAACTCTCCAAAAATTATATTTATTTGCGTTCGAAGTTCTCCACCTGATTTCTAATGGAAATTCTAGATTATGGGATTTAAAAAAATTGGAAGAAATTGAATTATCAGAAGAAAAAACACTAGTATTATTTACTTCATCTACTTTCAATTTATGGTTAAAAGAGTCAAAACCATATCCTACACCCATTGCGATTGCAAAGGTACCTTTCTTATTTAAAATAATATCTTTTATGAATCCTGATGATAATGCAAAAGAGAAACTACTTCTTGTAATTACACTAGGTTGATTGTAAAACTGTGCATAAGAAATAGTTGCATAAATTTGATCTTCAGCATACCTATCTCCAAGCTGTAAAGAATCTTTTTGAGCCATACAATTTAAGCCCAAGAGAGTTAAAAATATAGAGAATACAAATTTATACATAGAAAAATAACGTTATATAAATATACAATATTTCGATTGCAAAGAAAAAATATAGTTGTAAATAAAAAGGGATGATTCTAATGAATCATCCCTTTTCTTATTTTTACATTTAAAAAATTAATTAGCAGCAGCCTTAGAAGCTGAATAACTAATTTTAAGAGCGTTTACATCTCTTAATTTTAATCTGATATCAGTTATAGTTCCAACACTAGATTCTTTATCTGCTTTTATAGAAGTTGTCATAAATGGCACTTCTGCTTCAGAAACTTTAGATCTAGCATTAATAATAAATGCAGGAACTTGATCTGCAGTTGCAATTTTATCATTCAACTGAATTCTATTAAAACTAGTACCATATTTGGCATCTTTAGCTTTACCTACATATATCGTTGTAACTAAACTTTTATGTTCTAATTTTTTAACCTCTGTTGCAGAAGGTAATCTTGGAGCTTCTATCTGTAAAGAAGTTTCTCTCATGGTAGTTGTTACCATAAAGAAAAATAACAACATAAAAACAATATCTGGTAATGCTGCAGTATTAACTGCTGGCACTCCTTTCTTCTTTTTTCTAAACTTAGACATATTGTTATATTTTAAAAATTAATTAGATGTAGGTTCAGCGTCAGAAATAATTTGAGGATAACTTGTTTTGATATCTTCTACTTTCTTTTTTAAATCTTCATTATCTCTATCATCTTTATAAGCTTCTTCCAACTCCGGAAAAGGAATTTTATATCTTTCTAGCGATAGTCTGTTTCGTAATTCTGCATACGCTCTTAACAATTCGTTTTGAACTGTTAAATAAGTTCCATATTCAGTTAACCTATCACTCTGAACAGATATAATCGCTTTATTAGGATGATCTGATGATTTCTCACTTCTTTCACCTTTACAGTAATTACAAGGCCCAGTGGCTACACCATTCTCGACCTTTCCTTCACCTCCACCATTATCTATAAATTTAACAGCAGCATCTTTAAGGTCTTTAACTTCCATTCTTTCACCTTCTACCAAAAGCTCATTATTTCTGTTAATATTTACTTCAAAGATGTTCTTTTCTTTTATTACAGGTGGAACATAATCTGCTGGTGGTTTTTCAGATAATTTCTTAGAAACACCAGAATCTACATTCATAGTAGTTGTTACCAGAAAGAAAATTAAAAGCAAGAAAGCAATATCTGCCATCGAACCTGCATTAATTTCTGGAGTATCTCTTCTTGCCATCTTTTTATGATTTTATTAATCCTTTTACTAAATCGTAAACAAAAAACATACTTGCTACAAAACCTAAGGCTACACTATACCATATTCCAGTACCCACCCATTGGTTTGTAGAAGATCCTGCTTCTCCACCTTCTAACACTTTTCCTTGTGAATCTAAAACAGCTTCACTATCTGCTAAGAAGTATGCAAAAACCAATACTACACCTAACATAGCTACACTTAATAATGTCTTTTTTAAATTATCTGGATTTGTAAAAAGCCCAATTAAAGAAAGAATTACAGTTGCTCCAATAGCAAAATATATTAATATGGTAGAAAAAGAAACGATACTACTTACTGCGCTATTTAAAGCTTCAGTATCATCTGCATCAGTCATAAAAATTCTGATGAAGAGAAATGCTCCAATCAAAGCTATAACAGCAATGAAAATGCTTAAAATTTTCGATATATTATTCTTCATAATGTATCCTACTTTTTATATTTTACTAATAAATCAATCAATTGAATAGATGCATCTTCCATGCTATTTACTATACTATCGATTTTAGAAACTATGTAGTTATAAAAGATTTGTAATATAATTGCTACAATTAAACCAAATACAGTAGTTAATAATGCTACTTTAATACCAACTGCTACAACTCCAGGAGAAATATCATTTGCTACTGCAATCATATCAAAAGCTTGAATCATACCAATTACAGTACCCATGAAACCAAGCATCGGTGCTAAAGCAATAAATAAAGATAACCAAGATACATTTTTCTCTAATAATCCCATTTGTACTCCACCATAAGAAACAACTGCTTTTTCAGCTGCATCTACTCCTTCATCTACTCTATCTAATCCTTGATAAAAGATTGAAGCAACAGGTCCTTTTGAATTTCTACAAACCTCTTTAGCAGCTTCTACACCTCCAGAACTTAAAGCATCATCAACACTTGCCACTAATTTTTTAGTATTTGTAGAAGCCATGTTTAAATATATAATTCTTTCTATTGCAATGGCTAAACCTAAAATTAAGGCTACTAATACAATTCCCATAAATCCTGGGTCACCCTCAATAAAACGTTGTTTTAATTCTTGGTGGAAAGTTTTTTCTTCAGCTGCTTCTTGTGCGAAAGTTGATTGAATTGCTCCAAAAAACATAAATCCTGCTATTGATAGGATATTTACTACTTTTTTCATCGTTGTTATAATTATTTTAATAGTTAACGGGTTAAAGATATAAATTTTCAACTCAAAAAAATAATAAGTTGGTTATTTTAACTCTAAAAAAGTAAAAAAACAGCTTATTATGTTTAAGAGAGTGCCAAGTAACAAAAAATATTTGAACATTTAAAAAAAAACACTCAATTTGTTAAGCGGAGTTTACTTTTAAAAATTATATTTTTTTATCTGTCATTTCACCCCTCATAGATTTTTCGAATAAAAATGTAAACTCTTTTGTTGATATTTTTTTAGATAATAAATGCATCAATTTGGCAATTGCTGATTCGGTTGTAATATCTCTACCATTAATTACGCCAATATCATTTAAGGCAACACTAGTTTCATAGTGACCTTGAATAACCTGACCTCCAATACATTGTGTAACATTTACAATCTTGACACCTCTATCAATAGCCTCTTTAAGCATTTGAATAAATGAAGCTTTTGTAGGTGCATTTCCAGAACCAAAGGTTTCTAATACAACGCCTTTTAAATTTGGAATTTCTAAAATACTTCTTACTACTTGTTTACTGATACCAGGAAATAGTTTTAAAATTACAATATCATCAACTAAATCTTTTCTAACAATCAACTCATTATAATCTTTTATTGGTTGATGAATCAAGTGATTATTAAAACTTAAATGAACACCACTTTCTGCTAATGGTGGATAATTCATAGAACTAAAAGCCTCAAATTGTTCTGCACTAATCTTTGTTGTTCTGTTAGCTCTGTATAATTTGTACTCGAAATACAAACAAACTTCAGAAATTACTGGTTTGTTTTTTTCTTTAGTTGCAGCAATTTGAATCGAAGTAATTAAATTTTCTTTCGCATCTGTTCTTAAATCTCCAATAGGTAATTGCGAGCCTGTAAAAATAATTGGCTTCTTAAGGTTCTTTAACATAAAACTTATCGCTGAAGATATATAAGACATTGTATCAGATCCTGTTAAAATTACGAAACCATCAAATTTTGTATAGTTTTCTTCAATAATCTCTACGATATCTAGATAATACGAAGTATTCATATTAGAAGAATCTATAGGTTCTTTAAAGGAAACACTTTTAATATTACAATTTAACTGTTGTAATTCTGGAATTTTTTCAACAATCTGACTAAAATCAAATGCTTTTAAGGCTCCGGTTTTATAGTCTTTAATCATTCCAATGGTTCCGCCAGTGTAAATAAGTAGGATGCGAGGTTTATTTGCCATTTTGTCATTTTTATATTCCAAACAATAAAATGGAATACTTTATGTTGTAAATTTATCAAACAAAAATGATATACAATTTAAAACATTTTAAATTATGGTAATAGGTATAGAATACTATATAATAATTGGTGTAATATCACTATTTAGCTGGTTAGTGAGTAATACTTTAAAAAGAAAATTTAAGAAATATTCTAAAGTTGAGCTCAGAAATGGAATGAGTGGAGTTCAAATTGCAGAAAAAATGTTAGCTGATAATGGCATTTATGATGTGAAAGTCATTTCCACTCCAGGTAGACTTACTGATCATTACAACCCAAAAGACAAAACAGTAAATTTAAGCGAAGCTGTTTATAATCAAAGAAACGCTGCTGCTGCTGCTGTTGCTGCTCACGAAGTTGGACATGCTGTTCAACACGCTAAAGCTTATAAATGGTTAGAAATGCGTTCTAATTTAGTACCAATGGTAAACGTTTCTTCTAAATTTTCACAATACTTAGTTATGGGTGGATTATTACTTGGAGCTGCATCTAACTTAGGATATTGGGTTTTAGCTGGTGGTGTAGTATTAATGGGAATAGCTACTTTATTTAGTTTTATAACTCTCCCTGTAGAATATGATGCAAGTAATAGAGCTTTAGCATGGTTAAAAAATAAAAATATTGTAAGTAGAGAAGAATTCGCAAGTTCTAAAGATGCTTTAAAATGGGCTGCTAGAACCTATTTAGTTGCAGCTTTAGGTTCATTAGCAATGTTAGCTTATTGGGTTTTAAGGTTAATGGCTAGTAGAGACTAATTGTAAAAATGATTTTTATAAAACTTTTATCTAGCTTCGATTTTATTGAAGCTTTTATTTATTTAATTTTTTAGACCAATGAACATTGGTTGAGCTCTTACTTATCAATAAAAGCAATTAGTTTAACCCTGATTAAAACCGTATCCTTTTTAGGCTAAACTTGATTCAGTATAAAAAGATATAACGAAAAGCTGGAAATAGCTTCAAATAAAGAACCTTTTTGATTTCTCAAAAAGGCTCTTTCTATATTCTTTTATCTAATTTCTCTATTCTAAAGATATTAATCATTCAGCTTTAAAACAGCCATAAATGCTTCTTGCGGTATTTCTACATTACCCACCTGACGCATTCTCTTTTTCCCTTTTTTCTGCTTTTCTAATAGTTTACGTTTTCTAGAAATATCTCCACCATAACATTTTGCAGTTACATCTTTACGTAAAGCTTTGGTAGTTTCTCTGGCTATAATTTTTGCTCCAATTGCAGCTTGAATAGGGATATCGAACTGTTGTCTTGGAATTAATGTTTTTAATTTTTCTACAATCTTTTTACCAATAGTATAAGCGTTATCCGCGTGTAAAAGTGCAGAAAGCGCATCTACAGAATCTCCATTTAATAAAATATCTACACGCACTAATTTAGATTCTTTCATACCTATTGGATGATAATCGAAAGAAGCATATCCTTTAGAAACTGTTTTTAAACGATCATAAAAATCGAATACAATTTCTGCCAAAGGCATTTCGAAAATTAATTCTACTCTTTGTGTAGTTAAATACGTCTGATTTACAATTTGCCCTCGTTTTTCGATACACAAACTCATTACTTGCCCCACAAAATCTGATTTCGTTACAATGGAAGCTTTAATAAATGGCTCTTCTACTCTATTTAATTTAGATGGCTCTGGTAAATCTGACGGATTATTTACAATAATGGCTTCTTTGGGGTTTTTGTTGGTATACGCAAAATAAGAAACGTTGGGAACTGTGGTGATTACAGTCATATTAAACTCACGTTCTAAACGCTCTTGAATAATTTCCATATGCAACATCCCTAAGAATCCACAACGAAAACCAAAACCTAAAGCTGCTGAACTTTCTGGTTGAAACACCAACGAAGCATCATTTAATTGCAGTTTTTCCATAGAGTTACGCAACTCTTCATAATCTTCTGTATCTACAGGATAAATACCAGCAAAAACCATTGGTTTTACATCTTCAAAACCATCAATTAAATCGGTTGTTGGATTTGCAAAATCGGTAATTGTATCTCCAACTTTTACTTCTTTTGCAGTTTTTATTCCGGTAATTAAATACCCAACATCACCTGTTTTTATTTCTTTTTTAACAACTTGCTCTAGTTTTAAAGTACCCACTTCATCAGCACTATATTCTTTACCAGTTGCCATAAATTTTATTTGCTGATTCTTTTTAATAGAACCATCAATCACTCTAAAATAGGTTTCAATACCTCTGTAAGAGTTAAAAACCGAATCGAAAATTAATGCTTTTAATGGCGCATCAGGGTTTCCTTTTGGCGCAGGAACTCTATCTATAATGGCCTCTAAAATATTATCAACCCCAAAACCAGTTTTTCCACTTGCGTGAATTACTTCTTCAGGATCGCAACCTAATAAATCTACAATATCATCTGTAACTTCTTCTGGGTTCGCAGATGGTAAATCTACTTTATTCAGCACAGGAATAATTTCTAAATCATTCTCTAAAGCTAAATATAAATTTGAAATCGTTTGTGCTTGTATGCTTTGAGCAGCATCTACAATTAATAGAGCACCTTCACAAGCGGCAATAGATCTAGAAACTTCGTAAGAAAAATCTACGTGACCTGGAGTGTCAATTAAATTTAGAATATATTTTTCTCCATTTAATTCATAATCCATTTGAATTGCGTGCGACTTTATGGTAATTCCACGTTCGCGCTCCAAATCCATATTATCTAATAACTGATTTTGTTTTTCACGCTCAGTTACAGAGCCTGTATAATCTAACAATCTATCTGCTAAGGTACTTTTACCGTGATCTATATGTGCGATGATGCAAAAGTTTCTGATGTTTTTCATACTTCGTATTCTCTCAACTTATTTTTGCAAATATAGTTAAATATGTACTAGAATTGTTATTGACAAACAACCTTGTTAAAACAGTTTACACGCAATATTTGCAGTTTACAAGAAAAGTATTTTATAAATATTATAATGATTGTTTTTTTGTGGTATAATTATTTAATTTTACTACAATGAAAAAGTTATTCTATTCTTTATGCTTTCTATTAATTACGTTTCAATTCTTTTCTCAAGAAACTGAAAAACTTCCTAAAGTTCCTTGGGAGGAAATTGTTGAAATAAAGAATCAGTTCTACACACCTCTTAGAAAATGGAAACAAGATATAAAGGTTAAATTAAAAGGAAATTACACATCAAAAGACTCTTTAGACATTGCTAGAGCATTAAATAAATTAGACTCATTAACCGAAACTATATCTATTAAATTTTCTGAAAATCCTTTTGAAAATAATTTGAGAATAAATTTTATAGATACCACAAACTCTAAAAGAAACAATATTGCAGAATCTAGATTTATGTTTGGTCCTAAACAATCTATTCATAATGCAACTATTAAAATATATAATTATGAAAGGAATATAGATATAAATTTTGAAGAACTTATAAAAGTTGAGATTGCAAGGGTATTGATTTCTGGTCATTTCTCTTTAGTAAATAGAAAAGCAAAAAGAGCCAGCTTTTTTAATCCTAATAAAATTCCCAAGCTATTAAATAAGAACGACATTGCTATTATAAAAGAGGTTTATAAGCCTAATTTTAAAGATAACCTTAAAATAGCCGAAGTTCGATATAAACATGTGATAGCATCTATAAATAAAGATATGGCAGAAGCTCGTAATCATAAATTATGGTGGGTTAGAAATCCTTTTTCTGTTATTATTTTACCAGCTTTACTTTTAATATTATTTTCTATTTATTTTCTCGGAAAATTAAAAAAATTCTTATCAACTAAAATTAAAAAAGATTGGTTACGATTTGGAATTTTGATGATTACGTTTCTATTTTTTGCTGATATTATCATTATTTTATCTGTTTCCTCTTTCGATTTTTTAACAATTCCAGATGATTATAGTAAGGTTCCTTTTATCAGGTTCGATACCATCATTTCAACAATTATTTTCTCGTTACTAGCTCTTCCAGTTTTATTTTTATTTCGTTTTATTGAAACCAAGATTCAAGAAAAAGCTAATTCTATTTTAGTAAAAACCTTTTTCATATTTGCTTCAACAGGATTTTTACCTTTTGTGTTTCTATGTATTTTGGCTATGATAAGTGCTGGAGAAAGAGTGAATAATCAAAAAATTTATAAAATGTTAGCAAACTCATTTGTTGTATTAATGATTATTGCAATTATAAGAGCTTTAATTAGTTACTTTATTTTTAAAGAAAAAAAGCTAATCTTAGACAATGAATTAGAAATATCTAACCTAAGAGAACTAAAAACGAAAGCAGAATTAAAATCGCTTCAAGCACAAATCAATCCTCATTTTTTATACAATTCTTTAAACTCCATTGCAAGTTTGGCAAAAATTGATGCCGAAAAAACGCAAAAAATGGCGTACTCTTTATCTGATTTATTTAAATATTCCATTAACCGAAAAGGTCAAAAAATGAGTACAATTAAAGATGAAATAGAAATGGTAGAAGCTTATTTAGAAATTGAAAAGATTCGCTTTGGAGACCGATTACAATTTATTGTAGAAGTAGATAACGCTATTAAAAATCATAAGATTCCTTTGTTTTTAATTCAACCTTTAATCGAAAATGCAGTAAAACACGGTATCTCAAAAAAAGCTGCGCAAGGTGAAATTCGATTAAAAATTAAAGAAAAAACCGAACAAATTATCATATCTGTTTCAGATAACGGTCCAGATTTTCCTGACGGATTGTTAAGCGGTCATGGTCTGCAAACGGTTTTCGATTTGTTACGTTTAAGTTATGGAGATAAGGCTACTTTAAATTGGACCAATTCACCAGAAAAAACAATTGTAATTACCTTACCTAAAAACATTTAAAATGAACAAGCCTTATACTACCATTATTATTGATGATGAAGCTCCAGCAAGAGTAGGTTTGCAAAATTTATTATCAGAGTTTCCAGAAACCTTTCGTATTATCGATACTGCAAAAAATGGTTTTGAAGCTCAAGAAAAAATAGAGCGGTTACAGCCTGACCTTATTTTTTTAGATATAGAAATGCCAGAATGCAGTGGTTTTGAGCTTTTAGAAAAATTATCTAAAATACCTATTGTAGTGTTTTGTACTGCCTATGACCAATATGCTTTAGAAGCTTTTGAAACCAATAGTATCGATTATTTGGTAAAACCCGTAAAATTGGAACGAATTTCAAAAACGGTTAAAAAACTAAATTCTTTTCATCACAATAAAACATCCGAAGAAATTTTAAGTGTTTTAAAACAAATTAATAGTAAAAATGAAGTAAAAAAAATGACTTCTATTACTGTAAAGAAAAACGATAAATTAATTTTTATAAAATTAGATGATGTCCATTTTTTTCAATCAGACAATAATTATACAAACATAAATAGCGAATCAGGAAATTATTTAAGTACAGAGTCTATAAGTAATTTAGCTGAGAAATTACCCGATAATTTTATTCGTGTTCATAGAAGTATTATTATCAACAAAGACCATGTACATGATATTCAAAAATATTTTAACAGCAGATTTATCATTACCTTAAACGATAAAAAAGCCACAAGCGTTACTTCTGGTAGAAGTTTTAATGAAAAGATAAAAAATTGGATGAATATTTAATAATCTCTTTCAAGTTCTGCAATCGCAACTTTAAACTCTTCCCAGCTAATGGTATCATCGCTTGATTTATCATAGCCTTTTAGCAACTCATTGGCTACAAAACTTCTAATAAATCCATTTACTTCAGCATCTCTTAAAAGTTTTTTTATTTCAGTTTTTTTTAACCTTCCATTTTTATCTGAATCAAAAAACTGAAAAGCTTCTTCTGGAGAATCAAATTGATTGGTTATTAAAATTCTAATTTTTCGTAAAATACTTTCTTTAGCTCCCATAAATTTATCTGTAATTTAATAATGCATTAAATTAATAAATATTATTGAAATATTTTATGATAAAACTCATCTAGTTATAAAACTACACTCTACCTTAGTCTTGCCATTCTGCAATAAACAAGTTGGTATCTCTTGTGATGTATTTCAGAATCACAATCCTGTTAGTCTTGCCATTCTGCAATAAACAAGTTGGTATCTCTACCACCTCCATTATTTCTGTTAGAAGAAAAAATTAATTTTTTACCATCGTTAGAAAATACTGGAAAGGCATCAAAAGTTTCTCCGTGTGTTATTCTTTCTAAATTTTTTCCATCTAAATCTATCATATATAAATTGAAAGGAAAACCTCTTTCAGATTCAAAATTAGATGAGAATAAAATCTTTTTTCCTGAAGGATGAAAAAACGGACTCCAATTAGCATTTCCTAAATCCGTTAATTGACGTAAACCTGTACCATCAGCATTACAAATATACAATTCCATTTGAGTTGGTTGTACTAAACCTTCTTTCAATAAATCTTGATATTCTTTAATTTCTGCTGCTGTTTTTGGTCTTGAAGAACGGAAAATCAATTTTGTACCATCCGGAGAGAAAAAAGCACCACCATCATAACCCAATTGATTGGTTATTTGTTTTACATCAGAACCATCAATATTCATTGTAAATAATTCTAAATCACCTGTCCTCATTGATGTAAATACAATTTTATCTCCTTTAGGAGAAACAGTTGCTTCTGCATCATACCCTTTTTCAGTGGTTAATTGTTTAGTAATATTTCCTTCTAAATCTGCTACAAAAATATCGTAAGAATCATAAATTGGCCATACATATTTACCCTCTCTTCTTAAAGGTGCATCTGGGCATTCTTTTCCTCCAAGATGCGTTGAACCGTAGACGAATTCTTTATCTCCTGGTAAAAAATACGCACAAGTTGTTCTTCCTAAACCTGTTGAAATCATTGGTGGTTTTTTATTTTTAAACGTTTCATCAGCATTCATTAAAAACATTTGGTCACAATTAACTCCCCAACCTTTATTGTTTGACTGAAATATAATTTGTTTGTCATCAAAACTCCAATAAGCTTCTGCGTTATCACCTCCAAAAGTGATTTGTTTTAATGATTTAAAATGCTTTTCTTCTGGATAAATTAAACCACCTTGCCATTTTTTTGTTTCACCTGAGTAAGCATCATCTTTTTCTTTTTTCTTATTTTTACAAGAAGTAATAAACAATGTTACAATTACCAAAAAAAGTACTCTAAATTTCATCTGTAATCGGTTTTATTTGTAACAAAAATACTATATATCACTATGAGAAACCTTTTATTTTTAATCTTTTTGTGTGTTTTTATAAGTTGTCAAAAAAATACAAATCAAGAAAACCGTATTAAAGAAGATGTTTCTTTTTTAGCTTCTGATAAACTAGAGGGCAGACAAACAGGAACTGAAGGCGAAAAAAAAGCTGCAGATTATATTCGTAAACGATTTGAAGAATTGAAACTATCTGAAAAGGGGACTAACGGATATTTACAAGCTTTTACATTTAAACCGAAAACAAATCCGCATGATGAAGTAAAGTTTGATGTAAATGGTGATGGATCTATAACAGGAAATAATATTATAGGTTTTTTAGATAATAAAGCAGAAAACACAGTAATTATTGGTGCTCATTACGATCATTTAGGGTATGGAGGAGATGGTTCATTGTATAGAGATTCTATTAAAGCAATACACAATGGAGCTGATGATAATGCTTCTGGAGTAGCAATTATGCTAAATTTAGCAGCTAAACTAAAAAATAAAAACATTAATAATAATTACTTATTTATAGCTTTTTCTGGAGAAGAAATGGGGTTGTTAGGCTCTAATTATTTTGTAAAAAACCCAACAATAGATGTTAAAAAAGTGTCTTACATGATTAATATGGACATGGTCGGTAGATTAAAAAAAGATTCTACTTTGGCTGTATACGGCACAGGAACTTCGCCAATTTTTAAACAGACTCTTAGATCTCATAATAATAATTTTAAACTAATTCAAAAAGAGTCTGGAGTTGGACCAAGTGATCATACTAGTTTTTATTTAGCAGACATTCCTGTATTGCATTTTTTTACGGGACAGCACGATGACTATCATAAACCTGGAGACGATTCTGAAAAATTGAATTATAAAGGAATGGAAATAATTGGTAATTATATTTTTAACATAATTTCTGATTTAAATGATAATGGTAAATTAGCATTCAGAAAAACTAAAAATGAGAGCAGTCAAGTTCGTTTTAAGGTTGGTTTAGGTGTTGTACCTGACTACATGTTTGATGGAAAAGGAATGAGAATTGATGGAATTTCTGAAAACAAACCCGCTCAAAAATCCGGTTTACAAAAGGGAGATATTGTGATACAATTGGGAGACAGTTTAGTTACCAATATGATGAGTTATATGAGAGCTTTATCTGTTTTTAAAAAGGGAGATAAAACTAAGGTTGTAGTAAAAAGACAAAACAAAAAGGTTGAAGCTGAAATCAACTTTTAACATATTTATTTTATATATTTGATAATCAAATAATTATATCTATGAAAAAAATTATTTATAAATCTATATTTATTTCTGTTATTTCTTTTGGGTTTTACAACTGTTCAACAACAGTAATTCCTCTAGAAGAAGAACCCGAACCTGTTATAGAAAAGATAACATACAATGATAATGTAAAATCTATTATTGATGCCAATTGTATTAGTTGTCATATTAGTGGTGGTCAAGCAAGTCATTATCCATTAATTAATTATTCTCAAGTTAAAAATTCTGCTGAATCTGGGAATTTAATCAGCAGAATGAACGACATAACAAGGCCAATGCCTCAAAGTGGTTTACTCCCAGCTCAAACAAGGGCTATAATTGATAAATGGAAAACTGATGGGTTTTTAGAAAACTAAATCTAAAATTATGAAAAAACATCTTTTTTTTATTGTCTTTTTTTGCAGTATATCTCTTTTTTCGCAAAAATATTTCACACGTTCTGGAAACACTAATTTTAAAGCATCTGTAGAAGCTTTTGAACCTGTAGAAGCAACGAATAATAGTACAACTGTTATTCTAAAAACAGATACAGGAGATATTGCTGCTCAACTTTTTATAAATGCGTTTCAATTCAAAGTAGCTTTAATGCAAGAACATTTTAATGAAAATTATATGGAATCTAACAAGTTTCCAAAAGCTACTTTTAGAGGAAAGTTAAATGATTTTGATTTTAAAAATAGTAACAATAAAAAAGAATATAAACTAACAGGAACGTTAACAGTTAGAGGTGTAAAAAAAGAAATTGAAACCACTGCAAAAGTTAGTTTGGAAGATGGTAAAATTAAATTGATGTCAAATTTTGTTGTAGAACCTCAAGATTTTAAAATTAATATTCCATCAATCGTTAGAAAAAAAATTGCTGATAAAATAAACGTTACTTTAAATTATGAGCTTGTCGAAAAAAAATAAAATAATACTCTTTGTTATTATTACTGGATTATTAATTGGTTTTTTTGTTTACAACTATGCAATGAAAGCTCCTGCAAAAATTGAAACAAAAGAGGTTGTTTTTGATGGTTTTGCTTCAGATTTTATGAAAAAAGTACAAGAAAACGCAAAAAATTGGCAAAACAAAGTTGTTGTTTTAAAAGGGAATATAACATCAAAAGACGATAAGGGCATCACTTTAGAAAATCAAATTTATTGTCAATTTAGAGAAGATGTCAAATTTTCAACCTTAAAAACGAATAAAAATATAATACTAAAAGGTCGTGTAATTGGTTATGACGATTTATTAGAAGAATTAAAATTAGATCAATGTTTACTTACACCATAAATATTATGAAAAAAACGATATTTCTTTTTGCTTTTATTTTTCTGAATTCATTTTTTTTAATTGCTCAAGATGATTTAATGGATGAATTAAACGAAGAAACTAAAAATGAAAATTCTTTTGAATTACCAGCTTTTAAAGCGATGAAAATTGGGAATTTACAATCTACAAAAGTAGGTGCAAAAGGAGATTTATATTTGTATGTTTCTCACAGATTTGGTGCTTTAAAAGATGGTTTTGATACCTTTTTTGGTTTAGATAATGCCAATACAAAAATTCAATTAGCCTATAGTTTTTGGGAAGGCACACAATTTACTATAAGTAGAGAGTCTTATAACAGAACTTTTGCAAGTTCTGTCAAATTTAGATTGGCACAACAATCCAATAAATTTCCTGTAAATCTTACAGGTTATGGAACTATAAACATTAACACCTTATTAGATGAAACAAATTTTCCTAGCTTAAAATCAACAGATAGATATAGTTATGCTGCTCAATTATTAATTTCAAGACGTTTTTCTGAAAATTTTTCTTTTGAAATTGCACCAAGTTATGTGAGACAAAATTTACAAAATTTAAATATTGTGCCTGAAGCAAAACACAATCAGTTTGCGCTTGGTTTTGGCGGACGACAAAAAATTAGCAAAAGAGTAAGCTTAAACGCTGAATATATTTACAATATAAGCAGACCAAATAATTCTCCATATTCTGATGGATATGCTTTTGGTGTTGATATAGAAACTGGCGGGCATATTTTTCAGTTATTATTTACCAACGCTCAATCTACCAATGAACCTGCATTTATAACTGCTGCCGAAGGCGATTTATTTTTTGGTTTTAATATTGTAAGAGTTTTTTAAAAAGATTCTCTTAACAAAAAAATAGTATTTTTGCCAAAAACTTAGTTTTGGTAAAAATAGACAACATAGAACTCCCAGATTTCCCTCTTTTATTGGCTCCAATGGAAGATGTTTCAGACCCTCCTTTTAGAGCTTTATGTAAAGAAAATGGTGCTGATGTTGTATATACAGAATTTATTTCTTCTGAAGGACTAATTCGAGATGCAGCTAAAAGTATTATCAAATTAGATATATACGAAAAAGAAAGACCTGTAGGAATTCAAATTTTTGGCGCTAATTTAGATTCAATGTTAAAAACGATTGAAATCGTTGAAAAATCGAATCCAGATATTATTGACATCAACTTTGGTTGTCCTGTTAAAAAAGTGGTTTCAAAAGGTGCTGGAGCAGGTATTTTAAAAGATATTGACTTAATGGTTTCTCTTACAGAAGCTATGGTTAAACACACCAATTTACCGATTACAGTTAAAACTCGTTTAGGTTGGGATCACGATTCTATTAGAATTGTTGAAGTAGCTGAACGGTTGCAAGATGTAGGTTGTAAAGCTATTTCCATTCACGGTAGAACACGTGCGCAAATGTATAAAGGAGATGCAGATTGGAAACCAATTGCTGCTGTAAAAAACAACCAAAGAATGCATATTCCTGTTTTTGGTAATGGAGATGTTACAACACCTGAAAGAGCTATGGAAATGCGTGATAAATACGGTTTAGATGGCGCAATGATTGGTAGAGCTTCAATTGGTTATCCTTGGTTTTTTAACGAAGTAAAACACTTTTTTAAAACTGGCGAACACTTGCCTAAACCTACAATTTCTGAAAGAACAAAAATTGCCCGAAGACATTTAAAAATGGCTATCGATTGGAAAGGAGAACGTTTAGGAGTTGTTGAAACTAGAAGACACTACACCAATTACTTTAAAGGAATACCTCATTTTAAAGACTATAGAATGAAAATGGTTACCTCAGATGACCCAATGGATGTCTTTTCTGCTTTTGATGAAGTAGAAGCAAAATTTGGAAATAGTAGCATTCCAGAAATAAAATAACTTTTATTTCATAATTATTTTCTAGTAGATTGATAAATATCATATCTAAAAACTTGAATAATAATTACTTTTAGATATCTAATTTAAAAGAGAAAATTATGAAAGTAAATATTCAGTTTGTCAATATGCAAACAAGTGAAACAATGAAATCTTATACCTTAGCAAAATTAGAAAATTTAGCAAATAAGTATAACTCTATAATAAGCGCAAACGTATTTTTTAAAAGAGAAAATTCTCTAAAAAAAATAGGTAAAATTTGTGAAATGGAATTAAGTTTAGCGGGCCCAAGGATTTTTGCTTCATCAAATGAAAAGAATTTTGAATTGGCAGTAAAACATACCATTAGCGATCTAGATAAACAACTTAAAAAAAGAAAGGGAGTTCTTAAACCATACTTATAAAGAAATAGAACTTTACCTTTCTATAAACTCTTTATTAATTCTACTACTAGCAATTTTAGCAGCTATAAAGCCTAAAATTGTTATTGTAGCTAGAACAATAGTAAGATTTAAAAATCTAAATTCTACAGGATATGGTAAACCAGGTACAATTTCAAAAAACCCAAAAGTTCTTTGAGCAAAAACAAGTAATATTCCAAGTATTAGACCAATAAACATTCCTAATACAGTCAACAAAAATCCTTGAAATACAAAAATTTGCTTAATTTCTTTAATCGTTGAACCCAAATTTAACAGTGTTCTTAGATTATGTTTTTTATCAATAATCATCATAATAATAGCACCTATTACATTAAATAATGCAATAATTACAATTAAGGTAAAAATTAAATAAGACACAAAGTTCTCAGTATTAATAACCTTATAAAAAACTTCATTCAATTGTTCTTTTGTTTGCACTTTAAACTCAATTCCTAATTGGCTTTTAAGTTCTTTGGCTACTCTGTCTGGTTTGCTGTTCTTTTGAAGTTTAATCTCTATACCAGTAATCTGATTTTCCTTGAATTGTAACAGCTTTCTTGCTGACGATAAATTTACAAAAACATATTTATTAGCAAAATCTTCATTTCCAGAATACACGCCAACTATTTGAGTTTTTAATGTATAAAATCCATTAACAGGGTTAATAAAACCGGTTCCAGGTTTTGGTATCATTACAGATAAGGGGTCACCAAAATTTAATATCCCTAGAGATAGTTTTCTAGAAATACCTTCTCCAATTACAGCTGTATTTTCAAATTTTTTTTGAATCCAAGTTCCCACATTAATAGCTGAATCAATTAGGGTAATCTTTTGATAATTCTCAGCAACTCCTTTTATATAAGCAATTTCATTTTTTTTGTTATACTCTAAAAACACTCTCTCTTCAATAATATTAGCACTTTCTTTTACCTGTTTATGATTAGCAATAACACTATCTAAAACATTACTAAATATGAAAGATTTTCCTTTTGTCGATGTGATTTTTATATCAGGGTCAGAAACATCTAATAAACTATAATTAAATGTTTTTAAACCAGAAAAACCTGATAGAATAATAAATAATGCTAAGGAGCTTATAATAACGCCAAAAGAAGCTATAATAGAAATTATATTAATCGCATTATTACTCGTTTTAGTAAATAAATATCTTTTAGCTATGTAAAATGGAAAGTTCAAAAAAATGAAATTATTTTTTTTGTCTTTTGGGTAAAATGTCAGGATTCAAGATGGGATTCTCATCTTTTCCTTGTAAAGAATTATCTATTCCTTCATTGTAATCTAAAGTATCATCACCAAAAAACAATAACTCTGGCATTCTTCTTAATTGATTTCTTGTTCTAGAGGCCATTTCGTGACGGATTAAGACTGTATTAGATTGAACTCCTTTTATAATCTCGTCTCTCTTTTCAGAAGGAAAAACACTTAAGTACACTTTAGCAATCCCTAAATCTGAAGTAACAGATACTTTTGATACCGAAATAATTACACCTTTCATTCCATCTTGTGCTGCTTTCTGCAAAACATCTACCAAATCTTTTTGTAAAACTCCAGCTATCTTTCTTTGTCTATTCGTTTCTTCCATTGTGCAAATTTACTCTTTTTTTGTAAAATTTATTTTTCTTAAGAAAAGTTAAAAAAAAATCTCAAAACGAAAATACGTTTTGAGATTTTTAAAAATTTATATAGTATTATTTAGTCTGCTAAAATAATAGCTTTATTTTCATTTAACTCTAAAGTACCAGAACTAATAGCTAAAGTTAAAATCATATCATCAGCTTCATCAGGAACTAATTTTCCATTTAAATCATCTAATTCTAAATTACTTTGAGAATGAACATGAATTTTAACAGTTCCTTCTTTTAAATTAGAAACAACTGGTGCGTGATTATTTAGCATTTGAAACTCTCCATTTACCCCAGGAACTGATAATGAATCAATTTCTGATGAAAATAAAATAGCTTCAGGTGTTACAATTTCTAAATACATATTTTATGTTTTTAAGCTTCAGCCAACATTTTTTCTCCAGCATCAATTGCATCTTGAATTGATCCTCTTAAGTTAAAAGCAGCCTCAGGGTATTTGTCTAACTCACCGTCCATAATCATATTAAAGCCTTTAATAGTGTCTTTAATATCAACTAAAACTCCTGGGATACCTGTAAATTGTTCAGCTACATGGAAAGGTTGAGATAAGAAACGTTGTACACGTCTTGCTCTATGAACAACTAATTTATCTTCTTCAGATAATTCTTCCATTCCTAAAATTGCAATAATATCTTGTAATTCTTTATAACGTTGTAAAATTTCCTTTACTCTTTGTGCACAATTATAATGATCGTCACCTAAAATATCAGCTGTTAAAATTCTAGAAGTAGAATCTAAAGGATCTACCGCAGGGTAAATACCTAACTCAGCAATCTTACGAGATAATACAGTTGTTGCATCTAAGTGAGCAAATGTTGTTGCTGGCGCTGGATCTGTTAAATCATCCGCAGGTACATAAACTGCTTGCACAGAAGTAATAGAACCTTTTTTTGTAGATGTAATACGCTCTTGCATTGCTCCCATTTCTGTTGCTAATGTAGGTTGATATCCTACTGCAGATGGCATACGTCCTAAAAGTGCAGATACCTCAGAACCTGCTTGTGTAAAACGGAAAATATTATCTACAAAGAAAAGTACATCTTTCCCTTGAGCTTCACCAGCTCCATCTCTAAAATATTCAGCTATAGTTAAACCTGACAAAGCAACTCTTGCACGTGCTCCAGGAGGTTCGTTCATTTGTCCAAATACGAAAGTAGCTTTAGAGTCTTTCATTCCTGGCTTATCAACTTTAGATAAATCCCATCCGCCTTCTTCCATAGAATGCATAAAATCATCACCATATTTGATAATTCCAGATTCTAACATTTCTCTAAGTAAATCGTTTCCTTCACGAGTTCTTTCACCTACTCCTGCAAAAACTGATAAACCACCGTGACCTTTTGCTATATTGTTAATTAATTCTTGAATTAATACTGTTTTACCTACTCCAGCTCCACCAAATAATCCAATTTTACCTCCTTTTGCGTAAGGCTCTATTAAATCGATTACTTTAATACCTGTAAATAAAACCTCTGTAGATACTGATAAGTCTTCAAATTTAGGTGCAGATCTATGAATTGGTAAACCATCTTTACCTTCTTTCTTTAGATTTCCTAAACCATCAATTGCATCTCCTGTTACGTTAAATAAACGTCCATAAATATCATTACCTATTGGCATTTGAATAGGATTTCCAGTTGCAACTACTTCTGCTCCTCTACTTAATCCATCTGTAGCATCCATAGAGATAGTTCTTACTGTATCTTCTCCAATATGTTGCTGAACTTCTAATACTAATATAGAACCATCGGCTTTTTTAATTTCTAGAGAATCGTAAATCTTAGGAAGTTCATTTTCTGTATTGAATTCAACATCAATTACTGGCCCAATAATTTGAGAAACTTTACCTGTTATTGTAGACATTATGTATCTAATTAAAATTATTATTTATATATGAGACTTCTCTCTCATTTTCAGGATGCAAAGGTAATTTTTTTGATTGAAACTAAAAAAGTTTTTTTACTTAAATAGGATTATTATGAATACAAAAAAAAGCCTCATCAAATTGATGAGGCTTTTGAATTATATTTAAATAACTGATTAGTTCGTTACTTTAATTTCAACTCTTCTGTTGTTAGCTCTACCAGCTCTAGTCTTGTTAGTATCTACTGGAGATCCTTCACCAAAACCTTTAGCTTCTAATCTTGTAGTATCTACACCATTTTTCACTAAGTACTTTTTAACAGCGTTTGCTCTTTTCTCAGATAATCTTAAGTTTAGAGGAGCACCACCTGAACTATCAGTATGACCTTCGATTGCGAAAGTAGCTTTAGGATACTTGTTCATTACAGCAACTATAGCGTCTAATTGTTTAGTAACTCCTGGCTTGAAAGAAGCTCTTCCTGAGTTAAATAAAATTGATTTAGCTGTAAAAGCAATAGCATCTGTAGCTTCTTTAGTAATTACTTTCTCTGGACAACCCATTTCAGAAGCAACACCTGCTACATTAGGACATTTATCGTCTTTATCTAAAACTCCGTCACCATCAGTATCTGGCCAAGGACATCCTGCATTTGCAGCTGGTCCTGCAACAGAAGCACATTTATCATCTTTATCTACAACACCATCTCCATCTGAATCTGGACAACCTTTATTAGCTTTAGTTCCTTTTGAGTTAGGACACATATCATCTTTATCAGCAACTCCATCACCGTCTGAATCTGGACAACCATTCATAGAAGCTAATCCTGCAGTATTAGGACAAGCATCATCTGAATCTTTAACACCATCTCCATCAGCATCAGGACAACCATTAAATTCTTCTAAACCTGCAACTTCTGGACAAGCATCATCTTTATCATAAACTCCATCACCATCAGTATCTTTTCCTCCAAAAGCAAATACTAAACCAAAAGTCGTTTGGTAATGCGCTTGTACGTTTTGAGAAAATCCTCTTTTAGTTCCTGTTTGAAAGTTAACGGCCATATTGTCATTGAACCAAAAATTGGCTCCAACACCACCATTAAGCATTCCTTCACCTTTTGAGTCAGCAGAAGTATAACCTCCTCCTAAGTACACATAAGGATCAAACCAAGCAGTTTCACCCACTAAATTGTTCAAATCATACTTAACGATTGCATCTACAGCCCAGTATAAAAAATCAGAATCGTTTTTTGCACTTACGGTTTTAATTTTATTAATTGAACCAGCTAACTGAACAGAAAAACCTTTTTCAATATATTTTTCAGCAGAAATTCTAGATATAGAGGGAAGAATATTCCAGTCTTTACTACCTAATAAATCTAACGCTTGATCAGTTAAAGAAGTTCCATCGTAAAAATCTACAACATTTACTCCAAAACCTACGGCCCAAGGATTGTTTTCATTCTGTGCGTTTAGGTTGCTAACTGTTACCAACGTAAACAAAGCTATCACAGCTAATTTTAATCGTTTCATTATCAAATTTTTAAATTAAAAGTTCGTTATTATTATACGCAAAAGTAAACTCTTAAAACGTATCTACAAAGACAAATCTACAAAATATTCGTAAAAAAGCAAGTTTTTATCTATTCTAAATAATTTTTAATTCTTCTCCAACTTCTTTAAAAGCAGAAATAGCCTTGTCTAAATGTTCTTTTGTATGCGCTGCAGACAGTTGCACTCTTATTCTTGCTTTTTCTTTTGGAACCACAGGAAAAAAGAAGCCAATTACATAAATTCCTTTTTCTAATAGTTTATTTGCCATCACTTGAGACAATTTTGCATCATACAACATAACAGGAACAATTGCTGCATCTGCACCAACCAAATCAAAACCTGCTTTTTCCATTTCTGTTCTAAAATAATTGGTATTCCATTCTAATTGATCACGAAGTGAAGTATCGTTTGTGATTAAATCGAAAACTTTTAATGAAGCTCCTACTATTGCTGGCGCTAAAGAATTAGAAAACAAATAAGGACGAGAACGTTGACGTAAAATTTCTATAATTTCTTTTTTTCCTGTTGTGTAACCACCCATGGCTCCACCTAAAGCTTTACCTAAAGTTCCTGTCACAATATCAATTCTATCCATCACATTTTTTAACTCCACAGTTCCTCTACCTGTTTTACCAATAAAACCTGTAGCGTGACATTCATCAACCATCACTAAGGCATCATATTTGTCTGCTAAATCACATATTTCATCGAGCTTAGCTACTATTCCATCCATAGAAAAAACACCATCAGTAACAATTATTTTAAAACGATGGTTTTGTTTGTTCGCCTCAATTAATTGCTCTTCTAAAGAATCCATATCGTTATTATTGTAACGATAACGCGCTGCTTTACACAAACGAACTCCATCTATAATGGAAGCGTGATTTAAACTGTCTGAAATAATAGCATCTTCTTTTGTCAGTAAGGGTTCAAAAACGCCTCCATTAGCATCAAAAGCTGCGGCATACAATATGGTATCTTCTGTGGTATAGAAATCTGCAATCTTTTTTTCTAATTGTTTATGAATATCTTGTGTACCGCAAATAAAACGCACTGAAGACATTCCAAAACCGTGAGAATCCATCGTGTCTTTTGCTGCTTTAATAACTTCTGGATTGTTAGACAATCCTAAATAATTATTAGCACAAAAGTTAATAACCTCTTCTCCTGTAGAAATTTTTATGACTGCATCTTGCGATGATGTGATAATTCTTTCGGACTTATACAAACCAGCCTCCTGAATATCTCGAAGTTCATTTTTTAAAGTATCCTTAATTTTTCCGTACATTTTTTATCGATTTAAGAAAAACAAAGTTACAAAGTTTCTTTTTACTGACTATACCTCAACAATACCAATTTTATCATTGATATAAATTAAGATTTTTTTATCAACTTTTAAATGCATTGATTGTAAAACTCGCTCATACTTTAATACTTGTTGATGATGTTCTTTGGATGGATTTCCTGTCTTGTAATCTATAATTGACACTGAATCATCTGCAAAAACCAATCTATCAGGAATCATAATTTGATTGTCAACATCAACAATTTCTCTTTCATTATATATTATGACATCATTTTGATAATACTGTTTTAATTGAGGATGATTTACAACTTGAATAATCTTTTCTTTTATGGATAGTAATTGATCATCATCTATAAAACCCTGCTGATGATATTGCGCAACAACTTTGTTAATGTCTTTTTCAGTATTTATTTTTGCAAACATTTCGTGTAAAAGATTTCCATAATCAATAGCTTTTCCTTGGTCTGTATCCCATAATTTAGAAGAACTAGCTAGTAAAACCATATTGTGTTCTTGCCAAGGTGTAGAAATAAATTTCTGATGAATTTCTACAACAGAGCTATTGTTCTCTTTTTTACCGATTCTATTTTCAGCTCCAAAACAATAGTCAAAAACATCATCTTTCCAGAGATTTTGTTCTTTTAAATAGTTAATAAAAACACCCGAATAAAAGTTAGTGTTTTCTTCTCCTTTCGATGAAATTTTATGTTCTGTGATAATATGCAACTGCTCTACAGCTCTTGTAAGCGCAACATATAAAAGATTAAAATTATCAAGTTCTAATTCTTCTCTTTGTTGATTGTAAATTTCTAAACCTCTACTACTTACCAATTCTAAACTTTTACTGTAATCTACTAACAGTTCATTAAAACCATTATAAGTTTCTGGCAACTCGTTTAACCAAGATTTCGGTTTAATTTGCCTGTAGATCTCAACATCACAAGGAAAAATTACAACAGGAAATTCTAGTCCTTTCGATTTATGAATGGTCATTACTTGAACAGCATTAGCGCTTTCTGGAGCAACAATACTTAATTTGTCTTTTTTCAACTCCCAAAACTCCAAAAACTCACCAACGTCAGTTCCTTTTCTCTGTTGTTCTAAAACAACATCTAAGAAAAATTGCACAAAAGCATCTGAGGAATTTACCAAATTAAAGCCTCGAATAATTGCTTCTATTTTCTCATAAAATGGTAGTTGTTGAAAATTGGAAACCTCAAAAGAAACTCCATAATTTTTTACTCCTTCAATTATCTCTAAAGTATTCGATTTTGCAAAATGATTTAAGAAAATATGTTTCTTTTCTGATATTTTTAAATGTTGATGTAAAAAATACAACACCTCAAAACGTGTTTCTTCATCACTAGGATTTTGTAATAGTTGTAATAAATTTATAATAAAATTGACTTTTGTATTGTTTTGCAACAGCAACGTTTCTGAAGAAACAATATCAATATTATTTTCTGACAAATAATTTGCAACTGCAATTCCGTCTTTTTTAGTACGTGTTAACACACATATTTCATTTAAAGAAAAATCTTTTTTTAGTTGATTTATTTTCTCTAAAACCTTCTTTGGATATCGCAGTTTTTTCTCTTCTTTATCTTTTTCATCTTCTAAAAAAGTGAGGGATACAAATCCGCCTTTTTTAGCATTTTCTTTTTGTGTATTTCCTTCTAAAAACAACTTTTTGTAAGATTCATTTTGAAGAAAATTCGCTGTATGTTGAAAAAAGGAATTATTAAAGTTTATAACCTCAGAAAAACTTCTGAAATTAGTTTCTAAATGCTTAATTTCTTTACTGATATGAAAAGGATTTTCAATATCTGAACCTAAGTTGATAAACTGTTCTGCTTTTCCTCCACGCCATCTATAAATCGCTTGTTTTCCATCGCCAACTAACAATAAATTACTGTTTTCTTGTGCCAAAGCATTGTCTATTAACGGAATTAAATTTTGCCATTGCAACACAGAAGTATCTTGCATTTCATCGATAAAATAATGTTGAAAACGCTGCCCAATTCTCTCATAAATAAAAGGTGCAGGTTGGTCTTTAATATTATCTGAAATAAGCTGATTAAATTCTGCATTTAACCGAATATTATTATCTTCTTTAATGTTTTCTAATTCTGAATTAATATTATTTAAAACCGCTAAAGGAATGATACTTTTCAGCGCAATTTTATTGAGCACATACAACGCATATTGCGAATCAAATAATTCTTTAGATTGATAATAATATTGAAAAAATTGTTCTTTTAAATCATCAATGGTATCTTTTGCTAAAGGTGATGTTTTTCCTCCGTATAAATTTTTATCAGCTTCAATATTATTGTTTAAACGACCTTCGAACTTGATGACTCCATTTTTTAAGAAACGTAATTTTTGATATTTCTGAAAGTGTTTAGGATAATCTCCATAACTAAAATCGGTTATAGAAAGCCCATTATCATCAATAAAACCTAAAACTTTATCTCCAAAATCTTTAAACTCTTTTTCAATCTGAGAATTGATTTTCTGTAATTTACTCTTTAAACTAAAAAACTCTTCCAATTCTTTATCTGCTAAATTTCTGAAATGCTGCACATCATCTTCATTCAACAAAATTCTAGCAAATTCATTTAAATCTTTGGCAATATCCCAAGATTTATCATCATCTGTTTTATCTAAAGAATAATCGATTAAAAGGTTGGTGAGTTTTTTATCTGTACCTATTTTAGAAATTAATACATCTACAGCCCCATTTAATAAGGAAACTGCATCCATCTCCACTTCAAAACTAAGTGGCAACCTTAAATCATAAGCAAAATTTTTGATGATTTTATGTGTAAAACTATCAATAGTAGTAATAGAAAAAGCTGAATAATTTTGTAAAATAGCATCTAAAATCTTCTTGCTTCGCTCTTGAATTGTGGCTTTATCAATGGCAATTTCATCAATAATAATTTTATATAAATCGTTCTCTTTCCCATCAGCAAAATCTTCTAAATTTTGCAAAACACGTTCTTTCATTTCACCAGCAGCTTTGTTGGTAAATGTGATTGCCAATACTTTATGAAATGTGAAAATATCTTCAGAAGATAATAAAACTTTAAGGTACTGTTTTACAAGAGTAAAAGTTTTACCACTACCAGCAGAAGCATTATATACTTGAAAAAATGATGGTTGTTGCACAGAACTATTTTTATTGCAAAATACAAAAAGCCAAACAGTTTATGTTTGGCTTTTAAATATATTTTTAATGGGATTCTAACCCAATCCAACATCTAAAGACATCATTACAATAAATCCGCCAATAAAACCGAGAGTTGCAATATCTGTATATTTATCTCTTTGTGTTTCTGGTACGACCTCTTCAATAACAACAAAAATCATTGCTCCAGCTGCAAATGCTAATGCGTAAGGTAAAATTGGTGTAAAAAATGAAACTGCCAAAGCCCCTAAAACCGCAGCAATTGGCTCTACCACTGCAGACAATTGTCCAAACCAAAAGCTTTTTAAACGACTTACACCTTGTCTTCTTAAAGGCATTGCTACTGCAAAACCTTCTGGAAAATTCTGAATTCCAATACCAATTGCTAAAGAAATTGCAGCTATAATCATTTCTGTTTGCTCTACACCAACTAAGGTAGAAGCTGCTCCAAATAAAACACCTACTGCTAAACCTTCAGGAATATTATGTAATGTAATGGCTAAAACTAATAGTGTAGATCTATGCCATTCTGTTTTAACTCCTTCTTTTTCTGTTTCTTTAAAATTGATATGCAAATGAGGCAATATTTTATCCATTCCAAAAAGAGATAAAGCACCTAATGCAAAACCAATTGCAGATGGCAAAACTTTTACAAAACCTTCTCCTGGACTATTTTCTATAGCTGGAGCTAGTAAACTCCAAAAACTGGCAGCTACCATAACTCCTCCTGTAAAACCTAACATTCCGTCTAAAACGGCTCTATTGGCTTTCTTAAAGAAAAAAACCAAAGCAGCTCCTGCAGCTGTCAATCCCCAAGTAAAAAGTGATGCATATAATGCAGCTTGAATTGGATGATCTTTTCCAAACTCAACTAATTGGTCGAATGTGCTCATACCTTTTTTATATATAAATTATTTGCGATTTTATTTGATATTGATAGCTTCTTACCATCAATCTGAATAGCTAAAGAATTGTCAAAATCTTCTTTTTCTAAAACGGTTATTATTTTCCCTAAAACAATATCTTTTTTATCTAAAAATTGTAAAAACCCTGAAGAAGAGTCATCTACTCCTACACATATTCCACTTTCGTTTTTTTGTAATGCAGATAGTAGGCTTTTATCAATTATTTTTAAATTCCCATTCTCATCAGGAATTGGATCACCATGAGGATCATGAGTAGGGAAACCCAACAAAGCATCCAATTGATTGATTAGTTTAGGTGATTTTATATGCTCTAATTGTTCTGCAACATCGTGTACTTCATCCCAAGAAAAATTAAGTTTTTCTACTAAAAAAACCTCCCACAAACGATGTTTACGAACAATATTTGCAGCTATTTTTTTACCTAAATCTGTTAGTTTTACACCTTTGTATTTCTTATAAACCACTACTTTCTTATCAGATAATTTTTTAATCATATCTGTAACAGAGGAAGCTTTTGTTTCCAATTGTTCTGCAATAGCATTTGTACTGATGCCTTTGTCCGCACCAAGTTCTAAATGATAAATTGCTTTTAAATAATTTTCTTCAGAAAGTGTAAACATCCTAAATATTTTTAGACAACAAAGATAAACTTTTTATTTAAATCAAAATATATTTTTAGACAAGTCTAAAAATTAAATTATATTTGTCGAAAATTTAATAAAAAATGAAATCGTTTTTTAAAATAATTTGTATTTTATGCATTGGGATGAATTCTATTTTCGCTCAAAATAGTATTTCTGGAATAATTACCAATAAAGGAGAACCGCTTCCATTTGTAAACGTCTACTTAAAGAAAACTAAATTAGGAACCTCAACTAATAACAACGGTTTTTATCAACTTAAAAATATACCTGATGGTAAATATACATTGGTTATAAGTTCTATTGGTTTTAAACCAAAATCGGTGAGAATTTCTTTTTTTGGCGGAAAAACTATCAAAAGAAGTTTTACTTTAAACGAGAGTAATTCTTTAGATGAAATTGTGATTTCTGGCACTTTAAAACCTGTTACTAAATCTAATAGTCCAGTGCCAATAGAGGTGTATAGTAAAACATTTTTTGAGAAAAATCCTACACCATCAATATTTGAATCTTTGCAAAATGTAAACGGTGTTCGTCCACAATTAAATTGTAACGTTTGTAATACTGGTGATATTCATATTAATGGTTTAGAAGGCCCTTATACATTTGTTTTAATTGATGGAATGCCAATTGTTAGTGGACTTTCTACAGTTTATGGTTTAACTGGAATTCCGCAAGCATTAATTGAAAGAGTTGAAGTTGTTAAAGGTCCAGCATCTACTTTATACGGCTCTGAAGCTGTAGGTGGAATTATTAATATCATCACTAAAAAACCTTCAAATTCACCAGCATTAGCAACAGATACTTTTAGTAGTTCTTGGGGAGAAGTAAATGCAGATATTGGTTTACGTTATAATTTATCAGAAAAAACTCAAGGTTTGCTAGGTATAAATTATTTTAATTTTCAGAATAGAATTGACAACAATAATGATGGTTTTACAGACTTAACATTGCAAAATAGAATATCAATTTTTAATAAGATTGATATTAAAAGAAAAAGTGGAAAAACATTTACAGTTGCTGGAAGATATGTTTATGAAGACAGATGGGGAGGGGAAACCGACTGGGGAAGAGAATTTAGAGGAACAGATATTATTTACGGAGAGAGCATCTATACAAATCGTTGGGAAACTTTTGGAACCTATCAATTACCAACCTCAGAAAGTATAAATTTTCAGTTTAGTGCAAACGGACATCATCAAAATTCGGTTTACGGAACCGATGTTTATGATGCCGATCAATTTATTGGTTTTGGGCAATTCATTTTTAACAAACAAATTAAAGAAAATCACGATTTTACTTTAGGTCTAGCCTACAGATATACATTTTATGATGATAATACTTTTGCTACAAAAGACACTAAAGGATTAGAAAATCAACCTTCAATTACACATTTGCCTGGAGTTTTCTTTCAAGATGAAATCAGCTTAAATAAAAACAACAAATTACTTCTAGGGGCAAGATGGGATTATAATAGTTTGCACGGAAGCATTTTCTCACCAAGAGTAAATTACAAATGGAGTTCTATTGATAATTCAGATATTTTTAGATTAAGTGTTGGTAATGGGTTTAGAGTAGCCAATGTTTTTACAGAAGATCACGCTGCTTTAACTGGAGCAAGAGAAGTTGAGTTTGATGGTGAGCTGAATCCAGAAACATCTTGGAATATAAATGTAAATTATGTTAAAAAATTATATCCAAATAACTCAATAATCACTTTAGATGCAAGCATATTTTACACCTATTTTGATAATAGGATTTTACCAGATTATGATTCTGACCCAAATAAAATTATTTATGCTAATTTAGATGGACATTCAGTCTCTAAGGGTATCTCTTTAAATACGGACATTATATTTTTAAATGGATTAGCCATTAATGCAGGTGCAACTTTAATGGATGTTTCTATCACAGAAAATGGAATAAAAACAAGACAACCCTTAACAGAGAGTTTTAGCGGGGTCTGGTCTATTTCTTACAAATTTAATAATAACTTTAAAATCGATTACACAGGAAATATATACGGACCAATGCGATTACCCCTATTAAGTAACACAGACCCAAGATCTCCTCAATCTCCTTGGTTTAGCATTCAAAACATTCAACTATCTAAAAAATTTAGTAATTCTTGGGAAATTTATGGAGGTGTTAAAAACTTATTAAATTTTACTCCCGAAGCAAATAGTATTGCACGTTCTTTTGACCCTTTTGATAAACAAGTAGTTTTTGACACAAACGGACAAGTAATAGCAACACCAAACAATCCAAATGCTTTAACTTTTGACCCAACTTATGTTTATGCATCAAACCAGGGCATCCGAGGCTTTATAGGACTAAAATATGTTGTTTTTTAATTAAAAAAAAAGAAGTGAAATTAATTTTTAGAATTCCAAAGACGTTTTCTTTTAGAAGTTCTTATTTTACTTCTACCAGATGAACTTTCATTGTTTTTTGAGAGAGAAAACCTATACACTAAGCCAGCTGTTCCGAAATTATGAGAACGTTGACTGGAAAATTTAGTTTCACTAAGTTTAAATAATATCTGCCCAGTTAATCCAAATTTATCAGAAATCCAAAGTGTACCTCCTGCTCCTAGATTAATAGTTGGGGTTAGGTGTTTTGCAGCAATAAAGCTACCACCGACTGAAATGTAAGGTGATATCCTATTTCCTGAAGTACCAAAATCATATCTGGCTTCTCCATCAAAAGTTATGTATTTTTGAGTAGCTCCATTAGATGAAGAAATACTTCCTACAAAAGTTACGTTTTTAAACATATATCTTCCAACGGCAACTCTTGGAAATAATTCTAAATACCTAACTCCAACTGCAGAAGAATTTTCTGAAGAATAAAGTACAGATGCAGACCCAAAGGCTAGAATCCATTTTTTTTCTTGATTTTGTGAAAATAGATTAACACAAAAAACAAAGAAAAAGATTACTAAAAGAGTACGATTTCTTTTCATTGTTGCTAGGGGGTAAGGTTTAACAATATTAAAACTGTCGAAAAGCAAATATATTGTATTCTTAAAGAAATCAAAATATATAATCGTTTTTTCTGTGTTAAGATTTACATTTGCAAAAAACTTAAAAAGTTGAGTAAACAGAATGTTGTAAATCAATACCAAAAATCTGCAGATGTTTTGCAGATTATTAAACAACTTCAACAAGAGAAAAACCATTTTCAAATTTCGAATTTGGTTGGATCCTCATTGTCTTTTGTAATTGCCGAAACTTTTAAAAAAACCGACAAACCCTACCTTTTTATACTTAACGATAAAGAAGAAGCAGCATATTACCTAAATGATTTAGAACAACTTTTAGGCGATAAAAATGTACTTTTTTATCCAGGTTCTTATAGAAGACCATATCAAATAGAAGAAACAGATAACGCCAATGTTTTATTAAGATCAGAGGTTTTAAACAGAATTAATTCTCGAAAAAAACCTGCCATCATTGTTACGTATCCTACTGCTTTATTTGAAAAAGTAGTCACAAAAAAAGAGTTAGAAAAAAACACTTTAAAAGTTACAGTTGGTGAGAACTTGTCGCTTGATTTTGTAAATGAAGTTTTGTTTGAATACAAATTTAAACGTGTTGATTTTGTTACAGAACCCGGTGATTTTTCTGTAAGAGGCGGAATTATAGACGTATTTTCTTTTTCTAATGATGAACCTTACAGAATTGAATTTTTTGGCGATGAAATAGATAGCATTAGAACTTTCGATGTAGAAACACAATTATCAAAAGAGAAACTGAAAAAAGTTTCGATTATGCCCAATGTTGAAAATAAAACATTGCAAGAAAATCGTGAAAGCTTTATCAAATACATTTCTTCTAAAACAATCATTTTTGCAAAAAATATAGATTTATTAGCTGGTAAGTTAGATAAATTTTACAAAAAAGCTGAAGATGCTTTTAAAGATTTATCCAAAGAAATTAAACATGCAAAGCCTAATGAATTGTTTTGTAATGGCGATTATATAAAACAGCAAATACAAAATTTTACGTTAGTTGGTTTTGGAAGTACTCGCCATTCTGAACTTTCTTCTGAACTTCATTCAATTAGTTTTAACGTAAAGCCCCAACCATCATTCAACAAACAATTTAATTTATTGATTGATGATTTGAACGAACATCACAAAGCTGGATTTACCAACTATATTTTTTGTGCAAACGATCAACAAGCCAAACGCTTTCATGATATCTTTGATGATGCTGAACAAAAAGTTCATTTTAAAACTCTAGTATTTCCTTTATACCAAGGTTTTGTAGATGTAAACACAAAATTAGTTTGTTATACAGATCATCAAATATTTGAACGCTATCATAAATTTCGATTAAAAAATGGATATGCAAAAAAACAAGCCATTACACTGCAAGAACTTAACAAACTTGAAATTGGAGATTATGTAACGCACATGGATCATGGAATTGGAAAGTTTGGTGGTTTGCAAAAAATTGACGTTCAAGGCAAGAAACAAGAAGCCATAAAATTAGTTTATGGTGAACGTGATATTTTATACGTAAGCATTCACTCTTTACATAAAATCTCCAAGTTCAATGGCAAAGATGGGAAACCTCCTAAAATATACAAATTGGGTTCTGGAGCTTGGAAAAAAATCAAACAAAAAACCAAAGCTAGAGTTAAACATATTGCGTTTAATTTAATTCAATTGTATGCTAAAAGAAAATTACAAAAAGGATTTTCATTTGGTCCAGACACACATATGCAACATGAATTGGAAGGTAGTTTTATGTACGAAGATACTCCAGATCAGTATACTGCCACACAAGATGTGAAAATAGATATGGAAAAAGAACAACCTATGGATAGGTTGGTTTGCGGTGATGTTGGTTTTGGTAAAACTGAAGTAGCTGTTAGAGCTGCTTTTAAAGCTGTTGACAATGGCAAACAAGTAGCTATTTTGGTTCCTACAACTATACTTGCTTTTCAACATTACAAAACTTTTTCAGAAAGGTTAAAAAACTTTCCAATCAAGATTGATTATTTAAACCGTTTTAGAACAGCAAAACAAAAAACAGCTGCAATTGATGGTGTAAATGATGGTAGTGTAGATATTATTATTGGCACACATCAATTGACAAATCAACGAATAAAATTTAAAGATTTAGGTTTATTAATAATTGATGAAGAGCAAAAATTTGGTGTTGCTGTAAAAGATAAACTCAAAACTTTAAAAGAAAATGTTGATACACTTACATTAACTGCGACTCCAATTCCAAGAACTTTACAATTTAGTTTGATGGCTGCAAGAGATTTATCAGTTATCAAAACCCCTCCACCAAACAGACATCCTATAGAAAGTAATGTAATTCGCTTTTCTGAAGAAACTATTAGAGATGCCATTTCTTATGAAATTTCAAGAGGTGGACAAGTATTTTTTATTCATAATAGAATCGAAAACATCAAGGAAGTAGCTGGCTTATTACAAAGATTAATTCCATCAGCAAAAATTGGGATTGGTCATGGGCAAATGGAAGGCAAAAAATTAGAAGAATTAATGCTTTCTTTCATGAACAACGAGTTTGATGTTTTAGTATCTACAACTATTATAGAAAGTGGATTAGATGTGCCAAATGCCAACACTATTTTCATTAACAATGCAAATAATTTTGGTTTGAGTGATTTACATCAAATGCGGGGTAGAGTTGGACGTTCCAACAAAAAAGCATTTTGTTACTTCATAACTCCTCCTTATCATATGATGACTGATGATGCTCGTAAACGTATTCAAGCATTAGAGTTGTTTTCTGATTTAGGTAGTGGAATTAATATTGCCATGAAAGATTTAGAAATTCGTGGAGCAGGTGATTTATTAGGTGGTGAACAAAGTGGATTTATTAATGATATTGGGTTTGACACCTATCAAAAAATATTACAAGAAGCTATTGAAGAACTTAAGGAAAGTGAGTTTAAAGAGCTGTATAAAACTGACAAATCTAAACCTAAAGAATTTGTAAAAGAGGTGCAGATTGATACTGATTTTGAAATTTTATTTCCCGATGACTATGTGAATTCTGTAACGGAACGTTTGAGTTTGTATGAAAAATTATCAGATATTGAATCAGAAGAAAAGTTGATGAAATTTGAAACTGAAATTGTTGATAGATTTGGGGAAATTCCAACACAAGTCGAAGATTTATTAGATTCTGTTCGTATAAAATGGTTAGCTAAAATATTAGGCTTAGAAAAAATCATTTTAAAACAAAAAAGAATGATTGGGTATTTTGTATCTAACCAACAAAGTGATTTTTATCAAACAGATGCATTTACTAGAATGCTAAAATACGTTCAGCAAAACAGTAAAAGTTGTGTTATGAAAGAAAAACAAACCAAAAACGGATTGCGATTACTCATTACTTTTATTAAAATAGATACTATAAAAAAAGCATTAGAAATTCTACAAAAAATATAATGTCTTAGCGAGTTTAATAAATAATCTAATTTTTAGTGAGATTACTTTACTTTGTTCGCGATGACTCAAAAAATTATGGAAAACAATCATATCAAAAATTTATCATTTTTACTTTTAGCTACTCTATTTATTAGCACTTCTGGAGTTTTGGGAAAATATATTGCAATGCCTCCAGAAGCTATAATCTTATTTAGAGCATTATTTGCTGCAACTTTTATCTATTTGTTTTGTAGAATTAAAAAAGTAAATCTAACTATTCACTCAAAAAAAGATAAAATCTCCTTTCTAATTAGTGGCTTTTTTATGGGAGCACATTGGGTTACTTATTTTTACGCCTTAAAACTTTCTAATGTTGCTATTGGTATGCTATCTATGTTTACATTTCCTGTAATGACAGCCTTATTAGAACCCTTTTTCGCAAAACAAAAACTAAATATTATCCACGTTTTATTAGCTCTATTAGTTTTGGTTGGAGTTTACTTTTTAGTTCCTGATTTTTCTATTGAAAAAGATGAAGTGAAAGGTATTTTATTTGGTGTTTTTTCAGCATTATGCTACGCCTTAAGAAATTTAATTACAAAAAAAAATGTAACCAACTACAATAGTAGCGCTATTATGTTTTTTCAATTAATAATTGTTACCGTTTTACTGTTACCTGTTTTGTTTATTAGTGATATTTCTAATTTTGGAAGTCAGTTTCCATTTTTAGTATTGGTTGCATTATTAACTACAGCAATAGGGCATACAATGCTAGTTAATTCGCTGCAGTATTTCTCAGTATCTACAGCAAGTATTATAGGAAGTATTCAGCCTATTTTCGGAATTATAATTGCTTATATCTTTATTAATGAAGTACCTCATAAAAATACTTTTATTGGAGGTAGTTTAATTTTATTAACTGTTGTTATTGAGAGTATTAGAAGTAAGAGATAAACTTATCTATTTTTAATCCAATCTGAAGCTACTTTTAAAGATTCTTTAGACAAACATGAAATATCAGGAGTTACTCCATCTTTTAATTTTTCTCTATTCTTATTAAGCATGTAAGAAGTAGCAACACCCAACAACGTTTTATCAGAAAAAGAATATAATTTAAGATTAGTTGTTAAGCCTGCAGTTTTTTCTCCAATAATTATTGAGCCTTCTTGAAACTTAAAAGATTCAGCAACAAACTCCCCCATACTCGCAGTATTTTGATTAACTAATACTACTATTGGTTTATTTTTATTCTTCAATTCGTTTTTATCAATTAATTTCAATTTCTGATTGCCATAAGAATACACCCCTTTTATCAATTTATGTTCCAAATAGTTTCCATTTATTTCTAATGAATAACCAATTATTGAGTCTTTATACAAATCTGATAATCCTAAAGAAATAGTACCTGCTAATCCACCTTTATTATTTCTTAAATCAATAATCCAACCCGATAAATCTTTGTTTTTATCAAGATAATGAATTGCTTTTTGGATTTTTCTTGAATATAATAAACTTAAACTATCATTAGCAGCAAAACCTAAAATTTTCATATAACCTATATCATCTCTAATAACTTTATGAGTTATTTTTGGAATTACAATAGAATCGTTTATTAAAAAATTTAATTTATGCTTTGATTTTCTTTTAGCGTAAAGAAAAAAACTATGTTCATCTTCAATTAAATAAAAAACATAATTTATTGCCTTAGTAACATCTATATTGGTTTTAAATACCGGAATGGAATCAGTTACTTTTTTTTCAATTTTACTCCAATCAAAATTATCTTTTTCAATATGATTTTCTTTAATAATATTGTAAAAAACATAGAACGATTTTTTAAAAAAGTATTTTGAATTTTGTTTTAAGCAAGATGCAAAAATTACTATAAGAATAAAGAAACAGACTGTTTTTAATACTTTGCTACATTTTTTTAACAAAAACATTAAAACAAATCTTTATTTCTAATATCTAAATAATTACGTTTTACAAATGCTAAAATAGTTTCTAAAACTTCACCCATTGATTTGCACTTTTTAAACTCTACGTCTCCTACATAAGCAATTAAATCTTTTTTTAGTTGCTCAACATTTTCTGGACGTGAAATTGCATCTTTTTTCATACAATCGATAAGCATTTCTGTTCTATTGGGTGTTGTAATCATTCTTTTAGCAATAAAAGAGCGTTCTTCGATTTTATATTGTTCAATAGAACTGTTTTGTAATTTCCTACCAACCATTTCAATAATTTTAAAATTTTCTTTCATAAATTGAAGGTTGTATACTTTTAGACTACCTTCATAAGATTGTTGATCAAAATCTATGGCTCTAATTTTATAAATAATTTTATCAAAATCATGAATAGGTGTTATAACATAATTGTAAGAACGCATGTCTCCTAATAACCGAATCATGCAACGTTCTTTAAACTTTACAAATTCTTTAGCAATTTGAGATTTTTCTGAAGACGAACATTCTGGAAGAATGTTATTGATAAAATCATCACCAGGAATTCCTGAAATATGCTCTTCTATTAATGTATCTTTATATACCAAATAATTGATATTATATGGCGATAATAAATGTTCTAGCTCCAAACCATAAACACGCGAAGCATCAGCTTTTTTAATATAGAAATACGTAAAATTATCATTTAAAATATTTCTAATTTTAATTCTAAAAGGCTTTGAGTTTCCAAAGGTACAGTAATCAATTGCATCTACATTTAAAAAAGGAATTGTACTATCGTTACCATCAGAATGTAAAATGGTGTAGATTTTTTTAAGGCTTCTATCTATTTCTTTTCTGTCCCACTCAGAATAATATGTTCTTACCCAAAGAGTGTCTTCATCGTTCTTATCATATACAGAAACTGACCCTTGAAAACGTAATAAATCGTTGTACAAAATGCTAATTTTTGTACTCCTTTTATATTTGGTTAAAAACGTATCAAGTTCTTTACTGATTGGAAAAGTAGGTTTCTTTTTTGATATTAACTTTTGATTTGTAGGCATTCTTTGAAAATAGGTGTACTACAAAAATAAGGATATTTAGGCTATTTCAAACATCTTTCCTTGCAAAGGTTTTACAACTCCCTTAAGTTCCATTTTCAATAAAATAGAGGATAATTGAAAAATGGGGATATTACATTCTAAGGAAATTACATCTAATAATTGCACACCTTTATCATGAAGCAAATTATAAATCTTTTGTTCATTTTCATTTAATTCTACAAATAATTGTTTTTGAATGGGTTTTGGTTTTTCTTGAATGTCCCAATTCAACATCTTTACAATATCAAATGCAGAATTTAATAAATGTGCTTTGTTATTTTTTATTAAATTATTGCACCCTCTACTATATAAATCAGTTGTTCTACCTGGAACTGCAAATACATCTCTATTGTAAGAATTTGCAATGTCTGCAGTAACTAATGAACCTCCTTTTTCTGCTGATTCTATAATTATTGTTGCCTTAGAAATTCCTGCAACAATTCTATTTCTTTTTAAAAAATTTTCCCTTAAAGGTTTTTCTTCACTCCAAAATTCTGTTAAAAAACCTCCATTTTCATTTACTTGATGAATATACTTCTTATGCACTTTAGGATAAATTTGCTCAAAACCATGTGCTAAAACAGCAATGGTTTGCAAATTGTTATCTATGGCAGCTTTGTGTGCGCAAATATCGACTCCGTAAGCAAAACCACTAACAATTATTGGATTGTATTGTACTAATTCTTTAATCAAATCATTGCAAAAACTACGTCCGTAAGAACTTACATTTCTTGTACCAACAATTGAGATAATTTTGTTATTTGAAAAATCTAAATCCCCATCTTTAAACAACAAAATTGGGCTATCTATACAGTTGTGAAGATTTGAAGGATAATCATCTTCTAAAAAATAAGAAAAAGCAATTTTTTTATCTTGAATATACTTTAATTCTTTTTCGGCTAATTGTATGTTTTTAGTATCAAAAAGATTTTTTAAAACGTGTGAACCTATTCCATTTATTTTTGATAAAATAGCAAGTTTTTCTTTAAAAACCTGCTCAACATCACCTATGTTAACAATAAGTTTTTTGGCTAAAATATCACCAATAGCTTTACATTTTTGCAGTCTTAAAACAGCAAGTAACTTTTCTTCTTTCATCTTGTAGCAATTGCTTACAAGATACAAAAGTTAAAAGAATATTTTTTTTGAAAAGCTACTTACTGAACCATTATCGTTTTGATAAAAGAATTTTTAGTTGAGGGAAATTTAGTTTACGATAATTTTTTTATGTATAATTCTATTTTTTAAATTGGTAATTTTTAAAAGATACATTCCTTTAGAAATTCCCTTTAAAGAAATGGTTTCTTGTTGTGAATTCAATATATTTTGTCCTTTTAAATTATATAAAGCAACATTTTTTATTTGAATTCCGCTTATAGTAATTTGATCAGAAGCAGGATTTGGATATAAATTGACTTTAGCCATAAATTTATCATCTATAGACAAGACTGAGTTAAAACTATACGCTCTAACACCCCCAAAGTCTTCTGTACTTAAATTAAAATCTGAAGCTCCAGCTACTAAATTTCCATTTTTAACTTCTACAGAAGATCCTATATTATCACCAGAAACATCTCCAGTAATAGTAGTTCCAACCTGAGTCCAAGAACCATTATTGTATTTATACAATTGAATATAACCTTTGTTGTTATCCGCTACTCTTGAAGCGACTGAGACTAAGTTTCCCGTATTATCTAAATTAGACGTCAAAATATCACTATTCATTCCAGTAATATCATTCCCTAATTGCATCCATTGCGTTCCGTTAAATTCATATACTTTAACAACTCCTTTTACTTTAAAAGATATTCTGTTTCCATCATCATTTATACTAACATTTGTTAATCTATCATTATCTGAAGCTCCAATAATATCAGAACCTACTTTATTCCAACCTCCGCTTACAAAGTCGAAGACTCTTACTAAACCTTTGTTAACTCCACCAGAATCAAATCCTGATCCACTAGCTACTATTCTATTTCCGTCTTTACTAATATCTACTGAATCACCAAAATTATCGTTAGCCATATCACCATCAATTTCACTACCCATTTGGTTCCAATTTGTACCATCGAAACTATACATTCTAATATGACCATTACTAGCAAATTGATTACCAGTATTAGCATCATTAAAAATAGCTCCAACAATAATTTTTGTTCCATCACCGTTAATAGCAATTCTTCCTCCAAAAGTATCTCCATTAGTTTCTCCTACAATATCATTTCCTATTTGAACATATTGTCCTGATGAAAATTTAAATACTTTTACATAACCTGGGCCTGTATAATTCCCATCACCCAATTGCGTAGCTCCAACTGCAACTGTATTTCCTACTTCATTCATTGCAACTGCAACTCCAAAAGTATCGCCATCAGAATTTCCTAGCAAATCGTTTCCTAATTTTACCCAATTGTTGTTTTGTAGGTTATAAATTCTTGCAAATCCTTTTTGATCTCCACTATATTGATATGGAGCAGAAGATATTAAATAATCTCCATTATTATTAATAGATGCTTTTTGACCAAAATTTGCTTTTGCTTCAGAAAAAACAATTTTTGCACCAATTTGATCTTGAGAAAATGCATAAATTGTTAAAAATAATAATACGAATGTGTGTAATTGTGTTTTCATAATTTAATGGTTTTTCATTAAAAGTATTTGAAAAACTTAATAAAATAAGGTTCTTGGGACGAATGACAAGTATTTGAGTACGAATTACAATTACACCTTTAAATTAGTTTTAAAAGTTCTAGAGACAGGAATTTCTATATTGGGTTCTAAAATAACTGAATTGCTATTTATTACCTTAATAAAATTTTTATTTATAATATAAGATCGATGTGTTTTGATGAAATTTGGAGGCAATTGCTCTAAAACATTTTTTAAATGATTTCTATCTAACATTTTTTTATCTTTATAATAATACTCAACATAATTTCTTTCTGCTTTTATATATTTAATATCATCTAAATAAATTTTTTGCTTATTACTTAAAATGATGTTTTTCCTTTCAACTTTCTTTATAATTTCTTCTTTTTCCTCTTCAATTATTTTCGATTTTTTATCACTCTTTTTATATGCTTTAAAGTAATAAAATAGAAAGGCTAATAAAATGAATGAAATAGCAATAATTGAAAACAAATTATTTTTAATTACTGAAAGTGTAGCACTTAAAGTTGAATTTTTTTCTTGAAGACTTTCTACCTCTTCTCTATATTTAATAATATTTACAAATGCCTCTTTTTGATTAGCAATTATTTGCTGTGTAATTCTGTTTGCATAGGTTTTGTATTTGATACTTTTATTTTTATCAATGTCTATGTAGTGATTAGAAAGTGCATCATAACTAAAATACACATAATCTAAAAACTGAGTAGTATCTACTTGTTGCAAATTATTTTCTAATTTTTCTGCATAAAAAACTGCTGAATCTTTTTGATTACTCTTGGTAAAATAATCTAACAAGTAATTATGTACATTTAAAGCCACAAAAGATCTTTTGGTTTTATAAGCTACGGGTTTAAATTTTAAAGAATATAATCGATATGAAGTAAGATTATTAGTAGATTTTGCTATTTCACAAAGTTGTTCATATTTTGAAAAAACGATTCTTGCATTCAAACTATCACTAATAGAATTTAAAACATTTTCTCCTTTTTTATAACTCGTTTCGTGAATGTAAAACTTTGCTAGATATAATTTTGCGAAGGGTAAAATATCTAAAATATCATTCTCTATCATATAAATTTCAGCTTCTTTAGCTTTTTTTATTAATGGAATAACATCTTTAGACTTTATTGGTCTTGGAATTAGTTGATAAGAAATATCTAATTCTGTAATTTTTGCTGAGGCAACCTCTTTTGAATTATTGCTTTTTTTAGCATATTTAATTTCTAGGTTATTATAATTTAATGCTTTTCCTAACTCTTTTCTATTTCTATGTAATAACGAAATTCTACCTACTAACTCTGTAATTATATCATATTTCTGAGTTGTTTTAATCTCTTCATAAAGATTTTTAAATTCTAACAATCCTTTTTCTGATGAAATTTTTCCTTGACGAATGCTATAATAAATTTCTCTGATTTTAAATTTCAGAAAATCATTATTAAGCTTAGAAATATTTTTCTCTTTAGCTAACTTTAATCCTTTTCTAAAAAAATAATACACAGTTGTTGTATCTTGTTTTACAATAGCTGCATTAATTTTAGATGTAAAACTTCTGATAATTAATTTAGGAACCTTAGATTTTTCAGCATAAAAAACAGCAGAGTCTGCATATTTTTCTTGATTTTCTGTTAATTTTAGTAAACCTGATTTTTGAGATAATTGGTTATACAAAATACTTCTAGTAGAATCGTATTTTGTTTTTTTTAATGCTTCTAATTTTTCTTGAATAACAGTGTTTTCTTCTATAGTTTGAGAATGTAAAGTAACATTCCATAACAGTAAGAAAAATATAAAATACCTTTTCATAGAAATTATTATTTAGCTAAAATAATGATTTTTAATTCTTTAAAAGTAAAACTTAAATTGTGAATAAATTATTTACAATTATTTAAAATGGTATTGCTATTTTTTTAATTTTGTTATAATGACAATAGCGAATTACATAAACGATTTATTATACAGATATGACTGTGTAATTGTACCTGACTTTGGAGGTTTTGTAACCAATAGAGTTGGTGCAAAATTAGATAACTCATCTCATACCTTTTATCCACCTACTAAACAGATTTCATTTAACAGTCATCTAAAACATAACGATGGTTTATTAGCCAATTATATTGCCTCTTCAGAAAACATTTCTTTTGAAAAGGCTTCTACCGCTATATCTTTGTCAGTTATAAAATGGAAAAACGAAATTCAATCTAACACCATTCTAATTGATAATTTAGGAAGTTTATCCTTGAACGAAGAAAAACAAATCATTTTTGATCCAAATTCTAAAGTTAATTATTTAACTGAATCATTTGGTTTAACATCTTTTAACTCTTCAGAAGTATCTAGATATAAACAAGAAGTAAAACCTTTAATTCCTGCTGTTCAAAAAGAAGACAAAAAAGGAATTCCTGTATTTATAAAATATGCTGCCACTGCTGCAATTTTATTAACATTAAGTTTCGTTGGCTATAATGGCTATCAAAATAATCAACACAAAAAAGTTTTAGCAGAACAAGAAAAAGCCTTAGAGAAAAAAATTCAAACAGCAACTTTTGTTATTTCTAATCCTTTACCTACAATCAACTTAAATGTTACTAAAGCACCACAAAAACCTTTTCATATAATTGCTGGGGCTTTTCAGTTTAAAGAAAATGCTGAAAAAAAAGTAAAGCAGTTAAGAGCAAAGGGTTTCGATGCTAAAATAATTGGAGTAAACAAATGGGGATTAACTCAAGTAACTTTTAATAGTTACTCCAATAGAAGAGATGCAACCAACAACTTGTATAGAATTCAAGATACTGTTTCTGAAGATGCTTGGTTACTGATTAAGAAATTAGACTAATTTTTCTTTCTTTCTGTAGTTACATATTACTTTTATAATGAGTGATGCTTATCTTTGTAAAAATATTTTTTTATGGAAGCAAAAACCCCTAAAGAATCTTTAACGGTACTAACAGATTTAGTTTTACCTGGCGAAACCAATTATTTAGACAACCTTTTTGGTGGTGAATTATTAGCAAGAATGGATAGAGCTTGTAGTATTGCTGCAAGAAGACACTCTAGAAGAATTGTAGTTACTGCTTCTGTAAACCATGTCGCATTTAACAAAGCCACTCCTGTTGGAAGCGTTGTAACTATAGAAGCAAAAGTATCAAGAGCTTTTAAATCTTCTATGGAAATTTATGTAGATGTTTGGATTGAGGACAGGCAATCAGGTTTAAGAACAAAAGTAAACGAAGGAATTTACACTTTTGTTGCTGTTGATGAAACCGGAAAACCAGTTGTGATTCCTCAAATAATACCAGAAACAGATTTAGAAAAAGAACGTTTTGATGGAGCTCTAAGAAGAAAACAATTAAGTTTGGTCTTAGCCGGGAAATTAAATCCAAATGATGCTACTGCCTTAAAAGCATTATTTAGTTAAATTTACAAGTATGGAAATAGACAATCATAAATTAATTTATTCAATTGCAATATTAGTTGTTGCATTTTTAGTTCGTTTAATTATTTCTAGTTCTCTTCGAAAAATTCGTATAAAGTTTGGTTTTCAAAAATCGAGAATTGTAGCAATTAATAAAATTATTACCATTTTACTTTATGTAACTGCAATTACCATAATTGCATTTATTTGGGGGGTAAGCGATGAGCAATTTCTATTATTTGTTTCTTCTTTTTTAACAGTTCTTGGAATTGCTTTTTTTGCACAGTGGTCTATTCTTTCTAATATCACCGCTGGTGTAATTTTATTTGTAAATTATCCTGTAAAAATTGGTGACACCATAACTATTATGGAAAAAGACAACGATATTGTTGGTGAAATTAAAGATATTGGTGCTTTTTTTATCACTTTACAAACTAAAAAAGGAGATTATATTAGTTTGCCAAATTCTCAAATTTTACAAAAAATGATAAGATTTAAATAAACTTATCTTTTTAACATCCAAGAGGCTGGATTTAATCGGGTTGTGTTTTTAAATAACACAAAAATAAGTTTTGTTTTGTTTGATATTTTGTCTGTAAATATTTCACCTAATCTTTGACCTGTTTTTATATTATCTCCTTTTTTAACATTTGTTTCTTCTAAATTATTATAAGAAGATATATAATTTCCATGTTGAATTAATACATTTTTCCTTCCTTCAGAACTTACCATAACATTCAATACTATTCCCTTAAAAATTGCTAAAGCATTGTTTCCTTTTTTTGTAACAATATGCAAACCTGTGCCATTAATTGTTATTCCTGGAAATGTAGGATGTGGTTGTTTACCAAAACGTCTTACTACTAAACCTTCTTCCACTGGCCAAGGCAATTTACCTTTATTCAATTCAAATTTTGCAGCCAAAGCTTTGGCTTCTGGACTCAATAAAAACTCATTCTTTTTAGATGATTTCGATTTTAGTTTTGTTCTTGCTATTCTATTTGCTCTCGCAATTTCTGCTCTAATCAATTTATCTATTCTGGCCGTTAATTTTTTCTCGGCCTTCACTTTGTTCTGAAGTTCTTTTTTGTATTTATTCTCCTTCTTTTTTATAGTAGAAATTAACTTTTCCTGCTTTTTCTTATCGGTTTCTATTTCTGCTTTTTGCTTTTTTTCCGATAAAATTAAAGTATCTTTTACTCTCTTTTGATACAATAATGAGTCATTTAATTTTTGAATGATATTGGTTTGTAAAACAATTTCTTCTCCTTGTTTTTTACGAAATTTAGTATACTGTTTCATATACTCCAATCGTTTATAGGCTTGATAAAAATTCTGAGAAGACAACAAAAACATTGTTTTACTTTGTTGAGACTTGCTCTTGTAAGATTTAAAAATCATATCTGCATAATCTTTTTTTAAATCTGCTAACTTTTTACCTAAATTTTTAATTTTAGTTTCATTATTTAAAATTTCTTTAGATAATATAGTAGCCTCAGAATTAATTGTGGCAATTAATTTAACTCTAACATTAATCTTCTTATTAATGTCTTTTAAATCTTCGAGAGCGTTTTTTTCTTTCTTCTTCTCATTAAAAAGCAAGTTATTTACCTGCTTCATTTCTAAATTCAATTTTTTACGTTGTGCTTCTAATTGCTTTCTGGTTTGTGCAGAAATAGAAAAAAAACCAATTGATAAAAATAAAATTAATATGTAAAAACTTTTATTTGTCATTACAGCTTAATTTGTTTATATCCTTTGGGTATAGAAAAATTCGTGTCAAAATTAGTATCAAACACAACAGACTTAAGAATAAAATCAATATTAGTAAATTTATTCGGTTGCTTCGCTTTTATTTTAATTTCTGATGGAAAAATAGTATTATCGACTACATCATAAGAAGGATAAATAATATCTAAACGTTTATTTTTTTCTGCATCCACTATAGATTGTTTATCTAATTTGAAGTGCGAGGGATTTATGGTGAAGAAAATATTAAATAATTTTGCTTGTTTCTCAGGAGACAAAATATACGAGTTATCAGCAATAGTAACATTTTGTTTTACTTCTTTTACATTTAATAAAGATTGACCTAATAATAAATTTTGGAGCTGATTAAAATTAATATCTGTACCCAATAGTTTTTTTAACATGGTAAAATCACCTTCAAAATAGTTCTTAGCATAAGGAGAGTAATAACTCACAGATGTTGGTGTAATTTTAGCTTTAAAAATCGTAATAAATTTGGTTCCTTTTAACCAAATAATCTCATCCTTTTTCATTCTTAAGCTAACAGAAATACTCTGTTTTAGCTTTCCATTATTAAAATTAGCTTTTAATTTGGCATTTACCGTTTTTTTATCAAAATTAGAAGCTATATGTTTTCTTGCTACTTTTTTTGCAGACATTTCTTTAGCAATACTACCAGAGCTCATTACATTTCTTTTGGTTTTACAGGAAGCAAAAACAATAAAAAAAACAATGAAATATTTTACAAACCTCATGTATTAGATCTTTAGTTTTTTAAACTTTTCTTGATACTTTTTTTCTTCTTTACTATTTCCTAAACTTTTATAAGACTTTATCATTTCTTTATAAAAATCTCCTTCCATTTTGTCCTCAACTACAAAATCAATACCATTTTTTAAAGTAGTTAACGCTTTTTTATATTTTTTCTGATAATTTAATGCTTTTGCTTTCATCAAATAAACATAGGGTTGAGCGGGAAAAAGCTCAATTCCTATAGTAGCATATTTTAATAATTCTTTGATATTATTGGCTGAATTCTTTAAAATTTGTTTTAAAATAGGGTAAGATTTATTTGTTTTAAATTGATCTATTAATGGAGTTGTATCTTCTGTTTTTTCTTCTGATACTGATTTTCCTTTTCTTTTTTCTAAACTTTTTTTTATCCTTTTAAAATTTATTGGAAGTACATTTTCTGTTTCCATATCATCCATTAAAGAAATTGCTTTTTTATAATCTCTATTTTGCAAATATAACCTAAGTAAAAATTCTCTTTCTTTAGAATTTTTAAGCACCAATCTTTGTTGAACCTTTATCGCATCTCCAAAATCTCTTCTTTTAATATGAATTTTAATTAAATGCTTTTGCATCCAAATATTATTTGGGTTTTTCTGCAAAGCTCTATTAATGTATTCTTTTGCAAGTACTGTTTTATTTAACTGAAGGTAGTTTTTTGAAAACTCAAAAAAAACAGAGGCATCATTAGCTAAAATCTGATTACAACTCTCTAAATTTTCAAGAGCTTTTTGATAGTTTCCAATTGATTTATGAGATAAAGCTTTAAAAAAAAATTGTTGAAATTTTAATTCTTTTTCTTCAGTTAAATCTTTGGCTTCTGGAATGCTATCTTGAGCAAAACTATTATAAGAAAAGAGAATATAAAACAAAGACAAAAGAGACAATTTTAAAATATAAAGTTGTCTCTCTTTTCTTATCTTTTGTTTCTTTATTCTGTAAATCATTTATATTAATTCTGTATAATCACCAATACTTACAGAAGTATATTTACCATTATATTTTGCATGATTGCCTATCATAGCGTTATCTAAATCGGCATTTGAAATTTTAACGTTATTTTGAATTAATGAATTTACTATTGTAGAGTCTTCTATTAAACTATCTGCACCTATTGAAACAAAAGGGCCAATTTTTGAATTATTCAACACTACATTTTCTCCAATATAACAAGGTTGTATGATTTCTGAGTTATTCAAAACCACATTATCAGCGACTAAATTATTCCCTGCTTCTTGTTCGAAAGCTAACACCTTTTTATTGGTATCTACTGTTGGGTCTTTTTTACCGCAATCCATCCAAGCATTTACTTTACCTGGAATAAATTTTGCACCTTGTTGCTTTAAAGATTCTAGAACGTTAGTTAATTGAAATTCTCCGTGCTCTTTTAAATCGTTATCAATTAAATATTTTATTTCCTCACGAACTTTATCACCATCTTTAAAATAATAAATCCCAATAATAGCCAAATCAGAAACAAATTCTTTAGGCTTTTCAACAAAATCTGTAATGTAACCCTCATTTAATTTAACCACACCAAAAGCACTTGGATCATCAACTTGTTTAACCCATATTGCTCCATCTGCATTAGCATCTAATTTAAAATCGGCTCTAAATAAAGTATCTGCAAAAGCAACAACACAAGGACCACTTAATGATTTTTCAGCGCAATAAATAGCGTGAGCAGTACCCAAAGCTTCTTCTTGCACATAAACTGAACCTTTGGCTCCTAATTTTTCAGCAATTTTAATCAATTTAGATGATGTATCCGCAGGAAATCCTTTAGCAGAAGGCCCAATAATAAAAGCTATTTCTTCTATTTTTTGATTAACAACCGAAGTAATATCTTCTACTAGGCGTTGTACAATTGGCTTTCCAGCTATTTCAGTTAATGGTTTAGGAACAGTTAATGTGTGAGGTCTTAAGCGAGACCCAATGCCCGCCATTGGTACTATTATTTTCATATCTTTTTTATTATCAATAATATGGGTGCAATATAGCATTAATATAGAGATTCTAAAAATTTAGAATTACTAAAACTAACCATTTTTAGTGAGTTCACTCACTGTTTTTGGGGATATAGAAATTTCACTGTTTTTGGGGATTGACAAGAGGTTATATTTACCCTATTTTTACAATATCATAGTTCCATTTAATTTTAAATCCCCCTAAAATCTTCCCTATAAATTAAATGATATCAAAACCCAAGTTTAAGCTTGGGTTTTTTGTTTCTTTGTAAAAATTAAATTTATTTCTGTGAATTATTTATCAATAGAAAGTATTTCTAAAGCTTATGGTGAACGTGTTTTATTTGAAGACATTTCCTTTGGAATTAATAAAGATCAAAAAGTAGCTTTTGTTGCCAAAAATGGAAGTGGAAAAACTTCCATTTTAAATATAATTGCAGGTTTAGATGTACCCGACTCTGGACAAGTTGTTAGTAGAAAGGGTATTTCTATTGCTTATTTAGCTCAAAAAGATGATATAAACCCAAATTTAACCATCGAAGAAACCATTTTTGCTACTGATAATAAAATTCTCTCTATTGTTAATCAATATGAAAAAGCACTTAAAAACCCTGATGATGCAGATGCTTATCAAGTTGCTTTTGATTTGATGGATCAATACAATGCTTGGGATTTTGAAACGCAGTACAAACAAATTTTATCAAAATTAAAATTAGAAGACCTAACTTTAAAAGTAGGAAAACTATCTGGTGGACAAAGAAAACGTCTTTCTTTAGCCATCGTCTTAATTAATAAACCCGATTTATTAATTCTTGATGAACCTACAAATCATTTAGATTTAGAAATGATAGAATGGTTGGAAGCATTTTTTGCCAAAGAAAAAATCACCCTTTTTATGGTTACTCACGATCGTTATTTCTTAGAACGTGTTTGTAATGAAATTTTAGAATTAGATGAAGGAAAAATATATAAGTATAAAGGAAATTACTCGTATTACCTTCAAAATAAAGAAGAGCGTTTAGCTTTAGAAGCAACAAATTTAGGTAAAGTTAAAAGTTTGTTTAAAAAAGAATTGGATTGGATGCGAAAGCAACCTAAAGCAAGAACAACAAAATCTAAATCTAGAACAGATGATTTTTACAAGATTAAAGAAAAAGCACATCAACGTAGAAAAGACCACCAAGTTCAACTAGAAATTAATATGGAACGTTTAGGAAGCAAAATTTTAGAGCTTCATAAAGTCCATAAATCTTTTGGTGATTTAAAAATTTTGGATGGTTTTGACTATGTTTTTAAACGTGGAGAACGTATTGGAATTATTGGTAAAAACGGAACAGGAAAATCATCATTTTTAAACATTATTACACAAACCTCTCCTATAGATGCTGGAAAAGTAATTTTAGGTGAAACTGTAAAATTTGGATACTATACTCAAGCAGGAATAGAAATAAAAGAAGGACAAAAAGTAATTGAAGTCATAAAAGAATTTGGAGAAGAAATACCTTTAACAAAAGGGAGAAGAATATCTGCATCACAACTTTTAGAACGTTTTCTATTTGACAAAAAAAAACAATATGATTTTGTTGAAAAACTCTCTGGCGGTGAACAAAAAAGATTATACTTGTGTGCCGTTCTCATACAAAATCCAAATTTCTTGATTCTTGATGAGCCCACTAACGATTTAGATGTTGTTACACTAAATGTACTAGAAAACTTCTTGTTAGATTATCCAGGAAACTTAATTGTTGTTTCTCACGACCGTTATTTTATGGATAAAATTGTCGATGCTCTTTTTGTTTTTAGAGGTAATGGAGTTGTAGAAAACTTTCCAGGAAATTATTCTGATTTTAGAACTTATGAAAGCTCTTATCCTTATGAAAAAGAAACTGTAAGCGAAGTCAAAATTGAAAAAGAAGAAAAGAAAACTTCTAAATCTAAACTAAGCTATAATGAAAAAAGGGAGTTTGGTGCTTTAGAAGCCGAAATAGAAAGACTTCAAAAAAAGAAACTAACTATTGAAACTCAATTTTTAAATGTTGAAATCGCTCCTGATGACATTGCCAAAAAATCTGAAGAATTACAAGAAATTATTAATAATTTAGAACAAAAAGAAGAGCGTTGGTTTGAGCTTTCAATGAAAATGGAAGAGTAAAATGGATTTTTTTGCACTTTATCTATTAATTGGTTTAATTTTAGTTTTCCTTTTTCTATCAAAACTAAGATCAATAATAAAAATTTTACTATTTCTAACTTAATATATTTCTCCTCTTTAGTTTTTTTCAAAATTGATTGGTTTTTTAATGAAGAATTAAAAGATGGTAGAGTAACTGGGAAGATTTTTATTTTGTTCTATATCATCTTTCTTATAAGTATTAGTTTGATTCTTATTGTAAAAAAAATAATTAAAAAATCACCTTTTAAACCCTAACTATATCTTTTTCTTCTAACAATTCTTGATTATTAAAGCGCAATAAAATTTGAGCTACCGCAATTGTATCTTTTTCACAATAATTAACGATTCTCTCTAAGTTTTTTTCTTCATAGTACACCATTGCAACTTCACTGCCATCTATATCATCTTTTGGTGACGGAATCCCTAAAATAGAAGTTAATAATTTAAGCGATGTATAGTGTTTATAATCTCCAAACTTCCATAGCTCTAAAGTATCAATATGAGGAACTTCCCAAGGTTTTTTACCAATTAAATTAAGTTTTTTAGGCAGGTCTATTTGATGAATAATCATTCTTCTGGCTATGAATGGAAAATCAAATTCTTTTCCATTATGAGCACAAAGAACATTACTTTTCTTTACAAAATGTTTATCTAATAAAATTTTAAAATCTGTAAGAATTTTGCGCTCGTCATCACCAAAAAAGGAAGTAATTCTTAATTGTTTTTTGTCTTTAATCGTAACAAAATAGCCAACAGAAATGCAAATAATTTTTCCAAACTCTGCCCAAATTCCTGCTCGATTATAAAAATCTTCAGCAGAAATATCGTCCTTACGTTGATATTGTGTTTTTTTGCTAAAAAGTTGTTGAGTTTCTTTAGAAAGTTGATTCCAATTTTCTATTTCAGGTACTGTTTCAATATCCAAAAAAAGGACATCACTGAGATTTAATGATAGGTTCATAGCATTATTATTTCTTTTTTTGAGGTAAGATAATAAAAATTAAAGAGCCTCGAAATTATCGAAGCTCTTTTAAATCTATTTAATTTTAATAATTTATTGAATTACTAATTTTTTAGTAGCAGTTTTACCATTTTCCTTTACTTGTAAAATATATACTCCAGAATCTAACTCAGAGACATCAATATATTTCTTTGTTCCAGTAAAAATTGAAGACAATATTCTTTTTCCTAAAACATTAAAAATATGAACTTCTTTAGAATTAGAACTTAAACTTTTTAGGGTAAGTATATTATCTGTTACAGGGTTAGGGTATAATGCGAATCCATATGTAACATTATTATTAATTGATACTGTTGCATTAGAAGTAACCTCTTTCCACGAAGTTCCAATCCTTAATTCATCAAAATCTATAGTTGGTGTTTCAGAATCTGAATCTTGTCTTAAAAGAAACCTACCTATATTTGATGCCATTTCATTTCCTGTAGCTGTGACACTAGCGCTTTTTGCTGGAGGTGTATTTGTTCCAAAAGAACTTGCATCAGGAACTACCCATAAACTTGCAACGTGATTACTAAAATCATAAGAAATAACTGCAAAAACCGGTTCAGCTAAATTTGCTGTAAAATTTCTGCTATATGCCACAGTGCTTGCTGTTCCGTTAACGCTAACTCCTAATTGAAAAGTTAAACCTTCGTTTGTTCCTCCTGCTGTTGGATCTTTAACCCAAAGTCTCGTTTTAAAACTTCCAGATGCTTCAGTTAAAACAGCAAAATAGCCACCATTTGCATTTGATTTAAAACCATCCATATTGGTTATGTGAAACAAGAAAGAAGCATAGACAACTCCGCTTGCTTTGCTTTCAAAACCAATAAAAGGATCACTTCCTTTACCATCTAACCTAACAAAATTACCTGTAGGATCAGGTAAATCATTAGATCCATAATAATTTCCTAAAATTGGATTGCCAAATCCATCATCATTCTTTATAACTTGAATATCATTTGTTGGATTTGATGTACTCGCGTCTTTCCATAAAGAATTAGAAATTAAATTTTGATTCTCTGAATAGGAAAATGTTTCGAATATCGGAAGCGGATTACATATTGGACTAGTAATATTTCTTGTAAAATCACAACTACTTTTACTTGCATCACCTATAACTTTTACAGTTATATTTGTACCTTCAGGTATTCCGCTTATAATTATAGATCCTGAAGAAGAAGAATTCGGATTATCACCAGCAATTACACCCACATTATTATCTTTATCATCTTTTGCCGTAATTGTATAGTTGGTACCTGTGTTTCCATCATTAAAACTCATTGAAACTGAATATGTATCAGTTTCTTTAGTTGATAAATCGCATGATGCTGTTGAATCCCCTAATTGAATAAGACACGGAAGTTCGACAGTAAAAGTAACAGAATCTGATACTGGAGAACTCAATGGGTTTCCAGAATTGTCAACCAACTCCATAAATACTGTATAAGAATTACCTGGTACAACTGTAATAACTTCATCAGCTACATTAAACTTATCTGCTTGAGCAACTCCATCAATTTTCCACTTGATATACCCATCTCCTGATCCATTTGCTGCAACATTAAAATTTGATACCCCAATTAAAAGACTAACATTAGTAGTTGCTGATAATTTAGTACCATCAAGAGGAGAAGCTATTTTTAATGATGGTTTTGATGTTGCTGTCATTTTAAAAGTACCAAAAGGAACTAAAGATTTTAAGGTTGTTCCGCAAGTATTATCTAAAAGGTTTTTAGCTCCTATTATCCAATTAGAAACATCAAATGTACCGGCATTTGGAGTTGCACCATCTTTTCTATAGTAGTAAGTGTCTTCGTGTTCCCATGGTTTACCAGAACCATCAACATTTTCTTCACCAAATCGATCTACAACTGTATTTGACGCATTGACTATTTGAAAAGCATCATCACCATTACTGCTAATACCACTATTCTGAATTACATTGGTATTAATTCCAAATTCAAAATCAAATAATGTACTATCGTTAGTAACATAAGCAAAAGCGTCTGTTATTGTTCCTAAATTTGTTAAGCTAATATTAGAGGTATATCCACCACCATTAGACTGCCTTTGAAGCTTCCAATCTGTAAGATTTACAGTTCCGCTTACATAAATTTCAACCGCTCTAGGTTTAGCACCAGTACAAGTAGCATCTACATATCCTGTTAAAAATACTTGCTGTGCAAAAGAAATTGAAAAAAAACTAAGCGTTAATAATAAAGTAAAAAAGTATTTTTTTTTCATAAAAAAGAATTTAAGTTGATTATATAGGTAAATATAAGTAATTTTTGAGTTGATTTCTTATTGATATCTGATTAACAAATGGTTAATTGCCAAAAAATTAAGTTATATTAATGTTAACCAAAGACTATAATGATTAAATGATTGTTAAGGAGTTGTTTTGATAGTATAATTATTACTATTTTTGATGTTAATCATATTTTAATCTGTTTATGAATAAAAGAGATATTAAAATACTATTAGTAGATGACGAACCAGATATCTTAGAAATTGTAGGCTATAACCTGAAAAGTGAAGGTTATCAAATTTTTACAGCTAACAATGGACAAAAAGCTATTAAATCTGCTAAAAAAAATATTCCTCATCTAATTTTATTAGATATTATGATGCCAGAGATGGACGGGATTGAGGCCTGCGAAAAAATTAGAAAAATAAAATCTTTAGAGAATGTTATTATTGCATTTTTAACTGCAAGAGGAGAAGACTACTCTCAAGTAGCTGGTTTTGAAGCTGGTGCAGATGATTATATTACCAAACCTATTAAACCAAAGGTTTTAGTTAGTAAAGTAAAATCTCTTTTACGAAGGTTAAAAACTAAAAAAGAAGGTGAAGAAATTTTTAAAATTGGTGATATAGTTATCGATAGAGATGAATATGTTGTTTATAAAGCTGACAAAAAAATATCACTCCCTAGAAAAGAATTTGAACTTTTTTCTCTTTTAACCTCTAAACCTGGTAAAGTATTTAAAAGAGAGGTAATTTTAGATACGGTTTGGGGCAATGAAGTTGTAGTTGGTGGAAGAACAATTGATGTTCATATTAGAAAACTTAGAGAAAAAATTGGCGATAATCACTTTAAAACTATTAAAGGTGTAGGGTATAAATTTGTCATAGAAGGAGCTGATTAATAGATTTACTTCAATGAAATTTAGAAAAACATATTCATATGCAATTTGGTCTGCAGCTTATTTAACTCTTTTATCAATTATAATTGCAGGAGTATCTTATTTTTTTATTGCTAAACATTCAGGAATTGGTGTAGTAATTATTTCTATTATAGCTTTATTTATTATATCTTTTTTTATAATTCAATATAGAGCAGAGCATTTCATTTACAGACGTTTAAAAAAGATTTATGACGATGTTTCTTTTTTAGATACCAAAGACTTGCGAAGCGATTCTGTGACAACAGACATTGATAAACTCTCTAAAAAAATGCAAAAATTTGTTGAGGGTAAAAGATTAGAAATAAAAAGTTTAACTGAAAGAGATTCTTTTAGAAGAGATTTTTTAGGAAACGTTGCACACGAGCTCAAAACTCCTTTATTTACTGTTCAAGGATATATATTAACTTTATTGGAAGGAGCTATTAATGATAAACATATAAGAGCCAAATATTTACAAAGAGCTAACAAAGGTGTTGAACGATTAGTTGCTGTTATTAAAGATTTAGATATGATAGCCAAGTTAGAAACCGATGGTATGAAATTAAATATCGAAGTTTTTAATATTTTAGAAATTATTCAAAATGTTTTTGATTTGTTTGAAATGAGAGCAAAAAAAAGAAACATTACTTTGAAGTTTGATAGAATTTATGAATTCCCAGTTTTTGTAAGAGGCGATATTGAAAAAATAGAACAAGTAATAATTAACTTAGTCGTTAACTCAATTAAATATGGTAAGCCTAATGGCACTACAACAATTGCCGTCGATACTTATAATCAAAATAAATTCATTATCAAAGTAATTGATAATGGTGAAGGAATTAAACAACAATACTTATCACGTTTATTTGAACGATTTTACAGGGTAGATCAAAGTAGGTCTAGAGAACAAGGGGGCTCTGGTTTAGGATTATCTATTGTAAAACACATTGTAGAAGCTCATAATGAAACCATACTTTTAAAAAGTACTTTTGGAAAAGGGTCAGAGTTTTCTTTTACGCTTGAAAAGGCTAAATAAATCTTTACTTAATTTTGTTTCTTCAGATTTTAATCCATCATAATTATCAACCTCTAAAAGTTTTTCTTTTGAAAAACCTTTTAGAGTAGAAAAAGGTGCGATCTTCTTATTTTCCAAATGCTTAGCTAAATATTCTTGTTCTGGTTGATTTTTGGTTGGAATAAAGAATACTTTTTTTTCCAAAACAGCTAAATCCATGATTGACGAATAACCAGATCTACAAACTATAATTTTACTTAAATTAAGTATTTTTTCAAGTTGGTTGGAAAGTAAATAATTGTAAAAAGTAATATTTTCTGAAACCCATTTTTTTTGCTCATCTTCTACTTTTCCTAAAACAAAAACGATAGTTCTGGTATCATTTCTGAATTCTGAAATTAATCTGCTTTCTATTAGAGTTCTGTTAGGTTCTGGACCAGATAATAAAACCAAAATATCGATTTCTTTCTTGAAGTATTCTTTTTGAAATCGACTTAAGACACCTATGAATCTTACGTTCTTATATTTATTTATTGATGTTAATCTACCAGAAAACTCAGATCTTATATTGTCGGGTACCCAACACTCATCAAAATTTCTAATAATTTTTTGGTGGAAATAACTTGTAATAAAAGTCGAAAAACCTGAGAATACTTTTATTTGGTGAGTTAAATAAATGGATGGAACTTTATTACTGAAAACCCCAAATCTGTTATCAGAAATTATACCAACGACATCGTTATTTTTATCAATAAAATTTTGAATACGTTTTTTTTCTTGTTGAACAACTTTATAAATTCTTGGAAATTTTAAAAGTAATTTTAACTTTAAATTTTTTCCATAAGAAATTTGATATGATGGAAGTTCTAAAGACTCTAAATTAGGAAATTCCTGTTTTAAGAACTTTAAAGCCTGCCCATCTGAAGCTATTATTGGTTGAAAACCGTTTTCTAATAACGCATTAATAAGTGGCACGCAACGTGTTGCGTGACCTAAACCCCAGTTTAAAGGTGCGATTATTATTTTTTTGCTGATAGGTTTCATTTTTATTTCAATTTAAATCTACCTATTTTTTAAATAATAACTTTTACAATAAGGGCAAAAAATTGGTTGTTAAATAAGCGTGTTAAGGATTGCAATGACATCCTTTTTTTCTTTTTCTGAAAAAAAAGATATAATGGAAAGCCCATTAAAACGCCCAAATAAAAATACAATTATGTTAAATCAAAACCAATATCTTTTCTATAATTCATTTTATCAAAATGAATCTTATCAATACTTCTATATGATTTTTCTAAAGCCTCTTCTATAGTATCACCAAAAGAGGTAATTGCCATAACTCTACCCCCATTTGAAACTACCTTGTTATCTAAAATTGTAGTTCCTGCATGAAAAACAGAAGATTCTTTTACGTTTTCTAAGCCTGTAATTTCTTTATGTTTCTGATATGCCTCTGGATACCCTCCAGAAACTAACATTACTGTTGTTGCAGTTTTAGAAGTAACTTTAAAACTTTTTTCATCTAAATTTTGATTTGCAACTCCATCAAACAACTCAAATAAATCTGATTCTATTCTTGGCAACACAACTTCGGTCTCTGGATCTCCCATTCTTACGTTATACTCTACCACAGATGGATTACCATTATCGTTCATTAACCCAATAAAAATAAAACCTCTATAATCAATTCCGTCTTTTCTTAATCCTTCAATAGTAGGTTTTACCACCAATTCTTCTACTTTATTTAAAAAAGCATCATCTGCAAATGGTACAGGAGAAATGGCTCCCATTCCTCCAGTATTTAAACCAGTATCTCCTTCGCCAATTCTTTTATAATCTTTAGCTGAAGGTAAAATTTTATAATTTTTACCGTCGGTTAACACAAAAACAGACAACTCAATTCCTTTTAAAAACTCTTCGATAACTACCGTTGACGATGCATCTCCAAATTTTTGATTGGAAACCATTTCTTTTAATTCTGCTTTAGCCTCTTTCAAAGAATTTAAAATTAGTACTCCTTTACCAGCTGCTAAACCATCTGCTTTTAAAACATAAGGAGGTTCTAAAGTTTCTAAGAATGCAAAGCCTTCAGTTAAGTTCTCTTTTGTAAAGGATTTGTATTTCGCTGTTGGCACATTATGCTTTTGCATAAATTGTTTCGAAAAATCTTTACTTCCTTCTAAAGTTGCTCCATCTTTTTTAGGACCAATTACAGGAATGTTTTTTAAATCATCATCTGCCAAAAAGAAATCATGAACACCTGCCACTAAGGGTGCTTCTGGCCCAACAACAACCATATCTATTCTTTTTTCTAAGACTGTTGATTTAACAGCATTAAAATCAGTTGGGTTGATATTAATATTGGTCGCTATTTTAGCTGTTCCAGCATTTCCTGGTGCTACAAAAAGTTGGTTTATTTTTTTGCTTTCAGTTAATTTTAAAGTAAAAGCATGTTCTCTACCTCCAGAGCCTAAAATAAGTACATTCATTGTGATTTCTTGTTATGACTGCAAATATATTTTAATTTATCTTGATATTAGAATCCCCACTTTAAAAAATACTTTATTGCAGAAGAAAGGTGATAAAAAAATAGTTTTAAATGTTTTGAAGAACCTTTTTGATGTTGATGAATAATTTTAACTTTAGGAAAATACAACTTCTTTTTTCCTAATTTGTCTATTTTTCTGCAAATATCAGCGTCTTCCATATATAGAAAATAGCGCTCATCAAAACCTTTTAAATTTTGTAAATCTTTTGTTTTAAATAACATAAAACAACCGTGAATAAAATCAGGATAAAACGGTTGTTCTAAATTTTTATTTCTATACTCGTTTTTAAAAACTTGTATTTTAAATATATTTAACCTTCTATTGATTAGGTCAAAAAAAGAAGGATGTCTTCTGCAAATATGTTGCAATTCTTTGTTTGGATAAATTACTTTTGGTGAAATAAAAGAAACATCAGGTTTATTTTCTAGTTCAAGTATTAAATCTGGAATCACATTAACAGAAAACTCAACATCAGGATTTAAAATTAAATGAAATTTTGAATTTATTTTATTTAAAATCAAATTATGTGCACTACCGAAACCTATATTTTTTCCGACAAAAATATATTCAACATCATCATTTACATAAATATCTTTTAGAACATTTGTTTTGGAATTGTCTATTAAGTATAATTTTTTTTGATGTTGTATTTTTAAAAAAGAATCAATAGTTTTTCTAAGTATTTCTATGTCATTATTAAATAATACTATGGAAGCAGTTATCATTTTAATAAGCTTTTTCTTCTCCTTTAAAAACGTTTAAAACAGTTTGAATAATAATTTTAATGTCTAAAAAAAATGACCAATTTTCTATATAAAAGATATCAAATCGAACTCTATTCTTTATGTCGGACTTCTTTTTTATTTCACCTCTATAACCACTAATTTGAGCTAAACCTGTAATTCCTGGTTTAACAATATGTCTTTTTAAATAATCTTCTACATCTTTTTGATATTCAAGAGATAAACTTTCTAAATGTGGTCTAGGTCCTACTACACTCATATCTCCCTTTAAAACATTAAAAAACTGTGGTAATTCATCCATACTTGTTTTTCTTAAGAAAGCACCAACTTTAGTAACTCTACTATCATTTTTTGTAGCATGGACTTTGTCCGACATGTCATTAATTTTCATAGACCTGAACTTATAACAAACAAACTCTTCTCCATTTAAACCTTCTCTTTTTTGTTTAAAAATTAAAGGTCCTTTAGATTCTAGCTTTATTAAAACCCAAATAACAGGAATTAGCCAAGATAAAATAAAAAGAATTACAAGTATTGAAAAAACGATATCAAAAACTCTTTTTATATAGAAATTTTCAGCAAATTCAAAAGGCAGTTTATTGACATTCAATACCATTAGAGCATCATCGTAAAACTCAACACTTTGATTTTTACTATACAACTCATTGGTATTTGGAATCAATTTTAATGCAATATTTTTTTCTATAGCAAACTTATTTATTTTTTTTATTTGTTCTTTACTTAACACAGATAATGAACAATATATTTCATCTACAATAGTTTCTTCTGTAAAGTTATATACATCTTTAACAGTACCTAAATAGTGCTTATTTCTGCTTGTTCTATCTGAAAAAAAACCTAAATATTTATATCCTAAGTTAGATTTACTCTGAAAAAGGTTAATGATTTTTTTTGAAGAATCCCCGAAACCAACTACAATAGTTGTCCTAAAATTATTACCTAAAGACCTGTAAGTCTTTAATAAGAAAAAAGAAATGAATTTTAAAAAGCTAATACTCATAATAATTAGCGATAGAATTAAAAACTGGTTATGAACAATATCTCCTTCTCTAAAAATCCCAAAATAAGCAAAATAACCTAAGATAAATATTAAGAACTGTTTTCCTAAAAGTGTAAAAAGTCTTAAGAACCGAGTATACCTGTATACTTTATAGAAACCAAAAGTATAGGAAGTAATTAGCCAAAAAATAGAAATGTAAGATAAAAATGAAATATTAAGATATTGTTTATCATATATTAAATAAACAATTAAGTTTATTAAAAGAAGATCTAAAATTACTTGAAGAGGTCTTATAAAATGAGAATATCTTTTTTTCAATCCAATATTAAATTTAAAACAAAGGTATTAACTTTAAAATTAAATACATACTTGTTTATTTAAAGAAAACAGTTATTTCAAAACTTTATTAACCATTTCTTCAATTGTAAATATTTTTTTAGCAATCTTTTTTTGATGTTTAAAATCTATGTCTTTTTCTAAAATTTCTTGTAATTTAAAAACCATATCTGTTATATTCCAAGATGTAGTTACAAAATCTAACTTATGTTTTTTAAACAACTTGTGGAGTTCACTATTTTTATCTGTAATTAAAAAAACTTTACAATCTGAAGCTAATAAATTAGGAAGTTTAGATGGTAATGACCCTGCAGAGGTGCCTTCTTTTTGAGGTACTATTTGAACATCACTTCTTTTATATAATTCTTCTAGGTTTTCTCTTTTAACAAGAGAATGGAAAAATATTTTAGGATTATTATTGATTTTTTTTAGTTTCTTTATTTCTTCTCCATTAGAAAAAAAGTAAAAATCTAAATTATTAATCTTTTTAGAAGCTTCATTAAAAAATAACAATAACTTTTCAGGATTTTGTTTTTCACCTAAAGCTCCTGAATATACGATACTTTTCCTATTCTTATTAAAAAGTGCACTTATATCTTCAGTAATTTTATCTTTAATTGTTATAAAAGGGTATTGAACCTCTAATTTCTCTTCTGTTAAATCATAAAGGTGCTTCGCTTTATCCTTCATTTCTTTTGAAAGAAAAATTAACTTATCACAATTACGGTAACACTTTTTTTCTATTATGTGAATAAAATAATGAACAATTTTATTAATAAAACCTGTTTGATTCTCGGAATAAATTTCTTGTAAATCATGAACCAAACCTGTTTTACGAATACTTTTATTTAGAAAAGGTAAAACGGTAAAAAAAGCAAAACTTGGAGGAAAAACAGGTATAACAATATCTACGCCTTTTTGGTACTTTGCAATTTTTCTTAAGATAAAAAAAGTAAAACTAAATTCTAAAATAATTCTTCTTATCAAGCTTTTTTTGGTAAAAGACAAGAAATTTCCTCCACGTATTATTTTAATTCCTTTTATTGTATCGTTACTCTTTTTAATTTTCCAGTTTGGGTAAAAAGGATGATAACATAAAATAGTTACACAATGTCCATTTCTAGATAATGCAGTAGCAAAATCTGTATTAAACTTACCTGTGGATATTGGTTCTGGATAAAAAAAAGGGGAAATTATTAAAATATTTTTTTTTCTACTCACTAATTCTTTCTCTTATAATTTTAGCCGGAGTTCCTATACAAACTTTGTTAGATGGCAAATCTTTGTAAACGCTACTTCTCGAACCAACAACAGTACCTTCTTTAATGGTAACACCCGGAGCAACAAAAACATCTGTTGCCAACCAGCATTGATCTTGAATTGTTATTTTTTTTACAAAAATAGGGAAATTAGGTTTTAAATAATCATGAGAACCTGTACATAAATAAGACTTTTGGGAAATAACTACGTTTTTACCTATTTCTATTTCTCCTAAAGAATATAAATTAACCTCATCTCCAATCCAAGAAAAATCTCCAATAGAAATTTTCCAAGGATATGTTACTCTAACTGTGGGTCTAATAATAACATTTTTGCCAATTTTTGCACCAAAAAGCCTGAGTAAGAAATTTCTAAAACCATACATAAACTGAGGTGAATTTCTAAAAAAAACACCTTGTATAATCCACCATAATTGAACTACAAAAGCATTTCTACCTCTGAAATTAGTGGGTAAATTAAATTTGTTTAATTCTTGTATTTCTTTGCTCATTTATAAAAATAAAAATTGCTGTAAAATAACAAAATAAAAACACACCATAATGCCTAGACAAGTAATTTTCAGTTAAATTAACAAGTATAAACTGAATAAAGATAAATAAATACAGTAAAGTACTTTTTATCTTAATAAAAAGATAAAATAAAAAAATAAAAAAAATTAACAGATAAATCCAGCCCCCGTATAGAAGCATATGAAAATAATAGTTATGAGTGTTATAAATATTTAATTTGTAAAAATTACTATCGTTTGTTTCTTCATAACAATCATTTAATTCTTTTTGCAAAGAATCACCGTAACCCCAAAAAGGCAATTTTTCCATTAAAAAGACATTGCACTTGTATATAGCTACTCTTGTATTCGTTGAGTTGTAATAATTTCCCACAATGGGTTTATTAATATGATTTTTAATCTCTATAAATCTTTTATTTACAACATCTAACTTAAAAACATAAAGAAAGCTTAAAGATATTACAACAAAGATTAATGTTTTGTATATTTTTTTTTCTATTCTTTTATTTAAGCTAAGAATAATAAAAGAAAATAGTGTTAATAACATAATAATAATTATAACCCTAGAGCTAAAAAGTAAAATAAAAAAGATTGATAAAGAAAAGTTAATAGTATGTAATACTCTGTTTTTAGAATAGTTAAAAAGTGAGATAGTAATGCTAAATAATAAAAAAGAACTAAAATAAGTAGGGTGCATTTCCTTTAAATAATTAGCAGTTACAAACTCTCTAAAAAATGGAATATTCTCATTACTTATATCTAATAACCTAATAATGTGATTGCTTTTTAAAAAAACTACCAAGTAAATTATACATTGTAATAATGTAGATATCTGAAACACAACCAGACTTTTAAGTATATTCTTTATTGTAATGAAATAGGGTTTAAAAAAAATAATTAATGGAAAAACAAGAAACGGCACCCCTAATAAAACTGTTTTTTCGTTAAAACTTTTAGAAAAAACTTCATGGAATAAGAATAAAAAAAAGGGTATCGTTAAAAATAAATATTTTCTTAAGTCTTTAATTTTAAATTTACTTTTGTAAATAGCTGGAATACTAAAAATCGTAAAAATTATTACAGCAATAGAACTTATATTAGGTTTTAATAATGGTAAGGTCATTATTAAATAAAAAAGAAAAATTATTATTTTTTTATAGAGTTTACTCATGTATACATTTTTTGTAAAGTTTTTTCCAATCTTTAAATCTTAATGACCATGAATAATTCTTAACAACAAAATTATAAAGCTTTTCCCCGTTTTTATTTCTTTGACTAATTGACCAGCTTAGAACTTCTTTAAGCACATCTGATAATTCATTAACATTAGGGTTAATTAATCTACCACCATTTGAATTCCAATCCATTTTAAGACCTGTTTGAAAAGTTGTTATTACTGGAGTTTTTAATATTCCAGCCTCTAGATTAACCATTCCTATTACTTCTGAATAGGAAGGAGCAACTAAAACGAAAGCATTTTTTATTAAATCTATTTTTTCTTTTCCTTTTACCATTCCTAAAAATTCAACTTTACCTTCTAGTTTTAAACTATTAATTAATAATTTTAAACTTTTTTGATAATCATTCAACTTTCCGGCAATAACTATTTTAAAATCGCTATTATTCAATTTAGAAAAAGACTTTAAAAGTAAATCAATTCCTTTCTTTTCATCTAACCTCCCTAAATATAGAATGTAATTTACATCATCTTTTATATTAAACTGTTCCTTTTCTTCACAAGAAATCTCTTCTATTAAATTAGGAATTTCAATAACATTATTATTTTTAAATAATGATTGTAGATTCGTTTTCTCTAAAGGAGTAATTGCATGTAATAATTTTGCTCTTGAAAATACTTTTTTGGTAAGAAGATTAAAATACAATTTTTTTTTCAATTTCCCTTTTTCCCATAACCATGGTTCATACATACCATGAATACTTACTATAAATGGTATATCGTTTTTTATACAAAACTTTGATGCTATATATTGAGGATACATCCAAACTCCGTGTATGTGAACAACATCAAAATTATATTTTTCTTTTAAAGAATTTAATTTAACCTCCCATTCTTTCGAATACAGCCACGGACTATTATTAGTATTTACAATAAAGATATTATCGCCTAACTCTTCTTTAGCAGACAATATATATGAAGTAAAGTTTTCTTTATTTAAATAATAATTTAAATCTTTAATAACTGTTCTTAGACCTCCACTTTCAAGAGAAAAATCCTCAACTACATGTAATATCTTCATTTGTGTTTTTTATAAAAATTATTAAAAAAAAATAAAACTCAGGTGGAAAATAATGACCTTCTCTTAATAATTTTGAAAATAGATAAAAGAAACTACTCTGTTGAAATATCTTTTTATCATCCCTAAAAATATTATAACTTCTCCTAATAAAATAGAAAATCATTAAAATTCCGAAGAATCCAAAATCTGCAATCATTCTTAAAAATAAAGAATTTGCATCTGTTCTATTAATCTTAGATTGTTTTAATTTAATTAAATATTTTGGAGGTGATAGTTTTTCATAATATTTATCATACTCATGTTTATAAGATCCTAATCCTGTACCAATAGGTTTATGAATAAATATCTGTTGGGCTATAAAAAAATTACTTAAAAAAGCATACGTACTTAAGTTAGTGTAATTTTTAAATTTCCCTGTATAAGTAGCCTTAAAAGATTCTTGAGTCTGTTTTAATCTTCGAACTACAGTGTTACTCTCATTTTCTGTTATTTTATTATTCCATTTTGAACTTAAATAAAAAGCACCTGTTAATACTATAACTACTACTAAAATAGAATACTTTAAAAAATATTTAATTTTTATCAAAGGAATGATTAAAATTAAAAACAATCCAATAAAACCAACTGAAGACTTAGACAAAAAAATTGTAATAACAATTACTCCTAATTTTAAATACTCTCTTTTTCTCAAGAAAAAATATGTAGCAGGCAACATAATTGCGGCATAGTGAGCTGGTTCTGATAAAATACCATTTAATCTATTATAGGTAAAAACATTTATCCCCAAATAAAACATTGGTATTGAGATAATAGCAATGAAAAAAGAAAGTTTTAAATATTCATCTACAAGAACATTAACTTTAAAAATTTTAATAAGATTATAAAAATAGACACTACTAATACTAATACCTAAAACTTGAGCAATTAATGATTGAATTGGATTCTGAAATACTAAGTAACAAAAAAGTCCGTGAGCTATAAAAAAGGAAAATAAGACAATTATATTTTTATTTACAGTTACTTTGTATTTGTATGAAATTAGAAAGAAATTGGAAATAAGAATTAAATAAAAAAGTTTTAAATCTATAATATAATGAAAACTAAAATCTTCAGTAAATATTGCAAAAACACTGCTAGTAATTAAATATTTATCGAGTAATTTCATTAATTATAGTTTTTATTCTGTACTTAACTATCCAAATATAAAAATCTATTTTAGAAGTAATCTTACTTTGCGATTTAGTATCAATTTTTACGTTTGTGGTTTCTTTATATACTTCGATAATATTATCATTACTTATACCACCATCTCCCATAACGGCAGTAACTTTATCAAACCAATGGCTTTTTAATTTTTTATTAGCTCTTAGTAATAACTCGTAATCTCCAGCAATTTTATAATTTTCGTTGAACAACCCATATTTTTTAAAATACTTTATATTGTGAAAAGCTCCAACATGGGCTATATTCATTTTTTTCCTAAAAGTTTTCCAAGTCCAAATATCTCTTATTATTTTTCTATCTTTAACCTCTACATTAGAATAAACTAAGTCTATATCTTGTTTTATTTTAAAAATTTCTTTTGAATAATTTTCCAAAGCATTTGAAAGATAAAAATCATCAGAACCTAAAAAGGAAACCCATTTTCCAGTTGCTTTTTTGACTCCTTTATTAAAAGCATGATAAATACCTTTGTCTTTTTCTGAAATCCATGTAAAATAAATTTCTTTTCTTTTAAATTCTTTTTCAAAAGATTTTATAATCTCTAGAGTTTTATCTGTCGATTTTCCATCTATAATAATATATTCAAAATTTTGAAAAGATTGATTTAAAAGAGACTCTATAGTTCTTTTAATTGTCTTTTCTGAATTGAAAGATACAGTAATAACACTAAACAGTGTTTTATCCATTTAAACTGGTATTAGTTTTAAAAAAAATACCATCTACTTGAAGTAATTTACCACTATTCTGATCATAAAAACCATTTTCTAAACTACATAACTCAAATCCTAATTTTTTCATATACAGCAACATATCTAAATATAACATTTCGTCTTGATACAATTCTTCTATGGACATTTCAACTTCAATTCCTTTTTGTTTAAACTTATCATTAAAAGATTTAATAATTTCTAATGTGTTATCTGTTGAGTTACCATAAACAATAATATACTCGAAATTTTTAATTGATTGATTTAGAACAGATTTAATCGTCTTTCCAATTGTTTTAGAACTATTATAACTAACTGTTACTACAGATAATAAATCACTATTTATCATTTCAATTTAGCCTAAAACATTAAAATTTACTCAAACCATATCTTTGGTAATACTTGTGTTTGATTTTCTGGTACACAGTCTGAATCTAACTTATGAGGAAAACTATTTACAGCTTTTAATTTAGAACGTATTCTATCTTTTCTTATAAAAGTAAATTCTGCTAACGGAGGGATCTCTACACCAGATACACTTATGTTCTTTGCTGTATTATTAGGATGAATATGAACGCAAATATGATTTTCCAATAATTTATTAAAAACTGAAGAAGCTACATTATAATAAAACTTATTAAATAATTTATCTAAATCATGAAATTCAATAACAATTATTCTACACTTGTCTAATAGGTTTTTAGACATACTTAAAATATTAATAAATTCATCACCTTCAATATCCATCTGAAGCAACAAATCTGAATCTTCTTTTAAATTACTTTTAGAAACCCATTCTTCCATTGTAATTAAATCATCATTAGAAATTGCACCTACAAATTTATCTAAAAAAGAAAATTTATCTGGTATATCTTTAGCTTCTACTGTTTTATCTGCAACAAATATTTTCATTCCTTTTTGATAACAATCTTCTTCAAATTGAAGCTTATTATCGCAACCTGGAGAAAAACAGGCTTCTATATTTTCTAAATCATTGGGCACTAAATAACCACTATCTCCTTCTGCACCAAGTCTAATCAAATCTATTCCTACATAGTGAGGTTTAAGTTTTTTTATTAAACTTATAACTTCTTCTTTAGAGGTAGCATTAGATAGATTAAACCCTAATGAATTGATAATTTTTTTTGCACTCGCTTTCATAACCTTTTACAATATATTATAAAACAAAGAAAAAGATATAACTCCAGATATAAAAATAATTGCGTAATTTTTATAATTATTAGTCAATCGAAGTAATTTTTGGGTTCTATAATGATAAATAAAAGACATTATTAAATATACAATTAAAAAAGAAGAAATTACTAAATACAAATTAGTATTGGAAGAAAGTATGTATATACTAGAAATTAAAATGCAAGAAGTTAAGCACCCTAAAAGAAATAATTCTTTTATTTTACCTAATCCTAAAAGAAAATAATAAGGAATAATTGTTGTTGAAATAACTGGTAAAATACATATAAACAGCTTTATATACTTTTCTGCTTTTCTATACTCTTCTTCTCCTAACCATAATTCAAATATAAAATCGCTAGTTATTAGTAGCAAAACTGTTAATACAGCACTAATAAATAATAATACAAAAGAACTTTTTTTATAAACTAACAACATTTTATCAGAAATACCATTAAACGATATTTTTGGAAATAACCAAGAAACTGACGATGACACCAACATATGCAATTGATTAAAGATGCTAACACCAATACCATAATAGGCTAATGTTTTTAAATCAAATAACCCAACTACAATCCATTTATCTGCTTGTGAAGTTAAAAGGGTTACAATACTCATTGCCCAAACCCACATACTAAATTTAAAAAAATCTTTTAAACAACTCCATTTACTATGCACAAAAAAAGATATATCATTATACCATTTTTTACACATAAATGAATGGAAAACAAAATAAAACAAAGAAAATAGTAAAGTAAATTTATAAACCTCTATTAAGTCTTTTAAGTAGATTACAACAACTATTTGAACAGAATACTTAATTAATTTAGAAAATAGTGTCATTTTTAAGGCTCTATCAAACCTTTCATAACCTTTATGAAGTCCATTAAAATTTTGTTCAAATAAATCTATTAAAAAGACAGGAATCGCAAAATAAACAACATTTTTAAAAATCTCATAATTAACATTCTCAGTAAAATAAGAAGTTATACTATTTAAAAATGGAAAAATTATAATGATAAGAATTATAGATACTGTAAGTTGAAATAAAAAAATAGTACTTGTAAACTCTTTTATTTTTTCTGTTTTATTTTCTCCTCTATAACCAGAAATAAACTTGGTAACTGTAAAATTACCTCCCAAATTAAACATACTAACTAATACAGAAAAACTCTGTATTAAAATATAAATACCATATTTCTCTGCTCCTAAAAGATTTAAAAATATTGGATAAGATATTATTACAAATAAAAGTGTACTAGAAGCCTCTGATATTGTAAAAAAAGAGTTTCGTAAAGATTTTGATTTTAATAAGTTAATTAATTTAAATTTCATCAAACTAAATATTTTTTTCTCTCATAAACATTATTGAACTCTAAATTTTATTTAATTTGAAAATTAAAATCTTTAAAAGATGGTAGTTTCTTATCCTTTTCAGATAAAATAACATCATTTTCAACAATTTTCCAATCAATTTTTAAATCAGAATCATTAAAAACCACCCCATCTTCAGCCGCTGGAAAGTAATAATTATCGCACTTATAATTTACTTTCGTTTTATCTTGTAAAACAGAAAAACCATGAAGAAAACCTCTTGGTATAAAAAGCTGATAATTGTTTTCTGCTGATAAAATTTGAGAAAAAGTTTCACCAAAAGTAGGAGAATCAATTCGAGCATCTACAACAACATCTAATATCGCACCATGTACAACTCTAACTAACTTGGCTTGACTAAATTGTCCTTTTTGCATATGTAATCCTCTAACAACACCGTAATTGGAAATAGATTCATTTTCTAAAACAAAATCTACCTTTTGTTTGATGGCTTCTTCAAATTCTTTCTTATTAAAATTTAAAATAAACGCACCTCTATGATCTTCAATTTTTTTTGGCTGCAGTAAGTAGCAACCTTCTAATGATGTTTTTTTTATTAACATTAAATCTCTAATAAATTATTTCCATAACCACTTTTTAACAACTTTTTTGCCAAACCTTGCATTTGTTTTTTTGGAATAAATCCTGATCTGTAGGCAGCTTCTTCTAGTGAACCTATTTTTAGTCCTTGTCTTTGTTCAATCGCTTGTACAAACTGACCAGCCTGCATTAACGAATCAAATGTACCTGTATCTAACCAAGCTATTCCCCTATCTAAAATGGTAACTTTTAATTCGCCTTTTTTTAGATATTCTTTATTTATGTCTGTTATTTCTAGTTCACCTCTATCACTAGGTTTAATATTTTTTGCTATTTCGATAACAGAATTTTCATAAAAATAAATTCCAGGAACCGCATAGTTCGATTTTGGTTTTGTAGGCTTTTCTTCAATAGAAATAGCTTTAAAATCCACATCAAATTCAACAACTCCATACCTTTCTGGATCTGTTACATGATAAGCATAAACAACACCACCTTTCGGTTTAAGATTATTTCTTAGTAATCGTGGTAGTCCAGATCCATAAAAAATATTATCTCCAAGTATCAAAGCAACATCATCTTTTCCAATAAATTTTTCTCCAATTAAAAATGCTTCTGCTAAACCTTTAGGTTCTTTTTGTTGCGCATATTCAAAGCTACATCCAAATTTTTCTCCATCTCCTAATAACCTTTTAAACAAAGGTAAATCTTGTGGTGTTGAAATAATTAATATTTCATTTATTCCTGCCAATATTAAAACTGAAATAGGATAATAAATCATTGGTTTGTCATAAACTGGCATCAATTGCTTACTTACTGCTAAAGTAAGAGGATGCAACCTTGTTCCAGAACCTCCTGCTAATACTATTCCTTTCATATACTTTTGTATTTATTTAAATACCACTGAATGGTTTTTAATATTCCAGTTTCAAAATTTTCATCTGCCCTCCAACTTAATTCTTTTTGAATTTTAGAAGCATTAATAGCATATCTAAAATCATGTCCCGGTCTATCTTTAACAAAAGAAATTTGATTTTTATACGAATTTTCTTTTGGAAGTATTTTATCTAAAATTTCACAAACTTTATTAGCAATATATAAATTATCTCTTTCGTTTTCACCTCCAATATTATACGTTTCTCCTAATTCGCCTTTTTGGTAAACTAACTCAATCCCTTTGCAATGGTCTAATACATACAACCAATCTCTAATGTTTTTTCCATCACCATAAATGGGTATCTCTTTTCCAGAAATCGCTTTTCTAATAATAGTTGGTATTAACTTCTCGTTATGTTGTTTTGGCCCATAGTTATTAGAACAATTTGTAGTTATTACATTTAACCCGTAGGTATGAAAATAACTTCTCACCATAAAATCTGAAGAAGCTTTTGAAGCGCTATAAGGACTATTTGGTGCATAGGGTGTTGTTTCGGTAAACAACCCCGTCTTTCCTAAAGTTCCATAAACTTCGTCTGTTGATACATGAAGAAATCTCGATTTTTCAAATCCTTTTTTGAAGATATTTGGGGCACTCATCCAATATTTTTTTGCTACGTCTAAAAGATTAAATGTTCCAAAAACGTTAGTTTTTATAAATGCATCTGGATTTTTAATCGAATTATCAACATGAGATTCAGCAGCAAAATGGATTACTCCAGATATACTATTTTTTTGGAATATATCTTCTAACAACTCTCTATCACAAATATCTCCTTTAACAAAACTATAATTAGAATTCGTTACAATTTCTTTTAAGTTATTCAAATCTCCTGCATAAGTTAGGGCATCTAAATTAACAATCTTGCAATCTCTATTCTTTTCTAAGAAAAAAGGGATAAAATTAGAACCTATAAAACCAGCTCCTCCGGTGATAAGAATTGTTTGCATTCTTAATTCTTATAATTATTCAAGTAATTATTTAATTTTTTAAGCAACAAGAATAAAATAATTAAACCTGCCCCTAAAAAAGCTAATAAAAAACTATAGTTTTTTGTAACTCCTTTTATTTCATAACCAATAGGTTGAAAGTTAGATATTATATTAATTACTTCATATTTTTCTGATTTATCTTCTACAATTTCTTCGATGTCATCATTGATATCTTTGTTTGTTTTAAATAACTCTAATTCTTTGGTTGTTCTTTTTTCACCTCCTAAATCAATACTTGTTCCGTTAGATTCTTTTTTTGCCTCCTCAATCATGACTTGCATATAGACTTTTCTTAAAGAATCTATTTGAGTTAGATTTACTCTTAATAAAGAATCTGTTCTATTAAGGTTTTCATTTGTTAATTCCTTAATTCTGTTAAAGTATGAATTCTGAACTACTGATGATATAATAACCTCATCTAAACTTTTAAAAATATCATTTTTCTCTGCAATGACAGTGATTTTATGAACTTTATAATCATATTCAGAAAATGAAGACTTAAAATCATCGTAATTATAACTTTTCACAGTTGTAGTGTCTACTTCTAAAATAAAATCATTGTAAGAATTAATTATATCATTTTCTGTTGCTATTGGCTCGATAGTAAATTTCTTTAAGCTTTTTGCTGTTAAAGTATCTAGTTTAAAAGTAGTTGCAAGCTCTAAAGTTCTTTTTTGTTTAACTAAATCATTATAATAATTTATGTTATTATATAACTGTCTTGCGCTCTTAAAATTTGGACTTACTAGTAAATCAGATCCAAAAGTATCATTAGTTCTTATTTCTAAGAATAAACCAATTCCTGCACCAATAACTGCAGCAATCCCAATTTTAATAATATTTGCTCTTAAAAAAATTAAAATTGAAATTATGAAGTGAAAAACACTTTTAAAAACATTTCCAATAAAGTTAAAAAAATTCTTAAATCCTTTACCAATAATTACAAATATAGAGCCTAATTCTACTTCTTCTTCGTTGTTTTTTTGTTTTGTTGACATTGGTTATAGTTTGGTTATAAAATCTGTTTTAAACTGTTAAAATTTGCTCTAATATTTTTTGAGTAATGGCATAAGTTGGCGTTACTCCTGTCATCCCTAACCCGCCTGAAGCTAATGTTGCTCCAGTTTCTAAAGGGTTATCTGAAGCGTAATACGCATATCTTACTTTTACATCTTCAGAAATATTTCCTCTAATTTTAGAAGCAGATTGTATGGCTTTTTGGTAATGAGCTCCTTCCATTTCTAATCCAATAACATTCCAAGTAGAATCATGGAAAAACTTCAATAAATCTTTATTTTGAAGCGATGTTCCTAAAACAGAAATCATAGATCCATCAAAAACTTGCACACCAAAACCTTCTAAATCTTCTTTAGATAACTCATTTTTGAAAGGATAATTGTCTGCAGTACCCTCAAAAATATGCGAAGAAGGAATCATTATATCTCCTTTTCCACCTTCTAAAATACCTGCTTTACCCATTATAGAAATAGATTTCACATCTAAATGATTCTTTTTCTTACTGTTCTTATAAGGTTTAAGCAACTCGTCCATTGTCTCATAAGCTTGCTCTCCAAAAGCGTAATCCATTACAATAATAACTGGGTTTTCTTTCACAGAATTTATTTTCTCAAATGGAGATTTTTCGAAATTAATTTTATCTGTATCAATTATTTGAACATTAATATTTGTCCCTGAAGTATCTTTAATGTAAATCAAACCATTTTCTGACGCATACTCTTTAACTGCTTTTTGCAATGGTTTACTGTCTGAATTGCTTAATAGTTGATACAGTTCAAAACCCTTATTTGTTTCTGCCTCTTTTGGTAATGCATTATGTGCATAAATAGAATTTAAAACACTATGCATATTAGCACTAATAATATGAATTGGTCTTTTTAAAAGCTTATGCTCTTTTAAAGATTTTTTAATATTATGCGCCCAAATATCACCATAAATATGATGTCCAATTTCTTCAATTAAAACTGAGCTGAACGTTATTTTACGTTTTTTATTCTCTAAAACTTCATTAATCGCTAATTTACCTAACCAATAAATTAATTGGAAAAATCGATCTTGATTATCTTTAGTAGAAAACGCCTTATGAATATTTAAAACTTCATCAAAAGTTCTTCCTAAAATATTACTTAGATGAGCAATGGCAATTTCTCTCTCTTCTTCAGAAATTTCTTTGTGATGAATAACAATATCTTCTAAATATTTCCATTCTCTTATAAAATCGCAACCGTCACTAACAGTTACTCTTTTCTGAATTTTGTGTGATTCGATAAATAAGAACGTTAAATGTGTGAGAATATCATAGATTTCAGAACGACCTCTTGTAATCTCAATATTCATTTGGTCTTTGTCAATTCTGTAACAATTTCTTCTTCTTTTAGGCGGAATAATAGTCTCGAAATGAGAATTTTTATATCCCTCATCTGTAGTTAAACTAATAAACTGACATTCTTCAATACCTCTAGGTAGCCTTTCTATAACATAAATTAAACCGTTTAATTCTATTTTGTCCTCTGCAATAGAACCATAAATTTCTGGTCGAAGTAATAATAAAGATTTTCTTAAAGTTTCTCCTGAAACTCCCATAGGCTTATAAAACCCTCTACTAAATAAATGTCGCATAGAAATGTATAGTTTTTCTATGGAATTTCTCGATTCTTGAGCTCGAGTTCTATCAATTTTTTTAAGTTTAGCCATTCTAAAATTTGGGTTACAAAGATAAAACTATTTAGCAGATAGCAAATCTTTATATTTAGCCTGATTCTGTAGTAATTTTAAGGCTTCTTTTATCGTATTATCATTCTTTATATTATGTTTATAAACCCCTTCTTTATAAAAATATCTTTTTAAAATCTCTTCTTCTATAGCCTTGTATATAATATCCTTATTTTTTGAAATTTCCTCAATTTTTATATCAAATAATTTCTCTTGTATTTTCTTATACTCTTTTGAGATTTTTTCAGTTTTAGAAATTTTATAAGCTTCTTTAAACATTTTTTCTTGTTGGGTTACAAAAGTGGTGTCTGTTTTTAAATAATTAGTAAACTTTTTAAAATCTGAATCTTGAAACTTAAAATTTTCTGGAGAACCTAATTCTGAATTCGAGTAAAAATACTGTGTTACAAAATTAAAAATAGCCTTTGACTGCAGTAATTTACTTGTAGCTTTTGTTCTTTTAGATTCATTGATAATTACATCAGGTAAAACACCTCCACCATCGTAAACTGTTCTTCCGTTAGCAGTTTTAAATTCATGAATTCCTTGATCAGAAAACTTAGGGACTGTTCCATCTTTTTTTCTATTTGCATAATCCAATTCTTGAATACATCTTCCACTTGGTGTATAATATTTAGAAATGGTTATTTTTAATTGAGTTCCATAAGTTAATTCTCGGTAGCGCTGAACCAACCCCTTACCAAAAGAACGTTTCCCCATAATTACAGCTCTATCGTAATCTTGCAAAGAACCACTTACGATTTCTGAAGCTGACGCAGAACGACCGTTCACTAAAACCACAATCGGAATTTCTAAATCTAAAGGCTTATTGGTACTCCTATAAGTATTGCTCCATTTTTTTACTTTCGCTTTTGTACTCACTATTTTTTTTCCTCTTGGTAAGAAAAAATTAGAAATATTAATAGACTCTAATAAGGATCCTCCTGGGTTTGAACGTAAATCAAACACCAACTTTTTCATACCTTTTTTTTTAAGTTTTTTAAAAGCTTTTTTTACTTGAGATGACGCTTTATTATTAAAACGTGTTAAAACGATATATCCTGTTTCTTCATCTATCATTTCTGCAAAAGGAACTGGATTTACAACTACTTTATCTCTAGTAATTTCTTTCTTTAGGATTTTACCCTGTCTATCAACATCAACAGAAAACTTACTATTTGGTGTCCCTTTTAAATACATTGAAAGCTGCTCTCTCTCCATATTTTTAATAGATTGTCCATCTATAGAAATCACCATATCACCAGCTTTTAAACCAGCTTTATCTGCAGAAAAACCTTTATAAACCTCTCTAATTTGAATTCCTTTTTTTGTGTAATACACAGAAACACCGATACCTCCATACTCACCTTCTCTTCGAATTCGTGCATCTTCTACATCTTGTTCATTATAAAAATTGGTATATGGATCTAGGTCTTTTAAGGTGTTTTTAATCGCTTTATCAGTCAATTCTGCTGGATTAATTTCATCCACATAATACATATTCAATTCTTTGAATAATGTATTATAAATCTCAATTTGTTTTGCAACTTCAAAGAATTTAGATTTGAAAGAAAACGATAAAAAAATTGTTCCGACCAAAAGAACCAATATCGTTTTTTTAGAAATATTAATTTTCATCTTTAGTATGTTTTGTTTCCATTATAAATAAGGTCAATAGTTTTTCCATTTTTAAAAAAAGCTCATCATAGTTCCACTCTTCTTTCCCAATATACGAAATCATAAAAACATAAGGTTTATCTAGATTATGATAAACAATTGCTTTCTGCAAACGATAACACTCTCGCATTAATCTTTTAATTCGATTTCTATGAACCGCCAGTTTAAAGTTTCTTTTAGGAACAGAAACACCAACTTGAGCGGGGAATTTTGAAGTATGTTCTGTCTGCAAAAAAATCATTCTTAACGGAAAAGCTTTTACAGAATTCCCTTCTTGATATAATTTTTCAATGAGTTTTCTACTCTTTAAACGTTCCTCTTTTCCTAAAGTATGCTTCATTATTACAAACTTAACAGAAAACTATTACTTTTTAACGTTTTCTAAAGCATAACTTTAAAAAAGTTCCTTATTTTTAATTGTTATAATTGTTTAATTACAAACAATTATATTTATTTTTGTTTAAAATAAAACTATTTTAATGAAGCAAGATTTATTCCAAGCGCCAGATTATTATAATTTAGATGATTTATTAACTGAAGAACACAAGTTGGTTAGAGATGCTGCTCGAGATTGGGTAAAACGTGATGTTTCACCAATTATCGAAGAATATGCCCAAAAAGCAGAATTCCCAACACAAATTATAAATTGTTTGGCAGAAATTGGTGCTTTTGGGCCCTATATTCCTGAGGAATATGGAGGGGCAGGTTTAGATCAAATTTCTTACGGATTAATTATGCAAGAAATCGAACGAGGAGATTCTGGAGTAAGATCTACTGCTTCTGTTCAATCATCATTAGTAATGTATCCTATTTTTAAATACGGAACAGAAGAACAACGCAAAAAATATTTACCAAAATTAGCTTCTGGAGAATGGATGGGTTGCTTTGGTTTAACTGAACCTAATCACGGTTCTAATCCTGGAGGAATGGAAACCAAGTTTAAAGATATGGGAGACCATTATCTTTTAAATGGGGCAAAAATGTGGATTTCTAATGCACCATTCGCACAAATTGCCGTAGTTTGGGCCAAAAATGAAGAAGGAAGAATTCACGGTTTAATTGTAGAACGTGGTATGAAAGGTTTTTCTACTCCGGAAACACACAATAAATGGTCTTTGCGAGCTTCTGCTACTGGAGAACTTATTTTTGACAATGTAAAAGTGCCTAAAGAAAACTTATTACCTAATAAATCTGGCCTTGGAGCACCTTTAGGGTGTTTAGATTCTGCACGTTTTGGAATTGCTTGGGGTGCTATTGGTGCGGCTATGGATTGTTATGATACCGCCTTGCGTTACTGTAAAGAACGTAAACAGTTTGGTAAACCCATTGGTCAGTTTCAATTGCAACAGAAAAAATTAGCAGAAATGATTACCGAAATTACAAAAGCACAATTGTTAGCTTGGAGATTAGGTGTTTTAAGAAATGAAGGAAAAGCAACCTCTGCTCAAATTTCTATGGCGAAACGTAATAATGTAAACATGGCAATAAACATTGCTAGAGAAGCTAGACAAATGTTAGGGGGAATGGGTATATCTGGAGAATATTCAATTATGCGTCATATGATGAATTTAGAAAGCGTTATTACTTACGAAGGTACTCATGATATTCATTTATTAATTACAGGATTTGATGTTACTGGTTTAAATGCATTTAAATAAAACACACCTTTAAACACTGATTAACAATAAATTAATCTTCTAAATCGTATTCGTAGATTCTTTAATAACATGACATTTGACAGCTTTTTTACAAGCTCTGTGTAATAGTTTTGTAGTAGAAATTATTCTATTAACATTAAGCGAAGCGTCATGCAAGAATCAAGAAAAGACATAATACAGTTTACCAACCTGCAACTAGCAGCATTAGGTGAACCAACTTTTAAAGACAAAGCACAAAGTAAAACCCAGTTTTGTAATCCTAAATTTCAAGAGCTTACTGGTGGATTAATAAAAAGTATTCAAGAAAAATCTCGTTTATTGGCAGACCATCATTGTCCTGCCGATAAAAGAATTCAAAATTTTATTAATGATTATTTAAAAGATATCGATTTTAATAAATCCTATAGAATTCCTAATAACACATTAATATTATCAAAAAAAGGGCAAGCTCGAGAAACAAGTTTACCGCCAGATGGAAATTCTTTCAAAAGCGATTTGGTAAACTCAAAACGATTAAAACAAGGTATCCTAAACAATCCTTTACATGATAAGAGAACTACTAAAGGTACTTTTCATATTGTAGAGGGTAGTTTACCAGTACCATTAGATAAAAAAGAAGTTCCTAAAATTGTATTAGCACATTTTATTCATGCTGCTTTTAATGCTCCTGACGATTTAAAAGTCCTCCCTTTTACAGATAGTCAAACAGACAAAGCCAAAGTAATGGTTTCTATGTTATTAAGACCAACAGTTTGTCCGGAAGTAAAAGGAATTATACCAAAAAAATCTCTAGAAGTTCGCTTCTTTGCTCCAGGAAATTTAGTTAGTAATTTAGATTTTGTAGAAAATATTTTTGGTAATGCTGGCGATCCTACAATTGCTCAAAATGATGCAGCTCTTGATACAGATCATTGGACAGGTCATACAGGATGTATTATTTTAGCTCCTCATCTAAAAGAATTAAAGAAAAAAGAGGTTGGTTTACCACATTTTGATGATGCTACAGAACGTCAACGTAAAGACGGAATGTGTTGGAAAAATGAAAACGAATTATACAATGATGGTGGCGCATTTAAAATTACATGTAGGGATGAGCGTGGGGTTGTAATAACTTTAATCGCAGACAATTACTACGGATACTCTAAAAAAGAAATCAAAACACAAATCAGTTACTCTGCTAATCTATTTGGTTTAGTGGAAGAGGAACATGCTGGTGGAGCTATTGCTTATGCAAGACGTGTAATGGGTGATACTGTTAATGGTAAAGATTACTTTAGATACTATGGTTTAGATCACACTTTTGAAGAAGTAAAATCTTTACTAGCTGATAAAATTGATGTAAAACCAGAAAATTATGCAGTAGATAAAAAATATCCTAATGTGGTCTATATTCCAGAAACTGCATATTTTGATATCAATAAAAACTGTATTTCTTGGGATTTTAATGGGAAAGAACAAAAATTAATCTTATCTCCTTTTAAAACTTATATCCATCCATCAGGAAACAAATTAAGATTAGAAAAACATCCTCAAAATAAATTATGGCGAATTGTAGAAACATTTCCGGAAGGAGTTTTCTGTCATAAACCATGTACCGTTTCTGGTGGTGGTAAATCTGAGATTTCTAAATCGATGCAAAATGCAATTACATACAGCAATTTTAACATTCATAATTTAGAAGAAGATTTTAAGAAAGCTGATGAAATTATAGAGTTTAATTACTCTACTAGATGGAAAGATAAAACAATTGACAGACCTGAATCTAGATCATTTTTAAGTGAAAAAAGAACTTTAGGTTCTGTTGTTAAATTATTAACCCCATCAGAAGAAAATTCAGATGAATTTAATGAATTTGTCAGTAATATTCCTGTTCACGTTCGTTCTTTGGTACTACTTGTAAAACGTATGTTTAGACAAGCTCATGGAGCAAATTTGAATTGGAAAGATATGATGTCTGTAGAAATTATAAATGGAGTTGAGGGTACTTCTTTAAGATATAATAACAACCCAGTAGTGGGAAGTTATGTTCGTATTGGGTTCAACCAAAAAGGAAATTGGATGTTGAACAAATTACGTTCCGATTTTTCTGCAAGTGAAAAAATCCAGACAGAAGATGATATTACCGCGTCTATTACTTTACCAAGAAATCAATTTAAAAATTTAAATCCTGAATTTAACAATCCAAGTGTAAAAGTATTGACAAACTGTGAAGCGCATTTATTTCAAAGACCGGATGAAGCTATTGTAAGAGGGTATGATAAAGGGGCAGAATTAGATATTATTTCTGATGGAAGATTCTTAACCAACTATGAAATGTTAACCAAACAAGATGCAATTGACATTTATGAAGATACCATCAATTTTGATAAATACACAGAACCTGTTAAAGATTTTATTTTAGAAATAATTAATAGTGATGATGACAATATTCAGTTTGTTTTACCATCCCATCCAAGAATTATTGAAGATGGTTTACCTACCAAAAACCCGCGTTATTTAGAACCAAACAGGTTCCACAGAGAAATAGAAGCTTCTTACATCTCTGATATTGGAGTTCGATTACGTAGAAAGATTCAACCAGAAAACCCTGTAATTCATGTAGTGAATGCGGTTTTACCAGGAAGAAGAAATAATCCTGTAGATAAAGCAAACGGAATTAGACCTTTAGCGGTTTATAATCCTATCCATTATCAAGAAGCTCCAGAATTATTTATGGACTTTGTATGCAGTTTAACTGGTAAATCACCATCAACAACTGGGGCAGGTACTGAAGGAGCTTTAACAAAAGCACCATTTAATATGTTAACGCCAACATCAGATTTAAATAACGCTTTATTGTCACATATTTTAACAGAATCTAACGGTTTTAGCACTGCAGCAGGCTATGTTGGTGCTGAAAATAAAATTGACCATGATGTAAGTTTATTGATTCCTGAAATATGGGCAAGAATGACTCCAGAAGATAGAGACCCTAAAAACTTAATTGCCAATGGTTCTCTTGAAAAATTAGAAGATTTTGAGTATGAAGGGCAAAAAGTTTTAGCAAGTAGATTAGGGTACAGAATAACAAAAAAATTCGATTTATACTGCTTAAATAGAATTTTTGACGAACCAACTGCAGTATTTAGCGAGCGAATGTTAAAACCTGAATTACAAGGTTTAGAAGACTATGTAGATGGTATTAATAATATTGTAGAAGCACAACAAAAAGTAGCCTTAAATTATTTTGAAGATGGTAGTGTAGAAGGTGCCATACCTCCATTAAAAATATTACTACATATCATGGCTTACGGAGAGTTTGAAGGTAAAGAAATTAGTGAACCTGAGTTAAGAAAGTATTTTAATAGAGACTATGTATTAAATAGCGATTGGTATCAAGAGCGTTTAAAACTTAAACAACAGAAAGATTTGGCTTTCTATGATGCTCAAATTAACTATTTAGAAGACTTTATTAGCAAACCAAACAATATAGAATTGGTTAATGAAATGGATATTAATAAGCGTTTAGACGAAGTTAAAACACATTACAAAGAAGTTGCTTCTGAAACTTATTTAAAAAGCTTAATTGGTACAATTGGTGCAGATCCATTATTTAAAAAAGTGTAATCTCAAATAAATTAGAAAATTATTGAATAACATAATTTAGTAGAATAGTAAGTTTAAATATGATGAAAGCTGATATAAATTTTCATTTATATCAGTTTTTTCATTAGACTAAAAAACATTAAGAAGCTTTTTGAAGCAAAATATTTGGGCATCGCTTACAGTTGATGCCTTTTTTCTTGTATTTATTACAACATTTACTTTTAGGTTTTATACAATTTGAATTACAAACACTATCACAAACAGAAACGTCTGATAGAGAAATAGTGGGTTTTGTATTTGTATAAAAAACAATCATTTATAAAAAATATTTTGCAAATATAATTGTTTATTTAGAATAAATAAAAATAAAAAAGGTGATATTTTAAAATATCAAAAGAGGTTGCTTTTTTTAAAAAGACATCCTCTTTTTTTAAGAACAATTATTATTTTTTAACTCCTAATTTTATCAAAATAACTTCTAACAAACACCATTTTGTAAAGGCAGATTGTAACATATTTAAACCAATAAACACACCAAACCATAACCAATTTATGTTTACATAATACGTTAAAACAACGCTTAACAGAACCATTACTCCTACAATTACTCTAAAATATGTATTTAACATCTTTATTTATTTTTTAAGTTTATATATATCTTTCTATTGGAACTACAATTGCTTTTAACGGATTGTTAGTTTCTAAATTATTATTGAATTCTTCAATCAAAACAAACAAACCATCAATCTTTTCTTTATTAGTAAATGAAAAAAACATCGTAGATTCGTTTCCACTTTTTCCTGCAGAAAACCAATTAGAAGCCATTAAAACTGAAGGAACATTCTTATATCCATCAATATCTGAACTACTAAAGTTTTCAATATTTGCTTTTTTAAATATTTCTAAAACCTCTTTTTCATACTCTTCTACTACAGTAACTAAAACTAATTTCATTGTTTAATTTTTTGAATTATTTTAAGTGTAACCAAAAACTATTTATAATTTTTCTTTTCAATCATATAATACACCAAAGGCACAACTAACAATGTAAATACTGTTGACACAATAGTTCCGCCCATTAATGAGATTGCCAATCCTTGAAAAATAGGATCAAATAAAATTACAAAGGCACCAATTACAACAGTACCTGCTGTTAATAAAATTGGAGTTGTTCTAACAGCACCTGCTTCTATTGCTGCTTGTTTTAATGGCACTCCTTCAGAGGTTCTTAAGTTGATAAAATCAATTAATAAAACCGAATTTCTTACCATAATTCCTGCTAATGCAATCATTCCAATAAAGGATGTTGCTGTGAAGAAAGCCCCCATCATCCAGTGTCCTAAAATAATTCCTATTAACGATAATGGTATAGCAACCATCATTACCACTGGTGCTTTAAAGTTTTGAAACCAACCTACAATTAAAATATAAATTAAGATAATGGCTCCTAAAAACGCGATTCCTAAATCTCTAAAAACCTCTAGAGTAATTTGCCATTCTCCATCCCATTTTACAGTATAATCGTCTTCAAAATCTGGCTGACCTAAATACATTTCGTTAATTTTATAACCTTCTGGAAGTTCAATTTTGTTCAATTTTTCTTCCATTCCTAAAATTGCATAAGCAGGACTTTCTAATTTTCCAGCCATATCTGCCATTACATAAACCACACGTTTTTGGTTTTTTCTAAAGATACTTTTAGCTGCAATTGATTCTTTAATTTCTACTAAATCTGCAATCGGAATCATTGTTCCCTTTTTAGATTTTACTTTTAATTGAGAAATATCAGAAATAGTAGATTTTTCTTTTTCATCTAAACTCAACACCAAACCAACCTGATTTACAGCTGCTTCATCATATAAAGTTGTAATTGCTCTGTTAGACAAAGCCATATTCATTGTATAAGCAATTTGTTGTGGAGCAACACCATATAACATTGCTTTTTCTTTGTTTATTTCAAATTGATATTCTTTTTGATCATCTTCTACCATCCAATCTATATCTACAACATCATCTGTATTTTTAAGAATATCTTGAACATTATTGGCAATTTCAATTTGCTTTTCATAATCAGGACCATAAACCTCAGCAACAATCGTAGATAATACTGGTGGTCCAGGTGGAACCTCTACTAACTTAACATTTGCATTGTACTTTTTAGCTATTTTTTGAATTTCTGGTCTTAGTAATTTTGCAATTCCATGACTCTGAATAGAACGTTCTCCTTTATCAACCAAATTCACTTGAATATCTGCCATATTAGAACCTCCACGTAAATCGTAATGACGCACTAATCCATTAAAAGTTATAGGAGCAGAAGTACCTACATAATTTTGATAATTTACCACTTCTGGTCTTGTAGATAAATACTGAGCAATTTCTTGAGTAACAACTCCTGTTCTTTCTAATGTGGTTCCTTCTGGCATATCAATTACCACCTGAAACTCATTTTTATTATCAAATGGCAACATTTTTACAGCAACAGAATTGGTGACAAATAATGCCATAGTTGCCATTAATAATAAAAATGTTCCTCCTAAAAATAACCATCTTTTTGTTCCGTTTTCTAATAATGGTCTTTCTAATTTATTATAAATTCTATAAATTAAAGTTTCTTCTAAAGGCTTTTCTTTTTTCTCCTCAGCTCCTTTTTTATCTTTTTCTCTTAAGAAAATATAACCTAAATAAGGTGTAATTGTTAAGGCTACAAACAAAGATAAAATCATTGCAATTGATGCTCCAATTGGCATTGGTGCCATATAAGGCCCCATTAAACCAGATACAAAAGCCATTGGTAAAACTGACGCAATTACTGTAAATGTTGCTAAAATTGTTGGGTTACCAACTTCATTAATTGCATACAATGCAGCTTGTTTAAAAGGCAAACGTTTCATTTTAAAATGCCTATGCATATTTTCTGCAATAATAATGGAATCATCAACCACAATACCTGTTACAAAAACCAACGCAAAAAGTGTAATTCTATTTAAGGTATAATCTAACATGTAGTAACTTAATAAAGTTAAAGCAAACGTAATTGGTACAGATAAAAACACAACCAATCCTCCTCTCCAACCCATTGCTAACATTACCACAAGTGTAACTGCAAAAATAGAACCAATAAGGTGTAATAATAATTCTGACACTTTATGAGATGCAGTTTCACCATAATTTCTAGTTACTTCTACATGTACATCATCAGGAATTAAAGTTGTTTTTAAATGATCTACTTTATCTAAAATAACTTCTGCAATTTTCATGGCATCTGCTCCTTTTCTTTTTGCTACAGAAATAGTAACTGCTGGATATTCTGATTTATAATCAGCAGATTTTTCACTTGCTTTTCCAAATCCTAAAGACACATAATTTTGTGGAACTTCTGGTCCATCAACAATTGTTGCAATCTGTTTTAAATAAATAGGCTGATTTTGTTGCACACCAACTACCAAATTTTCTACATCTGTTACAGAAGCTAAAAACTTACCTGTGTTAACCAAAAACTCAGTATCATTTTTATCAAAACTACCAGATGTTAATTGGGTATTATTGGCTTTTATCATATCAGAAACAGATAAGAAATCCAATCCACTAGCAGCTAATTTGTCTTTGTCTAAAACCACTCTTAACTGACGATTTCTTCCTCCAATTTTATGGGTAATAGAAACGTCGTTTACCTTTTTAATTTCGGTTTCTAATTCTTGCGCCATTTGGCTTAATTGATAATCATTGTAGTTTTCACTCCACAATGTTAAACCTAACATTGGTACATCATCAATTGCACGTGTTTTAACTAACGGAAGTGTAACACCTTGTGGCATTTGATCCATATGTTTGTTAATTTCGTTGTATAATTTTACAAACGAACGCTCAATATCTTCGCCCACATAAAACTGAACAATAACCATTGCTTTTTCGTTCATAGAAGTAGAATACACATACTCTACACCTTTAATATTCGAAATTAATTTCTCTAAAGGTTTTACAACTCTATTTTCAATTTCTGTAGGACTCGCTCCAGGATAACCCACAAAAATATCTGCCATTGGCACATCTATTTGCGGCTCTTCTTCTCTTGGTATTAAAAACGAACTGTACACACCAATCACCATAAAAACGATCATTAGCAACACTGTTAATTTAGAGCTTATAAAGACTTTTGCAATTTTTCCAGCTAAACCTTCTTTCATATCTTTTCTATTTTTGGGCGTTTTAACAGGCTTTCTGTTTCAATCTTTTTATTTGTTCTCGATACAAATTTGCAAAGGCAAATTCACTCGAACTGACATAAAAAGGATTTCCACGTCAATCCTTAACGCAACTAATTAGTTATTGAATTGTAATTTTAGCACCATTATATAATTTTCCCTCAGCAGAAAGTATATAAGATTCTGAGGTAGATAAACCAGATAATACCTCTACTTGATTACCATAAGTTCTTCCTAAACGCAACCATCTTAATAAAGCTGTTTTGCTTTGACTTACTGTATAAACACCAGATAATTGTCCGTTTTTAACAAGAGCTTCTGTTGGTATTAGAACCATAGATGAAGAAGCAGATTTTTCAACAGGAAATTGAACTGTAGAAAACATTCCAGACAAAATAGAAGCGTTTGTTTTTGCCAAATCAATTTTTACTAAAAACTGCCCTCCTGTGTTTTTAGCAGAACTACTTACTTCACTTACTTTACCTTTTATTGTTTTGTTAATAGATTTTACCAACACATTAACTTCAGTTCCGTTTTTAATTTTAGAAATTTCAGATTCTGGTACCATTGCAATTACTTCAAAATCTTTAGGAGTTTCTATACTAATTAAAGGCATTCCAGGATTTGCCATATCTCCATTATCAATATTTTTACTTGTAATTACACCGCTAAAAGGTGCAGTAATATTACTGTATGTAAATTGTGCGTTAATTTCGTTTTTCATTTGTTTAGCAGTTTCTAAACCAGCTTTTGCCATTTCGAAATTAACAGTCATATCTTCCATTTCTTTTTTAGAAATACTACTGCTTGCAAATAAATTTTTATAACGTTTGTAATTTTTTTCTGCATTATTAAATGCAGTTTGTGCTTGGGCAATTCCTGCATTAACTTGTGCTTTTTTTGCTTCTAAATCGCTATTATTTATAGAAACTAATAACTGACCTTTGTTAACTTTATCGCCAACATTTACATGAACTTTGGTTACAAAACCCATCATTCTTGTACTTAAATCTGCACTATTAGAAGCTTGTATTTTTCCACTTACAGACAAAAACGGATTGTTACTGTTTTCTGTAATATTACTTACTGTAACTTTAATTGCTGGTGTATTATCAACTTCAGCTTTTTTGTCTTCACTACCACAACTTGTAATAAACAATGATGCAGCTATAAACGATATTATGTAGATATATTTTTTCATTTTAATGGATTATTCTTTGGTTAAAAATTCTAAATAAATTTGGGTAAAATTGTACTCAAAAATTGTTTGATTGTATTCTAATTGTTTTTGTAAAAACTTTGTTTCTGCTTGTAACAAATCTGAAGTTTTTTCTAGACCTTCTTTAAATCTGTTTTTTCTAATTCTTAAAGATTCTTTAGATTGTTCTACGGCTAAACTTGTTAACTCTAATTTGTTTTTTGCATCTATTAACTGACGTTTTACTTTGTTTAATTCTAAATTACTTTTAGATATATATTGATTGTATTCTAACTTAGATTTTTCTAATTCAGCTTTACTTTTTTGAGCTTTTCCAAAACGTTTTGAACCTTGAAAAATATCCCAACTTAGTTGCGCTCCAATTAAATAACCATTAGCTCCACCCTGAAATATTTTATTGTCATACATTTCATAACTTCCAAAAGCATTTAATCTTGGTAAAAAAGCCATTTTATCTGCTTTATTCATTTGCTCATAAGCTTTAGAAGCTAAATGCATTGCTTTAATATCTGATCTATTTTCAGAAATTCTTTTATCATCAATATTTAGAGTAGAAATTGTTAAGCTTTCTGAAGGTTTGTATACAACATAGTCTTTATCATTCATTAAAAAAGACAAATAATTTGAAGCATTTTGCACATTACTTTTAGCTGTATGTAACTGGTTTTTAATTTCTGTTACTCTAACATCAACATTTAAAATATCTGCTCTTTGTAAATACCCTTGTTTAAAACTATTGTTTGCCATTTCTTTATTAGCATTCGCAGTTTCTAATGCTTTTTCTAAAACATTAACAGCTTTATAAGCTAATTGCAATTGCATATATGCTTTTTCTACTTCAAAAACCAAGTAATCTTGTATTCTTTCAGTTTTTAAAGACATAGCTTCCATTTTAGATTTAGCTGCTTTTCTTTTATAAAGACCATCTAGATTAATAAGAGGTTGCTGTATTTCTATTTTTGTTGCAAAATTTTGTGTTTGTTCTGGGTTATTTAACAATGAAGGATTAAAATCATTCTGGGTTAAAATTCCTTGATTTAATATAGATCCAAATGCCATTAAAGGGTTTGTTGTAGAAATACCTGTATGACTTGCAGTTATATTTGGTAAAAAAACAGCATTGGTCTGTTTGTAATCTGCTTTGGCAGCATTAAACGCTTCTTTAGAAATTTTTAAGGATAAGTTATTGTTAGCAATTTTAGATAAAACCTCATATTTTTCAATCGAAATTATTTCTTGTGCACTCAATTGTTTAGAAAACAATAACACAATTATAAGTATGCTTTTTACTATTTTTTTCATCTATTTAATTTTAACAATGCAAAACTAAATTGAATAAACTCTATTTTAAGTAACATTAGTTACCAAAGAAAAAGCACTTAAATCTTTATTATTTAAGTGCTTTTTTAATTAACCTGAAAATCTAAACTTAATTACATTTTTCTTGACTACTATTTAAAATGTTATTATAAGCGTCTTGTGTTATAAATTTTGGTGTGTATGTACCACCTTTTTTTTCTAAACTCTTTATAAAACTTCTCAAATGATTTCTTGAGCCACATATCAAATTCTGATAGACTTTTATAAGTGTATTATTTTTAGTTAGAGAAACATAAGTTTCTAAATCTTTTATATCTAAATCTTCTATAGTTGCGCCTATTTTTAAAGCCTCAATAACACTTTTTGTTCCATCTATTTTAAAGGTATCATAAAGGGTTTGTAATTCTGGATTGTTAAAAACTCCTTCTGGTAAAATGGTATACGAAAGTTTGTATTGTTTTAATAGATTTTCAATTGCATTCATATGAGATTGTTCACTATTTTTAATATTTGCAAACTGATTTAAGTTCCATTTTTCATGTAGATACTTATAGGTATCTCTTGCTAATTTTTCTTCTTCTAACATAAACAATAAAGCCTCAGAATCTTCTTGTATAATGGTTACATTTTCTTCTGTAACATCTACTATAAATTCATCTTCAATGTCTTTAGAACATGCATTTGCAATCAGTATCAATAAGATAAATGTAAATAGGTACTGTATTTTATTTTTTGCTTTCATAATTACTAAAATTTAAAATTCTCTCTATAAAGGTATTATAAAAAAAAGAGGTAATAAGTAACCTAAGTTACACTACTAATCCATTTTTGAAACTTATATTTGTATTTTAATTGTCACTTAGACAAAACATTATATTTATTGGTTTTTATATCCAAAAATAAAACCCTTTTTTACACTATTTTTTTAAGTAGTCTTATATTATATAATATGTTAAAAGTTTCTTTTACATATTTATATTATACTCTAGACCCTATTGGTTTTATTGAAGAATTATGTGAAAATAAGGACCAACCAGAATTGCAATGTAATGGAAAATGTCATTTAAAAAAAGTAACAGAAAGCAGCCAAAGCTCTGATAAAATTCCTCTTCAACCTAATGATTTTAAAGACATTTTACTACATCAGCATACAACTTTAGAAATTCATTTTGAGCAAAAACCTACCTCTCAAAAAACAGTTTTTAGTTATCAGAATTATTACAAATACTTAATAAGTAATTCTAGTTTTCACCCTCCACGAGTTTAGTTTTTTTTTAAAATAAAAAATCTCTTATTAAAAAAATAAGGGGATATAATCTTATAAAAAACTAAAAATTTTAAAATGAAAACAATTTTTAGTGTGCTTTTATGCGCACTTATCTCTACTTTATCTTTTTCTCAAGAAATTAAAAAAGATACCGTAAAGAGAGTAAAATTAGATGAAGTAATCATCACAGGCAAAATAAAAATAGATCCTATACATGCTATTATTTCTAATAGATATGATAAAAATATTGTTCAGCCAAAAAACGTTGCAGACTTATTTAATACTATCAATGGTTTTTCTGTTATAAAGAGAGGTAATTACGCCATAGACCCCTCTTTTAGAGGAAGTCAGTATGAGCAATTAAACATTCAATATGATGGTGGTACCAAAGCAATGCATGCTTGTCCTAATAGGATGGATCCTATTACTACGCATATTATTCCAGAAGAAATTTCTAAAATAGAAATTATAAAAGGACCATATACAGTACGTTATGGAGCAACTTTTGGTGGAATTGTAAATATGGTTTCTAAAAAAGCGAATTATTTAGAAAATGGATTTCACGGAAAATTTTCTTCTGGTTTTGAAACCAATGGAAATTCTACTTTAAAGATGTTACAATTACAGTATATAAAAGACAAATATGATATAGTAGGAAATTTCGGTTATCGAGATTTTGGAAATTATGAAGATGGTGATGGTACAAAAATACCATCTTCATTTTTAAGCACAGATTACGGTATAAAAGTCGGATATAGTTTTACAGATTTTGAAAGGTTACAATTCCATTGGAGACAATCTTTTGGACGAGATGTTTTACATGCTGGTTTGCCTATGGATACTGAATATGACAATAGCAGTATCGCTTCTATAGATTATAAAAAATCGAATATTTCAAGAAAATTAAATAGCATTTCTGCCAAAGCATATTATAGTTATGTAGACCATTTAATGACAAATACAAACAGACCTTCTTTTATGATGATGGAAGCCTCTTCTGCTGTAGAAGCAACCACAATAGGTGGAAAAATAGAACTGTATTGGCAAGCTTCTAAAAATGTAGATATTTTTTCTGGTGTAGATGCTATGCTAATAAGTAGAGATGGTGGTAGAAGACGTTTGGTAAAAATAATGAACGGAAATACATTACCAACACCAAGAGAGTTTAATGATAAAGTTTGGCAAGATTCTTATGTAAATGATTTTGGGTTATTTACAGAAGCAAAATGGTTGTTTACAGAAAACACTTTGTTTACTACGGGTATAAGATATGATAGGATAATTTCTGACATCAAAGACCCAGAAGCAGATTTCGCAGCACTGTATAACTTAGAAAAAAGAACCGAAAATAATGTTAGCACAACAGTTTCATTAAAAAAAGTTATTTCTAAAAATCTTACTCTAGAAGCTGCTTTTGGTAGAGGAGTAAGATCTGCAAATATGATTGAGCGATATATTAATAACTTTAATGTTGGGCAAGATCCTTATGAATATATTGGTAACCCAAATTTAAAAGCAGAAATTAACAACCAATTTGAAATTGGTTTTAAAGCAAAAAACACTAAAAACAGTATTAAATATGCTGCTTCTGTGTATTATTCTGATTTAGAAAACTTTATTGTGGGTATTGTAGATGCAACCAAAACCAGAAAGTTTATGCCAACTAAACCACCTTTAAATCCAAAAGTGTTTCAAAATTTAGAAAACACTTACAGAACAGGTTTTGAAGCTAGTTTTGAAACTGCCCTAACTAATGATTACTATTTTAAATCTGAAATGGCTTTTGTGTACGCTAAAAATAAAGATTTAAATGAGTCTTTGCCTTTAACACCACCATTTAATACAAGAATAATTTTAGGAACAAACAAAGAAAAATATTGGGCCAATGTACACTACAATATTACCAGTTCACAAAATGAAATTGCCCAAAGTTTTGGAGAAACAAGAACGGATGGTTACCAAACTATTGATATTCGTTTTGGTTTTAAACCTTTTAAAAATGCAAATTTAGGCTTTGCTGCTATAAATATTTTTGATAAAACGTATAACAATCATTTAAACTTTAGTTTTACCAATCAAGCTAATTTTGGTAGGGTACCTATAAATGAACCAGGAAGGAATCTTACAGCATTTTTTCAGTATAATTTTTAATAAAAAAAGAGCTTTTAAAGCTCTTTTTTTATTACTTTTTTAGAAGTCGAACAAATAGCTCCATACCTTGTCTGTTATAATATGAATTATAACAATGTTCTATATAAATTGGATTAAAATAAGGTTCAAAATAAGATAAATATTCTGTTTTATTACCACCAAATGGCGGATGATCTTCATTTAATACTGTATTAAATAGCACTCCAACTAATTTCCCATTAGGCTTTAAAATGGAATGCATTTTGGCTGCATATTTTGCTCTTAATTTAGGGTTTATTGCACAGAAAAAAGTCTGTTCAATAATCAAATCAAATGTGTTATCTAAGTCAAAAAAATTGGCATGTAATATTTGATTTTCTGAAAAATTTGGAACTCTAAATTTTAAGTTTTCTAAAGGTTGTTTGGCTATATCTATTACATAAACATTTTTAAATCCTTGTTGAAAAAGGTATTCAGCTTCATAAGAATTACCTCCTCCAGGAATTAATATTTTTAAATCTTTATTAGTTAGTTGATTAAAGTAAGTTTTTAAAGGAGGAGAAATTTCTCCCAAATCCCATCCTATTTTATTCGTTTTGTACTTATTTTCCCAAAATTTATCGTTTAAATTCAACATTTCTAATGATATAGTTATAATTTTATAGAATAACTGCAATCATTTCCCTACCAAAAAAATAGGAATTATATTTGCAGTTCAGTCCAAAATAAATACTTTTTATGGAAACTTTAGACACTGCAAAAGAAAAACTTACAGAAAAAGGTTTTTTAGATATTGAAACTCCAAAGATTAATTATGTTGAAGAAATTCTAAGGTTAAAAAAGGAGAAAAATGCAGTGCTTTTAGCACACTATTATCAAATTGATGAAATTCAAGAAATTGCCGATTTTGTTGGCGATAGTTTAGCTTTAGCACAACAGGCTGCTAAAACGGAAGCTGATATCATTGTGTTTGCAGGAGTTCATTTTATGGCAGAAACTGCTAAAATTTTAAATCCGACTAAAAAAGTATTATTACCAGATTTGTTAGCGGGTTGCTCCTTAGCAGATTCTTGTCCTCCAGAAAAATTTTCTGAATTTAAAAAGAAGCACCCTAATCATAAAGTGGTTACATATATCAACTGTTCTGCAGAAATAAAAGCGTTAAGTGATATAGTATGTACCTCTTCTAATGCAAAAAAAATAATTGACTCTTTTCCAGAAGATCAACCTATTATTTTTGCTCCAGATAGAAATTTAGGTGATTATTTAAACAAAGAAACTGGTAGAGATATGTTACTTTGGGATGGAGCTTGTATGGTTCACGAAGCATTTTCTATGGAAAAATTGATTGATTTGTATAAAGAACATCCAGATGCAGAATTAATTGCGCATCCTGAATCTGAAGCGCATATGCTTAAAGTTGCCAAATATATTGGCTCTACTTCTGGGTTATTAAATCACGTAAAAAACAGTAAAAAAGAGAAGTTTATTGTAGCTACTGAAGCAGGAATTTTGTTTCAAATGATGCAAGAAAATCCCGATAAAACAATTATTCCTGCACCTGCAAAAGAAGACAATACTTGTGCTTGTAGCGAATGTGCTTATATGAAAATGAATACTTTAAAAAAGCTATATTTATGCTTAAAGTATGAATTACCAGACATTGAAGTTGATGCGGAGTTATGCAAAAAAGCAATTATACCCATCAACAGAATGTTAGCGCTATCTAAATAGTTTATGCAACCTGAAACAAAAATAACTACTACAGACTTTTTAGTAATTGGTTCTGGAATTGCAGGATTAACTTTTGCCTTAAAAACAGCTACAAAGTTTACCAATGCAAAAATTACCATTATTACTAAAGATGAACAAAGTGAATCTAACACTAAGTATGCACAAGGTGGAATTGCTTCTGTTTATGATAAAACTGTAGACAGTTTTGAGCAACATATTGAAGACACTTTAATTGCTGGTGATGGTTTGTGTGATGAAGAAGTGGTGAGAATGGTTGTAGAAAGTGCTCCTGATAGATTACAAGAATTAATTGAATGGGGTACAAAGTTTGATAAAAATAAAGAAGGTGATTATGATTTGGGGCGCGAAGGTGGTCATTCTCAAAATCGAATTTTACATCATACAGATATTACTGGAGCAGAAATAGAACGTGCTTTATTGGCACAAGTGAATGTGTTGCCAAATATTGATTTTTTAACACATCATTATGCCATTGACTTGATTACTGAACATCAAGTAAAACAAAAAAGAACCAAAAGAAACAGTAAAATTTCTTGTTTTGGCGCTTATGTTTTAGACGTAAAAAAATCTAAAGTAAAAACCTTTGTAAGTAAATTTACCATTTTAGCTTCTGGTGGAAATGGGCAAGTTTATGAAACCACAACTAACCCTGTGGTCGCTACTGGAGATGGAATTGGAATTGCTTATAGAGCCAAAGCAGAAATTTCTGAAATGGAATTTATTCAATTTCACCCTACAGCTTTATACAACCCTGGAGAATATCCAGCTTTTTTAATCTCTGAGGCAGTTAGAGGTTTTGGTGCTAAATTAAGAGATTACAATGGTGATTTCTTTATGCACAAATATGATGTAAGAGAAGAGTTGGCCTCTAGAGATATCGTTGCTAGGGCAATTGACAACGAATTAAAAAAGAGTGGAAAACCTCATTTATATTTAGATTGTACGCATTTAGATATGGAAAAGTTTACAGCACATTTCCCAAATATTACCAAAAAATGTCAATCTTTAAATATTAATGTTTCTAAAGATTATATTCCGATTGTTCCTGCATCTCATTACATTTGTGGTGGTGTAAATGTGAATAAAAAAGCAAAAACCTCTATCAAAAAATTATATGCTTGCGGAGAAGTAACAAGAACAGGTTTGCACGGAGGTAATAGATTGGCTTCTAACTCTTTGTTGGAAGGCTTAGTCTATGCACATAGTGCTTTTGAAAATATTTCTAAAAAGTTTGATAAAGCAAAATTCCCTGAAAATGTTCCAACTTGGAATGATAATGGTGTAGTAAAAAATATGGAGAACATATTAATTACGCACGATAGAAATGAGGTAAAAACCATTATGACCAATTATGTGGGTATTGTTCGTTCTAATGAACGTTTAAAGAGAGCTGAAAAGAAACTGCGTGTTTTGTATGAAGACAATAAACGTTTGTATGATCACTCTGAACTTTCTGTTGATTTATGTGAATTAAGAAACTTAATTACAACTGCGTATTTAATTACTCAGTTTTCTAAAAAAAGGACAACCAATTGTGGTGGTTTTTATAATATGGATTTAGTTTAATTGAAACATTTTTATAATCTAACCCTATAAACTTTAGGTGTTAATTTATATTTTCTCTTGAAGAATTTAACAAAAGAATTATAGTAATCAAACCCAGCCTTTAAAGTGATTTAAACTATAGATAATTTTTTACACTTTTTGTTTCTAAAAAGTGTAATTATTTCTGTCATTCTATTAGAATTTATTAAAATTCGTTTAAAAAGTATCTCTAATTGAGCTATAGGCATACATTTTGAATTTATTTATAGAATATAAAATTACAAACTAATTATACAAAAAAACGGCTTTTGAAAATCTCAAAAGCCGTTTGAAACAATTTCTTAATTCATAGATTTTAATCATTAAAAGTTGCAGATGTAGAAAAATAGTATTTTACTTCTACTGCCCAATCATCTGAAGTTGGAAAAGATAGAACTTCAAATTTAACATATCCATCCAAACATTTGGCTACATAAGAATTTCCAATTTTTAAAGGAGGTATATTAGGAGAACCATCCCAAGTTGTTGGTGCTTGAGTTATCGTTTCTAGGGGAACTGTTCCCATATCTTTGGTCTCATTTGGCGAATTTTTAGTACGCCACCAAATAGATATAGTGTTTTGATTTTTTGTAGAAGATTTTGGATGCCAACTAATAGTTTCTCCATCACTATTTTGTGGATTTGTAGAGTTTACATTAAATCCTATTCCTTCAGAAAAATCAAAACCCCAATGATCAACTGTAGCAGTATTATACGCAACAGTATCGTCGTCACTATTGCTGCAGCCTACAAGTAAAAAGGCAACAACTAAAAGTGCTTTTGTAAAGTATAAATAATTTAGTTTCATAACACATAATATTTAAAATTTTAGTAAATTTAAAGTATGTTTTTATCACTTCATATACCTAATTCTAGGTATACGATTTTTATAATTTTTAAAAAAAAATTCAGAAAAAAAGGTCATAATTTCGGTTATGTTTAATGTATCACTCAATTTTATATGAGTATATAGATTTACTTTTTTTAACAGTAAAACAATTGCTATGGAGGTTTTATTTCAAACGGAATTAACTACACGTTGTATTGTAATTGTAATTGTTACAACAATTATTTTATTGTTATTATGTGTAAAAAAATACAGAAATTTATATCGGAAGAAGTATAAAAAAATAGTGCATCTTATAAAAGGACAGGAAATAAAAGAAATAGATAATTTAATTAATTCACATGAGAGAGAACTTGATAGAATTGCAAAAGAAATACATGATAATCTAGGTAGTAAAACAGCAACACTAAAACTTTATTTAGAACATTTAGAAAACTTAGATGAAAACGATAAAACGCAACAAAAAAAAATTCAGAACATACTAAAGGAGTTAATCAATAACATTTACAATGAAGTTCGAAAAATTGCTCATAGTAAAACCTTTGTAAATTACATTGAAAAAGGTTTAATTGCATCAACAGAAATAATTGCAGATCAAATATCTTCCTCTAATAAATTAAAAATAAAAGTACTTAATATAGATTGTACCAGTCCTTTAGAAAAAAAGGTTGAAATTCAAATTTTTAGATGCATTCAAGAGATTTTAACAAACATTATAAAACATTCCAAAGCATCAGAGGTTATTATTCAGTTTTCCGAAGATAGCATCAATTTAAATATTTTAATTGAAGATAATGGAGTAGGTTTTGACCTAAACAAAGTTAAAGATGGTATTGGGTTGATTAACATTAAACAAAGAATTAAAGACATTCATGGAAAAATAAATATTGATAGTTTTATAAGTAATGGAACTACTATAATTTTAAATATACCCTTATGGAAATAAAACTTATTATTATTGATGATCACAAACTTTTCGTAGATGGTTTAATAGCAGTTCTAAATAATGAAATTGGTATAAAAGTTATTGGTAGTGGAAATAATGGCTCTGAATTATTTAAGCTTTTGGAAAAAGGGATGCGCCCTGATATTGTTCTTCTAGATATTAATATGCCAATTTTAGATGGAGTATCTACCACAAAACTACTGACCAAAAACTATCCAAAAATAAAAGTTTTGGCCTTGAGTATGCATGAATTAAGTATAGATGTTACTGAAATGTTGGATGCAGGGGCTAAAGGATATATCACTAAAGATATTGAAACAAATGAATTAATTACAGCTATACATGCTATAAAAAAAGGAGAACAATATTTTAGCGAAAACTTACCAAAGGACATAAAAAAATGGTTTTATAAAGAACATAGTACAAAACCGTATTTAACGCGCAGAGAAAAAGAGATTTTAAATCTATTGGCTAATGGTCGTACTTCACTACAAATGGCTGAAAAATTAAAACTAAGTAGATATACCATCGATACTCACAGAAAAAATATTCACAAAAAATTAGGAATTAAAACAAACACAGGATTGGTAAATTACATTTTTAAAAATATAGAATAAGATACTAAACAAGGTGCAAAAAATTCGTGGTGGGTTTTTTAATATAGATTTGGGTTAACTACTGGCATTTTTTAATATTTGCAAACCAACTTTACAAACAACTCTCTCCCTATTCTACTTTTATTAGAATTATATTACTTCTCAAAAATTTCTATCTTAAAATATGGTTTAAAATACGTTAAGTATTCTTCTTTATCCCTGCTAAAAGGAGGTCTGTCCTTATTTAATTTGACATTAAAAAGTGCTACAACCAACTTCCCTTGTGGTTTTAAAAGTTACTGCATTTTGGCAACATATCGTTCTCTAAAAATTGGGTTTATTGCGCAGAAAAAAGTTTGTTCTATAACTAAATCAACCGCATCCTTTACATCAAAAAATCTTCTAAAATAAGTTGTGAAGTCGGGAAATTATGTACTCTTTTTTGTATGTCTCTAATGCTGTTTTAGATAAATCAATTTTATAACTAAAAAATCTAGTAAAAACTTTTTATTACTGATACTAACTCATTTTTTTGTACCAAGCCAGATTGTCTCCAAACTTGTTTTCCATTTTTATAAAGAACAAATGTTGGCACTCCTCTTACCTGAAACTTACTGGCTAATGCTTGGTTTTTATCAACATCAATTTTAATGATTGTTATTTTTTCTTCCAACTCATCTTTTACTTGTTTTAAAATAGGCCCCATTGTTTGGCAAGGTCCACACCAAGTAGCAAAAAAGTCTACTAAAACTGGTTTATCTTGATTAATAATTTCTGAAAAATTACTCATGCCTAAGAATTTTATTTATTTTTTAAAAGTGATACTCCAAATACCCCTTAATTGATTTGTACTATATCCAGTTGCCATATCTTTTGGGTATAATTTATCTATTTGTGCTAAAACATTTGTTTTTATATCTGATATTTTATTACCATGACATTGTATACACATGCTATTGGTTTTAATAGGATAGTACACTTTTACATTATTGGTAGACTCTATCACAATTGGTTTTGAATCTTTAGCTGAATTTATCTTTTCTTTAAAGATATTAATGTAACTACTTTCTTCTAAATTTGATAAATTTTTAGGATTTCTTGGTTTGTCTGAAATTCTTTTAATGGTTGCTTTATACATAACAGACATACTATCTGTTAAAGGGTGTGCTTTTATATTACAAAATTTTAAAGCTGCTAAAGTACCTTCTTTTTGAATTTTACCCATCAAATTTTTACCCAAAACAGCTTTAGTTGTTAACGCATATTTTAATCCTCTTTCATCATAAGGCAAATTTTTAAAATTGTTTCCTTGTTGATGTTTTCCCATGCCTTCTCCATTGCCTCTTTTCTTATTATAATGCTTATCAAACCATATTGGTTTTTCGATTTCATATTCGAACATGTATTCAGCAATTTCTTTAATATCTTCTTTAGAGTAATATTGTTTTGGCATTATTCCAAATCTTCTAACTGCTCCTTTCATTTTTGCTCTATCTATAGTTGGATTCTGAATCCAATTTTGCATTTCTTTTGTAAATTCTTCTTTTGTAGTTGTTGAAGAAATATAATGCTTCTTAATCGCAATCATTGGAGGTGCAATTCTATTATCATGTGAAGCTGATGGATTATGACAAACATAACATTTTTTTTCCATTATGCTTTTCCCTGGATGATTTGAATTAACTTGAGAATTTACTTTTGCGTAAGAAGGTTTTTGTTTTTTTTGACAGCTAAAGACAAAAAACAAAACGAATGTGACTATAAAATACTTCATAATTTTATTACAAAAATAGCGAAGTTACATTACTATTTTTGTAACCAATGTTACAGTTCTAAGACCTTTATACTGTTTCTAAAAAGTTGTATTTTCTGTTCGTTTTCTAATTTCTTTAACAATCGTGAAATTACAACCCTAGAAGTATGCAAATCTTCTGATATTTCTTGATGTGTGATTGAAATTACATCATCATGATTTACCATAGCTTTGTCTTTTAAATATTTAAACAAGCGTTCATCCATTTTTAAAAAAGCAATAGTATCTACAGCCTCTAAAAGCTCATCCATTCTGTTGTGATAACTTTGTAAAATAAATGCTTGCCAAGAATTGTACTTACCTAACCATACTCCCATTTTTTCTTTAGGTATCATAATCAAGTTAACATCTGTCTCAGCTACTGCTCTTATTTTACTTCTAGTTTCTCCTAAACAACAAGATAAAGTCATTGCACAAGTATCACCTTTTTCTAAATAATACAACACTAATTCTTCACCATTTTTGTCTTCTCTTAAAATTTTAATAGCGCCATCTAAAAGTAAAGGCATAAATTTAATATAGTTACCAATTTCTATAATTGCTTCATCTTTTTTTATGGTTTTATACGTTCCAATTTCATTGATTTCAGCAATTAATTTGTTTTCAAACAAATAACCAAAATTTACTTGTAAGTTGTTTTTAATATTTGACATTAAAATCTAATTTATTGGTATAAATTTACTAAAATGGAAGGAATAAAAAATGAAAAATCCGAGTTAAACTCGGATTTTTCTTGACTAAACTACTATTTACTCTTTGGTTTCTTATCACTATTCATCAATAGAAAAAGTGCAACGACTAAGCCTACAACAACCAAGGCAAAGACACCAATCATAATGGTACCATTCGTCCAAGAAACCTGGGGTAAGATTAAAAAACTCATCTATCACTATTTGATATTGTAAATTTAAAGGATATCTAAAAAGGAAATTATGATAAAAATCAGTTTCTTAAAATTTAACATTTAAAATATCTCCGCTTAGTTGCAACAATTGTAATTCAATTAATTTTGCATCATATTTTGCGTTGTTTAATGCTGTTTTTGCGTTGATTAAGTTGATTTGTGCTTGACGAAACTCAACTGAAGAAATTTGTCCCAATTTGAAACGTTCTTGTGTTCTATCAAAATTATTTTGAGTAGTTAACACATTCGTTTCTTGTGCTTTTAGAATGAATAATTGATTTTGATAATTATCCCAAGTGTTTTTTAGATTATTTTCTATGGTAATTTTTTGCTGTGCTAAAAGTAGTTGCTGATTTTCTATCGCAATTTTTGCATTAGCAACTCTTGTTTTTCGAACGCCTCCATCAAAAATATTCCATGTTAAATTGATTCCTGCATTCAAACCATCAGAAGTTATTAATTTTGCTCCAAAGGGATTGATTAAATTTTCATTTTCTGTTCTATTAAATCCATAAGATGCATTAAACCCTAGAGTAGGGAGATAATTTGCTTTATTCACTTTTAAGTTAAACTCACTTATTGCTAAATTTTTTTGATTCTGATTTAAAAGCGAATTATTTTTCAATGTTTTATCTTCTAAATCATTATAATTCAATATTTTATAAAAATCAACTTTTGTTTCTACTTCATAGGCTATTTCTTTTTGTTGTCCTAAAATAACATTAAAACCACGTTTGGCATTAATTAATTGTTGTTTAGCAGAAATTAGTGTGATGCTATCATTATTTACATCTACTTGAGCGTTTAGATATTCTAATTTAGTAGATTGTCCATAATCGTATTGATATTTGGCCCTTTGTAATCTTCTTTTAGAAATAGTTAAAGCTTCTTGTAAATTTTTAGTGTTTTCTGATAATCGAGCAATTTGAAAATAAGCTGTAAACAACTGTAAATATGTGTTCTCAATCGTTTCTTTAGCTTGTAATTCAGTTAAATTATAGGTTTCTTTTAATTGTTTATAATTGTATTTTCTACCCAAACCATCAAACAAAACATAATTTATACCTAAAGTTGCATTATAGGTTTTTGAAACAACTCCATTTCCAGAAATTTCAGAGTCATTTCCTGTATTTCTGTCTGTAAAAGTTAAACTTTGATTATTTCTTCTATAATCTGCTCCAGAATTTAAAGTTGCAGTTGGTAAAAACCTACTGTTGTAAATACTTGAATTATTTTTAGCAACTTTAACATTATTACTGGCAATTTTTATTCCAAAATTATTCTCTAATGTGATTTTTAAAGCTTCTTTTTTGGTTAAAAATTTTTGTGAAAATACTTGTAAAGTCGATAAAAGAACGACAATAAAGATTGCTTTTTTATTCAATTTCATAAACTTTAGATTTTGGTTTCACAAACTTTGCTTCTTCTTGATTTTCTTCGTCATATTTTGCTTCTATAATTGCTCTTTCGACTTCTTCTTTGGTAATATTATTTCCAGTTCTTAACCATTTAGTATTTACTTTTAACGAATTAGAAACCGATAACAAAAGTGGTAACATAATTAGAGTCAATACTGTTGCTATTGCAATTCCGTAAGCAATAGAAATTGCCATAGGAATTAAAAATTGTGCTTGTCTACTTTTTTCTAATAATAAAGGTGCTAAACCTGCAATCGTAGTTAATGAAGTTAAGAAAATAGCTCTAAATCTAGATTGACCTGCTCTTACCAAAGCATCGTCATATTTCATTCCTTCTTTAAGATAATTATTAAACTTTCCTATGAGTACCAAACCATCATTTACCATAATTCCTATTAAAGCAATAATACCTAACCAGGATAAAATTCCGATTGGAAAACTGTGAAAATAATGCCCCCAAACAACACCAATCATGCTAAAAGGAATCATAATAATTAACAAAATAGGCTGACTATAAGAACGGAATGTAAATGCAATAACTATATATATAAGTAATAAAATAATTGGACCAACAACATTTACAGAGTCAGTTGTTTTTTTACGTTCTCTATTTTGTCCTTCGTAAATCGGAGTAACGGAAGAATATTTTGACAATATTTCTGGCATTACTCGAGTTCTAATATCATCTAAAATCTCGGTTGCACTTTGTTTAGAATCTTTTAAGTCGGCTGAAATCTGGATTTCTCTTTTACCATCTAAATGATTAATTGCAATATCACCTCTTGCAATGGTATACGTAGCAATTTCAGAAAACGGAATTCGAGTTCCATTTGGTGCCACAATTCGCATATCATCTAAATCTTTAATAGAAGATCTATTTTTTTTATCATAACGCACCCAAACTTTAATTTCATCTTGTCCACGTTGAAAACGTTGGGCTTGAAATCCGAAGAAACCATAACGCACTTGAGTCATAATGGTTTGTAGGTTTAAACCTAATAAATATGCGTTGTCTTTCAGTTCAATTTTTACTTCTTTGATTCCTGCAGGATCATTATCTACCACATCTTTTAATAGGGAATTATTTTCCATTTCGAACTTTAGTTCGTCTTTTGCGGCTTTTAACTCTTTAATATTATTACCTAATAAAGAAATAGCAACTGGGCTTCCTCCAAAATTACCACCAGAACCAAAAACTAAACTTTCTACCCCGTATACTTTGCCAACCTTAGTTCGAATAGCATTGGTAATTTGGGGTGATGAAAAATCACGTTCTTCACCCGGTAAAAGATTTACGGTTAATGTTGCATTAGCGCTACCTGGACCTACTCTCTTTATTACATTTTCTACAACTTGTAAATTACCTGTTTGTTTTTTAGTGAATTCATCATTGACTTCCCAGACCTTCTTCTCTATAAATGAAATAATAGAATCTGTAATTTGCTCATTGGTACCTTGCGGCATAGTTAGTGTAATTTGTGCTCTATCACTTGCTATTCTTGGAAAGAATGATGTTCTTACAATTCCTCCTCCAATAGCAGAAAAACTAAAGATTAAAACCGCAATAGGTACTGCAAAAGAGAAGATTTTATTTTTTAATGAAAATTTTAAAAACGGTACATAATAATTATCTCTAATCTTGCTTAATCCTTTATCTGCAGCGTTATTTACTTTATAAAAAAAACGATCTATAGGATTCCTCTTTTTTTCTAACCCTTGTTCTGTTCGTTTTCTATCTAACGCTTTGGAATGAGCAATATGAGCAGGTAAAACAATTAAAGCCTCTATTAAAGAAACCGACAGTGTTAATAATACAATGGTAGAAACTTCGCCAAAGAAACTTCCTAACCTCCCATCCACAAAAAAGAAGGTAGAAAATGCAATAATTGTGGTTAAAATAGCAGAAATAATTGGCGGAATTACTTCTATGGTCCCATCAATTGCCGCTTGTATTTTAGATTTTCCTAAATCGTAATAATGATGGTAAATATTTTCTCCAATAACAATTCCATCATCGACTAAAATACCAATTACAATGATCATCCCAAATAGCGATAAAACATTAATGGTTACATTGAATTGCGCCGCAAACATAAACATTCCAAAAAAAGCTATAGGTAAACCAAAAGCTACCCAAATAGCCAAACGCATATTTAAAAATAGTGCCAAGAAAAAGAGTACTAAAAGTATTCCAACAATTCCGTTTTCTATTAACAATTTAGTTCTTCCATTTAAGGTAATACTTCTATCGCTAGTTACATCTAAACGTACATTTTGTTGTTTTTGATTATACTCATAAATATATGCTTTAATTTTATCTGCAGACGAGATTAAATCTTCGTTATTGGTATTGCTTACGGTGATATCTATCGCTAAATTGCCATTAAAAAATAATCTATCTGGGTTTTCTAACCATGTATCTCTAACATCTGCAATATCTTTTAATCTAATTATAGTTCCGTTTTGCTGTGTTCTAACAATTAAATTTTGTAGTTCTATACCGTAATAGGAACGATTACTAGCACGAATTAAATAATCTTCTTGAGCCGTTTTAATGTTACCACCTGTAATTAAAATGTTGGAACTTCGAACAGCGTTTGCTACTTCTGTAAAAGACAAGTTATATGCACGTAAATCATTTTCGCGAACAGCAATTTCGATTTCTTCTTCAGGAAAACCAGAAATGACAACTTGTGAAATTCCATCAATTCCGCGAATATCATTTTCTATACTTCTTGCATATTGTTTTAGAGATTTAAGAGAGATGTTTTCTCCACTTACAGAAAAACTAATGGTAGGTCTAATACTTTCTACTTTTGCAATTACAGGAGGCTCCATTCCTGAAGGAAAAGAAGGAACTCTATCTACTGCATTTTTTACATCTGATAAAACAACATCAATATTTTTACCTTTTTCTACTTCTACATTTACACTTGCTGCATTTTCTCTTGATACAGATGTTACTCTTTCTACCCCAACAATTCCTTTTAAATTGTCTTCTATTTTTAAAACAACACCTTCTTCCATTTCTGCCGGAGAGGCACCAGGGTAAGCTAAAGTAATTCTAATAAGTTGCGAATCTACTAATGGAAAAAAAGAAGATTTCATATTCAAAGCACCAACCAATCCAAAGATAATGAATGCAAAAATGAGCACATTAACAGCAACTGAATATCTAATAAAATAAGAAATGATTTTTCTCATAGCTTACTTTGTTTTATTAATTTTCACCACCATTCCATCAAAAGCTCCTGGTAATGGTTTTGTTAAGATTCTATCTCCATTTATTAACCCTTTTATCACAACATTTTTAGCTCCAAAATAAACCGGATTGATATCCTTTAAGGTTAAAATACTATCTTTTTTCACCACATAAATTGCTTTATTATCTACCAACAACTTTCTTGATACTTCGATGGCATTTTTTTCTGATTTTGCAACGAGACTAGCTTCTAAAAACATTCCTTCTTTTAAATCTGAATGTTTTAATTGGATAAATGCATTTATAGTTTGTGATATTTGGTCAATTTTTCCATTAACGCGAACTACTTTCCCTGTGTAAGATTTTGTTTTTCCTAGATTTGTTAGCTTAACAGTATTACCGACTTTTAATAAATCGGCGAATTTTGCATTGATAGAAACTGGCATTTCATAAACACTTGTATCTATAAATTCTCCTAATCTTTGACCTACTCTCACCAAAGTTCCAGGAGTTACAAATGCTTCTGTTAACACACCCGAAAACGGTGCTTTTATTTGATGTTTAGAAAAACGAACTTCTAAATTTTTAACATTATAATATGCAGTTAAAATTCCTCTTCCCGAAATAAAATATTTTTCTTTGTCTGAATTAAATTTTGGAAGTTTTTCCACAGCCTTTTGCATATCAAAACTTTGCAAATAACTTTCCCATTTTTTAAATTCTGACTTGTAATCTAATCTTATATCTGGTAAAATCGAAGTAATTAAATTGTATAAATTACTTTTTTGAGATTGTAAACTCGCGTAAAACTCATCACTATTTACACTTAGCAATATTTCTCCTTTGCCATATTTTGTACCTGGCTTAAAGGCTTTCTTTGATGGTTTTAAAACACCTTGAACTTCAGAAAATATATCAATTTTATTCTTTGCAACTAAACTTCCGTTTGCGGTTAAAAGAATAGGGATTTCTGTATTCTTAACTTCTTTTACAAAAACAGTTTTAATAGATTTTTTAAATTTAGGTCTAGGCCTTTGATTCTTATCAATTAAATATTCTCCTAAGAAAATTGCACCTACAATAATTAATATGCCTAAAACAGAAAGTATTATTTTTCTCATAGTTGGTTAGTTATCAATTCATTTTAAATTATAAAAATGAATTTTAATAGTTCTACAAAGATACTTTTAAACTAAAAGTTATCTAGAATTGAGGCAGTTTTGTTTGTTAAAAAAAAGTTATAATTCCTATTTCTAAAGTCAAAACGAGCCTAAATCACTTTTTTTTAGCATCTTTATATTTAAGAAAATTAAAACCAGAGTAATGCATCATAAAAATAAAATTTTGGATAATTTAGAAAGTTTAACCTATTATATGAATTAATTTGATTTTTTGCTCTAACACAAACAACGCTTTATTTTTCTTTTCTGTGGATGAAATTCCAGAGAAAATATGGCAATCTTTAAATTGTGAAAATAATAAGTATTTTGGCAGGTGCTTTTTAAAATCTATTGAAAAAAATCACTCAAATATTACCTTTTTTTACATTGTTTTAATAGATGAAGATAAAAATACTACTGCTTTTGCTTCAATTCAAATTGTCAACTTTTATATTGATGGAATTCGAAATGATTTAGAACTATTAGTTCGGAAAATCAAAAATATTGGAAGAAAATTACATATCATTCCAAATAAAAAACCGTTAAAATTATTAATCTGTGGAAATACTTTTGTAAGTGGAGAACATGGTGTTTTTATCAAAAAAAACCAAAATAAAAAATTAATTATTAAAGAACTAGCCAAAGCAATTTCTCATTTTTCTAGTTCAAATAAAAAGCTAAAAGCTGATGCTTATCTCTTAAAAGATTTTGTAAATGAATCGCTATTTATTACAAATGAATTAAAAGAAGATCATTATCACCCTTTTTTGGTAGAGCCAAATATGTTGCTTACAATATCTAAAAATTGGAAAACTTTTGATGATTACTTAGCCTCAATGAAAACTAAATTTCGAGTAAAAGCTAGAAAAGCATTCAAACAAAGTAATTTTCTTAAAATAGAAGAAGTTACTTCTAAAAATATAGACGAACAATTGCCAAAAATGACAGCTTTATATCAAAAAGTAGCAGATAATGCAGATTTTAATTTGGGCAATTTTAATTTAGCAACTTATAAAGATTTTAAAGAAAAATTAGGCGAAAATTACATTCTAAAAACCTATTGGTTAGAGGATAGAATAGTCGGTTTTATCTCAGGTATCATCAATCAAAATTCTTTAGATGCACATTTTGTGGGTATTGATTATGAGTTAAATAGAGAATACGCTATTTATCAAAGAATGCTCTATGATTATATTGAAATTGCGATTAACAAACAACTAAAAACACTTAATTTTGGAAGAACTGCTAGTGAAATAAAAAGTTCTGTGGGTGCTGTTCCACAAGATTTAACGATGTATCTTCGTCATAAAAAAACCATTACTAATAAAATTTTAAAGTTATTTTTGCAACGTGTACAACCTACTCCATTTCAACAGAAATTTCCTTTTAAAAAAACAACTCCTATCAATGAAAAATAGCAAAGAACTTATTGAGCTTTTAAATCTTACAGATTTAGGTGAAAATAATTTTAGTGGAAATAGCATTACAATTGGAAGTCCACACGTCTTTGGAGGTCAGGTTTTAGCGCAAGCTGTAAATGCAGCATATAGAACCATAAGAGAAACACGTTTTTTACATTCTTTACATTCGTACTTTTTGGAAGCTGGAAACTTAGAAATCCCTATTAATTATCACGTAGCAGAAATGAGAGATGGTGGTAGTTTTTCTACAAGAAGAGTTACTGCAAGTCAAGAAGGCAAAACCATATTTATTTTAGCAGCTTCTTTTCATAAAAAAGAAGAAGGTTTTGAGCATCAAACCGAAATAAACAAAGACCTCAAACAGCCAGAAGAATTGTTAAGTTGGGATGATATGTTAGCACAATTTGGTGATTTCTTACCAAAATCTACTAAAGATTTTTTAAGTATTAAAAGACCTATAGAATTTAAACCTGTTAGAGTTCCAAATCCTTTAGACCCAAAAGATTTACCTGCTAACGAACACGTTTGGTTTCGTTTAAAAGGTGAAAAACAAACTCTTGATTATAGAACAAAACAAGAAATTCTTACGTATATTTCTGATTATAATATATTAAATGCTGCTTTTAATCCGAATGCAAGTAAATATAATTTTGGAAACACAATGACTGCTAGTTTAGACCATTCTATGTGGTTTTTTAGAGATTTTGATTTTGATGATTGGATGTTATTTTCAGCAAAATCTCCAAATACTTTTGGAGCTAGAGGTTTGGCAAAAGGAAATATTTTTACAAGAGATGGAAAATTAGTTGCCTCTTTTGCCCAAGAAGGATTATTAAGACCTAAAAAGTAGGAAGTTGGAAGTTGGAAGTTGGAAGTAAAAATATAATATCAGTTAGAGTGATTTTGAGGCACGAAAAATTGTATCGAAAACTAATAAAAAATTAAAATATGAGTCCATTTGTATACGTTTTAACCACTAATGGTTTGTTATTTTTATTAAGTATTATTTTTTGGAAGTTTCCGCCAAAGAAAATTAACAATTGGTATGGTTACAGAACACATAAATCGATGTTGAATCAAAAAATATGGGATTTTGCAAATGCAATATTCTGTAAAAATTTATTGGTTTACGCTGGTATTTCATTTATCGGTGGTTTAATTTTTGCAAATTTTGCAACTATAGAACTTTCTTGGCAACCAATGGTTTTAGTCTTATTGTCTGTTTTAGTAAGTATTATAAAAACAGAAAGAGCTATATCTGATAACTTTACGGAAGAGGGAAAGGAGAAGTAATCGTAATTAATTAAAAATACTTAGCTCCTTTTTGTATTGGTAATTCTCAATTTTAGAAAGATCTAAAATACTATGAAACAGAAAATCTGTTGAAATAGAATCGTATTTTTTAGTTTTTAATTGATTTATTTTTAAAGGATAACTTTCTTTGAATTTATGTGAATACCAAACCAACATTGCAGGATTTTTAGAGGCAACATGTTCTTGAGCATGTAACCATTTTCCGTCTTCTCCTAAAGTTTCTCCATGATCTGAAATGTAAATTAGAATTGTTTTTTGTGGTGATTTTTTTAATTTTTCTATCAATTTATTTAAAAAATTATCTAGGTATAAAATGGTGTTATCATAAGAATTTATAATCGCTTTATGAGATGAAGAGCCCAAATGTTTACTTGAAGTTACTGGTTTAAAAACCTCGAATTCTTCACTTACTCTATCATTGTAATACCAATGACTACCAATCATATGTAGTGTAGATATTTTATTATGATTCAAAGAACCATCTGCAGAAAAATACTCTAACAATTTTAAATCTTTTTCTTTTTTAAAACTTAAAAAAGAATGAAATTTATCAATTAATTTTACTGTTGTATTGGAATAAATAATGTCTTTATAACTTTTTTCTAAAGATTGATTCCCTATCCATTCTGTTATAAAACTAGCTTTATTCAGAACAGAAAATAAACTTGTAGATTCTAAAAATGCTTCTTTTTGATAAATTGATTTATCAGTTAAAATCTGCGGTATACTTTTAGCTGTAAATGTAAATGGAGTAAATACTTTTTTAAAACTAACTAAGTTTTCTTGTTGTGATAATAACGGATTAGTATTTCTATGATACCCATTTAAAGATATATGGTCTGCTCTTACAGATTCTCCTAAAACTAGCACTATATGTACGTTATTCTCTTTGGTAAAGACGTCTTCTTCAATCTTTTTTAATTTAATCTTGGACTTTTTAAAATACTTTAAACCACCAAAATAAACACTATAAGGAAGCCTATTTTTAAAAGCATCGTATTTATAGTTTTCTACTATAAAAAAGCATAAAACTCCTAAAATAGCAACAAAAAACAAAGGTGATTTAATACTGCTTTTCTTCGAATTCTTATGAAACTTAAAAAACAATAGAATGCAAACAAGAGAAAGTAAAAGAAAAAACACAAACTGAAAACTAAAAACATCTACAGCTATATCAATATTAGTTTCTAAAATTGCTTGAATCATTCCTACACCAATAGTAAGGTCTTGTGTATAAACCCAAAAAGAGAATGAGGCTACTATTATGAATAAAATTGGAAATAAAATTTTAAAGACTTTACCTACCAAACTAAATAGATATATAAAACCAAATAAAGAGAAGTGTAATAATAAAAAATGTGCTAAATAGACCAAATTGCCTTTAAAACTCTGAAAAGGAAAATGCACATAAGAAGCAATAGTAATAAAGATTGCTATTAAAACATGTAAGCCTAAATGAAATCTAAGTTCTTGTTTCAAAAGTTTTCTTTTTTCCATTTAGTATGGGTAGTTTTTTATTAATAATTAAAATTATTGGATATAAAATAATTAATTGAATTACTACCAAAATTATTTTTTCTAATTCACTAAAACTAAAATTTTTTGCTCCTAAAAACACAAGTAACAACAATTTAATAAAAGTTAAAGACCTAATATGCAGAGCTAAAATTGGAATTGTATTCTTGCCAAGAAACCCTAAAATTGGAATTTTTTGAAATCTTTTAAAAAATAACATCCAAAAACTGATTCCTATAGTTCCATTGAATAAAAATAAAAATTCATTACCATAAATAGATCTATACATGTCTACTTTGACATTAAGATTTAAAGAACAAATAAGGTGTATGATAAATAAAAAAAATAGGATTATAGTTTCGTATTTATACTTCTTATCTAAAAAAAGTTCTCTAAAATAATAGGCTAGCGCATAAAAAAAGAGTGAAACTAAAGCAACATCTAAACTCCAAATAACATGAATGTGAAATACTTTAGGGATTAAGAAACCTAGAATTATGAGAGCTATTAAACACAATATTTGATAGCTTTCTTTAATTATTTTAAGAATAAATCCAAAAAATAAAAAAGTAAAAAATATAGCTGGTAAAAACCACATTTGCAATCCCCAATTCATATACTCATGACCACCTTGTGCAAATAAAATTCCTGTGAAATTTTTAAACACACTCAACCCTAAATTAGCAGAGTCTCCAAATTTTCTTCCAATAAAAAACCAAAAGAGGAATAAAAATGTACTCCAAAAAAAATAAGGTATAAGAATTTGAAAAGCTCTTTTCTTTATAACTGAAAAGTTAATTCTTTTTGGGTGAAATATGCCTGCCAAAAAAAAGAATAACGGCATATGAAAACTGTAAATATAAGTTTCTAAAAAAGGATAATTATGCCCATAAACAACTAAAATAATACCAAACCCTTTGAGGACATCAATCCAGTTTATTCTTTCTTTATTGTTTGTTTTTATCATTTCTGCTGATAAAAATACAATAATTACTTTTAAAAATTAGCCACAAAAGAAAGTGATAAATTTCTTCCTGGTGAAGAAATCCCTGAGGCAAATTCTATGTAATGTTCGTCAAATAAATTATTAACTCTTGCCTGTACCGAAAAGTTATCATTCATAAAATAACTTCCATTTAAACCAATAGTCATCCAACTTGGAGATCCATAGAACTTATCTGTATCGTTAATCGCGTTAGTGTCTACAATTGGTGTTAAATCATGATTATCTATACCTTCTGTAAAATTAAAATCTTCGATATCTTTTTTGCTATTAAATCTAAAGTCTGCACTAAATTCAATTTTATCTTTTTTATATATCATTTCAAATTGCCCAAACAAAGGCGGAATAGAAGACATTGGCTCTTCTGTATCATAAGTTCTTCCTTTTGTGTAAGTAATAAAACCAGAGGTATTAATGGTGTTAGAAATTTTACCTAAATAATTTAATGTATAACCAAAAATATAAGCAGTTCCTTTATTTTGATTAGAAACTGCATTACCAAATTCTCCATCAAATTCTACTTGTTTTTTACTTCCATCATCATTTAAAATAAAATCTCTTTGAATATAATTATCTAACAAAGTATAGTAAACATTAGCTCCTAGACGAAATCTTCTCTTATTAAAATATTTTTGAACGCTCACTTCTCCACTGTAAGCAAATTCTGGTTTTACATTTATATTTGGTACAGTTACATTACCTGCTTTTTCTCTTACTCTTCCAACATCATCTATGTTAGGAGAACGAAAACCAGAAGATAAAACACCATTTAGTTGCCAATTTCTATTAGGTCTATATACATAACCCAAAGTTGCAGTTATTGCAGAATTATCTGTACTAATATCTGTTTCTGGTAATTGTATAAATGTTTGATCTTTCCAAATAGCTTCTAGGTGAGTATTTGTATAACGTATACCAGAATTTAATGTAGACTTTCTGTTTAAATCTTGCCTATAACCAATATAAGCAGCTGCACTAAAATAACTACTTCCTGCATCTGGATAACGAGATTGGACTTTAAAATCGTTAGAGAAACCTTTAATTTCCCCATTTACAATATTTAATTCTTTTCCATAAGAGTTAGAATTAACATTGTTATAAGCAAGTTCAAAACCATAAGAAAGATTTCTACTTTTATCATTAGTTAAAGGCACAGAAAAATCTCCATTTAAACTAAAAACATCAACACTTTCTTTTCTATATGATCGCTCTAAACTACCAAATTTACGTTGAATTCTACTTTCTTCTATGTTTTGATAAGCAGCCGTAATTGCGCCACTTTCTAGCCAATTTTTATTAGGATTAATCAATAACTGAGAAGAAACTAAAAATCTATTTTGTGGCCCATAGTACCATTCTGCAAATTTTAAAGAAGAAGTATCTGTTATATCTTTTAGTTCAGTTTGTCTATCAAAACGGGGTACATTTGAAGAAGTAGAATATTGTAAATTAAATTTTAAATCTGTGTTTTTTGATAACGGAATATAAAACTTCTGCAATACATCTGTCTGATTATAACCAGTATTTCTCAATAATTCTGTATCAGAATTTAATGTTGGATTTGCATTGTAATTTCCATTTACATTTTCTGAATAATAAAAAACTTTTCCCCAATCTTTAAAACTATGAGTTCTGTTTGAACCCGATTTTAAGTCTCCAAAATCACTATAAGAAATACTAGTAAAAGATGCCCAATTGCTAAAACTTACTTCGGCTGAAACATTCGTTGTAATTTCGTGATTTATGCTTGAAAACCTAGAAAACAACTGACTTTTAACTTGCTTATCTTCTGATATTTTTGGTGTTTTAGTATAATAATGAATCACACCCCCTAAAGCATCTGAACCATAAATTACAGATGATGGCCCAAAAACAACTTCGGTTTTATCTAACATATTTGGCGCAACACTTATCGAATTTTGTAGATGTCCCTTTCTGTATATGGCATTGTTCATTCGAACTCCATCAACTACTAACAAAACTCTGTTAGATTCCATTCCGCGAATTACTGGACTACCTCCTCCAAATTGCGATTTTTGCACTTTAATACCAGGTATGGTAGCTAATAAATCTGCAGACGTTTGAGGAGAAACTTTCTGAATATCTTTTGCAGATAAAACGGCTATCTGTTCTGCAATTCTATTTGTTTTTTCATCCTTTTTAAAAACAGATAAAACAACTTCATCTAGTTCTTCTGACTGTTTTGTTAAATAAACAATATAGTTTCGTTTTTTTAATGAGTTCTTTTTTATTCTTTGTATAGCGTAGGAAAGATGAGAAAAAATAATTGTTTCTTTTTCTTTAAAAGAAGAAACAACAACAAAACCTTCTTTATCAGAAGATAAATTAATAGTTAATGCTTCATTAAAAACGTTAACATTTTTTACAACCTTCCCTGTTTTTTGATCTAAAACTTTGATTTTTTGAGAAAAAGTTACACCGCAAATTAAAAAAATCAATACGAAAATTATATACTTCATCAACTAAAAACTGCTTCTAAAATTTGTAACGATTTTGGGTTTTTAAATCCATCCAAATGTAGTTCAAAATATCGAATTATTATTTTTAAAACTATTTGCCTTTCTTGTTTACTAAAAGACACTTTTTCTATACTATCAAAATGTATGCCTAACAACTTTTTAAATTGATAAAATTCATTTCCAGAAATGATGCTTTTTTGCGAAGAAACCTCTGTAAAATTACCTTCAATTAGGTTAAATCCTAGTTTTTCTTTTTCTGACAAATCAGGATAAAACCCTAAATATTTTGTTAGGTTTAATAAAAATAATAAATGAAAGTTAGCTATTTTATTGTGTAAATCTAACCAAATAAGACTAGTTTCTATATACTTAAATAACAACTCATTTTTTTCTTCCTCTTTAATCGCATAAGTCAAAACTTCCGATAAAAATAAGACTACAGATTGTTTAACAATGTCTTTATAAATTGTCTTATAAGGGTTAGAAATCCGTACCTCTTTTATAGTGTTAAGCTTTCCTTTGTTATTATGATTTGCTACAATTTTAAGGTTCGTTAGTGGTTGAAAATATGCTACTTTTATTCCACCTTTTTTAGCTTTTAAAACTCCTTTAATTATGTACGTTTTCAATCCTTCTTCTTGGGTATAGCATTTAACTATTAAACTAGTATCGCTATATTTGAGAGTACTGAAAACAATTGCTTTAGTGGTTACAGTTGCCATTCTAATTTACGATTGCAATTTTAGTAACTGCATTTTCTGAGGCATCATCATTAGACAATAAGACAATATAAACACCCGTAGAAACCTTATTACCGGCTAAATTTGTTTTATCCCAAACTACTTTTCCACCTTGTAACTCTTGTCCTTCAACTACATTCGTTTCATAAACTAAGTTCCCAGATACATCTAAAATTTTTACATTGGTCCCTTTTGGTAAATGTGTTCCATTTCTACCATCAATAGTTACAGTTTGATGTATTTTTAAAGCTGGATTTGGATATGCATAAACATCCGCCAAAACCTCACCAAAAGGAGCAACTTTACTATTGTAAGCCACAATTCCTTTGTCAGTAGCAAAATAGACTTTACCCGTTTTATTATCTACAGCTATTTTAATAATTCTATTAGATGGTAAAGGTGAATTCTGCTTACTAAAGTTTGCAATGGTTGTTTGTCCATTTGGATTTGTATAAATAACCCCACCGTTATCTGTTCCAAACCATTTATTATCTGCACCATCTACTACAATTGAGTTTACAGTTTGATCACCTAATAATCGATCTCCAAAACCATCTTCATTGGCATTAATAACAACTGGTCTTGCGTTTGGGGTACTATCATCAAAAACACCAGATCCATTACTATAAACAGATAAACCTGATTTAGTGCCTAACCAAACTCTATTACTTCCATCTACAGCTACAGTTCTTACATTTAAATCTGGTAAATTCCCAACATTAGGTGAAGTTACAAGAGCTTTTTTTCTATTTCCGTTTTCATTAAAAGCGTATACTCCATTTCTTCTTGTTCCAATCCATTTTGTACCACTATTATCTATAATTATTTCTGTTAAACCAATAGCAATTTGATTACTAGTAATAGAAGACAAATCGTAACTAGACCACTGACCAGATGATGATAGTTTTTTTAGTTCTTCTGAAACAGCAACATTAGCAACCCATAAGTTTCCACTATTATCAAAGGCTGTCCCTGAAATTCTTATTCTAACTGTGGTAGGGTCTGAACTAGAATTCTCAATAGTACTGTTTCTATTATTGTAAAATGTTTTTATAATATTATTTTCTACTTCTAACAAACCACCTGTAGAAACACTATTCTCATCTTTTGTACTACCAAAAGAACTTATAAATACACGATTTTCTGCATTAGGATCTATGGAAACGTAGTTTAAATCTCTTACAGGAAAATTAGGATCATACCTGGTATTAATCCATTTTTCCCCATTAAAATGAGAAAAACCTTGTTCTTTTAAATTCGGGGCATAAGTAGCATCATAACCTCCATAAACAACCCATAAACTATTGTTTTGAGCTGCAATTGAAAATACATCATTCGATAATGGTCCTTCTGGATGAATTTCAGAATAACTAATTGGTTGATTTTGTTGAGCTACTAAAACTCCAAATTCTTTAGACCCTAGATACACTGTATCATTATCAAAAAAAGCGGTATTTAGTGTAAAGTTAAAATCGCTAGCATTTGAGAATTGAGCACTATTGTTTAAATTTAAATCTAATATTAACGCAGAATTGTTAAAAGCTACAGAAAGTCTAGAGCTTGATGATTTTATACTTTTTACTTCTTGAAAAAAATCTCTAGCTTCTGTTATCGTTTGCCCATTTATACGATATAACTTTGTATTTTCGATTACAAATAATTGATTGTTAAATTGAGTAATTTCTGTAAAATTTCTTCCAGAAAAATCTTGCTTCCAATTATTAAAATCTATTAAAGCATTATTAGAAACATTGGCAGTAAAAAGTCCATCTCCTGTAGCTGCAACAATGCTTCCATTAAAAATAGCAGTTTTATTAATTTTAATTGCTCTTGAGCCGTTACCGATAAAGTAAGTATCTCCGAATTCTAACTTTTCGATATCATACACTACAATTGCAAACGGAGTAGCTAAGTATAATTTATTATCAAACTTAGAAATATGGTTAATGCTTTTTTCTCCAGATTGATTAAAATTTACAATATCTGATGAAATTGTAATGGTTCCATCTTCATCAACCACTTCTACTAAACCGTTTTTGTATCCAATTACCAATCTTTTAAATTGGGTATCATAAAAAATTGAAGATGTTGTTTCTCCAGATAAGCCTTGTATTGATGAAATTTTATTTATTTCTTGATTATTAATATTGTATGTAAAAATTGCATTATCTGTTAGAGCATAAATAATAGCATCTACTTTTACAAAATCTTTTACGTTATTATATGAATAAAAGTCTTCCCAAGAATCGCTATAATTTGTCTGAGCATGTAAAAGGACACTAAGAAAGAAAAAATAAAATAAAATAAGTTTTTTCATTGTTTAGTTTTGATTCTCAAAGATATTTATTTAATGTTATAATAACGATAAAACAGCTTACATTAGTACAAAAATCAATAAGAATTTATGAGTATTGAAATAGAACGAAAATTTTTAGTTAAAAGTGATAATTTCAAAAAGCAAAGTTTTCAAAAAAAACAGATAAAACAAGGGTATTTAAACACAAATAAGAACAGAAATGTAAGGGTAAGAATTACGAATAATAGCGCATATATAACTGTTAAAGGTAAGTCTAACGCATCTGGAACATCAAGATTTGAGTGGGAAAAAAAAATCGATGTCAAAGATGCTGAAAAATTACTTCTTTTGTGCGAGCCCTCAATTATTGATAAAACAAGGTATTTAGTCAAAAGAGGTAAACATATTTTTGAAATTGATGAATTTTTTGGTGATAACCAAGGTCTAATTATTGCAGAAATTGAATTAGATGCTGAAGATGAAAAATTTGACAAACCAAACTGGTTAGGAAAAGAAGTTACAGGTAATGTAAAATACTATAACTCAAGCATTAGCAAGCATCCGTTTAAAAATTGGTCATAAAAAAACCTCGAACAAAAGTTCGAGGAAATTTAATAAACCTACCCCCTAAATAAGATTTATAATACTTAACTAATTAACATATGTCAATTTTATTAAGTATTACAAAAGTAATTTTTTTTTATGAATTACTAAAATTTTGAATACTTTTTATTTTTTTAGAGTCCCCGTTAAATATTTGCTAATTAATGTACTACAAAGTATAAATAGCAAAAAAATGACTTGCACTTCCTAATAAAACGAAAACATGAAAAGTAGCGTGATTATATGGTAGCTTTTTAATAGAATATAGAATTGCACCAATGGTGTAAAAAATACCCCCAACAAATAGTAGAATTAATGCTTTTTCACTTAGAACATTCATTAAGGGTTTAATAAAAAAAACAACTTGCCAACCCATTAATAAGTACATAGCTGTAGAGACTTTGTTATATTTTCCTGTAAAAAATAATTTTAAAACAATGCCTATTAGTGCAAAAATCCAAACGGCTAAAAACATATACCAGCCTAGGCTAGAATTTAAAGCTACCAAACAAAAAGGAGAATAACTTCCTGCAATTAATATATAGATTGCTGCATGGTCAAAAATATTGAGACGTCTTCTTTTCTTAGGGTCTATCGCTGCATGGTAAAAAGTTGAGGCTGCATATAAAATAATCATACTTAAACCATAAATAATTATGCTAGTTGGTTTCCAGAAACCTGTATAAGTGATTGCTTTTAGAATTAGAAAAGGAAAAGCAATTATACTAATGATAAAACCAAATCCATGAGACCAAATATTGAGTCGTTCTTCAGTTTCTGAATAGCTGTAATTAAATTTTTTACTCATTTTTTTCTATTTGTGTCTTTCATGTATTTATTATCATTTACTAAATCTTCATAAATAACTTCAAATGTTTTTTGTTGTAGTGGTTTCATATCTTTAGCTTCTAACCCTTTGGTTGCAATAAATTGATGTTGACGCACTCTAAAAACTCCAGGTTTACCTTTTAAAAAGTCCCATGAAAATAAACGTTTGCAATCAAAATAGACTTGAGGAACAATTGGAATTTGAAACTCAATAGCCAAACTAAAAGCACCTTTTTTAAAAGGTGCTAAAATAACATCTTCGGTTGGCACTAATCCTTCAGGAAAAATTGCCATACTAACACCATTCTGTAATCTTTTTTTAGCCATTTCGAATACTCTTTTTCTACTTCTTATACTACTTCTATCTACCATTATTACCGTTTTTTTATAAAAAAAACCAAAAATTGGAATTTGTGCTAACTCTTTTTTCCCTACAAAAACTATTGGATTTTTACTCAAGACAATTAGTATAAATGGGTCCATCAGTGATGCATGATTAGGACAAAACATGTAACTTTTATTAGATTCTATTTCCTGATCAAGCTGAATATCTAGTCGAAAACCCATACCATAAATTAATACTTTAGACCAAATTCTGACTAGTTTCCAGAGTAAGTGATAGTAATCTTCTTTTGCAGTAAAAATGATTAATAAAGGAGACATTAAAATAATTGTGGTAAACATTAATATGTAAAACCACAATCGCCAAATCAATAAAAAAGGAATTTTTATATACTTCACAGAATCTTAAAACGCTATTTCATAATTTTAATTATATGTTAACTTGATATAAATAAAAATCATTTAAAACCAAATGTAGTAATATTCTTTTGTTTGATGGATTTTATCAATCAAAACCTTACTTTTGTCATCGTAGATGGTTTTTCTATCTTACATATATAAAAAAAGAGAAAATAAAATTATGTCTAGAGTTTTAACGGGTGTACAAAGTACTGGAACACCACATTTGGGAAATTTATTGGGTGCTATTTTACCTGCCATAGAAATGGCTAATAACCCAGAAAATGAAGCTTTTTTATTTATTGCAGATATGCATTCTTTAACACAAATTAAAGATGGAAATCAGCTAAGAGAAAATACTTATAGTACAGCTGCAACTTGGTTAGCATGTGGTTTAGACATTAATAAAACTGTTTTTTACAGGCAGAGTGATATTCCTCAAGTAACAGAATTATCTTGGTATTTGAGCTGCTTTTTCCCATACCAACGTTTAACATTAGCACACAGTTTTAAAGATAAAGCAGATCGTTTAGCAGATGTAAACTCTGGTTTATTTACCTATCCTATGTTAATGGCTGCTGATATTTTGTTGTATGATGCAGAAATTGTTCCTGTGGGAAAAGATCAATTACAACATTTAGAAATGACACGTGATGTTGCGAATAGATTAAATAATGTTGTTGGAGAAACTTTGGTAGCTCCAGAAGCAAAAATACAAGAACACACTAAATTAGTTCCTGGAACTGATGGAGAAAAGATGAGTAAATCTAGAAATAATATTATTAATATTTTCTTAGCTGATAAAAAGTTAAGAAAACAAATAATGAGTATTAAGACCGACAGTAAAGGTTTGGAAGAGCCAAAAGATCCTGATACTGATAATGTTTTTGCTTTGTATAAACTACTAGCTTCTGATGCTCAAATTGCAGAAATGAGAGCAAATTATGAAGGTGGAAATTACGGTTATGGGCATGCTAAACAAGCTTTATACGAATTAATTATAGATAAATTTACTACTGTTAGAGGACGTTATCATCATTTTATGGAAAACAAACATGAGATTGATGAAGCTTTACAACTTGGAGCAAAAAAGGCAACTCTAGTTGCCAATGATGTTTTGCATAGAGTTCGTGCTAAAGTTGGATATTAAACTAATCAAAATTTAAGTTTAGAAAAAAACCACGTTAATTGCGTGGTTTTTTTTAATTCATATACCTTGCATTATACCCATTGGCAGACAATTCCTCCCATTATTGCTAGTGTTACAATCCAATATCCTGCATTTATAGCAATGTATTTTGCACTTTTCTTTTCGAACATTGCAATAATAGCTAAGATTGGCAATACTAAAAACAATCCTAAAATAGAACCATGTAGCGCACCATGCTTAAAGGTTCTAAAACGGTCTCCATAAGTTTCCATATAATTATTAAAGTAAGTTGTAGCCTCTCCTGTTGCTCCTTCTGCAAAACCAGGTTCTCCCATTAAAGAAGAATAAACACCCCATTGGTGTATTACTAAAGTTTGTAAGATAAAAGCCAATAAGAAGCTAAAGATAAGACATAATATAAATATTTTTGTCATATTTTGACCTTCCATAGATTCTTTCGAGAATCCCATTTCTTTCATCCAAGCATTTCCAAATAGTGGTCCATACCAGACAAACCCCATTACTAAAGGGACTAAAGCTGCAATTGCAATAAATAAAATATTCATTTCCATGATAAAAAAGTTTTTGGTTGAATACCAAATATAAGAAATCTGAAATTGATGGTTAATATCTAGTAAAATTTACTTACTACCTTATTGTCTGTTTGTACAAATTCTGAAAATACTCTTCTTTCCTTTTTCTATTAATGAATAAAGTTTTGAGCTCAATAAACTCTCTTTCAGTCAAATTTTCTCTTAAATGAGAATAATCATTTTTATGAAATTCATCAAAAGTAAAAAAAGAAAGGTATTCATTTAACATAAGACTACTTCCTACACAACCCATTTGAAAATGAACAAAAGCTATACTATCGTTTAAAGCTCTTTTTAGAAGTTGAAATTTTAATTTCTTGTTCTTTCTTAAAAGTGCTTGATAACTTAACCCTTTTACTGTACCATCTGGATAATCTAAAAGATTAGTCAATTCATAGTTAAAAGCATTTTTTGAAATCCATATTTGTCTATTAAACTGTACAGTTTCAATTTTCCCATTACCTCTACTTCCAAAAGATATCTGACCATAATTTTTTAAAGCTAAAACAGCATCTTTAATTTGTGGTCGAATTCCATTCCAATCAAAATTCCAAGATGAATCATAAGAACTAGAGAAACCATATGTAAATAAAATAAATATTAACAAAAAAATGGGCAAAAATCTAGAACCCATAATTTTTGCAGGCGTTTTGTTTCGTTGATATTTTCTTTTAAAAAACACTTTTACTGAATCTTCATCGACTTCGCAATTGCTTCTAGTTCAAACAAAAATGCTCTTTTATTTACAGAAGGTGCATAAGTAAATCCTTCAAAAACTACTAGTCTATTGTTCTTTTTATCAATTACAGTATAATTTAAAAAAGGCCCTGCCATAAAATCGTTTTTAACTTCCCACTTTCCACGTGTTTCAAATGCTTTTTTTCCGTCAATAATTGCATCAAAAGTAGATGGTGTATAGGCTTCTTCTGTAATCATATGCATTGTTTCTGGGTCTGAACCTGGAATATATTTCTTACCAATTCTATTTCTTACAGCAACGATACTATCTGATACAGTAGTTTCATTTTCTAATGGAACTGAATACACCAAGATATTATTACTACCTGTTTTAGCAATACCACTTTTTAAATGTTGACGTAACCATAGAAAATCTCCAGTATCGTCTACTGTATTAAACTTTTTATGTATAGTTAATGAAATCCCTAATTTTTGAAGGGTTTTATATTGAGTATCATCTAATTTTGTTTTTTTAAACTGTGTTTGTAGCATCTTAATATCTGCATCTAAAAAAGTATCTATAATTTCTTTTTGGTGTTTTTGAAATACCTTTATAACACTTTCTTTATCCTTACCATAAACATAAACTACCGTTTGAGGTTGAGCATAAACATTATTTTTTATAAAAAACTTATCTTCATCACTAACGCCAATAATCATAATATTTCTAGAAACTTTCATCATTTTTCCAAATCCGTTAGGAGCAATTTGAGAAACTGACAGTGTAGGTTCTGGTTGAGGTAAACCAACAACTAACTCGCCAAAAGAGTTTCGAATTTCTTTCCCAATATCTCCGTCCCATGAATTAATGTCTGTAACAACCATTACTTTATTCACTTTCCCTACAGAGCCTCTTAACACAAACTTATCATTACCTCCACAAGAAAACAAAAGAAAAGTAACTGCTATTAAAGAATATATTTTTTTCATAAGATTAACTTTTAAATATTTTAAGTTTAGTTCCAGGTTTTAAATCTTTAGCACTCCAAATATTGTTCCATTTTTTTAGTTTGTCCACAGAAACATTTTTAAATTTTTGAGAAATACTCCAAAGTGAGTCTCCTTTTTGAACAATATAAATTTCGTGCTTTCCTTTTTTTCCTGAATTACTGGATAGACCTTTATCTCTTTTAACTATTGGTTTACTTGTAGAAAAAGGAACTTTTTTTGGATAAATATACAATCGCTGCCCTATGCTTAAACGACTTGTTTTTAAACGATTCCATCGTTTTAAATCGCTTACACGCACACCATATCTGTTGGCTACCTTACCTAAAAAATCTCCACTTTTAACGCTGTAACGAATACGTTTATCCATTTCAAAGTATTTAGCCAAAGGTTTTTCTCTTTTAGCATCGTCTGCTTCTGCTAATGCATACAATTCTTTTTCTTTATTTAAAAAAGAAATCACTTTTGTGATTGGTAACCTTAACGCATAATTTCTTCCTTCTACAAAAGGAATAATATTTAATTTATATTCCGGGTTTAAAAAAGTTAATACTTCTTCATCAACTCCTATAGTTTCTGTAATTTGATCAAAACTAAGGGTTCTTTTTATTCGAATTGTATCTGTTTGAAAACTAAAAAGCTTCGGTAATTCTGAATAAATTCTATGTTCATTAGCATATTCGAAAATATACATTGTTGCATAAAAAGCTGGAACATAACCTGCCGTTTCTCTTGGTAAAAAAGGTCTAATATTCCAATAATTTTTATATCCGCCAGATCGTTTTATCGCTTTTGTTACATTTCCTGGTCCAGAATTGTATGCTGCCAAAGCCAAATCCCAATCTCCAAAAATTTTGTACAACTGACTTAAATATTTACAGGCAGCAATAGTTGATTTTACAGGATTATATCGTTCATCAACATAAGAGCTCACTTTTAAATCGAACTGTTTCCCTGTACCATACATAAATTGCCATAACCCAGATGCTCCAACTCTTGACCTAGCTCTAGGCTTTAAAGCAGATTCTACTATAGCTAAATATTTCATTTCTAAAGGAATATCATATTGATCTAGATATTGCTCAAACATCGGAAAATAATATTTTGCTTTCGCGATTAATGCTGGATAATATTTTTTTCGATACAATAAATAACTATTAATTACCTTTTCTAAAGAGGGATTATACCCTAAATTAAAAGGTGTACTTTGGTTTAAATTAGAGAGACGTTTTTTTAATAAACCTGTTGTAACTGCTGTTTTTGTATTTCCAATAATATCCTTATCGTTAATAATATACTCCAAAGTATCTATTAAATCTGAATCAAATTTATCTTCAATTAGCAAACTATCTATTGTTCTTAAATCTTCATCAGAAAATAAATCGGGCGCAATTATTTTTATAGAATCATTAGTAATGAATAGGGAATCTTTTTTAAGAATTTGGATACTGTCTTTCTCTTGCGAAAAAAATGAAATTGTAAAAAATAAGAAGGGGAAAAACTTTTTCATAATCTTAAAAATCCAGTTCTAAAGCAATTGGACAATGATCTGAGTGTTTTGCTTCTGGTAAAATATAGGCTCTGGTAATCTTATCTTTTAAAGGTTTTGTAACCATCGCATAATCTAAACGCCAACCCTTATTGTTTGCTCTTGCATTGGCTCTGTAACTCCACCAAGAATATTCTCGTTTATCAGGATTTAGATATCTGAAACTATCTACAAATCCGCTTTGAATAAACTCTCCAATCCATTGACGTTCTTCTGGTAAAAACCCTGAAACTCCTTTCATTTTTGGATTATGAATATCCATTTCTTCGTGACAAATATTGTAATCTCCACAGATTACTAAATTTGGAATTTCTTTTCTTAAATTATTGATATATACTTGAAATTCATCCATATAATTTAGCTTGAAGTTCAACCTATCTAAGTTTGTTCCAGATGGTAAATAGAGACTCATTATAGAAACATTATCATAATCTACACGTAAATTTCTACCTTCAAAATCCATAGTTTCAATTCCTGTACCGTATTCGATATGATTTGGTTTTTCTTTGCAAAAAATAGCTACTGAAGAATAACCTTTTTTTTGAGCTGAAAACCAATAATGAAAAGGGTATCCAGCTTCTTCAAATAGTGTCAAATCAAGTTGTTCTTTATGAGCTTTGGTTTCTTGTATACAAATTACATCTGGATTAGCAGCTTGTAACCAGTCTAAAAAACCTTTTTTTAGTGCTGCTCTAATTCCGTTTACGTTGTATGATATTATTTTCATATTTATTTTATCTTAAAGAAGAAACCTCTTTCTTAAATATTTTTTTAGTTCTAGCCTAGACTCTAACTGTTAAAAACATTTAAAAAAATTAAACGTCCATTTCTGGTATTTCTCCATTTACAATTAAAGTGCCTTCTGTTGCATTTTGAATTTCTTCTACAGTAACTCCTGGAGCTCTTTCTAATAAATGAAAAGCACTATTTTTAACTTCAATCACAGCTAAATTGGTTACGATTTTTGTTACGCAACCAACACCAGTTAAAGGCAAAGAGCATTTTTTTAGCAATTTAGATTCGCCTCTTTTATTGGTGTGCATCATCGCTACAATAATGTTTTCTGCAGATGCCACTAAATCCATAGCACCACCCATACCTTTTACCATTTTCCCGGGAATTTTCCAATTGGCAATATCTCCATTCTCAGCAACTTCCATGGCTCCTAAAATGGTTAAGTGAACGTGTTTACCTCTAATCATCGAAAAACTTGTTGCAGAATCAAAAAAACTAGCTCCTGGCATTGTAGTTATCGTTTGCTTACCAGCATTTATAATATCTGCATCTTCTTCACCTTCAAAAGGAAAAGGACCCATACCTAAAACACCATTTTCAGACTGAAACTCAACTTCTATATCATCTCTCACATAATTAGCCACTAATGTTGGAATACCGATTCCTAAATTTACATAAAATCCATCTTGAACTTCTTGAGCTATTCGCTTTGCGATTCCGTTTTTATCTAAAGCCATAACTATTGTTTTTGTCTTACTGTTCGTTGTTCAATTCTTTTCTCGTAGTGCTTTCCTTGAAATATTCTTTGTACAAATATTCCAGGAATATGAATATTATTTGGGTTTAATTCTCCAACTAGAACAAGCTCTTCTACTTCTGCGACAGTAATTGTTGCAGCTCCACACATGTTTGGATTAAAGTTTCTTGAAGTTCCTTTAAAAACTAAATTCCCAGCAGCATCTCCTTTCCAAGCTTTTACAAAAGCAAAATCTGCTTTAAAAGCCGGTTCTAAAACATACATTTTTCCATCAAACTCTCTTGTTTCTTTTCCTTCTGCAACTTCAGTTCCATAACCTGCTGGTGTGTAAAATGCAGGAAAACCTGCTTGAGCTGCCCTACATTTTTCTGCTAAAGTTCCTTGAGGAGTTAACTCGACCTCTAATTCTCCTGATAACATTTGGCGTTCAAATTCATCATTTTCACCTACATATGAAGATATCATTTTTTTAATTTGTTTATTTTGCAATAAAAGTCCTAATCCAAAATCATCTACACCAGCATTATTAGAAATACAAGTTACCTCTCTTATATCTAATCTCACCAATTCTGATATTGCATTTTCTGGAATACCACATAAACCAAAACCGCCTAACATTAATGTCATTCCACTTTTTACACCTTGTAAAGCTTCTTGTACATTGTCTACTTTTTTGTTTATCATATTTATTGTTTTATGGTGAATAAAAATAATAAGATTCTAAAAATAAGTTTAAAATAATGCTCCTAATAAAACCTTAAAAATCTGTATCTTCTTCTAAAATTTGCTCTTTTTTGACATCTTCTTTCTCATCCTTATTATCACCACAATTAATATTAATTGTAAGATTTTCTGGTTTTTCGAAATCTTCTTTACTAACACTCAAGGTTTTATCAGCATAACATTTTTGCATAAATAAAGCCCAAGAAGGTAATGACATTGTTGCTCCTTGACCTTTGGTAATACCTGCAAAATGTGTTGCTCTATCTTCTCCACCTGTCCAAACTCCAGTTGCTAAATTGGGTACAATTCCCATAAACCAACCATCAGATTGATTCTGAGTTGTTCCAGTTTTTCCAGCTATTGGATTATCAAATTTATAAGGATGACCTGTAACATAATCTGGTTTTTTCCAAGGTAAACGCAAACGAACACCAGATCCAGATTGTGTTACTCCTTTTAATAAATCTAAAATCACGTAAGCAGATTCCTCACTTAAAACCTCTTTGGTTTTTGGAGTAAATTCTTGTAAAACTGTTCCGTTTTTATCTTCTATTCTTGTTAAAATCATTGGCTCTACTCGTAGTCCTTTATTGGCAAAAGTAGAGTAAGCACTTACCATTTCTATCAATGATAAATCTACAGAACCTAATGCTATAGAAGGATTCGCCTGAATCTCACTTTCTATTCCAGAAGATTTTGCCAAACGAACAACATTCTCTGGTGATACCATATCTATTAATCTTGCAGACATCGTATTTATAGAACCAGCTAAACCATCTTTTAAGGTTAACATTCCTCCATACTTGTCATCAGAATTCTTAGGAGTCCATTCTTTTGGGATTCCATATTTTCCTTTAGGAATTGTATAGGGTGTATTTGGATATTCATCACAGGGAGACATTTTTAATTGATTGATAGCTGTTGCATAAACAAAGGGTTTAAAAGTTGAACCTACTTGTCTTTTTTGTTGAGCAACCGCATCATATTTAAAGTGTTTGTTATCAATACCACCTACCCAAGCTTTTATATGACCTGATTGAGGTTCTATTGATAATAATCCTGAGCGTAAGAAATATTTATAGTATCTTATTGAATCATTAGGAGACATGATAGTGTCAATATTTCCTTTCCAAGAGAACACACTCATTTTTGTTTTTTTATTGAAAATTTTATCAATTTCCTTTTCTGATTTACCAGCTAATTTTAATCGCTTATACCTATCTGAGTTTTTCTTTGCTCTAATTATTATTGTATTAATTTCACTTTTATCTAAATCATAAAAAGGTGCTGTTTTATTTCTTTTTTGTTCTTTAAAAAAATATTTTTGAAGATTAGACATATGTTCTTGAATGGCTTCTTCTGCATATTTTTGCATCCTAGAATCTATAGTTACATAAATCTTTAATCCGTCTCTAAAAATATTGTATTGTTCTCCATTTGGTTTTGGGTTTTCTTTTACCCATTTTCTTAAAACTTTTTGTAAATGCGTTCTAAAATAAGTTGCATAACCATCACTATGACCTTCTCTATGAATATCTAAACCCAACTCTAATTTTTGTAAAGAATCTTTTTCTTGAAGTGTAATAAACTCACTTCTATTCATTTGTTTTAAAACTACATTTCTACGTTGTTTTACTCTTTCTTCTCTTCGTAAAGGATTGTAAAGCGACGAGTTTTTTAACATACCAACCAACATTGCAGATTCTTCTATATCTAAATCTTTAGGTTCTTTACCAAAATAAATACGTGCTGCAGAACGAATACCAACTGCCCGATTTAAAAAGTCGTACTTATTTAAGTACATTGTTAGAATTTCATTTTTGGTATATTGTCTTTCTAATTTAGTAGCTACCACCCATTCTTTTACCTTTTGACCCAATCTTAAAAAGATATTTCTAGAAGCTCTACCAGTAAATAACATTTTTGCTAATTGCTGAGTAATTGTACTTGCTCCTCCACTACCTGGTTTTAAAACGGCTCTTGCTGTACTATAAAAATCGATACCAGAATGTTCGTAAAAACGTTCGTCTTCAGTTGCTACTAATGCATTAACTATATTTTGTGGTAAATCTTTATATTTTATAGGAGTTCTATTTTCTGTTGCGTATTTTCCTAACGTTTTTCCATCGGCAGAAATAACTTCAGTTGCTAAATTATTTTCCGGGTTTTCTAATTCTTCAAAAGTGGGTAATGCTCCTAAAAAACCCCATGAAGCAAATAAAAATAATAGTATTATAAATGAGAATCCTCCAAGGACAAACATCCAAAACCATTTTATATATTTTTTAAAATTTGTTGTTTTCTTTTTTGTCATTTTAATTTAGTTTTTCGACATAGTCGAAATTTCATATTTTTTATCATTTCCGTGAAATCGAGAATCTAATCTAATTTTTCGATGCTAAAACCAACATCTTGGATTCCTTTTAAATGTCCAATCGGATTAACTTCTCCATTTTTTCGCATAGCATGACGCACAGTAAACATGTATTGTCCAGTAACAGGAAACGTCTTTTCTTCTTTGTAGAATAATTTATTATCTTTTATTTCTGTATAACCTGAGCCTAAAAACTCTCCAGTTTCATTTGCCATTTCATATTGCAAAGTATCTATTATTACAGTTCCATTTGGAAAATTCAATTCTGTAATTAAATACAAATTGCTAAACTCATAGCTGTTATTATTTCTAATATTGATAAAAAGATTTTTCTGCGAAAGGGTATCTATTACATTAAACTCAAAGTAAACTTTTTCATTTGTTTTCCAACCTTCTGTGCCTATTGATTTATATTGATTAAAATCAGTTTTATCATCACAAGAAAATATCAAAAAAAGAAATCCTAAAAAAAAAGAAAGTCTATTTCTTTTCAGAATTGTTGCCATTTTGGTTGTTATTATTGTTGCGATTTCTGTTATTCCTTCTTGGTTTGTTATTCTTTTTAACCTCTCCTTTTTGGGTACTTTGATTCCCTTTTTGTTTGATTTTCTGTTGATTACTCTGCTTATTCCCTTGAGGTTTTCTTTTTTGATTTGGTTTCTGCTGATTATTATTTGCGCCAACAACAGGTTTTTTCTTTCTTTTATTTCTGTTATTTCTATTTCGTTTGCTTTTCTTTGGCGCATCAAAACGAGTTAAACTATCTTGACCAACTGCATCCTCAAAATCAACTTTTTCTGGAATTACAACATCAGATTCGTATTCTTCTAACGTAGCAGATTTCTCATTATTTTTATTCAGTTCTATAATTTCTAAAACTTGTTCTAAAGTAAGTCTAAACCATTTAAAACGCTCTTCTTTATATGTGTACCAAAGATGATTTTTAAAAATATCCATTTTTACAAAAACAGCTTCTCCTTTTTCTGTTTTTAAAACCACGTCTTGTTTTGGAAATGGTTTTAAAGCATCTAAATAGGTATCTAACTCAAAATTTAAACAACATTTAAGCTTTCCACATTGTCCTGCTAACTTTAATGGATTCAATGATAATTGTTGATAACGAGCAGCAGAAGTAGTAACTTTTCTAAAATCTGTCAGCCAAGTAGAACAACACAATTCTCTACCACAAGAACCCACACCACCTAATCTAGCGGCTTCCTGTCTTGCACCTACTTGTTTCATTTCTACCCGAATAGAAAATGCACTTGCTAAATCTCTAATTAACTGTCTAAAGTCTACTCTTGCGTCTGCTGTGTAATAAAAAGTAGCTTTGTTACCATCTCCTTGAAACTCTACATCAGACAATTTCATTTGTAGACCTAAGCGTCCTAAAATTTCTCTTCCTCTACGTTGTGTTTCTTCTTCTCTTGCTCTGGCCTTTTGCCAAATATCAATATCTTTTTGGGTTGCTTTCCTATAGATTTTCTTTACATCTTCACTATCTGAAGAAACCTCACGTTTCTTCATTTGTACTTTCACCAATTCTCCAGCTAAAGAAACTGTTCCAATATCATGACCAGGATTTCCTTCTACAGCCACAATGTCTCCCATTGTGATTGGCAAATTATCTGGATTTTTATAAAAATGCTTTCTACCGTTTTTAAATCGGACTTCAAAAATGTTAAATCTTTCTTGTCCACTTGGTAACGTCATATTAGACAACCAATCGAAAACGGCTAATTTATTGCTACCGCTTCCGCAAGTTCCTGTTCCGCAATTACCATTACTTTTACACCCTCTTGGTACTCCGTTTTCTGTTGTACCGCAACTTCCACATGCCATGTAAGTAAATATATTATATCGTTTTTAGATTTTAGCTATTAGTTTTTAGTGATAAGACTAAAAAACACCTTCTAAAAGTTAAAAAACTTTTGATTCATAAATTGATTATCAAGTTGATAGAAATTAACAACTTAACAAAGTCTAATTCGTAAATATACGTATTCTTAAAGAATGAAAAAATAGATTATTAAAAGTTATCTCAACTCTTTTTATTTAACAACACAACAAATATAGTTTTAAAGACTAGCCATTAAATCTTGACTTTAGAATTTGTATGAATAGAATTAGAATTAGTGTTAAACTTTGTTATTTGTGTTAAGAAACAGGGTTTTATATTCTTTTTACTTCAATAATTTTAACAGGGCATGCTTTTTTGGCTTCCACTGAGGTGTCAAAAATAGATTCATCAAAAGATTTTATAGTGAAAAAGCCTTTTTTTTCTATAGCATGTAATAAGACCGTTTTGCCGTCTTTTTTTGACATTTGAAATTGTTCTGGCGCTAACTCTACACAGTAATTGCAGCCAATACATTTATTTCTTTGAAGTGTAATAACAACCATTAATTCTGAGAAAATTCTGTTTTTACAATTTTATACAACTTGTCTGAACGTCTGATTTTGAAATCGAGTTTCATAGTAACCTCATCTCCTTTTGTGGCTTTCTCAGAAGGTTTATCGTTTACAAACATTTCTTTCAATTCCATTTCTTTGGCACCCGTTGTTGGTCCCGTAATTAAAATCGTATCACCAACATTAACATCATAAGCATCTATCTTGAACTGCCCAATTTTTGCTTTGTCAAAATAATGTTCTCCTTTACCTAAATATACTTTCTTTTGTGTGGCATGAGACCCAGATTCTTTACTCCATTCTCCTAGTTTTTGTCCTAGATAATACCCATTCCAAAAACCACGATTGTAGACTTTTTCTAATTCTTGCATCCATGAAATTACTTTTTCTTTATTGTAGGTTTCGTTTGCAAGACTATCAATAGCATCTCTATAACATTTGATTACTTTAGCTACATATTCTGGAGCTCTACCTCTACCTTCAATTTTTAAAACTTTAATACCTGCATCAGCTACTTTGTCTAAAAAATCGATTGTGCATAAGTCTTTTGGAGACATAATATATTCATTATCCAACTCCATTTCAAAGCCAGTTTCTTGATCGATAACTGTATATTTTTTTCTGCAATTTTGTTTACAAGCACCTCTATTTGCAGATGAATTTGCTGAATGCAAACTCATGTAACATTTCCCAGAAACGGCCATACACAAAGCTCCATGACCAAAAATCTCTATCTCAACCAATCTTCCAGAAGGTCCTTTTATTTGCTCTTTTTCTATTTGCTGGGTTATTTTTTTTACTTGACGTAAACTCAACTCTCTACTCAATACTATAGTATCTGCAAATAGTGCGTAAAACTTTACAGTTTCTATATTTGTGATATTAATTTGTGTAGAAATATGCACCTCCATTTGTTGTTCTCTAGCCATAGCAATTACTGCTTGATCCATAGCAATTACAGCGGTAATATTTGCTTCCTTTGCTTTTTTAATCAAGGTTTTTACGATGGATAAATCATGATCGTATACAATAGTATTTAGCGTTAAATAGGTACGAACATTTTTGGCAATACACCTTTTAGAAATCTCTTCTAAATCGTCTAAGGTAAAATTGATAGATGCTCTTGCACGCATGTTAAGTTGTTCAACTCCAAAATAAATAGAATCACAACCATTGTCTAAAGCAGCTTGTAAACTTTCGAAGTTGCCTGCAGGTGCCATTAATTCAATCTTTTGCATCTTCTTAGTTTTTGAATTTCAATTTTTCTGAACGTCCTTTTTTAAAAATCTTATTGCTATTCCCTTTACCTTTTCGCAATTCTTTTTGCTCTTCATAAGACAAATGAATAATTTCTTGACAATCTGTAGAACATGTATTTTCCATTTTTTCTGAGCATTCATCACACTGAATAAACAACAAATGACAGGCTTCGTTAGCACAATTGGTGTGCGTATCGCATGGTTTTCCACATTGATGGCAATTAGCAATAACATCTTCAGAAATTTTTTCTGCCCTTCTATGATCAAACACAAAATTCTTTCCCAAAAACTTATTCTCTAAACCTTCTTCTTTTACCTGACGTGTATATTCAATAATACCGCCTTCTAATTGAAAAACATTTTTAAACCCTCTATGTTTATAATAAGCAGATGCTTTCTCACAACGAATACCACCAGTGCAATACATTAACAAATTTTTGTCTTCTTTGTGGTCTTTTAAATCTTCTTCTATAATATCTAATGAATCTCTAAAAGTATCTACATCAGGAGTTACTGCACCATCAAAATGGCCTATTTCACTTTCGTAATGATTACGCATATCCACACAAACCGTATCCGGATTCGCTAACATTTTATTAAATTCTTTAGCATTTAAATGCACACCTTTGTTGGTAACATCAAAAGTTTCATCATTTAAACCATCTGCAACAATTTTGTTACGAACCTTTACTTTTAGTTTTAAGAATGATTTATTATCATGCTCAATAGCAACATTCAACCGAATTCCTTTTAAAAAAGAAATACTATCTAATTGCTCTTTTAAGTCCAAAAAATTTTCTGAGGGAACCGAAATTTGGGCATTTATGCCTTCATAAGAAACATAAGTCCTTCCTAAAACGTCTAAAAGGTTCCATTCTAAAAATAATTTGTCTCTAAAAATCTGTGGGTTTTTTATTTGATGGTATTGATAAAAAGAAATAGTGATGCGATCTTTACCAGCTTCATCAATTAATGCAGCGCGTTCTTTAGCGCTTAACTTATTGTACAGTTGCATGCTATACGAATTAGGTTAAACTTATTTTTTTTTGCAAATGTAGTTATTTATTTAAAACAGTAATTACCAAGTTTTAACTTTCTCAAAATCAGACTTAAACTTACTACAACGATTTCTTAAATAATTTAAAAACCTAACTTTTATCATATTTTAAAAACGGTTTCAAAGGTAAATTTGTTATAGAATTTAGAATACATAAAATATTAAATACATAAAATCATGGAATTAGAGGCAATCTTAGAAAAACCACAAGAACAAGAATTTAAACAAGGTATCTGGAACACGAGTATTAATGTCAGAGATTTTGTTTTTAAGAACATAACTCCTTTTTATGGAGACGATACTTTTTTAGTTGGCCCAACTCAAAAAACCCAAAAACTTTGGGAAGTTTGTAAAGAGGGTATGAAACAAGAAAGACAAAACAATGGTGTACATTCAGTTGATACAGAAACTATTTCTGGAGTTGCTAGTTTTGGTGCAGGTTATATTGATAAAGAAAATGAAGTAATTGTTGGTTTACAAACCGATGGTTTACTAAAAAGAGCCATGAAGCCTTTTGGAGGTTACAAAGTAGTTCAAAAAGCACTACAGGAACATGGTTTAAAACCTAGTGAAGAAATTAATGAGTTATTTACAAAATATGTAAAAACACATAATGACGGTGTATTTGATGCCTACAATGCTGAAATTAGAAAATTCCGTTCTTTAGGATTTTTAACTGGATTACCAGATAACTATGCACGTGGAAGAATTATAGGTGATTATAGACGTGTTGCTTTATATGGTATTGATAAATTAATTGAAGTAAAAAAAGAAGACCTAAACAACATAGAAGGTCCGATGTCAGACGCAGTAATTCGACTAAGAGAAGAGGTTTCTGAGCAAATTAGAGCTTTAAAAGATATGATTACAATGGGTAATCATTATGGTTTAGAATTAAATCGTCCTGCGACTAATGCACAAGAAGCTGTTCAATGGACTTACATGGCGTATTTAGCGGCTGTAAAAGAACAAGATGGAGCTGCAATGTCTTTGGGTAATGTATCTACCTTCTTAGATATCTTTATTGAAAAAGATATTGAGAATGGTGTAATCACAGAAGATGAGGCGCAAGAATACATTGATCAATTCGTTATGAAGTTAAGAATGGTACGTCACTTACGTATGGCTGCCTATGATGAAATTTTTGCTGGAGACCCAACTTGGGTAACAGAGGCTATTGGTGGAATGTTAAATGATGGAAGAACAAAAGTTACTAAAACTGCGTATCGTTTCTTAAATACTTTATACAACTTAGGTCCATCACCAGAGCCAAATATTACAGTATTATGGTCTCCAACTTTACCTCAAAATTTTAAAAATTTCTGTGCTAAAGTTTCTATTGATACTTCTTCAATTCAATTTGAAAACGATGATTTAATGCGTGAGTTAAGAGGTTCTGATGATTATGGAATTGCTTGTTGTGTTTCGTATCAAGAAATAGGGAAACAAATTCAATTTTTTGGAGCAAGAACTAACTTAGCTAAAACACTATTATTAGCTATTAATGGTGGTAAATGTGAAATCACAGGAACTCAAATGGTAGATGGTATTGAACCTTGTACTTGCGAAGTATTGGATTTTGACAACGTGATGAAAAACTTTAAAATCGCGATGACTAAAGTAGCTAAAGTGTACAATGACGCAATGAATATCATTCATTATATGCACGACAAATATTACTACGAAAAAGCACAAATGGCTTTAATTGATACTAATCCAGAAATTAATATCGCATACGGTATTGCAGGTTTATCAATTGTAGCAGATTCTTTAGCAGCTATAAAATATGCCAAAGTTACTCCAATTAGAAATGAAGAAGGTTTAACTGTAGATTTTAAAATTGATGGTGATTTCCCTAAATATGGAAATGACGATGATAGAGTGGATATTTTCGCTCACAATGCTGTAGAAGACTTTAATAATGAATTAAAAAAGTTAAAAGTATACAAAGATGCAGACCCAACAATGTCCGTATTAACCATCACTTCTAATGTAGTTTATGGTAAGAAAACTGGAGCAACTCCAGATGGTAGAGCTTTAGGTGTTCCTTTTGCTCCTGGTGCAAACCCAATGCATGGGCGAGACACAAATGGTGCAATTGCTTCCTTAAACTCTGTAGCAAAAATTGATTACAAAGATTCTCAAGACGGAATCTCTAATACATTCTCTATTGTTCCTAAGTCTTTAGGAGCTACTAAAGAAGATAGAATAGACAACTTAGTAGCGTCTTTAAATGGTTATTTCGAACATGGTGCACAACACTTAAATGTTAATGTATTAGACAAAGAAACTTTATTAGATGCCATGGAGCATCCAGAAAACCACCCCCAATTAACTATAAGAGTTTCTGGATATGCTGTTAATTTTATTCGATTAACAAAAGAACAACAAATGGAAGTAATTTCACGTTCTTTCCACGGATCTATGTAGTCCTTTTATGTATTTTCTTAGGGGTTCAAAAAATAGAACTAACTCATTATCGAGTTCGCTTTTCAGGAAGAAAAGCACATCAAGTATTTTTTGAACCCCTTTCTTTTCCAATTAAAACTTAGCGTTATCAAAATAAAAGAGAACATATTAAATGTGCATTCGATAGAATCTTTTGGAACTCATGATGGTCCAGGGATTAGAATGGTGGTTTTTTTACAAGGATGTAAATTAAAGTGTCAATATTGTCATAATCCAGACACTATAGATACTCATGGAGGCGAAGAAATTCATATCGAAGATTTGGTAAAAAAAGCAGTAAATATGAAGTCCTATTTTGGTGATAAAGGCGGTGTAACTGTATCTGGAGGAGAACCTTTGTTACAAGCTCACAACTTAGTCCCTTTTTTTAAACGATTAAAAGAAGAAGGTATTCATACCAATTTAGATACCAATGGACGTTTATTAAATCATCCAGCAATAGAATTGTTAGACAATTATGCGGATTTGGTGATGCTAGATATAAAACATATGACTGAAGAAGGTTTTCGAAAAATTACTGGGGTCCAAAACAAGGAAACGACTTTTAATTTTGCGAAACACAGAGAAGCATCTGGCAAAAAAATGTGGTTACGTTATGTATTAATTCCAGGAATTACTAATACACCCGAACTATTGCATCAATTAGGAAATTATTTCAAAGATTATAAAACCATAGAACAAATAGAATTACAACCTTATCATAAATTAGGCATCCATAAATGGGAAGCTTTAGGATGGGAATATCAATTAAAAGGTGCTAGAGAAAACACCCAAGAAGAACTAAAGGAAGCATCAAGTATCTTGAGTAACTACTTTAAAAAAGTAAAAATTAACTAAAGAATTTTATTATGAATTCAAAAAAATTAAAAAACAGATGGCTTATTGCTGCATCAGCTGTGGGAATTCACATTTCTATTGGATCTGTATATGCTTATTCTGTAATGACAAACCCCGTAAAAGACGTATTTGAAGTCGAAGGAAGTGTGATAAAATGGGCATTTAAAATTGCTATTTTATTACTAGGATTATCAGCAGCTTTTTTAGGAAGATGGGTAGAAAAAGTGGGACCAAAAATTAGTGGAACTACTGCCGGAATTTTCTACGGAGTAGGAATATTAGGATCAGGGTTGGCTGTCCAAATAGAATCTTTATGGTTATTCTACTTGTGTTATGGTGTTATTGGTGGAATTGGTTTAGGTTTGGGATACATAACACCTGTAAGTACATTGGTAAAATGGTTTCCAGACAGACGTGGTTTAGCCACAGGAATGGCAATTATGGGTTTTGGTTTTGCAGCTTTAATTTTTGGTCCAGTTATGGCAAAATTATTTGAAACTGTTGGTGTTTCTAACGCTTTTTACATTTTAGGAATTATTTATATGATACTGATTTTATCATCGGCAAGGTATATAGAGAGACCACCTGTAGGTTATGTTCCTGAAGGATTTACTGCAGAAGAAGGTAAAACCATTAAAGAAGATATCTCTAATGTTACCGCAAATGAATCTTTGAAATCACCTCGTTTTTACTACATCTGGATTATGATGTTTATAAACATTGCCTGTGGTATTGCAATCATTTCTGCAGCAAGCCCAATGATGCAAGAAAAATTAGATTACACTCCAATGCAGGCAGCAGCAATAGTTGGTTTTATAGGAGTGTTTAATGGATTAGGAAGAATAACTTGGTCTACATTATCAGATTATTTAGGACGTGCAAATACCTTTATCATATTTTTTGCATTTCAAATTTTAGCCTTTTATTTCTTGCCAAAAATCGGAATTGAAAGTGTATTCTTAATTGTATTATTTACGGTAATCACCATGTATGGAGGTGGTTTTGCAACTTTACCCGCATTCTTAGGCGATTTATTTGGCACAAAACAATTAGGTGCAATTCACGGAATGGTTTTAGCGGCTTGGGGATTAGCTGGAGTTATTGGTCCAACTATTTACGATATGGTTAAAGAACAAACAGGTTCTTTAGATACAACCCTTATGATTTTTGCAGGATTATTTGTGGTCGCTTTAATTGTATCCATCTTAATGAAGATGTCAATCACAAAGTCTCAAAATTTAAAAAAACATAAATTAAGTATGGTAGCTTAATTTTTCTCAAATAATCATCGATTAATAACAAGAAACCTTTCAATATAATTTGAAAGGTTTTTCTTTTTAAAAGAAAAATTATATCAACTTGTTAAATTTTAAACATTACGAATTATATTGGTAAATTTTTTTCAAAATGATGGTCATAATCTTTTTTGTTAGCATCTTTGCACAACAATTAAAATCATTAAATATAAACTGATGAAAATAGCAGTAGTTGGTGCAACTGGAATGGTTGGCACAGTAATGTTAAAAGTATTAGAAGAACGTAATTTACCTATCACAGAATTAATTCCTGTGGCTTCAGCAAGATCTGCTGGTAAAAAATTATCTTATAAAGGAAATGACTACACCGTAGTTACATTAGAAGATGCTGTAAATATGAAACCTGATGTAGCCTTATTCTCTGCTGGAGGTGATACTTCTTTAGAATGGGCTCCAAAATTTGCAGAAGTAGGTACAACTGTTATCGATAATTCTTCTGCTTGGAGAATGGATCCAACTAAAAAATTAGTAGTTCCAGAAATTAATGGCGACGTATTAACTGCAGATGATAAAATTATTGCAAATCCAAACTGTTCTACAATTCAGTTAGTAATGGCTTTAGCTCCATTACACAAAAAATACAATATGAAACGTGTGGTAATTTCTACCTATCAATCTGTTTCTGGTACTGGTGTAAAAGCGGTTCAACAATTAGATAACGAAGAAGCTGGTATTGAAGGCGAAATGGCTTATCCTCATAAAATTGGTAGAAATGCATTACCACATTGTGATATTTTCTTAGAAAATGGATACACCAAAGAGGAAATGAAATTGGTTAAAGAACCTAAGAAAATTTTAAGAGATGATTCTTTTGCTGTAACTGCAACTGCAGTGCGTATTCCAACTGCTGGTGGACATTCTGAAGCTGTAAATGTTCAGTTTGAAAATGATTTTGATGTGGCAGAAGTTCGTCAAATTTTAAGTGAAACTCCTGGAGTTGTCGTTCAAGATGATTTGGCAAACAATATTTATCCAATGCCAGTGAATGCTCATGACAAAGATGAAGTTTTTGTAGGACGAATTAGACGCGATGAATCTCAAGAAAATACCTTAAATTTGTGGATTGTTGCAGACAACTTACGTAAAGGTGCTGCTACAAATACAGTTCAAATTGCCGAATATTTAGTGGAAAATAATTTGGTATAAAACAGATATTTTTAATGGCAACATTTCATAAAGTAAGCATACAAGAAGTTATAAAAGAAACCGCAGACGCGGTTTCTCTTTTATTTGATATACCCGGAAATTTAAAATCTAAATTTGCATTTCATTCTGGGCAATATCTTACACTTAAAAAAACAATTAACGGTAAAGAAGTTAGAAGAGCCTATTCCATTTGTTCTTCTCCTAGCGATTCTTATTTAAAAGTAGCTATAAAAGCTGTTGAAAACGGAACTTTTTCTACTTACGCTACAAAAGAATTAAAGTCAGGGAATTTTATCGAAATTTCTGAACCTGAAGGTAAATTTATTTTAGAACCTAAACCTAATAAAAACTACATTGCTTTTGCTGCTGGTTCAGGTATTACACCTATTTTATCGATGATAAAAGATGTTTTAGGTAGTGAAACAACATCAACTTTTACCTTAATTTATGGAAATAAAACAGTAGCTGATACTATTTTTAAAGGGGAATTAGATGATTTAAAAGAAGCCAATCCAAATCGTTTTAACCTGCATTACATTTGTAGTAGAGAACAAATAGAAGATTCTTTATTTGGTAGAATCGACAAAGCGCATACGAACTTTTATATCAATAATTATAAAGACACGTCTTTTGATGCTGCATATTTATGTGGACCAGAAGCAATGATTAACGAAGTTTCTGCTACGTTAATTGAACGTGGTTTTACTGATGAAAATATTCATTTTGAATTATTTACTGCTTCTATTACTGAAGACAATGTAGGGCAAATTAAAGAAGGCGAAACAGAAGTTACTGTTTTACTAGATGATGAAGAAACTACTTTTACAATGTCTCAAACAGATAATATTTTAGCTGCAGCTTTACGTAACGATTTAGATGCACCATACTCTTGTCAAGGTGGAGTATGTAGTTCTTGTATGTGTAAAGTTACTGAAGGAAAAGCAGTAATGACTAAGAATTCCATTTTAACTGATAGCGAAATTGAAGAAGGATTAACTCTAGCATGTCAAGCGTATCCAACAACTTCAAAAATTGTAATTGATTTTGACGATGTTTAAACATTTAGAAGTATAAATTTAAGAGATAAAAGGATGGTTTTTCCATCCTTTCTTTTTATGCTTCAATTAAAAACAGTATTTTTAAACAATGGATTTTTACGACTTTAAAAATGCTTTTTTTATAGGTTTCTTCATGGCATTTATGATTGGACCTGTTTTTTTTATGCTAATTCAAACCAGCATCTTAAAAGGTGCAAGAGCTGCAATTGCTTTTGATTTAGGTGTAATCTTAGGCGATATTTCTTTTATTTTAATCGCTTATTATGGCAGTAAATCTTTGTTAGAAAAAATTAAAGATGACCCACGATTATTCTTTATTGGAGGTTTAGTTCTTATCATTTATGGACTCATTACCTATTTTGATAAACAGAACCGAAAGGAAGCCTTAAAATCTGCCCAAATGGTTGAAGTACCAGTCCAAAACAATTACATTAAACTTTTTTTAAAAGGATTTTTTCTCAACTTCATAAATGTAGGCGTTTTAGCAGGTTGGTTGGGAATTATCGTAGTAGTTGGACCAACTTTAGACATGAATCCAACTCATATTTTTTGGTATTTTGTTACTGTAATTATAGGTTACATAATAACAGATTTAGGAAAAATTCTTTTAGCAAAACAACTTAAAAACAAACTAACCCCAATTGTAATTTATCGTTTAAAAAGAATTATGGGAATTATCTTAATTGTTTGTGGCGTCTTTTTAATGCTTAAAGGTTTTATTCCTAATGAAAAAATTGATGAATTAATACATTAACTTACTTTAAAATAGGTGTTTTCTTATTATTCTTTTAATTCAAAAAAAAACTTAGCTTAGCCTATTATAATTGATTATAACGAAATTGTAATTATTCTAAAATCAGTTACATACAAATTAGTTTTTTGAAAAAAATGAAAAAATTAAATTATGAAAAATATATATTTATTCATCATTTTTAGTTTTATAATACCTATAAAACTAATAGCATGTCAGTGGATACCAGATTCTTTTTGTGCTACAAGTCAAAGCTCATCTTATCTAAATGATTTAATTGTTTATGGGAAAATTTCTCATATTGATAATGATGGTATCAATTTTGAAATCATAGATGTTTTAAGAGGTCAAGAAAAGAGAACATCTATAAGAATCTGGGATGGTGTTGATTTTGATTGTAATGGAATTTTCTCAATGGCAGCATCAGAATTAGGAAATATTAATGACCATTTAATAATAATATTACCTAAAATAACTGAAAAGAAAAGCAACTGGGAAGTTATTGGAGATTATAGAAGACCAGATTTTTTTCTATTTACTCCCCATTTAAATGTTGAAAACGGTGTTGTTTACGGTGTAATTTTTGGACAATTAGACAAATCATATGTTGAAGATCAAGCTAATTATTTAAACTTCAAAAATTCTTGGAATGCTAATAACAATTGTTCTTCTGTTATTTTGAGAAATAAAAATCATGAATTTGAAGAACTTAAAGTTTTAACTCTTTCAAAGAATAAATTTAAAATAGTATCAAATCGTTCAGAGAAAAAACAATTAAAAATATATAATATATTTGGTTTAAAATTAGAGTCTGAATTTCAAGTTAATAACGAAATTGAAATAGATTTATCAAGCTATTCTTCAGGAATATATTTCATCTATTTAATATATGAAAATAATAAAATTAAAACCATAAAATTAGTTAAAAAGTAAAAGCGAATACCTGACAAAGAATATAAAAAAAGCGAGACAGTTATCTCGCTTTTTTTATGTTTACTTTAACTCAAAAGTATTGTTTTCTGGATAAACATCAGCCATTAATCCACTTTTATTAATGATTACCGATTTTACATTTTTAGAAACATTAAAAGAATAAGTAGGGTAAGCCCAACCCCAATCTTTTAGTATGGTTGCTGTTGTAGGTTTGTTTCCTCTCATCATTTCTAAAGCAATATTAAAATTCTCATTACTTCCATCTACATAGGTAACCTCAACATCTATAGGCATTGGCATTTGTCCTATTCTTTCTAAAGTAATTGTTTTTCCTTCAACAGATTTTACACCATAATCTATGGTATGCGTAGTTTGCGTCCACTCATTTAAATACCAATCTAAATGAATACCAGAAACTTTCTCCATAGAACGCTTAATATCATTTGGTGTAGGATGTTTAAAACTAAAATCTGTGTAGTATTTTTTTAATCCTTTTGCTACATTATCCTCACCAATTACATATTCTAATTGAGCTAAAAAAATATTTCCTTTACTATAACTAGAAATGCTGTATGCAGTATTTAATTCATATCTATCTGCATGTGTAGTTTGTACTTCTTCTATTCTATTTTTTACAACATAATTATAACCTCTATAAGAACCAGCATGAGGATTTTGGCTTCCTCTTTTTAAGATTTCATTAGATGCTTTGTTTGAAATATAAGTTGTAAAACCTTCATCCATCCAAGGATGTAAACTTTCGTTTGATGCTAACAAAAATTGAAACCAGGTATGTGCCATTTCGTGAGCAGTTACACCAAATAAACTTCCGAATTTTCTATGACCGGTAATTAAAGTAGACATGGCATATTCCATACCCCCATCTCCAGCTTGAATTACTGAATATTGTTTGTATGGATATTGTCCAACATTTTCACTAAAATAGGTCATTAATTCTGCTGTTTTTGGCTGCAAATCTTTCCAATTTTTTAGATACTCTGCATTCATATTTTTCTTGTACAAGAAATGCAAATCAATACCATTATCCATTTTTAAAATATCGTGATTGTAATCTGGATCAGCAGCCCAAGTAAAATCGTGCACATTTGGCGCTATAAAATGCCAAGATAATTTATCGCTTTTAGGTAAATTTAAAGACTTGGTTTTATCTTGATAACCGTGTCCAATTTCTTGAGGATTTAACAGATATCCAGAACCTCCAACTACATAGTTTTTATCTATATGAAGAGTTACATCAAAATCTCCCCAAACTCCGTGAAATTCTCTAGCAATGTAAGGAGGTGTATGCCATCCTTCAAAATCATATTCTGCCAATTTAGGATACCATTGCGCCATAGACAATGCCACTCCCTCTTTATTATTTCTACCAGAACGACGAATTTGAACCGGAACTTGAGCATCAAAGATCATATCAAAAGTTACACTTTCGCCTGATTTTATGGGTGAATTTAATGTAACTTCTAAAATTGTACCAACAGTTTGATGTGATACCGTTTTTCCGTTTTGTTTTAAAGAGTTAACTTTAATATATCCAATTTCATCAGGTTTTAACTGACTGATTCTATTTCCAATTTTAGCGCTTGGATCTTTAATATTTAAAGATCTAACATCCATTTGAGAACCCGGTTGAAAAGCATTAAAATACAAATGATAAAAAACTTTATTCAGTTCATCAGGAGAATTATTAGTATATACTAACTTCTGTTTTCCTTTGTATTGATAGTTATTTACATTCATATCAATATCCATAGTATACTTAACACGTTGCTGCCAATATACATTTGTGGAATTAGAAACTTTCGACACTAACTTTTTAGTAGAATTCACTTCTTTAGTTTGTGCACAAGAAGACACCATTATTATTAAAAATAAGATGCTAAATAATTTCTTCATAATTATTATGATATTTAAAATACTATTTCTTTCCGTTTACAATGTTATCTGCCATTTTTAATGCATTGTAAGCATTTACCACTCTACCTGTAACTGATAAATCGGAAAAAGAAACTAATTCTCCTTTTGGGTTTTTCCTAGATTGAGATCCTGGTTTAATCACTTTTAAATCAATCTTAGTCCCTGAATTCATGATAATATGTTTTACTTGACTTGCTGACAATTTTGGATAATAAGAACGAACTAACGCAGCAACACCAGCAGTAGAAGGAGCTGCCATAGATGTTCCACTAAATTTAGCATATCCATTTTCTGGAGTAGTAGAATAAACTTGAACACCTGGTGCAAAAATATCAACATTTATTTTTCCGTAATTAGAAAAAGAAGCTGGTAATTTTTCATTGTAATTTGCACTCATAGCACCTATTGTTAAAACATTATCAGCAATTTCAACTTTTAAATCTTTAGAATCGTTAGGATATGTTTTTTCTACATCAATATTTTTACCATCATTACCAGCAGCATTTACGATTAAAACATCATTTTTTGCTGCATATTTAATGGCATCATAAACCCATTCTTTGTTAGGAGAAAATGCTTTTCCAAAGCTTGTGTTAATTATTTTAGCACCATTGTCTACAGCATACCTGATACCAAGAGCAACATCTTTATCATACTCATCACCATCAGAAACCGAACGAACTGCCATAATTTTTACATTATTTGCAACTCCATTCATTCCTTTTTCATTATTTCTTGTAGCAGCAATAATTCCAGATACATGAGATCCATGTGCTTCTTTTTTTACAGAATGCCCAGTGTTACCATCTCCATATCCTGGTTTGTCTTTTATATCATAAGCATTATCACCAACAACAGTTCTGTAATCTGTTTTTAGGTTATCACCACTTATCATTTTTTTATTTTTATTTAACTGACTCGTAAAGTATTCAATTCCGTTTTTTAATTCTTTTTTGGCTGCTGCCATTGATGGTAACCCAAAACCAAACATTTGTTTTGCAAAATTTATGTGTTTTAATAAAGTTTCATCCTCTGTTTTAATTGCTAAAACATCTGCTTTTGTATAATCTTTTTTATTTAAATGTTTTGCAAAAGCTTCATCAGCACTATTTACTCCTTGAGATAGCTGCTCGTATCTTGTTTTGTTTCTTAATAAGTTTTCATTTGCTTTTTTAGCACCATCTACTTTTTCTTTGTAGTATTTTTTAACTTCTGCTAAAGTTTCCGCATCTGCAATATCAGGATTCATTAAAATACGTTCATATTCTAAATGCTCTTTGTAAGATTTTCCTAAAAAATTCCATCCATTAACATCATCTACATAACCATTTTTATCATCATCTTTTCCGTTACCAGCAACTTCTTTTGGGTTTACCCAAGCAACATCAACTAAATCTTCGTGTTTTAAATCTGTACCAGAATCAACAACACCTACAATAACTTCGACACCTTCTTTACCTTTTAAAAATTCATAAGCTTTATTAACACTCATACCAGGAATAGTATCTGTGGCCAAATCTAAGTGTTGCCAATTATCTTTTTCAGAATCGGTTAATGCTCCTTTTTTAGCAGAAATAGTAACTACATTATTTGTCCCTTTTGGTACAGGAATACTTGAAATTGATTTACAACTTGTAAAAACAAGACCCACAACTGCTGTGTATAAAACTGGTTTTAAAATTCTCATAATCTATCTTTTCTTAATTAAATATATCGTTAAATTTATAGGTGTTTTTTAATCTTACTCCTTTTTCAGTTTGCTGAACCGTACATAATTCGTTGTATGGATCGTGCTCTAAAAATAGTAAAAATTCTTTATCTGCAGCTAAGTTTAAAAAAGCTGCTTTTTCTTTTATAGTTAATAAAGGTCTTGTATCGTAGCCCATTACATAAGGCAAAGGAATATGCCCAACTGTTGGTAATAAATCTGCCATAAAAACAATAGTTTTACCTTGATAATTTAATTTGGGTAACATTTGTTTTTCTGTATGACCATCAACAAATAAGACATCAAAACCAATTTGGTCTTTATAATTTCTATGAATAAAATTTAATTGTCCACTTTCTTTAATTGGGTTAATATTTTCCTTTAAAAAAGAGGCTTTTTCTCTAGGGTTTGGTTCTGTTGCCCATTTCCAATGTTTGTCATTAGACCAAAATTTTGCATTTTTAAAAGCTGGTTGTAAGATAGTTTTATCTGAATTCCATGTTATGCAACCTCCACAGTGATCAAAATGTAAATGGGTTAGAAAAACATCTGTAATATCATCTCTATGAAAACCCAATTTTGCTAAAGAAGTATCTAATGAAAAATCTCCAAAGAGAAAGTAATAACCAAAAAACTTTTCTGGTTGTTTGTTTCCCATTCCGGTATCTACCAAAATCAAACGGTTCTCATCTTCAATAAGCATGCATCGCATACTCATTTCAATCATGTTATTATTATCTGCAGGATTTGTTTTTTGCCAAATAGTTTTGGGCACAACGCCAAACATTGCACCTCCATCTAACTTAAAATTACCGGTTTCTATGGGATAAATCTTCATTCTATAAAATTAAAATCATTAAAAATTATTTATAAAAATAATCAATTAATGATTTAATAATATTGGATGTGTTAAATTTAGAATTACACAAGAACAAAGATGCTGAAATTAACTTTATTTTATGTTAAATAAAATCTAATTCTTAAGAAGTATAACTTGGTTTATTCGAGGTTTTTTCAAATTTAAGCTTACTTAAATATTTAGTTATTCTAAGTATCGCAAATACACCTATTGTCAATCCTAAAATTACAAAAAGTAGTTGATTTTCAAAGATTGATTCTGCTGTTAGAGTGTTATCAGGTGGTAATATTTGTAAAAACATAATTTCTAGTGTTTTGAATTAGTTCTACAAATGTACCCCAGTATACTAGTTTTTTTGAAACCTTTTCGATAAACGGTAATTTACTATCGTTAATTTACAGTTAAATGTCTTTTATTATTCTTTAATAATAATTTTTTGATGAATTTCATTCCCAAAATTATCTGTGACAGAAATATTGTAATTACCTATTTTTGAGTTGATTGCAAAGTGATGTACTTCTTTTGTAGTTCCTAAAAATTGATGATTTGTATACCAAAACAATGTAGCATCTGCATTTGAATGGGCTACTTTTACAATCAGTTCGTTTTGTTTTCCATCAAAATCTTTGGGTAAAAAAACAGCGCTTATTTCTGTGGGATAAATAAACTTCATTGCATTTTGTACTTCACCCAAACAATCATTTCTAAATTTTGGCAAGGATTTGTAAAATGGATTTTTATTCTTGTAATAATACTCCATTAATGGAGGCAGTACAAACCAAGATTGCTGTTTAATTTTATCCATACTTTCGCAAGAAGTATTTACCTGATAATTCTCTGAAGCATCTACATTTACCAAAATATGAAACGGACAAGGAGCTGTTTTTAAACCTGAGTTTTGGACAAATTCCATTTTTTTAACTTCACAAATTGTGGTGGCTCTATAACCACTTTTAGCACAAATTTCTATTTCAGTCATTTCATCAAAAGGTTTATCAAACCATTCTGAATTGGGTAATTTATCAAACACATCGAATAAAATGGGTGCTGCAGTTTGTACGCCCACCAAACCTGGTCTTCCTTCTCCATCTGCATTTCCTACCCAAACTCCCACTACATAATCTTTGGTTGTACCAATTGCCCAGGCATCTCTAAAACCAAAACTAGTACCTGTTTTCCAAGCAATCTGTTTTGACGAATCAAAAAATTGCCAATTTTGTTCTGTATTAGGTCTGTTTACATCTCTTAAACTCTCTAAGGTCAGATAAATGGAAGCCGCATCAAAAATGATTTTTTCTGATGATTTTTCTCCAAAATCGATTTTCTTATCCGCATAAAAAGTAGGTGCTACAAACTCACTTTTAAAATACCTGCTAGAGTTTTCTGTATAATGATTTACTGTGGATGCTAATGATGCGTAGCTTTTGCACAAATCCCACAAATTGCTTTCTGCCCCTCCTAACGCTAAGGTTAATCCATAATAATTGGCACTTTTTTTAATGTCTTTTAGTTTTAACTGTTGCAAATAATGATGGAATTTCTCCAAACCAAAACTTTGCAACATTCTTACTGTTGGCACATTTAATGATTTTGACAAAGCCAATTTTGCAGAAATTGCACCTGCATATTTTTTATCGAAATTTTCAGGTTGATAACTTCCAAAATTAGTAGGAACATCTGCCACCAAACTATTGGGCAACAACTCACCTTGATCTAACATTGCTGTGTATAAAAAAGGTTTTAAAATACTTCCTGTACTTCTTGGTTTATCAATTATATCAACATCTTTTTGGTTTTTTATAGATGTTGGTGCATTCCCAACATAACTTAAAACTTGTCTTGTTTTTACATTTAAGACCAACACAGCAATATTGTGAATGCCATTTTTAGATAATTGATTGTAATGATTTTTCACAATCAAATTGGTTTGGTTTTGTAAATTTTTATCAATGGTTGTTTTTACAAATTGACCTTTTTTTTCTTTATTAACTTTTTGCAATAAATGTGGAGCAATTTGAGGTAATTTATAAGGTTTTTGCGGTATTTCTTCTAAAATAGCCAAATCATAAGTGAGAGAATCAATCACTTTTTTAACAAGTAACTTTTTTAACAATCGATTTCTTTTTGCTACTAATTTTTGTTGATTTTTTCCTGGATAAATCAATTTTGGGGCATTGGGTAAAACTGCTAAAGTTGCAGCTTCAGCCCAAGATAAATCAGATGCTTTTCTATTGAAAAATCGCCAAGAAGCAGCATCTAAACCAACTACATTTCCACCAAAAGGCGCGTTAGAACTCCAATAAGCTAAAATTTCTTCTTTACTAGCTCTAAACTCTAATCTTGAAGCTAAAATGAGTTCTTTCAGTTTTTCAAAATACGTTCTTGGTCTGTCATTTCTACTCAAACGTATTACTTGTTGGGTAATGGTACTTCCTCCTCTAACTACTTTTCCTGCTTGTATATTTTGTTTAATTGCATTAAAAATGGAAACAGGATTAAAACCTGGATGTTTATAAAAATATTCGTCTTCAAACTGAATTAAACAAGTTTTAAATTTCTGAGGAACAGCATCATTATGAGGAAAACGCCACTGACCATCTTTGGCAATTAATGCCCCTAATAATTCGCCTTTATTGCTTGTTATTACTGTAGATGTTGGTTTTGTAAATAGTTCTTTTGGTAAACAAAAAGCATAGAAAATCAGGAGAATAACAAGAAGTATTGTTTTCTTTTTATGACGTTTTATGTAGTTTTTGATTTTCAAGGTTTCTAGTTTTATTTTTATGTCATTTCGACTTTATGGAGAAATCTCAACACAATCATTAGTCATTTGAGATTTCTCGACTTCATTTCATTCCGCTCGAAATGACATTCTTACTTTTAATTCGCCTTATTATTTAATTACATTAATCCACTTTCCTCTAGTTCTCACCAAATAATCGTTATCATACATCGCTTCTACTTGTACTCCTGATAAATAATATTTACCTAAATAAGCAGCATTTAATAACACTGTAAAAGTTTTGGTTTCACTTTTATTTCTTTTTCTGTTCAAATCGAAATAAAAATTTACACGATCGTCTTTAATGTCTGTATATCTAGCTTTGCTTTTAACAGTAGAACCAAAATCTGTAAAACGTGTGTTTACAATTTCCCATCCTGAAGGGAAAATCTGCGTTAATGCAATGTCTTTTACAGTTTCATTTTTAGGGTTGCTTACCGTAATTTTTGCCACAAAATCTTGTCCTTGTTTTAAATTATCAATGTTGATGGTTTTCCCTTTTAAATCCGCATAATTTACAGAAACACTCAAACCTCTACGTTCTGATATTTCATCGCCTAAAGCAAGTTTTCCAGCATTGATAATTCTTACAAAAACAATATTATTATCATTATTATGAAACGTGATTGTATTCATTCCTTTTTTCACGTTTAAAGTTCTTTGAATCATAGCACTTGAAGATTGTAAATGTTCTGTTTTTCCTCCAAATTGATAATTCATATTGATAGATTTTCCACCATTTTTAACTACCATTTTTCCAATTGCCAATAAACTAAAAGCGGTAGTTTGTGTGCTCATCCAACGTTTAGAAGACAATTCTTTAGCAATAGTTTTTGCCACATTTTTAGCTTCTTTATTGTTTGTAATTAGCATCGTTTCTAAAGCCATTGCTCTGTTTCTAGTTACAGAACCATAATTGTAATAATTGTAACCAGAGAATTTTAAATCTGCTTTTTGTATAATTTCATCAGCAGCTTCTTTTTGCCCAACCAAAGCATAGGTTGCAGCCAAACGCCATTTTGCACCATTTGAAATTTGTTTGAATTCTCGCAAACGATTCATCGCAGATAAATCTGGACTTCCAGCCAAAGCCAAGGTATATAGCCTGTAAGCTTGTGCTAAATCTGAGGTATAACCATTATAATTTTGCCTCCAATTTCTGGCTACTTGTTTTTGATATTTGATAAAATTACTCTTGAAAGTTAAGGGTAAAACAAAGCCTTTTTTCTCTGCTTCTAATAAAAAATGACCTGCATAACTTGTTCCCCAATCACTGATATAACCTTCTCCCATCCAATAAGACAGTCCTCCATTCGCTTTTTGGAAATTACCCAAACGTGCAATTCCTTTTTCTATATTTCTTTGAATTTCTTCTTTCTTCGCAAATGGTAAATCAAACAAATCTGTTAAAAATAATTGAGGAAAAACACTTGATGTAGTTTGCTCTACACATCCGTGAGGATATTGTATTAAATATTCCAATCTTCCTGAAAAATTAATTGGGGGAATTGTAGACAATTCTAAAATTGCTGTGTTAGAACCTGCTATTCCAAATGTTTTAAAACTAATTGTTTGTGTTTGATTTCCTTCAATAGTTGCATCTATTACTTTGGAAGTTATTGGGTTGGGATTTACAACATCCAATTCTACTTTATAGGTCGACTTTTCTCCTCCACCAGTGGCAATTACCTCAACAGTATTGATGCCATTTGCTTTTAAAACTTCCAACTCAAAATAGACCATTTTTTCATCTGGTTTTTCAAAACTTAGTTGTTGAGTTTTTTTGCCTGTTACATTTATTCCAGTTGAAGTTTTTACTTGAATGCTAACGTTTTTCACTTTTTTATCCATCGCAAAAACAGAAATGGGTAAGGTTACTTTTTCTTTTGGCGATAATTTTCTTGGTAAGGTAGCCAACACCATCAATGGTTTTTTAACGGGAGTTGCTTTTTCTGCGTTTCCAAAAGCTTCCTTTTTTACATCACCAGCAATCACCATTGTTCTTACTGAGCCAATATAATTGGGCAAAGTAATTTTATGCGATTTTGTAGTTCCTTTTTCCAACTCAAAAGGTCCTAAAAATTTGACTACAGGTTTAAATCTGTTTGCTTTTTGGTTTTTCCCTTTGGCAGCACTTCCATCTCCACCAATGGCAAAAACTTGATCTACACTTCCTGAATAGGCACCAATTACATCATCAAAAATATCCCAGGTTTTTACACCTAATGCTTCTCTTGCGTAAAATGTATTGTAAGCATTTGGAGTTATAAATCGTGTTAAATCCAACAAACCTTCCTCTACAATTGCCAAAGTATAGGTCATTGATTTGTTTTTTTCTTCGGATATTTTTACCACAAATTCTTTTTTGGGTTGCAATTCATCTGGCATCGAAATTTTTGGAGATAATAAGGTGTTTTTATCTTCCACTAAAATCGGAATTACACCATATAACCTTATTGGTAAATCATTTTCAGTAGCTTGATGTGGTTGTAATAAAGAGATATTTACAAACACATTTGGTGTCATTTTTTTGTTGATAGGAATTTCTACTGAGGTTGTTCCTTTTTGAGTTTCTACCCATTTTGTTTCCAAAACTTTTGTACCATTTTCTATACTGATTAATGCACGTCCTTTTGCACCAGATGGAAATGTAATTTTAGCAGTTTCACCAACATTATAGGTTTCTTTATCTGCAGAAAAAACCAACATTTTTGCAGCATCTATATCTTTTGATGATGAATTTTGCCACCAATTTTTGTAGAAATAAGCAGTTCTACCTGTTGCATGACCACTTTTTTTATCAATTACCCTAATTAAAAATCGTCCTCTATCATTATCTGGAATGTTCAATTTAAAACTGCCTTTTCCTTTTGAATTTGTACTGATTCTTATAGTTTTATAAGGTTTTCTATAACTGCTAGAGGTATACCTTGATAAATTGTCTTCAGAAGAACTCCACCACCAACGCCATTTTATTTGATAAATTTTTACTTCAATTTCATCTCTTTGAATTGGGTTTCCTCTTGCATCTACAGAAACCAAAGAAAACTCTTGATTCTCATCTGTATAAAAAGAACCATATCTGTTTCCTTTTGGAGATTTTAAACCCACAAAACTAGTATAAGGTGCATATTTTTTAGTGAATGCATCCATAGAAAAATCGCCTCCATTTTCAAAAGCTCTCACTAAAAATTGAATATTTAGCATTCCTGGAGCATTTTTACCAACTTTTAAATTTTTGTTGATTTTTGCAAATCCGTTGGCATCTAATTTACCATCAAAAACATTGATTTCTTCTGACGAAAATTTTCTTGATGGATCAATAAACACATAGTTTTTAAAATTTTTAAAACTATAATTTGATGTAGAAACTTTTGCTTTAATTTCTGCTTTTAGGTTTTTGGCAGGAGTTCCATGCAACCACTTTACATCTAAACTTCCGTTTATTGGTTTTTCTGATGTCAAGATTTCATCATCAAAATCAACTTTAATTTTTAAGCGATTTGGTTTTACTGTTTCAACTTTTAAATTCTTATAAAACTTTGCTCCACCTACAGAAATTTTAGCAGAATAATTCCCAGTTTTAGCTTCCTGTGCCGTTTTTACTGTGAACTTGTAAAAATTATTTACATTTTCTGAGGTCACTTTTTTATACATCAACTTTCCACTTGGATCTCGCACTTCCAGTTTTACAGGATGATTTTTCGGGAGTTTATTATCTGCATCATTCAAAAGAAAAGTTAAATGAATATTGTCTCCAGGTCTCCAAACTCCACGTTCTCCATACATATATCCTTTTAAACCTTTTTGGGTTTTGCTTCCAGAAACATCAAACTTACTTAGCGATAAAGAGTTTCCATCAAACAACTTGATATAGCCTGTATTATTTCCTTTAGAAACCACAGCAAAAGCAGCGTTTTTTGGAGTTTCAATCTTTGCAAAACCTTCTGAATCTGTTTTTGTTGACAGTATTTCTTGCTGTTGAAAGTTGAACAATTGAATAGTTGCTCCAGCTTCTGGCTTTGTGTTTAAAATATTAGTTACTGCAAAGAAATAGGTATTACTTTCTCCTTTTTTGGCTATTATACCAAGGTTAGATGCTAGCAAGTTTTGAGTAATCATTCTATTTGCATAATAGTATGCATCGTGACAAGGATTTTCTCTTTCTCGCCAATTGTATCTATAATTTTTATAGCTGTAAAGTTTATTGTCCCAATACAACTCTTCTCTTTGTTCTTGATTTTCTATATCAACATAATCTCCTTCATTATCAATAAAAACTTCCTCATAATCATCAGAATTGGCAGTGTTTTCTGAACAATTATAAAACACTTGATTTTTATTAAAACTCAACTCAATTCTATAAATAGCTCCAGGTTCTGTTGCCACCATTTTAGAAATATCTATACTGTAAGCTTTCCATTTTTGAGTGTTATTTTCTTTACTACCAATAAGAGTAATGGTTTCTTTAGCAACACGTCTCCCAACTCTTTTTATGGCATATTCGTTTTTGCTATTGATGTTGTTCTCTTGCAAAAATTGTAACACATTCTCTTCATATATTTTAATGATTCTAACATCAACTTCTTTTACATTTATCGCTTCAAAATTATATTTTAAATTGTTTGAATTTGGTAAAATTGTTCCGCTAGAAATTGCTCTGATTTGAGGTTTCTGCTGCTCGAAAGTGATGATTTCTTTAAATGTTTTTTTGAGTCTGTAATTATCAGAATTTAGAATTCCAGGAAAAATAGATACAGATATATTCCCTTCCAATTTTGCGTTAGAAAATACTTTTAATTCATTACCATTAATGATAAAACGTGGTTTTTTCACATTTTGAACAACCACCAAACCGTTTAAATTTTGTTGTTTTTTTAAAGCATCAGAAAAGTTGATAGAAATGTATTCTTCTGCTCCTTTTTGAACAGCAAGACGCATCACTTTAAAATTATTTTTACCCGGAATTATAATTTCATTTTCGCCTTTATTATCTGCATTAATTGCTTTTCCATTCCAAACTACTTTCAATTTAGAATCATCTTCAAAACGTTGAATACTATCAATTTTAAATTCAAATACTTTTGATGAAGTATACGATTCATCCCAAACAATATTTTTAGCTGCTACATTTTGTGAGGCTTTTAGTAGTTGTTTTGCATCATTCAAATTAATAATATCTGCAGATTTTACAACACCTTCTATAAATTGATACTCTTTAGAATAAGATTGTAATGTATTTGTTAGAATACTAAAATTAGGTGTTATGGTTTTAAATTGAAAGGTGTAATTGGCAAATTCCTTATCAATATTTTTATAGATTTCATTTAATTTTACAGAAACTGTATACTCAGTATCTGAATCTAGATTTTCATCAGGAATAAAAACAAAAGCGTGTTTGTTAATGGTTTTTATTTTCCCATTCACAAACGGTTTTATGGTTATGAAATCAGTAGAAAGTTCTTGATTAGCCTCCCAACCTTCTACTTCTTTAGACAGGTTTACATTGATTTTTTCTGCTACAGAAACCACTCCAGAAGTGGTATAACTAATGTATTCTTTAAATTTATAGATGTTATCAGTCTTTATTGCTGACTTTTTACAAGAAAAAATCAATAAAAAAATAAGGAAAGCTGAAAGTAAATTTTTGATTTTCATAATAAACATCATTTATAAATATAACTCAAAAATACTCTTTTAAGTACTTATAAATGGTGCTATTTAGAATTCGTAATAGCAATATTAGAATTCGTAAAAAGTTGTTTAATTAACTGTTCTTTGATGTTTTAAATCTTTTATTTCTGTAATATGCAGTCGCAGAAACAACAATGACAATTGCAACTAAAACATAAACAAAAGTGGGAATTGGTAGCGGATCTCCGGCAGCATAACTGTGCAAGCCAGATAAATAGTAATTCACTCCAAAAGAGGTCATTATAATAGAACCAAAGGCAAAAACACTGACCATATTTAGTACATAATTACTTCTTAAAGCTGGTACAAATCGCAAATGCAGAACAATTGCATAGACAATTATACTAATTAGAGCCCACGTTTCTTTTGGGTCCCAAGCCCAATAACGACCCCAAGATTCGTTTGCCCAAATGCCGCCTAAAAAAGTACCCACAGCTAACACAAATAGACCAATGGTCATTGATATTTCATTGATATAGGTAAGTTCTTTTATTCTGATATCGATTACTTTCTTGGTTTTTTCAGTTTTAAAAATAATTAATAACAAAGCCATAAAACCAAGAATGGCAGAAAGTGCTAAAGGTGCATAACTACTTACAATAGTTGCTACGTGAATTTTTAACCAAAATGACTTTAAAACAGGCATTAAATTCGTGATTTCTGGACTTAACCAATCTAAGTAACTTACAAATAAAAGTGCACCAGAAAATAGTGTTGATAATGGCAATGAAAAGTCTGATTTTCTAAATGTAAGTAATCCACAAAGTAATAAAACCCAAGCAACGAACACGAGCATTTCGTAACCATTGCTCCAAGGTGCGTGACCCGAAACATACCATCTTAAAAGAATATTTCCTGTAAAGAAAATAAAACTGATTAATGTTAAAATGATAGTTCCATTCCAAATAATATCGACTAATTTTTTTCTAGTAAAAATTTTAAAAATTGACAATACTAAAAGCACAGTTCCTAAAACGAAAAGAATTTGAAATAACCAAAAATTTAGGTTCATTTGATTGTACCATAATTCTGCCTCAATACGTTTTCTACTAGGGATTATTTCTTTTCCTAAAACATCTTGAAACTTTTTTATGTATTCTAATTTTTCGCTGGCTTCAACCCACTTTTTTTCATTAACGTCTTTGTAATAAGTAGAAATAATACTTTTTGCGAATTGACCATCTTCTTTTGGGAAATCTTCAAAATGATGCGTATGACTGTGCCATTTGTTATTTTCATCGTTACTATTTGGAAAAATCTTTAAGTAATTTCCAGAAAAGACATTGAATAAAATATTAAATCGTTCATCAACTTTTAAAACTTCTTTGTCAAATTCGCTTCTTTCTGCAGGTTTTTTCTTGTTGGCAGCTTCAACTACTTTTCCTAAAATATAATCTCCTTTATCGTCTAATAAACCTACAAAAGAAACCATACTATCTTCACTTATTTTTAAATCTGAAAACAGTTCTCCTCCTTTTTGTTTATCAACCTTAATTAAAGGAATGTACTGCCAAACATTAGCAGCAGATTGCATTGCTAAAAAAGTTTGATTGGCACTTAATTTTATACTTTCTCCATTTTTTGTGAATTTAAAATACGGCTTTCTCGTAAGTTTTCTTAAAAATTCTGAAGCAAGCGTATTTAAAGGTTTTATTCTTCCGTCTAAATCTTGCACCATTAAACGTCCAAATAAATCTGCATGTTGTTTGTCTACAGTTTGTTGTTGAATCGTTTGAATATTTATTTCAGGATTATTCTTTTGAGAGAAAGAAACACTTGAAATGGATAAAAGCAACAATAGTATTAAAGTTGTTTTATTCTTTAATTTTTTCAATTTTTGATTGATTAGTGTAAAACGAGAACCTTTACCAAAAAGTGTAAAAAACATACCTATCATCATTAAAAAATAACCCAAATAGGTAACATTTGTTCCTAAAGCATCGTGATTTACCGCTAAAACAGTTCCCAATTCATCTGTATCGTAACTTGCCTGAAAAAAGCGATATCCATTATAATCTAACACATTATTCATAAATATCCTGTGTAAAAAACGCTCTTCTCCATCAATTACTTGTACCTCACTTGCATAGGCAGAAGGACTTGTAGAACCAGGATAACGTTCAAGTTGAAAATCGTCTAAATGAATAGAAAAAGGCGTTTGAATTGGTTTAGACCCATAAGACAATGAAACTTTTATTTTGTCAAAATCTACTTTGTGCTCTGTAGGCAAAAAACCTTGTCTGTATAATAAAGTAGATTCTTTTACTTTATCATTCACTTTTACATTTACAACTAAAGCATCATCTTTTAATTCATCATTATCTTTTGGTTTTTCTGCTCCACTTACTAAAGATATTTTTCCTTTAGGATGATAAGATAGTGGCACAAAAGAAGCGTCTCCATCTCTATACAAGGTTCGCAATTCTAAAGAATGTAAACTGTCTTTTTTTATGGTACTCGCAGTTTCTGTTGCCATGACAAAAGAACTTAAATCTCTAGGGGAAAAGATTTTAAAAACACCGTCCTTTTCTGTGATGTTGATAATTCCTTTTTCATCAGATTCAAAGCCCACTTTATGCTGATGTAAACCAATCGATTCAATTTCTCCTTTTTCTAAAAAAACAGTTTCTCTACCATTTCCTGCAGAAACCACCATTTGTATTATGGCTTTACCGTTTATAGAATCTTCAATAATTTCTGGCACAGCATCTGCAATAAAATTGTTATATGATATAGAAACTGGGATGTCATTTATAGCTGTATTAATTGTAAAGTCGTTATCACTAATTGGAGAAAAGCTTAATTGTTTACTAATTGTTTTTGTAGTTTTTCCATCAGATAAATGGATGTGTATATAATTATTACTTGAAATAATTAAGTTAGATGAAGCTCCTTCCCTTATCCTCATAATTCCACCATAAGATGCATATCTTGTAATGCTAGCTCCTATAAGAATTAAAATAAAAGAAATATGAAATAATAGAATTGGCCATTTTTTTAATGACCATAAATTGTACTTGAAAATATTAAATATAAACGAAATACCAAGACCTAACATCACCATTTCAAACCACCAAGAATCATAAATTAGTTTCCAAGCAGTAGCGGTACCAAAATCATTTTCTATAAAAGTGGCAACTGCCATAGCCACAGCAAAAAGTAACAATAAAATTAGTGCTAAAGCCGATGATGAAAAAATTTTAAAAATCCTGTTCATTAGAAAAATTCTTTAGGAATTAAATCATAAAAAAAGATACCTTCTAAGGTCAAAAGGTATCTTTTTAGTTTAAATTTTTATTTTTATTTATTTAGAGAAGCACTTGTTTTAATTTCCATATTATCTTCTCTGTTTTTTGCTTCTTCTAACCATTTTGGTAAAAGATTTTTCTTAAATGCAGCTTTTTCTGCATTTAATTTTTCCATATCTAAACCAATATATTTTTGTGCCAATTCTTTTGAAGAAATATCTGGCATGTTAACAGGTTTGTTATGACCATATTTAGCCAATAATCTTGCTAATTTTAAACGAGCATCTTGCGCTTTTACCAAACCACTACCAATAACTCTTGCCGTTTCTACTGGAGAGTGAAAAGAAGCGCCATGAGCAGCTGCGGAGTAATCCCAACGCCACTGTGCGTGTCTAATATCTAATAAAATAGGTTCCATTTCTTTTTCAGTTGCTCCTAAATCCCAACATTTTTTTGCTTCTATATGAGCGTTTACAAGTAAACCTTCTAATTTAAGTCTATTCTCTTTTGCCTTATTTTGTCTTTCATAAACATTAGCAATCAATTTTTTTGAGTCTTCTCTATGACAAACCTGACAAGCATTAGATGTATTGTTTAATGGAGATTGTATATGATGATCTGTAAATTTCTGACCACCTTCGCTTTTGTATGGCATATGACAATCTGCGCAAGAAACACCTCTATCTGCATGAACTCCTGTTAAAAAAGTTTCATATCCAGGATGTTGCGCTTTTAACATAGGCGCTCTACTAATCTTATGAGTCCAATCTTTAAATTTAAGGTTATCATAATAGTCTTCCATAGCCTCAACTGACATTCCGTTTTTCCATGGGAAAGTTAAATAAGGAACACCTTCTTTTCCTGGTTTTTTCTTATCAAAATAATATTCTACGTGACATTGAGCACAAACTAATGAACGCATTTCATTGTGAGTAGCTTTATTAATGTCTTTACCCATAGCATCAAAAGCCTCAACTAAAGCAGGTCTTGTAATTCTTAGTTTCATTGTTTTAGGGTTATGACAATCTGCACACCCAATTGAATTTACAACCTCGGCTCCTTTATCTGCCCATTTTCCGCTGTAAAATTCAGCAATTCCTATTTCATTCATTAAACGAGGAACATCAGGACTCTTACAAGTCCAACAAGTAGAGGGCATAGGGCCATCTCCTTTTGCCTTTGGGCCACCTGTTCTTAATGAATTATGGATGTCTTCTACTGCGTACGCATGACCTCTTCCTTGATTATAATCTTTGGAAAAACCGTAACCAGCAAATAAAATAACTAAATTAGGGTCTTCTTCTAAGACATCTCTCATTTGAGAACCTCCTTGAAAAGAAGCAAAAGTTGTATCTAAAGTTTGTAAAGAAGATTGATATTCTAAAGGAAAATTCTCTCCCCAAACTTGATTTCTAGGTTCATTTTCGCCAATATTTACCTGAGGAACATATTTATATTTTGCTTCAGATTTTCGATTTACAATACTTGAAGCCAAAAGCCCCAAGAGAAAAACGACTAGGATTGTTACAACAAATAATACTTTATTTTTCATACTACTATATTTATTCTTTAATTTTTTCTGATAACCAATCTGGTATTACAGTTTCTTGTTGATCGGTTGGTAATGGTGCTAAATTGAATTTTATGGTCATTAAACCATGAATTTTTCCGTGAGGTACTTGTTTATGACAACTCCAACATTGCCTTTTGGTTCTATTTTCTTTATGATCTTCAATAAAACCTGCATATTTTGTTTGAGTAACTTGCTGAACATGACATCGAATACAATTGTCTTGAACAACTTTTTGTGAAGCTTCTTTCATTTCGATTACATCTGGTTCTGCTCTTAACGTAAATACAGAAGCATGATAAAGACCATCTTTTGCTTTAAAGTAGTATTTATTAAAAACATTATCGTGAGGTACATGACAATCATTACATTTAGCCCATTCTCTATGAGAACTATGCATCCAACTATTATAAACTGGTGTCATGACGTGGCAATTTACACATGCTTGGGGATCATCTGAAAGATAAGAAACCACTTTAGATTCTTTAGCCATAAACAACCCTAAACCAATAATTACAGCAATAAAAAACAAAGCAGTTTTTCTCCACTTGGGCTCTTGAGGTAAAATTTTCTTTTTTGTATTCAACGGTACCCTATTTATTTACAAGTTACAATAATTTTAACCATTTTTTAGGAAAAACTTAAAAGTCTAAATTATTTTCTAAATTTTTGTAAAAGTACCTTTGCTAACTATGCATAAATATGATATAAATCATATTGCAAAAAAAAGTGTAATTATTTTTTATGACGCTCCAAAAAACAACAATTTAAAATATTAATATAAACTTTATAAAATACAAAACCCCGCAACTTTTAAGTTACGGGGTTTTTTGATAATAAATTATTGCCTTTATAAAATATAATTTAAGATTTAATAGTCTTAAATCTATAATATAAGTATGTGTAAGCGTCACGAGGTATAATTGTAATCCACTTTTTGTGTTTTAAATACCATTTAAAACGTATAGAATTAACTCCTTTTGTTAAATAAGCTGCAATAAAAGGATGTACGTGTAATTGTATCTTTTTATTGTTTTTAGAGTTTGACATAAATTTTTCTAAATCTGCTTCAATTTTGTCTAACAAAACTATAGGAGCTTCTACTTGTCCATCTTTATTTGGGTTGGCTTCGGTAGTTTTAATACTCAACTCAGGTCTTACCCTTTGCCTTGTAATTTGTACCAATCCAAATTTGCTTGGAGGTAATATTTTGTGCTTTGTTCTGTCTAAGGCCATTTGTTCTTTCAAATGTTGATACAGTTTATTTCTATTTTCAGCTTTGTGCATATCGATAAAATCAATTACAATAATACCTCCCATATCACGCAGTTGTAGCTGACGTGCAATTTCGGTTGCTGAAATTAAATTTACTTCTAACGCTGTATCTTCTTGAGAACCTGCTTTATTAGAGCGGTTTCCGCTATTTACATCAATAACGTGCAAAGCTTCAGTATGCTCTATAACTAAATAAGCACCTTTACTCATAGAAACTGTTTTACCAAATGATGTTTTAATTTGTCGCTCTATTCCATATTTTTCAAAAATTGGAACTGTAGATCTATGTAATTTTACAATTTTCTCCTTTTCAGGATAAATTTCTTGTAAATACTCTTTAATTTCTACTTTTAACGTTTCATCATTAGTAACAATACTTGTAAAAGTTTCATTCATAACATCTCGTAAAATAGAAGATGCTCTGTTTAACTCGCTTAAAATTTTGGTTGGTGTATTTGTGTTAGGTATTCTTTTACACATGGTTTTCCAACGATCTAACGAGTTTTGCAAATCCTTATCTAATTCTGCTACTTTTTTTCCTTCTGCAACAGTTCTTAAGATAACACCAAAACCTTTAGGTTTAATGCTTTTTGCTAATCTTTTTAAACGTTCTTTTTCTTTTGGGTCTGCTATTTTTTGAGATACAGAAACTCTGTTAGAAAAAGGAACTAAAACCAAAAATCTACCTGCTATAGACAACTCTGAACTTAATCTAGGTCCTTTAGTAGAAATGGGTTCTTTTACAATTTGTACCAACAGGTTTTGCCCTGTTTTTAGTACATCTTTAATACTACCGTCTTTGTTAATGTCTTCTTCCTTGCGGAAGTTTTTTAAAGTGAATTCTTTATACTTACCTGTGCTTACTTTCTTAATGAATGTATTTAATGAGTTTACTTGCGCTCCTAAATCATGATAATGTAAAAAGCCATCTTTTGGATAACCAACATTTACAAAGGATGCATTTAAACCTGTTAACACTTTTCCTATTTTGGCTAAAAAAATATCGCCAACAGAAAACTTGTTATCAGTTGTTTCATTATTTAATTCAATAAGTTTTCCATCTCTTAATAAGGCAAAATCAATATCAGATGAATTTGAACGAATTATTAATTCTGTTTTCATACTGAAATGGTTTTAACACTGCACGTAATAGTGCAGATGGATTAATATTGTGTCAGGTATATAAATACCGTGCGAGGTTAGTTTAACCTCTAATGTCAATGAACTTTTTGTATTTTTCGCTAAACTATAAACGAAAAAGTAAGCGAATGCTTACTTTTTCTTGTGTCTATTTGCTCTAGCTCTTTTCTTTCTTTTGTGTGTAGAGATTTTTGCTCTCTTTCTTTTTTTACCACTTGGCATAATGTTCTAATGTTTTACAAGCCTCTTTTAAAGGCTTAGATTAATGTTTTATTACTTAACCGCTACTTTACTTTTTACTCCTTCTGTAAAAGTTTTAGCTGGTTTAAAAGCTGGAATATTGTGAGCTGGTATTTTGATAGTTGTATTCTTTGAAATATTTCTACCTGTTTTTTCTGCCCTTGTTTTGATGATAAAACTACCAAAACCTCTTAAATAAACGTTATCGCCATTTTCTAATGCATCTTTCACCTCAGTCATAAATGCTTCAACAGTTGCCAAAACATCTGTTTTTTCAATCCCTGATTTATCTGAAATTTTCGATACGATATCTGCTTTCGTCATGTCTCTATTTTTACTATATTTTTATTAATTTAATTTCAAAAATGCGGATGCAAATATATGATAATTAATCAATTCCAAAAACATTAAAGACTAATTTTATATGAATTTTATAATGTAATTTCGCATTTCTATTTTTAATTAATGAAATTTTCTAACACTCTCATAAACTGGTATTTACAAAACAAACGTGAATTGCCATGGCGCAAAACCAAGAACCCTTATTTTATTTGGTTAAGTGAAATTATGTTACAACAAACAAGAGTTGCTCAAGGTTTGTCTTATTATTTAAAGTTTACAGAAGCTTTTCCTACGGTTTTCGACCTTGCAAAAGCAGATGAAAGCACTGTTTTAAAAATGTGGCAAGGTTTAGGGTATTATTCTCGTGCTAGGAACTTACATTTTACAGCCAAACACATTGCAAATGATTTAAACGGAGAGTTTCCATCAACCTATAAAAACATCATTAAACTAAAAGGAATTGGTGACTACACAGCATCGGCAATAGCTTCTTTTGCATTTAATAAACCTAATGCAGTGGTAGATGGTAATGTTTACAGAGTATTATCAAGATATTTTGGAATTGAAACCGCAATTAATTCATCTACAGGAATTAAAGAGTTTAAAACATTAGCACAAAGTTTAATTGATAAAAAACAACCTGCAAATTACAATCAAGCCATCATGGAGTTTGGAGCTATACAATGTAAACCCCAAAAACCATTATGCATCTTCTGCCCTTTATCTGATAGCTGCGTTGCATTACAAAAAAATGTGGTTGAAAAACTTCCTATTAAAGAAAAGAAGTTAAAAGTTAGAAATCGTTATTTTAATTTTTTAGTCATAAAAACAGATGATAATAAAACCATTTTATTAAAAAGAAAAGGAAAAGGAATTTGGCAGGGTTTATATCAATTTCCTCTAATTGAAAGTAAAAAAAATATCAACAAAAATGAGTTAATTACAACAGAAGAGTTTAATAATTTGTTTCCACATGAAATCACGATTTCTCTCTTTAATAAAAAAGAAATTGTACATAAATTATCGCATCAACATTTACACACGCAATTCTGGATTGTAGAAACTAAAAAATTACCCCAGGCAGAAATTAATTGGAATAAAGTTGAAAAATATCCTGTTCCTATTTTAATTGCTAACTTTTTAGAAACTTATCAAGCTAAAAAGTAATTAATATTTTTAGTACTTTTGATATTATTACTCAAAGATAAAATACAAGCTATGGCAGGAACAATAAACAAAGTAATTTTAATTGGAAATTTAGGTGACGAAGTAAAAATGCATTACTTTGACGACCAAAACTGCGTAGGGCGTTTTCCAATTGCCACTTCAGAAAGTTACACCAATAAACAAACTGGAGAAAAAATAACCAATACCGACTGGCATAATATTGTAGTTAGAAATGGTTTGGCAAAAGTTTGCGAAAAATATCTTTCTAAAGGAGATAAAGTATACGTAGAAGGAAAACTAAAAAATCGTCAATGGGAACAAGATGGTGTAAAACGGTATTCAACTGAAATTCAGGTAAACGAAATGACGATGTTGTCCAATAAAAACAATAATCTACCAATACAAAATCAACAACCTGCTGCAACAGCACCAAAGTCTGTTACAACTGAAGAAAATGACGATTTACCTTTTTAATTTATTTTATCAATAAAAATCATAAAATTTGGATTCAGATCCCGAACCTTTATTTTTATTTATTGCCTCTATTGATGTTCTTACTAGTATCGATATTATAATTCTTCTTGGCTTATTATTAAGTTCTGCTTTAATTTCTGGAACAGAAGTGGCTTTTTTCTCACTTTCTCAAACAGATTTAAACGAACTTTCTAACAACGGAAAGGAAGAAAATATTGTTGTAAATTTATTAGAAAAACCTCGAAAACTACTAGCAACAATTCTTATTACCAATAACTTTATCAATATTTTAATTGTATTGCTTTTTGCTTCTTTGTCAGAAACATTATTTGGTGATTTCAATTACGAATTGAATCTTTACTTCTTTACAGCTACCATTCGTTTTTTTGTTGAAATAGTCTTAGTTACATTTTTAATTTTATTGTTTGGAGAAGTACTCCCAAAGGTTTATGCCTCTAGAAACGCACTACGTTTTTCAAAAGCAATGTCTAAATTTATTCATTCCGTTAATATTTTATTAACCCCTTTTAGCTTGCCGTTAATATCTTTAACCAAATGGATAGAAAACAAATTAGGAGGAAGCAAAGGAAGTAATTTTTCTGTAGAAACCTTATCACAAGCTTTAGAGCTAACTTCTGAAGGAGCAACCACAAAAGACGAACAAAAAATTTTGGAAGGAATTGTAAATTTTGGAAATACCGAAACTGTGCAAATTATGAAGCCTCGAATCGATATTTTTGCACTTTCTGATGAAGAATCTTACGAAGATGTTTTAAATAAAATTCTTAAAAATGGATATTCTAGAAATCCAATTTATAAAGAAAATATAGACAATATTATTGGGGTTTTATACGCTAAAGATTTATTAGCCCACCTAAATAAGAAAACCTTTAAATGGCAAAATTTAGTTAGGGAAGCCTTTTTTGTTCCAGAAAACAAAAAACTTGATGATCTATTAGACGATTTTAGAGCACGCAAAAACCATTTAGCAATTGTTGTAGATGAATATGGTGGCACAAGTGGGTTGGTTACTTTAGAAGATGTAATTGAAGAAATAGTTGGTGACATAAATGATGAATTTGATGATGATGATTTGTCTTACTCTAAAATAGATGCCAACAATTACATTTTTGAAGGAAAAACAACCATTAAAGATTTTTGTAGAGTTTTAGATGATGAAGATGAAGCCATTTTTGAAGAAGAAAAAGGTGAAAGTGAAACATTAGCTGGGTTTATTTTAGAAGTTTCAGGTAGATTCCCCAAAAAAGGAGAGAAAATAAATTTTAAAAATTACTCGTTTACTATTGAAGCGTTAGATAAAAAACGCATAAAACAAGTTAAAGCAACTAAAAATGCGTAACCTTTTTATATTCTTTTTTATATTGATTCTTACAGGTTGTAAAGAAGAAACTTTACCAAAACCAAAAGCATATTTAAGCTTAGTTTATCCTAAAAAAACTTATGAGAAATTAACTATACAAAGACCTTATACTTTTCATATTTTAAAGAATACAAATGTTATAGATGAAACTAATAATTGGTTAAAAATTAAATATCCGAGTTTAAAAGCCTCCATAGATATCACATACAGACCTGTTAAAAACAACCTAAAAGAATTGTTAACTGAAGCTGAAAAACTAGTCTTTAAGCATGCAGTAAAGGCTGAACAAATTATTCCTAAAGACTTTGTAAACCCTGAAAAAAGAGTGTTTGGAAGTTTGTATGAAATTACTGGTAATGCGGCATCTCATTTGCAATTTCATGTTACCGACAGCACTAAAAACTTTATAAAAGGTTCTTTATACTTTTATGCAAAACCTAATTACGATTCTATTTTACCAGCAGTAAATTACATCAAAGAAGATATTCTACACTTGGTAGAAACTTTAGAATGGAAAAAATGAAAGCGATAAGTAAATCTACCTGTTTTATAAAATAGCTATTCTAACTCTTATTTTTCTGCTTCTCTTTTAGTTTCTTGCTAATTAAATTTCAATAACCAAACTTATCTAAAATTATGAAATCATTAATCTTTAAATTATCATCTATTTTATTGATGATATTATTAGTGCCATCTTGCACAAAAAAAGTAAAAGAAGATCTTGCTACAGCTCCAAAATATGTATTATCTATTACAGAAATCACAAATTCTAAAGCCCCAGCATTACAGTCTTTTACACACGGAGTTTCAGGAAATGAATGGCTTTTATTTGCAGGAAGGACTAACAATAAAAACGATTCTATTGGTGGTTTACACAGTATTTTCAAAGGAAATTATGCAAATACTTCTTTTTTGCCCCCATCTTTTAACGATAGTCTTTTTGTATATAATCCAATCTCAAATGCAAAACCTATTAGGATGCATTATAAAACTGTAGTAGAAACCATAAACAAACAATGTTTTGAGCAAATTGGAGAAATGACAATTCCTTGTATCGAATTAAAAAACTTCTTAAATCAAAATTTATCAATTTTTAGAAATACAAATGCGCTTGTAAAACAAGATGGAAATTTTTTATATACAGTTGGTGGTTATGGTGCTCCAGTTAATGATGTTAATACAAAAAATTATTTAACATTTAATCAGATTGCTAGGATTCATGTACCAAATATGATTAAACTAATAAAAGGCGAAAAATTATCTTTACAAAACCTAAAAAGTTTAATTAGTGTTGGAAAAAATAAACATCTTGTAAGCACAGGTGGTGAAATGTACAAATTTGATGATGTTCTTTATTTGGCAGGTGGTCACAATTTTGGTAGTTCTGCTCCAAGTTTTTCTCAAGGTCAAAAATATGTAAATGCTGTGTATCCTTTTAAAGTTTCTACAGCAGACAAACCTTATAAACTAACAGTGACAATACAAGACACAATTTCTGATGTTACAACCCCATCTGCTAAAGGAACAGATGCAGTTTCTATTTTTAGAAGAAGAGATGGTCCAATAACGCCAAATTTTTATAAAGTAAACGGCGAAATAAAAAGAGGCTTAACTTTCTATACAGGTGTTTTTAGACCAGATAGTACTGCAATTGTTAATGGCAAGAAAACCTCTTATCATTTGGCTTGGAATAATGCAATTTATGTGCATCCAGAAAAAATTGTAGAATCAAAAAAGTACACATATGATGCTAGTTACAATCAGAAAAACTTTAATGTGTATTCTTGTCCTAATATAGCTTTATTTGATTCTGATTCAGAAATTATACATACTTATTTATTAGGCGGAATTGGTGATGGTAAAAGAGCTGCTGTTGGTCATTTATCTGGTTTTACAAACACAGGAGTTCATATAAAAATGAATATTGGCAACCCTACTTTAAAAAGTACACACACAGTTTTAGATTATAATATATTTAATAGTGGTAATAATGAACCACCTTTTTATGGTGCAGAATCGATTTTATTTCTTAATAAAAGTTTACCATTCTCCAACAACTCAGATGAAATTATAGATCTTAAAAAAGCTTTTAATGATACAGATAGCAATTCTATAAAAATTGGTTATGTTTTAGGCGGAATTGAAGCTTTCCAATCCAATCCTGGAACTTACGGAAAAAGAAACTCGAGAGCTTCTAATAAAATTTGGAAAGTAACACTAACTAAACAATTTTAATTGATCAAATTCATATAGAAAGAGGTCTAATTTTTTTAGGCCTCTTTTATACTATCTCCATTTTCTTCAACAAAAAAGAAGCATTCATATTTTTACAGACTCCACTTTTTAAAGTATAATCAAAATGTAATTCGTCTTTTATGATTTCTGCATCAAAATAATAGTTTTTGATACCCGAAAATTCATTTTCTAATTCGCACAAACTTACATCGTGAGTAGCAATGATACCTGTAGATTTTGATTTGGTGAGTTTTTCTACAAATTTTTTAGAACCAATAGCTTTATCTTTACTATTTGTGCCTTTTAAAATCTCATCTAAAATGATGAAGTATTGTTCTTGTTTAATCTCATCAACAATAAATTTTAAACGCTTTAACTCAGAATAAAAATACGATTCATCTTCTGTTAAAGAATCTGTTGTCCGCATACTTGTAATCAATTTTATGGGTTGATATTGAAAACTATCTGCACAAACGGGTAGTCCACAATTTGCCATTACAATTGATAAAGAAACTGTTCTTAAAAAAGTACTTTTCCCAGCCATATTTGCGCCAGTTATAATAAAAAATTGTGCTGTATCAATGGTAAAATCATTATCAATTCTTTTATGAGTATCTAATAAAGGATGCCCTAAATTGGTAGCTTTTATAATTTGTTTTTCTGATGAGAGTTCTGGAAAAACAAATTTTTGATGATTGAATTTAAAATTTGCCAAAGAATTTTGAGCATCAAAATACGCGACTACTTCAAACCAATTTTCAACTGTATGTTTGTAGTTAAAAATCCACTTTTCTACTTTACAAGCATTTGCAATTTCCCATAGAAACAAACCATTTCCAAAAACAGCTATAATAATGTTATTTCGATTATCAAAAGCATCTAAAATTTTAGAAAAAGAAGCAAATATTGTAGATGCTTTTTTATTTTCCGATTGAATTACTTCTTGTTTTTCTTTTAGATGGTTTGAAGAGAATTCTTCGGTCTCAATTTCATTTAACAGTTGGTGATATTGTTTAAATGTTTCTCTAACTTTATCTGTTTCTTCATATAAATTATTGGTTTTCCTAAGAAATTTCCCTGTGATAAAAAGTCCTGTAAAAAACCAACCTAAGATATAATTGAAGGATAAAAACCCAAAAGAAAATAAACCAATTAACACCAAAGAAATTAGAGAAAAACCTATTTGTGCTTTTGCCAAATATTTTGGGAGAACAGGCTTATAATTTAGTATCCATTTCGTGATAAAATTGGTTTTATTTTTCACAGTTACCAAACTTGCTAAAGCAGAAAAATGTTGGCGCCATTTTACTTTTTCTGAAAGCTCTTCAATTGCTTTTTGTTTCTCAAAAATGTCATCCGTTTTATTATTTGTAAGTGTCTTTGCCAATGCTATTTTACCATCATTTGTGTTTGTTCTATTGATATATTGAAAAAAAGAACCTATTCCGAATAAATCTATATCGTTACTATAATAATGCAAAGGATTCACAAATTCTGAACCAGTTTCTAAATAATGAAAATCTCTATTTAAAACTTTAATTTCAGTTTTGTTAATCTCAATTTTAGCGTCTACAATTGCTTTTTCTTTTTTAATGTTCAAATATTTTATCACTAAAAAAGAGAATAATAAAATCCCTAAAAAAGCAATAATAAAAACATCTGGGTAACTCCCAAAAGTGAGATAAATTAAAAAAGATGTCACAAGAAAAACAGACAACCTAAAGACTCCTAGGTTGATAAGTTTTGTTCTAAGATTAGAAGATTCCTTCTCTAATTTATCTTTTTGTTTAATATAAAACTCTAAAGGGTTATTCATTGAATTATTTACGTTCTTTAAATTTTATATCAAGTTTAATTGCCAATTCTCTTCCAAAATTAACGGCATCATCAATTTCATAAAATGAGGTAATGCTATATTTATTATTCTCAACATCCCAAATATTTACTTCACAATAATTCTTATTATTCAAAAAAGTAGATACTCTATCTAATTTATTAGTGTTTACCCATGAGCCAAAACCAAAAGGACCCACAGACCAATAAGCCTTGTATTTGTTTAATTCTAAGTCAAAATAATGACTTAAAACTCTAGAAAACTTAATTCCAAAAGCCACCAAAACAATCAATCCTGCTAAAACTCTAAAGCTTATTTTATAATAATCTTCTGTTATTGCAACACCATTATTAATATAAAATATTATAACACTATAAGTAGCAATTGAGAAAAACACTGCTCCTAAGAGCCTTTCATACCAAGCTCTTTTATTTGATACAATTTTTACAATTCCTTTTTTTTGCATTTTAATAACTCGAAATTCCTCCAGTTAAATTCAACACTTTTAAATCTGGATATTGTTCTTTCATTTTTGTGGTTGCTCTGTAACTATTGAATCCTCGTTGGCAAACCATCACATAGGTTTTATCAAAATCGACTTCTATTTTAGAAGCGTCGAATTTATTGATATGAATAGTTTGGTCTACTTCAAAAGGTAATTTTAGATTTTCTAAAACCGCTATAATTTCGAGATTTGTCGACTGCGAACTAAATGATAATTCTCGTTTTAATTCTTCAGGAGATATTTGCCATTCTTTATTTTGTGTAGAACAGGCTATATCAAAATAAGTTTGAGCTTTGAAAATTTTGGCGATTTTTTCTTTTAAAACAGTTGGATTTAGTTTCATTTTCAATTGCGTATTTTGAAGTGAGTTGTAAATCAACAACTCATTAGTCAATGGTTTACCTACTTTTGTTACAACTTTTAATACTTCATTTACTTGTTGTGTTGCAATCATACCAACAATTGCATTTAGCGTTCCAGCTTCTTCGCAATTCGGAATATCAGTTGCCATTTCTGGAAAAGCATCTCTTAAATTTGATGAGTAAGTTCCATCAGTTTGCAATACGTTAAATGTTGCTACATATCCATCAAACTTATATAAAGAACCATACACCAATGGTTTGTTTTTAATCACACAGGCATCGTTTAGTAAATATTTTGTTGGAAGAGAATCTGTACCATCAACAACAATATCTACATTTTCAATCAAATTAAAAACGTTTTCTTTTGTTATAGATTTGTTGGTAAAACTGACTTCTGTAAAAGGCGCTCTTTTCTTTATAAATTCTGATAAAACAGCTGCCTTTGGTTTGCCAACATCTTCTAAACTATAAAAAACTTGTCTATGTAAATTTGTAACATCAACTGTATCAAAATCTATTAAATGAAGTTGCCCAATTCCGCTTGCAGCCAAATACACCGCGATCGGACTTCCTAAACCTCCACAACCAACCACCAAAACTGAAGCATTTTGTAGTTTTTTTTGCCCAACTTCACCAATTTCTGACAAAGTAATTTGACGTTTAAAAAGTTGTTTTTTTGATGGGTTCATTCTAAGAATTTATCTCCTTTTTAGCATCTTCAAATTCTTCTGGAGTATTTATATTTCTAATAATATCGTCATCAATCTCAACAATTTCAACATCAGAATTAATCAACATTTTACGTGGACAAGAATATCCTTGTGCTAAATATTGTAATAAAATAGGATACGCTTTTGGTTCGTAAAGCGTAATTAAAGGCTCTACAAAATCTTTGCTTTTTCCCTTTATTGCTGTAGCTGCTTTACTTGGATTTCTATGTTTTAATAACAACTGAATCACCTCATCATTTACAAAAGGAACATCTGTTGCCAATACAAACCAAGCTGCATTTGGGTCTTTTTGAAAAGCAGAACAAATACCACCAAAAGGGCCTAAATTGATAAATTTATCAGAAATCTCATTGTCATTTTCAGAAGTTCTTACAGAAAAATACGTTTTTAAATTGTTGTTTTCTAACAACTCTTTGGCAACTTGTTTTTGAGGTTTTCCAAAATAATTCAATTCAGATTTATCTTGCCCCATTCTTGTGCTTTTTCCGCCAACTAAAACGAGTCCTTTTATTGGAGCAATTTTTTCTTGAATCAGATTATTGATATGATTTGCAATTGCATCAACTTCATCAATAGTATAACAAGTAATATTTTTAATGTTTGGATATTTCTCAACTAAAAAATCGAAATATTCCGTTTCTGAATTGAGTTTTACCACAAACTGAATACTATCTAATTGAGCTAGTCTTTTTAAAACAGAGGCTTCTTTAGTTTCGTCTAAAATTAAAATCTGTTTTGCTCCTTGATAGTGATTTCCGTTGATAAACACATAATCATACTGAGCGAAATCTAATCGTTGTTGGAACTTATTTACCATCTTAGATGTAGTAATCTGTAAATTACCTTGATGATGAAAAGTGTATTCAGAAATTTGATTTAATTCAACATTTTTTGCGTGTGATGCATCAAAATAAGCTAACTTATATTTTGATAATTTTTCAGAAACTTGATGCACTAAATCAGAAATATTACCACAATTTGTACCTAAGATTGAAATCTCATTTGGCGCAAAATTACCATTATCTCGTCTTTCTAAATTTGTATGTTTTTTGTGTTTAGCCATTTTTAATATCCGATTTTCCACCTGTTTTTTCTAACAACTTCACTTCTTTAATTACCATTTTCTGATTTATGCTTTTACACATATCATAAATAGTTAAACAGGTAATATTAGCCCCAGTTAAAGCTTCCATTTCTACTCCTGTTTTTCCTTCTATAGTTACTTTACAAAACACTTCTATGCTTTCATCATCTACGATATTGATATCAACATCTACTCCATTAATTAACAATGGATGACACATAGGTATTAATTCTGAGGTTTTTTTTACTCCTTGAATTCCTGCAATAATTGCAGTTTGAAAAACGGGTCCTTTTTTTGTAATTAACTCATCATTTGTAAAATGAGAAATTACTTCTTTTCCTAAAAACATAACTGCTTTTGCAATAGCTGTTCTTTTGGTAATTTTCTTATCAGAAACATTTACCATTTTAGGATTGTTCTTTGAATTTAAATGTGAAAAGCTCATTTAAATAGTTTTTAGTTTTAAATGTTTAGTTTTTAGTTAGATTGCTTTGAGAAGTTTTAACAATTGAGGTTAAAATTCTTATTAATTCGTGAATATCCAAAATTAGTGAATTTACATCTATATTTGTTAGTTCACTTTCCTTTAGTAACCTTAACCAATACTTAGTTTCTCTAGCTTCTTTAGAAGAAATAGACATTTTTGCTATGAAATCTTTTTTACTTTGTCCAGCTAAAGCTTCTTCTATATTTGCTCCAATTGAAGTTCCACTTCTCAATATTTGATTAGAAATTACAAATTCTTTTTCTTTTTGTAATTTTTTATAAAGTGAAATAATTTTCAATGAAAAATCAAAACTCTTTTTTTGGACGATACTTTCTTTCATAGCAATAATTTAACTTAAGACTCAAAACTAAACATTTAAAACTATAATTAACTATATCTAATTACAGGAAAATTCTCACCTTTTTTAAATTCTGTTTCTCCTTTTGGTAATTGAATAAAAGCATCTGCATTTACCAAACTTGCTAAATCTCCAGAACCATTCCCTTTGATTGGTGATGCTAATAAATGTCCGAATTTATCACTTAATTTTACTTGCAAAAAATAGGTTAAATTGGGTTTAAAAGCAACATCTTCAGTTAGAATTGCGGTTTCTTCTTCTACCTTTAAACCAACAGATTTGTAATACCAAGAATAAAAATACACCAAACAATTTACAAAAGTTGAAATAGGATTTCCAGGAAAACCAAAGACATTACTAGTATCAGTTTTTCCGTAGAAAAAAGGTTTCCCAGGTCTTTGAGTTATTTTATGAAACAATTTTTGTACTTGTAATTCTTCAAAAACTTCTGGTAAAAAATCGAATTTTCCTTTGCTTACTGCTCCACTAAACAACAACACATCATATTCTTGTAAATAAGCTGCTATTTTCTGTTTTAAAACAGGTTTATCATCAGTAATATGTGCAGTTTCTGACGGAATATTTAATCGCTCTAACAAAGAAACCAAGGTAAAGACGTTACTTCTACGTATTTGATACTCTAAGGGAGTTTCATCAACACCAACCAATTCATCACCTGTAGAAATAATCATTACTTTGGGTTGTTTTGCAACTTTTACAATTGATTTTCCAACGGTTGCTAAAACACCTATTTCAGCTGCTGATATGAGTTTGTTTTTGTGAATCAAAACATCTCCTTGCTTTCTATCTTTTCCTTTCGTATGTATGTTTTGGAAGTCATTTACTTTATCAATTTGGATATTTGCAATTCCATTTTCAATTTCTACATCTTCATAACGAATCACTGAATTTGCATTTTTTGGCAATACAGCTCCAGTCATTACTTCAATACAATTTTCTGAATTTTGTAAGGTGATTTGTTTACTTCCTGCAGGTTGAATTCCTTCTATTTTAAATGCTCTTTGCCCGTTTTTAAAAGCGTTAAAATCGATTGCAATTCCATCCATAGAAACTCTATTGAATGGTGGAAAATCTCTATCTGCAACAATATCTTCTTTTAAAATTCTACCAACAGATTTTATAAACGGAATTTCTTCAACTCCAAAATTTTGAGTTGTATTTAATATGCTATTTTTTGCTTCTTCTACTGAAATCATTAAATATTTTTAAGTATTAATGTTAATCCCCAAATAAAAGCCATAATTATCAGAAACCACTTATTAATAAAAACTTTCCACGAAAAATAACTGTGATCTTTCATTTTTAAAGGTTCTTTTAAATCTAATTGAAATAACAATCCAATAATTCCTAATCCAATTAAAATAAAACCAGATTGAATTGGATAACCATCAAGAGCACTAAGAAAAACATCCATATTTACCCCCCAATCGTACTCATACTTTCAGAAACATTTCCTTTTTTTCGGTTTGCTTCTGCTATAAAACCATTTTCTGGTTTGTCTTTTACCAAACTTAAAAAGAGCTCTTTTAAATCGTCATTAGAAGCTCCATTTCTGATAAAATCTCGCAAATTAAAAACGCCATCATCAAACAAACAATTTTTAAAAGTTCCAGTACTTGTAATTCTTATTCGGTTACAATCACCACAAATAGTTCTTGTAAATGCAGGAATTATCCCCACAGAGCCTAAATGTCCTTCAATTTTATAATTTCTGGATGTTGATGATTTTTCAGTTTGAATTTCACCCACTGAAAACTCAGTTTTTATCTCGTTTAAAATCTTTTTAAATGTCCAGTTTTCTTGCATATCACGTTGTCCTTTTCCGTTAAAAGGCATTTCTTCAATAAAACGTACTGCAACATTTTTATCTTTTGTCAATCTTACAAAATCGACAATTTCATCTGTATTAAAACCAGATTGTACTACTACATTCAATTTTAAATTCAAGCTGCTTTTTTCAAGGGTTTCAAAAGTTTTGTAAACTTCAGGAAACACATCTCTACGTGTAATTTTTGCAAACTTATCACGCTGCAAACTATCAATACTTAAATTGATGTTTTTTACTTTTTTAAGTGATTCAATTTTATCTATATGATGAGAAATTAAAGCACCATTTGTAGTGATATTGATAGCATCTAACAAATCGTTATAAGACAGCATTTCTAAAAAACCAACAAAATCTTTTCGCACAAAAGGCTCACCGCCTGTTAAACGCACTTTTTTTACACCTAATTCTGTTAACACACGAATTAATCTGTACATTTCTTTAAACGTAAGTAACTCTTCTCTTGGTACAATATCAATTCCGTGAGCAGGCATACAATATTGACAACGTAAATTACAACGATCTGTAACCGCTAATCTTACGTATTCCATTTGTCGTCCAAAACTGTCTATTAATTTGCTCATAAGGTTTGCTAAAGTATCGCCTTTAAAGATTTATTTTTATGATTTTAATCACTTATTAATTTGGTAATTTATTGCTTAATAATCCATAAATAAATGCACCTAAAAGCGCTCCAACTAATAAAATGATTGCAGGAATTGCTTTAAAACCAAAAATTACAAAAATGGGAGCGGCACATGCTCCTGAAACTCCCCAACCTAAGCCAAAGAATGTTCCGCCAATAATAGTTCTAAATAAACCTTTCTTTTTTGGTGTTGGATAAATTCTATTTCCTTTAATATCTTTAATTTTTCCTCTTTTAAACAATTGCATAAAAATCATCGAAATTACTACTGCCCCACCAATAATTCCATACATATGAAAAGATTGGAATTTAAACATTTCATAAAAACGGTACCAAGAAATAGCCTGTGTTTTACTTAAAACTATGGCAAAAAAGATTCCTAATAGTAAAAATTTAATATTCTTCATCATCTAAAAAATTAAAGGAATTAAAAACCAAGTAGCAATAATACCACCAATAAAAAAACCTATTACAGCTAATAGCGATGGTAACTGTAGGCTACTTAAACCAGTAATAGCATGTCCAGAAGTACAACCTCCCGCATAGCGTGTTCCGAATCCGATAAAGACTCCAGATATCAATAAAATTAAAAATCCTTTAAAAGAAAAAATAACATCTTCTCCAAAAATTTCATCAGGAAAATATTGATGGCCAACATTGGAAAACCCTAAATCTGTGAGCTCATACACTGTAGTAGGATTCAAATCAATACTTTGTTCTGGAATCAAAAAATTTGAAGAAATCATCCCACCAATAATTAATCCTACAACAAATAATAGTGCAAAACTACTTTCTTTCCAATCAGTTTTGAAATAATCAGAAATTTTTCCTGCCCCTGCCATAGTGCACAAAGTCTCGAAGTTTGTGGAAGCTCCAAAGTTTTTACCAAAATAAAAATACAAGAGTAATGATATGGCAATTAAAGGCCCTCCAATATACCAAGCCCAAGGTTGAAATATAAAATCCATAACTATAGTTTAGTTTTTAAATAATTCATAATTATTTTTGTTGCACCCAAATTGTCTTGAATGTATTTTTTGTTGATAGTTCCTGTTAATTTTCTAAAATTTTCATCTTTTTTAAAGTTGATAAAAACCTTTGTAAACTCTTGTTGATTGCTAACAGAAATGCAACCTCCAATTTTTACCAAATCTACAGCTTCTTTAAATTTGTCGTATTTATTTCCAATCACTACAGGAATTCCGAAAGTTGCAGGTTCTAAAATATTATGTAAACCCGTTTTTAAACCTCCACCTACATAAGCAACATCTGCAGCTGCATAAATTTTTGTAAGAATTCCAATAGTGTCAATAATAAACACTTGATATTCTGCTAAATTTTTTCCATCATTATCAGAAAAAAGAACTGTTTTTTTCGTGATTGATTTTTGTAGTGCTACAATTGCATCACTTTTAATATTGTGCGGTGCAATAATAAATTTCTCTTTTTCTGATGATTGATTATTGATGTAATTTACCAACAATTCTTCATCTTCTTTCCAGGTACTGCCAGCAACAATTGTGTATTGATTATTTTTAAAATCTTCTATAAAATCTAACGAATTATCTTGTTCTAAAATTTTAGAAACACGATCAAAACGTGTATCTCCTGCAATAGTAACATTTGAATAGTTGATATTTTTAAGAAGTTTTTTTGAAGTTGTATTTTGAACAAAAAAATGATGAAAGGCGTGCAGAGATTTTCTCATAAAACCTCCATAAAATTTAAAGAAAATTTGTTTTTCTCTTAAAATTCCTGAAACTAAAATTGTAGGAATATTCTTTTTTTTTAGTTCGTTTAACAAATTTGGCCAAAACTCATATTTAATAAATACAGCCAACTTTGGGTTTAGAGCTTTTACAAATTGTTTAGCATTTGATTTAGAGTCTAATGGTAAGTAACAAACCACTTCTGCCAAGTTATAATTTTTTCTAATTTCATATCCAGAAGGAGAGAAAAAAGTAATTAGTATTTTATAATTAGGATATTTCTTTTTGATTTCTTCTATAATCGGTCTTGCTTGTTCAAATTCGCCCAAAGAAGCAGCGTGAAACCAAATAGTATCCTTATTTTTTAAAGATGAAATTTTAGAAAATATTTCTTTTCTCCCATCAACAAAAAGCTTTATTTTTTTATTGAACAAAGCAATTAAAGAAAGTAGTATTTGTGCCTTAAATACGAATATGTTGTATAGAATTTTCACCGTTTGTAAAAGTACAAAATACTAAGTGGTGTAAATAAAAAAAGCTACCCAAAAATGGATAGCTCAATTTTATTAAACAAATTCAGTTCTGTTATAACATCACATTCCCCCGAAAAATGTTAAAACAACCTAAATCTAGGTCAAAAATACATTAAAACTAAATTGCAAACCTTAAAAATGTTCTGAACGCACCTATATTGTTCTTAAATTATACAAATTTAACCGCCCTAAATTAAATTAATTCTTTTTATAATATCGTCTTTATATTTTTTACCTATTGGAATTTCATCATTTAAAACCTTAACTGATGTTTGGGTAATTTGCGATAAGAATTTTGTATTTATGATATATCCTCTATGAATTCTAATAAAACTATCGTTCAATTTTTGAATAATATCATTTAAACTAGTTCTAACTACTATTTTCTGTTGAGATTTTAGAATAATCTCAATATAAACATGGGCACTTTTTAAATACAAAATATCCTCAAAATGTACTTTGGAATAAAAACCTTTATCCTTTACAAAAATTGAATCTTTGATAATCAAATTATCGCTATTCATTTCACCTATTTTCTTAGAAAAATTATGTAGGGCAATTTCAATAGAGGTATATAATTCATCCTTAGAAAAAGGTTTTACTAAATAAGCTGGAGGCATTACCTCTTTAGCTTGGTTTACAGTAAAAGTATCGGAATTTGAAGTTAAGAAAATAAAGGGAAAATTGTAAGAATCTCTAATTTTTTTAGCAATGTCTATTCCAGTTTTTTTTCCTGAAAGTTGAATATCTAAAATAGCAATATCTGGTTTTTCTTCTTCAATTCTTTCAATAGCCTCTGTATAATTTATGGCTGGCTCTAAAGCTTCATAACCTAAATCATTTAAGGCATCACAAATATTATCTGCGATAATCATTTCATCCTCAACCACAAGAATTTTCACTTTACTCATATAGCTCAATTTTATACTAAAATAAGAATTCGTTTAAAAGTTGATACTAAACTTCAATAAAATGTTCTAAACATCAAAAAAGAAATTCTAAAAATTAACTCACCAATTGTCTTGCAGAAGTATCTTTAAAATAAATTTCGAATTTTGCTCCTGCTGTATTACTCTGCTTCACACTACCGTGTAATTGTTTTACTAGTCTATTTACCAATCGTAAGCCTAAACTTTTGGCCTTTTTAACATCAAAATTTTTCTCTAATCCTGGTCCATTATCTTCGATAACTAACTTATAGTTGTCTTCTGTAGCTTTCTCAATGGAAATAGATAAACTATTGTCTTTACCTTTGTTAAAAGCGTATTTGTAAGAATTTGTTATAATTTCATTAATTATTAAACCTAAAGGAATTGCAGTATCTACATCAAATTTTATGTTTTGAGATTTTATAGAAGTATCTACTTTATTTGTTGAAGAATACATAGAAGAAAGCTCTTTAATTAATAGTTTGATATACTCATCGAAATCGATTAATCCAGATTCATTTTGATATAACTTTTGATGAATTAGCGCCATAGACTTCACTCTATTTTTACCTTCATTAGCTAATTCTAATGCTTTCTCGTCTTCGATTCCTTTGGTTTGTAATTCTAATAAGCTCGATACAATTTGAAAATTGTTTTTTACTCTATGATGTACTTCTTTTACCAAAAGTTCTTTTTCTTTTAATGATTCTTCGATAATTTTGTTTTTCTCAGAAAGTTGTTTAGATTGCTTTTTTATTTTTCTTAAAACCAGTAAAGTAATTATAAAAAGTATAAAAGCTAATAGGGCAATTATACCATATAAAGCAGTTTTCTCTTTTTCGTGGGTTATTTCTTTTTCTTTCTCTTTTACGGCTTGTTCTGTTTTATAATTTGCCAAAGATTTAGACAAATCTTGTGAGTATATTTTTTGAGTAATCTGTATTGCTTCGTCTTTATATCTTAGAGCCAAATCAGAAAATCCATGCTTTGCAAGTGCTGCAGAGCTCTCATTTATTACTTGAAAAAAATCGTTAGGATTTAAATTTTTTCCTAACTTCATAAATTTAGATGTTAATTCAGGAACAGTTTCTACATTAAATTTTTTGAGAATATCTTCTTTTATTGTTGATTTCTTATCTAAACGTGACACAATTTTTGCGTACAAGGAATAAGTGTGGATTTTTGTAGCTGGATTCGTATAAAGAATATTAATTAAATGTATTACTCTCTCATTATTACCTCCTTTGTAAGCATATGCATCAATTAAATTTTCAATAATACTGTAATAGTAGTTAGAATGTCTAGGCAACTCTTTTTCAAGTGCTAGACTTTTTTCAGAAACCTCTATATATTCTTGAAGCTTGCCTTCAATGATTAGAAAATCTGTAAGGTGATATAAGAATATAATTTGCAATTCTTTATCATTAAGTTTTTTTGCAATATCTAAACTTTCTGCAATTACTTCTTTACCTTTTTTTACATTTTTCTCAATTTGAAACATTACAATAGGATGAGTCCTAATTTTAGTTTTTATTTTTAAAACCTCAGGTTTATTATCTTCAAATTGATTTATATATTTTTCTAAATCTTTTTGAATTGCTGATGCTTCATCCAAACCAACCTCATCTCTTAATTTAGAAACTTGAGTCCATTTTATTTCTGCATAGTCTAAATTGATGTTTTTATCTTTAGGCTCTTTTATTTCTGAATTAATAAAATCTGAAATCTTTTTATACTTTACAGATTGGCGATTTCCTAATTTTGCAATAAAAGAGTAATACTCTTTATAAGAAAGGTTTTCTTTTTTAATAAATTTATTCAATGTATTCTTGTATGAAACCTCAATTATTGAGTCTAAGTAATAACTCGCAGAATCCAATTTCTTTTCTAGGATAAACTCTTCAACTAGATTAGAATATTTTTTTTTAGATGAATTTTGCCCGTAGCTATTTACTACAAGAAAACACACGAGAGTAAGTAAATATAATCTCATTCTTGATAATTTGTTAGAATATAAAACTACATAAATATTCTTAAGAAAAACAGCATAATAAATAAAAAAAGAAAAACGCTTAAACATATTATGTTTAAGCGTTTTAAAAATTTTAAAAAAGAAATGCTTATTAAGCCTCAAACGGGGTAATAGATACATAAGATCTGTTATCCTTTTTCTTTCTAAACTCAACAATTCCATCAACTTTTGCATGTAAAGTATGATCTTTACCCATGTAAACGTTTTCTCCTGGATTGTGAGTAGTTCCTCTTTGACGAACAATAATATTACCTGCAATAGCAGCTTGCCCTCCAAATATTTTTACTCCAAGTCGTTTCGATTCTGATTCTCTACCATTTTTCGAACTACCTACTCCTTTTTTATGTGCCATGATACTATGGTTTTAAAATTGAAATTTTTTATTTAGTTAAAGCTTCAATTAATTCTGCTTTCTTTAAAGAAGTATATCCTTTGATACCTGCTTCTTTAGCAGCAGCTTTTAATTCTGCAACAGTCATAGAACTATAATCTGTTGTAGTTGCTTCTTTTACCTCAGCTTTAGGAGCAGCTTCCTTTTTTGGAGCAGCTTCTTTTTTTGCTGATTTCTTTGCACCAGATGCAGCTATAGATTCGATTTGAATCTCACTTAAAGCTTGTCTGTGTCCATTTTTCTTTCTGTAACCTTTTCTTCTTTTCTTTTTAAAGACGATTACTTTATCACCTTGTAAGTGATTTAGAATTTTTGCCGTTACTGCGGCTCCTTCTATAGCTGGGGCGCCAATAGTTACATTACCTTTGTCTTCAGTTAAAAGAACGTTATCAAAAGTTACTTTTGATCCTTCTTCTCCTTGTAAACGGTGTACGTATACTTTTTGGTCTTTTGCTACTTTAAACTGCTGCCCTGCTATCTCTACGATTGCGTACATACTATTTGTTTTGCGTATTTATACTTATTAATACACTTTCTTACTGAAAATGCGGATGCAAATATACATACTTTTTTAGTATCTAACAATATTGTTCTCACAAAATAATTATTGAAAAAATCAAGCTAATAAATACAAAACTAATACATTATCTCTTTTTATTGACTAAATACACTCCAATCAAAATAACAGCTCCAGCTAATAATTGAATTAAACTTAATTTTTCATCATCTAATATCCCCCAAAAAACTGCAACAATAGGGATTAAGTAGGTAACTGATGATGCAAATATTGGAGATGCTAAATGCACCATCTTATTATAAAATATCTTAGCGATTCCTGTGCCAAATACCGCTAAAATTGAAATGTAACCAAGAGATGTAAATCTAGTTGGGGTAAATTCTAGGGAATTGAAAAAACCAGTAAAAAATAGTACAATAAAAGCGGGTATGACCAATAGCAAAAAATTTCCTGCTACTATACTTAACGCGTTTAAATCGTATAAATATTTCTTAACAATATTAACGTTTAATGCATATCCAATTGATGCTATCACTACCAAAATTGAAAACCAATAATTTTGATTAGGGTTTAAATCTGCTCCTTTTAAAATTAAGATTACTGTTCCAACTAAGCCAATAACAATTCCAATAAATTGCCTCTTTTTAAATGTAAATCCAAATGCTAAAGCTCCTATAATAAAAGTATTGAAAGGTGTTAGAGAATTTAGAATTGAGGCTATAGAACTATCTATTCCATTTACAGCATAAGCAAATAAAAAAACCGGAAAGAAAGTACCTAACAATGCAGTTGATACGATATGCTTATAATGTTTTTTTTGTATTTTTTTTAAACTTTTAAATCCTATCAACAATAAAAAAAGTCCTGCAATTAATATTCTCAAAGCTCCCATTTGAATTGGAGTTAAACCTATTAATGCTTTTTTCATCAAGATAAAAGAACTCCCCCAAACTACTGAAAGTACACTGAGATATAGCCACTTTTTTTGTTGATTATTCATATTTGAAGTTTAATATTCACAAAAGTCCGACTATTCTTTAATAATCAGGTCTTATATTCATAAATTTGTACAATCTTTTAATAATTAAACCTAATACCGTTTTTAAATGGTTATAAATATCAAATAGTATGAAAACTAAAAATTTATTATTCTCATTAGCAGTTGCTTGTTTTGTTTTAGTAGGATGCAAAAACGAAGCTAAAAAAGAAACTTTGCCGGTAAAGAAAGAAAATGTTTCTTTGGCAATTTCGGGTATGACTTGTGAAATTGGTTGTGCAAAAACAATTCAATCTAAATTATCTAAAAAAGAAGGTGTTTTAGACGCTAAAGTTATTTTTAAAGATAGTATTGCTAATATTGAATTTGATGCAAACACTACTTCTAAAAAAGATTTAATAGCTTTTGTAGATGGAATTGCAGGCGGAGAACTATATAAAGCTTCTGTAAATTCAGGAAAAGAAACTCATTCTTGTTCTGATGCTTGCAAAGAAAAATGTGAACTTAAAACTTCTGAAAAAAAGGATTGTAGAAAAGACTGTAAAATGTCTTGTTGTACAGACAAAAAAAGTTAACACTAATTTTAATCAAAAAAAAAGCAGGCTTTAAGCCTGCTTTTCTTATTTTTAATAATTTATCTATTATAGATTACAAACCTGCGTTAATCCAAGTCCATCCAGAAATATCAATTGCTGTAGCACTTTTTCCTGAGTTTAAAGTATATTTACTTGTTTCTCCAGATATTAAAGTAGCATTTGCATCACTTCCATCAATTTTAACATTAGATATTGCTCCGCCATCTTTCATATCTAAATCTACTGTATAACCAGATAAATTCAAGTTAGTAATAGAACCTCCAGATTGTTTTTTGAACTGTAACGCAGTTCCACCAACTGTAGATTTTAATGTTAAGTTGTTAAACTTAGGATTCTTATTATCCTTATCACCTTCAAAACCAGTTGAGAAACCAGAAACTGTATGTGAAATGTAAGTATTTGTTAAAGTACCATTCCATCCTTCTGTCCAGTCCACAGAATCATCTTCGTTATTTTCTAAATAAATATTTGTAGCAGAAACTGTACCTCCAAAGAATTCGACACCATCATCAGCACCATTAATTACTGAGATATTTTCAATTGTAGTTCCTGAACCTACTGCATAAAAAGAAATTCCATTATATTGAGAATCTGCATTAATTTGAGCTCCAGTTCCTTTAATAACTAAGTATTTAATTGAACCTGAGTTATCGTCATCTTTATTTCCTCCATAGATGAACCCACCTACTTCAGCTTGTGCGTCAATACCAGCAGTTGTAGTAGCATCACCACAGATTGTTAACCCTCCCCAATCTCCAGCTTTTTCAGCAGGAGAAGAAATTACTACTGGATTTACAGCTGTGCCCTGAATATCTATCTTACCTCCTTTTAATACAGCAATGTAAACGCCAGTTCCACCATTTCTCGCTTCAATTTTTGTTCCAGCAGGAATTACCAATTCTCCACCAGATTGAACAATATAAGAAGAGTTTAATTTGTATTTTACAGAAGCATCAAGAGTTACTTTACCAGAAACTGTACCTTGTAAAATCGATGTTGATATAGATACGCTTGAATTTACCCATGCAAAACTAGAAGCTTGCACAGTAGCTGGGTTTGTATAGCTTAATGCTGGGTTAGCTGCTACACCATCAATAATTACATTGGTTAGTGCACCACCATCTTTCATATCAATTGAAGTATCATATCCTGTTAATGATAAACCAGTGATAGTAGCCCCAGATTGTTTTTTAAATTGCAAAGCGGTACCACCAACAGTAGAAACTGCAGTTACATTATTGAATTTAGGGTTTTTATTGTCTTTGTCACCTTCAAAAGCAGTTGAAAATCCAGAAATAGTATGTGAAATATGAGTATTATCTACTGTACCACTCCACCCCTCAGTCCAATCTATAGAATCATCTTCACAATTTTCTAAGTATAAATTAGTTGCAGAAACAGTTCCTCCAAAAAATTCTATGCCATCATCAGAACCATTAATTACAGCTACATTGTTTATAGTTGTACCAGAACCTACTGCATATAAAGAAACTCCATTGTATTGAGAATCTGCATTAATTTGTGCTCCCGTTCCTTTAATTACTAAGTAATTGATTGATCCAGAATTGTCAGCATCATTAGTTCCTCCATAAATAAAACCACCTACTTCTGCTTGTGCATCAACACCAGCTGTAGTTGTTGCTTCACCACAAATTGTTAAACCTCCCCAATCTCCAGGATTCCCTGAGGCAGAAGACATAAATACTGGAGCAGATGATGTACCTTGAATATCTATTTTACCTCCTTTTAAAACCGCAATGTAAACACTTGTTCCGCCGTTTAAAGCTTGTATTCTAGTTCCAGCAGGAATAGTTAATGTTGCTCCAGATTCTACTATAAACGACCCATTTAAATTGTATACTGTATTAGAATTTAAAGTAAAGCTTTCATTTAAATTCCCGTTCATTACCCCAGCGGCAAGATTTTGTAAAACCTCAGATTTTGGTTCTTCTATGATGATTCCTGGCTCATCACTACCACAATTTGTTAGTGTTAAAGTAGCTAAAGAAAATGCTACAATATTTAAAATTTTAAAAACTGATTTTTTCATTATTAAGTTTAATATGGTTATTAATTTTATGCAAAGAACCTAACATAGTATTTAATATTCTTTATCTAAATATTAATAGTATGTTAGGTTTTTTAAGGTTTTTCCTATTTTGTTAAGGAATCGTTAAGCGTTAAAAAGTATAGTTAACACTTAAAGTAAACTGACTTCCTTTTTTATACGAGAGCACAGTTTCATTAGTTTCAATATTAGTAACTAAACTTCTTACCAATTGAGTTTGTCTAATCTCTGGGTTGATAATATTTCTTCCTACTAATTTTATTTTTAACTTTTCTGAAAGTTGTTTACTTAAAACTAAATCTAAAGTTACAAATCCTTTTTCTATAATTTCATCATTATATAAAACTGCACTATTATTAAAATCTTCTGGAGATCCTAAAGCAAATATTTTATCTGAAGAATAATTACCCGTTAGTGTTGCAACAAATTCTTTTTCTTTATGGTTGCTATAACTTAGTGCTCCATTGACAATAAAATCGGAAGCTCCTTGTAAGCTAGAAGTTGTAACATTTTTGTATTGAAAATCTTTTAATAAATCTTGCTCTAACCACATTTTGGTAACATTACCTGTAAAGTTTAAGATTCCTTTATCATCTTCATTCTTAATGACATCTGTTCTTGCTTCTAATTCAAAACCTAAAACAGTTCCTTTATCTCCTGTATTTGCATAATAGAAATATCCTGATGAACCTCTAGTTTGTGCTAAATTTATTGGATTTATAATTTCTTTATAAAAACCTGTTGCAGAGAATAGTTGACCACTTTCTGGAAACATTTCCCATTTTAAATCAAAATTATAAATTTCTGATCTTTCTAAATCTGGATTACCTCTTGTAACACGACCTGTTGGAGATACATACTCAAATGGAGATAATTCTTTAAACTCAGGCAAAGTTTGTGTTACACTAGATGCTAAACGTAAAAATTGATTTTCAGCAACTTCATATTTTAAATTTACACTTGGATATAAGCTCTCATAATTTCTCTTAAGGGTTCCTAATCTTGGACGCCCATTATTAGCAAAATCAATATAATTGGCAACATCCCAAATTGCATTTATTTCATTTTTCTCAAAACGTAAACCTAAATTTCCAGATAATTTATTGCCTAAATCAAAGTCGAAATCTACAAAACCTGCCATAATCGTTAAATCTGCTTCAAATCGATCTGCTGGTGATGTTCTTAAAATCAATCCATTATTAAATCCGGTTGACGTAAAAGTTGATGATAAATCATCTATAGAAGGTGCTGTAAAATCTTTTGCTTTTACTCCAACAAATAAAGATTTAAAAGTTCTTTCTTTATATCTAAAGTTGGCACCATAATGTAATGCATAAGGTTTGTTATCATCTTCATTTGTAGCCCCTAAGTCTAGTGTATTCTTAACAAAGGCATTGTATTCTGTATCTTGAATTTTTTGACTTGTTTTTCTTTGTTGAAAATCTCCTACGTGAGCATATTGTATTGTCGGTGCCGTAGTAATATCTAAAATATTAACCTCATTTCTTATTCTATTTGGTTCTTCTGCTAAAACAAAGTTATAGCCAGCTGCCCAATTTAAAGTATTGTTTTCACTCCAATTATGTTTACCCATAATCTGATTTACAAACATTGTAGTTTGTTTAAAGTTTTGATCTCTAACAAAAGCTCCATCTTCTTGCGGGTCTTGGTCAAATACATAACCAAATCCTTTTCTACCTTGTTCGTATAGATTGTCTTCAGATCTATTTACAAACAATGTATTGTATTTGATTTCATTATTATCATTCAACTTTATTTTTACATTTACGTATCCAGTTGTATTTGTATTTGTAATAAAGTTCTCTACATCATTTTCATTAGGGTCTACGCCTTTATTTATATTGATTGGTCTAGTAATATCTGGAAAAGCTTTATCCAAAACATTTGATCTAAACGCTCTAAAAACTCCTTCTTGATACTGAAAAGATCTTGAGTGAGCTCCTGTAGCAAAAATAGAAACATCTTTTCCAAAAAGCTCAAATTTCTTTCCAATAGAAAATGAACCACTATAATTTACTGGAGTAGATTGCGTTTCTGTATCCCAACCTTGATATGTAATTAGGTTTTGTAAGGCATATTTCTTTTGATGAAATCCAAGAGTTGCATCATTACTAACTATAGTTCTTCTAAAACTATCCATAACCCCTAAAACGTTAGAATTTGATCCTCCAGAAATAGAAATAGAGTATTGATTTTTTGTAAATTCCTTAGAGTTTACATCGACATTTCCAGAACCTTGGTCTGCATAACTTTCTGTAGAATATGTTTTACTAATTCCAACGTTTTTAATCACGTTAGTAGAAAATAAATTTAAATTAATGTTCTTATTATCTACATTATCAGAAGGTATTGGTAGACCATTCATCGTTGTAGATAAATACCTATCCCCTAAACCTCTAATGTATATGTTACCAGTTCCCTCACTTCTTGTTACACCAGATATTTTAGTAGTTGCATTTGCTGCATTAGAAACACCTATTTTACTTAATCTTTGTGCTCCAATACTTTCTTTAATTACTACAGATTTCTTTTGTTCTAAAAGTAATGCAGTTTCTTTTTCTTTACTTGATGATGATTTTACCACAATTTCATCTAAAGAAACACCTTCTTCAGCAGACATTACTTGGTTTATAGTAATTGTTTCACCTGCCTTGATTGTAAAAGTTTTCTCAATAGTTTTATATCCTAAAAAACTAAATTGTAGTATATGTGTACCTTCAGGAACATTTATAGAATATTTCCCATCAAAATCTGTTGTTGCTCCAATCGTTGTTCCTTTAATAAGAACATTTGCAAAAGGAAGAGGGTCGTTATTCGTTTCTTTATCTGTTAACAAACCTTTTAATGTACCTTTACTTTGAGCAATAACAAATTGACTTAAAGCTAGAAAAGTAATAAATAAAAATTTTTTCATTTTAGTGTTTAATTTACTGCCGCAAAAGTCTGTCTGTTTTGTAAATTCTGTGTTAGTTGTAAATTATGATTACATTAGAGAAACATTAAATAAAGGTTAAATCGAAAAGAATTCTTAACAGTTTTTTAATTTAGAGAAAACATTAATTTTAAATAACGACATCATATTTGCACTACATCTTTTAAGATTTAGTCATCATAAAATTATTAGTTTTTGTCAACTAGTTTATTATGACAAGCTGCTTTTGATCAAGGCAGCTTTTTTTTATTATAATAATATTACATTAACATTAACTTAACATAGTTGTTGGTTATTTGCAGCGACAAAAACTAATAATTATGAAATTAAAATCATTACTTATAACTTTAAGTATGGTCGTTTTTATGAGTATTAATGCTCAAGAAACAAATACTCCAAAATTTGGAAAAGGTTTATTTAACTTAATAGGGAAAGACAGTACTTGGACAATGAAAGTTGGTCTAAGATTTCAAACACTTGCAACTGCAGGTTGGGATGTAAACAATGGGCTTTCAAATCCTTCTAGTAATATGTTAATAAGAAGGTCTCGTTTAAAATTTGATGGTTGGGCTTTTTCACCAAAATTAAAATACAAACTAGAGTTAGGTTTATCAAATAGAGATGAATCTGGTGGGTCTTATTTTACACACAATTCTCCTAGACATATTTTAGATGCCGTTTTAAAATGGAATTTTTCTGGTAATTGGGTAATATGGATTGGACAAACTAAACTTCCTGGAAATAGAGAACGTGTTATTTCTTCTGGAGATTTACAAATGGTAGATCGTTCTTTATTAAATAGTAGATTTACTATCGATCGTGATATTGGTGTACAATTAAGACACAAGTTTAAACTCTCTGATAATTTTTTAGTAAAACATATTTATGCAATTTCACAAGGTGAAGGTAGAAATATTACTAGAGGAAATGTTGGTGGACATCAATACACAGCAAGAATAGAATTATTCCCTTTTGGTGATTTTTCTGGAAAAGGAGATTATAAAGGAAGTGATTTAAAATTTGAGGAAAACCCAAAATTATCACTTGCATTTAATTATGACTATAATAATAACGCTTCTAAAACAAGAAGTAACCAAGGTTCTTACATGTTTATCAATGGAACGTCTGCAGGTTCTAGCGCTGAGTTTTACACAACCAATATTTCTACATTTTATATAGATGCAATGTATAAACATAAAGGATTTTCTTTTATGGCAGAATATGCAAGTAGAGATGCTGCTGATCCTTTTGCAAAAAACTCTGATGGTTCTTTAACTGGTGATGAAGTGCAAGTTGGTAATGGTTTAAATTTACAAACAGGTTATTTACTTTCTAAAACCGTTGAAGTTTCAGCACGTTATACTAATATTTCTTTAGATAAAAGTATTACAGGTAAAGGAGCCGAAAATCAATATACTTTAGGTTTATCTAAATATATAGTCGGTCATAAATTAAAAGTACAGACAGATGTAAGCTACACTGACATTGGTTTTAAAACCAATCAATTATTATATAGATTTCAAGTAGATATTCATTTTTAATATATATTAATATAACACAAAGGTAACATTAACGTATTTTTATGTTTGTAAATTTGCAAAACTAAATTTTAACTAAATTATGGATAATATTTATTTACTCATATTAATTGCCATTACAGTATTAGCTGTAGCGGATATTATTGTAGGCGTTAGTAATGATGCTATTAACTTTTTAAACTCTGCAATTGGTTCTAAAGCTCTTTCTTTAAGGACAATTATGATTGTAGCTAGTTTAGGTATTTTTATTGGTGCTGTGTTTTCTAGCGGAATGATGGAGGTTGCTAGAAAAGGAATTTTTGTTCCTGCTCAATTTGAGTTTGGTGAAATTATGCTAATTTTTATGGCTGTAATGATAACAGATATATTATTATTAGACTTTTTCAATACACTTGGTCTACCTACATCAACTACAGTTTCTATTGTTTTTAACTTATTAGGAGCTGCCGTAGTGATGTCTTTAATAAAGATTAGCCACTCAGATTCTGAAACTATTGCAGATTTAGCTTCTTATATCAATACCGCTAAGGCTATAGAGATTATTTCAGGTATTTTATTATCCGTAGTTATTGCCTTTTCAGTGGGAGCAATTGTACAATGGGTATCTAGACTTATATTTACTTTTAACTATGAGAAAAATGTAAAAACCTTTGGGGTTATTTTTGGAGGTGTAGCTTTAACTGCTATTACATACTTTATCTTTCTTAAAGGATTAAAAGGAACTCCATATTATAAAAATTTAAAAAGTCTTTTAGAAGGGAACGAAATTTTTATTATTGCTGGTAGTTTTCTTTTCTGGACATTGTTTTCTTACATATTTGAGAAAACAACTAAAAAAACCGTTTTATTAGTTGTTATAGCTATTGGAACTTTTGGATTAGCATTAGCTTTTTCAGGGAATGATTTAGTAAACTTTATTGGTGTTCCTATGGCTGCTTATCATTCTTATGAAGCTTGGGTTGCAGGTGGAATGGATACCACAATGTCTATGGCTGTTTTAGAGAAAAAAGTACCAGCTGAACCTTTTTTACTATTTATTGCAGGTACTATTATGGTGTTGACTTTATGGTTTTCTAAAAAAGCAAAAACTGTAGCTGAAACCGAAATAAGTCTTTCTCGTCAAGGTGAAACTCATGAAAAATTCGAACCAAATTTAATTTCTAGATCTATCGTTAAAGGTACATCTCAATTATCTGCTTACTTTTCCGCAATTATACCTTCTTCAATTTCGAAAAAAATTGAAAAGAGTTTTGAAAAACCAAATTATACAATGACAAAGTCACAAAGTATTAATGCACCTGCATTTGATATGATTCGTGCTTCTGTAAATTTAATGGTTGCTGGTGTTTTAATAGCAATTGCAACCTCAATGAAACTACCTTTATCTACAACTTATGTAACGTTTATGGTAGCAATGGGTACTTCTTTAGCAGATAGAGCTTGGGGTAGGGAGAGTGCTGTTTATAGAGTTGCAGGTGTCTTAAATGTTATTGGTGGATGGTTTGGAACCGCAATTGGAGCATTTATGGCTGCTGGTATTGTAGTCTTCCTTATCAATTTTAACCCAAGCGTTATTATACCAATATTACTTCTATTAACTTCTATTTTATTATATAGAAACTATAAATCTCATAAAATAAAATCAACAAAAATAGAAGATGAAGATAGTTTAAGTGAAGCTGAAAGTAGCTCTGTACAAGGTGTTATTCTTGAGAGCGCTAGTAATATTGCTAAAGTTGTTAAACGTACTAATAGAATCTATTCTAATTCTATTGTTGGTTTAGCAAAAGAAGATATCTCACTACTAAAAAAGAGTAAAAATCAAGTAGTAAAACTTACTAATGAAATCGATGATTTAAGAGATAACATTACATATTTCATTAAAAATCTTGATGCATCTAGTTTAAATGCAAGTGGGTTTTATATTAATATACTTGGACATTTGCAAGATATGTCTCAGTCGTTAGAGTATATTTCTAAGATAAGTTATAAACATATTAATAACAATCACAAAAAATTAAAATCAAGTCAAATTAATGAACTTAAAGTTATTGATGACAAATTAGAGCTTTTATTTAGTGATATAGAAAATGCTTTTAAATCTGAATCGTTTGAAAAAATTGGAGCTATCTTAAATGAAAAGAAAGAAGTTTTTGACTTATTAAATATTAAAATCGAAAAACAAATTGATCGTACTCGTAGCGAAGAATCAAGTCCAAAAAATACTACTTTACACTTTGGTATTCTCCTGGAAACAAAAGATTTGCTTGATGCTACAATGAATCTTTTAGAAGAGTATCATAATTCTTTTGACGGTTCAATTGAACCTGCAACAATAAATGTTTCTGATGATAAATAATATTAAAATATCTTAAAAAAAGCCATGAATTAAATTCATGGCTTTTTTTTTAATCTTTAAAACCAATACCCTAAATTAAACAGCCAAAAACTCTGTTTTATATCAGGAGACCAACTATATTTTATTTCTAATGGCCCTATAAAAGAATTGTAACTATACCCAATTGCATACCCAGATTTTACATCTTTAAAAAGATCTATATCTCTAAAAACATTCCCCTCTATTCGAGCATAATTAGCAATAAAACTGGTGTAATGCTTCTCTGCAAATCGATATCTAAAATTAAACTCAGATTTTACAAAAGACTTGCCAGAAAGCTCACCGAAATCATAACCATAAAGAGAAATAAAGGTGTTAATATAGTTTTGGTTATATCCACCAAGGTAAAAATCGAATACTTCAGATGCCGTATCTGTTAATGTAAAACCCGCTTCATTTGTTAGTTTAAACGTTAATTTATCCCAAAAAGTAGTTGCAAAACCCAACGTACCTTTGGCTTGAGCGAAACTTTTAAAATTATTATTGTAATCTGAAGAAGCTAGATACCATTTAAAATTCAAATCGGCAAAATACCCTTTAGTTTCAAAGTATTTTTTATCATAAGTATCTAATTTTACATACCCGAATACATTATAATAATTACTATCATCGAAAGTAGTTTCTACATTATTCGTTAGAACTGTTTCTGTGGTTGCATCTATATATTTTTGTTCTAACCCACCACCTAGAGCAAATTTTCTATTAAATGTGGTTTGAAAAAATATTTGATTTGTAAAATCTGTATATTTTAAATTGATACTACTTATAGGGGGGTACTGAGAAATAATTGGTTTAAATTTAGAATTGGCTCTAAAATGATTGTATCTCGACCTAAATCCATAACTAATGTAAAATCCATTATCAACAAAATAGTTAAGATTATACCTTAAGTTATCACCTAAAATTAAGCCTAACGAAAACAAATCATTATTTACTAATAAATGTTTTTGATTATAGTTGGCCAAAACACTCGATTTATATAATAAATCGTAATGCACACCTAATTTTAAGTTTGCATAATCTTCATTTTCTTTTACTACAAAATCTAGTTTGTAATTTTTATTGTCTTTTTTTACCAAAGAATACTCTATTCTATCATAATTTTTTGTGGCAGAAAGTAAATAAATTCTTTTAGAAATTTCTTTTCTAGTTAAACTATCTCCAGGTCTAATTTTTAATTTTCCTAGAACATATGCTCTTGTATAGTATTTAGAGCCTGTAGTACCTATCTCAGAAATCTTATATTTTTTGTTATCAGGTTCAATTTTTAATATTTTCTTTTTATGCTTTTGTTTGTCTGCTAATTCTTTAAAAACTTTTCTATATTTAACACCTGCTTCAATTCCTTTTTGCAGAATACCTTGTTTTTTATCAAAATCTACAACATTATATTTAAAAACATCTGGATGAATATAAATATCTAGTTTCTTTTTTTCTTCGTCACTTTTATGATACATTTGATAACTAATAATCTGATTCATAATAGAAATAACAGAGTTTAATTTTTCTTTTTCAAACAACCTTCCTTCTACATCAACACCAATTATTATATCTACCCCTTTAGATTTCATAACTCCTACAGGAAAATTATTTGCAATACCTCCATCTACTAACATTTTGTTATTTAGTAAAACAGGATTTAATAAAGTAGGAAAAGAACCACTTGCTCTTAAAGCTAAAGGTAGAGAACCTTTTTCTAATAACACTTGCCCGCCTGTTTCTACATCTGTAGCAATACAATAAAACGGGATAGGTAATTTAGAAAAATCTTTAATTTTATTATATTGATCTAACAACTCAAGCAATAAATTCAATACATTTTGCCCCTTAGAAACTCCTTTGGGCAACCCAATTGTACCATTTTTTACTGGTAATGTAATTGCTGTTTTTTCTCCATATTCTTTCTCAAAAAAAGGTTCTGAGTTTCTGGGCAATCTATCTCTTAAAATAGAGATAAAGTCATTTTTAAGTATAATTTCTTCTATTTGATTAGCAGAATAACCAGCTGCATATAAGCCGCCAACTATAGCCCCCATACTAGTACCACCTATGTAATCTAATTGAATACCTGCTCTATCAATTTCTTTAAGAATACCAACGTGAGCAAACCCTTTAGCACCACCTCCACTTAAAACCAATCCAATTTTTGGTTGTTTTTCTTGACTAAAAAAAACAACTGAAGAGAGTAAATAGAGTGTTACTAAAAACTTTTTCATTCTTTTTTTTGAGGATGATAATATTGATACACTTTTATAGCTCTAGAATTACCGATAACCTCCTTTAAATCTTTAAAAGAAGCTTCTTTAACTCTTTTTGCCGATTTAAATTTACGTAATAAAGTTGTAATTGTTTGTTTACCAATATCTGGAATTTGTTCTAACTCGCTTTGAATAGCACTTTTACTTCTTTTGTTTCTATGAAATGTAATTCCAAATCGATGTGCTTCATTTCTTAAATACTGAGTTATCTTTAAAGTTTCAGATTTTTTATCTAAATATAAAGGTATTGGATCGTCCGGATAGTAAATTTCTTCCAAACGTTTTGCAATTCCTATTATCGCAATTTTTCCTCTTAAACCTAAAATATCTAAACTTTTTAAAGCTGATGATAATTGTCCTTTTCCTCCATCAATTATTATTAATTGTGGTAAAGACTCTCCTTCAGCAAGCAAGCGCTTATATCTTCTGTATACCACCTCTTCCATAGAAGCAAAATCATCTGGACCAACAACAGTTTTGATATTATAATGCCTGTATTCTTTTTTACTAGGTTTTCCATCTCTAAAAACCACACAGGCTGCCACAGGATTTGTACCTTGAATATTAGAATTATCAAAACACTCAATATGCCTTGGTTCTTCTTTTAAACGCAAATCTTTTTTCATTTGCGTCATTATTCTTTTTACATGTCTATCCGGATCAACAATTTTAATCTGTTTAAATTGCTCTTGTCTATAGTATTTTGCATTTCTTTCTGATAGTTCTACAATCCGTTTTTTATCTCCTAACTTTGGAATAGTAACTTTTATACTTTCACCCAAATCTACTTTAAAAGGAACATAAATTTCTGGTGATTGAGAATTAAAACGTTGTCTAATTTCTACAATAAATAACTCTAACAATTCTTTATCTATCTCTTCTAATTTTTTCTTAATTTCTGTGGTATGAGATTGAATAATTGAACCGTTTGAAATCTTTAAAAAATTAACATATCCATGAGTTTCATCAGAAATAATAGAGAATACATCTACATTATTTATTGATGGATTTATAATTGTTGATTTTGATTGATAGTTGCTTAATAAATCGAGTTTTTCCTTTATTTTTTGAGCTTCTTCAAACTCCATTTTCTCAGCAAAATTCAACATCATTTTTTGAAATCTTTCTAGACTCTCTTTAAAATTTCCTTTGATGATATTTCTAATTTCCTTGATAGAGTTATTGTAATTTACTTCTGTTTCTAAAGCTTCACAAGCTCCTTTACAATTCTTTAAATGATATTCTAAGCAAACTTTATATTTACGTTCATTGATATTTTTTTGACTCAAATCGTAATTACAAGTCCGTAAAGGATAGAGTTCCTTTATCAAATCTAGTAATACTTTTACTGTTCTTACAGAAGTATAAGGTCCAAAATACTCTGACCCATCTTTAATGACTCTTCGTGTCATAAAAATTCTAGGAAAACGTTCTTTTTTTATACAAATCCAAGGGTAACTTTTATCGTCTTTTAATAAAACGTTATAGCGTGGTTTGTATTTTTTTATCAGATTATTTTCTAATAATAAAGCATCAGTTTCAGTATTAACAACTATATGTTTAATCTTTGCAATCTTCTTTACTAAAACTTTTGTTTTTCCATTTTCATGATTTTTTGTAAAATAAGAAGCAACTCTTTTTTTTAAGTTTTTAGCTTTACCTACATAGATAATTTTGTCATTCTTATCAAAATATTGATAAACTCCTGGAGAATTTGGTAATGTTTTTAATTGTATTTCTAGACTAGATGACATCTAACGAAAATACAATTAAAAACATTATCTAAAGGAAAACACCTATTTTAATAAATTAAGATTTAAGTAAAAACCCCTGTTTTTAGATAATTTTATTGCTATTAATACTCCAGTTAATCTATTTTCTATATTTTTAGAGTCTAACCAAACTTAAATATTAACAAAAATTTACTAAAACATTATGGGAGAACCAAGCAAAGGGCCAAAACCTAATAAAAGAAATACAATTAGTTTAAAAACAGCAAAAAAATGGGCTAAAGAATGGAGAGATGATGAAGCTTCTTACAACAAATATTTTGAGTGTAGAGCTTTCAACATTCCTAAAAAAGATTTGATTGAAGTTTTACAAGAAGATGGAGTGGAAAGCGTAAGAGCATACATAGGTGTAGAAAAGTTAAAAATTGAAGGAGAAAATGTTTTTATTGAAAAACTTATGATTGTTGGTGTTGATAAAAATGGAAAAGATATGTTAACATTATCTTCTGAAGATGCAGATGTACTAGACCCAGAAGGGGGAGGTATTTATGATTTTACAGATCCATGTCCAGAAGTATGTGATCCTAAGAGCCCTTTAAATGATTAATATTTGGATAGATCAATTATTTATATAGGATATTTTATTCTTTTTATAAATACAATTTTATATTTTAAAAGCTATCGAAAAAATTCGGTAGTTTTTAAAATAATATTCTATTACTTGTGTTTATGCTTAGTTATTCAACTTTACTCAACTTATTTATCGCACTTGAAGGAAAGAAATTTATATCTTTCTCATTTTTATTTTATTGGTCAATTTATCCTTTTAAGTAGTTTTTATGCTAAAGTCTTAAAAGGAAAAAAGCTAATTTCATTCATAAAAAACATCTTAATCTTAGTCATTATTTTATTAATCGGGTATTACAGTCTTTATCCCAAAGATTATTTTAAGTGGAATGTTTTTGAAATATCCATAACATCGGTACCTCTATTAGTTTATAGTTTTCTGTTTTTTACCCAAAGAATAGAAATTAAAACAAGTCGTTCTTTTATTTATTTTAATTCTGGTTTTTTTGTTTATCTACTATCCAGTACATTACTATTTACGTTAGGCAATATTGGTTTAGGAAATTTAGAATTAAGACCCATTAAACTATTTGTTTGGAAAGTGAATAGTATTCTTTACATAATATATCAAATCTTAGTGTTTCTAGAATGGTATAAAAATTTTAGAAAGAAAGAATCATCAGAATTGAAATCAAGTATAAATACCTGATTTTTAAATCAAGTAAAAATTTTACTTCACAAATACTTACCTTTATTTAAAAATATTTTTTCTTAACTTCGTGGTTACTTTAAATAGCCAAACCCCTAATGGAAGAAATATTTTCTAATGAAAATCAAGTGATACAAGTTGTTCTTATTGGTGTTTTAATGCTTCTTTTAATGGGTTCTGCATTGTTGATTTTTTTCTTTTTATCAAGAAAAAAAATAGTAGAAAAAGAATTGGAAAAGAAATCATTAGAGATTACCCATCAAAGAGAAATGATATCATCGATAATTGTTACACAAGAAAAGGAACGCAAACGAATTGCGCAAGATTTACATGATGATATTAGTTCTAAGCTAAACGTAATTAATTTAAATGCTAATCTTTTAAAGGATGGTGAGTTAAAACCAGAAGAATACCTTTTAGTAAATGACACTATACTAGAAGCAACAGACAAAACTTTAGAAAGTGCTCGTAAAATTGCACATAACTTATTACCTCCAATCTTAGACAAATTTGGATTAAAAGATGCTTTAGAAGAATTAGCAGACTCTTTTAATAATAGTAGAAAAATTAAAATTGAATACATCTTAAATTATCCTAAAGATTTTTTATCATCTCAAAGTGAGTTGCATATGTTTAGAATAGTACAAGAGCTCATTAATAATTCTATAAGGCATGGTAAAGCCAAAAACAGTTCTATAAATATTGAAATTATAAATAAGAATTTACGGTTTACTTATATAGATAATGGTAAAGGATTTAATCAAAATAACTTAGACCATCAAAAAGGTTTAGGAATGAAAAATATTGAAAGTAGGGTATCACTTTTAAATGGAAACTATCAAATAAAAAGTCAAAAAGACAAAGGTTTTAAAATAATAATCACCATCATAAACCCCTCTTAGTATGAAAACAATTAATATTGCCATTGCAGATGACGAGCAGTTATTTAGAAAAGGAATTCGCTTTTTATTAGAAAGAGAAGCTAACTTTAATGTAATTTTTGAGGCCGGAAACGGACAAGAATTAATTGATTTTATAACCTCTACAAATGAATTTCCTGATGTAATTCTCATGGATTTAAAAATGCCAGAAGTAAATGGTGTTGAAGCCACAAAAATTATTCATAAAACTCATCCTGATATTAAAATAATTGCATTAACCAGTTACGATGGAAAGTCTTTTATCACTAATATGATTGATGTTGGTGCATCATCCTACTTATTAAAAAATACAAGCCCCAAAATGGTAATTCATACTGTTAATGAGGTATTCGAAAAGGGTTTCTATTATGATGAAAAAGTCTTAAAAATTATTCATGAAAACATCATTTCCTCTAGTGGAAAAAGAATAAAAAGCGATTTAGACAAAAAACTTCTTTCTAAAAGAGAAATTGATGTATTGGAATTAATTTGCGAACAATATACTACTGTAGAAATAGCAGATAAACTTTTTATTAGTCCAAGAACAGTAGAAGGTCATAGAAATAACTTATTATTAAAAACCCAATCTAAAAATGTAGCTGGTTTGGTTATTTACGGTATCCAAAAAAAATTAATAGAAATTACTCCAGATTTCAACCTATAACAACTAATTGTTACTTCCTTTGGGTATAAATACTTGTACAACTCGTATTTATACCCTTTTTAATTTTTAAGAATTTGCGCTCTATAATAGCTTTATTATTGATTGTACATTTGAATATGTTTAACCAATAAAAAAATATATATTATGGATGAGTACATAGGAATCGTTAAGATTTTTGCAGGAAACTTTGCACCAAGAAATTGGGCATTTTGTCATGGTCAATTATTAGCTATAAACCAAAACACGGCTTTATTTTCAATTTTAGGAACAACTTATGGTGGAGATGGTAGAACCACTTTTGGTTTGCCAGATTTACGTGGGAGAGCTCCTATAGGAGCAGGGAACGGCCCAGGAATAACACCTATACGCCAAGGTCAAATGCTAGGAAATGATTTTACAACTTTATCTACTAATAACTTACCTCCTCACAATCATATTATATCTGTAAGTGAGACTGCAGGGACAATAGATATACCTGTTAACAATGAAGATGGAAGCGCAGATGAAGCTAACCCCGCCGCTGGGATATTAGCTAATACTGGAGCAGATAACTATTCTAGTGAAGCTAGTCCAGGTCAGAAATATGGTGGACAAAGTATTCCTGTTAATGTTTCTGCTACAGCAACAGCTTCTATGACTGGATCCGGAAATTCTTTTAGCAATATTCAACCTTCATTAGGTATTAATTACATTATCTGCTTACAAGGTTTATTCCCACCAAGAAGTTAAAAAAGTAAAATATACTTTATTTTAAAAACAGGTAATTATACCTGTTTTTTTTATACGCATATTGTATAATTTTGAGAATAAAATAAAAAATTATGAAAAAAACTACTTTTTTAAAAAAATGTACTTTAGCTACATGCTTCTTCTTATTTGTTTTTCAAATAAATTTTTCCCAAAACAACAACGGCACTATAGATGCTATGGGAGATATTGCAATAATTGCGATGAATAAAATTGTTACACCATCTCAATCTGATTATGCTTTTGTTTTGCTTGATGATTGTTTGGCTGGAACAAAAATATTTTTTGATGATGATGATTGGACTGGTGCTGCTTTTAGCTCTCCTACTGGAGAAGGGGTAAGTGAGTGGACTAATAATACAGGTAAAACTTTAGGTGCAGGAACTGTAATACAAGTCAACTTTGCAAATAATAATGGCACTACAGGTATTGCAAATATTGGGCAAGTAAATGAAATAGATTCAGGTTTTAATTTAGCTGCTGGTGACCAATTATACGCGTACATTGGTGCAAAAAGAGCGCCTACCGTTTTTTTAGCTTTTTGGGGAGAAACAAGTGCTATTAACGGAACTGAAACTGCAGTTTTAACGGGTACTAAACTTTCTAACGGTGGTTCTGACTTAACAGATGGTATTACTGCTAGAGTAACATCTAGTTTAGGTTTTTATAATGGTTCTACAGATTGTAATGGTACACTTGTTAACTGTGCAACTATGATAAACAATGCAGCATCAATTACTACAGGTACTTTTACATGGCCAACAGGGGTTAAAACGGCATTTAAAGGAAGTGCCTTACCAAACAAGTTTTTTGGTACTACCAATACTAATTGGGCAACTGCTAGTAACTGGGGTTATGAAACTGTACCAATTGCATCAGACCATATTAGAATACCTAATGTTACAAATAAACCCATTATTAGTTCTAGTACAGGAGCTGTAGCAAATAATTTAACCATAGATGCAAGTTCATCTTTAACAGTTAATAGTGGAGGCTCTATAATAATAGATGGTTCAGCAACAGTAAATGGAGAATTTATATATAAAGTTAGTGTAGCTGATACAAATTGGCATTTAATTTCTTCTCCGGTTGTTAATGAACAATATGATGATACTTGGAATGATGCTAATGGAATTAACACCAGTGGTGCAGGTAATAATGAGGCTGTTGCCACATATATTAATACAAGTGATGCTGATGGAGATTGGGTTTATTATCAAAATAATGCAGGTGCAACAACATTTGGTTCTGGAACTGGATATTCTATGAAAAGAACTGGTGCTGGAGATTATACTTTTGCAGGTACTTTTCCTCCTTATCCAGTAAATAAAAATATTTCTGCAAATGATATTGGTGGAGCTAATGAAAACAGATGGACTCTAATTGGTAATCCTAGTCCTGCTCACATCAATATTGCTACTTTTTTATCTGTAAATGCAACACCTCTAACAAATACTCATGAAAATGTGTATGTTTGGAATGCAACTACTAGTGCTTATGTTCCATTGGCTACTGGCCAAATTCACCCTGGACAAGGATTCTTTGTAAATTCTAATGCACTATCTACTTCTGTTACATTTACAAAAGTTATGCAAAGTGATCAAAATGGAGTTACTTTCTATAAATCTTCAAACCCTAAAATCACTTTATCTTTGAATGATGGCAAAAATACTAAGAATACAGAAATAAACTATTTGGAAGGTAAAACAACAGGCTTAGACCCAAGGTTTGACGTTGGTACTTTTACAGGGCAATCTACTAGTTTTAATATATATACACATTTACTAAGTGATAGTGAAGGTATAGATTTTATGAAACAAGCTTTACCTAACAACAATTACCATAATATGGTTGTGCCTATAGGAGTTAATGCCAATGCAGGTAAAGAAATTACTTTTTCAATAGACGCAGATAATTTTGCAACTAATATGAAAGTATTTTTAGAAGATAGAGAAACGAATACTTTTACTCGTTTAGATGAAGCCAACAGTAACTATAAAATTACTTTGGCTAATGCTCAAAACGGAATAGGAAGATTTTATTTACATACTACAGAAAGTTCTTTAAGTATTGATAAAAATGAATCTTTAGAAAACGTGAGTGTTTATAAATTAAACAATACTACTTTAAGAATTACAGGTTTAAATCAAGAAAAAGCAGAAGTTTCTATTTTTAATATTTTAGGAAAACAAGTATTAAAAACTTCTTTTACCTCTAATGGTGTTAAAGATTTTGCGCTTCTTAATTTATCGAAAGGTGTTTATCTAGTTAAGATTCAGTGGGATTCTGGAAAGCTGAACAAGAAAATAGTTTTAGAATAATAACGAGATTTTAAAAGACATACATCATGGCAAAAGACACAAAAAACACTCAAGACATTACTCGTAAAGAAGCAATTAAAAAGATTGGAAATTATGGTAAATATGCAGCATTAACTGCTTTAGGAACTTACCTCATACTAAATCCTCAAAAAGCACAAGCTGCCAGTCCTGAAGATCCTGGAGCTGGTTTTGATTAAGAATAAAAAAAGGAAGTTAAATTTATTATTAACTTCCTTTTTTTTATTCTTTTAAACTGTGAAGAAAATCTGAATTGGTTTTATCTACAACTTGCCAATTATAAATTACCGAAAGTTGATATATTTTAGATATTTCCTCAAAGAATCGAGTTTTTGCTTTCTTTTTTAAATCAGTAAGCGCAATTGTTTTTCTAATTTTATCAATACTATTTTGATTGATTTTATTTAGCTCCTCTTTAGAAAAAGTGTTAAAATTACTCTGTTGCAAATCATAATATTTTACTTTTGGAGAAATCACAATTTCTTCTTCAGGAATTTTATTTATAATAATTTTTTTATGCAAAGAATCTATCTGGATTTCTAATTTTGATAAATCATAACCAATTTCTACTTCTGCATTTACTGTTACTATGGCTCTTTTATCAAAAGAAATATAATCGTAAAAATATTTTTTAGAATCTGAATAATTATAAATTTCAGAAAAGCTTCCTCTGGAAACAATCAGTTTACTCATTTTTTTTATGGAGTTTACTACGACTTGTATTTCTTCTTTTTTATGATTCTTCTCTTTTTTACAAAAAAAAGTTTTGGCAATAAAAAAGCCAATAAAAAAAACGAAAAGATATTTAAGAAAGCGACTCATAATAAAACTTTCTTTAAAGATACTAAAAGATTATTCTTCGATTACTTTTTCTTCTTTAGGAAAAGCTTGTTTGTTAAAAAGAAAAAGGATAACAACTCCGACAGTAATAAAAGCATCTGCTGGATTAAAAATATACTGAAAGAAAGTATAAAATTCTCCCCCTATAAAAGGAATCCATTCTGGAAGTGTACCTTTCCATAAAGGAAAATAAAACATATCTACCACCTTACCAAAAAACAACTTTCCGTTGGTTGTTTCTGGAAAAAGAGTAGCTACACTGTGTTTTGGGTGATTAAAAATAACACCATAAAAAACAGAGTCAATAATATTACCAACAGCTCCTGAAAAAATTAAAGATATTGCAACAATGACGGCATTGTGTACTTTCCTTTTTATATTCTGAGATAACCAATATACAAGTGCGGTTACTGCTACTAATCTAAATAACGTTAAAAACAATTTACCTCCTTTTCCACCAAATTCAAAACCCATTGCCATACCATTGTTTTCGGTAAAATGAATTCTAAACCAATCGAAAATAACAACTTCTTCGCCTAATACAAAATGAGTTTTTACATATATTTTAATAACTTGATCTAAAATAATCGCTATTAAAATAGTGAATATGGCAAGGTTTTTTTTTGACATTGTTTTTTATTTATACACACAAAAATAGTAATATTATTATGTTTTTTTGGTAGTTAAGAAAATATTAGCTTTAATGCTTTTTATGTAGAGATCTGTTCTCTTTTTTTTAGAAATTCTTTGATATTTTTTTTTATATGAAATACCATCAACTTCAATTTTTCCAAGATTAGAAGTTACATCAATATTACTATTTATAACTCCATAAACATTACCTGAATAGAGTTTTATAAGTGTATTTGCTTGTATCTTATTAAGTTTTATAATTCCGTTTTCAATATATATCGCTAAATTATTCTTTAAATTTTTTGATTCAATATCAACGTTTTCTCCATAAATATACACTTCTTTTCCAACAGGTATTTTTACAACAACATTAGCTCTTTGTAATCTTTTTGTGATAAATTTTCTAAAAATCACCTCTCTAGTTTCATACCCTTCAAAAGAAAACTTTATATCTAGATTCTTATTATTATCTAAAATTTTAATCAATTGTTCATCGTAGTTTTCGGCATATAAAAACACCTCTACAAAATTAGATTCTGATTTTTCTAAAATAATATCATCTAACCCAATAGTATAAATATTAATTTTAATTGCAGAAGTTTCTAACTTCTTTGTAACTTTTTTTTGAGAAAAAACAAACGTAGTTGAAAAAAACAGCAATAAATATAAGATGATTCTCATAAAAAAAAAGCTTCTTAAAAAAGAAGCTTCTAATAATTTTAATAGTTATTGTTTCCTTTTGGCCTCAATACTTAAAGTCGCATGAGGAACCAATCTTAAACGTTCTTTCTGAATTAATTTACCTGTAACTCTACAAACACCATAAGTTCCGTTTTCAATTCGTAATAAGGCATTCTTTAAATCTCTAATAAACTTTTCTTGACGAATAGCTAATTGTACATTTTTTTCTTTGTTCATTACTTCAGAACCTTCATCAAAAGATTTAAAAGATGATAAAGTATCATCTGTACCATTATCTGCATCATTTTTATATGCTGCTTTTAACAATGCTAAGTCTTCTTGAGCTCTAGCTATTTTTTTGTTGATGATTTCTTTAAACTCTTGTAAGTCTTCTCCTGTATATTTTACTTTAATATCTGACATAATCTTACATTTTTTCTATTAATATTCTACTCTTAATGGCGTCGAATTCAATATCTATACCATTTTTTAATTCATCTACAAAAACCAAATCTTTGGTTAATGTTTCACTCATAATGTAGCCTTTATTATCTGAGATAGATTGTTGTAAGTTTTGATAGTTTAAGACTGTAAGTTTAATTCTATCTGTTACTTCCAAACCAGAGTCTTTACGTGCGTTTTGAATTCTATTTACCAATTCTCTAGCAATTCCTTCCTTACGTAAATCTTCAGTTATTGTAACATCTAAAGCTACCGTTAACAAGCCTTCATTGGCAACTAACCAACCTTCGATATCTTTCGATGATATTTCTACATCTGCGCGTTCTAAAATAATATTTTTTCCATTAATTTCAATAGAAATTTCACCTTCTTTTTCTATTTTGTTAATATCTTCTTGTGTAAATTTCTGAACCTCACCAGCCACAAAACGCATCTCTTTTCCAAATTTAGGGCCTAAAGCTTTAAAGTTAGGTTTAATTTGCTTAATTAAAATATCTGAAGCATCCTCTAAAATTTGAATTTCTTTAATGTTTACTTCGTGTTTAATTAAGTTTGACACCGCTAAAATCTCTTCTTTTTGTTGTTCACTATCAACAGGAATCATAATTTTTTGCAGAGGTTGACGTACTTTTATTTTTTCTTTTGCTCTAAGTGATAAAACTAAAGAAGAAATAATCTGAGCATTTTCCATTTTTCGCTCTAAACTCTTATCAACTAAACTTTCATTAAAAACAGGGAATTCAGCTAAATGTATACTTTCTGAAGATTCTTTACTAGTAACAGAGTTTAAATCTTGATATAATCTGTCCATAAAAAATGGCGCAATTGGTGATGCTAACTTAGCAATAGTTAACATACAAGTATACAATGTTTGATATGCAGAAATTTTGTCTGTTTGATAATCTCCTTTCCAAAAACGTCTTCTACTTAAACGCACATACCAATTGCTTAAATATTCTTGTGTAAAATCTGATATAGCTCTTGCTGCTCTAGTTGGTTCGTAATCTGCATAGAATTTATCAACTTTATTGATTAAAGTGTGTAATTCTGATAAAATCCATCTGTCTAGTTCTGGTCTTTCTTCTAAAGGTATATCAGCTTCATCATAAGAAAAACCATCGATATTTGTGTACAAAGAGAAGAAAGAATAGGTATTGTAGAGTGTACCAAAAAACTTACGTTTTACTTCTTCAATTCCTTCTAAATCGAACTTTAAATTGTCCCAAGGATTTGCATTTGATATCATATACCAACGAGTTGCATCTGCGCCGTATTTCCCAAGAGTTTCAAAAGGATCTACTGCATTTCCAAGACGTTTAGACATTTTCTGTCCGTTTTTATCTAGTACCAATCCGTTAGATACTACATTTTTATAAGCAACAGAGTCAAAAACCATAGTAGAGATTGCATGCAACGTATAAAACCAGCCTCTTGTTTGATCTACTCCTTCTGCGATAAAATCTGCAGGATATGAGGTATTTCCATCTATTTTTTCTCTGTTTTCAAAAGGATAATGCCACTGGGCATAAGGCATAGAACCAGAATCGAACCAAACATCAATTAAGTCAGATTCTCGTTTCATAGGTTTTCCTGATGCTGAAACTAAAGTAATTTCATCAACAATATTTTTATGCAAATCTATTTTTGCATAGTTTTCGTCAGCATTATTTCCAACTTCAAAATCAGCAAAAATATCAGCTTTCAAAACACCAGCTTTAACGGCTTTTGCCATTTCTTCCTTTAATTCTGACACAGAGCCAATGCAAATTTGTTCTTTACCATCTTCTGTTCTCCAAATTGGTAATGGAATCCCCCAGTAACGAGATCTCGATAAATTCCAATCATTTGCATTTGCCAACCAATTTCCAAAACGACCAGTTCCTGTAGATTCTGGTTTCCAATTAATGGTTTTGTTCAACTCGTGCATTCTATCTTTTACATCTGTTACCTTGATGAACCAAGAATCTAAAGGATAATATAAAATTGGTTTATCGGTTCTCCAACAATTTGGATAACTGTGCTTGTATTTTTCGACTTTAAAAGCCTTATTTTCTATTTTTAGTTTAATGGCAATTTCTACGTCTACAGATTTTTCTGGTACTTCACCATCAGCATAATATTCATTCTTAACATATTTACCTGCAAAATCAGTTACTTCTGGTCTAAACCTACCTTGTAAATCTACTAACGGAACTAAATTATCGTTCTCATCTTTTACCAATAATGGAGGAATTTCTGGAATTGCTTGTTTCGCAACCAAAGCATCATCTGCTCCAAAAGTTGGTGCTGTATGTACAATTCCAGTTCCGTCTTCTGTGGTTACAAAATCTCCTGCAATTACTCTAAAAGCATCTTTCGGATTATCATTTGGCAAAACATAATCTAATAATTGCTCATATTTTATACCAACTAAATCTGCACCTTTACATTCATCACAAATAAAATATGGAATTTTTTTATCATCTCTAGAATAGTTTTTTAAAACTTCTAAATCTTCTGTTACAGCATACTTTCCAGAGAATTGTTTCCCGATTAAATTTTTAGCCAAAATGACATGAACAGGTTCAAAAGTATACTGATTGTAAGTTGCAACCACTGCATAGTCAATCTTTGGCCCAACAGTTAATGCAGTATTACTTGGCAATGTCCAAGGTGTAGTTGTCCAAGCAATAAAGTTTAGGTTATCGTATTTCTTTAAAAATTCTGGTAATGAATTTGCTATCACTTTAAATTGAGCAACTATTGTAGTATCCGTAACATCTTGATAGGTTCCTGGTTGATTTAATTCGTGAGAACTTAAACCTGTACCTGCTTTTGGCGAATAAGGTTGAATTGTATAGCCTTTATAAATTAACTCTTTGTTATAAATCTGTTTTAATAACCACCAAACAGACTCCATATATTTTGGTTCATAGGTAATATATGGATCATCCATATCTACCCAATAACCCATTTTTTGAGTTAAATCGTTCCAAATATCTGTGTAACGCATTACCGCTTTTCTACAAGCTGCATTGTATTCTTCAACAGAAATTTTAACTCCGATATCTTCTTTTGTAATTCCTAATTCTTTCTCAACACCCAATTCTATTGGCAAACCATGAGTGTCCCAACCAGCTTTTCGCTTTACTTGGTATCCTTTCATAGTTTTATAACGCGGAAAAATATCTTTAATAGCCCTTGCCAAAACATGGTGTACACCTGGTAAACCATTTGCAGATGGTGGCCCTTCGAAAAACACAAAAGGTTTAGCACCTTCTCTTGAAGTTACACTCTTTTCGAAGATGTCATTTTCTTGCCAATAATTAAGAATTTCTTCTGCTACTTTTGGTAAGTCAAGTCCTTTATATTCAGGAAATTTCGCTTTCATTATCTCACTTTTCTTATAAGATTGCGAAATTAAGAATTTTAAACGAAAAGAGTTTTAAAATTTTTCGTTTTTAAAGAAATATATAAGCTTTACATAACTGTATTGTAAAGCTCTAAACAACACGTTATTATATTTAAAGTTAAAAAGGCTATCAATCATATCATCAATAGAGAAATTTTTATGGAAAAAACGTATTCTATTTTCTATTTGAACGTCTGAATATTTGCTGTACATTCTTGCTGCAGAATACTCACTTAATTTCCATTTTTTTGACTTTTGTTTTAGCCAAACTTTTCGATATTCTTTGAAGTTATCTTTACCAGTTTCTAGATAACCTTGTATATATATTGCTGCTAAAGATCCACTTTGCATAGCATATCTTATCCCTTCTCCTCCTCTTGGATTTATGGCAGAAATAGCATCACCAACACCAACAACTTTATCTTTATAAAATATATCTTTTAACCCTTTGCTATATCTAATAATACCTCCATGTTTATCTACAATCTTATAATCTTTAGCTTGCAAATATTCAGAGATTATTTTTTCTGTAATGCTTCTTGTGGTTTTATCTGTTTTATCTTGATCTAATGATTTTAAATGTGTTTTACCTGCACCAACTTTTAGTATTCTATTTTCCATAGGAAAAATCCAAGAATAACCTTTTATTGCCCATTTATGTCCCAGAAAAAAAAGAAGTTTATCTTTATATTTATCATATATTTCTTGTGACACTTCAATCTCATATTCTGTCCCACTACCTAAAATCATTTCTGGTTGTTGTTCATTAGCATCAAACATTACCTTTCTTAAGGGACCAGTTGCATCAACTACAATTTTTGATTTTACTTTCTTTAATTCTTTATTTGATGAATTTTGTAAAGTTATTTCTACATGATTATCAATTAGTTTTTTGCTAAGGTATTTATAACCCATTAAAACTGTACCTCCGTTTTTTAGAGTTTCTTCAGCTAAAAACTCTCGTAATTTTTGGAAATTTAAAACAACGCCTTTTTTAACTTCACCTTTCCAAATATGAATGTCTTTGGTGCATTGTATCACAAGATCTTTCCAATAAGCACCAACTACAGATTCTGGTAGCTGAAATTCCTCTAAAGGAGCTAAAGTCATACCTGCACTAGAAAAATTATTCAATTTAAAAGAAACGTACTTTTCTACTAGAAGTACTTTAATCCCTTTTTTAGATAATACTCTTGCAGTTTGTCCACCTGCAGGACCACCACCAATTACAACAACATCATATACATTCTCTTTCATAAAACTAGAGCTTCAAATAATTACATTCCTCTTTCATTTTTAATTTTTTCATAAGCATCTTGTATACTCTGAAATTTTGCTTTGGCACCTTTTAAATGCTCTTCCCCTAAATCTCTTAATTTATCGGGATGGTATTTTTTAACCATTTTTCTGTAAGCTCTTTTTACTTCATCATCAGAAACCGTTTTTTCAATTTCTAAAATTTTATAAGCATTTCCAGAAGCATCATAAAACATGGCTTTTATTGATTCAAAATCATTTTGATTGATATATAAATAACCAGCAATTTTTTTTATTTCTTCGACTTCTGCCTCAACTACAAACTCATCTGCTTTAGCAATGCCAAATAGAAAATGAATTAATTGTAAACGAGAAGCATGAGACATATTCTCTCTTATTTGAATACATACCTGACGCGCAGAAATTTGTTTCTTTACAATACCTTTAAAAAGTTTAAAAGCATTATTAGCTCTTTGTTTTCCGTACATACTGAGAAATTGAGACCGAACAAAATCTAACTCACGCTGATCTACTTTACCATCAGATTTTATTACTATTGATGCTAAAACCAACAAACTCATTTCGAAATCTCCAGACTGTGTATTTACAGTATCTTTTCTATTTCTTGGTTTTTTTTTTCTCTTATAATCTATTTGTTCTTGTTTAAATTCGTCTTCAGAAAAACCATCCAGAAAACTACCAATTGCAAAACCAATTGCAGCACCAATTGGACCTCCAAAAGTAAATCCTAAACCTGCTCCCAACCATTTGGTGAAATTTCCCATACTTTTTTTAATTTTTTTCAAATATACATAATAGGTAGCTTTTTTAAGATGATTGTTACATATCAATAAAATTGATATATGCATTGAAAGAAGTATGCAGACAAACTTGAATTCTGTGTGATTTGTATTTATATTTGCATTATTAAATCATTTAGAAATTATGTATCCAGAAGAATTAGTAAAACCTATGCGTGATGAGTTAATTAACGCTGGTTTTGAAGCATTATATACCGGCGAAGATGTAGAAAAAGCAATGGCTAAAAAAGGAACAACTTTAGTAGTAGTAAACTCTGTTTGTGGTTGTGCTGCAGGAACTGCTAGACCAGGAGCTATCGCTTCTTTAGGCGCTGATAAAACTCCAGATAATTTAACTACTGTTTTTGCAGGTGTAGAAAAAGAATCTACTCAAAAAGCTAGAGAGTATATGATTCCTTTTCCTCCTTCTTCGCCAGCTATGGCTTTGTTTAAAGACGGTAATTTAGTACACATGTTAGAACGTCATCATATAGAGGGAAGATCAGCACAAATGATTGCTCAAAACTTGGCGCAAGCTTACGAAGAGTATTGTTAATCTTTTTTGAAATAAGACTAAATCCACGTTAGTAAACGTGGATTTATTATTTTTATAAAAACAAAAAAATGCCATCACAGTTTTCTACATTTACAACAGAAGAACTTTTAAAAAAATTGAAAAAACAAAAAACAATGATTCTTATTCAGGCAATTGTTGTTATTTTAATGATTATCCTAGCTGTTTTTTCTACTATTGAAAAAGGAATTTCCTTTCAAACGTTTTTGCCTCTTTTTTTTGCTCCAATGCTTTTTGTTATGCAATTTGAAGCGAAGAAAATTAAAAAAGAACTAACTTCTAGAAAGTAAAATGAATCAAGAAAAGATCATTGATAATACTATCAGTTTTGTTAAAAATGAGCTAGAAAATGCTGAAGGAGGACATGATTGGTTTCATATTGAGCGTGTTTTTAAAAACTCATTATTAATCTCTAAAAAAGAAAATGTTGATGTTTTTGTAGTTTCTTTAGCTGCTTTATTGCACGATATTGCAGATCCAAAATTTTATAATGGTAATGAAACTATTGGTCCTAAACTAGCAGGAGAATTTTTAAAAAGGCAAAATGTTGATAGTAGTATCATCAATCATGTTATCAATATTATTAAACATATTTCCTACAAAAATTCTTTAGATAAAAATGCAACAAAATTTACCTCAAAAGAATTAGAAGTTGTTCAAGATGCAGACAGAATAGATGCCATTGGTGCTATTGGTATTGCACGTTGTTTTAATTATGGTGGATTTAAAAATAGAGTTTTATACAACCCAGAGATTGCACCAAATTTACAAATGACTAAAGAAGAATATAAAAAATCTACTGCTCCAACGATTAATCATTTTTATGAAAAATTATTACTTCTAAAAGACAAAATGAATACAAAAACTGGAAAGAAAATCGCCTCTGAAAGACATATTTATATGAAAGGATTTCTTAATCAATTCTATGACGAATGGAATGGAATTAAATAATTAATTCTCTTTTGCAACTTCTAAAGCTGTAATTTTATTTTCTAAAACAGCCAATTCTTCACCACACTCAATAATTTTTTCAACAGACAGATTATTACTTTTATTAACAAAAACTAGTAATTCGTTACTTTTAAAGGTGTAATATTCTATTGCTTTATCAATTTTATCTTCCATGATTTTATTGTTGAATTAAATCTCTCATTTCTCCTCTATATTTAGAAGCAGATTTACCTGTTATTTCTTTAAATAATTTATTAAAATGAGAAAAATTATTAAATCCACATTCAAAACAGATATCTGTAATACTTGTTTGACTTTCTGCTAACAATTTAGTCGCATGAACAACACGATACTCATTTACCAATTTTGTAAAAGTTTTACCTGTTGTTTTTTTAAAAAAACGACAAAAAGCAGGTACTGTCATACTTACTAAATCTGCAATTTCATCTAAACTGATATGCTCATTAAAGTTTTCATTAATATGTTTAAAAATAATATCTATTTTGCTACTATCTTGTTTTTGAGTTTCTAAGGCAAAACCATCAGCATTTAATAAAGTGTAATCATCTGATTTAGAAAGTGTGTGTAAAATTTCTAATAAAATTAAAATTTGTTTAAAGCCCTTTTTCTCAGAGATTTTTTCAATTTTCGGGCCTAACTTTTGCTTCGTTTTTACTCCAAAAAGTATTCCTTTTTTTGCTTTTTCAAATAAATTACTAATAGGTTTCATTTCTGTTACCTCAAAAAAATCATCTCCTAAAAAACCTGGTTTAAATTGTATTAAGGTTTCTGACCCGTTAGTAGTTAATCTATCTGTAAACCCATTGTGGGGTAGATTAGATCCAATTAATAACAACTGGCTATTATTAAAATACGACAAATGATTACCAATGTGCCTTTTACCTTTCCCCTTATTTACATATACTAATTCGATTTCTGGATGAAAATGCCAAAAAGCTTTTATTTCTTTTAAAAACTCAGTATGCTTTTTTACCAAAATAGAGCTTCCAAAATCTGGACTAATTTTTTCTAACGTTGGTTTAACATTTTTCATAATTTTAATTTATATCAAATTTACAACACTATATTCTAAATATATGTATACAATTACCAAAAATATGTACCATATTAATCACAAGTGCTTTTTACTCTATGATTAATGCTAATTTAGCATATAAAGATGCCAATTTTGTTGTTTTTAAACATTCTTATCAGCCATATATTTGTAGTATACTTTTTGTATCATAAGATATAGGTAAAAAATTTAGTTAATTGTTTCATCAAAGTACTACTGCAATTTTGATGATGGAAGCGAGTCTTTTAAGACTCGCTTTTTTTATTTAAACTTTTATTAAAATTTAATATGCGTGCATAGTATATATATTTACCATTATTATATACTATTTTAACCATGTACAATACTAACAGACGTATTACTTATTAAAATAACACATAAAGTAGCCAATTTTGTTGTTTTTAGAACTTGACTTCCTATATAACTTTGCAGCGTTATTAATCATTAAATGAGAAAAAAATGAAAACAACTATCAAAAAAACCCTATTAGTAGCATTAATGTTTGGAACATTATTAGGCTATGCGAAAGAGACCACTGAACCTACAAATATTGTAGAGAGTAAAAGAGTTAAAGTTGAATTTAATGCCGTTAAAAAAGGTCAGACTATAACTATTAAAGATGAAAATGGAATAACTATTTATAAAAATGAAATTCAAAAAAATGGTACCTATTCTAAGATATTTGACCTATCTGCTTTAAAAAACGGAAACTACACTGCAGAGTTAAACAAGGATTTTGAAATTTTAATTAAATCTTTTAGTATAAAGAATAATGTAGTTACTTTTTTAGGTAATACACCTAAAGTTTTTAAGCCTGTGGTAAGAACAGAAGATAATATGCTTTTAGTATCTAAAATTGCTTTTAACAATCAATCTTTAAAAGTAGTTTTATATTATGAAGATGATGTTATTTTTACTGAAACTCTAAATGGAGGAAGTGTTCTAAATAGAGTATATAAATTATCTGAAAACTACTCAGGAAAATACAAGGTAATAATATACACAGACAATAGAATCTATGTAAATGATTTTAAAATTTAAAAAATTATTTCATCAAAAAAATTAATGTTTAAGCGAACCTTTTTAGGTTCGCTTTTTTTATTTAAAATTAGGTTTCCTTTTTTCTAAAAAAGCTGATGTCCCTTCTTTAAAATCTTCTGTACCAAAACATTCACCAAACTCTTCTATTTCAATATCAAAGCCGTTAACCCCATCTTTATAATTAGCGTTAATAGCCCTAATTGCTGCACTTATGGCAATAGAAGAATTTCTTTTTATTCTACTTGCTAATTTTTTTGCCAATGGTAATAATTCTTGTTGATTTGTAACATGATTAACTAATCCATATTCTTTAGCTTCATCCGCAGAAATCATTCCAGCTGTCATGATTATTTCCATTGCTTTGCCTTTTCCTATTAATTGAGGCAAACGTTGTGTACCTCCATAGCCAGGTATAACTCCTAAAGAAACTTCAGGCAACCCCATTTTAGCATTGTCTGATGCAATTCTAAAATGACAACTCATCGCTAATTCTAATCCACCTCCTAAAGCAAAACCATTTATCGCTGCTATTACTGGGGTTGATAAATTTTCTATGAAATCAAACAAAATTTCTTGCCCTAGTCTAGCTAAATTGCCTCCTTCAGCGACAGAAAAATGTGCAAATTCAGAAATGTCTGCTCCAGCAACAAAAGCTTTTTCTTCACTACCTGTTAAAATAATTGTTTTAATATTTTTATTATTCTCTAAAGCTTCAAATGCAGCATGCAACTCTCCTATAGTTTCTTTATTTAAAGCATTTAATTTTTTAGGCCTGTTAATAATTATGGTTGCTAAACCATTTTCTGAAGACACTAATATATTTTGAAAATTCATTTTTATTGTTTTTTAAGTTTTAGGTATAATTACTGTAAAAACGGTTCCAAATCCTTCTTTAGAAGTAAATGAAATTGTTCCTTCATATGCTTCAATAATATTCTTTATCATAGGCAATCCTAATCCCATACCACTGGATTTTGTGGTAAATTTAGGCTCAAAGATCAAATCTTTTACATCCTCAGAAATTCCTTTTCCATTATCAGAAACAATAATTTTTATGTTCTTTTTTTCTGATAAAACTTTTACTTCAACTAATGGATTTTCTTCTTTCTCTGAAGCTTGAATAGCATTTTTAACCAAGTTTGTTACTATTCTAATTAACTGTGTTTTGTCTAAATTTGCATATAATTCATTTTCTTTTGGTTGATATTTTATAAATTTTTCATTAAAAATATCTAAAGCTAATTTTACAACACTAATAATTTCTATTTTTTCTCTTTTTTGAGTTGGCATTTTAGCAAAATCCGAAAATGCAGAAGCTATAGAACTCATTACATCTATTTGCTGAATTAATGTTTTGCTATATTCTGCTAATTTTTCTTTTACATTTTTATCTTCAGGATTAAACTTACGCTCAAAACTTTGAACTGTTAATCGCATTGGGGTTAATGGGTTTTTAATTTCGTGTGCTACCTGTTTAGCCATTTCTCTCCAAGCTTGTTCACGCTCACTTTTTGCCAACTTTACTGCGCTTTCTTCCAACTGATCAATCATATTATTATACGCATTTACCAACACTTCAATCTCTGAACTAGCTTGATCCAGAATAATCTTTTCGTTACGTTCATTTAAACGTGTTTGACGCATTTTCTCTGAAATATTCTTGATAGAACGTGTTATGTAACTTGATAAAAAATAGGCAAAAGCAATAGCGATTAAGAACATTAAAATGTAAACTAAACTCAATCTTTTAATAAACTCTTCTAATTCTTCTTCTATTTCGGAATTGTCTTGTGTAAATTGTAATTCTAAAATACCTATTCTTTTAAACTTTGGATCGTTTATGTAAGAATATGAAGATTGATAACTTAAACCCTCTTCTTCTCTCATTTTTAAAATTTTATGATTTGAATTTTGAGCCAAGTCATTTAATGTATTGTACTCTAAAGGTTTTATATTGTTGTCTTCGAAGGCATTTGTTTTAGATGAAATCAGTAAATTTCCATGTAAATCGAAAATGGTAATATTTATTTTATTTATTGAAGAAACTTCATAAATACGTTCCTGAAAGATTTTTGATAGATTTTTGGTATTTACGGGGTAAGTGGTTTTATTCTTTAACTCTAATTCTATGGTTTCTTTTGCTATGGCTTCTTTTCTTTCAAAACGCTGAATATTATAGTCTTTTGTTTGTTCATCATATTGATACACTGTAACTACCAAGATTAAAATTGATGCCAACAACACCAATAAAATCATGGATAAAAAAATTCGTATCCTTAGTGAAATATTTTTAAATCGAAACAAATTAATTTATTTTAATGCTTTTAGTTTTCATGGTTAATGTATCGTCAGAATCTCCATCTTCATCCCAATCATATTTGCTCACACCAATAAAACCTTCTGCTGTTTTTGTAATATGATAACTTGCTTTTACATCTTTTCCGTTATAAAAAAAATCAACAAAAAGAGAGTCACCAACTACATTCCATTTTCCTTTAGATGGCGAAACATGTTTTCCTTCTTGATTAACAAACCAAGCAGAAAAAGTACCATCTTTGTTGTATTTTGATTGCGCTACCAGCTCTGGATTACCCTCAAATTTGTCTTCATAAACCTCTAAAGAATCTGTTCTGTTAATCGTTGGCATTTCTATTTTTAAATAAGTAGTTTGCCAAGTATTAACCAAATATTCTTTTAAAGAGTTTTCTTGTCTGCAAGCAACAAAAAGCATTCCGAAAGCAATTAAAACATAAAATTTATTAGGTTTCATTCTTTTTATTTTTAATGAGAACGACAAGATACTTAAATAAAAAAGTCATTACAAATTAGTAACGACTTTTAGATATTTTTATGGTGTCTTTTAACTAATCAATTTTTACTTTAATTGAATTATAATCATCTGATCTTATGCCTATTAAACCAGATACTGTCTCACCTTTTTTAATTGTGACCCCATTGATATTATATTCTAATAAATCTTTTTCAAATTTAGTGTTAGCAGAACCAGCTGCAATCATATTACCTCCTGCTAAACCAGGGCCAATAACGAGACCTATAGGTGTAGAACTCGTTTGTCTTGTAAAACCGTTTTGGGTTTGATTTGTATACAAATTCATAGGTGTTAATAGTAAATACCATAAATAAGAAGCAGAACTTTGTTTTAATAATGCAAAGACCTTTTCATTCTCCATAACATAAATAGTACTTTTATCATCATAAGTAAGCTTAATGTCTTTTCCAAAAACTAAATCTCTTTGACTATTGTTTTTAATTTTCACAGCAATAAGCCTAATCCCTTTTACAAGTTCTTTCTTTTTATATTTTTTTTCTAAAATCTCATATTTATACTCCAATACAACACCCTTATCTGTTGAGGTTGAGATATAATTTAAATTATTGAGATTAATAGCTCTATAACCAGAAGCACAACTTGAAAAAAGTAATAGTAACCCTAGGATATTAATATATTTTAGTAATTTCATTTTTATATATTTATAATTAGTTAACCTACTATATTTACAATTTTACCTGGAACAATAATTACTTTTTTAGGAGTTTTACCCTGTAACTGCGCTTGTGTTTTTTCGTGAGCCATAACAGTTTGTTCAATTTCTTCTTTACTCATATCTAAAGGTAATTCTAACGTAAAACGCATTTTACCGTTAAAAGAAATTGGATAATTCTTAGCACTCTCTACCAAATGTTTTGCTTCGAATCTTGGGAAATCTACTGTTGAAATAGATTCGTTATAACCCAACTGACTCCATAATTCTTCAGCAATATGTGGTGCATAAGGCGAAATCAGCACCAATAAAGGTTCTAAAATTTCACGTTTATTACACTTTTGTGCTGTTAACTCATTTACTGCAATCATAAAAGTAGATACTGAAGTATTAAAAGAGAAATTCTCAATATCTTCTTCTACTTTTTTGATGGTTTTATGTAAAGTTTTTAACTCTTCTTTTGTTGGTGTTGCATCAGAAATAGACAACTTTTCGCCATTATAGAATAATTTCCATAGTTTCTTTAAGAAAGAATATACTCCAGAAATACCTGAAGTTTTCCATGGTTTAGCTTGCTCTAAGGGACCTAGAAACATCTCGAATAAACGCAACGAATCTGCTCCATATTCTTCACAAATATCATCTGGATTTACCACATTATATTTTGATTTAGACATTTTTTCTACTTCTCTAGAAACTTTGAAAGTATTGTCAGTTTCAGTGATAAATTCAGCGCTTTTATAATCTTGATTTAAAGGATGATTTTTAAACCCTTCAATATTTAACTCATCAGAAGCATTAACTAAAGAAACATCTGCGTGAATCGCATTTTTAGTAATCATTACTAAATCCTCAAAATTAGGATTTAATAATTTTTTGTCTAACAAGTAATTTTTAACAACGTTTTCAAACTCATCATCAGAACTAAATAGATTTTTAGAAACAAAAAGAGTTGGTATATTTTCAATTACATCGTCATTAGATTTATCAATAGCACAACCGTTTTTTACAAATACAGTTGTTTTATAAACAAAAGCACTGGTTCCTAAAATCATTCCTTGGTTAATTAGTTTTTTTGCAAACTCATCTACAGGAACAATACCTTTGTCAAACAAGAATTTTTGCCAAAAACGCGCATACAATAAATGTCCTGTTGCATGCTCAGAACCACCAATGTATAAGTCTACGTTTTGCCAATACTGTAAAGACTTTTTACTTGCAAATTCTTGTGTGTTACCAGCATCCATATATCTGTTAAAATACCATGAACTTCCTGCCCACCCTGGCATTGTATTAAGTTCAAGTGGAAAAACGGTTTCATTATCAATTAACTGATTACTGACAACCGTTGATTGATTAACATCCCAAGCCCAAACTTCTGCATTTCCTAAAGGTGGTTTTCCATCTTCAGTCGGTAAGTATTTTTCTACTTCAGGCAACACAATTGGTAAATGTTTTGCGTCAATCATTTGTGGCATTCCATCTTTGTAATACACTGGAAATGGTTCACCCCAATAACGTTGTCTGCTAAAAACAGCATCACGCAACCTGTAATTTATTTTTCCATAACCAAAACCACGTTTTTCCATTTCGTAAATGGATAATTTTAGTGCTTTTTGATACTTTAATCCTGATAAAAAGTCGGAATTTGCAATGACTGTTCCTTCTTTATCAGAATGTGCAGCTTCAGAAATGTCTACACCTTCAAAAATATTAGGAATTGGAATATTGAAATATTTTGCAAAATCATAATCACGCTGATCTCCACAAGGAACCGCCATTACAGCACCAGTACCATAACCTGCTAACACATAATCTCCAATCCATATTTGAACCTTTTCGCCCGAAAAAGGATGAATTGCATACGCACCAGTAAACACTCCAGAAATGGTTTTAACATCAGACATTCTATCTCTTTCAGATCGTTTAGAAGTAGCTTCTATATAGGCTTCAACATCTGCTCTTTGAGCTTCTGTTGTAATTTTAGAAACTAATTCATGCTCAGGAGCTAATGTCATAAAACTTACTCCAAAAATTGTATCAGGACGTGTTGTAAAAACATCGATTTTAAATGGATTTTTATCAGAATGGTTATTCTTAATTTCATCAGTCATTAAAACATCAAAAGAAACCATTGCTCCTTGACTTCTACCAATCCAATTGGTTTGTGAATCTTTAAGTGGTTGAGGCCAATCAATTTTTTCTAAACCATCTAACAAACGTTGCGCATAAGCTGAAATTCGCATAGACCATTGTGTCATTTTTTTACGAACTACTGGATGTCCTCCACGTTCTGAAACTCCGTTTACAATTTCATCATTAGCTAAAACGGTTCCTAAAGCAGGACACCAGTTAACTTCTGTATCAGACAAAAATGTTAAACGATATTGTAATAGTATTTCTTGTTGTTTTGTTGTTGAAAAACTGTTCCATTCATCTGCAGAAAAAGAAATGATATCTTCATCACAAACAGCATTTACTGTTGCATTCCCTTCTTTTTCGAATACAGAAATCAAAGTTTCAATATCTTCAGATTTATCAGCATCTTTATTATACCAAGAATTGAACAATTGAATAAAGATCCATTGTGTATATTTATAATACTCTGGATTTGAAGTTCTTACTTCTCTGCTCCAATCAAAAGAAAAACCTATTTGATCTAATTGTCTTCTGTAGGTTTTAATATTTTCTTCTGTTGTTTTTGCAGGATGTTGTCCTGTTTGAATAGCATATTGTTCTGCAGGCAAGCCAAAAGAATCATAACCTTGAGGATGCAATACATTAAAGCCTTTATGACGTTTGTAACGTGCGTAAATATCAGATGCAATATACCCTAAAGGGTGCCCAACATGTAAACCCGCTCCAGAAGGATAAGGAAACATATCTAACACATAATACTTGGGTTTTTCAGAAGTATTTGAGGCTTTAAAAGTTTGGTTATTTGCCCAAAACTCTTGCCACTTTTTTTCTATCTCTTGGTGATTGTACTGCATCATTTTTCTTTTAGAAGCTGCAAATTTACGGTTATTCTACAAAAGAGTAAAGTAAATAATTGGCTGATTGTAGCAAGTAAAACAATAAACTAAAATACAAGTAATCAAAGTTTTCCCATATTAAAAGACTATCTTTGAAAGACTTCCCTACTCAAAAACAACTAACTATGATTTTTTTCTACGCTTTACGTTTACGTAAATTGGATGTATACATTTTGCTTTTTTCTTTCTTAATTTTTGCCTTTAACAGTAACGCTACAAATGATAAAAACATAGGAATAGCTACTCCTACAACGTCAACTGCAGATGCAAATACTATCTCTCAAAATTCAGTTACTTTAGGCGGTACTGTTTTAGCTGATGGTGGTAATACAGTTACAGAAAGGGGTATTGTTTATGCAATTACAAGTAATAATGCAACACCTTCTATTGGTGATAATAAAACCATTAAAGATACAAACGGTAATGGTATTGGTGTTTTTTCAGAGAGTATAACTGGTTTAAAAGCAAATACACAATATTCTTATAGAGCTTATGCTATAAATGTTGATGGTACAAGTTATGGTTCTGTAAAAACGTTTACAACTACAAATACAATTCCTGCATTTACTTCTACACCAATCACAACTGCTGGACAACAAACTTTATATAATTACACTGTTGAATACAAAGATGCAGATGTAGACCCTCTTACCATAACTGCTCCAACCAAACCAAGTTGGTTAACTTTATCAGATGAAAAATTAGTGTCTACAATAGCAGGTTCTGGAACGGCAGGTAGTGATGAGGGCTCGGGAGTAGCTGCAAGTTTTAATGACCCTTCTCAAATGGCTATTGATCCTGCTGGCAATATTTATGTAGCTGATTATAATAACCATAAAATACGTAAAATAACTCCTGAAGGAGTTGTATCTACTTTTGCAGGTACTGGGTCTGCTGGAGCTACTGATGGTATTGGAACAGCTGCAAGTTTTAGTTTACCCAGAGGAATCGTTATTGATTCTTATGGAAATTTTTATGTAGCATCTTTAGGTGGCAATACCATTCGCAAAATAACTCCAAACGGAACTGTATCTACTTTTGCGGGTTCAGGGACTTATGGAAGTGCAGATGGAAATGGAACCGCTGCAAGTTTTAGCTCTCCTTTTAACTTAACAATTGATACTTCTGGAAACTTATATGTTACCGATTTTGGTTCTCATAATATTAGAAAAATTACACCTAATGGAGATGTAACTACTATTGCAGGTACTGGGTCTGCTGGGGCAGTAAATGCGAATGGTACTTCCGCAAGTTTTAATCAACCTGGTGGTATTGCTGTTGATGCATCAGGCAATATTTATGTTGCTGAAATCGGGAATCATAACATTCGGAAAATTGCCTCAAATGGAGACGTAACCACTTTTGCTGGTACAGGAACGGCAGGTTTTGCTGATGGAAATGGTACATCTGCAAGTTTTGCTGCACCAAGTGGAATCACAATTGATGCTAATGGGAACTTATATATAGCTGAATTTTTACATAAAGTAAGAAAAATTACACCAAGTGGAGATGTAACTACCTTAACGGGTAATGTTGTTGCTGGTTCTGTTGATGGTATCATTTCACAAGCAACTTTTAATACTCCTCTTGGAATCATAATAGATAGATCAGAAAATCTTTATGTAGCTACTACCGGAGATGATAAAATTAGAAAAATAACTTCTGTAAAAAAACTGAGTGGAACTCCTACAGGACAAACTGGAAATCATCCTGTTGTCATAAATGCTAATGATGGAAATGGGGGCTCTGTAAATCAAAGTTTTTCTATTGCCATTCAATTACCACCAACAGTTACTACAAATGATGCTGCAACCATAACTGCATCTACTGTGGTTTTTGGGGGAGATGTAACTGATGCAGGAGATGCAAGTGTTACAGAAAGAGGAATCGTTTATTCGGTAACAAGTTTAAATGCAAATCCACAAATAGATGGTGTTGCTGTTTTTAAAGATGATAATGGTAGCGGAACATCAACATTTACAGAAACTATATCCAATTTATTCTCAAATACCCAATATTCTTTTGCAGCTTATGCATCAAATTCAAACGGTACAAGCTATGGTACGATAAAAACTTTTACAACTATAAATACCTCACCCACAATTACCTCTTCAGCTATTACAACATTAAATCACGGCATCAACTATTGTTATTCGATAACTTCTAACGATAATGATGGTGACCCTGTTACTATTACTGCTACAACCAAACCAAGTTGGTTAAGTGTAACTGATGAAGTTCTTGTTTCTACTTTAGCCGGTACTTTTGTGTCTGGTAATGCAGATGGAAATGGCGCTGATGCTAGTTTTAATCAACCTTTTGGTATAGCCACAGACAATTATGGAAATGTTTTTATTGCCGACACTAACAATCATAAAATTCGTAAAATTACTCCAAATGGTGATGTAACTACCTTTGCAGGAACGGGAACCTCCGGTAGTACAGATGCAAATGGAACATCCGCTAGCTTTAATAGCCCAAGAGGGCTTGAAGTAGATGCTATTGGTAACATATATATTGCTGATTCAGGTAATAATAAAATTCGGAAAATTACACCGAATGGAGATGTAACTACTTATGCAGGTTCTGGGGCTGCTGTAAGTACAGATGGAAATGGTACTGCCGCTAGTTTTGCATTTCCGTCTGATTTAGCTATAGATATAAACGGAAACATTTTTGTAACAGATGTTACATTTCATAAAATTAGAAAGATTTCACCAAATGGAGATGTAACTACTTTTGCAGGTTCAGGTACTGCCGGTAGCGCAAATGGAACTGGAACTGCAGCAAGTTTCAATCAACCTTTTGGGGTAGCAATAGATGCCAGCTCTAATGTTTTTATAGCAGAATATGGAAATCATAACATTAGAAAAATTACTTCTGCAGGTGTAGTCTCTACTTTTGCTGGAACAGGTAGTACTGGTAATATCGATGCAAATGGTACTTCCGCTAGTTTTAATCAACCTACAGGTTTAACCATAGATAAATTAGGTAATATCTACGTTGCAGATGTAAGCAATCGGAAAATACGAAAAATAACTCCTAGTAGAGATGTTACCACATTTGCTGGTGATGGAGTACAAGGAAACACAGATGGTATAGCTAGTGAGGCGCGTTTTGCAGTAGTAACTGATATTTCTTTAAATAGATCCGGTATCTATTATGTAATAGATTTATCTGGTATAGTTCGTAAAATTAATATTACTCAAAAAATTTCTGGAGATGGTTCTGGACAAACTGGTAGTTATCCTATAGTTCTTCAAGCTAGTGATGGCTCTGACACTGGTACACAAAGCTATACAATTACTTACAGTATTAACAATTTTACAGCCACCAGTGGAAACTGGTCTACACCTGGTAATTGGAGTCAAGGAAGAATACCAAATACCAATGAAAATGTAGAAGTTTTATCTGGAAAAACCAGTGTTATGGATATAGCTGATTTAGTTGTTGGAGATTTTACAAATACAGGTACAACTACTATAGAAAAAACAAAAGCGATTACCGTGAATGGTAAAGTAACAAATACAGGTACATTAACCATAAATTCTAATGGTTCTGATAGTGGAGTACTTATAGCAAATGGAGCTTCTTCTGGAAATATTATTTACAAAAGAGGTGGTTTGTTAGATCAAAAATGGAGTTTGGTTTCACCGCCTGTAATTGGTCAAAAAATAAGAGCTCTCGCAGGTAATTCTAATAACTTAATAAGAATAAATTTCACTCCTCCATCTTATGAAAAGTACGCAATTGCTGCTTACAATGACGCTAATGCCGCCAACGCTAAATGGGAATATTATGATTCAAATACCGATGTAAATCTCACTTTTGATATGGGTAAAGGTTATTCTATGTCTAGACATAATGACGGTGACCTAACTTTTACTGGAACGCTACAAGTAGATAATTTATACAACTCTGTGTTGGCGGATAAATGGAATGCTGTTGGAAACCCATTCTCTGCTTACATTCCTTTAAACAAAAATAATAACAATAGTTATCTTTTCGATAATTTAGGTAGATTGGCTATAAATGCTGCATACGTTTGGGACAATACACAATCAAAATATGTAGCAGTTACACAATTAGTTACTTCAGATGAGAAATTTATAGCTCCAGGTCAAGGCTTTTTTGTAAAAACAATAGCTGATTTACCTGATTTGTATTTTAATAAAAGTAGAAAAAGCAAGAAACCCTCTTCTGGAACACATATTTTTAACAGAAATTCAGAGTCCATACCTTTTATAAAATTATTTGTTGAAAAAGAAAATATTAAAATCAATACAGATATTATCTATTCTGCAACAGCAACAAAAGGCTTTGACACCAATGAAGACATAGAAAACTTTTCTACAGCTAATTTTGATGTAAATACACATTTACTAAAGGATAGTAATGGTAAAGATTATACAATTCAATCTATTCCTCAAAATAATTATGAAAACTTAATAGTCCCTATAAGTTTATCTGCAAAAGCGAATGAAGTAGTAAAGTTCAGTGCAAATCCTAATAATTTACCAAGCGGTTTAATGGTTTTCTTAGAAGATAAAAACACTAACACATTTCATAACCTTGATAATAATAATTCTTTTTCAGTAACTCTAAATGAGGATAGCAATGGAATTGGACGTTTTTATTTACATACAAACTCACAATCTCTTTCAATTGATAAAGAAAACTTTTTAAACAACATTTCTATTTATCAATTAAACGAAAACACTATTAAAATAGAAGGCTTAACAAGTCAAGAAACAATTTTTAAGCTATATGATATTTTAGGAAAGGAAGTTTTAAGAACTAATTTTAATTCAAATACTAATGAAGTTTCAATAAATAGCTTAAAAAAGGGAATCTATTTTGCTGAAATCACAACAGATAAAGGCAAAACGAACAAAAAGATTTTATTAAAGTAAATAAAAAAAACCGCAATTAAAATTGCGGTTTTTTTATAATTTCTTTAGACTTATCCTTTAACAGCTACTGAAACAATAGTTTTTCCCCATCCCATGTACATGGTTGCATTATTTCCTTCACCTTCAAAAACAATCGAAAATGCTTCTATAGTATTATCTGATTTCGAAACTTTACCAGAAACTCTAACTACATCCATATCTTTCTTATAGAAATAAGAACCCCATACATTTTTGTGATTGCTTATAATTATTGTCCAATCTCCAACAGTTGGAATTGCAAATAAAGTATAGGTTCCGGCTTTAACTTCTTTTCCGCCAAAAGTAACATCTTTATAAAAAGTAATTTCTGCAGCTTCGTTTGCACCCGTTCTCCAAACTTTATCTTTTGGAGCCAATTTATCTAAAGACCTTCCTTTTAATTGTGGTCTGCTATAAATAACTTTTACCAATTTATCTGCTTCTCTCCAATTATTAGGGTGTGTAGCCGCATCCATAGGACTAACATCCATTTTAGGAAATTTTTGAGCAAAATTTTCTGTTGATGAGATTAATGCAATTGTAAAAATCGCCAAAGTTAAAATTGATTTTTTCATTTTTATAATATTAAAATGTGATTTAAAAATATGTCTCCAAAAATAGAAAACCTTACTGCTCTAAGATACTAATTTTGTGTTAAAGAATTAACGACAACCACAATCTGAATTGCAGTTCTTATGATTTTTTGATGGGAAAATGTATTTTTTTATCAAAAATAAAACTGCAACAGCAACTAAAGTGTAAGTTATTATTTCTTGCATTAGCTTAAAATTTGAAACGTGATTAATGAAGAAACATAAGCTAACAAAGCCATACCAAACATCTGAATTAATGGCCATTTCCAACTTTTAGTTTCACGTTTTACAATGGCCAATGTTGCCATACATTGCATTGCAAATGCGTAAAAAACCATTAAAGACATCCCAACAGGGAAATTAAAACGATTTTTACCTGTATCTGGATTTATCTCAGAAGCCATTTTTTGTTTAATTGTAGAAGTATCTTCATCATCTGCTTCTACACTATATATGGTTGCTAAAGTTCCTACAAAAACTTCTCTTGCTGCAAATGATGTAATTAAAGCGATTCCTATTTTCCAGTCGTAACCTAATGGTTTTATAGTTGGTTCAATCGTTTTTCCTAAAATTCCGATATAAGAATTCTCTAATTGAGCTGAAGCAATTTTTTGTTGCAATTCGTCGTCAGATAAATTTTGGTTTGCAACATTTTCTATTGTATTTTTCTCTGCATTATCAAAAGAGCTAGGGCCATTCGATGCTAAAAACCATAATACAATAGACAATGCTAAAATGATTTTTCCAGCTTCAAAAACAAAAGATTTTGTCTTTTCGACTACTTCAAAAAACACATTTTTTACAGATGGTAGTTTATAATTTGGCATTTCTACCACAAAAAATGATTTCGTTTTTATCTTTAATGTTTTTTGTAAGATATAGGCAGCTATTATAGCAGTTGCAAAACCCAAAGCATATAAAGACAATAACACTAGGCCTTGTAAATTTAAAAATCCGAAGATTTTAGTATCTGGAATAATTAACGCAATTAAAATTGCATACACAGGTAATCTTGCAGAACAAGTGGTAAAAGGAGTTACTAAAATGGTAATTAATCGTTCTTTCCAACTAGAAATAGTTCTAGTTGCCATAATTGCAGGAATAGCACAAGCTGTTCCAGAAATTAAAGGAATTACACTTTTACCATTCATCCCAAAACGACGCATTATTTTATCCATCAGAAAAACAACACGACTCATATAACCGGTTTCTTCTAAAACAGCAATAAACATAAATAATATGGCAATTTGCGGTATAAAAATAAGCACTCCACCAATTCCTGGAATGATTCCTTCAGTTAACAAATCTGTAAAAATCCCACTCGGAAGATTGCTTTTTACATAACTAGAAAATTCTGCAAATGTGCCGTCAATCAAATCCATAGGGAAACTTGCCCAATCAAAAATAGATTGAAAAATCAACAACAATAAAAAGACAAAAAACACATATCCAAAGATTTTATGAGTAAAGACTTTGTCTAATTTACTTCTTAAATCTTTCGCTTTAGTTTTATCAACTATATATGTTTTTTTTAAAATTTTATTAATCTCTTGATAGCGATAAATGGTTTCTTTATGTTGATACCTTTTTAGCTTAGAAATATCTTTTTTAAAAGCTACAAGTTTGTCTTTTTCTTCTTTGGTGATTGAATCTGGATAATTATTTTGAGTAACCATTAACCATAATTCGTACAAAGAATAATTTGGACTGATTACTTTTAAAGCATCAAAATAATCTGGATCTATTTTATGATTAATGCCACATAAAGGAGATGCTTTTGCAGCAACGTGGCATCGAATAATAGCTTCTTTTACCTCTTGAATTCCTTCGTTTTTTCTTGCACTAATTAAAACAATTTCTGTATTCAATTCTTTTTGTAGTAGTGATACATCAATAGTAATTCCTTTTCTATCCATTTGATCAACCATATTGATTGCCAAAACTGTCGGAATTTCTAAGTCTTTAATTTGTGAAAAAAGTAATAAGTTTCGTTTTAAATTTTCTACATCTGCAACCACCAAAATAACATCTGGAGATTCTTTAATATCTTTTTTTAATAAGGTTTTTAGAACAATGCTTTCGTCTAAAGACGTAGGATTTATACTATACGTTCCTGGTAAATCTGTAATAATTGCATTCTGAGTCGAAGATAGTTTGCTAACTCCTTCTTTTTTATCAACCGTAATTCCTGGATAGTTTCCTACCTTCTGATTTAATCCTGTAAGTTGATTAAAAAGAGATGTTTTTCCAGTATTAGGATTTCCTATTAAAGCTACTTTTATATCGTTTTTAGACATTTAGTTTTAACTTTTTAGGATTTGAATTTGAGCAGCAGTTTCTTTGCGAATCGCTAAATGACTTCCGTTTACACAAATATAAATTGGGTCTTTTAATGGCGCTATTTGAATCAGTTCTACCTCAGCACCTGGTAAACAACCCATTTCTAATAATTTTAAAGGAATAAAATCTAAGGCTTCTTCAGAAATGTAGCCTACCTCTCCAATATGTAAAGATGCAATTGTGCTCAATTTTTATAATTTGGAAAGCAAAGATAGGAATTTAGAATGATTCTAAACAAGTTATTTAGTAGCATATTCTTCTTTTAACAAAACAATATCTTTCTTTAGTTTTTCCATATCTTTTTTCTCAGTACCATCATAATAACCACGGATTCTTCTTTCTTTATCCACCAACACAAATTGTTCTGTATGTATGAAGTCATTTTCATCACCATTACCTTCATCTAAAACTGCAAAATAGCTTTTTCTTGCTAAGTCGTAAATGAGTTTTTTACTTCCTGTAGTTACATTCCATTTACCATCAATAACGCCCTTTCTATCTGCATATTCTTTTAAAACAGGTACACTGTCTATAACAGGAGTTACAGAATGCGATAAGAACATAATATCATCATCATTCTTATAAAACTCTTGCAATTCATTCATATTGTAAGCCATTGCAATGCAAATCGTTTGGCAACGTGTAAAGAAGAAATCGGCTATATAAATCTTGTTTTTGTAGTTATGATTGGTAATAATTTCACCATTCTGATTTGTTAACTCAAAATCGGCAACAATATGATTTTTTTGAATATGCAACATACTATCATCAACCAAACGCGGATTTACATCAACCGGACTATAAATTTTAAGTCTATTATTTGGTTTCAATAAATGATAAAAAACTGTAATTCCTATAGCAGAAAAAATCACTAAAAAAATAAGTGTAGGTATCGATTTTTTAAAGAATTTAAGTTCCATATAACTAGTTATACCTGCAAATTTACGACTTAAAAACCCCACAGAAAAGCAATTAAAACCAAATACTTTGTAAAATCTTTGTTAAAATAAAAATCAAGTTTTGATAGTTCTTTTACAACTCTCTTTAAAAACGTACATTTGTGCGTTTTTTAATTATGATTTAACGCTGAATGGAAATATTAATAAAAGCATCGCAATTTATTTTAAGTTTATCTTTATTAATTGTGTTGCACGAGCTAGGGCACTTTATCCCTGCAAAATTGTTTAAAACCAAAGTAGAAAAATTCTACTTATTTTTTGATTATAAATTCTCTCTTTTCAAGAAAAAAATAGGTGAAACTGTTTATGGTATTGGTTGGATTCCTTTAGGAGGATATGTAAAAATATCTGGAATGATTGATGAGAGTATGGATACCGAACAAATGAAACAACCTGCTCAACCTTGGGAGTTTCGTTCTAAACCTGCGTGGCAACGTCTAATTATTATGTTAGGTGGTGTATTTGTAAATTTTGTTCTAGGAATTCTTATTTATATCTGCTTAATGTGGGCTTATGGTGAAAAGTTTTTGCCTAACGAAAATGTAGCTGATGGTGTTTGGGTACAAGATTCACTTGCTATGGATTTAGGTGTTGAAACTGGTGATAAAATTTTAACTATTGATGGAGAAAAAATTAAAAAATTTTCTGAATTGACTTTAGGTTTTGTTAACGGGAATAACTTTCAAATAGAGAGAAATGGAGAAGTAATAGACAAAGAGATTCCTGAAAATTTTATTTCTAAATTAGTAGACAGAGGTAAAGATGCAGGTGCAGTTTTATTACCAAGATATCCTTTTGCTATTGCAGGAATTTCGGAAGGGTCTCCTAACCAAAATGCTGATTTAAAAAAGAAAGATATAGTTACTGCTATTAATGGAAATCCTATCAAATACTTTGACCAAGCTCAAACAGAATTAAATAAATTTAAAAATCAGGATATTACAGTAACTGTAAAAAGAGGTTCTGAAACTAAAGAGGTTTCTGTAAAAGTAACTAAAGATGGTAAATTAGGCGTTAGTTTAGGGCAATTATCTTTTAAAGACATGGAAAAACTAGGCTATTATCAGCTTTCTGAAATAGAATATTCTTTTGCTGAAGCAATTCCTGCAGGGTGGAATAAATCTTGGAAAACTTTAACTGATTATGTAAAGCAATTAAAGAAAATCTTTAATCCTAGTACAGGTGCTTATAAAGGTTTGGGAGGATTTAAAGCTATAATGGATATTTTTCCTACTACTTGGAGTTGGCAAACATTTTGGAACATAACTGCCTTTTTATCAATCATGTTAGGTTTTATGAACTTATTACCAATACCAGCTTTAGATGGTGGACATGTGGTTTTTACACTTTGGGAAATGATTACGGGGAAAAAACCCGGAGATAAATTCTTAGAGTATGCTCAAGTAACAGGGTTTATACTTCTAATTGCACTATTATTATTTGCAAATGGTAATGATGTTTATAGGTGGATAAAAGGATTATAATCATAAAAAAAAGCCTCACAATTGTGAGGCTTTTTTTAAATTCTTAAAGATCGGTTAATAAAAGAAAACCAGGTGTATTTCGTATTACATTTATCACAAGCATAAGCTCTTGTACCTGGTATCAATCTAGCAAAAACGCTTCTTTTCATTCTGTGCCTAGACACAGATTTACATTTCGGACAAGCCTTCATAAGTTGGGGAAATATTTGTTTAACTTTGGCAAATTACTAAAAATCAATCAAATAATACCTTAAAAGAAATAATCTATTTCTTTTCTAACCTTTTATTCGTTTTTATAATTGCTTGTTCATTTTTCCAATCAATCCATTTTTGACCTCTTAACCTTCTCATAATATTATCTAGAGAGCGCATGATAAAAACATTATATATGGCTTTTGACAAATTTTGAGGCTTACGGGCAATGGCCCTTAAACTCATGGAAAACCCAGGAGTAATATATCGCATATAGTGCCAATAGCCTTCTGGCATATACAATACATTTCCATGTTCTAATTCTGCCAAATAACCTTCTGCATTTTTTAATGCTGGCCATTTTTTAAAATTAGGATTGTTAAAATCGATGTCTTCTCTAGTTATTAAAGAATGTGGAATTTTATACAAATGCTCATTTTGTTTTTGATCAAACAAAATACATTTCTTTTTTCCTTCAAAATGGAAATGAAAAATATTAGCTAAATCGATGTCATAATGCATAAAAGTATAAGAATCTCTACCTCCAAAAAACAACATTGGCAAACCTTTCATTAAACGTAAACCAAAATCTGGATATGAAAAGTCTTTTTGCAAAACAGGTACTTCTTTTAAAATGTTCCATAAAAAGATTCTAAATTTTGTGGGTTCACGTTGTAATAAATCTACATATTCAGACATCTTCATTTTTGCATGAGGTTCATTAAAACCATCTTTATAATCAACGGGTCTGTCATCATAAAGAGGCACAATTTTATCACCTGCAACCTCTTTCATATAATCTAAACTCCACTTTTTATATGCCGGCCAATCTTCTATAAAACGCTCAATAACTAGTGGCTTTTGAGGTTTAAAATAGTTTTTTATAAAATCTTCTTTGGTGATTGTTTCAACACGATCAATCTGAGTTAAATTTAAACTCATAACCTTAAAATTTAAAAATCAAAGTTAAAAAAATGAAAATTATTTTTATATAAAATGATAAAACCATTATCTTTTTAATAATAATGGTTTTTTAAAATAAAAAATTAAGATTTAGAAGTAGAATCACTACTTGTATCAATTACATCTTCTGTTTTGATATCTGTAATGTCTTTTCCTTTTAAATAATCTGGTAATTGCATACCAGCCATATTAAACATTTCTTGTAAAGGAGGGACGGCATTATACATTCCAGAAATAAAGTTAGAAGTAGATGTTTTACCATCTTTTCCTCCTCCATTTTCCCAAACGGTTACTTTATCAATTTTAATGTTTTTAATGGCTTCTGCTTGTGTTTTTACCAACTCTGGTAATTTATCTGCAATTAATAATAAAGCTGCATTCTGAGAATCGTTTCCTGCTGCTTTTACAATTTGATCTAGACCTTGCGCTTGTTTTGTTAATACTTCATACACTCCTTTTGCTTCTGCTTGTGCTTTTAAGAAAATTGCATCTGCTTCTCCTTTTGCAATTCTTCTAATGTTTTCTGCGGCGGCTTCTGCATCAATTTCTACTTTTCGTTTGTCAATTTCAGCAGGAACAATAATATCTGCCAATTGTGACGAACGCTCTCTTTCTGCTCTTGCCAATTCTGCTTCTTGTTCTGCAGCATAAGATTCTTTTAACGCGTTTGCAGCTTGTACTTTTTCTGATGCTATTGCTACTCTTTCTGCCTCTGCTTCTCTTTGTCTACGTAAAGAATCTGAATTTGCTACTGCAATTTTTGCCGTATTTTCTCCATCTACAGCTTGAGCATTTGCAGCTGCTACTTGTGTTCTTTCATCTTGTACCGCATTTGCTTCACCAATAGAACCATCTCTAGTTTTTTCTGCAACCGATTTTCTTGCTGCATTAATAGCGTGAGCTGCTGCTTCTTTACCTAAAGCTTCTATATAACCAGATTCATCAACAATATCTGTAATATTTACGTTAATTAATTTCAAACCTACTTTCTTTAATTCTGATTCTACTGATTTAGAAATATTGGTTAAAAATTTATCTCTATCAGAATTTATTTCTTCAATATCCATCGATGCAACTACCAAACGCAACTGTCCAAAAATGATTTCTTGCGCTAATTCCTGAATTTCGTTCTGACCTAAACCTAATAATCTTTCTGCTGCATTTTGCATAATACCTGGTTCTGTAGAAATACCAATAGTAAATCTTGAGGGAACATTTACACGAATATTTTGCTTAGAAAGTGCATTTACCAGATTAACTTCTATAGAAATTGGCGTTAAATCTAAAAATTCATAATCTTGAATTACAGGAAAAATAAATGCGGCTCCTCCGTGAATACATTTGGCAGATTCACCACCACCCACTTTTCCATAAACTACCAAAATTCTGTCTGATGGACATCTTTTGTAGCGCTTTATCATTGCAACTATTAATATAAAAATAAATAGAATTGCAATTCCGATTCCAACTAAACCCGCAAACGGGCTACTTTGTAGTATAATAAAATTTAGCATAGTAATTTTTTATTTTTGAGGTTCTATAATTAATATTCCGTTATTTGTTACTTCAATCACTTTAATAATTGTTCCTTGTTTTAAATCTTCATTAGCATCTGTTAACGCTTCTAATTCTCTTAAAGCACCTTGAATTTTTATTTGAATTTTGCCTGTTTTACTTCTATTTGCACCAACGGTTAAATATACTTCACCTATAGAATTTAAAGCATTTTGCATTTTCAAGGTTCCGCTAGAAGTTAATTTACTGATGTAATAAAACATAGCTGCCATAACAAACATCATTGCTAAGCCACAGAGTAATGAAATAATTATGGTTGTCGATTTTGAATACCCTGCATCTATACAAGCAATTCCGCTCCAACCAAAAATAGTAAAGAATCCTACTAAATTTTTTAGTGTAAAAAACTGAAATCCTGCACCTGTATCTGCTTCTATTTCTGCATCAACATCACCAATATCATCAGCGTCAGCGCCAATAAAAGTGGTTACCAAAATAATTAAAAAAATAAGGGTAGAAATCCCTGTAACTATCCAATATGTCTTTTGAAAAGAAGATAATTCTTGAAACCATTCCATCATAACAATTCGTTTTTAAAGGTGAATAAATATAAAGAAATCTTATGAAATAAAAGCTTGTTCTATTGCATAGAAGAAAAGAAATTACTCATAGCAATTATTGCTTCTAAACATAAGTAGTCTAAAATAACAATTTGTTACAATAAAAAAGAAAAACCTTCGATTTTTATCGAAGGTTTTTTCAGTTGTGATGTGCAATAATTTTAAAAATTATAACGTAATCCAAATAAGATATTGCTTGCTGGCATTGGTACAAAACCAGATTCTACATAATCTGCACTAAAAATATTATTTGCAGTAAATGTAAATTCTAATTTATTTAGATTAATCATTATTGATGCATCCCAAACATTATAACTTTGTCCGTCTAAACGTTCTGCATGTTTATAAATAATATTCTGACTCACATTTTTAAACAACTGTGTTCTTAATCGAGTAGTAAAATGATGTTTTAAGGTATTTAAAGAATAACGAGATAAATCTCTATTCTGATCTATAATGTCATCCTCTAGTAAAGTATATCCTACTGCAATATTTTGCTGAAACTCATTTATTTTAAAGCCATAATTTGCATCTACTTCAAAACCTTTTGTATTAACATTCGCAATGTTTGTAGCTGTAAACACGTTTGTATTTGCATCTGGTCTTATAAAATCTATCAAATTATCAGAATCTCTATTAAAGAAAGATAAATTTCCAGAAAAAGCACCATTTGTATATTTGAAACCTATTTCTTGAGCAAAAGCTTCTTCTGGTTGTAGATTTGGATTCCCTGAAGTACTTCTATCATTGTAATATAAATCTGTATAGGTAGGTATTCTAAAAGTAGTACCAATATTACCATAAACTTTAAATTTTTCAGAAAAACGATATCCAATGTCTAAACCTGGAAAAGCGTGAAATTTAAAATCAGAAAAATACGTAACTGCAACCCCTGGAGTAATATCAAAATTGCCTAAATTAAAACGATGCTCTAAAAATAAGTTCGCCATTATTCTGTCTCGTTGACCTAAATTATTACTGCTTATAGACACTCTAGAAACATCTAATCCAAAACCTGTAATTCCAAGATTAGAATTATAAGAGGCATTAGCTTCTGCACCTACTTTATTGGTAATGTGTAGATTTCTGTAAAAAGCAGGGTCATCTCTTTTTAATAAGAAAATATCTTGACCTCTTCTCCAATAAACTCTTGGAGTAATTTTAAAATTCTCTGATTTAAAACTAGTTGAAACTCCAATTAAGCTATTTTGTGTTTCTTCATATTCATTAAATCCGAAAGATTCGGGTGTATAAAAATTTTGCGCACCAAATTTTTTATCAAAAAAAGTAGCAATAACATTTATTGGTTGTATTTGTTTGTTAAAAACACCTTTTACAAAATAATTGTAATTTTTATAATCAGAATTTACTCTATAACCATCAGAGGTTAATGTACCTATATGTGCAATTAGTGTTGTATTTTCAGAATCTTTCTCTAACGTAACTGAACCATTTAATTGCCCAAAAGATCCTGCTTCTACATTTGCAGAAACGTTATTATTTAACTTCTTTTTGGTTACAATGTTTATCGCCCCAGTAAACGCATTTTGTCCATAAACTCTTGCTGCAGGACCCTTTATTATTTCTATACGTTCGATAACTTCTAGTGGTAAAGCTGCATTTAATGTGTGATGCCCTGTTTGTGCGTCATCCATTTTTATACCATCAATTAAAAGTAAAGTTTGATCAAAACCACCACCTCTAATGTATAAATCTGCTTGACTTCCTGCTGTACCTCTTCTTCTAATATCTACACCTGCCACTTGCTGTAATACATCTGCAATATTTGTTGCAGCACTTTTTTTAATGATATCTGCTGTTACAATTTGAATAGTTCTTGAATTCTTTTTAAAAGGAATATCAATTCTATTGGTAGTAATAACAACTTCATTTAAAGTATCTCTTTTTATGGTATCTGTTTGCGCATTTGTCTGAAAAATGCAAGATATTAATCCTAATACTAAGGTGATTTTAATTCTCATATTTAATAATTTAAAAACGATGCAAAAGTGGTAACTTTCCGGACGATTAAAGTAGTCCAGTTTTAAAATGTCTAATAGTCCGGTTGAAAATCTTTTAAAACAATTAATAGCTTTTGATAAAAAGCTATCACAACCTATATATATACAAGTTTCCCAACAAATTATTAGTGCAATTCAACTTAAATATATTAATAAAGGTACTGCTTTACCTGGAACCCGTAAATTAAGTAATCTTTTAAGAATTCATAGAAATACTGCTGTTGCTATATATGAAGAATTAGCTTCACAAGGTTGGGTAGAAATCATTCCTAATAAAGGAACTTACGTTTTAGAGGTTGATGAAAAACCTATTAAAATTACTTCAGAAAAAGTTTATTATGATACTACCTATGCGACAACAACAGGTTTTCCTTTTCAAAAATCCTTTCATTTAGCATCTACTGCACAATTAACAAATGCAACCTATACTATAAATGATGGAAAACCTGATTTAAGATTGCATCCAGTACACGAATTCACAAGATGGTATAGTGCTGCTATGAAACGAAAAAACTTAATCAAAAAGTGGAACAGACCCACTGAGTTTTCTCAATCGCTATTTAAAAAACAATTGTGTAATTATTTAAACGCAACAAGAGGTTTTAACATAAGACCCAATAATTTAATGAGTACGCGTAGTACAGAGATGAGTTTATACATTGTTTCTCAACTACTTATAAAATCTAATGATGTGATTTTAGTGGGGCAGTTAAGTAATTATGCGTCAAATATGATTTTTCAACAAGCTGATGCAAATATTAAAACCATTCCTGTAGACGATGAAGGTTTAGATGTTAATTACATCAAAAATAATTTTACAAAAGAAAGTATTCGATGTGTGTACGTATGTGCCCAAAGAGATTACCCAACATTAGCAACATTAAGTATAAAACGAAGATTGGCTTTGGTAGAATTGGCAAAAGAATACGGTTTTGCCATTATAGAAGATGATTACGATTACGATTTTCAGTTTGATGGTTCTGCAATATTACCAATGGCAAGTGCAGATGCAGACGGAATGGTAATTTACTTAGGTAAACTTGGACAATCTTTATTTCCAAGTTTTCAAACTGGTTTTGTTATTGCTCCAAAAAACTTAATTGCTGAAGCCAATAACTATTTACAATTATTAGATAACCAAGGAGATTTGATACAAGAACAAATGCTTTCGGAATTGATTCACGAAGGTGAAATTTATCGTCTCAAGAAAAAAAATATCATTATTTACAAACAAAGACGCGATTTTGTATGTAAACTACTTACTAAATATTTTGCAAAAATAGCATCTTGGAAGATTCCTTCTGGAGGTTTGGCAATTTGGATTACATTTTCGCCTAAAATAGCATTGGTAAAATTGGCTAAAGAAACAGAAAAAAACGATTTATTTTTACCCAAAACAATCTTGTATCAAGATAAAGAAACTTGTGCCATTCGTTTTGGTTTTGGACATTTAAACTTAGAAGAAATTGAGTCTGTAATTCGGAAATTGAAAAAAGCATATCATAAAATTACACAATCATAAAATGAGCTTTTTTAACAGAATAAGATATTAACAACCCTTATTTGCCTTCATTTTTTTGATACTTTTATAACATGTTTGCACTTGTAGATTGTAATAATTTTTATGCTTCTTGTGAACGGGTTTTTAATCCGAACTTACAAAATAAACCTGTTGCTATTTTAAGTAATAATGATGGATGCGTAATTTCTATGAGCGATGAAGCTAAGAAATTAGAGCTCCCTTTTGGTGCGCCTATTTTTAAATGGGAACAGTTTTGTAAAGACAATAATATTACAGTGTTGTCCTCCAATTATCCTTTATATGGAGACATGAGTGCAAGAGTAATGAATATTTTGGGTGATTTTTCTCCAGATATAGAAGTATATTCTATTGATGAATCTTTTTTACAACTAAAAGGGTTTGAAAATTATGATTTAAAAGAATACGCTACTCAAATTAGAACTCGTATTTCAAAATGGACAGGCATACCCACTTGCGTTGGTATTGCACCCACAAAAGCATTAAGTAAAGTTGCCAATAAAATTGCACGTTCTAATCTTAAACAATCCAAAGGAATTTGTGTAATAGATTCTGATGAAAACAGAATTAAAGCGCTAAAATGGACAAAGATTGGAAAAGTTTGGGGAATTGGTCGACGATTACAAAAACGTTTACAAGCCAAAGGAATAGAAACTGCTTACGATTTTACACAAGTTTCTAGCGATTGGGTTCTAAAAAACTTTTCTATTGTAGAATGGCGGCTACAGAAAGATTTACAAGGTATTTCAAAAATTCCTTTAGAAGAAGTTTCATCAAAAAAAATGATTGCCACTACACGTAGTTTCGAATATACTTATTCTGATATAGACAATATTAAAGAACGAATATCAACCTTTGCTACAAGTTGTGCAGAAAAATTACGTAATCAAAAATCGAGTTGTCATTTATTAATTGTGCAACTTTCTAGCGACAGGCATAAAAAAGATATTCAACAGCATAAAGCAAGTAAAACTGTATGTTTTTCATATCCTACAGACTCTACATTAACCATTGCAAACGCTGCAGTAGAAGCCGTAAAAACTATTTTCAAAAGCGGTATAAAATACAAAAGAGCTGGTGTTATTGTTGCAGGTTTAGTTCCTAATGATAATTATCAATTGAATTTATTTTTGCATGAAAACCCTAAGCACAAACCTTTAATGAGTGCCATAGACAATCTGAATAAAAAGTATAAATCTGATAAAATTAAATTGGCAAATCAAGATTTAAAACGTACTTGGAAAATGAGACAAGAGCGCTTATCGCCAAGGTTTACAACTAATATCAACGAAATTATTAAGGTAACATAACCTACATTTTATGAATGATAATTACAAAATTTTAGCCGTTTTTGAATATTCTACAGAAGCTCATGTTATAAAATCTAAATTAGATTCTGAGGGTTTCAAAACAATGTTAATGGACGAAAAGACCATAGATACAGATCCTTTAGTAAGCAATGCTATTGGTGGTGTAAAATTATTAGTTCATAATAATGATTTTGAGAAAGCTGCCACAATTTACAATGCTATTAGAAGTTATCAAAAAGATAAAAATGGAAACGATATATCTTGTCCTAAATGTAAATCTAATCGAATTTTGGTAGCAGAAGCGTCAAGAAAAAATTTCTTCTATATGTTATTTCCTTTTTTTGAAAAAAGAAAATACATCTGTAATAATTGCAAAACGATATTCTAATTTATTACGAGAAAAGTTATAATTTGCAGCATAATGAAAACATCTAAAACACTTACTTTTTTTACACCAAAAGCTTCATCAGGAAATGGTGCTGTTTTTGTTGATACAGGAATTTCTGCTGGATTTCCATCACCTGCAGACGATTTTAGAGAAACGCGTATTTCTCTTGATGATGAATTAATTCAGAATAAAGATGCTACTTTTTTTGCTAAAGTAAAAGGACAATCTATGATAGATGCCGGTTTAGATGACAACGACTTATTAGTCATTGACAGAAGTTTAGAACCTGCCAACAATAAAATTGCAGTTTGTTTTTTAGATGGTGAGTTTACGGTAAAACGTTTACGTGTAGAAAAAAATGAAGTATGGTTACAACCGGAAAACCCTGATTACCCTATCATAAACATTACAGAAGAAAACGATTTTGTAATTTGGGGCATTGTAACTAACGTTATTAAAAAGGTATAAAAAATATTATCAATTAAAATTAAAAACTATGGAAAACACTTTTGAAAACAAAACATTACTAATTGAAGCTACAGATCAAGTTCGTGTAGAGTTTTACAAGAAAACCTATACTCACGTTGCTGGAGGAATTTTATTATTCGTTCTCTTTGAATATTTATTACTCCAAAGTTCTATGGTTGTAGAGTTTATGTTATCTATGACTCAAGGTTGGCGTTGGTTGGTAATGTTAGGTGGTTTTATGTTGATTACCAATTATGCTGAAAGCACCGTTTTAAAAACTGCGGATAGAAATATACAATACATGGCGTATGCATTATACGTTTTTGCCCAAGCCATTATTTTTGTTCCTCTTTTATATATCGCTATAATGTACACTGGAGGCCCAGAGTTAATACAACAAGCTGCTATTGTAACTTTAGGTTTGTTTGTAGGAATTTCAGCTATAGTATTTATCACCAAAAAAGATTTTTCATTTTTAAAAGCTGGTTTAACTGTAGGCTTTTTTATTGCAATCGGATTAATAATTGCGGGGGCTTTATTTGGTTTTGATTTAGGTTTATGGTTTTCTGTTGCTATGTGTTTATTAGCAGGGGGTTCTATATTATATCAAACTTCTAATATGATAAACAAATACGGAACAGAAGATTACGTACCTGCATCATTAGGCTTATTTGCCTCTTTAATGTTGCTTTTTTGGTATGTTTTACAGATTTTTATGTCTAGAGATTAGATGTAAAAATTACACCATATTTTATAAAAATCAGAAGTTTTTAGCTTCTGATTTTTTTATTACCTAAAACTTAAAATTATTTTTATTTAATATTTTATTATTGTTTTTCAATAATTTTACTACATTTGTTATCGTTAAACAATAATTTATTTATTATGAAATCAATATCCATACTTAAAAAACTGATAATTTTTTACTATTATTTTGCAATATTTGGGATTCTAGTTTTAACAATTGGATTCCCTATTGTATTTAACCTAAAAAAGAACAAAGCTGAATCACTCGTGCTAAATTTTATGGACATGAATATTGATGTTGTTGATATGAATTTAACACCATTTATAATAATTATTCTTATTGGTGTGATTATTATATTTCAGCTTTTAAGAGGTATTTATTATTTTAAAAAATCATTAAACGATTTAGCTAATGGAAATTATTTCTCTGAATTGGTTGTGAATAATTTTAAAAAAACAGGGAAATGTTTTTTGATATTTGGTTTTGGTCAATGGATATACAGAATAATTATACAAATAGTAGTCCTTGAAGATCTTAAATTAGGTATCAATAACACTCTTTTTTTAGCTACAATTTTAGGCTTATTTTTTCTTTTTTTAAGTGATGCATTTGCAAAAGCTAAAGAAACAAAACAAGAAAACGATTTAACAATATAAAATATGGCAATCAGAGTAAATTTAGACGTTATGCTTGCCAAACGCAAAATGAAAAGTAAAGAATTGGCAAAAAATATTAGCATTACAACAGCAAATTTATCCATTTTAAAATCGGGTAAAGCTAAAGCTATCCGTTTTTCTACTCTAGAAGCTATTTGTAAAGCCTTGGACTGTCAACCTTCTGATATTTTAGAATATGAAGAAGATTAATTCAAGTTTCGCTTTTCAATAAAAAAACGTTTGAGAAGTTGCGAACACTCATTTTCTAAAATTCCTTCTACAACTTTTGTCTTTGGATGTAACGTAGTTTTTAAGTTTTTAAAACCTCTTTCTGGTTCTGAAGCTCCATAAACTATTTTCCCTATTTGTGCCCAATAACTTGCACCTGCACACATTTGACAAGGTTCTAAAGTTACATATAGCACACAATCTTTTAAATATTTTCCACCTAAAAAATCTGCAGCAGCTGTAAATGCTTGCATTTCTGCATGGGCAGTTACGTCATTTAAGGTTTCTGTTAAATTATGTGCTCTTGCGATAATTTGATTGTTTAAAACAATAACTGCTCCTACAGGAACTTCAACTTTATCGAAAGCCGTTTGTGCTTCCTGTAAAGCTTTTTTCATAAAGTATTCGTCATCAAAAGGCTGAATCATTTTAAATGAATTTAAAAATCAATATTACAAAAAAGGATTATTGTATTTTTGTAGAATGTCAAAAAAATTGTTGGACAATATATCAAATCCAGAAGATTTACGAAAATTAAATCCTGAACAATTACCGCAATTAGCGAAAGAATTGAGGGAATTTATTATTGACATCGTATCGACTAAAGAAGGACATTTGGGTGCAAGTTTAGGCGTTGTAGAACTCACAATTGCACTTCATTATTTATTTGACACACCTAAAGATTTATTGGTTTGGGATGTTGGTCATCAAGCTTATGGGCACAAAATTTTAACAGGAAGAAAAGACAACTTTCATACCAACAGACAATTTGGTGGTATAGCTGGTTTTCCGTCAATAAAAGAAAGTGAATTTGATGCATTTGGAGTAGGACACTCTTCAACTTCTATCTCTGCTGCTTTAGGTATGGCAATCGCATCTAATTTAAAAAAAGAAACAGAAAAACATCATATTGCAGTTATTGGTGATGCCTCTATTGCGAGTGGAATGGCTTTTGAAGCTTTGAATCACGCAGGAGTTTCAAAAGCCAATTTGCTCATCATTTTAAATGACAATGCCATTGGAATTGACCCTTCTGTTGGTGCTGTAAAAGAATATTTAACTAAGGTTAAAAGAGATAAAAAATTAGCTGTACAAAACAATATCATAAAAGCCTTAAATTTTGATTATTCTGGCCCTATTGATGGTCATGATTTACCAAAACTTTTATCTGAATTAGAACGTTTACAATCTATAAAAGGCCCTAAATTTTTACATATTATCACGACAAAAGGGAAAGGTTTACAAAAAGCAGAAGAAGATCAAGTAACCTATCACGCTCCTGGAAAATTTGATAAAATTTCTGGCGAAAGAATAAAAAAAGAAAGTAGTTTATTTACTAAATATCAAGATGTTTTTGGAAAAACTATTGTTGAATTAGCAGACCAAAATGATAAAATTGTCGGAATTACACCAGCAATGTTAACAGGAAGTTCTTTAAAGTTTATGATGGAAAAATACCCTGAAAGAACTTTTGATGTGGGTATTGCAGAACAACATGCAGTTACTTTGGCTGCAGGTATGGCTAGACAAGATTTAATTCCGTTTTGCAATATTTATTCTACTTTTTTACAGCGTGCTTATGACCAAGTAATTCACGATGTGGCTTTACAGAATCTGCCTGTAATTTTTTGTATGGATAGAGCTGGTTTAGTAGGTGAAGATGGCGCTACTCATCATGGAGTTTTTGATTTGGCATATTTACGATGTATCCCAAATTTGATAGTTTTTGCTCCAAGAAATGAAATTGAATTGCGCAATATTTTATTTACAGCTCAATTAGGATTAGAGCATCCAATTGCAATTCGTTATCCAAGAGGTTATGGAAACATTAAAGACTGGGAAAAACCGTTTGAAAGAATTGAAATAGGAAAAGGAAAATGTCTTAAAAACGGAAATAAAACTGCCATTTTATCTATTGGAACAATTGCAAATAATGTTTCTGAAGCTATAAAAACTCTCAAACACAAAGACAATTTTTCTCATTACGATATGCGCTTTGTAAAACCTTTGGATGAAAAATTATTGCATCAAATTTTTGAAAAACATCCAACCATTTTTACTGTAGAAGATGGAACTATAAATGGAGGATTTGGGAGTTGTATTTTAGAATTTGCATCAACCAACAACTATACGAATAAAGTTAAACTCATAGGAATTCCTGATGAATTTATTGAACATGGAGCAATTACCAAACTTCAACATAAAATTGGCTTAGACCCTAAAAACTTAGCAAATAAATTTTAATGTTATTCATAAAAAAAGACGCTATTAATAGCGTCTTTTTTTATGAATAACAGATTTCTCTTTCTATTCTATAATAATCTTTTTGGAAGATTTTTTATTATTTTCATCGGTAATATGAACCATATAAACTCCAGATTTTAATGCAGTATTAATTTTTTGTTTTTCATTTTTAGAAAAATCTAAATTAAGATTAAACACATTTCTACCTCTTATATCAAAAATATTCATTTTGGTTTTACCTAAAGTATTTTTAGCAAGTACAGTAAAAGTCCCATTCGAAATTGATGGATATACAGTAAATACTTTTTTACCAGATAATACCTCATTTACAGATGCTGTTGCATTTTTATTTATCGATTTTATTGCCCAACCATAAGATACTGTTCCAGGATCGGTTACTAAAGAAAGTCTAAACACAACTGTATCTCCTATAGTAAAACCTTTGCTGGTTAAATTAATAGATTGTTTTTTAAATAAGGCTTCAGAAATATCCATTAACTCGACTGTTCTATTAGATTGAGCTAACCACTCAGGATATCTTCTTGCATCATATTTATCTAATGTAACCCAATTGTTTAAATCTTTCGAAGCTTCTATAATTACATAATCGTAAAATTGAGTTAAATCTTTTAAGTCATCAGTATAAGGTTCTACTATAGCAAAATCTTCATATTCAAATTCGCTGCTAGTAGCAGTAATAGTTAGTGGTTGTTTTAAAACCATAGAATACGTTTTGTTATTTAAATAAGGATGTTCTGAGTTATTTAAAACATTTGTAGTTACATTATTATTTAAATTGTCTATTTTAAAACTGTCATTATATGCATAAGCATCTTCTGCGGTAAATTCAGTAATTTTTATAACTGGACTCGCTGGTTTAAAATCTACAATAGCAAAATCATTATTCTCAACAAGGGTTTCTAAGTTGTTTGTATCATCAAACTGTTGTACCGCAACTTTGTGCACTCCTTCTGTTAAAATTTCTGTTTCGTAGGTATAGGTATCTGTAGCATTAAAATCTTGAGTTATTTCGGTTTTTAGTACATCATCGATATAAATTTTAACTCTAGATACTTCATCATCACTAACCTTATAACTAATTAGAGCAGAATTAGTTTGGATAGCTTTTTGGGTGCTAGTTATTACAATAGGTTTTAAAAACTTTGCAGGGGTAAAACTACTTAATTCAGCTACTGTAGCAGACCATACACCTCTACCATGAGTAGCAATAACTACTTGGTCATTTACAATTTTCATACCATAGACAGCAACGGGTATAAAACCTGATACTATGCTCCAATTTGCACCACCATCCGTTGTTTGAAAAATCCCTATATCTGTACCAGCCCAAATAATATTTTTATCAAATGGCATTTCTAAAACGCTATGTACCGCTACATCAGGAAAACCTGTAGTTACACCCGTGGTAAAACCAGAAATATCTGTCCATGTATTTCCTAAATCTTCGGTTTTTAAAATTTTGGCAGCACCTTGACCAGAAAAAGTTAAATAAAATCTATTTCGTTCTGTATAAGATGGGTTCATACCAGAAACATAATAATTATGAGTCCCTAATGGATTGTCAAAAACATTTGTTTTGGTAAAGGTTTTACCGTTATCTTGAGAAACATGCATCGTATAACTTCCATTTTCTGTCATTCTACCTCCTGCCCAAACAATATTTGGATCTGCTTGAGATACCTTAACATTTAAAGGTGTCGCGTAAGATGTTGTAAAATTTTCTGTTATTGGAATTAAATTCCAATTAGCAGCAAAGTCAGTAGATCTCCAAACTCCACTTGTAGAAATGGTAAACACAACATCTGGATAATTATCTGCATTTGACATTTTAGAAATAAATGGAGATTTACTACTATCTGAATCTGGAGTGTTTGCACGTGCACCTGAATAATTAACAAATCTAGCGATATTGTTGAATTGATAAGCTACCATAAAACTACCTGGCTTATCGTAATGCCAAATCACATTAAAACCATCACCTCCTAAAACTTTTATATAAGATTTTGTTTTATCGGAGTTATTTCCTTGTGAAATCCAAGAACCGTTGTCTTGAGCACCAGCTAAATAGTTGTTTTGTCCGTTTTGTTTTGATGCCCCATAAAACTGAGTACTATTTTTACCAACGGTAGCCGCAGACCAATCTCCTTCTGTAGCTCCTGGGTCTAGTTTGGAGGAAGTGCTGTAAACTCCTCCATCATTTGCCAATAAAATTTTAAATTCTTGATTATTTCCAAGAATTGTGAAGAGTCCATGTTGATCTACATGAACACTAGAATTAATTTGGGAAGAGTCATAACCAGAAGCAATCGAAGTAGAGGTAAAATTACTTCCAGAAATCGTTACTTTAAAAACAGCAATACCACCTACATAAAAAACATCTTTATTGTATGGGTGTCCCATGATAACGTTATCATACCAACCTTGTCCTGTTACTAAATTTGCAGATTCTTTTGTTCCTGTAGTTTGTAAGTTTGTAAAAGTAGCTCCTTTATCTCTAGATACATAAAAATCTGTATTTACACCTACTGTAGCTGTACCTACATCATTTCTAGTTGGGCTATAAACACTTAAAAAAACAGTGTTCGGGTCTGCTTGAGAAACAGATGTTTCAAACCTATCATGATTACTATTGTAGGTAGCTCTATCAAAAACCGTTGCCCAAGTAACACCACCGTCTGTAGATTTTACAATTCCTAAATTTCTAACAGAACCATATTGAATATTAAAATCGGAAGGGTCTGCATCTAAATCTTGTACTCTTCTTCCTGAAGAATTATAAACTCTTGACCAAGAAGTTCCTCCGTTAACAGTTCTATAAATTCCAGTAGTTGTTGCGATAAGAACATTATCTTTATCGTTAGGATTAATAATCATTCTACCAACATCTCCTAAAGAAATTGTGGCTGTAAGGTGTTGCCATGTTGTTCCTCCATCTGTTGTTTTAAAAACACCTGAACCGCCAATGGCATCTCCATTTCTAAATGGCTCACCAGTACCCGCATATAGCGTATTGGCATCTTGTGGACTAATGACCACTGTAGAAGTTGCTAAGTTAGGAATTTGGTTATCTGTTAAACTTTTCCAAGTTGATCCTGCATCTTCAGTAAGCCAAACTCCTCCACCAACAGTACCTACAAACCATCTATTACTATTAGTTGGGTCTACAGCAATCCCTCTACATCTCCCAGGTACATTTACTGGACCTCTTTCTGTAAAAACTGCAGTAACTGAACTAGCTCCTTTTTTTAATGTTACCTCTTTTCTTGCCTTATTGTATTCTCTAATTAGGTATCCCTTTTCGTATGTTGAGTTCTCCTCATCAACAGGTTTTCTAATTTGTTTTTGATATTCAGCAATATGTTCTATCCCTTTTTTATGAACAACATTTGGGTCTTTCTTTTTCTGTTTTATTTTTACTTCTTTAATTGCTATTTCTTTTTGTTCTTCTACTTTTTCTTTTTGACAAGCATTTAAAACTGTGAATACTGCAATTAAAAAAGTAAATACTTTGTAAATTTTCTTCATATAAATTTATTTAGGGTTTGTAATTTTAATAATTTTATAATTATCTGGGGATTTGTCTTCTTTTTGAATCATACCAGTATGTTCATAACATTTTAGACTTGTATTATCCAGCCATTCTATTTTATTACCAATAAAAACACCTGTTTTAATTATCTCTTTAGAAGGTAGGTCTAATACTTTGTAATTAAATGTTATGGGTTGGTTCATCCCCGATTTATAGTTTAGCACCAAAAGCATCGATTTTTTGGCGTTGTAAATTTCTTTTACAACATTTTTTTCTGAAAAAGTAATTTTGTTTTCTTCTTCTGGTTTCTTCACTGTCTTAGATTTACAATTAAAAAATAAACATGAGAACAGGAAAAAAAAAGTAATTTTTATAACATTATTCATCATTTTTAAGAATTATTTAAAAAAATTAACAAAACACTTGCATTTAAAATAATTTAAAAGTGCTTCATATTGAGTATTTTAGGTATTAAAAATAAAGCTATTTTTTTTAAACTAAATACTATTACCTGTTAATTTTTTGTGCATGCGTATGGCGTAACTATCAGACATTCTTGAAACATAACTGCATATTTGCATTATTCTTTTATACAATGTATCGCTTTCTGTTTGATATTCTTTAGGTAATAAATTCAATACTAATTTGTCGAAATTAGATGAATTACCATTAAATTTATTATTTAGGGCGGTTACAAATACATCTAATAAATCGGCAATAATTCTATATCCAGCTACTTCTTTTTCTAAAACTTCTTTGCTATTGTATATTTTTTCGATGCTAATTTTAATGATGTCGTTAATTTGTGCCTCATACTTACATTTATCTAATAAAGATTTTTCAAAACTGCCATTTAAAATAGATTCTTCATTAACTAAAAATATGTCTACAGCTTCTTCAATTAATGCACTAATTGCAATTGCTCTTATATAAGCAGTTCTATCTGTTGTATGTTGCAAAGCATAATATTTATCTCTATTGATGTTTTTTATCAACTTAGATAAATATTCTAAAGCATAATCTTCATCTATTAGGCCTAAATTAATTCCGTCTTCAAAATCTATTATAGTGTAACAAATATCATCTGCAGCTTCTACAAGATAGGCTAGTGGATGTCTATAAAAAGAAATGGCAGAAGTCGATTTTTGTTTCATACCTAGTTCATTCATTACATCTATAAAAGCTTCTTTCTCGGACTGAAAAAAACCATATTTTTTATCTGCAATATGATTCGTAGGTTTTTTAGGCAAACTTTCTTTAGGATATTTTAAGAACGCACCTAAAGTTGCATAACTTAAACGTAAACCTCCAGAAATTCCTTCTCTGCTTTCGGTTAAGATTTTAAATCCGTTGGCATTACCTTCAAAATCGATTAAATCTTGATACTCTTTTGACGTTAAGTGTTCTTTGTAGTTTAAACCTTTACCTGTTGCAAAATACTCGCCAATGGCTTTTTCTCCAGAATGCCCAAAAGGAGGATTGCCAATATCGTGCATAACTGCAGCGGCTGCTACAATTGCTCCAAAATCGTTAAACGTATATCCCAAACCAACTAAGTTAGGATGTCTTTCTAACAAGACTTTGCCAACTCTTCTACCTAAGGTTCTACCCACTACAGAAACCTCTAAACTGTGCGTTAATCGAGTATGTACGAAGTCGGTTTCTGATAGCGGAATTACTTGAGTTTTGTCTTGTAAACTTCTAAAAGCAGACGAAAATATAATTCTATCAAAATCTACATCAAAACCCAAACGAGTTTCATCTTGAGCTATTCTTGGTCTTTTTTCGGTATCGCCAAAGCGTTTTAAAGAAAGTAGTTTTTCCCAGTCCATTTTATTTATTTTTCGTTTTCTAAGATGACATCTTTTTCTGAATATAATAATTCTGCTACCTGAATTAACCTCTTAATTAAATCATTAACATTAACATTATCATTTACTAAAGATGATGCCATATCTGTAGTAATCAATTCTTTTCTTATTAATTTATCTAATGATTTATTATCAGAGTGAATTGCATTTTTAGCCTCCTTTTTTAAATTCATCAGTTGATTAAAATACACTTCCTTTTCTTCGTTTTTTCTAAATTTATAAATCACTCTTAAGACTTTAACTACCTTTTTCCTAAACTTGTCGTACTCTTTTTTAACATAGGCATTATCAGAATCTAAAAATCTAGTAACATTCTTCTCTAATTCTCTTGAATCTCTAATAATTTCGACCATTCTTCTATTTGCCAATTTTATTTCTGCTAATCTCTTATTTTGTTGCTTAGTAAGCTTTAAATCTTGCTGACCCTTGGCTGTGTAATGTATTATTTGGCCGTAGATATTTTTTACTTTTGTGTAATACATATCTTCAACATCGGTTAGAATAATTTCATCAGATTTATTAATTATATCTTTTATTTTTTCATCAGATTTAATATCATTTCTGTGAATACTTAAGGCGTGTGATACTATTTTAAAAATTACTTTTTTATATAAGTATTTAGATTCGTTTAAAACAGCTGATATTAAAGTACCCGGAAATTCTAATATCGCCGTATTTAAAAACTTTGGTTCATCAATAGCTTTATCTTTATAATCTATAAATAGTTTTAGCAAGAATTTTTCTAATCTTTTAATAAACGGAATCATTAACAGAACTCCAAGTACATTAAAAATAGTATGAAATATGGCTAGTTTTAGTGTATAATCTTTGCTACCTATATTTAAAAATTCTGATAAAGAATTAACAAAATTTGCCAAAGGAAATATAAGTGCTAACGAAATTAATCCTGTAGAAACATTAAAAATTAAATGTGCAACTGCCAACCTTTTACCCGCTGTATTAGAACTTAAAGAACTCAAAACTGCTGTAATGGTTGTACCAACATTTGCACCAATAGCTAATGCAAGTGCATTTTGGTATTCTATTTGGCCGGCTGCTAAAGCTGTTAAAATTAACGCTAACGTTGCACTACTTGATTGTAATATTGTTGTTATAACAATACCTAAACCAGCATAGATGATTGCTCCTAAATACCCAGAAACTGCAAATTGAGTTAAATCTATATAGTCTTTAAAATAGTCAAAGCCTTCTTTCATGTAATGAATACCAAGAAAGAAAAAACCTAAACCTGCTAAAACATTTCCAACTCCTTTTAAAGTAGCATTCTTTTTAAATGAAAAAATAAGTCCGAAAATTAACATGGGCATTGCTAATGCTGATATTTTAATTTTTAAACCAAAACCAGCAACCAACCAAGCTGTAGCAGTTGTACCAATATTAGCCCCAAAAATTAATCCTAAACCTCCAGAAAGAGTTATTAAACCAGCACTTATAAATGAAATTGTAATAACAGAAACTAATGAACTCGATTGAATTAGTGCAGTTACCAAAGCACCTGCTGTTATCCCTTTATAAAGTTTGTCAGTTGCTTTCTTTAAAATGTTTTGTAGTGGTCCTTTTGTAAACACTTTAAACCCTTCTTCTAACATAATCATGCCAAATAACAAAATGGCAACACCCGTAGCAATTGTTTTAAAATTAGGGTTAAAATAGAGCACTACCGCCAACAATGCTAAAAAAGTAGAAAACAGAATTTTTTTTATCATATACAATTCAACTGTAAAAGCGTGCATTATTTTTGCGAATAGTAAACATACATCTAATAATTGAAAAACCAAAAAAGAGAAGCCTTTCGACTTCTCTTTTTATATTACTTTTTAAAATTTTCTATCCTTCACAAGAAGCACATTCTTTCTTTTGTTTGAATTTCTGTGCTGCATTCATACTGTGTTGGTAATACATCGATTTTACACCTAATTGCCACGCATTAACATATACTTTGTTTACGTCTTTAATTGGCATGTCTGGATGTACCATAATGTTAATCGATTGTCCTTGATCGATATGGTTTTGACGATTTGCAGCTTGATATACAATTACATTTTGATCAATTTCTGAATAGGTTTTAAACACATCTTTTTCGTGCTCTGACAAGAAATCTAGATGTTGTACAGAACCATCATTATCACGAATGCTTCTCCAAACATCTGGTGTACTTCTTCCTTTTTCTTCTAAAACAGCTTCTAAAATTGGGTTTTTAATCGTTGTTTTAATTTTTGCAATGTCTTTTACATATACATTTGACCAAATTGGCTCAATTCCTTGAGATACTTGTCCTAAAATAAATGCTGAAGATGTTGTAGGTGCAATTGCATTTAAGGTTGTATTACGTCTTCCGTAACCTTTTAAGATTGCTGGCTCTCCATATTCTTTAGCCATTTCTTCTGATGCTTTGTAAGATTTTTCTTTAATCAACTTAAAAATTTCGCTGTTTAAAGAATACGCTTCTGCGCTATCAAAAGGTAACATTTTAGATTGCAATAAAGAGTGCCATCCTAAAGCTCCTAAACCTAAAGCTCTATTAGATTTTGCAAAGTTGTACGCTTTTTCCATAAAACGGAACGTAAACTGATCGTCTCTATTTTCTGAATCTTTATATACTTCTAATTTAGTAATAAATTCTTCCATTACTGCATCTAAGAAATAGGTTAATGTTTCTACAGCATCTGTATCTTTCCACTTGTCATAGTGTAATAGATTAATGGATGATAAGCAGCAAACAAACGACCATTCGTCATTAGAAGGCAACATAATTTCTGTACACAAGTTACTTGCGTAAATCTCTAAGTTTTTGTCTTTATAAACATCAACTGTACCATTATTAGCGTTGTCTCTAAATAAGATGTATGGATATCCTATTTCTCCTCTACATTGTAAAACTTTAGCCCAAATACTTCTTTTTTCAACATCTCCATCAATCATCTCTTGCATCCATTGGTTACCTACAGTAACTCCATGCGTTAGTTCTTGAATTGGGTTTCCTTCTGTTCCAATTTCTAAAAACTCTTTAATATCTGGATGATCTATTGGTAAATATGGAGAAAAACGACCTCTTCTTACAGAACCTTGACTAACTACATCAACCATTTTTTCGAATAATTGCATGATGTGTACAGAACCAGAAGATGAACCATTATTTTTAACCTCTGCTCCTCTAGGTCTTAATTTTCCGAAATAACCAGAAGTACCACCACCTAACTTAGACATCATACCCACTTCTGATTGTGAGAATAAAATATCTCCCATATCATCGGCAACGTGAGACCCAAAACAACTAATTGGCAAACCTCTTCTTTTTCCAAAATTAGACCAAACTGGAGAAGCTAAAGAGTAAAACCCTTCTGCCATATATTTTTCAAACTTATCAGCAAAACCTGGCTTTTTTAAAATCTTTTCTGCATTTTCTGCAATGGCTCTTATTCTTCCTTCTGGTGTAACTCCTTCTGTTAAATAACCTGATTCTAAAAATTTACGACTATTTTCTGTTAACCATTTAATTTCTGGTGTATTCATTTTATCAAGAATCTCTTTTCTAGAAGAGTTTCTTGCTTCAATTAATTTTTCGTGGTCTGTTGTAGATGCTGACTGTGCTGTTTGTTTTGTTTGGTTCATAGTTTAAAATAAATCGTCGCTAGTTATACTTTTTGTTCTTTTACTGTAGTTAATAGATCTTTTTACAAAGAAATCTCCGTGTTTGGTTCCTATAATTTCATCATCAAACCATTCTGTTTGAGAAAGTAAATCTTCATCAATATCGAATACTTGAGGTACATCTATACTTTCTAAAGATTTGTTAAATCTGTTTTTAATAAATTCATTGATAACTTTCTTAGGTAAAAAGTCTAATTCTCCTTTTTCAAAAATCCAATCTACAATTTTACTTTCTGCATAAAATGCTTCTCTACACATTTCTTGCACCATTAAAGAATGTTCTTCATTAAACCATTCAGGGTTTTCACTTTTAATAATTTTAATAATGTCAATTCCAAAATCTCCGTGAATTTGTTCTTCTTTAGAGGTTGCTTCTACAACATTAGAAATCCCTTTTAAAGCATTTTTAAACTTATTAAATGCCATAATTATTAAGAACTGAGAGAATAAAGAAACGTGTTCAATAAATAGTGAAAACAATAAAATAGACTCCGAATATTCTTTATCATCTTCGCTATTTGCACTCTTTAAAGCAGTTTCTAAATAGTTTACACGACGCATCATTACAGGATTCTTTTTTAACGATTCGAACTCGTTATTTAAACCCAAAATTTCTAATAGATGAGAATATGCATCATGGTGTCGTACCTCACTTTCTGCAAAAGTAGCTCCAACAGAACCAATTTCTGGCTTTGGCATTCTTTTATAAATGTCTCCCCAAAAAGACTTTACAGCTACTTCTATTTGAGAAATGGCCAACATTGTATTTTTTATAGAACTTCTTTCTACTTCAGAAAGATGTGTTTTAAAGTCTTGTATATCGCTTGTAAAATTAAATTCTGTGTGTATCCAATAAGAGTGTCTTATCGCATCTACATACTCGTATAGATTAGGGTATTCGTATGGCTTAAGGTTTAATCTTTTTTCAAAAATATTTTTCTGCCTACTCCTTGCTTGTTCATCTCTATATAATATGTATGCTTTGGCTACATCTCTAAAAGGACTATCCATTAACTTTATTTCAACCAAATCTTGAACCTGTTCTACAGTTGGTGTATAATGTGGCTCATTTAACTTTCTTTCTAAAAGAGCTCCGTTTACAATGTTAGAGATAGCAATAGCATCGCTTCTTGTTCCGTTATTTACATTATCCATAGCTTTTTCTATGGCTCTTGTAATTTTATCCAACTCAAAAGGAGTTGTTTGATAGTCTCTTTTAATGATATGTGTAATTTCCACGAGATACGAATATTAAGTTAGTGTTAATTTTAGCCGGATATTGACCCTTACAAAGATTGTTATTTTTGTTCCAAAATGAAAGTCATACTTATTCACAAAACCCTTGAAGTTTTTAACAAAATTGTGATTTTAGTAATTTTACTATTCAAAAATTAGATTTTTAACAAATTGTATATCAATAATTTACAAATACAAAATCGCTGAAACCTTTATTTTTATTGACATTCTTAAAATATCTTTTTTAAAAAATTTTAAACTATAGTTTTAAACTAGTAAGAATACATTTTTTAATAGTTTTTAAAAAAATGATTTGTCAAAACTGTTAAAAAAAGAAGTTTTGTAAAAACAATCATATATAATATTACCTTTGCATTATTATTAACATTTATTATTTATACAGTGAAAAACGGAACAGTAAAATTCTTTAATGAATCAAAAGGATTTGGATTTATTATTGAAGATGGTTCAAAAACAGAGCACTTTGTGCACGTTTCAGGATTAGTAGACGAAATTAGAGAAGGTGATGCAGTAGAATTTGATCTTAAAGAAGGTAGAAAAGGTTTAAACGCAGTAGACGTTAGAGTTATCTAATAATATTATTTAGAATTTTTTTACATAGTAACAAATCGCTTAATTTATTTTAAGCGATTTTTTTTTTGACGTATTTTTGTAAAAACATATTTCGTTCGATGAAAAGTAGATTTCCAAAAATTGTTCAACTAGCTATAATTTCTGTCTATTTAATATTCTTAGCTGGTGCAGTGGTTAGAATGACAGGTTCTGGAATGGGATGTCCGGATTGGCCAAAATGTTTTGGATATTACATTCCGCCAACATCCGAAGAACAAATTACTTGGAAAGCCAATACAGAATTTAAAAAAGGTTTTATCATCATTAAAGATGAAATTTTATTTGTTGCAGAAAAAGACATTAAAACCGCTGCAGAATTTAATACTGAAAATTGGTCTAAATATACTAAACACAACTATAATAAATTTAATAAATACCATACTTGGACAGAATATATTAATAGGTTAGTTTCTGTTTTAGCTGGTTTTGTTTTTCTATTTTTGATTTATAGGGCTTCTAAATTTTGGAAATCTGACAAACGGATTCCATATTTAGCTTTTGGCGCTTTCTTTTTAATGCTTTTTGAAGCTTGGTTAGGCAAAACTGTTGTAGATTCTAACTTAACGCCAACCATAATTACCATTCATATGGTAGTTGGTTTGATTATTATAGCACTTTTATTATGGTTAAAATTTATTGTTTCTGATAGAAAAACATATCAATATCATCCCCTTTTTAATAAACTATTAATTGCTTCTGTAATTTTTTCTTTGATACAAATTGCAATGGGTACACAAGTAAGACAATTTATTGATGAACAAGTAAAACTGCTAGGTTTTGAAAATAAAAATTATAGTTTAATGAATCCTAGTTTTAAATTTTACTTTCATAGATCGTTTACCATTGCTATTGTTTTAGTAAACCTAGGTATGTTTTATTTAAATCAAGCTAAAGGTTTAGGTTATAAGTTAGTAAATTGGATTGTCTTCTTAATTTTTCTAGAAACCATTACAGGAATTTTAATGTATTATGCAGAATTTCCTTTAGGAACACAGGCTATACATTTATTGTCTGGTGCTATTTTATTTGGATTACAATTTTATTTATGGTTGCAAAGTCGAAAGACAGTTAGTAGTTAGTATCGGGTGGTACTCAGTAGGTAGTACTCAGTTGCTGAGAACTGGATACTGCACATAAATCATGGATGTGCGTTTACCCAAACCTCTCCATCAGAAAAATGTTCTTTTTTCCAGATAGGAACAGTTTCTTTTAAAGTATCAATTGCAAATTCACAGGCTTCAAAAGCTGCTTTTCTATGTTTTGCTGATGCAGTAATAATTACTGGAATGTCTCTAATTTGTAACATTCCTTCTGCATGATGAATGGCAATTTTTTTGATATCAAACTTTTCTAAAGCTACATCTGCAATTTTTTGCATTTCTTTAATCGCCATAGGTTTGTAGGTAGAAAAATCGAGCTGAATAACTTCTTTTCCTTGTGTATCATTTCTAACCGTACCGATAAAAGCAGCTATTCCGCCACAAGAATCGTCTTCTACAAAATCATAGCATTCTTGTAAATTCAGTTTTTCAGATTTAATTTTTATTGAAGTTCTTTCCATTCATCAACAAAAATAGTGATTCAAAATGTATCTTTGCAATCTAATTATCAATACTTCATAAAAATGAAAAGTATCTTTAGAATTGTTAGTTTTTTAGAAGGGGTTTCTTACTTATTATTGCTTTTTGTAGCAGTACCTATCAAGTATTTTCAAGGTGAAGAATCTTATGTAAAACTTTTAGGAATGCCACACGGAATCCTTTTTATGCTTTATATAGTTCTTGCAATTGTTATCAAAAAAGAAATGAATTGGGATAATAAAACGTTAGGTATTGTTTTATTAGCTTCTATTTTACCTTTTGGTACTTTTTATATTGATAAAAAATATTTACGATAAATTCTATCCTCCACTAACTGGCGGAATTATAGCTACAGTATCACCCTCTTTTAAAATTAGTGCCTCTGTCGCGTAACTTTCGTTTACCGCAATCGCATACGAATTTATGTTTTCTAAAGTTGGGTATTTTTCTTTTATCAAACTTTTAAAATGTTGTACAGAAGTGTTTTCATCAACTTTAATTTCTAGTTGAGTAGCACCCACTAAATCTGTTGTTATTCCGAAAAAAAGAGTAATTATTTTCATTTAGAACAAAAATAGTCTAAAAACTCAACCTAAATAAAAAACCATCATTTTTTATGCCTGCATAATTAGATTGCACATAATCTATTCTTAAAAAACGCCATTTTCCAAAACCAATATTTCCAAGTCCTACAGAATATTCTGTATACGCATTCTTATCAGCCATAAATAATGTTTTAGTGCCACCAACTAAATGCAAGTTTAATTTATTAATTAATGGAATTTTGCCTAAAACAGCCCCTTTAAAATTATGTTCTATATGCGCTTCTGCATATTTATCATTGGTAAATAATTGATAATAATCTAACAACCCAAAACTATTTAAAGAGTTGTCTGATACGAAAAGCAATTCATTTCCGTTAACTTGCAAGTAATCCATAAAAGCAATATTTTTTTGCTTTAAGAACAAACCTCCTCTTATATTGTATCTAAAATTTCCATAGTTTCCAGCATTTATATTCTGACGTAAATTTGCTGTAAATAAATCTGAATTCAAATCAGAATTTGATGCTCCAAATGTTTTTCTATAATTAACACTTAAAGTAGGGTATTTAGAATTGCCAACATTAAATTTTCTATCTGGATAAGACAAGTATTTTTGATTAAAAACAAATGTTGCACCAACATTTAAAGTTGTTATTTTATGTTCTGCAAACGCAGCGTTTGTATAATCTGCTAAATTTAGTGGGTTGTTAGAGGTATAAGGTGCATTTTTACTTTGTCTTCCAAAAGAATAATTTGTACTATTAAATAACGGTTTTCTATTTGCATACTCTAAAGTTGATGAAAAATAAACACCATTTTTTATTTCTTCTGAATATGCAATTCTAGCAAATGATTTCTCGTAAATTTTCATATAATTTCTTCTTTTTAACAAAGAACGAAGCATATTATCGAATTTAGAAATCGGCTCTCTTCCATTAAATTGAGCAGTTGTAATTCCACCAGAAATAGACATTCTTGGGCGCGAGATATTATTCCATTTTTTACTAAAGTAAAATGTTGGTCTTACTTGTTCATCAGAAAAACCATAGTTTGCCTTTACGCCTGCTCTCCACCATTTTCCTTTTTCATTTTGTCTTTTAAAATAACTTAAACCTAAGGATGCATTAAACCCTTGAATTGTATTAAAACTAAGTTCATCTATTAAACCATTAAAAGATAAAGACCATTTTTCGAAAGAATTTCTGTATGTATAACCTGTTATTGGAGACAATACATTAAACTTATTTTGTTTTTTATTTACAGAATCTAAATATTTTTTAGACTTTCTAACAACTTTAATACTATCTTTTATTTTGTAATCTTTAACCTCTTCTTTTGTTAACGGAACTGGTCTTAGTTTATTCCAATACACAGTATCTTTTTGGGTTGCCTCATTCTCGAAGGTTAAAACCTCGTTTGTGAAAGTATTTTCTTTATAATTTGGTGTAAAATTGTATTTGGAATAAGCTGATGAAAATCGTCCATCAAACTTAAACCCGAATACATTTACTTTAAAATCTATACTTTGACTGATTAAAACCCAAGCATCGTTTTGTTCTGAATAATTATAATCTTGTTTTAAATGTAAAACATCTACAACAGGAATATTTACTTGCGCTCCAGTAACAGAAACATCTGCCCCATACAAAGCCCAATCATCTTCTACTATATATATAGCACCATTAAAAACACGGTCATTTTTTCGTTTTGGAATCAAATTTATTTTGTTGATGAGTTTTCCGTTCTTATCATAAAAAGTTCCTACTAATTTAAATTTGTAATAACTAAATGCATTGTTGGAAATTGGCGAGACTAGATCATTACCAAACTCTACACTATTTTGATAAAAATTAATATTAGCATCTTCTGCTCTATTAAAACTAATGCCATTATCTCTACCACTAACTTTAGAAGCGATAATTTTTTCTTTGAATTTTTTTGGTTTCTTTTGGTACTTTATTTCAGAAACTGTTTCTGATAAATAGATAATTCCACTTCTGGTAGAATCTAAACCACCACCAAAATCGCCCATATTTCTTCCTAAAAATTTCTCCGGTGCATCTTTAATTTTATACAATCCTCTTGAGTAAAATTTTGCAGTATATTTTGCAAACTTATCTGTGTTTTTGTCTTTATTTGCAATAACATTTCTAATAATTCGATTAGCAGGATTGTCTTTTGTAGAAATAGAAATTTCACTTAAACGAACACTTTCTTCTTCTAATATTATATCTAATCTAAAAGGAAAAGAAGTAATATTTACTACTTTTTTTATAGTCTTGTACCCTAAAATTTGGAAAACAATTATTTGCTTCCCTTTTCTTTTAATGTTTAAAACATAATCTCCATTATCATTAGAAGTCGTTCCTGTAATAGTTTTATCTAAATAAATGCTTACAAAAGATAAAGGTTCTCCTTTTTTGTCTGTAATTTTTCCTTGTATTTGAGAAAATAATGGAATAGAAATTAAAAATAAGAATAGAAAAAAAGGGTATTTCATGATTGGTTTTAGTTGATAGACGCAAACATAGTTTATATGTTACAACCATATCTTTAAATTTTGTTAAACAAGCTATAATAGTTTCTTAATATTGAAGCAATAATAACACCAAAAGTTGTTTGTTTGATTAAACCAAAAAAAAAACAATTAATTATTTGTAGAATCTCTAAATATTAAATCTGTTTCTAAAATTACTTCATTATAACTTATATTTTTTCTTTTCTTTCTGTCTTTTATTTCTTTATATAAAATTTTAAAAGCTTTTTTTCCCATTTGAAAACCAGGCTGATTAACAGTTGTTAAAGAAGGTGATATTACTGAAGCCATAAACCAATTACTAAAACCAATTACATTTATTTGTTCTGGCACTTTTATACCTTTCTTATTAAATTCTGAGATAGCACCAATAGCAACCAAATCTGTATTAATAAAAATACCATCTACATCTTTATGGTCTTTTAAAAGTTGGTTGGCATAAAATTTTCCTTCTTCAAAACTCATATCATTTAATAAATAAACAAGAGAAGCATCATAAGATAAATTATTATCTATTAATGCCTGTTTATAGCCCAAAAAACGATCTATAGAATTTTGTGGCAATAAAGGACCTCTAAAATGAGCAATTCTTTTACAACCAATATTTATTAAATGTTGGGTAGCTTTATAGGCCGCTTTTCTATCATCTATTATAACTTTAGAACATTTTACCGTTTTTGCTATTTTATCAAACATAACGATAGGAGTTTCTTGTTCGATTACTTCTGTTATGTGCTTAAAATCTCCAGTACCGTTTGCTAAAGAAATTAAAATTCCATCTACTCTTTTACTTAGCAATAAATCTATTTGTTTTTTTTCTAATTCATAAGATTCATTTGATTGTAATGTAATTACTAAATATCCTTTTTTTTCTGCTTGAGAAATTATTCCTTTAATTACACTAGAAAAAAAGTGATGTACAATTTCAGGAATTATTAAACCAATAGTTTTAGATTCTTTGGTTCTTAAGTTTACAGCAAAAGAATTCGGTTTATAATTTAACATAGAAGCAGTTTCTCTTACTAACTTTCTTGTTTTTTTACTAACATCTGGATATTCTTTTAGTGCTTTAGAAACAGTAGTTATAGAAATTCCTAACTCTTCCGCAATTTGTTTTAATGTAACCAAAATAAAAAGTATTAAATAGTTCTTAGAGGTATAATATTACCCTCTAAATGTACAAAATTATCTCGGTCGAAAACGTTTTCGGTAAATCGAAAACGTTTTCGATTTATTTATTTAACAAAAATACTTGTTATAAAAATACATTTGTTAATGAAATAATTAACTTTTTATTAAATTCACAATTAAAATGAAAAAATTAATACACTTTAAAAAAGCTTTTTTAATGTTGTTGATACTTACATCTTCAACTTTAATAGCACAATCTACCATTTCTGGAACTGTTACAGACCAAAACGGAGAGTTAATTCCTGGAGTTAATATTATACTTAAAGGGACAACCAAGGGAGCTACTACAGATTTTGATGGAAATTATGAAATTAAAAATGTTGAAAACGGAACCTACACATTAATTGCTTCTTACATTGGTTTTGATAATTTTACAAAAGAAGTTATCATTAACTCTACCAAAGTAACTTTAAATATTGTTATTAAAGAGAATGCACAATCTTTAGATGAAATTATTGTTACGGGTGTTGTAAACCCAAAATCTAAAATAGAATCTAGTGTTTCTATTTCTACAATTGGTATAAAACAAATAGAGCAATCTTCACCCAGAACAACTGGTGAAATCTTTAGAAACATACCTGGTATACGTGCAGAATCTTCTGCTGGAGAAGGTAATTCTAACTTTAATGTTCGTGGTGTACCTGTTTCGTCTGGTGGTTCTAGATATTTACAATTACAAGAAGATGGTTTACCCTTAAATCTATTTGGTGACACTTCGTTTGGTAATTCTGACAACTGGTTAAGAGCAGATGCTAATGTTGCAAGAGTAGAAGCTATTAGAGGTGGATCTGCATCTACACAAACCTCAAATGGTCCTGCAGGAATTATTAACTTAATTAGTAAAACAGGAAGTACAGAAGGTGGTTCTGTAGCTACAACTGTTGGTTTAGACTACAATACAAATAGAGTAGATTTCGAGTATGGAGCGCCTTTAGAAAACGGTTTATCTTTCCATATTGGAGGATTTATGAGAACTGGGGAAGGCCCAAGAACGACGGGTTTTAATGCCAATAAGGGTGGACAAATTAAAGCTAACATTACAAAAAAGTTTAAATCTGGATACATACGTACTTATTTAAAATTTTTAAATGACAGAACTGCAATGTATATGCCAATGCCAATGTTATTAAAAGGTACAGACGCAAATCCTACTTATGCAAACCTACCTGGTTTTGACATAACTACAGATGGATTACAGTCAAAATATTTACAAGAAAGTTCTGGTCCAACAAGTAGTGATAGAAATAGAAGTTCTAGAGATGTTAGAGATGGTAATAACGTTATTTCTAAATCTGTAGGTGTAGAATTTTCTTTTAATCTAGGTGATGGATGGAAAGTTAGAAATAATGGTAGGGTATCTATTAATAACGGTGCTTTTATTGCTCCTTTTTCAGCTGGTTTTGGAGAAACGAATGCTTTTGTAGCAGGTTTACCAATACCTCAACCAGCTACATTAAGTTATGCTGACAATGGAACTGCTTATAATCCTTCAAATGGATTAATTCAAAACATACACGTTTTCGATACTACTATTGATGATTTAAGCAACGTGATGAACGATTTAAAAGTAAGTAAAAAAATTACTGACAATGTAGCTGTAACAGCTGGTTACTTTACCGCTACTCAAAATACAAAAATTTCTTGGCAATGGAATTCTTTCTTACAAGAAGTAAGAGGGGGCGGAGATGCTAGATTGGTAAATGTAGATGGCTTATCAAGAGGTGGTCAGTATGCATACGGAACTCCAGTTTGGGGCAATTGTTGTCAACGTAAATACAATACACAACACACAGTAAACTCTCCTTATGTAGCTGTAGATGCAGATTTAAATGAAAAATTAAATTTTAGTGGAAGTGTTCGTTTCGAAAATGTAAGAGTAGATGGAACAATTGCCTCTGGAAACCAAGTTGGAGAATTTGATGTAAATAGAAACAACATAATAGAACCAATAGAAAAAATGGTTCCTATTGTACAACCAAATCAAAATCAAATTGTTTCAGACGAATATAGTTTTACTTCTTACTCTGCGGGTTTAAATTATAAAATGAATGATGATGCAGCTGTTTTTGGTAGATATAGTTTAGGTGCTTCTGGTAGAGCTTCAGATAGAAATTCTTATAAAGCAGATGGTACTGCTGATGTGCAATACGATCAAGTATCTCAATTTGAAATTGGATATAAAAGACGTTTTGATAACGGAACATTAAATGTAACTGGTTTCTCTTCAATAACAGATGAAGCAGCAGGTTTTGAACTACAAAACACAGTTGGTAGTAAATATTCTGCTACTGGTTTAGAAGTAGAAAGTGCTTTTAATTTTGGAGATTTTTCTATTAATGGCTCTGCAACTTATACTAATGCTAAAATCAAAGAAGATAGAGGAGGTAACGGCGCTAACGACGGTAACAAACCAAGAAGACAAGCAGATTTTCTTTACAGTATAGCACCAACTTATACTTTTGGTACAGAAAAACAAAATATACTTGGAATTACTGTATTAGGGACTTCAAAATCTTTTGCAACTGATGCGAATGATTTAATACAACCTGGTTATGCTTATATTAACTTTTTAGGAAAAGTAGGTTTAACAAAAGGATTATCCCTAGCATTAAACGTAAATAACCTTTTCGATACAGTAGGTATTACTGAAGTTGAAGGGCAAGATGGTGTTGCTATAAATGGTACTGATCGTTATGTAAGAGCAAGATCTATTACTGGTCGTTCTACATCTTTATCATTAAAATACAGTTTTTAAATTTGAGTGATTATTATTGAATGTAAGTTTGAATTATGAAAAAAGAGTCAATAATATTTTCTATTGACTCTTTCTTCTACCAATTTGGTTTCATCATTAAAAAACGATTATGTTAAAAAAGCCCAATTTAAGTTTCTGGCAAATCTTTAATATGAATGTAGGATTCTTAGGAATTCAATTCAGTTTTGGTTTGCAACAAACAGCTGTTAATCCAATATTTTCTTTTTTGGGTGCAAGTCATGAAGATTTACCTTTGTTAAATTTGGCTGGTCCAGTTACTGGGTTAATTATTCAACCTATAATTGGAGCAATTTCAGACAAAACATGGTCTCCGCGTTGGGGAAGAAGAAAACCTTTTTTTTTAATTGGCGCTTTAATTGGTAGTTTGTGTTTATTTGCTTTTCCTTATAGTCCATCATTATGGTTTGCAGTTGGTTTGCTTTGGATTCTTGATGTTGGTAACAACATGGCAATGGAACCATATAGAGCATTTGTTGGAGATAAGTTACCAAACAAACAACTAAGTTTTGGCTATCAAATGCAAAGTCTATTTGTTGGTGCAGGTATTGTGTTAGCAAACGCCTCTATATTTCTTTTTCAAGATTGGTTTGGTGGTGCAGAAACAATAACGGAAAATGCTACTGTTATTCCTAAATGGTTATATTATTCTTTTTTCATAGGCGCAATCCTATCTGTTTCAACCATACTTTGGTCTGTTATAAAAACACCAGAAATACCTCCTTCTGATAAAGAATTAGAAGAAATTAAAAAACATAATGCATTACCTTTTATACAGAGAATAAAAAATCCTTTTTCAGAAATTGTTCAGGCAATAAAAGACATGCCTAAATTTATGTGGAAATTATCAGCTGTTTACTTATTTCAGTGGTATGCTTTATTTATTTATTGGCAATTTATTTCTCCAATGTTTGAAGAAAGTATGGGTTTTGATAAATCTCAGGCTTTAAGTCAGGCTGCAAAAATGAACACAACATATAATATTTCTACAATAGTTTTTGCTTTAGCATTAGTTCCATTAGCGTTAAAGTGGGGAGGAAAAAAAGTATATGTATTAAGTTTATTTTTAACCGGAATTGCAATGCTAAGTATTCCTCATATCCAAGATCCTATGTATGTTATTTTACCAATGATTTTATTTGGAATTGGTTGGGCTGCAATGATGGGAATACCATATTCTATGGTTTCTAAAATTGTGCCTCAAGAAAGAAGAGGTGTTTATATGGGAATTTTAAATATGATGATTGTAATTCCAATGGGAATTCAAACCGTAACATTTGGTCCTATTGTTAAAAACCTATTAAACAATAGTGCTATTAATGCCATTTTATTAGGAGGTGCATTATTTGTTATCGCTGGTTTTTTAGCATTTAGATTAAAAGAACCAAAAGAGGTTAATAAAAATGAAGTTTTAAGTAGCAAAATATAGTATTGAATACTAGTTAATATTACTTTCTAAACTTAATTAAATAGATAATTTTAGAAAAATTGACATTGAATAAAAAAAATAAAAAAATTGACATCCTTTGTGTTGGTGAAATTCTAATCGATTTCATTGGACATCAATCTGATGTACTTATAAATAATACAAGAGATTATCACAGATATTTAGGGGGGTCGCCTACTAACGTTGCAATGAACTCTGCAAGATTAGGCTTAAAACCAGTAATGATTTCCGCTGTTGGTAACGATGGATTTGGCGAATACATTTTTAAAAGGTTAGCAGAAGTAGACGTAGATGCAAATAGTATAAAAAAAATAGAAAACAAACCTACAAGTGTAATCTTTGTTTCAAAATCAGACGGAACGCCAGATTTTATTCCTTTTCGTGCAGCTGATTATTACATTACAGAAGATCAAATAACTACAGAAACACTTAAGCAAACTAATATATTTCATACAACTTGTTTTGCTTTAAGCAAAGATCCTGCGCAAACTACAATTTTAAAAAAGGCAGAAGAAGCTTACAATTTAGGCTGCAAATTAAGTATAGATTTAAACTATTCTAAAAAATTATGGAATTCTAAAGAAGAAGCTATAAATGTTATTAAAACCTTTTGCAAATTTAATCCATTAATAAAAATTAGTGAAGATGATATGTTACGTCTTTTTGAAACAACATTACCACATCAAGAAATTTTCGACTTTTTTCACAATTTGGGCGTAGAAACTATCTGTTTAACTTTAGGAAGTAAAGGTGTTAAATTGTCTCAAAAAGGGCAAAACACTATAGAATTACCTGCAATAAAAGTAGAAAAAGTATTAGACACTACTGGTGCTGGAGACGCATTTTGGTCAGGGTTTTTATTTGCTTATATAAAAGAAAAACCAATAGAAGATTGCCTACTAGTAGCATTACAATTAGCGGCTTTAAAACTTCAAAATGTAGGTAGATTACCTAATAATATAAATATTTTATCTAAACTTTTATAGTATTAAAATCTTATGCAACAAGAAGGCAATATAATTTTAAACGGAGTTATGCTAAATGCATATCCAGATAGTATTGGACAAAAATTAGGCGACACTATTACAATGCTTAAAAGACCTGAGTTTAAAGATGTTTTTTCTTTATTCTATGTGCTGCCAACCTTTTTTAACAGCGATTTAGACAGAGGATTCTCTATTATAGATTATAATATAAACAAAGATTTAGTTTCAAAAGAAGATCTAAAAACTTTAGAAGAACTAGGCATTATGCTAAAGTTTGATATTGTTTTAAACCATTTATCGGTTAACTCTCCTCAGTTTAAAGACTTACTAAAAAAAGGAGAAGCATCTAAATTTAAAGATTTCTTTATCAATTGGAATACTTTCTGGGAAAATAATGGAGTTAAAAATGCTGATGATATTATAATTCCAAAAGAAGAATTTCTCAACAAACTTTTTATGAGAAAATCTGGACTTCCTATTTTAAAAGTTCCATTTCCTGATGGATCTGAAAAACCCTATTGGAATACTTTTTATCAAGAAATAAATTATCAAAAAATATCAGTTTCAGATTTAGATGTACTTCAAAACATATCTAAAATTAAAAAAGAAGAAATCTGTAAAAAAGTAAATAAAGTTATAGAATATAAAGAAGATTTCGAAACTTTAAATTTTGATAATTCAGATTTAAAATCAACAATTTTAAAAATAATTGAATCAAAAAAAACGTTTTTAGGTCAAATGGATGTAAATGCCAAATCTGAGTTAGTTTGGAATTTTTACGAAAAAACGTTGGCAAAAGTAAGAAACTTTGGTTGTAAAATTCTTCGCTTAGATGCTTTTGCATATTTACATAAAGAAATTGGCAAATCTAATTTTTTTAACAAGCCTGGCACCTGGCAATATTTAGAAAGAATTAATCAAATAGCTCAAAAAAATGATTTAATCCTTTTACCAGAAATTCATGCTGAATATGGTCTAAATTTACATGATGAAGTTGCTAAAGAAGGTTATCAAATTTACGATTTTTTCCTACCGGGTTTAATGATTCACACACTCGAAACGGCAAATTCTAAAGCGCTTTTAGCTTGGGTAAAAAATATTATTAATAAAGGCTACAAAACTGTAAATATGTTAGGTTGTCATGATGGTATCCCTGTTTTAGATTTAAAAGGAAAAGATGTTAATGGAAAGTATAACAAAGGTTTGTTAGAAGATACAGAAATTGAATTTATAATGAACACTGTTTTAGAACGTGGTGGAAGAGTAAAAAACTTGTTTGATGCTTCTGGAAATAAAATTTCTTACTATCAAGTAAATGCAACATTTTTTAGTGCTTTAAATGAAAATGAACAAAAACTATTACTAGCAAGAGCTATTCAAATGTTTATGCCAGGGATTCCACAAGTCTGGTATCTAGATCTTTTTGCTGGGAAAAATAATTATGCAGCGGCTAACAAAGGTGGTAGTGGGGGTCACAAAGAAATTAACAGGACAACACTTACAAATAAGGATATCGAAAAAGGTCTTAAAAAAGAAGTTGTTTTAAAACAACTTAGAATAATGCGTTTAAGAAATACTTCTAAAGCGTTTTTAGGTAAAATAGTAATTAACGATTCTAAAGAAAACCAATTAAATATTACTTGGAATAATAATAAAGAATTTGCACAATTAAAAGCAAATTTAAGTACACTATCATTCACAATAAATTTTTCTGAAAACAACATCATTAAAAAACTAACTTTCTAGACTCAAATTGATAGTGTTATTCTTTCTCTAATTCATTTGCTCTTCAATTGAAAAACCTATATTTGTAGGTTTCAATCCAATAGTAGATTTTTTATGAGTAATTCAAGAAAAAGACACGAAGCCTTAGTCTATCACGCAAAACCAAAACCAGGTAAAATTGCTGTAGTACCCACAAAAAAATATGCAACACAACACGATTTAGCGTTGGCATATTCTCCGGGAGTTGCAGAACCTTGTTTAGAAATTGCTAAAGACAAAAACAATGCATACAAATATACCTCTAAAGGTAATTTAGTTGCAGTAATTTCTAACGGAACTGCGGTTTTAGGTTTAGGTGATATTGGCCCTGAAGCTTCTAAACCCGTTATGGAAGGAAAAGGATTACTTTTTAAAATTTTTGCAGACATCGATGTTTTTGATATTGAAGTAGATGCCACAGACGTAGACAAATTCATAGAAACTGTAAAAGCAATTGCACCAACATTTGGCGGAATTAACTTAGAAGACATTAAAGCTCCTGAAGCTTTTGAAATAGAAAGACGCTTAAAAGAGGAATTAAATATTCCTGTAATGCATGATGATCAACATGGTACAGCAATTATTTCTGCTGCTGCATTAAAAAATGCAATAGAAATTACAGAAAAAGACATTAGCAAAGTTAAAATTGTTGTTAATGGTGCTGGAGCCGCTGCTATTTCTTGTACGCGATTGTATTTAGAACTGGGCGTAGAAAGAGAAAATGTTATCATGTGCGATAGCAAAGGCGTAATTAGAAAAGATAGAGATAATTTAACCTCTCAAAAAGCCGAATTTGCTACTGACATAGATTTAAATTCGCTTGAAGAAGCAATGATTAACGCAGATGTTTTTATAGGTTTATCATTGGGTGATGTTGTTACACCAGAGATGTTACTCTCAATGGCAAAAGATCCTATTGTTTTTGCAATGGCGAATCCTGTTCCAGAAATTAATTACGATTTAGCCATAGCCACTAGAAAAGATATTATTATGGCAACTGGTAGATCAGATCATCCAAACCAAGTAAATAATGTACTTGGTTTTCCATTTATTTTTAGAGGCGCTTTAGATGTAAGAGCAACAAAAATTAATGAAGAAATGAAGATGGCTGCTGTTTATGCTCTAGCAGATTTAGCTAAAAAAACGGTACCTGAACAAGTTAACATCGTTTACGATGAAATTAATTTAACCTTTGGTAGAGAATATATCATTCCTAAACCTTTCGATCCAAGATTAATTTACGAAATCCCACCTGCAATTGCTAAAGCTGCAATAGAATCTGGAGTTGCTTTAGAACCAATTGAAGATTGGGATAATTATAGAGAACGATTAATGGAGCGTTCTGGTTCTGGAAGCAAAGAAATTAGATTATTGCACAATAGGGCAAAAAGTAATCCAAAACGAGTAGTTTTTGCAGAAGCAGATCACTTAGATGTATTAAAAGCTGCTCAAAGAGTATATGAAGAAAAATTAGGAACGCCCATACTTTTAGGAAGAAAAGACGTTATTCTAGCATTAAAAGAAGAAATAGGTTTTGATGGTAATGTTCCAATTTTTGATCCAAAAACAGACGAAGAAACAGAACGAAGAAATCGTTTTGGAGAGATATACTGGAAAAACCGACAACGTAAAGGAAGAACTTTATCTGAAGCTAAAAAATTAATGCGAGAACGCAATTACTTTGCAGCTATGATGGTTAATGTAGGTGAAGCAGATGCTTTAATTACTGGATACTCGAGACCATATCCAACTGTAGTAAAACCTATTTTAGAATTAATTGAAAAAGATAGAGGTGTTACAAAAATAGCAGCAAGTAATCTAATGCTTACCAAACAAGGTCCATTATTTTTAGCTGATACCACTATTAATGTAAACCCAACCGCAAAAGATTTGGTTAAAATTACACAAATGACAGCCGCTTTTGTAAAAATGTTTGGAATGAAACCAAACATAGCCATGGTATCTTTTTCTAATTTTGGTTCTTCTAATACCGAAACTTCCAAAAAAATTAGTGAAGCTATTTCTTATTTGCATCGTCATTTTCCAGAAACTGTTGTTGATGGAGAAATTCAAGCAGATTTTGCATTAAACCCAGAAATGTTAGCCAAAGAATTTCCTTTTTCAAAATTAAATGGAAAAAAAGTGAATGCACTGGTATTTCCTAACTTAGAATCTGCGAACATTACTTATAAATTATTAAAACAAGTAGATGAAGCTGAGTCTGTTGGACCAGTAATTTTGGGCTTAAGTAAACCTATTCATATTTTACAATTAGGTTCTAGTGTAGATGAAATGGTAAATATGGCTGCACTAGCTGTTGTAGATGCTCAAGAAAAAGAGAAAAGAAATAAATAAAATTATTACTTTAGAAGCCTAAAAATAGTTTATGATTACTCAAATTAGAGGAAGATTAGTTGAAAAAAGCCCAACCGAAGTTGTTATAGATTGCAATGGTGTTGGTTATTTATTACACATTTCTTTAAATACTTTTTCTAGTTTACCAGCAGAAGAAAATGTAATTTTATACACTCATTTCTCAATAAGAGAAGATGCACATACTCTTTTTGGTTTTATAAGCAAAACCGAACGAGAAGTTTTTAAATTATTAATTTCAGTCTCTGGCGTTGGCCCAAGTATTGCTAGAACTATGTGTTCTTCAATGACATCTGAAGAAATACAAAATGCAATTGCATCAGAAAATGTGGCTTTAATTCAATCTGTAAAAGGTATTGGAGCTAAAACTGCGCAAAGAGTAATTGTAGATTTAAAAGATAAAATTTTAAAAACCTTTAATATAAATGAAGTTTCGATTGCATCAAACAATACAAATAAAGAAGAAGCGTTATCTGCTTTAGAAGTTTTAGGTTTTAATAAAAAACAATCAGATAAAGTTCTATCTGGAATTCTAAAAGAAAACCCAGATGCAACCGTAGAAAAACTCATAAAACTATCCTTAAAAAGTTTATAATCAATTGAATACTTTTTTTAACAAACTATTTTTTTTAATAACATTTACTTTTTTAGTAAATGTTTCTTTGTTTTCTCAAACTACTCCGAAGAAAGATTCTACTATAGTTAAAAAGGACACACTTAAATTGAGATATGATTTTAAACAAAATCAGAAAGGTGGGCTGTTTTTAGATGATTTGGCTAAAAAAACGGTCATATTCGATAAAGAATTAAATCGATATGTAATTGTTGAAAAGATTGGTGATTATTCCACAAGGACACCTGTCTATTTAACAAGAAAAGAATACGAACAATATCTTTTAAAAAGAAATATGTTGCAATACTTTAAAGACAAAGTTAGTGCAACAAATAGTAAGAAAAAAGGTTCTAAAAATGCACAAAGAGATTTACTTCCAACCTATTATGTAAACTCAGATTTTTTCGAAACAATTTTTGGAGGAAATACGATAAAAGTTACCCCAACGGGTAGTTTAAACTTAAAGTTAGGTTTCATTTATCAGAACACGGAAAATCCTCAATTGTCTGAAGAAAATAGAAGCAGTTTCGTTTTCGATTTTGACCAACAAATAAATATGAGTTTACGTGCAAAAGTTGGTGAAAGATTGGAGTTTACTGCGAATTATGATACACAATCTACTTTTGATTTTCAAAATTTAGTTAAAATCGATTATACACCTACAGAAGATGATATTTTACAGGGAATAGAAGCTGGTAATATTTCTATGCCCATAAAAAATTCTTTGATAAATGGTGCGCAAAGTTTGTTTGGTGTAAAAACACAATTACAATTTGGTAAAACTAAAGTAACAGCTGTATTTTCTCAACAAAATTCAGAAAGTAACACCGTAGTTGCTGAGGGTGGTGCATCTATTCAGCCCTTTGAATTAAGAGCAACTGATTATGACACTGATCGTCACTTCTTCTTATCGCAATATTTTATAGATAATTATGCAAATTCGCTTAAAAACTACCCTTTAATTAATAGTCAGATTAATGTAACTAGAATAGAGGTTTGGATAACAAATAGAAATGCAAGTACAGAAGACTTTAGAAGTATTGTTGCCTTTGCAGATATTGGTGAATCTAAAAAACCAGTAATGGTTAATCAAAATGTAACACCAAGTAGTAACCAAGCTGTAGTTTCTGGAGGAAACCTTCCTTTTAATGAAGCAAACAATATTTATGAGGCCAATACATTATCGGATATTCGAAATATTTCTACAGTAGAAACCTCTCTAAGAAATCGTTTTGGAATGGAACCCGGAACAGATTATTCTACTTTAGAAAACGCTAGAAAACTTGATGTTAATGAATATACTTTAAATCCTCAACTAGGTTTTATTTCTTTAAACAGAAGATTAAATGATGGAGAAGTTTTAGCAGTTGCTTACGAATATACAGTTGCAGGAACTGTTACAGGTAGTACAAAAAAATCTTTTAAAGTTGGTGAGTTTTCTAATGACGGTGTACAATCTCCAGAAAACTTAGCTGTAAAGTTATTGCGTAGCGAAATTTTACAAACCAAACGCACCAACTTAACCTCGGGTGAAGAAGAAGCATTTCCTACTTGGCGTTTAATGATGAAAAATGTTTATGCTTTAGGTGCATTTCCATTGTCAAGAGATGGTTTTCGATTTGAAATTCAATATAGAGATGATCAAACTGGTATTCCTTCTAACACATTACAGAATGCACAAACTACGGGTATTTCTACAACTCCTTTAATACAAGTTTTAAGATTAGACCAATTAGACCAGACACAATTTAGAAGTCCTGATGGATTTTTTGACTATGTAGAAGGCGTTACGGTAAACTCTCAAAACGGATATATCTTTTTCCCTGAACCTGAACCATTTGGTAAAGATTTGGTTAAAAACAGTCCGAATGATAATTTTGGTTTAGATGAAAATGTTGATGAAGCCTTTTTATTTAAAGAATTGTACTTAAACACTAAAATTAACATTCAAAACAATTTCCAAAATAAAGACAAGTACTTTTTAAAAGGATATTTTAAATCAGAAAATTCTGGTGGTATTCCAATTGGAGGGTTTAATGTTCCAAGAGGTTCTGTAACAGTTACCGCTGGCGGAAGGCAATTAGTAGAAGGCGTAGATTTTGTTGTAGATTATAACTTAGGTCGTGTTCAAATTATAGACCCTGGTTTAAAAGCTTCTGGAACCCCTATAAGTGTGTCAACAGAAAATAATGCAGTATTTAATCAACAAAGAAAAACTTTTATGGGTATTGATGTTGAACATCAGTTTTCTGAAAAATTTACCGTTGGGGCAACTGTATTAAATGTTATGGAGAGACCATTAACTCCTAAAGTTAACTTTGGTGCTGACCCTATAAATAACACCATGTTTGGGGCTAATATAGATTACTCTACAGAAGTTCCTTACTTTACCAAACTAGCGAATAAACTACCTTTTGTAGATACAGATGTTACTTCTAATCTTTCTATTAGAGCAGATATGGCCTATTTACTTCCAGGAACACCAAGCGGAATTGATGTTGCTGGTGCTGCAACCTCATATATTGATGATTTTGAAGCGTCTCAAATACCAATTAGTTTAATTTCTCCTTTAGATTGGTATGAAGCAAGTACACCTAAATATTTTCCAAATTTTAATGGAGAAAAAGATGATTTATCTTACAATTATAAAAGAGCAAAATTAGCTTGGTATAGTGTAGATCAAATTTTTTATGGTTTTGGTGACACGCCAAATAGCGTGGATGCCGATGAACTGTCAAGGGCAGAAACAAGACAAATTAACTTTAATGAGCTTTTTCCTAATCAACAATTAGATATCACTCAAAATGCACAAATTAGAACTTTAGATTTAGCCTATTTTCCATCAGAAAGAGGTTCATACAATTTTAATCCAAATGCAACTTTTAGTAATGATAAGGTAGAACTTCCAGATCCTGAAACAAATTGGGGTGGAATTATGCGCCCGCTGAATACGAATAATTTTGATGTTGCCAATGTAGAATACATTCAGTTTTGGGTAATGGACCCTTATCAAAATTACTCATTAACCACAGAAGAAGGTTTACCTCTAGGGTTAAATCCAGCAGATCCAAATAATCAAATTGGAGATTTATACATTAACTTAGGTAATGTTTCTGAAGATATATTAAAAGATAACCGTAAAATGTATGAAAATGGGTTACCAGAGTTAGGAGGTAATCAAAATACAGATCCAACAAGGTGGGGAATTGTACCCACAAATCCATCAATAATTTATGCATTTAGTGAAGATGATGCTGCTAGATTAAATCAAGATGTTGGTTTTGATGGAATTACTGATGAAGACGAAAAAAAACTAACCGGTATTGGTAATTATGCAAATCTAGTGGATCCTGCTGCAGATAACTTTCGCTTTTTTAGAGGAAGCCAATTAGATGCTGCTAATGCATCGATTATAACTAGGTATAAAGATTTTAATAATCCAGAGCGTAACTCACCTACTTTAAATCAATCTCCAGAACCTTATCCTACTTCTGCAACAACATACCCAGATGTAGAAGATATTAATAGAGACCAAACCATGAATACTGTTGAAAGTTATTTTCAATACAAAATCTCTATGAATAAAAACGATTTGGTAAAAGGGAAGAACTTTGTTGTTGATGAAAAAACAACCACCGTTACCTTAGAAAATGGCAACAAACAAGAAACAAAGTGGTATCAATTTAGAGTTCCTATAAGAAGTGGTACACCTGTAAATGGTATTGCAGATTTTAATAGTATTCGTTTTATTAGAATGTTCTTAACAAACTTTAAAATGCCTGTTGTTATTCGTTTTGGTGAGTTAGATTTAGTTCGTGGAGATTGGAGACGTTATGTAAGAACTTTAGATCCTAATATTGATCCTGATAGAGATTTAACGCAGAACGAATTAAATGATTTTGAAGTTGGTGTAGTTAGTATAGAACAAAATGAAGGGAGTTACATTCAACCTCCCGGAATAGAAAGAGAACGTTTACAAGGTAGTACAACTGTACAATTGCAAAACGAGCAATCTGTTTCATTAAAAGTAAATAATTTACCTGCAAATAGTGTAAGAGCCATTTATAAAAATATTAGTGTAGATTTAAGAAGATTTAAAAACTTACAAATGTTTATGCATTTGCAAAAAAATAATGCTTCAGATGTTTTAGCTGATGATGACTTGGTTGGTATTATTCGTCTAGGAACAGATTTAAACGAAAACTTTTATCAAATTGAAGTTCCTTTAAAAGTTAGTACCTCTTCTGCTACAGCTTTAGATATTTGGCCTGAAGCTAATAATTTAGATGCTTTCTTAGAAAATTTTGGTAAAGTAAAACTAGAAAGAGATGCACTAGGAAACACTGTTGCCCCAATTAATAAAATTTACACTTCTACTCAACAAGACCCAAATACTCCTTATACCATTAGCGTAAAAGGAAACCCCACTCTAGCACAACTAAGAACAATAATGTTAGGTTTAAAAAACACTTCTACAACTCAGCGAAGTGGAGAAATTTGGTTTAATGAATTACGTTCTTCTGGTTTTGACAATAAAGGAGGTTGGGCTGCTGTAGTTAATGCTGATGCAAATTTTGCTGATGTTGCCAATGTTTCTTTAACTGGAAGTATGAAAACGATTGGTTTTGGAAATGTAGAAGACAGAGTAAATCAACGATCATTAGATGAAACTAAAGAATACGATGTATCTACCAGTATTAATTTAGGAAAGGTATTAACACCAAAAAAATGGGGAATTCAATTGCCCATGACATATAGTATAGGAGAACGATTTATCGACCCAAAATTTGATCCACAGTACCAAGATGTAAAATTAAAAGACGCTATTGCTCAAAACCCTAATAGCGAGTTTTCAAGAGATTATACAAAAAGAACAAGTATTAGTTTTACCAATGTAAAAAAGAATCGAAATCCAAATTCGACCAAAAAACCTAGGTTTTATGATGTTGAAAATTTAGCAGTATCTTATGCTCATAACAAAGAATTTCATAGAGATTATAATGTTCAAAAAAGAATAAATGAAAACGTAAGAGCTTCAGCTTCTTACAACCATACATTTTCATCTAAACCAATTGAACCCTTTAAAAATTTAGATTCTCTAAAAGGAAAATATTGGCAATTGCTAAAAGATTTTAACTTTAACCCTATTCCAAAAACATTAGCAATTAACTCTAGCGTAAATAGAAGTTATAATGAACAACAATCTAGAAACTTGGTTCCAGGCTTATTGGCACAACCAGAATTAAAACAACGTAGATTTTTATTTGATTGGGATTATACTGTAGGTTTCGATTTAACTAAATCATTACAATTAAACTTTAACGCAACTAATAGTTATATTTATGATGCTTTTGGAAACGGTGAAGAATTACAAGTTTTTGATAATTTCTTTAATACAGGAAGACCTAATCAATATCATCAAAAATTAAACGCTACTTACAACATTCCAATTAATAAAATTCCTTTTTTAAAGTTTATAAAAGCTGATTATGCTTACACTGCAGATTTTGATTGGCAAGCTGCACCCCAAGGAGAAATAGACATAAATGGTGTACAAGTTCCCTCTGTAAATCTTATCGGAAATGTCATCCAAAACGCAAATACTCATAATTTAAACACAACTATAAATTTTGATCGTTTCTACAAAAGCTTAGGTTTTGAAAGACTTTTACTTTCAAAATCGCAACGAAAAAATACCAAAGGATTAAAAGGTAATGGTTTACCCCCAACACCTGGTAGAATTAACCAAAAGAAAAAATTATCTATTGGCAAACAGATTTTAAAAGGCACTTACGATTTATTAACCTCTGTAAAACAAGGTAAAATAAGTTACAGTGAAAATAACGGGCAATTGTTACCTGGATTTGTTGAGGATTTTGGGTTTTTAGGTGGTCCTACAACTGGTTTTGCTTTTGGAAGTCAAGTAGATATCAGAAACAAAGCTCTGGAAAACGGATGGTTAGTAGGTCCAAGAGACGCTTCTAATAGCGAATATTTTAATAAAACTTATAGTAAAACACATTACAATAAATTAGATTACACTTTTACCTTAAAACCTTTTAAAGATTTAAACATTGATGTTAGAGGAAATAAAATTAAAACAAGAGATTACTCTCAACAATTGGATGTTATTGATGATGGTTCAGAATTTGGAATTATAGATACTAGTATTAGTGTTTTTGAAACCGGAAACTTTAGCACCAGTCACTCAATGATTTCTACCGCTTTTTCTGACAGTGATGCTTTATTTCAAAAATTAAGAAACTATAGAGTTGATGTTTCTAAAAGGTTAGCTACTCAAAATGGTATAGATTTAAACAACCCTAATACAATTTTTAACCCAGATGGAACAGTAAGTGGTTTTGGTGGTGATAGCCAACAAGTTTTATTACCTGCTTTTATGGCTGCTTATTCTGGTGAAAATCCAGATAAAGTAAGTACAGGATTATTTAGAAACATTCCAATTCCTAATTGGACATTACGTTATAATGGTTTAATGAAATTTAAATTCTTTAAAAAGAATTTTAGCAATTTTGTTGTTTCACATGGGTACAGATCTTCTTATACTGTTTCAAGTTTTACAAATAATTTATTATTCGATGGTACTTCTAAAAATACTGCAGGTAATTTTGAACCAGAATTATTAGTCTCTGCAGTAACTCTTGTTGATGAATTTTCGCCTTTAATTAAGCTAGATATGAAAATGAGAAATTCATTTTCATTAAGAGGAGAAGTAAAAAGAGATAGAACTTTAACAATGAATTTTAATAATAGTACTTTAACCGATATTAAAGGAACTGAATATATTTTTGGTTTAGGATACGTATTTAAAGATGTAAAGCTAAATACAAGATTTACAGGTAAGAAAACTACTTTAAAGGGAGATATTAACCTAAGAGCAGATGTTTCTTTAAGAGACAATATCACCCAAATTAGATCGGTAACTGAAGATAATAATCAAATTAGTGGTGGGCAAAAGTTATTTTCAATTAAATTTACAGCAGATTATAGATTGAGTAGTAACTTAACAGCTTCATTCTATTATAATCATCAAAATACAAGCTATGCTATTTCTACTACCTTTCCAAGGCAAGCTATTAATGGCGGATTTAATATTATTTATAACTTAGGCGGAAATTAAAAATTAAATAAAAATGAATATTCCATCAGAATTAAAATATACAAAAGACCACGAGTGGATTAAAATTGAAAATAACATTGCTACTATTGGAATTACTGATTTTGCACAAGGAGAACTTGGAGATATTGTCTATGTAGATGTAGATACCTTGGACGACATTGTAGAAGAAGGAGAGGTCTTTGGATCTGTAGAAGCTGTAAAGACTGTATCAGACTTATTTATGCCTTTAACAGGAGAAGTAATTGAATTTAATGAAGAATTAGAAGATGAACCTGAATTAGTGAATTCAGATCCTTACAACAAGGGTTGGATGATTAAAATTTCTATTTCTGACGATTCTCAAATCGCTAATTTATTAGATGCAGAAGGTTATCAAAAACTTATTCAAGGGTAATATTTTTATTATTGCAATTGGATTAACAATTGCTATTGCTTATTTAAGCTTAATGAAGGTGCCAAAAACAGAGATAAGTTTTGGTAATTCAGACAAAATTTATCATTTGTTTGCCTATTTTTTATTGACGATTACTTGGTTAATCTCTTTTTATAAAAAAGAAAAACTTAAGTATATTGTTCTTTTTGCCTGTATAATTTATGGCATAATTATTGAAGTGTTACAAGAGTCATTAACTTTGTACAGAACAGGAGATTACAAAGATGTTCTTGCAAATGTGTTGGGTAGTGTCATAGCTTTTATAGTTTTTGTACAAATTTTTAAAAAATTTAACGTTAATTAAGGCTAAGACTTGTATATAAACCAATAATTTAATTAAATTAGCGAACTATTAAAAACTCTTTATCATGGAAATTAAGAAAAATCCAAAGTCGAATTTAGAAAACTACAGTAAAATCTTTATGCAGATAGGTCTTGTATTAGCCCTTTTTGTAACCTATGCTGCTATAGAGAAAAAGACATACGACAAAACTATCGGAGATTTAGGAACAGTAAATATGAATGCTGAAATGGAGGAAGAAATTCCAATTACAGAAAGAATAGAACCTGTAAAGCCAAAAACTCCACCTCCACCAGCTCCAGAAAAAATTGAAGTTGTAGAAGATGAAAAAGAGGTTGAAGAAACTGTTATTGAATCTACTGAAACTGATGAAACAGAAGCAGTTGAAGTTGAAGAAATTGTAGAAGTTGAAGAGGTTGAAGAAGTTGTAGAAGATGTAAGTTTTATGATTATTGAAGATGTGCCTGTTTTTCCAGGTTGTAAAGGAAGTAAAAACCAGTTAAAAGCATGCTTTAGTAAAATGGTACAGAAGCACTTCTCTAGAAAATTCGATGCAGAATTGCCTAATGAATTAGGTTTAGATCCAGGTAGGAAGAGAGTATTTATTGGTTTTAAAATCGATAAAAAAGGTAATATTGTAGATGTGAATGCAAGAGCTCCACATCCAAAAATTAAGAGTGAAGTTATTAAAGTAATGAAACAACTACCAAAAATGAAACCAGGTAGACAAAGAGGAAAACCTGTAGGAGTTAAATATAGTATCCCTTTTACTTTAATTGTAGAGTAGTAATCTAAAAGTAATTGTAAAGCATAAAAAAACTCAGAACTTATTAAGTTCTGAGTTTTTTTATGCAACAGAATTTAAAATTACCCTTGTGTATTATTTAATTACATACCTTTCTACTTACTTATCAACACCTATTAATTCTTTAACAACTTCTTCTTTAAAGCCTACTCATAAATAAATATAATTTTAAACTTTCTTCTTATAGCGGCTAAAATATATATTATAGTTTTATAGAAGTGATACTTCTTATCTAATGAACAAAAATATAGCCCACACATAAGTATGCATTGTTCTTATATTCAAATTTCAGGACAAAAAAAACCTTCAAAGAAAGTTATATTTTTTTGAAGGTTTAATATAAAATTAAAAATTTCTTAGTACTATTTATTCATTGCTAATTTAGCTTCATGTTTCCATAAATTTACACTAACTATAGCATTATCATCATAATGTATTTCTTTTAAAGATTCTTTAGCCCAAACAAACCACCTTCCAACTTTTTTTCCATCTTTATAAAATGCCATCTGAACTTTATTTCCTTCTTTATCGTAACGCACCCACTTACCTGTTAGTTTTTTATTCTTAAAGTATCCTTGAATATTGATAGATCCATCTTCATGATAATAAGTAGCTTTTACCAAATCTCCTTCAGCTTCATAATTAGGTTCATTTTGTTGCGCAAAACCTATTGTTGCTATACATAAAACAATAATTGTTATTAGATTTTTCATAATTATATTTTTTAGGGTTAACATTTCCATTACAAATATAGCTTGTAAATTACAATTACGCAACATTTTGGTAACATTAAATTAACATTAGAGTTCTTGTAAATATTTTTTGATATATTTACTAAATACATAAAAAAAAGATTATGGCAGTAATGAAAGTTATCGAAGTGCTAGCAAACTCTGAAAAAAGTTGGGAGGACGCTACAAATAAGGCTGTTAAACAAGCAGCTAAATCAGTAAAAAACATCAAATCTGTATTTGTACAATCACAAAGTGCAGTTGTTAATGGTGATGATGTTACCGAATTTAGAGTAAACTTAAAAATTACTTTCGAAGTAAATTAACTACTATAATATGCTAACTACACTAAAAGCGATTTGATATCTATATATTAAATCGCTTTTTAAATTTCTAAGAATTATGAATTACTTTCAAATTTCAATTGTACTCTTTGTTGCTGTCATCCATATTTATATCATGTATTTAGAAATGGTATTATGGACTACCAAAAAAGGAATTAAAAGTTTTGGGTTAAAGAACAAAAAGTTTGCAGAAGAAACAAAAGTTTTAGCAGCAAATCAAGGGCTGTATAATGGCTTTTTAGCTGCTGGTTTAATATGGTCTTATTTTTCTAACAACTCTAATTTCGCTATCTTTTTTTTAGTTTGTGTTGCCATTGCTGGTCTATATGGTGCTTATTCTACAAAAAAAAATCGTATTCTGTACATTCAGACCATACCCGCTTGTATAGGTATAATTTCCTTTCTTATATTGTAATATATTTTTTCTTCTCTTAGTAAGAAACCTTATTTTTACAATTCATTTCTAACAAAAACAAATATGGAAGAATATATTGAAAAAATGAAAGAATTATTAGTAGAATATGCTCCAAAAGTATTAGTTGCATTGGCCATTTTAATTATTGGTTTGTTTGCCATTACTATTATTGTAAAAACCTCAAGAAACCTAATGAGAAAACGTGGAGTAGACACAACTTTGCAAAAGTTTTTAGGTGATTTAATAAGTTGGGCTTTAAAACTATTATTATTTATTACTGTAATTGCAAAATTAGGAATAGAAACTGCTTCTTTTGCTGCAATTATAGCTGCTGCTGGTTTAGCTGTTGGTTTAGCTTTACAAGGTTCTTTAGGTAATTTTGCTGGGGGGGTTTTAATTATGATTTTTAAACCATTTAAAATTGGAGATTTGGTTGAAGCTCAAGGTGAAATTGGAGTTGTAAAAGAAATTGAAATTTTTACTACAAAATTAACAGGGTTATCTAATAAAGAAATCATCATCCCAAATGGAATTTTATCCAATGGAAACATTGTAAATTATTCTACTGAAGGAACTCGTAGGGTAGACTTAGTAATTGGTGTTTCTTATGATGCTGATATTAAACAAACTAAAGATGTTTTGATGAATATTTTAACTTCGCACCCAAAAGTTTTAGAAGAACCAGCTCCAGCTGTTACTGTTTTAGAATTGGCAGATAGTTCTGTGAACTTTGCAGTAAGACCTTGGTGTAACACAGCCGATTATTGGGATGTATATTTTGAAGTAACTGAAGCTGCAAAACTAGAATTAGACAAAGCAGGAATAGAAATCCCTTACCCTCATAGAGTAAACATTAATAAATCTGAATAGATTTTAAAAAAGTGGTTTCTTTTTCTTTTCTGGAATAACCACAAAATCTTTCAAATAAAAAGGCTCAAAATAAGCGACATCTTCGGTGTCGCTTATTTTATACTTTATATAGGATAGTTTTGCCATTTCTTCTGCAGATGGAAACTTACTATCAATAAAGACTGCATTTTTATGAGTAATAACTTCTTTACATTTCTGTGCACCATCTCCTAAGAAATAAACTTTATTTTCTTTTAAATATTCAGAAAAGGAATTTTCATTTATAATTTCTGCTTTTATGGCTCTTATTTGTTCATAATTATCATTGTATACCGCAGCATAAACTTCCATTCTTCTAGCATCTAACATGGGTACAATAATCCCATTATCAATCACAATTGCATGGGCTAAAGAGGTTAACGTTTTAATAGAAATTAAAGGCTTGTTAAACGCAAAACAAAGTCCTTTTGCGGCAGAAACTCCAATTCTAAGACCTGTATAAGACCCTGGTCCTTTGCTTACAGCTACAGCATCAATTTGGTTGTAATTAATATTAGCTTCTTTTACAACATCAACAATGTAGGGATGTAATACTTCTGCATGCGAATAATTTCCATTATTCAATTCTTTTATTCCTAAAATTTCTCCATTTCTGGCTAAACTAACTGAACAATTTTTAGTTGCAGTTTCAATGTTAAGGATAATTGCCAATGCTATTTATTTTTTACAAAGATAGTATTTCAAAAAAAGAAAACCTCATAGGTTTTGATTCCTATGAGGTTCTCATTAAAATTTCTATTACTTAATCTAAAACTAAATCTCCAGAATAAAATTGTAAAACTTTTGTTTTAAAAACATAATCGTACTTAGAACGAATCATAGCTGCTTGTGCATTTACTAAACGGGTTCTTACTTGTTCAAAATCGAATAATGTCATGTCTCCATAGTTATATCTTTCTTGTGCATTTTTAAAAGCTTCTTTTTGAGCATCTAAAGAAATTTTAGCAGCTTCAAATGTTTTTAAAGCAGTTTTTACATCTAAAAAAGCTTGTTCTATAGTTTGTTTTAAAGCTAATTTTTCACTCTCTAACCTTGTTTCGAAAATTTCTTTATTGATAACTGATTGAGCAACTCTATTTTTGGTCTGATAACGATTAAATATTGGTATACTAACATTAAAACCTGCTCCATAACCAAAATTATCATTTAATTGATCAAAAAACTGAGGATTTGAAGCACCTGTTGGGAGGTTTAAATTAAAACCGTAATTAGTAGATAAACCCGCAGATGCAGTTACCGATGGTAAAAAGAAACTTTTTGAAATATCGATATTTAAATCAGCGTTTTCTATCGCTAATTTTGCTCTTTCAATTTCTGGCATTCTCTCTAGAGATTTATTGTAAACCGTAGTAGAATTTTTGTAAAATAAATTTGCCGAAGGATTTCCAACATCTATGGGAGCAACATCAAAGGTTTCTAAAGGAACTTGAATTAACTGAGCTAAATTTAATAGCGCTAAATCTAAAGCATTTTCTTGTGTAATTACATTTTGTTGATTTGAAGCTGCAGTAGATTCTGTATTTAACAACTCTCCCTTAGCAATAACACCTGCCTTAAATCTACTTCTTGCTGCTTCGATTTGTTTTTTACTAATTTCATACTGAACCTTAGCTGCATTAAGGTTTTCTTTAGCAAATAATACATTTAAAAAACCATTAACTACAAATAGAGAGATATCATTTTCTATTTTCTTTAAATCTAACATACTAGATTCAACTCCTAATTGAGCTTGCTTGTATGTATTAGTATTTCTGTATCCATTAAATACCGTAATACCAGAGCTAACTCCCATAGAACCTCCAAAAAAACTTGTATTTACTCTATCTTGAGAAACTGGATCAAATCCAGTACCAAAATTTAAGTTCCCGCCAGTGTTAGCGTTTAAATTTGGTAAAAAATTACCTTTAGCAATGGCTACATCTTTTTTAGCCAATTCTAAATTTAGTTTATTTTGTTGAATAGTAATATTTTTTTCTAAAGCTTGGTCTACACACTCTCTTAATGTCCATTTTTTTTGTGAAAAAGTAGCTAAGGACATTAAAAAAGCTACAAAAAGTATAAGTTTAGTTTTCAAAACGTATTGTTTTTGGTTGGTATAATTATCTTACAAATTATCGGCAAAGAAAAATATTTCTTTTTGATAGTGTTTATAAGACGATTAAAAGTAAAATATGTTACAATATTTTACTCTTATAGTAATGTTAATTTTTGGCTTTCCTTTTATACTTATATATTATGTAAAACAAAGCAGCAATTAAAAGGTAGGGAAACACCATTAAATAGGTGATTCCATTATTAACACCTTCAGCCATAGAAACATCTCCATTTTCTACAACAGCTTTACACATTGCACATTGTGAGAATAAGGTTTTCGATGAAAAAAACATCAATAAAATAATTAAAAAAAAATGTTTTTTAAACATAATATGGAGAGATCATTAGATACACTATAACACCAGTAACAGCAACATATAACCATAAAGGAAAAGTGATTTTTGCTATTTTTTTATGCTCTGGAAACTTACCCAATTTAGCTCTCATAAAAGTAGTTAAAACAAATGGAATGACCACAATTGAGAGTACAATATGGGTAATTAATATAAAGTAGTAAACGTATTTGATTGCTCCCTCTCCACCAAATTCGGTAGAATCTGAAGTCATATGATAAGCCACATACATTAACAAAAATAATAAGGAACAACCAATTGCTAGTGTGTTTAATTGTTCATGTAATTTTCTATTTTCTTTTTTAATTGCAACTACAGCTACTACCAAAAGAACTGCAGTTAAACCATTTATAGATGCATAAATTGGTGGTAAAAAAGTAAGTGGTTTTACATCAAAACCTAGTTTTTTTAAATTTACACCAAATAGAGCGGCAACCGCTAATGGAATTAAAATTGATAACACTTTAATTATATTCTTATATTTTTTTTCTTGTAGTGATAAATTACTCATTTAACAACAGTTTTATATCTTCTTTTAATTCTTTAATTTGATCTGGAAAACCTTGTTCTTCTATAGCCCTGTAATACATCATAGGGTTTCCAAATTCATCTTTTCTTGAACGAATGAAGCCGTTCTTGTCAACCAAAGCAAACAATCCTGAGTGTTCGAAACCACCGTGATCTTCATTTCCTTTCCCAGCATATAATTTAAAACCTTTGTTGGATAATTCATAAATTACCTCTTCTGATTTACCTGTTAGTAAATGCCAATTTTTATGAGTTATTCCTTGGTTTTTGGCATATTCTTTAAGTATTTTAGGGGTATCTATTTCTGGTGTAATAGAAATTGATGCTATTCCAAACTCAGGATTTCCAAAAAAAGCATCTTGAATAGTAACCATTTTTTGGTTCATAATTGGACAGATAGTGGGACAAGTAGAAAAGAAAAATTCTACAACATATACTTTACCTTCATAACTTTTATTGGTTATGGTTTTACCTTCTTGATTTGTAAAAGAAAACTCTGGAACTTTATTAAACTTATGTAATCCTGATTCTTTAAAATGATTTACAACTTTTGGTACTGTGTAAATTCCAAACAGTAAAATAATAAATGAAATACCTATGTACGAATACTTTTTATTCATAACCCTACTTCTTTTCTATTTGCTTTGTTTTTATTTTTTTCTTTAAATGCTGCGTAATACTCATAATACAATACCTTAACATCGTCTTTAAGTTTTCCGTTTAACTCAGCAACTGAATTTAAATTGTATCCATAAAGTTTTCCTCCTTTACCATCATCATTTAACCTACCCCTTAAATTTACATTTTTATCAATTAAAAACGCTTTTGATGATGAAAGATTAACCAAAGGTTCATCAAATGAAAAGCTTGAGTAAAACACTTCTATTTCTTCTTTAGATGCTGCAATAAATTTCCACTTTTGCATATCAGTAAAAGCTCCTATTTCTTTTTTTAATTTTTGAACTTCTTGTTCATTCCTTTTAGAATAAAAAGCTAAAATTTGAAACTTTTTATAATCTAAAAATTTCTTGTACACTTTTTCATTTAAATTTAAAAGTCCTGACTTGTTGATATTTACATTATCTCCTAGAAAACAAACTATAGAGATATGCTCTTTTAACTGAAATTTTTTGGAGTTATTTGCTTGAGAAATATCAATAATATTCTCTGATACTACAGGAAGTTTTGTGAAATTATTTTCTCCTGTAGATAATATCAAAAAACATATTAAAGGAAATATAAAAAGCAGAAAAAGAACTATTCTTTTTTTGTTTCTGTTGGTCATTTTGTTTAAATAAATCTAATTACAAAGATACTATGAGAGCTAAAAAAAGGTGGTTAAAACCACCTTAATATTTTCTTAAATTACCATCTTACTAATGGTGCTAAAGTACTATACAAATAATCACCTTCTATTAAAAGTAAAGTTACTAAGTAACAGATTAGAAAAACTGCCGTCCAAACTACAGAGCGTCTAAACCATTTTTTTTCACCTTCCATGTGCATGAAAGTCCAGGTAATATAGTATGCTTTTACTAAAGTTAATATAATAAATATCCAGTTTAAAGGACTTGTTCCTAAAAAACTTGTAAGGTGTAAAGCCTCAGGTTTAACGATACCTAAACCAACTTCTATTATAGTTACTACAGATAGTAAACCAAATACTATCCATATTCTTTTTACATTAGATTCGTGTGCGTGTGCCATCTTTTGTTATTGTTTTTAATTATACCAAGTAGAAGAATGTAAATACAAATACCCAAACTAAATCTACAAAGTGCCAATATAATCCTACTTTTTCTACCATTTCATAATGTCCTCTTTTTTCGTAAGTACCTAAGATTACATTAAAGAAAATAATAATGTTAATTACGATTCCTGAAAAAACGTGGAATCCGTGAAAACCAGTAATGAAGAAAAAGAAATCTGCAAAAATGGTATTTCCGTACTCATTTACCTTTAAGTTTGCTCCCTCTACAACCAATTTTGTTTTTGCTAATTGAGCAGATCCTTCTTCTCTAGAAAGAATTACTTTGCTTTTTTCATCAGCATTAATTAATTCTGATTTTATTTGTATTGATGGATCTGCGTTATATCCTTTTATAACTTGATCTATAGAATAAGAAGATATTGTAGCTTCTTTTTCAAACCATAATCCATTTGTTCTTTCGTGTTGAACTCTACCGTCGGTTCTTTCACCAACAACAAAATCAGACAATGCAATTTGATGACCGTCTTTTACAAACTGTAAAATTTTACCATCTGTTGTTTTAACAGCACCATAAGATCCTTTTATAAAAGTATTCCATTCCCATGCTTGAGAACCAACAAATATTAAACCACCTATAATAGTTGCAAACATATACCAAGCAACTTTACTTTTTTGCATTTTATGTCCTGCATCTACTGCTAGTACCATAGTAACTGAGGAGAAAATAAGTATAAACGTCATAAAAGCAACGTAATACATTGGGTAATCTCCATGTATAAAAGGGATGTGTGTAAAGACTTCATCTGCAATTGGCCAAGAGTCTATAAATTTAAAACGAGTTAGACCATAAGCGGCTAAAAACCCTGAAAATGTTAATGCATCAGATACGATAAAAAACCACATCATCATTTTACCATAACTTGCTCCGAAGGGTTTAGCACTTCCTCCACTCCAAGTATCTTTACTTTCTGTAGGTATAGCAATGTTTGCTTCCATATAATTTTTCTATTAGTTTAGTCTTAAAAATAGTTTGCCAAAATTAATCATTTTCTATCACTTGATAAAATAGAAAAAGAAAAATAGATAAATCCATAGTATATCTACAAAATGCCAGAAGATTGCACCTAGTTCAAACCCAAGCATATTGTCTGATTTGTACTTGTATTTAAAATGATTATAAATAACAACTAAAAGCACGATAACCCCTGCTATAAGGTGTAAAACGTGCATAAATGTAATGCCAATGATGAAAGAAGTTGATACTGTACTTTCTGGACCAGTAAAAAATAGTCCTACACTTCTAAGTTGATTAAAGCCTACATATTGCTGCCAAATAAATCCGACCCCAAGCAATAAAGTTGCCACTACAAATATTAAAGAGAGTTGTCTTTTATCTTCTTTTAAGGATTTTTGTGATAAAAACAATGTAATACTACTCCCCACAATTAAAAAAGTACTCACAAAAAAAGCTTGAGGTAAATCGAAAGAAACCCAATCATCTCTCTTCATACTAATCACATAAGCACTTGTTAATCCTGCAAAAAACATTACCATGCTAATCATAGAAACCCACAACATAGGTTTTGCTGATTTTTTATTTGCTACAATTAATTCTTGGTTTACAATTTGATCCTGCATCATTTTTTTAATGTAAAAATTTATCTACTACATAAATAATAGGTACTAAAGTAATGTATAATATACTTGATAACATTAACTTTCTAGCATCTTTATTTTCTTCACTTCTATGCAATTTAACTCCAAAATACAGCATATATATTCCTAAAAGCGCAACAATAATTGCTGTTATTGGATGTATATAAAAAGCTCCTGATAGTTTTAAAACCGGAACTATAGATACCAAAATCATAATTACTGTATAAAAAATAATTTGTTTTACAGCACCTTTGTCTTTAGTGTTCATTGGTAACATATTAAAACCTGCTTTTTTATACTCTTCATACTGCAACCAGCCAATTGCCCAAAAATGAGGAAATTGCCAAAAAAATTGAATCATAAATAAAAAACCGGCTTCTATACCAAATTGATTTGTTGCAGCTACCCAACCTAACATAAAAGGAATTGCACCTGGAATTGCACCAACGAAAACCGCTAAGGGTGTCACCGATTTTAAAGGTGTATATACGCTTGTATATAAAAAAATAGAAATTGCACCAAATAAAGCAGTCTTTGGGTTTATACTATACAATATAGCAATTCCAGAAACTGTAAATAAAATCGCAATAGTAAGTGCAATCTTAACAGACATTCTACTAGTAGGTAAAGGCCTGTTTTGAGTACGTTTCATAATAGCATCTGTATCTTTTTCTATAATTTGATTAAACGCATTTGATGCACCCACCATAAAAAAACCACCTAAAGCCAATAAAAAAAGTGTAAAATAATTGATTACATCTATTGCTAAAAGATAACCAGCAACAGAAGAGAAAACTACGCTTAGAGATAAACCAACTTTGGTAAGTTGTTTAAAGTCCGAAAAAATAGCTTTCATAGAAGTTTTAGTATCTGTAATTACAGCTGAATCCATTTTGCAACTATTAGTTTGCAAAGATATTTGATAAATATGACTTTACCATAAAATTTAAGAAGCTTTTAATATAAAATAAAAACCCACTCAAAAAATGAGTGGGAAAATTGCTATGAAAAAGAAAAAGTGTGATTTACTTAAAAATCACATTACAAATATATATAAAATTACTTATTCTTTATAAATTATATGATAAATTTTTAAAAATCGAAATACCAATTGAATAAATCTGCTTTAATTCCTACTGAAAACCAAACGTTAGTTCCTTTAGGATAACCAATTAAAGAAGTATTAGGAGTAAAGTTTCTGTAAGATAAACTAGCAAATAAATTGGTATTGTTGGATGGATTTACCAAATAATTCGCGTTTACATCAGCAATAAAGATATTTGCAGTATTTCCTTGCGCTAAAACATTATCGGTATCACTAAAGCGAATATTATACGATTGGTAAATATCGCCACCATAACTTACTACTTGATCTTGAAGATCAAACCCTTTTTTTCCAATAATAATTTTAGCAGCACCACTCCATCTATCTTTTTTATATCTAGCTATAGCTACTGCTTCCCAAAAGTTAGCACCCCAAAGATGCCCCATTGGTTGGCTGTAATTACCATAATTTAAAATTGGTGATTTATGTGCAAATGTATACGGTCTTGCATAATTATATTCTAATTGTAAAAACAAATTTTTCACTTTAAACGCATCAAAATATTTTGTACCTAATTGGATTGCAAACTTGTTTTCCCATCTTCCTAAAGAATTTAGTTTGTTAAAAGAAAACTCATCTACCATTAATTGAGAATACAGAGAAATATTGTCATTTAGTTTATATTTCCCTGTTAATCCTAAAATTGCATTACCTGCATCTTCACCTCTGTTAAACTCTAAAGATCTATAAAAAATTAATGGATTTAAAAAACCTGCATCAAAGCCACTTTCTCCTGCTGAAATAGCTGTCTCAAAAAAACCTAAATTTAGTCTTTTTGATATATTAATACTTAAATAATGAGTAGCAATGTATTTTCTGGCGTGTTCATTTGGATCTGATATAGATGTTATCGAAGGTTCTGTATTCCACATCCAAATGTTTGTATACTGAAATTTCCAAATATTTGCTTTTAATTTTAAATAAGTTGTTGGAGATGAAACATCAGACAAAACAAAAGAACGATAGCCATCACCAATAAAGTTTTTACCATTACCAAATTGAAATTGTAAATATTTATTAGGTGTATAAGCTAAATACCCTTCAGCTACAGGATAATCATGAGAGTCTGTTCTATGTCTTTTAGATTTCCCTCTACCTGGAACTAAACCTTCAGAATTTTTTGGCCTAACATTTAAAGCTGGATTTTCTATAAAACTATTAATATAACTCGCAAACCTTCCTTGACTCTCATAATAAGTTGTAGAAAAGGAGAAATTTTTGCCGATAGCTCCATTAACATTCAAAGCTCTGGTGTTATTAAACGTATAGGCTAAATTTGAATTATCTTTTCCTAATTGAGTGTCTAATAGGAAATCTATCGTAAGCCAGTAATCTTTCTTTTTAACTTGCACCAAATGTTCATTCCATATTTTGTTACCAACCCAAGTTCTTTTGTTAGGTTTTAAGAACTTCTTTTTTTCTTTTGTAATATTATAATACTCTTTAACTTCATTATAAGTATAAGGTTTAGAAGCAGTATGTGTACCACTAACTTTATGCATTGCGAATTCATAATCTACATATCGTTGGTGCGTAAAAGGAATATTCAAATGACTATTATGTTCTAAAAAGGTTGAGTCTGCTATTCTACTTTTTTCGACAACATCCAATAAGTTTTCTTTCTTGTCTATGGCTTTATCTTCTCTTGTGATATTTAATTTTGATGCGTTAGTTGTTATTGGAAATCGAACGGGTAATACGAACTTCATTTCTGTAGCGTGGTTATTGTACCAACCTGGTGTAATTCTTGGAAAATTTTTAAAAACTCTTTTTGCTTCATTCTTTATTTCATTGTAGGGCGTATTCACAAAAATTACCTCAAAATCACCTTTGGCTGTAACTACAAAAACAACTTTTATTGTGCCAACAAAATTTTCATTTTCTACAATTGGAGGAACCTTAAAATCAGCAAAAAAATGTTTTTTTGTTGTTGATAAAAAACAATTTTCTAAAGATTCTATTTCAGATCCTTTGCAGACATCAAAAACTGGGAACCTTTCTATTTGAGAAAACAGAATTGAAGGAAATAATAAAACTAGGAGTAAATATCTTTTTATCATTCTATAATTTTATAACTATTTATTTTAATTTAATACTTTTGGTAACATTCTTAAAAATATCAAATTTTTTATCATCAAAGCTAATAATCTGATTTTGGAGCTTGTGCTTTGTGTACAATTTCTTTAGACGAAGAAGTACCTATTCTATCCACTCCTAAAGAAATCATTTTTAGCGCTGTTTGATAATCTCTTACTCCACCTGCAGCTTTTATCTTTAAAGGTTTTGCATGTTGGGCAATAAGCTTCATTGTTTTAAATGTAGCTCCATTTGGTAAATTGTTTTTTGTTTTATAAAACCCCGTTGAAGATTTTACAAAAACATTTTTAGCATTTTTTTGTTCAAATTTACTCAAAACAATCTCTTTAATTAGTTGCGAAACTACAACTATTTCTTGTTCTGATAAGGCTGCTACTTCTATAATCCATTTTACTACCTTTTTATTGTTTACACATAATTCTATGCCTTTAGTCACTTCTTCTTTTACCAATTCTAAATTTCCTGCTTTAAGTGCCTTGTAATTTATGACAAAATCCAATTCATCTGCTCCTAGATAAATTGCTTCTTTAGCCTCTTCTATTTTTTCTTTGATAGTAGCAGTCCCTTCGTGAAAACCAATTACTGTTCCTATTAAAATTCTTTTTTTTGAATTCTTTAGCATTTCTTTGGCTAAGGGAATATGTTTAGCACGAATCATTACTAATTTATAATCATAAAGTATTGCTTCATTAACCAAATTAACCACTTTATGTCGATTCTCTTCTTCCGTAAGGTTGGCTTGGTTTGCTGTTTTTAAATAAGTAGCATCTAAAAATTGATTGATTCTCATACTCACAAAAGTAACAAAATATAAAAAGATTCCACAAAAAACCCAACCAAAGGTTGGGTAAACTATTTTTATTGAATATTGAATAAAATTGGCAAAGTATATTTGACCCTTACTGGTTTTTCTCTTTGTTTACCAGGAGTAAATTTTGGTATTTTAAGTATAATTCTATTGGCTTCTCTTTCTAATTGTTTATGAGTAGCTTTAACTTTTAAATCAACTATTTTACCTTTTTTATCAATAACAAATTGGGTATAAATTTTATGATTCCCCGATTTTAAACCCAAATCACTAGCTAAATCTATATCAAAATTACGTTGAACAAACTGTTTCATTTTCCTTTCAAAGCAAATTTTATTTTTCTCTTCAGTTAAACTTTCACATCCTTTAAAAATAGGTGCATTTTGTATGTTTATAAAATCTACATCTTCAATTATAGGGTTCTCAATTTTTACCACTTGCACATTCTCTATATCTATTAATTGTGGATCTTCTTCTGAGGTGTTAAATATTTTAATTTCTGGTAAATCATTATCACCTTTCTTAATTTCATCCGGAAAAAATTTTTGAACTTTCTTAGGAGTCTGTTTCTTAGGTTTCGATTTTACTTCTTTTACAAACTTTACTACTCTATCAGGTTCTATATAAACCGTTTCGGGTTCATAAACATCTGAAATGGGTATTGTTTTCTGAACGGTTTGGTGCTCTAAAGTGATGTAAACGATAAAGAGCACTAATACAAGCCCTAACTGTGTAAAAATGTTAGAGAACTTTTCTAATTGTTTGGTTGGTAGTTTTTTTAGGTTTTTCATAATTAGAAAGTTTTAAATGTTAAAGACTTGTTAAAATCAAATAACGTGCCATAAAAAAACAGCATCAAACTTCTTTGATGCTGTTTGCACAATTATACATATTAACCCAATATTATATGAATTGTGTTTTTAACTTTCTCTTTTTATAATGTAATCCTAATTTATTATTAATTTTTTTGATATTATTTTATTATTCACTTTTGCTTTTAAAATATAAATTCCTTTAGATAATTTTGACGTGTTTAATAACGTCTTATCAGTATTAACATTTATTTTTAAAACTCTTTTACCTACAACAGAAAAGATTTGAACTTCATCTATTTTTTGTGAATTTTTCATTTCTATCTGTAAATTATCTTTTGCAGGATTTGGATATATACTTAATAGATTTTCTAAAGATAGTTCTAGGCTTGTTGAAAGAGTGTTAGCGTCTTTAACCTCTAACGAAAAGCTATTAAACTCTTTTCCTACCTCTGGGAATACCATAATATAATATTGTTTTCCTGGAGTTAAACCTGTAATTTGAGTTCCTGTTTGCGAAGTTTTAAAAGATAAGTTTCCATCTCCACAAACACCTAAACTGGTTAACACATTATTTACTATTTCATAAATATCAATTTTTGCAGTTTTTAGTGTGTTTGTAATTACATTTATTGAAATTTTACCACTTTCTGGCGCAATTATCGAGATCCAATAATCTAAGATAGGTGTTCCACAACTTGTATTTATCCCGGAATAAGTTGCATCTGCTAAACTATATTCTGTTGCTGGGTTATCTATTGGTAATAAAACTGCTTCTGTTTGAGTGTCTGCTGGTAACGTATGTATTTCTAATCCAAAAGAACCATCTGTAGAACCACCAACTTGAACATAGTAGCGTTCACCTGGTGTTAATCCAGATTTAATTATTGTTGAATTATTTCCATCACCAACAGTTCCTCCATCTTGATTGCAAGCTAACGCTGCTCCTAAAGTAGAGGCATCTGAACAATTTGTCGGTTTTTTATAGAGAGCTATCTCTGTATTATCGTTTGTTCCTTGAGGGTTTAAATCTGTAGTAATTTTAACCTTACCACTTGTAGGTGCAATAAACTGAAACCAAACTGTTTGTTCTGCATTACTGTTAAAACAACTTCCCGTGGGTTCATTTATTTCTGTAGTAGCATTTAAATTAACAAAAGCATTTGAAACAGATGGCTTATCTAACTCAATTTCTATAGCATCACAAATAGTATCATTTTCTGGCATAGTATCTGAAAAAGTGTTAAAAAGTTCATTGTCATAAACCCCAAAACCACTTTGAAATTCTGAATTGCTACAAGGTGCAGAAATATATATTTTATAATATTTATTCTTTTTTAACCCTGAAATAATTGCTGGAGATGCTCCAACAACTTTTTTGGTATCTCCTAATAGTGGATATTCACCTTCTTCGACTAGATAAATTTGATAATTACCATTATTACCATTTTCTGTAAAGGTAATCGTTGCTTTTCCGTTTTCCCTATCTACCTGAATGTCATTTATAGTAGCCGGTTCACAGGCTTCTGGGCCATTATATTCCCATTCCCAAAAGAAAGGGTCTGCAGCTGCATCTATTTGACTTCCTTGTGGATCACTATTCCACTCAATGGTATATGTAGTATTGTCATTAGCTGCACCATTGTAATATGTTACACCTCCTCCACTACAACTTTTGGCAAATTTTGCATCTTGATTTAAATTATCACAATCTCCTTTAGCTACATATAAAGTTCCTTTAGAACTATCAAACTTACAAGAACTTACATTTAGTGTTCTTAAACCTCCATTGCTGTTTTGTGGTATTTGTATTCTGTAAAACATCGATTGAAGGCCATTACCCATTTTTTGACCTCCAGTTTTCATCCATTCTGTGGTTTGATAAAATCCTTTAAAATATTTTATAACTGGTGGATCAAAACATGTTGAACTTCCATTTGGATTATTCGTAGTTGGAATTCCACAATTAGAGTCAAAATTAGAAGTTATATCTTTTTGAAAATTTGCAGTTGGTGTAAAATTTGCATCTATTTGAATACAAGATAAATTTTGATTTTCTTTGGCATTCATTAGCTGAATACTTGAATTATTTGAGTTTGCAATATTTAAAGCACCTAGTTGATTGTTACTGCAGTTTAGTTTTGTTAAAACTGTATTTTTTGAAATGTTTAAGTGTACAATTTTATTAGATTGGCAGTATAAAGATTTTAGCTCTGGGTTTTTTGTAACATTTAAGTAAACAATCTCATTGTCATTGCAATAAAACTCTCTTAAAAGCACGTTATTACTTACATCGATTGTTTTTAATTTATTTTTAGATACGTATAAGGTGTTTAATTTTATATTAGATAAGAAATTTATACTTGTAAGTTCATTTTCATCAGCATAAAATTTTTCTAAATCCGTGTTATTAACTATTGTAATATTAGTTATCTTGTTATTTGTAATATTAACTTCTCTTAATTTTTTATTATTGCTTAAGTTGATGTTTTTAATATAATTATCTCTACAGATTAAATTTGTTAGCTTTACATTTTTTGATAAATCTAAATCTGTAATAAAATTATCATCGCATCTTAGAGTTGTAATATTTATAAATTCTTCTATTCCTTTTAAATTTGTAATTCCTTTATTTTTTACACTAATTGTTCCAGAATAATTATTAGCTTCACTTATACTAATCTTACTATCCTTATTTAAATTAATAGAATTATTAGCTAAAAGATAGGCTTTAAAATTTGCATCAGGAATAAAAACTTCTTGAGCCTTTAAATTGAAAGCTGAAAAGAAAATTGCTAAATATAAAATTGTTTTCATAGTTCTAATTTTTTAAAATCCCATTGATTTATATTCATTAGTGTTAATCTTTACACTTTTATTTTTATTAAACTTTATCGCTTTCATATTACCAGATTCATTCTTAGATTTCATATCTATTTCTAAAACAAAACCTTCTATTATTCCACCTTCTCGCATTCCTAACATGGTAATATTTGTGTTTTTCATAGGGAAGTTTTTCGTTGCCCAAACACTTACATAACCTCCTTCGTTAATGTATTTATATTCATAACAAGTATATCCTAATATCGTTTTTGTTTTTCCTGTTTTTTTCAATTCATCGGGATTTGCAGGTACTTTATTTCCAAAATTTGTTTGAGATAATTGTTGTTGAGGTACTGTTTTTTTCATCTTCATCCCACCAACATCCATAAACATTGTAATGCTATTTGGTGTAACTACATTATAGACCTTTCCGCCATTCCCCATTTCTCCAGCTGCTACAGACATGGCATAAATGTTAGAGTAATTCCCTAAAAGAAACTCTAAATCAGCACTTCCCCCATTACTTGAAGTCATTTTTACTTCTAAACTAGAGGTAAAAGAAAAACTACTTGGTATAGCAACATTTGAATTGTTTCTATTATTCTTATAAAAATTATTATTTGAATTTTCGTTTTCTATATTCTTATTTGTTTCATTTTTAATCTTGGTGTTATTTGAGTTGTTGTTAATTCTTTTATCAACAATCTCAGAAACATTTAAGCTCACAAAAGAACCTGCAACAGGTTTATTACCCTCTATGGTATTCCAAGTTCCTTTTACAGAGAAAACTACTTTAGTGCTATCTGCATGATGAATCGTAATTTGACCTCCTTTTGGATTTAAAAAACCACTACCATTAAAAGCAAGTGCATATCCCTCTGGATAAGCATCAACAGGTTTTATAACTCTATTTTCGTTGTATGTTTTTACAGATGATGATAAATTACTCTTTGAAAAATTACCATATACAGAAACAGCAACATCTTTACTTATATATTCGTATCCGTGGCTGTATAATTTTAAAACCCCAGAACCTCCTGTAAATTTTGGTAATTCATTAGATTGAATGATCTTTTTTTCTTTCTTCTTTTTACCATCTATGGTTTCGTCTATTTTTTTGTCAGTTTTTTTATCAAGTTTATCAATGAGTTTATCTTCTGTCTTTGAAAGTTTTTCTTGTGCTTTTTTCTTAAGTTTTTTCCAAATTTGTGCATTCGTAGGGTTGCTAATTCCTAAAAGGAAAAAACACAACAAAATTGTTTTAATCAGTTTCATAATAATTGTATTTGGGTTAATATTTTATTATACACAAATGTTTCATTATTATTAATAAAGACAAAGAGGTTTTGTATAAGTTGTTCTATATTTTGTATAAATGGTAATTCGTTTTTCTTATAAGAGATTCTCCATTTATAAGTTAAATAACACTATTTTCTTTGAAAAAGAATCAATTTACACATGCTTTAATTGTTTTTTAAAAATTAATTTTAAATTTGATAAAATTGATCTTTATGATAAAAGCAGTAATTTTAGATGATGAACCTAAAGCTATACAAGGTTTATCATGGGAGTTGTCTAATTTCGAAGAAGAACTCGAAGTTGTTGCCACTTTTACCGAACCAGAAAAAGCATTAACGTATTTACAAGCTTCTGAAATAGATTGTCTTTTTCTAGACATTGAAATGCCAACTATGGATGGTTTTCAGTTTTTAGAAAAATTAGAAAAAAAAGATTTTTCTGTAATAATAACAACTGCTTACAACGAATATGCGATTACCGCACTTAAAAAAGAGGCTATTGATTACCTTTTAAAACCTATAGATACAGATGATTTAAGAGATGCTTTAACTAAAGTAAAAAAACATATTTCTAAAGGGTTTAGTGCAGATAAATTTGAAGACATCTTATTAAAGTTTAATGATAAACTAAATCATAAAAAAATTACAATTAATACAGATGGAAAATTGGTTTTTTTAGAACCTAGAGAAATTATTTATGTTGCTTCTGATGGTAATTATTCTACACTATTTCTTTTAGGGAATAAAAAAATGGTGGTTACAAAAAAACTTAAAGAAATTGATGAATTATTACCTAGCGATTACTTTTTTAGAATTCACAACTCCTATATTATTAACCTAAATAAAATTAAAGAGTTTATTAAATCTGATGGTTATGTTGTTTTAGAGAACAACGCTAAAATTCCAGTTTCAAGACAAAAAAAATCTGCTTTTTTAGAAAAGCTTTAAAATACCTAAATGAAAAATTATTTTATAATATATCTTCTTTTGTTTAATTTGACTTTTGGTGCTTTCTCTCAAAAGAAAAAAACAGATTTCAAAATAACTGTTGATAATATTTTAACTACAAAACCTAACACGTATAAAAAAATAGATAAATTATTAAAACCTTTTCAAAGAGATTCTACCAAAGTAAAAATAATTATAGAAAGGTTTCAAAAAGAAAATTATAAAGATGGTTTGGCATACGAATACATTAAACTTGGCAATATTTATAGAAAATATTCTGACTACAACAAAGCAATTGAAGTTCACAAAAAAGCTTTAGAGATTTCTCAAGATAATAAAAATGATGAATTCGAAATATTTAGCTTAAACATGTTAGGTGTAGATTATAGACGTAAAAACATTTACACCTCTGCAATAAACTTTAATAAAAAAGCATTAGAAATTGCCGAGAAAAAGAAGAATCCTAATTCCGGAATTTTAAGAAGTATGGAGGTTTCTTACAATAGTATTGGTAATATTTACCTCTTGCTAGAACAATATATTTTAGCTGAAAAAAACTTTAAAAAAGCAATCGATATTGCAGAAAAATCTAAAAACAAATGGTCTGTATCTATCAATAATGAAAATATTGCGAAAGTAAAAGAAGCACAAGACAGTCTAGATTTGGCTATTGAGTATACTAAAAGAGCATTGGCTATAGATCAAAGTATAAATAATCATTACGGTAGAATGATTTGTTATAATAGGCTTGGTAAACTTCATATTAAAAAAGGAGATTATGTAATCGCAGAGGAATACTTAAAAAATGCTGTCCCTATTGCTAAAAGCGTTAAGAATAAATATTATATTTCTCTTATTAACAACAACTTAGGATGGCTATATACTAAAACAAAAAAGACTAATAAAGCCCAAAAACATTTTGAAAAAAGTTTAAAAATTGCTGAAAAAAGAAACTATAAAACTGCTTTAACCGAGATTTATACAAATTATTCAGAATTTAACGAGCTTACAGGAAATTATAAAGAAGCTTTAAATTATCAAAAAAAGTATACCGCTACAGCAAACGAATTATTAAACGACAAAACCTCTAAATATGTAAACGATTTAATTATTAAATACGATAGTGAGCGTAAGTCAAATCAGATAAAAAGTTTAGCAAAACAAAATGAAATTGCAGCATTAGAACTTTCTAAAAACAGAAATTTTATTATTATCAGTTTTATCGTTTTAATATTATTAGCAACTGTTTTATATTTTGTGTACAGACAAATCTCTTTGAATAAAGAAAAAAAGATTTTAACACTAGAGCAAGATGTTTTAAGAAGCCAAATGAATCCTCATTTTATTTTTAATGCATTAAACTCAATTAAACATTACATTGTAAATAACGAACAAAAAAATGCAGTTCATTATTTAAATAAATTTTCTAAACTAATTCGAAAAATTCTTGAATCTTCTACAGTTAAAGAGGTTTCTTTAAAAGAAGAATTAAATATTATAGATTTATATATGAACATCGAAAATATTAGGTTTTCTAACCAAATAAATTACACGATAAAAGTAGAAGATGATTTAGATATTTCTACAATAAAAGTTCCTCCGTTGGTATTGCAACCTTTTTTAGAAAATGCTCTTTGGCACGGTCTCTCGTCAAAAAAAGGAGATAAAACCATACAATTAAGTGTTTTTAAACTCTCTAAAGAATATATTCAAATTGATATCGAAGATAATGGTATTGGGAGAACAGCTTCGGCCAAAATAAAATCTAATAAGGTAATTCATAAAAAATCGATAGGTATCGAACTAACCAAAGAGCGCCTCAATAACTTTATTAAAGATTTTAAAAACCCTTTTAGTTTAATTTTTAACGATTTGGTCGATGAAAATAAAAACCCGCTAGGAACTAAAGTTGCTTTAAGAATTCCATTACAATAATTCTTTATTTCTAATAAAAAAATTATTCTAAATGCTTTTCTGCCACTTTTTCTAATTCAGAATACCAATCTTCACCAAATTTTCTTACTAAAGCTTGTTTTACAAACTTATAAATTGGCACTTGCAATTCTTTACCTAAAGAACAAGCGTCATCACAAATTTCCCATTTATGATAATTTACTGCAGCAAACTCGCTATAATCTTTAACTCTGACTGGGTATAAATGACAAGAAACAGGTTTTTTCCAATCAATTTCTCCTTGGTTATAAGCTTCTTCGATAGCACAAAGGGCGGTATTTTGTTCATCAAAAATTACATAAGCGCAGTCTGCACCTTTTATTAGTGGGGTTTCCAATTCTCCCCATTCACTTTTTGTCCAAGTGCCTTCTTTTTCTATTACCTCTAGACCTTCTTTACGTAAAAATGGTTTTACTTTCGGATATATTTTCTCTAATATTTTGGTTTCCTCTTTTTCTAAAGGAGCACCAGCTTCTCCATCTACACAACAAGCCCCTTTACAAGCGGATAAGTTGCAAACAAAGTCTTTTTCTATAATATCTTCTGAAACTATTGTCTTTCCTAACTGAAACATTTCGCAAAAATAAACTAATATTTTTCATTTTTTTTCTGTTTTCATAAAATTAGTTAACTAATTTTGCAAAAAATTAAAAGTGTGATGAATTTTAATTATAAAGAAATTCTTACTGCATTTATGGTTTTATTTGCAGTGATAGATATTATTGGAAACATTCCAATTATTATAGATTTAAGAAAAAAAGTGGGTCATATTCAATCAGAAAAAGCATCTTTAATAGCTGGTTTCATTATGATTTTATTTCTTTTTGTTGGACAAAGTTTATTAAATTTAATAGGCATCGATGTGAATTCTTTTGCGGTTGCTGGTGCTTTTATTTTATTTTTTATTGCTTTAGAAATGATTTTAGGTATTACTCTTTATAAAGATGACAGTAGTGGTTCTGCTTCAATTACAGCTACAGTTTTTCCTTTAGCATTCCCATTAATTGCTGGCCCAGGAAGTTTAACTACTTTATTATCTTTAAGAGCAGAATTTGCAATTGAAAATATAATAATCGCAGTAGTTTTAAATATTATCTTTTTATATATTGTTTTAAAAACATCTTCTAAAATAGAGCGTCTGATTGGTCCAACAGGAATTCAAATTATTCGCAAAGTTTTTGGGGTAATTTTATTAGCTATAGCTGTAAAACTTTTTGCAGCCAACATAAAAGAGTTATTCGTTTAATATGAATTTTGATGTATTAATAATTGGTGGAGGAGTTTCAGGAATGCAGTGTGCTTTTGTTTTAGGTTCTGCTCAAAATAAAATATACGCTCAAAATAAAAAAATCGGGATTATACTACATCAAAGAACTTCTCATCTACAAGATGCTTTGTTTAATAATGTATTAGGATTAAAACCAAAAACTCTTGGAAAGGATATTTTACAAGACGGTAAAGAGCAATTATCTTATTTATACCCTAATATTAATCAAATAGAGAAAGAAAAAGTTTTATCTGTATTACCACATAAATTAGGCTATGAAGTAAACACAAATAAAAAAACTTATTTTTCAAATAATGTAATTATAGCTCTAAACTACTCCAAACCCTTTAACATCATTGGACTTGAAAAATACCTAATTCCTCACGAAAGAGCTAACCCTTTAAAAGATAGAATTCAACTAAAAAACAACCACCATTTAATTCAACCTGGATTATATTGTTGTGGCACTATCGCTGGATGGAGAAGCCAGTTTGCTATAGCGGCAGGTAGCGGTGCAAGTGTAGCTACTGATATTCTTACGCTTTGGAATAATAATACACCAACCAAAGTGCATGACAAATTATGATGAAAATCATATTTTAACCCTATTTTAATTTATAATTTTATAATCAAAAGTCAAATTTTTAAGAATTTGATAATTTTTGTAAAAATATTTTAAATAGCAAAATTATATTTATAAATTTTAAAGGGTTATAAAATGGAAATTAAAAAGAATCCAAAACAGCAATTAGAAAATTATAGTAAAATTTTCTTACAAATAGGTTTAACACTTACCTTATTTATAACATACTCTTTGATGGAACATAAAACATTTGATAAAAATGATTTGGGTAGCTTAGGGCATGCTAATATGGTGGATGACATGAAAGAAGATATACCAATCATTGAAATTCAAGAAATAAAACCTCCACCACAAAAAACACCTCCACCAATTGTTGAAAAAATAAAAGTAGTGGAAGACGATTTAAAAATTGAAGAAACTGTTGTAGAATCTACAGAAACAGACGAAAGTGAAGGAGTAGTAGTAAACACCGAGGATATTGTTGAAATTGAAGAAGCAGAAGAAGTTGTAGAAGATATTCCTTTTATTCTAATTGAAAACGTGCCTGTGTATCCAGGTTGTAAAGGGAATAATAATCAATTAAAAAAATGTTTTACAAAAAAAGTAACACATCACTTTGGAAAAAAATTTGATGTTGGTTTAGCTAGTAGACTCGGTTTACAAGCTGGTAAAAAAAGATTATTTGTAATCTTTACAATCAATAAATTTGGAAAAGTGGTTAACGTAAAAACACGTGGACCACACCCAGTATTAGAAAAAGAAGTAACAAAAATTATAGGTTCTTTACCTAAAATGACTCCAGGTAAGCAAAGAGGAATTCCTGTGGGAGTTAGTTATAGTATTCCTATTACATTTGAAGTTAGACAATAAAAAAAGCCTGCTTTTAAAAGCAGGCTTTTATTAAAATTTTAACGTTATTATTCAACGGTAACAGATTTTGCCAAGTTTCTCGGTTGATCTACATTTTTATTTAGCATAACAGCAATGTGATATGACAACAACTGAAAAGGGATTGTTGTTAATAAAGGAGTCAAAGCTTCTTCTGTTTCTGGAATTTCTATCACATGATCTGCAATTTCCTTAACTGTAGTGTCACCTTCTGTAACTATTGCAATTATCTTTCCAGCTCTAGATTTTATTTCTTGAATATTACTCACTACTTTTTCGTAATGCCCTTTATTAGTAGCAATAACAAAAATTGGCATATTCTCATCAATTAAAGCAATGGGCCCATGCTTCATTTCTGCTGCAGGATACCCTTCGGCATGGATATAAGATATTTCTTTTAACTTTAAAGCTCCTTCTAAAGCAACCGGAAAATTAAAACCTCTTCCTAAATACAAACAGTTAGGTGCATCTTTATATACAGCTGCTATTTCTTTAACCTTATCGTCTATCTTGAGAAGTTCTTCTATTTTATTAGGAATTAACTGCATTTTTTGCAAGTACATTCTTAATGCAGACTTAGATAGTGTGCCTTTTTTAGAAGCTAACTTTAAAGATATTAAAGTAAGTACTGTAATCTGAGTTGTAAAAGCTTTTGTTGATGCAACACCAATTTCAGGTCCTGCGTGGGTATAAGCACCTGCATGGGTTTCTCTTGCAATAGAAGAACCCACTACATTACATATACCAAAAACAAAAGCTCCTTTAGATTTAGCTAATTTTATAGCAGCTAAAGTATCGGCTGTTTCTCCTGATTGGGATATTGCAATAACCACATCATTTGAAGTAATAATTGGGTTTCTATATCTAAATTCTGATGCATATTCTACTTCGACAGGTATTCTTGCCATGTCTTCAATTAGATATTCTCCAACCAAACCAGCATGCCAAGAAGTACCACATGCTACTATAATAATTCTATCAGCATTTAAGAATTTATTCATATGGTTATCTATCCCAGACATTCTCACCATACCTTTATCTGCTAACATTCTTCCTCTGTATGTATCTATAACAGCTTTAGGTTGCTCATGAATTTCTTTTAACATAAAATGGTCATAGCCTCCTTTTTCAATTTGGTCTAGACTCATTTGTAACTCTTGAATTTTAGCGTCTACTAATGCATCATCATGAATTCTACGTACTTTAATTCCTTTACCTAACTTAATGATAGCCATTTCTTCATCTTCTAAGTAAATAGCATCTTTTGTAAATTCAATAAAAGGAGAAGCATCAGAAGCAACAAAAAACTCAGAATTGTCTTTACCAATACCAATTGCAATCGGACTTCCTAAACGAGCTATAACAATTTCATCTGGTTTTGTTTTGTCAAAAACGGAAATCGCGTAAGCACCTATAACACTATTCAAAGCCAATTGAACTGCTTGACCTAATTTGCATCCTTCTTGTTTTTTTATCTCTTCTATAAAATTTACAAGAACTTCTGTATCTGTATCACTTTTAAAGGTATAACCTCTAGAGATTAATTCTTTTCTTAAGGTATCATAATTTTCTATAATTCCGTTGTGTACTATAACTAAATCTCCTGATTGAGAAAAATGGGGGTGAGAATTAACATCATTAGGAACTCCATGTGTTGCCCAACGAGTATGGCCCATTCCAATATTTCCTTTTTTTCTTTCTTCTTCCTTATTAGTGATTACCTCTAAATCAGAAACTTTTCCTTTTGTTTTAGATAAATGTATTTTATCTCCATCATACATCATCACTCCAGCACTATCATAACCTCGGTATTCTAATCTTTTTAATCCGTTAATTACTATTGGATATGCTTTTCTGTAGCCGATGTAACCTGTAATTCCACACATAACAATTACTTGTATTAATTAAGTTTGATTTTATTTCTTTTTCTCAGTATACGAAATTTTTAGCTGGGCTTTTTTAGTACCTTTAATAATTCCGTTGCTTGGGTTTTGGTTAAAAATAGTTACAGCTCTTGGATCCCAATTATAACTTTTTACAATAGTGTCTAATACATTATTAAGTATTGGGTTGTCTGTTGTATTATAAACTCTTAAAAATAAATTTGAATTTTCAAGAGAGTTAACACCTAAAACATCAGAAACATGATCTGTAATTCTAAAACTGTAACTTGTATTTTTATTATTTTCTTTTTGTAATAGCCCCGAAAAAGTTGCAAACCCTTCCCTATGGGTATCTTGAATTTGAACAGATTGTTGCTGTACTTCTTTGTATAAAAATAGTCTATTAGGAACTGCTGTTGTATCTCTACTTTGATCAATGTAAAAGGTTAAAGTTGCATCGTTAATTAACCAATTTTTAGATTTTAATTCCTGCAGTTGATTTCCTTGTAATATTTTTACTTCTGCTCCTTTTCCAGCCATACCTTGAATTATAACTTGATTTGAAGAAGGTGAATTCACCTCGTCAGTCATTTTATAAATTCTATTTTGAATACCTGTTAATCTAAAAGAAATACTGTTTTTTATTGTATCAATTACTTCATTAGTTGACTTGTTTTCAACAGTATTTGTATAATTAATTTCTAAACTAGGTGTTAAAAATTGTTGTCCTAGATTGACAAAACTAAAAGGAACCAGTGAATTTTCATCTCCAGATGCTTCAATAATTAATCCTCTAAAATAATCATTTAGTGCCTCTTGGGTAGTTAATTCAGAAGAATTTATCTTGTCAAAAAGAATTGTTTTTATTTTATTGACATCTAAAGGAATCGTTAAAAATGGATTTGCATTTGTTAACTTTAAAGTATCTTTAAAACTCGTACCATTTTTTAAATACCTGTCATAAATATATATTGTATCATTAGCATTAGGGATAAATGTAAAGTTAGCATCTTTACTTAACAAATCTCCTTTTTCATAAACTGCATCTGATTTATAAGAGTTTACTTTGGCTGGGTTTTGAGGATCAAGTTCACTTAAATAAGTGTTATTTCTGTAAACTTTTAAACTTACTCCTTTAGCAGTTGTTCCGAGAACATTGTCTAAAGTGTAAGAAGGCACCATAAAAGTACTGTCTTTTCCGTTAATTTTTACAGTTACATCTTTTTTTCCATTTAAAGTTGCAACGTATGGAAACTTTAAAAAAGCATTATCCATACTGGTCGTAATGGTTGTTGTTTCAGAGGCTCCATCATTTAAAGTTATATTTCCTTGAGTTGCTAATTGTGTTACCAAAGATGACTCTATTTTTTCATAATCATCGTTAGCATAAACACCTAGCCAAAAATCTCCAGTTGAACCTACAACAATATTATCTCCTCTTACTGCGTCTATATCTTTCTGGGTAACAAACACCTCTAATATTGTATCTTTTACTCCAAATTTAGTATTACTAATAACACTTGTTCCTATTTCTGCAAAATCTTTTTCACAAGATATTACACTTACAAATAACAAAGCTAAAGCGCAAGCTAATGTGCTTTTTCTATAATATTTTCTCACAACTTTACAATTAATTAGCCTCAATTAATTCGGCATAAAAATTTAAATAACTTTCTTTCAAATTCTCAGATTGATAATCTAAAACGGCCACCTCTTTCTCTTTTATAAAAGAATTTAATTCATCCGAAACTTCTTCACTACCATGAATAATAGCATCGGAATTTTCTATGGCACTTTTTAAAATATTTGTATAGCTTGGTGTTTTAATTGTTGCTAATTTATCTTCGCTTTCAAAATCAAATTTAACTTTTTCTGAAAGTTTTTCATTAAGAGTACCTTCAAAACTACTCTCATAAAGCGAAGTAACTATTTTACTTTCTGTAAATAATGGTTCTTCTTTGTAAAATTCTTTAATGTATAATGGAAGTAAAGAAGCCATCCATCCATGAACGTGGATAATGTCTGGAGCCCAGTTTAATTTTTTTACTGTTTCAACAACACCTTTGGCAAAGAATATCGCTCTTTCATCATTGTCAGGAAACAAATTATCATCTTCATCAGTAAAAACCGCCTTTCTTTTAAAGTATTCTTCGTTATCTATAAAATAAACTTGCATTCTTTCTTTTGGAATAGATGCTACTTTAATAATTAATGGCATATCCATATCGTTCACAACCAAATTCATTCCAGATAAACGAATAACTTCGTGTAACTGATGTCTTCTTTCATTAATGACACCAAACCTTGGCATAAAAATTCTTGTTTGTACTCCTTTAGAATGTGCGTTTTTCGCAGCATTAAAGGCTGTTGATGATAATTCTGTTTCTGGTAAGTAAGGAACTACTTCCGAGGAAACAAATAATATTCTCTTGTCCTTCATTAAATCAAACTCTTTTTATAAGAAGCGCAAAAATACAAATTTTTATGCTAATATCGTGTTAAAATGGTAAGTTTGCAGACTTTACTTAATTTTTAAGGATGAAAATTTTTACGAAGAAACTAGAATTAAAAACGTATTTATCAACCTGTAAAGAGCAAAATAAATCCATTGGTTTAGTGCCAACTATGGGAGCTTTACACAGGGGGCATTTATCTTTAATAAAAAAAGCACAGAAAAAAAATGATTTTGTGGTGGTAAGTATTTTTGTAAATCCAACTCAATTTGATAAAAAAGAAGACTTAATCAATTACCCAAAAACTATTGATGAAGATATCCAATTGTTAGAAAGTGTGTCTTGTGACGTTTTGTTTTTACCATCTGTAAAGGAAATTTATGACGATAATGTTTCATCTAAAAAATTCGATTTTGATGGTTTAGAACATCAAATGGAAGGAAATTTTAGAGAGGGTCATTTTGATGGAGTTGGCACAATTGTAAAAACCCTTTTTGAAATTGTAGAACCCCACAAGGCCTACTTTGGGCAAAAAGATTTTCAGCAATTACAAATCATCAAAAAAATGGTAAAAAAGCACCGTTTAAATGTAAAAATTAAAGGTTGTCCTATTTTTAGAGAAGCTGATGGTTTAGCAATGAGTTCTAGAAATGCTAGATTAACTGAAGCGCATAGAAATGCTGCGCCTTTTATCTATAAAACACTAAAAAAAGCACGTAAGAAATTTGGCACAGAAAATGCTAATGATGTATCTGAATGGGTAGAAAATCAGTTTAAAAAGCAATCTTTATTAGAGTTAGAATATTTTACGATTGCTGAAGAAAAATCATTAGAAACCATAAAAAATAAAGAATCTAACAAAAAATATCGTGCTTTTATTGCGGTATTTGCAGGTAAAATTAGATTGATTGATAACATTCAATTAAAAAATTAGTAACCAAAAAAAACCTATTTTTGCAGCATGTTAGTACAAGTAGTAAAGTCTAAAATCCACCGTGTAAAAGTTACAGGTGCAGATTTAAATTACATAGGAAGCATTACCATTGATGAAGATTTGATGGATGCTGCCAACATTATCGAAGGCGAAAGAGTTCAGATAGTAAATAATAATAATGGAGAGCGTTTAGAAACCTATGCTATTCCTGGTCCAAGAGGAAGTGGAGAAATTACATTAAATGGAGCTGCTGCAAGAAGAGTTGCTGTGGGAGATGTTTTAATTTTAATTGTATACGGATTTATGGATTTTGAAGAAGCTAAAAACTTTAAACCATCATTAGTTTTTCCTAACGAAAAAGACAATACACTTACATAATTTTGAACATTAAAAAAACCTTAAAAATTATACTACCTCTCGTTTTGGGAGGTTTTTTAGTTTGGTATTCTATCTCTAAAATATCTATTGATGTTTTAATCGGCTATTTTAAAGAAGCTAATTATAGCTGGATTTTCCTCGGACTTTTCTTCGGAATTTTAAGCCATTTGTCAAGAGCTTACAGATGGAAATTTATGTTAGAACCTATAGGGTTTAAACCTAAATTCACCAACAGTGTTCTCGCTGTTTTAGTTGGGTATTTAGTCAATTTAGCACTACCAAGAGCAGGTGAAGTTTCTAGAGCTTTGGTATTAACAAACTACGAAGATGTGCCGTTTGAAAAAGGATTTGGAACCATAGTTGCAGAAAGAATTGCCGATTTAATTATGATGTTATGTATCATTTTAATCACACTTTTTGTCCAATTCGATTTTATCTACGAACTATTAACTAAAAATTTCGACCCAACAAAAATCATCATTGGTTTAGCTGTTTTAAGTATTGGTTTTTATGTTTTTACATCTTTTGTTAAAAAAGCAAAATCAGGAATTTTACTAAAAATTAAAACCTTTGTTTCTGGCTTAATTGAAGGCGTTACAAGCATCTTTAAAATGAAAAATAAATGGGCTTTTATTTTTCACACAGTATTTATATGGGCGATGTATGTGGCTATGTTTTGGGCAACAATTCCTGCAATCGAAGGTTTAAATGTTCCTTTAGGCGGAATTCTAATCGGTTTTATTGCTGGTGGCTTTAGTATTGCTGCTACCAATGGCGGAATTGGTTTGTACCCAATAGCTGTGGCTGGAGCTTTGGCTTTGTTCGATATTCCTACAGAACCTGCTACCGCTTTTGGTTGGATTATGTGGACTGCGCAAACCGCAATGATTATCGTTTTTGGAGGTTTAGCATTCTTGTTTTTACCAATTTATAATAAGAATAAATAACTTCGAGTAATTTTTTAAAAATTGTATCGAGAAGTTGGGCGTTCCCTAAAGGTCGCGCTTTCCACTATATCTTTTTGCAAAAGAGCAAAAAGGATGTCGTTTCAATCGCTAACGCAACTATCCGCCAACATTATATTCTGCAAAAAAGTACATCATTATTTACAAACTTTGTAACTTTGAAACTTTCAACCTTTGCAACTCAAAAAAATGGCCAAAACCAAAACAACTTTTTTCTGTCAGAACTGTGGCACACAACACGCAAAATGGGTAGGACAATGTGGCGCTTGTAAAGAGTGGAATACTATTGTAGAAGAAGTAATTCAAAAAGAAGAAAAACGAGTTTGGAAACAATCTACAACTGCAAAACAGACTATAAATAAACCTTTAAAAATTGCTGATATTGTTCTAAATCCAGAAGAACGAGTTGTAACCAATAACAACGAGTTAGATACAGTTTTAGGTGGTGGCTTAGTTAAAGGTTCTGTAACACTTTTAGGTGGTGAACCAGGAATTGGAAAATCGACTTTATTATTACAAGTTGCCTTAAATATTAGTCAAAAAGTGTTGTATGTTTCTGGTGAAGAAAGTCAATCTCAGATAAAAATGAGAGCAGAACGTTTGGATGCAGAAAACTCTAATTGTTTAATTTTAACAGAAACCAATACCCAACAAATCTTCAAAAATATTGAAGAAACAGAACCCGAAGTTTTGGTAATTGATTCCATACAAACTTTACACACCAATTCAATTGAAGCTTCTCCTGGAAGTATTTCTCAAATACGAGAAACATCAGCTGAACTCATAAAATTTGCCAAAGAAACCGCAACTCCAGTTTTATTAATTGGTCACATCAACAAAGAAGGAAACATTGCAGGACCAAAAATTTTAGAACATATGGTAGACGTTGTTTTACAATTTGAGGGCGACAGAAATCACACCTACAGAATTTTACGAAGTCAGAAAAACAGATTTGGTTCAACTTCAGAATTGGGGATTTATGAAATGCTTTCTAATGGTTTGCGAGAAATTTCCAATCCATCAGAAATATTAATTTCTAAGAAAGATGCCGATTTAAGCGGAACCGCAATTGCCTCAACTTTAGAAGGTATTCGTCCTTTAATGATAGAAATTCAAGCCTTAGTTTCTACTGCGGTTTATGGTACACCTCAACGTTCTACAACAGGTTATAATCTAAAAAGACTGAATATGTTATTGGCGGTTTTAGAAAAAAGAGCAGGTTTTAAATTGGGCGCAAAAGATGTGTTTTTAAACATTACTGGTGGCATTAATGTGGATGATCCTGCTATAGATTTAGCAGTAGTAGCTGCCATTTTATCAAGTAATCAAGACGTCGCAATAAATCCAAATGTGTGTTTTGCGGCAGAAGTGGGTTTAGCAGGAGAAATAAGACCTGTATCAAAAATCGATCAACGCATTACTGAAGCTGAGAAATTAGGTTATAGGAGTTTTGTTGTATCAAAATACAATAAAATTCCAAGAAAAAACTACGGCATCAAACTTATTTTAGTAGGTAAAATAGAAGAAGCATTTGCTACACTTTTTGCTTAAGTAATAACTTAAATTGCTGTTTTCTATAGATGAAACTTAATTCCTTGTGCTAAGGGTAATTCATCAGAATAATTAATGTTATTTGTTTGTTTTCTCATATACACTTTCCAAGCATCAGAACCCGGGTATAAGACAAGAATTTTTCTACTTCTTTCATCTCATTTTCATAATTGAAGTAGATAACCCTTGAACAACTCCTTTTTATTTTTCGATGGATTTTTAGTTGTCCTTTATACTTCATCAAATATAAAATTGATGGAAAGTTTTCGTTATTATAAATATTCTTTTGTGAAATAATATACTTGCTTTTCCATCTTTCTGTTTTTCCAAAAGTTACAGTTATTATTTCATATAATATACTAAGCTTATACTCTGCCAAACCTTTTGCTAGTATATTTGCATAACGCCCCAAACCACAAAGCGCAATATTCAATTTTTTCCATAATAAATCTATGTTTTCTTGGTCAGAAGTTTATCACAGGAAATAATTGTTGGTAAAAAGGGTATAGAGCTAATTTCTTAACAAATGAACACCTTGATACTTTCTTCATTTGTTTAATTTTATCACAATTCATAAAAAAAACAGGGCTTTATTTATATTCCTTGAAATATTTATTAATTTCTGAGGCATAAAAAACTTTATGAATAATTTGAAAAATTAGCATTTGAAGAAATATATAATTTCTTTCAAAAAAAGAAAGATTACACCCATAAATACGGTAAAATTGATATTTAATATTGTACAGCTTTTGTTTAATGGAGTACTTAGATTTCTTTTTTATTAAAAGATTATTTTTGTCAAAAAAATTAAAAGTTACCTTTCTAAAATCAATATCAAATTTTTTTAATTTTATTAAAGCAGCATGAAAGACGTCCATTTTATTATCAATTTCAGCAATTTTCCAAAGCTCATCAATGTTAAACTTATTTTTTAAGTTTTTCATCATTAATAAATCTATCGCCCAATTTTCATAATGTGTAGAATAATATCCATGAATTATAGAAATATAAGCTTCATGTTCAAGTATTGGAATTTTAGCATTTTTAAACTTAGGGTGAGGAACTGCATTTAATAAAATATAATCTAATCCTTTTTTTGTTAACAAATGACTTATACTCCAATGCAAGTCTAGTTCAATTTTTTTCTTTTTATGTAATATAGAGAAAGCATGACTATTAAAATTATAATTCCACTTTGAAAAAAAGTTTATTAAACTAAAATATGATTTTGGAAATATATAACCGTTTTTGTTTAATAATCGCAAAGCAGGATTAAACTTATCATATGGTATAAGTATATCTATATCAGATGTAGGTCTGTAGGCTATGTTATCATAATTATATGCAAGACTCATCCCTTTAAAAATTAAAGGCTCTACACTTATTTTTTTTAACATTTCACAGACTTGTTTGGTCTCATGCTCTAAAAAGTTAGATTTAAGCCAAAAATATCTATATATAACTTTAAGTCTTTCTTGATGAACAGAATCTAGCTGATATTGATTAAGTTTTGATAGAAAAAAAGGAACTAATTTAGCTCCTCTTCCATCTAATAAGTCAAGATTTTCATATTTATTTAGATCGCAGTTCCATTTACTAAAGTCTTTTTTTGTTTTTGATAAGCAGGCTTTTAAAACAATATCATTGATATTCATGTTAAAGAATTTTTTTAAATTCTAGATTATTTATAAAGGAATTAGAGTGTGTTACCACAATAATAATTTTATCATTTTTAAGTTCATTAATAAGCTTAGTAAAAAAATTTAACGATGCATCATCCAAATCATTTTCGGGTTCATCAAAAACAATTAAACTCGAGGGATAGAAGATTTCTCTAAGAATAACAAGTCTTTTCTTTTCACCTCCAGAAAGGCCTTTACCATTTTCGCCTATAAATCTCTCCTCATCTAATTGATTTGCCCATAAAAAGTGTTCTTTTATGCTCTTAAATTCAATTTCATTTCCAAATAATAAATTTTCTCTTATACTAGAACTAAATAAATTTACTTCTTGCGGGACATAAGAAAAATTACATTTATAACTAATATATTCTTTACTAGATATAATATTCTTATTTACAATTATTTGTTTACAGATAGCGGGATGCATCCCAAGAATTGTTTCAATTAATGTCGTTTTTCCGCTACCATTAATCCCATTTACTAAATAAAGATTGCCTTTTTTTAAATTAACATCAATTGAATTTATTAGTTTTTTTTCTCCAATAGAAATAGACAGGCTTTTAAATTTAATACTTTGAATATCATTAAAAGTTTTAGATACTGATTTTCTTTCAACTGTATTATGAAGACTTTTTATATCAAAAAGTTTGATGATTTTTAAATATGAAAAATACGCATCTAAAATACTCAATAAATTTGTTGGAATCGTAGAAAGTTTTGTTTGAATAATATTTAAAACAAAAAACACAATTATAAGTTCAGACCATGTCATTTCTTTTTGCTTAATAAGAAATACTCCAAACAATATAAAAATAATTTTAGCAAGAATGTTTATAGATTGATCTAGAATTTTTAATGATGATTTAGAGTTTAAAACTCTACTATTACTTTTTATAAAAATTTCCGATTCGTTCATAAATAAAGATTCTGATTTTTTATTATTTCTACCCATTTTAAGTAATAATAATTGATCAAAAAATTTATTGAGGTTAAATGTTTGAGTCTTCCATGAGTCATGAAATTTATCGACAAATACACTGACTTTTATTGAACTAATGACTTGAATCAATAACGTAATAAAATAGAGTATACTAAATATTAAAAATAGTTTAGGAAAAAACAATACAACAAAAACAGCCAAAAAAAAAGAGATTAAAATATTAGGTATAAACTGACTTAATAATTGTAGTACACCAGCTCTTATTCTCCAAAAATAAGTCATAAATACATCTACCAAATAAACTCTATCGATAACCTTATATTTAGCCCAAGTTAAACTCAATATAGATTCTCTTAGCTTTTTTATTGAATTGCTTGAAAATTCATCTACAGAATTAATATTAATCTTGACTTGATAATAAGACAAAAACTGAGCTAATAGAAAACTAATTATGGTAATACTAATTAAACTATAATTAATTGTACCTTCTTGAATTCCTATAAACGATTTAGCGAATAATAGTGGCCATAAAAGAGAAAAAGAAATAGCAAAAATTCCAACAAAGGTACCTTTATAAAAAGTCTTACTAGAGAATATTTCCATTTCCTTAAGATATTTTATAAAGCCGAAAAAACTAGATAGTTTTAAATAAAAACGCATAAAATATTAGCCGCTTTTTAGATGTTTTTTTAGAAATTGTAAATAATCCATTCTATTTATAGTTTTAGTAAAATTAGTGTCATGAACCCTTCTGTGTACAAGAACTTCATTTATAGTATCATAAATTATTTTATCCTTTATCATTTTGCTAAACCAATTTATAAAAACTCCGATGAATTGATCTTCATCAAAGAAATTATACAATTCTAATAAACCTCTTTTAAACATAATTGTAGTTTTAGAAACTCCCTTCATAGTATTTTTTCTAGCATTGTAGTTTTGAACAACACCATTGTCCTCAAAAGATTCAAACTCTTTTATCATAGTAAAACAAGCAGAAGCATCTTTATTAGAATCAAAATAATCTAATTGTTTTTCTAGCTTAGTTTCTTCCCAATAATCATCGGCATCAAGAAAACAAATAAATTCTGCAGTTGTTTCAGATAATCCTCGATTTATAGTTTTTGGCTGCCCAAAATGAGGTTGTTCAAAAAGAAGAATATTTTTATTTTTTTCTAGATACTTTTTTACAACAGAAACTGTATTATCAGTAGAGCCATCATCAACAATCAAAATTCTAAAATCTTGATAGGATTGCTTTAAAATTGAATCAATAGCTTCATTTATAAATTTATCACCATTAAATACAGGTATTATTATATCTACTGTCCTTTTCATATTTATTTTTGTTTTAAGCGATTTTTCAATAATTCCAATGTTGTTTTATTTGAATTAAACTCTTTATTAAATGTCATGTTTTCCCCATGAATATACCTATTAAGGACAATAGAATTCGTTTTTTTTATTTTAACATTCTTGTCTACTAGTTGCAACCAAAAATCATTATCCTCTCCATACCTTAAGCTAGGGTCGAACCTAATTTTAGATAATTTTTTACAGAATTTATAAGCAATTGAGCCTACTAAATTTTTGAAAACAATATCTCCATTTTTATACCAAGAATAATTAACTCCTTCATCAACAAAGTATTTTGTTTGCCCCCAAACTAAATCTACTTCGGATGAACAAATCAACGAAAAGAATTCAAAACTTCTCTCTTCTGACCAGCAATCATCAGAATCTAAAAAAGAAATATAATCTCCAATTGCATTATCTAAACCAATGTTTCTGGCAAAAGCAGGACCAAGGTTTACTTTATTTCTAAAAAAACGAATAATTGAGTTATTTTTAAACTTTTCGAAAAAAGTATTGTAATCATTTTTGTCGGAAGCATCATCAATTATAATAATATCCCACTTAAGGTTACATTTTTGATTTAGAATTGAAAGAATAGCTTTCTCAAGTCTAACAAAATCATTAAAAACCGGAATTATAACTGTACAAATCTTATTCATTTAATTTGAATTTTGAAAATGCTTTTGAATTGATTTCATCATATTGAGATAGATTCCAATGGTATTTTGGCATTGATACGCAAAGGTTCATTATCTTTTTATAAGCGATTTCCCTACTGTGGGGTAAATGATATAAAGTTGTTGGAGCAATTGATAATATTGCAGACTGAGAATTTGTTTTAGAAATTATTGATTCTTCAGAATGATTAATTTGAGGAATTAAAATACCCAAAATTTTAGCTTTTTTGCACATTTTTTTTGGATAAATGAACCCTAGATCAAGCACATACTTTTCGCTTCCAATAAGATTTTTATTTAAAACATATTTTTTTAAATCAGGAAACCTGTCATATAAAGTTGATTTGACAATTTTTGCAGTTTGATACAAGCAATAAACCATCCAACTTTTCTCTTTTTCTATCCACACATAATCATCTCCAAGGTATCCAAAACCACCTCTTAAAAGGCTTAAACAAGATGTAGATTTACCTGAACCACTTGCTCCTGTAATTAAATATGCTCCTTTTTTACTTTGCTTTATTGCTCCTGAATGTATGAGTTGAGCATTAAAACCTAAAGTCCAACAATGAAAAATATATCTAAAAGAAAATGTTTTTTCCCACCAAGGAATCTGTTCTATTTTATTATACAACGCTAGACCTATGTTTAACTTTTGATCGAATAAATAAATACGATTCATTTCAGAAGGATAAAAAACTCGAAATCGCTTTGTATCTAATTTTTTTGAATAACCGTTAACAAAAGAATCTAAAACCCAACTTGGTTTATAGATTTTGTGCTTCATTACTGACAAATCCATGCAAAAAATCTCAAGATTAAAATCTAAGGTTTGAAAAACTGTTAGATGTGAGATACTACTTCCTAAGGCTTTTAAAATATTATCTGAGTTATAATTTACTCGAAAAGATCTTTTTCCAATTTTATAATTCTTATGAGAGATATTTTCTTCAGAGGAAATTTTAGATAAAGCTTTTTCAAAGTATGCCTGAACCAAACTCACTATTTATCGTTTAGAATCTGAATTCCATTTCTCAGATTCTACTTCATGAATTGGGTCTAATACCAATAAGTCTTGTAGGTCGTCAAATTTCTTTAACATTGAAGGAGAATCTTTTGAGTTTAAGCCTTTAATATTAAAGTCTATTTCTACTGGAGATTCTATAAATATTTCTTCTTCAATTAATTGATTATATACTTTAATCATGGATTCATCTTCATTTACAAGATTAAGTGCTTCAGATTTATTTATCGGTAAATCATTAAAAAGTTTACAAATAGACCCTGTTAAAGTGTAATAAATTCCTGAATCTAAGTTTGCAATAATAATATCTCTGTCAAAAGCATCTGCAATATGTCTTGGGTTTAATACGATGTAGCTCATTTTTATAAAATTATATAAAGTGATGTTTTGAATAATAAAAGATTAAATTAGCAATTCCAACACGCTGATTTAGCGTATAATGTAAATATATAAAATTTTGATTCGAAGTGGAAATATATTTCATTTTATTAAAGTAAAAACCCCAACTCTGTTAAGAAGTAGGAGCTTTTTAATTATAACTTTCTTTAATTGAATTAAAATTTTGACTTTTTTATAAATCAAACTTAATTCCTTGTGCTAAAGGCAATTCATCAGAATAATTAATGGTATTTGTTTGTCTTCTCATATACACTTTCCAAGCATCGGAACCAGATTCACGACCACCTCCTGTTTCTTTTTCACCACCAAAAGCACCTCCAATTTCTGCGCCAGAAGTTCCAATATTTACATTGGCAATTCCACAATCAGAACCCGCGTAAGACAAGAATTTCTCTGCTTCTTTTAACTCGTTTGTCATAATTGATGAAGACAAACCTTGGACAACTCCGTTTTGTTTTTCTATAGCATTTTCTAGTTCTCCAGTATATTTCATCAAATATAAAATTGGTGCAAACGTTTCATGTTGTACAATTTCAAAATGATTTTCAGCTTCAATAATTGCCGGTTTTACATAGCAACCAGATTCATAACCTTCTCCTTCTAAAACACCACCTTCTACCAAAATAGCTCCACCTTCATCTTTTGCTTTTTCAATCGCAGCTAAATAAGTGTTTACAGATTCTTTATCAATTAATGGTCCCACATGATTGTTTTCATTCAAAGGATTTCCTATTTTTATTTGTTGGTAAGCACCAACAATTGCCTCTTTTACTTTATCATAAACAGATTCATGAATAATTAAACGACGTGTAGAAGTACAACGTTGTCCACAAGTTCCCACTGCACCAAAAACAGCACCAGGAACAACAACTTTTAAATCTGCGCTTGGTGTAATAATGATAGCATTATTACCCCCCAATTCTAGCAACGATTTTCCAAAACGCTTTGCAACTGTTGTTCCAACAATTCTTCCCATTCTGGTAGAACCAGTTGCAGAGACTAAAGGTATTCTAGCATCATTAGTCATCATTTCACCTACTTTATAATCTCCATTTATAATACAAGAAATTCCTTCTGGCAAGTTATTTTGTTTTAAAACTTCTGCAATAATATTCTGACAAGCTACCGCACATAAAGGTGTTTTTTCTGATGCTTTCCAAACACAAACATCTCCACAAATCCAAGCCAAAGCAGTGTTCCATGCCCAAACTGCTACAGGAAAGTTAAAAGCAGATATAATACCAACAACGCCTATAGGATGCCATTGCTCTCTCATAACATGTCCAGGTCTCTCAGAAGGAATGGTTTGGCCATTTAATTGTCTAGACAATCCAACTGCAAAATCGCAGATGTCAATCATTTCTTGTACTTCTCCTAAACCTTCTTGGTAACTTTTTCCCATTTCATAAGAAACCAATTTACCTAAGGCTTCTTTCTTTTCTCGAAGTTTATTACCAAACTGACGAACAACTTCTCCTCTTTGTGGAGCAGGAATATCTCTAAATGATAAAAATGCTTTAGTTGCAGTTTCCATTACTTTTTCATAATCTTCTTTGGTAGATGCTTTTACTTTACCAATTAATCTTCCGTCTACTGGAGAATAAGATGCTATGATTTCTCCATAAGAAAAATTTTCTTGCCCTGTTGATGTTCCATTATTTATATCTTGTAACCCTAGATGTTTTAAGGCTTTGTCCATTCCAAAATCAGTCATTTTGTAGTTTCGTTTATGTTGTTTAAATTCGAAAAACGAATTTACAAATAATATTACAAACAAATAAATTAAACAAAAACATGCAATTTGTTTAATAAATAACAATTAAAATGAAGAGAATAACATTTTTAGTTTTATCAATTACTTTAATTTTATGTTGTAAACCAAAGTCAAAACAAAATTATGATGTTGATATAGATTCAGATATTACAACAAATAAAAAAGTTAATGATTTTGCAATTATTATTCATGGAGGAGCTGGAACAATTTTAAAGAAAAATATGTCTGCAGAAAAAGAAGCTGCTTATAAAGCAAAACTAGAGGAAGCTATAAAACGAGGATATGCAATATTAGAAAATGGAGGGACTTGCCAAGATGCAGTGATGAAAACTATTCAAGTCATGGAAGAATCTCCATTGTTTAATGCTGGAAAAGGTGCTGTATTTACCCATGAAGAAACCAACGAATTAGATGCTTCTTTTATGGATGGAAAAACCCTAAATGCAGGAGCAGTTGCAGGAGTTACAAATGTAAAAAGTCCAATAGAGTTGGCGATTAAAATAATGACAGATTCAGACCATGTAATGCTTTCAGGAAAAGGCGCTTCTAAATTTGCTAAAGAAAAAGGGCTAAAAATTGTTGACCCAAGTTATTTTTACACAGATAGACGTTACAATTCTCTACAAAAAATAAAAAACAGAAATAAAACTGAGTTAGATCATAATAACAAAAAAGCTGCTTTTTATGATGCAGATATTAAAAATGCAAAGTTCGGAACTGTAGGTTGTGTAGCTTTAGATAAACAGGGGAATATTGCTGCAGGAACATCAACAGGTGGAATGACCAATAAAAGATGGGGAAGAATTGGAGACGCTCCAATTATTGGTTCTGGAACCTATGCTAATAATAGAACGTGTGGGGTTTCATCTACAGGTTGGGGAGAATACTTTATTAGAAGTCAAGTTGCTTATGATATTTCTGCACAAATGGAATATCAACAAAAAACTTTAAAAGAAGCCACAAAAGATGTTATACAAAACAAGCTTACTAAACTTGGTGGCACAGGCGGTGTTGTAGCTTTAGATAAAGAAGGAAATATGTCTTTTGAATTTAATACAGCAGGAATGTATAGAGCTTCTATGGATGATAAAGGGAAACTAACTGTAAAAATCTATAAAGAATAGGCTAACCATTTTTCTGGTATAGGTTCTAAATCTAATTCTTTTTCTACAGACTTAATTTTCTTTTTAAAACCTAAACGCGAAATTTTTGGAACAGATAATTTGATATCGTTTTTTTTATTTATAAGTTCTAAAACTTCATCTAAAGATCTTTTTGTACATAATACCAAACTGTTCATCATCGCATTAGATTCTATTTCTAAGTCATAAAAATCAGTATAATATTTAGGTTTTCCATTCTCATAAATAACCCATTCTGTTTCTTTTTTGTTAGGTATTTCTATAATTTCTTTAGTTCCGCTTAGGGTTCTATATGTAGTTGCTAAAAACGTCATTTTCTTTTTCTAATTTAAAATCAGTAACACAAAATTAAATAGTTAATTAAATTATCGTTAAAATTTTTCGTTAAAACAATTAAAAAAAAAGTTAAATGTTAAAAAAAAAGCGTTAAAAGGTTAAAATCGATATCTAACGCCAGTATAAAGTCCAATGTTAAATGGAGAAAATCCATTAGCATTATTACTAAATGTATTTAATTGAGTTTTAAACATTGGATTAAAGTTAATAGACCATTTTTTTGATACTAAATAATTAAAGTCAAAACCAAAGTTTCCACTAAAGTTTATATTATTTAAGTTATTCACTCTTCCAAATTCAGATTGAAATTGTGTCTTTAAATTTATTTCATTTTTATTTAAAAACAATGAACTAAAGCCTGCTACAATTTGAGTATCGAATTTTTTAATACTCAAAAAACGATATTTAATTTCAAAAGGAATTTCTATATAACCAAAAGTTTGATTTAAATCTCCCCTTAAACTAGGAATAATTACTTTAGAACCATCTGAAATATTAGAGTTTTGATTTTGGATTTTTTCAAGTGAAAAACTAGAACTATTGTCTAAAATTACAACCGATGTACTTGATGAAACGGAAGGAAATATCGTTACTTTACTATTAGTATAGCTTACTTGTTGTCTATGAATACCCGTTTGTATGCTCCATTTTTTATTTATTTGATACCCTACCTGAACACCGAAAGAAAAAGAACTTTTACCAGTTGTAGAGTTCGATGGGTTTTTTTCTATTGGAGAGGTATTTGTAAAAGAATTTGAATTTAAAAACCCAAAAACAGGAGAAATTGCCCATTTATTTTTTTTAGATTTTGTGATTATAACAGTATCTTTATTATTAATAAATTTAGAAAAATTAACTTTTTTTGTTAGTGATTTATTCTCTATAATTTTGTTTTTTTCTTTTTTAGTAACCTCTTTGTTATTCAAACTTTCAATTTCTTTCTTATTCGCAATCTTGATTTCGTTTTTATCTAAAGAATTGTTAGCTAAAAAATTCTTTTTCATAGCGTTTTTTCTGCTAACTAACTTCTTTGTTTCATCAGATTTTTTAAGAGTTTCTTTCTTTTTAGCATAACCTTTAATAAAGGTTCTTTTTTCATTAACAATTCTTACTTTTTCTTGGTCATTTTTTTGTTGAATTATAGAATTATTTTTAGTAACAACATCTGTTTCTTTTGCTTCTTTTGGAGCTTCAGTTATTATAATTTTGGAATCATTTTTGTCAAGAATATCATCATTATTAGAAAAAGGAAATAGATAAAGGCCTAAAATAAATAAAGCCGCAACTCCGCTTGCATACCACCAAAAGGGAACAACTCTTCTTTTGTTCTTTTTTAGTTTAGATTCAATATTATTCCATACCCTTGCATTTGGAGTTGCCTCCAAATTTTTGAGTTTCTCTTGAAATAACCTATCTAAATCTTTATTGTTCATTGTTTAAGCTTCTTTTATTTTTTTCTGATGAATTTCTAACTTTTCTTTTAATATTTTTCTAGCTCTAGACAGATTCGATTTTGATGTTCCTTGAGTAATGTTAAGTAATTCTGCAATCTCTTTATGAGAATAACTATCCAAAACATATAAGTTAAAAACTAATCTATATCTATCTGGTAATTGTTGAATAAAATCTAATAAAACATCTAGACTGAGAGTTGTATTTTCTATATTTAATTCTTCTACCTCTTCTTTAAAAGGCAATTCTTTTATAATTTGTAAAGGTGCTTTATCTCTATATTTTTGAATAGCTGTTCGAATTGTAATCCGTTTTAACCAACCTTCAAAAGAACCTTTATTTTTGTATTGTTTAATTTTATCAAAAATAGTAATAAAACTATCTTGTAATGTATCTTCTGCATCTTGATAATTCTTCGAGTATTTTAAACACAACGTAAAAAGAACATCAGCATATAATTGATATAATTCTGATTGAGCAGCCAATTCTTGTTGGCAACATTTTGCTATGAGTTCTTTTAGTTTGATGCGTCTAATTTACAGGAACTATCACTTCATCAAAAATATTTTCACCATTACTATCTTTTCCTTTCCAAAATTTAAACACATAATCTTCTTCTTGGGTTGCTGTTACAATTAAATTATATTCATATTGTACGATTGCTTCTGTACAAGCTTTATCTAACTCTACCAAGGCACTAATAGCAACTATTCTAGCTGTATCTTGGTATTCGTAATACACATTATCTAAGCTATAACATCCGTTTTTAAAAGTATATTTTAAATTAACTGTGTCTTTTTCTCCTAGTGTAAAAGAGTTTGGAACTGTATACTCATCAATTGGCAAAAGCTCATAATCAAAATTTATTCTATCATTACTTTCTAAACAAGAGGTCAACACAAGCACTCCTAATAAAAGTATAATAATTTTCTTCATTTATAATTGTTTATTAATATTTTAAAATTGGGTAATTATTTTTGCATTCTATGCTTTTGGGAGGATTTACAACAGCACAATCTGAAGCAATTCCCCATTTAATATTAAATTCTTTTTCTGCTTTCGAATATTCTTCTACCTTTTTTAAAAAGGCTTTGGTATCTATATTTTTTGAATAAGGTATGTAACCTTGTGGTCCTCCACAAGCCTTAACACCATAAGCCACATATGACCAATCTAATGAATTAGAGCATGCTTTTGAATAGGCTAAATTGCTAATGTCATTAAACAAATCCATTAACTTTCTATGCTCCTTTTCTTGATCTGTAATCTCTCTTTTAACCACTAATTCTGTTTCTGAAATAGATACAATTCTCCAGGCAAAATTACTGGGATAACTATTAGTAGATATACTAATAATTGTATTTTCTAATTCGAATGTTCCTTGAACATTAAAATAAGTAAGGGGTGGTGTTCCGCAAAAGCCAGAAGTACGTTCGATGAATATATTATTTGCATTAAAGCTCATACCATAACTTTCTTTTGGCATTGAACTACTTCTTTTAAAAGTTGTAATTTCTCCATTATAACTAGGTTCTACCCAATAACCTATTAATAAATTATCTGAATTTATAACCGTTTCATTGCTTTCGCAAGAAAGAATTACAACTGAAAAAAAAAGAACAAAGAGGCTTTTAAGTTTCATAATTAATTGGGTAAATTTTCTGAAGTTTTTTTAATTTTAGAAATAACCTTTACAAGAGAATATTTAATTGATGATGCATCTTGAGGGGGATTTTCGATTTCTTCTTCTATTACTAAAATTACATATTCAAAACCTTCTTCGTAATTAAAATCATTAATTGAGTCATAAAAATATTCCCAACTTTGTTGTTCGTTTTCTTTTATTAAAAAACATTGTTGGCTACTTACACCTACACATTCTACTTTTTTGGATGCAATTATTAAAGTTTTCTCAACTTCTAAAATACCTGTTTCATTTGGACAAGAAGTTAAAAAAACAATCGAAAAAAAGATAAAAATTACTTTCATATCTACAAGATGTAAAAAATTTAAAAAGGTTGCGTTGAATAATGGTATTTTTGTAAAAATTATGAAAGAACGAATTTTCAGCATACAATCTGAAAAAGATTTTACTCAAATTACTATAGAAATTTTTAGGCATCAGTTTAAAAATAATAAGGTGTATCGTTCTTTTTGCGACTTGTTATATATGCATCCTTCCGATGTTAAAAAAGTAGAAGAAATTCCGTTTTTGCCGATTCAATTTTTCAAAAGCAGAAAAGTAATCTCTTCTTTAGATGAAGTACAAGAAACCTTTACCAGTTCTGGCACAACAGGACAAACCACTAGCAAACACTACGTAACAGACATCGAAGTTTATAAAGAAAGTTACTTAAAAGGATTTGCAAATTTTTATGGAAAAATCACAGACTATGTAGTGCTGGCATTGTTACCTAATTATTTAGAAAGAATAGGTTCTTCTTTGGTTTTTATGGTGGATGATTTAATTAAAAAAACAAAGAATTCAGAAAGTGGGTTTTACCTCAATAATTTGCAAGAATTAACTGAAAAACTCATAGAATTAGACGAAAAAGGTCAAAAAGTGTTGCTAATAGGAGTTTCTTTTGCATTGTTAGATTTGGTAGAACAACAACAATTCAACCTAAAAAACACCATAATTATGGAAACTGGAGGAATGAAAGGCAAAAGAAAAGAATTAGTTCGTCAAGAATTACATCAGATTTTACAAAACGGTTTTGGTGTGGACAACATTCACTCAGAATACGGAATGACAGAACTGTTAAGTCAAGGATATTCTAAAGGAAATGGCGTTTTTGAAACACCTCCTTGGATGAAAATTCTAACCAGAGATACAGAAGACGCGTTAACCATTCAGCAATCAGGAAAAACAGGCGGAATTAACGTAATTGATTTGGCGAATTATAATTCTTGTTCTTTTATTGCCACACAAGATTTAGGAAAAGTCTATCAAAACGGAACCTTTGAAATTATTGGACGCTTTGACAATTCTGATATTCGTGGTTGTAATTTGATGGTGTTATAAATTTTTAAAAATAATTAACAAAAAGTGTAATTCATTCTTGTTTTCATCGACTATGGTCTAAAATTCGACAAATGAAAACGTTTATCACACTATTTCTACTTACTATTTCCACTACTTTTTTTGCACAAGACTATAATGTAAAAAAAGGATATGTTGCCCAAGGTTATGATGTAGTTGCTTATTTTAATGACAAAGTTATAAAAGGAGATAAAAAATTTGCCACAACTTATGATGGAGTAAAATTCAAGTTTTCTACAAAAGAAAACTTAGAAACTTTTAAAAAATCACCAAAAAAATACATTCCTGCTTACGGTGGTTATTGTGCCTATGCCATTGGTGTAAAAGGAGAAAAAGTATCCATAAACCCTAAAACTTTCGAAATTAGAGAAGGTAAATTGTATTTGTTTTACAATGCTTGGGGCACAAATACACTAAAACTTTGGCAAGAAGAAGGTGCAGATGAAATCAAGAAAAAAGCGGATAAAAATTGGCAAAAAATAAAAAAAAATAGATAGCAAACTTGGGGGAGTTTGTAAATAATCTATTAGAAAAGAGCAGAATTTATTCTGCTCTTTTTGTTTTTACTTCAAACTCTGTTTTCATTATTCTATCCCAAAAAGTAAAATACAATCCGTAATTATAATTGAATTTGGTATGATGTTTATCGTGATGGGTAGCTCCAATAAAAATAAGTTGAAACCATTTTCCAAATTTTCCTGAAGGATAAATTTCTACACCAGCATGATTTATGGTAGCAGAAATTGTCATAATACTTAAAACTGCAATGATTACATAAAAATGCATTGGCAAAATAGAAATGATGAGTGGTAAAAAAAGTGCTTGTAAAATGGTTTCTAAAGGATGAAAAGAAAAAGAAGTCCATACAGAAGTATGAATGCTTTTATGATGCACTAAATGCACGTATTTATACACTTTTGGGTGATGCATCCATCTATGAGCCCAATAATAATAAGTGTCTTGTAAAAACAAAAAAAGAAAAACACTTAAAGGTACATACAAAAGAGTGTATTTAGAAATGTCTGTGTAAATTAAAGTGGCGTTTATGCTCCATAAATAGTAACACAAAACCATAAAAACGGCAAAAATGAGTCCGCTTAAAGTAGACCAATAAATTTCTTTGAGTAACTGTTTCCTTTTTAGCTTTTTCTTGCTTAAAAATCGTTTTTGAAATTTCTTTTTAAAGAGATTGAAAAAGAAAAAATGATAGGCTCCAGAGAAAACTAAATATCTAATAAAAACAAAAAACGCCAATAGAAGAATGGTTATAACAACTGCAAAAAGGTTGCTAAAATCTAGTTCTTCTATTGGCGTTATCATTTTTAATCGGTTACATTCAATAAAAAGTAATTCTTTTTACCTCTTTGTAATAATACGTATTTATTAGCAATTAAATCTGCTTTAGAAATCGTAAAATCTTCTTTAACCTTTTCTTTATTTACAGAAATTGCATTTTCTTTTAACGCTCTTCTTGCTTCACCATTCGATTTTAAGAAGTTGGTTTTGGCAGCTAAAGCACCAATCATATCCAAACCTTCTTCAATATCAGCAGAAGTTACAGAGGCTTGTGGTACACCATCAAACACATCTAAAAAAGTTTGTTCGTCTAATGATTTTAAATCAGAAGCAGTAGATTTTCCAAATAAAATGTTAGAAGCTTTTATGGCATTTTCTAAAGCTTCCTCTCCATGAACCAATACAGTAACTTCTTCACCAATTTTCTTTTGTAACAAACGTAAATGTGGAGTTTCTGTGTGTTCTGCAATTAAAGCATCAATGGTTTCTTTGTCTAGAAACGTAAAGATTTTAATATACTTCTCTGCATCTTCATCAGAAGCATTTAACCAGTATTGGTAAAATTTATAAGGTGATGTTCTTTTGGCATCTAACCAAACATTTCCACCTTCAGATTTTCCGAATTTAGAACCATCAGATTTTGTGATTAAAGGACAAGTAATTGCATATCCTTTACCGCCACCAATTCTTCTAATTAATTCTGTTCCTGTGGTAATATTTCCCCACTGGTCAGAACCTCCCATTTGAATAGAAGCGTTGTTATTTTGATATAAATGCAAGAAATCATAACCCTGCACTAATTGATAGGTAAACTCGGTAAAAGACATTCCTTCTTTAGATTCTGTACCAATTCTGTTTTTTACAGAATCTTTAGCCATCATATAATTTACAGTGATGTGTTTTCCAACATCTCTAATAAATTCTAAGAACGAAAAATCTTTCATCCAATCGTAATTATTCACTAAAACAGCAGCATTATCAGCATCAGAAGTAAAATCTAAAAAGTGACTTAACTGTGCTTTAATAGCTTCTTGATTATGACGTAATGTTTTTTCATCCAATAAATTACGTTCTGCAGATTTACCAGAAGGATCTCCAATCATACCAGTTGCACCTCCAACTAAAGCTATAGGTTGATGTCCACATCTTTGAAAATGTGCCAATAACATAATAGGAACCAAATTACCAATATGTAAAGAATCTGAAGTTGGGTCAAAACCTACATAAGCACTTCGCATACTTTCTAACAAATGTTCTTCTGTTGTTGGCATGCTATCGTGCAACATTCCTCTCCATTTTAATTCCTCAATAAAGTTTTTCATCATTGTAAATTTATCAGATGGCAAAGATACATTTATCAATGAAAAAAATCTAAATTAGCAGTATGATTTTAGTCACAGGAGGAACAGGTTTAGTTGGCGCACATTTGTTATATCATTTGATAAAAAATGATGAAAAAGTACGCGCTACTTATCGTTCTGAAGACAAGGTGAATAAAACCAAAGAGGTCTTTTCTTTTTATGCGGATGATGATTCATTATTTTCTAAAATAGAGTGGTTTAAAGCAGATATTACTGATGTGCCATCTATGATTCCTGCTTTTATTGATGTTGAAAAAGTATATCATTGTGCAGCACTCATTTCTTTTAATCCGAAAGATTATATAGAAATGCGAAAAGTGAATATTCACGGAACTGCAATTGTGGTAAATCTTTCTATTGACGCTAAAATTAAAAAATTATGTTTTGTAGGTTCTATTGCATCTGTTGGGAATTCCTTAAATGGAAACTTAATTACAGAAGAAAACGAATGGAATAAAGAAGCAGATAATAACGGATATTCAATAACCAAATTTGGCGCAGAAATGGAAGTTTGGAGAGCAAGTCAAGAAGGAGTTGAGGTAGTAATTGTAAATCCTGGTGTAATTTTAGGAAGTGGTTTTTTTAATGCGGGTTCTGGTAAATTGTTTTCTCAAGTTTTTAATGGATTTAAATTTTACACAGAAGGAATTACAGGTTTTGTTGGAGTAAAAGATGTTGTAAAAGCTATGATACAATTAATGGATTCAACAATTAAGAACGAACGATTCATTTTAGTTTCAGAAAATAAATCGTTTAAAGACATTTTCTTTTTGATTGCAGATGCTTTTGGTAAAAAAAGACCATCAATACAAATTAAATCTTGGCAAACAGCAATCTTTTGGAGGTTTGCTTGGGTTGTATCAAAATTTACAGGAAAAGAGCCTCTAATTTCAAAGTATTCTGCAAGAAGTGCGCATTCAATTTCAAAATATTCTTCAGAAAAAATTGAAAAACGTTTAAATTTTCAGTTAGAAAAAATTAATCCTGTTATAACAAGTATTAGCAAAGATTTTACTCAAGATTAGAGTCTTTAATTGTTTCTAGCTTTGTTAAATTTTTTTTAGATTTTGATATTGAATCTCGTCTAATAGAATCAAGCTGAGTTTTTAATTTAGTATAATACCTTTTTTTCTTTTCTAAACTGTTTTTTGCATCTTCTATAATTTCTTTATAAGTATCTATAACTGAGGCATAATAAAAACTACTACTGGTAAACCTAATACTATCTATTTTATATTTATTGTAAACCAATGGAACATAATTTATTTGGTTTTCTAAATTTTTGTTTTTGATATATTTTGCAGCATTTGCAAGCAATAAATCTTCAATTAAAAGACTCATTGTGTCTTTTGGAATTAAATCTTTAGGTTTTTCAAAAATTGTATTACTTGTACAAGATAATAAGAATACAAACATTAAAAAAGTACTTATTTTTTTCATTTTAACGATTAAATGTCAAACGTTTTCCTTTAATTTCCTCATTAAAAACACCTTCATTATATATCAAATTACCATTTACAAAAGTATGTGTTATGGTTGATGAAAATGTTGTTCCTTCAAAAGGAGACCAACCACATTTGTATAAAATATTATCTTTAGAAATCGTTTGTGATTTATTTGGATCAATTAAAACTAAATCAGCATAAAACCCTTTTTTAATAAAGCCGCGTTTTTTAATTTGAAATAATTTAGCAGGATTATGACTCATTTTTTCAACAGCTTTTTCTATAGGAATCACACCTTCTTTCACCTTTTCTAAAATTGCTGTAACTGCATGTTGTACTAGAGGACCACCACTAGGAGCCTTGGTATAAACATTACTTTTTTCTTCTAGTGTATGAGGTGCATGATCTGTAGCTAAAACATCAATTCTATCATCTAATAAAGCTTCCCATAAGCCTAATCTGTCTTTTTCGGTTTTTACAGCAGGATTCCACTTAATTAATGTTCCTTTTTCTTCATAATTTGTATCGTTAAACCATAAATGATGAATACAAACTTCAGCAGTAATTTGTTTTTCTTCTAACGGAATATCATTTCTGAACAGTTCTGTTTCTTTGGCTGTAGAAACGTGAAAAATATGCAAACGAGCGCCTGTTTTTTTTGCCAACTCTATTGCTTTTGCAGACGAGATGTAACACGCTTCTTCACTCCTAATAACGGGATGATATTTAATTGGAATGTCATCTCCGTATTTTTCTTTAAACTCTGCTGTATTTTTTCTGATGGTTGCTTCGTCTTCACAATGAACAGAGATAATCATTTTTGTTGATAAGAAAATCTTTTCTAAAACTTCTACATCATCAACCAACATATTTCCAGTAGATGAACCTAAGAATAATTTAATACCTGCTACTTTTTTTGGATCGGTTTTTAGTAATTCTTCTAAATTGGTATTCGTACCTCCAAACATAAAAGAATAGTTAACATAAGATGTTTTTGAAGCAATTTCAAATTTATTTTCTAATAATTCTTGAGTCGTAGCTTGTGGAACTGTGTTGGGTTGTTCTATAAAAGTTGTTATTCCACCTGCTGCTGCTGCTCTACTTTCTGAAGCAATATTTGCTTTATGTGTTAAACCAGGTTCTCTAAAATGCACTTGGTCATCAATAAATCCTGGTATTAGATATTTTCCTGTAGCATCAATAATTTCTGTATTTTCGGGTGCAATGATATTGTTTGAAATTTCTTTTATAATTTCATTTTCTATAAAAACATCACTTAAAAAAGTTTTGTTTTCATTAACTATAGTTGCATTCTTTATTAAATAAGTACTCATAGTTCCTTTATTTTGGCAATCCTTTTAATCTCATTTTTATTACTCCAAAAAGCGCTTCTGAAACAATATTCCCACTCATTTTTGAAGCACCTAAATCTCTATCTGTAAATATTACCGATACTTCTTTTATGTTAAATTTATGCTTCCATGCTTTAAATTTCATTTCTATCTGAAAAGCATAGCCAATAAATTTTATTTTATCTAATTGTATAGTTTCTAAAACATTACGTTTCCAACAAACAAAACCCGCCGTGGTATCAAATACCGGAATCCTCGTTACAAAACGCACATACTTAGAAGCAAAATAAGAAAGTAATAGTCGCTTAATATCCCAATTCACTACATTTACTTGGTTATCTACATATCTTGATCCAACTGAAACATCACCTCCTTCTATATGACAAGCATTGTATAACCTTACCAAATCTTTGGGATTGTGAGAAAAATCAGCATCCATTTCAATAATGTATTCATATTTTCTGGCTAAAGCCCATTTAAAACCATGAATATAAGCAGTACCTAATCCATTTTTACCTTTTCTTTTTTCGATAAAAAGTTGATTAGGAAACTCAATCATTAAATTTTCTACAATCTTAGCTGTTCCATCTGGTGAATTGTCATCAACCACAAGAATATCAAAATTTTTCTCTTGCTCGAAAACAGTTTTTATAATAGCTTCGATGTTTTCTTTTTCGTTATAAGTAGGAATAATGACTAATGCGTCCGACATAAAAAAATAATCATGTAGTAAGTAAGACAAATATACACCAAATTATTACTAATTTTGTGTTAATCTTAAACAAAACAAGAACGTTGCAAGCACTAGAAAGAACATACTCTAACAACTATTGGATAACCATTATTTTTATGATTCTGTTGTTGGTGATTTTTGTTTTAAAATTAACGAATCCTGAAAAATTAAAAGGCTATGCTTTTTCTTTACTATCAAAAAGTTTTATAGAGGATGAGGTTGAGGAAGATACTAGTTATTTTAATTCTTTTCAGATATTTATTTCATTATTTTCTGGCTTAGTTTTATCAATGGTTTTGTATAATTTTTTAATTTTTTACTCAAAGCAATTTACCAATAGTTTTTTTTCTTTTTGCATAATTTTTTTATCTGTGTTTTTCTATTTTATGATTAAATGGGGAATTGAATACTTACTTTCTATTGTTTTTAAAATAAAAAAAAGAGTTCGTTTTTTCTTAGTCTCTAAATTTAGCTACTTATATTCCATTTGTTTTTTTCTATTTTTAGGTGTGGTTTTAGTGCAATATTCGCAATTAAGCACTCGTTTTTTACTCTTTTTTTCCATACTTTTATTTTTTACTCGTTTTCTACTTCATTTTTTCAACAACAAAAAGCTGATTTTTAGTAAGTTGTTTTATTTTATTTTGTACCTTTGCGCCTTCGAAATAGCACCGCTATTGATTTTGTTTAAATTGATGTTTTAATACTATAAAACGAAAGCGTATGAAAGTGAAAACGATATTAGTATCGCAACCTGAACCGAAAGCAGAAACATCTCCTTATTTTGATTTATCGGACAAACAAAAGGTAAAAATAGATTTTAGACCTTTTATTCATGTAGAAGGAATTCCTGTGAAAGAGGTTAGAGGTCAAAAAATAGATTTGAAAAATTTTTCTGCAATAATTTTAACTAGTAGAAATGCAGTAGATCATTTCTTTAGAATCGCAGAAGAAATGCGCTTTAAGGTTCCAGATGACATGAAATATTTCTGTCAATCAGAAGCTGTTGCTTATTACTTGCAAAAATATGTAGTATATAGAAAGCGTAAGATTTATGTAGGTAAAAGAACTTTTCCTGAACTAACAAAATTGATTAAAAAACACAAAACTGAAAACTTTTTATTACCGTCTTCAGATAAGCTAAAACCTTTAATTCCTGCTGAGTTAGATAAATTAGGAATTAAATGGACGAGAGCAGATTTATATAGAACTGTTGTAAGCGATTTATCAGATTTAGAAAATGTATTTTATGATGTTTTGGTATTCTTTAGTCCTTCTGGAATTGAATCTTTATTAAAGAATTTCCCGAATTTTAAACAAAACAATACAAGAATAGCCGTTTTTGGTAATTCTACGGTAAGAGCAGCTACAGAAGCAGGTTTAAAGTGCGATATTACAGCACCAACACCAGAAACACCTTCTATGACAATGGCTTTAGATAAATATATTAAAGAAGTAAATAAGAAGTAAATTTTACTTTTTTTGAAAAACCGAACAGAATTGTTCGGTTTTTTGATTTAAAACACTTCTCCCATCATCTTGTTTTATAACATACTGTTTTTATAATACCTTTTGTATTTTCTAAGTGAATTTTTGATAACTCTTTTTGGCCTTTAATTTCTAAATAATAAGGAGCACAAAGTAAATCGATACCACTTTGTTTTTTTAATCGAATTCCTTGTCCAGAAATAATATCTTTATTGGGCGTAAATTCTCCATTAGGCAAATGCTCTGTTAAAATAACGTATTTATAATTTTTTAGCTTTTTTGTTATACTTAGTACTTCTTCATTAGATAAATGTTGTAAAACCTGTCTTAGAATTACACAATCTGCTTCAGGAATATCTTCTTTAGAAATATCCAAACACAAAAACTCTAAGTTAGGTTTTTGATACTTTTCTTTATTGTGTTTTATCAACTGAGGAACTATATCAATCGCAAAATAATGTTTTGTAAAGTCTACCAAATGCTTACCTATATTAAAATCTCCACAACCTAAATCGCAAACCGTTAGTGGATTTTTAAAAGAGTTCAAAAAGTCAGCAACAACATTAAGGTAAGGATTTACAATTTTAGGATTGTGAGAACCCTCTCCAGAATAAAATCTGGTATTATTCTTACCCCAAAGTTTCATTTTATAGACTTGCTCCATAGCTTGTTGTGTTGGCCAGGGAGTTTTACTTTTTTTTAATGAACTCAAAACATTAATTATTATATTTCACTTTTCGAATAACTCTCATCGCTTCTTTATACTTTATGTAGGTGGTTTTATCTTCTATAGTTTTTATATAGTTTTTTGCTTTTTTTAACTGTTCTGTAACTTCTAAAAACCCATGCAAATAGCAAATTAAAAAGTTAGTTGGTAAATTTAAAACATCTTTACGTTCTGCATCAGAAAGTAATATTCCTTTATCTATTTTTGAAACAATTAAAGAATTGCTGATGTAAATATGATGAATAATAGAAGCATCGAATTTTGGAGGTTTAAACAAAAACTCTTTTACTATATCATGTTTTCCATTTTCTTTAAAATTTATAATTGTTTTCTCTAAAGGATAAAGTTTTTCTTGTTTTTCTAAGCCTAAAAAAATATACTCAGTAACAATAAAAGATTTCTGATTATAGGAAATCTGAACATCATCTAAGGCAGAAAAAAAGAGTTTTACTTGCTCATTAATCAGTTCTATGTCTACCCTAGTAAAATACTCTTGATTGTTAATTATTTTTTTTTCGCCAGCCCAACACAATACAAATTGTTCATTAAATACTTTATATTTTGGGTTGTATCGTGGTTTATGATTATTGATGAAGTCGAAAACACCATCTAACGTCAACTCGATATTGTTACGTGCATTGTTTTCTATGGCATCAACTATTGCTGTATTAGAATTACGCAACTCAAAACTTTTAGAAATAGGCATAGAATTACTTCCTCTTCTATAAAAAGCTGTTCCTTTTCGATATTTCCATGCGTTTTTTTTAAGAGATGTAATTTTATTGTTTGGGTGAATGGTTACCAAACCAATTACTTTATGTCTAGGTAATCTTGGAAAAGGAACATTTTCGTATTCAATTTTTGGAGGATTTTCTAGATAAGCATTTACCAAATTTTGTATTTTGCTATCATCAAAAAAATCGACACCAATAATTTTATTTTCAGTGTCTTCTACTCCAATAACAATATAAGAATTGTTAAATGGATTGGAATTGGAAAGTGCACAAATATGCTTTAAAAATTTAGCTTTTCCGTCTTTAGATTCTAGTGATAATTTTTGTTTTTTGTCATAAAAGCTATTCTCATCGTTATGAGAAAGCAGGTTTTTGATTAAAAGTCTTTTATTAATCATTTTTATGCAGTTTCTATTCCTGTACTAGCCTCCAATAACTCAAACCAATCTTCTAAATCTAAATCTACTGTAAGCGCTTTATTTGCATTTAAAATTCTGTCTTTATTGGTGGTTCCTATAACAGGAGAAATTTTTGCAGGATGCTTTAAAATCCAAGATAATAAGAGCACATCTTCAGAAACCAAGTATTTTTTTTTCAATTTTTGAAGAACATTTAAAATCCTTTTTGATTGTTGATTCTCTTTTCTGAAGACACTCCCTAAAGGGCTCCAACACATTGGTTGTATATTTTTTTGCAACATTTGATCTAAACTCCCATTATTCATTGCCAAATTTTGGGTTAAAGAAAACTCAATTTGATTTGTTTGAACAGACATTTTATCCGCGAGTAAATCAATTTGGGAAGGCGTAAAATTAGATACTCCAAAATTGATAATTTTTTTACATTCTTTTAGTTCTAAAATAGCTTCTGCAATTTCTTCTGCTTGCATTAAAGGACTTGGTCTATGTAATAAAAATGTATCTAAATAATCTGTTTTTAGATTCAGTAACGATTGATTTACACTCTTAATAATGTACTCTTTTGTATAATTATAATGTTTTATTTTATGATTTCTAATCCCATCTTTTAATTGTATTCCACATTTAGAAACCAACTGTATTTTTTTGCGTGAAACTCCAGATTCTAAGAGTGCTTTACCAAACTCTGCTTCTGTAGTATAATCTCCATAAATATCTGCATGATCAAAAGTTGTATTACCATTTTTAACACAAAACTGAATCATTTCAATTTGTGCTTTGGTAGAAAGTTGTTTTCCCCATTTGCCCCAAGACATACATCCAATTACAATTTCTGATTTTACCATTTTCTAATCTTTATTCAAAATTGTTGCACTAGCCTGAGCAGTTGGATATACTACTAAATCCTCTATGTTAACATGATAAGGTCTTGATATTACAAAATAAATAATATCTGCAATATCTTCTGCTTGCAGTGCCTGATACCCTGTATAAACAGCTTTTGCTTTTTTGCTATCGCCTTTAAAACGAACTTCAGAAAACTCGGTTGCCACTGCTCCTGGATGAATTCCTGATACACGAATATTATGTTTATTTAAATCTATTCTCATAGCCTTATTTAAAGCATTTACAGCGTGTTTTGAGGCACAATATACATTTCCGTTTGGATACACTTCTTTACCAGCTATAGAACCAATATTCACAACAAAACCATCGTTTCTTTTTGTCATTTGAGGAATTATGGCTTTTGACACATAGAGTAATCCTTTAACATTAATATCCATCATTGCATCCCAATCGTCTAAATTTCCATCTTGAATAGTTGACAAACCATGGGCATTACCTGCATTATTTATAAGAATATCAACTTGTGCAAAATTCTCTGGAAGAGAACTAATTGCTTTATTTACTTCTTCTCTTTTAGAAACATCAAATTGTAAAATAATAACTTCTGTTAGGTTGCTTAATTTTTCTTGCAGTTGATGTAATCTTTCTAATCTTCTTCCGCAAAGAATTAATCGGATGTTGTTTTTGGCAAAAATTTCTGCAGTTGCTTTTCCAATTCCAGATGTAGCGCCTGTAATAAATGCTGTTTTATTCATAAATACCTGACATTATTTAATTCTTAAAAGTATAAAATTGAGCAATTTAGAAGCTATTAATAGAAGTTAATTTTTCATAAATTATGAACAAGAAAAAACCGTCCTCCTCAGGACGGTTTCTCTTTCAATTGGTTATTGAGAAATAACCAACCAAAAATCAACTAACCAAACTTTATTTTAAATTTCTTCTATTCTTTGTTTTTCTTATTATTTTAGTACGTTTTCTGTTATCATTCCTTACAATATCTTTAGCTTCTTTTTTAGATTTTCCTCCTTTTAGATATTGTACAAACCCTCTTCCTGAAAAATCGTACGTTGTTTCTGAGTTTACATTATATAAACGTATTTTTCCATCATTAATAACGCTTAATTCGAACTCTTCGATATCTCCACCATCATAATTCAATGTTAAAATTTTAAGATCTTCGTAACCTGTAACATCAAAGATTTCATATCCTCCAACATAGTTCCAATTAATATAATCAACTTGCGTGCCAAAATCATCTTGAGAACTATAAAAGGTTGTTATATTTTCTGGTGTAAAAGCTAAATGGTTTTCATCATCAAATGCATTTGGAATTCCTCCTTGAGCATCTACTTTTTTCCAAGCAATATATTCTTGCAAAAAGTATTCTATGTTTTCGTAAAACAGTTTATCATAATCAAACTCATTTACTTGATACCCTATTAAATAGTAATTTACGTTTTGTCTATAATTATAAAGACTTATTTCGTTATTTGATAAAACAGTTATTTCAAAATCATTTGCACCATCCATATCGTGATTTGTTTCTAAAAGTCCGTTAAATGTATTGTAAGTTCCAACATCTATTCCTAAACCATTTCCAGTTCTACCAATATCTACAATATTGTTATTAGCATATAAAGTACCGTTTACAAATGATAATGTAAATGCTTTTGAAACATAAGGAATATCTCCGTTACCGTTTGTTCTATGGTAATCTATGTACCACAAATCATGACCAGAAACAATTTCTTCTAAAGAGAAATCATCTACAATAATGTTGTCTTCTAAAAAAACTGTACAAGAGCTTAAAAAAGATCCTATAATTAGGGTTGCGAAAAGTAGTTTTATTGATTTCATAAGCTTTCGTTTTACGGTTATGCTTAAGAATATTCAAATTGCGTGCCAAAAATAATAAACCACTTTTATAAAAGTGGTTTATGTTTTCATTATCAATACTTTAACTAAAATCTATTTTACTTCTTTTAAATTTTTTAGTTTAAAATATCTTATATTATTATTCTCTTTATAACTAATTATAGCTTCATCTTTTTTTAACTCAAACGGTAATTTTATGCTTATTGGGAACTCATTTTTAAGTTCTTTAGTAGGGTCTGCGTTTAAAATAATATCTCTTTTTATAGATGTATTAAAATGAGCAATTAATACAGTTTTCTCTTTTAGTTTTATTATTTCAAAGTTAGCTTTTTGCTTGTTAAAGTATAATGTATTAAATGATGTTATATTGCTTTTAGATAAGTGAATTTCTACTTTTGTACTCTTAACACTTGGTTGTCCACCCATCCAATTTGTATAAGTAGCTTTAAGTATTTTAAAAGGTGGTGTTTGGTCAAACTTTGAGCTTCTACATTGTGTAAAACCAAAAACTATTAGAGTTGTTAATAAAATTTTAATTGTTTTCATTCTTTCTTTTTATAAAGTAAATCAAATCTTGTACCAAGTTATTATACCTACTAATTTAAAGAAAAATATAGATATACTCTTATTTAAAATTTTACGTACAAATACTCTAAACCCTTGTTTTATAATGCTTTAGTTTTACATTATTATTAACTTAAACATATAATATTATGAGTCATTTAACACACATGAATGTAGAACAAGGTGATATCCTATCTCATTTACAAGGAGGTTGTATAACTATTGTAGGATCTCCAATTGATTTAAAAGTCTGTTATTCTTTAAACAAACAAGATGAAACAGTAACTATTTCTGTATCACTAGCTGGTATGTCTATGGGAAGTGCAACATTATCAGCAAAAAACCCTAGTGTAACTTTATCTTTATCTTTAGCTATTGTTAAAGCTTCAATTACTTTAAAATTTGATGCGCGTAACTTGAAGTTATCTTACACAGCTAAAGCTTGCTACTATGCTCCTTTTTCATGGCATTGTGCGAGCCATTCTGGAACAATTTTTAATTTTTAAAAATTATAAAAAAAAGCTTTACTGTTTCAGTAAAGCTTTTTTTTATATCTAAAGATAATTTTAGTTATTTAAGGCTTCAGCCCCACCAACAATCTCTAAGATTTCGTTGGTAATTGCTGCTTGACGTGCTTTGTTATATGTTAATAACAATTCGTCTCTTAGTTCTTTTGCATTGTCTGTTGCTTTGTGCATTGCAGTCATACGTGCTCCGTGTTCTGATGCAAAACTATCTCTAATTCCTTTATATAATTGCGTTTTTAAAGACTTTGGTATTAAAGCTTCTACAATTTCTAATTTTGATGGCTCAAAAATGTAATCAGAATTTATAGCTGATGCATCTCCCCCTTCAATTGGTTTAATTGGTAAAAATTGTTCTACTTGTGGCAATTGAGTAGCCGCGTTTTTAAATTGATTGTAAACCAATTCAATTTTATCATAAGTCCCTTCAGCAAATAAACTCATTAACTTTTCTGCAATTGCAGCAACGTTATCAAAAGTTAAATCATCAAAAATGTCATTTCTTGTAGCAACAACATTAAATTGTTTTGATAAAGTATCTGTTCCTTTTTTACCAATAGAAAATAAATCTACTTCAACATTGCTATATTTCTCTTCTACAGTTTTAATAACTTCTTTAGAGATAGATGAGTTAAAACCACCACACAAACCTCTATTAGACGTTACTACTACTAATAAAACTTTAGAAACTTCTCTTTGTGTAGAATATACTCCACCAGCATCACTATCTAAAGTTGCACTTAAATTTTGCAACAATTCAGTTAGTTTAGATGAATACGGTCTCATTGCCGTAATAGCATCTTGTGCTTTTTTCAACTTTGCAGCAGATACCATTTTCATGGCAGATGTAATCTGCATTGTTGATTTAATAGAGGTAATTCTATTACGTATTTCTTTTAAGTTTGCCATTCTATTGAAATTTTGAGATTCCCGCTTTCGCGGGAATGACAACTATTTTTTATGCAAAATGCGTTGAAATCTCTGATGCAGCAGCTTCTAAAACAGCAGTTGCTTCTGGTGTTAATTTGCCAGATTTTAATACATCTAAAGTATCTCTATGTTTTGCGTTTAAGTAATCGATATAATCTTTTTCGAATTTCTTTACTTGGTCTACAGGAACATCTTTTAATAAGTTCTTAGAACCAGCATAGATAATTGCTACTTGGTCTTCTACAGCAAAAGGATCATTTTGAGCTTGCTTTAAGATTTCAACATTACGTTGACCTTTAGAAATTACACTCATTGTTGCAGCATCTAAATCTGAACCAAACTTAGCAAACGCTTCTAATTCACGGAACTGAGCTTGATCTAATTTTAATGTACCTGATACTTTTTTCATTGATTTAATCTGAGCGTTACCACCAACACGCGATACAGAAATACCTACGTTAATTGCTGGACGAACACCAGAGTTAAATAAATCTCCATCTAAGAAGATTTGTCCATCTGTAATCGAAATTACGTTTGTTGGAATATATGCTGATACGTCTCCTGCTTGTGTTTCGATAATTGGTAATGCAGTTAAAGAACCTCCACCTTTTACAATACTTTTTAAAGAATCTGGTAAATCGTTCATTTCGCTAGCAATCTTATCATCATTAATCACTTTTGCAGCACGCTCTAATAATCTAGAGTGTAAGTAAAATACATCACCAGGATATGCCTCACGTCCTGGAGGTCTTCTTAATAATAAAGAAATTTCACGGTATGCTACAGCTTGTTTAGATAAATCATCATAAATAATTAAAGCTGGTCTACCTGTATCTCTAAAGTACTCTCCAATTGCTGCTCCTGCAAATGGTGCATAAACTTGCATTGCTGCAGGGTCAGATGCATTTGCTGCTACAATTGTAGTATACGCTAAGGCTCCTTTTTCTTCTAACATATTTGCAATTGCTGCAACTGTAGATGCTTTTTGCCCTACTGCAACGTATATACAATATACTGGCTCACCAGCATCGAAAAATTCTTTTTGGTTTAAGATGGTATCAATAGCAACTGTAGATTTACCTGTTTGACGGTCTCCAATAATCAACTCACGTTGACCTCTACCCACAGGAATCATTGCATCAATAGATTTAATACCCGTTTGTAATGGCTCTGTTACAGGCTCTCTAAAAATAACCCCAGGAGCTCTACGCTCTAAAGGCATTTGATAAGTCTTTCCTTTAATAGGTCCTTTACCATCAATTGGGTTTCCTAAAGTATCTAGCACACGTCCAACAACTCCCTCTCCTGCTTGTAAAGAAGCAATTCTTTCTGTACGTTTAACTGTAGAACCTTCTTTTACTGATGTAGAGGCTCCTAATAATACAACACCTGCATTATCTTCTTCTAAGTTTAATACGATACCTTCTAATCCATTTTCGAATTCTACTAATTCTCCATATTGAACATTTGAAAGACCGTAAACACGTGCAATTCCATCTCCTACTTGTAACACAGTTCCTACTTCGTTTAAAGTAGCTTTTGCTTCAAAATTTGTTAACTGTTGTTTTAAAATTGCTGATACTTCAGCTGGTTTAATACTTGCCATCTTTTATAATTTGATGTATTATTAAATTTTTGGAATGTAATGACTGTTGTCAAATTCCTTTTTCAATTCACTTAAATAGTTAGAGATACTTGCGTCATACTGCACATCTCCAACACGTAAAATAAATCCTCCTAAAATATTTGGATTTACTTCATTTACTAAATTTGCTTTTTCACCAGTTAAGGCAACAATTTTAGCTAAAACTTGTTTTTCTACTTCTTTTGTTAAAGGAACAGCAGTAGTAACTTTAGCTTCTTGCATATGCTTATAATAATCATAAATGATTACATATTGTTTTGCAATAGAAGCTAACATTGCTATTCTTTTATTGTCTTCTAACAAATGAAATAAACCAAGAGTAACGTTATTTACTTTACCTTCAAATAAAGCGTTTAATACTTTTATTTTATCAGCAGCCTTTACAATAGGGCTTCTTAACATTACTTCAAAATCATCATTCTTAGCTATAGTATCAGAAATAAATAACATATCGTCATTTACTTTAGTTTCTGACTTAGTGTCTTTAGCTAAATTTAAGATAGCTTTTGCGTAACGTAATGCTGCTCTTGCGTCTTTCATTTTACAACTAGTTTAAAGTAACATCTTTTAAGATTCCTTCAACTAATTCTAGTTGATCTTTCTTATTAGATAATTCCTTTTTAATTACTGATTCAGCTATACCAATAGATAATTCTGCAACGTTCTTTTTTAATTCTGCTAATGCAGCTTGTTTTTCTTGAACGATTGAAGCTTGTGCATTTTCGATTAACTTAGTTGTTACTTCTTTTGCATCTTCTTTAGCTTCAGCAATCATATTATCTCTAATATCTCTTGCTTCTTTCATCATTGCATCTCTTTCTGCTCTTGCTTCCTTTACTAATTTAGCATTATCTGCTTGTAAATTTTGCATCTCTTTACGTGCATTTTCTGCAGCAGCTAATGCGTTTTCAATTCCAGATTCTCTTTCTTCTAAAGAATTTAAAATTGGTTTCCAAGCAAATTTTACCATTAAAGCGATTAACGCTAATAATAAGATTAATGAAACTACAAATAACCCTGGTGAAAAATCGTTTAATAAAGTTTCCATTCTATAAACTAATTATATATTTTTTTCTTGATGTTTAATTTTTAAAATAGCTTCTGTAACCAACCGTTACAGAAGACTATTTTTTGTTTTTGTTTGGATTATTTTCCTAAGAATAATGCACCAAATGCTAAACCTTCTAATAATGCAGCGATAATAATCATTGCTGTTTGGATTTTTCCAGTTGCTTCAGGTTGACGAGCAATACCTTCCATTGCTTTTCCACCGATTTGACCTAGTCCAATTCCTGCTCCGATTACGATTAATCCTGCTCCAATTAAATTGTACATAATAAATGTATTTATATTAAATTAAACAAATTTGTATTAATGATGCTCGTCGTGATCTGCTACTGCCATACCAATAAATAATGCTGAAAGCATTGTAAAGATATAAGCTTGTAAAAAAGCCACTAAAACTTCAATTAATGTTATAAAAAATGATAATACTAAAGACAATCCTGTTGCACCTACAACCCCTAAAGATTCTTTTAAAGTGAACATAATTGCAATTAAGCTCATTACCACAATATGACCTGCTGAAATGTTTGCGAACAAACGTACTAATAATGAAAATGGTTTAATTAATAAGGCTCCAGCTAATTCTATAATTGCTAAAACTGGGCGAATTAAAACAGGAACCCCTGGCATCCATATCATATGCATCCAGTATCCTTTATTACCACTTACTGTATAAATTACTAATGTAAAAATTGCTAAACATCCTGTAACTGCTAACTGACCAGTTACGTTGAATCCTAATGGAGTTAAACCTGCTAAGTTTAACACCCATATAAAGAAAAATACCGTTAATAAATACCCTGTAAATCTTCTGTAGTGTTTATCACCAATATTTGGTCTTGCAATTTCATCACGAACATATAATACTAAAGGTTCTAAAACTCTCGCAAATCCAGTAGGAATTTTTTGAGTTTTGTATTGTTTAGCTAATCTAGAGAACCAAAATAACAACAAGAAACCAATTAATAATATACCTACAACACTTTTAGTAATAGAAAAATCCAGCACTTTGTGTGCATTTGTAGCGTGGTGAGTATCATCAAAAGAAACTGTTGAAGCTCCTTTATCTAATTCATATATCTTAGAGTGAATTTTTGCGAATTTTAATCCTTTTTTCTCAACAATTACGTGACCATCATCATTATGGTGAAATTCTGATGACATAAAAGTCACCAAACCTTCACTTGACCATAAAATTACTGGTAAAGGAAACCCAATGTGTTTTCTTTCGTTAGCATCATTTGTGTAAGAAAATAAAGAAAAATCGTGAGAATCTTTAATGTGATGCAAAATATATGCTTCAACTTCTTCTTTTGTATTTACACGACCTCCGTCATTTTGATTATCGTGTTTTTTATCAGATCCTGATGCAAAACCTACCGAAGTAAATAAGGTTATTGCTGCTATTAAAAGAAACTTGATTGTTTTTTGTGCAATCTTCATTGTTAAAATACGCTTTCTAAATTCGGCGCAAAGATATGCAATAATTCAAAATGACAAACGTTTTTTTTAGCTATTTGTTTATTATTGTTTTTTCTGCAAAATTTTAGCTACAAAAACAGCTTCTGTTAATAAAAATATAATCATTGGAACAAATAAAGAGATTCTTGCAGCAAATGATAAATTTTCTTCTGTAAATATTGATTTATAAAAGATTATACAAAAAAGCACTAACTTTAAAACAATAGTGCCTAAATATATAAACCCTAGCTGTTCAAAAATTTTATCAACAGTTGAAAGCAATAAAAAATTGGTGCAAATTAATAGCGAAAAAACTAAGTGAAAAAGATATATTTTTTTTAAAGAAAAAGGTAACGTTATTACTTGATTTTCTATAAAAAATTGATGTAATGAAAAACTAATTAAAAATAGAAAAAAGAAGACCGTAGAAAAAACAAGAACACTCTTAATCATTAATTCTATTAGCTTGTTTTATTAAAGAATACATGGCTAAAAAAATGGCTATTAATGTAATGGTTTCAGTTAAAAAAGTGGTTGCAAACTTTGAGTCTAACCATTCTCCTAATAAAAAACCTAGATAAATGGTTAAACCCATTTGCAAGCCAGCACCAGAAAGTGCTAACGCTTTATTAAGCGGTTTTTTCTGATTTGTTTTTTTGCTCATTAGATTGGTTCAGTTCTTTGACAGCTCCTTTCATAGAACAAGTTGCGTTAAATGTGGCTCCCGGTTCTACAGATAGTTTACTAATAACCACATCTCCAGAAATATTAGCAGTTGCTTTTACCGTAAGCGTTTTTGAAACTTGTAATTGTCCAGAAAATTTACCTTCTATATCTGCATTTGTGGCATCTACATTTCCCTTTATATAACCATCAACACCAATTATAACTCTTCCTAAGGTTTTTAAAGTTCCTTCTAAAGTTCCATCTATTCTAAAATCTCCTTCTGATTTTATATCTCCAGTCATCAATGTGTTTTTTGCTATCACATTTCTCTCCATAGTTTTAGATTTTTGTGGGTTTTTATCTTTATTACTAAACATTTTTTACTTACTTAATTGTTTAATTACTGCTTTTGCCCTTTTACCTTCTTCTGTGTTTCCATAGTTGACAGCAACATATTCTAGTGCTGTTTTATACGCATCCTTATCTTTATACTTACCTATGGCATAAGCTTTTAGAAGTTCAAATTTAGCAATTAATTTTGAATTTTGAATTTTAGGCAAAATTTCATCGGTTTTAGATACCGTTTCTTCAAACTTATTACCCTTGTATAAATAATAAATTTCTTTGTAAGTTTTTTCTATTTCATTAACCTCAACTTCTTCTTTTATTATTGCATTTGGATTTTGAATAATCTGTGCAAATTTTGTTTTTGAGTACTTTGTAAGAATTACATTTTTGTATATACTTGCTTTAGAAGTATTGTTTTTACTTTTATAAATTTGGTACAAATGCCAATTGATCGGAAGAATTAATTCTTTTTTGGGGTTTAAACTTTCTACCCTTTCTAATCTTTGAATGGCTAAAGTAGTATCTTTAAACTGCTCTTTGTAAATCAATCCTAATTCGTATAAAGCTTGATTTCTATCTAACTTTAAAGTATCTATTTCTTTTTTATCTGTAGGAATGGTTTTGATATAACTCGCCAAATCGTAACGTGTACTTTTTTGGTTTACTTGAGTTGAATCTTTTGAGTTTGTTGTATTTATTTTTGATGACCATCTCCAATCGTCTACCAACTTTCTATTTCCCCATATTTTAATAAATTCTGTTTTACCAAAACTCAAAGATTGTGAATTATAGAAATACCATTTACCTTTTGATTTGGATTGTAAAGAATTTCCTCCAAAAGAATTCCCAAATGCTTGCTGATTCAACTTTAGTTGTGCAGCTTCTTCATCTTTCTTTTTTAAATTATCAATATATTTTTGAAAAAAGGCCTCTTGATCTGTTTTAGAAAGTGATGCAATTTTTAAAATACTATCATTCTTGATAACTAAATTTTCATATTTAATTAACAATGCTAAGTTTTTATATTTTCTCTTAATTCTTCTAATTCTTAAATTTAAAGTATCTGTAGAAACTTGCAAAACGCTATCGTAATAAGAATTGGCCACTAAATACTTCGAATTTTTAAAGTATAAATTTCCTAGTTTCTCGTAAGTAAATGTTTTTTGTTTTGTACCTCCGTTATATTTTAAAGATTTATTGTAAGCATTCATTGCTAAATGAGTACTGTCGTTTGCTTCATGTAAAACACCTACTTGATAATACAATTCATCTAAATACTTTTTGTTATCTCTATTTTCAATTAGACTGTACATTCTATCTAATAAAGCCACTCTAGAAGAATCGTTGGTTGTATTTTTAGCAATTTCGATATTTGCGTGGATTTTGTATTTGTAAGGTGCTTTTTTAAAGTTGACTAATTTATTAAATACTAAAACTGCAGAATCTTTTTTATTTTCGGCACTATATAGCTGTCCTAAGATGAACAAATTTCTTGCTCCCTGATCTTTGTTATTTAAAGTTCTTGTGGCTTTAATTAAATGTTCTTTTACTTTTTGAATACTATCCGTTTTTACATACGCCATTGCTAAAGCCGTATGTGCTTGTTCTTTAATTTCTTCTGGCAAGTTTTCTTCTTGTCCTTTTTTTATTTCTATTAATAATTTTAAAGATTCAATTGCCAATTCTTCGTTATCAATTCTAATATTAGCTTTGGCTCTCCAAATTTTAGTTTCGTTAATTAAACTTGCAAAAGGGTAACTTGCAATAATGTAGTTAAATGCTTCTATAGCAGGAATAAAACGTTGTTCGTAATACCTGGCTTTACCCAACAATAAATAAGCATCATCAATTTGATTGTTACGCTCAATACCATTGATGTTCATTCCGTGTTTCTGAATGGCTTTTACAGCTTTTTCTTCTGCAATACCAAAGGGTGTCGTGGCTTTTTTTATTTCGTTATTGCTATCACCAAAACCAGCTCCCATTCCAGAATTTGAAATTATAATTTTATCTTCTATAAACTTAATGGGCTCAATAGGTAATTGCTGAAACCAATCGTCTTTATACTTCTCATTTATGGCTTCAACCCCTTTCTTAAAGGATTCTTTACCATTAAACAATACATTAAACTTTGTATTTAAAGAATGCCAATTTCTTCTGATTACGGTGTCTTTTTTTGTACTACAAGAATACAAAAGCGCAAAAGCTACTGCGATAAAAACTATTTTTTTGGTGTATTTCACACAAATAAATCTTGATTAAACGATTGTTTTAAAAAGCTAAGAAAGCTAAAAAACTCTTATTTACAACTAATTTCTTTAGAAAATAGTATAAACAAGAGTGTAAAAATAGTAATTAATTAAGAATCGCCTACTTATACAGAAAAATAGCTTTCTAATTCTTTTAAAGTTGCTGATGATGTTTTAATATCTTTAACTACATTTCCTTTATCTAAAACCACAATTCTTTCACAAACTTCAGTAACGTGTGTTAAGTCATGGCTTGAAACTAAAACCGTAATTTCTTTGTTTTCTGCTAAGTCTTTAATAATTTTTTTCAATCTAATTTGAGTGGTAGGATCTAAATTGGCAAAAGGCTCATCTAAAATAACCACTTGCGGATTTCCCATCATTGCAGCAACAATTCCGGCTTTTTTCTGATTCCCTTTACTTAAATCTCTTAAATATTTTTTCTTCCCAAGAATTTCTTCGTTAAAAAACTCATCAAATTGCCCTAAAAAATTAGTAACATCCGCTTTATTCATTCCGCGTAAATCACCAATAAAATCGAAATACTCTTCTGGTGTTAAATACCCTATTAAAAAAGATTCATCTATAAAAGAGCCTGTAAAATTCTTCCATTCTTCACTTTGATGTACCACAATATTATGATTTGTAATGGCGCCAGTTGTAGGTCTAATTAAATCTAAAAGAATATTAAAATAAGTTGTTTTTCCAGCTCCATTATTACCTACCAATCCAAAACTTTGACCTGTAGGAATCTCTAATGCATCTATGTTTAAAACTTCTGTTTTACCGTATTTTTTTGAAATTTCTGTTGTTTGTATCATTGTTTGGTGTGTTAGTTTTCTTGTTTAAAAGAATGAATCATTATATATTTTGATGCTACATATTTCTTTGTAATTGCAGCCATTAATTTTTTGTGCAAAGCTATACCTATAAAACCTAAGCCCGCTAAAACTGATACTGCTATTTCAAAGCTTACTAACCAGTTTAGAAGTGCAAAAACCCCCATTGGTAAGAGCATTAACGGAATTCCAATTATCCACTGTACTGCACCCGTACCTTGATAGTTAAATGCTGCTTTTTGATCTAAATTTATTTTTTTTCTATTAAAAGAACCTCCATACAAAATTACATGCGTATTTACACCCACATTGTAAATTGCAGCAGCAAAGTGTACCACTAAAATTTTCCATCCGAAGTAAACATAAGGTATACCTAACACAAATAGAATAATTACACTAGCGCTCATTAGTGTAAATTTTGATTTTAAATAACGTTCGTATTTAAAATTCTGGCTCATTAACATATTATAATAGCCACTATCCCAAGCAGGAATAAATTGCCCGAAATTAATTAAGAATGCTCCTGTAGAGAAGACCCCAATAAAAGCAAACAAAAACTCTTTGTCTGCGTATATAGGTTGTGGGTAGAAAAATAAACCATATAACAACCCAATAATCAATATAAAAAAGGATGATTTTGTTCTTTTATTTCTGGTGATTAATCGCAAGTCGTTTTTCATAAAGGGAGCAACATCTCCAAATCTATTTAACCAAGATAAATCTGACGAGTTTACTTCTTTTACTTTTGTAGCAATTGCTTCATCTAAGTATACTTGACTTCTTAGTTGTTTGTAATTAAGTAGGTACAAAACCACCAATAAAACAACTCCAAGGAAAGCATAAATTGGATTTTGATAAATAAAATCGAAACCTTGACCAACAAAACCTGCTAAATTGAAAATTTCATAACGTTGCACGAGATACCCACCTAATAAAACGACTAACATTACTCCAAAAGCAATGTTATTTTTATTAACTAAAAAGTTTAAAAAGTTGGCAGATTGTATTAATAAAATCATTAAAAACACCCATCCTAAAACGCCATTAGTATCATACCCTTTACTGATTAAAACTCCTGCAAAAGGAATATAAAAAAACAAACCCAAGATATTGAAAAATGAGAAAGATGATTTCACCAAAACATAATTGACAATCGTTTTCTTTTTAATGGGTAAAATTAAAAGAGGTTTAATATTCATTACTGGCAGTTTCTGCATTAAATACCGAAACATTAAATCGCCTGTAATAGCAAATAATAAAAAAGAATTGACTACCATTAACGGGTCTTTATCTGGATACATTTCTTTGATAGCAAAAAAACCACCAAAACCCATTCCTAAAAAAATTAAAATAAAATAGATGGCAAAAAAACCGATTAGAATTTTTGCTCCTATACTTTTTCCAAAAGCAGCAGATCTAAAAAATTGTTTCCATTCTAGCTTTAAAAAATGTGAAATCATATGTACTTGGTTTGTCGAGTTGGTAATTAGTTGTTTAAAAAATAGTTTTGTTACAAAATTTAAGAAATTTTATATTCTGGATAGGTTTCTTCAAGCAATTCTTCTGATTTTTCTGGAAGTATTACGTTAACAATGTAAGAAACGATTATACATAATGTTAATAATAAAGCCCAAAACAAAATCCAAAATAGAGACAATTTATTAAATTCTATATCAGCTATATTAATAAAGTTTAATGCATTAATTAATGTTAGGGTTGTAAAACCTGCGCTAGTTTGTTTTATCATAGATTCTAAAAGAAAAACCTTTTCTTCTTTTTTTAGTTTTTTTCTTCTTTTCCAAACCAAATACATTTCATAAGAAGCTACAAATAGTAAAGTTGTAAATACTATCCCTTTTGAAATATGCGATTGTATAACTGTATAGAACGTTATAAAAATAGTTGCTGTTATTATAATTTTAGGTAAACGAAACCATTCCTTAATAAATTTGAATAGTATTTTAGTGTACTTTTTACTCATCTGCTTTTGTTTGGCTTCGATAACATCCATAAAACCAAAAATGCCAAATTTTTTAAATGATTTATCTCTAGCTTCTTCAAATGATAGACTTGGATTTTCTACCCAAATTTGCTCAATATCATTCGCTAAATGATCTACCAATTCTGTTTGAACATCATAATGTTCTACGTAATGCTTTTTGGTGAATTTGTATAGTTCTTCTATGTGAATTTCGGTTAGTTTCATCTTACTTCAAACTAAATTTAGGATTTACCAAGTGGTGCATCGTTCTTAAAAACTCTTGCATTTCTGCCAATTTATTGGCAGTTTCTTTGGTGCCGTTTTCTGTTAATTTGTAATATTTTCTGAGACGATTTCCCACTTTTGCAACCTCTACATCTAGTAAACCATCAGCTTCTAACTTGTGCAACGCAGGATACAAAGCACCTTCTGTAATGTTTAATTCACCTTTTGTCAATTCTTTTACGTGTTGCGTAATTTCATAACCATACATTTTATCATTACTCTCTAATAATTTTAAAATGATAGTTTGCAAAGACCCTTTATATAATTTCTGATTTCCCATATTATAAAATGTGTTTGTATGACTTGCATCAAATATACATAATTTTAATATGCATAAAACTCTTATGTATTAAAATTTTATAAAAATAAAACTCGAAAAAATTAATTTTCGAGTTTTATTACATTAAATTATTTAACTAATTATTTTTCTATTTTCAACACCTCAGCAATAATACGTTCTAAATCTGCTTTTGGTAAAGCTCCATTTGCCATTTGCGGTTCTGCATCTGTAGGACAAAATAACATAGATGGAATACTTCTTATTCCGAATGCAGCAGATAATTCTTGCTCAGCTTCAGTATCTATTTTGTAAATGTCTATTTTCCCTTTGTATTCTTCTGATAATTGCTCTAAAACTGGTGCCAACATTTTACAAGGTCCACACCAATCTGCATAAAAGTCTATTAAAGCGGGTTTATCGCCTTCGAATTTCCATTCTTTGTTTTCTTCAAAATTAAACACCTTTTCTAAAAAGGTTGCTTTTGTTAAATTCTCTGTCATATTAAAAAATCTCACTAACATTGGGTTAGCAATCGCAAAAGTAGTCGTTTTTAAACACTAATAATTACAAATTTTAGTGAATACAAGATTGGAAACGTTAAAAACTGTTAAATAACTGACAATATGTTAAATAACTACTAATTTTGATAGCACTCAAATCAACATCTCATATGAAAATCAAATTTATTTTACCTATTGTAATGGCAAGTGCTATTTTAGTGTCTTGTAAAGAAGAAATGAAACAAAGAAATATAGAAGTGACTTACCCAGAAACTATAAAAAAAACCAGTTATAGATACCCTGTTTGGAACTGCAGTTGTAGACAATTACAGATGGTTAGAAGATGATAGAAGCAAAGAAACTGAAGAATGGGTTAAGGCCGAAAATGAGGTTACTTTCGATTATTTAAGTAAAATTCCTTACAGAGATCAATTAAAATCTCGTTTATCAGAATTATGGAATTACGAAAAAGTTGGTCGTCCTTTTAAAGAAGGAGATTACACCTATTTTTATAAAAATGATGGACTACAAAATCAATATGTAGTGTATCGTAAAAAAGGAGATGGAGAGGCTGAAGTTTTTTTAGATCCAAACACATTTTCTGAAGATGGAACAACTTCTTTAGGTTCTTTAAGTTTTTCTGAGGATGGAAAAACTACGGCTTATGCAATTTCTGAAGGTGGTTCTGATTGGAGAAAAATTATAGTAATGGACGCCGAATCAAAAATGATAAAAGAAGACACTTTGGTTGATGTAAAATTCTCTGGAATTTCTTGGTATAAAAATGAAGGTTTTTACTACTCTAGTTACGATAAACCTAAAGGGAGTGAGTTGTCTGCAAAAACAGATCAACACAAATTATATTATCACAAATTAGGCACGTCTCAAAAAACAGATAAAGTTATTTTTGGTGGAATAGCAGCTGAAAAACACAGATATGTTGGTGGTTATTTAACAGAAGACAATAGGTATTTGGTAATTACAGCTTCTGTTTCTACTTCTGGTAATAAATTATTTATCAAAGATTTATCAAACCCAAATAGTAAGTTAATTACAGTTTTAGACAATGTAAAAAGCGATTCTTATGTAATTGATAATAGAGGTAGTAAATTGTATTTACAAACCAACTTAAACGCACCCAACCAGAAAGTGGTTACTGTAGACGCAAGTAACCCAACACCAGAAAATTGGGTGGATTTTATTCCTGAAACAGAAAATGTATTAAGTCCTTCTTCTGGTGGTGGCTATTTCTTTGCAGAATATATGGTAGATGCAGTCTCTAAAGTATTTCAATATGATTTTGATGGAAAATTAATACGTGAAGTAAAATTACCAGGAGTAGGTTCTGCAGGTGGTTTTGGAGGAAAAAAAGATGCAAAAGAAATGTATTTTTCATTTACCAATTACAACACTCCAGGTTCATTATATAAATTCGACCCAAAGAGTGGTAAATATGAATCCTATTGGAAGCCTTCAATAGACTTTAATGCTGATGCTTTTACAAGTAAACAGGTTTTTTTCACATCAAAAGATGGTACAAAAGTACCAATGATAATCACGCATAAAAAAGGTGTGGAATTGAACGGAAAAAATCCAACAATTTTATATGGTTATGGAGGGTTCAATATCAGTTTAACACCTTCTTTTAGTATTGCAAACGCAGTTTGGATGGAGCAAGGTGGTGTTTATGCAGTTCCAAATTTACGTGGTGGAGGTGAGTATGGTAAAAAATGGCATATTGCGGGTACGAAAATGCAAAAACAAAATGTTTTTGATGATTTTATAGCAGCAGCAGAATATTTAATCGAGAATAAATACACTTCTTCAGATTATTTGGCCATTAGAGGGGGTTCTAATGGTGGTTTATTGGTTGGTGCAACCATGACACAAAGACCTGATTTAATGAAAGTGGCATTACCTGCTGTTGGTGTTTTAGATATGTTACGTTATCATACATTTACTGCTGGCGCAGGATGGGCTTACGATTACGGAACAGCAAACGATAGCAAAGAAATGTTCGAATATTTAAAAGGATATTCACCTGTTCATAATGTAAAAGAAGGTGTACAGTATCCTGCAACTTTGGTAACCACAGGAGATCATGACGATAGAGTTGTACCTGCGCATAGTTTTAAATTTGCAGCAGAATTGCAAGAAAAACAAACCGGGAATAATCCAACTTTAATTAGAATAGAAACCAATGCTGGTCATGGCGCAGGAACTCCGGTTGCAAAAACCATTGAGCAATATTCAGATATTTTTGGATTTACATTATTTAATATGGGATTTGATCAATTACCAAATCCACCTAAATCTAAAATAAAGAGTTAGTTTTAATTATTGAAACCGATAAAAAGTTTAAAAAAGCAAATTAGAAATCTAATTTTATTTTTTACTACTACTTAATTATCAGGTATTTACGTTTTTTTATGTATCTTTAAAGAAGTCTAATCTAAAACTTTTTTATTATGGAAGCAAAAGAAACTGCTTTTGAATCAGTAAGATTCAAAGGTGTATCAACTATTAAAGAAATTGATGGAGTAAAAACACTATGTATTTTTAATTCTGTAGATGAAGCCATATCTATAGGAATTGATGAAAAAGAAGCCATTATTATGTTTGCAAAGTTAAACATTTGCCCTACTGCTGATTTTGATGGAAACGGAACAGTATCTTGTAAAAGTGCAAAAGGATGTAAAAACGGTAAAGAATGTGTACTGCACAAATGGGATGCTAAAAACAAAGTTTGGGTAAACAAAGGAGTAAAATCTTTCTTTGCTGGTAATGCTATATGGAAATGTAAATGCGGTTAAAAACCGTTTTACAAATTATAATGACTTTCTAAAACTCAAACCTAGGTTTGAGTTTTTTATGTGGAAAGAACTACTTTTGCAATATGTTAAAAGTTAGCAATATTTCCTATCAATATACAAAAAACAAACCTGTTTTAAATGATTTTTCTTTCAAGGTTAACAAAGGAGAACACTTGTGTATTATGGGCGAAAGTGGTTGTGGAAAATCGACACTTTTAAAAGCCATTTACGGGTTATTTGATTTACAAAAAGGTACTATTTTTTGGAACGATGAACAAATTACAGGTCCAGCAGAAAACTTAGTCCCTGGTTTTGAAAAGTTTAAATATGTTGCTCAAGATTTTGACTTGATGCCTTATATTTCTGTATCTGAAAATATTAAAAAATTCTTATCTCGTTTTTATCCAGAAGAAAGTGAAGCTAGAACTCAAGAATTGCTGGAAGTCATTCAAATGAAAGCTTTTGAACATACAAAAGTCAAAAATTTAAGTGGAGGACAAAAACAACGTGTTGCTATTGCCAGAGCATTGGCTAAAGAGCCTGAATTGTTGTTGCTAGATGAACCTTTTGGACAAATTGATAACTTTAAAAAAAGTGGTCTTCGTAGAAGACTTTTTGCATATTTAAAAGAAAAAAATATTGCTTGTATTGTAGCTACGCATGACAAAAATGATGCACTTTCTTTTGCTGATAAACTGATTGTAATCCGTAATAACAGCATATTAGTCAACAATTCTCCAAAATCAATTTATCAAAATCCAACATCAAGATATGTTGCCGCTTTGTTTGATGATGTAAACGAAATTGTTATTTATAGCAACAAAGTTTTATTATATCCACATCAAATAAAACTTGTAGAAAAATCGGAATTTAGAGCTATTTGTAGTAACGCTTATTTTAAAGGTTTTTATTGGTTAATTGAAGCTGAATTTAATGGTCAAAATGTATTTTTTAATCATACTTCTAAGATTAAAACAAACGAAGAGGTTTGTATAGAATTTGTACTTCATTCTTAATAGTTTTATCTATTCTAAATTTATTCTTATTAATGTGTTGAGTTTTGAAAATGATTCCTTAAAACAACCTCAGATTACCTTAAAATGCTAGGAATTATTTAATTTTTTATTCCCAAAATCTTAAACTTTTATTTTTTTAGTATCTTTAAGCTATTCTTCTTGCATTACTAAAAATGGAAAATCAAATTTCAATAGCATTAGAAATTTTCAAAAACTATGCTCTTTCAGAAAAAGAGATTCGCTATATAAACAATAGGTTTGAAAAAATAGAATTAAAAAAGGGAGATATATTGTTAACTCCAAATAATAATGTTACCTATCAATTTTACACTTATAGTGGTTGTTTACGTTCTTATTTTATTCAGAAATCTGGAAAACAAAGCACCATACAATTTGCTATAAAAGACTGGTGGATTAGCGATTATACAGCATTTTTTACCAATCAAAAATCAGTAATGAGTTTAGAATGTCTAAAAGATGCTGTAATCTACAAAGTTTCGAAATCGGATATTGATGAAGTTTTTGATAAAATTCCAAGATTAGAATCTTTCTTTAGAAAAAAGTTAGAAAAAGCATTTGCTGGTTTTCAAAAAAGAATCATAGAATACTTGTCTTTATCTGCCAAAGAACGATATCAGAAATTTCGAGAAAACTATGTCGAAATCGAGAAATGTGTAAAAAACTATCATATTGCTTCGTACTTAGGTATTACTACTGAAAGCCTTAGTAGGATTCGAAAATCTATTTCTTAAAAAGCATTTATTACCATAGGTCAATTTTTATTAAACGAAAATACTCTAATTTTGTATGTAAGTTTAAGTTGATTTTATCAAAAAATAAATTATTTCCCCCAATCTCAACAGAGTAATGTTGTATAAGAGCACAAGTTTTTTTACTTGTGCTCTTATAGTTTGTTTTACTAAAAAACCTATTTTGGTTTTACTGATGATGGCTCTAAATATTGCGCTAAAAAGACTGGGCAAAGAAAGTATTACCATTTTAAAAATGTTTCAAAATATAAGGGCCCAAGTAATAAAAGTGTCTAAAAGCAAGCTAGCTCTAGGGTAATCAATCTACTTCTTTGACTGGTAATTTCTTCTTAAAAAAACCAGATAGTTAATTGTTGTTTTTTCTTAAGTTTAACGCTATAAACACCAAACAAGCAGGAATTACCCACCCTAAACTAAAATTTGCTAAAGGAATAATGTTTTTAATTTCTGTTAAGTTTTCTCGTGGAATAATAAAACCTAAAAAATCTGGAATACTAAATAAAAAAGTAACTAAGACAACTGCTCTAAATACTTGTTTTGAAGCATACTTTTCTGGTACAATGTTTAATAAAATTAAAACTATAGTTATGGGATATAAAAACATTAAGGCAGGTACTGCTAATGTGATGATAAAATCTACTTGATAACTCCCAACTATAATACCAATTACAGAAGCAATGCCAGCAGTAATAATGTATGCTTTTTGTGAATCTTTACATATCCCTTTAATATAATCAGCTGTTCCTGTAACAATTCCAACTGCTGTTGTAAAACAAGCCAAAGCTACCAAAATACTTAAAAAAGTGGTTCCAAAATTACCTAACGTTTGCGTGCTTAAACCTGATAATATTTCGATTCTTGATGCCTTTTCTGTAAAAGTTGATGAAAATAGAGATCCGCTTAAAATCAATCCTCCGTAAATCAATAATAATCCTGTTCCTGCTATTAAACCTGCTTTTCTAATTAAATTTCTTCTTGCTTCGAAACTTGTATGGCTACTATAATTTAAAGAGATAATAATAACAGCACCAACCACAACACCTCCAATAGCGTCAAATGTTTGATAACCTTCTAAAAGTCCATCTACAAAAGGGGTTTTAAATGTTGTTGGAGCAACAGAACTTGGTGAATAAAAAATGGCAATTCCAATAATTACCAATAAAATTAATACAATAATAGGGGTTAAAAACTTACCTATTAAACCTATAATTCTAGAACGATTAATTGCAAAAATAAACACCATTACAAAGTAAATAATACTTGTATAAATGGCACCTGAATCAGCAAATGGCTGAACAGTCATCTCATGAGTAACCGCAGCTGTTCTTGGTGATGGAATTGCAATAGCAATCAAATAAATCAATAAACAATAAGTTGTACTAAAAAGAGGAGATACTTTTTTACCAAAATCATATAAAGTTCCTTGTAATTTGGCATGTGCAAAAATTGCCAAAATAGGAATGGTAACTGCTGTAGTTACAAAACCTAAAACTACTATCCACCAATCTAAGCCAGATTTTACTCCTAAACTTGGGGGTAAAATTAAATTTCCTGCTCCAAAAAAGAGCGAAAAGAGTGCAAAACCTCCAATCCAAATTTCTTTTGTTTTGTTCATTAATTGGTTCATTTTTATTCTTGAAATATACATATTTTTGCGTGATGCAGAAATCAATCAAATTTAAAAATGCACATATTTCTTTTTCCGATTCTGGAAAAGGTCCTGCAGTTATTTTAATCCACGGTTTTTTAGAAAACACTTCGATGTGGGATAAAATTACACCACATATTTCTGAGCGAAATAGAGTAATTACTATTGATTTGTTAGGTCATGGAAAATCCGATTGTTTGGGTTATGTGCACTCAATGAAACTTTTTGCAGAAGCTATAGAAGCTGTTCTAAAACACCTGCGCATTCGAAGGTGTTTTTTAATTGGACATTCTTTAGGCGGATATGTGGCTTTGGCATTTGCAGAAAAACATCCTCAGAAGATAAAAGGGTTATGTTTAATGAATTCCACTTCAAATGCTGATGATGATGATCGTAAAACCTTAAGAGCTAGAGCAAATAAAATGATTCAGACCAATTTCGAAAGCATGGTTAGAATGTCTTTTGTCAATTTATTTGGTCCAAAAAGTAAAACTATTTACAAAGAGGAAATAGAAAATGCTTTATATGAAGCACTTCAAACTCCTATTCAGGGCTATATTGCAGCTCAAGAAGGAATGCGTATTAGACTTAATAGAAATCATGTTTTAGACGAAAACAGTTTTAAAAAGTTAATAATTATTGGTAAAAAAGACCCTGTAATGAACTATGAGGCTGCAATCCAAGAAGCAGAAAAGACCAATTCTGATTTTGTGGTTTTTCCTAATGGTCATATGAGTCATATCGAAAATACCGATGATTTGATTTCGACTTTAAAAACATTTTTGAAGCTTTGTTAAATTTGATTTTCTAAAAAAAATCTGTTACTTTGGTAACCTTACATAATTAAAAATCAAGTTAATCACTTAAAAGAAATCACTAAAATGGATAAAAAAAGAAGAGATATTTTAAGAAGTTTTGCACTTGCGCCTTTATTATTAAGTTCTAATAGTTTAGTATCAAATTCTTTATTTACAAATCATATCTTAGAAACAAAAACTACTGCAAAAGTAAAGTTTAGTGTTAATGCATATACCTTTAACGAACAATTGAGAAGTGGTGAGATGAACTTTTATGATATGATGGAATTTGCATCAAATTTAGGATTAGACGCAGTAGATTTAACAGGCTATTATTTTTCAACTTATCCAAATATACCTGAAGATAAAACTCTTTTTCAGCTTAAGAAAAAGGCACTAGAATTGGGTTTAAATATTACTTGGACTGGTGTTCGAAATAGTTTTTTAACACCAAATAAAACTAAGAGAACAAAAGATATTGAGTTGATTAAAAATTGGCTAGAAGTATCATCTAAATTGGGTGCTTCTATTATGAGGGTTTTCCCAGGTTTTGGCAAACACAAAGGAGCAACCAGAGATGAAGTTAAAGATTGGATGGTAGCAGATTTTAAAGAATGTGCCAAATACGCTGAAAAGAAAGGAGTGCTTTTAGGCATGCAACATCATAATGAGTTTTTGTACAAAGCAGATGAAGTGATAGATATCTTAAAAAGAGTTAACTCTGAATGGTTTGGGTTAATATTAGATGTTGGCAGCGTTCGAAGAGGAAATCCTTATGAAGAAATTGCAACATTAGCTCCTTATGCAAACTACTGGTTTTTAAAAGAATTGGTGTATACAAATGGAGTTCCTGAACAAGTAAATATGGAGAAAATTGCTCCTATTTTGAAAGCGAATAACTATAAAGGCTATATTTCTTTTGAAAGCCTAACCAAAGGAGATCCGAAAGAAATTGTTACCCGTATGTTTACCGATTTTAAGAATGCTTATGGTAATATATAAAATAGATTAGTCTTCTTTCAATCCATTCCAACCCTGAGCTTTTAACTCAATCTCTTGGTTAGCTCTTGTTATTAATTGTAAACCTTGGTTTTCTGCTGTTATATGACCAATAATGGAAAAATTTGGATTGGCTTTTATTTTATCAAAATCAGAAATTGGCACAGTAAATAAAAGTTCATAATCTTCACCACCACTTAAAGCGACCATTGTAGAATCGAGTTCAAATTCTTCACAAGCAGAAATTACTTGAGGGTCTAAAGGTAGTTTGTCTTCATAAATTTTACACCCTACTTTACTTTGTGTACAAATATGAAACAATTCAGAAGAAAGTCCATCAGAAATATCAATCATAGACGTTGGTTTTACATCTAATTCTTTTAAAATTCCAGCCACATCTTTTCGTGCTTCTGGTTTTAATTGTCTTTCTATTAAATAGGTATAATTTTCTAAATCAGGCTGATTGTTAGGATCAACTTGAAAAACTTGTTTCTCTCTTTCTAGCACTTGCAACCCTAAATAGGCTGCACCTAAATCTCCAGAAACAACAATTAAATCCGTTTCTTTTGCACCATTTCTATAAACAACTTTATCTTTTTCAGCGGTACCAATTGCAGTAACAGAAATTAAAATTCCTTTGGTAGAAGAGGTTGTATCACCACCAATTAAATCAACTTTATAAGTATTACAAGCCAACTGAATTCCAGCATACAATTCTTCTATTGCTTCTAAAGAAAAACGATTAGAAACCGCTATGGAAACCGTAACTTGTTCTGCTTCACCATTCATTGCATAAACATCCGATAAATTTACGATAATCGCTTTGTAGCCCAAGTGTTTTAAGGGCATATAACTTAAATCAAAATGTACGCCTTCTATTAACAAATCTGTGGTTACCAATGTTTGTTTGTCTGAAGAATCTAAAACCGCAGCGTCATCTCCAACCCCTTTTAAAGTAGAGGGTTGATGTATTTTAAAAAATTTAGTAATATGGCGAATTAAACCAAACTCACCAAGTTCAGCTAACGATGTTTTTTGTGGGTTTTTATCTTCTAACATGCTGCAAAGATAGGTACAATCTAAAAAAGGACAGAATTACTTTAACATAGATATTCGCTTTTTTTTCATTTTAAATAGTATTTTTGAAAGTTATCAAAATAATATTCTCTCAAATCAGCGTTTTTAATATTAGAAACATTATTTGAATTAAATATAAAGTAATGAAAAAACTATTTTTTCTTTTAAGTATTTTACTTTTTGGTTGTTCAAAAACAGATGTTTTTGAAGGAGAAAATCAAATATTAATACAACCTATTGCTAAATGTGAAAATGGTTTTGCAGGAGAATATCCTTGCAAGGACTATGATTTACTAACTCATATTCCGCTTAATTTATTAGGAGGTACAAAAGGAAATGATTGTTGGGGTTGGGTAGATCCTGTAACAAAAAAAGAATATGCTTTAATGGGAACAGACGAAGGAGTCACTTTTATCGATATTACTAACCCAAAAAATGCTATAATTTTAGGAACCTTAAAAACTAGAACAGTTAGTAGCCCATGGAGAGACATAAAGGTTCACAATTCTATCGCGTATATTGTTAGTGAAGCAGAAGATCATGGAATGCAACTTTTTAATTTAGGGCGTTTAAGAAAAGTTAGTAACCCTCCTGTTGAATTTACTTCAGACAGAGATTATACTGGTTTTGGAAAAGCGCATAATATCGTAATAAACGAAGAAAGTGGTTTTGCATACGCAGTAGGAACAAAAACTTTTGCGGGTGGCCCTCATTTTGTTGACATCAATGCTCCTTTTAAACCTACTCCTGCTGGCGGATTTGCAGATAGCTCCTATTCTCATGATGCACAAGTAGTAACTTATAAAGGCCCAGATACCGACTATACAGACAAAGAAATTCTAATAGGAAGTAACGAAAATGAAGTTGTTATTGTTGATGTTACCGACAAAGAAAATCCCCAGAAAATTTCTTCAATTACCTATTCAGATATTGGCTACACACACCAAGGTTGGTTTACAGAAGATTTTAGGTATTTTTTGTTGGGTGATGAATTGGATGAAAGAGACAAAGGTGTAAATACAAGAACTATTGTTTTCGATCTTATAGATTTAGACAACCCTATTCATCATTTTGATTATGAAGGAACAACCGCGGCCATAGATCACAATGGTTATGTAAAAGACAACCTTTTTTATCAAGCAAATTATACTGCAGGTGTAAAAATTATTGATATTTCTAGTATTGAAAACAAACAATTTAATGAAGTCGGTTTTTTTGATACTTATCCTAATAATAACAATACTGCTTTTAATGGGGCATGGAACGTTTACCCATATTTACCAAGTGGAAATATTATTATTAGTGATATTAATAGAGGACTTTTTATCATTAGAAAAAGTAATTCATAACTTTAATTCATGAAAAATTATTGGCTCATTTTTTGTCTATTTTTTTTCACAAGTTGTTCTAAAGAATCTACTATATCTTTACCAGATATTACTCCCGCAACAATTGAAGTTTTATCGGTTAAAACCTTTGGAGGATCTAATAACGATGTTATAAAATCAGTTACTCATACTGCAGATGGTGGCTATATAACATTGGGTTATACTCAGAGTAATAATGGCGATATTACCTCAAAAAATGATACCAGTTTTGACTTTTGGGTAATGAAATTCTCTGGTAACAATACGCTTTTATGGAGTAAAATATTTGGTGGGTCAGATGATGATCGAGGAGAAAAAATTATAGAAACAACTGATGGTGGTTATGCAATTTTAGGTTATAGCCAAAGTATTGATAAAAATATTTCCAGTGCTGGTTCCAAAGACTTCCTACTAATAAAACTTACTAAAAATGGAAGCATTTCTTGGCAAAAAACTTTTGGTTTTAAGGGTTCAGATTACGGAATAACACTTATACAAACTAAAGACAACGGATACTTAATTACAGGTGTTTTAGACATAACTGCTTCTGATGGTCAAGGAAATTCTAAATCTGCAAATATTAAACATGCGGGTGGAGATGTATGGGTAATAAAACTAAATAATTCTGGAAATCTAGAATGGAGCAAGTATTTTGGTGGATCTTTCACCGATACTCCTTTTGGAGTGGTAGAAACTCAAGACAATTCTTATTTGATTGCAGCTTCATCAGACAGCGATGACTTTAATATTTCTAACAATAAAGGGAGTTACGATTTCTGGATACTAAAAATTGCATCAGATGGAAAACTCATTTGGGAAAAAAGTTTTGGAGGTTCTGAAATTGACGAAGCAAGAGGAATTGCAACTACAAACGAAGGTGATTTTATAATCGTTGGAGACACAAGAAGTTCTGATAAAGATGTTACTTTAAATAATGGGGCTGCAGATATCTGGATGCTAAAAATTACCTCAGATGGAAATTTAATCTGGCAAAAGTCTATTGGAGCTAGCGGTTTTGAAACGGCTAGATCCATTACTAAAACTCAAGATAATGGTTTTTTAATTGCGGGTAGTTCGAGAAGCACAGATAATGGGTTTATAAATAAAGGTCAAAATGATGCTTTAATTTTAAAAATAGATAACAATGGAAATCTACTTTGGAAAAAAACCATTGGAGGTTCTGAAATTGACTTTTTATATGATATAAAAGAACTCAATAACAACTCTATAGTAGCAGTTGGTGAAAGTAAAAGCGCTGATAAAGATATTACTAAAAATAAAGGTTTTACAGATGCTTTAATTCTGAAACTTAAAGAAAAATGAAAAAACACTTCTATTTTCTTATCATTTTAATATCCTTTGTTTCTTGTAACAATGAAAATGAAATTGACAGCAGTCATCAAATAAAACTAAAATTTACTCATAACTGGGATGGAACTTCTTTATCATCTAGAGATTTTAGTGTTTTTAAATTTGTTAATCAAAATGGAGAGAAAATAAGTATTGAACGATTACGGTACATACTCTCTAATATACATTTTATTAATGGTAATGAAACTTATACATTTAGCAATTATAGCTTAGTTGATTTAAAAAATGGAAATGAATTCGCAATAAATCTCCCAAAAAAAATTACATCAGGGAGTTATCAATTAAAATTTACATTTGGTTTTAAAGATATAGATAATATTGATGGAGTTTATCAAGATTTAAATTCAGTCAATTTTAATGTTCCTTCAATGTTAGGAGGAGGCTACCATTACATGCAGTTTGATGGCAAATACAAAGATTCTAATAATCAAGATGCAAATTTTAACTATCACGCAATAAGAGCCGTAGACAGATCAGATCCAAATAATTTAAAATTTGAAGACACTTCTTTCGAAGTTAATATAGGAACAATAAGCATTATTAACAACGCAGAAATTACCATTAAAGTCAATATTGCAGAATGGTTTAAAAATCCAAATACTTGGGATTTGAACAAATTAAACACAGTCTTAATGCCAAATTTTGAAGCTCAAAAATTAATGCGTGCCAATGGAAAAACTGTTTTTTCTTTAGGCGATGTGTCTCAATAAATAAATCAACATTCACCTTGAAAGCAATAGAAAGGTCTCAAAAAATGAAAAAAACAAGTATATTTCTTTTCTCTTTTTTTCTTCTGATGAGTTGCTCATCAAAAGAAGAAGAAGTATATACACCTGTTCCATATAATTTAGAAATTCCATCGCTTTTTTCAGATAAATTAATTGCCCCAATAATTCCGACAAACAATCCATTGACAGAAGAAGGTGTTGCGCTCGGGAAAAAACTCTTTTTCGACAAAATTCTTTCTGGAGATGGAACCCAATCTTGTGCAACTTGTCACGACCCTAAAAATGCATTTACAGATAACCAAAAATTTAGCGACGGAGTAGATGGCAATTTCGGAACAAGAAATTCGATGCCATTATTCAATTTAGCTTGGAACTTTGATGAACGTTTTGCCTGGGACGGAAAAGATTTTGGTTTAGAAGGTCAAGCCTTTGAACCCGTTTCAAATCCTATAGAAATGCATTCTAATTGGGCCGATGTTGAACAGAAACTTAAAAACCACCCAGAATATCCTACTTTATTTAAACAAGTTTTTGGAACTTCAAAAATTGATTCCATTTTGGTAACTAAAGCCATTGCCCAATTTGAAAGAACTTTAATTTCTGGCAATTCTAAATTCGACAAATTTTTACGAGGAGAAACGACACTAACTCCAGAAGAACAAAACGGATTTGATGTTTTTATGGACGAAGCTAAAGGAGATTGTTTTCATTGTCATGGAAGTAATAACAATCCGCTTTGGACAGACAATAAATTCCATAATAATGGTTTGGATGCTACTTTTACAGATTTAGGTCTAGGAGCAGTGACTGGAGATCCTGCAGATAATGGAAAATTTAAATCTCCATCAGTTAGAAATTTAGCATTTACCGCCCCATACATGCACGATGGTAGGTTTACAACAATAGAAGAAGTTATCAATCACTATTCAGAAGGATTAAAACCATCTTCTACTATAGATCCATTAATGAAAAAAGTAAATCATGGTGGAGTAGGTTTATCTCCAAAAGATAAAGCCGATTTAAAAGCTTTTTTACTTTCACTTTCTGATTTCGATTTTATCAACAACTCTGACTTTCAATAATAATCAATAAAACCAATGCTTTAATTAAGTTTGGTAATGAAAGGTTAACTATTTTATTCGACTTATATCGTATATTTGCACACAATTTAGATTTAATCTATTTAAAATTATGATAAAAGTATCAGACACAGCTAAGAAAAAAGTTATCGAATTGATGACAGAAGATGGCTTTGACGCAACAAAAGATTATGTTAGAGTTGGCGTAAAAAGTGGAGGTTGTTCAGGTTTATCTTACGATTTAACTTTTGACAATAAAAAAAGTGAAGACGATAAAATTTTTGAAGAAAACAATGTAAGACTTATTGTCGATAAAAAGAGTTTCTTGTATTTAGTAGGAACTACTTTAGAATATTCTGGGGGTTTAAACGGAAAAGGATTTGTATTTAACAACCCAAATGCAAATAGAACTTGTGGGTGTGGAGAAAGTTTTTCACTTTAAAAATTAAGAAAAAAAGATGTCAAAATATACTGAAGACGACTTACGCGAAGAATTAAAAACCAAAGAATACGAGTACGGTTTTTATACAGATATAGAAAGTGAAACCTTTGCCAAAGGACTAAATGAAGATGTGGTTCGTGCTATTTCTAAAAAGAAAAACGAACCAGAATGGATGACCGAATGGCGTTTAGAAGCATTTCGTGTTTGGTCTAAAATGGAAGAACCAGAATGGGCAAATGTTACTTATAAGAAACCTGAATTCCAGGAAATTGCATATTATTCTGCGCCGAAACAAAAACCAAAATTAGACTCTTTAGATGAAGTTGATCCTGATTTACTAGAAACCTTCAAAAAATTAGGAATTTCTATTGATGAGCAAAAGAAATTGGCCAATGTTGCTGTAGATATTGTTATGGATTCTGTTTCTGTAGCAACTACTTTCAAGAAAACTTTGGCAGAAAAAGGCATTATTTTTATGCCTATTTCTGAAGCAATTCAAGAACATCCCGAATTGGTGAAAAAATATATTGGTTCTGTTGTGCCCACTACAGATAACTTTTATGCAGCCTTAAATTCTGCTGTTTTTTCTGATGGATCTTTCTGTTACATTCCTAAAGGCGTAAGATGTCCAATGGAACTATCAACCTATTTTAGAATTAATGAAGGCGGTACTGGTCAGTTTGAAAGAACTTTAGTAGTTGCAGACAAAGGAAGTTATGTTTCTTATTTAGAAGGATGTACAGCTCCTCAACGTGATGAAAATCAATTACACGCCGCAGTTGTAGAATTGATTGCTATGGATGATGCAGAAATTAAATATTCTACGGTTCAAAACTGGTTTCCTGGTGACGAATCTGGAAAAGGTGGTGTTTACAACTTTGTAACCAAAAGAGGTTTATGTGAAAACAATGCAAAAATTTCTTGGACACAAGTAGAAACTGGTTCTGCGATTACTTGGAAATATCCTTCTTGTATTTTAAAAGGAAACAATTCTGTGGGTGAGTTTTACTCGATTGCAGTAACCAATAATTACCAACAAGCAGATACTGGAACTAAAATGATTCACTTGGGTAAAAATACCAAGTCAACTATTATTTCTAAAGGAATTTCTGCTGGAAAATCACAAAACTCTTATAGAGGTTTAGTACAAATAAACTCAAGAGCAGAAAATGCACGTAATTTCTCACAGTGTGATTCTTTATTAATGGGAAATGAATGCGGTGCTCATACATTTCCATATATAGAAACCAAAAACAAATCGGCACAAATAGAACACGAAGCAACCACTAGTAAAATTGGTGAAGACCAATTGTTCTATTGCAATCAACGTGGAATCGATACAGAAAAAGCAATCGCTTTAATTGTAAATGGATTTAGTAAAGAAGTCTTAAACAAATTACCAATGGAATTTGCGGTTGAAGCTCAAAAATTATTGGAAATTTCTTTAGAGGGTTCAGTTGGATAGTAAATAATAAAATTAAATAGCATACAGCCATTGGCAAAAGCTTAAAGCAGAATTAAAATGTTAAAAATAGAAAATTTAAACGCAGAAATTGACGGAAAAGCAATCTTAAAAGGATTAAATATAGAAGTAAAAGCCGGAGAAATTCACGCAATAATGGGGCCAAATGGTGCTGGAAAAAGTACTTTGGCAAACGTTATTGCTGGTAAAGAAGAATACGAAGTTACAGACGGAACCATCGAATTAAATGGTGAAGATATTAGCGAATTAGCGCCAGAAGAAAGAGCACATAATGGTGTGTTTTTATCGTTTCAATATCCTGTAGAAATTCCTGGGGTATCTGTAACTAACTTTATTAAAACTGCGATTAACGAGACTAGAAAAGCTAAAGGTTTAGAAGAAATGCCTGCTAAAGATATGCTAAAGAAGATTCGTGAAAAATCAGAATTATTAGAAATAGACAGAAAGTTTTTAGGGCGTTCTTTAAACGAAGGTTTTTCTGGTGGTGAGAAAAAACGTAACGAAATCTTTCAAATGGCAATGTTAGAGCCAAAATTAGCCATTTTAGACGAAACAGATTCTGGTTTAGATATTGATGCTTTACGTATTGTTGCTAACGGTGTAAACAAGTTAAAATCTAAAGACAATGCTGTAATTGTAATTACGCACTATCAACGCTTGTTAGATTACATTGTACCCGATTTTGTACACGTTTTACACGATGGAAAAATCGTTAAAACGGGTGATGCTTCTTTAGCTTTAGAATTAGAAGCAAAAGGTTATGATTGGATTAAGCAAGAACTTGTATAAGTTTTGTAGTAAAACAGTTGCAGTATGCAGTCAAAAACCGCTTACTAAAACAGAAATTATAAAAAATACTCAGTCACAAAATAGTTTATTTATAATCCAAATGATAAACTGCCAACTGAAGACTGAAAACTGAAGACTGAAATAATGGAATTAAAAGATAAATTATTATCATCATATGTCGCTTTTGAAAATCGTGTAGACACCAATTCTGATGTACACGAAATTAGATCTGAAGCTCTAGAAAATTTTGAAACTTTAGGTTTTCCAACAAGAAAGCTAGAAGCTTGGAAATACACTTCTTTAAATTCGGTTTTAAAGCAAGATTATAGCTTATTTCCAAATAAAATTACCGCTATTGAATTAGCTGATGTAAAACAGTTTTTTATTCATGAGATAGACTCTTATAAAGTTGTTTTTATTGATGGTAAATACAGTTCATTTTTATCGCAAACTACACACGAAAACTACGATGTTTGTTTAATGTCTTCTGCTTTAAATAAAGATAAATACAAACCGGTAATTGAAAAGTATTTTAATAAAATAGCAAAGCAAGACAACTTAACTTCGCTAAACACGGCTTTTGCTACAGAGGGTGCTTACATTAATATTCCTAAAAATACAGAGGTTCAAAAACCGATTCAAATCATCAATTTTACAACAGGTTCTGAAGCTGCAACAATGTTGCAACCAAGAAATTTAATTGTAGTTGGAGAGAATTCTCAAGTTCAAATTATAGAACGTCATCAAAGTTTAACCAGTAACGCTGTATTAACAAATGCCGTTACAGAAATTTTTGCTGACAAAGCTTCGAATGTAGATTATTACAAGATTCAGAATGATGAAATTACTGCTTCTTTAGTTGACAATTCTTATATAGAACAGCAATCTAACTCTATTGTTTCTGTGCATACGTTTTCTTTCGGAGGAAACATCACTAGAAACAATTTAAACTTTTATCAAAAAGGAGAACATATAGATTCTATATTAAAAGGAATTACCATTATTGAAGGAAAACAACACGTAGATCATCATACTTTAGTACATCATATTACACCAAATTGTGAATCTCATCAAGATTATAAAGGAATTTATGACGAGCGTTCTACTGGAGTTTTTAACGGAAAAGTAATCGTTGAAAAAGAAGCTCAGAAAACTAATGCATATCAACAAAACAACAATGTTTTAATTAGTGATAGAGCTACAATTAATGCAAAACCTCAATTAGAAATTTTTGCTGACGATGTAAAATGTTCTCACGGTTGTACTATTGGTCAATTAGATGATGATGCTTTATTTTATATGCAACAACGTGGAATTCCGCAAAAAGAAGGTAAAGCCTTACTAATGTTTGCATTTGCCAATACAGTTTTAGAAAGTGTAAAAATACCTGAAGTAAAACAACGTATTACCAAAATTATTGCCAACAAATTAGGTGTAAATATTGGGTTTGATTTATAAGAATTATTGATGCTTTATCGACAAAACTTAACCGCTCTTTTAAAGAGTGGTTTTTTATTTTATCTATAAATCAGTATCTTAGAAGAAATTATGAATGATGAATAAAAATCTAAAACTCGTTTTTTTAATCCTTGGAATCATCTTAATTACTTTTGGTATTCATCTTTTAGAAATTGATAAAGCAAAAGACAATACCAATTCTTATATTGTTATGAGTATTGGTTTTGTATCATTAATATTAAGTTTATTAAAAGAGAAAAAATAACTTCTATTTTAGAAACTTTTATTTTCTTAGACTTCCAATAATTCCTTTTAAAAATTCATTTTCATCAAAATTAGACAATCCAAAACGCACAATAACCATTTCTTGATCTGGTAAAACATATACTCTTTGTCCTTGGTAACCATCAGCAAAATACATATTTGCAGGGACATCTTTAAACTGTTTGTTGGCATTTAACCAAAATTGTGCTCCATAGATTCCGTTAGAAGTTGGTGTGGGTGTCGTAACATAATTTACCCAATCTTTAGTAAAGAGTTTTTCTCCGTTCCAATTTCCATTATGTAAATACAATAAACCAAATTTTACCCAATCTCTGCTAGTGGCCCAAGAATAAGAAGAACCTACATAATTTCCACTTAAATCAGCTTCTAAAACCATAGAGTTCATCCCTATTTTATCGATGAAATCTGAATACCAAAAATCTAAATATTCTTGATGTGTTGTAAACTGTTTTCTTAAAATTCCTGAGAGTAAATTTGTAGTTCCTGAAGAGTAATTCCAAGTTTCATTAGGTTTACCTACCAAAGGCTTATTTTCTTGCATTTTGGTCATATCTCTGTCTAAAAACAACATCTTGGTTGCATCAGAAATTTCATCATAATTTTCATCCCATTCTAAACCAGAATTCATTTGTAGTAAGTTATGAATAGTTATGTTTTTTCGTTCATCATTTTGCCAAGATTCAATGGGTGCTTTATCTGTTACATTTATCTTACCTTGATGTTGTAAAACCCCAAAAACAGTACTTAAAATACTTTTGGTCATAGACCATCCAAGAATTTTAGAATCTTTAGTAAAACCTCTATTGTATTTCTCTGCAATAATTTGATCTTTATAAACTACTAAAACTGCTCTGGTTAGATTCTTTTCTTGAAACAAAGAATCGATAGTACTATTTAATTTATTGTAATTGATGTTAGCAAAAACCGTATCTTTTTGAGGTGCATTTCCATAGGGAAAAGGGGTTGCGTTATCTGGCTTTAATCTTTTCGGTGATAAATAACTAGCAGTTTCATCATCTTCTGTTAAGGTTAAAACGCTTCCTAAACCTTTTCTATAAACGGCCTTTCTTGTAAGCAATCCAAAAGCTGAAGAAATGGCAATTTTCTTTTCTAAATCTACCTCATCTGAAGCCAAATTAACAGGAGAAAAATTATTGTCAGTGGTATCCGTAAATTCTAAAGTTCTCCCCGCTACAAATACTGAAGACGCAGTACTTTTTGCAGAATAGCCTGATAAGATATTCAACTTTGGATAGTTATAAACAACTGCTACAATAACTAAAACCAATAATAGCAGTAAAATTCGTTTGAAAAGTTTCATTAAAAATATTTATTTCAGTAAAAATACACAATTAGTTATAAGTTTTCACATCAGTAAAAATACTTGAATTTAAAATTGGGGTTTTCTGCTCTAATCTTAAATCATTGATTTTAATAGTTTTATACATCGTATTTAATCAACTAAAAATTATGACCGCTACTTCATCCAACTCTAAACCTTCTACAAGTAAAGTTGCAACTAAAAAAACAGCAACCAAAAAAGAAGTTCCCGGCATTTCTGAAGATGTTATATCTGAACTTAGTAAAGAAATAAACAGTATGCTTTCTTTTGCTGTTTATAACGGAATTATTGTAAACACAGAAGTGAATACTTTAATTCAAAATAGTAATGTTGATGATTTGATAAACGCACACAATTTGTTGTGCAAAAACATTGCACCTGCTACACCAAAATCCATTGGTTTTACCAAGCAGCTCAATCAGGATAGTAATGGAAAATCGATTTTTAAAAAACTTCCTTTACTCAGAAATTTAATTCTATTGGCATTATTTTTTCTAGTTGCATACATCGCTACTGGAATGACAACTGAGGTGAATAATGATTCTTTAGACAAAGGAATGATGAATAACAGTGGAGTTCCACTTCTTCTAAATGTTGTTTATTTAGGGTCAGTTGCAGGTTTAGGTGTGTTATTCTATTTGTTAAAAGATGTTAGTACATCTTTAAAAAATGGTTCTCTAATTCCAGAAAATGCCATTTCGTATTTATCACAAATCATTTTAGGGATTATTGCCGGTTTAATTATGTCAGAAATTATAGCTTTTTATACTTCTGATCCACAAAAAATAAATCTTTTTAATAAAAGTGTTTTGGCTTTAATAGGTGGTTTTTCTTCGGATGCAATTTTTAGCATTTTACAAGGAATCATCAACAGAATAAAGAATATTTTTCTAACTCCTAATCCATCCAACTAATGTATAAAAACCTCATTTTATTCTTTGTAATAGCTTTTTTCTTGTCTTGTGCAAGTTTGCCTAATTCTACAGCAAAACTCTCTAAAAGTGTGATTGATGAAGGTGATGCTATGCATCAATTAAACATTTCTTTGGTTAATCAATTATTTACAGAAAGAAGAGCACGTTTAAACAATTTTATCACTAACAAATACACTCCAGCAATTATTAAAAAGTATCAAAATTTATTACCTGCAGATGTTGATTATAAAAAAGAATTACCAAATATTATTGAAGCGATTATTCCCGTTATCAACAGAAAAAGAGATTCTTTACAAGATTTACTGTTAAATCAACAGCAAAAAATAGTTTCGGGTTTAAACACCAATTTTATTTCTTACGCTAAAGCAACTTCATCATTGCAAAACATTATCAATTCTGCTGTAAAGGTTAAAGATGCTGAAGAAAGTGCTTTGTCAGCTATAAATCAGTTGACAGGTAACAAGCTAAATTTTAAAGAAATAGAAAGCAAAATGGATAGTTTACTAAACAAAACAGGTTTAGGAATGGGTAAATTATTAAACGTAGAACAGATTATAAAATAAAAGCTATGAGTGATATCGATTGGAATGCTTTAGCAGAAAAAGCTGCTAACCAAACAGACGCAGAATTTAAAAATCAGTTAGCGGGTTTAACAAGTTTAAAAACATCAGAAATAGATACATTTATTTCTGAAAGTAATATCAGTAATGCTAATGCCCTAGCTGTTTTAAAAGAGATTAATAATGCTACTTTATCGAACAATCAAAAAGCAAATTCGATTGCTAATATTCAAAACGGAGTTGGTTTTTTAGTAAAATTGGTTTCTAAAGTAGTATAATAAGAAATTCTTATTACCTTTTTTATTGGTTTAAAAAATCAACCTTTATCTTTGCATCATAAAATGATTTGTATGATGAATGTTGATAAAATTAGAGAAGACTTTCCAATACTAAATAGAACTGTTCACGGAAAACCTTTGGTGTATTTTGATAATGCTGCCACTTCTCAAACACCTCAAGTTGTTATAGATACTATTGTAGATTATTACAGTAATTATAATGCGAATATTCACAGAGGTGTACATACTTTAAGTCAAGAAGCTACAGATAAATATGAAGAAGCACGTATTAAAATTCAAAAACATTTTAATGCAAAAAAGCCTTATGAAATCATTTTAACTTCTGGTACAACACATAGTATTAATATGGTAGCATCAGGATTTGCTTCTCTTTTAGAAAAAGGTGACGAAATTATAGTTTCTGCTTTAGAACATCATTCTAACATTGTGCCTTGGCAAATGTTATGTGAAAAAACGGGTGCAATATTACAAGTAATTCCAATGAATGATGAAGGCGAATTGCAAATGAATGTCTTTCATCAATTAGTTTCTACAAAAACTAAATTAGTATTTTGTAATCACGTTTCTAATGCCTTAGGAACCATAAATCCAATTGAAGAAATTATTTCTACTGCGCATAAGTTTGGTGCAGCAGTTTTAATTGATGGGGCTCAAGCAACTCCTCATATAAAACCAGATGTACAAGCTTTAGATGTCGATTTTTATGTAGCTTCTGCTCATAAATTATGTGGTCCAACAGGAGTAGGAATGTTGTATGGTAAAGAAGAATGGTTACAAAAACTACCTCCTTATCAAGGTGGAGGAGAAATGATAGAAACTGTTTCTTTTCAAAAAACAACCTATGCTGGTTTGCCTCATAAATTTGAAGCAGGAACGCCAAATATTTGTGGTGGAATTGCTTTTGGAGCTGCCATTGATTATATGAACTCAATAGGATTTGAAGCTATTGCTGAATATGAAAACGAATTGTTAGTATATGCTACAGCTGAATTACTAAAAATTGATGGATTAAAAATCTTTGGAACCTCAAAAAATAAAACTGCTGTAATTTCTTTTAATGTAGGTGAAATTCATCCATATGATATTGGTTCTATTTTAGATAAATTAGGTATTGCTGTAAGAACGGGACATCACTGTGCACAACCTATTATGGATTTCTATAAAATACCAGGAACCATAAGAGCTTCCTTCTCTTTTTACAATACAAAAGAAGAAATTGACACATTAGTTAAAGGAGTTAAAAAAGCTACGATGATGCTTTCTTAATAACCATGAGACTTTATATAAAAAAGGTTGAGCATAAATAATGCTCAACCTTTTTTATTTTTAAAATTTAATGATTTCTATCTCAACATTGGAGAAAAGTTTGTAGGATAATCTCCTGCTTTTGCTAAACCATTAGTAGCTTTCGTAAAATTAGAACCAAATTTAGCATCCATAGCAGCTAAAATTTTATTGGCCATTAAAGCATAACCTCTTGCTGTTAAATGAACACCATCTAAACTGATTAATCCGCCAGTAACTAATTTTGTAGTCATATTATAACCATCAAAAGAAATACCCATTGATGCTTCCTGCAATACCCCTTTAAAGTCTACTAGGGCAATATTAGGGTTTGATGCAACAACTTCGTCTATAGCTTGATTATAAGCATCTGTAGCAGTTTTTATAGCTAATTGCTCTTCTGGTGTTAATACCCATCTATCTGCTAAAGGAACAGCAACTCCGTTGATACTTAACGGATTATTTGGGTCAGCTAAAGTTCCTATAAAAGAAGAACTTGTCAGTACTAATAAATCATCTGAAGTCGCTTGTCTGTATTGCTTTAATCCTGCAAATGCTGGATTAATTGCTTCTAAATCTGTTAAATTTTCATCAACAATTACAACTGCGTTTTGTCCTGCAGAGAAGTTAATAGTTCTTTTAGCTATTTCTGCATCAGCTTGAGCCTGAGTCATAACTTGTAATTGAACTAGTGTACCAAAGGCTTGTTGTATTCCTCCATTATAAGGCGCATAAGCACCATTAACAAGACCTGCAGTAGCTGCATCTAAAGGTACTGGATTATAAGGAACCGTTGTAAAATGTGCTAATGTAGTAATATAAGGTACATTGGCCACAACACCTTTTGCACCTCCAGAAGTTAATGTAGTCACTAAATTGGAAAAGACATTTTTAAAAACCAAAGGATTTGTAATGTCATTACCTCCGTAGGTACTTGGGTCTAAATTTCCTGTTGGGTTGGCTGCAGAAGGAGATTGATCTACTCCTGAACCACCTGAAGTCGCATAACCTAGCACATCATTTCCTCCAATTTCAGACAATGTAAAAAATGTAGGTTGTTGTGCCATTGCATCTCCTAAAATAGTTGCAGTAGGACTCGTTGCCATTCTAGCATAATAAGGATTTGCTAAACCTAACGCCACTCCTTGGACATTACCATAACCTGCTGCGAGTAAGTGGAAGCTCTTTGCTCCAGGAACGCCTAAGTTATTTAAACCTCCTCCAACAGGTGTGGTTACCTCTGTTGTTGGTGTTGCTGAAAGTACTTGAGGAGTAGCTCCATTAAAAAATAATCTTGGGCCTTGAATAACATTACCACCTAATAATAAACCACCTATATTATCATTCATTAAAGGTTGTTTAAAATCCCCACCATTTGCTAATTTAAATTTACCCGCTAAAATATTAGGAAAAGAGTTTTCTTGAGCTGCTTTAAATAGCCCTCCATCTGTAAAACCTGCTGTAAATGATGCACCCAAAGAAATGTACTTTGAGAAATTTAATCCGTTTGCCTCTAGTTGCACCACTGGTACAACTTCTTCTACAATTGCATCTAAGTCTCCACTATCATCACAAGAGACAAAACCAAGTGATAAAAGAAACAATACTAAATATTTATAATTCTTCATAAAAGATTTTATTTTTTAATTATTAATTGTCCATGATAAATAATACTGAGAACCTATTGCTCCTACACCTGGTGCACTTAGATATTCATTACCTGTTAAGTTAGATCCTCCCAATTTAAATACAGATTTTAAACTTGGTACTGTATAGTTAATTTGAGCATCAATAATAGTTCTTGCTGTTATTGTAGCTTCATGGAAAGTTGCCTCCCATCTGTATTCATCTTGCCATCTTGCATTGATATTAAATCCAAAGTTTTCGAATACATTCGGGTTACCAAACTGAACTTTTACTTTGTGTTCTGGTGTATTAAAGCCTGCTTGAAAGTCTGGGTCACTAGCTTGATCAAAATCGAATTTTGAAAAAGTATAATTTACACCTAAATTATAACCATCTAAAATTCTTGTATTTAATCCAATTGATGCTCCATAAGAACTTACATCTGCTGCAGAATTTGTATAGGTTTGAAATGCTGTATAATCTTCGCTAGAAATTGCTCCAAGTAGTATCTGTGAGTTTACATCAGTTGGAAGAGTATTTGGGTTTCCACTAAAATTATTTACTGTTCCATAAAAAGGAACTACAACATTTTTATTTGCAATAAAATCTTCGTAAATATTGTAATAAACACTTAAATCAACAGTAATTCTAGAATCTCCTGCAGGAACCAAACCTCTATAACCAACTTCATAAGCAGTTACTCTTTCTGGTTTAACCAATTGTACATTAGCAGATTTTAATAATCCTGCATTAGCAAAAGCAGCTTGTTGAGAAGTCATACCTTGAGCAACTCCTGTCGCTACTGCTCCACCAAATGCTCTTAATGAAGCCTCAGAAAAAGCATTTTCGTATGCCATTCTTCCTGAAATAGAAACAGTTGGTGAACCCGTAAATTGCTGTCCACTACCACTAACCGTTAAAGGTTGTGTTTTATATCTATCTAAGTTATCTGGAGCAGAACCAACTAAAAACCCTCTACCCGCATTTAAACCAATATATTGATCTTGAGTTGTTGGATTTCTAAAACCTGTTTGAAAAGAAGCTCTAAAGTTTTGGTTTTTATTATCTCCTGCTGCGTATGCAAATGATACTCTTGGTGAGAAATTACCATCAAAGTTTTGCGCTTTGTCATAACGAATAGAAGCTGTTAACTTTAAACGATCATCTTCTAAAAATTTCTTTTGCATTTGTGTGTAAACTCCAAATTCATCATAATCAATTGGACCATCGTTGTCAGTAAAAATACTTCCATTAGAATTTAATGAATATAATCTATACGATCCACCAACTTGAAACTCAGCCCAATCAATGTGATCTTTTAGGTTGTAATTAGCATCTACGTGATATAATTTTGTATTGTCCTGAAACTTAGAACCTGTAACTAAGTCTGGATCTGCTGTTACTTTATCAAAAGCGGCTTTAAAACCTGGAGTACCAGGAATTAACCTACCAGTTTCAGCTGTTTGTCTTGCTATAGCATGTGCTTGATCAGAAGTTGCTCCTCCTAAAGTAGATTGAACATAAGCTCCTACATATTCACCAAACCAAGTATTATCATCTTTCCATTGTCTGTTAATGTTAATTGCTGCAAAACGAGAATCGTAAGAATTCCCTGCATCTTCGCTGGTTAAATATCCTCTTACAAAGAAATTCTTTCCTCGGAACTCTAATTTATGTTGTTCCATAAAGAAATCTTGTATATTGTATCTGTTAGTTCCTTGATAGATTGTGTTACCAACTCCATACTTGGTGTTCCAAATAACTTCCAATCGATCATCACCAAATGGTCTATAATTTAAAGAACCTCCAAACTTTACACTTTTAGCCTCATAAGACATTAAATCTCTTTCATCATAACCTGTTCTACTTACACTTTCACTTGGCACTAAAGATGATGCTCCAGAAGGTAATATCCCTAAAGATTCTAAAGTTTCTGCTACACCTCTTAAGTTTGTTGAAACCTCATCTCCATAAACATTTAAACCATCGTAGTTTCTGTCAGAGTTTCTATCTCCAGCAATAAATTGTCTACTTCTTGTGTTTCTGTAGTCAGTTGCATGCCACTCTGTACCATCTAAGTATGATAAAGTAACCTTTGCAGCAAATTTATCTGAAAAAGCGTAAGCCATACGAACGTTAAAATCATAATATTCGTTGTTTCCTGCTGCATCTTGACTTGTGATTCCCCCTTTTAAAGAAGTGCTTATACCTTGATCTTCAAATGGACTTTTACTAGTCATAAACATAATTCCGTTAAAAGCGTTTGCACCATATAGTGCAGATGACGCCCCTGGTAATAATTCTACAGTTTTAACATCAAGTTCAGACATTCCTAATAAATTACCTAAAGCAAAATTTAATGCTGGTGATGAATTGTCCATTCCATCAACTAATTGCATAAAACGCGTGTTAGCAAAAGTTGCAAAACCACGGGTATTTACCGATTTAAATGTTAAACTGTTGGTATTTACATCTACCCCTTTTAAATTTTCTAAGCCATCATAAAAAGTTGGAGCTGAGGTATTTTTAATAGCTCTGGTGTCCATTCTTTCTACGGTTACTGGAGATTCCATAATACGTTCTGGAGTTCTAGATGCAGAAACTACAATTTCATCTAAAGAGGTTTCATTTTCTTTAAGTCTAACTGAAAGTTTTTGATTGTTTTTAGTAATCTCAACTTTTTCCATTTTATACCCAAGAACAGATATTTCTAATGTAAAAGGTGGGTTGTTTGAAACTTTTAGAACAAAATTACCATTAAAATCTGTGTTTGTTCCAACCGCTTTTCTGGAGACTTTAATGTTTGCTCCGGGAATTGTTTCTCCTGTTTTTGCGTCGGTAACAGTACCCGTAACAGTAGTTTGAGCGACCATTGTTAGGCTACTAAAAGCTATAAACGCTAGAAGTAAAATCTTTTTTATCATAATTTGAATTATTTGTTAACTAATATGCAAAATACAAATTTTTTTGAATTTCCTATTATTAGGATGTTAATTTTATGATTTTAACAAAAAATCACCTCATTTTTATGTTTTTACAATAAAAAACAACCACATAGATTTTTAAAAATTACTACCAAGTTATTGTACATTTGTAATATTAAAATTTCCTTTTTTGAATACAATTCAAGATATTTCCAAATTCTCTTCTCAAGAAAAAACCTTTGTGACTATTGGTACTTTTGATGGTGTCCATTTTGGACATCAAAAAATTATTGAAAAATTGGTTTCTGATGCTAAAAATGCAAATAAAAAGTCAGTATTATTAACCTTTTTCCCTCATCCAAGAATGGTCTTGCAAAAAGATAGCAATATTGAGTTAATTAATACTATTGAAGAAAAAAAATCTCTACTTCAAAAAACGGGTTTAGACTATTTAATAATACACCCTTTTAGTAAAGAATTTTCAAGAATGACTGCTCTCGAATTTGTAAGAGATCTTTTAGTAAATCAATTAAATATTTCTAAATTAATTATTGGTTACGACCATCATTTTGGTAAAAATAGAGAAGGAAATATTGTTCAGTTAACTGAATATAGTCACTTGTATGATTTTGTAGTAGAAGAAATTCCTGCTCAAGATATTGATGATGTTTCTGTAAGTTCTACCAAAATAAGACGCGCTTTGCTCTCCGGAAATTTAAAAACGGCTAATAATTATTTAGGGTATCATTTTATGCTAAACGGAAACGTTGTTAACGGAAAACAATTGGGGGGTAAAATTGGGTATCCTACTGCAAATATTGATGTAAAAGAAGATTATAAACTCATTCCTAAAACAGGTGTTTATGTTGTGAAATCCAATATAGATGGTCTTGAAACTTTTGGAATGATGAATATTGGAAATAGACCTACAGTAGATGGAAATCATCAAACCATAGAGGTGCATTTTTTTGATTTTAACCAAGATTTATATGGCAAAAACTTAACTATTGAACTCCTCTATTTTTTGCGTGATGAACAAAAATTTGACTCAATTAGCGCATTAATTCATCAGATAAAAAAAGACGAGAAAACAGCAAGAGATTATATAAAAAACAATCTCTAAATCTGCGTTGTTTAAGTCTTAAGCTTACTGTATCTTTGCTGCTTTAAAAGCATAGAAAATGTTACAAGTACAATTTATTAGAGACAACAAGCAAATTGTTTTAGAGGGTTTAGCAAAACGTAATTTTGCGGATGCTGAAACAATTATTGAGCAGGTTTTAACTGCTGATGAAAACAGAAGAAAAACTCAAGTTGAGTTAGACAATGTGTTGGCAGAATCTAATAAAATGTCTAAAGAAATTGGCGGCCTTTTTAAATCTGGAGAAATCCAAAAAGCAAACATTTTAAAAGAAAAAACAGGTCAGTTAAAAACAACATCTAAAGAATTAGCAGAAAGCTTAAATACTTTTGCTGATGACTTGCAGAACTTGTTATATCAAATTCCTAATATACCTCACACTTCTGTAAAAGTTGGAGCTTCTGAAGAAGATAATGAGATTATTTTTAGTGAAGGAACCATCCCTAATTTAGGTGAAAATGCTTTACCTCATTGGGAATTAGCCAAGAAATATGACATCATCGATTTTGAATTAGGAAATAAAGTTACGGGCGCAGGTTTTCCTGTGTATAAAGGAAAAGGTGCAAGATTACAAAGAGCTTTAATCAATTATTTTATTGATAAAAATGTTGAAGCTGGCTACAAAGAATATCAAGTTCCGCATTTGGTAAATACTGCCTCTGCAACTGCAACAGGTCAATTACCAGATAAAGACGGACAAATGTACCACGCTACTGAAGACGATTTATTTTTGATTCCGACTGCAGAAGTGCCCATTACTAATATGTTTCGTGGAAATTTAATGCAAGAATCTGAATTTCCAATAACAGCAACAGGTTACACACCTTGTTTTAGACGTGAAGCAGGAAGCTATGGTGCGCATGTTCGTGGGTTAAACAGGTTACATCAATTTGATAAAGTAGAAATTGTTAGAATTGAACATCCAGAAAATTCTTACAGTGCCTTAAACGGAATGGTAGAACACATAAAAGATATTTTGCGTGAATTAAAACTACCGTATAGAATTTTACGTTTGTGTGGAGGTGATACAGGTTTTACGGCTGCTTTAACTTTCGATTTTGAAGTGTTTTCTACAGCGCAAGACAGATGGCTAGAAATTAGTTCTGCTTCAAACTTTGAAACGTTTCAAGCAAACAGGTTAAAACTTCGTTTTAAAAATAAGGAAGGTAAAAGTGAATTAGCACACACATTAAATGGAAGCTCTTTGGCTTTACCACGTGTTTTGGCTGGAATTTTAGAGAATTATCAAACAGAAAATGGAATTCAAGTTCCGGAAGTCTTGATTCCCTATACTGGTTTTAGTGTAATTGATTAATTTGCTACAATAGCAACCATTAATCTTTTATATCTATTCATCTCTATAAGAGCATTTAAATAAGCGCTTATTTGTCCATTTTTCATAAACTCAATTGAGTTGTTTTTTGCGATTTCGTATTGTTTGGTTAGATCTTTCATAATCTTAATTTTGATTGGTTATTTATAGTATAGACAACTTTCGTGCCAAAATGTTACAAAAGAACGTTTCAAAAACTCTTGGTTTAATAAAATTTTAACATATATGTTGATTATCTTTGAATGATATGAAAAAAATTATTTTCCTTTTTTTCCTTACTATCAGTAGTATTAGCTATTCACAAAGCGATTATTTGTTAGGTGAAAGTTATTATAGAGAAGGTGAATATGAAAAAGCTACACAAATTTTTAAAAAACTCTATAACAAGAGTCCTTTTAACACCACTTATTTAAGTAGATTGATTTCCTGCTATCAAGAAACTGAAAAGTTTTTAGAAGCAGAAAATTTATTAAAATCAAAAATAAAAAGAAACGCTCACCAAGGTTATTTGTATGTCTATTTAGGGTATAATTATGAGCGACAACAGCAAAAAGAATTGGCAAAAACAAACTATGATATTGCTTTAAATTCTATTGATAAAAATGCTTCTTATGGCGGAATTATAGGTCGTGTTTTTAAAGATTATAATTTGTTGGATAATGCAATTTTAGCTTATAAAAAAACGATGGCTAAAAACGAAAATGCCAATTATAGTTTTCAAATTGCTCAGATTTATGGAGAAAAAGGCGACTTTAAAAAAATGTTTGAATCGTACATAGATTTGGTTGATAAAAACATTAATTACTACAATTTAGTGCAGCGTTATACAAGCAGATACATTACTGATGATGCAGAAAATGAAGCCAATGTTTTATTCAGAAAAACATTGTTAAGAAAATCTGCAAGCAATCCAAAAGATGTTTGGAACGTCTTATTAAGCTGGTTATTCACCCAACAAAAAGATTATTTAAAAGCATTTATTCAAGAAAAAGCATTGTATCAAAGAAATCCAGAAGAGTTAGCGGCTATTTTTAGTTTGGGTAAAATCGCTTTTGAGAATGCAGCTTATGATGCAGCACAACAGGTTTTTGATTTCATCACAAATAATTCCTTTTTAAACGAAGAAAAAATTGATGCGAACTTATACCTTTCTAAAATTGCTGTTGCTACCAACAATCCAGAAACAGAGGCGCTCTTTCAAACACTTTTTAAAGAATTTGGGAAAAATACACTCACTATAAAATTACAAGTTGAATATGCTGATTTTTTAACTTTTCAGAAAAATCAACCTGAAAAAGCAAAGCAAGTTTTAGAAGAGGCTTTACGTTTTTCTCGTTCAAAATTCGACAAGGCAAGAATCAAACTTAAATTAGGTGATATTTTAGTGTTTACAGGTAAATACAATAAGGCATTAATTTATTTTTCGCAAATTCAAACCCAATTAAAAGGAGATGAATTAGCGCAAAAAGCACGTTTTAAAGTGGCGCAAACTTCTTATTTTAAAGGAGATTTTACTTGGGCAAAAGCGCAGTTAAAAGTTTTAAAAGGTTCAACAACTCAACTCATTGCTAATGATGCTGTAGAATTATTTTTAATCATCACAGACAATGAACCTGTAGATTCTATTCCTTCAGGTTTAATTCAATATTCAAAAGCAGAATTATTAGCTTTTCAAAATAAAACACAAGAGGCAATTGACACTTTAAATATTATTCATCAAAAATTTAAAGGGCAACCTATTGAAGATGAAGCACTTTTTAAACAAGCAAAACTTTACATTAAACAGAAAGAATTTACAAAAGCAATTGCAAATTTTCAGAAGGTAATCGCATTAAATTCAGAAGGAATTTTAATTGATGACGCACATTACGAATTGGCTGAATTGTACAACAATCATTTAAATAATCCGGAAAAAGCCTCAGAATACTATCAAAAGATTATTTTTGATTATCCTTCTAGCATTTATTTGGTGGAAGCTAGAAAAAAATACCGAAAAATTAGAGGAGATACTATTTAGTTGTTGGTTTCTAGTCTGAAAACTTTTATAAATTACCAACAACAAATAACAACCAACCAAAAAGCCAAAAATAATGTATATATACAACGTAACTATAAATATTGATGAAAGCCTACATAATGAATGGCTAACGTGGATGGAAACACATATTCTTGATGTGCTAAATTCAGGTAAATTTATTTCAGCAAAATTAACTGAAGTTTTAGTTGATGAAGAAATGGGAGGTAGAACCTATTCTGTTCAATATACCACAAATACTAGAGAAGATTTAGATGCATATTACAAAGAAGATGCAGATGAATTACGTTTAGAAGGGATCAAAAAATTTGGAGATAAAATGTTAGCGTTTAGAACCGAATTAAAATTGATTAAAGAATTTTACCCTACTAATACTAGGAATTAATTATGTCTGTAAAAGCAAAAAAATATTTAGGTCAACATTTTTTAACGGATGAAACCATCGCAAAAAAAATTGCAGATACTTTAACAGAAAATGGATATGAAGATGTCTTAGAAATTGGTCCAGGAATGGGGGTTTTAACCAAATACCTATTAGAGAAAAAACCAAAAGTTACCGTTTTAGAATTAGATAGCGAATCTGTTGTATACCTAAAAGAAACCTTTCCTATAGAACACATTCAATTAGATACAACAAAAGAAAAATTCGAAATTATTGAAGGCGATTTTTTAAAGCAAAAAATTCAAGAACTCTTTCAAAAAAAACAAGTAGCAATTATTGGTAATTTTCCTTATAATATTTCTTCTCAAATTGTATTCAAAGCTATTGAAAACAGAGAATATGTGCCAGAGTTTTCTGGAATGTTTCAAAAAGAAGTTGCTCTAAGAATTGCCGAAAAAGAAGGAAGTAAAGTTTACGGAATTTTATCTGTGTTAACGCAAGCTTTTTTTGATGTTGAGTATTTATTTACTGTTCCTCCAAGCGTTTTTAATCCGCCTCCAAAAGTAGATTCTGGAGTTATTAGATGCATCAGAAAAGAAAATTACACACTTCCTGTAGACGAAAATTTGTTTTTTAGAGTTGTAAAAACGGCATTCAATCAAAGAAGAAAAATGTTGCGTTCTAGTTTAAAATCCTTTAAACTTTCGGATTCTTTAAAAGAAGACCCTATATTTGCGAAAAGACCTGAACAATTATCTGTTGAGGCTTTTATTTTACTCACGCAAAAAATCTCAGATAATGGCATTTGAAATCACTGACGACTTTTTCGAAAACCTAACAAGCCTCATTCAAAATAGCGATGACAAAGCAATCTCTAAATTGTTTGCGGAAGTACATTATGCAGATATTGCCGAAGTTTTAGATGAAGTTAACTTTGATGAAGCCATCTATATCATTAAACTTTTAGATAGTGAAAAAACGTCTGAAATTTTAATGGAATTAGACGAAGATATTCGTGAGAAAATTCTTGAAAATCTATCTGCCAAAGAGATTGCTGAAGAAGTAGAGGAAATGGATTCTGATGATGCCGCAGACATTATTGGAGAGCTTTCTGAAGACAGACAAGAACGCGTAATTAATGCTTTAGACGATGATGAATTAGCTGCAGATATTAAAGAACTATTGTCTTATGATGATGAAACTGCCGGTTCTTTAATGGCAAAAGAATTGGTAAAGGTCTATGAAACTTGGACGGTTGCTGGTTGTATGAGAAGAATTCGTGGTCAAGCAAAAGATGTTACCAGAGTACATTCTATCTATGTAGTAGATAAAGAAGAAAAATTGGTTGGAAGACTATCTTTAAAAGATTTAATTATTGCAAAATCTGATCAAAAAATTGCTGAAATTTCTAAGTCTAAAGTAGATGCGGTTCATGTTAATATGGACGATGAAGAGGTTGCAAAAATCATGGCAAAGTACGATCTAGAGGCCATACCTGTTGTAGATGATAACAATGTTCTAGTGGGTAGAATTACGATTGATGATATTGTTGATGTTTTAAAGGAAGAAGCAGAAAGAGATTATCAAATGGCAGCAGGTTTAACACAAGATGTAGATTCTGATGACAGTATTTTACAACTTACCAAAGCACGTTTACCTTGGTTATTTCTAGGTTTAGTGGGCGGAATTGGAGCTTTTTTAATTATGGAAGGATTTCAAGGAGTGTTTTCAAAATATGCTGCACTTTTCTTTTTTACACCTTTAATTGCAGCAATGGCAGGCAATGTAGGTGTGCAATCATCTGCAATTATAGTTCAAGGTTTGGCTAACGATGATGTCAAAGGAAGTATTAACAGTAGGCTGTTAAAAGAAATGCTTTTAGCTCTTTTAAATGGTTTTATTTTAGCTCTTTTTTTACTTTTGTTTGTATGGATTATTAAAGGAAAAATTGATCTTGCTTTAGCCGTTTCAGTATCTTTAGTTGCTGTTATCGTAGTTGCAGGCCTCATAGGTACTTTTGTGCCATTGTTTTTAAATAAAAGAGGAATTGATCCAGCAATAGCCACGGGTCCTTTTATAACCACTTCTAACGATATTTTTGGAATATTAATTTATTTCTTAATTGCAAAAATGATTTTAGGCATATAAAAAAACCTTTCAGTTAAACTGAAAGGCTTTTTCCTTTTTCTTCTTAATATTAGACATGAACCCCTAATTTCATATCTGCAATTAATCCCTTTTTTAATTGTATTTGTTTGGTTAAACATCTACACTTCAAAAGTAAATTAGAAAAAAAAGATAATATTGTAAAAAACCGAAGTTTAAAATGTGGATTTCCGCAAAAGTGTGTTTTTAATCAATAATACCTAACTCTTTGGCTTTTAAAACCAAGTCTGTATTATTATTAGCATTTAAGTCTGCTCTTAAATTACCTAATTTGGTTTCAATAGAACGTAATTTTAAAAAAGATCCATCTCCTTTATTTATAATTCCTTCTAAATTAGAAATCTTTGGGTGATTGGGTAATTCTTTTAAAATTTGAATTGCAACATCGTCCATTTGAATTTGAATGATGTTTCTTCTCATTATTTTTTGATGAATCTCGTGTGTATAATAGTAATCATCTACTAACATTTTTTGTACAGCAAAACCAATTTCTGTAGCATCGCATTTACTTTTTAGTAAATACGCATTCGGATTTAAATTACGAATTACATTATACACCCTATTGGTTTCTGTGTGCCCCGTAATCACAGCAATTTTAATGTCAAAATTATTATTTCTAATCGCTTTTATGAGTTCTTCACCGCCATCTAAAAGAGAATCTTCTGTAGTGTTATCAAAGCTTAAATCGGTAAATAAAAGTTGAAAAGGGTTGGTGTTCTGATGCGTTTTTATTAACTGAAAAGCTTTATCACAAGTATTTGCAGTTACCACATGAAAATCTCCCACTTCTTTAAGTGAACATAGAATTCCTTGAATTACCAATTGGTGATCGTCTACGATTAAAATTCTAGTTTTGTTTTCCATTGTTAGGGATTTCTATAGTTATAGTAGTTCCATTTTTGGGTTCACTTTCTATTGAAAAAAGACCATTAACTTCTTCAATTCTTTCTTTCATATTTTTTAGGCCAATTCCTGATTTTTTTGAGTTGATATCAAATCCTTTTCCGTCATCTTTAACGGATAAAATTAATGATTTTTTTGAGCAACCGAAACCTAGAATTACATTGTTAGCTTCTGCATATTTATCAATGTTTTGAAGGCTTTCTCTAATAGTTAAAAATAAAGTTCTTTTTATAGAGTTGTTAACTTCTTTCCATTGAACAGTGTTTATTTCTTTAACTCTAATTAAGAAATTGGCATCAAAATAATCTGATACTAAATTAACAATTTGGTCTTTAAAAGAAACCTCATCAAAAGAAACACTACTTAGTTGATGTGATAAATTCCTAACATTATTATTAACTCTATCTAGCTCTTTAGATTCTTCTGTTAAATTATTTTTTTTAAGTTTTTTATATAAAATTCTAATATCTCCTGCTACTTCATCATGCAACGATTTTGCAATTTGTTGTCGTTCTTTTTCTCGAGCTTCTATTTGTTGTAACTTAGCTTTAAATAATAATTTTTTCTTTCTATTGTTAACAATTACATATCCAAAAGCAATAAATAAAATACTTGTACCAGCAACTAACCATCCAATTAATTTTTGTTGTTTTTCACTTTCTAATTGGAGTTGTTTTTTATCATTTTCTGTTTTTAAAGTAGCATTCTCAATATCTTTTTTCTCTGTTTCAAAAATAATTTTTGCAAACCTGTTTTTAGCGTTTCGTTCTTTTTTTATTAATTTTTCATTTAATAAAATATATTCTTTTAAGTATTCTTTTGCTTTCTTTGGTTCTACTACTTGCGACAGTTGCCAGTAATTCTGTAACATTCTAGGCGAAGAATTTATTAGTTTTGCATATTCTAACCCTTTAAGAGAGTGTTCTTTTGCTTTCTTAAAGTTTTTTTCTTGAAGATACAAATACCCTATCATTGTATGGCTTGTACAGATTCCTAGTTTGTAATTTATCTTTTTTCTAAGCTTTAAAGCTTCTAAATAATATTTTAACCCTAAAGCTGCATCTCCTAAATTAAAATAACTGGAGCCAATACCACCTATAACACCCGCATAAGTCTTAGGATGATTGGTTTTTAAACTGTCTATTTTCAAACATTTTTTTCTATACTCAATTGACTTTTTGTAGTTTCCTTCTTTAGTGTAATTAATTGCCATATTAATAAAAAAAATGGCTGTATTTTTATCTTTTTTAGATTTGCTATTACCCTTTAAAGCCATTTCATAAGCTTTGTTAAACATCTTTCGAGACTCTTTATATCTTCTAAGGTTAAGTAACGCTATACCTAATTCATTATATAAATCAAAAATTAATCTAATATCTCCCAAAGGCTCAACAAGTCGTAAACCTTGTATTGTAGTAATTTCGCTACCTAAAAAATCTCCTTCTTTTCTTAGAATAGAAGCCATAGACAAGAGCGTTTTTCCTGCCTTAAGAGAGTCTTTTAATAGAACTGAAATATTTTTAGATTTATTATAATAAAAGAAACTACTATCTGTTTTGTATTTTTTTTTAAAGTATAAGGCTTTCTGATAATAATATTCATTTAAAAATAATGAATCTTTTGTTGTTCTATATTTTTTTAAAAGTAAAGAAATAGAATCCTTTTTGTTAAATACATTATTTACCTCTTGAGACTTACTATTTAAGCTCAAAAAAATAAATATATATACAAAACATCTTTTCTTCATAAAACTCAAACACCTTGTAAAACAAGGTGTTTAACTTTAATTTATTTTAACTTTTCTTTATCTTCATTACTCGAATTTTCTTCTTCTTGTTCTCCTGGTGGGTCAGGCATTAAATATATTGTAAACCCATCTAAATTTTCTTCATTTAAGTACATGTTATTTCCTTTTAAATTGTTCAACTCCTAAAAATAGAATTTTAGATTTAAAAAACAAGATTTCTATTGTAGTTTTTGAAACAAATCCCATAAAACAACTCCTGTTGTTACAGATATATTTAATGAATGTTTTGTCCCCAATTGCGGAATTTCGATACACATATCTGAAGCATTTACCACTTCTTGTTGTACACCTTTAACTTCATTACCCATCACAATAGCATATTTTTGATTTTTTTCAGGAAAAAAAGTATTCAATTTTGTGCTATTTTCAGCTTGTTCAATAGCTAAAACTTTAATTTTTAAATCTTTTAATTTTTGAATAAGCGTAAGCGTGTCTTCTACATATTCCCAGTCTACAGATTCTGTTGCGCCTAATGCTGTTTTATGAATATCTTTATTTGGTGGAGTAGCAGTAATGCCGCACAAGTAGATTTTTTCAATCAAAAAAGCATCTGAAGTTCTAAAAACAGAACCAATATTGTTTAAACTTCTTATATTATCTAAAACGACAATAAGTGGTGTTTTTGGAGTAGATTTAAATTCATCCACCGAAATTCTACCTAACTCGTTATTCTTTAATTTCCTCATAATTCAGTTTTCAGTTGGCAGTAGCAGTCAACAGTAAAAAACTGTTTTACTGAATACTGTATACAGCCTACTTTTTGTAACTTCGCAAAACTAACTGAAAATTTCCAAAAACTTGGCAAAATCAAAAGCGAAAAAGGTAACTCCTTTAATGAAACAATACAATGCCATCAAGAATAAATATCCTGATGCAATGTTGCTTTTTCGTGTTGGAGATTTTTATGAAACCTTTGGTGAAGACGCTAAAAAAGCAGCTGGAGTTTTGGGAATAACGCTTACAAAAAGAGGTGCAGGAAGCGATTCTGAAACTGCTTTGGCAGGTTTTCCACATCATTCTTTAAATACCTATTTACCTAAATTGGTAAAAGCAGGAATGCGTGTTGCCATTTGTGATCAGTTAGAAGATCCAAAAATGACTAAAACCATTGTAAAACGTGGTGTAACAGAGTTAGTAACTCCAGGGGTTTCTCTGAATGATGAAGTTTTACAAACCAAGAAAAATAATTTTTTAGCTGCGGTTCATTTTGATAAAAAACAACTCGGAATTTCATTTTTAGATGTGTCTACGGGTGAGTATTTAGTAGCACAAGGTAACGCAGAATACATTGATAAATTGTTGCAAAATTTTTCTCCAAGTGAAGTTTTAGTGCAAAAGCAAAACAAGCAACAATTTTTAGAATTGTTTGAAAACAGATACTATACTTTCTATTTAGATGATTGGGTTTTTCAAACTGAATATGCCAATGAAACTTTACAAAATCATTTTGAAGTTAAAAACTTAAAAGGTTTTGGTGTTCAGGATTTAAAAAACGGAATTATTGCTGCTGGTGCAGTATTGTATTATTTATCGGAAACACAACACAATAAATTAAAGCACATTCAACAAATTAGCAGAATTGCTGAAGATAATTATGTTTGGATGGATCGTTTTACGGTTAGAAACTTAGAATTATACAATCCGAATTCTGTTAATGCTGTAACGCTTTTAGATGTTATTGATAAAACCATTTCACCAATGGGTGGGCGTTTGTTAAAACGTTGGTTAGCATTACCACTTAAAAATATTGATGAAATAAAAAACCGTCACGAATTGGTGAAGTTTTTTATAGATTCTGATGATTTTTCTCTGACAGTTACCTATCAACTCAAACAAATATCAGATTTAGAAAGACTCATTTCTAAAGTGGCAACAGGCAAAGCTTCTCCTAGAGAAATTGTGCTTTTAAAAGATTCTTTAAAAGCGATTTTGCCCATTAAAAATGAAGCTGAAAGTAGCGAAAACGCTACTGTTAAGGTACTAGGAAATCAGTTGCACAATTGTAGTGATTTAATTGAAAAAATTTCTGAAACCTTGTTTGATGATGCGCCTGTAAACATTAATAAAGGAAATGCAATTGCCAATGGAGTACATCAAGAATTAGACGATTTACGTGCCATTTCATCCTCTGGAAAAGAATATCTAGACAATATGTTAACGCGTGAAACTGAGCGCACAGGTATCAGCAGTTTAAAAATTGCGTTTAACAACGTTTTTGGTTACTATATTGAGGTTAGGAATACGCACAAAGATAAAGTTCCTGAAGAGTGGATTAGAAAACAAACCTTAGTTTCTGCTGAAAGATACATTACAGAAGAGCTGAAAGAATATGAAACCAAAATATTAGGCGCGGAAGAAAAAATTCAGGTTTTAGAACAAAAAATTTTTTCTAAATTATTGCAATATATTATTGGTTTTGTTCAAAAAGTGCAAGAAAACGCACAAATTATTGCAAAAATCGACTGTTTGTTAGGTTTTTCTGTTTTAGCAATTGACAACAATTATGTGCGTCCGATTATGGATGAAAGTACAGATTTAGACATCAAAAATGGACGTCATCCTGTTATTGAAAAACAATTGGCTATAGATCAAACATACATTGCTAACGATGTTGTTTTAAATAGAAATCAACAGCAAATCATTATGATTACTGGACCAAATATGTCTGGTAAATCTGCCATTTTAAGACAAACTGCTTTAATTGTTTTATTGGCACAAATGGGAAGTTATGTGCCTGCTCAAAATGCTAAAATTGGTATTGTAGACAAGATTTTTACCAGAGTTGGTGCTAGTGATAATATTTCTATGGGCGAATCTACATTTATGGTAGAAATGAATGAAACTGCATCCATCTTAAATAATATTTCTGAACGTAGTTTGGTGTTGTTAGATGAAATTGGAAGAGGAACCTCTACTTATGATGGAATTTCAATTGCCTGGGCAATTTCTGAGTTTTTGCATGAACATCCATCAAAAGCAAAAACATTGTTTGCTACACATTATCACGAACTAAATGAAATGACAACTACTTTTGAGCGCATCAAAAATTATAATGTATCTGTTAAAGAGTTAGAAGACAATATCATTTTCTTGCGGAAATTGGTTTCTGGTGGATCTAATCATAGTTTTGGAATTCACGTTGCAAAATTAGCTGGAATGCCAAATATGGTGATTCATAGAGCTAATAAAATTCTAAAAAAATTAGAAGAAAACAACAAAAATGATGAAGTAAAAGATGTATTGAAACAAACTCAACATGAAGATATGCAGCTTAGTTTTTTTCAGTTAGATGACCCATTGTTAGAAAATATTAGAGAAGAAATTTTAGCCACCAATATAGATACATTAACCCCAATAGAAGCGTTAATGAAATTGAACGAGATTAAGCGAATGTTGACTAAAAAGTAATTATATTTGCAATATGAATTCTATGTTGTTATTTATTAGTGGTCCAGAAATTATGGTGATTATGGTAATCGTAGTAATGGTTTTTGGTGCTGATAAGATCCCAGAAATTGCAAGAGGTTTAGGTAAAGGAATGCGTCAAGTAAAAGATGCTACCAACGATATTAAAAAAGAGATTAAAGATAGTTCTGAAAAGCAAAAAATTACTACTGACTCTGTAACTGATACTGCAAAAGAAACTACCAAAGGTATTAGTGATGAATTTCAAAGAGTTAAAAAAGATATAGACGATTTAACGGGGCCTATAAAACGTAACCTTTAGTCTTGAAAAGAGCGATAAAATATCTACTTTTATTCTTTTTAATTATACTTATTTCCTGTAAAAATGCTACCTCAGTTGTTTCTGAAGAAAGAGAAGAAGAGGAAGAAATTACCAAACCCTTAAGCAAACCTTTTTATGCTGCAGTAGATATTTCTTACTACCCAACAATTCAAAAAAAAGGACTTTCTTTCTATAACAGAAATGGTACACAAAGAAACCTTTTACAAATTTTAAAAGAAAATGATGTAAACACCATTCGTTTGCGTTTGTGGCATTCTCCAAAAGACGAACACGCAAGTTTTAAAGAAGTTCAAACATTTTCTAAAGAATTAAAACGCTTAGGTTTTAAGGTTTGGTTAACGGTTCATTATTCAGATACTTGGGCAGACCCGGGAAATCAAGTAATTCCGAAAGCTTGGAAAAATGCTTCTTTTACTATTTTAAAAGACAGTGTTTACAATTATACTTCTAAAATTATGGATAAAATCGAGCCTGATATTATTCAAATAGGCAATGAAATTGATCCAGGAATTTTACTACCTATCGGAAATATTGGTTCTAACAAAGAACAATTTATTCAACTTTTAGAAAAAGGAATTGCCGCAGTTAGAAATCATAATTCTACAACCAAAATTATGATACATAAGGCAGATTTTAAAGACTCCAAATGGTTTTTTGATTTGGTAAAACCTTTAGAGTACGATTTAATTGGAGTTTCTTATTATCCAAAATGGCATGGAAAAGATTTGGATGTTTTTGAAAATCAATTACAGTTTTTAGACAATAATTACACGCAAGATATTGTTTTAGCAGAAACTTCCTATCCTTTTACTTTGGGGTGGAATGACCATACTAATAACGTTATTGGTGAAAATTCTCAAATTATTTATCCTCAATTTCCGGCAACTTTAGAAGGTCAAAAAGCCTATCTGGTAAAAATTAAAAACATTGTAAAGTCCTTGAAAAAAGGAGTTGGGTTTGGGTATTGGGGTGCAGAATGGGTTGCTTTTAATGGAGCAAGTGCTACAAATGGTTCTTCTTGGGAAAACCAAGCATTATTCGATTTTAACTTAAAAGCAACTCCAGCTTTAGAAGTTTTTAAAGATTAATTTTTTCAGTTTGTCATTCTTGCAAAAGCAGAAATAATAAAAACTTATTTTACACGGCTTACTGTTAAACCATCTCTAATAGGCAATAAAACAGTTTCAATTCTATCATCTGTATTTAGATGCTTGTTGTAAGCTATCAATATCTTTGTATCAATATCTTTTGGGTTTAATTCTTCCACTACTTTTCCACTCCAGAGTACATTATCTGATAAAATAATACCTCCAGGATTCATTTTATCGATAATTAAATTAAAGTAGTTAATGTAATTCGATTTGTCTGCATCAATAAATACCAAATCAAATTTCTCATCAATTTTGGGGATGATTTTAGTGGCATCTCCCACCAATTGCTCAATCTTATTTTGATAACCAGACTTCTCAAAATACTTGTTTTGTAAGGTTTCTAATTCCTCATTTTTATCAATAGTGATGATTTTTCCATCAGAATGTAATCCTTCTGCTAAACACAATGCAGAATAACCTGTATAAGTTCCTATTTCTAAAATGGTTTTAGGTTGAGTCAATTTAGCAATCATAGACAAAACACGTCCTTGAAAAGCGCCACTTAACATTCTTGGGTTTAGAACCTTTTGCCAAGTTTCTTTACTTAATTCTTGTAAAATTATAGGCTCTTCTTGAGAGTGTGCTACTACGTAATTGTCAATATTTTCAGGTAAGAAGTGCATAGTGAATTGCTAAATGTTTTGTCAAAAATAAAAAAACGGAATCTATATTTCTATAAATCCCGTTTCAATCTAACAAAAAATCAAAAAATGTAGTTTTTTAAAAACTACGAAAAATCTTTTTTATGCTTTCATTTTTTCCAACTCTTGTTTAAGAGCTTTTTTATCTTTCTCAGGCATACAGTGCTTCAAACTTTTACAACTGTTTGCGTGACCTTTATAAATCTTAGTCAATGTCATATTTTGTTTTGTGTATTTAAAACAAATTTTACATCGTATAAAGTGAATATTTAACTTTAATTTTTCTAACAAAGTAGCTTCACCATATTGATTTTTATCACATATGGTAGTAGCTTCATCGCAAGTTATTTTTAAACTCTTAAACATTTTCTAAATATTAAACCAGTTATCTTCCATACACTTTCTAAGCTGCGTTCTTGCTCTGTGTATAATAACCCATAGGTTTGACGATGTAATATCTAACTCCTTACAAATTTCCTCTGTTTCAAACTCTTGAATGGTTTTCATCCTAAATACCATCCCGTATTTTTCTGGTAAAGCGTCTATACAAGACTCTAACTGACTCTTTAGTTCTTCGTTTTCAATAGATTTTTCAGATTGGTTATCCCAACTTTGTGGCACTCTTTCCTCTAGCCAATTTCCTTCATTTTCTCCATCAGTATAAAAATTCATTCGAACCTCTGCTTGTCCTTTTTTAGAATTAATTTTTCTATAATGATCTATAATCTTTCTTTTTAAAATAGACACCAACCAAGTTCTTTCTGTAGATTTTCCTTGAAAATTTTTAGCAGATTTTAATCCAGCAAAAAAAGTGTCTTGTACTAAATCTTTTGCTAAATCACTATTATTTACTCGAACCACAGCATAATTATACATATAATCTGCATAATTATCTATCCATTTATCGGTATTTAATACAACTTGCTCTTGTGCCATTTATAAAAATAAAACCCAAATATAATGCTATTTTTTTTGATTTGAAGCCTTACAACTTGCTCTTCTTCTCATATCTACCAAATAAATAATTTCCCATTTTCCGTTATTATTAAATAGTTGAAAAGAATTGGCTCCACAGTGACTAAATTTATCATTTAAATAAAACTCATAAGGCGTCCAAACTGAAGCTAAATTTCCATCAATTTTAATAGTATAAGAGAGTAGTTTTTCAAAATAGGTATCAGATGGTTTTTTATTGGTAACTCCTTTTAATAGGTTTTCTTTAGTTTGAGTTCTTAAGTTTTTTTCTCCTTTTTTATTAGTGAATGTTGTTTGTATTTTTATTTCTTTGTGCAATGTGCTTTTTAAAATAGTACTATCTCCTTTGTGTAAACCATCAAAAAAAGTTGATATAACTTGTTTAATTGCTTTTTCTTCTGATTTATTTTGAGCTGATAATGTTATCGAAAAAATAACTGCAATTAGGAATGTGATAATTCTTGGCATAAAAGTTTGATTTATAAAAAGCTAAAACTAATCAAAAAAACAAGTTCCTTTTTCTAAGCTTTTTAAGATTAACGAAACATTAACTTGTTTTATATCTGTTCCTTTTTCTTACATTTACATCATTCTAAAACACTAAATATATGTCTGTAGCAAAGAAAGAATATAAAAAAGTTACCGTAAAATCTCTGGTAGATATGAAAAAGAATGGAGAGAAAATCTCTATGTTAACTGCTTACGATTTTACTATGGCTAAAATTTTAGATGGCGCAGGTATAGATGTGCTTTTAGTGGGCGATTCTGCTTCTAATGTAATGGCTGGTCACGAAACCACTTTGCCAATTACATTAGATCAAATGATTTACCACGCAAGTTCTGTAGTAAGAGCAATTGATAGGTGTTTAGTGGTGGTTGATTTACCTTTTGGAAGTTATCAATCTGACCCAAAAGAAGCGTTGCGTTCTGCTATTAGAATTATGAAAGAAAGTGGGGCACACTCTATAAAATTAGAAGGTGGTAAAGAAATTAAAGAATCTATTAAACGAATTTTAAATGCTGGAATTCCGGTTATGGGACATTTAGGTTTAACTCCGCAATCTATTTATAAATTCGGAACCTATACTGTTAGAGCGAAAGAAGAAGAGGAAGCTGAACAACTTATGGAAGATGCTTTATTGTTAGAGAGGTTAGGTTGTTTTGCGGTAGTTTTAGAAAAAGTGCCTGCTAAATTAGCTCAAAAAGTAGCAAAAGCAATTTCGATTCCTGTTATAGGAATTGGAGGTGGAAATGGTGTAGACGGACAAGTATTAGTGACTCACGATATGATTGGAATGACACACGAGTTTCATCCTCGTTTTTTAAGACGCTATTTAGATTTATACAAAGATATGACTGGTGCTTTTAAATCTTATATTGATGATGTAAAAAGTGGTGATTTCCCTAATGAAAAAGAACAATATTAAAAGCCTATCCTAACCTTCCTTAATGGAAGAGATTTATTCCTGAAAACAAGTAAATGTTTAATTTTTTTCAAAAAAAACTATCACATTCAGATTATCAGAAGATCTTTTTAGAAATATCATCCAAAGTCTTTGATGATTTGTTTTTAGAAAACCGATTTAAAAAAATAAAAATTTCTAAAGAATTAAGTCAATCTAAAATAATATATAAAAAGGGTAAGAAGTTCATTGAAATAATGAGTGTTAATGAACTTGACCCTAGAGGTGAATCTTACTTTGAGATTTATTTAGGAGAAAAATTTAATTTTGAAACTGATGAATTCGAAGGGTATTGTATTTCACTTAATCGATACTCAAGTATTGCAAATAAAAAGAAGAAAGAATCATTTTACCCCTTCCCATATGGTAAAATACAATGTTTAAAAGCTCTAACAAAAACAAAAAAAGAATTTATAAAATATGCTGAATTCTATTTGATTCAGGATGATGATTTATTTGATAGAGTATTAAAAATGAAAGGAATAAGAAATTAACAATGAAAATCCTACACCTAGATACAAATCACTCTCTTTTAATTAATCAATTAAATGATTTAGGGTTTCAAAACGATGAAGATTACACCTCATTAAAAGCAGCAATTGAAGCTAAAATTCATTTGTATGATGGTTTTATCATTAGAAGTCGTTTTAAAATTGACAAAGATTTTTTAGACAAAGCCACAAATCTAAAGTTTATTGGTAGAGTTGGTGCGGGTTTAGAAAACATAGACTGTGATTATGCTGCGTCTAAAAACATCGAATTAATTGCAGCTCCAGAAGGTAATAGAAATGCGGTTGGTGAGCATTCTTTAGGAATGTTATTATCGCTTTTCAATAAACTTAATAAAGCCGATAAAGAGGTTAGAAAAGGAAAATGGTTGCGAGAAGAAAACAGAGGAATTGAACTCGATGGAAAAACCATAGGTTTAATTGGCTATGGAAATATGGGGAAATCATTCGCAAAAAAATTACGTGGTTTTGATGTTGATGTCATTTGTTACGATATAAAACCAAATGTTGGCGATGATAATTGTAAACAAGTTTCTTTACAAGAGTTGCAAGAAAAAGCAGATGTTTTGAGTTTACACACACCACAAACAGACCTCACAAAACAAATGGTAAATGTAGATTTCATCAATGGATTTCTAAAAAGTTTCTGGTTGATAAATACTGCACGTGGAACATCTGTAGTTACCAAAGATTTAGTTAATGCATTAAAATCAGGAAAAATTTTAGGTGCTGGTTTAGATGTTTTAGAATACGAAAAATCATCTTTCGAAAATTTATTTTCTGATGATAAAATGCCTGATGCTTTCCAATATTTAATTGATGCTGAAAATGTGATATTATCTCCTCACGTTGCAGGTTGGACAATTGAAAGCAAAGAAAAATTAGCGCAAACAATCGTAGATAAAATTAAAGCAAAATTTTGCTAAATGAAAAAAACAGTTCTTGTTTTTAGCTTATTAATTTTAGCTATTCTTTTACTTTTTCAATTTAGTAAATACGCTTTAATATCTAATAATTTACAAACCGAAATTGTAATTGCAATCATAGCAGTAGTTTTCTTTTTTGTAGGAATTTACATTCATAAAAAAAGTTTACAAAAGCCTGTTTTAGTATCAACTGAAATTGATTACAAAAAAATTGAAGCTTTAGAAATCAGCAAAAGAGAGTATGAAGTGCTTCAAAAAATAGCAGAAGGCTTGTCCAATAAAGAAATTGCTGATACTTTATTTTTATCCGAAAGCACTATAAAAACGCACGTTTCTAATCTACTGTTAAAGTTAAATGCAAAAAGAAGAACACAAGCAATTCAGATTGCAAAATCCTATCAAATCATTTAAATTTCCTACATTTAAGCATTGATTTTTGATTTTGGTACTTTAGTATGAACTGTCTTTAGGACTCTTTTTCTACTTTCGATTACTTAACTTAAAATTTATAATCAGATGAAAAGTACAGTTTTAAAATTTGGTTTTTATGGATTAATTGTAGGGTTTATAATTTTCTTTATCCATCTTTTTTTTGGAATTGATAATTTAGACTATTCTACTAATGAATTATTAGGGTATTTATCTATATTTCTATCGCTTTCATTTATTTTCTTTGGGATAAAACATTACCGAGACAAAGAAAATGATGGATTTATATCGTTAGGGAAAGCAATACAAATAGGAGTTTTAATTGCGTTTTTAGTTGGTTTGGGTATTGCTTTTGCAGATTTTATCTATACCAAATTTATTGATCCCTCTTTTTTTGCAAATTATGAGCAACAATTAATAGAACAAGGAAAAGAAGATGAAATTGTAAAAATGACAAGTACAACAGCAGCATTATTTATGCTTATTTTAGTAACCATAATTGGTTTTATCATTTCCTTAATTTCTGGAATTATCTTGCAACGTAAAAAATAAAATTATGCAGTATAAAGCAAATTCACCCGAAGATTATATTTCACAAGTTCCAGAAGAGCGCAAAGAGACGTTGCATAGACTACGTAAAACAATTAAAGATAATTTGCCTAAAGGATTTGAAGAAGGTATGCAGTATAGCTTTATAAGTTATTTTGTTCCACATTCTGTTTATCCTGATGGCTACCATTGTAATCCAAAAGAGCCATTACCTTTTATGAGTTTTGCTTCACAAAAAAATTCTGTAAACTTTTACCATTCAGGTATTTATGCAAACAAAGAAATACACGACTGGTTTGTTGCAGAATACCCAAAATATTGTAAGCGAAAATTAGATATGGGAAAAAGTTGTGTCCGTTTTAAAAAACTAGAAGAAATCCCTTATGAATTGATTGCTGAATTGGTTCGTAAAATATCAGTTGACGAATGGATAAGCACTTATGAATCTGCAATTAAAAACAAATAACAATGAAGAATAGAGTAACAGGAATTGGTGGTTTATTTTTTAAAAGTGATAACCCAAAAGCGTCTAAAGATTGGTATAAAAAACATTTAGGGTTTAATACAGATGATTGGGGTTGTACTTTTTGGTGGAAAGACAAAGAAGGAAATGATTGTTCTACACAATGGAGTCCTTTTACAAAAGACACCAATCATTTTGAGCCATCAAAAAAAGATTTTATGTTCAATTATAGAGTTGAAAATCTAACTGAATTACTGGCAGAACTCAAAAAAGAAGGCGTTACTATTCTTGGTGAAATACAAGAGTTTGAATATGGGAAATTTGGCTGGATTTTAGATAACGAAGGCAACAAAATAGAACTTTGGGAACCTGTAGATCAGGCATTTAAATAAATTAAAAATACAGTATATTTAATTAATAATCAAATAGTTATGTTATATAAAAAGAGTTTGTTATACAAAAGAGAAACTCCTGAAAACTTTAATTCTAAAGGAGTAAACACTAAAGACAGTATTTCTAAAATTAAAGATGCTGCTAAAGATATTTTAGAAAGTTCTAAAGAAAAACTCAATGATGCTTTTAGTGACGAAAATATAGACAAAGTAAAACAAAAAGCAAATGAATTCTCTGAGGACGCAAAAGAAGCTTTTGATGTAATTTCAGAAAAAGGATCAGAGTTTGCTAGTGAGGCTGCAGAACATATAGCCGATTTTGCAGAAGACGCAAAAGAAGATATTAAACAAGCTTCTAAAAAAGTACAAAATTTTTTTAAAAACTTTACTAAGAAATAATGCTAATGAAATTTTTATCTGACCACCCAACAGAAGTTTTAATCTTACTTTTTTTAATTGTTACTTTTTTACAATCTGGAATAGATAAATTAACAGATTGGAAAGGAAATATAGATTTTATCAAAGATCACTTTAAAAACTCTCCTTTTAAAAATAGTGTTCCTTTGCTATTGGCTATTATTTTAGTAATAGAAGTTGTTGCTAGCTTATTAATGGTTTTTGGAGTTTACCAATTATATACTTCAGGAACAAAAGAAATTGCTTTATTGGGTGTAGAGCTTTCTGCCATCACTTTAATTTTCTTATTGATTGGACAACGTTTGGCAAAAGATTATGCAGGAGCGATGTCGTTAGCTGTCTATTTTATCATTACGCTTTGGGGTGTGTTTTTGTTAAATAGTTAAAACTTATTACATAAAACACAAACAATAAGAAACTCTTATAATAAAACCTCTTAAAATAGCCGTTTTAAGAGGTTTTATTGTTTTTGGCGACAACTTGTTTGTTTTCTACAATAAAAACCGAAACACGTTGTTTAAAATCGTTTTTTAGTACTTTTTTAGTACGTAAATCAAAGAAGAATACTCAGAACTACTTCTGGCTTTAAGATTTGATATAAATCCTCGGTAAAAAGCTCTTACCGGATTCATTTTACCTGTTTTATATTTTTCACTCAACAAAGAAACATAATACGCATCAAATTTCATTGGGAGTGTTTTTTCTACGATCATATTTTCTTCAGAGAAAATTTTATGAATAGAACATTGAGAGAAATGCCAAAGATGTCTTGGAACATCAAAAGCAGCCCAAAACTCTTTGTAATATTTAGCATCGTAACTTTTATAATTTGGAACAGCAATAACTAACCTTCCGTTTTCTGATAGTAATTCTTTTAGTTTGGTAATGTAATCTGATAACATTTCTACATGTTCTAAAACGTGCCAAAGTGTTATGACGTCAAATTTCTGATTTGTGATTTTTAATAAATCATCTTTTAAAATAATTCCTTTTTCTTTCGCAATGTTTTGTGCATTAGAATTTGGTTCAACTCCTAAAACATTCCAATTATTACTTACACATATTTTTAAAAAATCTCCTGTACCTGCTCCAACATCTAAAATATTTTTTGCTTCCGTTTTAAAAGAATTGATTAAAGATAATTTTCTTTTTAAAGTGATGTTTTTTACAGATTGATAAACTTTATCTAGAATCGATTTTTTACTATCTGTATGAGAAATATAATCTTCACTTTGATAATAATTTTCCAAATCAACAGGAACTGGAGACGTTACCATCATATCGTATTCTGGATTAAACATTACCTCATAAGTTTCTCTGGACACTGTATAGTCTTTACAGTTTATAAAAGGTACAAGCCTTTTATGAAGTTCTCTTTTTTTCCCCATAATTTTTCTTTTTTCTAAAATGTTCCACGAGGAACATTTGCAATTTTCACACAATTTTTATCTTCCCATATAAACCAAAAGAACAGAAATATCACTGGGGGAAACACCACTTATTCTACTGGCTTGTGATATAGATGTTGGTTGAATTTTACTCAACTTTTCTCTTGCTTCAAATGAAAGCGACTTTACTTTTTGATAATTAAACTGAGAAGGAATTGAAACGTTTTCTAATCTGTTCAATTTATCGGCATTATTTTTTTCTTTTGCAATGTAACCAGAATATTTTAAATGAATTTCTGCCTGTTCAATAATTTCTTGGTCAATATTGTTTTCTTCAATAAAAATAGATAATTTTTCTACATCAGAAAAATCAGAAAAATCCAATTGTGGTCTTGATGCAATTTTAAAAAGCTTCATAGATTGACTCACTACAGCTAAATTTTTAGCTTCTAAAATCGGATTTATTTCTTCTTGTTTTACGCTAGTTTTTTCTAAGAACTGAATTAATAAATCTGTTTTTTGTTGCTTTTCTAAAACACGATCCATTCTTTCTTGAGACGCCAAACCTAATTCAAAAGACCTTGGAGTTAATCTCAAATCCGCATTGTCTTGTCTTAATAATGTTCTGTATTCTGCTCTTGACGTAAACATTCGATACGGCTCTTCTGTACCTTTTGTAATTAGATCATCAATTAAAACACCTATATAGGCTTCATTTCTTTTTAAAATAAAAGCATCTTTTTCCTGTACTTTTAGTGCCGCATTTACACCAGCCATTAAACCTTGAGCCGCAGCTTCTTCATAACCTGTAGTTCCGTTAATTTGACCTGCAAAAAACAAATTCTGAATCAACTTGGTTTCTAAAGAATGTGTCAATTGTGTTGGCGGAAAATAATCGTATTCAATAGCATAACCGTATCTGAAAAACTTTACATTTTCAAAACCCGCTATAGAACGAATTGCTTTGTCTTGAATGTCTTCTGGCAAAGATGTAGAAAATCCGTTTACATACATTTCACAGGTTGTCCAGCCTTCTGGCTCAACAAAAATTTGATGCCTATCTTTTGTTGCAAAACGATTTACTTTATCTTCTACAGAAGGACAATATCTGGGTCCAGTTGATTTAATTCTACCATTAAACATTGGAGATCTTTCAAAACCTTCTCTTAATAAATCGTGCACTTCTGGGTTGGTATATGTTAACCAACAAGAACGTTGTTTTGTTAGATTTTTTGTAATTGGTAAATATGAAAACTTCTCGGTATTTTCATCTCCTGGTTGTTCCGTCATTTTAGAATAATCTAAAGAACGACCGTCTACTCTTGGAGGTGTTCCTGTTTTCATTCTTCCGGCTTCAAAACCTTTCGCAACTAAATCCTCAGTAATTCCTCTTGATGCTCCTTCACCTGCTCTACCTCCACCAAAAGATTTATCACCTATATGAATCAAACCATTTAAAAATGTTCCAGCAGTTATCACAACCGTTTTAGATTTTATCTCTAAGCCTAAAGCTGTTTTTACTCCAATAATTTTATCACCATCAAACAACAACCCATTCACAGAATCTTGATAAAAATCTAAGTTATCAGTTTGCTCTAACATGGTTCTCCAACATTCCGCAAATTGCATTCTATCTGACTGTGCTCTTGGACTCCACATTGCAGGACCTTTAGATTTATTCAGCATCTTAAACTGAATTGCTGTTTTGTCGGTTACAATTGCACTGTATCCTCCTAAAGCATCTATTTCTCTTACAATTTGTCCTTTTGCGATTCCGCCCATTGCTGGATTACAACTCATTTGTGCAATGTTTTGCAAATTCATTGTAATTAACAAGGTATGTGCACCCATATTTGCAGCAGCAGCAGCAGCTTCACTTCCTGCGTGACCACCACCTACTACAATTACATCGTATGTTGTTGAAAATAAACTCATTATCTTATAGTTCCACGTGAAACTTTGGTTTTATTTATCTGATTACCAATTACTTAAAACTAATATCGCCTTGTCTTCAGCTGTTCTCATTTGCTGCTTTTCATCATCCGTTTTATCTTTATATCCCATATAATGCAAAACTCCGTGAATCATTACACGATGTAATTCCTCATCAAAACTGACTTTAAAGTCTTTTGCATTTTCCACTACTCTTTCTACAGAAATAAAAATATCGCCACTAACTTGTTTACCCAAAGTATTATCAAAACTGATAATATCTGTTAAAGTATCATGATTTAAAAACTGTACATTTAATTTATGAAGGTAAGCATCATCACAAAAGATATAATTGATTTCACCAATAGAAAACTCTTGATCTGACACTACATTTTCAATCCATTTTTCTAAAAGATTTTCATCTTTTAATTCAAATGAAGTTTCATAATTAAAAGTAATCATACCTACTCTTTCTTTTTGTCAGAAAAATATGCTCTGACTTTCTTTTTATAATTTTGCTGCAAAGGTAAGGATTGTCTGTTTAATATCTCGGTTTGATTATAATACTGTTTTTTAAACTGTAGCGCTTTTATATTTCTCTTTTGAAACTCTTTTAAATTAGCATTTGATTTGCGCTTTTTGTCTTTACCTTGTTCTAAAGCTGCTTTGTCTAACTTTAATAATTCGTAATTTAAGTTTTGCATTTTTTGGAGTGTTCCAGCATTGAATCCTTTTTCTAAGATTTCATTTTCTAGGTCTTCCATTTTTTTTAAAGCTTTTCTTGCTTCAGTATTCACACCATTTCCTCCTTCTTCAGATTTTCTAATCTGATTTTGTAACTCTTGTCTTAATAAACTTTGCTGCTTATAAATTTCATAAATCTCACCGTCTAAATCATCATTAGAACCACCTTCTCCTTTTCCATTTTTCTTGCCATTTTCTCCAGGTTTACCTCCTTTTCCTTGCTTTCCTTTATCACCCTTTTTTCCGTTCTCACCTTTTTTACCCTCCTTACCTTGTTTGTCTGGTTTGTTTCCTTCCTTTCCTTTGCCTTTCTTCATTCCATTTTTCATCTTCTTTGATAAACCTTCTTGTTTTTTTATCAAATCAGGTAAACTAAAACCACTTCCCTTGCCTTTTTTTCCTTTGCCCATTTTCATAGACATAGAATTTTTCATACTATTTAAAATATTACTTAAATAGTCTGATAAATTATTTACAGCAGTCATTACATAACGTTGGTTAGAAACTCCGTTTGTGAATCTATTCTCAGAAAAATTTTCTAAAGATTGATCTAAATTGTAATGTGTTGTGGATAAATCGTCTTTAATTTTTGCAGAAATTTTTGGCAAACGCATGGACAAAACATACAAGCTATCATCTATGTGTTCGAAGTAGGTTTTTAATTGATTTTGTCTTTTTAAATCTTTACCAAAATCTGGATGAGAAGTTGAAGTTTCGCTAAATTTGTTCATTAGATTTTCTTGCTGAAAAGAAAATATGACCAGATTTTCTAAAATTTTGCGCAAGTCCTCCATATTTTCTTCCATAGACTCCCCTTCCATTTCTAGCATTTGTTGTTGCATTTTGGAGCTCATTTCTTTCATCTTTTTTGATGAGTTCTTCTGATTCTTTTTTGCATCTGATGATTTATTTTCTTTTAGGTTTTTTTCTGATTTGTTCAACTCTTCATCTACTTCCTCTTTTTCATCATCAACATCTGGAAGCTCCATAGGTTCTTTTAACTTCTCATTATCTTTATTGAGTTCTTTGAGTTCTTCTTTAATCTCATTAAATTCTTTTGTGATTTCTTTTTGAGCCTCTAAAGTATTCTCTTTTTTATTAGCTAAATCTTCTTGCTTTTTAGATAGTTTTTCAATTTTGTTGGCAATTTGCATTGTTTTTTGTTCAACATAAAAACGTTTTGTCAATTCTAAAATACGCTCTAAACTACGTTCTTGTTGTTTGCTTTGTTGTGCTAATTCTTTTGACTTTTTTAACAAATCATCTTTATTCAGTTTCTCAGCCATTTTCTGAATTTCATCCAATAGCTTTTGCTGTCTTTGTAATTTTTTAAGTTCTTGAATTCTCTTTTTTAATTCCTCTTTTTTATCCTGAAGATTTTCACTTTCCTCTTTCTTTTCATCTAAATTTTCTTGCAACTTATCTGTTTGACGTTGCATCATTTGGTTGTATTGATTCTGACGTTCTATAAATTTCTGAATCTTCTTTTTATCATTCCAATTAATTTTTTTCTTACCCTGTAAATCTTTCTGAACCTTTTCTAACTCTTTTTGCTGCTTTTGTTGTTTGGTAATAGAGTTCTCTATATTGTTTAGTGTGTTTTTCTGTTCTTGTAACAATTCTTCTTCTACCTCTTCATCGGTTTTTTGACGATAATTAAAAACTTTACTCTTCGCTTTTTTGCTACCGTTTACAGCATCATTATCAGAAACCTCAAAAAACATTTCGTAATTAACACCATTTTCTAAATTCAATCCCTCTGGAAATTGATAAAAAAAGTTTTGAATATTTTCTTTAGTGACTGGTAAATCAAATGATTTTTTTTCATCAGATTTGTCTTCATCGTAGTAAATAAGCTGTAGTTTTTTTAACCCATAATCATCAGAAATTTGTCCTGCAAAAAAAGCGGTGGCACGTGAAATGCTATCAATATTTGTGGTGACAGAAATTTGTGGGCTTTCATCTTTAACAACATCTACAGAAAACTGTAAATTTTCATAATCTTTTAAATTTTGATTAGAGGAGGCTATTTTATAATTCAAAGCTTTTCTAATTCGTTTTGAATAAGCAAATTCATTATCATTTTTTACATCAAAAAGAGCTCTTGAGTTATTATTAATAAAAGCTACAGAATGTGTTTGATTTGTTTTAACTAACCAGGTAATTGTTGTGCCTTCTGGAACAATAATGTTTCCTGAATTCTGTACAGTTTCATTACGTTTTCTTAAATATCTTGGATATTGTAACTCCAAAGAAATGTTATTAATTGTAGGCGTTTTTATCAATTCTATCTGATAATCTTGAGATTGAACTCCGTTTGCTTCAACATAAAAATCAATTGGTGATTGCACATCAGAAAATGTGTAGGAAAACTTTCCATTTCCGTTATTTTGAAGGTAGTATTGTTGATTATCAAACAAAATTTTAGCTTCAATTGGCAAAACATTTCCTACAGTTTCTAGTTGAACTGTTATCGGTTTTCCTTGAATGACTTTTAAAGTTGAATTGGTAAGAGAAAACGCAAATGGCGCTGGTGGTGTATATGCTTTTTGATGATTTACCACACGTTCAAAACTTTCAGAGAAAATAGTTTTATTTCCTGTAAATAAAGTAATTAACCAGATTAAAAAAGGAATAACAGCATATTTTAAATACTTCGTGTTTTGTTTAAAATCCACTGCTTTTACAAACGGAATGGGTTGCAATTCTTCCGATTTTTGATGGATGCTTGCCAATAACAAATCAGATGGATTTGCGTTTTCTTTTAATTGTAAAACATTTAATAATTTGTCTTTTACTTCTGGAAAATGACTTCCAATAATTTTTGAAGATTCTTCGTAAGAAATTCCTTTTCGGAAACCTATCAATTTAAAAACAGGAAAAGCAATGAAGCGTATCAATAAAAAAATTTCAACAACAATAAACAACCAAAATAATAGGGTTCTAGCAGTTGGTTTTAGCCATAAAAAGTATTCTAAAAAAAGAGTGAAAAACAAATACAAACAACCTAAAGACAAGAACATAATTACGCCCTTTATCAACTCGCTTGTATAAAACTTACGTGTAAATTGATGTAGTTTTTTCTCTATGACTTTAAATCCGCTCATAATCAACTAATAAAAATACTCTTTTTAGAATAAATTTAGCATCAAATAATTGTTAAAACAATTTTGTAAGTATATTAGAAACATTACTACTAAGTTGTTATAAATTTTATAAAAATGAAACATCTAACAAAACTTTTATTCTTATTCATTAGTATTTCTGCCTTTTCACAAAGTCCTTGGACACAAAAAGAAGGTAAATTCTATACCCAATTGTCTTTCACAACAATTTCAAATTACGATACATTATTTGGTGATCCAGATTACAGTAATTTTGGAAACTATACAGACAATACATTTCAATTTTATGGAGAATATGGTTTAAACGATAAAACAACTTTAATTGTAAATCTTCCTCTAAAAAATATTTCTATCAAAGGTTTTGAAGACCCAAGAGTAAGTTGTATTAACTGTGGACAAGATTATAAAAAACCCGCTTTAGGAAATATAGAAATTGGCGTAAAACGTAATTTTTCTAACAAAAACTGGTTGTTATCAGGTCAAGTATCTTTAGAGGCAAATACGGGTTCTTATGAGCCAACTTCAGGGATTAGAACTGGCTATGATGCTTGGACATTAACACCTTTGTTTTTAGCAGGAAAGAGTTTTGGGAAAACATACCTACAAACTTTTGCTGGAGCGAATATTAGAACCAATGATTACAGCTCCAACTTTAAAGTTGGTGGAGAATTGGGACATAAGATCTCAAAAAGCATTTGGGTTGTTGGGTTTTTAGATATTGTAAAATCCTTTAAAAACGGAAATATTGCCTTACCAACCGAGAATACTTTTACTGGTTTATATGTAAACGACCAAGAATATGGAGCTTTTGGACTAAAAGGAATTGGGGAGTTTTCTGATAATTTTGGAGTAACTGCAAGTTTTGCAAGCGCTTTCTTTGGTAATAATGTACCTAAAAAAGCAGCGATTAATTTTGGGGTTTATCGTAAGTTTTAGATTACTTTAAAATTTTAATGTGTCCTTTTCCTTTTTGTTTTCCATGAACTTCTTTGGTAAATTCAACTTTAGCTTCATAAGAAACTTGATATAACTTTAAGACATTTTTAATTTCATTTATTTCACCTTTAATAATAGAAATTTCATTTTTAATTATCTTTTTTTGAGTAAAAGGATTCCTAATTATATATAAACCTATAGCAATTATACTTGCAGGTATAAAAGCAATAAAGCCTTTATTAAGAATATATTTCCACAAATAATATCCCATTGCAACAACAATAAGACCAAAAACCGGGTTCAATATTAAGCTTGAATCAAACTTCTTTTTCATAATAATCTGATCTTCAAGATTTATATGAAGTTCTTCTAATTGTTCTTTTAAGCTATTGTTAAACTCAATTCTTACACATGTTCCATTAAAATCAGGTTTTCTTTTTGTAGCTCCACAAATACTTCCCTTTTTTAAGTTAAATGTTTGATGATCGCATAAATCACAATGTCTTTTCATTTTCATCAGTTAAAAATACTAAAACCTCTAAAAAGGTCGTCTTTTTTCTTAGCTCTAATTTCTCTTCTCTCTAATAAAAACTATCTTTGCGCCATTAAAATTTAGAAAAAATGGAATCTAATGTTCGTGTTCGTTTTGCCCCAAGCCCTACAGGACCTTTACATATTGGAGGTGTAAGAACCGCTTTGTATAACTACCTTTTTGCCAAAAAAAATAACGGAACTTTTGTTTTAAGAATTGAAGATACAGATCAAACGCGTTATGTTGCCAATGCAGAACAATATATTATTGATGCTCTAGAATGGTGTAATATTCCTTTTGATGAAGGCCCAGGAAAAAACGAAAAATTTGGTCCTTATAGACAATCAGAACGCAAAGAATTGTATAAAAAATATGCTGATTTATTAATAGAAACTGGTTGGGCGTATTATGCTTTTGATACTTCAGAGCAATTAGATTCTCATAGAAAAGGTCATGAAGCAGAAGGAAAAACGTTTATTTACAACTGGCACAACAGAGAAAAAGGGCGTTTGGTAAATTCTTTAGTTTTGTCTGATGATGATGTACAACAAAGAATTAATGCGGGTGATAAATTTGTGATTCGTTTTAAAACACCACAAGATGAAACCTTGATTTTAGAAGATGAAATACGTGGAACAATTAAAATAGATACCAATGCTTTAGATGATAAAATATTGTTTAAATCTGATGGAATGCCAACCTATCATTTAGCAAATATTGTAGACGATCATTTAATGGAAATTTCTCACGTAATTCGTGGAGAAGAATGGTTGCCTTCTCTACCACTTCACTCTTTACTATACAGAGCTTTTGGTTGGGAATCTCCAAAATTTGCACATTTACCTTTAATTTTAAAACCTGTTGGAAAAGGAAAATTAAGCAAACGTGACGGCGATAAATTAGGTTTCCCAGTATTTCCGTTAGAATATACAAATGAGGTTACAGGTGATGTTTCTCGAGGATATAAAGAAGATGGATATTTTGCTGATGCTTTTATAAATATGTTGGCATTTTTAGGATGGAATCCTGGAACGGAACAAGAAATCTTTTCTTTAGAAGAATTAGTGGAAACTTTTGATTTAAAACGCGTTTCAAAATCTGGGGCAAAATTTAGTCCGGATAAAACAAAATGGTTCAATCAACAATATATGCAACAGAAACCTGATGCAGGATTAACTGATTTATTTCTTCCTATTTTAGCAGAAAAAGGAATTTCTAAAGACTCAGATTTTGTTTTAAAAGTAGTTTCATCAATAAAAGAAAGAGCTGTTTTTGTTGCAGATTTTTGGGAATTATCATCATTCTTTTTTGAAACTCCAACTGAATACGATGCAAAAGCATCGAAGAAAAACTGGAAAGAAGGAACTGCTGATTTAATGCAAGAGTTGATCACTGTTATTGAGGGCATTGAAGATTTTTCATCAGAAAACACAGAAAAAGTCATCAAAGAATGGATTTCTGGCAAGGAAATTGGTTTTGGTAAAGTAATGCAACCTTTGCGTTTATCTTTAGTTGGTAAATTAGCAGGACCTCATTTATTTGATATTATCGCTATGATTGGTAAAGAAGAAACCATTAAACGAATTGGTAACGCGATAAAAAAACTATAATTATGAAAAATTTATTCATCCTTTTTATTCTTGTTTTTACAATTGTTTCTCAAGCACAAATGAGAAATAACGGTGTACGTCAAAACGGATTACCCCAGGTACATGACGCCCCTCCAAAACCAAATTTTCAAGTTGAAAAACAAGTGGGTATTGTAATCTATGATGTAAAAAAAGCAGTAAAAAAATCGGGAGTAAAACTCTCTTCTAAAACAGGTAAAACGTTTTCTAAAACTTTAGAAAGTTATAATAAGTCTATTAATGATATTAAAAGAATTAACTCTTTTTTATTAAAAAGTACCAAAGTAATGGTTGAAAGTTTTCAGAAAAAAGCCATAAAAACGGGTGATTTTTCAGAACAACCAAGGGTTTATAAAAAAGTGCAAGAAAACTTAAAACCTATCACTGAAACCCTTAAAGCTGAAGATAAGAAACTCGATAAAAAAGTTAAAAACTTACTTTCTAAAAAACAATATAAAAAATGGATTAAGTTCAATAAAAAACTGAACAAAATCTTTCCAAAAGAATAACATTTATAATATACAGTTTGTTTAAACTTACCTCATAAAATATTTTATGAGGTTTTTTTGTAACATTTTACATATAGTTTATACATATAAATACTTAAAAGATTAAGTATCTTTACATAAACCTATTATTAACTTTTTAAAAATTTACTATGTTACCTGTAATTCCTATTCTTATTGTACTTGGTGTATTAATTGTTTTTGCTGCCTTTTTTATGGTAAAACAACAAACCGCTGCTATTATCGAACGTTTTGGTAAGTTTCAAAGTATTCGTCATTCTGGTCTACAAATGAAAATTCCTTTGGTTGACAGAGTTGCAGGGAAGTTGAGTCTAAAAATTCAACAATTAGATGTAATTGTAGAAACCAAAACATTAGACGATGTATTTGTAAAACTTAAAGTATCTGTCCAGTACAAAGTAATTCGTGATAAAGTATATGATGCTTTTTATAAGTTAGATTACCCTCATGATCAAATTACTTCTTATGTTTTTGATGTTGTTCGTGCAGAAGTTCCAAAAATGAAATTAGATGATGTTTTTGTAAAAAAAGATGACATAGCCATTGCTGTAAAGTCTGAATTAAATGATGCAATGATGACCTATGGTTATGATATTATAAAAACATTAGTTACAGACATTGACCCAGATGCTCAAGTAAAAGAAGCAATGAATAGAATTAATGCTTCTGAACGTGAAAAAATTGCTGCTCAATTTGAAGGTGATGCACAACGTATTTTAATCGTTGAGCGTGCAAAAGCAGAGGCAGAAAGTAAACGTTTACAAGGACAAGGTATTGCTGACCAAAGACGTGAAATTGCTCGTGGTTTAGAAGAATCAGTAGAAGTCTTAAATAAAGTAGGAATCAATAGTCAAGAGGCATCGGCTTTAATTGTAGTTACTCAACATTATGATACTTTACAGTCTATTGGACAAGAAACCAACAGTAATTTAATTTTACTACCTAACTCACCACAAGCTGGTAGTCAAATGTTAAATGATATGGTAGCAAGTTTTACAGCTAGTAATCAGATTGGTGAAGCCATGAAGAATGCAAAACCAAAAAAGAAAAATGAATAAAATACTTTATATTTGTTAGGTTAGCTGTGAAACCACAAACAAATGCAATTTTTTAACTGGATTAAGAAACCATATTTTTTTATTGATTCTCCAAAATTTAATTTACTATTATCTTTTGGAGTTGGTTTTTTTATTTTTCTATTTCTTTTTACTTTTCAACCTTTTGGTATACCTAGTATTTTAAACAATATCTTTTTATATACAGGAGGTTTTGGTTTGGTAACTTTTTTTACCATGCTTTTTTTCTTTGTTTTTCTACCTTTTATTTTTAAAGATTTTTTTAAAGATGAAAATTGGACTGTGGGGAAAAATATTTTATTTCTATTTCTTCTAGTTTTTATTATTACAATTGGTAATTATTATTATAATTCCTTTTTTCAAAATACTGATAATATGAAGTTATTAACTCTTAAAAACTTCTTTGTTTATACTTTTTCTCTAGCAATATTTCCTTTAATTACCTTTACTTATATTAGTGAAAAGCTTCATAGAATTCACAGAGAAAGAACTTCTAAAGAAATTATGGAGTTTAAAGTTTCTCAGCAGTTAGAAAGTAAAAATGAAGAAATAAAAATCTTTGGAGATAATGAAAAAGAAACCATTACTTTTAATTTAGACAATTTAGTTTACATTACTTCTCAAGGAAATTATGCTAGTTTTTATTTGAAAAAAGGGGATGGTTTAGAAGAAAAAATTATTCGAAACACTTTATCTAATATTGCTAAAAAGCTTCATAAAAAATCAACTATTTTCCGTTGTCATAAATCTTATATCATAAATTCTAAATTTATGAATTCTATTTCAGGAAACGCAAGAGGTTATTATTTGGAGTCAGATTTATTACCAAATCAAATTCCAATATCAAGAAGTTTTAAAAAAGATAATCTTAAAAATTTAATTTCTTAATCAATATGAAATCAATTCTTTCTTGGTTGTCTACACCATATTATTTTAATCCTTCAGTACAATTTAAGTTAAGAACAAGTTTTACTTTTGGGGTTTTTGTTTTTGTTTTTCTATACATTTTTAAACCTTTTACTTTAGCTTCTTTAGAAGAAATTCTTTTTGAATATACTTTAGGAATAGGTTTGATAACTTTTTTAGGTTCATTTTTTGCATTATATGCTCCTCCTCTTTTTTTTAAAAATTATTTTGACGAAGATAATTGGACTATTGGAAAAAATGTTTTTTTTACCATTATTACAATTTTTTTTGTTGGATCTATTCTATGGTACTATGGAGGTCTTTATAAAAAAGAGAGAGGAATTGCAAACATTACTTATGTTGATTTTTTACTTTACACCTTTCTTGTGGGTGTACTTCCTGTGTTTTTAGTCATTTTTACTAATGAAAAAAATGTAAGAGAGAAAAGAGAAAAAAGAGCATCTGAAATTCGTGACCAAAAAAAGAAAAAAATATTAGAGAAACAAAAAACGTTTAAAAATGAAATTATTATTTATTCTGACAACAAAAAAGAACACTTAAAAATTAAAATCAAGGATCTTATTTATATAACTTCTCAAGGAAATTATGCTAGTTTCTTTATTAAAAAAGATGAAGACACTTTAAAAGAAAAAATACTTCGTGTTACATTAACTAAAATTGAAGACACTTTAAACGATTATCCAAATATTATACGTTGTCATAAATCTTATATTATAAATACTAGCTTTGTATCAGATATTAAAGGAAACGCAAGAGGTTATTTGTTAAAATCTCAATTTGTTTCATTTTATATCCCTGTTTCTAGAAGTTTTAGTAGACAATCTTTGCAAGGTTTGTTAAATTAATATATTCCCATTCGTCCCAAAAAAGGCAAAAACCTTCCTGTTTAAAACAAATTTTTGAAAAATCTCTTTTTGAAATATATATTTGTTGAATAAGAAATTGAATTAAAAATATTGGGGGATTTTTTTAATTTAAGAAACTAAAAAGCTCAACTTGTTAATACAAATTGAGCTTTTTTTATGTTCTTGTATAATTTAGAATTACTTCTTTTCTTCTAATTTTTCCTCAGGTTCTTCCTTAGCAGCATTTTTAAATTCTTTAATTCCACTTCCTAAACCTCTCATTAACTCAGGAATTTTTCTTCCTCCAAATAATAAGAGAATTACCACAACTATAATTATAATTTGTGGTCCACCAATCATTCCAAAATATATCGCTAAACTGTTCATTTTTTTAATTTTTAATAATACAAAGATACAAAAAAGGTTATTATAGTAAGTTTATTATTACTCTAACTTCTTTTCTGAATAATCCCTCCAATAACTTTTTTATCTTTAATAACTTCGGGGTTACCTTTATAAAATATAGAACCACCAAAACTTACCTTGGCATTTAAAGTTTCACCCCCAAAAATTTCTGCTTTAGCACCTGTTCCAGCTTTTACTGAAGAGTTTCCAGAAATATTCATATTAAAACCATTGTAAATTCCATATAAATCTACATCAACTTCTTGGTTAATAGCTGAACCCGATAATTTAACAATTCCTCCAGATGAAGTTCTAATTTTTAAATCTTTTGCTACAGTTGTTAAATTAATAAAAGCTCTTTCTTGTGCATTTACTGTTAATTTATCTTGATTAATATCTTTACCAGTAATCGTAGCTCCTTCGTTTGCATCTATAATAACAATATTTTTATTATGAAATAACCTTATTAATACTTTACCATCAGCTGAGTTTTCAGATGGGTTTAAAGAAAATTTTAAAGAAATTTTTAAAATATCGTTTACATTTTTAATTTTTACTTTTCCAGATTTTTCGCCTGTAATTTCTAACTTTTGAGAATCTGATTTTATTAACTCTAACTCTATTCCGTTATAAACTTTTAACGTAGAGAAATCTCCTAAATTTTTTGTGATTATTGATTGTGCTGATACTGATAAAGACAGTGAAAAAGCACATATAAAAAATAATTTTTTCATCTTTTTAGGGTTTAGTTGATATACTTAAATCAATAAGTATACCATTATAAAGACTTTTTTAGTCTTTTATTGTGACAAAGATGAAAAAATTAACGATACAAGAACTTTAATTTTTTATTATTTTTTTAGATATAGAACCTTTATTTGTAATTATTTTAGCAATATAAATTCCTTTAGGAAACAATGAAATATCAATAGAAGAATTATTAATTTTAAACATTTCTTTTCCTAAAAGATTAAAAAGAGTTACTTCTTTTATTACAATACTATTAGAAACCTTCAAGTTTAAATTAGTTCTAACCGGATTTGGATATATAGAAATCGATTTTACAAGACTACTTTTTTTAAGTGAGAGCAACTCACTAGAAAAAGAATATACTCTTGGGAAAGCTTTATTGCTTGCAGCTATAAAAGTATCTCCATCTGAAGATAAAGCTAACGACTCACCAAAATTACTACTTCTCCAAGTAGATACATCTATACCTCTTTGTGTCCAAGTATTATTAATAAGGTTATAATTTTTTACAGTGTAATTGTAGGGAGAACTTATGGCTATTTTTGTACCATCTGATGATATAGAATTTACGCTTCCATAACTAATTTTATTACCTACTAAATTCCATGAATCGTTATTGTTTTCATAAATAGATACTCCTGTACTAGATCCTACTGCAACTCTATTTCCATTAGAAGATAAAGAAACACTTAAAAACTCTCTTGTGGTCGTTTTTAAATCTGTAAAATCATTACCTATTTGAATCCAATCGTTATTACTAAATTTAAAAACTTTCACTTTTTGCCTCCCTTTGTTAGCTATTGCTAATACATTTCCATCATCTGATAAGTCTATAGAATATCCGAAAGCATCATAATTAAATTCTCCTTCTAAACTTGTACCTCTTTGTGTCCAAGTTCCAGAAATATTTTCATACACTTTTACTGTACCTTTTTTAGAAGAGTTATTTCTGTATGCAGTTGCTGCTAAAAATTTAGCATTAGGTGTTAAAATAACTTTATAACCTAAATAAAATTGAGTACCATCACCAACAATATCTTCTCCTTGTTTTTCCCATTTATCATTTATAAATTGATAAATTCTAATAACTCCTTCATCTAAATTTCCTCCATCTACAGCTCCAATAGCAATTGTTTTTCCATCTGCAGATAAAGAAACACTTGAACCTACTTTTTCTAAAACAGATTCGTTTACAATATCATTTCCTAATTGTTGCCAATCGTTGTTTATGTATTTAAAAACTCTAACAAAACTGTCTTCGTTATTACCAGGAGCTCCAACAGCAACAATACTTCCATCTGCTGAAACTGCTACACCTGTTCCAAATTTACTTGGTTTAATATTATTTTCATTTGGATTATTAATTTGACTTCCTAATTGAGTTTGTGCAAAACTTAAAAAAGGAATAAAGAATAATAAAAGTAATTTTGATTTCATAATCGTTTGTTTTTTACAAAAATCATCCAAATAGAAACCAAAAAAAATACGTCATATGACGTATTTTACTATTTTACAAGTAATTACAAAACTATTCTACTCTAACTGCTGTACCCGTAATAGAAACTAATAAAGTGTTAGAATTTGCAAGCGGTTCTACATCTAGTTGAATACCTACAACCGCATTCGCTTTTAATTTAAGTGCATTTTCCTTTAAATTTTGAAAGGCTTTTTCTTTAATACTTTCTAATCCTAAAGTGTACATTTCTCTATATTTAGACATACTAAACATATCTTTAAAAGACATTTTTTTTCCGTTTGATGAATAACTAGAATCGTAAGCTGTACCTGTTACAATGCCTAAATAATCTACTATTTTAAAGTTTTCGATGTTGTTTGTTGTGGTTAAAATCATAATATTTTATTTTCTTATTGGGATTTCTATAATATCAAACCAAAAAAGCATTAAAAAAATTAGAATTAATATTGGATAAATCTTATTTACAACAAAATAACTAATCTTATAAAAATGTAAAAGTTTATCATTTTTATAACTAATACTTTTTCTAATATTCTGACTAGTTTTCTTTCTAAAGAAAATCAAAACAGGTATTGATAATAAAAAAAGGAAACTTATAATTAATTTTTGGAATATCATTTTTTTTTTAATTTAATCCTCAATTAAATTAAAATCTAAATGTTTACGTTCTAAATCAGTCTTTTTTACCTGCACTTTTACATCATCTCCTAATTGATACAAGTGTTTGGTAGATTGCCCAACAATTGCATATTGTTCTTCATCAAAAATATAATAATCGCTTTTTATATCTCTAATTCTAACCATTCCTTCACATTTATTTTTTGTAATTTCAACGTAAATTCCCCATTCTGTAACACCAGTAATTACACCATCAAAAACTTCATCTTTGTGGTCTTGCATATATTTAACCTGCATATATTTAATAGAATCACGTTCTGCTTTACTTGCTAATTCTTCGCGTTTTGAAGAATGTTTACACTTTTCTTCATAAACATCTTGTTTTGCGCTATTTCCGCCATCTAAATAATGTTGAAGTAATCGATGTGTCATAACATCAGGATAACGCCTTATAGGTGATGTAAAATGGCTATAATAATCAAATGCTAATCCATAGTGACCAATATTTTGTGTAGTATACACTGCTTTAGACATCGAACGGATTGCTAAAGTCTCAATCATATTCGATTCTGCTTTACCATGTACATCACTTAATAATTTATTTAAAGAATCTGAAGTAGATTCTCTTGTATTGGTATCTATTTTATACCCAAATTTACTGATGATGTTTTGCAAAGACGCTAATTTTTCGACATCTGGTTCATCGTGTACACGATAAATAAAAGTTTTTCCTGATGGTTTTCCGCCTTTTGCTTTTCCAATAAATTCTGCTACTTTTCTATTTGCTAACAACATGAATTCTTCAATGAGTTTATTAGCATCTTTCGCTTCTTTAAAATACACTCCAACAGGATTCGCTTCTTCATCTAAATTAAACTTTACTTCTACTCTATCAAAAGAAATTGCACCTTGTTTCATCCTCTTTTTTCTGAGGATTTTAGCCAATTCATCTAATTTTAAAGTGGCTTCTACAATGTTTTCATCAACTGTATATTCTTGTCTTGTTAAAGAAACATTTGACGGAATGATATTGTTCTTATTTTCGATGATTGCCTGAGCTTCTTCATAGGCAAAACGTTTGTCTGAATACGTAACTGTTCTACCAAACCATTGGTTGATAATTTGTGCTTTTTCATTAATTTTAAACACAGCAGAAAAAGTTAATTTTTCTTCATTCGGTCTTAAAGAACATACACCATTACTTAACATTTCTGGTAACATTGGTACTACTCTATCTACTAAATATACAGATGTTGCTCTGTCATAAGCTTCATCATCTAAAATGGTTTTTGGTTGTACATAATGAGATACATCTGCAATATGAATTCCTATTTCATAATTCCCATTTTCTAATTTTGTAAATGATAATGCGTCATCAAAATCTTTAGCATCTTTTGGATCTATGGTAAAGGTTAAATCACCTCGCATATCTCTACGTTTGGCAATTTCTTCTTTGGTTATTTCTAAAGAAAGCGTTTCTGCATCTTTTTCTACTTCCTCTGGAAATTCATAAGGTAAATCGTATTCTAACAAAATAGAATGCATTTCTGTGTTATGATCTCCTGGTTTCCCTAAAACTTTGGTAATTTTTCCAAACGGATTTTTAGATTTTTCTGGCCAATCAGTAATCGTAGCTTGTACTTTATCTCCGTGTTCAGCACCATTTAGTTTGTTTTGCGATATAAAAATATCTGCATACATTTTATTACTATCTGGCAATACAAATCCGAAATTTTTACTCATTTGTAAAACACCAACAAATTCTGTTTTTGCACGTTCTAAAACTTCTACAACATCTGCTTCTAATTTGTTAGATCTTCGTTTTTTATAAACATAAACCTTTACAGTATCGTTATGTAACGCTTTTCCTAGGTTAACATTGGGTACAAAAATATCGTCTTCGTAATCATCAGAAATAAAATATCCATTTCCATTAGATGTGGTATCTATTTTTCCAATAGAATACTTTCGGTCTTCGTTAATTTGATATTTACCTCTATCTACTTCTTTAATTTTTTTAGTAGCAGTTAGTTCTGCTAACTTTTTTAAAACTTGGGTTTTTCCATCGGTATCAGAAATCCCTAATTGTGCAGCAATCTGTTTGTAATTGTAAAACTTATCACTGTCTTGGTTTAATATTTTAAATATATTTCGGGTTAAATCTTTAATAACTTTCCCTTTCTTTTTATATATTTTTTTCTTCTTTCTTGGCATATAACCTTTCTATTATTTATGTTACCAAAATACGATAATTAACTACTATTGTTATTAAAAAATTGTTATGATAGTAATTTTGTATTTTGGTAGTTTATTAATTTTATTTTATGTCTAATTCTTGGTTTTTAATTGCAAATCCTACTTCTGGAAATCGGAATTTTTCTAAACAGTGGAGTAAAATTCAGCAATTGTTAAAACTCAAGAAAATTGACTATTATTTTGTTTTTACACAGTTTTCTAAACACGAAATTGAATTGGTGCAAGCTGCAATTCAAAAAGGTTTTAGAACTATTATTTCGATTGGTGGAGATGGAACACTACATCATGTAGTTAACGGAATAATGCTGCAAACATACATAAAAACTTCGGATATAACTATTGGTGTGATTCCTTTAGGTACTGGAAATGATTGGATAAAAACCTACAACATACCTAACAATATTGAAAAAGCTATAGAAATCATCCATCAAAAAAAGACCATTTTACAAGATATTGGTGTTTTAGAAACAGAGAATAAAAAAGTACATTATTTTAACAATGTAGCAGGTTTAGGGTATGATGGTTATATTGTTAACAAACTAAAATCTTTAAAAAAGTTAGGAGGTATTTCTTATGTTTTAGCCGGAATTTACGGATTGCTATTTTATAAAAAATCTACTTTTAAAATGAGTTTTGATGATAAAAAGCTAGAAGAAAGCTGTTTGATGACAGTAATCGGAATTTGTCAATTTTCTGGTGGAGGTATGCAGTTTACTAAAAATGTAAATCCTTCTGATGGTTTGCTAGATATTACCATTGCTAAAAATTTAACTTTTTTTGATATGGTTTTTAATTTACCAAAATTATATTCTGGTAAAATAGTAAATCATAAAAAAGTGGAAACTTATAAAACGAAAGAAATTACCATAATTCCACAAAACTCAAAACCTTTTATTCAAGCAGATGGAGAGTTGATTGGAACTGGAAAAGTAACTGTGAAAATCATAGAAAAAGCTATTAACTTTATTATCAATTAACTAAAAAGTTAAATAAATCTTAATTTTTTTGTAACGTTTTCTAAAATAATACGTCTTTATAATACAAACAGCTAACTGTAAAGATGAAAAATCTACGTAAAATAATCGTTTTATTTGCAATTATATTCCTTACTGGAGTAGTAGTTACAGTGATGACTGTAAATTCTTCTTTAAATAAAGTTGATACACCTACAAAAGCTTCAGAAATTCAAAAAGACACCACTTATCTTTTAAAAGCTGAAAAGAAAATAGAAACAGTTTAAATTTTATTTTCCTTTCTTATATTTTTTTCTTTTCACTTATCAACATCTTATATTATAATTATTTTTCTTTTATAAAATTTTAAAAAAACAATGATGTTTATAATAGTATGTGAATAGTTACTATAAAATTTTACTTTTCTATTTTTAAAACTGACTTATTAAAAATCATTGACAAGTTATTAGATATTTAAAAGCTTAAAAATCAATAAAAATTTAGAGTTATTAACATAAGTTATAAACAGGTATTCACATAAAAATCTCATAAGTTTTATAATTTTTAATGTAAACAAATTGTAAATTTTTTGTTGATAAACTTTTATCAAAAAGGCATAATAAAATTTGCATATGTTAAGTTCTTCCTTGTATTGTAATAATAATTAGAATTACCAAAAAAAGTTTCGAGTTTTTAATGATAAGTTCTTAACATTCCCTTAAAACAGGTAAAAGCTTTAAAAATAAGTAGTTATTAAAAATTGATAAATTTTGATTGTTTATAACTGTTCATAACCGCTATTTTCTATATTTTTGTACTATACAACACAATTAAAATCAATAAATTATGACAATTGCCATTGGTAATGATCACGCAGGTACAGCATATAAGTTCGAAATTATAAAACATTTAGAGAATAAAGGTTATACAGTTTTAAATTTTGGAACCAATACAAATGATTCTATGGATTATCCTGATGCCATTCACCCTACAGCTGATGCTGTAGAATCTGGTAAAGCAGCATTAGGTATTATTTTATGTGGTTCTGGTAATGGAGCACAAATGACGGCAAACAAACACCAAGGTATAAGAGCTGCTTTGTGTTGGAATAATGAATTGGTTGCACTAACAAGACAACATAATAATGCTAATATTTTAACGATTCCTGCTCGTTTTGTGTCTTTACAACAAGCAATAGGTTTTGTAGATGTTTTCTTAAATACAGAATTTGAAGGTGGAAGACATCAAAATAGAGTAAACAAAATTTCTTGTGCTGGTTAATGAACTTCATCACAAAATCTTTTTCTGAATTAACAACTTCTGAATTGTACCAAATACTACAGTTACGTTCTGAAGTTTTTGTGGTTGAACAAGATTGTGTCTACCAAGATTTAGATTTTAAAGATCAGAAAGCATTACATGTTTTTGGTTTTAAAAATGATAAAATTATAGCGTATACGCGTCTTTTTAAACCTGGAGATTATTTTGATAATAGTAGTATTGGTAGAGTAGTGGTAGCTGCTTCTGAAAGAAAATATGGTTATGGTTTTCATTTAATGGAAGCTTCTATTAAAGCCATAGAAGATCATTTTAATTCTTCAAAAATTACAATTTCTGCGCAAGTTTATCTCACTAAATTTTACAATTCTCTTAGATTTAATAAAGTAGGAGAGGAGTATTTAGAAGATGGAATTCCACATATTAGAATGGAAAGGGATTAAATTTGATCATTTTTTTTTGTCATTTTATAAACCAAATACCCAAAACCAACTACAAAGTGTAAAATAATTATTACAGCTACTATATATAAAGTTGTATTAGAATTATCATTCATAATTCAAAATTAGAAAGATAATTTTTCTTTTTTTGTAATAAAAGTTACACTCTTTAGTTAATAATTTTAAGCTTCTTTAGAACCAAAAATTTTCTTTTTAAATATAGAAAAAGCGCCTACAACCGCAATAGCTATAACTTTCCAAAATTTTAAAATTAAAGCAAAAAAACCAGCTTTTGCTAACACTTTTCCAGCAATTAAACCACCAATTCCATAAGCTGCAACTTTATCATATTCAGGGTTAAAATCAGCATAGGTATTTCCTTCAGTAAAAGAAACACTAGATAAAATATAATCTACATCTTTTTTAACTGTAGGTAAAACATCAATATCTCCAATAACATTTAAATTTAAATATCCTTCTTTACCTAAAACTCTAATATTATAATTTAGCGTGTTTTTATCATATCCTTCAAAAGATAATTCTTTAGCCCAGTGTAATTTTTTTGTTTCAGCATCATAATAAGGTTCAGAAGCCCATCCAATTAAAAAAATAGATTCGTAACCAAGTTTTTTACGTTCTTCATTACCAACTTTAGTATCTTGTTGCATTTCATCTAAAAGATCATCATAATCTAAATCTTTCGCATCTTCATCACTAATATATCCTTCATCAGAATAAGTGATTTCTACTGCGTAAGTAAAATCTTCACTTAAAGGAGACATATTTTTTGGAAATAATAAACCTAAACATTCAGAAGGTGGATTTCCCCATAAATCTGATAAAACAAATGCACTTTGTTTAGGTCCAAGATATTTATAACCTTCTGGTACATTTAATTCTGCAATACCATTTTGAAGGGTTATTTTACCATATTTATAATTAAAAGAAGCTTCAATACTATCAAACTTTTTTTTCAAAATTTCTTTTTGCTCTAAAGTCATTTGCTCATTTTCTTGAGAAAAGGCAAATAAAGGAACTAGAAAGAAACTTAAAAGGAGTAATTTTTTCATAATAATTTTTTTTGATGGAACAAAAGTAAAAAAACGAATTTTAAAAAGATAATATTTCTTTAACTTCTCCAACTTTTAAAGTTCCTAAATTAACATTTCCAATTCTAATACGAATTAGTCTTAATGTTGGGTGTCCAATAGCAGAAGTCATTTTTCGAACTTGTCTAAACTTGCCCTCAGTTAAGGTTATAGAAATCCAAGAAGTAGGTCCATGTCTATCATCTCTAATTTTTTGAGTTCTTTTTGGAAAATTAGGTGTTTTAATTATAGAAACTTTACATTTTTTTGTGATGTATTTTTTTCCATCAAAACCTATTTCCACACCATTTTTTAAAAGATCAACTTTATCTTGATTTATCTCACCATTAACTTGTACATAATATTCTTTTTCAACATTACCTCTAGTTGTTATAAAGTCGCTTACTTTTCCATCTGTTGTTAATAATAACAAACCTTCAGATTTTACATCCAGTCTGCCAATTGCCATGGTTTTTTTTGGAAAATCATACAATTCTCCTAATAATTTTTTCTTTCGTTTAGTTTGATTGTTAATAAACTGAGATAAGAACCCGTAAGGTTTATAAATGATAAAATGACGATGTTTTTCTATCAAAACTACATCAATTTTATTGCTACTGAAAACATATTTTTTCCTTTTGATAAAGACATGTTTTCTTCAGAAAATTTTTGATTTGTATAAGAAGTATATTGTGTAATAGGTTCTATACAAACCATATTATCTACTTCTGTCCAAAGCATAAAATTATTAAAACCTATTGTAGAAATTTTCACATCTTTTTTATCGCTATTTTTTAGTAAAATAGCATTGGAATTTAATATTGGAAATGCATTTGAACCAGCTTTATAAACATCTTCTAAATTGTGTTCTGTACCTTTAGAAATAAAAGTTTCTTTACCAGAATTAGATAATAAAAAAGCAGGATGATAACCCAACATAAACGGCATTCCTTTTTCAGAATTGATGATGAACTCAATTGTGAGAACATTATTTTTTAAAGTAAAAGTTTTTTCGAAAGTAAAATTAAAAGGCCAATTCAAAAATTCTTCCGAAGATTTTTCTGGATATTTACTGTTTTTAACAAGTGTATTCTTTTTGTATCTTTTGATAAATCTAGCAGAAGTTTCATTAGAATAATTAAGAACGTATTCTAATTCTCTTAGTAAACCATGTTGATCTTGAATTGCATCTCCGTTTTTGGTATGAACTACATAATTATTTTTAGAAACAGGACCAATGATAGGAAACATTTCATCGTCAGATTTTCGCCAACCTTTATTTCCTTTTTGATGAATATATTCGGTATCATATACCCTAAAACTAATAAGTTCACCTTTATCAATAATAACAATACTGTTTAAATTTTTAATAGAAACTTTAGAACTCATCTTAAGATTTAATTTGTGTAAAAATACTATAAAAATGAAATTAAAATATTAGGATTTTAAAAGTAGTTTTTTGTAACTTGTCTCACTTTAAAAAATAAAAAACTCAGCACGATTTATGGCGACAGATAAAGAAAAGCAAGCCAAATTAAAAGCCTTACAACTTACTTTAGATAAGTTAGATAAAACTTACGGTAAAGGTTCTGTAATGAAATTAGGAGATGTGGTTACAGAAGATGTAGATGCAATTTCATCTGGTTCTTTAGGGTTAGATTTAGCTTTAGGAGTTGGAGGTTACCCAAGAGGAAGAGTAATTGAAATTTACGGACCAGAATCTTCGGGTAAAACAACCTTAACAATTCATGCCATTGCAGAAGCTCAAAAAGCAGGAGGAATTGCAGCTTTTATAGATGCAGAACACGCTTTTGATAAGTTTTATGCAGAAAACTTAGGAGTAGATGTTGATAATTTAATCATTTCTCAACCAGACCATGGAGAGCAAGCATTAGAAATTGCAGATAACTTAATTCGTTCTGGAGCAATAGATATTGTTGTTATTGATTCTGTTGCCGCATTAACTCCAAAATCTGAAATTGAAGGAGAAATGGGAGATTCGAAAATGGGTCTTCATGCTCGTTTAATGTCTCAAGCATTACGAAAACTAACGGGTACTATTTCTAAAACGAATTGTACGGTTATTTTTATCAACCAATTAAGAGAAAAAATTGGAGTGATGTTTGGAAATCCAGAAACAACAACCGGAGGAAACGCATTAAAGTTTTATGCTTCAGTTCGTTTAGACATCAGAAGAAGAACCCAAATTAAAGACGGAGACAGGGTTATTGGAAACTCTACTAAAGTTAAAATTGTAAAAAACAAAGTTGCACCACCTTTTCAAATTGCAGAATTTGATATTATGTATGGACAAGGAATTTCTAAAGTTGGAGAGATTTTAGATATTGGTGTAGAATTAGGGATTGTAAAGAAAAGTGGTTCTTGGTTTAGTTACGGAGAAACCAAATTAGGTCAAGGTAGAGATGCTGTAAAAGGACTTATAAAAGACAATCCTGAGTTAATGGAAGAACTAGAAGGTAAAATAAAAGATGCTATTGAAAATCAAGAATAAGTTTTAAAAGTTCTAACTATTATTATTAACTGCCATAGAAGTAATCAATCTATGGCAGTTTTTTGTTTTCAAAAAGAACATATAATTTAAGATTTGTGTAAATTTTATGTTTTTTTATCAAACCAAGAATTCTTTTATAATTTAGATGAATGATAAGGTTAACAAAACAAATAAGTTTAAAAGAAATAAAAGCTGAAGACCACAAAAGGCTGTATCTTTTAATGAAAGAAATTTACCCTATAGCTTATAATCATTTTTGGAATGATGACGGAGATTGGTATGTAAAAACTCAATATGCTAAAGAAAATATTTTAAAAGAATTATCTCAACAAAATGCAGAGTATTATTTTATTCTATTTAATGATGAAGTTGTAGGTAATTTTAGAATAATTTGGGATGAAAAATTAGAAGGTATGTTGGTAGAAAAACAGGTAAAATTACATCGTATTTATTTACATCAAAAAATACAAGGAAAAGGAGTTGGAAAAAGACTTCTTACTTGGTTAGAAAAAAAAGCACATCAAAAAGAATACTCAATTGTTTGGTTAGATGCTATGGACGAGCAACCACAAGCATTTCAGTTTTATAAAAAACAAGGGTATAGATATTTTTCTCATAGTTTTCTTCCTTACAAATTATTACTTGATAAGTTTAGAAAAATGAGTCAGGTTTATAAAAACATTTAAATTTATTCCTTAGACAATATTTTTACCAACCAAAGAATTAAATAAGCTCCAATACCAAAACCACCTAATAAAACCATTAAAACAAATAATATTCTTATATTTTTTGTGGTAAAATTTGTTTTGGTGCTTAACCATTCGCAAACTCCTAAAATCATATTTTTAAATTTTTATTATTAATAATTTGTTTAAACTCCGGTACTTCCAAAACCACCTGTTCCACGTTCTGTTTCAGATAGAGTTTCTACTTCTTTCCAATTTATTCTCTCGTGTTTAGCAACAACTAATTGTGCAATTCTTTCTCCATCATTTACAATAAAATCTTCATTAGATAAATTCACTAAAATAACTCCAATTTCGCCTCGATAATCTGCGTCTACGGTTCCTGGAGAATTTAAAACGGTAATTCCTTTTTTTGCAGCCAAACCACTTCTAGGTCTTACTTGAGCTTCAAAACCATCAGGTAAAGCTATAAACAACCCTGTTTTTACAATAGCTCTTTCTAATGGTTTTAATGTGATAGCTGTATCGATATTTGCTCTTAAATCCATTCCTGCTGCACTACCAGTTTCGTAATTAGGAGTTGCGTGTTTTGATTTATTAATTATTTGTACGTTCATGGTTTATTAATTATATAAAAATGTAATAACTTCTAGAAATTCCGATTTCCAAAAAGCTTCGTTATGTTCTCCCTTTGGAACAATTTTTTTTACGATATTTTCTTTAGGAAACCCTGTTTCTATTAATAAATTGAATATATTTTTAGTATCGGGTACCATAGAGTCACCTTCTTTTCCGCCAACTAATAAAAAAAGTTTGGTGTTTTGTTGATTTCCATTTTCTTTGACAAAATCAATTACATTGTCAGAAAACCAGAAAGAAGTAGAAAGAGCACCAATATTTCCAAAAATATCAGGGTATTTTAAACCGCCATAAAATGAGATTAATCCACCTAGAGAACTACCAATAATAGCTGTGTTTTTTGCATCAGTTTTAGTTCTATAATTTGCATCAATAAAAGGTTTGAGTTCTTTGGCTAAAAAATCAACATAAATTGCTCCTTTTCCTCCTCCATATTTTTTGTGTTTCCAAGGTGTGTATTCTTCAATTCTTTTTTCTCCCCCATTTTCAACCCCAACAACAATAAAACTATTTCCTGTTTTTTTATAATGTTCATTTAAGGTTTCATCAACACCCCATTCGCCAACAAAAGAAGTAACATTGTCAAATAAATTTTGAGCATCTTGCATATAAATTACAGAATAATTCTCTTTTGAAGATTGATAGTTTGGAGGTAAATACACCCAAATTTTATGAGAAATATCGTTTAAATCTTTAATTATAAACTCTTTTTTTAAAATAGAAACGTTTATTGCTTTTGTCGATTTTTTTTCTTCTTTTTTAGGTTGAGTTGTGTTTTTTGTAGTTGATTTTTCTTTGCAAGAAAAAACTATCAAAAAAAGTAAAAAAGATAAAAGAATTATTTTTTTCATAAACAAGCTTATATACATCACAAATATAATAATTCAAATAAGCATTCATTAAAAGATAGTAATTTTATTACTTTTGAAACAGTTAAATGAATGTATGATGAACGAACAAAATAAAATAGCGGTTTTAGGAGGAGGAAGTTGGGCAACAGCCATTGTAAAAATGCTATCAGAAAATTTAGAGACAGTAGGTTGGTATATGCGCAATGAACAAGCCATAGAACATATTAAAGAAAATGAACATAACCCAAATTATTTACGTTCTGCAGAATTAAATGCTGAACAATTAGATTTATCCTCAGATATAAATACGACCGTAGCTAATTATGATGTTTTAATTTTTGCAATTCCGTCTGCTTTTTTGATGAAAGAAATGGAAAAGTTGTCGATTTCTTTAAATGATAAAATTATTTTTTCAGCAATTAAAGGTATTGTGCCAGAAACAGGTTTAATTATTGGAGAGCATTTTAACCAAGTTCATAATATTCCACTAGAAAATATCGGAGTAATCACAGGACCGTGTCATGCAGAAGAGGTTGCCATGGAGCGCTTATCTTACTTAACGATTGCTTGTCAAGATGAAACAAAAGCTTCTTTTGTTGGCACCTCTTTAGAAAGTTGGTATATCAAAACAAAAATATCTGATGATATTATTGGAACAGAATATGCAGCAATGTTAAAAAATATCTATGCCATTGCTGCAGGTATAGCGCATGGCTTGGGTTACGGAGACAATTTCCAGTCTGTATTAATGAGTAATGCCATTCGTGAAATGAAACGTTTTATAAAAAAAGTACATAAAATGAAACGAAACATTAACAATTCTGCTTATTTAGGAGATTTATTAGTTACAGGATACTCTATTTTTAGTAGAAATAGACAATTTGGAAACATGGTCGGTAAGGGCTACACCGTAAAGTCCGCTCAAATTGAAATGAGTATGATTGCAGAAGGGTATTATGCAACTGAAAGCGCTTTTAAAATTAAGGAAAATAACGGAGCAAAAACCCCAATTATAGATACTGTTTACGGTATTTTGTACAAGAATAAAAATCCTAAAAAAGAATTTAAAAAATTGGCTGATAATTTAGATTAATTGTTTAATTTTGAACATTGTTGTAATTTATTAAACAATTATTATGAAAACAATACAAGAAGTTGTTGAAAGTACAATTAGAAAAACTCCATTTATTGAAGAAGCATTAAATGAAAAATTAATTAATGTTTCTTCCTTAGCAAGAATTATTTTACCTGAAGTATCAACTGTTTTAAAAAAAGAAGTTAAAGTTGGTGCAGTAATGATGGCAATTAACAGATTGTCTCCTGCAAGTGAATTACGCATAAGAAAAAACATAAAAAAGCTAGCATTAGATCTAGGCGATGTTATAGTACGATCAGATTTATGCGATTTTACCTTTAAAAACACACCTTCGTTATTAAGGGAAATTGCGAAAATATTAACAAAATCGTCAGAGAATTCAGATTATTTTTTAACGGTTTCTCAAGGAATTTTTGAAACAAATATTGTTACTAGTAAGAATTTAAGGCCGTATGTAGAAGAAATTTTTGAACAAGAATCGCTTACACATAGTATGTTAGAGTTGGCATCCATTACTATAAAGTTGCCTCAAGAAAATTTAGAACAATCAGGTATTTACTATTTTATTTTAAAACAGTTAGCTTGGGCAGATATTCCGCTGCAAGAGATTATTTCTACTACTAATGAAATGACAATTGTAGTTAAAGAAGAAGACATCAATCAAACTTTTGCCATTTTAATGGATATGAAATTGAGTTAATTTTTTTCTAAAAGATTACACACTTTATTAAACAACCATAGCAATTCATGGCTAAACAAGACCCTTATGCAGCATTAAGAATAAAAGAGTTTAATATTTTTTTATTTGTAAGATTTTTGTTGGTCTTTGGTTGGTCAATGCAATTTATTGTTATAGAATGGCAAGTCTATTCTATTACAAAAGACCCTTTATCTCTTGGAATTATTGGGTTAATGGAAATTATTCCAGCTTTTTCTATGGCTTTATTTGCAGGCCATATTGTAGATCGAAGAGAAAAACGCAATTTATTAGCACTATGTACAGCAGCATTTTCTATGATAAGTTTGGGGTTGTTTTTTTTAACATCAGATAGTATTGTGGGTAATTGGTCTACAAAATCAATCTTATATTGCATTTATGCTTTAGTTTTTTTTGGCGGATTTTTACGCTCTTTTTTTGGCCCTACAATTTTCTCTTTAGTAGCATTATTAGTTCCTAAAAAAATATACCATAATGCAGCAACCTGGAGTACAAGTACCTGGAAAACCGCATCTGTTTCTGGGGCGTTATTTGGAGGGTTTTTTATTAGTTGGATTGGTGTAGATATGACACTTTGTTTGGTATTTGTTTTGGTAATTCTATCTCTGTTTTTTATGTTTTTTATCAAGAAAAAGCCAATTTTAAATAAAAAAATAGGCGAACCGATTAAAGATAGTTTAAAAGCAGGAGTGCAATTTGTGTTTAAAACAAAAGAAATTTTAGGAGTCTTAACCTTAGATATGATTGCAGTTTTATTTGGAGGAACTGTAGCTATTTTATCTGTTTTTGCACAAGATGTTTTAAAAGTTGGACCAGAAGGGTTTGGAATTTTAAACGCATCTATTTCTATTGGTAGTATTGTAACCATGTTTTTAACCACCTATATTCCTATTAATAAAAAAACAGGAAAAAAAATGTTGATTTCTGTCTTTATTTTCGGGTTAAGTATTATCGCTTTTGGTTTATCATCACTCTTTTGGGTGAGTGTTTTAGCACTCTTTATTAGTGGAGCAGCTGATGGAATATCAATGGTAATTCGTCAGACAATTTTACAATTAAAAACCCCAGATGATATGCGAGGAAGAGTATCTTCTGTAAACTCCATGTTTGTAGGTTCTTCTAATGAATTAGGTGCTTTTGAAAGTGGTTTGGCTGCAAAACTTTTAGGCCCTGTAACTGCTGTTGTTTTTGGAGGAACCATGACGTTATTAACAGTAATTACCATAGGAGCTGTAAACCCTACGTTGAGAAACTTAGATTTAACAAAAGATATTGAAGAAAACGAGAAATAGGTATAATTTTTGATAAAACTAGTTAAACTTCTTAAATGAAATACATATTTTCAACATTCTTTTTTTTTCTTTTCTTGAAGGGTTTTTCTCAAAAAGTTACAGGTGTAGTTTTAGATTTTAAGACAAAACAACCAATTGAAAAAGCCCATATTTTTTTACCAAATAAAATTATTTACTCGAATGAGAAAGGAAATTTTCTAATCAATTTAAAAACATTAGAAAATGTAAATTTTACCATATCACATATTAACTATCAAACAACTAAGTTTACTTTTAAAAAGACAGATTCGGTTGCGGTTTTTTACCTTATGGAAAAACAAGAATTTTTGGATGGTGTAGAAATTACATCCAATAATACATTACAAAAAAACCTTAAGTATAAAGTTCTTCGCAATTTACCTGTAGCCACTTATTCTTTTGCTAGCATTATTAAAAATGGAAATATTTATGTTTTTGGCGGGGATGCTTCTTCTAAAGTTGAAAAAAACAAACAAGGGTTAGCTGCTATTCAATTTAGCAATCAACAAGAAATTATGAGGTTTTTAAGACAACCAAAACCAATTAGTTTTAACGCTTTTAAATCTGATATTCAGATATATAATATTGATAATAAAAATTGGTCGCTTGTTAAAGAAAAGATGACTAAAAGAGCCTATCATAAGGCCATTTATTATAAAAATGAAGTTTATATTTTAGGGGGAAAAAAGCTATCAAAAAAGAAAACATTAGAGTTGTTGGTTAACGAAATAGAAATAGTATCATTAAATGATTTTACTTTAAAGAAAGATAAAACAAACCCACATCCATCTGTAGATTTTGATGCTGTCTTATATGATGATAAAATTATCGTTTTTGGTGGTTCAACAAAAAAAAGAAAGAACGGAAATAAAGTGTATTCAGATGAGGTTCATATGTATGATTTAAAAACAGGATACTGGTATCTCTTGACCAGAATGTCTAAAGGTAAAGAAGTTTCTGGAATCGTTTTTAACGATAAACTCTATTTTTTTGGTGGATTTTATAAAAAAGCCTTGACAGAAATAGAGTCTTTTAACCTTAAAACTGGAAAGTGGAAAATAGAGGGAAATCTTTTTGCACCATTAAGAAAACCAACTTTAACAAAGGATAATGAGTTTATTTACTTACAAGAAAGTGATAAGATTTTAAGATTTAACCCTAAAACGAAAATCTTGCAAGAGTATTCAATAGACTTAAACCTAGAAGGTACTAAGCTACATTTTTATAACGAAATTTTATATATAGTAGGAGGTTATCAAGTAGAAGATTATAGAAAGTTTCCGTCAAATAAATTGTACTCTTTAAACATATCAGAATTCTTAAAGACACAACCAACCAATTCAAAAAACTTAAAGTAATTAGTTGGGTATTTCTCTAAAATTTCCTAACAACAACGTCCAGTTGTAATTTTTAAATTCTATTTTTTTGGCTTCCTTTGGTGTAATTTTATATTTTTTTAAAATTTTACAAGCTCCAGATTTTCCATTAAAATCACCTCGAAACCAAGAGAATAATGCTACAGATTTAGCTGCTTTTGTTACTTTATTGTAAGTTGTTTGTTCTTTTAAGTATTCTGTAGTCATAAAATCGAACTCCTTATTTAAATTTTTAGAAGAATAAATAGCTACAGGAGGACAACTTTTTGCTCCACAGTTTAGAGCAAAATGGATTCTCCAATCGATGTCACCATTAATACGTAGTTTACGTTCCCATTTTGGTCTAAACCATTTTCTTAAATAACCTAAACTAATTTTCATTCGAGATTTTCTGATAATACCGTGTTCAATATCATCAAAAGACAAAGTTTCTCCTGCAATTTTTATTCTCTTATTGCTAAAAAAAGCACCTCTATTATCATATAATTTAGGATTTTGAGTCAATGAAATTTGAATAAAAGCATTGTAAATGTTTACCCAAAAAGCAATTTTTTGATGGTCGGTTTTTAACTGATTTACCAATTCTTTTAACCTGCTTTTTTCTAGAATATAAACTTGTTTGTCAACAGGTTTTTTATCAATAATATTTTGTAAAAATTGTTGAGAAACACTTTCATAATTGATTTTTTCTTGAGAAAAAATATAGGTGCTTGAAAAAAAAAGGAGAATTAATAAAAACTTCTTCATATAATAATTCGTATGTTTAGGCGTGCAAATTAGTGTTATTATTCCAGTTTATAATGAACAAGAAAACCTTGTTAAGAGGTTGTCGTTTTTAAGTGATCAAGCTAACAAATTTCCAATTGAAATTATTGTTTCTAACTCGCCAGAAACGTCAGACAATAGTCCAAAAATCTGCAAAAACTTTGATAAAGTTAGGTATTTACAATCAGAAAAAAAAGGAAGAGCAGCTCAAATGAATTTTGCTGCATCAAAGGCTAAGGGTGCAGTTTTTCTTTTTTTACATGCAGATGTTCAGTTACCAGAAGATTTCTACAATCAAGTTAAAACATCAATTTCTATTGGTAATAAAGCAGGTTTTTTTGCTTACAAGTTTGATAAAAATTCTTTTTTACTTAATGTAAATAGCAAGTTTACAACTAAAGATGGTTTTTTTGCAGGAGGAGGAGATCAATGTCAGTTTTTTACTAAAGAGGTTTTTAAAAGTCTTAATGGTTATAATGAAGATTTTTGTATTATGGAAGATTTTGAAATGATTGATAGAGTAAGAAAATGTAAAGTTCGATATTCAATTATTCAATCTAAAGCTATTGCTAGTGCTAGAAAATACAAGAACAATTCTTGGTTAAAAGTTAATCTAATCAATGGCTATGTTTTTTTTAAATATAAGTTGGGTGTAGATCCAATAAAATTAAGAAAAATGTATAAAAGCTTATTAAGAGAATCTGTTTAAAAAAATGAAGCCTTTTTTAAAAAACAATAAGACACTTAAAATTGCAGAAATTATTGCGCTTTTTGTGGGTACACCCTTAATTCTCTTTTTACAAATTTCAAAAACATATAAAATTATTTATCTTATCATTGGAGTCGTTTACATCTCTTTGATTTCGATTTTTATTGAAAAATTTAAGAAAAAGAGCAACGATAAAAATTTAAAACAAAAGACTCTAAAAGTAGTAGGTGTTAATTTATTAATCATCATCTTTTTAACCACCACTGTTTTATATTTTCAAGATAAAGATGCTCTTTTTAATGTAATATTAAACAAGCCAAAATTGTGGTTAAAGTTTAGTATAATATATATTCTTTTTTCTGTGATTCCTCAAGAATTAATTTATAGAACTTTCTTTTTAAAACGCTATCATAATATATTTAAAAATGAATTTTTATTTATTTTCATAAACGCAATTTTATTTTCTTTTGCTCATATTTGGTTTCAAAGCTGGATAGTTCTAGGGTTTACTTTTATTGGAGGAATTCTTTTTATAAAAACGTATTTAAAAACCAATTCTTTATGGCTTGTATTGTTAGAACATACCGTTTATGGAATTTGGTTATATACCGTGGGCTATGGAAAGTTATTTCTATTTCCAGTATAAGTTTGCTTAATTAAAAGTTGTAGCAATTTTAAGTTTTTCTTCTAATTTTTTTGTGTGATTTTCAGTTGTATTTTCATCCCAAGAAAAAGAGGTTTTAAATAAATTAATGACTAACTCTTTATATAAAACTACACGGTGTATATCAAAAAATAAAAGACCTGTTCTTCTCATAAAAAAGTCGGTTGGTGTACAAGCCATTTCATAATTAATGGCAAACCAAACCTCGGCTTTTATGAGTTTTTCTTGCATATCATCATGCATGAAATCATCAAATTTTTGTAAAATGATATCGGTTTGTTTACCATAATTATGCACTAAATATTCTGCATCTTTTCTATCAAAACCTACTTCTGTAATTCTATTTTGAATCGCATCTGTATAGATTTTTACTTCATTAAAATTTTTAAATGTTCCACCAGAAAGTACAATTTCTTTGGTTTTGATTTCTTTAAAAGAAGTATCAAATTTCCGACTGTATTTTTTTGCGACTAGATCAACAATTCTTTCAGCCATTTTTCGATAACCAGTTAATTTTCCTCCTGCTATTGAAATCAATTCAGTATCAGAGACAAAAATTTCATCTTTTCTTGATAATTCTGATGCTGATTTTCCTTCTTCATGAATTAAAGGACGTAATCCTGCCCAAGAAGAATCAATATCATCTATTGATAAATTTATTTCTGGAAACATATTGTTTACAGCTGAAATTAAATACATTGCATCAACTAAATTGGTCTTTATATTGTCTTTATCTAGCTGATAATTAGTATCAGTTGTTCCAAAATAAGTAACTTTTCCTCTAGGAATGGCAAACATCATTCTGCCATCAGGAATATCAAAATACACAGACTGCTGCACAGGTAGTTTTTTATGAGGAACTACTAAATGGACACCTTTGGTTAAGTGTAAGCGCTTACCAATTTTAGAATGATTTGTTTGGCGAAGATTATCTACCCAAGGGCCGGTTGCATTAACTACAAATTTAGCTTTTATATCGAAAAAAGTATCTGATAAATTATCTTTTGCAGTTACACCAACCACCCTTTTATTTTCATAAATAAACTCAGACGCTTCTATATAATTGATAATTTTTGCATTATAGTTTAATGCTGTTTTTAAAACCTCTATAGTTAAACGAGCATCATCTGTTCTATATTCTGCGTAATAACCAGCACCGTTTAAAATTTCTTTTGGTAATAAAGCTTCTTTTTTTATAGCTTCTTCTTTAGTTAACATTTTACGTTTATCCTCTCCTTCTACAGACGCCAAAATATCATAAACTTTTAACCCAATAGAAGTTAACCAAGAACCGTAGGTTCCACCTTCAATAAGTGGTAAAATCATTTTTTCAGGAACCACTAGGTGGGGTGCTAATTTATGCACAATTGCTCGTTCAGTGCCCACTTCTTTTACTAACCAAAAATCGAATTGTTTTAAGTATCGTAAGCCTCCGTGGATAAGTTTTGTAGATTTACTTGAGGTACCTGAAGCAAAATCATTTTTTTCGATTAGAGCTACTCTCATACCTCTAGATGCTGCATCTAAAGCAATTCCTGCACCAGTAATTCCACCACCAATGATCAATAAATCAAACTCAAAAGACTGTAAGTCTTTGGTGATTTTTTCCCTATCAAAGTAAGAAAAGCTGTTCATTTTACTCTAAAATTTTAGTTGGTAAACCATCAATACTGGTTTGGTTTTTCTCTGCCCAATAAGCTGTAATTCCCTCCTTACCTTTATCAGCAGCCCAATCATTTAACTCTTCTCTTTCCCCTTTATACTCAAAAAATGGAATCGACATTCCACAAGAAGTTTGAGCAGAATCAATGTTAATATCAAATATTTGACGAGTACCAGGGGTTTCAGGAAACAGTTTTATCAATTCATTCCAAGAGTCATCACCCTCTTTTATTTCTTTTCCTGTTCCGTACAAACGTAAAATATTTGGTGCACCTTCAAAAGCACAAAACATCACGGTAATTCTTGGGTTTTCTAATAAATGTGCAGCCGTTTCATTTCCACTTCCTGTCACATTTAGCCATAATACACGGTTTTCATTCAAAACACGAAAAGAATCCATGCCTTTAGGAGACAAATTAATTCGACCAGAATTTGGAGCAGTTGCCACAAAAAATATTTTTTGAGCTTCAATAAATTTTTGAATCCGAGAAGTGATTTTAGTATAAAACTTTGCCATTTTTTATGTTATTTAAAGCCCTACAATTTACAACATCTCAAATTATTAATTTCTTACCTTTAGACAAAATAATTTTCTTTTATGGATTACGGATTTCTTTCAGTCTTACCACCAATAATTGCTATCATTTTAGCCTTAAGAACTAAGCAAGTATATATTGCTTTGTTGTTCGGAATTTGGTTTTCTTGGTTAATTATTAAAGGATGGAATCCATTAGAAGGGACTTTAGCCATGATTGAAGGAATGGTAAACGTATTTCAAGACAAAGGAAGTACAAGAACTATAATGTTTAGCGCCTTAGTTGGAGCGTTGTTAATTTTTATTCAATATTCAAGAGGAGTTGAGGGTTTTATTAATATTATTAATAAAAAATTGATAAAATATGAAAATAAGAAACCTGGATATAGCAGAGTAATGGTACAGCTTTTGGCCACCTTTACGGGTATTTTATTGTTTGTAGAAACAAGTATTAGCTCTTTAACTGTAGGAACTTTATACCGACCAATTTTTGATAAACTTAAAATCCCCAGAGAAAAGTTGGCATATATCGCAGATTCAAGTTCTGCACCATCGTCTATTTTAATTCCCTTTAATGCTTGGGGAGCTTTTATCATGGGTTTATTAATTACTCAAGGAATAGATAAACCTCTACCACTTTTATTAGAATCAATAGTGTATAATTTTTATCCACTTTTAGCAATTATTTTAGTTTTTGTAGTGATTTTATCAAAAAAAGATTTTGGTCCAATGAAAAAAGCCGAACAAAGAACTAAAGAAACAGGAGCTTTATTAAATGAAGGGTCGAAACCAATGATTTCTGATACGGTAACTTCTTATCCACCAAAAGAAGGAATTTCTGCCAAAGCTTACAATATGATTGTGCCTCTTTTGGTTATGGTATTTATGATGCCTATTAACCTAATTTATACAGGTTGGAATGTTGTTAAAGAATCTTCATCAACTATAGACCATATGCAAAAAGCAATTGGAGAAGGTTCTGGATCATCATCGGTTTTATATGCTGTAATTACAGCGATTTTAGTTGCAATTTCAATGTATTTTATTCAAGGAATTTTAAAACCAAAAGAAGCAGTAAATTTAACCTTAAAAGGAATTAGTGAATTAATGCCCTTAGCTTTATTGATGTTGTTGGCATTTGCAATTGGTAATGCTTGTAAAGAATTAAATACCGGTGTTTATGTTGCTAATGCAACCAAAGAATGGTTGTCTCCAGAATTGTTACCTGCTGTTGTTTTTGTAATAAGTTCTTTTATTGCATTTTCTACAGGAACTTCTTGGGGGACTTTTGCTATTATGTTGGCAATTTCTGTACCGATGGCAAATATTCACGGTGCAGATTTAACAATTGTCGTAGCCGCAACTTTAGGTGGAGGAATTTTTGGAGACCATTGTTCACCAATTTCAGATACATCAATTATCTCGTCTATGGCTTCTGCAAGCGACCATATAGACCATGTAAAAACACAATTACCTTATGCCTTATTTGGTGGTTTTATTACAACGGTTTTGTATTTGATTATTGGATTTTTTGGGTAAGACATTAATTAGAACTTGTTTCAGAACTACATAATTTGTTTCATATGAAAAAAGATAATATTATAACAAAAACATCAAAAAGCATTACAGGAGGTGCAGACCAAATTTTAGAACAATTAAAAAATGGACTTTCAAAAATTGGAGATTTGGGAACCAATACAAAAAATAAATTTATTGATTATGTAAAAGAGGTTTTTAATGTGTTACCACTCTTAGAAAAAGCAGGTTTTAGAACAAATAGGTTAATTGTAGGTGTTTCGATTCCTCCTTCTGTAGAAATTCACTTTAGTAGATTTAAAGAGCTCAATAAAGAAGAAATAGAGGTTATGTACGAAGAGTACAAAGATAGAAAAATGTTTAAGTTGATTTTAAAATCACTTTTAATGTCTAATGAATTTCAATCCAAATTATCCTCTGAAAGTTTGGTCTTTTCAGAAACCTGTATAGAAATTTCTATTCCACCTAAAGTAAGTATTAAATACTTAAACAAAGACATTGCTAACATCGCAAAAATAGAAGCAGATTTTGATTAATTTATTTTGCCAAAACCCCGCGCTTCTGCAATTCTGGAATCATACGTAAAGTGCCCTCTTTTATGGAATTTTCTTTAAAAACAAACGTTTTATCATATAAAACATTTCCTTCAAAAAAAGTAACTTGAAACTGATTGTTGAGTGTAAACAACTCAGGTTGAATTAACTCTACTTTTGCAAAAGAATTGGCGGGTAATTTATTTATTTTTTTACGCAATAAAGAGGTTGATTTGGTATCAGAAAAACCTTGAGAAACAATCACAACCATTTCTAAATCTACCTCTTTTTTGTTAATAATGTAAACATTCCAATCATGGGTTTTGTAGATATCATTGTATTCAAATACAACTGCAATTTCAACGTCAGTAACTTTGGGTATTTTGATGTCTTTTTTCAAGAGTTATTCTTTTGTAAAAGTTAAAAGATTTTCATTTTTTTTGTTAAGAAAAATAAGGGTGTTATTTTTTAGAAAATACATATCGGTTTTTGAAATTAATTCTCCAAAAGTATCAGATATTTTCATTTCTTGACACATCATTTTTGTTTCTCCAAAGGGTGAAAACGAGATATTATTTTTACTAATAGTAGTAATTGAAGAGAAAAAATTATTACAACCATTAGTCCCGCTAATTTTATTTTCCTCAAATTTAATAAAAGGAGCTATTCTTAAGTTCTTAATATCTGTACTGGAGAATCCTTTTATTTCAGAAAGATTCCATTTCCCAACGATTGTATTTAAAAAATCTTTTTCAGTTTCTTTGTTTTCAGGTTGTTCTGCACAAGAAAACATAGATATTAAAAATAAAAAGAAATAAGCTTTTTTCATTTTAGATTATAGATTTAAATTGTTCTAGAAAACGTTTGTCATTTTCATAAAACATTCTAATATCAGGAATTTGATATAATAACATAGCAATTCTTTCTATTCCCATACCAAAAGCATAACCAGAGTATTTTGTAGGGTCAATGTTTGCGTTTTTCAACACATTAGGGTCCACCATTCCACACCCCATAATTTCTAACCACCCAGTACCTTTGGTAATTCTGTAGTCTGTTTCTGTTTCTAATCCCCAATAAATATCTACCTCTGCACTTGGCTCAGTAAAAGGGAAATAAGAAGGACGTAAACGAATCTTAGACTTTCCAAACATCTCTTTAGTAAAGTACAAAAGTGTTTGTTTTAAATCAGCAAAAGAAACATCAGTATCTATATACAAACCTTCCACCTGATGAAAAATACAATGCGCTCTTGCAGAAATATCTTCATTTCTAAAAACTCTTCCTGGAGAAATAGTACGAATTGGCGGTTCATTTTCTTCCATATAACGCACTTGTACAGAAGAAGTATGGGTGCGCAGTAAAATATCAGGATTTTGCTCAATAAAGAACGTATCTTGCATGTCTCTAGCAGGATGATATTCAGGCAAATTCAAAGCTGTAAAGTTATGCCAATCATCTTCAATTTCTGGACCTTCAGAAACGGTAAATCCAATTCTGTTAAATACTTCGATAATTTGATTCTTAACCAAAGAAATTGGATGTCGAGACCCAAGGTTTATAGGTTCTGCTGGACGTGTTAAATCTCCATAAACTCCTTTTTCTTCAACTGCATTTTCTAAAGCATCATTAAGTTCAGCAACTTTACTTTCAGCAGATTTTTTTAAGTTATTTAAGGCTTGTCCAAAATCTTTTCGTAATTCTGCATCAACATTTTTAAACTCAGCAAACAATCCTTTTAACAACCCTTTGCTCCCTAAATATTTAATTCTAAAAGCTTCTACTTCATCTTTAGAGGTAGTGTTAAAAGCTTTTACTTCACCAATCAATTCTTTTACTTTATCTAACATTTCGAGGATAATTAGACCGCAAATTTAATCTTTTTTAAATAGTTTTAGTTTGCAAAATATAAGAAATGATGCACACTTCTCGAAATCGATTGAAATAAGGATGTTGCGAAAAATTTAAGAAAACTTTTTTATTTTATGATATTGAAAAATAACTATCTTTGTAGAGTTAAATTTTTATTAATATCACAAAAAAATATGGAGGAAACTATTAAATCCAAAATAGACGGTTTTATGGAGTTGGTAAAACAACGAAACGGTCACGAACCAGAATTTTTACAAGCTGTACAAGAAGTTGCAGAAACTGTAATCCCATATATTATTGATAATGATATATATTTTGGTAAAAATGTTTTGTTAAGAATGGTAGAACCTGAAAGATTAATTTCTTTTAGAGTATGTTGGGTAGATGATGACGGAGAAATTCAAGTGAACAGGGGATATCGAGTTCAGATGAATTCAGCAATAGGGCCATACAAAGGAGGTCTACGTTTTCATCCAACAGTTAATGCAAGTATTTTAAAATTCTTAGCTTTTGAACAAGTGTTTAAAAATTCCTTAACAACGTTACCAATGGGTGGAGGAAAAGGAGGGTCAGATTTTGACCCTAAAGGAAAATCTGATAATGAAATCATGCGATTTTGTCATGCCTTTATGAGTGAATTGTTTAGGCATATTGGACATAACACAGATGTGCCTGCTGGAGATATTGGGGTTGGAGCAAGAGAAATTGGTTTTATGTTTGGAATGTATAAAAAACTAAAAACTACATTTACTGGAGTTTTAACAGGTAAAGGAGCGTCTTGGGGAGGTTCTTTAATTAGACCAGAGGCAACAGGTTATGGAAATGTCTATTTTGCGCAAGATATGCTTAAAACCCAAAAAGACTCTTTTAACGGTAAGAAAGTGGTTATTTCTGGATCAGGAAATGTAGCACAATATGCTGCAGAAAAAGCCATTGAGTTAGGTGCAACCGTATTAACGTTATCAGATTCAGGTGGTTATATTTATGATAAGGATGGTATAGATACAGACAAACTAAAATTTGTAATGGACCTTAAAAACAATAAGAGAGGAAGAATAAGTGAATATGTAAAAGTATATACTTCTGCAAAATTTGTTGCTAAAGAGAAGCCTTGGTCTGTTCCTTGTGATGTGGCATTACCTTGTGCTACTCAAAATGAATTAAACGGAGATGATGCTAAAAAATTAGTGTCTAATGGATGTATTTGTGTATCAGAAGGAGCAAACATGCCTTCTACACCAGAAGCTATTCACGAATTTCAAAAAGCCAAAATTCTTTTTGCCCCAGGTAAAGCGTCTAATGCAGGCGGTGTGGCAACATCAGGTTTAGAAATGAGTCAAAATTCTTTACGTTTAAGTTGGACTCGTAAAGAAGTAGATGATAAGTTAAAAGATATTATGAGCGATATTCATGACTCTTGTGTAAAATACGGTGAAAAGGATGATGGATCAATAGATTATATTAGAGGTGCAAATATTGCAGGTTTTGTAAAAGTAGCAGATGCAATGTTAGCGCAAGGTATTGTTTAATAATTCGTTGCTTTAGAGTAAAAAAAAGCTTAAAGATATTTCTTTAAGCTTTTTTTTGGTTATTTTATATTTCTAGGATTGTAATTTTTATCCGATGTAATTAACCATTCATCCATTTCGAAACCATCTTCACGCATACTAAATTGAATTGTATGTTCTCCAGCTTTCTCAATATCTAAATAAATAGCATTTTCAATACCACAATGTACTTCTTTGGTTCTTTGCTTACTCTCCCAATACCAAGAACGTTTTCCTTTACACCATTGCATGCGTTTTCCAGAGTTTGGCCACTTTCCATTTAAACCAACATGAATACCATTATCTTCAGAACCTGTGCTAAATGCTTTTACCCAAACATAATACCTTCCTGGGTTTTTTATGTTTACCTTGTAATGCAGTACAGCAATTCCTGGAACATTACTAAAATTTTCTTTTCGAATTAGTTTATCGGCATGTGTTTGACGTGTGTCAGGTAAAATTTCTACGTATTTGTTTTTACTCGCAGATTTTGAATGAGAAAAATCTGCATCTTTTAAATCTGTTGTAAAGTTTTTGTCAACGACATACCATTTTCTAACACTATCATTAGTTTGTAGATAAAAGTCTTCTGCTTCAACACGTAAGAAACCATTTTTTTCTTTAAATATTTTTTGTGATATACAGCTTGTGAATATCAATAATAAACTCGCAAAACAAAAGGTTTTTAAAAGAGGATAGATCTTCATAAATATTAAATTTTATTTTTATTGGTGGAGTTTCGAATAACCAAAAACGATTTTAATATTCTCTTTTCGAAAAGAATACTGGGTTTTTTCAACTCATTGATTAATAATTGTGCAGCTTCTTCTCCCATTCTAAATCCAGGTTGAGAAATACTAGTTAAAGATGGATTGATGAGTTCACCAACAGGTTCATTGTTAAAACCGATTATAGAGAGTTTTTTAGGAATTTCTATACCTCTTTCTTTGGCAACTAACATGGTAGAAATAGCAATTTGATCGCTAAAAGCTAATATTCCATCAGGATAAATAGGGGCATATAATAATTTACGAGCTGCAGAAAGAATGCTTTCTTTGTCAAAATTACTATATACTAAATAGTCGGCTGTATTTTCTAAGTTATTATCTAATAATGCCTTGGTGTATCCTTTAGCTCTATCTCTATTAATTTGTAAAACTTCTGGACCTCCTATATATGCAATTCGTTTACAGCCCACAGAAATAAGGTGGTTTACGGCTTCAAAAGCAGCTCTTGCATTATCAATAGTAACTTTATTAGCAACAACATCGTTGCATTCGCGGTTAAAAAATACTATAGGAATTCCAGATTGTTTTGCTTTTTTAAAATGATTAAAATTTTTAGTCTCACTTGCTAAAGAAGCAATAATACCATTTACTCCAATTGCAGAAAGTTCTTCAACCAAACCTTTTTCACGTTCATAGGATTCATTAGACTGACAAACAATAATATGCATTCCATTTTCTTCTGCAATTTTTTCTATACCACTAATAGCCATAGCATATAAATAATAACTAATTTTTGGCACAATTACTCCAATTAAAGTAGAGTTTTTCTTTTGTTGCTCATCTAATAAATCAATAGATAAATAACCCAATCTAACTGCAGTTCTTTTAACGATTTCTTGAGTGGTTTTACCAATTCTAGGATGAGATTTTAATGCCCTTGAGACTGTAGAAACTGAAAGCTGTAACTCATCAGCTATATCTTTTAGAGTGATGTTGTTTGAGTGAGAAGAAAAACTGTTTTTATTCAAATTATTAATGATGAATGCGCAAAAAATTGCGCAAAAAATAGATTATCTGTAATATTTTTACTTAAATATTATATAATTTTGTTTTTAGTTGCGTGAAATTTATTGAAAAAATAACTTTACACTGTGCAAATTTGCGCAAAAAAATTAAAACAACACAAAAAATAAATTAAAATGAGTAAAAGTTACAAGATTGCAGTTGTTAATGGAGATGGAATTGGTGCAGAAATCGTACCAGCTGGAGTTTCAGTTTTAGATGCTGTTGCTAAAAAACATGATTTTAAAATTGAGAAAGAATCTTTTCCGTTTGGAGCTGGATACTACAGAGATCATGGTAAATTCATGTCAGACAATGCTATTGAAACCTTAAAACAATTTGATGCTATCTACTTTGGTGCTGTAGGTTTACCAGAAATTGATGACACTTTACCGGCAAAAGATTATACATTTAAGGTTAGAACAGAATTAAATCAATATGTAAACTATCGTCCTGTAAAATTGTTTTCTGGATTAAAAAGCCCGTTAAGAACAAAAACAGAAGCAGATATAGATTTTGTTGTAGTTCGTGAAAATAATGAAGGAGAATTTGTACAAAGTGGTAAAACTTTTTATGCAGATCAGGCTCACGGTTTTGCTACAGATACTAGTGTTTTTACACGTTATGGTATCGAACGTATTGCACATTATTCTTTTAAATTAGCAAGAAAACGTAGAAGTAAAGTAACTAATGTAACAAAATCAAATACGTTAATTAATAGTTTAGCATATTGGGATAGAGTGATAGAAGAAGTCTCTAAAGAATATCCAGATGTAGAATTTAATAAAATGTATATCGATAATGCTTCTGCAAGTTTTGTGTTAAGACCAGAAGTGTTTGACGTAATTATTACTACAAACCTTTTTGGAGATATTTTATCTGATTTAGGAGGTGCTATTATGGGTAGTTTAGGTCTTGGAGGAAGTGGAAACATTAATCCAGAAAAAGATTTTCCATCTATGTTTGAACCTATTCATGGTTCTGCACCAGATATTGCTGGTCAAGATATTGCTAATCCAATTGGTCAAATTTGGTCAGCAGCTATTATGTTAGATCATTTAGGAGAAACTGAAGCTGCAAAAGATATCGTTGCGGGTATCGAAGCTACTACTGCAGAGGGTAATTTAACAGTAGACTTAGGAGGTAGTGCTTCTACTTCACAAATTGCAGACCGTGTAATTAAATATATCGAATCTACAAAATTAGTTACAGCTTAATACATGCATAGTAAAAAAACAATAGATTTAACGTTACCCATCAATAATAAGATGGGTGGCGTAGCTATTGAATCAGCCAAAACACTAGCTGTTGATGGTTGGAATGCAACAACACTTCATTTATACTCACATAGTGGAACTCATATGGACGCTCCACTTCATTTTGGTGTAAACAAACAAACCATAGATAAGCTTCCAACCGAAAGATTAATAAGTGAAGCTTGGGTGGTAAACCTTACTCACATAAAACCCAAAGAAGAAATCTTAGTATCACATCTAGATACTATTGTTAACGATTTTATTCCTGGACAAAGTATTATTTTACATACAAATTGGAGTTTAAAATTAGGCACTGCTGCATATCGTGATGATTTACCAAGAATTAGTGTAGAACTTGCCAATTGGTGTGGAGAAAAAAAGGTAAATATTTTGGGTGTAGAGCCACCTTCTGTCGCAGATGTAAATAATATTGATGAAGTTACTGAGATACATCATATGTTAATGAAAAATGACATTATTATTGTGGAAGGTTTGTGTAACTTAGAACAAATTACATCACAAAAAGTTACATTAATTGCACTACCTCTAAAAGTTGAAGGAGGTGATGGGGCACCATCAAGAGTAATTGCTTTACAAGATTAGTAATGCTAAAAGAAGAGATTATAAAAGCAATTGAATCTGGAAACCAACGTAAAGGGTTTTTAGAAGAAATTAGAAAAGAAATTATAGCAACCCCTAAATCTATTGTTATCTTAGATGATGATCCAACTGGTACGCAAACCGTGTATAACGTTCCTGTTGTTACCAGCTGGAAATCATCTGTTTTAGAAACAGAAATTATTAACAGTCCAGTTTTTTTTATTTTAACAAACTCAAGAAGTTTACAAGTAAAAGAGGCTAATGATTTAGCGGAATCCCTTGGCTCAAAACTCAACAAACTTTCCAAAAAACACAACAAACAACTAATTGTTTTAAGCCGAGGAGATTCTACTTTAAGAGGGCATTATCCTAATGAAGTTGATGCGCTTGCAAAAGGTTTAAACATTCCTAAAGCTAAACATATTCTTGCACCTGCTTTTTTTGAAGGAGGACGTTTTACTTATGATGATATTCACTATGTAAAAGAGGGAGATGATTTTATTCCAGCCCATAAAACGCCCTTTGCTAACGACAACACTTTTGGTTATCGTAATTCAAATTTAAAAGATTGGATTGTAGAAAAATATGAAGGAAATTTAAATGAGGATGCTATTGAAAGTCTATCATTAGAAGAGTTGAGAACTCAATCAATAAAGGAAATTATTAAAAAGATTGCCTCTTCCAAAAAATCACATATTGTGGTTAATGCTACAAGTTATTTTGATTTAGAAGCTGTTGCTTTAGCTATTTTAAAAAGTAAAGAACCCTTTTTATTAAGAACATCTGCTTCCTTTGTAAATGCTATTACTGGAATAGCAGCTAAAGATTGCTTGCTAAAAGAAGAAATTTTAACAGACCATAAAACAGGAGGTTCCTTAATTGTTATTGGCTCTTACGTTCCAAAAACAACAGCTCAATTAAAGGTGTTAAAACAAAATTCTGATGCTGTTTTTTTAGAATTAGATGTCTCTAATGTAAAAAATGATGTACTTTTTCAAAATGATATTAATGAGCTATCCAAAAAGGTAAATCAAAGTTTAAAAGAAAATAAAGACGTGGTATTTCATACTAGTAGAACCATTATTAAAGGAGCTACAAAAGCAGAGAGTTTAGCCATAGTAAATAAGGTTTCTAACGGAGTAATATCAATCATAAAAAATCTAAATACAAAACCAAAATATATTGTAGCTAAAGGAGGAATAACTTCTAGCGATGTGGCTACGAAAGGATTAAATGTGCAAAGAGCTTTTGTTCCTGGTCAAGCATTAAAAGGAGTTCCAGTTTGGAAACTAGGAAACGAAACCAAGTTCCCAGGAATGCCATACATTATATTTCCTGGAAATGTGGGAGATAACCAAGCTTTATATCAACTAACTAAACTTTTAAAATGAAAAAAACTAGCTATTTCCCAAAACGTTATTTAATGGTAACAGGTACTTTTCTGTTAGCATTATTGTTATATGTAGATCGTATTTGTATTTCTGTAGCTAAAGAACCAATTTCTGAAGCATTGAGTTTAACAGACAAACAAATGGGTTGGGTTTTAGCCATTTTTTCTTTAGGATATGCTTTTTTTCAAACTCCTTCTGGGATGTTAGCAGATAGGTTAGGTCCAAGAAAAGTATTAGCAAGTATTGTTACTATTTGGTCAATTTTTACAGCATTAACTGGATATGCCTGGAATTTTATTTCGTTACTAATTGTTCGATTTTTATTTGGAGCTGGAGAAGCAGGTGCTTTTCCTGGAATGACAAGAGCCATATATAGTTGGATTCCTTTAAAAGAGAGAGGCTTAGTAACAGGGATTAATTTTTCTGGGTCAAGATTAGGTGCAGCGTTTGCATTACCATTAGTAGTGTGGTTAATTGATAGTTTTGGATGGCGAATTTCTTTCTTAATTATGGGAATTGTTGGAATTCTTTGGGCGTTGGCTTGGTATGTCTTGTTTAGAGATAACCCAGAGAATCATAAAGCATTATCACAAGAAGAAAAAGAATTTATTATTGCAAACAGACAAGAGAAAAAAACAAATGTTGCTAAAGAGTCTTTAAATTTTGGGACATTACTAAAATCTAAAAATATGTGGTATGCTATGATTCAGTATTTCTGTAGCAACTTTACTTTTTTCTTTGCGCTAACCTGGTTGTTTCCTCACGTAAAAAGTGAGTATAATTTAAACACTTTAGAAGCTGGATTTTATACCTCTATTCCTTTAATATTTGGTGCGTTTGGTAATTGGTTTTCAGGTGCCTTAGGTGATTATATCTTTAAAAAAGGAGATTGGAAAAAATCAAGAGTAGTACCAGCTGCTTTAGGGTTTGCATTTGCAGCAATTGGTTTAATTGGTAGTATTTATATGAGTTCTGCAGTAGGCGCAATTGTATTTTTAAGTATCGCTATTTTTGGTGCGGATATGACTTTACCTTCATCATGGGCATTTTGTGCAGACATTGGTAAAGAACATTCAGGAGCCGTTTCTGGAACAATGAATATGGCAGGAAATATTGGTGCTTTTATTACTGCACTAATTTTTCCGTATTTATTAGCTTGGACAGGAAACACAAATCTATTTTTTATATTGGGTGCTATACTAAATGTAATTGCAATTTTTTTATGGTTTAAAATGAAACCTAATAAGCACTTTTCTGAATATTAAAAAACTACAAGATGAAAAAATTAAGAGGTGTAGCTGTAGGTACAGGATATTTTAGTCAGTTTCAATATGAAGCATGGAATCGAATGGAAAATGTTGAAATTGTAGCGGTTTCTAGCAGAAGAATGGAAAAAGCTCAAGCTATTTGTAACCAATTTAATATTCCAAATGCTTATGATAGTTTTGAGCAAATGTTAATTGATGAAAAGCCAGATTTTGTTGATATTATTACACCTCCAGAAACACATTCTTTGTTTTGCAATATTGCTATAAAACACGGAGTTGATATCATTTGTCAAAAACCATTAGCACCTACTTATACTGAATCAGTTGCTTTAGCAAAAGCGATTAAAGATTCTGGAGTGCGTATGATGGTGCACGAAAATTTTAGATTCCAGCCTTGGCATAGAGAAATCAAAAAATTATTAGACGCTAACGTTATAGGTGATAAAATTCACAGTATTAACTTAAGAATGCGAATGGGAGATGGTTGGCAAGAAGATGCTTATATGAATCGTCAACCTTATTTTAGAGAAATGCCACAATTGTTAATTTATGAAACAGGGGTGCATTTTATAGATGTTTTCAGATATTTAATGGGAGATGTTACTCAGGTATATGGAAAGTTAAAAACTTTAAATTCCAATATTAAAGGAGAGGATTTTGCTTGGGTGCAGTTTGAATTTAAAAACGGAACGTTAGGATTTTTAGATGCCAATCGTTTTAATGAAAACACTAGTGAAGACCCAAGATTAACTTTTGGAAACATTTGTTTAGATGGAAATAAAGGCACCATTCGTTTGTTTGATGATGGTACGATTACCATTCAAAAATTAGGAGAAAAAGAAGTAAGACACAATTATACTTTTCATAAAATAAACTTTGCAGGAGATTGTGTTTATAACACTCAAAAACATTTTATAGAATGTTTACAATCTAGAGAACCCTTTGAAACTGATGTTGAGGCGTATTTAGATAACATTATTGTACAAGATGCTATTTATAAATCTAACCAAGAAGGAGTTCCTATAGCACCCTAATATTTTATTTTTCTCGTAATTATTAAAAATTTATTTCGACAGAAATCTTAAATAATCTATTTATGATTTCTGTTTTTATATTAGGCTTTTTGTTTTCATTTTTAGGATATACTCCACCAAGTGTTTTAAATATGACTGCTCTAAAAATTCGATTACAAAGAAATAAAAAAGATTTTCATTATTTCATCTCTGGTGTTTTGTTAATTGTTGCTCTACAAGCTTATATTTCTGTTTATTTTACAAAATATATTACTGATAATCAAAAGTTAGTTATACTTTTAGAAAAAGGAGGCATTGTTGTTTTGCTGATGTTATCCTATTATTTTTATCATCAAAATAAGAAAGAAAAAAATCGAATAGAAATCGATAATAAAAACAAAAACACATTCTTTACAGGCATCTTTTTATCCATATTAAATATGTTTGCAATCCCCTTTTTTTCTGGAATTGTGGCTTTTTTAATGAGTTTTAAGTTGATGAATTTCGACACTATTTCAATTTTGTTTTTTGTTATAGGTATTGTAATTGGAACTTTTTACATTCTATATTTATATGGAAAATATGCATCAAAAATCCAACAGAAAACAGGAAATATGACCCAAAATATCAATCTAGTTTTATGTTGTATTACTGGAGGCTTTGCTTTGTTTACTTTCCTTAAATTTGTAATATAAATTCTGTAAATGAAAATCCTAAAAAACATTATTATTAAAGGAAAACATCAAAAACCCATAGTTACAGATGTTTTTTATCAAGAAACTCTTAAGCCTAAAAAAGTGGTTATTTTTTGTCATGGCTACAAAGGTTTTAAAGATTGGGGAGCATGGAACTTAATGGCAGAAACTTTTGCCAACGCAGGATTTTTCTTTATTAAATTTAATTTCTCACACAATGGTGGCACAGTAGAACAACCTATAGATTTCCCAGATTTAGAAGCTTTTGGAAATAACAATTACACTAAAGAATTGGACGATTTAGAAAGTGTAATAGATTATATTTCAAATAGTTATAAATATAAAAATGAAGTTAATTATGAAGATATTTCTTTAATTGGGCACAGTAGAGGTGGTGGTATTGTTTTGCTAAAAGCCAATGAAGATAGTCGCGTTAAAAAAGTAATTACGTTAGCATCAGTTTGCGATTTTGGCAAAAGGACATCAACTTATGGAGATTTAGGTGAATGGAAAAAAAATGGAGTAAAGTATGTGATAAATGCCCGAACCAAACAAAGTATGCCACATTTTTATCAGTTTTATGAGGATTTTAAACAAAATGAAGAACGTTTAAATATTCAAAAAGCAACAGAAAATTTAGAAATCCCACATTTAATAATTCACGGAGATAATGATACTTCTGTTTTTATTAATGAAGCAGAAAACCTAAAAAAATGGAATCCTAAAGCAGCATATCAAACCATTGAAAATGCGAACCACGTGTTTAATGTAGCACATCCTTGGAAAGAAAACTTTTTATCCAAAGAATTAAAAGAAACAGTAGGTTATTGTATTTATTTTTTGAATTCAAAAGTTTAAAATTCCAAAAAAATAAAGTTTTTTTATATCTTTGGAATAAACCAAACTTAAACTAGTTATGAACAACTCTGAAGAAAACCAAAAAATTGACAGAAAAGAAGCGATTAAAAAGATAGGAAACTACGGTAAGTATGCAGCATTAACTGCAATAGGAACTTATATCCTATTGAGTCCTCAAAAAGCACAAGCTGGAAGTGTGCCAATAGGTTAGTCGATTCTTATTTTAACAATCTAAATGAATGTAGATTTTTTTTCTGAAATATATTTAAAGATATTATCTCTTTTTCATTTTTTTGATTTAGAAAAGATTCTCAATTTATTGTCAATTGTTCCATTTGTATTTTTAATAGAATTACTTTTTGTAGGTTGGTCTAATTCCTCTTTAAAAAAGATATTAAAACCAAATAAAACCGTTCAAACAGATTTATTTTATTTTTCTTTAATTCTTTTTAATTTTTATTCACTACTTGTTGTACTCTTTTCTTTTGGTTTTTTTCATTTATTAAATAAAGGGATAAAAACTTACATAGGATTTAATCTAATTCACACAATAGAGAATACCTATCTTCAGTTTATAATATTATTTATAATCTATGATTTAGTAAAATATATCAATCATTTTATATTTCATAAATCTAAAACATTATGGAATATACACAAGTTTCATCATTCTGCAACAGATTTTTCAATCTTCACAAGATATAGGTTTAATCCACTAGAAGGTGCAATTACTTCATTTGTTAAAGTCTTACCTTTTGTAATTTTGGGAGGTATAGAAACCTATGTAGTTGTTAGAATTTTTTCAGAAGTACTTTCTCTAATGCATCACTCAGCATTAAAATCCAATTGGGGTTTAATTGGAAAATACATTTTGGTTTCTCCTGCAACACATAGGCTGCATCACTCAAAAGATCCAAAGCATTTTGATAAAAATTTTGGAGTCGTTTTTATTTTTTGGGATAGATTATTTAATACTTATAGTGATGAAAATACAAAAGAATTGGGAATACCTAATAATGAATTCAACAAAAGAGGAGTGGTAAAAGACCTTTTTTATGTTGTAGTTAGTTTTTATAATGCAGTTTTCTTAAAAATAAAAAAGGTTTTTCGATAATGTTTTTTAAGGCATTACTCCAATAAAACCCTCTTGTTAATGATACCTTTTTCATTTTTTAAACGAATAAAATAAACCCCTTTTTTTAGTGTTTTCAACTCTATTTTATTTGTTTTTAAATTTTTCTTTGAAAACATTTGTTTTCCTAAAACATCAAAAATAACAAGATCACTTTTAGAGTTTAAATTCCCTTTAATAACTAGTGTTTTATTGTCTAAATAAATTGAAGATTCTTTTAATAAATTTTCAATAGTATTTAAAGTTTTTGTTTTTGTATGCAAATAAAAACGTCCAATATTATTAACAGATTTCCCAAAACTTAACTCTAAACTAGATTCATTTGTTAATTTTGTAAAAGTATTATTCTCTCTATCTTCTAGGTAAATATTTACTCCTTGTGGTTGGTTAACGGTGGATAGATTAAGAGCTATATTGCCGCTAGCATTAATACCTAAAGGAATAACAATAGACTCTAAATCGGTATTTTGTACCGATTGAATTGATAGGTTTTTACTGTTCTCTTCACTAACTAAACGAGAATAGATGTCAAGATTATGGTCTTCATTAAATTTTGAGCTGTCATAACCATTATCAAAAAATAGGGTAGTATTGCTAAAGTAAAAAATCTCTGTAAAACGTTGTTCATTTTGGGTGTTTTTTACAGTTAATTTTATTCTAAATGGGGCAGAATTGTCTCTGTAAAAAACATCATCTGTTTGATGACTTTGCCAAGATTCTAAAATATTAAATGTACCTCCAGAGGAAGTAGAGCTCACAAAAAACCCTTGTCCTGGAGCAACATAAAATGCTGCAGAAGCATTATTAATAGCAACATAATCATTTATAGTATTATCCCAAAACCACATAGTTTCTTCACTTAAAATGCTGGTATTATTACTTAGTAAATTATTAGCATTAGCATTTGTATTTGCTGCGATATAAGAAGGAAAAGGATTTCCTATTAAATTATCTGGATTAGGGTTTATATCTCCCATAGTTCCTTCAGAAATAGAAATTGAAGCGTCAGTTGTTGGCATTGTTCCGGTAAAAGTAACATTACCTGAAGCACTTAATTGAATTCCATAACCTCTAGCAGAAACAACTGATTCTGTAGATGAAGGTTGATAAAAAATAAATCCACTTCCTAAATAACCACTAGTGGTATTGTTATCATAATAGAATAAACCAACATTTCCATTTCCAGTTGCAAGTGCATTATTTGCAATAATATCTTCTATGTCTTCATCATCAAAAGGAACACTTACATAGTAGTATTCACCTCCATTTGCTATAGAGCGGTTGTAAGTAAGGTTTCCTGATGAAGTTCCGTTTACAATAATTGAACCACCAGAATTGAGTGTCAGTCCATTATTTGTCGTTAAATTCCCACTAACAGTTAAACCACCCTCAATGGTTAATGACGCTCCAGAGTCTATGGTTAAATTATTTACTGTAAATTCTGAAGAAGCTCCAATTGAAGGGTAATTAGTAACTACGGGAATGCTTATGTCTAAAGTACAACCAGAATCGTAACCATCTTGCCAATTGGTATCAGTATTCCAATCTGTATCTGTGTTTCCAGTCCATACAAAAGAGGTTAATACACCACCATCTGAAATACTCCAACCATCAGAAGCAATCATATTAGCTCGTGCAGCAATTGCTGCTGAAGAACAATATTTAGAATTCCCAGCATGAAACGATTCTCCAGACTGAAGAGTTTGGGCATCCCAACCAACCAAAAGTGCATTATAATTAGATACTGATAATTTAGCACCATTAAACATATTCGAAAAATTGGTGATGTTAGATACATCCCAACTGCCAATATTTTGATCAAAAGCAGTGTTTCCACGAAACATTGAACCTGCATTTGTTAGAGAAGAAGTATTCCATCCACCAATATTTTGGTTAAAACTAGTTGCACTCCTAAACATAGCGCTCATAGAAGTAACCGAAGAAACATTCCACCCACTAATATCTTGATTAAAGGCTGAAGCACCTCTGAACATATTTGCCATAGTGGTAACACTACTAACTGTCCAACTACCAATATTTTGATTAAAACTTGATGCATTATAGAACATGTTAGACATATTTGTTACCGTTGTAGTATTCCATCCGCTGATATCTTGATTAAAGCTAGAAGCGTCTCTAAACATATGGCCCATGTTAGTTACTGATGTTGGAGTCCAAGAAGAGATATTTCCATTAAAGTTGGTTGCATTTCTAAAGGCTTCATTCATATTGGTAACATTTGATACATTCCAACTGTTTAAACTTTGATTAAAATTGGTCGCGTTTCTAAATATTTCATCCATATTGGTAACAGATGTAACAGTCCACCCATTAATATTTTGATTAAAGCTACTAGCTCCGCTAAACATATAAGACATTGTTGTAACAGAAGCTGTATTCCAACCACTTATATTTTGATTAAAGCTTGATGCATTTTGAAAAACTCTACTCATGTTAGTAACACTACTTGTATTCCAAGAACTAATATTTCCATTAAAATTAGTGGCATCTCTAAACATATTAGACATATTGGTAACACTGCTTGTGATCCAACTATTTAAATTTTCATTAAAAGAACTAGCGCCTCTAAACATTTGAGACATATTGGTAATGTTAGAAGTACCCCAAGAGTTCCAATTGGTTGCAGATCCAGTTCCAATTGAGGAGGCATTTCTAAACATTCTTTGACAACTAGTTACACTTGATAAAATTGGAACATCAGTTGCATTATTTACAAGGTTAGAACAGCCATCAAAAGCTCTATTCATACTTGTCCATATTCTGGAGGATCCCCATTGTTCTATAGATTGAATTTTAGGCGCATTTGTTGCGTTACCATTAAAGTAAATCCTGTTAAAGGTACCCGTTATGGTAACTGTATAAGTTCCGGCAACTGTGTAAACATGACTTACACTGCCAGTTACTCCAGTATCATCAGGAGAACCATCTCCCCAATTTACATTATAGTTGTATCCACCACCAGAAGTTGGTATGGTAATAGATTCACTCGCAGAAGTAGTTTCCCAAGTTGTAATAAACTCTGTTTGAGAAAAACAAATCAAAGAAATATTAACAAAGAGAGAAACTAAGAAAATGTTTTTTCGGGAGAACATTTTTAATGGCTTTCTTTTAGTTAACTACTTTAAAGGTAAAAAAAATAATTTAGATGCTTTTTAATATAAAGTCAATTTAGATTGTATTTTTATAATATGGAAAAGTTAGCACCTCCTTTTCGTAAAATTATTCATGTAGATATGGATGCTTATTATGCTTCTGTAGCACAATTGGATAATCCTGAATTACGAGGAAAACCCATTGCTGTTGGTGGTGGTGGAGATAGAGGAGTGGTTTCTGCAGCAAGTTATGAAGCACGTAAATTTGGTGTAAAATCTGCAATGAGTAATGTGCTTGCCAAACAAAAATGTCCACACATTATTTTTGTAAAATCAGATTTTGCTCGTTATAAAGAACTGACCTCAAAAATTAGAGAGATTTTTTTTGAGTATACAGATTTGGTTGAACCTCTTTCTTTGGATGAAGCCTACTTAGACGTTACCGAAAATAAAAAAGGAAACCCCTCTGCAAATGATATTGCCAGAGAAATAAGACAACGTATTTATGATGAAACAGGTTTAAGAGCATCCGCAGGAATTTCCATTAATAAATTTATTGCAAAAGTTGCTTCTGATATTAACAAGCCTAATGGACAAAAAACGGTGCATCCAGATGAGGTTATTCAGTTTTTAGAAGAATTACCTGTCAATAAATTTTATGGAGTAGGTAAAGTTACAGCAGCAAAAATGTATAATTTAGGCATTTTTGTTGGGAATGATTTAAAACAAAAATCGTTAGAAGAATTGAAAACTCTTTTTGGAAAATCAGGTGCACACTATTATAATATTGTTCGAGGAATACATAACAGTCCAGTAAAACCAAATCGAATCCGAAAATCTATTGCTGCAGAACGCACTTTTTTTGAAAACATTTCTTCTGAAGTTTTCATGTTAGAGAAATTAAATAAAATAGCTGATGAGTTAGAAAAAAGGATGATAAAATCGAGTACTAAAGGAAAAACAATTACTTTAAAAATAAAATACTCAGACTTTACCCAGCAAACAAGAAGTAAAACAAGAAGTACTTTTATGCAAACAAAACAAGAATTTTTCCCTGTAGTAAAAGAATTATTATATCAAGAAAAATTAAAAAACTCGGTTCGCCTATTGGGAATTTCTTTTGGAAATTTAAACACTCAAAAAAAAGTACCAGTTTGGGTGCAATTAAAATTTGATTTTTAACAAAAACATAGATTGGTGAAGATATTAAGAACAAATTCCGATAATACAGATTTTATCAACTTGGTAAAACTTTTAGACAGTTACTTAAAAATTACCGATGGAGAAGATCATGATTTTTACAATCAATTTAATAATATTGATGTTTTACAAAACGTAGTTGTTTTTTATGTTAACCATAAACCCGTAGGTTGTGGAGCTTTTAAAGAGTTTAATGAATCTTCAGTAGAGGTAAAGAGAATGTATGTTGTAGAAAAATATAGAAATCAAGGAATAGCAAAAAAAGTATTACAAGAATTAGAAAGTTGGGCGCTAGAAATTGGTTACAAAAAGTGTATCTTAGAAACAGGGAAAAGACAAACAGAAGCAGTACAGTTTTATAATAAGTGCGATTATAATGTTATTCCAAATTATGGTCAATATGTAGCTATGGAAAACAGTATTTGTTTTGAAAAAACCTTGTAAATGAATTATAGTTATTGGGAAATTAAAGAGTGGTTTACAAACATCGATTTCACTATTGTTGGTAGTGGAATTGTAGGGTTAAATTGTGCATTAAATCTTAAACTAAAATTCCCCAAAGCAAATGTATTAGTATTAGAAAAAGGAATGCTACCTCAAGGAGCATCTAGTAAGAATGCGGGTTTTGCATGTTTTGGAAGTTTATCCGAATTAATAGATGATCTTAAATTTCATACAGAAGAAGAAGTATTTTTTTTAGTTCAAAAACGTTGGTCAGGATTGCAGTTATTACGCAAAAATTTAGGAGATGAATCCATAGGTTTTCAACAAAATAAAGGTTTTGAATTGTGTGAAAATGAATCTATTTTTGATGAGTATATTTCTCAAAAAGACCAAGTCAATAAATTATTAAATCCAATTTTTAATCGCAATGTTTTTTCAACATCAAAAAACATTTTTGGTTTTGAAAAAACACATCAAGAATATATTGTCAACAATCTAGAGGGGCAAATTGATACAGGAAAAATGATACATCAATTGTTAAAAAAAGTACAAGAATTAGGTGTTAAAATTCTAAATAATATAACTGTAAAAGAGTTTGTTGAAATAAATGAGAAAGTAGAGATAAAAACTGATAAAATTAATTTTAAAACCAACAAATTATTCATTGCAACAAATGGTTTTGCGACTCCCCTTTTGAATGAAAATGTGCAACCTGCAAGAGCCCAAGTATTAATTACTAAGCCAATTAAAAACTTATCTATTAAAGGAACTTTTCATTTAGATAAGGGGTATTATTATTTTAGAAATATTGATGATAGAATTTTACTTGGAGGAGGAAGAAATTTAGATTTTAGAACTGAAGAAACCACAAATTTTGGTCAAACAAAAAAGATTCAAAACAAATTAGAACATTTATTAAAGACAGTAATTCTTCCAAAACATGAATTTGAAATTGAATACAGATGGAGTGGAATTATGGGAGTGGGAAATCAGAAAAGTACAATTATAAAGCAAATTTCTAATAACGTGTTTTGTGGTGTTAGATTGGGCGGAATGGGAGTAGCTATTGGTAGTTTAATTGGTAAAGAAATGGTATGTTTATTAGATTAAAAATTTGTTTCATTTTTTGGATTTTATTCTCTTGTTTAAGCTTTTCTCAAGAACTAGTTACTAATAAACAAAAATCTAGTATTAGTTTTAGGATTAAAAACTTTGGATTTAATGTAAAAGGAACTTTTACAAATTTTACCGTTAAAAGTCGAATTAACTTAGAAGATTTAAAATCTAGTTTCTTTAATGTTCAAATTCCTGTTAAATCTATATTTACAAATTCAAAGTCTAGAGATAAACACTTATTAAAACCAGATTTCTTTGATGTTCAAAAACACCCGTTTATTGTTTTTAAATCATCAGAATTTACTAGTCAACAACACAATAAAATTGTCATAAAAGGAGATTTAATTATTAAAGGTATTCAAAAAAAGATTAAAGCGACTATTAACGTTCGAAGAACTGATAACAATACAGTTTTTACCACTAAATTTAAATTAAATAGAAAAGATTTTAATGTAGGAGGAACTAGTTTAGTGTTGTCCAATACCGTAAATGTTACAATGATTTATGTTGCCAATAGAAATTAAAGAAGTGCTTTTTAAGCAGTGTAATGCGTTTGTGAATCAACGTTTACAAACTGTGGAGGCTATTATTGCATCCAATCAAAAAGCATTGCAATCAGAAACTAAAAGTTCTGCTGGAGACAAGCATGAAACGGGAAGAGCTATGTTGCAATTAGAGATGGAAAAAGCAGGACAACAGTTACTGTCCATCATGCAAATGACCGAAACCTTAACTAGAATAGATGTTTCTAAAATAAATAAAATAGCACACTTAGGAACTGTAATTTGTACTGAAAAAGGCAATTATTTTTTGGCTGTTTCAGTGGGAAAAATTCATCATAACAATAAAGATTATTTTGCTGTTTCTGCTGCTTCTCCAATAGGTAAGTTGTTGTTAGGTAAACAAAAAAACGACACTGTTTTTTTTAATGGTGCTCAAATTAGTATAATTGATGTTTTTTAATAAGAATATTCCTAGAACAGCTTATTGCCAATAGAATTTAGAAACTGACTAAATTAAGTTTTATTAATTTATTACGACCAACCCAAACAAAAAAACCAAATGGCAGTTCAAGATATCGTAAAATATTCTTTTGGAGAAACCTTTTCAGTAAGTACAGTTCAGTTTGAGATTGCATGTACCATAGATCATTCCGTGCAACAAAATGCCTATGCTATTTATTGGATTCAAGAAGGAAAAGGAACCTACAATATCGATTTTGAACAATATAATTTCGAAGACAATGTGCTTTTTTTTCTATCTCCCGGTCAAGTCTTTACAGTAGATTCAGAACAGATTAAAACCGCTTATAAACTCACGTTTGTAAGAGATTTTTATTGCATACAAACACACGATAAAGAAGTGGCTTGTAACGGAATTTTATTTAATAATATCTATGAAACTCCATTTGTAAAGCCTTGTAAAAAAGACACACAAAAATTGCAGTTTATTTTAGAGAGTTTAATTGAGGAGTTTCAACAAAACGAAACAGCTCAATACGATATGTTGCAAGCTTATTTAAAGCAATTTATTATCAATTCTGTTCGTGTAAAAAAGGAAAACCACGTTATTAAAGAAGACACAGAAACACGTTTGTTCAAAGATTTTAGCTTGTTGGTAGAGCAGAATTTTAGAACCCTACATTCAGTAACAGATTACGCCAACAGATTAGGAGTTTCGCCAAAATCAATTACCAAACATTTCCAAAAAATGGGCGCAAAAACGCCATCAGATTTTATTAAAAACCGCATTTTGTTAGAAGCAAAACGCTTACTCATTTACACAGATAAAAACGTAAAAGAAATTGCTTTTGAGTTGGGTTTTAACGATCCCGCTTACTTTTCACGTTTCTTTACCAAAGCCATTTCTAAGCCGCCATTACAATTTAAAAAAGAATATTAGTAAATTGTAAGCAACTATTTATAAGATAATAACGTCTTAACTATAATTGCTAACCGACTAATTTAAATTATGACTTCAACAAAAAACAAGAGTAGGATTGTAGGGATTTTATTACTATTCATTTTTATTACAGGTGTTTTTATTTTTCAATTTTTACAAGGAAAAATTCTTTTTTCAGAAGATTTTACAACGTTAACATCAGAGAATGAAAACAAAATTATTATATCAGTATTGCTTGGGATTTTTAGTGGAATTGCTTCAATAATTGTATCTATTTTATTGTTACCTGTTTTTAAAAAGCAACATTATAATTTAGCATATTTATATGTAGCTTTCTGTATTGTCAATTTTATTTCTATTATGATTGATAATTACAGTGTAATTTCTATGCTGGAATTTAGTAAAGAGTTTTTAAAAACTGGATATAAAGACACAAGTTCTATCAATATGATGAAAACTATAATTTATCAAAAACATTGGTGGACTCACTATTTTTACCTGTTAATTTCTTGCCTTCCTGTTTTTATCTTGTATTATACTTTATTTGTTTCAAAATTGATTCCAAGACTTCTATCTATTTTTGGGGTTTTCGCCGTAGTGTTAATGAGTATTCAAGTTTTTTCTTCTATTTTTAAAAACAGTATTAGTATGAATATGATGCTACCAATGGCAATAATTCAAATAACGCTTCCTTTTTGGTTAATTTTCAAAGGATTAAAAAAGGAGTAATGTAGATATAAACTTAAAAAATAAAGAAAGTGAGCTCATTTGAATAATCAAATGAGCTTTTTCTTTGCTACAAATTACCCTGTCCAAACCAAAAGAACTTTTGTCCATTTTTAAACCTTCATGTTGGTTGCATCTTTGCAGTATCAAAAAACAATAACGCTTTTATAAGCACTAAAAACAAAAAAATGGAAACACAATTAGCACAAATAGACGTAAAAAACATCATTGAAAATAACCCTAATGTATTATTAGATTTTTATGCAGATTGGTGTGGACCTTGTCAAACATTATTGCCAACGATCAACAAATTAGCAGACGAATTAAAAAATGATGTTATCATTAAAAAAGTAAATGTAGACGAGTATCAAGAATTGGCTGCAGAATTCAGCATCAGAAATATACCCACACTCATTTTCTTTAAAGACGGAAAACCTACAGATAGACACACAGGTTTAATTACAGAAAGAAATTTAAGAGATAAAATAAACAGATTGAAGTAAGAAAAATAAGGTTGTCCAAAGCAAAGGAACTTTTGTCCATTTTTAAAGGTCGAATTCAGTTGCATCTTTGCAGAGTCAATAAGAAATAAGTTGTTTAATCAAAATAAAAAACAAGAATTATGAAAACAATAGAACAAACACAATGTCCAAACTGTTGGGGTTACCAAACGTATGATGAGCAAAACCCAGAACAACAACTTTGTACTTGCAAATAAAAAATAAGTAAACAAAAACAAATAATAATCAATAAAAAAGTCCTGTTTGCAGCAGGCATAAAAATTATGAGCACATTTAATGTACCAACAAAAAACGAAGTATCAGAAAACAATCAAGCAATTTTTACCCAATTAGAAAAAGGGTTAGGTTTTGTACCTAACATTTATGCCTCTTTTGCGCATAGTGATACTGCTTTAGGAAATTTATTAGCAATAGGACAAGCAAAAACAAGTCTTTCTAACAAAGAAAAAGAAGTAATCAATTTAGCGGTAAGTCAAGTAAATGAGTGTATTTACTGTTTATCAGCTCACACTGCAATTGGAAAAATGAATGGTTTTTCTGATAGTGCCATTTTAGAATTAAGAGCAGGAAACGCTCCTTTTGATTCAAAATTAGACGCTTTAGCAAAATTTGCAAAAAGTGTAGCAATAAATAGAGGTGCAGCAACTCAAGAAACAGTTGAAAATTTCTACGCAGCTGGTTATACAAAAGGAAGTTTAGCAGATGTTATTGTTCAAATAGGTGAAATAACAATTACAAATTACTTTCACAGAACTACAGAAGTTCCTGTAGATTTTCCAGTAGCACAACCTTTAGAATTAGCAACTGTATAATTAAAAATGTCATTCCCCTGAAAACGGGAATCTAAATCAAATTAATATATAAACATAAAACAATAGAAAAGATGAAAAAAGTAATCGCAATTTTAGTAGTAGTATTAGGTTTTGCATTCAATGCAAATGCACAAGAAGTAAAAACAGTTTCTCTAGAACAAACCAAAGGGGAGTTTACTCAAAAACAAATTACGTTGTCTGCAGGAACTTACATTTTTGAAGTTTCTAATAATAATGTGGGTACAGATGTTGGCTTTGTTTTGCAACCAAAAGGTAAAAGTGGCCAAAAAAACCACATTAAAGAAGCGTATGTTACAGCTTTGGTAAAAAACAACACAAAGCAAACCTCTAATAAAGTAACCCTTAAAAAAGGAGAATACACCTACTTTTGTCCTTTAAACAAAACACCAGAGTACACTTTAATAGTAGAGTAATTTTTGAAATTAAGTTAATTAAAAAAGGCGAGCAGAATGCTCGCCTTTTTTAATTGTTACAACCCCCATTTATTAATTTAATTTCATCTAACATTTCCCAAGTTTTATGATTGAATTCTTTTGGCGAAAAGGTAAATAACAAAACTGTTTTTTGTGATTTTTTACAAAAATGACTTTCAATTTTTATATTTAAAACCAACATTTTATTGGTTGCAAAACGATCGAAAATAGTTACTTTACCCTCAAATAATGTGGTAGATTTTTTTGTCTTAATTTTCTTAACAAAAGCAGAAGATTTTCTAGGGTTGCTAGAATCGTTCATATTAATCTTATTCAAGCTATTAAAATATTTTACCAAATCAATAGCTAATTCCTCCGCTTTTATTTTTCTGTTTACATTGATACTCCAAGCATACGTATAAGACCAAAAATTTGGATGTTTAGGATTTATCCATCCCTTAGGCGGAAAACGTACTTCTCCTACACCTTTATAATTCATATTTCTTGCAGGAAAACGTAATACCTCTTGCCCCCAAGTAGTATTTAGTTTTATTAAACTGAATTCATTTTTTTGCCCGAAATTAGAAATTGAGTAAAAAAGGAATATTAAAAAAAGTGCTTTTGTAGTATTTTTCATAGCTTTTTATTTGCAAAAATTAGTTCTAAGTTTTAGTTGATATAAACTTTTCCAAATTGAATGATTTTGTGCTTTAGGAGAGATTCTAAAAATGATAAAAACGTTATTAGATTTTTTACATAAATATTGTTCTACCTCTATATTTACAGTTAATATTTTTCCAGTATGAAAGCCATCAAAAAAAGTCATATTTCCAGATAATTTTCTTTTAGAACTTCTTTTAAAAGTAACTTTTGGTTTTGGAAATTCTTTAGCCCAATGATTTGGTTCCATCAATCCATCAAAATAACTTTTAAAATAATAAGCTATCTTTTTTTTAGAAAATCTAGATTTTGATTTGATATTCCAAGACATCACTAAAGACCAAAACTCATCACTTTTTTTATCTTTCCATTTTGGAGAAAACAACAACTCTTCAAACCCTTTAACAGCTAATTCTGGAACCCAATCTATTGGAAACTTAATAATTTCTTTACTCCAGTTTTTAGTGTTTTTTATAATTACAAACTTTTCATTTTCTTGACAAAAAGTAATAGTTAATTGAAAAAATAAGGTAAATGTTAAAACTATTTTTTTCATCGATTTATAATTTTATGAATACTTCAAAACCAATGGCATCAGAAATAAAGCTATTTTTAAATTTACTTTGGTAATTCACACCCCATATTTTTCTGTCAATTTTAAATCTTGCAGACAAACTTTCTTCTTGGTAATTAGGTTTTGCATAAAATTTAATAGGGTTTGTAATCCCTTTAATAGTTAAGTTGGCGAATATTCTCATCGTTTTATCTTCAAAATATTCTACACTTGTTATAGATAATTTTGCAGTTGGATATTTTTCTACATCAAAAAAATCTGGTTCTTTTAAATGCTTTATTAAACCATCTTTACCTCTTTGTTCTTTTATGTCTGTATTTGTCATAGAATTCATATCAATAATAAATTCACCACCAGTAATAACTTTATTTTCTTTTATAAAATGCCCTTCTTTAAAATTGATATATCCATCGTGTCCACCAAAATTAAAGGTAAGTTCACCAATCCATTTTATAGTACTTTTTTTAGTATTGATTGCTAATTTTTCTTGAGAAAATAAATTGGAACCCATTAAGGTTGTTGCTAGAATACATAGAATTACTTTTTTCATATTTTGAGTTTTTATGATTATTAGGTAAAACTATTTTTAGCAGTTGAAAAAAGTGTCAAAAAAATGTAAAAGAAGTGTCAACACTTGTAAAATTTAATAGAAATGTTGGTTATTTGTATTTATATGAATAAAAAAGAAGTTGTTTCTGGTATTTTTTTAATTGTTTTAGCATTCGTTTTGTGGAGTTTTTATCCTCAGGAGAATGATAAAAATGATTTTTCAGAAAAAATAAAAATTACTTTAAGACAAGTTGGAAATCAATTATTACTCTTTAATCAAGATTCTACATCTTTAGTATTACCAATTAAAGAATTAGAAACAGATAAATTTCAAATTTCATTTCAAAAAGAATTAAGTTTTGAACCCAGTGTGTTGGTTGCAATTGTAAAATTAAACCTTGAAAAATCAGCAGCTGAAGAAAATTATAGAGTAGAAGTAATTGAGTGTTTAAACAATGAGGTGAGCTATAGTTATGAAATAAATGCTGATGAAGAAAAAACGATTATTCCTTGTGCAGGAAGAGTTTTACCAAAAAGTTGTTATACAATTCAGATAAAATTTTTAAAGGATAACAACCCTAAATCAAGTAATAGGTATTTACTTTATATTTTTATTCCTATTCTTTTAGGAATTGTTTACAGAAAATATTCAGATAAAAAAAGCAATGTTTTAAGAGAGGATAGTAAGGATGCTAAAACAGTATTAGGAAGTTTTATTTTTTATCCAGAACAAAATAAGTTGGTAAAAAAAGCAAAAGAAATAGCCTTATCTAAAAAAGAATGTGAGCTGTTAGAAATCTTTATAGCCAATGCAAATCAAGTTGTAAAAAGAGAAGAATTAACCAAAAGAGTTTGGGAAGATAATGGGGTAATTGTAGGAAGAAGTTTAGATACTTATATTTCTAAACTTAGAAAAAAATTACAAGAAGATGATGCTATTAAACTTACCAATATTCACGGAGTAGGTTATAAGTTAGAGATAAACTAAAAAAGACGAGCACAATGCTCGCCTTTTTAACGCTTAATGACTTTTATTAAAACCCAAACTTACCGTTGTTATTTTTTCTTTCAGACTCAGGAATTATAGTTTCCATAACATCCCAATGTTCAGCAATTTTGCCGTTTTCTACTCGAAACAAATCATAAAAAGAGGTGTGTTTGTCTGCAAAAGTACCTTCACTTACTACCAAAACAAAATTGCCTTCTCCTAAAACTTTATGAATGGTGTTGTATTTCATAAATACACCTTGAGATGCCATAAACTCTAGCGCTTTTCCTAATCCAGACAAACCGTCTGCAACTTGTGGGTTGTGTTGTAGGTATTTGTCTCCATCAAAATAACCAGCTAATTTTTGCATATTTCCGTTGACCAAAATATCTGTTACAAAGTTTTTTACTAATGTTTTGTTTTCTTGGGTTTTGTCTAAATCTGTTATTTCATTTGGTCCATCAATCATAGAGCGATTGCTTGGGTTTAAAGAAGCGGGTTTTTCTTGTAAATTATCCCAATGTTCAACAATTTTTCCATTTTCAAAACGAAAGATATCAAACCCTATTTTTGGACCAAAAAAATTATAATCAGTATGTGTAAATACAAAATCACCATCTTTAAAAATTCTTATGTTATTTACTTTAGCAGAGTTAGGAGGTAATTGATGTAATACTTCTCCAAAACCTGCAAGACCATCGCCAACAGCTAAATTGTGTTGAATATATTTTTGTGGGTTGATGAAAGCTATTGGTTCTTTTGCTTCAGTTTCAATACTTTTTAATAATGATACTACTTTTTGTTTGTTTGTAATTTTCATTTTTTCTTCTTTTTTAGTAGTTGCTTTTTTATTTTTAGAACAATAAGAAAAAGCAAAAACGATTATTAATACAGTGATTATTTTTTTCATTTTAAAATTGAATTTAAATACACTGCAAATTTGCGTGGAAAAGAGACGTTAAAAAAGGTAAGAAAAAGAGAAAAAATGATACTTTTACTCCTTGTTAAATTGCTCTCTAAAAGATAGAGGAGTCGTTTTTAGATGCTTTCTAAAAAACTTAATAAAGTTTGTGGGTTCTTCAAAACCTAGTAAAAAAGATATTTCTTTGGTGTTTTTTACAGTATGTACTAACATTCTTTTGGCTTCTAAAAGAATTCTTTCAATAATAATACTTTTAGGAGGTTTTTCTAAGACGTTTGTTGTTGCTGAGTTTAATTTTTTAGGTGTGATATGCATTTCCTCACAGTAAAAAGTAACATTTTTATGTTGTATAAAATTACTTTCTAACAACTCTCTAAACTGCATCACAAGATGAAGTTTGTTGTCTTTTTTAATTTCTACAAAGTCTTTATTTTTTCGCTCTCTTTCAGAATGTAGTAAAAAGTTTTTAAGATGATTTCTGAGGATATCTGCTTGATAATCATCTTTGGGCTGCTCAAATTCTGCAAGAATTAGATTTAATGTTTTTTGAAGATTTAAAGATTCGTTTTCTACTTTAAATTTTGGAATTGAAAATAAATCGTTAAATAATATAGAGCTTTTTAAATAAGCTGTATCTGTTTTGGTTTTACAAAAAAAGTTATCAGTAAATAAAATTGCTTTCCCTTTAGGATATCCTTTTTTATCAAAACGTTGAACACTATTTTTATTTAAAAAAAGTAAGGTGTTAGGTTCAATATCTAGTGCATTAAAATCTACCCAATGTTTAGAAGTTCCTTTTTTAAACCATAAAACCTGATAAAATTCTAAACGATGAGGTGATGTTGTTTGCTCAAAGTTATTTTGATAAAGTTCAGATAAATCAATGATTTCGAACTCGTGAAGAAGTCCTTTTTTAAAATCATATTTTTCTATTTTTTCTGACACGTAATCATTTTAAAAAAAGTAAAGTTAAAACTTTTCTGGGACAAATGTTTGATAATCCATTGGAGGTCTAACATACGCTTTATTATCTGGCAATGGAGGTAACTCAATTGGCTTGATATTCATTTTCTGATAAGGAATATTACTTAAAACGTGACTAATACAGTTTAATCTTGCTTTCTTTTTATTGTCTGAATTTACCACAAACCATGGTACTTGTTTCGTGTCTGTATGTGCAAACATTTGATCTTTAGCTTTAGAATATTCCATCCATCTAGAACGAGATTCTAAATCCATAGGACTAAATTTCCACCGTTTAAGTGGATTTGAAATACGATTTTTAAAGCGTCTTTCTTGCTCTTCATCACTTACAGAAAACCAATATTTTAAAACGATAATTCCAGAACGCACCAACATACGTTCAAATTCAGGACAAGAACGCAAGAATTCATCATACTCATCATTAGTACAAAAACCCATAACCTTTTCTACACCCGCTCTATTATACCAACTTCTATCAAACAAAACAATTTCTCCAGCAGCAGGTAAGTATTGTACATAGCGTTGAAAATACCATTGCGATTTTTCTCTTTCTGTAGGCACACCCAAAGCAACCACTTTACAAATTCGAGGGTTTAGAGGTTCTGTAAAACGTTTAATGGTTCCACCTTTTCCTGAGGCATCTCTTCCTTCAAAAAGAACAACAACTTTTAATCCTTTATTTTTTACCCACTCTTGCATATGTACCAATTCTGTATGCAATTTTGCGAGTTCTTTCTCGTAATTGAACTTCTTTTGTTTTCCGTTTTCCGATGTTGATTTTTCCATTTAGGCAAATTACAAAAATTAAAAAAGGCAAAAACTGACATTTGTTAGGTGGCTCTTTTTTTATTTATATGAGTGAAAAAAACGATTCTCAACAGTATCAAAATAAAATAGGTTATTTTTGCTGCTTATTTTAAAAACACATTTTTTGTTAAATTACTATTCATATCCACATACAACTTCTAAAGAATGGGTAACTTTTGTTCACGGAGCGGGAGGAAGTAGTTCTATTTGGTTTAAGCAAGTACGTGATTTTAAAAAGCATTTTAATGTGTTGATTTTAGATTTACGTGGTCACGGAAATAGCAAACCCACTTTAAAAGATACCTTTAACCCTAAATATACTTTTGATTCGATTACAAACGATATTGTTGAGGTTATTGAACACTTAAAGATTGAAAAATCGCATTTTATTGGTATTTCTTTAGGAACCATTTTAATAAGAAATTTAGCTGAAAAAAGACCAGAATTAGTACAAAGTATGATTATGGGTGGTGCGATTATTAAGTTGAACATTCGCTCTCAAATCTTAATGAAATTAGGAGTGATTTTTAAATCTGTAGTGCCTTATATGTTGTTATACAAATTCTTTGCATTTATTATTATGCCAAAGAAAAACCACAAAAAATCGAGGTTGTTATTTGTAAATGAAGCAAAAAAACTCTATCAAAAAGAATTTATTCGTTGGTTTAAATTGACATCAGAAATCAATCCTTTATTGCGTTTTTTTAGAACAAAAGACATTAAAATTCCTACTTTATATGTGATGGGAGCAGAAGATCACCTTTTTCTACCTTCGATTAAAAACATTGTAAAACTGCATAAAAAAGCATCACTTTTTGTCATAGATAAATGTGGTCACGTTGTAAATGTTGAGCAGCCAGAAACGTTTAACAACCAAACGATTGGGTTTATTCATTCTTTAGCATAAAAAAAGCGAGTTAAAAACTCGCCTTTGTGTTTGTACTTATATAATTACTGATTCATCAACTCTTCAATTTCATCAGCTTCAATTGGTATGTTTTGCATCAAATTAAAAGGTGCTCCACTTTCTTGAACCACCACATCATCCTCTAAACGAATGCCAAATCCTTCATCTGGAATGTAAATTCCTGGTTCTACTGTAAACACCATGTTTGCTTGCATTGGCTCGTGTAAAAGTCCGTAATCGTGTGTGTCTAAACCAATATGATGACTTGTTCCGTGCATAAAATACTTTTTATATGCAGGCCAGTTTTTATCTTCATTTTGAACATCAGCTTTATCAATTAAACCTAATTTTAATAATTCTGAAGTCATTATTTTACCAACTTCTACGTGATATTCTTTCCATAAAGTTCCAGGAAGTAGCATTTTAGTGGCCTCTTTTTTCACGTGATTTACAGCATTGTAAACTGCTTTTTGTCTATCAGAAAATTTCCCTGAAACAGGAATTGTTCTACTCAAATCACTTTTGTAATTCGCATATTCAGCAGCAATATCAAACAAAATTAAATCGCCACTTTTACATTGTTGATTGTTTTCTATATAATGCAACACATTGGCATTATTTCCTGAGGCAATTATTGGCGTATATGCAAATCCTTTAGAGCGATTTTTTACAAATTCGTGCAACAATTCTGCTTCAATTTCATATTCCCAAACACCAGGTTTTACAAAGTTTAAAATGCGTCTAAAACCTTTTTCGGTAATATTACAGGCGTGTTGCATTAAATCCAACTCAATTTGATCTTTTATAGAACGCAAATGCTGTAAAATAGGATTGCTTTTTGCTACAGAATGTGCAGGATATTTAGCCAATAACCATTTTATAAAACGATCTTCTCTAGTTTCAGTTTCTACAGAAGCTCTATAATGCTCGTTTGTATTGATGTAAAAAGTATCTGCATACGTGCTCATTTCGAACAAGATTTTTTCTAAATCTTGTAACCAATAAACGGTTTTTATTCCACTTGTTTTAGTCGCAGCTTTTTTGGTTAGTTTTTCACCTTCCCAAATGGCAATATGCTCATTGGTTTCTCTTACAAATAAAACCTCTCTTAAGTTTTCATTTGGGCAATCAGGAAATAAAAACAATACACTTTCTTCTTGATCTACACCAGATAAATAGAAAATATCTCTATGCTGTTCAAAGGGCATTGTACTATCTGCACTTATAGGATAAATGTCATTAGAGTTAAAAACAGCAATACTTTTTGGCTTCATTTGCGCCATAAAGTTTTTACGGTTTTTTATAAAAAGTTGTGAATTTATTGGGTGATATTTCATCTGTATTCGAATTTATAGAAACAAATGTAACGATAAAATTATCAATAAAAAATGAACTTAAAAACGCTTCTTTTTAGGAGCCCCAGTTCTTCCACGTCCAGAGGTAGAATTAGATTTATTTCCTTTAAAATGCGGTTTTCTTTTAGGTTTTTTCCCTTGAGAAGAATTTGAATTTGAAGCGTTTTTCTTTTTGCCAAAAGATCCTTTACTTTGAGTAGCTGCTCTTTTGGGAGGTGCAGTATCTGTAGGTTCAAAACCTTCTACTATGGTAGATTTTAATTTTTCATTTAAAAGTTTTTCAATCTCTTTTTGATACTCTACTTCTTCACTACAAACTAAAGAAATGGCTTCTCCAGCAGCACCAGCTCTTCCAGTTCTTCCAATTCTATGCACATAGTCTTCAGGTACATTTGGCAATTCGTAATTGATTACGTGAGGCAATAAAGGAATGTCTAATCCACGAGCAGCAATATCAGTTGCCACTAAAATTTTGATCGAATTTTCTTTAAAGTTTTTCAACGCTTTTGTTCTTGCACCTTGACTTTTATTTCCGTGAATGGCAGCAGCAGAAATTTTAGATTTTATCAATTTTTGAGTCAATCTATTGGCACCGTGTTTTGTGCGTGTAAAAATCAACACTTGATTCCAGTTGTTGTCTTTTATCAATTTGATGGTAAACTCTGTTTTTCGGCTTTTATCAACCTTAAAAACACTGTGTGTTACTTTTTTTGCAGTAGAATTTTGAGGAGTTGCCTCAACCGAAATAGGATTTCTTAAAATCCCCTCTGCCAATTTCTTAATGTCTTTAGAAAAAGTTGCAGAAAACATCAAATTCTGACGTTTTGCGGGCATAAAGCTTATCAATTTGTTGATTTCTCTTACAAAACCCATATCTAACATTCTATCCGCTTCATCCAAGATTAAAACATCAATTCTCTTGAAAGAAACCGCTTTTTGGTCGTGTAAATCCAATAATCTACCAGGAGTTGCCACTAAAATATCTACACCACTTCTTAAAGTAGCAATTTGCGGTTTTGCATTTACGCCTCCAAAAACTACAGCAGATTTTATATTTACATATTTACTGTATTCTCTTACATTATCATAAACTTGTGCAGCTAATTCTCTTGTTGGCGTTAACACTAAAGCACGCAAAGGTCTGTATTTTGGGTGTTTGGTTTCTGATAAATATTGCAATACAGGTAAGGTAAAACCCGCTGTTTTTCCTGTTCCTGTTTGTGCAGAAGCTAAAATATCTTTGCCTTCTAAAATTGGTGGAATTGCTTTTTCTTGTATGGGTGATGGTTTGGTATATCCTTTTTCTTCAACCGCTTTTAAAATAGCGCTGGATAGACCTAATTCTTTAAATGTCATAAAATTTTTTTAAGAAAGTAACTTTATGTAGTTGTTTCTGGGTGTAAAGATACATCCTTTAAAATTGGTTGGGTTTCCTAATTTGTGTTAAAGATTTTGAAAATGGAAATACAAATGGTAATTTCAACACTTTAAACCAAACTATCCAACTTATGAAATCTCTTTTTCAATTCCTGTTACTTTGTTTTTCAACTTCCATTTTAGCACAGACTTCTACAAACGCTGAAGTTATTCAACAATCTTTAGAAAAAAAAACTAAGATGATGCAATCATCATTAGTAAAAAATGTAAACTTTACGAATATTGGTCCAACTGTAATGAGCGGACGTGTTGCTGATGTTGATGTAAATCCAGAAAATCCTACTGAATTTTACGTAGGTTACGCTTCTGGAGGATTGTGGTATACGAATAATAACGGAACTACTTTTACACCAGTTTTAGATAATTCTCCAACTCAAAATATAGGAGATATTGCTGTAGATTGGATTTCAAAAACTATTTGGGTGGGTACAGGAGAAAAGAATTCTTCTCGCTCAAGTTACGCAGGAATTGGAATGCTAAAATCTACAGATGGTGGAAAAACGTGGAACAATGTTGGGCTAACAGATTCGCATCATATTAGTAGAATTGTCATCAACCCTACTAATACAAATGAAGTGGTGGTTGGTGTTATTGGGCATTTGTATTCATCAAACCAAGAAAGAGGTGTTTTTAAAACCACTGATGGCGGAAAAACTTGGTCAAAAACACTTTTTGTAAATCAAGATACAGGAATTATTGATGTTGCTTTTGCACCCAATAATTTTAACGTGATGTATGCAGCTTCTTGGGAACGTGAACGTAAAGCTTGGAATTTTGATGGTGATGGAAGTAATTCTGCCATTTATAAAAGTACAGATGCAGGAAATTCTTGGCAAAAAATATCAGAAAGAAATGGTTTTCCAGAAGGAAATGGAGTGGGTAGAATTGGTTTAGCGGTTTTTAATGAAAATACAGTTTATGCTTTTCACGATAGCCAGTTTAGAAGAAAAGATAATCAAAAAAAGAAATCCTCATCAAAAGCATTAACAAAAGAAGATTTTAAGACAATGTCTTCTGCAGATTTTTTAAAATTATCTGATAAAAAATTGAATACATATTTAAAAACAAACGGGTTTCAAGAAAAATACAGAGCTGAAAATGTGAAACAAATGGTTAGAGTGGGTTCTGTAAAACCCATTGATTTGGCGAAGTATTTAGAGGATGCAAATTCTCTTTTGTTTGACACACCTGTGGTTGGAGCTGAGGTATTTAAAACCACAAATGGAGGTAAATCTTGGAAAAAAACACACGAAGGTTATTTAGACGATTTGTATTATTCTTATGGATATTATTTTGGAGAAATTCGAGTGGATTTGCAGAACGAAAACGGAATTTATGTTTTGGGTGTTCCTATTTTAAAATCGAAAGATGGTGGAAAAACATTCAAATCGATTAGCAAAGAAAATGTGCACGCAGATCATCAAGCATTGTGGATAAATCCCAAAAAATCGGGTCATATTTTAAATGGAAATGATGGTGGATTAAACTTGACTTATGATGATGGAGAAAGTTGGATAAAATTAAACGACCCTGCAGTTGGTCAGTTTTATTCTGTGTATGCAGACAATCAAAAAAACTATAAAGTGTATGGTGGTTTGCAAGATAATGGAGTTTGGGTAGCGTCTCATAACGCTAGAATTAACAAGCGTTGGCATCAATCTGGGCAAAATCCTTATGAATCCATTATGGGCGGAGACGGAATGCAAGTTCAGGTGGATGACAGGAATCCGAATATTGTTTACACAGGATATCAGTTTGGAAATTATTTTAGAATTGATAGAGCATCAGGTAAAAATAAATACATTCAACCGAAACATACCTTAGGCGAAAACCCATACAGATTCAATTGGCAAACACCTATTTTATTGTCGAAACACAATCAAGATATTCTCTATTTAGGAGGAAATAAATTACATCGTTCTCTAAATAAAGGTGATAATTGGGAAACGATTTCTGATGATTTAACCACAGGTGGAAAAAAAGGAAATGTAGCATATGGAACGTTAACAACGATTTCTGAATCTCCATTCCAATTCGGATTAATTTATGTAGGTTCTGATGATGGATACATCAATGTTACTAAAAACGGTGGAGGAAGTTGGACAAGAATTTCTAACAATTTACCACAAAATTTATGGGTGTCTAGAGTGGTAGCTTCAAAGTTTAAAAAAGAAAGAGTGTACGCAACTTTAAATGGTTATCGTTTTGATGATTTTATAACCTATGTGTATATGTCTGACGATTATGGAACAACTTGGAAAAACATCAGTAATAACATTCCAACATCACCAGTAAATGTGATAAAAGAAGATTCAGAAAACGAAAACCTATTGTATTTAGGTACAGATAACGGATTGTATGTTTCTTTTAATCAAGGACAATCTTGGGAAGCTTTTAGCAAAAATTTACCCAATGTTGCTGTACACGATTTGGTAATTCAACCCACAGCAAAACATTTAATAATTGGAACTCACGGACGCAGTTTGTACCGCGCAAATATTGCTTCATTACAATTAATGACGGATGAGTTGACTGCTAAATCTGCTCACATTTTTGATGTTGAATCTATTAGAAAAAGTAGAAACTGGGGAAGTTCTTGGAGCAAATGGTTTGAAGCAAATACACCAGAAATAACAATTCCTTTTTACGCAAATTCTAGTAGAAAAGTAACAGTTCATATCTTTTCTGGAGATGTAAAAGTAAATTCATTTTCTGTAAATGCAGATAAAGGTTTTAATGAAGCTATTTATGATGTTTCTTTTTCTAAAAAAGGCTTAAAAAGTTACCTAAAAGCAAACAAAGATGCTGATATTAAGAAAGCTAAAAATGATGTGTATTATTTGCCAAAAGGAAAATATATGATTAAAATTGGTGAAGCTAAAAGAGCATTTGAAGTGAAATAAAAGTAGCACCTTAAAAATGGTCTTTAAAAATAATGAAAAAATCACTTTCTCTATTAGTAATGTTTGTGTCTTTGAATTTGTTTTCTCAAACGGGTTTAAAGGATTTTTTTAAGCTATCTCCTCCAAAAAGAACTTGGGTGCTATTTCACCTTTTTAAAGCTAAAAAAGCCTTAAAAACATCGTTAAAAGCCAATAAAATTGCAGATTCTATTGCTAAAACCAATTTGTTAGATGGTGATAAATCGGGAGGTCAAGTTGACGCTTTTAGACATGCGTATTGGATGGCCATATTGCGTCAAGAAATCGGAAAAAGTGCAGCTCGCTCTTTAGGAAAAGCGCACGAAAAAGAAAACTATTTAACTTTTAAGAAGAATAAATTAGAAGATGGAGTTGTGCCAGATGAAATATCATCAACTATGGATTTGCACAATAATAAAGAAGGTTTAAAATTAATAACAAGAAGAAGTAAAATTTCTCAAAAAGGATTGATTTTCAGAATTATAAACGCCATTCATCAAGGAAGAATGAAGATTATTAAAAAAGATAAAAAAGGTAACTTTTTAACTTGTGATGGAAAGATTATTTCTAAAGAATCTTTAAAAGGAAAATGGAAAAACAACAAGTGTTTGATGGCTTCTAATAATATTAAATAAAATTTGTATTTTAGAGCCAATACATCAATAAGATTAACCATCTATGAGAATTTCCCCCAAGAAATTTTTCTTTTTCTTTTTGGTTTTAACAACCATTAATCACTTTTCTCAGGAAGAGAAAACTTATAAAGATGCTTCTTTAAAAACTTTTATAGACTCACTAACAGTACTTTCAGAAACAACCCCCAAACTATTCTTACATAAAATTGATTCCCTTAAAAATCATGTTTCTAAAGATGATATGCCTTTGTTTTTAATAGAGTCTAATTTTATTAAAGCGACAGCATATAGAAACTTACGTAATTTTGAGAAAGTAATGTTTCATTTTGAGAAAGTAAAAGAACTTGCTCGAAAGCATAAATTAAGACAGTATATAGGTGAAGTTTATAGAGAATTAGGTGATGAGTATATCGATAATGATATGTATAAAAAAGCAATAGAAAACTATGATAAAGCTATTGCAATTTATAAAGAATTTGGCAATGAAGCAGGAGTTATTGTTTGCACATATGAGGGTTTTATCGAAAATCTTCAGGGAAAATACCAAATATCTACAAAAAAGTTAAAATCCAAATTATCTATTTTTAAAAAAGCGCAACAAGGTGTGTATATGGATGCTTTGAGTACAATAGCAGAAAATTATATGCATTTAGGGAAACTAGATAGTTCTTATTACTATGTAAATAAACTTCCTTTACATATTCCAGATCCAAATAACTACAATTATGAAGCTCATAAAAATTATATTGCAACTAGGTATTTTATTAGTAAAAAAAATGTAGATAGTGCTAACTATTACAATGCTCTTATTGATGATTTCAGATTTGAGTTTGACCATCATAGAAGGTATTTTCTTAATAAAATAGATATTGCCAAATTAACAAACGATATCACTACTCAAGTTGCTTATACAGATTCTTTAGCAAGAAACTCTAAAAAAGAAAACGACGAATTAAGAGCTCAGAATGTTAACGATACAGAGAGTCTTATTGAGTATGAAGCAAGAGTTGAGAAAGAAAAAAGTAAGTTTACTATTAGCATTTATTCTAGTATAGCCTTAATTGTTTTTTTGGTTGGATTGCTAATTTTTTTAATAAAGAAATTCTTAAGACATCGAACAAAACAAGATGAAGTAATTGCTGTAATGCAATCAGAATTGTTAAAATCGTTACAAGAATTAGATCATATTAAGCTCGAAAAAGAAGAAAAAAACATAGACGAAATAGCGAAAAAAATAAATCAATTGTCAAAAAAATATAATCTAACTGAAAGAGAAATAGATGTTTTATTACAAATTACAAAAGGTCTAAATAATAAAGAAATAGCAGAAGAGTTGTTTGTTTCTGTGAACACTATAAAATATCATACAAGAAATTTGTATGAAAAATTAGATATCAAAAAAAGAACCGAAATAGCTTCGAAATTAATGTACGAAAGCTAGAAAACAGTTGTAAAACAGCAAAACTACCCATAAGGGTGGGAATTTTTTTAATGCCTATTCTTAGTATTGCATTGTCGTAAAAAATAATGATGTACAGAAAAATAAGAATACAATCTTTAAAAAAAACATTGTTAGAGAACAATGAAAATATCCAAAGAATTACACAAAGAATCATTGTGTATAGTGTTCTAATTACACTTATTTTATTTGGTGTTTCATATTATATAGCCCCTAAAAAATTTATCATTTTGTTTATACCAGGTGTTATCTATTTGGTTAAAGAAATATACAAAATCAAATATTATTGGTTAACAAATAAAAAAATAAATCAGAAAATTAAAGAGATTCAATGAAGAATATGTATTTCTATAGTTTCAATAAATACAAGGAAAATAAAAGTTTACAAAAAGATTTTTATTCTTTAAATTCAAAAAAAGGCATTTAGAATTTTTTAAATTAATAAGTGTTAATCAACAATATAAACTCAAGAAGTTATGAAACTCAAAAATTTACTTTTACTAAGCTTTATAATGCTAAGCATATCAATAAAAGCACAAACTATTGGTCAAGATGTTTATTCCGTTGCAAGTGGCACTTTGGGGATCTCAGATTTTAAAGTAGATAAAAATGATCAAGTTTATTTTGTATATTCAGCGGGTATTGGGTCTTATGCAATTGCAAAACACAATAGATATACAGTAACCCAAATAAGTACTCAAGGACTACCATCTATCCCGCATGAACAAGGAAAAATCTCTTTAGACATTGATAGTAATGATAATTTATTTATAGCAATTCCAACTTCAGTTAATGAGATCTCTGTTTATAAAAAAGGATTGATATGGGAATTAATTACCAAAGTAACATCTTCAAGCACCAATACTTTAAGAACTTTAAAACTAGTAGTAAATAATGCCAATGAATTATACCTTGCCTATTTTAAAGAAGGTAATTCTATTTCTGACATTGTAAAAATAGATACAGTCAACAATACTTATCAAACAATTGGCAACAGCAATCTAACTCATCCTAATAATTTTAATGCTTCATTTAAATTTGATGGAAATAACACACCATATTTATCTTATGTCGAAAACGGTCCCTTTGGTGTTACCAAAGTGCTTCGTTTTAATGGTACTTCTTGGGTAGAATTATCAGGGCTAGCAGGGTTTGGAAACAATGCAGTTATTTCATTTAACTCCTCAAATAATCCGATTATTTGTTTTGATCCTATTAGCAGTTTGTCTGTAAATGTATACACAAGTTCTTGGAGCTCTGTGGGTTCTATTTCTGGAAATACAGATGATTATAATGGATTAAAGATTGCTGTTGACAATAGTGATCATATTTATGTTGCATATTCTGATAAAGATAATTCAAAAAAAATACGTGTTAAAAAATACAATGGTAGCTCTTGGAGCATTGTAGGGAATGGCTTTTTTTCTAGCGGGAGTGCAATAATACGCCATTTATTTATTTCCAGTTCTAATGATGTGTATATTGCTTTTGATGAAGGAACAAACTCTAAGATTAGAAGGTTTAAGCAAAGTCCAAATGTATCTAATAGTTCTGCTACTAACATAACGCTATCAGCGTCTACTTTACCTGCAAGTATTTCTGAACCTAATGGAGCAACAACTACAGCAAGAGGTTTTGTTTTTAGTAGCTCAAATCAATTTCCTATAATTGGAGGAACAAATGTAACCCAAGTAGCAAGTGGCTCTGGTTCTGGTTCATTTTCTGAGACCATTACTGGTTTAAGTGAAAATACTACGTATTATTACAGAGCTTATGGTACAAATGTAGAAGGTACAGATTATGGTCAAGTATTAAGTTTTTCTACTTTGTCTTCAACACCTGTAATTGATAATATAGCACCATTAGTTTTAAATTCAAGCGCTACTTTAGGCGGAAATATAACAAATCAAGGTGCCGCTGTTGTTACTCAAAGAGGGATTGTATATTCTGCAACAAATACAAATCCTGAAATTGGCGGAACTAATGTAACTCAAAAAACAAGTGGAAGTGGAACAGGAATTTTTTCTGAAAGAATTACAGGTTTAACAGAAAACACACTCTATTATTACAAGGCTTATGCTACCAATTCAAATGGAACAACCTATACTCCTATAAAAACATTTACCACAAAAAACAATGCTTTACATTTTGATGGAACAGACGATTCTTTTTTTGTAAATTATAATAATGTATTCGATGTTACGAATGAATTCTCTATTGATTTTTGGGTAAATCCCGCAACCAGTGCAACAACATTAAATTTTTTTAGAAAAGGAGAAGCCATAAAGTGCTTTATTTATTCAACAAACAAACTTTTTTTTAGTATAAGAACAGTAAACTCTTCATATGCTAGTGTAACAACATCAGAATCTTTATCTAGAAATGTTTGGTCTCATGTGGCTTTTGTTAAAGAAAACAGTTCATTAAATGTATATATCAATGGAGTAAAAGCGACAGTTTCTACTAGTGGCTCTGTAGCAAATGTTATAAATGACCAATCAAATTTTGAAATTGGAGACATACAAAATCCTTTTTCTGGAGCAATAGATGAATTTAGGTTTTGGAATAAAGCCCTTTCTGTAAACGAGATTAACTTTTTTAAAGATGGAAAAGTTAATCCAACCACAAGTGGTTTATTACTCTATTTTCCTTTTGACCAAGGTGTGGCTAATGGCAATAATACAAGCATAACTTCTCTTATTGATGTAAGTAGCAATCAACTTACAGGGAATCTTGTAAACTTTGCAAAAACGGGTACTTCTTCTAATTTTATTAATGGTAATTCAGGTAGTTTTTCTAATAGTAATTTAAGAACAATATTTAATGCTACTTCAAATAATAATTGGAGTATTGCTAATAATTGGAGCTCTTCTAGCTTACCCAATATTGATGAGGATATTTTTGTTCCATCAAATATTACCTTAAATATAGATGTTGATGATGCTTCCATAAATGGCTTAAATTTAAGCGGGACTTTAAATATAAATTCGGGAAAAGCATTAACTACTCAAGATAACTTTATAACAACAGGAACAGCCACAATAACATCTACAGGTAATGATAGTGGAAGTTTATTAGTTAAAGGAACATCAACAGGAAATGTAACTTATGAAAGAGGTGGTTTGTTAGCTAACAATTGGCATATTATAACAGCACCTGTTTCTGGACAAAGCATAAAAGCTTTTGTAGAAAACACAAACAATAATATTAGAGTTAATACATCTGTAACCCCAAATAGATATGCTGTAGGTTATTATGATGATTCTAAAGCATCAGGATCAAAATGGGTGTATTATACAGCCACAGATTTAACAGATGATTCTATAAAATTTGAAAAAGGAAGCAGTTATGCTATTTCAAGAGCTTCAGATGGTTCCGTTTCATTTACAGGGACTCTAGAGGTAAATACCATTGATAAAACGGTAACAGGAAGCCAATGGAATGCAATTGGAAATTCGTTTACAACATTTTACCCTGTAAACAAAAACAGTAATAATAACTTTTTAGCAGATAATACCGCTAAATTAGAAACACCTGCAATTTATATTTGGGATAAAACCCAACAAAAATACGTTGCAGTTACCAATTTGGTAAGTTCAACAGAGCAATTTATACCTCCAGGGCAAGGGTTTTTTATAAAGCCTAATGCCAATACAACATTGCAGTTTGACAATAATAAAAGAAGTATTCAACCTTCCTCAGGAACACATATTTTTAATAAATCTCAAAGCAGTACTCCTTTTGTAAAACTTTTTATTGATAATGGAACCGTGAAAGTTAATACAGATGTAATTTATTCATCAACAGCAACAACAGGTTTTGATGCCAATGAAGATATTGAAAACTTTAGCAATTCTGAGTTTGATATCAATTCACACTTGGTGGCAAATAGTAATGGTAAGAATTATACAATACAATCATTGCCAAACACTAATATAGATAACTATGTAATTCCAATAAGTATTGATGCTAAGGCAAATAACCAAATTGTTTTTTCTGCCTCTTTAACAAATTTAGAAGAGAATTACAATGTATATCTAGAAGATAGAGAAGCAAAAAAAATTACAAATTTAAAGGATGAAAACAGCAACTATACAATAACTCCTTTAAATCATTTAAGTGGTATTGGAAGGTTTTATTTGCACACAACTCAAAATGTTTTAAGAATAGGAGATAATGTTATCTCAGATCCTTTAGAAATTTTTGTATCAAGTAGTAATGTAATGCATGTTAATGGGTTAAAACATGAAGAAACAAAATTAAAGATGTATAATATAATTGGAGGTAAGATTTTAACGTTAAATTATAATGGAATAAAAACAGGAATAAAAAACGTAAACCACTTAAAAACAGGCTTATATGTTATTTCTTTAAGAACACCAACAAGAACTCTTAATAAGAAAATTTTCATTGAGTAATTTATTGTAAATTTTAAATTGTAGCCACAAGATTTTTATCAAAAAAAGTGTTCAAAATTTTATTAAGAAACTTCATTTTTATAATTATTCTAAATAACTGTAAAACAATTTAAAAATTTTGTTTGTAGAAGCTTTTAGCCGTAAATTTGTTAGAAATTTTAACTAATTATACAATGAGCGGATTTTTCAAATCTTCGATTGGAAGAAAAGTAGCCATGGCGCTTTCTGCCTTCTTCCTGATGTTCTTTTTACTTCAGCATTTTGCTATCAATATTTTATCAGTCTTTAGTCCAGATACATTTAATGAGGTTTCTCATTTTATGGGAACCAACCCTTTAGTACAATTTGCTTTACAACCTGTTTTAATATTTGCGGTTGTCTATCATTTTGTTATGGGTTTTGTTTTAGAACTAAAAAACAGAAAAGCAAATGGTGTCGGTTATGCCAAAGACAATGGTGCAGCAAATTCTACTTGGTTTAGTAGAAATATGATATGGACCGGATTAACTATTTTGGCCTTTATTGTACTTCACTTTATCGATTTTTGGTTTCCTGAGATTAACACAAAATTTATTCAAGGAGATTGGACTGGAACTTTAGAAGGTATAGATGGTTTGCGTTATCATGAAGAATTAGTGCATAAATTTGTAAGCCCTATAAGAGTTGGCGCTTATGTTATAGCTTTTATTTTCTTAGGGCTGCATTTAGCACACGGTTTTACATCTGCTTTTCAATCTGTTGGAGCAGCTTCTTTAAGAAAGAAATTAGAAAAAGTAGGAATTGCATATTCTATAATTGTGCCTTTAGGATTTATTTTCATAGCACTTTATCATCACTTTAACCATTAATCTTATTACAATATGGCTTTAGATTCAAAAGTACCAAAAGGTCCACTAAAAGATAAATGGACAACTTATAAAGACAAAATTAACCTGGTAAACCCAGCTAACAAACGTCATATCGATGTTATCGTAGTTGGTACAGGATTAGCAGGTGGTTCTGCAGCAGCAACGTTAGCAGAACTAGGGTATAACGTAAAAGCATTTGCGTACCAAGATTCTCCACGTAGAGCGCACTCAATTGCAGCTCAAGGAGGTATTAATGCCGCAAAAAACTATCAAGGAGATGGAGACTCAACTTACAGGTTATTTTATGATACTGTAAAAGGTGGAGATTATCGTTCTCGTGAGGCAAACGTGTATCGTTTGGCAGAAGTATCGGCCAATATTATTGATCAATGTGTGGCACAAGGTGTTCCTTTTGCTCGTGATTATGGTGGTTTGCTAGATAACCGTTCTTTTGGTGGGGTGTTAGTTTCAAGAACGTTTTACGCCAAAGGACAAACTGGTCAGCAATTATTATTAGGCGCATATTCTGCAATGAACAGACAAATTGCTCGTGGTAAAATAGAAATGTTTAACAGACACGAAATGTTAGATGTGGTTATTGTTGATGGAAAAGCAAGAGGAATTATTGCAAGAAACCTTGTGACTGGAGAAATAGAGCGTCATTCTGCACATGCAGTGGTTGTAGGTTCTGGAGGATATGGAAATGTATATTTCTTATCTACCAATGCAATGGGTTCTAATGTAACTGCCGCTTGGAAAATCCACAAAAAAGGAGCCTATTTTGCAAACCCTTGTTATACACAAATTCATCCTACTTGTATTCCACGTTCTGGAGATTATCAATCTAAATTAACATTGATGTCAGAATCGTTGCGTAATGATGGACGTATTTGGGTTCCTAAGAACATGGATGACGTAATTGCCATTAGAGAAGGAAAGAAAAAACCTACAGATTTATCAGAAGACGAAAGAGATTATTATTTAGAAAGACGTTATCCTGCATTTGGTAACTTAGTGCCTCGTGATGTAGCTTCTAGAGCAGCTAAAGAACGTTGCGATGCGGGTTATGGCGTAAATGCAACTGGAGAAGCGGTTTATTTAGACTTTGCTGATGCGATTACCAGATACGGTACAGAGCAAGCTAAAATCCAGAACATTAATAATCCTTCTGCGGCTAAAATCTATGAATTAGGTCAAAAAATTGTTGAAGCAAAGTATGGGAATTTATTCCAGATGTACGAGAAAATTGTAGATCAAAATCCATATGAAACACCAATGATGATTTATCCAGCAGTACATTATACAATGGGTGGCGTTTGGGTAGATTATAATTTGATGACAACTGTCCCAGGGTTGTACTGTATTGGAGAAGCTAACTTCTCCGATCACGGAGCAAACAGATTAGGAGCATCAGCATTAATGCAAGGTTTAGCAGACGGATATTTTGTACTACCTTACACCATTGGAGACTATTTAGCTGATGATATTAGAACAGGGAAAATTCCAACGGATACGCCAGAATTTGATGAGGCTGAAAAATCTGTAAAAGATAGTATAGATTTCTTTATCAATAACAAAGGAACAAATTCTGTAGATTATTACCATAAAAAATTAGGTAAAATTATGTGGGATAAATGTGGAATGTCTCGAAATGAAGCAGGTTTAAAAGAAGCTATCGAAGAAATTTCTGCTTTACGTAAAGATTTTTGGAAAAACGTTTCTGTACCAGGAGGATCTAATGAATACAACGAAGAATTAGCGAAAGCTGGAAGAGTAGCAGATTTCTTAGAATTAGGAGAATTGTTTGCTAAAGATGCATTAGTTAGAGAAGAATCTTGTGGAGGACACTTTAGAGAAGAATCTGCAGAAGAATCAGGGCCACAAAAAGGAGAAGCAAAACGTGATGATAAAAACTTTGCATTTGTTTCTGCTTGGGAATATAAAGGAGAGCCTAAAGATGCAGTGTTACACAAAGAGCAACTAGAATTTAAAGATATAGAACTAAAACAACGTTCATACAAATAAGAAAGATTATGAATTTAACACTTAAAATTTGGAGACAAAAAGACTCAAGTTCAAAGGGTCAAATGGTAGATTATAAGGTGACTGAGATTTCAGAACATATGTCTTTCTTAGAAATGATAGATGTTTTAAATGAAGGTTTGGTTGCAAAAGGAGAAGAACCAGTTGCATTTGATCATGACTGTAGAGAAGGTATTTGCGGTATGTGTTCTATGTATATTAATGGTGAAGCTCATGGACCAGATAGAGGTATTACAACTTGCCAATTGCATATGCGTATGTTTAACGATGGAGACACAATTACTATAGAACCATTTAGAGCAGCTGCATTTCCTGTAATTAAAGATTTAATAGTAGACAGAACCGCTTTTGAAAGAATTCAGCATGCAGGGGGTTATATTTCTGTAAATACTTCTGGTAACACACAAGATGCAAATGCCATTCCTATTGCTAAAGAAGCAGCAGATACTGCTATGGATGCGGCAACTTGTATTGGTTGTGGTGCTTGTGTTGCTACATGTAAAAATTCATCGGCGATGTTATTTGTAGGAGCAAAAGTATCGCAATATGCATTATTGCCACAAGGACAAGTAGAAGCAGCAGATCGTGTTAAAAATATGGTGGCTCAAATGGATTTAGAAGGTTTTGGAAACTGTACTAATACTGGTGCTTGCGAAGTTGAATGTCCAAAAGGAATTTCTTTAGATAATATCGCAAGAATGAACAGAGAGTTAATGAAAGCATCTGTTTAACTAAATAGTAACTGTTTTTTCGATTGATTTACTGACCTTAAGAAGAAAATTGTATCGAGAAATTTCAATAACAAAAAACCCAAAACAGAAATTTGTTTTGGTTTTTTGTTATTTGATACCTTTAAAAAAATCTTCAGGAGAAATAGCAATTTTATTCAAAATAGTTAGCAAACGTTCTAAGTCTAATTTTGTTTGCCCTTTAATTACTTTAAAATAACCATTTTCAGTTAAACCTAAATGGACAGCTATTTCAAAACGACTCATATTAGCTGCTTTTCTTTTTTCTTCTAAAGTATCTAAAATCGTTTTATAAGTTTCTTGTATTCTTTCTCTTTCTCTTTCTCTTTCTCTTTCTCTTTCTCTTTCTCTTTCTCTTTCTCTTTCTCTTTCTCTCATAATAGAATTTCTTTTTCGATGTAAAAATAAGAAAAAAATAAGTTTAAAAACCTTCCATTTTGGCATACCCAAAAACCGTGAGTTTATCCTATCACCATAAATGGGTATGCCATAATGGAATACGATTTATTTGGTAAGCTAAAAAATGTTTTTCAAATTTGAGAAAAGAAATTGCTATGAAAAGAAAAGTAGATATACAACAATAAGAAAGTAGTAAAATTAAAAACTAGTAGATTCTATAAGTATTAGTTTTGCCTACTGCCTACTGCCTACTGCCTACTGCCTACTGCCTACTGATAAAAAAACCTCCGCTTACGGAATTAAGAAATATAAAAAATCGCGAAACCAATGTATAACTTAACACAAATGCCTATGTAAATAAACAACAACAAGCAGAAGAAGTCTTGCAAAAGTAAGCCTTTTTCTACAAGTTTTTATAGAATTTTAAACTTGTTTATTCATTTAGAATTCTAAATATATTTTACGAATCATTTTAAAATTTAGAAAAAATGAAAAAATTAATTTTAGCTGTTGTATTTGTTTTTGCAACAGGAACTATAATGAATGCGAATTCATTCAGAATAATTGCATTTCAAGATTGTACTCAAGATGCTTGGGATTATGGAACAGAAGCTGGTGACGGAGATCCAGTTGCAGAATATGAATATACTAATCAATACTTTGAATTGCATTGTAATGAAGATGGGACATATAAGAAGAAACTTACTATAAACAACTTACAGTAAGAAAATTTTATATAAATATAAGGGGGTAAAACCCCTTTTAAAATAAACATATATGAAGATAATTATAAAATTTTCAATTATTTTATTAGCTAGTTTATCAATACATGCTCAAACAAATTCAGCAATTATTACTTATAAAAAAACAAAGAAAAAAAAGACTTTTACAGTTGATAAAAAACAAAAATTAGGCAAAGAAAAATTAAAAAGATTTGCAGCAATTGAAAAGGAAACAGATAATATTTCTAGTTATTTAAAATTCTCTTTGTATTACAATGATAATCAGGCTAGTTTTAAAGTAAATGATTTTATGGAAACACCAAATAATAGATACATAAAATTAGCACTTTTACCTTACGGAAAAGGCGAGTATTACAATAATGTTAAAGAGAAAATAAAAGCTGTAGATATTTTTGGTGATTTTTTCTTAATTCATTACCCAAAAGACTATACTAAATGGACTTTACTTGACGAAACTAAAAAAATTGGAAATTATAAAGCATACAAAGCAGTCGCAATTGAAAAAATAAAAACCAAAAATGGTTTTAAAACCAACAATATTACGGCTTGGTATACACCTGCTATTAATATTCAATATGGGCCTATAGGTTACTCTGGTTTACCAGGTTTAATATTGGAACTCAAAAAAAACCATATAGTTTATTATGTTACTAATATTAAATTGAACCCTAAGAAGCAAGTAGAGGTTAAAAAGCCAACAAAAGGTAAAAAAATCACGTATAAAGAATTTAACGAAATGGTTCTTAAAGCTACCAAAAAATTAAAAAAAATTAGGGGTAGCTAATAATTAACTTAAAGAGTCATTAATCTCTTTACTTTTTAAAAATGAGAATTCTCTTGAGTATTATAATTTTATTCGTTTCAATAAATCTTAGTGCTCAAGAAAATTATAGAGCTATTTACAAATTAGATTTTTTGATAGACTCCTTAGAAGTTAAGAAAAGATATGAAAAAAATCAAATTAAATCGCCTTCAGATCCTAAAGACAAAATGAAAGCTGAATTAAGTTTGGATATGAAAAATCGATTCTTGAACGCAATTAAATTCTCTAAAAACGAATACTATAATTTAGATTTTAATAGGGATAAATCAAAATTTTATAAACCAAATAGAATAGAAACAAAAGAATATAAAAGTGCTAAAATCTTTTTAAGATATAGAGGTATTTATTATTCATTTAAAAATGAATTACTTCATAAAAAAAATGCTTATGGTCAAGATTTTATTGTAAAAAAGCCCAAGTTAAAATGGGAAATTAGTAGTATTTCAAAAAAAATTGGAAAGTATACCTGTTTTAAAGCGATAACTCAAAAAAAAATTCAATCTTCTAAAGGGATCAGTTATCATGATGTAATAGCTTGGTTTGTTCCTGAAATTTCTTTTAATCATGGGCCAAAAGGTTACGGAGGTTTACCAGGTTTAATTGTTAGATTAGACATTGGCTATTTATCATATACCATAAAAAAAATTAAAAAATTAGATTTTTTAGAATTAAAAAAACCAACAAAAGGGAAAATAATTTCTTTAAAAGACTTCGAAGCTTTAGGTAAAAAAATGTATGAGAGCAGAAGAAATTCATTCTAAGTTTAATATACCTTTTGTTTTGACAATAAAACAAGAAATAAGAAAAAAATAAGTTTAAAAACCTTCCATTTTGGCATACCCAAAAACCGTGAGTTTATCCTATCACCATAAATGGGTATGCCATAATGGAATACGATTTATTTGGTAAGCTAAAAAATGTTTTTCAAATTTGAGAAAAGAAATTGCTATGAAAAGAAAAGCAGATATACAACAATAAGAAAGTAGTAAAATTAAAAACTAGTAGATTCTATAAGTATTAGTTTTGCCTACTGCCTACTGCCTACTGCCTACTGATAAAAAAACCTCCGCTTGCGGAATTAAGAAATATAAAAAATCGCGAAACCAATGTATAACTTAACACAAATGCCTATGTAAATAAACAACAACAAGCAGAAGAAGCCTTGCAAAAGTAAGCCTTTTTCTACAAGTTTTTATAGAATTTTAAACTTGTTAATTCATATAGAATTCTAAAAATTTTTAATAAACAAATCCAAATATAAGTTTGGATTACAAAATTTATATAATGAAAAAATTAATATTAGCAATGGTTTTTGTTTTTGCAACAGGAACTATAATGAATGCGAATTCTTTAATGACAAAGGATAAAAGTTGTTCTGAGATTGCTTTTGATTTACAAGGCGATTTAGAAGATAAAGGAGTTGATATGGAAACAGCCAATGAAGTTGCTAATCTTATTTATGAAATCTGCGAGACAGCAAGTGAGTAATTCAATTTAATAACTAATAGCGAGGGATTTTAAATCTCTCGCTATACTCATAAATTTTATACCATGAAAAAAAATTTAATAATAGTTTCCTTATTCTTTTTTTTAAAAACTTTTTCTCAAAATTATGCGGGAAGAGTAGTTTATAAATTTTCTGTCGAGCAAGCCTTAATTGACTCTAAAACAATAGATAATAAGGATAAAAAGTATAATGGAATGTTGAGATTTATCAATAAAAGCTTAGAGAATAATAGATTTGAATTTGAACTAAAATTTCAAGGATCAGAATCAATATTTCTTAAGCAGGAATCATTACAGAATGATAATAATAAAAGTTATAAAATAGCTAACGCTTTATTAAAAGCTGATAATGTTTATTACAGCAACTATAAAACAAATAGAAGAAAGATTAGTAAAAATGTTTATGGAGAAAACTATATTGTTGTTAGTGAATTGGATAATTTAAAATGGAGCTTAACGAATAATAGTAAACTAGTTGGCAAGTATAAATGTTTTAAAGCTACTTCTTATTTGATGATTAAAAATAATAAAGGAATCTTTAAAAAAGAAATAACTGCATGGTATGCTCCAGATATACCTGTAAATTTTGGTCCAAAAGGATATGGTGGACTTCCTGGTTTAATACTTGAACTTATTGAGGATAATTATAGATATCTTGCTTCTAAAATAGTTATTATTAACAAGAAGAATAAAATAAAGGTTAATTTTTCAGAAAAGGGGAAATTAGTTACTCAGGATGAATTAGATGAAATAGGACAAACATTATATAAGAAAAAGAAGTTTATACTTCAGAATTAAAACAAAAAAATTAAAAAAGAATAAAGCTGAAATAAAAGTAAAACAATGAAAAAGAATCCCCTAACTTACATCCTACTACTTTTTAGCATCACAACTTTCTCTCAAAAAGTGACCCTATATGGAGTTATAAAAGACAGTTTACAAAACCCATTATCCTATGCCAATGTTATTGCAAAACCTAAAGATGTATCTAAAAATCTACAATTTGCCATTACAGATAATGAAGGCTACTATAAATTAGTATTAGCAAAAGGAGATACCATTACCATTAGCATTTCCTATTTAGGGTACAAACCAATAAATTATGAGTTTGTTGCATTAAAATCGACAAAGAAAGACTTTGTATTACAACAATCTTCAGAACAATTAGACGAGGTGGTTATAGAAATGCCAGTAACTGTTAGAGGAGATACCACCACTTACAATACTCAAAAATTTATAGACGGTTCTGAGCGTAAACTAAAAAACGTACTCAAAAAATTACCAGGTGTAGAAGTAAACAAAGATGGTAGTGTTACAGTACAAGGGAAAAAAGTAACTAAAATGCTGGTAGATGGTAAAAAGTTTTTTGGGGGCAGCTCTAAATTGGCGGTAGAAAATATACCTGCAGATGCTGTAGATAAAGTAAAAGTAATTGACAATTATAACGAAGTAGCTTTTTTAAAAGGACTCACAGATTCTGATGATATGGCTATGGATATCCAACTCAAAGAAGATAAAAAACGCTTTGTATTTGGAGATTTAGAAGCAGGTAAAGGCAATTCAAATTTTTACAAAACAAGTGCCAATTTGTTTTATTATTCACCTAAAACCAACGTCAATTTTATTGGAAATATCAATAACATTGGCGAAAAAACCTTTACATTCAGAGACTATATGAGTTTTTCTGGAGGTGTAAATGCTATTTTTAGCGGAAACTTTAATTACAAAGGCGGAGATTTTTCGCAATTTCTACAAAATCGAGATGTAGTAGAAAGTCGACAAAAATTTGGGGCATTGAATATTACAAAAACCACATCTTCTAAACTAGATGTTGCTGGGTATTTTATTTTTTCGAATTCTGATATTAAAAATGCTATAGAAACCCAAAATCAATATGCAACATTAACAGAAGACAGAACAAATACCACTGTAGCAGACAATACGTTGGGTATAGGTAATCTAAATGTAGAATATACACCAAATGACAAAGAAAAATGGTATGCTAGAACTCAAATAAAAAGAACGAATAATGCAAATGAAAATAGTCTTGTTTCAGTTGTAGCCGCAAATACGAATACGATTGGTACAGATAGAAATTTGATAGCGACTTACATCAACCAAAATATAGAATGGCATAAAAGACAATCAGACAAACACACGTTTTCATCTATTGTTAATTATGTTTTTGATAAGAATAACCAAAACGCTTTTTGGCAAACTCAAGATAATGCGTTTAATGGCTTAATTCCGATTACTGAGCAAAGTCTATATCTCATTAATCAAATTAAAAATACCACAACACAAAATATAGATGCCGTTTTTAAACATTTTTGGGAGGTAAACAACAACAATCATATCTATACAACTATGGGTAACAAGTTATTGTTAGAACAATTTTTTACTGATGATAGCCAAACCTTAGATGATGGAACTACCAATAATTTTGCTCAAAACGGATTTGGAAACGACCTAGATTTTAAATTGAACGATTTGTTTGTAGGAGTACAGTATAAGTTTAGAACTGGAATTTTTACCGTAAAACAAGGTGTTTTTGCTCATAATTACAATTGGAGTTTACATCAGCAAACACAACTCGACCAAAATAAGTGGGTGATTTTACCTGAGTTTTTAGCAAAAATTGAGTTTAATAAATCAAAAAAAATAACAATTAACTATAATTTAAAAACATCTTTTTCTGATGCTAGCAGGTTTGCAAATCGGTTTTTCTTACAATCATACAATTCCGTTTTTAGAGGAAATGAGCGTTTGCAAAATAATCTATTTCATGCAGCAAGAATTTATTACAGCAGGTTTAGCTTATACAGAGGTTTACTCCTTTTTTCTTCTTTAAGTTATAACAAACAAGTAAAAGGAGTGAGAAATACAGTTCAATTTGACACCAATAACACAAACCCTGCACTGAGAGTCAATCAATTTTTAACAGCGCAATTGTTTGACAATCCATCAGAAAGTTTACGAGGAAATATTCACTTAGAAAAAACCATAAAAGAGCTTAAATACAAATTTGATGTTGGTTTTTTTAACAATCAATATTTACAGCAAATAGATAATGTTTTGCAAACCAATAAAAATAAAAATTACGATTATGAGATTGCTATTGAAACCTTGTTTGATGATTTCCCGACTTTAGAAATCGGATTTAAACAAAATGTTGGTAGATTTATATCTAGTAATAATACCTCAAAGTTTACCACCACATCACCGTTTATTAATGTTGATTATGATTTTTTAGAGGGCTTTATTTTTAACTTCGATTACACCAAAAGCAATTATCAAAACAAAACACTCAATCAAAAAAATGTATATGAAATAGCCAATGCAACGCTATCGTACAGACAAGAAAATAGTGCTTGGTCTTTTAAACTGAAAGCACAGAATTTATTTAATGCTCAATTTAAACAAAGCAATAGCTTTAACGACTTTTTAATTTCAGACAGAAGAACCTTTATTTTACCCAGAATTTTGCTGTTTTCTATTGGATACAATCTATAGAATTTCTAGTCTTGCATACTTCGTACTGAATTTACTTCCGCCCAAAATCAGCAGGAATTTCTCCCCACGCTTTGGTTTCCCATTTAAGAATTGGGTTTTTAAAAGAGTTCACTTTCAACCATTTTTCAGCTCTTTTTATCAGTTCTAACAAGTCTTTGTTAGAAGCATCAAAATGAATGTTGGTTTTGCAACGTTTTTGTTTAATCCAACTCATGGCAATTTTAGAATCAGAATAAATTGGAATATCTTCTTTATTTCTTTGTTTTAGAAACGCTATTCCATGAACCAAAGCTAAGAACTCGCCAATATTATTGGTTCCTTTATTAAAAGGGCCTTTCTTAAAAATTTCTTTTTTGTCATGTGTTAGAACACCTCTATATTCTAGTTTTCCAGGATTTCCAGCACAAGCAGCATCAACAGCAATACTTTCTAAAATAGGCGAACCACATTTTGCTTTCTCTGCTTTAGTTAATGTTGGTTTTTTGGTGTTTTTACCTTTATAATCTTCGTATTTTTTAGAAGAAGCAACTTTAGCTTCATTCAAATTGGTAAAAGATTTGTATTGAGCGCCTTCAAAACCATCAATTTGTTGTTTACATACTTTCCAAGAAGAAAAAACACCAGTTGTTCTCCCTTTCCAAACTACATAAAACTTTTTTTTAGGCATTTTAATATAAAATTACTTCTTCTATTACTTTAGGAAAATACTTTTGTTCTAGAATATGAATCTTTTCGGCTATTTTTTCAGGAGAATCTTTGTCATTTAGTGCTGTTTTTGCCTGAAAAATGATGGCTCCTTCATCATAATTGGCATTTACATAATGAATTGTGATACCTGTCTCTGTTTCATTATTTTCTTTTACAACTCTATGAACGTTCATTCCATACATACCTTTTCCTCCATATTTTGGCAATAAAGCTGGATGAATATTTATGATTTTATCAGGAAAAGCATCAATAATATTTTGTGGAATTTTCCATAAAAAACCAGCTAAAATGATATAATCGGCTTCTTTTTGTAATACATTTAGTATAAAATTAGAAGTATAAAAATCTTCTTTTTTAAAATGTAAGCAGTTTACATTCAGATTTTTACATCTTTCAAAAACTTTGGCATGTTCATTGTTACACAACACTTTAGTAACAATAGCTGTCTTAGTTTGATTAAAATACTTAATAATGTTCTCTGCGTTCGTTCCAGAACCAGAAGCAAAAACAACAATACGCTTCATATACTATAAATCTAGGTTACAAAAAAAAGAATAATTATTAACAAATTGATTATTTTTAAAGGGAGATTAATTATTTTTCTTTACTTTTAGTAATCATTTTTCGGACAAAAATTAGTTATAATTGTAAAGATTTGTATTTTTGCCCCGATTTAAATTTTAAAAAACAAAAAATTATGTCAGACATTGCATCAAGAGTAAAAGCTATTATCGTAGATAAATTAGGAGTAGACGATAATGAAGTAACAACAGAAGCTAGCTTCACAAATGATTTAGGAGCAGATTCTTTAGATACTGTTGAGTTAATTATGGAATTCGAAAAAGAATTCGATATTCAAATTCCAGACGACCAAGCTGAAAATATCGGAACAGTAGGTCAAGCCGTAAGCTATATCGAAGAAGCAAAAAAGTAATATTTATATGCAGTTAAAACGAGTTGTAGTCACTGGACTTGGCGCATTAACGCCAATAGGTAATAATATTGAAGAATATTGGAACGCCCTTGTTAACGGAGTTAGCGGAGCAGCACCTATAACACACTTTGATGCTGCCAAGTTCAAAACTCGTTTTGCATGTGAATTAAAGAATTTTAATGCGACCGATTTTATCAATAGAAAAGAGGCGCGAAAAATGGATAAATTTACCCAGTATGCTATGGTTGCTTCAGATGAGGCAATCGCAGATGCTAATTTAGATTTAGAAACCATTAATAAATTACGTGTTGGCGTAATTTGGGGAGCTGGAATAGGAGGTTTAGAAACTTTCCAAAATGAAGCTATTAATTTTGGTGCTGGAGACGGTACACCAAGATTTAACCCATTTTTTATCCCTAAAATGATTGCAGATATAGCACCCGGTAATATTTCTATTAAAAATGGATTTATGGGACCTAACTATACAACAGTTTCAGCTTGTGCTTCATCGGCTAATGCAATGATAGATGCTTTAAATTATATTAGATTAGGACATTGTGACGTTATTGTAACAGGTGGCTCAGAAGCAGCGGTAACTCATGCTGGTGTTGGAGGGTTTAATGCAATGAAAGCCTTATCTGAGAGAAACGAAAGTCCAGAATCAGCATCAAGACCATTTGATGCAGAACGAGATGGCTTCGTTTTAGGGGAAGGAGCAGGAGCAATTGTTTTAGAAAGTTACGAACATGCTAAAGCTAGAGGAGCTAAAATTTATGCAGAAGTTATTGGAGGAGGAATGTCATCTGATGCATATCATATGACAGCTCCACACCCAGAAGGAATTGGTGTTATTGCTGTGATGAAAAACTGTCTTGAAAATGCTGGCATTAATCCAGAGGATGTAGATCATATTAACACACATGGTACTTCTACACCTTTAGGAGACGTTGCTGAATTAAAAGCAATTTCAGAAGTGTTCGGTGAACATGCTAAAAATATCAATATCAATTCAACAAAGTCTATGACTGGGCACTTATTAGGTGCAGCTGGTGCTATAGAATCTATAGCTTCTATTTTAGCAATGAAGCATAGTATTGTACCACCAACAATAAATCATTCGACTATAGATGATAATATTAATCCAGAATTAAACTTAACGCTAAATAAACCTCAAGAAAGAGAAATTAAAGTAGCTATGAGTAATACATTTGGTTTTGGAGGTCATAATGCTTGTGTTGCATTCAGAAAGTTAGAAGATTAATACTCTATGAATTTTATTCGTAAAATAGTGAAGCCTCATAAACAAGAGGATGCTGAATTATATATCGAATTAAAAAAACTTCTAAAATTCTCACCTAGAAAAATTAACAAATACAAAAAAGCATTTACACACAGATCTGTGCAAATGTTAGATAGAAAAGGAATACCTATTAATTACGAACGCTTAGAGTTCTTAGGAGATTCTATTTTAGGCTCTGTTATTGCTGCTTATTTATACAAAAAAGTTCCTTCAGGTACAGAAGGATATTTAACACAAATGCGCTCTAAAATTGTAAGTAGAGAACATTTAAACGAACTGGGTAAAGATTTAAATTTAATCCGGTTTGTAAAAAGTAATATAGATCAAGCCAATGTTGGCGATAATATCCACGGAAATATTTTCGAAGCACTAATTGGCGCAATTTATTTAGATAGAGGGTACAATACTTGTCAAAAATTTATCTATGAAAATGTAATAATTCCTTATGTTGATATTGAAAAATTAGAAGGAAAAATTACAAGTTATAAAGGACTTATCATAGAGTGGTGCCAAAAACAAAAGAAAAAATACGCTTTCGATACTTATGAAGACTCTGGTAATGAGTCTGTTAAGCACTTTAGTGTTAAGATTAGTATTGATGGCGAACAAATTGCTAAAGGAAGAGCAACCTCTAAGAAAAAAGCAGAAGAACAAGCTTCGAAAAGAGTGTATTACGCTTTTCAAAACCAAATAAATTTAACTTAATAAGCGATAACGTTTTCGTTAAATTAACACAAAACTCGTAAACTAATTCGTAATTTAGCTAACTCATAAAAACTATAAGTAATTATAATTTATGCAGGTATATGCTTTAGAATTAGATGATTTTTGTGAAGAAGAATATTCTTTAATTGGAATCCATTCTACCTTAGAAGACTATAAACTTGCGTACCTACTTAACAAAACTTTAAAAACAAAGTTTTATAAAGCCAAAGAAGATTTAGAATTTACTAGAGAAAAAAAGAAAGCTTCATTTTCTATTTATAATTACGAGAACATAAAATATGGTTACGATTGGTTTTTAATAGCAAATAGCTACAGAAGGGAAAACCAAACAGTATCTAACGAGTTATTATTAACATCAGAAACAAAGACATATTTAATTCCTGAAAAGAAAAAAGTAGATTTTTTTTTAAAAATATGTGGAGAATCAGAATATGAATTTGTAATGAAAACTGTACAAAAAATTAAAAATATTGATAATGTTATTACGGCATATTCAATAGATAAAAACACTTTAAAGTCGAAAGACTTTTTAATATTTTAATTATATGATTGATTATAAAAAAACAAAAATAGTTGCAACATTAGGACCTGCAACAGATAGTAAAGAAATTTTAAAAGAATTAGCAAAAGAAGGAGTAAACGTATTTCGTATTAATTTTTCTCATGCAAATTACGACAATGTAAAAAAGACGGTAAAAACCATTAAAGAAATAAATGAGGAAAATGGATATAATGTTGCCATTTTAGCCGATTTACAAGGACCAAAACTTAGAGTTGGTGTAATGGAAGAAGGTGTCGAGTTAGCCGATGGAGATATTTTTACTTTTACAACTGATGAATGTACAGGAACCAAAGAAAGAGCGTATATGACCTATCAACGTTTTCCAAAAGATGTAAAAGTTGGAGAACAGATTATGGTAGATGATGGAAAACTTTTGTTTGAAGTAATCTCTACAAACAAAGAAAATGAAGTTGTGGTAAAAACAATTGTTGGTGGACCTTTAAAATCTAAAAAAGGTGTAAACTTACCTAACACAGCAATATCACTTCCTGCTTTGACAGAAAAAGATAAAGAAGATGCAATTTTTGCTTTAGGGCAAGAAGTAGATTGGATTGCTTTATCTTTTGTGAGAACCCCAGAAGATTTAAGAATGTTACGAGATCTAATTGATGAACATTCAGAATATAGAGTTCCAGTTATTGCTAAAATCGAAAAACCAGAAGCGGTTGCAAATATGGATGCTTTAATTCCATATTGCGATGGATTAATGGTAGCGCGTGGAGATTTAGGAGTAGAAATTCCGATGCAAGACGTTCCTTTAATCCAGAAAAAATTAGTTAGACGTGCAAAAAGAGCAAGAATTCCTGTAATTATTGCTACTCAAATGATGGAGACTATGATAGATAACTCTGTACCAACAAGAGCAGAGGTAAATGACGTAGCAAACTCAATTATAGATGGTGCAGATGCAGTAATGCTTTCTGGAGAAACTTCAGTAGGGAAACATCCTGCAAGAGTTATTCAAAAAATGGCAGAAATTATTAAAGCTGTTGAGAACTCTAGAATGATAAAAGTACCTCATGAGGCTCCGCATATTAGAACCAATAGATTTATTACAAAATCTGTTTGTCATCATGCCGCTTTAATGGCTAATGATATTGATGCAGCAGCAATTTCTACATTAACTAGAAGTGGTTATACTGCTTTCCAGATTTCTGCTTGGAGACCACAAGCTAAAATATTAGTTTTTTCTTCAGAAAGAAGAATTTTAGGGAAACTAAATTTACTTTGGGGTGTTAAAGCTTTTTTCTATGATGCCAACTTAACGACAGATGCAACAGTGGTAGACATTAACAAAATATCTAAAGAGAAAGGATTTGTTAAAGAAGGAGATTTTATGATTAATCTTACTTCTATGCCTGCTGAAGCGCAGGGTATGGTAAATACTTTACGTGTTTCTGAAATAGAGTAGAAAACAAAATCTATAAAACATAAAAAGCATTCTTAATTTTTTAAGAATGCTTTTTTTATAACTTCACTTTTTTTGAGATTATAATAGCATCGTTTGTTACAAAAGGCATTGGCATCATTTTATCAGTTCTTGGGGTTAATATAAATTTGGGGTTTTCTAATAAATCATAATAGATTTCATTTAGAATAATGTCAAATTCATATTCTTTACTAACACTAAAAGAAAGCGTTACCGCTTTATCTTGATTTCCTATATGATATATCAAGAAAGTTCCTTTTTTTACTATGTAATTTTTACCATCATTTACCAAAACATCATTAACCTTAAATTGATGCAATTTGAGTTCTTTTTTAGTGATAAACTCTAATTTATTTGCCTTTTTTTCTGAAGAAATCGATATTTCTATAAAACGTTTGTTACCAATTACGGTGTCTAAATCTAATGTAATTTCTGATGATTGAAGGTTTTTAAAATCGGTTTTTTTATGATAAGTAAAACGAGTATTATATTTACTTCTAGTTTCTGCATTTAAAATGCTTCCTTTAGTTGCGTTTTCATCAAAAATTTGTTTGGTATATTCATCTAAAGTATGGTTGTAAGTTCCATAATAAGCAGTTTTATCATCAGAATTCTGAATATAAACCAAACTGTTGGGTTTCTTTTTATCATAAGAAAAACCACTATTATAAGTTGCTAAACCAAAGAAAATAATTGCAAAAAAACCAACAGTTTTTTGCATCCAAAAATTTTTGTTTTGATGAAAAGTAAGAATCATCAATCCAAAAACTAAAACGATAAAAATGGCACTGACAAAGAGTATTTTTAATCCTAAACCTACTGGAAACATTTTTACTAAAGGCGCAAAAATGTAGATGGTTGGTACTGATATAATAGTGAATAAAATTCGTTTCGATTTTTCTTCTAAATCCATAAAGATGGCTAATGTTAAAATGGCTAAAGCGCAAAAAACAGGAATAATAAAAAAACCAGCACCTTTTAAAGAACCACTAATTAAAAAGTTGATAATTAGCCAAATTAGAATGGGAGCAATTAATAAATCAGTTGTTTTTTGGTGTTTATGGATGTATTTGTAACATTTAAATAATATCCAAAGATTTAAAAATACAAAAGCAGTAATGTATTGATATCCATTATACGTAAATCCATGCAACATATCTTTATATTCTGGGTGAATCATCAATATTAATTTCCATAATCCGAAGGAAATTCCTCCACATAAAAGGATAGACATAAGAAAAATGCCTAAACCTTTTATTATCCCTTTTAAAGAAAGTTTTCTTTTTGTTATTCCGAAGAAAATCAATACTAAAAAAAGAGCAACTGCAATAATTAATAAGGGGGTTACCCAAGTAAAAGGAAAAGTTAATAATCGGATAAAAGGAAAATTCACATAGACAAAATCTTCTTCTGAATTTAGATTAGACAAGTCTGAATTCGCAAAATAATTCACTGTGGTAGTAAAATAATCTGCTTGATGTAAGAGTGTTTCTCTGTCTAATCGTTCATATGAATCTTGTGCTGTATGATAGTCAAAGTGATCTCCAATAAAAGCGAAATTAAACCCATTAATATTAGCTTCTTCTCTAAAAACGGTTAAATCGGTGTCGTTTGGTAGTTTTTTATAAATACTGTACATTAAAGAATTTGCAGCAGGATAATTGGGTTTTGCAGCCAAAAATTCACCTAATAGTTTGCTGTTTTTTCCATTGGTTTCCATTAACATATAACTTGGGCCACCACTACCTCTAGCTTCAAAATTTAAAACCAAACCTATATCTTTTACCCAAGAATGTGCGTTTACAAAAGCTTTTGCGCCCAATAATCCTAATTCTTCAGCATCAGAAATAAGAATAATAATATCATTTTTTGGTTTTGTTTTCTTTGCTAAAAAAGCTCTAATACCTTCTAAAATAGTAACTACTCCAGAACCAGCATCACTTGCTCCTAAAGCTGAATGTGGGTTAGAATCGTAATGTGTTAAAAGCAGTAAAGCTTTACCATTTTCAGAACCCTTAATTCTTGCTAAAATATTTTCTGAAGTTGTAGCTGCAAACCATTTTTTATTAATGGCTGTTTGGGTTTGAATTTCTGTTTCTAAACCCATATTTTGCAATTCTCTTACAATATAATTTTGTACTTCTTTATGATTTTTAGAACCAACATGATGTACTTGAGTACTAATATTTTTTAAATGAAATAAAGCATTTTCTAAAGAAAATTCAGTTTTAGAAGTCGATTTTTCTGATGGTAATGACGGTTTCATGTCAGAAAAACTCCAATATACAACACCAAGAATTATAAGAACAGAAACAAGCGTGGAAAAGGATTTCATTTATTTTGTTTAATTTTTATAAATGTAAGAAATAAAAAAAACTTATTGTAAATGTTGTATAAGACAGAAATTTTGGTAAATTTAAAATCAAACTAAAAACGAACTATTATGGGAATCAAGAGCTTTCAAGGAAAAAGAGATACAAGTCAAGGTAAAGAAGAAGCACAAATTTTAGTGTCTGATTATATGACAAAAAAATTAATTACTTTTAAAGCAGAAGATTCTTTAGATCATGTAATTCATCAATTAATCACCCATAAAATATCTGGTGGTCCTGTAGTAAATGATAAAAATGAATTGGTTGGTATTATTTCTGAAACAGATTGCATCAAACATATATCTGAAAGTAAATACTATAATATGCCATCAGATAGAAATAATACTGTTGGAAAATATATGGTAACAGATGTTGATACCATTGATAAAAATATGAATATTTTTGATGCTGCATTTAAGTTTATTTCATCTAGAAGAAGAAGATTTCCTGTTGTGGAAAATGGTAAATTAATTGGCCAACTAAGTCAGAAAGATGTATTAAAAGCGGCAGATAATGTTAAAGGAAATACTTGGTAGAAAATTTCTATAACCTCTTTTTCGATTTAATATTTGGTAGATCTGTAATAATTAATTTCTGTTTGTCGGAACTTTCTAATTCAACAATTTTAGAGTAAGAATATCCGTCTATGGCCTCTTTTAGGCTTTTCCATTTTGCAATACCTGCCACTGTAATTTGTTCTCCAATTTCTATAACAGCTTCAGAGTATCTAAGCGTTTTATTAAAACCAAAGAAACCTTCACTTTTAATATTGTAATGGTTTAGCAGTGTCTCAAATTTTGGAGTTGGGTCTTTAAAGGTTCCAGAATTGGTTTTTTTATCAACGACTAAATGGCTTAGATAATTCTTAGGATTTTGATTGGGTTTTACAATTACAAAATCGCCATTTTTTTCTAAAAAGAATTCCTGAGCTTTTTCTTCTTTGATAATAGTTCTCCAATATTTATTTTTTCCACTACTCTTTTTTTGCTCAATTTTTATTGAATAGAAAATACACTTTCTTTTACTATAAGGAGCTAATAGAGGCGTTTTTACATGAAGTGCTTTACCTGTAACCCTTGAGAACTCATTAGATTTTAGACTCATAATTCTTTTGTCTTGAAGTTTAGAAAGGGTTCTTAAAACTTTCTGTTTTGAACCAAAATAATAAGAAATAAAGATTAATACGATAGCAACAGTAATGAAAATAAAAATGAGAATTGAAGAATCAAAATTAGAAGTTAAAAAAATCATAGCATATTGTTAATACATTTATAGGTATCAATAAGAATATAAATGTTACAAATTAATCTCTTCTAATTAGTAAAAAGGTTTCGTTTTCTAAGGGCAAGTAGCCTTGATCATAGATATAAAAATAAGTGTTTCCTGTTTTTGTGGTATAAATAGAAGTTAAAAAATTAAAATCAAAACCTTTATCGTATAGTTTAGTTCTAGACACTTTTGTTTTTCCTGAAGTATTTAATTCTGATAATATTTTATAATTTTTTCGGAGACGATTATTAATATTTCTAATTAGGTTTTTACTGTCTTTATTTACTTTATTGTTGTATGCATTTCTACAATAATCAGAACAGAATTTTTTATCAATTCTACCTTTAACAATTTCATTACATTCTAAGCACTTTCTATTTTCCATAGTTTTCTTTTTTTAGTTCATACCAATTTACTTTTATAATATTTTGCTCATATTTATAGTCGAATTCATTTACAAACTGCAATCCAATTTTTTGTAAAATCTTGTTAGAACCTATATTTTCAATATCAGCTGCTCCATAAATAACATTGTAATTCTTTTTTGTAAACCCATAATTTAAACAAGCAACAGCAGACTCTAGACCGTATCCTTTATTCCAAAACCTAGGAATAAATCGATAGCCAATATCAATAAAATTTTGATAACCATTTAAAGCTTCCTTTTTTCCTTTATTTAATTTTAAACCAGACCAACCCATAAATTCCCCAGATTTTTTTTCGATAACTGCAAAACGGCCAATTTTAAATTCTTTGTATTGTTGTCTAATAAAATTTATGTTTTTTTTAGCCTCTTGTTTTGTTGAAATAGGATTTCTCCCCAAATAGTGATGTACTTTAGCATCCGAATCTAACTCAAACATTCCATTAACATCGCTGTCTTGAATCTCTCTAAGAATAAGTCTTTCTGTTTCTAAGTAGAATTGCATAGATGTCAAATATAGGCATAATTATACGATTACAAACGTTTACAAATAATTACAACCGAAAGTAATTGTTTTGTAACCGAATAAAAATGTGATGGTATTGCAACTTTGCAGTGTTGAATTGAACTAATGAAATTCAATATAAATAAAAACTTATCTTATGAATGCGTTAAGAAACAAAGTACAATTAATTGGTAGATTAGGTCAAGATCCAGAAATTTTAACCTTTAAAGATGGAAACAAAATGGCAAAATTTTCCTTGGCAACAGATGACAGTTACAAAGACAAAGAAGGAAACAAAGTTGAGCGTGCGTATTGGCACAATATTGTAATAAAAGGAGGTCTCGTAAACATCGTAGAAAACTATGTAAATAAAGGTCAAGAAATTGCAGTAGAAGGAAAATTGACTAACAGAACCTATAATACAGAAAGTGGAGAAAAACGTTATGTAACAGAAATTTTAGTGAATGAGCTATTGCTTTTAGGAGGGAAATAATTAAGGGAAATTTGCTATGAAAAATGAGGTCGTCTAAAATGTAATTTTAGACGATTTTTTTTAGATCCAAACTCAATTTCGCAACTAGCATTAACTCAGATTTATTAATGTTTGCAACAGAAGCAGCAATTTTTCCAGCAGTTTTTATGATAAGACTGTTTATTTCTTTTGTAAATAAAGAGGGAAAGGTTTTATGAGTTAACAAGAAATGGTAAAAACTACAGAAGCAAAATCTCTGGAAAAGAACCAATAAGAATTTTAAATTAATTTGGTTAAGCCTTAAATTCTAGAATTCATTTATCAGTGTTAAAAAGAATAAAAATTGGTGATTTTATTTAGACAAAGCTATAAGTGTTGTTAGGTTTATTAATAATCTACCAAAATAAAAAATGATTACTTCACTTATTAATAACTAAACAAGTGAAGCAATCTTTATAACCTTTGTTATACTAATTCAAAGCAGAATTTCCCCTCAAAAGACTATTGTTTTACGAACCTTTTAATAGCACTTCCCCTCTTTGTTATTACTTTTACAAAATATATAGCGTTTGATAATTTCTTGATATTTATTGATTTAGTGGTTGTACTTTCTATTACACGTTTTCCTAATAGGGAGTAAACTTCAACTTTGTTAATTTCAAAACTACTAGTAATAGTAATGTTGTCTTTTGCTGGGTTTGGAAAAACTAAAAAAGAGAAATTCTTTTCTAATTCGTAATTACTTAAAGTGTTGATTATAATATTACCAATTGTTTCGGGAGTTGAAGCAACATTGACATTATTAGTATTTGAAAGCGTAACCTTTGTAAAAGTAATTGGATATGTATCTAAAGAAATATCAGAGCTAATTGAAATTGGCAATTTTAAAATTGTTCCGTCTCCAACAGGTAATGTTTTAGAAGTTAGGGAAAAAATTAAAACTCTATAAGTATTTCCCGATAACTTATTGGAACTTACATTGAATCCATCTAACCTTGTTGTACTTTCAATATCACTTGGGTTAAATGTAACCCCACTTGGTAATTCAACATCAAACTGCATTCCTTTTATAATGTTATTATTTTTTAGCTTAATTTCTAGTTTATTGTTAGAATCTGGGGAAACTGTCAAATCTTTGATAAATAAATAATTAAGGTCTGTTTTACTATGATTAATTGTTGATTTAGAAGAGGTGTTACTACCTAATATAATATCTTGAATTTCTAAAATATCGAGTACATTTATTGTATTATCAGTATTCAAATCCGCTAAAGCACTATTAAAATTACTTGGAGTATTTCCAAAAATATGGTCAACAACACCAAGAATATCTAGAATGTTAACTACTAAATCGCTGTTTACATCTCCTTGAATACCGCTTTTCACAGTCACAGTACCATCAGCAGTACAATTGGATGCTATATTATCATTATTTACATCTGAGATAATTTTATTAGTAATTGGAATCTGATATTTACCTTCTGTAACACTCTTGTCAATGTAGATTGGTAAGGTTAACAGAGATTGTTTGTTAGTACTTATTACAGCATTATTTAGAGAAAATGCAATTATTCTTATAGTATTACTATTGATATAAGAACCTGAAACTTGAAAATTATCTAATAAAGGTGACTTTTTAAGATCTGGAATTTGAAATGTAAACCCAATAGGTATTTCAACATCAAATTGAAACCCTTTTAGGGTCTTTGAGTTTTCTAAAACTATTTCTATGTTATTTTTAGTTGCTTTAAAAGCATCTGTATCTTTTACAAAGATACAATTTGTATTGTTAGAGTTGTCCTCAGAGGTTTTTTCAAATCTTTCGTCATTTAAATCAGGATCATTACTAGGTCCTCTAGTAGCTTTAATTGATGTTGAGCCAGATTTAAAGAGGTCAATTCTAAAGTCGTAAATTCCTCTAGCGAGTTCACCGTTAGCACCACCAATATCAATATTGTAAGAGTTTGAAGCAACACTAGAAATGCTAAAATTATTGGTTGTTTTGTATAGGCTATAATTGTTTGAGTTGTATAATTTTCGGTAAATTCTAGCGTATACAGTAGCAGTTCCAGAGCTCACAGAAGGTCTAAAGACCAGTCTTCCTGAACTACGATAGCCATCTTTATCATTATCGACAATATTTGTCCACGAGGCAGATGTTATGTTAAATGTTTGTTGAGTTGGATCCTCAGAGGTTTTTTCAAATCTTTCGTCATTTAAATCAGGATCATTACTAGGTCCTCTAGTAGCTTTAATTGATGTTGAGCCAGATTTAAAGAGGTCAATTCTAAAGTCGTAAATTCCTCTAGCGAGTTCACCGTTAGCACCACCAATATCAATATTGTAAGAGTTTGAAGCAACACTAGAAATGCTAAAATTATTGGTTGTTTTGTATAGGCTATAATTGTTTGAGTTGTATAATTTTCGGTAAATTCTAGCGTATACAGTAGCAGTTCCAGAGCTCACAGAAGGTCTAAAGACCAGTCTTCCTGAACTACGATAGCCATCTTTATCATTATCGACAATATTTGTCCACGAGGCAGATGTTATGTTAAATGTTTGTTGAGTTGGATCCTCAGAGGTTTTTTCAAATCTTTCGTCATTTAGAATAGCTTTTGAATTAGCGTTTTCAAAATCTTTAACTACCTTGGTGTTAGCATCAACTAAATCAATTCTAAAATCATAAATTCCCCTGTTAAGAGAATTAATATCTACACTATAATATCTATTAGTGTTACCAGAAATACCAATATTACCTGTCTTTTTATAAAAAACATATCTTGTTGATGATGATAGTTTATAATAAATATTTGCATAAATTGTTGCTGAACCATTACTAACATCAGGATTAAATTCTAATTTTCTTGACCTATCATATCCATCATTGTCTTGATCTATTTTATTAGTCCATCTTAAATCTTTAATATTATATATAACGTTTTGACTTTGTTTCTTTAAAAACGAACTATTAAATCCAATTTCTTTAAAAATTAGACTTTTTTTCTCAACTTCTTGAGCAACTGAAAAGATTGATAAAAACCAGATAAATATTGTAATTTTCCTCATAAAAATAAATTTTCAACTAAAGTCAAAAACAAATCTCAAAACCTAGTAATTAAAAGAAAGTATAACAATACTCAACAATGAGTAAATTTACTACACCAAATTACGCGATGTTGCAAACTTTATCAACTCTGAAGAGTTATGGCAGCCCGTTTTTTCTAAAATTTTTCTACGATAAGTATCTACAGTATGTCTGCTAATAAAGAGTTTTTCGCCAATAGCTTTAGAGTTTAAACCATTGGCAAGTTCACGAATAATTTGTAATTCACGTTGGCTTAAATCTATTTGATATTTTGTCGTAAAACGTTGCAAAGCAATTTTAAGCTCGTCAATAGAAATCGGTTTTAACAAGTAATCAAACACACTAGTCTTAATGGCTTTAATAGCATAATGGTCGTGTGCAGAAACAAAAATAATTTTAGTATCAATAGCTAATTTGTTAATTTCTTCAGCAATTTCTATACCCGATTTTTTGGGCATTTCTATGTCTAGTAAAACCAAATCGGGTTCGTGTTTGGTAATAAAGGCAACTCCTAAATCGGCATCTTCGAAAACGCCAATAACTTCTACTTCTTTAAAGTTGGTTAGTAATATTTTTAAACGGTTTAAAGAACGGGTTTCATCGTCTATTAATACAGTTTTTATTTTACTCATAGCGTTTAATTTTTGGTATTGGGTGTAATTTTGATAGTTACCAAAACCCCTTTTATTTCAGTTTCGTTTTTTAATTCTTGCACTGTATGTTCAATCTTTGTTTTGTATCTGTTTTCGTATAAATTAAAAATTTTATTCATAATTTTTAATCCATTTCCTGTTCCTTTATGATTCTTTTTGTTGGCTTTGTTAAAACCAGCACCATTGTCTTGAATCTGAATAACAATTTGCTGTTTTATCTTATCTATTTTAATTTTTAAATTCCCTTTTTCTTGAGAAGGTAAACCGTATTTTAGTGCATTTTCTACATAGCTAAAAATGCTATGTTTTGGAATTTTAAAAGATTTGTCAATGTTTTTGTCTACAGAAATGGAATATTCAAATTGATGATTAAAACGGATTTGCTGTAGTTTGATAAAGTTTTCTGTATAGGTAATTTCTTCTTTAAGAGTGGTAGAAATTTTATCTGAATGCTCTAAAGTACCTCGCATAAAATTAGAAAAACGACTGATAAAACGATCTATTTCTAGTTTGTCATCCATCAAAGACATTTCGCTAATGGTATTCATTGCGTTAAATACAAAATGAGGGTCTACTTTATTTTTAATTGTTTTTAATTGTAAATCTGCAATTTCCTTTTCAAGTTTTCGTTTACGTTGTTCACGAATTTGTTGCCCTTTTGCAATTAAAAAAGTGAGTAACAATACAAAACCATAAACACCAAAATAAAAAAGAAAACGAACTGGATAATAGGGGTTTAAGACATAATTATAATAGAACACACCACTCTCTAAATGAATGAATATTTGAGAGTCAGTTGCATTTGGATAGCGTACTCCTATTTCTACCAATTTTGTTTTTGATGTTGGGAGTGAAACAGACACGGCATGTTTTAAACTTTCATCATAAATTGTTAGTGTGTACACATTGTTATCATAAAGTATAAGTTCTTTTCTATTGTCTTTATTGATATCATAAGTATAGTATGAACCATAATTTCCTCCTACATATATTTCATCGATTTGATCTAATTCATAATTAAAAACTCTAATTTTTCTATTTAATTGATCTAAGGTTAAAAATTCATCGTTCTTAACTTTTTTAATTTTGGAGTAATCACAATTGTCCAAAATTTTCTCTAAAACAATCTCTCCTTGAGTATTTTGTTTGAGTAGTTTTGAAGTTCCTTTCTCTTTTTCTTTTGAATCAATTAATGAAATGATAAATTTTTGTTCATTTTCAATAATCCCCTTTTGATATAATGTGCCAATAAATGGATAAGCCTTGGGTTCAAATAAGAAGGTTAAATTATCGTCCAAAAAGTTCATCCAAATCTTAGAGTCTGATTTTTTAGTGAAGATAGAATCGATAGTATTTGCAGTTGCATAAGAACCTAAAAATATTTCTGCTTTTCCATCATCATCAACATCAAAAAAATCAGAAATTCCAAAAGAATTGGTTAAATGAGGAGATTTAAGAATGGTTTTTGTTGTAGGGTCATATCTATATACACTTCTTGGATTTCCACCATATCCAACACAAATGCTAAAGTGAACATACTTTTTAGGGTAGTTTAAATTATATAAACTACTGGGTCTTCCTCCTCTAAAATGATAGACTCCATTAAAAGGAGTTATGGCATCAACAAATACCTTTTCTTTTACGGGTTTTTCCCAACTAATATGTTCTTGAATAGTTAAAAAAATAGAATCATTAGATTTTGTAAGGATATAAATCTCTTTGATATTATTGGCATTAGTATCTTGAAACCAAGCTTGTTTATCCAAATCAAATTCAGTATCTAGGTTAAATTGATCTATTAAATCTCCGTTATCATGAAACAACATGTAACTAGCCTTTTTAGTTTCATTATTGTTAATTAAAATAACTTTTTCGCTTAACCCATCATTGTCGATATCTTCATAAAAGAAACGACTATCTTTAGTGTTAAATTTCTTATCATTACCTTCAATCAAAAGATACTTGTTAAAATAATTAGGAAGTAGCAACAAAACACCAATTGTGATACAAAATGAAATCACATAAGGGTTTAATAGATAATCTAAGAAGTTAAATTTTCTTTTTTTCAAAAGTTGGGTCATGATACCTTATAAAATTAAGAAAACTTCTAAAAAGTTACATTAAAAATGTTAAAATCTCTTAAAATATACTCAATATTGAGTATTGAACATGTCAAAAAAGTTTTTAAATGTTGCTTTTATGAAACTAAAGCAGGTGAAAAGCGATATGTAACCGAAATTTTAGTGAATGAGCTATTGCTTTTAGGAGGGAAATAATTAAGGGCAATTTGCAATGAAAAATGAGGTCGTCTAAAATGTAATTTTAGACGATTTTTTTTAGATCCAAACTCAATTTCGCAACTAGCATTAACTCAGATTTATTAATGTTTGCAACAGAAGCAGCAATTTTTCCAGCAGTTTTTATGATAAGACTGTTTATTTCTTTTGTAAATAAAGAAGGGTGTTCATTTTTGAAATCTAAAAATTCGTTATAACAAGTTTTTGAATCTGAAAAGCCTTCGTTATTCATCCAATCAAAAACAGTTTCAATTTGGTAAGCAGCATCAGAATGAAAATCATCATCAACAGCATCAACTTTTGTCCATTTACTTTTTACAACCTCTTTTAATGCATTAAATTCGGATTCTTCGACAATATTGTCTGCAGCAGCTATTGCGTAAAATAATTTACCTAGATTTTCATAAAATGAAATCATAGTTTGTTGTGAAGGTTTCATATGAAATAATTTATGGTTATAGGTAAAATTAAATGATAATAACATCATATTTTATGATATTAATCAGTATTGTATATCGATTTAATGACTTAAAATATGAAGTTATTTATTTTCTAGTGTTATTCTTAGGAGTATTGATTGTTATGTGTTAAAAACATCACAAAAAAAGTGCATTTAACCTCCTAATAAATAATGAAAAACATTTTTTTGTAACTTACAAAATGATTTAAATTTAAATTTTTATGCCCAATTATACACTTCATATTAATGGAAAAGAGTGCACTGTAAACGCAGATGCAGACACACCTCTTTTATGGATATTAAGAGATGAACTAGATTTAGTAGGAACAAAATTCGGTTGTGGAATTGCCCAATGTGGAGCTTGTACTGTACATATAGATGGAGTAGCTACAAGAAGTTGTCAAATGCAAGTTTCTATTTTAGATGGATTAAAAATCACTACTATAGAGGGTTTATCTGTAGATGGTAAGCACCCCGTACAAGAAGCTTGGAAAGAGATTGATGTTCCGCAATGTGGATATTGTCAAGCAGGTCAGATAATGACAGCATCAGCATTTTTAACAGAGAATAAAAATCCATCAAAAGAAGAAATTAGAGAAGCAATGCAAGGAAATATATGTAGATGTGCTTCATATAATAGAATAGAAAAAGCAGTTAAGTTTGCTGCAGAAAAAATGTCTTAATTTCTAAGATTTAAATAAATGAAAACAAAAATTAATACAAATTTTAGCAGAAGAAATTTTTTAAAAGCATCAGTATTAGCAAGTGGAGGTATGTTAATTGGGTTCAATTTATTAACAGCTTGTAAAAAAGATGTAGTAATGCCCTTAGATGTAGAGAGTTTAAATTTTAACGATTTTAATGCCTACATTAAAATATCTGATGAAGGGTATGTTACTATTTTTTCCCCAAACCCAGAAATTGGACAAGGTGTAAAAACATCAATGCCAATGATTATAGCAGAAGAGTTAGATGTTGAGTGGGATAAAATAAATGTGGTTCAGGCTGCCTTGGATACTAAAAACTTTTCTAATCAAGTTGCCGGTGGTAGTCAATCAATTCGCAGAAGCTGGAACATTTTAAGACAAACCGGTGCTACAGCAAAACAAATGTTGGTAAATGCAGCTGCTGTCAAATGGAAAGTAGATGCGAGTACTTGTAGAGCGTCAAAAGGATTTATCATCAATGCTAATGGAGAAAAATTAGGTTATGGAGATGTCGTAAAAGAAGCAGCAGTTTTAGAAGTTCCAAAAGATGTAAAGCTTAAAAAAGTAAAAGATTTTTCGATTATAGGCAAAGATGCAATAAATGTAGATATTGATAAAATCATCACTGGAAAACCCTTGTATGGTTTAGATTTTAAGACAGAGGATATGATGATTGCTGCTGTGTTAAGACCTCCTGCTTTTGGTCAAAAATTAGTATCTTTTGATGCTACCAAAACCAATGCAGTTGATGGGGTTGTGGAAGTGATAAAATTCGGCAATAAAATTGCAGTTTTAGCTTCTTCTACTTGGGCAGCAATGAAAGGAAAAAAAGGATTGAAAGCACAATGGAACAAAGAAAAATTAGAATCTACTAAAAATCACAATCAAATATTAAACCTTATTTTAGATGGTAAAAAGTTTAATGTACGAAGAGATGATGGAGATGTAAAAAAAGCATTTGCTAGTGCCGATAAAGTATTGGAAAGAACTTACCACTCTCCTTTTTTACCACACAATTGTTTAGAGCCAATGAATTTTTATGCTGATGTTTCGGCAGAAAAAGTACATTTAGTAGGTCCAATTCAAACTCCAAATTGGACAGTAAATAGGGTAGCCAAATTATTAGACAGAAAACCTAAAGACATTCATTGCGAAATGACAAGAATGGGTGGGGGTTTTGGAAGACGTTTGTATGGAGATTTTGCTTTAGAAGCTGCAGAAATTTCAAGTTTGGCAAACAAACCCGTTAAAGTATTTTTTTCTCGAGAAGATGATATGACAGCAGGTAGGTATAGACCTGCTATTAAATATAGAATTGCAGCTTCTTTAAAAGATGGAAAGATTACCGGGTACCACTTAAAAGAGGCAGCAATTAATGGTAACATGTACGGTTTAATTCCGCATTTTTTTCCAGCTGGTTGTATTAGCAATTATAAAGTAGAAACAGAAAACTATAAAAGTAACATTACAACAGGAGCTTGGAGAGCACCATACACTAATTTCTTGGCTTTCGCTGAACAAAGTTTTTTCGATGAGTTGGCAGAAGAATTAAATGTAGATACCATTCAATTGCGCTTAGATTTACTTCAAAATGTAAAAAACACAAAAGATAAAAATATAAAATATTCTGGACAGAGAATGGAAGATACAATAAAACTGGTCAGAGAAAAAGCCAATTGGGGTAAAAGACCTGAAGGAGTTTATCAAGGATTTGCTGCTTATTACAGTCATAATACTCATGTTGCAGAAATAGCAGAAATTGTTTTAAAAAATGGGTTGCCAGTAATTAAAAAAGTAACCGTTGCTGTAGACTGTGGAATCGTTGTAAACCCAACAGGAGCAATAAATCAAGTGCAAGGAGGGGTTTTAGACGGAATAGGACATGCCATGTATTCAGATTTTTCATTTAGTAATGGTAAACCAAATTCAAAAAATTTTGATACTTACAAACTCATTAGAATGCAAGAAACGCCAAAAGTTGAGGTACATTTTGTAAAAAATGAAAAATCACCAACAGGTTTAGGAGAACCAGGTTTACCACCCGCAGGAGGTGCAGTTGCAAATGCAATTAATGCAGCTTTAGGAAAACGTTTGTACAGTCAACCATTTGTTAATAATTTAAAAAATATATCAGTTTTTGGTTGACCCAATGTTATGAATATTTCTAATTAAAATTCACTTTTCACAAAAAATTTAGAATTAAGGTGTTATTTTCTTAATAATACCCAAAAAACGCAATAAAAACTATTAGAAAAGTACTTTATCTTTAACCTTGTTTTAACAGAATAATTTTGTTAAAATTGTAGCTTTGTTTTTCGTAAAAATTAAATCTAATACAATATTAACAATGGATGTAGATGTAAGAGCTATTAATGAAAAAATAGAGAAAGAAAGTGCCTTTATAGACATTCTTACTTTAGAAATGAATAAAGTAATTGTGGGACAAAAACAAATGATAGAAAGTTTGTTAATTGGGCTTTTAGGGAACGGTCATATTTTATTAGAAGGAGTTCCTGGGTTGGCAAAAACCTTAGCTATAAATACTTTGTCTAAAGCGGTTCAAGGTAGTTTTAGTAGAGTGCAGTTTACTCCAGATTTATTACCTGCGGATGTTGTTGGAACTATGATTTACAACATGCAAAAAAATAGTTTTGAAATTAAAAAAGGACCAATTTTTGCCAATTTTGTTTTAGCAGATGAGATAAATAGAGCGCCAGCAAAAGTACAATCTGCTTTGTTAGAAGCAATGCAAGAACGTCAGATTACTATTGGTGATGAAACGTTTAAATTAGACGAACCGTTTTTAGTAATGGCAACTCAAAACCCTGTTGAACAAGAGGGAACCTACCCTTTACCTGAAGCGCAAGTAGACCGTTTTATGTTAAAAGTGGTGATTGATTATCCGCGCTTGCAAGATGAGCAATTAATTATGCGTCAGAATTTAACTGGAGGATTTGCAACTGTAAACCCTGTAATATCTGTTGATGAAATTATAAAAGCTAGAGAGATTGCAAACGAGGTTTATATGGATGAAAAAATTGAGAAGTACATTCTTGATATCATTTTTGCAACACGTTATCCAGAAAAATATAACTTACCACAATTAAAAGATTTAATTAGTTTCGGAGCTTCTCCCAGAGGAAGTATTAATTTGGCAAAAGCTGCTAAATGTTTTGCTTTTATTAAAAGAAGAGGCTATGTAATTCCAGAAGATGTAAGAGCAGTTGTAACTGATGTTTTACGTCACAGAATCGGAATTACTTATGAAGCTGAAGCAGAAAATGTAACTTCTGTAGACATTATTAACTCAATTATCAACGAAGTAGAAGTGCCTTAAAAAAGTTGGCAGTAAAATTAGTTTTCAGTTAGCAGTTGCTTACTCAATTCTGATTTACTGAATACTTTAATTATAAAATGCTGACTGAAGACTGCAAACTGAAGACTGCATACTGAAAAATGGATACAAAAGAAATACTCAAAAAAGTTCGTAAAATAGAGATTAAGACACGTCGTTTGTCTGATCATATTTTTGGAGGTGAATACCATTCATCATTCAAAGGTCGAGGTATGACTTTTTCTGAAGTGCGACAATACCAATTTGGAGACGATGTTAGGGCGATAGACTGGAATGTTACTGCACGTTACAACGAACCTTATGTAAAGGTTTTTGAAGAAGAACGCGAATTAACGATGCTATTAATGGTAGATGTTTCTGGGTCAGAATTATTTGGTACTTCCAATCAATTTAAAAAAGAAACGGTTACAGAAATTGCCGCAACTTTAGCCTTTTCTGCTACGCAAAATAACGATAAAGTTGGATTAATTTTATTTTCTGATGATGTTGAACTTTTTATTCCTCCTAAAAAAGGAAAAAGCCATGTTTTAAGAATTATTAGAGAGTTAATCGAGTTTAAACCTAAAAGTAAAAGAACAAATATTGCCGCAGCTTTAAAGTTTTTATCTAGTGTGATGAAAAAAAGGGCTATTGTTTTTTTGTTATCCGATTTTATGGATGATGATTACGAAAAAACATTAAAAATTGCGGCAAAAAAACACGATTTAACCGGTGTTCGAGTATATGATAAACATGATGAAGAAATTCCAAATTTAGGAATGGTGCCCATGTTAGATTCTGAAACCGATACTGTTCAATTGATTAATACATCATCTAAATCGGTTAGAAATAGTTACAAAGCAAATGCATTTCGCTTACAAGATTATTATATAAACACTTTTAAAAGAGGAGGTGCTGGTACCATTAACACAAGAGTTGATGAAAGTTATGTAAAAAAATTATTAGGATATTTTAAACACAAAGGAAGGTAAAAAACCCATTTTTAACCTTCCCAAAGTTAAGAAATACTTAATTGGACACTGTTTGAAATAAAAAACAAAGAAATATTAAAAGTTGAAAAAAAATATAAATTTTATTAGAAGCGTTAGAAAAGCACAAGCTAAACGTCTTTTCTCCTTCAGAGAGAGGATTAAGGTGAGAGGCCTTTTCTTTTTTCTTTTTTCTCTTTTCTGTTTTTCTGCTTTCGCTCAAAAACCTATGGTAAAAGCAGAAATAGACACTACAAATATTAGAATAGGCGAGCAGTTTAATTTAAAGATTTCTGTTGATGAAATTCAGAATGTTATCATTCCAAAACTGCAACTAAAAGGATTAGAAATTATCGATTCTACTGCAACAGATACCTTAAAAAATTCATTAATCAGAAAATATATTTTAACAGGTTTTGATAGTGGCGCATTTTACATTCCGCAGCAACAAATTTTTGTTAAAAATCAAGCTTATTTAACTGATTCGTTATTGGTAAATGTAGCTACAGTAGCTGTAGACACAACCAAAGTAAAGAAGTTTCCTATTAAATCCATTAAAAGTGAACCTTATACTTTCGATGATTTTAAAATCTACATTTATATAGTTTTAGCTGCATTGGCTATCATTGCTTTTTGGATCTACTGGTTTGTTATTAGAAAGCGAAAAGAGGAAGAAGAAGAGCCAACTTATAGAGCTTTACCTCCTTACGAAGAAGCAATTTATCGTTTAAATGAATTGGACGAAAAACAACTTTGGCAAAACAATCAAACCAAAGAATATTACAGTGAGTTAACAGAAATTGTTCGTGGTTATATTGAGCGAGAATTAAATGTTCCTGCACTAGAAAAAACTACAGACGAGGTGTTAGATATGTTAAAAGATTTTAAAGATGCTGATGTAATTTTGACTTCACAAGAAACTATTGATAAACTAAAAAGCTTATTAAGAGAAGCCGATTTAGTAAAGTTTGCAAAATCGAAACCATTAGCGCCAGAAATCGAAGAAGACAGAAAAGATGCTGAAGACATTATCAGTAATTTAAAACCAAAACCAATTGTAGAAGAAAAAGACAAAGAAGATGGATTGGAGTAATTTTGAATTTTTAAATCCTGAGTTTCTATGGCTGCTAATTTTAATTCCATTATTAGCAGTTTGGTATTTTTTCATGCGTAAAAAAGATGCTGCAGTATTAACGATACCAAGTATAAAAGGGTTTAAGGCAGATTCGATCTTATCTAAATTAAAACCACTTTTGTATGTATTACGATTACTGGCTTTAGCAACAATTATTATTGCTTTAGCAAGACCAAGAAATGTTTCGGTAAGTAAAAAAACAAAATCAAACAGAGGGATAGATATTGTGATGGCAATTGATGTTTCTGCAAGTATGTTGGCTCGAGATTTAAAACCAAATCGTTTAGAAGCCCTGAAAAAAGTAGCGATTAATTTTGTAGATAGAAGACCAAATGATCGAATAGGAATTGTAGTTTACGCAGGAGAAAGTTTCACACAAACACCAATTACAAGTGATAAAGGCATTGTAAAAAGAACTATTTCCGAACTTAAATGGGGGCAATTAGAAGGCGGAACTGCTATTGGAATGGGCTTGGGTTCTGCCGTAAATAGATTAAAAGAAAGTACCGCAAAAAGTAAGGTTATTATTTTATTGACGGATGGAGTTAACAATTCAGGAAATATAGACCCAAGAACTGCCACAGAATTGGCTACAGAGTTAGGAATTAAAACCTATACCATTGGAATTGGAACCAACGGAATGGCAGATTTCCCCTGGAGCAGAGATCCAAGAACAGGTAAATTACAGTTTAGAAAGCAGCAAGTAGAAATAGATGAGGCCCTCTTAAAAGAAATAGCAGAAAAAACAGAAGGAAAGTATTTTAGAGCCACAGATAATACCTCATTAAAAGAAATTTATGATGAGATTGATAAGCTAGAAAAAACAAAAATAGAAGAGTTTAAGTATTATAATTATCAAGAAAAATTTAGAATTTTTGTTTTTTTAGGATTAGGGTTTTTGTTGTTAGAATTTATATTAAGAAATACATTATTTAAGAGTTTTATATAAAAATGTACAGAATAGAAGAACCAATTTATTTTACTTTACTTGCAATTATTCCAGGAATGATTGTAATATTTCTATTGGTTTTATGGTGGAAAAAAAGAACGCAAAAGAAATTTTCTGACCTAAATTTATTACAAAGATTAGCACCAAATTCATCAGTATTTAAATCAACTTTAAAACTTGTTGTTTTTTTAATCGGAATTACTTTTTTAATTATTTCTTTAGTAAATCCTAAAATGGGAACCAAACTAAAAACTGTTAAAAGAGAAGGTGTAGATATCGTCTTTGCATTAGATGTTTCTAAAAGTATGTTGGCAGAAGATATTGCTCCTAATCGTTTAGAGAAAGCAAAACAAATCATCTCTAAAATCATTGATAAATTAGGTTCAGATAGAGTAGGAATCATTATTTATGCAGGTAACTCATACCCACTTTTACCCATAACTACAGATCATGCAGCTGCGAATATGTTTTTGCAAAATGCAAATCCAGATATGGTTTCTAGCCAAGGAACAGCCATTAATGAAGCTTTAGAATTAGCTAAAACGTATTATAATAATGATGAACAAACAAATCGTTTTTTAATTATTATTTCTGATGGTGAAGATCATCAAGAAGAAACCAAACAAGTTGCTAATAATTTAGCAAATGATGGTGTAAAAATTTACACTATTGGGGTAGGAACAGAAAATGGTGGCCCAATTCCGATGCGATTGAATGGTTCTATGATTGGTTACAAAAAAGATAGAAAAGGAGAAACTGTAATTACCAAACTAAAACCAGATATTTTACAAGGAATAGCAGATGCTGCCGATGGAGAATATATTGATGGAAATGTAACCGAAAAACCTGTGAAAGTTATTGCAGATATTATTGCAAATGCAGAAAAGAATGAGTTTGAAACCAAACAATTTTCAGACTATAAAGATCAATTTCAATGGTTTTTGGCATTAGGTTTGCTATTCTTAGTTGCAGATATATTTTTATTTGAAAAGAAGACAAAATGGCTGAAAAAAGTTGATTTGTTTAATGAAGAAAATCCAAAGAAATAAAATGAAAAATTTACAATATGTTTTGCTAGTCTTTTTAGTGCTATTTTCTTCCAAAGAAATTTTAGCGCAAAAAGATTCTATTGCAGCGCAAAGAAAAGCCAGAAAATTCTTGCGTCAAGGAAACGATTTATACAAAAAACAAAAATTTACAGATGCTTCTGTAGCATATCGAAAAGCTCTAGGAAAGAACGCGAATTATGATAAAGCATCATATAATATGGGAAATGCTTTGTATCAAAGTAAAAACTATAAAGAAGCGATTCCGCAATATGAATTAACGGCAGAAACAGCTAAAGATAAATTTACACGAGCAGAAGCTTTCCATAATATTGGTAACGCTATGATGGAGTCTAAAAACTATCAAGGAGCTGTAGATGCGTATAAAAATTCTTTACGTAATAACCCTAATGATGATGAAACGCGTTATAATTTAGCTGTCGCTAAAAAGTTGTTGGATAAACAAAATAAAGACAATAAAAACGACAAGAACAAAGATAACAAGGACAACAAAGACAAGGATAGAAAAGATAAAGACGATAAAAACAAAGACAAGAATAAAGACAAAGACGGAAAAGATAAAGACAAGGATAAAAAAGACGATAAAGACGGAGATAAAGATCAGAATAAGGATAAAGACAAAAAACAAGATCCTAAAAACAATAAAGACGATAAAAACAAGAAAAAACCGAAACCTCAGCAAGGTAAAATGACGCCTCAGCAAATTAAACAGTTGTTAGAAAGTTTAAATAACGAAGAGAAAAAGACTCAGAAAAAAATGAATGCGAGAAAAGCAAAAGGTAAAAAGGTTAAACAAGAAAAAGATTGGTAAATTAGTAATCTTAAGAAATAGATGATGAAGTTGAAATTTTACATATCAATAATTATAACACTACTAACAGTTTCTGTTGTAGCTCAAGAAGCAGAATTGACTGCTAAAGTGAGTAAAAATAAGTTGGGTGTAAATCAGCGTTTGCGAATTGAGTTTTCTATTAACAAACAAGGAGGAGATCATTTTTCTCCCCCAGATTTTAAAAACTTTAAAGTTGTTGGTGGTCCAAGTCAATCGGTTAGTCAATCTTGGATCAATGGAAAAGTAAGTTTTTCGCAATCCTACACTTATATTATTCAACCCAAAAGAAAAGGAGAAGTAAATATTGGTGCTGCTAGTATTAAAATTGGAGGGAAAACAATTAAATCTAAACCCATTAAAGTTATTGTTTTAGATGCTGTAGAATTGCCTAAAAACCCTAATGATCCTAATTATATAGCTCAACAAAATATTCATTTAGTGGCAGAAATTTCTAAATCTAGACCCTATGTAGGAGAAGGAATTTATGTGGAATACAGACTTTATGTAAGTGAAAACATTAATGTTTATGATTATGGAGTATCGGAAGCACCAAAATATAGTGGTTTTTGGAATCAAGATATAAAAATGAATGGTTTTCCTGTAAAAATGGGAAAATATAATGGTGAAGATTACAGATATGTAGTCATGCAAAAAGCATTATTAATTCCAACAAAAACGGGTAATTTGGTTTTAGATCCAATGAAAATGGATATTGTAATCGGAGTTCCAACAGGAAGAGCAGATTTTTTTGGAAATGTAATTACAAGAAATATTCGAAAAGAATTTTCGTCTGCTAAAAAAGTTATTCGCCCAAAAAGTCTTCCTTTAGAAGGTAAACCAGAAAACTTTACTGGAGCTGTTGGAGATTTTAATTTTGCAGTTACACTTAGTAAAGATATTTTAAAATCTAACGAAAGTTCTCAAATTAAAGTAGGTGTTACCGGAAAAGGAAACTTAAAATTATTCGAATTGCCAGAAGTTACTACTCCTGTGGAATTAGAGAAGTATCAACCAGAAAGAAAAGAAAAAGTTAGAGTAAGTTCATCAGGAATTTCAGGAACAGTTTCCGATTTATATACTGTGGTACCACAATATAAAGGGAAATATAAAATACCAAATGTTACTTTTTCTTATTTTAATCCAAAAGAAGAAAAATATTACACACTTTCATCTGAAGATTTATATGTAGATGTTATCGAAGGAAAAGAGTTGATTACAAATACCGATAAATTTGATAATTCTGTACAAAAACAAACCGTTAAATTAACAGGGAAGAATTTTAGATATATTCAAACTAAAAGTTCTTTTGAAGCTTTAGAGAAAGAAGATTTTTTTAAATCAAATTTATACTACCTTCTATTATTGTTGCCTTTAATCGCGATTCCTGTTGGTGTTTTTATAGGAAAACAAAATGAAGCGAGAAGTAATGATATTGTTGGAAATAAGTTAAGAAAAGCTAATAGGTTAGCTAAGAAATACCTGTCTGAAGCCAAAAAACAGTTGGGTAATAAAGAAGCGTTTTACGAAGCTTTAGAACGTGCTTTACACAATTATTTAAAAGCTAAGTTAGGGATAGAAACTACAGATATCAGCAAAGAGAAAATCACACAAATTTTAAAAGATAAAAATGTCGATGAAACTACTAAAAAGCAATTTATTGATGTTTTAAAAAGTTCGGATTTTGCAAGATATACTCCAATTACAGATACTGAAATGGAAGCAGAGTTTGACCGAGCAAAAGAAGTTATTGTTCAATTAGATAAACAGTTGTAATTATGAGAAAAGTACTTTTTTTACTGTTAATAATTGCTAGCCAAGTTACTGCGCAAAGTTTAGATAGCTTGTTTGTTTCTGCAAATGAATTGTACAAAAAAGGAAAATTTGAAGAAGCTATTTCTGCTTATAAAAAAATAGAATCTGATAAAGTTATTTCATCAGAATTGTATTATAACTTAGGAAACTCTTACTACAAGCTCAATAAAGTTGGACCCTCTATATATTATTACGAGAAAGCATTACAATTAAATCCTTTAAACGAAGATGCAAAAAACAACTTAGTATTTGCAAAACGTTTAGCATTAGATAATATTGAGGATTTACCTCAAACTTTTATTCAGAAATTAAATACAAGCTATTTGCAAAAAATTTCATACAACCAATGGGCAATGGTAGTTGTTCTATTTTCTTTTTTAGGAGGATTATTATTTTTATTTTACTACTATGCTTATTCTTCTTCTAAAAAGAGACTGTTTTTTATAACAAGTATGGTTTGTTTTTTCTTTTTAGTGCTATCAATTTTTATTACTTACAACCAATATAATTTTTCACAAAACAATAAAGAAGCCATTGTTTTTGCAGAAAAAACAGAAGTTAGAAATGCACCGACTTTAAATTCTGAAGCAATATTTGTACTTCATGAAGGAACAAAAGTGATTGTTTTAGATGCTGTTGACAATTGGAAAAAAATAAAATTAGCAGATGGTAAATTGGGTTGGATGATTTCTTCAGAAATTAAAGAATTAGAAGATTTTTAAAAAAATTAACATATTTTTTAAAAAGCTTTCATATTTTTAACGCTTCAATAATAAATTTTGAGTTGAGAGTAAAGATTGCACTTTTTTTTTCGGTATTATTTCTAACCCTAATGGTATCGCCTACAGTAATAAGCCTTACAGATAGTAGTCATAATTTATCTATGCTTATAGATTTTGGAGAAGAAGAGGAAAGTAAAGGAAAAGAATCTTCAGAGTCTAAAGTAGATTCTGAGTTAAAAATTCATCCTTCATCATCTAACAAATCTTTATTATTGGATAACTTTTCAAATGCTATAAGTGTGATTTTTCATTCAAATAATTACATTTCAGAATATCCAAAGATTACTACACCACCACCAAAATTTGTGCTATAACATTTCAGTTTTAGTATTAAAAATCAATTCATTTTAATTTAACAAACTCTAAGTAAAATGCTTAGAGTAAAAAATATTTTATATATGTTTAAACACATAAAAAGTGATTTACCAGCAAGTATTGTGGTATTTTTCGTAGCATTACCTTTATGTTTAGGTATTGCATTAGCAAGTGGAGCACCTCTTTTTTCAGGTCTTATTGCGGGAATTGTAGGTGGAATTGTAGTTGGGGGTTTAAGTGGCTCTAAGATTGGAGTTAGTGGTCCTGCAGCAGGTCTAGCAGCAATAGTTTTAACTGCCATAGGTACATTGGGGGGGTATCAAAACTTTTTAGTAGCAGTAGTAATTGGTGGAGCTATTCAGATAATTTTTGGGTTCTTAAGAGCAGGAATTATTGGATATTACTTTCCATCATCAGTAATAAAAGGAATGCTTACAGGTATTGGAATTATAATTATTCTAAAACAAATACCTCATTTTTTTGGTTTTGATTCTGATCCAGAAGGAGATTTTGCTTTCTTCCAAGTAGATGGACAGAATACATTTTCAGAAATTTTTATGGCTTTAAATAATATTAGTTTAGGGTCTACGATTGTTGGGTTTATAGGTTTAGGAATATTAATTCTTTGGAGTAATGTTTTATCGAAAAAAGGAAAAATTTTCCAGCTAATCCAAGGTCCTTTGGTTGCTGTGGTTTTTGGAATTGTGTATTTTTTTATTACGAGTCAAGATTCTAAATACGGTATTAGCTCAAAACATTTGGTAAGCGTACCAGTACCTGATAGTTTCGATATGTTTATGTCGCAATTTAGTTTCCCTAATTTTAGTGCAATATCTAATCCTGAAATTTGGGTAGTTGGTTTTACAATTGCCTTGGTAGCAAGTTTAGAAACGCTTTTATGTGTTGAGGCAACAGACAAATTGGATCCTCATAAAAATGTAACACCAACCAATAGAGAATTGTTAGCTCAAGGAACAGGAAATATTATTTCTGGTATGATTGGAGGTTTGCCTATAACTCAGGTAATTGTTAGAAGTTCTGCTAATATTCAATCAGGAGGAAGAACAAAAATGAGTGCGATAATACACGGTTTCTTTTTATTAATTTCAGTGATTTTAATTCCGACTTTATTAAATAAAATACCACTTTCTGTTTTAGCGGCAGTTTTATTAGTAGTAGGTTATAAATTAGCAAAACCTGCACTCTTTAAAAAGATGTATAAATTAGGGTGGAAACAGTTTATCCCATTTACTGTAACTGTTTTAGGTATTGTTTTTACAGATTTATTAGTCGGTATTGGTCTTGGTTTAGGAGTTGGAATAATTGTGATCTTAATCAAAAGTTTTCAAAACTCTCACTTTTTGCATATTGAAGATAAAAGTAATGGAGTACACAAAATTAAAATGACACTGGCTGAAGAAGTTACCTTTTTTAACAAAGGTGCAATCTTAAAAGAACTATATAGCCTACCAAGAGATACTTACTTAGAATTAGACGTAAGAAAGACGAGGTATTTAGATAACGATATCATTGAAATTTTGGATGATTTTGCAATAAAGGCAAAAGAAAGAAACATAGATATTAAGTTAATTTCTGAAAGAGGAATTATTGAAAATCCTACCAGTTATATCGAGTTTTTTAAACTTAGAAAAAAAACGGCTTAAATTTAAAAATCATGAATAAAAAATATAGAATTTTGGTTTTGTCCGATGTTAATAATTCTATTGATAATATCATTCAAAGTGCTTTAAATTTAGCAAAAGTAATAAAAGCAGATATCGAGTTTTTATGTGTAAAAAAACCATCAGAAATGATTGGTAAAGAAAGCCAACTTTCTGCCATAAGAACTATAAACAGAGAGTTTATTACCACTTCTAATAAAGTAAAAGAGCTCCTTTTAGAAGCCAAAAAAGGCAGTAATATAAATGTAGATTACAAAGTTTCTATTGGTAACCTTAAAGATGAAATCAGTCAACACATAAAAACGGTTAATCCAGACATTATAGTTTTAGGAAAAAATAAACCTAAATTTTTAAAATTTACTGGAGATAAAGTCATCAACTTTATTCTTAAAGAATTTAAGGGAATGGTTATGATTGCTTCTGAGAAAAAAATGTTTGAGGTTAATGATAGCTTAAAGCCAGGTGTTCTAAATAGTCTAAGTGCTTTTAGAAAAAATCATATTATTGGTAATCTTTTAGACAATATTAAAAATCCTTTAACTAGATTTAGAATATTAGACCAAAATGAAAATTTTGTTAAAGAAGATAATGATGTAGCTTATAAAGAGTATGTTTTTGATGAAAGTGATAATGTTGTTAAAAATATTTCTAAGTATTTATCTAAGAGTAATATCAATTTATTATTTATAGATAGAAAACAAGAAAGTTTAAAAAAATCAAAAACATCTTTACAAAACATAATAAACACTTTTGATTGTTCTTTAATTTTATCGCCAAATTAAACATAGCAAAATAGGTTTATTTTAAATTTGAATAGTTAACTTTAGTTTTTTACATTACCATACTATTTTATTGATATGAAAAACTTTTTTTCTAATATTAAAGGTGATGCTTTTGGAGGAATTACAGCTGGTATAGTTGCTCTTCCTTTGGCATTAGCTTTTGGTGTTTCCTCAGGATTAGGACCTACTGCAGGACTTTATGGAGCAATTTTTATTAGCTTTTTTGCAGCTCTTTTTGGAGGTACTAATACTCAGATTTCTGGGCCAACAGCTCCAATGACAGCAGTAAGTATGGTTATTATAGCTGGTATTATTGCGACCAATGAAGGAGACATAAATAAAGCATTACCAGCAATTTTAACGGTTTTTTTATTAGCAGGATTATTCCAAATAGGACTTGGTATTTTAGGATTAGGTAGGTATATTAGATATATTCCTTATCCAGTGGTTTCTGGCTTTATGACTGCTATTGGGGTAATTATTATTCTAACTCAGATTTTACCTTCTTTAGGTTATGATGCAAAAAAGGACACTGAATTTGTATCTCAATTTAAACCACAAGCGGAAGAACTTATCTTAGAGAATATTTTAAAAGAAGAAGTTAAAGAAGGAATTTTAGTTTTAGAAAATTTTGAAGAAACTATTAAAAGAGGAAAAATAATCTCTGAAACTCAAATTTTAAATGAATCACAAACTTTGGCTGCAAAAAGTGCTTCAGGTACCATTGGGGCGTTAAGAGTATTGCCAAGAGCAATTAAAAATATAAATTGGTTAGAATTGCTTTTAGCATTAGGAACTATTATTATTATCTACGGATTTAAACGGATAACTACAAAAATTCCAAGCACCTTAGTTGCTCTAATTGCCATGTCTGGAATTGCCTATGGATTTAATTTAAATTATATAACAATTAAAGAAATACCAAGTGTAATACCTCAGATTAAGTGGGAAATATTTTCAGACTTTTCATTAGGTAGTATAACACCCTATATTTTTACAGCATTAACATTATCGCTTTTAGGGGCAATAGATTCATTGCTAACAAGTATTGTAGCAGATAATATGACTAAAACTAAACACAAACCGAATAAAGAATTAATTGGTCAAGGAATTGGAAATAGTATTGCTTCTTTGTTTGGCGGAATACCTGGGGCAGGTGCAACAATTAGAACGGTTGTTAACATTAATGCCGGAGGAAAAACAAGACTTTCTGGAATGATTGCAGGGATAATGTTGTTAATAGTGATGTTGCTTTTTGCAGATATAGCATCTAAAATACCAAATGCAGTATTGGCTGGAATCTTAATTACAGTAGGGATAGGAGTAATGGATTATAAAGGATTAAAAGCAATTCCTTACCTTCCAAAAGATATTAAATTTGGACCTATAAAATTAAGTTCAGAAGTACTTATTATGATAATAGTACTTGTACTATCAACGTTTTGGGATTTAATTTATGCAGTCGGAATAGGTTTAGTTATAGCTTCTTTAATGTTTATGAAAAAAATTGGAGATTTAACTGCAAAAAGATCAGATGTAAAACCATTAAAAGAAGAAGCTTGGGCAGATGAGAAAGATTTTCCTAAAAACTTAACAGAAGAAGTTTTTATAAAACATTTAAAAGGACCTTTGTTTTTTGGTTCTACAAGTGAGTTTCAACAATTATATCAACAAATACCCATTACTGCCTCTTTAGTAATTATGAGGTTAGGAAGAATGCAATATATGGATCAAACAGGTTTATATGCTATGGAAGATATGTTACAAGACTTGAAAACTAAAAATATTGAAGTTCTATTTGTAGACCTCTTAGAACAACCAAAATATATGATGGAAAGAATTGATATTATTCCAGATTTTATTCCCGAAGAACACATTTTTAATACTTTTGATGAGTGTGTTGCTTGGGTAAAACAAAATATAAAAGATAAATTTTAAAATAAAAAATAATGAGAAAAACAGCAATAAATAAAGATGTGCAAGAAGGTTTAACACCTAATGATGTATTACAAGATTTAATGGACGGAAATAGTCGATTTATAAATAATAATTTAGAACAAGTTGCTCATTTAAACTTGGTAAAACAAACTATTACGGGACAATATCCAAAAGCAGTGGTTTTATCTTGTATAGATTCGAGAGTACCTGTAGAACAAGTTTTTGATCAATCTATAGGTGATATTTTTGTAGCTAGAGTTGCGGGTAATTTCGAAAATACAGACATTTTAGGAAGTTTAGAATATTCTTGTGCAGTGGCAGGGAGTAAATTAGTTTTGGTATTAGGCCATGAAAGTTGTGGCGCAGTTAAAGCAGCTTGTGATGGAGTAGAATTAGGAAACATTACTGCAATGCTAGACAATATTATTCCAGCCGTAAAAAAATCATCAGAAGAAGTTAATGGTGAAACAAACTCAACAAACAAAGACTTTGTTGCTAAAACTGTAGAAAACAATGTCTTGTTAACCATAGATAGAATTCGAGAAAAAAGTGGAATTTTACAAGAATTAGAAGATAATGGTGAAATTAAAATTGTTGGCGGAGTATATTCTTTGCAAACAGGTAAAGTAAACTTACTATAATAACTAAAGTTAATAGCGAATAAACAAAAGACCCAAGATTTAAATCTTGGGTCTTTTGTTTATTTTTATATTTACTAAAGTTTATCTGTTTCGATTATTTACTCTAGTCATTCTTCCTTCCCAAGATCTTCCACCAAGTGAAGAAGTGTAATAAACTTTCCTGCCTCTAATACTATTTATCTTAATTTGTAGTTTAGTACCTACTTTAAAAGGAAAATCAGGTAAATTAGTCTCTTTAATAATTAAATTGTATTCACAATCTGATTTCCATTCAATATCTGATTTTATATAGTGCTCTTTGTTGTTATGGTATTCAACATAATCGTTTACTCCAAAGACAACTAAAACATCTTTTTTAGCATATCTATATTTAAATGTACTATTTTTTAGAGATGAACAATCCTTTTTATCAAAAGACATTAGCGCTACTAAGCTGAATAAGAATATTAATTTGTAAACTTTTTTCATAGTGATGGTTGTTTATTTACAAGGCAGCAATTTACAAAAAAAGCTACATAAATTTATATAATATTATCAGGGGTTTTTACCTGTTTTTCTTCTTTAATAATAGATGGAAAAATAGTAGGGGCTATTTTTTTTACAGGTTTGTATAAAATGGATTCTTCTAAAGTTTCTTTTTCTATGAAAGGAATAGAATCATTGATTTTTCCAAAGAAAATAAAAATAACACTTAATACAAGACCTATTTTCATAGCTCCAAAAACACCACCTAAAATTTTATTTAAAACGCCAAGAGAAGCAAAATCTGCTATCTTGGTTAGTGCCTTACCCAACAGAGCAATTATAATGATAATAATAACAAAAGTAGTTGCAAAGGCTACTAAAGTCACATATTTCTCGTCCCAAGATACGGATTCTTTTAGAAAATCTGAAACGAAATAAGAAAAATGAATAGCACCATATACCCCTCCAACTAGAGCTACTAAAGAAGCAACCTCAACAAACAGTCCTTTCATTAAGCCTCTTATAAAACCAAACAATAGTAGTGCAGCTATTATAATATCAAAAATATTCATTAAATAATTTTTTCAAACCTACATCTTTTTTTCAAAAATTAAAAATGTCAGTTGTATATTTACCTCATAAACAAGTAGTATGCCAAAAATAATTAGCCTAAAAGAAAAATGGGATAAATTAGTAAATAAATTAACAGATCAATTTGCTGATGGAGATGAGTTAAACATAGATGCAATTATCTATTTAATTGGGGTTCAAGAATTGGGACAAGCACATAGAGCCTTTAAAAAGGATGAGAAAGTAAACTTAATGCATATCGCTATTTGTAAATTATTAGAACCTTATGGCTATTATGAATTCGATTTTTTTGATGATGATGGTTGGCCGCATTACAGAATACTTACTGAATTACCTAATTTAAAGCCCGGTGAGCAAACAGTTTTAATGAAAGAGGCCATTCTTACCTATTTCGAATCCCTATCTTATTTCGATTAAACTTTGGTACACTTATTGAAAACCTTTTTTAAGAAGATTAAAACCTAATAATCAAATGAAAAAACTACTATTACTTATATTTTTAACATCTGCGTTTTCTTACTCACAATATACTATTCAAGGTACAATGACACCAACTATTAAAAGCGATTGGGTTATCTTATATAAAATTGAGGGAGCTAGACAAAAATTTGTGCAAAACACAAAAATAAAAATAGATTCAGTTTTAATTAAAGGAACAAAACAAGCCATTGGTAATTTTAGTTTTACTTTGCCAAAAGAAACTAAAATTGGTGCTTATAGAGTTACATATCGATTAGAAGGAGCTGGTTTTGTAGATTTCTTTTTTAATAAAGAAAATGTTGGTTTTGGGTTTCACCCAGATTACCCAAATCAATCTGTTGTTTTTTCAGAATCTAAAGAAAATATTTTTTACAAAAGCTATTTAGATTTAATTTCTAAGGCACAACAAACTATAGATTCTATTCAAGTTACTTCGTTAAAAAAGCCAAATCTAGATTTAAAATTAGCCTATCAAGCAGCAATTAAAAAAGTAAAAAGCATTCAAAATAAATATTTAGAAGCCTCTCAAGGAATGTATATACATCCGTTTGTAAAAGCATCGTTTAGAAATAGTTCTTCAGAATTGATTTCTACTCCACAAGAGTATATGAAAAAAATGATTACTACTTTTTTTGATAAAATGGATTTTAATAATAAAGCACTTATGAACTCTTCATTTTTAGTAGATAGAATTACAGACTATGTATTTTATATTAATTATTCTGATGATCCTGAGACACAACAAAAACTTTTTAAAACATCAGTTGATACTGTTTTAACTAAAATAGATAATGTTGTCTTTAAAAAAGATGTTATTGAGTTTTTAATTAGTCAGTTTGAGAATTCTAAAAATTTAGTGCTGATTGATTATCTATTCGAAAAACATTACAATAAACTTCCTGAAGGAGTTCAAAATAAAAAGTTTAAAGAAGAAAAATTAGGGTTGTTAGTTGCCGAAGTTGGTAGAATAGCACCAGATTTTTCATGGAAAGAAAATGGAAAAACTTTTAAATTATCTACCTTAAATGCTGCTGAAAACTACTTAGTAATTTTTTGGAGTACAGGTTGTTCTCATTGTTTGAGAGAAATTCCTCAGATTCATAAATTTTTACAAGGAAATAAAAAAGTAAAAGTGGTTGCTTTCTCTTTAGAAACTAATGATTTTGGTTGGAAAAATTACAAACAAAACTTACCAAATTGGCACCACGTTTTGGGTTTAAATAAGTGGGAAAATAAAATTGCAAGAACTTATAATATTATATCTACACCAAGTTATTTTATGCTCGATGCAAATAAAAAAATTATTGCAAAACCTGATGCTTTAGAAGATGTAAAGAAGTTTATCGAAAAACTTTAAAAATGCAAAAAAGCATCTTCTAAATGCTCAATTTTTGTTTCTTTTTTATTATGTATGATGGCAATAATATCAAAACGGACCTCTACCTCTAAATCTCTTTCTACAACATAATTATCTATGGCAGAAAGTAATAGTTTAATTTTCTTTGGATTTATGAACTCTTCTGGGTTTCCAAAATAATCTGAGGTTCTTGTTTTTACTTCAATTGCCGCTAAAATTTCACCTTTTAGTGCTATAATATCTACTTCCGCTTTTAAATAGCGGTAATTTTTATCAAGAATTATATAGCCTTTTTTAATTAAAAAATCGATGGCTAATTGTTCTCCTTTTTTTCCTAATTCATTATGTTGTGCCATTAGGTGAATTTACAAATTATTGATTACTTTTAAATCAAATTAATTGAAATGAATTTTTATAAAAATCTAATTTCTTTTTTACTCTTTCTTTTTTGTTTTTCTTCAAGTTTTGGTCAAAATAATAATAATAAATATGAGCCTTTTTTAAGTCAAAAAAATCGAATTTTTCCTTTCTTGTTATTCAGTCCAACAGATAATAGTAGTGCTTTTAAAGTGAGTCCTCTTACCGCCAAATCTGCTGGCGGATTTCAATTTAATTCCTATAAAGTTCTGGTAAATTTAAAAGCGAATGTTTTTAAAAAATTATATGCAAAAAACAACTATCAATTAGCGGTTAGCGGGCATATTGATAATCAGTTTGTCTTTCGTGAAGAGAATTCTGCAACCTTTAATGGTGTTACACACTCTCTTTTTAATACTGATTATTTCATCTATTTGCACAACGATTTTGTTTTGAACAAAAACAACTATTTGCGTATCAATTTGTATCACAGATCTTCTCATTTAGGTGATGATTTTTTGCTAAAAAATGGTTACACCACAATTACTAATCCTGATTATTGGAAAGTAGATTCAGCTAATTATGAAACCATTGAAGTTTTATATGCCTATAATCAGGAAAAATTAGGTTTATATGGAGGAGTTTCATACATAATTAGAACAAATAGTAATCGTAAAAAACTAGCTTTTCAAACTGGTGGTGTTTTTAAAAACTTTGAGTCTGAAAGCGAATTTTTAAGTAGAATTTTTATAGGATATGATTTTCGTTTTTTAGAAAACAACAATTTTAATGCAGATTTTAATGGCGGAATTGGGTATGCATTTAAAAACAACAATAGTTTACGTTTTGAATATTACAATGGTCATTTACCATATTCCAGATTAGAAAACGAAGTAAAAACTAGTTGGATTTCCTTAGCTTTTTATTATAATTTGGAGCTATAAAATAATAATTATTCTATTACTTTTTTAACTGTATTGTTAATGTTGTGCTTTCTTCATTTTTTTAACATAAACAGCCTATTTTGTGTAGTTGTTGTATAGGAAACTTATTTAGTTTAAGAGTTTAATTCAGTTACTTTTGAGAATAATCGACTCTCAAAGTAATTTTATGAAATTATCTTCAAATTCAATTCTTAAAAAAACACTCTTTTTATTATTATTATTAATTACTTTTTTTAATACCTCTTCTCAAACCACTGTTGGAAGTGGGAGTTATACAACTAATTACCCAGGAGCAGACTCAGCAGGAAGAAATGGTTTCCCTTCAGGAGCTCCACAAACATCTGGAAATGCAGCTACAAAACCAGTACCAACTAACGATTGGTGGTCTACTCTTATAAAATCTAATCACGCAGATAATTTATTTAATTATCCTATGACAATGAAAACCACAGATAATGGTTTAATTGTTACCTATATTCCTTGGGGGCCAATTGGAGATTCTTCTCCTATTGAAATTGGTTTAGAAAACTTGTCTACTACTAAAACCACAGTTTCCAATTTTTCTGATTGGACAGTTACTATGAATTGGAATGATGGAACTAATGAAATGGAAGCTACTTCAGGTATTGGAATGCCGTTTCTATATTTTTCAAAAAACACAAATGCAACCGTTAAAATTAATATCAAATCTGGAAATGTATCTATTTCTAATGAAATGATAACGATTGAAAACGCTGTAAATGGAGCAGATTTTGTTATTTATGCACCAACTGGAAGCTCTTGGTCTAAATCTGGAACTATTTATTCATCGGTGTTAAATGGAAAAAATTATTGGTCTATGGCAATGTTGCCTCAGTCTACAACCAATGTTAATTCAGTTGCTCAAGAATATAAAAAATACGCCTATGTTTTTCCTACTGAAACAACTACAAATTGGTCTTACAATGCTTCAACATCAAAAGTTACCTCAACATTTGCAGTAACTACAGATGTTAAGGAAGGAAGCAATTCTAATGTATTGTTAGGTTTATTACCCCATCAATGGGCAAATTTGGCAACTAACTCCGCTAATCCTTCAGGATATAGTTATCAAAATGTGAGAGGAGAAATTAAAACTTTAGAGGGTAATGAATTTACCGTTGAAAATACTTTTAGAGGAATTTTACCAACGTTACCTAATTTATCTCAATATAGTAACTCTTTTAAACCTCATGAACTAAATGCTAAAATAGCATCTATAGAAAATGATGGTTTAGCAACATGGACAGATTCTTACAATGAAGGTCAGGTTATGAATAGATTAATTCAAACTGCAAGAATTGCAAATCAGAAAGGAAATATTGTAGCAAGAGATAAAATTATCGCGACAATTAAAGAACGATTAGAAGATTGGTTAAGTTATCAAAATGGAGAAGTTGCATTTTTATTCTATTACAATAATTCATGGTCTACAATGTTGGGGTATCCTGCTGGTCATGGGCAAGATAATAATATTAACGACCATCATTTTCATTGGGGATACTTTATTCATGCAGCAGCTTTTTTAGAACAATTTAAACCTGGTTGGGCTTCTCAATGGGGAGAAATGGTAAATTTACTTATTAGAGACGCAGCATCACCAAATAGAAATGATGACACCTTTCCTTTTTTAAGAAATTTTAGTCCTTATGCAGGACATAGTTGGGCTAATGGTTTTGCAACTTTCCCTCAAGGAAATGACCAAGAATCTACGTCAGAAAGCATGCAATTTGCATCGTCTTTAATTCACTGGGGAACCATCACAGAGAATGATGAAATTAGAGACTTAGGAATTTACATTTACACCACAGAACAAACCGCTATTGAAGAATATTGGTTTGATATGTACAAACGTAATTTTCAATCAAATCAACAATATAGTTTAGTTTCTCGTGTTTGGGGAAATTCTTACGATAATGGTACTTTTTGGACCTCAGACATTACAGCTTCTTATGTTATAGAATTATATCCTATGCATGCTGGTTCTTTGTATTTAGGGCATAATACCAATTATGTACAAACTATTTGGGATGAATTAAAACAATATACAGGAATTTTAAACCCTAATGATACCAATCCTAATTTATGGCACGATACAATTTGGAAATACCTATCCTTTTTAGACCCTGATGAAGCTCTTAATTTATATGATTTAAGCTCAAACAGAACCCTAAAATTTGGAATTTCTGATGCGCAAACTTATCATTGGTTGCACACCATGAAAGCATTAGGTAAAATAGATGCAACCATAACTGCAGATTATCCTATTGCAGCTGTTTTTTCTGATAATGGAACTAAAACCTATGTTGCTCATAATTATTCAGACAATCAAATTACTGTAACTTATTCAGATGGATTTCAACTTACAGTGCCAGCAAATCAAATGGCAACTAACAGAGGAAATGCTATTTCTGGAATAATAGAAGCTGATAAAACGCAAACTAGTATTGGTGGAACTATAAACTTAACTGTAAATACATCAGCAAACGGAATTACAAAAGTAGAATTTTACAATAATGATGTATTATTAGGTGAAGATACTGCTGCTCCATACAATTATTCTGCTGCGAATCTAACTGCTGGTATTTATGGTATGTATGCTAAAATTTATACTTCATCTGGTTTTAATTATACGAATGTTATTAATATTCAAGTTGGAGATCAAAAACCATATAATAATATTGTACACGCTATTCCAGGAATTATTGAGGCAGGTCATTATGATGAGTTTGAAGGTGGTGTTGGTCAAAATATCTCCTATTTTGATGCTTCTGTAAATAATGAAGGTGATTTTAGAACAACAGAATATGTAGATGCTATAACTGTAGCTAATGAAGGAGCCACTGTAGGTTGGATTTCTGCTGGTGAGTGGTTAGAATATACTATTAACGTGCAATCTTCTGGTTGTTATGCTTTAAAAATGCGATTTGCTTCTGGCAACTCAAATGAAGGTGGCCCAATTCATTTTGAAATTGATGGTCAAAAAGTAAGTGATGACATTCGTTTTAATGCAACAGGTGGTTGGAATAATTGGAACTCGAAAACTGTTAATATAGAGCTTACTCAAGGAACTCATATTTTAAAAATGGTAGTAGATCAGGGTGAATTTAATATTGGTAAAATGGAATTTACCACAAATGGTTCTAGTTGTCCTGTAGCACAAGAAAACAGTTTACCTTTTGATTTTGAAACGTTTCCAAAAACATCAGATTTTAATAATTTTGATGGTGGAACAACTACTGTAGAAACAGTAACTTCTCCTCAAAACAATGGAAACTCAAGCACAAATTTGGCTAAAATTGTAAGAAATGGTGGACAACCTTGGGCAGGTTCTTATGTAAATCTTACAAACCCTTTAAACTTCAGCAATAATAAATATATCACTTTAAAAGTTTGGACAGAAGCGCCAATAGGTACTAAAATGCAAATAAAATTAGAGCAACAGAATGGAAATAGTGCATTTGCTTTAGTAACAAATACAACCGTTTCTGGAAATTGGGAAACACTTTTTTGGGATTTTTCTCAATTAGGAGCAAGCCCCTATGATAAATTAGTATTTATGTTTGATATTGATAAAGTTGGTGATGGATCTAATACTTCAACTTTTTACTTTGATGATGTACAACAAACCAACACCTTAAACACTCCAATCTTTTCTATTGATGATACCCGTATTTATCCCAATCCAGTAAAAAACAAATTAGTTATACAGTCTAATAAAAATGAAATTCAAAAAGTTGAAATTTATTCTTTATTAGGGAAAAAACTAAAAGTGATAAATCAAAACTTTAAAGAAATTAATGTTGAAGATCTATCAAGCGGATTGTATTTATTAAAAGTATATTCAGAAAATCAAAGCTTTACAACTAAGATTTTAAAAGAGTAATTTTTTATTTATCCAAAATTCAAACTCAAAACTATTCTTTAAAAATAACTTTTGACTGTTTACTATCACTGCAGATTGACAACTTCACATTTCTACCAAAAATCAAAGCTCTATTGTCTGCTTCATGACCAGCAGGAAAATCAAATAATACAGGAATACTCTCAGGAATCACATCTAAAATCAGTTGCTCTATAGATTTTCCCCATTTGGTGGAATTCTTTTTAATTAAACTCATATCTCCAATAATTACTGCTTTTACATTTTTAAAATATCCAGCTCTTATTAGACTTTGCAACATTCTGTCAATTGAATATTTATATTCGCCAATTTCTTCAATAAAAAGAATTTTACCATCAGTATTTAACTGACTTTTAGAACCTAACATTGAGGTTAAGATTGCTAAATTTCCTCCAATAATTTGCCCTTCAATTTTCTTTGATGATTTTCTATTATATATTGATGAAAAAATTGTATAACTCAAGTTTTCACCAAAAAGTGCATTTTTAAAACTTGAAATGGTTTCAATAATTTCTTCAGGTTTCTCTTCTAAACTGGTTGCCATCATTCCATGAATGCTTTCTACCCCTAAATTATGAATATGGTTGTGAAACGCAGTGATATCAGAATATCCGATAATCCATTTTGGATGTTTTAAAAATTGAGTATAATCTAATTTATCTAAAATACGTACAGAACCATAACCTCCTCTTGCTACCCAAATTGCTTTGATATTAGGGTTATCTAACGCTTTTTGAAAATCATCAGCTCTTTCTGAGTCAGAACCAGCAAAATGATTTCCGTTATTAAACATATTTTTCCCTAAAACCACTTTTAAGCCCCAACTTTCTGCCAGTTTTTTTGCTTCTAAAACAACTGCTTTTCTGCTTGGTTTTAAAATTCCTGCTGGTGCCAAAATTATAATGCTATCTCCTTTTTGTAAATATGTAGGTGTTTTTAGTTTTTCTTGTGCGTTTATTAATGATGATGGCATCATTAAAACAAGAAAGAGTGGTATTAATTTTCTCAAAATGTATCTTTTTTCTAATAATCTAACAATCTTACTATCATCAATGTAAATGTATCTATTTTCAATGGTTTTAAAAAATTGCTTTTTCGTACTTTTGCACTTCAAAAATTAGTCCAAAAAAATTAAAGAAACACCATGAGTGCTCCAAAAAGATATACAATTACAGCTGCTTTACCTTATACTAATGGTCCAATTCATATTGGTCATTTAGCTGGAGTCTATGTTCCTGCAGATATTTATGCACGTTATTTGCGAGGAATTGGTAAAGATGTGGCTTACATCTGTGGTTCTGATGAACACGGAGTTGCCATACCTATGAGAGCTAAAAAAGAAGGGGTTTCTCCTCAAGATATTATTGATAAATATCACGGAATTATCAAAAAATCGTTTGCTGATTTCGGGATTTCTTTTGATAATTATTCAAGAACATCCGCAGAAATTCATCATAAAACTGCTTCAGAATTTTTTACAAATTTGTATGAAAAAGGAGAGTTTGTAGAAGAAATTTCTGCTCAATTATATGATGCTGAAGCAGATCAGTTTTTAGCAGACAGATTTGTGGTAGGAACTTGTCCAAAATGTGGATTTGAAGAAAGTTATGGAGATCAATGTGAAAACTGTGGAACAAGCCATAACGCTACTGATTTAATCAACCCTAAATCTGCAATTACGGGTAATGTGCCAACTGTTAAAGAAACTAAACACTGGTTTTTGCCTTTAGATAAACACGAAGCTTTTTTAAGAGAATGGATTTTAGAAGGGCATAAAAAAGACTGGAAGCCTAATGTTTACGGGCAAGTAAAATCTTGGGTAGAGGACGGATTAAGGCCAAGAGCCGTAACCAGAGATTTAGATTGGGGAATTCCTGTGCCAGTAGAAGGTGCAGAAGGCAAAGTATTATATGTTTGGTTTGATGCTCCTATTGGATATATTTCTTCTACCAAAGAATGGGCAGCAAGAGAAGGAAAAAATTGGGAAGATTATTGGAAAAAAGACAATACTAAAATGGTTCATTTTATAGGGAAAGACAATATTGTTTTTCACTGTATCATTTTTCCAAGTATGTTAAAAGCACATGGTGATTATATACTTCCAGAAAATGTGCCTGCAAACGAATTTTTAAATTTAGAAGGCAATAAATTATCAACGTCTAAAAATTGGGCAGTTTGGTTGCACGAATATTTAGAAGAATTCCCAAATCAACAAGATGTATTGCGTTATACGTTAACTGCAAACGCGCCAGAAAGTAAAGACAACGATTTTACTTGGAAAGACTTTCAAGCAAAAAACAACAACGAATTGGTTGCCATTTTTGGTAATTTTATTAATAGAGTTGTAGTATTAACTAATAAATATTATGACGGAATTGTGCCAACTCCAAATGATTTTACAGAAGTTGACGAAGATGTTTTAGCAGCTGTAAAAGAGTTTCCGAATATTATTGGGAAATCTATTGAAAGATATCGTTTTAGAGAAGCTTCTCAAGAATTAATGAATTTAGCCAGATTAGGAAACAAGTATTTGGCTGATGAAGAACCTTGGAAAGTTATAAAAGTAGATGAAGAACGTACAAAAACAATTATGTATGTTGCCTTACAAATCGCCGCTGCTTTAGCTGTGGTTTCTGAACCTTTTTTACCTTTTACTTCGTCGAAATTAAAAGGCATTTTAAATGTTGATGAAAATCTTTCTTGGGAAAACGTTACAGAAAATGATGTTTTAATTGAAGCTGAGCATCAAATAAATAAAGCAGAATTATTGTTTTCTAAAATAGAAGACAAAACCATTGATGCACAATTGGCTAAATTAGAAGCAACAAAATTAGCTAATGAGCAAGAAAACAAAGTGGTAGAACCTCAAAAAGAAACGATAGAGTTTGATGATTTTACGAAACTAGATATTAGAATTGGTACTATTTTAGGAGCAGAAAAAGTGGCAAAAACTAAGAAGCTTTTAAAACTAAAGGTTGATGTTGGTATAGATACAAGAACTATTGTTTCTGGTATTGCAGAAAGTTTTTCTCCTGAAAATATCATCGGTCAACAGGTTTCTGTTCTAGTAAATCTAGCTCCAAGGAAAATTAGGGGTGTAGAGAGTCAAGGAATGATTTTAATGACAGATACTCCTGATGGAAAATTGGCTTTTGTAGAACCTGAAAAAGCTGTTAAAAATGGGCAAGCTGTGAGTTAATTAAAACGTTCAAATGAAAAAGAAAATCTGTATTATTTTATTAATCATTACAAATTCAATTTGTTTAGCTCAAAATAAACCAGCAAAGATTATTCTTAAAACTGGAGACACAATAAGTGGAGTTATTGGGAAGTTTAAAACAAAATCTTTTAAATACAAAAAGTATGCTAATGGTAAATCTACAGAAATTAACTTTTCAAAAATCAAAAAATTAATTATTCAATATTCCAAAAAAGAAAGACAAACATATCATTTTTTTAAACTTAAAGAAAGTGAAAAATATGTTGCTGTTCAAAAGTTAATTTTGGGGAAAGAGGTTCACTTATATGGAATTCTTAATCATTTTAATTCAACTGGAGCTGGGGGAATTAGTATAAATACATCTTCTATGCAATATTTTTTAAAAAGAGCGAATGAAATGACCCTTACAAATATGGGGTATTATAATCCTCCTTTTGGGAAATTAAAAGAGCGAACTTTAGATTATTTTTCAGATTGTTCAAGTTTAGTTGAGAAAATTAAAAAGAAAGAATTTAGAATCAGGTATGGACTCGAAAAGATTGTTATTTATTATAATAATAAGTGTCATAAATAAATGCTAAAAATAGCATATCATCCTATCTATAAACACCCATTACCGGAAGGTCATCGTTTTCCTATGGAAAAGTACGATTTGTTACCTCAGCAATTGTTGTACGATGGTACTTGTACTCCAGAAAACTTTTTTGAACCTGAAATTCCGAATAATAAATACTTTTTTTCGGTACATGACCCAGAGTATTTTTTTGAGTTATTAAACATTACACTTTCTCAAAAAGCAGCAAGAAAAATTGGTTTTCCGCTTTCAGAGGTTCTAATCGAGCGTGAGATGGTTATTGCAGATGGTACCATGAAAGCATCCAAATTTGCTTTAGAAAATGGAATTGCCATGAATATTGCTGGCGGAACGCATCATGCTTTTTCAAATAGAGGAGAAGCATTTTGTATGCTAAATGACCAAGCTATTGGTGCAAAATATATGCAAAGTAAAGGTTTCGTGGATAAAATTTTGATTGTAGATTTAGATGTGCATCAAGGAAATGGAACTGCCGAAATTTTTAAAAATGATAATTCAGTCTTTACTTTTTCTATGCACGGAAAAAGTAATTATCCTTTTCAAAAAGAAATCTCAGATTTAGATATTGCTTTAGAAAATAATACTAAAGATGATGAATATTTGTTCATTTTAAAAGAAACTTTACCCAAACTTATACAACAAGAAAAACCAGATTTTATCTATTATTTGTGTGGAGTGGATGTTATTGAGACTGATAAACTTGGCAAATTAGCACTTACTATAGAAGGTTGTAAAGAACGAGATCGTTTTGTTTTACATACTTGTTTTGATTCTAAAACACCTGTTATGTGTTCTATGGGTGGGGGTTATTCGGCAGATATTGGAGTTATAGTTAATGCACATGCAAATACATTTCGCTTGGCTCAAGATATCTATTTTTAGCCTTTATATGTTAACAGTTCAAAAGTACTGTCGTATTTTCCATAGGTAAAATATTGTATCCAATCTCCAAGATTAATATATGTAGAATTGGATTGTAACTCAATATTTAAAGGCAGATGTCTGTGACCAAATATAAAATAGTCGTAATGTGTTTGGGTTAATTTTTGTTTGCAATATAAAACCAACCACTCATTTTCATCACCCAAATATTTTGCATCTTCATCACCAGAAATTAATTTATTTTTTACAGACATATAATGCCCCAAACGAACCCCTAAATCTGGATGTAACCATCTAAACAGCCATTGAAAGAAAGGAAATGTAAATACTTTTTTCATGCGCTTGTAGCCTTTATCGCCTGGTCCTAAACCATCACCATGACCAATTAAAAAGAGTTTGTTGTTGATAAGAAATTCTTGTGGAGAATGATAAACAGGAATATTCAATTCTTTTTCAAAGTAATCTGTCATCCATAAATCATGATTACCAATAAAGAAATAAATAGGGATTCCGCTATCTCTAATTTCGGCTAATTTTCCTAAAACACGAACAAATCCTTTAGGAACAACGGTTTTGTATTCGAACCAAAAATCAAATAAATCACCCAATAAAAAAATAACTTCGGCGTCTTTTTTTACTTCATCTAACCAAGCTACAAACTTTTTTTCTCTTGGAAAACTAGCTTCCGGTGTTGGAGCACCTAAATGTTGGTCTGAGGCAAAGTAGACTTTCTTATCTTTAGAAGTTTTGATTGAAATCATTGGTACAAAGAAAAGCTATTCCTCTTTACTTTCCAACTCTAATACTTTTTGTAGCATTTTATCATCTTGATGAATAATTCTATAAAAACCAACATCACCAAAAAGTGTATTGGCTATAGAAGCTTTTAGATAACGTTTTATGCTTTTTTTGGTTTTAAATGAGGGTTTTATTTTATCTTTTATACTCGACAGATAATTATCAAGAACTTTTTCATCTTTATCAAAACTAGAAATAAAAGTTTCTACAGTCCATTTTTTTAACTTAGTTCTATTATTATCTACATAATCAAAAGCAAAGTTATTAATAGTGTTAAAGTAAAAATTAGACATATAAGAAGTAGTATCTATGGCTACAAAAACGTCAGGTATAATTCCGCCACCACCATAAACTATTTTTCCTTTAGGTGTTTTAAACTTTAAAGAGTCAATAACTTTTATACTATCTTTATTTAATAACTCTCCACTTTGAATTCTTTTCTGATAATCTCTGTAATAATTAGCATTACCATTTTTAGAATAAGGTTTTTGAATAGATCTGCCCGTTGGTGTGTAGTATCGAGCAGTTGTTAAACGAACGGCAGAACCATCACCTAAATCCATTTCTATTTGCACTAATCCTTTACCAAAAGAACGACGACCAATAATGGTTCCTTTGTCATTATCTTGTAAGGCACCAGCTACAATTTCTGAAGCAGAGGCTGAGTTTTCGTCTATTAAAACATATAATCCACCTTTTTCGAAATCACCTTTAGATGTTGCGAAAGATTCATCAATTTCTCCTTTATTATTCTTTGTGAAAACGATGAGTTTGTCATCTTCTAAAAATTCATCTATAATACTGTTTGCAATATCAACAAAGCCACCACCATTTCCACGAAGATCCAAAACTAAATCTGTCATTCCGTTATCAATTAAAGAATTTAAAGATGATTTAAATTCACGATAGGTATTTCTTGCAAAACGATCTAATTTAATATAACCGACAGTATCATTAATCATATAGGCTAAATCGACGCTTTTTATGTTTACTTTTCCACGGATAATATCTATGTTAAACAAAGAATCGTTACTTTTTCTGTAGACTTGAAGTGCAACTTTAGTATCTGGTTTTCCTTTTAAATAACTAGGAACTTTGTTGCTAAACATATTTTTACCATACAAAGTGTCTTGATTTGCCATTAAAATTCGATCTCCTGCTTTAATTCCTGCTTTGATACTTGGACCACCTTTTATCGGTTGAATAACGGTAATAGAATCGTTTATCATTCTAAATTGTACGCCAATTCCAACAAAATTACCTTGCATATTTTCGATATTGGCTTGTTGGTTTTCTTTAGGAATATAAACTGAATGTGGATCTAATTTTCCCAACATTTGTTTAATGGCTCCATCTAACAAATTATCGGTATCAACTTTATCTACATAATCTCTCTCAATAAAATTGATGAGTTTTTTTATTTTTTTTTCTTGTGATGAGTTTTTCGATAATGATAAAACATTAGTTGATGTTCCGTTTAGAGAAATTCCGATTAATATTCCGAAAACAACTGCAATAGAAAAGTATATTGGAAGACTATTTTTATGCTTCATAAGGTAAATGATTTACGGCTACACCAGCTTTTTCTAAAAATTGAATACCTGAAAGATCTTTGTATGCTTCTGCATAAACTACACGTTTTATACCAGCTTGATGAATAAGTTTACTACACTGAGTACAAGGAGATAAAGTAATGTATAGAGTAGCACCATTTGCAGACTGCGTGGATGCTGCTACTTTTAGAATTGCATTGGCTTCTGCATGTAAAACTTCCCATTTTGTTAAGCCATCTTCATCTTCGCAACAGTTGTTAAATCCAGATGGTGTTCCGTTAAAACCATCAGATATAATCATTCTACCTTTTACAATTAAAGCTCCTACTTGTTTGCGTTTACAATGCGATAGCTTTCCCCATTCGCGAGCCATTTTTAAATAAGCTCTATCATATTTTAATTGTTTCTTTTCTGTCATCAGAACGAAAGTAAAAAGATTTGATGAATTGAGAAGTTAATAATTAGTCAAAATTTACAATAAAATGCTTATGTTAAATTCAGAGTTGACCTTTAAGTTCGCTTTTTTCCTGATTTCTGCCTTTATTGGCAACAAATAGATGTTCCTTTTTGTATCGAACCAAATAGAGGTTTTCCATTCTATTTCTTTTACAATTGCAACAACTTTCATTCTGCCCCAACCTTCTTCTTGATTTTTAAAATATTGCCTAATTTCTGATGACATTTCTTTGGTCATAGAAACAAAAAACCACCCAAAAGGTTCATTGTCTTGCCACATTTTTGATGTAAAAGTGAATTTGATAGTGCTTTTCATTACTTACCAAAAAACTCGATCTAACATCATTTGTATAGCAAACCCAATTACTATTGACGATGTAACTATAACCCAATCTCTTCTGGTAACTCTAAAAAAGCTTTGTAAAAGTGTTCCAACAAATAGAATTCCTAGAACAATAATAATTTGAGCCACTTCAATACCTAAAGCAAATTCTAAAAGAGGAAATAGTTTGTTTTCTTCCTTTCCAACCATCATTTTAAAATAGTTAGAAAAACCAAGTCCGTGAATTAAACCAAATAATACTGCAAAAATTAAGTTGATGTTTTCTTTTCCTATTGATGATTTTTTAGCAGTAAAAACATTCACCATTCCTGTGATAAATATGGTTAATGGAATTAGAAATTCAATTAAATCTACTCTTATTTTTAGAATTCCATATGCAGATAAAGCTAAAGTTATTGAATGACCTATAGTAAATAAAGTAACCAACCATAATACTTTTTTCCATTGCTTAAAATTGAAAACAACAGCTAAAACAATTAAAAATAAAATATGATCGTAAGCAGTTATATCCAATACATGGGTAAGTCCCATTTTTAAGTAAAGTACAAAATCACTCATTTTATAGAAATCTTAAAGAAGACTCAAAGGTATTAAAACAAAATTTCATAGAAAATACTAATGTACAATTAACAATTTTTAGAGCTATATTTTTAATAATACTAAAATTATAAGTACTCATTTTTAATAATCGACAATAATTGAACAAATACGTAAAAATATTGATTAAAAATACATAAAAATAAGTATAAATACTTAGTTTTGTAATTCAAAAATACGTAATTATGAAAACAATTATTGTTGTAGGAAATGGAATGGTGGGGTATAAGTTTTGTGAGAAATTTGTAGCTCAATCTCAAGATAGAGATTATAAAATCATTGTTTTTGGTGAAGAACCAAGACCTGCTTATGATAGAGTTCATTTAAGTGAGTTTTTTGAAAATCAAGATGCAAAAGCCTTGGAAATGGCACCTGCAGAATGGTATTCAGAAAACGGAATTGATTTAATAGTTGATGAACGTGTTTCGGATATTCATAGAAATACAAAAACAATTATTACTGCAAAAAACAGAACATTTAATTACGATTATTTAGTACTAGCAACAGGTTCTTCTGCTTTTGTACCTCCAATAAAAGGGGTAGAAAAAGAAGGAGTCTTTGTGTATAGAACTATAGAAGATTTAGAGGGAATGTTGTCTTACGCAGCAAAAATAAAAGAGACAAAACCAGAAGCTAAAGCAGCTGTTTTAGGTGGAGGTTTGTTAGGTTTAGAAGCAGGAAAAGCAGTAATGGATATGGGTTTAGAGCCTCATATTGTCGAGTTTGCACCTAAATTAATGCCAAGACAATTAGATGCAAGAAGTAGTCAAGTATTACAATTAAAACTAGAATCTATTGGATTAAACATTCATTTGAGTAAAGCAACAAATCAAATTCTTGGAAATGGTTCTATCGTTGGGATGGAGTTTGGTGAAGATGACGTTTTAGATGTAGATATGTTGGTGGTTTCTGCTGGAATACGCCCAAGAGATGAACTCGGAAAAACTTGTGGTTTAGAAATGGGAGTTCGTGGAGGAATTGTGGTAAACAATAAAATGCAAACTTCTGATGAAAATATTTATGCAATTGGAGAAGTTGCTTTGTACAATCAAATGATTTATGGTTTGGTGGCTCCTGGTTATGATATGGCTGGAATTGCTGTTGAGCAAATTCTTGGAAAAGAAGAAAGCTTAATGCCAGATGATATAGATATGTCTACCAAATTAAAATTAATTGGAGTTGATGTAGCTAGTTTCGGAGAGCCCTTTATGCCGGCGAGTAAAGGTCATTCCATCATTTTTGAAAATAAAACACAACATTTATATAAGAGAATAAATGTGAGCCATGATGGAAAAAAACTTTTAGGAGGAATCTTAGTAGGTGATGCATCAGATTATAGTATGTTACACCAAATTTATTTAAACGGAATGAAAATTCCTGAAGACCCAGCTCAATTAATCTTACCTGCTGGTGATGGTGGGGCTGCTTTTGGCGATGTAATGGATTTACCAGACGAAGCCCAAGTTTGTTCTTGTGAGAGCGTAACTAAAGGTCAAATTTGTGGAGTAATAGAAAGTGGTGAAGCTAAAGATTTAGGTGATGTAGTTTCATGTACAAAAGCAGGTACAGGTTGTGGAGGTTGTAAACCAATGGTGGCAGATTTAACCACAGCTAAACTAAAATCTCTAGGAATTGAAGTAAAAGATTCAGTTTGTGAACACTTTGATTATAACCGACAAGATTTATATAAAATTATTGAAGTAAAAGGATATACCACTTTTAATGAAGTGTTAGACAATCATGGAAATGGAGGTCATGGATGTGAGCTGTGTAAACCTTTAGTAGCATCATTAATGGCAACAATTCACGCAGATACTGCTAACAAAGAATATGCAATTCAAGATTCAAACGATCGTTTCTTGGCAAACATTCAAAGAAATGGAACCTATTCTGTTGTGCCACGTGTTCCTGGAGGAGAAATTACACCTCACAAATTAATCGCTCTTGGGCAAATTGCAAAAAAATACGATTTGTATACCAAAGTTACTGGTGGAGTAAGAATCGATTTGTTTGGAGCAACTTTAAATCAATTGCCATTAATTTGGAAAGAATTAATTTCTCACGGATTTGAAAGTGGACACGCTTACGGAAAATCGTTAAGAACCGTAAAAACCTGTGTAGGTTCTACTTGGTGTAGATATGGTATGGATGAAAGTGTCAGTTTTGGTATCGAATTAGAAAACAGATATAGAGGTATTCGTGCACCACACAAAATTAAAGGTGGAGTTTCTGGATGCATCAGAGAATGTGCAGAAGCAAGAGGTAAAGATTTTGGTTTGATTGCTGTAGAAGGTGGTTGGAATTTATATTTAGGTGGAAATGGAGGTGCAAATCCAAGACACGCAGAATTATTTGCAGAACAAATTGATAACGAAACTGTCATCAAATACTTAGATAGATATTTAATGTTCTATATGAGAACTGCAAAACCTTTACAAAGAACTGCTGCTTGGCAAGAGCGTTTAGAAGGTGGTTTAGACTATTTAAAAGAAGTGATTATTGATGATAAATTAGGAATTGTAGATGATCTTGAAAAAGAGATGCAAACCTTAGTGAACAAGTTTGAATGCGAATGGACTCAAGCTGTAAATGACCCAGAAGTAATGAAGCGATTCAATCATTTTGTAAATTCTGATGAAGAAGATGATAACATTGTTTTTGTACCAATGAGAGATCAAAAAATGCCAGAACCTTGGGTGTAAAATGAGTTAAAAAGTTTCAAGTTGTAAAGTCTGAAAGTTAAAAATACTTTCCAATTGAAAACTTTATGAACTTTTAAACATTCAACTTTAAAAACTAAATAAAAATGGAAGCAATACTCGAACAATATAAAACCACAAAACTAGAAGACGTAAAAGTTTGGTTCAAAGCAGCATCAACAAAAGATTTTCCAAAAGATGGTGGTGCTTGCGTAAAATACAAAAACAAACAAATAGCAGTGTTTAATTTTGCGAGAATTAACAAATGGTATGCCTGCCAAAATGTATGTCCACATAAAATGGAAATGGTGCTAAGTAGAGGTATGATTGGTGATGATAAAGGATTGCCAAAAGTAGCTTGTCCTTTGCACAAAAAAACATTCTCATTAGAAAATGGAGAAAACTTAAATGGCGATTTAGATGCTATTGCTACATATCCTGTAAAAATTGAAGGAGAAAATGTGTATATTGGCTTTTTAGAATAAAAGATTTTATAAATTTATAATGATGTCATTTTGAGAGAAATGAAGTAAAATCGAAAAATCTATTTAGCATTCAATGTTGTTAGGTTTTCCATTTTAATCAAAAAGGCAATCAAATCTAATTTAAGAAAACCAAAAAATGAAGCCAACAAGATTTGAAACTGCAATTGCTTTAATTGATAAAAAAAACGCTGAAGATCCTAATACTTATGCAGTTGCAGGTTTTGAGTATCCAAAAGAGTTGTTGTACTCTCAAAGGATGACAAGAAAGCTGTTGCAATTCAATCCAAATGCATCAAAAGCCTTGCAAATAGCTGCAAGAGCGCAACACATTTGCAGATGGCAAATTGCTAGAAACGAGTTTCCTATGGATAGAGTTGGCTATCTAAAATGGCGTGAAACACTTAAAAAAATGCACGCAAATACTACAGGTGAAATTTTAGGACAAGTAGGTTTTGATGATGAATTTGTAGATAGAGTAAAGAAAATTATCCTTAAAAAATTAATTAAGAAAAACGAAGAATCTCAAGCTTTAGAAGATGTGATTTGCTTGGTATTTTTAGATTATTACTTTGATGAATTTGCAGCAAAACATTCTGATGAAAAGATAATTGATATTTTACAAAAAACTTGGGTAAAAATGTCTGAAAAAGGACATGAAGCTGCTTTACAGTTACCTTTTTCAGAAAAAAGTTTAGACTTAGTAAAACAAGCTATTTCTTAAAAAATGTAATTTTAAAATGACAAAAAACGGCAATTCATTAGACCAAAGAACGTTTGATAAATTAAGCCGTTTGTACATTATTGCTTTAAGTACAATTGCGCTTTCTGTAATTGTTAGTCAAATTTTAGTTCGCAATCATTTAGACAATCAAGAAAGTGATTCTACAATAATTAACGTTGCTGGTAGGCAAAGAATGTTGAGTCAGAAATTGACAAAAGATGTTGTTTCACTTTCTATATCTAATGATGAAAAAAGTAGAATTCTTCTCAAAAATAAAATTCGAGAAACTTTAAATTTATGGCAGATTTCTCATTATTCATTGCAGAATGGTAATGATTCTTTAGGACTTCCAAAAAATAATAGTGAAAAAATAAAAAATAAGTTTCGTGCTATAAACTCAGTTTTTGATACCATAAGTAATGCTTCAAAACTTATAGTAAATCAATTGGATGAAAATCCAGCAATTTCTATTGATTCTTTAGCATCAAATATCAAAAAAATTACCAAAAACGAGCGTTCTTTTTTGTTGATGATGGATGATATTGTAAATCAATATGATTTGGAAGCTGAAGAAAAAGTTGATTGGTTACGTAAGTTAGAATTTTCACTAATGGCGCTAACTTTATTGATTCTTTTAGTGGAGTTTTTATTTATCTTTTGGCCAACAGCAAAATCAGTAAGAGCTACATTGTCAGATTTATTATCCGCAGAAAAAAAAGCAAAGAAAATGGCTTTTGATGCCGATGAATTAAGTTTTGCTAAAGAAAAATCAATCAAAGAATTACGTGCTTTAAGCCACGCAATGGATGAAACATTGTTGTTTGCTAGAATTTCTGCAAGTGGAAATGTAATTCACATCGGAAACAAATTTTCTCGTCTGTTTAAATTATCAAAAATTAATAAAGAAATTTTGTTTTGGAAAATTTTATCAAACAAAGAAAGTGAGCAGCTTTTAATTGAAAATTTAATCAATCAAAATAAAAAAACAGGTTGGCAAGGAGAAGTAAAAGGAACTTTAAAGAATGACGAAACAATTTGGTTAGAAATGTCAATTATCCCTTATATACCTTCTGAAGATAGTTTAGAATTGTTGATTATAGCCTCAGAAATTACTGAAAGGAAAATGGCTCAATTAGAAATTGAAAGATTAACTGCTATAAGTTTTGAAGAAAAAATGAATCAACAAAAAATAATCTCAAGTAAGATTATTGAAAATCAAGAAAAAGAGCAAAACCGAATTGCAAAAGACGTTCACGATGGAATTGGACAAATGTTAACGGGTTTAAAATACAATTTAGAAAGTATAAATATTAATGATTTAGACAAAACGAAAATAAAAATTAAAGACTTAAAAGAGTTGACAACTAATATTATAAAAGGTGTAAGAACTGCAACTTTTAATTTAACACCTCCCGAGTTGTCAGATCATGGAATTGTGCCCGCAATTACAAAACTAACCCATGAATTAGGGAGGTTAACAAGTAAGGAAATCATATTTTACAATAAAACGCATTTTAATCTACGTTTAGATTCGTTAAAAGAAATCAACATTTATAGAATTACTCAAGAGGCAATTAATAATGCTATTAAGTATGCAGAGTCTTCACACATTTTGGTATCACTTTCACATAGTAAAAAAATACTAAGTATTGTTATTGATGATAATGGTATAGGCTTTGAGCCTTCTAAAGTTAAAAAAGTAAAAAATGGTGATGGTGGAATGGGAATGACCTTTATGAAAGAAAGGATTAAATATATTGATGGAAGGATGTTTTTAAACTCAGAACCAGGAAAAGGAACACGAGTAACGTTTAACATCCCAATTTAAATACGTAGTTTTACTTAAAAAGCGTATTTTTGTAAGTATAAATGAGTTGTTTTTATGATAAATGTAGTATTAGCAGACGATCATGTTTTGGTTAGAAATGGTATCAAAGCACTTTTAGAAGATCAAACAGGAATAACAGTTATTGATGAAGCTTCAAACGGAAAAGAAGCTTTAGAAGTAATTGCTAAGAACAAACCAGATGTTTTAATTGTTGATATTAGAATGCCAGAAATGAACGGTATTGAGGTAGTTGCTAAGGTTAATAAAAACCACGCAGATGTTAAAACTTTGGTGCTCTCTATGCACGATTCTGAAGAATATGTTGTAAAATCTATCCAAGCCGGAGCTGATGGATATTTGTTAAAAGGAGCAAGCAAAGATGAATTTATTAAAGCATTAACAAAAGTTGCCTCAGGGGGTAAATATTTTACAGGTGATGTTACTGCAATAATTATGAGTAATTTTGTTAATGGAAATACTAATAATTCAATAGAACCTTTAACTGAGGCTCCAAAAGAATTACCATTTAAACTCACTAAAAGAGAAAAACAAATACTTAGTTTAGTTTTAGAGTTAAAAAATAATAAAGATATAGCTGACGAACTAAAAATTAGCAAAAGAACAGCAGAGGTACATCGCTTTAATTTGATGAAAAAATTAGAGGTAAAAAACCTAATGGAGCTAACAAATAAGGCTAAAGAGTACAATTTAACATAGTTTTCTTCTCAGGTAATTTAAAATCAATTCATTTTCAACTTGTTTTTTTAAGATATTCTTAAAATAAAAAACATCCATTGTTAAATCTCTAATAATTAAAAATTACGTAATTTTATACACATAAATTAAGTATTTATACTTAGTTTTGTGATATAAAAATATGTATCATGTCAAATTTATCTCAAGAGAAAGCAACTAAGTTAAGTTTACTCAATTTTAAGAACGTATCAATTCGTACATTTTGGATTACATCAATATCATTTTTTCTATGCTTCTTTTCTTGGTTTGGCATTGTTCCTTTTATGCCAGATGTAGTAAAAGATTTAGGATTAACACCTGATCAAAAATGGAATTCAATCATATTAGCTGTGTCAGGGACAGTTTTTGCTCGTTTATTAATAGGTAAATTGTGTGACAAATATGGTCCAAGATTGTGTTATACATATTTGTTGATGTTGGGTGCTATTCCAGTTATTCTTTGTGGTCTAGTAGAAACACCCACTCAATTTTTGGTTTGTAGGTTATTTATTGGTTTCATTGGAGCTTCTTTTGTAATTACACAAGTTCATACTTCTCTAATGTTTGCGCCAAATATAGTTGGTACTGCAAATGCAACTTCTGCAGGATGGGGTAATTTAGGTGGTGGTGCCAATAGATTAGGAATGCCTTTAATTGCAGCCGCTGTAGTAAGTTTTGGAGTAGCAGATGCAGAGGCTTGGAGGTATTCTATGGTTATTGCAGGTATTATTTGTTTTTGTATGGGAATTATATATTTCTTTTTTACAAAAGATACACCAAAAGGTAATTTTAAAGATTTAAAAGAATCAGGAGAAATGATTTTTACAAAGAAAGATCAAATAGGTTTTTTAGAGGTATTAAAAGATTATAGAGTTTGGATTTTATTTGTAGTGTATGCTGCAAGTTTTGGAATAGAATTAACAGTTTACGGAACCATGGATGATTATTTGCAAAATACTTTTCAATTAAAAAGGGTAACAGCAGGGAATATTGTTCTGTCTTTTGCTTTAATGAATATTTTTGCAAGAACATTGGGTGGTTTTTTTGGTGATAAGTTCGGAAAACTAAAAGGATTAAGAGGTCGTGTATTATTCTTATCTTTTATATTAACACTACAAGGCATAGTTCTGATTTCTTTTTCAGGTGCCACTAGTTTAATTGTAGGTATTGTATTATTAATTTTATTTAGTTTGAGTGTTCAAATGGCAGAAGGTGCAACTTTCTCTGTAGTGCCATTTATCAACAAAAAGGCCATCGGTTCTGTTTCTGGTATTGTTGGTGCTGGTGGTAATGTTGGTGCTTTTTTAGCTGCAATGTTGTTAAAATCTAAATCTGCATTTGCAGAAAAAGCGGCTATTACTGCTAACGAGGGATTAGGAGAACAGGTTATAAAAACGGCACAAGCGGCAGCATCTTCAAGTGCAGTTTCTAGTGGTTATTTGTTAATTGGTTTTGTAGTTGTGGTAACTGGTATTGTTGCTTTAACAATTAAATTTTCTTTAGAAGAAGAGAAGGAAGAAGTTAAAAACAATGGAAATATAATTGCACCTGAATTAATTCCTGTAAAAGTAAAAAGCTAATTTAAGGTATCTTTTTTTATTGATTTACAAATTCAAAGTACTGTTTTTTAAGGTATTCAGAATAATAAAATCAAAGTTTGGATAGTAAAAATTTAATGCCTTATTTAGTATGAAACCTGAGTCTAAAATGATGAAAAAAGAAATTAAAACAACTTGTTCTTATTGTGGTGTAGGTTGTGGAATTATCGTAAAAAAAGACAATAACAACAAGGTTTTTGTTGAAGGAGATAAAGACCATCCTGTAAATCAAGGAATGTTATGTTCTAAAGGGATGAACTTGCATTATGTTGCCAATGATATTTCAGACAGAATTTTATATCCAGAAATGCGATGGTCTCGTTCACATCCAAGGGAGCGTGTTTCTTGGGATACTGCTTTAGATAGAGCTGCTAATGTTTTTAAATCCATTATCAAAAAACATGGTCCAGATTCTGTAGCTTTTTACGTATCAGGACAAAGTTTAACAGAAGAATATTATATAGCTAATAAGCTGACAAAAGGTTTTTTAGGAACGAATAATATTGATACAAACTCACGTTTGTGTATGAGTTCTGCTGTAGTTGGTTACAAAAAAACTTTTGGAGAAGATAGTGTGCCTATTTCGTATGCAGATATAGAATTGGCAGATACTTTTTTAATAACAGGCGCAAATCCTGCTTGGTGTCATCCTATTTTATTTAGAAGGATAGAAAAAAGAAAAGAGGAAAATCCGGATGTAGAAATTATTGTAATTGATCCTCGTAAAACAGACTCAGCAAATTTTGCAGATTTACATTTGCAATTAATTCCTGGAACTGATGTCGTTTTATACAATGCAATCGCAAGATGTTTGTTTAAAAAAGGATGGATAGACAAAACGTTTATAAAAAAATATACAGAAGGATTTGAAGATTACAAAAAACTCATTTTTGAAACAAGTTTAAAAGAAGCGTCTAAAATTTGTGGTGTTTCAGAAGATGATATCCAAAAAGCAGCCAAAATTATTGGACAGTCTAGTGGTTTTATCAGTATGTGGGCAATGGGTCTAAACCAAAGTGTTGTGGGTACAGATAAAAATGTATCACTTTTAAATTTATCTTTAATTACTGGTCAAGTTGGTAAACCTGGTTCTGGCCCTTTTTCATTAACTGGGCAACCCAATGCTATGGGTGGTCGTGAAGTTGGAGGAATGGCAAACTTATTAGCGGTTCACAAAGATTTAATGAATCCAGAACACAGAAGAGAAGTTGCACAATTTTGGGGGGTAGATAAAATCAACCCAAAACCAGGATTAACAGCTACAGAAATGTTTGATGCTTTGGAAAGTGGAAAATTAAAAGCAGTTTGGATTGCGTGTACAAATCCATTGGTAAGCTTACCAAATTCTAATCAAATAGAAAAAGCAATGGCAAATTCTAAGTTTGTTGTTGTACAAGAAATTTCTCATAAATCAGATACAGTAAAATTTGCTGATTTGGTTTTGCCAGCTGCTGCTTGGTTAGAGAAAGAAGGAACAATGACTAATTCTGAAAGAAGAATATCCTACTTGCCAAAAGAAATTGAGGCTCCAGGAGAAGCAAGACCAGATGTAGAAATTTTCTGCGATTTTGCGCAAAGAATGGGTTTTAGAGGCTTTAATTTTAACAACGCATCAGAAATTTATGATGAATATGCATCAATGACCAAAGGCACAAATATTGATGTTTCTTACTTAAATTATGATCGATTAAAAAACGAAGGTACTTTTCAGTGGCCAGTAAATGAATATCGTCATTCTGGAACTCCACGTCTTTTTGAAGATAAAAAGTTTTATACTCCATCTCAAAAAGCCATTTTTAATATCCCATCATCCTTAGAAAATACATCCGTAAAAACATGCGAAGAATTTCCGTTGATTTTAACTACAGGTCGTGTTAGAGATCAGTGGCACACAATGACAAAAACAGGAAAAGTATCAAGATTAAAAACACATTATCCAAAACCTGTATTAGAAATTAATTTAGTTGATGCCTATTTAAATAATATAAAAGACGGTGATATTACCGAAATTAAAAGCACAAATGGTGTAGTTAGGGTTCGTGCTAAAATTACAGATGCTATTAAAAAAGGTGTGGTATTTTTACCTATGCATTGGGGTAAAGTGTTGCAAAGTAATTTAAATAGAGCCAATAATTTAACAAACACGCACATAGACCCTGTTTCAAAAGAACCAGATTTTAAGTTTACTTCAGTTTCAGTTTCAAAATATAAAAAACCAAAAGAGAAAATAATTATAGCAGGTGCTGGTGCAGCGGCTTTTCGATTTTTACAGAATTATAGAGATTATAATGAAGTTGATGAAATTCACGTTTTTTCGAAAGAATCTAACCTCTTCTATAACCGAGTTTTATTGCCAGAATATATCACTGAAGAACTTTCTTGGGAACAATTATTAAAGATTAAAAATGCTGAGTTAAGCAAATTAAATATCAAAGTTCATCCAGAAACGGTTATTGATAAAATTGATAAAGAGAAAAAAAATGTTACAGATTCTAATGGAGAAATTCACAATTTTGATAAGTTAATTTTAGCCACAGGTAGTCGTGCTTTTATTCCAAGAGATGTTCAAATCGATTTGCCAGGTCGTTTTACAATGCGTAATAAAAATGATGCAGATCAGTTTAAAAAATATTTAGACAACACAGGTTTACCACCAGAACAACAACACGTAGTTATTGTTGGTGGAGGTTTATTAGGTTTAGAGTTGGCAGCTGCAATGAAGCATAAAAATGTAAAAATTACTATTATTCAAAGAGCTTCTCGTTTAATGGAACGCCAATTAGATAAAATTTCAAGTAAATTATTGTCTTTAGATGTGCAAGAAAGAGGTATTCAAATTTATTTTGATAATGAAGTAAGTACCGTTTTTGATGATGAAGATACAGGCGAATTAACCATCAACTTAAAATCTGGAAAATACATTACAGCCAACGCAATTGTCTATGCAATTGGTACAAGACCAAACATTGAAATTGCCAAAAATAACGGAATTATTTGCGGACGAGGTGTCAAAGTAAATCAACATTTACAATCTTCTCATCCAGATATTTTTGCCATTGGTGAAATAGCTGAATTTAACAACAAATTATTTGGAATTACATCAGCAGCAGAAGAACAAGCGGGTATTTTGGCTAATTTTATTGCAGGAGATATTAGTGAATCTTACAAAGGTTCTGTATTAATGAATATCTTAAAATTTAACGATTTAAATCTATGTAGTATTGGCGAAATTGAAGTCCCAGAAAACGATGATAGTTACGAAGAAGTTATTTTTACAGACATCTCTAAACGTTATTATAAAAAGTGTATTGTTAAAGACGATTTGTTAATTGGCGCAGTTTTAATGGGCGATAAAAACGAATTTGCAGAATTCAAAACAATGATAGAAAGCAAAATCGAAATGTCTGACAAACGAAATACATTGTTAAGAGGCGCTTCTAATGATGTGCCAATGTTAGGAGAATTGGTTTGTTCTTGTAGTCAAGTAGGTTCTGGAAATATTGAAGAAGCCATTGCTAATGGGTGTACCAATTTTACAGAATTATGTAATAAAACAGGTGCAGGTTTGGGTTGTGGAAGTTGTAAAACAGAAGTGAGAGAAATACTGAATAACGCAAAAGTAGGAATATGAACAAGTTGTTAAATCGAGTTATTGTTAAAGGAGGAGTTTTATCTCCTGGAGAATTAAAATACATTTGCGATTCTGTAGAAAGTTTGGGTTGTAAAACCATTTCTTTTGGGTCTAGGCAAGATATTTTATTGCCTAAAAAAGTAAAACCAGAAGATTTAAATCAATTTGATAAATTAAAAGTTGTAGACTTTAATGAAGTGGGTGTAGAAAATGTTGTTTCTTCTTATGTTTGTGCAGATATTTTTCCGAGTACTTCTTGGCTAACAGGTGATAGATATTTATACCTTTTAGAACAATTTGGTGCAAAATCGAAACTAAAAATAAACCTTACAGATCCTAAACAAAGATTGGTTCCATTATTTACAGGACACATCAATTTTATTGCTTCAGAACACGAAGATTATTGGTATTTGTACATTAGGTTACCTGAGTGGAAAACTACAAAAATGTATCCTGCATTAATCTATAGTTGGGATTTAGATAAGATTGAAACTGCCATAGAAAACATCCTTCAAGAAGAACCAGAAACTATTGAAACCATTTTTGAATTGGTAAGTGATGCTGTAGACACCAACAATAGAACAGTAGATAAACCTTTAGAAGTCTCTTTTTATCCCTTTCCTTATTTTGAAGGGATGAACAAAATTGGAATAGATAAATATTGGTTGGGTTTGTATTGGAGAAATAACAAATACGACATTTCTTTTCTAAAGGATATGTGTGAATTGTGTTCAGAAAATAAGATTGGTAAAATATCTATTACACCGTGGAAATCTTTTATAGTAAAAGGAATTCCAAGAGAATCTAAACTAGTTTGGGAAAAATTTTTAGGTAAAAGAGGTATTAATGTGCGTCATTCGATGTTAGAATTAAATTGGCATTTACCTGTGGCAAATAAAGATGCTTTAAATCTAAAAAAATATTTAGTTACAAATTTTGATCAAAACGACATCAGTACTTATGGGTTAACCTTTGGAATAACAGATTACAGCAAGTCTTCTTATTACTTTACATCTATTGTTGTAGAGAAAAACAAACAACCCGAATTGATTGGAAATTTTCAAACAAGAGATACTTACAACTTATTATATGCTAAAAATTTTGACCCAAATACAAGAGAATACATTACACATGTTCAAGATGTAGATAAGGTTGAGTTACCTGGTTTATTGATGGAATTGAGTCAGTTGTATTTTGATCAATTAGGTTCTGAAAAAGAAGAAGTTGTTGTTCAAAAAAACAAAAAAGAAACTTTAGAAGAAGAAGTATATCAATGTCAAGACTGTTTAACAATATACAATGAAACTTATGGAGACATTACACAAAACATATCTAAAAACACTCTGTTTAAAGATTTGCCAGAAACCTACATATGTTCACTTTGTGAAGCTCCAAAAAGCAATTTCAAAAAAAGAGTTTTAGTAAAATAAATCTAGACTTTTAAAATCATATACACATTACTATCATATTCAGCCCTCTTTTAGAAAGAGGGTTTTTTTGTTGCATGATAATTATCATATTATAATAAAAGAATAAAAGATAGTTTTATCCGATTATAAAAAACAAAATATTAAATGCCTATAAAAAGCTACTTAGCACATCCACATACAGGACAAAAAGAACAACTTGTAAATGAGTTAACTGCCTTAGAGAATTGCGAAATAATTCCTGCAGATAATAAAGAGGTTCTTGTTCTTGTTACCGATACAGCGAGCGATACAGAAGACGATATTTTAAAACAGAAAATAGAAACTTTTAAAAGTTTAAAATTACTTGCGTTAGTTTCTGGCTTTAATACACCAAAAAAATAATTACAAATGAGTGCACCATTATCAAGCAGAAGAAGTTTTATTAAAAAAATGGCAGCCACAGCAGCAATGTCTGCGGCAGCAACTATGTTTCCAGGAATTGTTTTTGCTAATGAGCAATTGGTAGGAGTTACTGATGGGAATTTAGAATGGAAAAAAGGACCTTGTCGTTTTTGTGGAGTAGGTTGTGGAATCTTAGTAGGTGTAGAAAACGGTAAAGCAGTTGCTGTGAAAGGGGACCCAAAATCGTCGGTAAACAAAGGTTTATTGTGTGTAAAAGGATATCATCAAACTATGTGTATTCAGGCTAGTGATAGATTAACCCACGCACTTGTTAAGAAAAATGGTAGATACATAAAAACGCCAATTAACGAAGCTTTAGATCTTGTAGCTAGTAAAATGAAATCTACCATAGAAAAACATGGTAAAGATGCTGTTGCCATGTACACTTCTGGTCAGTCTACCATTCCTGAAGGATATGTAGCTTCTAAGCTAATGAAGGGGGCTATCGGAACCAATAATTTAGACTGTAATGCTCGTTTGTGTATGGCTAGTGCGGTAGCAGGTTTTTTAACCACCTTTGGTGCAGATGAACCAATGGGTTGTTACGAAGATATTGAGCACGCAGATTATTTTATTACTTGGGGAAATAATATGGCAGAAATGCATCCGGTTTTATTCTCGAGAATGTTAGAACAAAAAAATAAAAGAGGAGCAAAAATTATTGATTTTGCAACCAGAACAACAAGATCTAGTACTGCATCTAATAGGTCTATTTTATTTGAACCTCAAACAGATTTAGCAGTTGCTAATGCCATTTGTTATGAAATTATAAATAACGGTTGGATGAATAAGAAATTTGTTGATAATCATATTAACTTTAGTAAAGGGCTTACTAAGATAGGGTATGGAATGGAAGACAAATTTAGCTTTAAAGACAAACCAATAAAAATTAATTTTGATGAGTATAAAACATTTTTAGAAGATTATACTCCAGAGAAAGTTGAAAAATATTCTAAAGTTTCTGCTAAAGACATTAAGTATTTGGCTTCGATTTATGGAGATCCAAATAAAAAAGTAGTTTCTTATTGGTGTATGGGAATGAACCAACACACAAGAGGAACTTGGATGAATAACCTGATGTATAATATTCATTTATTAACGGGTAAAATTTCACAACCTGGTAATGGACCCTTTTCATTAACTGGACAACCTTCTGCTTGTGGTACAGCAAGAGAAGTAGGAACATTTACACATAAACTACCAAAAGGAGTGGTAATGAATCCAAAGCATAGAGCTTTAGCGGCAAAAATTTGGAAAGTTCCTGTAGAAAGAATCCCTTCAAAACCTACTTATCATGCAACTGAAATGTTTAGAGCAGTAGATAGAGGTGACATTAAATTTATTTGGACACAAGTTGTAAACCCTTTAGTGTCTTTACCAAAAACAAGCAGATATAGACCTGCAATGGAAAAAGAATCTTGTTTTGTGGTAGTTTCTGATGTTTTTCCTACACCAACCTCAGATGTTGCCGATGTTATTTTACCAGCTTCATGGCATATTGAAAAATCTGGATTGTACGGAAATTCAGAACGTAGAACGCAACATTGGGATAAAATGGTAGAAGGCCCAGGTGAAACTACACCAGATGCGTGGATGACCATACAGGTGGCAAAACGAATGGGGTATGGTGATTTATTTCCTTACAGCGAAGAAAATCATGTTGAAGAAATTTACAACGAATATCGTCAGTTTCATGAAGGTGCTAAACATGGAATGGCGCCACTAGAAGTTCTGAAAAAAGAATCTGGAGCTATCTGGCCTTATGTTAATGGAAAATCAACTCAATGGAGGTTTAATGCTAAGTATGATCCGGCTTGTGATAATGGGAAAGATTTTCATTTTTATGGGAAACCAGATGGAAAAGCTGTTATATGGCAACGTCCTTATGAGCCTGCTGCAGAATTTCCAGATAAAGAATATCCTTTTTGGTTAAATACAGGGAGAGTTATAGAACACTGGCACACGGGTTCAATGACGAGAAGAATTCCAGTTTTACATAAAGCAGTTCCGAACTCTTATGTAGAATTTCATCCAGAAGATGCTAAAAACATGGGAATTAGAGATGGAGAAAATGTAAAAGTTATTTCTAGAAGAGGTTCATGTATTTTACCTGCATCGATAAATAAAAGAGGTTTGCCTACTAAAGGACAGGTTTTTGTGCCATTTTTTGACGAAAATATGTTGATTAATGACGTTACTTTAGATGCATTTTGTCCCATATCTAAAGAGCCAGATTATAAGAAGTGTGCGGTAAGAATAGAAAAAGCTTAAGCCATGAAAAAAAGATTAGGAATCATATCATTATTTGTAATTCTTTTCGCTGCTTTTATTACGGTATGGAATTATAGTTATGAATCAGGCAAAGAGGAGGCCTATATCCCCTTAAAAGGAGGTAATCTTACACCAATTATTCCTTCGGAAACAGGAGTTTTTGAGAGATCTAAATTTGCAATTGATTATGCAAATATGCCAATAGATAAGAATCACGAAAGAAGTTTAAAGACATATTATAAAAATAGAGCTTATCATGGAGCGCCACCCAGTATTCCGCATCCAATAGATGAAAAACAAAATGTAGGCGAAAATAGTTGTTTAAAATGTCATGAAAATGGAGGTTTTGTAGAAAAATACAGTGCTTATACCCCAGTTGTACCTCATCCAGAATTAGTGAGTTGTAAACAATGTCATGTAGAACAGCAAAAAAATACACTATTTCAATCAGGAAAATATCAGAAGTTAAAAGCACCTGTTGTTGGAAATAATAATGCTCTTTTAACAAGTCCTCCTATAATTCCCCATCAAATACAAATGCATGAAAATTGCTTGTCTTGTCATGCGGGTCCAAGTGCTCCAAAAGAAATTAGAGTTTCTCATCCAGAACGTGTTAATTGTAGACAATGCCATGTTATAAACAACAAAGAAGTTAAGGATATAGGTATTTTTATAAAAAATATTAAAAATGAATAAACGCAACAGAATTATATATGTTTTATTATTGATAATCTTAGTTTCATCTTGTAAACACAAAGAAGAAGAGTATCATAGTATTACAGATAAAATTGAAGCAAAAAGTAAAAATTATCATGGAGTTTCAGTTTCATCTGAAGATTTTTTTGATGATATTAAAATGATAAAAATTAGTGAAGGAGATCACACATTTTTAATACCAGAGAGAAAAAGTAAAATAAAATCATATGCTTGTACTGAATGTCATACAAAACCATTGAATAAATTACAAAGCAAAGATTTTAAAAAGGCGCATTGGGACATTGTTTTAAATCATGCTGATAAAAAAACGATGAGCTGTACGACATGTCACAATGAAAAGAATATGGATGAGTTAAAGAGTTTAACAGGTTTAAAGATTGATTTTAATAAGAGTTATAACTTATGTAGTCAGTGTCATTCAAAACAGTTTAAAGATTGGAAAGGTGGGGCTCATGGAAAAAAAATTGGAGGTTGGGCACCACCAAGAGCATCCATGACTTGTGTAAACTGTCATAATCCACATAAGCCACACTTTGAGAGTAGATGGCCAGCGCGTTTTAATACGCAAAAAATTAAAGAAAGAAAATAATTAGGCATGAGTGATAATAAAAACAAATGGTTTTCTTTAAACCTAAATAGTAGGCAAAAGCAAAATAGAAAGACACATTCATGTACTTGTGGTAGTAATACAAGAGAGTGTGGATCTCATCAAAATAATGAAGAGTTAACTGAAACCGATTTTTTAGAAGCTGCAGTTAATGCATCTATAGGAGAAGAAACCAAAAAAGATGGTTTTGATCAGGTTTTTGATGTAAAAATGAACAGAAGAAATGCATTTAAACAATTAACGGCAAGTTTATTAATTGGAGCCGGAGCAGTATCATCTTGTACAAGCGTTACTTCGGATAAAGAATCTAAAGAAAAAGCCCAGATAGATTGGGAAGAACAGTTTAAAGGCAACTACAAATTAATGTCTGATGATGAGAAGAAAAAAACTGTAGAGAGGTTGGTTCGTTCTTATCAAATTAGAACTGGTAAAACCATAAACATGTCATCAAAAAATGCCGAAAAAGATGTGTTGTTTGGGTATGCCTTTAATATCTCGAAATGTAAGGGTTACATGGATTGTGTAAGTGCTTGTGTTGAAGAAAACAATCAAGATAGAAACTCACAAATGGAGTATATCCGAATTCATGAAATGAAAGATGGTAAAGGGTTTAACTTTAATGAAGCAGATGATAATTATTATCACGAAGTACCTGCAAAAGGCCATTTTTATATGGGCACCCAATGTTTTCATTGTGATAATCCACCTTGTGTAGAGGTTTGCCCTGTACAAGCAACCTGGAGAGAAGAAGATGGTCTAGTGGTTGTAGATTACGATTGGTGTGTAGGTTGTAGGTACTGTATGGCAGCTTGTCCCTATGATGGACGCAGATTTAATTGGAGTAAGCCAGAAGTTCCTGAAGCTGAAGTTAACAAAAATCAACACTATTTAGGAAACAGAATGCGTAAGAAAGGTGTGATGGAAAAATGTACATTTTGTGTGCAACGTTCTAGAGCAGGTAAAAATCCTGCTTGTGTAGAAGCTTGTCCTACCGGGGCACGTGTTTTTGGTAATTTATTAGACCCAAATAGTACAATTCGTTGGGTTTTGGAAAACAAAAAAGTATTCAGATTAAAAGAAGATTTAGGAACAGAACCAAAGTTTTGGTACTATATGGATTAATTTTTTTTAATTGATAAAAGAAAAATATGAGACGATTTAAGGTTTTTAAAAGTTTAATAAAAGGTAGTTTAGATGTGATTACTCATGGATCTAAAAGATATCATATTTGGATGGCACTTTTAACTTTTGTAATGTTAACAGGCATGTATTGTTATTCCATTCAATTAGAAGAAGGTCTAAGCGTAACAGGTATGACCGATAGAGTAAGTTGGGGGTTGTATATTTCTAATTTTACCTTTTTAGTTGGTGTTGCAGCAGCAGCAGTAATGTTGGTTATGCCAACATATGTTTTAAAAGATATCGATTTTAAACAAGCAGTTTTAATTGGTGAAGGATTAGCAGTTGCAGCATTAATAATGTGTTTGGCATTTGTTATTGCTGATATGGGAGGGCCATCTGTTTTATGGCATATGTTACCTGGCATTGGAGTTTTTAATTTTCCTAATTCTATGCTAACATGGGATGTATTGGTATTAAATGGTTATTTGTTTTTAAATATTACAATTCCTTTTTACATATTATTTAGGCATTTTCAAGGAAAAGAATCTAAGAAAAAGGTTTATGTACCTGGAGCAATATTATCTGTTTTTTGGGCTGTGGGGATACATTTAGTTACTGCCTTTTTATATCAAGGATTACAAGCAAGACCTTTTTGGAATAATGCACTTCTAGGACCACGCTTTTTAGCATCTGCATTTGCTGCAGGGCCTGCTTTAATTATTTTAGTTTTAGCTATTATAAGAAGTTTTACAGAATTTAAAGTCCCTAATAAAACCATTAAAAAAATAGCAATGGTTGTAACTGTTGCAGCTCAAATAAATATTATTATGTTGGTGTCTGAACTATTTAAAGAGTTTTATGCACCAACACACCACAGCGAAAGCGCATATTATTTGTTTTTTGGTTTAGATGGAAAAACAGCATTATTACCTTGGATTTGGACTGCAATATCCTTAAACGTTTTAGCTACAGTAATTCTGACTTTTCACAAGTTAAGAAACAATTTAAAAGTACTCTATTTTGCATGTTTTATTTTGTTTGTTGCCATTTGGATTGAAAAAGGGTTTGGGTTAATTGTACCAGGATTTATTCCCGGGCCATATGGAAAAATTGCAGAATATACACCAACAGGAATTGAAATTGGAGTTACTTTGGGTATTTGGGCTCTAGGCGCTTTAGTTTTTACAATTTTAGCAAAAGTAGCTATCAACATCGAAATTGGTAAACTTCGCTATAAAGAATGAAGTTTGTTTTCTAATTCTAAAAAAAGTATCTAATAATTTTATAAGTGTATAATATATTAAGATTTTTTTTCAGATAACTCTAAAAATAAGTACTTTTTTTTAAAAGTAAGTATTATTACGTATTTTTGAAAAAAATAATAATGCTTTCAACTTCTTCATCTTTTAGAATTATAGAAAAACAAGATTCATTTACAGTCTGCAAAAATGAGAATTGTTTAGTGCATAAGTACAGTGATGTTCTTTTAGCTGAATCGGAATCTCAAAGTATTGTTTTAAAATGTAAAAAAGGGCAACAGTTTATTATTGAGGGTGCTCCTGTAAATGGTCTCTTTTTTATAAAACAAGGAACAGTTAAAGTATTTAGAACAGGTATAAATGGAAGAGAGCAAATTGTTCGTTTTGCTAAAGACTGCGAAATTATTGGACATCGCGGTTTTGGTACTCAAGAGTATTACTCAATTGGTGCAGTAGCGCTTCAAGACACAGAGTTGTACTACTTCTCTAAAGAGTATTTGCAAAAAATATTATTAAAAAACCCGAAGTTTTCTTATGACATGATGCTATTTTATGCTAATGAATTGAATAGAAGTGAATCAAAAGTAAAATCTATTTCACAAATGACTGTTCGCGAACGAGTTATTGATACATTACTCTATATTCATAGAAAATTTGGAGATTTAAGAGGTTTCTTAAACTTACCTTTAAGTAGAAAAGAGTATGCAGATTATGCCGGAACCACAGAAGAACAAGTTATTAGAATTTTTTCTGCCTTGAAAAAAGAAGGTTTAATTACTGCAAAAGGGAAGAAGATAGGGATTAATGATGTACAAAATTTAAAGAATGAAATTAGTGAGCATAACTATTTCTTAGATTCTTAAATAAACTTATAAAAGGAATTAAATAGCTCCTTCAGGTTTAAAAACCTGAAGGTTTTTTTATGTCTAATTAGTACTTAAATTAAATACGTATAAAATGTTAGTAATCTTCATAAGATTCAAATAATTGAAATTCAGGTATTTGTGATTTAAAACTGATTTGTCGCAGTTTTTAACATGTCTTAAAAAGAGGTTTTAATATGGGTAATTCCATGAATGAAAACTTTATCTACTTATATATTTGTCAAAAAAATAAGTATTAATACGTATATTAATAAAACTTAAAAAAATGAAATCTATATTTAAAAAATCAACTTACATTTTATCAGTAGCAATGTTATTATTTGCTTGTGGTGGTAAAGAGACAAAAAAATCAACAACAACTGTTGATGCAAAAACATCAAAAACAAAGCAATTAGAAATTGAAAAACCTCAGTTAACATTTGGTTTTATTAAGTTAACCGATATGGCACCTTTAGCTATTGCAAAAGAAAAAGGTTTCTTTGAAGATGAAGGTTTATTTGTTTCTGTTGAAGCACAATCTAACTGGAAAAATGTTTTAGACAGAGTTATTGATGGACAATTAGACGGGTCTCACATGTTAGCGGGTCAACCGATTGCTGCGGGTGCAGGTTTTGGTCGTCAAGCTAAATTAGTAACTCCTTTTTCTATGGATTTAAATGGAAATGGAATTACTGTTTCTAACGATGTTTGGTCTAAAATGAAACCAAATGTACCAAAAGATGGAAGTGGTAAACCTATTCACCCAATTAAAGCTGATGCTTTAAAACCAGTAATTACTGATTATAAAAACTCTGGTAAAGCTTTTAAAATGGGAATGGTATTTCCTGTATCTACTCACAATTATGAAATTAGATATTGGTTAGCTGCAGCAGGAATTCACCCAGGAATGTATACTAAAGAAAATGTTCAAGGTCAAATTGATGCAGAAGTATTATTATCAGTAACGCCTCCACCACAAATGCCAGCAACTTTAGAAGCAGGTACAATTTTTGGATATTGTGTAGGTGAGCCATGGAACCAACAAGCTGTTTTTAAAGGAATTGGAGTGCCAGTTGTAACTAACTACGATATCTGGAAAAACAATCCTGAAAAAGTATTTGTAATGACAGAGAAGTTTGTGAAAGAAAATCCGAATACAGCAATTGCAGTAACTAAAGCTTTAATCAGAGCTGGTAAATGGTTAGATAAACCAGAAAACAGAAAAGAAGCTGTAAAAATCTTATCAATGTCACAATATGTTGGCGCTCCAGAAGAGGTTTTAGCAAATTCTATGACAGGTACTTTTGAATTTGAAAAAGGTGATAAACGTGAAATGGCTGACTTTAACGTATTCTATAAATACAATGCAACATATCCTTTCTATTCTGATGGAATTTGGTTCTTAACGCAAATGAGAAGATGGGGGCAAATTCCTGATGCAAAACCAACTAGTTGGTACTCTGAAACCATTAAAGATATCTATAGACCAGATATCTGGAAAAAAGCAGCAACACTTTTGGCAGAAGAAGGTAATATTCCTGCATCAGACATTCCAATAACAGATGGTTATAAACCAGCAACAACAGATTTTATAGACGGCACAAAATACGATGCAAAGGATCCAATAGGATACATTAATAGTTTTAAAATAGGAAACAAAGACAAAAAATAATAGCACAACACTCCTTAAGACTTATAAAAACAATTAACACTAAACACTAAAATTATGAAAGCAAGTTTAACATTAGGTAAGGTCTCTAAATTTATGGGATTAAGTTTTTTTATCACCTTAAAAGACCTTTTTACAGGAAAGTTAGAAAAAGAAGATTTCAAAGCTTTTTTACGTAAAGTAATAGTGCCACTTGCTTCCATAATTTTATTTATAGGGTTATGGCACTTAGGAGCAAAAACATTGTACAATACAGAAGCAGAATTTAAAATTGCAAAAGCGTTGCAAGATCAAGGTCAAGTAGCAGCAGATGCTATGAAAGCCTGTATTGCTTCTGGTGATTCTAGTTGCCAACCAAACACATTGCCTTCTCCAGCTCAGGTTTGGGAATCTTTCCAGTCTTTGTTAAGAGATCACAATATTATTAGTGCTGATAAAGCTGCTTTTATAGAAAAAACAGCTGCTTTAAATGAAAAAAGAATAGCAGCTGGAAAAGACCCAATTGTATATACCGGAAGACCTTCGTTTGTAGATCAAATTTTTAGAAGTTTACAAACTGTATTCGCAGGATTTTTATTGGCTTTATTAATTGCTGTTCCTTTAGGAATTTTTATCGGATTAAGTCCAACATTAAAAAGTGCTTTCAATTGGTTTATTCAAATCTTTAAACCAGTATCGCCTGTAGTTTGGTATTTATTAGTCTTTATGATTGTAAAAACAGTATTAATTGGTTCTTCAGAAGATAGCTCTTTTACCATTTCTTTTATTAGTGTGGGTTTATGTTCTATGTGGGCAACATTGGTTAATACTGCAATGGGAGTCTCTACGGTAGACAAAGACTATATTAATGTAGCTAAAGTGTTAAAATTGGGAACATTCCAAAAGATATTTAAAGTAGTGTTGCCATCGTCTTTACCGCTAATTTTTACAGGATTGAAAATTACATTATCGGTAGCGTGGATGGTGCTAATTGCAATAGAATTATTAGCACAAAGTCCTGGTTTAGGTTTATTCGTTTGGGAAGAATTTCAAAACGGAGCCAACGATTCTAACGCAAAAATAATCGTAGCAATGTTTGTTATTGGTATTATTGGTTTCTTGTTAGATAGGTTAATGTTAACCATCCAAAATTGGGTGTCTTTTGATAAAACTGATGCAATATAAATTTTTATTCAAAAATTCAATCTTTTAATACTAGAATATGGCTTATTTAGAACTAAAAAATATATACAAAACCTACGGTCAAGGAACTGATGAAACAGAGGTGTTGTCTAACATTAATCTTAAAATAGAGGAAGGAGAATTTGTTGCTATTGTTGGTTTTACAGGAAGTGGAAAAACAACTTTAGTAAACTTAATTAACGGTTTAATTCAGCCGACAAGTGGAGAGGTGTTATTTAAAGGAGAACCCGTTGTGGATACAAGTCACGAAAGAGGAGTAATTTTTCAAAACTATTCTTTATTGCCGTGGTTAACAGTAGAACAAAATGTAATAATGGCGGTTAAAGAAGCTTTTCCAAAACGCGAAAAAGAGGTTTATAAACGTAAAGCAGCATATTATATAGATATGGTAAACTTAACTCCAGCGATTAACAAATTTCCTAAAGAATTATCAGGAGGAATGCGTCAAAGAGTTGCAGTTGCAAGAGCTTTGGCTATGAAACCAGACATGATTATTATGGATGAACCTTTAGGGGCATTAGATGCCTTAACACGTGGAAATTTACAAGATCAAATCTTAAACATTTGGGGTAAAGACAAACGTACAGCACTATTAATAACCAATGATGTTGATGAAGGAATTTATATGGCAGACAGAATTATTCCTTTACGTCCAGGACCAAAAGCAACTTTAGGACCAGAGTTTAAAATTGATATTGAGCGTCCTAGAGATAAAACCGAAATGAATGATAATACCAGTTATAAAGCAACTAGAAACGCTATTATAGAGTATTTAATGGACATAGGTAATGAACGAAAATCTGAAGCAACAACAGAGTATATTTTGCCAGAGTTAACTCCAAAAGATTTTGTAAACCAATTTAGATATTAGAAATTATGAGAGTGATAACAGAAAGTACCATTACAAAAGAGGTTTTAGGAAAGACTAAGTTTCCTTCTAAAGATGTTATGTTAGATTTAAAAGATCTAAAAAAAGTATATCCAACACCTAAAGGAGACTACGTAGTTTTAGAAGATTTGAATTTGCAAATTCGTAAGGAAGAATTTGTTACTATCATTGGTCATTCAGGTTGTGGTAAAACCACAATGTTGTCTATGATTGCAGGGTTAAATCCAATTTCTGGAGGAAACATTGCAGTTTTAGGGAAACATATTAAAGGTCCAGGACCAGATAGAGGTGTTATTTTTCAAGCGCCAAGTTTAATGCCTTGGATGACATCTTTACAAAATGTGATGTTGGGCGTAAATCAAGTATTTCCTCATGCAACCAAAGCTCAAAGAACAGATGTTGCAAAATATTACTTGCAAAAAGTGGGTTTAGAAGATGCGTTTCATAAAAAAGCTAGCGATTTATCACAAGGAATGCAACAAAGAGTTGGTATTGCTAGAGCTTTTGCTATAAAACCTAAAGTATTGTTGTTAGACGAACCTTTCGGAATGTTAGATTCATTAACTAGAGGTGAGTTACAAGATATCTTAATTGAAATTTGGAATAAAGAAAAAATCACTGCTGTAATGATTACTCACGATGTTGATGAAGCTATTTTTTTAGCAGACAGAGTAGTGATGATGACAAGTGGACCAAGCGCAAAAATAGGTGATATTTTAGATATCGATTTTAAAAGACCAAGAACAAGAAAATCGGTGTTAGAGCACAATGATTATTATAAATACCGTAAACATTTAATAGACTTTTTAGAGCATTAAAAATAGTATTTGCAACTAAAAAGAAGCTATAAAAACATGAGAAAAGTCATAAATAAGACATTTTTGTCTTTTTATATTTGACAAGTTTAAAAAACAAAATAAAAAATAAATCAAAAACTAATAAAAATGAAAAAACAATACATAATTATAGGGCTAATGTTAGCATGTTTTCAATTTACAACAGCGCAGTTTACATTAGATGGAGAGTTTAGACCAAGATCAGAATATCGTCATGGATTTGGTAATTTAATTCCTGATGCAGTAGATGCAGGTTTTGGTATTTCAACCAGAGTAAGGTTAAACTCAAGTTTTATGACAGATAATTATTGGGTATATGTAAGTTTACAAGATATTATGGTTTGGGGTGAGAACAGACAAATTTTACCTTACGATCAAAATAATTCTTTTGCTGTTTTTCAAGCTTGGGCAGAAATTAAATTAGGGGAAAATACATCAACCAAGTTAGGACGTCAAGTATTGTCTTATGATGACCAAAGAATTTTAGGAGGATTAGATTGGGCGCAACAAGGGCGAAATCATGATGCTGCTTTAATTAAATATAAAAAAGGAAACTTTATGTTGGATTTTGGTTTGGCTTTTAATCAAGATTATTCACATCCTACTGGATTTATTTCTCAAGGAACAGGATACAATACTGCAGGGTTTTTCTCTTACAAAACAATGCAAATGTTGTATATGAAACAAAAATGGGAAAAATTAACAGGTAGTTTATTATTACTAAATAACGGATTTCAAGATTTTAATGGAGCTGGGTCTGCTGATGGTGTAAGTAATTTACAAACTTTAGGTACACACTTAAACTATAAATCTGGAAACTTTGGTTTAGCGGCAAATGCATTTTTACAAACAGGAAACAGACAAGGAGATGTTAGCGTAAAAGGAGCTTTTTTACTAGGTTTAGATGCAAGTTTAAAAGCATCAGATAAAGTTACACTAGGTGCAGGTTTAGAAATAATTAGTGGAAATGATGCTGGAGCAGGTGAAACAGGAGCATTCTTTCCTTTATATGGAACCAACCATAAATTTAATGGTTTTATGGATTATTTCTATGTAGGTAACCATGCAAACTCTATCGGATTGGTAGATATTCACGCAAGTGCTAATTTTAAGTTAAGTAAATCATCAAGTTTAATGGCTAAAGTATTAAACTTTAGAGGTGAGCAAGCTTTAGCAAGTGGAGAAAAATCTTTAGGAACAGAAATAGATTTAGTTTACAAAAGAAAATTTAAAGGGTTTGCTTTAGTTGCAGGATATTCACAGCTTTTTGCTTCTGATGGAATGTATGAATTAAAAGGAGTTACAGAGGCTGCCGCAGCAGGTACTCAAAACTGGGCTTGGGTTATGTTAGTTATTAAGCCTAAATTTTTAAGCGGAAAATAAATAAGTATAAAAAATAATATTGGTTGTATGGTTGGTTTTAGTGTTAATAGACTATATAAATTAATATTTAAATCCCTCGAAAGAGGGATTTTTTGTTTTAAGAAAATTAGTTTTTAGTATTTACATTGAAGTGCTGTCTTTTAAAAAATAATTAGTAAAAGTTTTAAAAATTAAGTTTTTAATAAAGATTATTATAATTACATAAGGTTATCTTTAAAGAATACTAATCAAAGCTGATAAAAATCATTTTTTACGTCCTCTTTAGATACTAGTTTCGCATCATAAAACTTTGTAAAATGGAAACAACAGTAATCATCAAGAATTTAAGATGTAATACTTGTAAAGATAAAGTGATTGCTGCTCTTGATAAATTTAATACTATTTCTAATATTGAAATTGATATTACTAAAGGGAGTTTAAACTTTAACTGTATAAGTCATAATGCCATGGAAGGTATACGGATTTACTTAAAAAAAATAGGCTATCCAATAACTGAAGATAGTACTGTTATTAAAAAAGGAAGTCTGCAAGAAGTTTCTAACAATTAAAATTATAACCAAAGAAAAAGTCGAAGTTTAAAGCTTCGACTTTTTTGTACTCAAGGTGGGAATCGAACCCACACTCCCGAAAGAACTGGATTTTGAATCCAGCGCGTCTACCAATTCCGCCACTTGAGCAAGTGTGTATATAGGATTGCAAATGTATTAAATTATTTTATTTTAAAGTAAAAAAATAAATTTCAAAGTCAATAAATAATTTCTACTTTTGTTCACTTACAACAATACAACAAAAAACAGATAAATGTCTATAAATCAACTTGCACCAAAACTATTTGCCTGTAGGCAAAGTAAAGTTTTGGCAGAAAAAATTGCTAAAGAATATAGTACTAAGCTTGGAAATATAAAGATAACCTACTTTAGTGATGGAGAATTTCAGCCAGCTTTTGAAGAATCTGTTCGTGGGAGAAGAGTTTTTATTATTGGTTCAACATTTCCAAATTCTGATAATTTAATGGAGATGCTTTTAATATTAGATGCAGCTAAAAGAGCATCTGCTAGACATATCACTGCTGTTATGCCTTACTTTGGTTGGGCTAGACAAGATAGAAAAGACCAACCCAGAGTAGCAATCGGAGCAAAGTTAGTTGCAAAACTATTAGAAGCTGCTGGTGCAACAAGAATAATGACAATGGATTTGCATGCAGATCAAATTCAAGGATTTTTTGAAAGACCTGTAGATCATTTATTTGCATCCACTATTTTTATGCCTTACATAAAAAGTTTGCAATTAGAAAACTTAACGATAGCTTCTCCAGATATGGGAGGGTCTAAAAGAGCTTATGCATACTCCAAGCATTTGCATTCAGATGTTGTTATTTGTTATAAACAACGTAAAAAAGCTAATGTTATTGGTCATATGGAGGTAATAGGGGAGGTAGAAGGTAAAGATGTAATTCTGGTAGATGATATGATTGATACAGGAGGAACGTTAACACACGCAGCCAATTTAATGAAAGAGAGAGGAGCCAAAAGTGTTCGTGCAATTTGTACGCACCCAATACTATCCGGAACTGCTTACGAAAGAATTGAAGAGTCTGCGTTAACAGAATTAATAGTTTCTGATACAATTCCGTTAAAAAAGTCTACATCTAAAATAAAAGTAGTATCTTGCGCGCCATTATTTGCGGCTGTTATGCATAAAGTACAAGATAACACCTCAATTAGTGGACAATTTTTAATGTAAATAATTAATAAAAAGTAATGAAATCAATTACAATTAAAGGATCAAAAAGAGAAAGCGTAGGTAAGTCAGCGACTAAAGCCTTACGTAATGCTGGCATGGTTCCTTGCGTGATATACGGAGGAAAAACACCAATTCACTTTTCAGCAGAAGAAAAAGCGTTTAAAAACTTGGTATACACTCCAAATGTATATACTGCATCAATTGATGTTGATGGACAAACTATACCAGCAATTTTACAAGACATTCAATTTCACCCAGTAACTGACAGAATTTTACACGTAGATTTCTATCAATTATTTGATGATAAAGAAGTTACAATGAACATACCAGTTAAATTAACAGGTACTTCTCCAGGAGTATTAAATGGTGGTTCTTTACGTTTTACTAACCGTAAATTAAAAATAAAAGCTGTACCAGCTAATTTACCTGATTTTGTGTCAGCTGATATTTCTAAATTAAAAATAGGAAATAAATTATTTGTTACCGAATTAAAGAACGATGACTATACGTTTATGCATCCAGATAATACAGTGGTAGTTCAAGTTAGAACTTCTAGAAATGCTGTTGCTGAAGAAGAAACAGAAGAAACAACTGAAGCAGCTCCAGAAGCGACTGCTGCAGAATAAGTTTTACAAATATAATTTAGAAAAGCGTTACAAATTTGTAACGCTTTTTTATTGGGTTAAATTTATCTTAAGAACTTGTCTTATTTTTGTTGTATGAATTTAAGAAACTTCTTTTCTAAATTATTTGGTATAAAAGTTGAATCTAAAGAAGAATTGATGAAGAAATTTTTAATTGTTGGTCTTGGTAATATTGGCGATAAATATACCAATACACGTCATAATATTGGTTTTAAAATTCTAGACGAAGTAGCAGAAGAACACAATACCGCTTTTGAAACTGAAAAGTTAGGAGACATTGCTAGATTTCGATTTAAAGGAAGAACTTTTATTTTATTAAAGCCAAGTACATTTATGAATTTAAGTGGAAAATCGCTTAAATATTGGATGGATAAAGAAAAAATTTCTTTAGAGAATTTATTGGTAATTACCGATGATGTTAATATTGATTTTGGAACAATTCGTTTAAAAGCAAAAGGTTCTGCAGGTGGACATAATGGCTTAAAAGATATCGAAACAAAATTAGGACATCAGAAATATGCACGTTTTCGTTTTGGTGTAGGCGCTAATTATTCGAAAGGAAGACAAGTAGATTTCGTTTTAGGTGAATGGAGTAAAGAAGAAACGAGCCAATTAATAGAAAGATTACCAACCTCAGCAAAAGTGATTACTTCTTTTGGTACTGCTGGTTTAGCAAATACTATGAATACCTATAATGGGAAATAAAAAACTGTTCAGAAAGGAACAGCTTCAAGTTTTTTTAATGTTTTTATTATTTTCTAACAAAAATGATTTTTGTTGTTGTTGCAGTTGAAATAGAACCATCAATAGCTTCTGAATCTTGTGTAACTGTTAATGTATCTTCATTGAAGAAATTCACATCAAATATACCTTTTAAAAGATTGTCATTTATGGCATTAAAACTAATGGTTCTATTAATTGTGTTTATGGTATAACTTCCAGAGTTATCGATATTAATAATTTTTGGAATAACTGTTACGTCTCCATTCGCGGCAGTTACAGTATTTATCTTTCTATATTGACCTTTAACTGTAAACTTTCCATTTTTATTTAATACAAAATCAACTTCAAAAGTATCACTTGTTATTTTTGCTGTAGATATAATAACTGTTGCCCCTTGAGTAACTGTTGTATTAGTTACATCAGCATTTAAGCTACTAATTTTATAGGTACCAGAAACATTTGTTGCAGATAAATCTAATGCAACAATATTATCATTATTATCACTACAAGCTATTAGTGTAATTGTAGCTACAAAAAATGTAATTATATATTTAAATGCTTTCATAAGAATTAGTTTTTGTCAAATATAACAGATTAAAAGAGTTGATATTGTTTTAAGTTAAATGTTTTTTATTAATTAAGAATTTTCACTTGCAAACCATTCAGCAAAACTTGTGTCAGTTTCTTGTAATTTTATAGAATGCAGTTTGATATTTTTTGGCAATCTTGTTTTTATTTTTTCAGCAAAATCAATCACCATCATTTCACTGGTAGGCTGATAATCAACCAAAATTACGTGATGACCTCTATCTTTTAATTCCTTTGCCAACTCAATATGTGGTGTGTTTTTATTAAAGACAGTTGCATGGTCAAAAAGATCTACAATTTCTTCGTTAACTATTTTTTTTAAGTCGCCAAAATCGATAACCATTCCAAATTTTACGTTGGTATTGTCTTGAATTGGTTCCCCAGAAACAGTAACTGAAAGTTTATAAGAATGCCCATGAACATTTTTACACTTTCCGTCATAACCATATAATGCGTGGCCAGTTTCAAAATTAAACTGCTTGGTAATTCTAATTGTACTCATTCAAAAATTTTATGAATATGTCATTTCGAAATGAGGAACGATTGAGAAATCTTTTGACAAAGAGATTCCTCCTCATACTTCGTTGGGAATGACAAACTATTACTAATTAACGTCTGTTTCTATATTTGTTGTAAAAGTATACAATAACTAAAGCTATTGCTAATCCTATAAATAAAAAATCTCCTCCCATATATAATTATATTTTGTTATTCTTCAATTAAAAAATTTTGTAAAACATCTGCAATTTTTCTATTATCAGACAACTGCGGAATTTTATTTTGTCCGCCAAATTTACCAATAGATTTCATATAATTATGAAATCCGCCTTTTTTAACTTTTCTAATAATAAGTGGACGCAAAACTTTTCCTTCAATTAAATCAAAATAATAGATGTTTTGATCTTGCATAGAGGCATCTACTTTAAGGGCAAATTTTTCCAAATTTTTTGGCTCATTTTCAAATTCTATAAACCATTCGTGATAAGGTAAACCACTTTCTGGATTTACTTGTGGCGCTACAGTAAACTCACTAATATTGATATCAGTGCCTTGTATGGCATCATTTAAAGCTTTCTCAACTTCCTTACCAATAACGTGTTCGCCAAAGGCGGATATAAAATGTTTGATACGACCAGTAACTTTTATTCGAAATGGTTTTGTTGATGTAAATTCTACAGTATCACCAATATTATAACCCCAAAGACCAGCTGTTGTATTTAAAATGATGACATAGTTTACGCCAATTTTTACATCTTTTAGAGAAATCCTTGTCGGATTTTCATCAAAAAACTCAGTAGCAGGAATAAATTCATAAAAAATACCCGAATCTAATTGTAGCAACATCCCTTTTTCGGTTTGACTGTCTTGATACGCAATAAAACCTTCTGATGCAGGATACAATTCTATATAATCTATTTTTTTACCAATTAAGGCTTCAAATTTGTTCTTGTAAGGTTCAAAATTTACACCACCATAAATAAAAAAATTAAAATTAGGGAAAAGTTCAGATACTTTTTTCCCAGTTTTTTCAATTAATTTTTCAAAATACATTTGCACCCAAGAAGGAATTCCGCTAATCACAGTCATATCTTCATTAAGGGTTTCTTCAACAATTGCATTTACTTTAGTATCCCAATCTTCAATACAATTCGTCTCCCAACTTGGTAATCTGTTTTTTAATAAATATTGAGGAACATAATGTGCTACAATTCCGCTTAATCTTCCCAACTTTACTCCGTTTTTATCTTCTAAAACCGGACTTCCTTGTAAAAAAATCATTTTTCCATCTACAAAACTTGCATCATTTTTTTCCACGATATAAAATAACAAAGCATTTCTTGCTGCTTTTATATGGGTTGGCATCGATTCTTTTGTAATCGGAATATATTTTGCGCCAGAGGTTGTACCAGAAGTTTTAGCATAATACAATGGTTTTCCAGTCCAAAGCACATCAGATTCTCCTGCAACCATTCTATCAACATAAGTCCGTAAACCTTCGTAATCTTGAACTTTTACGTATTTTTTAAAATCATTATAAGAATTTATTTTATCAAAATGATGATCTTTTCCAAAGGCTGTATTTTTAGCGGTTGCAATTAAGTTTTTGAAAACTTTTTCTTGAGTTTTATGCGGATTGTTTGCCCATTTATTGACTTTTTTTGTCGCAAATTTGGCAAACGGAATAGCAAATAAAGATTTAATACTCATTATTTAAAATCTATAAAATTTGTTGGATTTACAGAGTAGCCACTATTCCAAAGTTCGAAATGTAAATGCGGACCTGTTGTTAGTTCTCCTGTAGAACCAACTGTAGCAATTACTTCACCTGATTTCACAAAATCTCCTTGTTGTTTTAATAACGTTCCGTTATGCTTATAGACAGAAATGTAATCTTTACTATGTTTTAAAATTATTACATAACCAGTTTCAGTAGTCCAACCAGAAAAAATTACGGTACCGTCAGCAGTTGCTTTAACTGGAGTTCCTTTTTTGGCAACGATATCTACTGCAAAATGTTTGGAAGTCGTGTCGAAATTTTGCGATATTGTGCCATTTAATGGTGCAAAAAAGACCAATTTTACTTTATTATTAGCATTATTTTGAAGTGAAAAACGAGTTTCACGATCTATTTTTTCTCTAAACAAAGAATCTTCTTTAGATGCATTTAACTTACTTTCATCAATAAGACGTTGTCTTGCTTCAGTTTGAATAGAGTCGATACTTTCTGGTTCAATTTCTCCAGTAAGAACTGGTTTAATGGCCTTTGTATAATTTTCTAAAATAGCCAATTTAGTTTTTAAAGAATCTGCTTGGAAAGTTAGTTTAGCGGCTTTTATTTTTAAGGCTGTTGATGAGTACCCTGGAATGTATTCTTTAATAGGTGTAAATGCTATGAGAATTGTAGTAGCTGCAATTAATAAAATAGAAAAAACACCGCCTAAAATAAATACATTTAATCGCGATAATTTTAATGAAAAACGCTCTTCAAAAGTGTCTTCATTTAAAACAACCAACCTGTATTTATCAGTTAGTTTTCGTTTAAGTTTTCCTTTCTTTTTAGCCACAGAAAATTATTTGATGTTTCACAAATATACAACGAATTTTAAGCGAAACTATTTTCTATAAAAATTCATTTCATCAATATAATCCCAAACTTCTTTTGTTAAAAGAGGTTTTATATTCTTTTGGTTTTTAATTCCATTACGAATCTTAGTAGAAGAGATTTGTATAATGGGTGCATCAACTTTATGAATTTTAGGGTGATTTTTAAATTGATGTTCCACAGTTCCCTCAGCAATTCTTGGATATACATAAATATGATGATGCTCTAAAATAGTTTCATAATTTTTCCATTTATGTAAGCTTTTTAGATTGTCTTCTCCCATAATTAAACAAAATTCTTTCTCAGGATATATATCAGAAATATGCGCTAAAGTATGCACAGTATAGTTGGGTTGAGGTAATTTAAATTCGATATCAGAAGGTCTTATTTTTGGATAGTTTTCTGTAGCCCTATATACCAATTCAAAACGATGATGGTTTTCTAACAAAGAACTTTTCTTTTTAAATGGATTATGAGGGGTTACCATCATCCAAATTTCATCTAAATCAGAATTTTCAACCATATGATTGGCAATAATAAGATGCCCAACATGAATTGGGTTGAATGTACCAAAGTATAAACCGATTTTCATTTTATAAAGTTTGAAGAAGAGAGTTTGAAGTAGTCTGTGTTTAACTTACGGCTTCATATTTCTATCTTCACGTTTTTAATTTTCTTCTTTATTTTCCTTTAATCCTAAAAAATCATCTACCAATTCTTCAGCTTCTTTAAGAGCAACTTCTAAATCATAGTTTTTAATGATTTTATCAAATTGTGGAGCTGTAGCTAACTCTACAGAAGCTTTAGCAATGCGCATGTTAATTTTATCTTCACTCTCTGTAGAACGTTTTTTTAAACGAATTTTTAACTCATCTACACTCGGTGGTTTTACAAAAACTGCTAGTGTTTCTTCTGGAAATTTCTTTTTAATTCGCAATCCACCAACAACATCAATATCAAAAATAACATGCTTTTTTTGAGCCCAAATACGTTCTACTTCACTTTTAAGTGTTCCGTAAAAGTTATCTCTATATACTTCTTCCCATTCTAAAAAAGCATCACTTTTAATGTTGTTTTTAAATTCTTTTAAAGAAATAAAATAGTAATCTTCTCCATCTTTTTCAGTTCCACGAGCTTTTCGAGAAGTTGCAGAAATAGAAAAGGCTAAATTAAACCTTTCTTGTTTTAATAAATGACGTACAATGGTTGTTTTACCAGAGCCAGAAGGTGCTGAAAATACAAATAATTTTCCTTTAAAATCAGACATTTATAAAACGTTTAAAATTTGCTCTTTAATTTGCTCTAACTCGTTTTTCATTTGGATAACTGCTTTTTGCATGGGTGCAAAATTAGCTTTAGAACCAGTGGTATTAATTTCTCTTCCCATTTCTTGGATTATGAATCCTAATTTTTTTCCATTTGAATCGGGAGTTGCTAAGGTTTGTAAAAAATACTCTAAATGATTAGCTAGTCGAACTTTTTCTTCATTAATATCTAACTTTTCTAGATAGTATATTAATTCTTGCTCAAAACGATTTTCATCAGTTTCTACTTTTAACTCGTCTATTGCTTTTAGTAAACGCATTTTAACATTTTCAATTCTATCACCATCTAAATCTTTTACTTCTTCTAAATATTTTTTGATGTTGGCAATTCTTTCTTTAAAATCAATTTCTAAAGAAGCGGCTTCATCAATTCTATATTGTACAATTTCTTTAATAGCAATATGAATACCTTTTTCTATTTCAGACCATTCGTTCTCGTCTAATTCTTCACGCTCAGTTTTTAAGGCATCTGGCATTCTAACAGCCATTTTTAATAACTCAACATCATCAGAAGTTCCAGTTTGTACAACATTTCTAAGTTGTTGCATGTAGTTTTTTACAATTCCATGATTTACAGTTGTAGAGGTTTCATCGGCAGTCATTTCTACAAAAATTGAAAAATCTACTTTTCCACGAATTAAGGCTTCAGCCAATTTTTTTCGAACAGCTAATTCTTTTTCTTTGTAATAAGAAGGAATACGAACGCTTAAATCGAGGTTTTTACTGTTTAAAGATTTAATTTCTATGGTTATTTTCTTTGTAGGTAGTTGTAATACAGACTTGCCATATCCAGTCATAGATTGAATCATACAATCGTAATTTTAAATGAAATGCAAATATAGTTTTTATTTGATTGGTTTATCTACTTGCTTTGTAACTAAATAAACACCAGCAAAAATAATAATAATGGCTAAGAATTTTACAATATTTAAAGAATCACTACCAACAAACAAAGCAAAAACAGTTGCAATTACTGGTTGTAAATAGATAAAAACACTTACTGTTGTTGGCTTTAATTTAGTTAATCCGTAAAGATTAAATAAATAGGTAATACAAGTTGTAAATAATACTACAAAACCTATTTTTAAGTATATCGAGCTTGGCATAGTTGACCAAGAAATTTCTGTAAATTCAAAAATACTAAAGGGTAATACCGTTATAAATCCAAATAAATAAAACCATTTAATAAAAACAAATGGGTTGTATTTTTTTAATATTCCTTTAACTAATACTAAATAAAGCCCGTATGAACTTGCGTTTACAAAGACTAAAAAATTTCCTAAAATTCTATCATTAGCATTATTTTCAGAAGTATTTCCATAGACAATTAGAATAATAGTTCCAATTAATCCAATTGTGATTCCTACTATTTTTAATTTTAATATCTTTTCTTTTAACAAAATTGCAGAAAAAATTAAAACCATAATTGGTGTGGTTACCATAACAACAGAAGCACTTATTGGAGTCGTTAGACTAAGACCTTTAAAAAAAGCAAGCATATTTATAGTTACTCCAAACAAAGAAGCTAAAAAAATCTTCTTATAATCAGATTTCTCGATTTTTTGAGATTTGATAAAAAAGCCAATACACCAGAAAAATAAAGTTGCACCAGATACTCTTAATAAAATAAAAGCATAAGGTTTTACGTAAAAAGGCATTACGTCTTTAGCTATGGTGTAGTTTAGACCATATATTATTGCAGCAATAAAAACAGCAATTAATGCTAATATTCTTGAATTCATGGAGTAATTAAAACTTTTTGCAAAGTTGATGATAAAATTTAAATTGAGGATAAAAAAGAGTTTCAACAAATTGCTGAAACTCTTATCGCTTTGGTTATCTAACTTTTGGTTAGTCCACTAATAGTGGTATTATTAAAACCTAACTAGTATAAATCTTAAATTGTTGTTATAGCCTAGGTTTATTGATTTTGATATTATTTTGATTTTTTTATATAGCCAATATACAAATTTTAAGTAATTGCTTTACATTTGTTTGTATAATTTGCCTATAATGATTATTCATCACCTTCAAGAAAAAAACTCAATTTTAAATAAATTTATTGCAGAAATTAGAGACGTAAAGATCCAAAAAGACTCTCTTCGATTTCGAAGAAATATTGAGAGGATAGGTGAGGTTTTGGGTTATGAGTTAAGCAAGCAATTGACCTATTCTGTTAAAGATATAGAAACCCCATTAGGCAATAGTCAAGAGCAATTAATTAGCAATAGTATAGTATTGTGTTCTATATTGAGAGCAGGTTTGCCTTTGCATCAAGGATTGTTAAATTATTTTGATGATGTAGAAAATGCTTTTATTTCTGCGTATCGTCATCATTCAAATAATGATGCAGAGTTTGAGATTGTTGTAGAATATTTTGCAGCACCATCTTTAAACAAGAAAACGTTGTTATTGGCAGATCCAATGTTGGCAACAGGTCAATCTTTGGTAGCAGTTATAGAAGCTATAAAAAAATTTGGAACTCCAAAAGAAATCCACATTCTTACTGTTATTGGGTCTAAAGAAGGAATTGAATTCATCAAAGAGAATTTCCCAAAAAACACACATTTATGGATTGCAGCTATTGATGATGAATTAAACTCTAAAGGATATATAGTTCCTGGTTTGGGTGATGCTGGAGATTTAGCTTTTGGAGCTAAACTATAATCTAAAAAAAGCAAATACTGTTGCTAAAATAAACCCACCAAAAAGAATATCTTTAATTATCTTTTTTTGAATTACTTCAAAACCATTTGCCATTATTATTGTTGTGGGGATAGCTAAAAAAATGACTTCGGCACCTTTTCTTTCTTTAATTAAAAAAACAAAAAATATACCAATAATAAAGTTGATAATTAAAAGTAGCCAGCTTTTTTTAAAAGAATTATTTACAGACAATGCTCTCGGTGATTTTAACAATACAGAACAAAAAGTTAATAAAAGAATCACTCCAAATACCCAATTAGTATAATCTTCATCAAAAATAAACATGTTATTATTAACTTTTAAATAAAATAGGTGCTTAAATTCTTCTAGACCATCAATCCAAAATAAATAAGTAAAATAAATAATTAATGGAGTAATAAATCCTGTAAGAGGGGTTAACAAATTATGAAAGGTTATTTTTTGATGTAATAATATCGATGCTGCTATCAAAATAGAAAAAAGTAAGGAAAAAGGTTCTAAAATGAATAAAATTCCTAACCAAAAACCACTATCAAAAAGCTTCTGAATTACGGTTTTAGAAGAACGTAAACTATAGACCTTCCTTAAAAAAAGTAGATGTACGAGTAATAATATAAGGACATTAAAATCAAGAAGTTTTTCTAAAAATAAGATCAAAGTTAATACAAACAGTAAGAAAGCATAAGAATGATCGTATGTGAGATTGTTTTTAGTAACTACAAAATTGTAAAAGAAGAATATTGACAAGAAAAGAACAAAAAAAAGAGTACTCTCTAATACTTTTGTCCATGTAAAGTTATCAGCAAAAAAACTAGAAATTAAAGCGAACAAAAAGAAGCAAAAAAACAAACTTAAATAAATAATAAAATTGATTGGTTTAGATTTCTCTAAAAAATTGGTTAACATTGTTTCTTTTGTTATTTTTGCACGGTAAAGATAATTAAGTTATGATAGCAAACAATATTTTTAGATGGATTGGTAGTTTATTTACAGATTTATTATTCATTCCGTTTGATTGGTTTAGAAAAGGAGATTTTAATTGGTGGTCATCAAATACTGTGAACTGGATTTTCCTTGCAGTTTTGTTAGTTTTATTTTGGTACTGGATGAAAGAATCTGCCAAGTTCTTACGCGAAGGAACTGAAGATAGAGCTTAATTTTACACCTTGGGAAGTAAAAATAAATTAAAACGTTTCAAAGAAAATGAGACGTTTAAAAATGTCATTCAACCTACAAGAGAAGAAGTTATTACTAACTTTTCTTACAAAGGAAAATGGCATTCTTTTTTTGATAATAATAATCCCATTATTGTTGAGTTAGGTTGTGGTAAAGGAGAATATACCATAGCTTTGGCAAGAAAAAACCCTGATAAAAATTATATTGGAATCGATATTAAAGGAGCACGTTTTTGGCGAGGTGCCAAAACTGCAATCGAAGAAAATTTACCTAATGTTGCTTTTGTTAGAACTCAAATAGAATTAGTTGATTTTATTTTTGGAGAAAATGAAGTTTCTGAAATCTGGATTACTTTTCCAGATCCACAAATAAAATATCAGCGCACTAAACATAGAATGACAAATGCTACATTTCTAAAAAAATATCATCATATTTTAAAAGAAGAAGGTATAGTGAACTTGAAAACAGATAGCGAATTTATGCACGGTTATACCTTAGGTTTGTTGCATGGTGAGGGTCATGAAATTCTAATTGCAAACCACAATGTTTATAAAAATGAGGGTGCTCCAAAAGAAGTTATAGAGACTCAAACTTTTTATGAAAATCAATACTTAGCAGTTGGTAAACCTATTACTTATATTAAATTTCGATTAAAGTATTAGCTTTTTTCATTTTAAACTTGTTATCCTGTGAGCAGTCGAAAGATTGTTTCAGAATCTTATAAAAAGAGGACCTTAATATTGTGAAAGAAACTGATAATTTTTTTGATAAAGTTTACCAAGTAGCACGTTTAATTCCTTTTGGTAGAGTTACTAGCTACGGTGCTATTGCTACATACTTAGGAGCAGCCCGTTCTGCAAGAATGGTGGGTTGGGCCATGAACAATTCTGCAAGTCAAGAACCAGAAGTTCCAGCGCACAGAGTAGTCAATAAAAAAGGGATATTAACTGGGAAACATCATTTTGATGGAACTAACCTAATGCAGCAACTATTGGAAAATGAAGGAATTGTTGTTATTGATAATCAAATTCAAGATTTGGAGAAAATCTTTTGGAACCCTATTGATGAATTATCATAAAAAAACTCATCAAAACTTGATGAGTTTTTAACAAATTTACAGAATACAATAAGTTATTTTACCCTTTTAAAACTTCCGTTTCCAGTTTTGTTATTAAAAGTAGACTTATAGAAATATCTGTTTCCTTTAATTTGAGTAATTTTAGCGGTAAGCATACTACCAATTTTAAAAGGCGCACCTCTCATTTCTAAATCGACTATGGTTAAGTTATACTCAAACTCAGAAATCCAATCAATTTTAGCTTTAATAAATTCTTTTTTTGGATGATATTCATAGTAAAAACCATTTTTAATTTCAACCAAAATGTCTCTTTCCTTAAATTTGTAGGTGTATTTTCCATCATTTAAAACCGCATTTTTAATGGCGATATTATTAGACATCTCATACATTTTAGAGTAAGGTTTTAAAGCAATACTTTTAGCAAAATCTTGAGAAAATGAAGTTTGAAAATAAAATGATATCAATAAGAAGAATACAACAGACTTTAGGGTGTTTGTTTTTTTCATAATAAGGGGGATAAAATTATTCCATAAATATAATAATTTTTTTTGAACTCAAATAAAGTCAGGCTATTAGTCTATAAATATTCCTAATCTATTCACTTTAATTTCTTATCAGTTAACTGTATCTTTGCAATTTAGAATTAATCCGAATAAATTAAAACCTAAAAATGAGTTTTAAAAAACAAGATATATATAACGCGTTAGAAACGATTACAGCTCCTGGAGAAGGTAAAAGTTTAATTGAAAATAACAACGTAACAAATGTTGTAATTTTTGGAAATGAAGTAAATGTTGATGTAATTATTAGCAACCCTACTCTACAGGCAAAAAAGAAAATTGAGAACGAAATATCAAAAGCAATTAAAACAAATGTTGCTGAAAATATTGATGTTAAAGTTAATGTTAAGGTTGAAAAACCAGCACCAAAAGAAAACCCAAACCAGATTAGAGGAAAAGAAATTCCAAATATCAAAAATATTATTGCTATTGCTTCTGGTAAAGGGGGTGTTGGAAAATCTACAATTACAGCAAATACTGCTATTTCATTAGCTAAAATGGGGTTTAACGTAGGAGTTTTAGACGCTGATGTTTATGGACCATCTCAACATATAATGTTCAATGTAGAAAGAGAAAGGCCGCTTTCTGTAAATGTAGATGGAAGGTCAAAAATGAAACCAATAGAAAATTATGGTGTTAAGCTATTATCTTTAGGTTTTTTTACAGATCCAGATCAAGCAGTAATTTGGCGTGGACCAATGGCAAGTAAAGCATTAAAACAACTAATTTTCGATGCAGCTTGGGGAGAATTAGATTTCCTTTTAATTGATTTGCCTCCAGGAACAGGAGATGTGCATTTATCAATTGTGCAAGCATTACCTATAAATGGAGCTGTAGTAGTTTCTACACCACAGAATATAGCTTTAGCCGATGCAAAAAAAGGAGTAGCAATGTTTCAACAAGAGAGTATTAATGTTCCCGTTTTAGGAATTATCGAAAATATGGCATATTTTACACCAGAAGGATTGCCAAACAATAAATATTATATCTTTGGACAAGATGGAGCTAAAAATTTGGCAGAGGATATAAAAACACAATTTTTAGGTGAAATTCCATTAGTACAAAGTATTCGAGAAGCAGGTGATGTTGGTCATCCTGTGGCATTACAAGATGGAACCATTTTAGAAGAATCATTTAATCAAATTACTAAAGAAATGGTTTCTCAATTATTAAAAAGAAACGCTAATTTACCACCTACAGAAGTTGTAAGAATCACAAATATGAGTGGTTGTAGCGCAGTTAAAAAGTAAAGTTATGACAGCACAAGAAACTCTAAATAATGTTGAAAAAGCATTAGATGAAATCCGTCCTTTTTTAATGAGCGATGGCGGTAATATCAAATTACTTTCCATAGAAGAAACCATTGTTAAAGTTCAGTTAGAAGGCGCTTGTACTGGATGTTCTGTAAATCAAATGACATTAAAAAACGGTGTGGAAGCTACTATAAAAAAGTATGCTCCACATATAGAAGAAGTCATCAATGTTGCTTAATGCTGTGTGACTTTTGTCACAAAGAATTACTTCAAATACATTTATTTTTGTTCAACAGATATTTTTAATTAATGATTACTACAGATATTCTAATTATTGGCGCAGGACCAACAGGATTATTTACCGTTTTCGAAGCAGGTTTATTAAAATTGCGTTGTCATTTAATAGATGCCTTACCCCAACCGGGTGGACAATGTTCTGAAATTTATCCTAAAAAACCCATTTATGATATTCCTGCATATCCAGAAATTTTAGCGGGTGATTTAACGGATAAATTAATGGAACAAATTAAACAATTTGAACCTGGTTTTACTTTAGGACAAAGAGCAGATACTGTTGAAAAACAAGAAGATGGTACTTTTATTGTAACTACAAATAAAGGAACAAAACATCACGCGCCTATTGTTGCCATTGCTGGAGGATTAGGTAGTTTTGAACCAAGAAAACCTCCTATTCCTAATATTGCAGACTTTGAAGACAAAGGAGTAGAATACATTATTAGAGACCCTGAGTTTTATAGAAATAAAAAAGTGGTTATTTCTGGAGGTGGAGATTCTGCTTTAGATTGGTCAATATTTTTAACAGATGTTGCTTCTGAGGTTACGTTGATTCACAGAAGAAATGAATTTAGAGGCGCTTTAGATTCGGTTGATAAAGTGCAAGAATTAAAGGATGCTGGTAAAATAACTTTAATTACACCAGCAGAAGTAAAAGGAATTGTTGGAACTGACAAAGTTGAAGGTGTTTCAGTAGTTAAAAAAGGTGAAGAACCATTTATAATAGAAACGGATCATTTTATTCCACTTTTTGGTTTGTCACCTAAATTAGGTCCTATAGCCAATTGGGGATTAGAAATAGAGAAAAACGCTATTAAAGTAAATAATGCTTTAGATTATCAAACTAACATTCCAGGTATTTATGCCATTGGAGATGTAAATACCTATCCTGGAAAATTAAAGTTGATTTTGTGTGGTTTTCATGAAGCTACTTTAATGTGTCAAAGTGCCTACAAACGTATTTTTCCTGATAAAAAATATGTAATGAAATACACTACTGTTGGTGGAGTAGATGGTTTTGATGGAACCAGAAAAGAAGCTCCAAAAGCAGTGATTAAGAAGATTGAGTAATATCATTGAGAACAAAGTGAGGCAATCTCAATTTGTTATTATTACCAAAAATTATCTTTATTTATTCTAAATAAATGCATATTTTTGTAACGTGAGTATTTTTACAGACATACAATTCAATATACAACTTCAAAAAGTTACTTTTTGTAAATATCAATTAGTCATTGATCATAAAAAGATGTTTCTCACCTTTCCTCAGCTATTACAATTGCGTCAAAAGATAAATGAGTATACTTCTCCAGAAAATTTAGAGAATGTTATCAACAACGAGAATTTTGTATTGTTATTTATAGCAGATAGAAAACATCTTGTCTATTTAGAAGTTCCTAAGCTTCTAGATTTAAAAGAAGAAATCGAATTGTGTTTTTATAGTTATTAACTATACTACCATAAAGAACTCCCTTTTATTTAGATTAGGTTTAAATTTTATTCCAATTATAGAAATAAACTGTTTTTACAGTATATTTGATAGAAAATAACAATATTTATGAAGACGGCAATTAGAAGACAAATGACAATTCATCCAGAAGTAATGGATGTTTTAAACGAGCAAATAGCATTAGAAATGCATGCGTCAGCATCATATTTAGCCATGGCTTCTTGGTGTGATCAGCGTGAATTATTAAATAGTAAAGCATTTTTCTACAAACAAGCAGAAGAAGAAAGAGAGCACGGAATGAAAATTTTTAACTTTATTAATGATGCTGGAGGAGCAGCACTTTCGCCTGCAATTCCTCATGTAAATAATGAGTTTGAAAGTTTACAAGCAATTTATGAAACATCTTTAGATCAAGAAATAGGAGTAACACAATCTATCTATAAATGTTTTAGTAAAGCTAGAAGTGTAAATGATTATGCATCAGAAGTATTTTTACAATGGTTTGTGAATGAGCAAGTAGAAGAAGAAGATACAGTAAGAAGTATTCTAGATGTATTTGAATTAATGGGTGATATGCCATTAAAAATGATTGATGAAAGACTACCAACAGCTTAGTCTTTTTAAAATAATAACTAGAAAACCGAAACAATTTTGTTTCGGTTTTTTTATGTAAAAAACTTAACAAATTATTAGAGTCACTTTTTTGTATATTTGTATCAATTACGAAATCGATTGAGTTACATGTATTCAGATTTACTATCTTACTTAAAATTCTTAATCAAGCGCAACCCAGAATGAGCGTTTAATGTAACATTGAGCAATTTAAATAATGTATCAATAATGTTCTTTTAAGAGCATTTTACATTAAATTATTAATTCATTATTACATTAAAAGTTATGCCTTTTTATCACAAATTAGGAGAAATTCCACCCAAAAGACACACACAATTCCGTAAAAAAGACGGAAGCTTATATTATGAGCAACTCTTTGGCACTATTGGATTTGATGGTATGTCAACCAACTCTTACCACGAGCACAGACCAACAATGGTCAAAAAAATTGGTAAACAATATTCTGTTAAACCAAAAATAGCGAAAGCCAATAATATCAAATCTTATCGTTTTAGAGGATTTCAAGTTTCTCCAGAAAACGATTATCTAGAAAGCAGAAAAATAGTTTTAACAAATTCAGATTGTAACATCATTTTATCCGCTCCAAAAGAATCGACAAAAGATTATTTTTACAAAAATACAGATGCAGACGAAGTAATTTTCATCCATAAAGGAACAGGAAAATTACGCACAATGTTAGGGAATCTCGACTTTAAATATGGAGATTATTTAGTAATTCCACGTGGAATTATTTACAAATTAGATTTCGATGATGATAATAATCGCCTTTTTATTGTTGAATCTTACAGCCCTGTTTACACACCAAAACGATACCGAAATTGGTTTGGCCAGTTGTTAGAACATTCGCCATTTTGTGAGCGTGATTTACGCAGACCCCAAGAATTAGAAACTTATAATGAGTTGGGCGATTTCTTAATCAAAGTGAAGAAACAAGGAGAAATTATTGAAATGACATACGCTTCACATCCTTTTGATGTGGTGGGTTATGATGGTTATAATTTTCCCTATGCATTTTCAATTCACGATTTTGAGCCTATTACAGGTCGTATTCATCAACCACCACCTGTGCATCAAACGTTCGAAACCAATGCCTTTGTAATTTGCAGTTTTGTACCGCGTTTGTACGATTATCATCCAAACTCAATTCCTGCTCCATACAATCACAGTAACATCGATTCAGATGAGGTTTTATATTACGTAGATGGCGATTTTATGAGCAGAAACGATATCGAAGCTGGTCATATTTCCTTGCATCCAGCAGGAATTCCTCATGGTCCACATCCAGGAGCTACAGAACGTAGCATTGGTGAAACTGTTACAGAAGAATTGGCAGTAATGGTTGATACTTTTAAACCCTTACAGGTAACAGAAGAGGCAATGAAAATTGCAGACGAAGATTATTACAAATCTTGGTTGGAGTAAAAAAGAGAAGAGAGCAAAGAGTAAAGAACAAAGAGAATGGCGAAAAGGCAAAGGCACAATTATAAGAATTTAAAGATTTGGCAAATTGGAATCGAAATTGTTGATGACGTCTATATCTATAATTGAAAATTTTCCTAAAGATGAAAGATTTGGACTAATTTCTCAAATTAGTAGATGTTCTATCTCAATTCCTAGTAACATTGCAGAAGGTTCATCAAGAACGGATAAATCTTTTTCTCACTTTATTGACATTGCTTTAGGTTCTTCTTTCGAACTAGAAACACAATTAATAATTGCATTTAAAAGGAAGTACATTAATAAAGAACAATTAACAAAGATTGAATTAAAAATTCAAGAATTTCAAAAAATGACAATGGGCTTTCAAAATAAGCTCTAAAAGTCTCTATTCTTGCTTCTTGATTCTCTTTTCTATAAAACATAAAAAATGAGTAATAAAGAAATAAAATCAGTAAACTACGGTTTAGAAAAAATATTTGAAGGGGCACAAGATTTCCTTCCATTATTAGGAACAGATTATGTGGAATTTTATGTAGGTAATGCAAAACAAGCTGCCCATTTCTACAAAACAGCTTTCGGATTTCAATCTCACGCTTATCGTGGATTAGAAACTGGGGCAAAAGATTCAGTGAGTTATGTCTTAACACAAGACAAAATCAAGTTGATGCTTACAACTCCATTAAACAGTAAATCATCAATAAACGAACACATTGTAAAACATGGAGATGGTGTAAAAGTAGTAGCACTTTGGGTAGAAGATGCCAAACAAGCATATAAAGAAACAACATCAAGAGGTGCAAAATCGTATATGGAACCAACAATTGAAAAAGATGAGTTTGGTGAAGTTGTTAGAGCAGGAATCTACACGTATGGAGAAACTGTACATATGTTTGTAGAACGTAAAAATTACAATGGAGCCTTTTTACCAGGTTTCCAAAAATGGGAATCTGATTACAATCCGCCAATTGCAGGTTTAAAATACATAGATCATATGGTTGGTAATGTAGGTTGGAATCAAATGGATATTTGGGTAAAATGGTATGAAGATGTTATGGGTTTTGAAAACTTTTTATCTTTTGATGATAAGCAAATTCATACAGAATATTCAGCATTAATGAGTAAAGTAATGTCTAATGGAAATGGACGAATCAAATTTCCAATTAATGAACCTGCAGAAGGGAAAAAACGTTCACAGATAGAAGAATATTTAGATTTTTATGAAGGTGCAGGAGTGCAGCATATTGCAGTAGCTACAGACGATATAATTGCAACCGTAACTCAATTACGTTCCAATGGTGTTGAATTTCTATCTACTCCACCAGAAGAATATTATAGAGCAGTTCCAGGACGTTTGGAAGAATTTAGCCACGAATTAAGAGAAGATATTGAGAAACTCAAAGGCTTGGGAATTATGATAGATGCTGATGAAGAAGGTTATTTATTGCAAATTTTCACAAAACCAGTTGAAGACAGACCAACTTTATTTTTTGAAATCATTCAAAGAATGGGGGCTAAAGGTTTTGGAGCTGGTAACTTTAAAGCTTTATTTGAATCTATTGAAAGAGAACAACAAAAAAGAGGAACTTTGTAAAAATTTTTGTCTTTGCGAGGAAGAATGACGAAGCAATCTCTTTGTATAAACAGATTGCTTCATTAAATTCGCAATGACGAATATAAAGAAAATGAACAGAGACGAAATTTTAAAAGCCATAGAAGAAAAGTACGACAAGTTGGGTGTTCCTGTAGATTCTATGCTAGAGGGTTTATTACACAGTACTCCAATTACCTATTGGGATTATATTCAAACAGATGCATTGTTGGGACTACAAACACCAAGAACAACACAGCCAGATGAAATGGTATTTATTATGTACCATCAAGTAAATGAACTGTTGTTTAAAATGGTGTTGTGGGAAATAGATCAAGTCTCTAAATCAATAGAAATTACCGCTGATAAATTTTCGATGCATTTAGGTAGAATTAGTCGTTATTTCGATATGTTATGCAGTTCTTTTACAGTGATGGCTGATGGAATGGAAAGAGAACAGTATCTTAAGTTTAGAAACACTTTAACGCCTGCAAGTGGTTTTCAATCAGCGCAATATCGTAAAATAGAGTTTGCTTCTACAGAACTCATCAATTTGATTGATGCAAGATTTAGAGATACTATTGATAGAAATTCATCCTTTAGAAACGCCTATAATCATTTGTATTGGCAAGCAGCTGGTAAAAACTATACAACTGGGCAAAAATCGACCTTATTAAATCTTTTTGAGAAAAAATATATGGGAGATTTTATAGATTTTATGGAAGATTATAATGATATCAATCTTTCTTTAAAATTCAAACAACTACCTAAAGAAGTTCAAAGAAACGAAGATTTAATCAAAGCAATGCGTCATTACGATTATACGGTTAATGTTAAGTGGGTAATGGCTCATTACAATGCTGCTGGAAAATATATAGGAGGAGATGACTCCGACTTAAAAGCTACAGGAGGCAGTAATTGGCGTAAATATATGCATCCAAAATATCAACGTAGAATTTTCTTTCCATATTTGTGGGATGAAGATGAGTTAAAAAATTGGGGAACTTTTTAAGAATTCTTAAAATTATTATAAAAGTCATTTACGAATTAAAAGTAAATGACTTTTTTTCATTTTGGAACGGGTTTTGTCATTCCTTTTTTATAAGTTTGATTTTTTATGAAAAAGACGATTATTTTAGTGTTTAGCTTATTTCTTTTGACAACGACCCTTAGTCAAGAAAAAGAACAAGCTTTTAAAAGTGGAGAATGGTTACGCTATAAGATGAGCTATAGTGGTTTTTTAAGAGCTGGAACCGCAATTTTAGAAGTTGAAGAAATAGCTTATAATGGCAAAAAAGTTTATCATACTAAAGGTACTGGTTGGACAACTGGTATGATAAAATGGTTTTTTAAAGTAGATGATAAATACGAAAGTTATTTTGATAAAGACACTATAAAACCTTATTTATTTAAAAGAAAAATTGATGAAGGAGGTTACAAAAAACATAGAATAACTTCTTTTAATTACGAGTATAATAAGGCCTATGTACAAGATTTTACCGAACAAAAAGACACTTCTGTTACTTTTAAGAATGTACAAGATATGTTGTCTTCTTTTTATTATTTGAGAAATAAAAATGTAAAAGGAATGAAAAAAGGAGAAGAAATAGCAATCGATATGTTTATGGATTCTAAAGTATATCCTTTTAAATTAAGGTTTTTAGGTAGACAAATATTAAAAACTAAATTTGGCAAAATAAAAACGATGCTATTTAGACCTTTAGTGCAATCTGGTAGAGTTTTTAAAGCACAAGAAAGTGTTACGTTATGGATTACAGATGATGCTAATAAAATTCCAGTTAAAATGAAAGCAGATTTGGCAGTAGGTTCTCTTAGAGCAGAATTAGAAGCTTATAAAGGTTTAGCAAATCCTTTTCTAAAAAAATAAAAAGGCTTTAACGAAACCGTTATCGAAACTTCATCAATATTGCTTCATTAAAAATCAATTTTATTTGTACTTTTGAGAAGTTTAATTAAAGGCTAACTTCTTGAAAAAAATAGTATTACTTCTTGTTTTATTAACAACCTTTTCTACATGCAAAAAAGAAGAGGTAAAAACCATACACAAAATAGAAGAAAAGCCTAAGCCTGTTATTAAATATGGATACAATTTAGATAAATTTAAAGTAATTCAAGACACCATAAAAAAAGGTGAAAGTTTTGGAATTATTTTAGATAGACACCATGTTTTTTATCCTAAGATTAATAAAATTACATCAAGTGTTAAAGAAATTTTTGATGTAAGAAGAGTAAGAGCAGGAAGGCCTTATACAATTCTAGCCTCTAAAGACTCAACAGAAACAGCACAAGTTTTTATATATAACCACGATAGAATTAATGCAACCATATTAGATTTTAAAGATTCTTTAATAACTGCCCAAAGATTTAAGGAACCTATAAAAACTGTTGAAAGAATTATTGAAGGGAAAATTTATTCTAATCTCTCCAACACTATGGATAGTTTACACTTAAATCCTAATTTAACTTGGGCGGTTGCAGACATTTATGCATGGACTTTAGATTTTTATAAACTACAAAAAGGAGATTCATTTAAATTAGTTTTTGAAGAAAAATATATAAAAGATTCCCTTTTTGCTGGTTATGGAGATATTAAATCAGCAGTATTTAAACATAAAGGAAAAGACTTGTATGCATTTCGTTTTATACCAGATACCATTAAAGGCATTCCAGAGTATTACGATGAAGAGGGTAATATGTTACGTAGTCAATTTTTAAAAGCCCCAATAAAATTTAGGTATAGAGTATCTTCTAGATATAATTTAAGAAGAAGAATAGCCTATTATGGTAATAGAGTAAGACCACATAGAGGAACCGATTTTGCAGCTAACATTGGTACACCAATTATAGCTACAGCTAGTGGAACAGTTACTGAATCTGCAAGAAGAGGTGGTAATGGTAACTATGTAAAAATTAAGCACAATAGCACTTATTCTACTCAGTATTTACATATGAAAAGACGTAAAGTAAAAAGAGGTCAATATGTAAAACAAGGAGAAGTTATTGGTTGGGTTGGAATGACTGGAAATACAGGCGGTCCCCATGTATGTTACCGTTTTTGGAAACATGGAAAACAAGTAGATCCATTTAAGCAAAAATTACCTTCTGCAAAACCTTTAAAGAAAAGTATAAAACCAAGATATTTAGAGTTTATCAAAACTCTTAAGTATCAATTAGATCATAAACAACTTCCTGTCACAGCACCAGAAGTGATAGAAACTATAGCACAAAATTAAAGAAAATGGCTCTTAAAAACATCAACCCAACTAAAACAGCAGCTTGGTCAGCACTAACAAATCATTTTAATAATGTTCAAAACATTAACATAAAAGATTTGTATAAAGATACTGATAGGCAAAAAGATTTTTCAATTCAATTTGATGATTTATTAGTAGATTTTTCAAAAAACAGAATTACAAAAGAAACAATTAATTTATTAGTAGATCTTGCAAAAGATATAGATTTAAAAGATGCTATTGAAAAACAATTTACCGGAGAAACAATTAACGTTACAGAAGGAAGAGCAGTGTTGCACACCGCTTTAAGAAGTACTTCTGAAGAGCCAGTTTTGATTGATGGTAAAGACATTAAACCTAAAATTCAGTCTACATTAAGAAAAATCAGAAGTTTTTCTAACAAAGTAATTTCTGGTAAATGGAAAGGATATACAGGGAAATCAATTACTGATGTTGTAAATATTGGTATTGGAGGTTCAGATTTAGGACCAGATATGGTAGTAGAATCATTACAATTTTATAAAAATCAATTAAATACACATTTTGTTTCTAATGTTGATGGAGATCACGTATCTGAAGTGATTAAAAAGTTAGACCCAGAAACGACCTTGTTTGTTATAGTTTCAAAAACATTTACAACTCAAGAAACAATTTCGAACGCAGAAACCATAAAAAACTGGTTTTTAAAATCTGCTACTATTTTTGATATACCAAAACACTTTGTTGCAGTTTCTACAAATTTAGAAGCTGTAGATAGTTTTGGTATCGATAAAAAGAATGTTTTTCCAATGTGGAATTGGGTTGGTGGGCGTTTCTCACTTTGGTCTGCTGTTGGTTTATCAATTTCTTTATCTGTAGGATTTGATAATTATAAAGCGCTTTTAGAAGGAGCTGAAGAAATGGATATTCATTTTAGAAATGAAAATTTTGAAAATAACATTCCGGTAATTTTAGCTTTGTTAAGTGTTTGGTATAATAATTTTTACAATGCTGAAACCGAAGCTGTTTTACCTTATTCTCAATATTTAAAAAAGCTTCCAGATTATTTACAACAAGCCATTATGGAGAGTAATGGTAAAGGAGTAGATAGAAATGGAGATAAAATTGAATATCAGACCGGAACCATAGTGTGGGGTAGTACAGGAACTAATATGCAACATGCTTTTATGCAATTAGTTCATCAAGGAACCAAATTAATACCAGCTGATTTTATTGGTTACAAAGAATCTTTATATGGTTTAGAAGATCATCATAAAAAACTAATGGCAAACTATTATGGTCAAATGGATGCTCTGGCTTTTGGTAAAACAAAAGAAGAAGTACATTTAGAATTAAAATTTTCTGGAGATGAGGATAAAATTAATCAATTATTACCATTCAAAGTTTTTGAAGGAAATAGACCAAGCAATGCTATACTTTTTGATAAATTAACACCAAAGTCTTTAGGGAAATTAATCGCTTTATATGAGCATAAAATTTACACTCAAGGAATTTTATGGAATATATATAGTTATGATCAATTTGGAGTAGAATTAGGTAAAGAATTGGCTAATAAGTTGTTGAAAAATCAATAAAATAAATTATTGATAATAAAACTCTCAAAATTTTAACTTTTTAATAACTTTTGTTAATAAACTTGTTAATATATAATAGGTTCATTTTCAGATGATAACTGTTATTTTATTTACTTTTCAATGTCTTAATTTCTTGTTAAATATTAACATTAAATTAACATTATAACTCTGTAAAAAAATCAATTTTGCAGAACATTTAATAACATAAATTCAAATAATGAAAAATTTTAAAAACTTATTATTTGTGGCATTACTTTTTGTATCTGCCGCTGTTTTAGGACAAACTAAAATTACTGGTAAAGTAGTTGATGAAACAAATCAACCTTTACCTGGAGCTAGTGTTGTTGTAAAAGGAACAACTAACGGAACATCAACCGATTTTGATGGAAATTTTGTATTAAAAACCAACAAAAGTTCAGGAACTGTGGTAGTTTCTTTTATTGGTTATAAATCAATGGAAGTTTCTTTTTCTTCTGCAAAAACTAACTTAGGCACTATTAAATTAGCAGAAGATAGTGGGGTTTTAGATGAAATTGTTGTTACTGCAACTTCATTTGCAATAGATAGAAAAACTCCTGTTGCTGTTTCTACTATTAAGGCAACAGACATCGAAAGAAAATTAGGATCTCAAGAATTTCCTGAGATTTTAAAATCTACACCAGGTGTATATGCTACTAAATCTGGAGGTGGATTTGGAGATGGTCGTATTAATTTACGTGGATTTAATTCAGAAAATGTTGCTGTTATGATTAACGGAGTTCCTGTTAATGATATGGAAAACGGAAGAGTTTATTGGTCTAACTGGGCTGGTTTATCAGATGTAACATCTGCTATGCAGGTTCAAAGAGGTTTAGGAGCTGCTAAAGTTGCTGTACCTTCTATTGGTGGTACAATTAATATTTTATCAAAAACTTCTGATGTTGAAAAAGGTGGTAATATAATAGCTGCAACTGGTAATGATGGTTACCAAAAATACGGATTTACATTATCTACAGGATTAATGGATAATGGTTTAGCTGCTACTGTCTCTTTTGCTAAAATTTCTGGAGAAGGATATGTTGATGGAACTCAATTTAATGGGTTTAATTATTTTATAAACTTTTCAAAAGAGTTAAATGATAACCATAAACTATCTTTTACAAGTTTTGGAGCTCCGCAAAGACACGGACAAAGACAAAATAGAAGCACAATTTCTACTTACAGAAATGCTGAATCTGGAATTCGTTTTAACCCAGATTGGGGTTATAAAAATGGACAAGTAACTCATATAGAAGATAACTTTTACCACAAATCACAAACTTCTTTAAACCATTATTGGACAATTAGTGATGTTACTTCTTTATCAACAGCAGCTTATGTTTCTTATGGAACAGGTGGTGGTGGTGGTACTGCCGGAACTAACAGAGATTTATTTAATGTTAGGTTAGGAGGGTCAGATCAACCTGTAGATTTAGATAATATCGTAAATATAAATAAAGCTAATGGTGCTTTAGGATCTGAAGCAATTTTAAGAGCTTCGAGAAATGATCATGAGTGGTATGGAGTTTTATCAACTTTTAAAACAGAAATAACAGATGAAATTAGTTTAATTGCTGGTTTAGATTGGAGAACTTATACCGGAAAACACTTTAGAGAAGTAACCGATTTATTAGGAGGTCAATATTTCTTAGATGTTGATAGTAGAGGAAACCCAAATAATGTAAACAATCCTAATGCACCATTAAGAGTTGGAGATAAAATGGGGTATAACAATGATGGAAAAGTAGGTTGGTTAGGATTCTTTGGTCAAGTAGAATATGCTACTGAAGACTTTGATGCTTTTATTTCTACATCTTTACAAAGAAGTTCTTACCAAAGAATTGATTATTTCCAATATGATTTAAGTACTCAAGCTGGTAGAGATTTAGCAACAACAGACAAAGTTAAACTTAATGGATATAGTATTAAAGGTGGAGCTAACTATAGATTAGATGATGTTCAAAACGTATTTGCTAACATTGGATATTTTGAAAGACCAGCTAATTTTGATGCAGTTTTTCAAAATTTTAATAACGAAGATGTAAATCCAAATGCAGAAAACGAGAAAATTTTTAGTTTAGAGTTAGGGTATGGTGTTAGAGGTGAAAAATTTGCAGCTAATATAAACTTATATAGAACAGAGTGGAATGATAGAACTTTTACAAGAGGAGTTTCAGCTGACCCAAGTATTCCTGGTTCTGAAGATTTTACTGCAAACTTAACTGGAGTAAATGCATTACATCAAGGTGTGGAATTTGATTTTACATACAGACCAACTGATAACTTAAACTTTACAGGAATGTTATCTTTAGGAGATTGGAGATGGAATAACGATTTAATAGACCAACCTCTTTTTGATGAAAATCAAAATCAAAGAGGAACTATTTCTTTACCTATAGACGGGTTAAGAGTTTCTGATGCAGCACAAACAACTGCGGCTTTAGGGATGTTGTATAAGTTTTGGGACAGAACTTCTATAACTTTTGATTACAATTATTTTGCAGATTTATATTCTCAAATTAATGTTTTAGATTACGCTTCAAGTGGTCCAATAACTACAAGACCTGGAGATACTTGGAAAGCTCCAAATTATAGCACTGTTGATGCAAGTTTGCGTCACGGTTTTAAATTTGGTAACTTTGATACTACTGTAACATTTCGTGTGAATAACCTTTTAGACACAGAATATATTGCAGATGCTTTAAATGCAGCAGACCCATTAGTATGGTTTGGGTTTGGGAGAACGTTTAGTTTAGATGTAAAAATTAAATTTTAAAAAATAAAAAAAATGAAAAAATTATTTTATTCATTCGTAATACTTTCTTTGGTGTTTACATCTTGTAACCCAATGGAAGATATATACAGCGAACTTGATGCTGTTGAAACTGTAATTTCTGGAGAAGCGGAAATAACTTTAACAGATGATGATTATGATGCTTTAGATTTAGGTTTCGGAAACTTTAGCTCAGAAGATGATGCGAAACAAATGTTACCAAGCTTTTTATCAAAAAAATACCCTACTTGGGGTAAAGAATCTTTAGCTTCGGTTACTTTTAAGTTGTACAATCCGAAAAGAGATGAAAAAAGTTTGGCAGTTTACGAAGTTGATGCTGCAGATTATACAGCACAAGGCGGTAATGTAGCAAGGTTTGGAAACTTTTCTAGTTATAATGATATTGTAGCTTTCTTAAATACTAAGTATCCAAGTGCTGAAAATAGACTTCTTGTTTCTTTAACGTATAAATATTATAACGGAGCTAGTGTAGTAGAATTAAACAATGGATTTATCAATAATAGTGGTACATGGGAAATGTCAACGGGTATAACAGATGATGAATATACTTCAATGGGAGAATCAAGAGCACAATTCTCTTTTGAAGATGAAGCTTTAGCTAAAATACCTGTATTTTTAAAAGATAGGTTTAAATATGAGAGCAAAGTTGCGGGAGATATTGAAGGAATTATGTATAAATTATACGTAACTGATACTCAAGATGTCGATGGTGATGGTAGAACAGATGATAGAACTGTATATAGTTTTGTAGCTTTCTTTATTTATGATGGAGTAAACTGGACTAAATATAATAACGTAATAGATCAAACTATTAAGTTTGGACATGATGGGACTAATTGGGTTCCCGATAATACTATCAAGTACACATTAACTGCAGCAGACTATGCTTTAGTTGGTAATGATAGATACGGAAACTTCGATGTTAGATCGGGAAGAGATGAAGAAACCGTTGAAGCACGTGTAGCAAAAATTAATACTATTTTGTTAAATAATTTTCCTAATGATGCAGAGGGACAAAAATACCTTGTAAGTTATAATATTTATAACGGTGCAAATGGTGTATGGACTATGGCTGTCATTAAAACAGGAGGAGAATACGTTCTTCAATAGTATAAAGTCTTTTTAAATTTTTAAAAAACCACCTTAATCTAGGTGGTTTTTTTATACTTAAAATTGTAACTTTACCGCCTAAACTAACTATATTATGAAAGACATTCATTCCTATTGGGCATATCTTGTTTTAGCAATTTTAATTTTTACAGTTGTTAATGCTATTATTGGATTAACTCAAAAAAAAGAATTTACAGATAAAGATTTAAGAGTAGGATTATTTACTTTAATTGTTTCTCATATTCAATTATTAATTGGTCTAGGTTGGTACTTTATGTCACCTTGGTACAAAGCTCTAAAATCTGGTGCAGGAGATGTAATGGGAGATAAAACGGCAAGATTATTAGCGGTAGAGCATCCAATAATGATGATTTTAGCAATTATATTAATAACCATAGGATGGTCTAAACACAAAAAGAAGACAGAGGATTCAGCAAAATTTAAAACATTTGTAATCTTTTATGGATTGGCATTGGTTTTAATTTTATCAAGAATCCCTTGGAATAACTGGTTTTAAGAAATGAAAATTTTAAGCTACATATTATCACCAATCTTTGCATTGGTGTTTTTTTTATTCTTAGTCATTTTTCATCCATTACAATGGATAAGTTTAAATATCTTTGGTAGAGCAGCACATCATAAAGTAATTGATGTTTTAAACTTTTTCTTAGTAAAATCGATGTTGATCATTGGTGTTCCTGTTAGATTAATTAACAAGCATAAATTACCAGAAAACACAACCTTAATTTTTGTTGCAAATCATCAATCAACTTTTGATATTCCTCCAATTGGATGGTTTTTTCGAAAACATAAACCAAAATTTGTAGCAAAAATCGAATTAGGTAAAGGTATACCAAGTGTTTCTTTTAATTTAAGAAATGGAGGAGCAGCTCTTATTAACAGAAAAGATCCTAAACAAGCAATAGGAGAATTGGTTGAGTTTTCAAAAAGAATTCATAAAAACAAATGGGGAGCTATTATTTTCCCAGAAGGTACAAGAAGTAGAAATGGAAAACCCAAAAAATTTTCCTCAAATGGATTAAAAGTAATTACAAAGTTCAATAAAGACGGATATGTTGTACCTTTAACGATAAATAATTCTTGGAAAGTTTTTAAATATGGAAAATTCCCAATGGGAATTGGTAGTCCAATGATAATTACAACTCACGAGCCAATCAAAATTGATTCTTTACCCTTTGAAGAATTGCTAGAAAAGACTGAAAAAGTCATTACAGAACACATAAAATAAACATCATGTCGATAAAAAATATTAGGATTGAAGTAATGCAGACTTTAGAAAAGAACATGCAACACTTCGTAGATAAATATTTAATTACACCAGAAAAAGTTTGGCAACCCACAGATTTTTTGCCAAATTCTCAGAAAGATTCTTTTATATCTGAAGTAGAAGAAATTAGAGAATTATCTAAAGAATTACACGATGACTTTTGGATTGTTTTAGTAGGAGACACCATTACTGAAGAAGCCTTACCAACATACGAATCTTGGCTTTTGGATTTAGACGGAGTTTCTCAAGATCCAGACAATAGTTGGGCAAAATGGGTAAGAACCTGGACCGCTGAAGAAAACAGACATGGAGATGTGTTAAACAAATATTTATATTTATCCGGTCGTGTAAATATGCGTGAAGTAGAAATTTCTACACAGCATTTAATAGCAGATGGTTTTGATATTGGTACATCAACTGATCCTTATAAAAACTTTGTATATACTAGTTTTCAAGAATTAGCTACCTATATTTCTCATAATAATGTGGCTAAAATTGCCCGTAAAAAAGGTCATAAAGCCTTAGCAAAAATGTCAAAAATTATTGCAGGTGATGAGATGCGCCACCATAAAGCATATACCGATTTTGTTAGAGAAATTTTTAAAATTGATCCAAGCGAAATGATGTTGGCTTTTCATCATATGATGAAACATAAAATTGTAATGCCCGCAATGCATTTAAGGGAATCTTTTGATGCCAAAGGAACCTTGTTTGATGATTTTTCTGCCGTTGCTCAAAGATTAGGAGTTTACACTGGTTTTGACTATGTAGATATCTTAAAGAAGTTAAATTCAGCTTGGGAAATAGATAAGATTACCAACCTTACTCCTGAAGCTGAAAAAGCACGTGATTTTTTAATGAAATTACCAGAAAGAATGTATAGAATTACAGAAAGAATTGTAGTTCCAGATACTGATTTTAAGTTTAAATGGATGTTACAACCAAGCTAAATGGTTTGGTACTAACATGAAAATAAAATTCTTATTTTTTACGATTTGTTTGCTGGTTTTGACCTCTTGTGGAGCTTCAAAAATTAAAGAAATTCAAGTATTAAAATTAGCAGAAACTTCTAAAAGTTGGAATGGTGATGAATTACCTAACTACCCAAAAGGGAAACCAAAAGTTACGGTTTTAAAAATTATAATTCCACCTAAAACAAAATTACATAAGCATTATCATCCTGTTATAAATTCAGGTATTTTGTTAAAAGGTGAACTCAAAGTAGTGGATATTAACAACAATGTATTGATCTTAAAAGAAGGAGATGTTATTGTAGAATTGGTAAATAAAATTCACTACGGAATTAACGAAAAAAACAAACCTGTAGAAATTGTAGTTTTTTACGCAGGTGCAGTAGATATTCCTATTACAGTGTTGGCTAAAGAATAATTCTTAGAGAATTTTAAAAACATCTTTATCATTCAAAAACCCTAGTTTTTCCCGTATTTTATTTTGTTGAGGTTTATTTAAAATAGCTTTAATTATACCTATTTTGTTGTTTTCTAAAGAAGAAACCTCTTCACCCAAATAATCAACAATTAAAGAATTACCAGAATACTCGTAATTGTTAGCATCTTTACCTGTTCTATTTACTCCAATAACATAAGTCATATTTTCTATGGCACGTGCTTTTAAAAGAGTGTCCCAAGCTTTTATTCTAGCCACTGGCCAATTAGCCATATAAATTAATAAATCGTAATTTTCTCTGTTTCTTGCCCAAACAGGAAAACGCAAATCATAGCAAATTAACGGACAAATTTTCCATCCTTTATATGTTACTATCAATTTATGAGTTCCAGAATTATAGACTTTATCTTCTCCAGCCAAAGTAAACGAATGTCTTTTGTCATAAGTTTCAATTTTTCCTGAAGGATGCACAAAAACAAAACGATTGTAATAGTTGTTGTTCTCAGCAATTACAAGACTTCCACAAATGGCAAAACTATGTTTCTGCGTCATTTTTTTCATCCAAGAAACGGATTTTCCATTCATTTTTTCAGCAACTTTTTCAGGATGCATTGTAAAACCAGTGGTAAACATTTCTGGTAAAATTACTAAATCAACATTTTTAAGCAAGTTGATTTGATGCTCAAAAAAAGTAATATTTTTTTCTGAATCTTCCCAAGCTAAATCAGCTTGAATTCCAACTACGTTTAATTCGTTTTGCATCAAAAAATAATTTATGGATTAAAGATATATAAAAGTAAGTTTTTGTAATTTAGAAATTCCAACTGATTCAAAAAAATTGATGCAATCTTTCATTTCAGAAACTTTAGATGCTATTTTAAAAACGACAACTTCTTTTGAAGATGTGGTTTTAATACTGCCTTCACAAAGAGCAAAAGTATTTGTAAAACAAACAATAAAAGATAAAATTTCTGTTGGATTTTTACCTGAAATTGTAAATATAGAGCAGTTTATCAATCAGATTTCTGGAATAGAAAAAGCAGATAATATTCAGTTACTGTTTCATTTTTATACCATTTATAAAAATATAGAAAAAGATCCTGTAACTTTTGATGTATTCGCTTCTTGGGCAATTACAGTTATACAAGATTTTAATGAAATAGATCAACATTTAGTCAATACCAAAGAGATTTTTGTTTATTTAAGAGATATTCAGCGTTTAAAAAAGTGGTCTGTAAAAGGAGAGTTTAAAGAAACTGAATTAATGAAAGACCATTATTCTTTTTTAGAAAAATTGAATAACTTTTACAATCCATTTTACACCTTTTTAAAAGAAAAAGGGATTGGATATCAAGGTTTAATTTATAGAGAATCTTATCAAAAAATTGATGCTTTTTTAGAAAATAATTCAAACAAAAAATTCTTTTTTATTGGTTTTAATGCTTTAAATAAAGCAGAAGAATTCTTATTTCAAAAAGTGTTAGAAACGGGAAATTCTGATATTTTTTGGGATATAGATATTGCATTTTTTAAGTCCAATCATCAAGCAGGTACATTCATAAGAAAGTACAAAACTGAATGGAGGTTTTATGAAAAAAACGATTTAAAAACCTTAGGAAGCTCTTTTAATGAAACTAAAAAAATTGAACTCATTGGAGCTTCAAAAAACACTACCCAAGTTAAATATGCAGGTGAGATTTTAGAAAAATTCGATGATTTTAGTAATACTGCGCTGGTTTTGGCTGATGAAACGTTGCTGCCAATTACCTTAAATTCATTACCTAAAAACATCAATGCCATTAATATTACAATGGGATATCCTTTAAAAGATGTACCTACAACAAGTTTGATTTTTGCTGTTTTTCAGTTGTTTATTTCTCAAGAAAAGCTACAGAAAACAGTTGTAAACGAATTCTATTATAAAGATGTTATTCGCTTTTTAAAACATCAATCAATTTTCAATCTCTTGCCGAATATTGCTGTTTTTTCTGATGAAGTTGCCAAACAAAATCAAACCTTTATTAATACAGCATATTTGCATCCATTTTTAAAAGATCTTAAAAAGGATTTAAAAGAAACGATAATTTCTATTTTTTCTCCTTTTGTATCTGTAGATGAATTTTTAGACAGAATTTTATCACTCATCAATATATTAAAAGAAGATGTTAGCGAGTTAGAAAAAGAATATTTGTTTCGATTCTACACAGCTTTTAATCAACTAAAGTCATTACAAAAAGAGTATCAATATTTCCCAGATTTAAAAACCTTAGCACAATTTTTTAGACAATTAATTTCTTCAGAAAGTTTATCTTTTCAAGGAGAACCGTTAAGAGGTTTGCAATTAATGGGAATGTTAGAAACGCGTGTTTTAGATTTCGAAAACATCATTTTAGTTTCAACCAATGAAGGTGTTTTGCCAGCAAATTCACAACAAAACTCTTTCATTCCTTTTGATGTAAAATTAGAATTTGGTTTGCCTACTTATAGAGAAAAAGATGCAATTTTTTCTTATCACTTTTTTAGATTGTTACAAAGAGCCAAAAATGTTTTTATCATTTACAATACAGAACACGATGTTTTTGGAAGCGGAGAAAAAAGCCGATTTGTAACACAATTAGAAATGATGAGGACAGATATTGTTCAGAAAATTATTTCTCCAAAAGTGGTTGCAGAAAATATAACATTGAAAGAAATAAAGAAAGATAAACGTGTTTTAGAAAGCTTGAAAACATTAGCAGAAAAAGGAATTTCACCTTCAGCGTTAACCAATTATTTGCACAACCCAATTGCTTTTTACAAGCAGAAAGTTTTAAAGTTAAAAGAGTTTGAAGATGTAGAAGAAACAGTTGCGTATAATACTTTAGGAACTGTTGTTCACAATACTCTAGATGAATTGTATGCTGCATTTATCGGTCAATATTTAAAGGTTGAAGACATTGATGCAATGAAAAATCAAACCAAAAAATTGGTGACAAAGTATTTTAAAGAAGAATTTAAAAACGGTGATTTATCTACAGGAAGAAATCGTCTAATTTTTGAAGTTGCCAATCGATTTGTGATTAATTTTTTAAATCAAGAAAAGGAGTTGTTAAGTGATAAAAATAATCAACTAAAAATTATTGCGACAGAAGAAAATTTAGCTACAGAAATCGAGATAGACGGAATTGATTTTCCTATAAAAATTCACGGTCAAGTAGATAGAGTTGATGAATTGAATGGTGTTTTAAGAATCATCGATTACAAAACAGGAATGGTAAGTAGTTCTAATTTAAGAGTTCCCAACTTTGAGGATTTACGTGATGATAAACATCACAAAGCGATTCAAGTTTTGCTGTATGCTTATATTTACTCAAAAACAAAAAACTATAATTTTACAAAACCTTTAGAAGCCGGAATTTATTCGTTCAAAAATTTAAATAACGGTTTTTTATCAGTCAATTTTTCATCCAATTACAGAAAACCAGATTTAGAGATAAACCAAGAAAGATTAGACAGTTTTATTGAGGAAATAAAGAATTACATCAAAGAAATTTACGATTTAGAAATCCCTTTTTTGGAGCCTGCTGATTTAAAATATTAATTATTTCATTATCTTTATAACTATGAAAGAAAACTACAATCCTATTGTAATTCAATATTCTGAAACCGATAAAGAATCGAAAAGTGTAAAACTAATGTCTATTTTTTTGATGTTAATTTTTGCATTTGTTCCTTTAGCAGAAATTGTGACAGATTTAGATTATAATACAATATCTCATTTTTCAAAATATACCTGTATTGTAGGTTATGATTTTTCTTTTGGAGAAGTTTTAACTTTCAAACCTATATACTAGATTATTTTGTTATTTCAAACGAAATGAAATGAAGTTGAGAAATCTCAAAATAATTTTACAAAACTATTTTCCTTTTAAAATCAACAAAGGCTTAGAAGTATGAAACTCTTCTTTTAAAATGGTGTTCTTTTCCCAAAGCTTAGTAAAGAATCCGCGTTTGCGTCTAAAAACACAAAGCATATCAGGATTATGCGTTTTAAAGTGCTCTAAAACTCCTTGAAAAGTAGTGGCGTTTTCAGTAGTAGTAAACGTAGTTTGTAATTCAATTAAATCTTGACTTAATACCAAATCTTCTTCTGTATAACCAGCAGTTTTCACCAATAACAAATTGACTTCTGGGTTAAACTTTTTTACAATTTTTTGTAAAGGATTTAATGCAGTTTTACTTTTTAGAATTCCAGATTTAAAAGCCAATAATACATTTTGTATAGCTTCATAGTTGTACCCAGGAGGAACACATAACGCAGGTATATTTGTTTTTTTTACCAAACTTCCAGCTGTACTGCCTAAGAAAACTTCTTCCTTTATAGAGTTGCTCTTAGAGTTTACAATAATTAAGTCTATACCTAATTCTTGGTCAATAGCTTCAACACTTTCTACCACACTTCCTTTTGCAGAAATTAATTTAACTTCAACATTTTTAGTATCAACAGCATTTACCATTGTACGCAAATATAAATTGGTTTCACGTTCAATAATAGCATCAACATTTATCATTGTCCCAGCTTTAGATTTTGCTTTATAAGCTCTAAAAACATAAACATTAGCTTCAATGTCAGCTGCAAAATCAATGGCATATTGCAAAGTATTTTGAGCAGCTTCAGTAGATCCAATAGGTACTAAGATATTTTTCATTACAGCGAATTTAGTCGCTGCAAAGTTAGTTATTTTTCACTGATTTGGCTCTTTTCTCATTTTTTAGATGTGTACATTTGCAAAAAACATTTTTTTTGAACACAAAGATTAGCTTAAAAAGCATTAATAAGTTAGCAATTCCTGCTTTAATTGCGGGTATTGCTGAACCTTTATTATCTATTACTGATACTGCAATTATTGGTAATATTGATGAAAATGCGACTGAGAGTTTAGCTGCGGTAGGAATTGTAGGTGCCTTTATTTCGATGTTAATTTGGGTTTTTGGTCAAATTAGAAGCGCAATCTCTTCCATTGTATCTCAATATTTAGGTGCCAATAAATTGGATGAAATAAAAACGTTACCTGCGCAAGCCATTGCTATTGTAGTTTTTGGAAGTTTATTGGTTTTGGCAATTTCTTATCCTTTTGCAGAACAAATATTTCGATTTTATAATGCTTCTGGTGATATCTTAAACTACTGTATCACTTATTTCAAAATTAGAATTTTTGGATTTCCTTTTTCGCTCTTTGTATTTGCGGTTTTCGGAACTTTTAGAGGTTTACAAAATACTTATTACCCAATGATTATTGCAATTATTGGCGCGTTGTTAAATATTGTATTAGATATCATTTTTGTGTATGGAATAGAAGGTGTTCTTCCTGCAATGAATATAGAAGGAGCAGCTTATGCAAGTGTTATTGCGCAAATTACAATGGCAATAATAGCGGTAGTTTTGTTGTTGAAAAAAACATCCATTTCACTAAAAATTGCCTTACCTTTTCATAAAGAAATTCCTACTTTATTAGGAATGATTGGAAATCTTTTTGTGAGAACAATCGCTTTAAATACGGCTTTGTATTTTGCAACGGCTTACGCAACAGATTATGGGGCGGAATATATTGCAGCTTATACTATTGGTATAAATATTTGGTTATTGGGCGCTTTTATGATTGATGGTTATTCAAGTGCAGGTAACATTTTATCAGGAAAATTATTGGGCGCTAAAGATTATAAAACTTTGGTTGAATTGAGTAAAAAACTTTTCAAGTACGGAATCATTACAGGTAGTATTATTGCTTTAACAGGATTTATTTTTCACGATTTCATCGGACAAATTTTCACAAAAGAACCTGAAGTTTTAAAACAATTTAATGCTGTTTTTTGGCTTGTTTTACTAACACAACCCATTAGTGCCATCACGTTTATTTTTGATGGAATGTTTAAAGGAATGGGAAAAATGAAGTATTTAAGAAACCTTTTAATTCTTTCTACAGGATTGGTTTTTATCCCAACGTTGTTATTTTTTGATTATTTAGATTTAAAACTAACAGCAATCTGGATTGCTTTCACACTTTGGATTTTAGCACGTGGTTTGCCACTGGTTTTTAAATTTAGAAGAGAATTTTTGCCATTGATAAAGAATGATTAAAATTGTTGTCAGTTCGAGTGTTTTTTTGAAGAATGAAGAAAAAAGTATCGAGAACTATTAAGAATTAAATCCTATTTTTACAAAAAGAACGTTTATGACCTCAAGACAAAACGGAAGTTTATATACCCATATTCAAAATAAAATTGCAACGATAGAATTCGGTCATCCAGCCAGTAATTCGTTTCCAAGTGAATTGTTAGAAAGACTGCAAAAAGAACTAATTTCTGTAGGACAAAAGGATGCAATTTCTGTAATTATTTTAAAATCTGAAGGTGATAGAGCTTTTTGTGCTGGTGCATCTTTTGATGAATTAGTAGCTATTTCTAATTTAGAAGAAGGTAAACAATTTTTCTCAGGTTTTGCCAATGTAATCAACGCAATGCGAACTTGTGGAAAGTTAATTATTGGTAGAATTCAAGGAAAAACTGTGGGTGGTGGAGTTGGTTTAGCAGCAGCTTGCGATTATGTCTTGGCAACAGAACACGCATCTATAAAATTATCAGAATTTACCATCGGAATTGGGCCTTTTGTGATAGAACCAGCTGTGTCAAGAAAAATAGGAATTGCTGGTACAGCAGAATTAACATTAGATGCAACCAACTGGAAAAATGCCTATTGGGCAAAGGAAAAAGGGTTATATGCTAAAGTTTTTGAAACTCAAAAAGAGTTGGATGAGGAAGTGCAAATTTTAGCTGAAAAATTAGCTTCTTATAATCCTGATGCTTTATTAGAAATGAAAAAAGCGCTATGGAAAGGTACCCAAAATTGGAATGATTTATTAGCGGAAAGAGCTGCTGTTTCTGGTGAATTGGTTTTGTCTGATTTCACTAAAAAAGCCTTATCAAAATTTAAAAAGTAAACTGTGAAAATTATTGCTACAAATATTGGAGAACGTAAAAAAATTGACTGGAAAGGAAAGAAAATTGAAACAGGTATTTTTAAATATCCAGTAAGTTCTCCCATTTTTTTAGATGCTGAAGATGTAAAAGGTGATGCCATTTGTGATAGAGAAAATCACGGAGGAATTTTACAAGCAGTATATGCGTATTCTCTAAAACATTACGATTATTTTAAAAATCTGCATCCAGAGGTAAATTTCGAAATGGGAATTTTTGGTGAAAACTTAACCATTGATGATTTTGATGAAACTAAAATACATCAAGGTGATACTTTTAAAGTGGGCGAAACTATTTTAGAAGCTACAGTGCAAAGAAATCCCTGTTATAAATTAGGAATCCGTTTTAACAATATGAAAATTGTAAAGCAATTCTGGAATACCACTTTCTGCGGAGTTTATTTTAAAGTTTTACAAACTGGTTTTGTGAAAACAGGAGACGAATTTATCAAAATTAAATCTTGTTCAGAAAACCCAACCATTGCTGAATTATATGTTGCTAAAAGAGTTGCAAAAGGGGTGTAGTTGATTATGAAAATTGAAAAGTATAGGAATTACTCTATTTTACTTTATATCCTAGCACTTATGCTTCCAATGTTCATTGGTGCTTGGTTATTTTTAGGTTTATTTGGCTTATTAGTAGGTTGGATGGGATTATTAGAACCAATAATAGGTTTACCTTGGCTGGCAAATGTTTTATATTTTATTAATTTATATTTTAAGAAATGGAGATTAAAAATAAGGATATTGATTTCTATTGCAACGATAGTTTTTGGCTTATTTGCAATAGGTATTAGAAGTGTTCCTCGAGATGAAGGTGGAGGTATAACTGAAGTTTTTGTAGGTTTTGGTTTTTTAATTTGGATGATGAGTTTTGTTTTTCTTTTGATCTCACAAATTAGAGAAAATCAAAATTAATTCTTGAACATCCTTTTCTTCTTCTCCAAAAACTCCTTTTCTAATTTATTTGTCACTTTTTCTAAAGCCAAATCAATAGCTTTTAAAGCTTCTTTTTTGTTGTTTGTTTTATTAAAATAATCTGCTTTAGCACCGTAAAAAAGATAAGCACGTTGTGCTAAATCATCAGGGTTTATTTGCTCAAAATAATAATTTGCTTTTATATAATTTTCACTCTGTAAGCAAACAACAGCCATTGTTAAAAGGTAAGAAGGAGTAGGATTCAATTGGTATAAACATTTGTACCAGTCTAAAATCTTATCCCAATTGGTTTGTTCAAAACTGGGCGCTTTTATGTGTTCGCCAACAATAGCGGCTTCATAATGATATCTTGAAAAATTTTCGGTTTCAACAGCTTTATTCATCATTGCATTGCCTAATTGAATTAAAGGAAAAGACCATTTGTTTCTGTCTTGAGTTTTTAAATCTAACAACTCATTTTCTGTATTTATTTTGGCATCTAGTCTTGCAGAATGAAAACACATTAATGCAAACAATGCATAAACATCAGAAGTTTTTGTGTACTTGTTTTTGAGTAGCATTTTACACAGTCTAATAGCTTCTCCACACAATTCCTTCTGAATTAAAATGTCTTTTTTGTTTGAGTGAAAACCTTCGTTAAAAATCAAATAAATAACATTTAACACACTTTCAATTCGCTCTGGAAGTTCATTTCCTTGGGGAATTTTAAAAGCCAAATTTTTAGTTTTGATTACTTTTCTTGCTCTTAGTAATCTTTTTTTGATGGTTTCTTCTTTGGTTAATAAAGCGGATGCGATTTCTTTTGCACTAAATCCAGAAATGGTTTTTAAGGCAAATGCAATTTGATCTTTGAGCTCTAATTTTGGATGACAAGCCGTAAAAATCATCCGAAGTTGAGCGTCTTCAATTTCACTGTCTAAAAAAAGATCATTTATAGCAATGGTTTGTGTGCCATTTTTAAGTTCGGGTAAGTGTTTGTGTGTTGTTTTTAGTTTTCTAAAAATATCTAAAACCCTGTTTTTTGCAGCTTGCGTTAACCAAGCTTCTGGGTTTTCTGGTTGTTGTTTTCGCCAAGAAATACTTGCTTTTAAAAACGTATCTTGAACAGCATCTTCGATAATTTCTAAATTAGAAAGTCCAAAAATGCGTGTTAAAACAGAGACCATCTTTCCACTATGATGGCGAAAAAGATGGTCTATGAGTTTTGTTTCCATTATCTGTCAAAAACCATTATTTCACGGATTTCTACAGTTCCTCCTAAATCATAATCAGGAAAATCTTTGGCAATTTCTTGTACTGCATCAAAATCTTTGGCTTCAACAGTATAATAACCACCCACAATTTCTTTTACTTCCGCAGATGTTAAGTCAGTAACAACTCTGTCTTTGCCAGCTACTCGTCTAATTTGTGGAGTTAAAGCTTCACCACCTTTTAAAATTCCTGCTTCTCCCATTTTGTTTCCCCAAGCAAACCATTTTCCCATTCTTGCTTGCATTTCTTCTGGAGAAAGTCCTAAATCAGTGTAATCTGCACCAATAAAAATCATCATAAATTGTTTCATAATCTAAAGTTTTTAAGTTTTATACTCTTAAGACGTTTGCCAAAATTAAAAAGGGGACACTTTTTTTGAGAAAATTATACTTTTGCCTCTTTTTTATGCAAAAAACGAGTTAATTTCATAGATAAATCTAACAAAATAATTTTTCCATTTCCATTTCTTTCAATGTGATATATGGCTTCATTCAATTCTTTTTCAATATCTAAAATATTTCCAGAATGAACAAATGGTGCAAATTTAGACAAGTCAAAACCAGATTTGGTTTCCATAAAAACCAAGTTGTCAGATTTATAATTCAGTAACAATGCCTGTCTAAAAAATTGTAAACAATAATCTAAAAAACGTTTTTGAGTTTCACGTCCGGTTTTAGCAATCGTATCAGACCAAGAGATTAATTGTTGTACAACAGCAGCATTTCCCTTAGCTCTAAAGGCAGTTCTTATCCAAGCCACAAACCATTCCTGGAAAATCAAATCGTCAGCATCATTTTGTAATAAATGTAAGGCTTTGTTAAAATTTCCTTCTGCTTGATGTGCAATTTTAGAAGCTTCATTGTCATTTACTTGATGATTTACCACCAAAGTATTGGCAATATCCTGATCACTTAAAGCAGGAAAATGTAAAGCTTGACAACGAGATTTTATCGTGTTGATAATCTGCTCTTCGTTTTCGGTAATTAATAAAAAAACTGTTTTGCTTGGAGGTTCTTCAATCAGTTTTAACAATTTATTTGCGGAAGCAATATTCATTTTTTCTGCCATCCAAATAATCATCACTTTAAAACCACCTTCGTAGCTTTTTAGTTTTAATTTTTTTACTATTTCTTCAGCTTCATCAACTCCAATAATTCCTTGTTTATTTTCAACTCCAATATGTTGTAACCAGTTAAATAAACTTCCATAAGGTTGTGTGTTAATAAATGTTCTCCAATCTTCTAAAAACAAACTACTAACAGGGTGTTTTTTTACATTTTCATTAGCTGTAACAGGAAAAGCAAAATGCAAATCAGGATGTTGCAATTTGTCACATTTTAAATTACAAACTTCAACATTATCAGAAAAATGACACAGTAAAAATTGCGCATAAGCAATTGCCATTGGCAGGGTTCCACATCCTTCTTTACCTACAAATAGTTGTGCGTGTGGAATTCTGCCATTTTCAGCAGATTTTATCAAATGTTTTTTAATATGTTCTTGACCTACAATTTGTTTGAAAAGCATGAGCAAAAGTACAAGATTTTTTTTCAATTAAAATTATTAATGCTTTAAATGAAATAAAAATTTTGGACTAACGAAGTGGTTACTGAGGTTAAACTAATTTAATATTTTTCATCATTAAAATTTAGTTTTTACCGAAGAAATATAAGCGAATATTTACGCAAACGTTATATTAACTTTTAGGTTTTCAAACCAAAAAAAAGTAAATAAATCGGTATTTTTGTTGAAAATAGAATTCAAAAAAATGAAAACACTAAAAGATTTTAACTTCAAAAATAAAAAAGCATTAATTCGTGTAGATTTTAATGTACCTTTAAATGATCAATTAGAGGTTACTGATGCTACTAGAATTCAAGCTGCAAAATCAACAATAATTGATATTTTAGAACAAGGTGGAAGCTGTATTTTAATGTCGCATTTAGGGCGTCCAAAAGGATTTCAAGATCAATTTTCTTTAGGAAACATCGTTAAGAAAGCAACTGATATTTTGGGTGTAAATGTAAAATTTGTATCTGATTGTATTGGAGATAAAGTAGAAGAAGCTGTTGCAAACTTAGAATCAGGTGAAATATTATTGTTAGAAAACTTACGTTTTTATGATGAAGAGAAAAAAGGTGATGTTGCTTTTGCTGAAAAGTTATCTAAATTAGGTGATATTTATGTAAATGATGCTTTTGGAACTGCACATAGAGCGCATGCATCAACTACAATTGTTGCACAATTTTTTCCAGAGAACAAGTGTTTTGGAAACTTATTAGCTAAAGAAATAATAAGTATAGATAAAGTGTTGAACAATTCAGATAAACCTGTATTGGCAATCTTAGGTGGCGCAAAAGTATCATCTAAAATAACTGTAATAGAAAACATTTTAGACAAAGTAGATCATTTGATTATTGGTGGAGGGATGAGTTTTACCTTCATTAAAGCGCAAGGAGGAAAAATTGGAAATTCAATTTGTGAAGACGATAAACAAGAATTAGCTTTAGATATTTTAAAGCAAGCCAAAGAAAAAGGAGTTCAAGTCCATATTCCTGTAGATGTAATTGCTGCTGACGATTTTAGTAATGATGCAAATACACAAGTTTGTGATATCAATAATATTCCTGATGGATGGGAAGGAGTTGATGCTGGTCCAAAATCTCAAGAAATTTTTGATAAAGTAGTAAATGAATCCAAAACAATTCTTTGGAATGGACCTTTAGGTGTTTTCGAAATGGAATCTTTTGCGGGAGGAACAATTGCTTTGGGTCATTCTATTGACAAAGCTACTAAAAATGGAGCATTTTCTTTAGTTGGTGGAGGTGATTCTGTTGCAGCTGTAAAACAATTCGGATTTGCTGATAAAGTGAGTTATGTTTCTACTGGAGGTGGCGCAATGTTGGAGAGTCTAGAAGGTAAAACCTTACCAGGTATTGAAGCAATTTTGAAATAGAACTTTATTTATTGAACAATTTTTGGTTCAATAATTATAGTTTTACATAATAGTATTTTTTTATAAGCGTATAATTTAAAAAATTATACGCTTATTGTTTTAAATATGAATAAGTTTTAATTTCGTTGTTAGGTCTAGAATAGTTACACGATTAAGCAAATAAAAATAAGCATTAAATAAATGAAATATACAAAGCTACCTAATACTGATATTAAAGTTTCTAAAATTTGTTTAGGGACAATGACTTGGGGAAACCAAAATACAGAAGCAGAGGGTCATCAACAAATGGATTACGCTTTAGAACAAGGAGTAAACTTTTTTGATGTTGCAGAACTGTATCCTGTTCCTGCAAATGCAGAAACTTATGGTGATACTGAACGTATTATAGGAACTTGGTTAAAAAAAACTGGAAATAGAGATAAAGTTGTTTTGGCAAGTAAAATTGCTGGAGGTGGAGATTATACTGCTCATATAAGAAAAGGAGGTCTTAACAAAAAGAATATCTTAGAAGCTATAGAAAGTAGTTTGCAAAGATTACAGACAGACTATATCGATTTGTACCAATTGCATTGGCCAAATAGGGGTGTAAATGTATTTGGAACAAGAGATTTTCCAACAAGCACCGCAAGTAGTGAAGCTGAAAATTATGAGGAAATTTTAGAAACCCTCAACAGTTTAGTACAACAAGGAAAAATTAGAACTTATGGTTTGTCTAATGAAACTCCTTGGGGAACTATGAAATATTTAGAAGCTTGTAAAAAATTAGATGTGGCTAAACCGGTTACTATCCAAAATTCATATTCCTTAATTCATAGAGGATATGAAGTAGGGATGAGTGAAGTTTCTATGAGAGAAAATATTGGCTTGTTAGCCTATTCTCCTTTAGCACAAGGTGTTTTATCTGGTAAGTATTTAGATGGAAATAGTCCTGAAGGCTCAAGAGGAAATTTATTTCCGCGATTTATAGCACGTTATATGGGAGATGGTTCTTTAAGTGCAGTTAGAAAGTATGAAGCAATTGCAAAAAAAAATCGAATTTCATTATCTGAGTTATCATTAGCGTTCATTAATCAGTTACCATTTGTAACTAGTAATATTATTGGCGCTACAAAAATGGATCAATTGAGAGAAAATATTGGAAGTATTCATATTAATTTATCTGATGAAACTTTAAAAGAAATTGAAGCTATACATACTGAAATTCCTAATCCTGCACCCTAGTTTAGAGGGTAGTTATTCAGTATGCATTCAAAAAAAACTCCGAAGTAAATAATTTACTTCGGAGTTTTATGTTTTACTCTATTTAGCGTTATCCAACTTTAAAGAACTCGCTAGAAATCTTCCATCTTTTACAACTCCAGTAATTTCTCCTTTTCTGATTACGTTGCAAAAACCTATTTTCTCATCATGTGCATCACCAAAATCATCAATATTAAAACCGTCTACAAAATAGGCTTTATCATCAAAACGAACTGCTAAACTACAACCAGATTCTGAGTCTAAATCGAACTTGCATTGGCCACAAGATAGTTCTGCAGTTTGTGTCATTTCTTTTTTATTAGAACAAGCAACTACAATAATTAGTACAAATACGAATATTATTTTTTTCATAATTAGTTATTTATTTTTCTAAAATTTATTCAAACTTCAAACTTCAAACTTCAAACTTCCAACTTCCAACTGAGACTACCTATTTTTTCGAACTCCAAGAATCACGCAAGCCAACAGTTTTATTAAATACTAAACTTTTTTTAGTTGAATCATCATCCACGTTAAAATATCCTAAACGTTGAAACTGAAAGCGATCACCAATTTTTGCGGTTTGTAAACTTGGTTCCACAAAAGCATTGATTATTTCTAAAGAATTCGGATTTAAAAACTCCATATAATCCTTGTCTTTATGTGAGTCTGGTGCTTCATCTAGAAACAATCTATCATAAGCTCTCACTTCTGCTTTTACTGCATGTTTAACAGAAACCCAATGCAAAGTACCTTTAACTTTACGTTTGCTTTCTTCTGTTCCACTTCCAGATTTTGTTAATGGATCATAAGTACATTGAATTTCAGTAATATTCCCATTTTCATCTTTAGTACAACTATTAGCAGTAATAAAGTATGCATTTTTTAAACGAACTTCTTTCCCTAATTTTAATCGGAAAAACTTCTTATTAGCTTCTTCTCTAAAGTCTTCGCGCTCAATATAAATCTCTCTAGAAAAAGGAACTTCTCTACTTCCAAATCCTTCTTCATAATCATTATAGTTGGCATCTAAAATTTCCTCTTTATCTTCAGGATAATTGGTAATTACCACTTTTACAGGATCTAAAACACCCATAACTCTTGGGGCATTCTTATTTAAATCCTCTCTGATTTTAAACTCTAAAAGAGCTACATCAATCACGTTTTCACGCTTAGAAACTCCAACAGTTTCAACAAAACTTCTAATAGCAGCAGGTGTATAACCACGTCTTCTTAAACCAGAAATTGTAGGCATTCTTGGGTCATCCCAACCAGAAACAATGTTTTCTTCTACTAATTTAAGCAACTTACGTTTACTCATTATAGTGTAACTTAAGTTCAAACGAGAAAACTCACGTTGTTTTGGTGTTAAAGGATATTCAGAAGAACTGTATGTAAATACATTATCACGAAACCAATTGTACAATTCTCTATGAGGTTTAAATTCTAAAGAACACAAAGAATGAGATATTTGTTCAATATAATCACTTTCACCATGCGTCCAATCATACATTGGGTAAATGCACCAATCATCACCAGTTCTATGATGCGATTTGTACATAATTCTATACATCAAAGGGTCACGCATCAACATATTTGGAGATGTCATGTCAATTTTTGCACGCAATGTATGTTCACCTTCTTTAAACTTTCCGTCTTTCATTCCTTGAAATAATTCCAAGTTTTCTTCCACACTTCTATCTCTAAAAGGGCTATTAGTTCCTACTTCAGTTGGCGTTCCTTTTTGAATACGCATTTCTTCTGAAGTTTGAGAATCTACATACGCTTTTCCATCTTTAATCAATAAAACTGCCCAGTTATATAATTGCTGAAAATAATCTGAAGAATAACATTCGTTTGCCCAAGTATAGCCTAACCAAGCAATATCTCTCTTAATAGCATCTACATATTCTTGTTCTTCTTTTGCAGGATTTGTATCGTCAAAACGTAAGTTTACAGGTGCGTTGTATTTTTCACCCAAACCAAAACTAATTCCAATAGCTTTGGTATGTCCAATATGCAAATATCCATTTGGTTCTGGTGGAAATCTAAAACGCAAATCATCTTTTGGCATTCCGTTAGCCAAATCATCCTCTATAATATGCTCTATAAAATTGAGCGATTTATTTTCTTCAGACATCTTTTTTATTACAAAAAATTAAGACACAAAATTACGTAAAATATTATACAGCTATTCCCTAACTTGTAACAAAAATGGGATTTCAGCATCTAATAAATAAACAACACAAACTATGAGCGATCAAATAAGAAATTATACCTGCCCAAAATGCAATTGCAAAACTTATAAATTAGGCCAAATGCGAGCAACAGGAGGTACATTATCTAAAATTTTTGATATCCAGAACCAAAAATTTACTAGTGTAACTTGCGAGCGATGTACTTACACAGAATTCTATAAAACAAAAACAAGTGCAATAAGTAACGTGTTCGACTTTTTTACAAATTAGACAAAATATTGAGCTTGCCGAAATATGGGCGTTCCCTTGCAGGTCGTGCTTTCTGTTTTATCCCTGAAACAAGTTCAGGGGATGCCACTGCAATCACTAACGCGGGTATATTTACCCGTTAAAGTTTTCTAAAAGGAAGTTTTAGTACTTATTTATTGTCGTATTTTTGCAATATTATTATAAGTATGGCTTCTTTTTTATTAAATCACATAGCGCTCTCTGTAAAAAATGTTGATGTATCTGTTGCATTCTATCAAAAAGTATTTCAATTTGAAGAAATAGAAAATACCGCATCCAACTCTAAAACAAGATGGTTGTCACTTGGAGAGGGAAAGCAATTACATTTAATTCCTCGTCCAAATTTAGAAGTAACCACAAATAAAGCAGTTCATTTTGCTTTGTCTACTTCAAATTTAGAAGAATTCGTAAAACATCTTATCAATCTAAAAATTGAATATTCAGATTGGACAAATACGATAAAAAAAGATTATGTTCGAAAAGACGGAATTCATCAATGCTATTTTCAAGACCCAGATGGATATTGGATTGAAGTAAATAATGCAGGGTCTTAAAAACAATAATAAATTTGTATTCAATGAAAAATGATAAGAAAAAACCAGATTTAGTTGTTTTTAATGAGGAAAGCCAAAAATATGATGCAGCTTTAAAACCTTATGGAACATCCGCGAGTTCTCCAGTAATAAAACCACTGAATACAGCAAGCTGGAAAAACGATGGCATTCATCGTGTAAACAAACAACTAAAATCTAAGTTTGATGAGGTTAAAAAAGAATACGAAGCTTTGATGGAAAAGTTTCAGTATAACGATTTAATTTACAATGCAAAATTCAGTTTCGAACCCATTTTTGGCGAAAATTATCATTTGTATAATAACAAAAATAACGAACCGTTTTTATCGATTATTGCTCCAGACCAATGTAGTTTTGAGTATTTAGGATCTTTTAGGTTAAATACAGATAAAATGTGGGAAAAGATTGAAGAAACATCAAATCAAGAATAATAAATGGGAAAAATACAAGTAAATAATATAAAATTATATGCTTTTCATGGCTGTTTAGAAGAAGAATCAAAAATTGGTTCTTGGTATAGAGTTGATGTTGAGGTGAAAGCAGATTTAAAAAAATCGGCAAGAACAGATGAGTTAGTTGATACCGTAGATTATGTGCATTTAAATCATATTGTAAAAGAAGAAATGGCAATTCGTTCTAAATTATTAGAGGAAGTGGCACAACGTATTTTAAATCGTTTTTTTCAAGAACTCAGAATGATTAGAAGAGCAAGAGTTTCTGTGGCTAAAATAAATCCACCGATAGGTGGAAATGTTGAAGAAGTTGTTATAATTCTCACAAAAAAGCGATAAGCTTAAAAAATACTTGCTAAAGTTGTAAATTTGCTTAAATTTGCAATCCTTTAAAAGGTGTCGTGGCCGAGTGGCTAGGCAGTGGTCTGCAACACCATCTACAGCGGTTCGAATCCGCTCGACACCTCAATAAAACAAACCTTTAACTTATTAAGTTAAAGGTTTCTGTTTTTAACGACTAACTTATAAAGCATTTATTTTAAAGGTTAAAAAAACAATGATTGGAATTCTCAAAAGTTAAAAAAAATTATTATCTGAAAATCATTAAACTATAATGTTATTTGATGAGGTAACAAAATATTTGAAATTTATTTCTTCTCTTTAATTAAATATAAATAAACTGGGTAATGATCAGAATACCCACCAGTATAAGATCCATTAGAAAAACTTCTAAATGGATACCCTTTATACTTTCCTCTCTTTGTTGTTAAGAACCTTTTATTAAAAATCATTGCTTTGTACATTTTATAAGAAGAAAATTCTTTTTCTCCTTTATCTAATAATGGAGAAGAAAGTATAATTTGATCGAATAAGTTTATTTTATCTCTATATTTTAAAGTGTTAAAACCTCTTCGAAACATGTCTTCATATGGGTTATACAAGTCATCTTTATTTATATTTTTCTTTTTGCTTTTCGTATTTAAAACCTTTTTAAAACTAGAATTTATAGGGTCGTCATTAAAGTCTCCCATAATTAAAATTTTAGCATCAGAATTCTGTTCTCTAATTTGCTTTATAATTTTTGTGTTTTGGTATGCGGCTTTTTCACGATTAGGTCTGCTTGCCTTTTCACCTCCTCTTCTAGAAGGCCAATGATTTACAATAAAATGTATTAATTCATCATCTAAATAACCTGAAACTAATAATTGATCTCTTGTGAAGATTTTTATATTATTTACATATATATTAGGATTGAAAACTTCATGATAGATGGGTTTAAAATATCTTTTCTGATACAATAAAGCAACATCAATTCCTCTTTTATCTGGAGAGTCGTAATGTATAATGCCATAGTTTTTTGTTGCCAAATGTTTAGAGTTTACCAAATCTTCTAAAACATTTAAATTTTCAATTTCAGAAACCCCAATTATTGCAGGACTTGTGTTTGCTTTCTCTAGCCCTATTTGGGCTATTACGCTTCCCAATTTATCAATTTTATCCCAATAAACTTTGGATTTGTTTGACTTAAGCTCCATTATTGGACTAGCTTCATCATTTTTATTGACATCATTTATGGTATCAAAAAGGTTTTCAAGATTGTAAAAAGCAACTGTTCTTATGGCAAATTTTTTTGAGTTCTTTTGGGAGCATCCCCAAAAAACATTTAACAAAACGAAAGCTAGTACTAATAAAATCTTTTTCATATCATTTCTATTGTTATAGTATAGTCGAAGCAATAAAAACAAAGATATAAAAACAAATAATTTAGCGTGGTCTTTTTAAATTAATTAAAAATGTGTAGTTTTATAGAGCTAGAAAAAGAAAATTATGAAAAAGAATATGTTATTTACATGTATTCTGCTATGCTTATATTTGAGTATAAATAGTCAAAATACGGTAAAAGGAATTGTCGCCGATAGTAAATCTAAAAGGCCTCTCACAAATGTTTTTGTAAGTATAAAAAACAATCAACACCAAATCGTTACTTCAGAAAATGGTGTTTTTTTCTTAAAAAATATAAAAAATGGCAGTTTAGTACTTCAAATTAAACTCACGGGTTATGAAACGCAAAATTTGCAATTAGATTTTTCAGGAAAACCTATAGATTTAGGCATTATATACTTATTTAAAGATATTACAGAAGACTTGGATTTAAGTTTAATTACCATTACAGATGATGAGTTAAACAATGATGCAAGTACTGCTGATAATATTTCAGGATTGTTACAAGCTTCTCGTGATGTATTTTTAAGAAGTGCCGCTTTTGAGTTTAGTTCTTCATTTTTTAGGGTTAAAGGTTTAGATTCCAGTAATGGAAAAGTTTTAATTAATGGTATTGAAATGAATAAACTTTCAGATGGAAGAGCCCAATGGAGCAACTGGGGAGGTTTAAACGACATTTTAAGAAATCAAGAACTTAGTAATGGTTTAGCACCTTCTCATTACACTTTTGGAGGTGTTTTAGGTTCTACTAACATAAATACCAGAGCTTCAGAACAAAGTCCAGGAGCTAGAATTTCATACTCATCGTCTAACAGAAGTTATGTTCATAGACTTATGACTACCTATTCTACTGGAGTTTTAAAAAAGGGTTGGTCTTTTTCGTTTTCTGGAAGTAAAAGATTAGGCGTTGAGGGTTTTAATGAAGGAACAACCTATAATGCCTATTCCTTATTTGCTTCTGTGGATAAAAAAATAAACAGAAGACATAGTTTAAGTTTTTCAGGGTTTTTTACACCAAATAGAAGAGGTAAATCTTCACCCAACACCCAAGAAGTATTCGATTTAAAAGGAATTACATACAATGATTATTGGGGTTTTTTAAATGGGCGTAAAACAAACGCAAGAATAAAAGAAGTATCAGAACCTATTTTAATGTTAAATCATTATTGGAATTTATCTGAAAAAACAAATTTTCAAACCAATATAGCCTATCAGTTTGGAAAAATAGGGAATAGTAGAATTGATTTTAATGGAGGTGCTAATCCAAGTCCTACTTATTATCAATATTTACCAAGTTTCGAAGTAAGAAATAATGATTTAGCTGAGGCTTATTTATTGCAACAAAGATTTATAAAAGAGGGTCAGATAGATTGGAATAATATTTTTGATGCAAATGTAACTAATAAAGAAGTTGGAAATAATAATGCTTATGTCTTGTATGAGGATAGAACTGATGACAAACAACTAACGATTAATACCATATTGAATATAGAAATAAATGATAATATAACTCTAAGCGGAAAAATAGAATATAGAAGATTAAGGTCTAATGCTTTTGCTAAAGTTATCGATTTATTGGGTGGCTCAGGGTATTTAGATATAAACCCTTTTGCAGAAAAAACATCTTTAATCGATAAACAGCAAAATAACTTAATAAATCCTAATAGGGTGGTAGAAGTTGGCCAAAAATTTAAATATAATTACAATGTAAACTCAAGTATTTCAAATGCTTTTTTACAAGCTCAGTTTAATTACAATAAAGTAGATTTTTATTCGGCTTTTAGTGTATCTCGGACAAGTCATCAAAGAGAGGGTTTATATAAAAATGGAAGATTTGAAAATAATTCTTTAGGGGAGTCGAAAAAATTAAGCTTCACTAATTTTGGATTAAAAGGAGGTTTAACTTACAAGATAACAGGGCGACATTTAATAAATGCTAATATTGGATATTTAAATAATGCACCAACCGTTAAAAACTCATTTTCTAACATAAGAGAGAATAATAATACTGTAGATAATTTACAAAGCGAAAAAACATTTACATCAGATTTAAGCTATATCCTCAGAAGTCCATTAATTACATCAAAGTTAACAACTTACTATATTTCTATTAGAGATGCTACGGAAATTTCCTTCTATTTCGCAGATGGAGTTGGAGGAGATAATACTGCATTTGTACAGGAAATTCTTAACGGAATAAACAAAAAACATATTGGATTTGAACTCGGAATCGAGGCAAAAATTACACCTACAATTAAATTAAAAGGAGTAACTTCAATAGGACAATTTACTTATGATAATAATCCTAATTTATATTTAACTTCAGATGTAGCTGGTGTAGGTGGTTTTGACGAAAATTTTAGGTCAAAAGATTATATAGCATTACTTAAAAATTTTAAAGTTGCTTCTGGACCACAGACTGCTTATTCTGTAGGTTTTGAATATAGGGATCCCGATTATTGGTGGGTTGGAGCTACAGTAAATTTTTTTGCAAATACTTACATAGATTTAGCTCCATTAAACAGATCTTCTCATTTTTATGAGGATGCAGATGGATTATCATTTAATGATTATGATACTGTTTTAGCTAGAGAATTATTGCAACAAGAAAAGTTTGATAATTACAGGGTAGTAAATTTAGTTGGAGGTAAATCTTGGAAAATAGGAGATAAGTATGTGAGTGTTTTTGCTACCATTAATAATTTATTTGGTGAAGAATATAAGTCTGGTGGATTTGAGCAAGGTAGAAATGCAAACTATAGACAATTAAGAGATGATAATGCTTTAGAAACTCCTGTTTTTGGAAACCGATATTGGTATGGTAGAGGTGCAACCTACTTTTTAAATATAAATTTAAGATTTTAAAAAAAGAAAAATGATATGAAAACGAATAAAATACTATTGTTGTTTATAGTCTTTATTATCTGTATTTCTCAATATTCTTGTGTAGAAGATGGGAACTTTGATATTCCACAAAAAAAAGAAGATCAAGAAAACTATAGTTTAATATTGCTTAAAGACAGTATTGATGATAATTTAATTGAGTTGAAATCCATTAGCGATTTAAAATCACTTTATATTTCAGGAAGCCTTCCAGTAAAAATTACATCTAATATTGTGGTTAAAGGCTATGTAGTTTCCTCTGATAAAGAAGGAAACTATTTTAAAGAATTTTATATGCAAGATCAAGCAGTGAATCCAACTGCAGGAATTAAAGTTGCTTTAAACTTAAATAAAATTTGCAATAAGTATAATTTTGGAAGAGAAGTATATATTAGGCTAAAAAACCTTTATTTAGGCGAAACAAACTTTGGTGATGGAATTACTACCATTGGTGGTAAAATAAAGTTAACAGATAATAAAGAAATTGAAAGTATTGCTATAAATAAAGAAAAAAATCATCTTTATCGTTCAGAAATAACAGAAATCATTGTTCCAAAAGTAATAACAATGGTTGCCGTTAATAATGCTGCGAATATTGGAATGTTTGTAAAAATTAAGGATGTATTTTTCTCTGGATATACAAAAGGTAAATCATATACAGATCCAACAGAAGACTTTGATACCAAGCGTAAAATTGAAACTTGTCAGGGGTTAGGTCTTGTAGGTTCTTTTTTAGAAACAAGTTCATTTTCTAGTTTTGCCAATAATAGTTTACCAGAAGGTGGTGGCGAACTTAGTGCTGTTATTTCTAAAGATTTTTCAGGGGATTTTTTTGTTTTAGTGTTAAATGATATTTTGGATGTAAATATGAATGATGACAGATGTACCCCACTTTCTATTTCAGATTTTTCGACTATATTATTAGATGAAGATTTTGAAAATACTTCTGGAAGAATTAGTATTTCCGGATGGACTAATTATATAGAAAAAGGCACAAAATCTTGGAGGTCATATATAGATGCAAATTCTAATAGTAGAGCAGCCCGAATAGGTTCTTTTCTTTCTAGAAATGATAGTACAATTTCTTGGCTAATTACTAAAAGTATCAATTTAGAAACCACAAATCAAGAATTTTTATCATTTGAAACATCGAGTAGCTTCTTTGATAACAGTAATTTAGAAGTTTTGATTTCAACAAATTGGGATGGTAAAGAAACCAATATAACTAATGCAACATGGGAAACTTTACCCGCTAGAATTGTTAATGAGTCTGATAATCATGAAAATTTCGTGAATTCGACTTTTATAGATTTATCTAAGTATAAAGGAAATGCATACATTGCTTTTAAATATATAGGTAGTGGTAACGAGCATTATGACGGTACTTACGAACTAGATAATATCATTATTAGAGCTAAATAAAAGTGAAAAATATTAAAGAAACTTTTCTATTTTTACAATATGAAAAAAATTGAACACATTGGTATTGCAGTTAAAGATTTAGAGAAATCTAATGCGTTATTTGCATCTCTCTTTGGAAAAGAACATTACAAAATTGAAGAGGTCATTTCAGAAGGTGTAAAAACATCATTTTTTAAATCTGGCCCCAATAAAATAGAGTTACTACAAGCCACAAACTCTAAAAGCCCAATAGCAAAATTTATTGAAAAAAAAGGAGAAGGAATTCATCATGTAGCTTTTGCAGTATCAGATATTAAAAAGGAAATAAAAAGACTAAAAAAGGAAGGTTTTACAGTTTTAAATGATGTGCCTAAAAAAGGAGCTGATAATAAATTAGTAGCTTTTTTGCATCCTAAAACTACAAATGGTGTTTTAGTAGAGTTGTGTCAAGAAATCGATTAGTTAAAATACTGCTAAGGGTTACTCTCAACTAAATCCTAATTATTATCTTGCAGCTTTTAACAAAATAGTTTTTAATGTCATCAAAATTTGATTCTTATCAAAAAAGGCGCTTACAATCTTCTTACATTTCTGTTGTAATTAGTATTGCTTTGGTTCTTTTTATGGTTGGTGTTTTAGCTCTAGTATTGTTAAAATCTAAAAAAGTAGCGAATCATTTTAAAGAAAAAGTAGCGATGACTTTGTTTTTAAAAGACGAAGTTAATAATGAAAAAATATATGCTTTTAAAGAATCTTTAAAAAAAGAAGCTTTCTCGAAGAAAGTACTATACATAAGCAAAGAAAATGCTGCAAAACAATATAGTAAAGAAATAGGAGAAGATTTTTTGCAATTTTTAGGTAAAAACCCTTTAAAAAACGGAATAGATATTTATTTAAATGCTGATGCTGTAACCCCAGAAAAAATGCAAAAACTTGAAACTAAGTTTTTAAAAAACGCTTACGTTGCTGAAGTTTCTTACGATAAACCTTTAATAGAGCTACTAACAAAAAATATTAAAAGGATTAGTTTTTGGCTTTTAGTGTTAAGTGGTTTTTTTGCTTTTGTTGCCATGATTTTAATAAATAGCTCAATTCGACTTTCTATATACTCGAAAAGATTTAACATTAAAACAATGCAAATGGTTGGTGCAACAAAAAGCTTTATTAGAAAACCTTTTATTTGGCAAAGCATAAAATTAGGATTTTTAGGTGCTGTAATTGCTCTTTTAGGTATTGGAGTAATTATATTTTATGTAGATAAATATATTCCTTCATTAGAATTAATTAAAGATTACATTTCTTTAAGTTATTTAGTAGGGGGTGTTTTAGTATCAGCATTTATAATTACATGGTTAAGTACATTTTTTGCTACACAACGATTTTTAAATTTACAAACTGACGAACTTTATTACTAATAAATATGGAGAAAGATAATATCCAAAAACCAGAATTTTTATTTGGAAAAAAGAACTATATCGTTATGATTATAGGAATATTTGTAATTGCATTAGGATTTATTTTTATGGCAGGTGGCGGAAGTGATAATCCTGAGGTTTTTAACGAAGAAATTTACAATTGGCAAAGAATTCGACTGGCCCCAACTTTAGTTATTATTGGTTTAGGAATCGAAATTTATGCAATTCTTTTAAACCCTAAAAAGTAAATGGATATTTTAGAAGCAATTATTTTAGGGATTATTCAGGGTTTAACAGAGTTTTTACCAGTTTCTTCAAGCGGTCATTTAGAATTAGTGAAAGCAATTCTTGGTGACACTTCTGTACCAGAAGAAAGTTTAACTTTTACTGTAGTTTTACACTTTGCAACAGCTTTAAGTACACTTGTTATTTTTAGAAAAGAAGTTGGTGAAATTTTAAAAGGATTATTACAATTTAAATGGAATAATGAGTTCAAGTTTTCTTTAAAAATTGTAATCTCTATGATTCCAGCTGTGTTTGTAGGCTTACTCTTTGAAGAACAATTAGAATCTTTTTTTGGTGGAAAAATTCTCTTAGTAGGTGCAATGTTGTTGGTAACTGCTCTTTTGTTATTACTCGCAGATAAAGCAAAAAACACTAATAAGGAAGTTTCATATTGGAATGCTGTTATTATTGGTGTTTCGCAAGCAATTGCGATGTTACCAGGGATTTCTAGATCTGGAGCCACAATTTCTACATCAGTTTTATTGGGAATAGATAGAACTAGATCTGCTCGTTTTTCTTTTTTAATGGTAGTTCCATTAATTTTTGGTAAAATTGGGAAAGATGTTTTAAGTGGAGACTTAAATTTTCAATCCTCTGAAATGATACCAATTTCAGCAGGTTTCATTGCTGCATTTCTTGCGGGAATATTGGCTTGTAAATGGATGATTGCTTTGGTTAAAAAAAGTAAATTATCGTACTTCTCAATTTACTGTGCAGTTGTAGGTTGCATTGCAATTGGATATGCTCTTTTAAACTAATTTATGGCTCTTGAAGATTACCTAAATGGTCAAGTTTTTTTGATTGATAAACCTTTAAAATGGACTTCTTTTCAGGTTGTTAATAAATTGCGTTGGCATATAAAAAAGCACTTTGAAATTAAAAAAATTAAGGTTGGTCATGCAGGTACTTTAGATCCTTTGGCAACAGGATTATTAATAATTTGTACAGGAAAAGAAACCAAACAAATAAATACGTATCAAGGGCAAATAAAAGAGTATACGGGTACTTTTATAATTGGAGCTACAACACCCAGTTACGATCTCGAAACTCAAATTAATCAGACATTTGCAACTGAACATATTACAGAAACATTATTACATAAAACTACGAAAGATTTTATTGGAGATATTCAGCAGAAACCACCCATTTTTTCGGCAATTAAAAAAGATGGAAAACGTTTGTACGAATTGGCAAGAAAAGGTGAAACTACTGAAATAAAATCGAGAAATGTAACTATTTCTCAATTTGAGATTACAAAAATAAATTTACCTGAAGTTGAGTTTAGGGTTGTTTGTAGTAAAGGAACATATATTCGATCTTTAGCCTATGACTTTGGATTAGCATTAAACTCTGGTGCTCACCTATCAGAATTAAGAAGAACCAAGATTGGAGATTTTTCTGTTAAAAAAGCAATTTCAATTGAGAATTTTATAAATAGGTTACAATAAAAAAGGTTTTTTTTAAGAAATTACTATACCTTTATTTTTTACGCAAAATCTTCTCCATTTTTCTTCCTTTTGCTAATTCATCAATTAACTTTTCCATTTGTCTGCATTGTTTATATAATTCAAATTCATCTTCTATTTCCTCAATTCGATAACCACAAACAACCCCTTTAATCATGTCTGCGTTAGGGTTTATTTTTGCTTTCTCAAAAAACATTTTAAAAGTTACTTTCTCTTCGATAAGTGATTGTAATTCATTTTCGCTATAACCAGTAAACCATTCAATTACTTGATGAAACTCTTTCTTTGTTCTACCATGTTTTTCTAATCTATTCCAATAATGAGGGTAAATAGAAGCAAATATCATATTAGCAACTTTTTCGTTTTTTTCAGTTGTAACTTTCATTTTTAAACTTTTATAGTTAGCATAGGTTTTAAAGCATTTTTAGATAGGTTTTTAGTAACACTTCCTGTAAACAAATGAGCAATTCCACTTCTACCATGTGTAGCCATCGCAATTAAATTTGCATTTACTTCTTTAGAAAAATTTAGAATACCTTTTTCAACAGAAACATCTCCATATATATGTATTTTTCGATTAGAAAGCTCAAAATCAGAAATAAAATCTTTTATTTTTTGTTTTGCTTCTACAGTACTAACAAAATGAGATGGAGTATTTACTTTTAACAAGTGAATTCTACTATTAAATACAGATGCGAAATCTAAAAACTTTCTAAAAACTTCTTTGTTTTCTGCTTTAAAGTTAGAAGCGAAAACCAAACGTTTTAGCTTAAACTTTTTACTGTCTTTTTTTACCACTAAAACAGGTCTTTGAGAGCTGCGTACTACTTTTTCGGTATTAGAACCTATAATGATTTCTTCAAATTCAGAATGACCCTTGTAACCCATAATAATTAAATCTGCATCTATTTTATCAGCGTATTTTTGAATTCCTTCGAAAGGATTGTTTAGCTTGATAATGTATTTTACAGCAATAGATTCATCAAAAAAAGAATCTTTAAATGTTAATACTTTTTCTCTAACCTTTCTTAAATACAACATGCTTTCAGGAATACTAAATCTACTTCCTGCTCCCATATCTATAACACCTTTTGGAAGTTCTATTAAATGAATTAAATAAATTGTTGCATTTGTTTTTTTTGCAATTTGTGCAGCCATTTTTGCTGCATATTCAGATGGTTTTGAAAAATCTATAGGAACTAAAATATTCTTCATTATACAAAAATTTAGAAATTAACAACTGTGTATCTAAAGTTACAAAAAATAAATGACATCAACATAGTTTGGTAAATACTAAAGAATTCGTATATTTGCACCGAAAAATAGGAATAAATGACAGAGAAGGGGACTTAAAAGTCCCCTCTTTTTATACTTTTTTTTAAGGTTTATGAAGCAGGAAAATAGGGTAAAAGATTTAGTAGAAGAAGCATTAGCTTTGAATGATTCGTTATTTTTAATAGATTTATCTATTTCAACAAATAATAAAATTCAGGTTACAGTAGATGGAGATAATGGAGTTCCATTAAGCGAATGTATAAGAATTAGTAGAAATGTTGAGCACAATTTAGATAGAGAAGAAGAAGATTTCTCTTTAGAAGTAACAACACCAGACATTTCTCACCCTCTAAAAGAAAAAAGACAGTACAAAAAGAATATCAATAGAATCTTAAAAGTTAAAACTTCAGAAGAAGAATTTGAAGGGACTTTAGTAGAAGTAGATAATGCCAAAATTGTACTAAATTGGAAAGCAAGAGAGCCAAAACCTATAGGTAAAGGTAAAGTTACTGTGCAAAAAACAGCAACTATAGCGTATAAAGATATTAAAGAAGCAAAAGTGAAGATTGTATTTTAAGTAAAAAATGTAATGGAGAATATAGCATTAATTGATTCGTTTTCAGAATTTAAAGATAATAAAAGCATAGACAGAGTAACATTAATGTCTATTTTAGAAGAAGTATTTAGAGCTGCCTTAAAACGTAAATTTGGGTCTGATGATAATTTTGATATCATTATTAACCCAGATAAAGGAGATTTAGAAATTTGGAGAAATAGAGTTGTAGTTGCAGATGGTTTTTCTGAAGATGATAATGAAGAAATTGAATTAAGTGAGGCAAGAAAAATTGAGCCAGATTTTGAAATTGGCGAAGATGTTTCTGAAGAAGTAAAACTAATCGATTTAGGAAGGAGAGCTATTTTGGCTTTACGTCAGAACTTAATTTCTAAAATTTACGAGCACGATAGTACTAACATCTTTAAACAATTTAAAGATTTAGAAGGTGATTTATATAGCGCAGAAGTGCACCATATCCGACATAATGCAATCATTTTATTAGATGATGAAGGAAATGAAATTGTATTGCCGAAAAGCGAACAAATTCGTTCAGACTTCTTTAGAAAAGGCGATTCTGTAAGAGGCGTTATAAAATCTGTAGAATTAAGAGGAAATAAACCAGCGATAATCTTATCGAGAACTTCGCCTTTATTTTTAAATAAATTATTTGAACAAGAAATTCCTGAAGTTTTCGACGGTTTAATAACTGTGGAAGGCGTAGCAAGAATTCCTGGAGAAAAAGCAAAAGTTGCCGTAGATTCATATGATGATAGAATAGACCCTGTAGGAGCTTGTGTTGGAGTAAAAGGGTCAAGAATTCATGGTATTGTTCGTGAGTTAGGTAACGAAAACATAGATGTAATCAATTATACTAAAAACGAGCAATTGTTTATTTCAAGAGCGTTAAGTCCTGCAAAAGTGACTTCAATGGAAATTGAAATGTATGAAGAAGAAAAAAATGGTAAAAAAGGACGTGTAAGTGTACTTTTAAAACCAGAAGAAGTTTCTAAGGCAATTGGTAGAGGTGGTGTAAATATTCGTTTAGCAAGTGAGTTAACTGGTTATGAAATTGATGTTCAAAGAGAAGGTATAGAAGAAGAAGATGTAGAATTAACAGAATTTATCGATGAAATCGAAGATTGGGTTATCACTGAATTCAAAAAAATTGGTTTAGACACGGCAAGAAGTGTATTAGAAACTTCTGTAGCAGAATTGGTAAAAAGAACTGATTTAGAAGAAGAAACCATTATAGATGTTCAGAGAATTCTTAAAGAAGAATTTGAAGACTAAGTTATAGCGATAGTAAAGTAAAAAGTAGATTTTTACAAGTAATAAGTTAAATAAAATATATGTCTGTAGGCAAAACAATGAGGCTTAATAAAGTTTTAAGAGAGTTAAATATTTCTCTTGATAGAGCTGTCGAGTACTTAGCGGATAAAGGTCACGAAATAGAAGCGAGACCTACCACTAAAATTACTGACGAGGTTTATCAAGTGTTACTTGACGGCTTTGAAACAGATGCAAATAAAAAAGCTGCATCTAAAGAAGTTGGAGAAGAAAAGCGTAAAGAGAAAGAAGCAATTCGATTAGCAGCAGAAGCCAAGTTAGAAGAGAAAAGAGCAGCAGAAGCTAAAAAGGAAGAGGTTTTAAAAGCCAAAGCAGATAAATTAGAGTTTAAAACTATTGGTAAAATCGACATTGATAGCGTTGGTAAAAAACCTGCTAGTAAAGCTGAAGAAGTAAAAGAGGTTAAAGAAGAGCCAAAAGAAGTAATAGAAGAAACTAAGGAAGTAATTGAAGAACCTAAAAAAGTAGAACCTCCTATAGTGGAAGCTAAGGCACCTAAGTTAGAAGGTCTAAAGGTTGTTAAAACAATTGCTCCTGAGAAAAAAGAAACTCCTAAAACCGAAGTAAAACCAGAGATTAAGAAAGAAGTACCAAAAGTAGAAGAAAAGAAAGAAGAGGTTACCCCAGAGAATGCAGAAGCAATTAAAACTCAGTATAAAAAACTAGATGGTCCTAACTTTACAGGTAAGAAAATTGATTTAAAACAATTTGAAAAACCTAAAAAGAAGAAAGAAGAGAAAAAGGAAACGGCTAAAACTTCTGATACTAAAAGAAAACGTAAAAGAATTAGCAAATCTGGCGGCTCAGGTGCAGCTAATAATAATAGAGGTAACCAAAACAGCAGAGGTGGTCAAGGAAATAGAGGAGGATTCAATAGAGGAAGAGGAAACCAAAGACCTACTGTTAAAAAAGAAGAGCCAACAGAAGCAGAAATCCAAAAGCAAGTAAGAGAAACGCTTGAGAAATTACAAGGGAAATCTTCGAAAGGTAAAGGAGCAAAATACAGAAGAAGCAAAAGAGATGCCCATAGAGAGCAATCAGAAGCTGAACTAGAAGCACAAGCATTAGATAACAAAATCTTAAAAGTAACAGAATTTGTTACTGTAAGTGAGGTTGCTACAATGATGGGGGTTCCTGTTACAGATATTATTTCTTCTTGCATGATGTTAGGAATGATGGTAACTATGAATCAGCGTTTAGATGCAGAAACATTAGTTATTGTTGCTGAAGAATTCAATTATAAAGTAGAGTTTATCGGTGCCGAAGTAGAAGAATCTATTGAAGAGATAGAAGATAAACCAGAAGATTTAGTAAATCGTGCGCCAATTATTACTGTGATGGGTCACGTAGATCATGGAAAAACTTCTTTGTTAGATTACGTTAGAAATGCTAATATAGTTGATGGGGAAAGTGGAGGAATTACACAACATATTGGAGCGTATTCTGTAAATGTAGGAGATCAAAAAATTGCATTTTTAGATACACCAGGTCACGAAGCCTTTACAGCAATGCGTGCACGAGGTGCGCAAGTAACCGATTTAGTAATTATTGTTGCTGCTGCAGATGACGATGTAATGCCACAAACAAAAGAGGCAATTTCTCACGCACAGGCTGCTGGAGTTCCTATTATATTTGCAATTAACAAGATAGACAAACCAAATGCGAATCCAGATAATGTAAAAACGCAACTTTCTTCGATGAATTTATTGATAGAAGAATGGGGTGGTAACATTCAATCGCAAGATATTTCTGCAAAAACGGGTCAAGGAATTGATGAGTTGTTAGAAAAGGTTTTATTAGAAGCCGAAGTTTTAGAACTAAAAGCTAATCCTAATAAAAATGCAGTTGGCGCAGTTGTTGAAGCACAGTTAGATAAAGGTAGAGGTTATGTAACCACAATCTTAGTGCAAGCAGGTACTTTAAGAATAGGTGATTATATCTTAGCTGGTAAAAACAGTGGTAAGGTAAAAGCAATGTTTGATGATAAAGGAAACAAATTAAAAGTTGCTGGACCATCAACACCAGTTTCTATCTTAGGTTTAGATGGAGCGCCACAAGCAGGTGATAAGTTTATCGTTTTTGATGACGAAAGAGAAGCAAAACAAATTGCAACAAAACGTTCTCAATTACAACGTGAGCAATCTGTTAGAACTCAGAAAACATTAACGCTAGATGAAATCGGACGTAGAATTGCGTTAGGAGACTTTAAAGAGTTAAATATCATCCTAAAAGGAGATGTAGATGGTTCTGTAGAAGCATTAACCAACTCATTCCAGAAATTATCAACAGAAGAAATTCAAGTAAATATTTTGCATAAAGGTGTAGGAGCCATTACAGAAAGTGATGTATTATTAGCTACTGCTTCTGATGCGATTATTGTTGGTTTTAATGTTCGACCGCAAGGAAATGCAAGAGCCGTTGCAGATAGAGAAGAGGTAGATATTAGAACATATTCTATTATTTATGACGCCATTAATGACTTGAAAGATGCGATGGAAGGAATGTTATCCCCAGAAATGAAAGAGGAAGTTTCTGGTAATGTAGAAATTAGAGAAGTTTATAAAATTTCTAAAGTGGGTAACATTGCAGGTTGTATGGTAATGTCTGGTAAAATCTTTAGAGATTCTAAAATTCGAATAATTAGAGACGGAATTGTGGTTCACGATGGATTACTATCATCATTAAAACGTTTTAAAGATGATGTGAAAGAAGTGGCAAAAGGTTATGATTGTGGACTTCAAATTAAGAATTATAATGACATTGAACAAGGAGATGTTATTGAAGCTTATAAAGAAGTTGCCGTTAAAAAGAAGTTAAAATAATTAATATTTAATAAAATGAAAAAGCCGAAATTCAGAAGAATTTCGGCTTTTTCATGTAAAAATATTTTTTAGATTTTGAATAGTTATTTTCCCATAGGAACAACTATTATTCCAGAAAACTTTTCTTGAAACTTAATCAAATCTTTATCGGCTTCTAATTTAGTTTTATAATTACCCACCTGAACTTTCCACTCAGGAGCTCTATAAACTAATTTAATCTCATTATTTGGAAATTCAATTCTAAATCGAGCTCTAAACTTTCTTGCTTTTTGCTCATTTCCATTATATAATTGAATTCTATATCCAAATCCGTGCTTTTTGTTAAAAGCTCTTTTTTTTGCAATTAAATCTTTAATTTCTTTGGTAGATACTGTTTTGTCTTGAGCATAAGAATTTAGACTAAGAATACAGATTAAAAGTGTTAGAGAAATTAGTTTAAAATTTTTTTTCATGATTATTTGTTTCCTACAAAAGTAACGAGTAGATATAAAAAAAATTGACCCTACCTCTTATTTAGAATAGTTATAAATTAATATTTAACATTCTTTTCCTTTTTCAAGATATAGCAATATGTAGTACTTTTGTAAAACGAAAAAAAATGACTTTTATCATTTTAATTTAGATATTTTTAAACAAAGTTTAAATATGAAAAGTGTAGAATTGCACAGTAGATTAGCCAAAATACTTCGTATAAGTCTTACAGTCCTCTTGTTTTTTGCTTTTAGCACATCTTCTTTTTCTCAAGAAATAGATGAAGCTCGTCAGAAAGAAGGTAAAAAATTATTTAAATCTCTATGTGCTTCTTGTCATAAGCTAGATAAGAAATTAATTGGACCAGCATTAGCAGGTGTAGAGCAGCGAAGAGAAAATGATTGGTTAAAAGCTTGGATAAAAAACAATGCAGAGTTAAGAGCCTCAGGTGATGCAGATGCTATTGCAATTTTTGAAGAGTATAAAGGCTCTCCAATGACAGCATTCCCTCAGTTAACGGATAAAAATGTCGATGATATTTTATATTATACCACTGTTGGTGAGTTAAAAAAGAAAGAAGTTGTAGCTGATAATGCTACGGGGAATACTGGTTCTAAAGGTAGTGCACCAGAGTGGTTAATCTATATTTTAGCCGCGGCTATAGTTGTTGCTTTTTTAATGATTGCAAGTTTACTAAAACAAGTAAGTGAGTTAAAAGGTAATAAAAGAGAAACTTCAAATGTTAAAAGAGATTTACAAGAGCTTTGGGAGGGTTTAAAACAAAATACCTTCTTAAAAGTGTTGTCGACTATTCTTTTATTGTTGATTGGTGCTTACGTAGTTTTTGGAACTTTATTTAAAGTTGGTGTCGATGAGGGTTATCAGCCTATTCAGCCTATTGCATTTTCACACAAAATTCACGCCGGAGATAATAAAATTGATTGTCAATATTGTCACTCATCTGCAAAGCATAGTAAAACTTCTGGTATTCCATCAGTAAATGTATGTATGAATTGTCATAAAAATATTTCTGAGGTTGCTGAAGAGACTGTTGTAGATATGGGAGACGGTTATATTTTAGGAAAAGAAGAGCTAGACTTAGAGATTGCTAAAGTTTATAAAGCAGCTGGTTGGGATGCTGATAATTTAGAATATACAGGTAAAACTGCACCTATTAAATGGGTAAGAGTTCATAATTTACCAGATTTTGTATATTTCAATCACTCTCAACACGTAACTGTTGCAGGGTTAAAATGTCAGAAATGCCACGGCCCTGTCGAAGAGATGGAAGAATTGTATCAACACTCTCCATTAACAATGGGCTGGTGTATAGATTGTCATAAAGAAACTAAAGTGAACTTAAAAGGTAATGAGTATTACAAGAAAATTCACGAAGATCTAGCAAAGAAGTATAATGTAGATCAAGTTACCATTGCGCAATTAGGTGGTAAAGAGTGTGGTAAGTGTCACTATTAATTAAAGAAGAAAGATAGTTTTATGTTAAAGGTAAGCGCCAAAAACTAAAAACTAAAAACTAATAACTATAAATAAATGGCTTCAAACAAAAAATACTGGAAAAGTGTTGAGGAACTAAAAGATAGTTCTATTGTTGAAACGTTGAGTAAAAACGAGTTTGTAGAAGAAATTCCTACAGATCAGTTTTTAGGTGATAAAGAAACGTTAGAGAACTCTTCTACATCTCGTAGAGATTTCTTAAAATATGTTGGATTCACTACTGCTGCTGCATCTTTAGCTGCTTGTGAAGGTCCAGTAAGAAAGTCTATTCCTTATGTAGTAAAACCAGATGATGTAACACTAGGAGTTGCAGATTGGTATGCTACTTCTATGGCAGATGGTTACGATTTTGCAAACGTGTTGGTTAAAACGCGCGAAGGTCGTCCAATTCAAATTATGCCAAATAAAGAAGCTAACGGAACAACAAGTGCAAGAGTGCAAGCAGCTGTTCTTTCTTTATATGATGAAAAATTACGTTTAAAAAAACCTACCAAAGAAGGTGCTGAAATTTCTTGGGTAGATGCAGATAAGCAAATAGGTACAAAATTAAACGAACTAAAAGAAGCAAATAAACCAGTTGTTTTATTAACAGGAACAATGGCAAGTCCTTCTACTGATAAAATTGTTGAAGAATTTATTGCTGCAAATCCTAATGTAAAACACGTTATTTATGATGCGGTTTCAGAATCTGGTGCTGCTGATGCTTTTAAGGCAATGTATGGTAAACGTGCATTACCAAACTATCATTTAGACAAAGCAAAAACAATTGTTTCTTTTGGAGCAGATTTTTTAGGTGATTTCCACGGAGGATTTGAAAAATCTTACATAAATGGAAGAAAGCCAGAAACTGGATCAATGTCTTACCACGTTCAGTTTGAAAGCAATATGTCTTTAACTGGAGCTAATGCTGATAAGAGGGTGGTTGTAAAACCTTCTGATCAAGTATTTGCATTAATCAATTTATACAATGCAATTACGGGAAGTACTGTAGCTTCAAAATCAACTCCTGTTGATGCTGATGTAAAGAAAATGGCAACGGAATTAAAGAAAGCTGGTTCTAAAGGTGTTGTTTTAACAGGATTGAATGATAAAAATGCTCAAATAATTGCTTTAGCAATTAACAAAGCATTAAATAGTGAAATTATTGACACTGTAAATACATTAAATATCCGTCAAGGAAATGATGCAGAAGTTGCTCAATTAGTTTCGGATATGAAAGCAGGTAAAATTGCAGGATTAATTTCTTACAATGTAGACCCTGTTTATTCTTTATCTAATGCATCAGACTTTTCTGATGGATTGAAAAAATTAGAATTATCAGTAGCATTATCAACAGAAAACAATGCCACTGTAAATGCTTCTAATTTTGCATTACCAACTCCACATTTCTTAGAATCTTGGGGAGACACTCAATTTGATGAAGTTACTTATGGTTTAATGCAACCTACAATTCAGCCTTTATTTAATACACGTCAAGTTCAAGATACGTTATTAAAATGGTCTGGAAATTCTACAAAATATTACGATTATTTAAAAGCCTTTGCTTCTGCGAATGTTTTAAACGGTAGTTCTTGGAATACTGCGTTACACAATGGATTCTTTACCAAAGAAGTTGTAGAAAATACAGATTTTGTATTTGATACTTTAGAGGTGATTTCTGATGTAGCAGCTAAATTGTCAAGTTCGGCAAATAAAGCATCAGGTTTTGAATTAAACCTATATACTAAAACTGGTTTAGGTGATGGTAAGCAAGCAAACAATCCTTGGTTACAAGAATTCCCTGATCCAATTACAAGAGCTTCTTGGGACAATTACTTAACAATGTCTATTGCAGATGCAAAAGAGTTAGGTTTTGCAAACCCTGTAAAAGATAATGGAGCTATTGATGGTGATTATGCAAAAGTAACTGTAAACGGAGTTTCTGTTACAGTGCCAGTAATGATTCAACCAGGACAAGCAAAAGGTTCTGTAGGATTAGCTGTTGGTTTTGGAAAAACTTTTGGGTTAAAAGAAGAAATGCAAGTGGGTGTTAATGCTTACCCTTTATATAAAGGAGGTAATAATATTCAATATGGAGTTACTATAGAAAAAGTATCAGGAACGCATCAATTTGCTTGTACTCAGGTACAAAAAACTATTGCAGGTCGTCACGATATCTTAAAAGTTGCTTCTTTAAAAGAATTTAAAACTGTAGATCCTAAAGATCATAAAAATGGTTGGAATAAACCGGCTTATGTTTCTTACGACCATAATGAAGTAGAAGCAAATACTATCGATTTATGGGATGAACACAACAGAGAAGTTGGTCATCACTTTAATTTATCTATAGATTTAACTTCTTGTACAGGTTGTGGTGCTTGTGTGGTTGCTTGTCATGCAGAAAATAATGTGCCAGTTGTAGGTAAAAAAGAAGTTAGAGTTGGTAGAGATATGCACTGGTTGCGTATTGATAGATATTATTCTTCTGAAGTGGAAACTAGAGAAGAAGCTAAAGAGTTAGGATTAAGTAGAGGTGAAATGTATGAAGCATTAGAAACTGAAGCAGAAAATCCTGAGGTTACTTTCCAACCAATGATGTGTCAGCACTGTAATCACGCTCCTTGTGAGACTGTTTGTCCAGTTGCAGCAACATCACATGGTCGTCAAGGTCAAAACCAAATGGCATACAACAGATGTGTTGGTACAAGATATTGTGCAAACAACTGTCCTTATAGAGTTCGTCGTTTTAACTGGTTTAATTATGCAAATAATAACGAGTTTGACTTCAATATGAATAACGAATACGGTAAGATGGTGTTAAATCCAGATGTAGTAGTTCGTTCTAGAGGAGTTATGGAAAAATGTTCTATGTGTATTCAAATGACACAAGCAACAATTTTAAAAGCGAAGAAAGAAGGAAGAGCTGTAAATACAGATGAGTTTGAAACAGCTTGTTCATCAGCTTGTACAACAGGTGCTATGGTTTTTGGTGATATTAATAACAAGAAAGACCAAGTTGCATCATTAGTAGAGGATAAAAGAGCTTACGGCGTGTTAGATTACTTACAGACAAAACCGAATGTAATCTATCAGGTTAAAGTTAAAAATACAAACGAAGCGTAATTAAAAATTAAGATATAGAATATGTCTCATTACGAAGCACCCATAAGGGAACCTTTAGTATTAGGTGATAAAAGTTATCACGATATTACCGAAGACATTGCAAAACCTATAGAAGGAAAAGCAAATAAGAATTGGTACATGGCGTTTTATATTTCTTTAGCAGCAATGCTTTGGGGATTTGGATGTATCTTTTACACAGTTGGAACCGGTATTGGAGTTTGGGGATTAAGCAAGAACATTGGATGGGCTTGGGATATCACTAACTTTGTATGGTGGGTAGGTATTGGTCACGCAGGAACATTGATTTCTGCTGTACTTTTATTATTCCGTCAAAAATGGAGAATGGCAATTAACCGTTCTGCAGAAGCAATGACAATTTTTGCCGTTTTTCAAGCAGGATTGTTCCCAATTATTCACATGGGACGTCCATGGAATGGTTACTGGGTATTGCCAATTCCAAATCAATTTGGATCATTGTGGGTAAACTTTAACTCACCATTATTATGGGATGTATTTGCAATCTCAACATATTTATCTGTATCATTAGTTTTTTGGTGGACAGGTTTGTTACCTGATTTTGCAATGATTAGAGATAGAGCAGTAAAACCTTTCCAAAAGAAAATATATGCATTGTTAAGTTTTGGTTGGTCTGGTAGAGCTAAAGATTGGCAACGTTTTGAAGAAGTTTCTCTAGTATTAGCAGGTTTAGCAACACCATTAGTACTTTCTGTACATACAATTGTATCTATGGACTTTGCTACATCTATCAATCCAGGTTGGCACTCAACAATTTTCCCACCTTATTTCGTTGCTGGAGCAATCTTTTCAGGATTTGCAATGGTACAAACGTTATTAGGTATTATGCGTAAGGTTACAAATATGGAAGAATATATTACACGTTTGCACGTGGAGTATATGAACATTGTAATCATCTTAACAGGAGGTATAGTAGCTGTAGCATATGCAACAGAATTCTTTATTGCTTGGTATACAGGATCCCCTTATGAAAACTACACATACTTATCTGTAGGAGCTGCAACAGGTCCTTATGCTTGGGCATTCTATTCATTATTATTCTTTAACATTTTAACACCCCAGTTATTATGGATTAAGAAAATTAGAAGAAGCTTTATATGGTCTTTCATCATCTCAATATTTATTAATATTGGTATGTGGTTCGAGCGTTTTGATATCATCGCAATTGTATTAAGTAAAGGTCATTTACCATCTACTTGGTGGCGTTTTGAGCCAACATTTGTAGACGTTGGTATTTTTATTGGTACTATAGGATTCTTCTTTGTGTTATTCTTATTATATGCAAGAACATTCCCTGTTATCGCACAAGCGGAAGTAAAAACAATATTAAAGTCTTCAGGTGAGTTTTACAAGAAGAGAAGAGAACAAGGTATACCAACTAAACCTGCTATTAAAGTAGCTAAAAAAGAAGGTAAATCAGATAAAAAAGATAAAGAATAATTATGGAATCATCGAAAGTTATTCACGCGTTTTATAATGATGACGAAATCCTAATGGATGCCGTAAAAGCTGTGAAAGCAGAACATCATCATATTGAAGAAGTATTTTGTCCTTTCCCAGTTCACGGTTTAGATAAAGCTATGGGATTAGCACCAACAAGATTAGCAATTACTGCTTTTATGTATGGTATTACTGGTTTATCTGTTGCTATTTGGATGACCAATTATATGATGATTCAAGATTGGCCACAAGATATTGGGGGTAAACCTAATTTTACTTGGTTTGCAAATATGCCAGCCTTTGTGCCAATTATGTTTGAATTAACAGTGTTTTTTGCAGCGCATCTAATGGTAATTACTTTTTATATGAGAAGTAGAATTTGGCCATTTAAAGAAGCTGAAAACCCTGATCCTAGAACTACAGATGATCATTTTTTAATGGAAATACCTGTACATAATAATGAAGCTGAATTAACTGCTTTATTAGAAAAAACAGGAGCTGTAGAAATTAATGTAGTAGACAAGCACTAATATATAGATAATGAAGAATTTTAAATTAATTATCGCCTTAGTAGTTTTTGCAAGTATTGTTTCTTGTAATAACAAAAGAACACCTCAGGTACAATATATGCCAGATATGTATGAGTCTGTACCTTATAATCCTAATGGAGCAGATGGAATTAATAATGATCCTGTAAATTTAAAACCAGTTGGTGGTACTATTGCAAGAGGAGGTCATCCTGCTTATAATATTCCTGATACTAATGAAGGATATGAGTTAGCAAAAACAACGTTAACGAATCCTTTAGAAGCATCTGAAGAGAATTTAGAAAACGGGAAAAAAATGTACGATATCTATTGTGCATCTTGTCACGGAAAAAAAGGTGATGGAAATGGAGTTTTATCTCAAAGAGAAAAATTTTCAGGGATTCCTAACTATAAAGATAGAGAGATAACTGCAGGAAGCATTTACCACGTTATTATGCACGGTAAAAACTTAATGGGTTCTCATGCATCTCAAATAACGTACACAGAACGTTGGCAGATAGTACAATACGTAGAGAAATTACGTACAGATTTAGCAAAATAATTACAAAAAGATAGAATACGAAAGATATGTATCAATTCTCAGGTAAATTAAAAACATTCTCATTAGCGCTAATTTTATTAGGAGCTATAGGAATTGCATTTAGCTTTTGGTCAGCTCCAAAAACCGTTGAACAAGCTAAAGATATTATAGCAAAACAAGCTTCTCATGGAGACAGTCATGGTACTTCTCATGGTGAGGTTAAAAAAGAGGCTCATAAAATAGACGGAAATGATCATCACAATTCTGATGATAAACATCATTCTGATACAGAAAATGCTCACGGAGACCATCACGATTCCGCTCACGATGAACATGTTTTTCATCAATTGAAAAATAAACCTTGGTCAGCTTTATATGTATCGTTATTTTTCTTTTTAGGAATTTCTTTATTAGTCTTAGCATTTTACGCTGCCCAAAGAGTTGCACAATCAGGTTGGTCCGTTGTTTTGTTTAGAGTAATGGAAGCAATTACTGCTAATTTAGTGCCAACATCTATTATAATGTTATTTGTTGTTTTTGCTGCTGTTATGCACTGGAATCATATGTTTCCTTGGATGGAACCAGGTACTTTTGATCCAACAAGCGAAAAATATGATGCTATCGTTGATGGTAAATCTTGGTGGATGAATGTTCCAGGTTGGGCTATTAGAAGTGTTGTTTATTTACTACTTTGGAATGTTTATAGATGGATGATTCGAAAAAATTCTATAAAAGAAGATACTGCTAATGATGGGGGAAAAACATTTAAGTTTAATTATAATTCTTCTGTAGTTTTCATTTTTATTTTTATGATTACAGAATCTATGATGTCTTGGGATTGGATTATGGGATTAGATCCACACTGGTTCTCTACATTATTTGGCTGGTATGTTTTAGCAAGTTTATTAGTAAGTGCTTTAACTGTAATAGCATTTGTAACAATTTACTTACGTTCTAAAGGTGCATTACCTTCAGTAAATGATAGTCATATTCATGATTTAGCGAAATTTATGTTTGGTTTTTCAGTATTTTGGACTTATTTATGGTTTGCTCAATTTATGTTAATTTGGTATGCAGATATTCCTGAAGAAACTACTTATTTCGTAGCAAGATTTAACGAATACAAATTACCCTTCTTAGCAATGGTAGGTATGAACTTTGCATTCCCAATATTATTATTACTAAATAGTGATTTTAAGAGCATTCCTTGGTTTGTAATAATAGGAGGTTTAGTTATCCTAGCTGGACATTATGTAGATGTTTTTGTAATGGTGATGCCAGCAACAGTTGGAGCTCAATGGTCATTTGGAATTCCTGAATTAAGTTCTTTATTGTTTTTCTTAGGAATCTTTATATATGCTACATTTAGTTCTTTTGCTAAAGCGAGCCCTATACCAAAAGGAAATCCATTCTTAGAGGAGAGTGAACATTTCCATTATTATAATATTGAACACAGAGGTGAATCATCAGATCATCATTAATAAACGAATTGAATTAAATAATTAAGACGAGATAAATATGCTAGCTCTATTTTATATTTTTATAGGTGTTGCAATTGGTGTGAGTTTTTGGCAAATTACCAGAATTCTAAATTTTAGAAGTGTAATAGCTACAGATGAAGACAATACAAAACAAGGTAAAAACGCCCTGTATTTTATGGCATTCTTATATGCAATAATGATTTATTGTTTAATCTTTATGAATGTTATAATGTTACCAGAATCTGCTTCTATTGAAGGAGAACATGATGATAACCTTTTTAACATTACTTTTTGGTTAATTGGTATTGTACAATTTATTATGCAATTCTTAATATTCTATTTTACTTTTAAATACAAAGGGAATAAAAATAGAAAAGCAAAATTTTATGCAGATAGTCATAAATTAGAAGCTATCTGGACAATTACACCAGCTGTAGTATTAGTTGTTTTAATTGGTTACGGATTATGGCAATGGAACAATGTAATGGATTTGTCCGATGCAGAAGACCCTATTGTAATAGAAGTGTATTCTCAACAATTTAGATGGGACGCTCGTTATGCTGGTGAGGATAATACTCTTGGCTTAGGGAATGTTAATTACATCAAAGGACTTAACACTATGGGTGTTGATATGAATGATAGAAATTCTCAAGACGATAAACAAGTTACTGAATTGTACTTGCCTAAAGGGAAAAAAATTCATTTTAAATTCCGTTCTCAAGACGTCTTACACTCTGCATATATGCCCCACTTTAGAGCGCAGATGAATTGTGTACCTGGTATGGTAACTGAATTTGGTTTTACACCTAAGTATACAACAGAAGAAATGAGAGCGCTTCCAGAAGTTATTAATAAAACGAAAGGAATTAACAAAATAAGAAAAGCTAAAGGAGAAGATCCATATATATTTGACTATTTGTTATTATGTAACAAAATCTGTGGTGCTTCTCACTACAATATGCAAATGAAAATTACTGTTGTAGAGCAAGATGAGTACGATAAATGGATTGCAGAACAACCTACTTTAGCCTCAGTTATTAAATAATTATAATTAAAAGACACTACAAATAAAAAGATTATGTCAGATCATCATCATAAAGAAACATTTGTAACAAAATATATTTTTAGTCAGGACCATAAAATGATATCAAAGCAGTTTTTAGTAACTGGTATGATAATGGGAATCATTGGTGTGTTTATGTCTATGTTATTCCGTATGCAAATTGCGTGGCCAGAAAAATCATTTTCAATTATTGAAGCATTTTTAGGTCCTCATCAAACAGATGGAGTTATGAATCCAGATATGTACTTAGCATTGGTAACAATTCACGGTACAATTATGGTATTCTTTGTATTAACAGCAGGACTAAGTGGTACTTTTTCTAACTTGTTAATTCCATTGCAAATTGGAGCAAGAGATATGGCTTCTGGTTTTTTGAATATGATTTCTTATTGGTTATTCTTCTTATCAAGTATAATCATGGTAATCTCTTTATTTGTTGAAGCAGGACCAGCGTCTGCAGGATGGACAATTTATCCTCCATTAAGTGCATTACCACAAGCAATTCCAGGATCTGGAGCAGGTATGACATTATGGTTAGTTTCTATGGCTATCTTTATTGCTTCTTCTTTAATTGGATCGTTAAACTATATCGTTACGATTTTCAACTTAAGAACTAAAGGAATGAAAATGACAAGATTGCCATTAACAATGTGGGCATTCTTTATCACTGCAATTATTGGTGTTGTTTCTTTCCCTGTATTATTATCTGCAGCATTATTATTAATTTTTGATAGAAGCTTTGGTACTTCATTTTATTTGTCAGATATTTTTATTTCTGGAGAAGTATTACACTACCAAGGAGGATCTCCAGTATTATTTGAACACTTATTTTGGTTCTTAGGTCACCCAGAGGTATATATTGTATTATTACCAGCTTTAGGTATTACATCAGAAATTATATCTACACATTCAAGAAAACCAATTTTTGGATATAGAGCAATGATTGGATCTATTATGGCAATTGCATTTTTATCTACAATTGTTTGGGGTCACCATATGTTTATTTCAGGAATGAATCCTTTCTTAGGCTCTGTATTTACATTTACAACATTATTAATTGCGATTCCTTCTGCAGTAAAAGCATTTAACTACATTACTACATTATGGAAAGGAAATCTCCAATTAAACCCAGCAATGTTATTCTCAATCGGATTAGTTTCTACGTTCGTAACAGGAGGTTTAACAGGATTAGTTTTAGGAGATTCTGCATTAGATATTAATATTCACGATACCTATTTTGTTGTGGCACACTTCCACTTAGTAATGGGTGTATCTGCAATTTTTGGAATGTATGCTGGTATTTATCACTGGTTTCCAAAAATGTATGGTAGAATGATGAATAAAACATTAGGTTACTGGCACTTCTGGATTACAATTATCTGTGCTTACGGAGTATTTTGGCCAATGCACTTCATCGGTTTAGCTGGTTTACCTAGAAGGTATTATTCTAATACAGCTTTTCCTATGTTTGATGATTTAGCTGATATTAATGTAGTTATTACAATATTTGCATTAGTTGGTGGTTTAGCACAAATTATATTTATTGCAAACTTCTTTATCTCAATTTACAGAGGAGCAAAAGCAACTCAAAACCCTTGGAATTCTAACACACTAGAGTGGACAACTCCAGTAGAACATATTCACGGAAATTGGCCAGGTAAGATACCCGAAGTACATAGATGGGCATATGACTACAGTAAGAAAGTAGACCCGAATGATGATGATAGTGATTATTTACATGGACAAGATTTTGTTTTACAAACAACACCTTTATTAGATGGAGAAGAACCATCATAAATAATTATTAAATTTATTTTACAAAACCTTTCCAATAATTTGGAAAGGTTTTTGTTTTTAAAAGAGTCATTTTGATTTGTTATATTAGCTTGTACTAACAAAATCAAAAAATGGCTGTTTTAGATAAAATTCAAAAAAGTGTAAGCTTTTTATATAAACTCTTCGATATAGAAGAAAAAAAAGAGTTGTCTATAATAGAAGAGGCTGAAGAAAAGATTCAATTACCCAATGAATATTTAGAGCGATTTACATTATATCCAATTCAAAATAAAGAGTTTCTAAAAAATAGAAATGAAGAATTAAAAAGTTTAGAATTGGCCTATGAGAATTGGAAAATTATTAACTCACCACTTTTAGTAGTTGATGACCCAGGAGAAGGAGGAACTTCTTTATTACACGCAGGAACTTATATTTATCCGAATGCTAAAATTTTAGAAACAAATCAAGCTATAGATTCCTATAAAAAATTGATAGGTTTATTAACTAACACACTCAGAATTGAAGATGAATTTAAATCTTTTAAAGATTTAGAAAAGCATATTAACTCTACAGATGAGAAACACGTTATTGTTTTAGAAAATATAGAGCGCCTTTTTATAAGAAGAGTACGTGGATTTGATTTGTTAGAAGATTTTTTGTTGTTTTTGCATGCCACTAAATCTAAAATTTACTGGGTAATTTCTATTAATAAGTATTCTTTTTATTATTTAAATAGAGTAAAGTATTTTTCATCACATTTTCCATCAATCATTCATTTAAAACCCATTTTAAATGAACAGCTAAAAGCAGAAATTTTAGATAGAAATACTGGATATCAAATGGTATTTCTTAAACCTAATAAGATTTCAAAAAAGGCAGAAAAACAGTTAAAAAAAGCTACAAAAGAAGGAAGACAAGAAATACTAGAAAATTTGTTTTTTAAAAAAATGTTTTCCTTTTCTAAAGGAAATATTTCAAAGGCCATATTATATGCTAGAAATTCAGCTTATAACGTAAAAGATAAAGTAGTTTTTATAAAACCAATACAAATTAAGGTTTTAGATGATTTGTCATTAAACGATTTATTTATTTTAGAAGCCATTTTTCAACATCGTTCTTTATCAATAAAAGAATTGAATATAGTATTAAGAAACTCAGATAGACAAAGTAGATTAAGTATTGAAAAACTATTAGAAAAACAGTTGATAAGGCCAACATCAACAATCAATAAAAGAATAGAATATAGAGTTAATTTAATGTATTTAGATATTTTAAAAGATTTATTAAGAGAACGGTTAAATAGAAATTTTAGATAATATGAAAAGAATTTTAAGCACAGTATTTTTCTTGACTGTTATTTCAAATTTTGCACAAGAAAAAACTGTAAATGATGTAAAGAACAATGTAGAAAACACCATTTCTACTGCAACGGATGTGGTTTCAATTACTAAAATATTAACTATAGTTGTTGTAATCATTCTTACATGGGGTTTAATGAAACTTTTAGATTGGTTCTTTAAAAACTTAGTAAAAAACTTTAATAGACATCGATTAAAGATTTTAAGATTACAACCAATTATTAAAATTTTAGTATGGACTTTAGCTATTTATACACTAATTATAACACTGTTTAATCCATCAGCAGAAGCAGTTTATGCTTTAATGGGTTCATCAGCTTTAGCGTTAGGTTTTGCATTACAAGACATTGTAAAGAATATCTTTGGAGGTTTACTAATCATCTTAGATAGACCTTTTCAGATTGGAGACAGAATAAACATCAAAGGAAATTACGGAGAAGTAGTTAATATTGGTTTAAGAAATACCATTGTAAATACTTTGGATGATAATACAGTTACCATTCCAAATTCAGCAATAATTTCTGATAGTATTTCCAATGCAAATTCAGGTGCATTAGATTGTATGGTAGTTATTAATTTATGGCTGCCCATTAATGTTGATGTTACTCAAATCAGAAAAATTGTAGAAGAAGCAGCAATTACATCAAGATATTTAAACATTGATAGACCAGTTACAATTTTGTTTTTTGATCATTTTGATGATCATGCAGCCACAAAAGTTGTGGTAAAAGCTTATGTTTTAGATGCGCGTTACGAAAAATTATTCGAAGGAGATGTTACAGAAACTTCGAAAAAAGCATTTATAGAAGTAGGTATTTATAGTTAGTATTACTGGTTTTTTGTGTAACAAAAGGTACAATAATGTAGCTTAAAATCAATTATCTTTGCATTTATGAACGAAAATTTGAATCCTGAAAACGATAATTATTCGAATGAAGAATTAGATCTAGAAAGAAAATTAAGACCACTTTCTTTCGATGATTTTACTGGACAAGATCAAGCTATTGATAACTTAAAAGTTTTTGTTCAAGCTGCAAATCAAAGAGATGAGGCCTTAGATCATACTCTTTTTCATGGACCTCCTGGTTTAGGAAAAACCACTTTAGCTCATATTTTAGCCAACGAATTACAAGTAGGAATAAAAGTAACTTCTGGGCCAGTTTTAGATAAGCCTGGAGATTTGGCGGGTTTATTGACAAATTTAGATGAAAGAGATGTATTGTTTATAGACGAGATTCATCGTCTAAGTCCAATTGTAGAAGAGTATTTATATTCTGCAATGGAAGACTATAAAATTGATATTATGATTGAATCTGGACCAAATGCCAGAACAGTTCAAATCAATCTAGAACCTTTTACTTTAATTGGTGCAACAACACGTTCAGGGCTATTAACAGCTCCAATGAGAGCTCGTTTTGGAATTAGTAGTAGATTACATTACTATAAAACAGATTTATTAACGACGATAATTCAAAGAAGCGCACACATTTTAAAGGTGCCTATTTCTATGGAAGCAGCAATCGAAATAGCAGGTAGAAGTAGAGGAACACCAAGAATTGCAAATGCTTTGTTAAGAAGAGTTCGTGACTTTGCACAAATAAAAGGCGATGGAAAAATAACCATTGACATTGCAAAATTTGCTTTAAAAGCATTGAATGTTGATGCTCATGGTTTGGATGAAATGGATAATAAAATTTTAGCGACCATAATAGATAAGTTTAAGGGAGGGCCAGTTGGATTAGGAACCATAGCAACAGCGGTTTCTGAAAACACAGAAACTATAGAAGAAGTTTATGAACCTTTTCTAATTCAGCAAGGTTTTATTATGCGAACACCAAGAGGAAGAGAAGTTACAGATTTAGCATACAGACATTTAGGAAGAATAAAAGGAACAAATCAAGGAGAGTTATTTTAAAAGGCTTAAAACACAAAGCTTAAGGCATATTGCTAAAAATGAATATCAAAAAAATCATACCAATTTTAGAGTGGTTACCCAACTATAACACATTGCTTTTTAAAGGCGATTTAGTTGCGGGTATTACTGTTGGTATTATTTTAATTCCTCAAGGAATTGCATACGCCTTAATTGCAGGTTTACCCCCAATTTATGGATTGTATTGCGCGTTAGTGCCACAAGTAATGTATGCTATTTTTGGATCGTCAAGACAAGTAGCTATTGGTCCAGTAGCTATGGATTCTTTAATCGTAGCAACAGGCGTTTCTACTTTAGCTTTAACAGGTTCTGATAGTTATATTTCAATTGCAATTATTTTAGCAATGATGGTAGGAACCATTCAGTTTATTATGGGAATTTTTAGTTTGGGATTTATTGTAAATTTCCTGTCAAAACCCGTAATAACTGGGTTTACATCAGCTGTTGCCTTAATTATTGGCTTTAATCAATTTCGAAATTTGTTAGGTGTAGAGTTTATTCAAAGTGATCAGATTCAGTATGTTATAGAAGATATTTGGCATCAAATATCAGATTATAATTATCACACTACTTTCATAGGAATTGTATCAGTAGTGGTGATTATTATTTTTAGAAAAATTAATAAAAAAATTCCTAATGCATTAATTGTAGTAATCATTGGAATTTTAATAATGAAGTATTTTGGGAAGTCTTTTGATGATGTAGATATTGTACGAGATATTCCATCAGGATTGCCAATTTTTGGAATTCCAGAATTTGATATTGATTTAATTAAAGAGTTATTACCAATTGCCTTGACGTTAGTAATGGTGGGTTATTTAGAAACGATTTCTATTGGTAAATCATTAGAATCAAAACAAGATGAATATAGAATTAGACCTAACCAAGAACTCATAGCTTTGGGTTTGGCAAATATGGTTGGATCATTGTTTAAGGCATATCCAAGTACGTCAAGTTTTTCACGTTCTGCAATTAATCAAGAAAGTGGTGCGAAAACAGGAATGGCTGCATTAATCTCTGTGGTTATGGTAGTTTTTACATTGTTATTTCTAACACCGTTATTTTACCACTTACCTAAAACAGTTTTAGCAGCAATTATTATTGTAGCTGTATTTGGATTGGTCAATTTTAAAGAAGCTGGATTTTTGTGGAAAGCTAACAAATTAGATTTTTGGTTAATGTTTGCCACATTTTTGTCCACACTTTTGTTAGGAATTGAATATGGAATCATAGTTGGAGTAGGATTGTCATTAATCGTTTTAATTTTTAGAACTTCAAGACCTTATGTAGTTGAATTAGGAAAAGTACCGAACTCAAATTTTTATAGAAATAAAAGTCGATTTGAAGAGGTTATCATTGAAAATGATATTTTGGTATTTAGATTCGATGCACAATTGTTTTATGCAAATTCAGGATATTTTAGAGATAGATTAGATGAAATGGCTGCAAAAAAAGGAAATGATTTAAAATTAATAGTCTTAGATGCAGAGAGTATTAACAGAGTAGATAGTACAGGGTTAGAAGTCTTAAAAGAACGAATTAAATATTATAAAAAAAGAGGAGTTATCTTTTATTTTGCAGGTGTAAAAGGACCAGTAAGAGACGATTTATTTAAGTGCGGTGTGCTATCTATTATTGATATCAATCATTTTTTTATGCGCGCAAATGATGCGGTTAAGTTTTACAAAACAGGAGACAGAGAGGAACAAAAAAAGTATGCAAAGTATATTCATCAAGCATACCAATAAAAATTATAGACTGATAAATATCATATAGAAAATAACTTTTAAATGTTATTTTGATATGTTAAATAGATAAGAGAAATATAATGATAATAGAACAAATTTACACAGGTTGTTTAGCACAAGGAGCTTACTATATTGAAAGTAATGGTGAAGTTGCAATTGTAGATCCATTAAGAGAAGTGCAAGATTATATTAATAGCGCTGATAAAAACAATGCTAAAATTAAATATATTTTTGAAACTCATTTTCATGCCGATTTTGTAAGCGGTCATGTAACTTTAGCAGAAAAAACAGGAGCAAAAATTGTATATGGTCCATCAGCAAAAACAAATTTTGAGGCTATTATTGCAGAAGATAATCAAGTTTTTCATGTTGGTGATATCACAATAACTGTATTACACACACCTGGGCATACCATGGAGAGTTCTTGTTTTTTATTAAAGGATGAAAATGGAAAAGATCATGCACTATTTAGTGGAGATACCCTGTTTCTAGGTGATGTTGGACGTCCAGATTTAGCACAAAAAGGAGACATTACAGAAAAAGATTTGGCAGGTTTTTTATACGATAGTTTACGAGAAAAAGTAATGACTTTAGCAGATGACGTTATTGTATATCCGGCACATGGAGCCGGTTCTGCTTGTGGTAAAAATTTAAGCAAAGAAACTGTAGGGACGATTGGAGAACAAAAGAAAACCAATTACGCTTTAAGAGAAAATATGACCAAAGAGGAGTTTGTTAAAGAAGTTACAGACGGATTATTGCCACCTCCAGCATATTTTCCTTTAAATGTAAAACTAAATAAAGAAGGTTATAAAGATGTAGATGATGTTATTAAAGCTTCAGCAAAACCATTATCTGTAAAAGATTTCGAATTGATAGCTAACGAAACAGACGCTGTTATTTTAGATGTACGTCATCAATCAGAATTTGTAAAAGGTTTTATTCCGCAATCTATTTTTATAGGTATTGATGGTGGATTTGCACCTTGGGTTGGCGCATTAATTAAAGATATTAATCAACCTATTTTGTTAATTGCCCCAGAAGGAAGAGAGGAAGATACAATTACGCGTTTATCTAGAGTTGGATTTGATAATGTATTAGGATATTTAGAAGGAAGTTTTGAATCGTGGGAAAAATCAGGAAAAGAAGTTGATACGTTAGTGTCAGTTTCCGCTGATGTTTTAGAGCAAAAAATAAAAGTGAATAATCCTGTTTTTGATGTTCGAAAACCTGGAGAATATGCAAGCGAACACATAAAGGTTGCAGAAAGTACACCTTTAGATTTTTTAAATGAACATATTTCTGAGTTTCCAAAAAAAGAAGATTTTTACGTTCATTGTGCAGGTGGATATCGTTCAGTAATTGCAGCTTCTATATTAAAAGCAAGAGGGTTTCATAATGTAATTGATGTTGCTGGAGGTTATGCTGCAATTAGAAAAACCAAAATAGAAAGAACTGATGCGGTTTGTCCATCTACTTTAAAATAAGAAAATGAAAAATTGGATTTGTTTATTTTTTTTAAGCTTACTTTTTATCAATTGTGGTCAAAAACAAGAAACAAAAACCATAACTACAATTGAATTGAAAGAATTACTTGCGAAAGAGAAAATACAATTAGTAGATGTAAGAACCTCAAAAGAAATTGCACAAGGAAGTATAAAATCAGCACTTTTTGTAAATTATTTTAATGCAGATTTTAGCACAAAAGCAGCGAATCAATTAAATAAAGAAAAACCAGTTTACCTTTTTTGTAGAACAGGGAATAGAAGCGGAAAAGCAGCCAAAATATTGCAAAAACAAGGTTTTAATGTGGTAAATGTTATAGGAGGTTATACAAAATGGAAAACAGAAAATTAAATAAAATGAAAACAGATATACAAATAGAAAATTTAAAATGTGGTGGTTGTGCTGCTACGATTAAAAAAGGAATTTCAGCTATAAATGGCGTAAATGATATAGATATTAATGTAGAGAAATCTATAGTTTCTATAACATCAGAAAACGTAAACTTAGATGAAATAAAAAAGAAATTATCTCAGTTAGGTTATCCAGAAGTGGGAGATAAAAACACCTTAGTACATAAGGCAAAATCTTTTGTAAGTTGTGCTGTAGGTAGAATAGAATCATAAAAAAAGAGAGCAAGTTGCTCTCTTTTTTTGCTATAATTTAAATTATTTAAAACCTCAAAGTAATTCCTACTAAGAAATTTCTAGTGGCTTGCGGATAGTAACCAGCTCCATCTACTGTAGTGGTTGTTCCAGGGTTAGACCAAGTGTCATCATACGTATAATAATAACCTCTGTCTAGATATTCTACATTGAAAATATTATTTACTAACGCAGTAAAGGTTATAGACTCAAAAATTTTGTTAGGTTTTATTTGATACACTATATTTAAATCACTTGTAATAAATGATTCTAAAACATCTGCAGAAGATACATAACTATTTAAGTTACTCAGATACTGTTGACTTACATATTTTGTTAAAAATGATAATTGAAAGTTATCCGATGGTGTAAAAATATACATGTTACCAACTACTGTATTTGGTGAAAAAGACAGGTTAGTATTTCCTAAAAATACTAATTTATCATTTATAACTGTAACAAAATCTCTATTTCTATTTGTGCTAAATGCTATATTAGGTCTAATAGTAAACTCATTAGATAATTTAATGTCTGCATCAATTTCTAAACCTAGTCTATAACTGCTACCAGAAGTTGCTCTTACTGGTTGTCCAACATTATCAATAGCACCAGTTAAAACCAATTGGTTGTCATAATCCATATAATAGATATTGGTGTTTATTTTAATATTTTCACTTTTTAAACGCCATCCTAATTCGTAATCAAACAAGGTTTCTGGTGTGGTAACTCCACCTTCAAAATCGTTTCTATTAGGTTCTCTATTAGCAACCGCAAAAGATGCATACAAATTGTTGTTTTCGTTTACATTATAGGTAAAACCTAATTTCGGATTAAAGAAATCGAAGTTTGCATCTACATCAATAGCATCTAAATCAGAGGTAATTCCTTTGGTTTGATAGTTTACAAAACGACCTTGTAAATCTAAATATCCAGATAATTTTTCACTGATTTCAAAATTGGCTTTTGCAAAGATTGAAAAGTCTGTTTTTTTAGCATCAGAAAAATAATAACGATCTCTAATATTTACATTAGGCGCTAAATCAGAACCCCAAATTACTTCTCCAAAATGATCTCCTGTATAATTAGAATAAGAGATTCCTGAAATGAAATTTACTTTGTCGTTTTTATAATTCGTGCTGAAATTCACTACATAAAAATCGTTGTCTAACCAACGTCTTACAATCACATCAGAATTGTCTACAATTAAGTTGTTAAAATCAGCAGCAGATTCGCCAGCTTTATATTGCTCAAAGAAACCAGCACCTTTGGTGTAATTTAAACCTAAGTTGGTAGACCATTTGTCATTTAATTTTTCATTCCAGTGTAATTGATAATGATTTTGACCATAATCATCTACTTCATTGTCATAAGTATATGGATTTTGTCTTCTATCAGTAGCTAATTGAGTGGCATCTAAACCAAACCAAGCTTGATAGGTTTTTTCTTTTCCACCAAAAGTGATGGCTTTGATTAACGTATTTTCATCAGTATAAGAACCTTGTAAAAAGTACGATTTTAAATCTGCAAAAGCTCTATCTACATAACCATCAGAATAAATATTAGACAAACGACCTGCAATTTCTATGTGGTCGTTAATTTTTCCTGTACTAAATTTTACGGTGTGTTTTCTTGTTCCAAAAGAACCAAAAGTGTTAGAGATTTCCCCAAAAGCTTCGTCAGAAACAGCATCCGTTAAAATGTTTAAACTTGCACCAAAAGCACCAGAACCATTTGTAGAGGTTCCAACTCCACGTTGTAATTGTAAGTTTTGCGTTGATGAAGCAAAATCACCTAAATTCACCCAAAAAGTTCCATGACTTTCTGCATCATTATAAGGAATTCCGTTTACAGTTACATTAATTCGCTCACCATTAGAACCACGTACATTCATATACGTGTAACCGACTCCTGCACCAGCATCTGATGAAGAAACTACGTTTGGTAAATAGTTCATTAAAACAGGAATGTCTTGACCTAAATTACGTTTTGCAATTTCTTTTTTTGATAAGTTAGAAAAAGTAACAGGAATATCTGCATTTACACGAACTGCAGAAACTAAAACTTCGTCTAAAACTGTAGATGAAGTGTTTAATTGAATAACAAAATACTCGTCTTTTGTCATTTCAATTTTTTTAGAAATGGTTTTGTAACCAATAAAAGAAACTTCAATGGTAAAGGTTCCTTTTTTTAACGGTAAACTAAATTCTCCTTTAAAACTAGAAGTAGTACCTTTTTTAATTTCTTTAGCCAAAATACTAGCTCCTGGTAAAGGTTCATTGTTTTTATCTACAACTTTTCCTGAAAGTGTAAATGTCTGGGCGTTTGCAAGTATACTTACAAACAAGAATAAAAAAAATAGTATTTTTTTCATTTTAAAAATTTTAAAACGAATAAAAAGAGGTAATTATTCTTGTGATTAATATTGAATAATTAGTTTTTGATATCAATTAAGATATCACTCAGTCCCTAAACAGCATTACCTGTTCTAGGTTCATTGGGTATGATCTCAGCTTTTTTAAGTGAGCAGTTTGCAGTAAATCAGTTTGCAGTAAAACTGCTACTGAAAACTAAAAAACTGCCAACTAAATTGGCACCCCTTTATGAGAACGCTGCAAAATTAAGTTGGATTTTTTTAATGTGAAACAGAAAAGTTATTTTTTTAATCCAATTTTGGTTTTTTACGAAAAGACTTTTTTTCAGAAGTTCTTTTTTTATTCTCAATTCTCTTTTTGATGATAGCTTTACTTGGTTTTGTAGGTTTTCTTTTTTTTGGTCTCATTAAATTCTCATTAATTAAATCTAGAAAACGTTTAATAGCAATTTCTTTATTTTTGTGTTGAGAACGTGTTTCTTCGCAAAATAAAATTAATAGATTCTCTTTTGTCAATTTTGATGAAAGTTTGCTTTTTAAAAACTCCTTTTCTTCATCATAAAGTGAAAGAGAATTCTCTAAGTCAAAAGTCAGTTTTATTTTTGAGGATACTTTATTTACGTGTTGTCCTCCAGCGCCAGAACTTCTAATAGCCTTAAAGTTTAATTCTTTTATAATTTGGGAGGAGTTCAAAATTAAAAATTACCTACTATTCTTATACCCGTAAATTCTGGAGAATATTGAGGAGTTATATTATAACTAATATGCTTTTCTTTTTTTGGAGCATCAGAAATCCCTCTTTTTTTCCAGCTACTTAAAACTATAGATTTTCCAATAATTGTACCAACAATACCTCCTAAAACAATATCACTTACCCAGTGATTATGCCCTTTGATATTAGATAACCAAGCAATACTCATTAATCCATAAGGAATCCAATAGTTATTATATTCCATTTGAAAAACTTTAGCAAGTGCAAAATAAGCTGTTGTATGCAAAGAAGGAAGGGCTGAACCTTCTGGACTTGAAAAAAGGTATTCTTTTCTAGCGTTAAAAAAATCCCAATTATCATTAGTCCATGGACTTGTAGCAGTTTCATAAAGAGGTCTATGGGGTCTGTTTCTACCAAAAATAGTTTTCAAACTTAATTGAGTAATAATTGTAGAATATTGAATTGCCTTTAAAGCATTTATTGATGCATATTGACCCTTTTCTTTATTTGATAAAAAAGAACCAATATAAACACCAATTATAGGGTAAGTAAGATATGCATTATCACCTATTAACCATTGTTGACTTGTGGTGCTATTAACAAGATTTATATTTGGTAAATTATAATTAATTTTTGGCTCTATGTGTTGGTGTAAAAATTTAGTAGTAATTTTATCAGTAGCTATTAGCCCAAGAATTCCAGCAGCATAATATCCAGTTTTTTTCCAATCATTAGAAATTTCTTTACCCATAAAAACAAAGTCACTAGGAATAGTTAGAATACTGTTTTTAATAACTTTACCTGAGGTTTGAAATATATTATCTTTTTTTACCTTCTTATTGTTTTGAGCATTAAGGTTATAAAATGATAAAAGAAGTATAATTAGTAGTATTTTTTTAATAGTTCTCATAGCTTTGGTTAATTGAGGTTTGATGTAAAAAATGCATATCTACATCGTGTAAAGAATCGGAAAAAGAATGCAAGTTTTCTTTCTTAGAAATAATTTTATCAATTGCTTTAACAGCATTTTTTAGCCGTGTTTCTTTGTCGCCTTTTAATAAAATATATGGTCTGTTATGGTCTTTTAGAGATTGTTCAAAAGCGTTAAACATTTCTAAACGTTGTTCTGGTCTATCGCGTAAATCGTCTTCTTCCCACGGTGTGTCTATGTAAGTGAGTAAATACAAATCATATTGATTATTTTGAGCTGCTTTGTCTAAAACCTTATCAACAAAACCGTCATAAAATTCTTCGGAATACACCTTGGTTTCTAGCAAATCCGTATCACAAATTAAAACTTTATCCGCTTTTTTAGCCAATTTATTTTCTAGTTTCATTTGACCAATAGCAATTGGAATTAAATCGTCTTTTTCGCAAGTTTTACGTTCGTTATTCCATTTTTTTTGTAAATATTCACGTGCAAATTCGGGCGCCCAAACCGTATTATAATGACGTGCTAAATGACGAGAAAGTGTCGTTTTCCCTGTGGATTCTGGTCCAAATAAAACAACCTTTACGAGGTTAATGGGGTTTTGTTTAAGCTTTTTTTCCATGCGATGTAACCAAATATAGCAATAAATGTGAATCCTAAGTATTGTAAACTCGTAAAAGTAAATCCTTTATGGAAATATAAAGGTACAGAAATGATGTTGCCAGCAATCCAAAACAACCAGTTTTCTATTTTTCTTTTAGCCATTAACCACATACCTACAAAGAAAATTGCCGTGGTAAATGTATCTGCATAGGCAACCCAAGAAGTCCATTTGTTGAAAGTTTTATAAACAATATAGACAAAAATTAACGTAGCAAAAAAAATAAAAATTGAGATTCTTTTTTCCTTGTTTGTAGTTGTAGAAATTGGAGTTACGTGTGTTTCATCAATTTTGCGAGTCCAAATATACCAACCGTAAACACTCATTATAAAATAATATCCGTTAATCATCATATCTCCTAAAAGTTCCCATTTTAACAATAAATAAACAAAAATTGATGTACTAATCATTCCCGTGGAAAAAACCCAAATTTTATTTTGTTTAGAAAACCAAACGGATAAAAAACCAAAGACAACGGCAATAATTTCCATAACAATATCTATGGTTTCATAGGTTTTGTATTGTGCAAAAAAGAAGTCGAAAATTTCTGACATTTCTTATTTTTTTAGTTGATTAAAAAAGTTTTCATCATTTTCAAAAACAGTACCAATAACGACTAAATCTGCTCCAGCTTTAAAAGCATTTACTAATTGTTGTTTGGAGCGAATTCCACCACCAACAATTATGGGAATAGAAATACTCTCAGAAACTTCTCTTATAATTTTTTGGCTGACGACCTTCGTCGCGCCTGAACCAGCTTCTAAATAAATGAGTTTTTTGCCAGAGAATTCTCCGGCTAAAGAAGTGTTTATAATCAAGTCTTTGTTTTCTTGCGGAATTGGTTTTGTGTTACTCACTTTTTGAGTTGCAGTTTCTTTGCCTCCATCAACTAAAATATATCCCGTAGGTAAAATTTCTAAATTGGTATTTTTTAAAATAGGAGCAGCTTTAATTTGTTGTTCAATTAAATACTCTGGGTTTCTACCAGAAAGTAAACTCAAAAATAGAATCCCGTCTGCTGTATTTGTGATTTGCGAAACATCACCAGGGAATAAAAGAACAGGTAAATGAGTTACTTTTTTAATTTTAGAAACAACAATTTCTATTTGATTGTCTTTATCTGTACTACCCCCCACAAAAATATAAGTCGCAATAGATTGGTGCACTTTTTCAAAAAAAGAAGGAATGTTTTCTAAATCGATTTTTTCAGGATCGATTAAAACGGCTAAGAGTTTCTTACCTTTCTTTTTTGCTTGTAAAATGTTTTGGTAGATATTCACGAATGCGAAAATACAAACTTTGCTACTTTGTAACTTTTAACTTTGAGACTTATTTTAATACGCAAACACACAAGTAAAACCTTCAAACTCTAAAAACTCAATGGTATATGAGCTTTCTTCACCATTATAACGAATTTCACCAGTAGTTTTTTCATCAGCAAATTTAAAATCTTCAATATAAATGTGGTGTAAAAACAAAAGTTTTTTCTTGCCATAAATTTTATACAAACTCTCTTTGGCTCCCCAAACAATGGTCAATTTAGAAATCATAGCATCAACATTAGCTATCGTTTTGTATTCTTCAATAGGTGTGAATTTATGTGCTATTTTTAAAATCTTTTCACGTTGTTTTTCAATATCAATACCAACAACAGATTTATAAGAGAAAATAATAGCGGTAAACTCAAATGAATGTGTAATAGAAATATAACGTCCGTTTGTTAAATGAGGTTTTCCAAACTCATCATAAATTAAATCAGCGTCTGCTAAGTTAATCTCTTTTAATAAATGTCTAATAGATAAAAACCCTTTCTGATGTAATTCTGATTTCATAGAATTCAACCTATTTTCACTGTTTTCAGAAAGTGTAATTCCAGTTTTTAAATCATCTAAAGATTCTTCAATTTTCCAAATAAGAACTTTAGTTTCAGCACTGATAGTTAATGTTTTGTAAAGAGCCATATTATTTAAATTCTATGTCGTAACTTTGCAATCGCAAAAATTAGAATATAAATATACATAAATATGAGTGCAACTACAGCATACGTACCATTTAAAGTTAAAGATATTTCTTTAGCAGACTGGGGAAGAAAAGAAATTGAATTGGCAGAAGCAGAAATGCCAGGACTAATGAGTTTAAGAGAAGAATACGGAGATTCTCAACCTTTAAAAGGGGCAAGAATTGCAGGATGTTTACATATGACTATCCAAACTGCAGTTTTAATTGAAACGTTACAAGCTTTAGGAGCAGAGGTAACTTGGAGTTCTTGTAATATTTTCTCAACTCAAGATCAAGCCGCCGCTGCAATTGCTGCTGCAGGCACACCAGTTTATGCTTGGAAAGGTATGAACGAAGAAGAATTTGATTGGTGTATTGAGCAAACTTTATTTTTTGGCGAAGACAAAAAGCCATTAAATATGATTTTAGATGATGGTGGAGATTTAACCAATATGGTTTTAGATAAATATCCTGAATTAGCTGCAGGAATCAATGGTTTGTCAGAAGAAACAACTACTGGAGTTCATAGATTATACGAGCGTGTAAAAAATGGAACACTACCAATGCCAGCAATCAATATTAACGATTCGGTTACAAAATCGAAATTTGATAATAAATACGGTTGTAAAGAATCTGCAGTTGATGCAATTCGCAGAGCAACAGATATTATGTTAGCTGGTAAAAGAGTTGTGGTTTGTGGTTATGGTGATGTTGGTAAAGGTACTGCTGCTTCTTTTAAAGGTGCAGGTTCTATTGTCACGGTTACAGAAATCGATCCAATTTGTGCGTTACAAGCCGCTATGGATGGTTTTGAAGTAAAGAAATTAGAAACTGTTATGGGGAATGCAGATATTATCATTACTACCACAGGAAACAAGGATATTGTTACAGCTAAACATTTTGAAGGTGTAAAAGACAAAACAATCATTTGTAACATTGGGCATTTTGATAACGAATTAGACATTGCTTGGTTAAATGAAAACTATGGTGATACGAAAGTAGAAATAAAGCCACAGGTAGATAAATACACAATTAACGGAAATGATATTATCATTTTAGCTGAAGGGCGTTTGGTAAACTTAGGTTGTGCAACTGGTCACCCAAGTTTTGTAATGAGTAACTCATTTACCAACCAAACTTTAGCACAAATTGAATTGTGGAACAATGCAGATGCTTACGGAAATGAAGTGTATATGTTACCAAAACATTTAGATGAAAAAGTAGCAAAATTGCACTTGGCTAAAATTGGTGTAGAATTGACAGAATTACGTTCTGATCAGGCAGAATATATTGGTGTTACTGTAGAAGGACCTTATAAGCCTGAGCATTATAGATACTAAGTATAGATTTTTTGAAGTAAGATTTTTTAGACTACTTCGCTTTTAGATATTTAAACCCTTGCATTCATTTGTGAGGGTTTTTTATATATTAGTTAAAAATTAAAAATGAATATTATTTCTTTAGAAAATAAATTAAATTCAATCGAAAACTACATTTCAGATTTCGAGCAAAGGAATTTAAAAATTTCTAAAGCTACTGTAGGTTGGCATTTAGACCATAGTTTAAAAGTGATAAATGCTGTGATTTCTTCAATGGAAAAATCAGACCCAAACTTATATCAAGATAATTTTAAGTTTTTGGGCAAACTATTATTAAGCCTCAACTTTTTCCCAAAAGGTAAAGCCAAAGCTCCTAAATATTTACTGCCTCCTGATACTATTTTAAAAGAAGAGATTGTATCTCAATTAAAATTAGCAAAAGAGAATATCAATAAAATAGAAAAATTGGATACCAATGTTTTTTTTAAACATCCTTTGTTTGGGAATGTAAATAAAAAGAGAGTTGTACCATTCTTAAATGCACATACAAATCATCATTTAAAAATTGTAAAAAGTATTTTGAAATAGTTATTTTGCCAAAGATTAATCAACTAAAATGCAACCCACAAAAAAAATAGGATTATTCTTAGGTCCACTTTTATTTTTTATCATTCAGTTTTTACCATTTACTTTAGTTTCAGAAACTGGAGATGCAGTGATTGCTGTTGCAAGTTGGATGGTTGTTTGGTGGATTACAGAAACTGTACACATCGCAGTCACAGCTTTATTACCACTCATATTATTTCCGTTGTTAAAAGTTATGCCTATTGCAGATGTTGGTGCTAATTATGGAAGTCCAATCATTTTTTTATTCTTTGGCGGTTTTGTGTTGGCTTTGGCTTTAGAGAAAGTAAATCTGCATAAAAGAATTGCTTTAAATATTGTAAAATTTACAGGTACAACTCCAGAAAAAGTAGTGTTGGGTTTTATGTTAGCAACCGCTTTTATGAGTATGTGGATTAGTAATACAGCAAGTACAGTTGTAATGTTACCGATTGCAATATCAGTAATTAAACTCTTAATAGATGACAAAGACGGATTTACAAAACGCGATAAAAACTTTGCATTAAGTATCATGTTAGGTATTGCTTTTGCAGCAAATGCAGGTGGAATAGCAACCGTTATTGGAACACCACCAAATTCGGTTTTAATAGGACTTTTAGAAAATCAATATAACATTCAAATATCCTTTTTAACGTGGATGAGTTTTGGTTTGCCATTTTCAATTTTGATGATTGCAACAGTTTATTTTGTCCTCGTAAAATGGATGTTTCCCTGCAAAGGAATTCTGTTTACATCATCAGCCAATTTAATTCACGAAGAAGTTGAGAAATTGGGTAAAATCTCTAAATCTGAAAAACGAGTGTTAACAGTTTTTGCAATCACCGTTTTTTTATGGATTACAAGAACATTAATCAATAGTGTTTTTCCTGAATTGAAATTATCGGACACCATTATCAGTTTAATTGGGGCAGTTTCTTTATTTGCAATTCCGATGAGCTTTAAAAAAGGAAACTTTATTTTAGAATGGAATGATACTAGCAAATTAGCTTGGGGAATTTTATTATTATTTGGAGGAGGTCTAGCTCTAGCCAAAGGAATGGCCTCCTCAGGTTTAGTCGCGTTAATTACAGATACAATTGCAGCAGGAAATTTCCCTGTTTTGCTCACGGTTTCTTTATTAATTGTATTGATGTTGTTTATGACAGAATTGATGAGCAATGTGGCTTTGGTGGCAGTTTTAGCTCCAGTTGTGGCAGGAATAGCAATTGGGTTAAACATCCCAATTTTGAACTTATTAATTCCTGTTACAATGGCAAGTAGTTGTGCATTTATGCTGCCAATGGCAACTCCACCCAATGCGATTGTTTTTGCCAGTGGTTATGTAAAAGTGAATCAAATGGTAAGAGCAGGAGTTATATTAAACTTAATCGCAGTTGGTTTATTGATTTTGTATTATCATTTTGTGATTCCGTTGTTTTTTTAACCCAACCATCCCTCTCTGTCCAAACTTCTATATTGTATGGCTTCTGCAATATGATCAGGAGAAATGTTTTCTGTATTTGCTAAATCTGCAATAGTTCTTGAGACTTTTAAAATACGGTCATAAGCTCTGGCAGAAAGGTTTAATTTTTCCATTGCCGTTTTTAAAAGTGTTAGACTTTCTGGAGATAATTTACAAAATTCACGAATCTGTTTTACACTCATTTGTGCATTATAATGCACGTTTTCAAAGTTTTTAAAACGCTCAGATTGAATTTCTCTTGCAGCAGAAACTCGCTTTCTAATTTCTACAGAAGATTCTCCTTTTCGTTCTTCAGATAATTTTTCAAACGGAACAGGAGTTACTTCTATATGAATGTCTATTCTATCTAATAAAGGTCCTGATATTTTACTCAAATAACGTTGCATTTCTTGTGGAGAAGAGGTCATTGGCGAGTTTGGATCATTAAAAAAACCTGACGGAGAAGGGTTCATGCTTGCCACCAACATAAAACTGCTTGGATAGGTTACTGTAAATTTTGCTCTAGAAATAGTTACTTCTCTGTCTTCTAAAGGTTGACGCATTACTTCTAAAACTTCTCTTTTAAATTCTGGTAATTCGTCTAAAAACAAAACCCCATTATGAGATAAAGAAATTTCTCCAGGTCTTGGATATTGTCCACCTCCAACAAGAGCAACATTTGAAATCGTGTGATGTGGACTTCTAAAAGGTCTTGCATACAATAATCCCTCATTTTTAGTTTTACCAACCACAGAATGAATTTTAGTAGTCTCTAATGCTTCGTGCAAAGTCATTGGTGGAAGTATAGAAGGTAATCGTTTTGCCAACATTGTTTTTCCAGACCCAGGAGGTCCAATCAGAATAATATTGTGCCCACCAGCAGCAGCAATTTCCATACAACGTTTTATAGATTCTTGTCCTTTTACATCAGAAAAATCAAACTCAGGAAAATCGATGTTTTTATAAAATTCTGCTCTGGTATCAACAATCGTAGGTTCAATTTTTACATCACCATTAAAATGATTGATGACCTCCATAATGTTGTTCACTCCTAAAACTTCTAAATTGTCTACAATGGCAGCTTCTTTAGCATTTTCTTTTGGTAAAATAAAATGTTTAAATCCTTCTTCTCTAGCTTTTATGGCAATTGGTAAAGCACCTTTTATTGGTTGTAAACTTCCGTCTAAAGAAAGTTCTCCCATAATAATATAATCACTGATGTTTTCGGATTTAATTTGGTTAGAAGCTGCTAAAATTCCTGTGGCTAAAGTTAAATCATAAGAAGCGCCTTCTTTTCTAATATCAGCCGGAGCCATATTAATAATAATTTTCTTTCCAGGAAGTTTATAATTGTTATTGTTTAGTGCTGCTGAGATTCTGTAAGAGCTTTCGCTAACCGCTTTATCGGGTAAACCTACTAGGTGATAGCCAATTCCTTTATCAATATTTACTTCAACAGTAATTGTAGTGGCTTCAATACCAAAAACGGCAGAACCATAGACTTTAACAAGCATTCTTTTTTCTTTAAAAGTAAAAAAAAATAAGGCATAAAAAAAATGCAATCAAAAAATGATTGCATTTTATAAATTTATTCCAAAAACTGTTACGCAGAGTTTCTACTTGCATTAATATTACCAAATAAAGAACGCATAACCATTTTTTCGTAAACTTCTAACTCTTCTGAGTTAGCATCGGATTTTTGAAGCTCCTGAATTTTCTTTAGCGCATATTGCTGAATGGTTAAAAGTGGCAATACAATTTGCTCTCTAATCTCAATTGATGCTTTTCCTACAGGGAAGTTCTCCATTAACTCAGTATGACCAGTTAATTTTAAAAGTAATCTTTTAGTAGTTTTATATTCTTCATAGATTAATTTCCAGAATTCTCCAAACTCTTCATCTTCTGCCATATAAGAAGTTAAACCAAAGAAAGATTTTGTTAAGCTCATAACGCTATTCTCTAATAAAGTTCTCAGGAAATCTGAAGAATTGTAAAAATCTACTACTTCATCAAATCTATCAGTTTCTTCATATTTTTTTAAAGCAGTACCAACACCAAAGAAACCTGGAACATTTTGTTTTAACTGACTCCAACTTCCAACAAAAGGTATGGCTCTTAGTTGAGAGAAATCTAAAGTATCTGAGTTAGAACGTTTACTTGGTCTACTTCCAATATTGGTTTTTGCGTAGTATTTTAAAGTACTCATTCTCTCTAAATACGGTAAAAACATAGGATGTTTTTTAAAGTCTACATAGGCTTGGTAACTGGTATTAGCCATATCATCCATTAACTTTCTATGTTCTTTATTTAGCTGATCTTTATTAAAAATATCATTTTTAATTCCAGAACTCAACAATTGTTCTAAGTTGTATTGAGATGATTGTATAGTACCAAAATTAGAACTAATGGTTTGTCCTTGTATGGTTAACTGAATTTCTTTATCCTCTATTGTTGGTCCTAAAGAAGCGTAAAACTGGTGTGTTTTTCCTCCTCCACGTGCTGGTGGACCTCCACGACCGTCGAAGAATATTACTTCAATATCAAATTCTCTAGAAACTTTTGTTAAAGCCTCTTTTGCTTTAAAAATACCCCAATTGGCCATTAAATAACCACCATCTTTAGTTCCATCAGAAAAACCACACATAATAGTTTGTTTGTTTTTTCTTTTTGATAAATGATGTCTATACACTTTATTAGAGTACAAAGTACGCATTACTTCTTCTGCATTTTGCAAATCTTCTACAGTTTCGAAAAGTGGAATTACATCTACTGGTAATTCACTTTCGAAACCACAAAGGTTTAACATTGCAAATGTTTCCATTACATTTAATGCAGTTTGGTTATTACTAATAATGTAACGATTTGCACCACGCTCTCCATTTCTTTGTTGAATGGTTTTAAGGGCATAAATAGATTCAATAGTTTTAACAGAAACCTCATCTGTTAAAATACCTGGATCTACACTTCCTTTAACTGAAGAAAGAATTTTTATTTGTTCTTCTTCAGAAAGACTTAAGTAGTTTTTTGGAAAAGTATTATCTCCTGTTTCTTGTAAATCTTTTACGATTTGAACAAATGCTTTATGATGCACTCTACTATCTTGTCTGATGTCTAAAGTTGCAAAATGGAATCCAAAAATTCTTACTTTATTGATAAAATCATTTAATTCTTCTACAAATAAAGATTGATGATCATTTACAATGATTTCTCTTGCTGCATATAATTCTTCTAAAAGAATTTTTTGAGAAAAATTAACTTTAGTATAACTTCTTACTACGTGTTTGTATAATCTTTTTTCTACACGTGCTAAAATATCTTGAACTCCATCAAAAGTAAAACGTCTTTTTAAACGTCTAACATCTCTGTAATAACTTCTTAATACAGTTTGACGCAGTCTTTCTGCAACATCTAGAGTAATTTGTGTTGTTACAAAAGGGTTTCCATCTCTATCACCACCAGGCCAAAAACCAAGATCAATAATTTCGTTATCTATTGGTTTTCCATCATAAATATGATGTTGTATATAATTATAGATTTTTGGAACAGAATGATAAAATACGTGTTCTAAATACCAAACTAAACTTACAGCTTCATCAAAAGGAGTTGGTTTAGCTTTTTTGTAAAAAGGAGTTTTCCCTAATTGCGCCAACAATTTTTTAATCAATAATAAATCGTCTTTTTGTATTGCTTTGTCCAAGTCTGTAATAATCCCTAAAACAGAACCAGGATAAAATTGTGTTGGATGTGCAGTTAATACTATGCGTACTTTAAAATCTTCTAAATAAGCTTTAAGTTGATCTTTTTTATTGCTTAAAGTTGCAGATTCTTTAGAACTTCTTAAAGTACCAAAACCATCCATATTATTAACAATAGGGAAAGCTGCATCTTCAATAGCATCAAACAAAACCACTTGACGCTCTATAAATTGAATAAAACGAAATAGTAAATCTGTTTTTTCTTTTTCTGATGGATTTTCTTGATATTTTTTAAAGAAATGTTCTATTATTTCTGTAGGGTTTTTCTCTAATTGAAAACCTTTATCGCATACTTTGTGCAATAGTGGAAGTAAAACTCCAGTATCATCTATAGTATCAAATGGAAGTGTAGTAAAAATACTATTGTATATCTGATACTTAGAAAGTACATTTTCATTAAATCTCTGTAACTTGGGTAAACTGCTCATAATTGATTGATTTTACGGAATAAAATTACAAAAAAGGCTAATGATAGAAGCTACCTTTTTATCAATAATTACTTAAATAATTACGAAAACGATATAAATTTATCCTTTTTTTAATGAAATGTTTATTTTCTAATCTACTTTGTTGGTTTTGTTTTAGTTTAAACTCAAAACAAGGAGCCTAAATTAAGGTATAAAAGAGATTTTTAATATTTTTGTTGTATCTTTTTTAGCAAGGTATCTATTGTCTTGCCTTAAACCAACAATCCATAAAATATTATTGTGTTTATCACAAAGTAACCAAGTGTTTTCTTTTTGAAAAAGAGATAGTTTTTCATCTTTAAAATACTTACTTAGTTTCTTTTTTCCTTTCATATTCGATGGATAAAAAACATCTCCTTCTACCCATTTTCTGAGCTTCAATGGAAAAGAAATGGCTTCTCTATTTACATAAATTGTTGCCTTATTTTTTAAAGAACAATCTTTAACTATTTTAAATGTTATATGAATTGGATATTTAATTTCTAGTTGATTCTCAATGATTTCAACTTCTTTTAAATTGGTATTATCAGTTTTTTTAGAGAGTATTAAAAAATCTCGATCTTTAAGTAAAATATGAGTTTTAGAGAAAACTTGTTTACCAGACTGTGCAGAAAGTAAATTGTAAACATCATTCCACTCTGTAAAGTTATATTCTTTTAAAAATCGGTATAAGTAAGCTTTTGGATTAGAAAGTTGATTGATTTTTTTAATATTAAATTTCACCAAATCTTGTCCGCAAGAGAAATCTTTCTGAATTATGTTTTTAGAAACCTCTGAGATTCTATCTTCAAGAATTTGCTGACTTTCTTCCAAATGAGCTGTCGTTTTTGCAAAAGATTCTAGTAAACTAGGGTTAATTTCTTTTAAAACTGGTACAACTTTATGTCTAATTTTATTCCTAATATATTTGATTGAAGCATTACTTTTATCTTCTCTCCAATAAATATTATTTTTTTTAGCAAAAGAAATAATTTCATCACGAGAAAATGTTAATAACGGACGAACAATATTACCATTTACATCTGGAATTCCTGTTAAACCCTCTAAACCAGTGCCACGACTTAAATTGATTAAAAAAGTCTCTAAATTATCATCAGCATGATGCGCAGTTAAAACATAATTAAATTGATGTTTTTCAGCGATTTCTTTAAACCAAGAATAACGTAAATTTCTTGCAGCAATTTGAGTAGATTGTTTGTTTTTAGCAGCAAATTTTTCAGTTTCAAATCGAGTTGTAAATGTTTTAATATTTAATAGTTTTCCTATTTTTTTAACAAATTCTTCATCTAAATTACTTTCTGTATCTCTTAGTTTAAAGTTGCAGTGCGCTAAAGCAATAGTAAAATTTAATTTTGATAAAAGATGAGTTAACACTACAGAATCAACTCCTCCAGAAATAGCAATCAATAGTTTTTTACCCTTTAAAAAAGGAAATTTATTATCGATGTGATGTAAGAATTTTTGCTGCATTTACAGTCCAAAAATACCATTTTTATTTTTGAGATTTTAGCCATATTCGAATCTCTTTTCTAAGAGAAACTTCTGGTTTTGGTAACGGAATTGTTTTTCCAAATTGTTTACTTCTGTTAAACTTAGTAAATGTAGTTTTTAATTGTTTCCATTCCTCTGGATAAAGTTTTAAAAAACCATTGAATATATTTTGTTCGGCTGGTTTTTCATTTAAACTTTCTACTATTTTTTGGAACTTTTGGTTTTTGTTAAAAATCATCGAAATCTATATGGTTATAATCTTTAGTTTCATAATCATTCTTGTACTTTTTAGAATTATCTGATTTTGTAAAAAGGTATAAAGATAGACTCATTATAAAGCTTATATATACAATTTAGAATTCTATTTAGAATTTAGTAAAACATATTTCATTGCTTTGGCTTTCAGTAAGCATTCTTCATATTCTTTTTCTGGGATAGATTTAGCAGTGATAGCACCTCCAACAGAATAAGAAATATATTTTTTAGATTGATTATAGAGAATACTTCGAATAATTACGTTAAAATCAAAATCATTATTAGGTGTAAAATATCCAATAGTTCCAGAATACAAACCACGTTTGGTTTCTTCTAAATTTTCGATGATTTTCATGGCAGAAACTTTAGGAGCACCAGTCATACTTCCCATCGGAAAAGTATCTTTAATTACATCAACTGGATGAGTTTCTGTTATATTAATTTCTGAAACTACAGTAGAAATCATTTGATGAACTTGTTTAAAAGAATATACTTTACAAAGTTCTTCTACTTTTACACTTCCTTTTTTGGCAGATTTAGATAAATCGTTTCTAACCAAATCTACAATCATTACATTTTCTGCACGTTCTTTTTCATCACGCCCCAAATCATTAGCAATTTGTTTATCATCTATTTCACTTACTAATCTTTTTGCAGTTCCTTTAATAGGTTGAGAAATTATTTTTGATCCTTCTTTTCGAATATATCTTTCAGGAGAAGCACACAAAGCAAATTGGTCATCATTTTTAAAAAAAGAAGCAAAAGGGGGTTCAGAAATTTGATTCAAATGCTTATAAACTTCTACAGGGTCTATGGTACTGTTCTCAGCATAAAATTCCTGACAAAAATTGGCTTCATATATGTCTCCTCTATGAATGTGATCTAATACTTTTGTAACCTTAGTATGATATTCATCTTTATGAATTCTTAGTTTTATTTTGATATCAGTTATAGATTCTTTGATTTTAAAATTTTTAGTTCTTTGGATTTCCTTAAAATCCTTTTCAATTTCATCATCAACCAAATGTAAATACTGGAACTCGATAGAATTATCTTTGATAAAAATTATTTTTTTTGGTTGAAAAAAATATAAATCTGCAAAATTTAATTCATCTATATTCTCTGAAGAAAGTTGTTCAACATCATTTTTAACATCGTAGGTAATGTATCCGAAAATATAATCCTTTACTAAAGATTGATATTCTTTTAATTTATCAAAAGCATTGTAAAAATCTGTTTTTATAGAAGTAAAATCATCGACAGCTAAAGCGCAATCAAAATTTGAATATTGCTGGTCATATTTGTTAGAATCTAGCCAAATTAGAGTTTGAAATTGCTGAGACCAAGACAAGAGATTGTTTTTAAAATCATCGAGACCATCAATAGAAAAAGTTTTTACAGTTCTTTGCATAAAGCACAAAAATACAAAGGTTAATTTTTAAATATAGGAATTTTAAGACTGATTCCTGTCTGTACGTCTGGAGCATTATTTACGGCTAAATCTTCTTTTAAATAGAGTGATAATTTAAAGTTCTCTCTTCCATAAGTGTACACCCAAGTCCAAGCAGATTGCTGAAAATACAATTGCTGAAAACCGTTTTGCCATCCTGCATTAATTTCTTGCCATTTACCAACAAATTGAACAAAACTATATTCTTGCTTTTTGTTAAAACGAGTTTGATAGTTGTAGTTTACCGCAATCGAGTTGTAATTTCCTTTTTTGGTGTATTTGGTAAATTCAAACATGGCTTCTAAACTACCCAAAAAATTATTATTACCTAGAATTACTGATTTTTTAAATTTTATTGCATTTTTTCTTAATACACTCGCTCCGAATGCAGTCCTAATTTCATTTGTGTTTTTAAGGCTCCATTTTTTTATAATGTTTGATGATAAACCTAAATCTATTGAAGGATTATGTTTCGAAGTATTTACCCCTAAATGCGAACCAAAATTTAACTGAATTTTTTTACTTTTTAGAGCTTTAAAATCTGGATAATAAAAATAATTAAATTCTATTCCGGCTAGTAAAAATTGCCCGTCAGTTAATTCTAATTTACGCCCATTTCTGTCTTGATAACTAATGTTTACTTGATTTAATCCATAATATCTTCTACCAAAAGGATCTTCTCCTCCTGCAATATTAGAGTGAAACCATTCTATAGATTCATCACTTGAAAAAAAAGAAAAAGGATATTTACCTTTAGTAACTAAATAGGAACGAAATGTAATTCCTAATTCATGATTTTTAGCAATTTTTGTATTAAAATCAATTCTAAATTCTTTAAAAACAGCGTCTATGATAATATTTTCATATTCAGCAGGAGTGGTTTGTTGATCTTTCCAAAAGTGCCTATTAAACCATACTTGACCACTCATAAGTTGTCGGGTAGTTTTATCTTTTGGAATGTACATTTCTACAAAAGGGTGAAACGTATTGCCGCTTGCATAAGAGAAGTTTAAAGCGGCATTTTTGGGTGGTTTAATTTTAAAATTTTGATTGATTCTTGCAGAAAATATTCCAAAGTGATGTGTTGGGAGTAGACTAGGTTTGTCTATCCCATTTTTTAAATTAAGAGAATCTTTTTTTTGTCCAGAAATGGAACTTGAAATCATAATAATGAAAAGAAGAAACATCTTTTTCTGCATTTTGTAAAAATACATCAATGATTAAGAATAAAAAAAAGCAACCCTATTGGGTTGCTTTTTTATTTATTTTTTTAAAACTACGCATTTAATGGCTTACCATCCCAAGCGGCTTTTGCAGCTTCTTTAACGGCTTCTGAGTATGTAGGATGACCGTGACAAATTCTTGCTAAATCTTCTGCAGAGGCTCTGTATTCCATAGCAACAGCAGCTTCCATGATTAAGTCTGCAACTCTTGCACCTACCATATGAACTCCTAAAACTTCATCTGTGTTTTTATCAGCCAAAACTTTTACAAAACCATCAATATCCCCACTTGCACGAGACCTACCTAAAGCTCTCATAGAGAACTTACCTGCTTTGTATGCAACTCCAGCTTCTTTTAGTTCATCTTCTGTTTTACCAACAGCAGCAACTTCTGGCCATGTATATACAATTCCTGGAATTAAATTATAATTGATATGAGGTTTTTCACCGGCTAAATATTCAGCTACAACAACCCCTTCTTCTTCTGCTTTATGAGCTAACATAGCACCTTTAACCACATCTCCAATTGCATAAATATTACTAACATTAGTTTGTAAATGATTGTTTACAGCTATTTGTCCGCGTTCATTTACTTCAACACCAACTTTTTCTAAACCTAAACCAGCTGTATACGCTTTTCTACCAACAGCAACTAAACAATAGTCTCCTGTAAACTCTACCTCGACACCCTTTTTATTTGTTGCTTTTACAACAACTTCATCACCATTTCTCTCAACAGCAGAAACTCCATGACTCACTGCAAATTTAATTCCTTGTTTTTTTAGAACTTTTTGCAATTCTTTAGAAACATCTGCATCCATAGTTGGTGTTATTTTTGGTGCATATTCTACAACAGTAACATCTGCACCCAGACGTTTATATACAGAACCTAATTCTAAGCCAATTACACCACCTCCAATTACAATTAAGTGTTTTGGAACTTCTTTTAATTTTAAAGCTTCTGTAGAGGTGATAATACGTTCTTTATCAATAGAAATAAAAGGTAAAGTTGATGGTTTTGAACCGGTTGCAATAATGATATTTACTCCTTCGATTACTTCTGATGATCCATCATTTTTAGTGATTTTAACGTGTGTTGCATCTTCAAAAGACCCTAAACCTTCATATACATCAATGTTATTTTTGTCCATTAAGTATTTGATTCCTCCAGTAGTAGTTTCAACAACTTTTGCTTTTCTTTCGACCATCTTTCCAAAATCAAAAGTTGGTTTTTCTACAGAAATACCATGCTCTTCAAAATGATGAATTGCATCATAATAATGGTGAGAAGAATCTAACAAAGCTTTAGAAGGAATACATCCAACATTTAAACAAGTTCCTCCCAAGGTTGCATACTTTTCTATAATAGCAACTTTTTTCCCTAATTGAGATGCTCTAACTGCAGCAATATATCCTCCAGGACCAGAACCAATAACAATGATATCGTATTTCATAAGTGATTTAAATTTTGAAAAACAAAAATAAGTATATTTTTATAGACTTAAAGGAGAATTGATTAGTTTTACGTTATTGAAATTTAAAACTTTTATTTATGAAAATTATTAAAAAAATCGGCTGGTTTTTATTGATTATACTAATTATCGCGCAATTTTTTGGACCAGAGAAAAATGAAGGAAGTATAGAAACTGTTAACGCGTTTATTGCTGAGACAAACCCGCCATCAGAAGTTCATAAAATTTTAAAGGAAAGTTGTTTTGATTGCCATTCAGCAAAAACAAAATACCCTTGGTATAATTCAATTACACCAATTAATTACTGGTTAGCAGATCATGTAAAAGACGGTAAAAAACATTTAAATTTTTCGAAATGGAGTTCTTACTCTTTAAAAAAGAAAGAGCATAAGATGGATGAGTTATATGAAGAGGTAGAAAAAGGTGAAATGCCTTTAAATTCTTACACATGGACACATGCTGAAGCAAATCTATCTCAAGAACAAATTAATGCTATTGTAGCTTGGGGAAAAAAGGTTCAAGCAGAATATAAGCAGCAACTGAAAGCAAAATAGTTGACAAAACAGTCTGTTTTAATTATCGGTTATGTTTGGGTAGAACCTAATTCTTCTGCAGCAGGAAGTAGAATGATGCAGTTAATCAACCAGTTTTTAAATCAAAATTGGAAGATTACTTTTGTTTCACCATCACATAAAAGCGAAAATGCAAGTGATTTGAATTCTTTAGGAGTTGATGAAGTTTCTATTGAATTGAATAACCCATCTTTTGATGATTTTATAAAAAAGTTGCAACCAACAATTGTAGTATTCGATCGTTTTATGATGGAAGAACAATTTGGCTGGAGAGTTGCAGAAAATTGTCCAAATGCTTTACGAATCTTAGATACAGAAGATTTACATTTTTTAAGAAAAACACGTCATCAACAATTAAAAAAAAGAGAAGAATTTACAACTGAAACTCTTTTGAAATCTGATGATACAAAAAGAGAAATTGCTTCTATTTTAAGATGCGATTTGTCTTTAATCATCTCTACTTTTGAAATGGACTTGCTAAAGAATGTATTTAAAATTGATGAAGAAATTCTATATTATTTACCTTTTTTATTGGAAACAATAGACGAGCATCAAACTAAAAAATGGAAACCTTTTGAAGAAAGAAAAAACTTTGTTTTTATCGGCAATTTCTTTCACAAGCCAAATGTAAATGCAGTTCTTACTTTAAAAAAACATATCTGGCCGTCAATTAAAAAATTGCTCCCAAAAGCAGAAATCCATATTTATGGAGCTTACATTAACCAACAAATAGAACAATTACAAAATCCTAAAGAAGGGTTTATTATTAAAGGTTTTGCAGATAATGCAAAAGATGTTGTAGGAAATGCAAAAGTTGTTTTAGCTCCGTTAAGATTTGGTGCAGGTATAAAAGGAAAACTTACAGAAGCTATGATTTGCGGAACGCCAAGTGTTACGACTTCAATTGGAGCAGAAGGGATGTCTGGAGCGTTAACATGGAATGGTTGTATTGAAGATGATTTTTATAATTTTGCTTTGTCTGCATCGCGATTGTATAAGAATAAGTCACAATGGAAAAATGCACAATTGGCGGGTGTAGAAATTATCAATACGATTTATAATAAAAAAAAATTGAGTCAACCTTTTATCAATCACATTAAAAATCTTCTTGATAATTTAGATGCTCATAGAACCCATAATTTTTTTGGAAGCTTGTTACAACATCAAACATTACAAGCTACAAAGTATATGAGTAAATGGATTGAGTTTAAAAACAAAGTGAATTAATCTTTTTTAGGGTTATAATCTAATGGTAAAAAATTAGCAAATCTTTCAAAAGCCCAATAACCTTCGTAGACTAAATCTAAAGGATTGTCTAATATTCCATTTTTATCAATTAATATAGGTCTAGTTGTCGGAATTATAGTAGACATTTGTGGACGGAATTTTAAAGAAGACTCTAAGCCTCTTCTTCTATAGTTCTTTTCTTCTTTTTCTTTTTTGTAAATTACCAATAGATTATTTTTAAAATCTAACCTAAGTTTACCTTCCTTTTTTACTAGAATATCTTTAGATTTTAAGTCTTTTTTATAAATAGAATCTTTTAGTTTAGGTAAGTTACTTTTTCTTATGGTTACAAGAGCAGAGTCAATATCAGTGACTGGATTTTCAATTTTTCTACTGAAATTTATTGTTTTTTTGTATGAAGTGATTTTTTTTCGCGCTTTTTTAATTTCAGTATCCGATGGTCTTTCTTTGTTTGGTAACCTTATAAACTGTTCTATAACAAAACCTTCTCTTTTAACTCTGTTTGCAAGAATAGATTTTAAAAAATGATTTACTGAACCGTTGTAAGTTACTAATCTATTTTTTTTCCAAGTTCTTTTTTTATGCTTACTTCCTTGTAGGTTTTTAAATTGAGAATACCCTAAAGATTTCACAAAGTCTTTTTCGACAGAAAAATACACCAAATCATAAGTAATTGAGTACCCAAGACCATTATGTCTAATGATTAAAGGTGCTTTTGTAAATGCATTAAAAATATTATCCTTTGAATTGTAATAAAAAAATAATGTCTTAGGATTTATTATTTTACAATCCTTGGAAAGTTTAGTATTCCCAAAGAATTCTCTATAAAACCTTTTTAGGTTAGCCTTCCATTTTTTATCATATTTGATTTTTTTTAAGACCACTTCATCAAGAGTATATCTATTCTCTTCTAATGCAAAAACAAGAGGTTTCTTATACTCATTTGTATATAAATTGTAACGAATAGTCTTGTAGCCTAAATAAGAAATGATTAACTCAAAATGACCTTCTTCTGTTTTTATTGAAAATTCACCTTCAGAATTTGTAGTTGTTCCCACCATTGTACTGTTAAAATAAATAGCAGCGCCTTCAAGTGGGCCTTTACTGTCATAAACTTTACCTTTAATATTAACTTGAGAAAAAGAACAATGAAAAACTAAGAAAAATAAAAATCGAATTTTCATTTGATAAAAATAATAAATGAAAATTCGATTTTATAAAAAAGTATGTTAATCTAGTATTAAGCTTAGTTGAAAACTGTAAACTAAATTAACCCAGCACGTTTTAATAAAGCATCTGGTTTTGGTTCTTGTCCTCTAAAGCGTTTGTATAACGTCATCGGTTTTTCTGTTCCACCTTTTGAGAGTATATTTTCTTTAAATTTTGTTGCAATTTCTTTATTAAAAATTCCTTCTTTTAAAAAGTACTCAAAAGCATCAGCATCTAAAACTTCTGCCCATTTGTAAGAATAATACCCAGAAGAATATCCACCCTGAAAAATATGAGAAAATGCAGTGCTCATACAGTTTTCTAAAACATCAGGATATAATTTTGTGTCTGCAAAAGCTTTATTTTCAAACTCTTTTACAGATTTTATTTCCGAAGGATTTTGAGCATGCCACTGCATATCTAACAGACCAAAACTTAATTGTCGTAAGGTTTGCATTCCTTCGTGAAAACTTGCTGATTCTTTTATTTTCTCTACATATTTCATAGGGATAACTTCTCCTGTTTTGTAATGTTTTGCAAAGATTTCTAAAGCTTCTTTTTCGTAACACCAGTTTTCTAAAACCTGACTTGGTAATTCCACAAAATCCCAAGAAACGGATGTCCCTGATAAACTGTTGTATGTTGTATTTGCTAACATTCCATGTAACGCATGACCAAACTCGTGAAACAATGTGGTAACCTCATTAAAAGTTAATAAAGAAGGTTTTGTTTCGGTTGGTTTGGTAAAATTACACACAATAGAAACGTGAGGTCTTTCGTTTATTCCGTTTTTAATTTGCTGAGGTTTATAAGAGGTCATCCACGCTCCATTACGTTTACCTTTTCTTGGATGAAAATCTGCATAAAAAATAGCAATAAAATTATTTTCAGAATCAGTTACATTATATGTTTTAACGTCTTTGTGATATTTATCAATATTTAAAATTTCTTCAAAATTTAAATCAAATAAGCGATTTGCTATTTCAAAAACACCATTAATTACATTCTCTAATTTAAAATAGGGCTTTAATAATTCTTGGTCTAAATCAAAAATTTCTTTCTTTAATTTTTCTGAATAATAAGCGCCATCCCATTTTTGAAGCCGATCAATTCCATCTAATTTTTTAGCGTAATTCTCTAATTTTTTAAACTCTCTAAGTGCAGCAGGTTTTGCTTTTGCTAATAAATCATTAGAAAACTTAAAAACAGTTTCTGGTGTTTCTGCCATTCTTTCTTCCAAGACAAAGTGAGAATGAGTTTTATAGCCTAATAGATTAGCTCTTTGATGACGTAGGTTAACTATATCTAAAACAATTTGCTCATTATTAAAATCATTGTCTTGAAATGCCTTTTTACCAGCAGCAATTGCCATTTTTTTGCGCAATTCTCTATTGTCAGCATAGGTTAAAAAAGGAATATAACTTGGGTAATCTAAAGTAAAAACCCAACCCTCTTTTTCTTTTGATTTGGCCACTTCTTTAGCAGCTTCTTTTACACTTCCTGGTAAGCCAGATAAATCTTTTATGTCAGTTAAATGTAATTCAAAAGCATTGGTTTCTGCTAAAACATTTTCACCAAATTTTAGAGAAAGCTTAGAAAGTTTTGCATCAATTTCACGAAGTTGAATTTTATCATTCTCATTTAAATTAGCTCCATTTCTAGCAAAACCTTTGTATTGTTTTTCTAGCAACATTTGTTGTTCTGGTGTTAAATCTAAGTTTTTACCGTTGTCATAAACTGATTTTACGCGCTGAAACAATTTTTCATTTAAAGTAATATCATTTCTAAATTCGCTTAACCAAGGAGAAATTTCTTGTGCTATTTTCTGAATTTCATCATTAGTTTCAGCTGAGTTTAAATTGAAAAAGATTGACGAAATCCTATTCAGTTTTTCTCCTGTAAAATCTAAAGCTACTGTTGTGTTATCGAATGTTGGTGCTTCTAAATTATTTACGATTTCATCTATTTCATTTTTAGCATGTTCAATTGCTTTATGGATAGCTGGCTTGTAATCATTATTAGAAATCTTAGAAAAAGGTGCTGTATTAAAGTCGTTTAAAAGTGGGTTCATATTTTTTATATATAAAAAAGGTCAAATATAATTATTAATAGAACAGATTTAAGTTTAACTAAAATAATTATCCATTTATCGACAAATTCACTTGTTTAGTCTAAAAAATATTATGCACGCATAGTATAACGCTAATTTTGTAACGTTAAATAGACTATTGTCGATATTAAAAAAAACAATAGTATAAAAGAAAAGATTATGAAGTTTATAAAAAGAAGTTTATCTATTTTAATATTATTAGTTTCACAATTAGTAGTAGCTCAAATACCTTGTAGTTCTGGGTTTAATGCAAATGGTACAAACGATTATATTACTATACCAAATACAGATGCCATTAACTTACAAAATACAAGAAATAGAACTGTAGAATTTTGGTTTAAACCTGATGATATAAATACAAGACAAGTATTGTATGAAGAAGGAGCACAAGTAAATGTAATCATGTTTTTTATAGAAAACGGAAGAGTTTATGCAGGAGCCTACAGAAATAACGCAACTTCTAATGCTAATAGACGTTTTTTTAGATCAGCTATTGGAGATATCGAAGTTGGAAAATGGAGTCATATCGCACTAACGTTAACAGATTCTCCTTCTTTAACACTCAAATGGTTTTTAGATGGGGTAGAAAAAGATTCACAGAATGGATTACAAGTAAATACACACTCTGGAGATATTGCAATAGGAAGAAATGGTGGAAATATTAGATTTCCTTCTAGTCTTACCAATAATTGGACTTCAAGTTCTATTGGTAGTTCAACATCTCAAACCTACAATTCAGGATTTACTGGTCAAACGAATACCGATTATAATTTTGATGGAAATATTTCTTTACTAAGAATTTGGAATGTTGCTAGAACTCAAACTCAAATAGACACCAATAAATCAACACTTTTAACAACCGGAATAAGTTTAGTAGCATATCAAGAAGGAGACCAAATGAGGTATGAGGCTAATAATACATCAACAATTGGAGGAACTGCAACAGCCACAGGAAGTGGAACAACTTATACTTGGTCTGGAACAACTTCTACAGATTTTGGGAATAATGCCAATTGGGTTGGAAACGCACCTGATGTAACTAAAACACAAACGGTAACAATAAATAATGGTTCTAACAATCCAAGTATTACATCAGAGATAAATATTGGTAGGTTAACAGTTGATGCTGGTGCAGAAGTAATTGTTCAAAATGGGGCAACTTTAAACGTGTTTTATGAGCTAACCAATAATGGAAAAATTACAGTTGAAGATGGAGGAGCGTTAATTTATCACGCTTGTGATGCAGCAATTGCTGGATCTGGGACTTTTGATATTAAAAGAGTTACTCCAACTTATAATAGTCAATATTTTTATTCATATTGGAGTTCACCAATTGTCGAAGCAAATGCATCTCCAAGCACAATTTTTTCAGATGCTCCAGTAATTTATTCTTTTGCCGCAAGTTCAGAAGATTCTGATTGGGCATACAACGGAGCTGCAAATTTTAAACCTGGAGTAGGTTATGCTATAAGAAGCGAAAACAATGGAGGTCAGTTAAGAACTTTTTCTGGTAAAATAAATGAAGGAGATGTAAAAGTAAATGTTTTTTACAGCTCTAATTTCGAAAGCGAAGACCCAAATAATGTTTGGTCAACTGCAGGAGATAATTTAGTAGGTAATCCTTATGCATCTGCAATAGATTGGGATTTAGTTATTGCTGATACCGATAATTCTAATATAGAAGGTACAATTTACTTCTGGAATCAAAATACTGTAGAAACAGGAGACAATAATGTTTCTGATTATCTACAATATAATAGTACTGGTGGAGCATCACCCGGAGTTACAGGTAAAATAGGTACTGGTCAAGGGTTTTTTGTAAGAACAACTGCAAACAGTACTATTACTTTTAAAACAACTCATCAAATTGCTGCTAACAATAACCAATTCTTTAAAGGTGTATCAAAAAATACCACTCCAAAAAAAGAAGGAAGGTCTTGGTTTACTTTTAATAGAGGAGATAAAACAAATACATTGTTGGTAGGTTTTTTAGAAGGAGCAACAAATAGATACGATAGAACATTTGATGCACCCTTTGACATCAATCAGAAATCATTAGGATTTTATTCGGTAGTAAGAGATGGTAAAAAAGCATCTATTCAAGGTTTACCCAAATTAAGAAGAGCTAAAAAAGTAGTAAAAATAGGATATGTAGTAGATCAGGTTGGGGAATATTCAATAGGAATTCAAGAAGAGCATATCGATGAAGATTATTATATTTATTTAAGAGATACTGAGAAAAAAATTACTACAGATTTAAGAAAAAGAAAGTATATATTTAATATAGATTCTATTGGAGAAAATAATACAAGATTTAAATTAGTATATACTAAAAAGAGAAGAAAGGCATCAAATTTAAAATCAACAGGAAAACAATCCGTTTTTGTTGAAGAAGTTGATTCTAAAGATTTTACTGTATATGTTGATGGAGCAAAAGAATTAATAGTAGAGTACGATTTTGACGTAGATAATGTAAAAGAAGTCTCTCTCTATAACATTCAAGGAAGAAAAGTAGCTACTTTTAGTGGTCAACAGGCAAAAAATATTTCTAATTTAAAATCTGGAATTTATATAGTGAATGCCATTTTAATAGACAATAGAGTATTAAATAAAAAAATGGTGATTTCTAATTAATATACAAGAAATCTCAAAACAAAAAACTCATGAGTATACTCATGAGTTTTTTGTTTTAGTAACTATTTTCTCACCCGTTCAGAAGCTTTTTCAACTTTTAGCTTTAATCCTTCTTTAAAAGCAATAATTTTATCTAAAACACATTTATCTGAAGCACCAATAATTTGCGCAGCTAAAATACCCGCATTTTTTGCACCGTCTAAAGCAACAGTAGCTACTGGAACACCACCAGGCATTTGCAAAATTGATAAAACTGAATCCCAACCATCAATAGAATTTCTGCTTTTTACAGGAACTCCAATTACTGGTAAGGGACTCATAGATGCAACCATGCCTGGTAAATGAGCTGCACCTCCTGCACCGGCAATAATAACTTTTATACCTCTAGTATGTGCATTTTTAGAATAGTCAAATAATTTTTCTGGAGTTCTATGAGCAGATACAATATCTACTTCAATTTGAATGTCCATACTTTCTAAAACATCAATTGCTTCTTGCATGATTGGAAGATCTGAATCACTTCCCATTATTATTCCTACCATATTTTTTAATTGTCACTAATCAATCACCATTGATAACTTATTAGTGTAGCTGTTAATTGTTTTTACTAATTACCTTAATAGTTTCTTTAACTTCTTGAGCAATTTCTCTTGCTTTATCAATATCTTTATTTACTATAGTAACATGTCCCATTTTTCTAAAAGGACGCGTTTCTTTTTTTCCATAAATATGAGGTGTAACTCCGTCTATTTTTAAAATATCATTTAAATTTTCGTAGATTACATCGCCAGAAAAACCTTCTGCACCTACTAAGTTTACCATAATTCCTGCAACTTTACTATCAGTGTTTCCTAAAGGAAGATTTAAAATACTTCGTAAATGTTGTTCAAATTGATTGGTATAACTTGCTTCAATTGAATAATGTCCAGAGTTGTGAGGTCTGGGTGCAACTTCGTTGACTAAAATATCATTATTCTTGGTTTGAAACATCTCTACCGCCAATAAACCAACAAAATCTAATTCTTTTACTACTTTTAATGCAACTGCTCTTGCTTTATCTGCAACTTTAGAATCTATTCTTGCAGGACAAATAACATATTCTACTTGATTTGCCTCTGGGTGAAATTCCATTTCTACAACTGGATAGGTGGTAGTCTCACCATCAGAATTTCTTGCTACAATTACCGCCAATTCGTTTTTAAAAGGAATCAGTTTTTCTGTAATACATTCTACATTAGGCAAACTATTTAAATCGTCAAGATTTCTTACAATTTTCACACCATTTCCATCATATCCAAAACGAGCTGCTTTCCAAACAAAAGGAAAATCAATTATATCATTTTCTAATGTATGTCTTAACTCTTCTAAATATGCATAATGAGAAAAAGGAGCAGTTGGAATTTGATGGTCGACATAAAAATTTTTCTGTCTTGCTTTACTTTGAATTACTCTTAAATCTTTTGGTTTTGGGAAGATAGTTAAACCTTCACTTTCTAATTTATCTAAAGCATCAAGATTAACATTTTCGATTTCTATGGTTAATAGATCTACGGTTTTTCCAAAATTGTAAACAGCATCAAAATCTAATAAATCTCCAACAACAAAAGTGTTGCAAATTTCTGCACAAGGTGCATTTTTGTTGCCGTCTAAAATTGAAGTATGAATATCAAATTTTTGAGTTTCAGCCAATAGCATTCTTCCTAATTGACCACCACCCAATACGCCTAATTTAAAATCTGAAGAAAAGTAGTTTTTCACGATTGATAAAGTTGTGTTTTGGCAAAAATACAGAACAGGATTTAAGTAATCTAATTTAATTCCTTATTTCAAGTGCTTCATTTCCTTTTAAGGAAACTGAATACATAAGCATACTACAACCTTCTTGATTAATGGGTCTTCCGCCTTCTAAATAATTGTATTCAATATTGTGACATTCACATATGATTTTTGGAAGATTTAATTTTAAAGGTTTGTTACAATTTCTTTCAGGGCATTCCAAATCAAATGCTATAAAGTTTGATGCATTATTACGAATAATATGTATATTTCTACCATTTATTGTAGCTGTTACACTTAATCCATCTATATTAAGATTTTGATAAGCTGGTAACCTAAGATTTAAGATTTCAAAAATATTTATTCCTGTAAAACAATCATTTATTTGAGTATTGTCTGAACAAGAAAAACTCATAACTAAAAACCAAAAAACCAATATTTTTTTAATCATAATATACCTTCGTTTCAATAAAAACGATGACAAGTTACAAATATTTTGTACATTTGCATTCTAATCTCATTCCTATTTTGGTAATGGGATTTTTAAATTTTAAAAATAAGAGTATGAGCAATGTATCGTATTATTCTGCAGAAGGATTAAAGAAATTGAAAGACGAATTGGCGCAATTGGAACAAGTTGAAAGACCAAGAGTAACACAAGAAATTGCAGACGCAAGAGATAAAGGTGATTTGAGTGAAAACGCAGAATATCACGCAGCAAAAGAAGAACAATCGCATTTAGAAACTAAGATTGCTAAGTTGAAAAATGTGGTAGCCAATGCACGTATTTTAGATGAATCTCAATTAGATACTTCTAAAATATTAATCCATTCTAACGTAATTATTAAAAATACTATTAACGGAATGGAGTTTAAATACAGATTGGTAGCAGATTCAGAAACTGATGTTAGAAATGGAAAGTTATCTGTAAATTCTCCAATTGGTAAAGGTTTGTTGGGAAAAAAAGTTGGAGAAATTGCAGAAATTCAGGTTCCAAGTGGAATTATGAAATTTGAAATTATAGATATCTCTCGATAAGTTTTTACCAGTAGTAATCTTTTTTCAAATTAATAGGATTACTTTATTATATTCGCAATCATAAATAGTATTATTTATAAATTCGGGTTTTGGCATCGCCAAAACCCGAATTCTTTTTTATATTTACTTAATTACTTAAAATTCGAATTTAGAACTTAAAAAATGAGCATATTTACTAAAATAATTAATGGAGAAATCCCTTGTTACAAAGTGGCAGAAAATGATGATTTTATTGCTTTTTTAGATATTAATCCAAATGCAAAAGGCCACACTTTAGTTGTTCCCAAAAAAGAAGAAAACAAAATTTTTGACTTGCCAAGAGATGAATATTTGACACTAATGGGTTTCTCATATAAAGTAGCTAAAGCATTAGAAAAGACGGTTTCTTGTGATAGAATTGGAATGAGCGTTATTGGCTTAGAAGTTCCTCATGTACATGTACATTTAATTCCGATAAATAATATGGCAGATATGCAATTTATGAAGAAGGAAAAATTAACCAATGAAGAGTTTGTTGCTTTGGCTAATAAAATTGGAAGCAATTTTTAATATAAATGAAAAAGTGGGTAAAAGTAGGTTTGATTTGGGGTATAATTATGTTTGTAATAATGACATTTATTTTTCCTTATTTTGATAAAGAAGAAATAACAACAAAAAGAATATTATTAGGAATTATAATATGGACTATTGCAGGATTATTCTTTGGTTTTTCAATGAGAAAAAATTTTAAGCGCTAAATCTTATTTAACAAAATTTCAAAAGTAGTTCCTTTTCCAATCTCAGATTTTTGTACAAATATTTTACCATTGTGGTAATCTTCTACAATTCTTTTAGATAGTGATAAACCTAAGCCCCAACCACGCTTTTTAGTGGTAAAACCTGGTTTAAAAATTTGTTTGAATAGTTTCTTTGGCATTCCTTTTCCTGTGTCAGTAACTGTAATTTTTACTTTTTTAGGAGTATTTTCAATATTTAATTTGAGTTCTCCTTTTCCTAACATTGCATCAATAGCGTTTTTGATAAGATTTTCTATCACCCAACCAAACAGTTCTGTGTTTAGCTTTGTGTGAATTTCATTATTAGTAGTTAGAAAAGTAAACGAAATTTGTTTAGAACTACGAGATTCTAGATAATCAAAAGCTTGTTTAGAAATGCTAACAATATTTTCTTTTTTCAATTCCGGAACAGAACCAATTTTAGAAAAACGATTGGCAATGGTATTTAATCTATTTACATCTTTTTCGATTTCTTCTATGTAAGTTTCATCAACATTTTCGGTTTTTAAAATAGCAATCCAACCCAACAAAGAAGACAAAGGAGTACCAATTTGATGTGCAGTTTCTTTTGCCATTCCTGTCCATAGTTTGTTTGTCTCAGAAGCTTTGTTAGAACTGTAAAATAAGTAAACTACCGATAAGAAAAGTATTAAAATTAAGACTAATGCAAGTGGGTAATAAGTAAGTTTGTTTAACAAATCAGAATTACCATAGTATACAAATTGTTTTTCGTTTTGTAAATAATTTATTTCGATGGGTTTATTTTCATCTTTCATCAAAACTAATTGCCTTTTAAGATAAGCTTCATTTTTTGCTTTGATACTATCTAAATTTCTTGAATCTATGATTATACCGTTTTTATCAGTTAAAATCATTGGAATATTTTTAATTTTTTCAAAAACTTTGGTTTCAAGATTAAAATCGGCATTTAAATCATCATTTATAGCAAATTCTTTAATGGCAGATGCAAAAATTTCCATTTTAGCCCGCTCATCAATCTTGAATTTTTGGAAAAAAATGTAAGTATTCCATAAAATTAAAGAAACAATTATCAACGAAATAAAGATAGCTAATCGCTTGTATAAAGTACTGTTTGTTAAAAAGTTCATTAAAACAAATATAAAGTTTTCCTGTATATAACTCGTTTAAAGATTTGATAGTATCTTTACCTATGTAAAAATTTATTTATGCTTTCGATTCATCCAAAAGAGATTTCTACCCAAAAATTACATGGTTATTTATTAGGAGCAATTGCACCAAGACCCATTGCTTTTGCTAGCACTATAGATGCTGATGGAAATCCGAATTTATCACCATTTTCGTTTTTTAATGTGTTTGGTTCTAATCCCCCAATACTAATATTTTCACCGGCAAGAAGAGTTAGAGATAATACAACAAAACATACTTTAGAGAATGCTTTGGCTACAAAAGAAGTAGTAATAAATGTGGTGAATTATGATATTGTGCAACAAATGTCTTTGAGTTCTACAGAATATCCTGAAGGGGTGAATGAATTTGAAAAAGCAGGATTTAAAATGTTGCCTTCAGATAAAATTAAACCTTTTAGAGTGGCAGAATCTCCAGTACAATTTGAGTGTAAGGTAAATGATGTAATTTTTACAGGTGATGAAGGTGGAGCAGGAAATTTAATTGTTTGTGAAGTGGTAAAAATCCATATTAATGAGGCTATTTTAGATGAAAACGGAAGCATAGATCAACATAAAATTGATTTGGTAGCAAGGGCAGGAGGAAGCTATTATTCGAGAGCTAGAGATGGATTTTTTGAAATTCCAAAACCCATTTCAACTTTAGGAATTGGCGTTGATCAAATTCCATCAGAAATTAGAAATAGTACTATTTTAACAGGAAATAATTTAGGGATGTTGGGTAATGTAGAGCAATTACCATCAACAGAAACTGTTAATAACTTTGGGAAAGAACATCCTGAATTTATTGGATTAGAACCCACAAAAAAACATACATTTGCTCAAGAGTATTTAAAAAAGAATGATGTAGAAAGTGCTTGGAAAGTACTTTTATTAAATTAGAAATTATGGAAGTTATTGGTAAAATAAAAATTATTGGAGACGTTCAAACGTTTGGATCTAACGGATTTAGAAAAAGAGAATTAGTAGTTACAACTGATGAACAATATCCACAAATGATAATGATTGAGTTTGTACAAGACAAAACAGATTTGTTAAACAATTACTCAGTTGGACAAGATGTAAAAGTTTCTATTAATTTAAGAGGTAGAGAGTGGATTAATCCACAAGGAGAAGCTAAATACTTTAACTCTATTCAAGGATGGAGAATTGAAAACATAGGTCAAGCGGCAGCTCCAAGTAATTTACCGCCTGTAGATCAATTTCAGCCAGCATCTAACGTTTCTAACGAAGAACCAGATGATTTACCATTCTAATTAGAGGTAAGACTGTTAGAAGCAAGAATAAAGATAAAAGAGTATAAACTAAATGTAGTTTATACTCTTTTTTATTTGTTGTCTTTTATCTATTTTATAAAAATGAAGTGGTCTTAAAATATAAAAAAAGAAGTTTACTTCTTTTTTTCAGGCATTGGCCCACGCAAGTGAATAATTAATCCGTTTAAAAAGTTTCGCAAAAACTGATCTCCGCATTCCATATACTTAGGGTGATCTTCTTTTCTAAAAATTGCTCCTAATTCTCCTTTAGTAACTTTAAAATCTACTAAAGCACAAATATCTATAATATCTGTATCACGAAGTTTATGCGCTACTCGTAATTTTTTAAAAACGTCGTTATTTGTTAATCCCATTTTGTAAATGTAACTATTTTAAGTGACTACTTTAAAAATTGCCCAAGCATAAATTGCAAACCTTGCAAAACGAAACAATCCAAATAAAACTACATTTTTAAAAGGATATTTAATCATACCTGCAGCCATACAAGAAATAGAAAAAGGAACAGGTAATAAAGCACCAACCAAAATTAGAAAGCCACCCCATTTTTTAGAATTTTTTAGATGTTTTGCCATTTTAACTTCTAAATAGTTTTTAACTGCCTCGATTTTTAATGCCAGTTTTCCAATAAAATAAGATAATAAACCACCTACATAAGATAGTGTTGCTAAAATGGATAAATTTAAAATTGGTTCAGGAGTTTTTTTTGTCCAGGCTATGAAAATCTCTGGCGGAACTAACCCTAATAAAGTTTCCGAGGTAAAAAAGAATGTAAATATTCCTGGTCTAGAAAATGTTTCTGTAATCGATTCTAAGCCTTCGTTAATATTATAAACGTATCTATTAATAAGAAAAAGACCTACAACAACCGAAAGAATGGGAATAAAAGCTTTTTTTACACTTTCCCATATAAACATATAAAAACCAGTTCTAGAGTAGTAAAAGTGCATTAATTTTGCTCTTTCCTTTTTAGTTTTTATTCTTTTTTTCTTGGTCATTGTATTTTTTATTGTTTTTACAAACAGTCTGCAAAAATAACGACTTCTGCCGTATAAATGTTAAAATAAAATCAGATTAACGATTTTTTATGAATTTAGTACTTTCGTGATAAAAAAATAGTATGATTTGGTTGTCAGATAACATTGCTTTTCCTCCTTATGAGTTTACCACAGATGATGGTATTATTGCTCTAGGTGGAGATTTATCTGAAGAACGCCTAATTTATGCCTACAAAAACGGAATTTTCCCTTGGTATTCTGAAGGCGAACCAATTGTTTGGTATTGCCCACATGATAGAATGGTTTTGTTTCCTGATGATTTAAAAGTATCTAAATCGATGCGAAATATCATCAATAGAAACCAATTTGTTATTACAGAAAACTCAGTTTTTAATGAAGTGATTTACAATTGCAAAAGCATCGATAGAAATGATGGTTTTGGTACTTGGATTACAAATGATATGCAGCAAGCTTACATTAATTTACACCAAAAAGGAATTGCAAAATCCATTGAAGTTTGGTTAGATAATGAATTGGTTGGTGGTTTATACGGATTAGAAATAAACAATATTTTTTGCGGAGAAAGTATGTTTAGCAAAGTGTCTAATGCTTCTAAATTAGCTTTTATTCATTTGGTAAAAAAGAAAAATTACAAATTGATAGATTGCCAAGTGTATAATGAGCATTTGGCAAGTTTAGGAGCTAATGAAGTAGACAGAGATCTGTTTTTGAAGATTTTAAAGGGTTGATTTTTAAAATTAGCTAACGGTTTGTGTATGAGCAGTAGCGGATTTTTAACCGCTATGTTTTCAGATAGCAAGATACTTATTTAAACGCAAAAACGGTTCAAGTATGCACTCAAACCGCTATTGCTTATACACGTCTTAAGTTTGTCTTTTACTAATTTTGATATATAATCAGAAAGAATAAAAGAGAGAATTAAGGTTAATATACACGGTGAAGCTTTAGACTTCGACAACATTGGTAATCCTCTCTCTTTTCTACTTTTAAACACGTTCAGTTCTTTGTTGTGTGCTGCATTTATTTTTCTTTGATTTTACTAGTTTTAATTCCAAATGGTGCATAAAGTGGACAAAAGTTAATCACACTTGTTAAAACGAATACTCCTGCAAGTACCAATAAAATGATACCTAATGTACCTGATATTGTTCCTGTAAAATAAAGAATACAAACTATTGCAGCGATTATAACTCTTATAATTCTGTCTGCTGAACCCATATTTTTTGTCATAATTTTAATTTTTAAAAGATTACCTTACAAAGATAAATAGTCGTTTACAGCTATGCAGTGACTATAGTCACCATTCGTCAATAATTCTTATTTTACCTGAATTCTGTTCAACTTTCCCATCTGTTTCAAGCTTTTTTAATACTCTAGTAACTACTTCACGAGCAGTTCCTAATTCATTCGCTATTTGGGAATGACTCATATTTACAGAATTGTTATGACTTAATTCAGTTTTCTTTTTTAAATGGTCGAAAAGTCTTTTATCCATTTTGTCCAATAATAAGCTACCTATTGTGTCTAAAAGCTCCGAATATCTCAGATTAAACTGATTGTAGAAAAGTTCGTTAAAGTCAGGATATTCTTTTAACCAGGTAGGTAAAAAATGAACAGGTAATAAAAGGATGGTTGAATCTTCTTCCGTTTTTGCAAATACTTTGCTTGGTGTGTTTTTTAAAGCCGCATAAAAAGACATTACACAGCTTTGGGCAGGTTCAATGTAGTAGAGTAGTAATTCTTTCTCATCAAATCTAGAATAAACATTTATAAGACCATTAACGACAATAGGTAAAACTTTGACATACTGATGTTCCCTTAAAATTTCAGTTCCTTTTGGGAATTCCTTGAGGGTGGATTCTTGCAGTATTTTTTCAATCAGATCAGGTTTTAAAAAAGATAATATTCTTCTGTCAAGTTCCATTCTTTATTTATCTGGTTCAATGTGGATTAAGACGTGTCCTAAACTTGGTATTTCATTTCGTAAATGGTCCTTTAATTTATGTGCAATATCGTGCCCATCCTTAACAGAAATTACCCCATTAACTATTGCGTGTAAATCAACGTGGTATTTCATCCCTGCTTTTCGAATAAAACATTTCTCTGTACCAACTATACCTTTCACTTTTAAAGATTCTTCTCGAATTTCTTCCAATAGGTCATCATATAAATGCTCATCCATAACTTCTCCTAAAGCAGGTCTAAAAATCAAATAACTATTGTATAAAATAAAAGCAGAAGCTAATAAAGCTGCCCAATCGTCAGCAGTTTCATATCCTTTTCCGAAAATTAAAGCGATAGAAATTCCTATGAATGCCATAATTGAAGTAATTGCATCACTTCTATGGTGCCAAGCATCTGCCTTGAGTGAAGTACTATTTGTCTCCTTACTTTTTTTAATTACTATTCTAAAGGACACTTCTTTCCATATGATAATTGCACCAAGAACAATCAAAGTCCAAGATTTTGGAACCTTATGAGGTATCTGAATATTTTGAATGCTTTCATAGGCAATAATAGTTGCTGATGTTACAAGAAAAGCTACTACTAAGAATGTTATTAGCGGTTCAATTTTTCCGTGACCGTATGGATGATTTTTGTCTGCTGGTCGTTTGGCATATTTTAAACCAAATAGTACAAGTAGAGAAGAGAATATATCAGTTGTTGATTCTATTGCATCAGCGATGAGCGCATATGAATTACCAAAGAATCCTGAAAGCCCTTTAATCAAAGCTAAACTGGTGTTTCCAATTATGCTAAAATATGCAGTTCGTATTGCAGTTTGTTCGTTATTCATTCAGTTTTTCAGATTGTAAACAACTTAAGACGAATATGAGGTCGTTTTTAATGACTTATATTCGGCGTTAGCTAAGTTATATTTTTTTGAGTTTAGAAACAAACTAAATTAAAAAACAACCAACTTCAAAAAAAATAGAAGTTGGTTGTTTAAACAAAGCTTGGGTTGATGTTATATTTTTCGCAAGTAAATATCTCCGCTTATAGTATTTAATTTTAAAGAAGCGGTTCCTTTTTTAATCGTTGCTACTATTTTAGAGCCATAACTTCTTTTCTTTTTATTTTCATTAAAATCGATATCTAAATCAGAATAAATGCCACCTGTTAGAGTTTTTGCTTCAAATTTAGCATCAGCAACAAAAATGTCAATATCACCACTAATGGTTTTTAATCGCATTTCTTTAGAGTGTTTTTTTACGGTAATATTACCGCTAATTAGATCTAAATTTAAGACGCCTGCATAATTTTCTGCCACCACACTTCCAGAAATGCTTTTTACTTTTAATTCCATTTTTTTAGGAACATAAATTACGTAGTTTACAATATTACTGTGCTTATGGCTGTGGCAATTATCATCATCTTTTTTGCTGTCTTTATCATCGCCTTTATGCGAATGTTTATGACTGTAATAGCTTCTGTATTTCTTAAAATAATCTCCATAATCTGAGTTTATTTTTAACATTCCGCCAATGTTATCTGTTTTTAGAGAAAAGTAATCATTGTGTTCGTTGTCATCCAAATTAACAGTAGCTTCAACAGAAATTTCGTTTTTATTCCAGTTTTTAATAATGATGTTATTTGCGAATTTTAAGTGAACATAAACGTTTTCAACGTTATTGCTTTTTACATTTTTTGTTACTTTTTTTTGTGCCGTTAGGTTACTAAAAGTCAATAGTAATCCTATGAAGAAGAGATGTCTTTTCATTTTTTTAGTATTTTAAATTAATGTGAATTAGTGTCTTTATTTCATTTAGAGCACAGTTAAAAACGATTAAATTACGCTCGAAATGAGTAAAGGAAATTTATTTCTTTCTAAGATAAATGTTACCCATAGAAGATTTAATGTAGATTTTTACACCACCATTATTCAATTTAGAAACAATGCTTTTTCGACCACTTACATTAGGCATTCCTTTTTTAGTTGGAATCTCAAAATCGAAATTTGTGTACACAGTTCCTTGTGTTTTTAATTCTAAATTAGCTTTGGTGTTTCCTGGTAAAGCAACATCAATTTCTGAGACTGAAGAACTAATGGTTATAGGAGATTTCTGATTTACTTTATCAAAATCGATATCAATTTTACCAACACTAGTATTAGCTGTAATTGGTCCGGTTACATTTTTCATAATTATTTTACCAACATTTGTCTCTGCTTCTACTTCACCAGTAAAACCATAAACTTCTATTCCTCCTAAATTACCAGCATCTATAGATACATTCATATTTTTGGGTAATGCAAACTTAAGTCCATGTCGTTGATGCATCGATTTTAAATCGGTAACATACAAAACGTTACCTTCTTTTTTGATTGAAAAGCCAAATCCATTTGTATTATCTTTTCCTCCAGGATAAATAGCAGTTAAGCCTTTTCTTTTTTCTTCTTTTGTCTTATCGCTTGTATGCCAACGACTGTGTCTTTGATGGTCATTTGCATTGTCTTGTATAACTAATTGAGATGAGTTTACTGCGTTTAATACAATTCTTGTATTGCTACTTAATACTACCTTGGTAATTCCTGATAAAGCGTATTTAAATTCCTTTTTTTGGGCGGTGACAATAGCACTAATAAATAGTATAACTATACATATTTTTTTCATAATTTCTAGATGTTTCTTTTATAATAATGTGGGTAAATTAATTTGTATTTCTTGTTTTACAAACTCAGGTGTTTCTTCGTTTGATAGCATTTTTTCCATAGGTTTGATAGCTCTTTTTTCTTGAATTTTTGCCAAAATGTGAATTAACTCTATTTGTACAGATGAGTTTTTCTCGGTTGCTAGTGATTTTATTAAAGCTTCTCGAACCATCTCTCTTGATGAAAATTTAGACAAAACTTCTGCAGCAGCCAAACGTACATTTGTATTTTTATCAAAAAATAATCTGTTGATTAAAGCTTCAATAATTTTGGTGTCTTCTTGTGTAAATTCCTCTGCGTTGGTAACTGCTAAAATTCGCTTACTTGCAGAATTGTTTTCTAACATAGCTAACACTTCTTGTTTGTTTTCTTCTTTTATATTCGCAATTTTGGTAATGTCAGATTGATGTTTTCCAAACAGAAAAGCACTAATTACTATAGCGATACTTGCAGCTATTTTTAAAAACGATTTCCAGTCTTGTTTTGGCTGTAATTGTACAACTTTTGGTTTGCTGTTTTCAATTTCTTGCGCCAGCATTTCTTCAAAACTTGCTTTTAAATTAGATGAAGGAATTTCCATTTCTTTAGTATCAAAAGCTGATAAAAAAGAGATGATTTCCTCGAATTCTTTTTGACAAGCATTACAAGTAGATAAGTGTTTTTTTACATCAGAATTTACAACTTCTGATAAATCATCTTCTATGAATTGTGATAAGTTTTCCTGTATTTCGTTACATTTCATCATACTGTTGTTTGAAAATAGATGTCTTTTAATTTCTTAAGAGCTCTATGCACTTTTACTTTTACGGCATTTTCATTGCTGCCTACAATTTGAGCTATTTGCTCGTATTTAATTTCTTGAAAACGATGCATTACAATCAATTCTCTATCAGAATTAGAAAGTTTTAACAATGCTTTCTGTAAATGATCTAACTCTTCTTGCCTACTCTCAGAAACTAAAGTTTCATTGGCTTCCAATTTATCATCATCAATAACATTAGAACGTTCTTTTTTTGTTTTTTGATAATGAGTTGAAAATATATTGCGAGCAATTGTATATATCCAAGCAGCAAAATTTCCGTTTTTGTAAGACGTTTTGTACTTAATTACTTTTAAGAAAACATCTTGAGTTAAATCTTCACTAACCATTTTATTTTGAATCATTTTGTTGAAAAAGTTATAAATACGCACATTGTACCTATCAAACAGAATTGATAACAATTCTAATTTGCCATTGGCAATTTGCAACATGAGTTCCTCGTCAGTTAAATGTTTCAAGGTTGATTTTGGTTAGTTTCTATTCTTAAAACCATCAATTTACAAAAAGGTTACATTTTTAATTTAAAAAAGTATAGAAATAAAAAAAAATCCCAAGCTATTGCTTGGGATTTGGAAAGATATAAATTGTGAAATTTATTTTTTATTAGCTAATAAGTCTCTTATTTCTGCTAATAAATCTTCTTGACTTGGTCCTTTTGGAGCTTCTGGTTTAGGTTCTTCTTTCTTTTTAGTGGCATTAACACCTTTTACAATTAAGAACATTACAAAAGCAACAATAATAAAGTCGATTACATTGGTTAAGAAATCTCCGTATAAAACTGCGACTTCTCCCGAAACTTTTCCTGCTGCATCTGCAACACCTTCTTTAACAATCCATTTAAGGCTTTTAAAGTCGGTATCGAATAATAATCCGATTAAAGGAGAAACAATTCCTCCGGTAAAAGAAGTTACAACTTGTTTAAAAGCTGCACCCATAACAAAACCTACTGCAATGTCTACAAGGTTCCCCTTCATTGCAAAGTCTTTGAATTCTTTAAGCATTCCCATTATTTGTTGTTTTTAATTAGTTTATCTATGCTAAGATATAAAAAATGTTTTTTTTGGTGTTTTTTATTCGATGAGAAGTATAATTTAGGCTTTTAAAGGTTCTTTTTTTTCAAAATAGAAAAGTTTAGTCTTTTCCTTGTTTTAAAATTTTTGATACTCGTTGCGAAATGGCAGTTAAGGTTTCATAAACAATAGTTTCAGAAACATCAGCAATATGTTGAAGCATGTCTTGAGAGTTAAAAATGATAACTTCATCACCTTCTTTACAATCAATTTTAGTAACATCAACCATAATCATATCCATGCAAACATTACCAATAATTTTTGCTTTTTGATTGTTGATGATTACAAAACCTTTTTTATTTCCTAATTTTCTAGACAAACCATCTGCGTGACCAACAGGAATTGTAGCAGATTTTGTAGGTTTTTTGGCTACAAAAGCTCTATTGTAACCCACAGTTTCTCCTGGTTCTATCAAATGAATTTGAGAAATAATCGATTTTAAATTATGTGTGTTTTTAAGTTGAGCAGTTTCTTTTTCATCGTTTCCAAAACCATATAAACCTATACCAACTCTCACCATATCAAATTGTGCTTTGGCATAATTTACTACACCAGAAGTATTTAAAATATGCAACATAGGTTCATAACCTAAATGTTTGTAGAACTGTTGCGCGGTGTAAGCAAAGTTGTTAATTTGATTAACGGTAAAATCTTGTTCTTCAACATCTTCACTTGCAGCTAAATGAGAAAATAAAGATTGTACTTTAACGTGATTTGTTTCTTTTAAACTAGTAATAATTTTAGGAATATCTGTATGCCAAAATCCTAATCTATTTAACCCAGTATTGAATTTTATATGAATAGGATAATTCATCAACGGAATTTCATCTGCCAGTTTTAAAAAAGCATTAAAAATTTTAAAATTGTATAAATTAGGTTCTAGTTTATAATCTATAATAGATTTTAGGTTTGGTGTTTGCGGATGCAAAACCAATATAGGCGTTTTAATACCTGCTTCTCTCAAGGCAATTCCTTCAACTGCATAAGCAACAGCAAAATAATCTACCTTATCTGCTAAAAATTGAGCTATTTGAACTCCATCAGAACCATATCCAAAAGCTTTTACCACAGCCAAAATTTTGGTTTCAGGTTGTAGCTTTTTTTTGAAATACTCTAGGTTATGTTGTAACGCATTTCCATCTATCTCTAAAACCGTAACGTGATTATTCATTTGCAGAACTTTCTTTTTGGGAATTTTTTTCTTCTTTCTGATTTCTTACTGCTTTGTAATAAGCTGCTCTACTTAAAGGTTCGTATTCTTGTGTTTCGCCTAATAAAACCAAATCATCATTTTGTGCCTTTCTAAAACTGTAATGTGCTAAATTTCCTGTGTGGGTACAAACTGCGTGCACTTTTGTTACATATTCTGCAGTTGCCATTAAAGCTGGCATTGGGCCAAAAGGATTTCCTTTAAAATCCATATCTAAACCAGCAACAATTACACGAATTCCTCTATTTGCCAAATCGTTACAAACAGCAACAATTTCATCATCAAAAAATTGCGCTTCATCAATGCCAACTACATCAACATCATTGGCTAATAATCTAATATTTGAAGAAACAGGAACAGGAGTTGAGCGAATTCTATTGTCATTATGAGAAACCACTTCCTCATCATCATAACGAACATCAACCGCAGGTTTAAAAATCTCTACACGTTGTTTGGCAAATTGTGCGCGTTTTAGGCGTCTAATCAGTTCTTCTGTTTTACCAGAAAACATTGAGCCACAAATTACTTCAATCCATCCAAATTGTTCTGTATGATTTACGGTATTTTCAAGAAACATTTTGTAATTTTAGGCGTTAGAGTTATAGATTTCCTGTTACTTTGAGTTTTAGCAAATTTATGAATATTTACGAGTAAAAAATAAAATCAACTTACAACTTATGCACAAAAGATTAGAAAACGATTTAATGTCTCTTGCTCACGAGATTTTACAAATGAAAGATAAAGATGATGTATTTGCACTAAAAGAAAAGGCAAAAGAAATTTATGAGAAATTATCTTTATTAGCTTTTGTTGAAGAATACATAGCAACAACTCCTGATCTAGATGAAACTAAAGAAGAATTAGTTGCAAAAGTTGACAAAGCTCTGGAATTAAAAGAGATTATTGATGAAGTTGTTGAAGAAAAAAAGGATGAAGAAAAAGTAGTGCATCAATTGGTAGAAGAAATTCAAGAAATTACAGAAGAACCTAAAAAGGTAATTGAGGAAAAGGTGGCAATTAAAGTTGAAGAAATTATAGAGCAACCTTTTGATGAATTAGAATCACTAATGTTTGAGCCAGAACAACCAGAAATGTCTTTTAAGAATGATGTAAAAGATGTTGGAGAAAGAAAAACGGCAACTTTAGAAGAAGAATTGCAAGACACCATTCCTGTGGATGAAATTGCCGATTTATTTGATGCTCCAGCGCCAGCAAAATCTTTAAATGATAAATTGTCAACCAACATTCAAATTGGTTTAAATGATAGAATTGCTTTTGTAAAGAATTTGTTTGATGGAAGTCAAGAAGATTTTAATAGAGTTGTTTCTCAGTTAAATACTTATTCGTCTGAAAAAGAAGCTAAAAAATTCATAGATAAAATGGTAAAGCCAGATTACGATTGGTCTAATCAAGAAGAATTAGAAACTCGTTTTATGGAAATTGTAGAACGCAAATTTACTTAATATTCAAACTTCAATTATTGAAACCTATTTTAATTCATACTCATTTTCACAGACGCAGAACAGGAGTAACCAGAAGTATAGAAAACGTACTACCTTTTTTTGAGGATAAATACGAAACTTATATCTACGGTTATAATGTAGAAGGAAAGAAAATTTCTTTTTCTGAATTAAAAAAACTATTGTTTTCCAATCGAGAAGTTGTTGTGCATTGTCATCGAAATAACGAGATAATGAGAATGTTGTTTTTGCGTTTTTTAGGCGCTAAATTTAAGTTGATTGCTACACGTCACGCAGAAACGGTTCCTTCTGGTTTAACGATGAAACTGCTAAAAAAAGCCGATAAAGTTGTTACGCTTATAAAAAGCATGAGTGACAATTTAGGGATAGAAAATACTGTTGTTGGTCACGGAATTGATATCGAGAAATTCAAACCCAGTAATTCTAAAAAACTTTCTAATATCTCACAAGAGAATATAATTCTTTGTGCAGGAAGAGTAAGAAAACCCAAAGGACAAGTAATCTTGTTAGAAGCTGCAAAAGTGCTAAAAAATCATGAAAATTGGGCTTTGGTAATTGTTGGAAAAGTAGATAAACCTGATTTTCTAGAAGAATTAAAAACGATTGCAAAGAAATATCAAATAGAAAACCAAGTGTATTTTATAGATGAAACTTCAGATATTGTTTCTTATTATCAAGCATCAAAGATTGCATTGGTTCCTAGTTTTTCAGAAGGATTTTCTTTAGTAACAGCAGAAGCTATGGCTTGTGAATGTTCTGTTATTGCTACAAAAAATGTTGGAGTGCATTCAGAATTAATCACTCACCAAAAAAATGGCTATTTATTTGAAGTTGGTAATATTTCTGAATTAGAAGATTTATTAGAAAAATCAATCACCAATCAAATTCCACTTTTAGGACAAGAAGCAAGAGCAGAAATTCTTGAAAATTGGAGTGCCCAAAAAGAAGCAGAAGGTTTAATAAAAGTATATAAATCTTAATAAAAACCCTAAAACAAATTAAAAAATGAAAAAATTATTCTTTACAATTATTTTATGTTTAGTAGCATTTTCTAATATAAATGCTCAAAAAATTGAAATGAAAAAATCTTTTGGAACCAATATGTATATGCAAGATGGAAAAAGGTTGAATGCAAAACAATTAACAGATTTAATGAAAGGTAATGAGAAAGCTTTATCAGCCATAAAAAAAGCCAAAACTAATAATACTTGGGCTACAGTTTTAGGAGGAGCAGGAGGTTTTTTAGTAGGATTTCCAATAGGAACATCAATTGGAGGTGGAGATGCAAAATGGGAGTTAGCAGCAGTTGGAGCAGGTTTAATAGTGGCTGCAATTCCATTAAACTCTGCCTATAATAAACACTCCAAAAAAGCTGTAAATTTATACAATAACGAAATTTCTTCTAGTGCTTATCATTTTAAACCAGAGTTTAACCTAAATTTAAAAGGAACAGGTTTAGGAATTACAATGAGTTTTTAAACCAAATTGTAACAATTTGTTTTCATAATCGTCTGAAAGGAAAACCAAATATTATGAGACAATTAGTAACAGTAATATGCGCACTTTTTATGGTAAGCGCTGTAGCACAAGAAACTACTTTTAAGAAATTTTATAAAACCCACAAAGAGAAGTCAGCTTTTTCATTGAATTTATCAGCGTCTTTTGCAGGTTCTTTTTTAAGTGATGATGATAATGAAGACTTGCAAAAACTATTAAAAAAATCAGGAGATTTTAAATTAATGGTGTTTAATAATGAAGATGCCTCTGTATCTAAAGATTTTAAAAGATACATAAGAAAGTATAAGTTAAAAACAATGGTACGTTTTAAAGGTGATGATGGCAAAGCATCGTTTTATATTTTGAAGAAAAACGATATTGTAAAAGAAATTATTTTAAAAGCAAATAGCGATGATGATAAGTTAGTTTTATTCGGATTAAAAACAAATTTAACAACAGACGAACTAGCAGAAATGATGTCAAATTCCAATATTAATATCACCACAGATTAATAAAATAAAAGAGAAGATTTAACCAATCTTCTCTTTTACTTTTTCTACTTCTTTCTTACTATTTCCAATAAAAATTTCATCGTTAATAATAAATACAGGACGCTTTAAAAAAGTATATTCATCTAGCAAATATTGTCTATAATCTGCTTCAGATAATTCCTGATTTTTCAAATCCATTGCCTTGTAGAGTTTTGCACGTTTGTTAAATAACGCTTCATAACTCCCAGAAAGCACATACATTTCTTCCAACTGAGCAACAGTAATATTATTTGCCTTTATTTCTTGTCGCTCAAAACTCTCTGTATTTACCTCTTTTAAAATTCTTCTGCAAGTGTCACAAGTTTGTAAAAAATAGACTTTCTTCATTTTTAATAAATTATATTTACACTATCAAAATTACATATAAAAAAACAAGTGAATGCTATGAGACAAATAATTATTCTATTAGCTTTTTTATTATCAAGTTATGGCTTTTCTGCTCAAACTGAAAATTTAAAAAATGTTTCTGAAACTCAAAAAATATCAAAAAGAGTTGCAAATTTATTTAAAGAAAACAAAATCACTTTAGCTTTTAATGAATTAAAGCCTTATTGGCCTTTACCCAGTAACGAATTGGAATCTTTAGAAGAAAAAACAATAAAATATATAAATATTATCGAAAGTAGATTTGGTAAATCTATAAACTTTTTAAAAGTTAAAAATGAAACTATTTCAGATATTGCAATTAGAGAAACCTATATTATTCAATATACAAATAGTGCAATTCGTTTAATATTTACTTATTATAAGAATAACAAAGGATGGATTATAAATGCTTTTAAGTGGGATGATTCATTTGAAGAAGAATTTAAATAAATAATGATATAAAAAATGAAGAATCAATTCGATGTTTTAAGAAAATCTCGTGAACTCGTTATAAAAGAGTTAGAAGGTTTAACTATAGAGCAAATTCATAAAATTCCAACCGGATTTAAAAACAATATTGCTTGGAATGTTGCCCATTTAGTAGTTACTCAGCAATTGTTGCACTATAAATTATCAGGCTTAAGCCCTTTGTGTCCAGACGATTTAATTGAGGAACACAGAAAAGGAACTTCACCAACAAAAACTTTTACAGCAGAAGAGTTTGAAGAAGTAAAAGAATTGTTAGTTGGGTTGCCAAATGCTTTACAAGAAGACTTCGAAGCGGGTATTTTCGAGAATTATCAAGAATATCCTACAAGCACAGGTTTTGTGTTGACTTCCATAGAAAATGCGATTCCTTTTAACAATTTTCACGAAGGGATTCACTACGGAATTATAAGGTCTATTAAAAAGTTTTTATAGAAGCTTTTTCCAGCTTTCGCTACTCGCTTTTTTGATACTTTCAATAAAAATATATTTTTATTTCAGTAACTCAAAAAGAGCTTAGACAAACCGCTCAATCTGGGCTAAACTTGTTTGCTAACTATAAGAAAACTAAAAAAATGAAATTCAATACAAAAACCATTCACGGAGGTCAAAAGCCAGAAGAAGCAACAGGTTCTGTAATGCCACCCGTTTTTTTAACATCAACATTTGCGCAATCTAGTCCAGGAAATCATAAAGGTTATGCTTACGGAAGAGGTACAAACCCAACAAGAACTGCTTTAGAAAATAGTTTTGCAGCCATAGAAAACGGAACTCACGGTTTTGCATTTGCCTCAGGAATGGCTGCTATAGATTGTGTTTTACGCTTATTAAAACCAGGAGATGAGGTGATTGCAGGAGATGATTTGTATGGAGGAACGTATAGAATGTTTACACAACTATTCCAAAAATACGGATTAGAGTTTTCTTATGTAGATATGGATGATGTTAAGAATGTATCTGATGCAATTACTCAAAAAACAAAATTAATTTGGATAGAAACTCCTACAAATCCGTTAATGAAAATTGCAGATATCGAATCGATTTCATCATCAGTAAAAGAGGTTAATTCTAATATCATAGTTGCTGTAGATAATACGTTTGCAACTCCTTATTTGCAGAAACCATTAGATTTAGGTGCGGATATAGTTATGCATTCTGCTACAAAATATTTAGGCGGACATTCAGATTTGTTAATGGGTGCATTAATGGTAAAAGATGAAAAATTAGCCAAAGAAATACATTTTATTCAATTTGCTGCAGGGGCAATTGCTGCACCTATGGATTCTTTTTTAGCCTTAAGAGGTATAAAAACGCTACACATTAGAATGCAACGTCATTGCGAAAATGGTAAAGCTGTCGCTAAATTTTTAAAAAACCATCCAAAAGTTGGTGAAGTCTATTATCCCGGGTTTAAAGATCATCCAAATCACGAAGTAGCCACAAAACAAATGAAAGATTTTGGTGGTATGGTTTCTTTTCGATTAAAAGATCAAAGCAAAGAAGTGGCGTTTCAATTTCTAGAAAACACGCAAATTTTTACTTTGGCTGAATCTTTAGGAGGCGTAGAAAGTTTGGTAAATCATCCAGTAACAATGTCTCATGGATCTATACCCGAAAAAGAACGCCTAAAAGTTGGTATAACAGATTCTTTAATTCGCTTAAGTGTTGGTATTGAAGATATAGAAGATTTACTTGCTGATTTAGAATTCGCATTAAATACATAAAAAAAAGAGTGCCAATCGGCACTCTTTTTTTGTATTTGAATAATTAAATTAGGGGATTATTCAAATGCTTTTTTTGGGTTAATATAACAATGGAGTACTAAAGTTAAGATGGTAAACTAGTCCAAATTGTATATTGAGTAACCAATCATTATTTTTATTTTCTATTACACTTGCTTGTAAACCATCAATAGTATCAGAAAAGAAGTATTGATAAGCAAATTGAGTAACTAAATCGATTTTAGGAGCTAATTTAAACCTTGTACCAAGTCCTAATTGAACTGAAAAAGCTTGATTTGAGCCAATTTCTAGTGCATTTTCTAACGTGTACTTTTGGGGAAGAATGTTTATATCTTGCTGCCAATCACCTAAATCAGAACTTAAACCAGTTGTATAACTAGAGTATTTTATACCAAAAGTTAGAAAAGGATTAAAATACATTTCTGAATATGGGTAAACAAACTCTTCTAATGGATTTAGAAAATACTCTAAATTTACTCCAAGGCTTAACATTCTTAGTGAGCCTTTCATGGACTTTAGTTTAACTCCAGCTGCAGATTTTTTTTTCGCCCATTTTCCATGATGAAGTAGTTCTGTATTACTAATGTAGTGTATTTCAGATTTAACCATTAAATGGTTGTGAAGTACATTGTTGGGGTCCCAACGCAAAGTTTTATTGTAAAAACTAAGGTAGTGTGCAATGGAATATGTTGTTCCATTGTTGCTCCAATCGCTTGCAAAATTTCCTCTTTGTCCGTAATCGCTTTGTAAACTAGTAGAACCAACAAAAGCACCAATGTCATGGGTAAAATGTTGAGCCTGTAAATCTAGAATAAAAACAATTACAAAAAGAATTGTTATAGGGGTTTTCAAGATTAGGGGTCTTAAAGTATTTGGTCAAATATATGGTAAAATTAGTTTACCAACAAAAAAAAGAGTTAATTTTTAATGTTAAAGACCTCATTTAAATAGTAATTAGCTCTTAATTCTAGTTCTTCTGGAAAGTAAATTATTTTTTCTGGAGCTTCTTTTTTTAGGTAATTACCAGTATCCCATTTATTATTATTATTCTTATCTATAATTGCTCTTATTATATATTTCTGAGGTCTCAGTAAATCGAAAACAAGAGTAGCATTACCTTTTACAAATCTTCTTTTAACTAATAATTCTTTATTAGATTTCTTAAGTAATTCAACGATTAAATTTTCAGAATTTGGATTTAAAACATTTAAAGTAATTCTCCCGTAATCTTCAATTTCTTTGGTTCTAAAATTAAATTTAAGGGTATCATTTTTACAAGCATAAATGTCAAAAATTGCATTAGGTAAAATCTTAAGTTTATATTTTTGTTGAGGTTTTTTTTCAAAAAGTAAAGCCAATTTGTTTTCTTTTTCAGAAACTATTGTTTTAAAAGGTACAGCAATTGTATCCTTATCAGTTAATGAAATTTTGCTGGTATCAATTTTAACAATAGGGTTGTTATAGGTTAAGAAAAAAGTATCTCTTAAGTGCAGTGTATTTTTAATCGAAGAACTAATTGATAGAGAATCAATTTTTTTCTTTCTGAGTTTAACTGTTACTGTATCTATAAATTCATTATTAGATACTATAAAATTTAAAGAATCTACTTCTATAGGAGTAAACCAATAATTTAAAGTATCTCTGTTAATCTCTACTTTTGAAATACTTCTGTATTTTTCAGGAACTTTAGATAATAGTTTTACTTTAAAATCTGTTCTTTTACCATTAAAACCAAATAATATTTTTCCTTTAGAAACTTCTTTTGCTTTTCTAAATTTATACGCTTGAGTTTCTTTAAAAAGTATTATAGGTTTGCTTACAATACTGTCTTGAGGTAGGTTTATAGTGTCTTTTAAAAAACCTATTTTATCAATTTTTGGATCAAAAAGATAGTCACTAGAACTTTCTTTTAAAGCAAACATAAAGTATTTTCCTTTTCTTAGGTTGGTAAAATTGAAAAGTGTAGTGTCTGATGTATTTGTTACATAGTTTGGTTTCTTCTTATATATAATAGAATCGTTATAATTACTATCTATTCTGTATAACAACACATTTACATTTCTTGGAGTTTCTTTATTGTAAGCATCTTTAATACTTCCTTTAGTTTCAAGAGAATCTATATAAGTCCCAGTTGAAAATACATATTTAAAGCCTTCAAGAGTATTACTTTCATTATTATCTTCAACAGCATTACCAAAATTAAAAATATAAGTGGTATTTTTTTTTAGTGTATCTAAAATCTCGATATTTAAAAATTTACTAGCAGATCCCTGAGGAGAAATTACAAGTGGGTTTTTTAGAGGAGGAGATACAATTAATTGTTTGTTTAGATCTTTTAATTTAATAAATTCATTAAAATAAAGTTTTATTTCTTTTTTATCAAAATTGATAGATTCATATGGAGGTTTAGAGGTAACAAAAAGAGGAGCTTCTTCATCTTTTGGTCCTCCTTCTGGTCTTCCAGTTCTTGCGCAATTGGAAAATACTACAATAATAACGCTTAAAAAAAGAAATCTAAAAAATGGTTTCACAAAAAGTAAATTTTCTACAAATTAACAATATATTTTTGATTTAAAAATCATAAATTTTACTCGGTGTAGGCCATAGTTAAAATACTAATTTTTATTCCTTTGCTTTTTTGTAATTCTTTGATACAGGCTTCTAATGTTGCACCTGTGGTAACTACATCATCGATTAACAGTATGTTTTTGTAAGCTAAAGTTTTCGTGTTTTTTAATAAAAACTTAGTTTCATTATTATTAAAACGTTCAAATCTAGATTTAAAGGTTTGTGTTTTAGAAGTAGATATTCTTATTAAAACATCTTGTACAAAAGGTTTATTTAAATAATAACTTAATCGGTAACCGTATTTAGAAACTTGATTATAACCTCTTTTTTTTAATTTTATGGGATGAAGAGGAACAGGAATGATAATATCTATATGGTTAAACTCTTTAGTTTCTTTTAAAATCTCTCCTTGCCAATCTCCAAAGAAAACCCCTACTTTTTCATTTTCTTTATATTTAAGTTGATGAATTAACTTTTGTGTAATTCCCTCTTTTCTAAAGTAAAATAAGGAATTTGCTTTATCAATAGATACTCTTCCATCAAAAATTCTTTTTACTTTATTGTTTTCGAAATCAATAAAGTTAGTTAGAGGTAAGTCATGTCTGCAAAATGTACACAGAAAATCTTCGTTTTGTAATAAATTTGTATCACAATTTATGCAGAGTTCAGGATAAAATATCTTAAAAAGGTTTTTAAAAATTTTCATATTTTTCTTAGCAATTCTGATTAAAGATAAGTAAAAATATAAATATCCAAGAATTAGAAATCAATCGATAAACTTGATTCATTTTTTTATTGAAAAATTTATGCAAACGTTTATCTTTGCGCTCATTATGGCAAAACAAGAAGATCAGTTTAAAAAAGTGTTATCGCACGCAAAAGAGTATGGTTATGTATTTCAGTCTTCTGAAATTTATGATGGTTTAAGTGCGGTTTATGATTATGCTCAAAACGGAGTTGAGTTAAAGAAAAATATTAGAGAGTATTGGTGGAAAGCAATGGTGCAAATGCATGAAAATATTGTAGGTATAGATGCTGCAATTTTAATGCATCCAACCACTTGGAAAGCATCTGGTCACGTAGATGCTTTTAATGATCCATTAATTGATAATAAAGATTCAAAGAAGCGTTATAGAGCAGATGTTTTAATTGAAGATTATTGTGCCAAAATAGAAGGTAAAATAAATAAAGAAGTTACAAAAGCAGCAAAACGTTTTGGAGATGCTTTTAATAAAGAGGAATTCCTTTCTACAAACGGTAGAGTTTCAGGTTACCAAGAAAAAATCAATACAATTTTAGCGAGAATGGGTAAATCTTTAGAGAATGAAGATTTAGCAGATGTTAAATTGTTAATAGAAGAATTAGAGATTGCAGATCCTTTAACAGGTTCTAAAAACTGGACAGAAGTAAAGCAATTTAATCTAATGTTTGGAACTCAAATTGGTGCTTCTGCAGAAAGTTCTACTCAGGTTTATTTAAGACCAGAAACTGCCCAAGGTATTTTTGTAAACTTTTTAAATGTTCAGAAAACTGGACGTATGAAAATTCCCTTCGGAATTGCACAAACAGGTAAAGCCTTTAGAAATGAAATTGTTGCAAGACAATTTATTTTTAGAATGCGTGAGTTTGAGCAAATGGAAATGCAGTTTTTTGTAAAACCAGGAACTCAAAAAGAGTGGTATGAAGCATGGAAAGAAACGCGTTTAAAATGGCACCTTTCTTTAGGAATGGGAGAAGAAAATTATCGTTTTCATGACCATGATAAATTAGCACACTATGCAGATGCAGCAGCAGATATTGAGTTTAATTTTCCTTTCGGATTTAAAGAATTAGAAGGAATTCACTCAAGAACAGACTTCGATTTAAAAGCACATGAAGAATATTCTGGTAAGAAATTACAATATTTCGATCATGAAGAAAATAAAAGTTACGTGCCATATGTGGTAGAAACTTCTATTGGTTTAGACAGAATGTTTTTGGCTGTTTTCTCAAATTCTTTACAAGAAGAAACTTTAGATAATGGAACTACAAGAACAGTTTTAAAATTACCAGCAGTATTAGCACCTTTTAAAGCAGCAGTTTTACCTTTGGTTAAAAAAGATGGTTTGCCAGAAGTTGCCCGTAAAATTATGGACGATTTAAAATGGGATTTCAACGTTTTTTATGATGAAAAGGATGCAGTTGGTAAACGTTATAGAAGACAAGATGCAGCAGGAACTCCATTTTGTATTACAGTAGATCATAACACTTTAGAAGATAATTGTGTAACAATTAGACATAGAGATACTATGGAGCAAAAAAGAGTTGCAATTGCTGATTTAAGAGAAATTATTAAAGCTGAGGTAGCTATAAAAACTTGGTTACAGAAAATGTAATTTTTACAGCATTATTAAACAAAAAAATCCGTTAGAATTTATTTCTAACGGATTTTTTATTTTTGCGTAAAGTTTATTTTAAAATCTCCATCCAACATTTAAACCTAATCTAGGTACTAAAATAGGAGAATCTGTTCCAAATAAATTTCTTCCTACCCCTCCATAAATATCAATAACTAAGCCACCATCAGAAACATATTTAGTTCCAATAGCGATACCTAAGGCGCCATCAGTATATTTTTTATTGAAGTTCCCAGAATTTTTTACAGATTCTGATTTTCCAGCATTGATTCCTATAAAACCTTCTCCAAAAAAGTTCCACTTGTAATCGGATGTAAAATAATGACGATAATAAGGTGTTATCATAATGTTTTCATTGTATCGAAATGAAACATCTTGTTTTGCTAAATTAAAAAGGGCAGATAAACCAAAAGAAGATTCATCAGAAAGGTAACTTTCATAAGAAAACTCTAAACTTCTTATTACCAAAGCATCTCCAATATCTAATTTTATTTCTTGTTGGGAATAACTTAGAGAGCTTATTAAAAGTCCAAAAGCCAAAAGTATTTTTTTCATAATATTATTTTTTATTGATAACGTATACCTTTACACAAAATTATTTGATAAAAATAGTGATTTTTTGAGGCTTCATCAAAACCTATATCCAACAGAAATTGCAATTCTACCAAATGGTTCATCATAATCAGATTTTATCAAATTTCTTCCAACTCCTAAAAGTAATTCTGTTGTAAACCCTTTTTTAGAAACGAATTTACCTCCAACAGAAACCCCCAAAGCAAAACCAGTTTCGAAAGATTCATTTTTAGAATTAAAAAGAAAATCACTATCTCTTCTAGAGAATAAAGCACCAAAACCTTCAACAAAAAAACCTCTAGCAAATTTACCAGAAAAATAGCGTCGATAATAAGGTGTCAGAGCAAAGTTTAAATCTGTCTCAGCGGTGTCTGTATTTAAAGTGGCAGATACTCCTAAAGAAGATTCTTCATCAATTAATTTTTCGTAAGATACATCTAGCCATTTTGCAGCAAGTAAAGTAAGTGCATTAATTTTAACCTCATGTTTTTTGTTAATATCTTGTAGAGGTTTTCCTTCCTTTTCTTGAGCGTAAATACATGAACTAATAAATATCAAAATTAAAAATGCTGTTTTTTTCATTTTTTTCATTTTTTTTTGAGTTGTTGATACAAACCTATCAAAAAACAAGCCAATAAACTAAAAAATAGCTTTTAATTGCACGCTTCCTGTATGAATTGTTTTTGAATTTTCACTTTTTCTCCCCAGATAACTTAAATTCAAATTCAAAAAATTGCTTAATTTTTGATTGAAAAGAACGTTCCAAGTGTAGTTTTTACCCGATTGCAACCCTTCTAACATTTGATATGCAACAGGAGAATTTGTGTTTCCATTAAAATCATTTAAAAATACATTTGCATTAGCAGAAATTTGATTTTTATTTTTACTGATATAAAAATATTCTACTCCAAATTTTTGTTGACTCAATGTTTCAAAATCTTGCAACTTATTTTTTTTGTTTTTTAAGTGATAAAAGGCTGTAAAGCGATTGTTTTGATTGTATAAGAAACTTATTTTTGGTTGTATTTCATTTGTTTTTATAAGATAGTTTCTATTATTAAAATTTTCAGTTTGTAAATCGTTTTCAGATACTTTTCCAATCAACTCAAATAACCAAAAGGTTTTAAATTTGTGCGCAAAATCTATTTGATGTAATTGCAGGTTATTCTCTTGATTACCAATTAAAAATTGTTGTTTATTTCTGTTTTTTCCATAAGTGTATGTTACACTGTAATCTTGAAGACCTCTATTAAAATATAGGCTATTTCTTAGATTAAAATTAAGTCCAATTAATTTGTTTTCATCAAAATTAAAAGGATTAAAATTAAAACTATTTCCAATTCTTTTTTGTTCGTTTTCTACACTCAAAAAACTCTGATTGTAAAACTTAGAAAGTATTTTATGAATTCCTTTTTTATATGTCCAAACTCTTGGGTTTAAGGTTAATGATTGAGTAAATTTGGCTCTTTGGGTAGCAATAAAACGCAAATTAGGTTTTGGTAAACGTAAATACGATGCCTGGTCTTGAAATTCTGCAATTTCGAACTCATCAAAATCTTGAATTCCATTATTGTTGTAATCAATCCATGTATAGTATCCTAAACCGGGTTCTGTTTTTACATAAATATATTCTTGTTGAGCAACATTTCCAGAAGAAGTTTCATAAACAGTATTTATGTTTATAAAATTTTTAAATAGTTTTTGGTTGAAAACTACCTTGGAATTTAAAGTTTTTTCATCTTCAGAAAATTGATTTTCTGTCAATCTATAATTAGCATAAAGACTCAGGTTCGTTTTTTTATTTTGAATCAATTTACTATTCAAATAGAGCGTTTTACGATTGTTGATTTCGGTAAAAGCATTCGATTTTATACTATCGTTATTTCTATAATTGAAACCGAGTTTTGCAAAAACTTTGGTGGTATCTCCAATACCAAAATACCCTTCATATTCTTTAAATCGATGACTTGTATTGATAAATTCTTTAGTGTTGATGTTTTGCCTGCTATTAGTTTCAAAATTGATAAATGCCCCCAACCATTTTTTATTGAAATCATGCTCAGCTTTTGCCTTGGCAATAAAAAAGGAATTGTCTTCTGAAGTAGAAGTATTCTCTAAAAAACTTCCATTTAGATAAAATGTGGTTTTTTTTAGGATCATTTTAGATTGAAATTCGTGTTTATTCCCATTGAATGTGTTGGGATAATTTAAATGATTGAATCTGTATAAAACAAAATCGTTTTTTTTACTTTGTAAAGATATTTCTGATTGAAAATAATTTTTTGTGGCATTATTTGTTAAAATATTCCAATCTCTGTTAAATTCTACAGTTTCCCAACCTTGTTCTGTATTAAAGTTATTTTGTACAAACTCGTGAGAAATGGTACTTTTTAATTGCCATTTTTTATCTATCAAAATTTGTTGCCAATCTACTTTAATAGCAGGTGCAACATTATTAGCATCATCTTTAACAGAAAATAAATTGGCATCATTGTTACTAACAGCAACTTCTAAATTAATTTTGGTTTTTTTTTGAGAATCATAATTCGTTTTAAAAACAAAAGCTTGGTATTTATTTGGAGCAGTTAAACGAATTATTGGATTGTAACTTCCTTGATTTACACCAGCATAGACAAAAATATTACCTACAGCTGTACTTCTGTCTAAATTATAATCACCTCTATTTTGGCCAACATTGGTAAAAGTTACAAAGTATAATTCATCATTTGGGTTTTGAGAATATTCAAAAGTTTCAAATACTCCATTAATCACTTTTTTATATAAAACTTTGTTTTCATCAAAAGCATCTACAAAAGCACTCGGTGTCACCATTGCATCAGTATTGTCACCAGCATCAGCTAAAATTTGTTTTTGAGCATCTGTTAAACTTTGTTGAATTGGTTGGTTTTTAGCATCGTTTTCACTGTAAAAATACCCACTAATATTCCATTTATTACTTTTATATTCGACTTCTTCGTAAGTTAAAAATCGAGTGTAGTTTCTATCTGCATATTGAAAATCAATCGCAATTCTCATATCATTTGTAATAGGAAAAGTTGTATTAAATGTAATTTCTGCTAAATTATAATTTATGGTATAATCTTTATCTTCTCCTTCTTCTATTGGAACCCCATTTATAAATACAACTTCGCTACCTTCTATAATTAAAATTGCAGGTTCATTATTAACTCCAAAAATTTTATATGGACCTTGATTTCCTTCTTTACCATTAACATAGTAAGTATTAAATTTACCACGAACAACAGCTCCAGAAGCAGCCACTTTTAAATTTTTATTAACGTTGGCCTCAACTCGTAAGCCAGCAATTTGTTTGCCTATTGGCATAAAATAACTTTCTTCATTTTTAAGTGATATATCACCAGCTCTTACCCGCCAGTTGTCTGTAAACATTTCTACATAAACACGATCAAAATCGCTTAAGTTTTGAGAATATCCATTTTGTTGAATAGGAATATTAGTGTCAAAAATATTAGCTTTTAGTGTTACATTTTTTGATAGTTTTCCTGAGATTTCTAAATCTAAAGACGAGTTGGTAACAGCATTTTGATTGTTTCCCGAAGTAAGTCCTCTTGTAATAAAACCACGAGTTTGTAAACCTTCAAATAATTTTATATCAGCAGTTTTTTTATTGGTAGTTAAACTATACAATTTACCGGTATTGGTTTCGTTAGGGAGTATCAATTTTTCATCAAAAGGTGTATATACTTTGGTAATAAAATCAGGAAGTCTAAAATATTCAACTGTAATTTCTTTATGTTTTTTAGCACTGAGGATTAATACCGCATTGCTAAAATCAATTGTATAAGATGTATTGGGTATTATTTGTAAAGAGGCATCAAAAACTTTAAATATCTTAGGATTTAATGCTACGGAATCTAATAGAATGGTATCTTTTTTAACCAAGATTTTTTTAACCTTAAAATCTTTAGATTTGGTTTGAGATTGAATTGAAAATCCAACAATCAAAAAGAGAAAAAAAAGATATTTTTTTAACATTGATAAACTATACGTAACTAACGTAAAAATAACTTTTTTAATCTATGAATGATGGTTAAAATTTAGAAAAGCGATTGTTGTTTTACAGGATTTTCGTGAGCCAATAACCATTTTTTACGCCAAATTCCGCCTGCATAACCTGTTAATGAACCGTCAGATCCAATAACTCTATGGCAAGGAACAATTATCCAAATTGGATTTTTACCATTAGCAGAAGCTACAGCTCTTATAGCTTTTACATCACCTAAAGCTTTACTTTGTTGTAAATAGGTTCTTGTTTTTCCGTAAGGAATATTTAATAAGGCTTCCCAAACTTTTTTTTGAAAGGGGGTTCCTTTAGGATTTAATGTTAAATCAAAACTTCTTCTTTTACCAATAAAATATTCTTCTAATTGATTAACACAATCTTGCAAACAGCCTGGTGTTTTTTGATATAGAATTGAATTTGCTATAGCATCATTATTTAGAACAGAAACCGATTGAATTCCATTTTCGTCACCAACGATTTCTGCAATTCCTAAAGGTGTTTGGTGGTATGTAGTTTTTGTAGTCAATAGTTTTTATTTCTTTTATAAAAATATAACAAAATAATGTTTTGTAAAAAAAATAATTATAATCAATTTGTTTTTAATAGTTTGAAAATCAGTTAAATAAAAATTATTTTACAATTATTTTAAATTTTAGGTAGGGTAAATTCAAAATAAATACCTCAATATACAAACGAACGAATTATAAATTTAAAATCAATAATTATGAAAAAATCAATTTTTAAAATCGGAATGTTAGCTGTATTAGTATCATTTGCATCTTGTTCAGAACAAGCAGAAAGTTTACCAGATGATACACAAACAAGAAACACAAAAGTGTCTATTACAGATGCACCAATTGATAATGCCGAAGTAAGTGGAGCTTTTGTTACAATTACAGATGTTAAAGTAAATGGAGTCTCTGTTGAAGGATTTAATACGACAACCATCGATTTAATGACTCTGCAAAATGGGAAAAAAGAAATATTAGGAGATTTAGACCTAAAAGTAGGATCTATGTCTGAGGTAAGTTTAGTTTTAGATTACGATTTTGATGAAGATGGAAATTCTCCTGGATCATTCATTAAAACAACAGATGGTGTAAAACATAAATTAGAGGCGAGTACAAAAGAAATTAAAATTGCTGATAGAGTAGAAGTATTAGCTAGTAGCGCTAATGAAATTATCATTGATTTCGACTTAAGAAAAACAATAATTGCTTCTAATGATAACAACCATAAGTTTGATTTTGTAACTGATTTTGAGTTGTCTAATGGATTAAGATTGGTAAACAATGATGAAGCTGGTACAGTTTCTGGATCTGTATCAGATTCTAAAAATACATCAGATAAAATTTTAGTCTTTGCATACAAGGTTGGTGCATATACAGAAGCTGAAACAAGAGGACAAGGAGCAAGTAATGTAAGATTTGCAAATGCAGAAACTAGTGCAGTTGTTTCTTCTAATTCAACTTATAGTCTAAGTTTCTTAAAAGAAGGTGATTATGAAATAAAGTTTGCTTCTTTTACTGATGAAGATCAAGACGGTGAATTAGAATTTAAGGGAATGTTAGATGTAGAAAGTACATTGGGTATAAATTTAAATAGTGTAAACGTATCTTCTAAAACAAACTTAAATTTACTAGTAAATGTAAAAGGAGTAAAATAAAACAGTATAAATTATTTCGAGTAATAAAGTCCGATTTTTAATCGGACTTTATTTATGGTAAGAATAAAACAAAGAATTCTATGTGTAAATATGTAATTTCTAAGTTCAATTATTTTTTAGATAATAGTTTTCCTTCGATTCCAATAGATAAACCTATGTTAAGGGTATAACCTTTTAAATTTGGATTAAAATTAGAATTGCTCATAAAAATACGAGCTCTAAAATAGCTATAACCTTCTTCTCTTAAGCCAAAAACAGTGGGCGTAAAATTTACAGTTTTTTTATTTTTAAAATCGAAATTAAAACCAAATATGGAAGTGCCAGCTGAGGTTTCTTTCTTATTATCTTTATTTCCCGATTCTCCAAAAAACCGAACACCATAACCAACAAAAGGCATAACCCTAATCTTTTTGGCATCATAGACAGGATATCCAAAATACGTATTTAATAACCCAATTGTACTTTTTTCTCCTTTAGAAACCTTAAAAGAGTTGTTAGTTAAATCTTTATTTAATTTACTGTTTGTAAAGCTCATGTTTAACCCCATAAATACTTTTTTGTATGAAAATTCAAAGCCAAGACCTAGCGCAATAGTATTGTTAAAAATTTCATTGTATGTATTACCATAGGCGCTAAAATCTATTCCACTATACATGCCGTAAGTCCAACTACTTTTTCTAAAGTTTGGGACTTTAAAAGAAGCACTATTGGTTAATTTCTGGGTAGTTTTTAACAACCATTTTTTTGTAATATCTTTTTGAATTCCATAATTACTTTCCTCTTGAAAATCTAAAATCTCACGTTCTAACTGATTTTTAGCATCTCCTAATAAAGAGCTTATAGAAAATGTATCATCTATTCTGTAAATAGTTTCTTGGAATTTTCTTTTATGAATTTCTATTAAATTAAAAATTACTTGATTATAGTTTAATTGATGTTTGTCTTTTAAGTTATTATGAACAAATGATAATGATTTGTCTATATAAGCATCAGCAAAAACACCATAATAAGTAATATCATCTATTACTTTCTTATCTGTTTTATACATTAAAACATAGGCTAAGTTAATTGTGCTATTTTTTGTTGGTTTTGCTTGAAAATCATTCCAAGTTAATTTTCCATCACTCCAATATTTTCGATATTCTTGAGAATTAATTGTAAATGTAATTACAAGAACAATTAAGAGTGTTAAGTTTTTTCTCATAACATTAAATATTAAAAATAGTTTTAGAATTATGTGTGGTAATTTTAGCAATTTCTTTAAATGAAAGTCCATAAATATCTACTAATTTATCAATAATATTGGTAATGTAAGCAGATTCGTTTCTTTTGCCTCTATATGGAGTTGGTGCTAAATAAGGCGCATCGGTTTCTAAAACAATGTGTTTGATGTCAATTTCATTCAGAAATTTATCAATCTTCCCATTTTTAAAAGTAGCAACACCACCAATTCCTAATTTCATATTGTAAGAAATGGCTTGTTCAGCTTGTTCTTTTGTGCCTGTAAAACAATGAAAAATTCCGAACAAATCATCCCCTTTTTCTGTTTCTAAGACTTCAAAAATTTCATCAAAAGCCTCTCTGCAATGTATTACAATAGGTAGTTTTTTTTCTTTTGCCCATTGTATTTGAGTTCGAAATGCATCTTGTTGCTGTTTTAAAAAAGATGTATCCCAATACAAATCAATACCAATTTCACCAATGGCATAAAAATCTCTTTTATCAATCCATTTTTTTACGTGACTTAATTCTTCTAAATAATTTTCTTTTACCGATGTTGGGTGTAAACCCATCATTAAAAACACATCATTTGGGTAATTCGCTTCTAAATTCATCATTCTTTCTGTATAAGAAGCGTCTATTGCTGGAATAAAAAAACGAGAAACCCCAGCATCTTTGGCGCGTTGTATCATTGCGGATTGATCTTCATCAAACTGACTAGAATATAAATGTGTATGTGTATCTGTAATCATTAAAATCAATTAAAATCGATAGCAAAACTACTAAATAGGTTTCAATTAAAACTTAAAACCCAAAATTCGTAACTCAAAACTTTAGCTGTACCTTTGCACAAAATTATTTAGAATGACTTTTGAAGATTTAGAAATTTCTAAACAGCTACAATATGCAATTGACGACTTGGGTTTTTTGAATCCAACACCTATTCAGCAACAAGCATTTTCTGTAGTTAGATCTGGAAAAGATGTTGTGGGAATTGCACAAACTGGAACAGGGAAAACTTTTGCCTATATGATGCCAATTTTGCAAGATTTAAAGTTTTCTAAACAGCAACACCCAAGAGTTTTGGTTTTAGTACCAACTCGTGAATTGGTAATTCAGGTGGTTGACGAGATTGAAAAATTATCAAAATACATTAATACGCGTGTTTTAGGAGTTTACGGTGGTACAAACATCAACACTCAAAAACAAGCTATTTTACAAGGGCAAGATATTATTGTAGCCACTCCAGGACGTTTATATGATTTAGCTTTAAGTAATGCTTTAAAATTAAAGTCGATTCAGAAATTGGTGATTGATGAAGTAGATGTAATGTTAGATTTAGGTTTCCGTTTTCAGTTGATGAATATTTTTGATGTGATTCCTGCTAGACGTCAGAATGTATTGTTTTCTGCAACCATGACGCAAGATGTAGATGCATTAATTTACGATTTTTTTAAAAATCCGAGAAAGATTTCTGTAGCGGTTAGTGGAACTCCCTTAGATAATATTGAGCAAGTTTCTTATAATGTGCCCAACTTTTTTACCAAAGTTAATTTATTGAATCATTTGTTAAGCGACAAACAAACCTTTTCTAAAGTTTTGATTTTTGTAGCGTTTAAAAGAAGTGCAGATTTGTTGTTTAAACATTTAGAAGAAGTATTTGGAAGTGAAACCTGTGTCATTCACTCAAATAAAACTCAGAATTACAGAATTCGTTCTATCAGGCAATTTGATGAAGGGAATAATCGAATATTAGTGGCTACAGATGTGATGGCGCGTGGTTTGGATTTTGATGAAGTTTCTCACGTTATTAATTTTGATACACCAGATTTTCCAGAAAATTATATGCATAGAATTGGTAGAACTGGTCGTGCAGAAAAAGCAGGAAAAACCATTTTATTCTCAACTGAAAAAGAACAAAAAGCAAAAGAAAGTATAGAGACTTTAATGGATTATACAATTCCTGTTTTAGAGCTCCCAGAAGATGTTGAGATTTCTAAATTATTGACAGAAGATGAACGCCCAAGAGAAGATAGAGAGCAGTCTAAAAACAGAACAGCATTAGAATATGTACCTGGGCCTGCTTTTCATGAGAAGAGTGAAAAGAACAGTAAAGTAAATTTAGGCGGTTCTTACCGAAGAGAAATTGCGAAGAAATACAAGAAGCCTAAAACAAGAGGAGATAAGAACTACAATAGAAGGAATAAAAAGAAATAAATCATGCAGATTTTAACCGAACAAGAGTTGCATAATTTGGCAATGAATATAGTAGGCGAGAAATTAACCAAAATGGGGTATGAGTTTCAAGCTATTAACAGTAAGTTAAAAAGACATCCTCAGTTTGTACTTTTTAAAAAAGGAGAACCTACCATTTTTGTTTTGGTAAAAGCTACGAATAATTTACAAAACCCAAATGATTATGATGCTATTTGGATGGAAACCTTTAAAAATCATGCAAAAAAACAAAATGCTAAAGTTTGGTTTGCAGGTGTAGGTATTGCCAATGCAGAAAGTGTAGAAAGCCCAATATTTAAAGATCAACCTTACTATGTAGCTTTTGAAGATTTTATAAGAATTTTGGAATAGTTAGCTAACGTGTTGTTATAAGGTTTGTTAGCCTAAGTGATTATTTGTTCAGTTCTATTAATTTCCATTCTCCATTTGGTTCTTTAGTTAGATATACACCAACGTTTAAATCTCTTTTGTTTCCTATTACTTTTATATTTAATTGAGCCTCTCCATATCCATTCGAAATATTTACACTTCCCATAGGCATTAACCCATATTCTTTTATACCACCAATTTCTGACGTTATTTCTTCGTTTTTTTCTATTTCAGATATTGCTACTTTATAAGCACCCGAATTTTTTATTGCAGCACCAGCAAACAAGAATATAAAAGTGAAAAAGACAATACCAATTCCAATTAATACTAAAATTCGTGGAAGCTTTTTCGGTTTGTTTGGGTTCTTAACTACAATTGCCTTTGTAGTTTTGTCTCCAAGTCTTTTTTTCTCTTGACTTGATACAAGTAGTATAAACTCTACTGGCCAAATTATTAAAAATAGATTTCGAAAGAACAATTTTCCAAAAGAAGGAGCTCTATTCAGATTATTTTCATCTCGAACCATAATTCCCATAACCCACTTTCCAGGACTAATACCCTTTATTGAGTCTTTTGCAAAGTATATTAGAAAGCCAATCAACATTGTCGGTAACATTTTATTTGTCAGATTATTGAAGTTATTTTCGTCCATAAAACCTGTTCCAAGTAACAAGAACATAATTCCTATTATCAGAAAAATAAATGTAAAATGGTCAATTAAAAATGCTGCTATTCGTCTTTTTTTACTTGACAAAATATGCTCTTTTTCTAAGTTTTGGTGCATTGGTTGATGTTTGGTTGGCTTATGTTGCTGCTAAAGTAAACACGAATATTTGTTGTGTCAATGAGAACTATTTTTAATTAGCTAAGTTGAGCTTTAAAGGTTAGAGATAATCAATAGTTAAAACCACACTTGTTTATAAACAAAAAAACCACCTGAAAATTAGATGGTTTTTATTGTTTTTTTAGAATAGAAAAATTTAGTCAGCGTCTTGTTCTAACAACTCAAAGAATTGGTTTAACTTAGGCATAATAATAATTTTTGTTCTTCTGTTTTTTGCTCTGTTAGCATCAGTATCATTAGGTGCTAAAGGTACATATTGGCTTCTACCAGCTGCAATTAATCTGTCTGGTTTTACACCATATTTATATTGTAAAATTCGAGTTATTGAAGTAGCTCTCATTGCAGATAAATCCCAGTTGTCCTGTAAGAAATCTGTTTTAATAGATTTAGAATCTGTATGACCCTCAATCATAACTTCCATTTTTGGTTGGTCGTTAATTACTTTGGCAATTTTTTCTAAAACAGTGTATGCTTTATCTGTTACATTATAACTACCACTTTTAAATAGTAATTTATCTGAAATAGAAATAAATACAACAGTTTTTTCAACATTTACTTCTATATCTTTATCTTGAATTCCGTCTGTTAAATTTCTAGTTAAATGATATTTAATGGCTAAGTTTAATGAATCTTTTCGAGTCATTGCTTTTCTTACTCCATTAATGTATTTATCTTTTTCACTTAATTGAGAAATAACACTTTTAATATTATCAGAAGAAGACTGAGTTAAAACCGTTAAATTTTCTACTTGTTTAAGCGCTGTTTTTTTATCTTCTTTTAAAGATTTAACTTGCTCAGATAGAACAAATACTTTTGTTCCTTCTCTTTCTTTTTCGATTAAACATTTTTGCAGGTTAGTTTTAACAGTTGCAAGTTTGTCTTCTGTTTCTTTATACTTTAATTGTAAAGCCACATGTTCTTTTTTAGAAACACAAGAACTTACTAGAATTATAGCTACTAGTACTACTGATAATTTTTTCATTTTTTTAACGATTAAATTCAGTTAACAAATTTATAAAAATGAATCTACAAAAAGTAGTATTAATGATATTTTATGAAAATTTTATATACTATTTTTGTTCAATCAATCTAAAGTTAATGATATCTAAAAAAATACTTGTTTTTCTTGCGACTTTAGGATTATTTTTAAGTTGTACTGATGATAAAAATTATCAAGACTATACTTTAAAAGGAGCAGTTTTTGGAACAACTTATAAAATAGTTTATTTACAAGCTGCTAAGAATTATCAAAAATCTATAGATAGTCTCTTCTTATTGATGAATCAATCACTTTCTACCTACATTCCAAATTCAGATATTTCTAAAATTAACAATGGAAATTCTAAAGTGGTTGTCGATGATTTATTTGTAGAAGTTTTTCAAAAATCAAAAAAAATATATTTAGAAACTAATGGTTATTTTGATCCTACAGTAGGAAATCTTGTAAATGCATGGGGTTTTGGACCTAAAAAAGAAAGAAAAAACTTAACCAAAGATCAGGTAGATAAAGAGATGAAACTGGTAGGTTTAGATAAGGTTACACTAAAGAATAAAATTGTTAGTAAACAAAATTCACAGATATATTTAGATTTTAATTCTATTGCTAAAGGTTTCGGTATTGATATTGTTGCACGTTTTTTCGATTCCAAAAAAATAAAGAATTATTTAATTGAAATCGGTGGAGAAATTCGAACTAAAGGTAAAAAAGCTAAAGATAAACCTTGGACTATAAAATTAATTGATCCTATAAAAAAAGATTTTGATACAGGTTTTAAAGTGATAAATTTATCAAATAAATCTATGGCAACTTCCGGCAACTATAGAAAGTTTAGAATAGCTTCTAATGGAAAAAAATTTGTACACACCATTAACCCTAAAACAGGTTATGCTTTAGAAAGTAATTTATTAAGCGCTTCTGTAATAGCTCCTTTAGATTGTGCTGATGTAGATGCTTATGCAACAGCTTTTATGGCAATGGGGTTAGAAAAAACGTTAAAATTTATTAATAATCAAAATAATCTAAAGGTAATTTTATTGTATTCAAATAATCAAGGAGAAATTGAAGAATTTAGTAATTATACCTATTAGTAGCGATTTTTATGACTAGTTTAAGTACTATTTTTACTATATTGCAGAACTTTATAAATTGGGGATAAATTTATTTAACTATGAAAAAAATTTTACTAACACTTTTGTGTGTGTTAGCCTTTACTGTTACTAATTCGCAATCTAAAAAAGAAATCGCGAATGTTTACATTAAGAGAGCTCAGAATGTTATAGAAGAAAGTATCGATTACAAAGAAGCAAGGGTGCTTTTTGAGAAAGCGATGAAATATCTTGATACGGTAACTGATTACAGAATTGCTAAATTAGGTACTATAATTTATTTTGAATTAAGTGATTTTAAAGAGGCAAAAAAATATTCGAAACAGTATTTTTTAGTGGTAAAAAATAAAAAATCTGAAGATTACTTAAACCAATTGGAACTTGCCGTTACGATAGATGAGGAAATAGAATTGGAAGAAGCTGAAGAAAGAAGACTCGAAGTAGAACGTATCAAAAAAGAAAAAGAATTAAGGAGAATAGATTCTTTAAAAACATTATGGAAAAATAAGTCGGATGACCTCTCATTAAAATTAGATAGTATTTATGATTTTAATAAAAACAGTTTAGCGCTATTTAAAAATAATGGTAATTTTGGAATTATAAACGATAGAGGAGAAATTATTGTAAGTGCTGAAGAATACAAGCATGCTGTTTCTTATGATGGTTATATTTTATTAATGAATAAATCTGTTGAGCCTACTAAAATTTATAGTTTTAATACAAATAGTCAAAACGGTTTTTTACTTCCAAGTCCTTCAGATTTTAATCCATTGTCTACTCATTACGGAGAAGTAATGTTGCCAAGGGGTAATGGAAGATTAGTTACATATCCAAATAATTCACATAAACCATTAGTTTATGATTTAAATCTTAAAAGAATTGTAAACATAGCTAATACAGAAAACTTATTAAAATCTTTAAAGAAAACAGATAGAATCGATAAGTATAATAAAGAAGGGGAAGTGAAAATCAACAAAGTTTGGTATAACTTTGGAGGTCATTTAGGTGGTGGAGTTCATCCTTTATATTCTATAGAAAACTATACATTAAAAGTTTTTCTTTGTTCTATAGATGGTAGTTTATTAAATACCAATTCTACTTATCAATACATAGGGGCATTCCATAACAATAAGTTACAAGCTCTAAAAGGAAATGAAATTACTTGGATTAATCAAAATGGAACTAAAACCAATGCTCCAAAAGATGAATCTGGAAAATATAGTGGTTTAAGTAAAGTAGTTAAAATTGCTCCAGGAGTTTATCATATTATGCAAAATGATTTTATAGTTCTAGGTAAAGAGAAATTAGAAAAATTAGCTGATTTTTTAAGAAGTAATTCTAAATAATTAGATTTTATAGCATACTGGAAGAATCTCATTCTTCATCAAGCAAAATCGTTCTAGTTTTTCTAGAGCGATTTTTTTTGTATAGTCAATTTCATCAACTTTAAAACCTACAGAACGTAGTTTGTTAAAATAATCTCTTCCGTAAATACGAACATGGTCATATTGTCCAAAAACTTCTGCTCGTTCTTTCTTATCTGTAATAGTATCATCTTCGAAAGTTATAGCTCTTGATAAATCTTGCGGAATTTGAAAAATGCCAAATCCACCTTTTTTCATAACTCTAAACAATTCTTGCATTGCTTTGGTATCATCAGCAATGTGTTCTAATACATGGTTGCAAAAAATAACATCAAAAGAATTATCATCAAAGGGTAAATCGCAAATATCAGCTTTAACATCTGCAATAGGAGATTCTAAATCAGAAGTTATATAATTTAAGTTTGTTTGCTTTCTAAATATATCTAAAAAGCATTGTTCAGGAGCAATATGTAAAGTCTTTAATCTCTTTGTTGATGTAAAAAAGTTCGTTTCATCTTTTAAAAACAACCACATTAATCGGTGTCTTTCTAATGATAATGTTGATGGCGATAAAGCATTTTCTCGTTGTTTTCCATATCCATAAGGTAAAAATTTTCGAAAACTTTTTCCATCTATTGGATCGGTAAATTTATTGCCTTTTAAATAAAAAGCAATAATAGGTCTTACGAAATAACTAACCTTTATTAACCAAGGTCTAGGGATAGTGTTTAAAATCGATTTAAATATAGACACAATTATTATGAATTTGCTCTAAATTCATCTTCTTCATTTGTTTCTATACCCAAAGCATCATTTATATATTTAAATGTAGAAAGTAATTCTGGTTTGCCATTTACTATGGCAACATCGTGTTCAAAGTGGGCAGAAGGTTTATTGTCTAAAGTGGTAATTGTCCAACCGTCATTATGTTGTCTAATTTTATGCGTACCTAAATTAGTCATAGGTTCTATTGCAACGACCATTCCTTCTACAAATTTTTTTCCTCTACCTCTTCTTCCGTAGTTTGGCATTTCTGGATCTTCGTGCATTTCTTTTCCTAATCCATGACCAACCAATTCTCTTACAACACCATAACCATGTTTTTCTGTGAAATTTTGGATTGCAAAACCAACATCACCAACTCTATTACCAACTTTAAATTCTCTAATACCCACATATAAACTTTCTTTTGTAATGTCTAAAAGTTTTTGGGTTTCTGCTTTAATTTCTCCTACGGCAAATGTATAAGCATGGTCACCATAAAAGCCATTCTTTTTAGCCCCACAATCTATAGAAATAATATCTCCTTCTTTTAAAGGTTCTTTATTTGGGATACCGTGAACAACTTGAGAGTTTGGACTCATGCAAAGAGTATTAGGGAAGTCATACAAACCTAAAAAACCAGGAATAGCACCTTCTGCTCTAATAAAATCTTCTGCGAGTTTATCTAAATACAAAGTAGAAACTCCAGGTTTTACTTCTTTTGCAAGCATACCTAAAGTTCTTGAAACTATTAATGCACTTTCGCGCATAATTTCTATTTCTTCTCTGGTTTTAATTTTAATCATATTAAAAAAATTGAACCGCAAAGTTACTACATTTAAATTATTAAAGTAAGCGAGTAATTATTTGAAAAAGGAAAATAATCCTTTTTTCTTTTTAGTAGGAGGCTCGTGATTAAAGATAAGTTTATAAATAGCTGTCCAACCTAAAAAACCACCAATATTTCTATCATCAATAAATAAGTCTGCATGAATTTTACGACTGTATTTTTCGTCGTAATTTTCTTCAGGGAAATTTTTATTTACTGCGTAAAATTCTAATCCGTTTTCTTTGCAAAAATCAACAGCTTCATCTAATTTTTTTCCACTTCTGTAGGTCCAAAGAATTAAACGATGTCCTTGAGATTGTAATTTTTTTAAGGTATCAAAAGCAAATATCATTTCTTTACCTATTTTTGGATAGGCGTCTTCTACAATAGTGCCATCAAAATCAACAGCAATAATTAAAGGGTTTTTAGGTAACATTAGTTGTCGTAAGAGTGTTTGTAAGCTTCTTCAGAAACAATTTTAAGTATATCTTTTTCTAAAGTTTCACGAGCATATTCTACATAACGTCCAATTTCTTTTCCGTTTTTGTAGAAAATAAAAGTTGGAACTCTTTTAATATTTAATCCTTCTTGTAAATTATCTGGAGTTTTTTTATTCCTATTCACTGTAATTAATTCTAAATCGTTTAAATTAAAATTAGTCAGTTCTAAGATTTTGTAAAAACGAGGGGTTTCTCGTTTACTATCTCCACACCAGGTTCCCATAAAACCTTTAATTTTAAAACCTTTTATCTTTTTTTTAAGTAAAGAAATTGTAGTTGCATCTGGTTTGTATGTGTTATATTTTTCATCAAACCAAGTTTTATAGGGAGCTTGATTAAAAGACTCTTTATCTGCAAACCCCACTAAATCTCCTCTTTCATTTTTTTGTGCTGTAATTTTTTTTTGAGTAATACAAGAAATTAATAAAGAAACAAAAACGAATAAAAAAAGGTTTTTCATATTAAAATTAGTTTACAGTAATGAGTGTCGTGTCATTTCTTTTGGTTGGTTAACTCCCATTAAATCTAAGATTGTCGGAGCAATATCGCCCAAGATACCACTTTTTATTGATTTTATTTCTTTATCAATTAATATGAAAGGAACAGGATTTGTAGTATGAGCTGTATGAGGAGAGCCATCAGGGTTCATCATAGTTTCACAATTTCCATGGTCTGCAATTAATAAAATAGAGTAATTATTTTTTAATCCAGTTTCTATTACATCTTTTGCACATTCGTCTACAGCTTCGCAAGCTTTTATGGCTGCTTTCATATCTCCAGTATGACCAACCATATCTCCGTTTGCAAAGTTTAAACAAACAAAATCTGTGTCACCTTTTTCTAAATCTTCGCACAATGCATCCCTTAATTCGTAAGCAGACATTTCTGGTTGCAAATCATATGTAGCTACTTTTGGAGAATTTCTTAAAATTCTTTTTTCACCTTTAAAAGGTTCTTCTTGACCTCCAGAAAAGAAAAAAGTTACGTGCGGATATTTTTCGGTTTCTGCAATTCGAATTTGCTTTTTACCGGCATTAGCTAATACTTCTCCAAGTGTTTTTTTAATATTTTCATTGGTATAAATTACATTAATTCCTTCAAAAGTATCGTCATATAAAGTCATAGTAGTGTAATACAGGTCTAACTTTTTCATATTGTACTCCGGAAAATCTTTTTGGGATAAAGCATTGGTTAATTCTCGCCCCCTATCTGTTCTGTAGTTAAAGAAAATAACTACATCACCTTCTTTAATTTGTGCCTTTGGTAATCCATTTTTATTGGTAACTATAATAGGTTTGTGAAATTCATCAGTAATACCATCTTCATAATTTTTGTTCATTGTTGCAATAGCATCTGTAGTTTTTGTTCCAATACCATTAACAACACCATCGTAAGCTTCCTTAACACGTTCCCAACGATTATCTCTATCCATTGCGTAATAACGACCCGTTACTGATGCTAGTTCACCACCATTTTCATTCATATATTCTTGAACGTTGTTAATAAAATAGGTTCCAGATTTTGGATCACAATCTCTACCATCTGTAAATGCATGTAAATACAAATTTTCTAAACTATTTTCTTTAGCAACATCTATAATTCCTTTTAAATGATCAATATGTGCATGAATTCCACCATTAGAAACCAATCCTAATAAATGAACATCTTTATTGTTTTCTTTAGCATGGTTTAAAGTGTCTAACAATACTTTTTCTTTTCCTAAAGTTTTCTCTTTAACTGCTTTATTTATTCTTGCTAAATTTTGATATACGATTCTACCAGCACCTAAATTCATATGCCCAACTTCAGAATTACCCATTTGCCCCTCTGGTAAACCAACATGTTCTCCGTCAGTTCTTAATTCTGCATTAGGGTAATTATTATATAAACTATCAATATATGATGTTTTTGCATTGTAAATCGCGGATACCTTTGGGTCTTGTGTAATTCCCCAACCATCCAAAATCATAAGTATAACTTTCTTGTTCATTTTCTTAAATTGAACAGTAAAAATAAGAAAGTTTTTTAGCTTATTTTAATTTTTTTACGAAACCGATACCGTAGATTTTAAGTGTAAAAACGTAATGTTTTTCTAATAAAAACAACATATAATTGTTAATTTTTTAACAATTTTAAAGATGTTGTTAAATAGTTGTTAGTTAAAGTTTAATACTGAAACATTTTTTGTTTTTGGTAGTCTATAAATTAGAAAGCATCAAATACTTTGTCTTTATTTTGATGCTCTAACTTTAGAGCAACTATTTGAATTGATTATCTAAAGGAAAAATAGAGATTGTCTTTTTTAAAAAGATGGTCTCTATTTTAATTTAATAAGAACAATAGTACAATAATGCTTACTATAAGAATAAATATTTTTCTTCTAAAATTTCTTTCGTTTTCTTGTAAAATCTTTTCTTTAATCTTTTTTAACTCTAGTGGTGATGCTTTTTTTTTAAAATAAAGTTCAGATTTTTTACTTTTTTTAAAGTCTTTGATTTTATCAAAAGTAGAAACACGATTTCTTTTATTACTTTTTAAACTTGCAATCATATGTGCCACAAAACCTTCTCCTGCCATAGCTTATAATTTTTATTTAATTATAAGTGCAAAAAAGTCTACAAATGTTACAAACTTACCTTCTGTATTTTCTAATAGCTAGCTTAATTTTAGCAATTCTATTCTCTGGGTCAGGATGTGTACTCTGAAATTCAGGAATTCTATTTGGGCCAGCTGCAGCTTTTAAAATTTGCATAACTCCAATTAAACTTTCCGGATTATAACCAGCGTTAATCATTAGTTTTACACCTAACTCATCGCTTTCTAACTCGTCACCTCGTCCATTTTTTAATAAAGTTTGTTGTCCAATTCCGTTGGCCAACTCTCCTAAATCTGCTCCAACAGAAGCACCCATAGTTAATAATTTCCAGAAATTTGCATCTGTTATTCTTTCGTTAGAGTGTTTTCCTAAAACATGTCCTATTTCATGACCTAAAACCCCTGCTAATTGATCTTCATTTTTTAATTTAGAAAATAGCGCATAGGTGATAAAAATCTGTCCGCCAGGTAATGCAAAAGCATTAATGGTTCTCTCATCTTTTAAAAGGTGAAACTCATACCGATATCCTGATTTTTTTGCAACAGTATTATCGACTAGTTTTTTACCAACTCTATCTACAAAATCCTGTAATTGTTGATTAGGATAAAGCCCACCATGCTGTTGTGCCATCATTGGAGCTTGTTTTAGGCCAATAGCAATTTCTTGTTGAGTTGATAAACTAATTGCTTGTGATTTTCCTGTATAAGGATTAATTTCACTTTGACTACATTTTCTTAGATAAGCAAAGACAACTATTGCAATACCAATAAATAAGCGAATTTTAAAGCTTCCACTTCTTCTTCCTAATCTCATTAATTATGATTTTTTGTTGATTGCTATAAAGATACAAAAACAGAAGTTTTAACAATATGAAAATGTGAAATCAATATTTAAATGTGTAATTTTGTAAGAATAATTCAATTATTTTATGAAAACTAACTTTGAATTAAACGATGTCACAAAAAAGCTGCCAAAACATTTACATAAATTTGTTTTAAAACAGCCTTATGAGGAATATACAGCACAAAATCAGGCAGTCTGGAGATATGTAATGCGCATGAATGTAGATTACTTAAAAAAAGTTGCCCATAAATCGTATATAAAAGGGTTAAGTAAGACTGGGATTTCGATAGAGAATATTCCTCATATGGAAGGAATGAACCGAATTTTAAAAGAGATTGGTTGGGCCGCTGTTTCTGTAGATGGTTTTATTCCTCCAAATGCATTCATGGAGTTTCAAGCGTATAATGTTTTGGTAATTGCTTCCGATATGAGAACTATAGATCATATCGAATATACACCAGCACCTGATATTATTCACGAAGCTGCAGGTCATGCGCCAATAATAGCAAATCCAGAATATGCAGAATATTTAAGAAGATTTGGAGAAATAGGCAGTAAAGCAATTTCATCAGCAAAAGATTATGAAATGTATGAAGCCATTAGATTGTTGTCAATTTTAAAAGAAGATCCAAACTCTTCTAAAAAAGAAATTCAAAAAGCTGAAGAAATGGTAACTTATCTGCAAAATAATATGAGCGAATTATCTGAAATGGCTCAAATTAGAAATTTGCATTGGTGGACAGTAGAATATGGATTAATAGGGACATTACAAGATCCTAAAATATATGGTGCAGGTTTATTATCATCAATAGGAGAGAGTAAGTGGTGTATGCAAGAAGAAGTGAAAAAAGTACCTTATACTATAGAGGCAGCTAATATAAATTTTGATATTACCAAACCACAACCTCAGTTATTTGTTACACCAGATTTTGCGCATTTAAGTTTGGTTTTAGAACAATTTGCTAATAAAATGGCATTACGAAAAGGGGGATTAAAAGGAATAAAAAAGTTAATTAACTCAAAAAACTTGGGGACAATTGAATTAAGTACTGGATTGCAGATTTCAGGTGTTTTTACAAAGGTAATTGCTGATGAAAACGGAAAACCAATTTATTTTCAAACTATTGGAGAAACCGCTTTGGCAAATAGAGATAAAGAATTAATTGGTCATGGAATCGAAAATCATAAGGATGGTTTTGGAAGCCCTATTGGAAAACTAAAAGGAATTAATATCCCTATTGAAAATATGAGTCCAAGAGATTTAGAAGCTTATCAAATATATGAAGGCAAACAGATTATATTAGAATTTGAAGGCGGAATAAAAGTACAAGGTGATGTAATTACAGGAACAAGAGATTTAAGAGGTAGAATACAACTTATTACTTTAATAAATTGTACTGTTAAACATTTTGACAACATTTTATTTAATCCAGCATGGGGCATATATGATATGGCTATTGGCAAAGAAGTAGTTGCTGCATATTCTGGACCTGCAGATGCAAATTCTTTTTATAATGTAGGAAAAGTATCAGAAACAAAAACACATAAAATACGATATACTGCTTCTCAAAAGGAATTGTATAAATTGTATGATAAAGTCAGAAAAATCAGAGCAAGTAAAGTAGTCTACGAAGAAAAAATAACAAAAATATTTAATCAGTTAAAAACTAAGTTTCCAAAAGATTGGTTATTGCAATTAGAACTTTATGAATTATGTTTGCAACATAATTTTTCTATAAAAAAAGATGTTTTAGAAAATTTAGAAAAATTAAAATGTAACAAAAGCTACACAAAACTAATAGAAAATGGATTAGCTTTGTGCCATAATTAACAACAGATTATGGGGATATTTAACTTGTTTAAGAGAAGAGATATGAGTTTAGAAATTAAAGAATATTTAGAAAAAGGAGCGGTTATTTTAGATGTTAGAACACAAATAGAATGGGATGAAGGGCATACAAATGGCGCAAAACATATTGTTTTAAATACTATACCATCACAAATAGAAAAAATAAAATCTTGGAACAAACCTATTATTGCAGTTTGTAGAAGTGGTGCAAGAAGTGGACAAGCAACACAGTTTTTAACTCAAAATGGAGTTGATGTAATTAACGGTGGACCTTGGCAAAATGTAGATGAACTGGTGGCTTAAGATTTTCTTAATCTTTTAAATCTTTTGTAAGTTCTATAACGACTTTGTACTTTTTTAATGATTGCAAAAGTACCACCCAACATAGCACCTACAAAAATGCCCATGGTTAATGGGTCGAAATGATGACCTGTAATAAGATATTTTGTGTAAAATACAATTGAACCAATAATTATTGAAATTAAAAATACTTGTAATTTAGATTTTGATAAGTGAGCATAGATACCACAAAAAACTCCAGTAACAATTGATGTTGCTGTAATTTTTGTTAGAAAAAGGTCTATAATATTAGTTTGATGAAATAGAAATAGAGAGGTAATAAACATACCGATTAAAGTTCCAAACAATATTCCAATAAAAATTTTTTGAATCATTTTACAGAAGGGAAATTATACCCTCTAAAATTACAATTTTTATTTTACTTATATCAAATTTCTTTTTTGAGCTTTCATAACAGCTTCCATCTTACTGTGCACTTGTAACTTCTTATAGATGTTTTCTATGTGTTTTCGAACAGTTGAGGGAGAAATTATTAGGTTTTCAGAAATAACATTATAATTTAAACCTTTACTTAACTGAGTTAAAATTTCTGTTTCTCTTTTAGAAAGTTTTATTTCTTCAGATTCTCTAGGTTTAAGGTTAAGAGCACCTGGGTTTCTTAAGAGGTTTAGAGTTTTAAGAGCTATACTTGGTGTCATAGGCGCACCTCCTTCTGTGACTTCTAAAATGCTTTTATGTAAGTTCTCGGCATCAATTTCTTTTAATAAATAGCCATTAGCTCCTGCTTTTATTGCTTGAAAAACATAGTTGTCATCATCTAAAACAGTTAGCATAATGATTTTAACCTGAGGATACTTGTTTTTAATTAATTCTGTAGCTTTAATTCCATCCATTTCTGGCATTTGAATATCCATAAGGATAACATCAATATTATGATTTTCTTCTAGTTTCCCTATTAACTCAGCCCCATTGTTAGCATGGAATTTTACAGAAATATCATCAAAAAAAGAGAGTTTTTCCTTGATCGCTTTTACTAAAAAATAATTGTCTTCTGCTATACAAATTTTTAAATTCATCAGTTTGGTTAGTTTATTTCTAAATTAATACTTTAAAAAGAACTAAATTATACGTCATTTGACGTATTTTTTAAAGCAACTGCAACTATAATTTCTGTACCTTTTTCTTTTTCTGATATAATCTTTACTTTTCCTCCAACTTCACTCATTCTTTTCTCCATATTACTCAAACCATTACCTAAATCAACAGACTTTATATCAAATCCATTACCATTATCTTTTACGATAGCTTCAAACAAATTATCTTTTTTACGTAAAAGAATTTCAAGTTGATTAGCTTCTGAATATTTAATAGAGTTATTTATAGCTTCTTGAATCACTCTAAAAATATTCATACCGATTAAAGAAGTAAAAACCATATTTAAGTCTATATTATATTCTACTTTAAAAGTGATGTTTGGAGAAGCTACTTTTGCTTTTTCTACATAAGACAAAATTCTTGTGTGTAAATCTTCGACTGTGATTTCTGATTTATTCATAGCCCAAATGGTATCACGTAATTGATGTATAGTATCTGAAGTAAAACCACTAATACTTGTTAATTTGTCTTTTAATTTTTTATTTGCATCTTTAGAAATATATTTTAAATTATCAATGGAAGAAATAATAAATGTAAGTTGAGAACCAATGTTGTCATGTAAATCTCTAGAGATTCTTAAGCGTTGCTCTTGTAATCTGTTTTGAGTTTTTATGGTTGCTAATGCATCTTTTAAATCAATTTCTTTTTTAAGTTGTTTTCTCTTTAGTTGATTTTTTTTGTAAACAGCAAAAAAGATAATTCCTAAAATTATTAAAGCAGATGCTAACAAGATAGTAAATAACGTTTTGTTTTTTATTGCTAATTCTTGAGTTAAGAGTTGCTCTTTTTGGATGGCATTTTCTTTTTCTATTTTTTCAGTTTGATATTTTGTTTCTATCTCTAAAACTTGTTTGGTTACATTTTCGTTTCTAATAATATTGTTTAAATCATCATATTTTTTTTGATAAAAAATTGTGCTGTCTGGTTGTTTTAAGTAGGCTTTAAGCATTAAAAGAACCTTATAAGCACTTAGTTCTAATTCTTTAGCTTTGAGTTTTTTTGAAAGTAATAATGATTCGTGTAAATATGGTTCTGCCGTTTTAAATTTAGCTGCTTCAAAATATAAAACTCCAAGATTACCTGTTACACTAGCTAACCCATAAGAATCTTTTAAATTTTTTCTAATAGTATATGCTTTTTTATAAAAATCTAATGCAAGATCCATCTTTGACTCTTCTTTATAAATATTTCCATAATTATTATAAACGATAGATAGATTTCTAATTAAGTTATGTTTTTCAGAAATAGCAATAGCTTTATCGTAGTAGTTTTTAGATTTCTCTAATTCATTTAATCTCTGATAAACATTTCCAATATTTACATAAGATTCTGCCAATTCTGCTGGGATTTTTGTTTTTTCTCTTGTAGCTAAAACGGAAAGGTGTATTTTTAAAGCCTTATCAAATTGATTTAAATTTTGATAAATATTAGCAATGTTATTTTGATTTATAATTACATGCCTTTTCATTCCTAAAGCTTCATACATTCTCAAGGACTTATTGTTAAAATATAAAGCAGAGTCTAAAATTGAATTCTGTTGAAAAGAAATCCCAATTTTAGAATATAACCCGGCCAGACCTATAGAGTCATTTATTTTAGTTCTAATTGTTAATGATTTTCGATAGTAATATCGAGCAGAATCATATTTAGAAGTTCTATAGTGTATTATTCCTAAGTCATTGTAAGACTGTCCAATACCTTTTAGATTGTTACTTTTTATAGATAGGTTTAACCCTTTTTTTGTGTAAAAAAAAGCAGAATCTATGCTTACATTTCCATAATACCAACCTAAATCACCAAGGTATTTAATTCGAATAGAATCGTTAAGAGAAGAGTCTTTTAGCTTTGCTTTTAGTGCATTAATTTGCTTTTGTTGAGAAAATATTAATGATGAAGCTATTGTAATTAATAGAAATAAAGCACTCTTTTTTTTGGATTGTAGAAGCATAATAAACTTGAAATAAATAATAGTCTTCAATTTACACAATAATTCTGATTTCAGGTTCTTTATATTTAAGTAAAAGAATTCAAAAAAATGAGACTATCAAAGATTATCAGTATGTTTACTTTACATTATAAGTAGATAAAGGATGTTTAAAAAATTTCACTCAAAGAAAAATGAGTTTCTAAAACATCAACTTTCATTTTTTGAAGTTTTTGTTGCGTTTTTTCAGATAATAAATCTATTTCTAAAGATGTTTTTTTTAAACCTTTAGAAACTCTTTTTTCAGACTCAATTTGCTTATATAAAAGTAATAGTTTATTAGTTTCAACTATTCGATGTTTTTTGTAATTTATAGACAATGATATTATCAAAACTAATACAACGAATAGTAGAAAAACTAATAAAAAAACATTTTCAAATATAAATAGCATTTATTTTTTTATAATTATTGAAGGTAAAAACTAATTTTACTATCTTCTTTACCCACCATTAATAAACCGACTAAATCTACACCTCTAAGTCTTTGAGATTCTTTAAAAACACACAAAGTTCCTTTAGATGCATTAGCCGTAGATTTTAAGCTCCAAAAGTGCCTTTTTTTATCTTTATCGTAATAATAACTGCTTACTTTATAGGTTAGGTATTTAGTGTCGGCACCGTTAATTTCTACTTTAAATTTTACTGTATTACCATTAGATAAATTTGATCCACTTGTAACATTTAGATTAACTTTTCCAGAAACATCAGTAACTTTATCTTTCATGTTTACAAAAGTATATTTCCAATTTTTATAACTAAAAGAAGGCATACCCGAATTAGTAGTTGTTTTTTTCTTTTTGTAACTTTTCTTTTTAAGAGGTACAACAGCTACATTATCAAAATTTCCATGTCTGTTTACAAAAGTTCTATCAAATTCAGAACTTCCAGATACATCACCATTTTTAAAGTAGATTTCTCTAAAATAGAAGTATTGATATTTACCAGATCTATAATGTTTCTTTACCCAATTGTCTTTTTTGTCGTAAACATAATTGTATGTTGTAGTAGAGTTAGATTTTCCTTTATAGTTTGTTCTTATTAAGTTTCCATTTTTATCATATTCATAATCTGAAGTAGATTTTCCATATTTTCCTTCAGATTTATAGGAATTCTTTATACCATCATTATATACAGTTGTATAAGTGCCAACGATACTACCATCTTTACTGCTATAACTTGTTCTAGTTTTAATTTTTTTACTGCCTTTATATTTATAGCTAGTTTCTGCAGATAGTTTTCCGCTTTTAGAAATTTCTTTAGAACTAATAACTCTTCCTCTTCTATCGTTGTCATACTCAGTATAGTATTTACTACCATCTTTATAAACGGACTCTTTTTTAATTAAATGGCCTTTTTTATTATAAGTAAAAACATATTCGGTAGAATATTTCCCCCTAGAATCGCTGATGTCTTTTGTGCCAGTCATTACACCATCATTATTATAAATATATAGCTTTTTGGTAGGAGTAGATTCAGAATACGTACTATTATATAAATAATATGTTTCTATTAAATTCCCCTCATCATTATAACGCTTAATGCTAACAGATCTTTTTACAAAACCACCACTGTTTTTATCATATGAATAATAGTGATTTATAGTTTTACGAACATTCTTGTGTAAATTTTGAGATTCTAGATTGTAGTCTTCTGTTTGACTGAATCCATTAAAATGAAAAGCAGTAAAAAAGAAAAGTAAAATGGATAGTTTTTTCATTTTTTGTGTTTTTAAGGTTAATAGTTTCTGTTTTAAAGGAGATGGTTGACGTTATGTTCTAGAAATTGCCAACCATCTGTAACCCTAAAAAACAATCTTAATATTTTATAGAATACAAATGTCTAGTAATAAAACTACAAAAAAAATACGGCAGATGCCGTATTTTTTACTTTATTACTTATTACTTTTTAATCTTTTTGTAAAGAATAATTAATAAAATAATAACAATTAAGCTAACAAAAAACGGAATTCCATAAAGAGATAGATAAAAAAGCACTCCTACTGCTTCATTAGAAATACCACCTACTTTATAAGCATTAGGTAAATTAATTTCTTCAAAAAGAATTGTATTAAATTCTTTTTTTGAAAAATTATCAATTTCATTAAAATATTCGGAACTGTTATTTGTAATTTTTTTAAAATCAAAATCTTTTAAAGTTTCTGCATATGTAATCACAAAATTTGGGTCAGGCTTTTTACCGTAATTTGATAAAGAGAATTTTAAAGTAGTATTCTCTTTATCAAAAAATAAAGTACTAGGAGAACTTGTTTTTATGTTATCAATAGAAATATTATCCATGAGTTGGGTGTAAAAATTCCCTTTTTCGATAGGTGATTTCCAAAGAGAACCTGTTTCTATTAAGTAAATGAAGGCGTTTTTTTTATCGGAATCATAGCCTTCTGTAATTTTTGCATTGTTGGTGTTTACTAAAAAATAGACTGTAAATTTAGTAATTTCATTTGGCGGAAAAGTGATTTCCCAAACATACCAATTGTCATTTTTAGAACTAGGTTTCTGATACACAGTTATATCACTATCGTTAACAAGTCCTTTAATTTTATAGAGCCCGTCAACTCTAACTTCATTAACTTGATGGTGAAAATCTACATTTTCGAAAACATTGTTTACAGGGTAACCAACTTTAATTTTTAATGTATCTGTTGATGTGTTTTTAAAATAGTAATTGCCTTTTACGGTTGCAAAACCTTTGTATAGCTGCATAAAAATATCTTCAGATTTCATCTGTATTTTTTTATAAGCTATTGTATCTTCGGGATATAAAAGTGTAAAACTCCCACTACCACCAGCATTCCAAACTCCAGGTTGTGCTGAATTTGAAATAAAAACAGAAGTAAGAATTAGTAAGCTAATTAAGTATATATATTTTTTCATATTTTTAAAATGATTGGACTAAATCTTTGGCTTCTTGTATTTTATCTGATGGAATTAAAATTCTAAATTCATCGTTTGTAGGGCCTTTTCTTGTTAACCATTGAATATTAAACTCAATAAGTTTTTTCTTCTTTCTTGTATCTATTATGGTTATGCTTTTTATTCTTTTTTGATTTCCATTGAGTTGAATTTTTTTACCATTAATTAGTATATAATTCGAATAAATTTTTACTAAAGGATTTGAAATTCCTTTTTTTAAATGTGGGTAACTAAACTTCATCCTTAGCCAAGGAATAAGAACCGCTATTGGAACAGCAAAAACCAAACCACCTAAAAAACTTGTTTGTCTTAAAACCATCAAACCAAAAGTACCCAGAATTAAGATTCCAATTCCAAAATAAAGATTGTCTTCTTTTTTGTTTGATTTTTCAACATCAACAAATTCATTCCAGTCTTTTTCAGAATAGCTCCATTCTGCTAATAATGATTCTTCTTTAGTTAATTCCACATTTCAAAAGTCTAAAAAATCAAATTAGAAATCAATACGTCAAATGCCGTATTTTAAAATTACTCTGTAAAATGCATTAATTGTTTTTTTATTTCTTCTTTAGAAACTTTCTCATTCGCTAATTTTTTAGACATTGTATCTAAAAGTAAAGAATTTTCTTTTATTGCTTCAAAGAATAAATCAATAAAAAGTCTAAAAAGAATTAATAAAATGGCAGCTATAATTCCGGCTTTACCTAAAACCATAAAAAAAAAGGAAAGTATTACCACAAATTGTTGAATAAAAATTCGAACATAAGGCTTAAACATAATTTCTGTAGGTAAGAATTTTTTATACTTTTCATTTTTGATAAAATCGCTAAAGAATTTACCTAAGTGAGTAAATATAATTGCTGGAAAAGCATATTTCATTTCTTCTAGGCCTAGAATAATTTGGTAGTTTTTAAGCACTTGAAATGGTTCTCTAAAAATTGAATTTGAATCCATTTCAAAAAGTGAAAATCCAAAAACAGATTGTACTCCGACAAAAAAACCATAATGAAACAGAAAAAAGAGAATTAGAAAATATCCACCAGTTTTGTGACCACCAAACCGAATGCTCCAAAACATTTTTAACGCATTAAAAAACCCAATTATAATGGTTTCTAAAAAATAAGCAAACAAGACAGTAATTGGAGATATTTTACCCAAATACAATATAAAAAGAAGGTATATAGAGCTTAACCAGATATATCTGTTCTGATGGTTTGGATAAAAAATGTTTTTCAGCATTTCTGATATTTTAGAAATTCATAAATCTAAACTTTGACTTTAAAATTCTTTTTTGCTGTTCTAAATTTTTTAAAAATTGATGATGTTTTTCAGAGTTCTCATTAAAAGGTTTATGTTTTAATCCTTTTTGGATAACATCAACTTCTTTCATAATTTGCTTTGAATCTTCAGAAAACCAAGTTTCGATAAATTTTTCCCAAATATAATTAATAGCCGTTTTGTTTGGGTGAATCATATCCTCAGCATAAAAACGATAATCGCGTAATTCGTCCATCATAATTTCATAAGATGGAAAATAGTGTATGTTTTTTCTATTATCAACTAAATTATGTATGGCATTAATTAAGTGCGATTTACTGAGCGTATTTTCGATAAAACCATCTTTTAAATGCCGAACAGGAGATACTGTAAATACTATATTTATTTTAGTGTTTATAGATTTTACTAAAGCAATACATTTGTCTAAACTTGCAGAAACATTATCTACAGTAAGTAATTCTTTTAAGAATTTTTTTTGAGGAATTTTATGGCAATTTGCTACAATCGAATCACTTTCAATATATCTGTAAACCCATGAAGTACCTAGAGTAATTATAAGATGAGTTGTTTCTTTTAAAGTTTGATGGGTTAGAGATGTCTTTGTGTTTAAAGTTTCTAAAAGCTGATTTTTATTTTCATCACTTAAGTTAGAATGTGCATCAAAACTATGCCACCTTTCGTTTTGAAAAATAATTTCATCATCTGAATATTTTTTGCAGTTAATAGCATTGTTAATTAAATTTTCTATAGCAATAGGATGAAATAAAATTCCGAAAGGATTTTGTATAGATTCAAATTTAAAATAGTCAAATTTATTTCCAATATTTTCAGAAAAACATGAACCTAACAACAAAACTTTAGAGTGATAATCTATAAGATTTTTAGATTCTTTCTTAAGTTTAATTTTTGTTTGAAGATTCATTAGAAGGTTATAAAAGTCTAATGTAAATTTAGGACAATTTTAATATTTCAACAATTTTTTAGTCTTAGAAACACTTTTAGTTTGGTAATACATATAATAATTTCCTTTAGGCAAGTTTTGTACATCAACATTTAAAGTATGTTGGGTAGCATTGTATTTTTGATTGGTAATATTTTTTATGACAGCTCCAATACTATTAAATAAGACAATTTTTACCTTTTCGTTATTTCCATAGAATTTAATATTTATAAAATTTATAACTGGATTTGGATAGACTTCAATTTCTAATTTTTTCTGTAAAAAATCATTAGTAGATAATGCTGCAGAGCATCCAGACTTAAATAAAGGCAAAGCATCAAATTCTTCAAAAAGTACATTCGAGGCATCAGATTTAGAAGCCCCTAACCAATCTGTTAAAATAGTGCTATATACATTTCTAAAATCATATTGCATTTGCACACCTTCTTTGATATCTACTGCAGTGTCAATTTCAGGGGTATCACCTAAAATGGTGTTATTTGCACAAGTACCAAATACAAACAATGGGGCTGCAGTTCCGTGATCTGTACCTAAACCTCCATTAGAACGAATTCTTCTTCCAAACTCAGAATATGTCATTCCAATTACTCTTTTATCAATATTTAGCAATTCTAAATCGTCTTGGAATGCTTCTATCGCGTCAGACAATTCTTTTAAAAGTTCTGCATGTTTACCTGTTTTTGTTTCGCCTTCTACAACTTGATTGTCATGATTATCAAATCCACCTAATTGAACAACAAAAACTTTAGTTTTTATTCCTCCAGAAATTAATTTAGCTACATGTTTGAGTTTTTCTGATAATTCAGAATCATTATATTTTTGCGATAAATTATTTCCGGAACTTGAAGCAGTTTTAATAACAGCTGCATAAGCATTGGTTTGTGCTATGGTATTATTAACAAAATTCAATGCATTCCCATAACAGTTATCCGGAATGTCACCTGTATTTGATGCTAAAGCTGTTCCTGGATTTTCTGGGTCTTCTAAAGCCATAGAAAAGTTGGCAATATTTCCTTGACAAGTTTCAGAAACTATCTTGCCTATAGTAATAGCAAAAGGATCTGGATTTTCTGTATTAGGATAGTTTTCTGGAAAGGTGTTATGATTGGTTTCAAAAAAACGACCAACCCAACCACTTGAAATATACTCGTTAGCATCTGAAGCAGAATTCCAAATGTCTGATGATCTAAAATGAGATCTATTTTGATTTGGGTAACCCACATTCTGTACAATTGCTAATTTTTCTTTATTCCAAATATTTTTCATACCTGTCATATTTGGATGAAAACGAATATTGTCATCAATACCAAGTAGTTGTGAGTCAGGAATTATAATGTTAGAACGTACGCTTTGTAAATTGTCATATTGGCTCATTCCAAAAATAGTGTTCAGTCCATCATTTCCTCCTTGAAGTTGAATTAAGACCAGAACATTATCATTGTCTTGCGAAAATTGATAATTCTTAGGTTTGTCGTTAGCAAATAAAGGAAAACCACTTAAAGCAATTGGTAATGATGCAGAAGCAACTGTGCTCAGTTTTATAAAATCTCTTCTATTTAGTTGTTTTGTCTTTTTCATCATTACATTATTTGAAATTCAGACATTTGTACCATAACAGCAACCAAGTTGCGTAGTTTTTTGTCTACAGATATCGCTAAAGTAGAATCTGAAGGGTTAGCTAAGTAATCTCCGTATTCTACAGTCCATTCAAAATCGGGTAACCCATCAATTAAAACTGCTTTTAAACTATCTGTTTGTCCATCCGTTATTTCATAATTGAATAAGCGATTAGCTAATTCTTTTACTAAAATATTAGGGTCAGTGGCATTTGTAATATCTCTTGCAATAGCTAAAACAGGTACTAAAGGAGGTACTTTGTATTTTTTCTTGTTTATTAGTAAATCACCACCAGCCACTAAAATTTTACAGTATTCTAATCTTTTGGGTAAGAAAAAATTATTTACCCAAGTTTTGTAAAATAAAGGTTCTTGATAATAAGCTTTCCATCCAGCAACATCTGGGTGATGAAATATAGATTGTCCTAAATCTGAACAAGCTAAATACATTATATATGCAAATTCATATTCTTCTTTTACTGATGATGATGGTGCAACTGTTAGTAAAGATTTAGTAGCAGAAATCATTAAATCCAAAGGACTTTTAATCATACAAAATACATTTTCAAAAAAATGATCTGAGGCTAATAGTACTTTTAATGCAGGTGTAATTTCGTAATTGTTATCTCTTGTAATTTTAGCTAAAGGTTCTATGATATTAGTTTCAATTTCTGATGTAATTTCTGAATTTACAAACCAAATATAAAATTGACGCATAATAAAACGCGAGCATTCATCTTGTTTAAAAATAACATCAATTACATCTTTATATTCTTGATCTCCATTTTCTGAAATTTCTGCATTATTAAACCTATGAGATAATTTTTTGTTCCCTTTTGTATGTCTGCTGTTTGTAAAATAAGCATTTAAGGGATCAGCATGTCTTATCCATCTAGCTCTCCATCCTGTGAGAACTTTCGCAATCTGAACAACATCTTCTTCAGTATAATTTGTATAATCTCCATTTCCTACTGCTACACCTTTACCAATGGTAAATAGTTCTAACAATTCTCTAGAATAATTTTCATTGGGAGAAGAGTTGTTATTTTCATTACCACTTAAATAGATGAGCATATTTTGGTCAATGGTAATTTGTTTTGTGAGTTCTTTAAAATTTCCAAGTGCATTTTTTCTTAGAATATTCATATAGTAAAACTCTCTATGAGGATTTGAGTTTTCAGATACAAAATGGTTATGCCAAAACAAGGTCAATTTTTCTCTTATAGAAATATTCGCATTTTGCATTTGTAGAAAAGACCATGCATATAATGATCTATTTCTAGCTCTATAAACACTATTTCTTTCTTGAGATGTTGGTAAATCTGGATAAATTGGTGCAGTTACCCAGGTCTCTCCATAATTTACATCTGGGTCATTTATTTCACCTCTTCCGGTTCCATCAGGTTCGTATTTTAAAGGTGGAGGCGGTAACGGTTTTTCTTCGAATAGTTTAGTTATCGTTGCTGTTAAACCTAAAGTAACAGCTTCAGAAACCATTGTTTCTGTTACTCCAAAGGAGGTTCTCTTTAATAAATGTCTTGCTTCTTTAGCAGACCAATTACCAGAATATTTATCTAAATGAGGCATAGATTAGTTTAAGGTGAAGAAACTATTATTTTGAGTTGTTTCAAATTTAAGTTTTTTTTTGAAACATTCTTAATATTAACTTCTATTAAACTAAGACCTTATAAAATTAAAAAAGTTTAAAAGGGTTAAACCAAATAATCTTTTGCTTTTTCTAAAACTTTTGGAATTCCACCAGGATTTTTACCTCCTGCAGTTGCAAAGAAATTTTGACCACCACCACCACCATGAATTAGTTTTCCTAGTTCTCGAACAACTTGACCAGCATTGTAACCACGTTCATTTGCTAATTCTTTAGAAATATAACAGGTTAACAAAGCTTTATCTTTTGCTGGGGATGAGGCAAATAACAAAAATAAGTTTTGATACTCCTTACCTAAGCCAAAAGCTAAATTCTTAATCCCGTTGGTATCTAAATCAACCTTTGTCGCTAAAAACTGTACACCGTTAATTTCTTGCAATTGATTTTTTATTTCTCCGGATAAATTTTGTGCTTTATCTTTTAATAATTGTTCAATTTGTTTTTTTAAAGCTGTGTTTTCATCTTGTAAAACTTTAACTGCTTTTACAGGTTCTTTGGTGTTATTTAATAAATCTCTAATTTCGTACAATGCTCTATTATTTTCAAAGTAAAAATCTTTAACAGCATCATTTGTTATAGCTTCTATTCTTCTAATACCAGCAGCTACAGCTCCTTCAGATTTAATTTTAAAATGCCAAATGTCACCTGTATTTTTCACGTGGGTTCCACCACAAAGTTCTATAGATTTTCCAAATTTTATAGCTCTAACAGTATCTCCATATTTCTCTCCAAATAATGCCATTGCGCCATTTGCAATAGCTTGTTCCATGGGTATGTTTCTACTTTCTTCTAATGGCAGTTTACCCGCAATTCTTCTATTAACAAAGTTTTCTATCTCACGTAATTCATCTACTGTTAATTTTGAGAAATGTGAAAAATCAAAACGTAAATATTTAGAATGAACAGCAGAACCTTTTTGTTCTACATGAGTTCCTAGAATCTCTCTTAGCGCTTGATGTAATAGATGCGTAGCAGTATGATTACACTCTGTTCTATAACGTTGTTTAGAATCTACAACAGCTCTAAAAGTTTCGTTGATATGTTTAGGAAGATTTTTAGTGTAATGAATAATTACATTATTCTCTTTTTTAGTGTCTAAAATATAGAGTACATCTCCATGTGCGTCTTCTAAATAACCTTTATCGCCTACTTGACCGCCACCTTCTGGATAAAAAGGAGTTAAATTAAATACCAATTGATACATTTCTCCATCTTTTTTAGAAGTTACTTTTCTGTATCTTGTAATTTTTACCTTGGCTTCTAAAGAATCATAACCTATAAATTCTTCTTCTGTATCTTCTACTAAAACGGTCCAATCATCTGTAGATATTTCGCTAGCAGCTCTAGAACGATTTTTTTGTTTTTGTAATTCGACTTCAAATCCTTTTTCGTCTAATGTTAATCCTTTTTCAGATAAAATTAAAGCTGTTAAATCGATTGGAAACCCATAGGTGTCATATAATTCAAAAGCTTTTTCTCCAGATATTTTGTTTGTTTTTGATGATGCTATAATTCCATCTAACAATATCAGACCTTGATCTAATGTTCTTAAAAAAGAAGTTTCTTCTTCTTTTATTACATTCTCAATGAGTTGTTTTTGAGCTCTTAGTTCAGGAAAAGCTTCTCCCATTTTTTTGGTTAAAACATCTACTAATCTATAAATAAAAGGCTCTTTTTTATTTAAAAAAGTAAAACCGTAACGAACAGCGCGTCTTAAAATTCTTCTTATTACATATCCTGCTCCAGTATTGCTTGGTAGTTGACCATCAGCAATAGAAAATGCAACAGCTCTAACATGATCTGAAATTACGCGAGTAGCAATATCTTGTTTTTCATTTTTACCGTATTTGGTATTGGTAATAGTTTCTATTTCTCTGATTATTGGAGTAAAAACATCAGTATCATAATTCGATTGAACATCTTGTAAAACCATGCACAAACGTTCAAAACCCATCCCTGTATCAATGTGTTTGTTTGGTAATTCTTCTAAGGAACCATTAGCTTTTCTATTGTATTGCATAAAAACTAAGTTCCAGATTTCTACCACATGGGGATGATCTTCATTTACCAAACTTTTACCATCTACTTTTGCTTTTTCTTCAGAAGAACGGATATCAACATGAATTTCAGAACAAGGTCCACAAGGTCCTTGCTCACCCATTTCCCAGAAATTATCTTTTTTGTTTCCTTTTAAAATTCGGTCTTCAGATATATATTGCTTCCAAATATCGTAAGCTTCTGTATCCATTTTTAAGTTATCAGCATCATCGCTTCCTTCAAAAACGGTTACATATAAAATATCTTTGTCAATTTTATAAACTTCAGTTAATAATTCCCAAGCCCAAGCAATAGCTTCTTTCTTAAAATAATCCCCAAAACTCCAGTTGCCTAACATCTCAAATAAAGTATGATGGTAGGTGTCATAACCCACTTCTTCTAAATCATTATGCTTACCAGAAACACGCAAACACTTTTGTGAGTCTGCAATTCTGTTCTTTTTTGGAGTTCCATTTCCTAAAAAAAATTCTTTAAAAGGTGCCATTCCAGAATTTACAAACATTAATGTTGGGTCATCCTTTGTAACCATTGGTGCAGAAGGAACTACTAAGTGTTTTTTTTCTTGGAAAAAGTTTAAAAAAGTAGCACGAATTTCTTGTGATTTCATAAAAAAGAAGTTTCCAATAAGTTGGATTTTGTTAATTTATTTTTAAAAAAACTACCTAAAAATAGCAGTTGTAAAACATTTTGTAAATTTGTGAGTTCTTATAAACAGGTTTTAATAATTTAAAAGATGTTTAAAGCACAAAAATAGTATAAATCCTATTATGGCGAAAGTAAAATATTATTACGATTCTGATACACTTTCTTACCGAAAAATAACGGTTAAGAAAAGTGATTATTATAAGAAAACTATTTTCGGAATTTTAGGTGTTTTATTAATTGCTTTTGCCGGTTTTATTGTTTTAAGTCAATTTATAATGTCTCCTAATGAGAGAGCTCAAAAAAGAGAGTTAGAAAACTTAAAATTACATTACGAATTACTTTCAAAAAGAATGGAAGAAAGCTCGTCAATTTTAGCACAATTACAAGAAAGGGATAACAACATTTATAGAACGTATTTTGAGGCAAATCCAATACCTGATGAGCAAAGAAAAGCAAGTTTTGGTGGTGTCAATCGTTATAAAAACTTAGAAGGGTTTGATAATTCTAAAATGATTAAAAAACTAACTAAAGATATTGATGTGCTTTCCAAACAATTAGCAGTTCAATCTAAATCTTTAGATGAAATCGTTTCTTTAGCAAAAGAAAAGGAAAAAATGTTAGCTTCTATACCAGCAATTTTGCCTGTAAAGCTTGAAGATATGACAAGAATGGCTTCAGGTTATAAATGGAGAATGCATCCTATATTAAAAATAAGAAAATTCCATAAAGGAATGGATTTTACAGCGCCAACAGGTACTCCAATTTATGCTTCTGGAAATGGAATAGTAATTAGAGCTCAAAGGAGTGCAACATTCGGAAAAGTAGTATATATAGACCATGGCTACGGGTATAAAACTATTTATGCACACATGAGTAAAATGAAAGCTAGAAAAGGGCAAAAGGTAAAACGAGGAGATCTAATAGGTTACGTAGGCAACACTGGGCGTTCAGTATCTTCTCATTTACATTACGAAGTTCATAAAAATGATAGAGCTTTAAATCCAATCAACTTTTATTACGGTGATTTAACTCCAGAAGAGTTTGCTGCAATGCAAAAAGCTGCAGAAGAAGAAGGTCAATCTTACGATTAAAGAAGTTTTTATGTACGTAGAGTTACCAGAAAAACGTTACTACAAAATAGGAGAAGTTGCCAAAGCTTTTCATGTAAATACATCGCTAATTCGTTTTTGGGAAAAAGAGTTTGATATCATCAAACCTAAAAAAAATGCCAAAGGAAACCGTTTGTTTACTCAGGATGATATTAAAAATTTTCAACTAATTTTTAATTTAGTAAAAGAAAGAGGTTTTACATTAGAGGGGGCAAAACAAAAATTAAAAAAGAACCCAGATATTCTTTTTGACAATCAAGAAATTATTACAAGACTAGAAGGTGTAAAAGCAGAATTGATTAAAATTAAAAATCAACTGTAACAAATCTTTTATTTGTGTGTCTAATTTTATGATAGAACTCAATATTCTTTATAATCTCAAGAATATTCGATAATATTGTAATACAAAAAATCAACAAAAATTTAAATTTAGAAATTATGAAAAAATGGTTAATTCCGGTAATTGTTATTGCTGTTATTGTTTTCGGAATCTATAAATGGGCAGTAGGTTTTAATAATGAAGCCGTTGTCTTACAAGAAGACGCAAAAACTACATGGTCTAATGTAGAGAGTGCCTACCAACGTAGAAATGATTTAATTGGAAATTTAGTAAAAACAGTTCAAGGTGCTGCAGATTTTGAAAAAAGCACTTTAACACAAGTTATTGAGGCTAGAGCTAAAGCTACATCTACAACTATAAATGCTAATAATTTAACACCTGAAAAAATGGCTCAGTTTCAACAAGCTCAAGCTGGATTAAGTGGCGCGTTATCAAAATTATTATTAGTGGTTGAACGTTATCCAGATTTAAAAGCGAACAAAAACTTTTTAGAATTACAAAGCCAATTAGAAGGAACAGAAAACAGAATAAATGTAGCTAGAGATAGATTTAATGAAGGTGTTAACAAATATAATAAGCACATAAAAGTATTTCCAAACTCTTTGTTAGCTGGGGTATTTAATTTTGATGAAATGGATCGTTACAAATCAAACCCCGGTTCTGAAAATGCACCAGATGTAAATTTCGATTTTAACAAGAAAAAGTAATAAGATGTCTAAGGTAGAAGCGTTTCTTACTGCTGATGAAGAACAAGAAATTATTTCTGCTATTAGAATTGCAGAGAAAAATACTTCTGGAGAAATACGTGTACATATTGAGGCTACTTCTAAGTTAGAACACTCAGAACGTGCGCTAGAAGTATTTCATTTGCTAAAAATGAACAATACCAAAGACGAAAATGCGGTATTGATTTATGTGGCTGTAAATGACAAAAAATTTGTGATTTATGGAGATAAAGGCATCAATAATGTGGTTCCTAAAGATTTTTGGGATACTACTAAAAACGTAATACTAAATCACTTTAAAAAAGGAGATTTTAAACAAGGGATTGTTGATGGAATTTTAACAGCAGGTTCTGAATTAAAAGCTCATTTTCCTTGGCAAATTGATGATGAAAACGAACTTTCTAATGAGATTTCTAAAGGATGATTCTAGATAAAGTCTTCAGTATTCAGTATTTAGTTTTCAGTAGAAAAAGTCTTTTTCTACTTACACTATTATTTTCATTAAACCTCTTTTCACAAGGATACAAAATTCCAGATAAGCCTAAATTTCAAACGAGTGTTTATGATTTTATGAAGCCTCAGCTTCTTACTGATTTTCAAAAAACTAATTTAGAAAATAAGCTAGTAAAATATTCAGACACAACTTCCACACAGATTGTAGTGATTATTATTCCATCAACTAAAGGAGAAGATATTAATTATTTAGCAGCAAATTGGGGAGAGAAATGGGGAATTGGAGATGAAGAAAAAGATAATGGAATTCTAATTTTACTTGCAAAAGATGATAGAAAGATAGCGATTCAAAATGGTAGAGGTGTAGAGCATTTATTGACTGATTTTCAATCTAAAAGAATCATTGAAAGGGTGATTATCCCTGAGTTTAAAAAAGGAGATTATTATACTGGTTTAGACAAAGGTTCAGATTATATCTTTATGACCTTAAATGGACAATTTAAAGGAACTAGACAAAATGATAAAGAAGGTTTTGATTCTGGAATTATCATTTTCATCATTTTTATCATCATCATTTTTATTTTAATTTCTAGAGGAAATAAAAATAATAGAGGTGGGGGTAGACGTTATAGAAGACGTTCTGTAGCCGAAGATATTTTCGAAACTATTATTTTGAGTAATGCTGGTAGAGGTGGAGGTAGCTTTGGCGGTGGTTTTGGAGGATCTTCAGGAGGAGGAAGTTTTGGAGGCGGTGGCTTTGGAGGCGGCTTTGGTGGAGGAAGTTTTGGCGGAGGTGGAGCCTCTGGAGGTTGGTAAAATACAATGAAAAAGCTATTTATATTTTTCAGTTTTTTGTTATTTTTAAGTTGTCAGAGTTCTGGACAACTCAAAATCCTTGCTGATTTACCAAATAATTTAAAAGAAGTATCTGGAACAGAAGTAATACCGAATTCAGATATTATTTGGATGTTAAATGATGGTGGAAATCAATCAAAATTATACGCAGTTTCTAAAAAAGGAAAGATTAAAAAAGAAATTTATATCAAAGCTAAAAATAGAGATTGGGAAGATTTGACGTCTGATGTTGAAGGCAATCTGTATATTGGCGATTTTGGAAATAACCAAAACAAAAGAAAGAATTTAACGATTTTAAAAGTCGATAAAAAGCACTTAAATAAAAAGAATGCAGAAGTAGAAAAAATTAAGTTTAGATATCCGAATCAATATAAATTTCCACCAAAAAAGAAGAATTTATATTTTGATGCCGAAGCTTTTTTTTACTTTAATAATTGTCTATATATTTTTACAAAAAGTAGAGTTAAAAAGAAATACGGTAAAACTTTTATGTATAAAGTACCAGCAAAAAAAGGAGAGTATGTTGCTGAATTAATTGGTGAGTTTGATAATTGCAGCGATTTAGAATGTTGGATTACGTCTGCTGATATTTCTGCAGATGGAAAAACAGTTGTATTACTTTCACAAAAAAATATTCTTCTTTTTTCTGATTTTAAAAATGAAAATTTTTTATCTGGAAAAGTCAAAAAAATAGAATTAACACATCGTTCTCAAAAAGAAGGTGTGTGTTTTAAAGATAACAACACACTTTTAATTACTGATGAAAAAGCGAATGGAGTGGGTGGTAATTTGTATCAATTAAGCTTGAATTAAAAAGCTATCATACACGAAAATGTAGATTAATAATCCCCAACCTATAGCAAGTAACAATCCTCCCAAAGGAGTAATTGGTCCTAAAAATTTAAGTTTCTTATTTTTTGCTGAAGAAATGACTAATCCATAAATAGAAAAAGAAAATAAGAAAGTACCAATGATAAAAGCATATATGATATAATTATAAAAAACAACGTCAGAACTGAATTGAAATCCCAAAACTAGTAAAACAATTGCGTGATACATTTGATGTTTTATGCCTGTTTCAAAACTTTGCAATTGATCTGAAGTTATCTTTTTCTTCAATAAATGAGCTCCAAATGCACCGAGAATAACCGATATTAACCCAAAGAAAGCGCCGAAAATTAATCCAATTTCATTCATACCTAAAAATCAAAACCTAAACTTAATTCAAAACGCGATCCATCTACACTTTTAAAATAACCAATACTACCCCCAAACATATTTGCAGCATTAAAGAAGAAGCCACTACCATATGAAGTATGCAGCTTGAAAATTTCTGCTGGTAGAGTACTTATGGTATTGGGAGAACCCCAAACCCTACCATAGTCGAATCCAGCATAAACCCCAAGATTTAAAGGAATTAACCCTGTTTTGATTTTATTAATTTTCCATCTTAAGTCTGTAGTCTGAACAAAAGCATTTTTACCATTAAAACGTTCGTTTCTAAAACCTCTTAAACCTTCATTAGCCCCAATATTTGCAGCTTGGTAAAATTCAAAATCTTCACCAAAATTAAAATGACCTTTCATTTTAGAAGCTAAAACCAATTTTCCATTTGGAGTTACTTTATGTGTTATGGCCAGTGATGTAATGTTGTAACTAAAACTTCTATGTTCATTTAAATTATTTGTGAACCCAAATTTTGTATCAAACTCAATTCCTAAAGTAGGAAAAGTAGTATTGTCTGAATGTTTATAATGATAACCTGCCTCTAAATTTAAAAAGTTTTGATTAGAAAAAATTCTGTTAGCTTCATTAAAACTTTTTTCTATATATCTTGTTTCAGTTCTTGCTACATTAAAACTTTGCAATTTAATACTAGTTTTAATTTCAGCACCTAAGTCACCTCTCCATTTTACAAATGACCCCAGATTAAATTGTCCTATTCTAACTCTATTATAATCTAAATTTTGACTCTTTTTCTGAGTCTCAGGGTTTAGTGATCCATTTCCAAAACCAAAAAAGTTTCTTGCAAAATTTGGACTGTTAAAACTTGCTTCAATACCTAAATTCCATTTATGAAAAATATTAGCAAATTCTCCTGAGTAATCTAATTCAAAACCATTGGTGGCAAAATAGTAAAAACCAGAAATAATTTGTTTTGAAGTAAACGGATTTCTTTCAAAATTATTGACAAGAATAGTGTTTTTTATACCAATTTTGATTCCGTCATCAGGATTGAAACCAATAGCAGGGGAAACCAAATTTGATGAATTTTTTAATTTAGTATAATTATAGGTATTGGTTTTGTAATCGTCTGTGAGTTTTTTATGAATGTTAAGAGTTTTAAAAGTGTTCTTTTTGGTTTTTTGATCATAAATCTTAACGTTATGTTTTGTGTTTATTTCGTAAGTGTCATTGTTTAATCCTCCAACAATTTTAAGTTTGATTGAATTTTTACCTGTAGCACCATTTAGAGTAAATACATCATTATCATCTAAACCAAATAACCAAATTTCTTTTGTGATATCATAGCTATATCTTCTTTGTAATATAATTTTTCCTTTTTTACCATTCTTAATTCTATAAACAGTAATTTCTGTATCACCATTTGTAGATCGTTTAATATCAAACCAATCATCTTTATTTGTTCCTTTTATGATTTGAAATTTATTTAAATAGTTAAAATAACGATCAGCGATTTTTTGAAGATTTTTTCTTCTACCTTTTAATTTCTTTTTAATATCATTGATTGTTTCATCTCTTACTTCTTTTGGAAATTTTGCCATTGCCTTTTCAATAACATCATCTGTTATTTGAGTTTGAATTCTTGCTACTTGCTTATCCCAAACATCTTTTTTAGATTTTGAAATTAATGTCATATCTAATGGATAAGCTGAGTAGCTAAACCATTTAGGGTTCGTTAAATCTTCTGAATAAGAACGCATTCCTTTTAAAGCAGGTATTGAATTGGTTAAAAAACCCAATAAAAAACCATCACCAAAAATTGAAAAAGCTTGGTCTCGATCTCTAGGTACAGGTCTGTAAACTATTGTGTTATCACTTTTAAATTCTGCCCATCTCCACTGATCTTGATGTCTATCCCAATCTCCAATTAACATATCAAAAAGACGAGCTCTAATGTAAGCTTCTTCGTCTATACTATACTTCTCATCCTTTACAATATTTTTCCTTAAATCGTCAGTGCTAATCAAGTTATCTGAATAACCAAAGTTTTTTTTATCTCCATGGCCTTCATCAGTTCTTTCTTCAATCATATACAATTCATCTCCATAATCTAAGTTAAATTTTCCTAAACTTTTTTGTTTAGGAACATAGAATAATATGGGTTTTGTATGGTAAATATTTATAGCTTCTGCTAATTTATCAATGGTAAAAGGGGCATATGGATGAGAACCAGTAAAGACATCCATTAATAAATTTTGAGTTAAAGTTTTATCAAAATGTTCCTCTACGTATTGATCTTTAAAAACAACTGCTTGTAAATATTGAACAGCATTTTTTCGTAATGCTCTCATTACATATTGCCTACCTTTTTGATCTTCCAACCGTAAAGATTTTGATTGATGTCCACCGCCTCTTCTAACAGGTTTTAGACCTCCATAAAGCGTATCTAAACTTACTGTTGGTGCAGTAACTTTTGTTCCAAAATATTTTCGGTAACGATCTCCCCATAAAAATTTGTAAGATTTGGTCTTAGAAACTTCTTTATTTGTATAAATAGACGCCGTCTTTTCTTTCAGTTTGGCGTTTGGAAAATTAGAGAATTCAATAATACTATCTTTTTTAAATACATTTGCCTCAAAAACTATTTTTTGATCTTTAGCAGTATAAAAATGAACGGTTGATGAACCATCTTTATAAACATCTAATCTAGCAAAACCTTGAGTTCCGTAACCAAAAATTCCTCCGTTCACATTTTTTACAGCAGTGTTTTTAGAACCAGAGCCACTTACAATTTGAGGTAAATTATTTCTAATAATATATTGTAAACTATGTTCATGACCCGAAACAAAAATGATTTTTTCATTTTCTTGGGCAATTGTAATGATTCGTTTTCTAAATTCATTGTATTTAGAATTTTGTTGATCTGTATTAGTAATACCGGATGTTTTACGCAAAATATTTTGAATAGTTCCTAAAATAGGAGCAGGTTTTAAATGACTTTTAAAAGAATAATACCCTCCATGAGGACCATTAGTAAACAATGGGTGATGCAAAGCGATTATAGTTGTTTTTCCTTGAGATTTTTTTACCAATCCTTCAAACTCATCAAAAAATTTCGTTCTTGTTTTTATTTCACAACCATCATTAATTCCAGGATGTTTATCCCAATTGGTTAAATACCAATGCGAATCTATAACGATGATATTAATCTGATCATTAATTTCAATTTTTTCTAACGGGCATCCTTTTTCTGGTTGAAATGCATTTTTACCTAAAGCCTTTTCTACTAGTTTTTCCTGTCTTTTTAGCCCTTTAAGACCATTGTACCAATCATGATTTCCAGGGATTATTAAAGTCTTTCCAATAAATTTTTTTCCAATATCTGTTTGAACTTTTAACCGATGTTTTGCAAGTTCATAGTTCTTGTTTCCTTTTTTTGGGATCCCTTTTTCATAGACATTATCTCCTAAAAAAATAAGAGTAGCATTATTTTTTGCTTTTTTTATTTCTTGTTCTAAATAAGCTAGAGCTACATCTTTTTTTCCTAAATCAGAGTTACCAGCATCACCGATTAAATAAAATGAGTGTAAGATTTCTGCATTATTTTTTTTGAAGTTATGGTCTTCGATTACCTGCATTTTTGTCGTTGCACAGGCATACATTAAAATTGCAATAGATATTAATAAAAAAAGTCTTAGGATTCTCATGGTTGTAAAATTAACCATTTATAAATTGTTTTAATTGCTTTAGGGTATCAATATCTGTAAGATTAGTAGTGGTTTTTGGTGATAAAACAGCATCTAAATTTTTGTTTAGAAATGTTTTAGCACCTTTATTTCCTTTAATTTTTAGTAAATCATCAAAATAAATGGATGGAATTAAAGCAGGTACTCCATACGTTTCTTTGTATTTGGAGGCAATAATTTTTGAAGGATTGACTTTAAATAAGTTAATCATATCATTTAAATAAGATAACTGAATTCCAGGTTGATCAGCCAGTAAAATTAGTACACTTTTTAAATTTGGTTGGGCTTTTTTTATGAAATCTAAACCTTTAGAAATACTTGAACTTAAACCCTCTTCAAAATTTTTATTTATGATAATTTGTGTGTTTTTAAAATTAATTTGATTTTCTATTTTCTCACGATTAGCACCTAAAACACAAAACGTATTTTTTGAAGTTATTTTAGTTGCTTTTTCTAATGTAATTTCCAAAAGTGTTTTGTTATCAATTGTAGCCAATTGTTTTATAGATTTCATTCTTGATGAGCTCCCAGCAGCCAAAACTAAAACAACAATATCACCCATTTATGACGTATGAATTTTACCGTTAATTTTACGAAGTGAAAAAGGTTCTTTTTTTCTAATTACAGCTAAAATTTCTGCAATAATAGAAACTGCAATTTCCTCTGGAGTTTGTGCGCCAATATGTAAACCAGCAGGTGTGTATATGTTGTCTAAAAATTCATCAGAAATGTTTGGGGTAAACTCAAACAACTCGTTAAACAGCCGTTCTCTTCTTTTTGGTGTCCCTAAAATACCTATGTATTTGGGATTGTATTCAGATAGTTTTATAACATATTTTAAATCTTGTACGTAACTATGATTCATAATTACAATAGCAGTGTTTTCTGTAATATCAGAAAATTGAATCGTTTCTGGGCTTTCACCAACAACAGAGTTTGCTCCAGGGAAATCAGATAACTTTTTGCTGTCTTTAGCAGAAGTAATGACATCTATTTCCCAACCAAGATTCGCTGCAATTCTACACAGTTTTACAGCATCGTGTTCACCACCAATAATAATCAATCTAAACGCAGGTTGTAAAACTTGTGTAATAGTATCTACTTCATCTTTTGAATTGATTGAAAAAGCATCAGAAAAAGTAAATTGTTGTTGATTTTTAAAAGTTACTGTAGAACCAAAATTGCCATAAGCTTCATCTTGTTTTATAAAATGACTCTCAATTTTTATTGGTTCTCTTGCTGTGGTTGTTTTATAAAATTCTTTTAAAAACTTAGTTGTAATAAAAAAAGGCTCAATTAATATGTAAAGAACTCCTTCACAACCCAATCTATATCTACCATCATAAGTAATTATTTTAGGTTTTTCATCAACAAAAACAGATTCACTTCGTTTAATAATTTCCTTTTCTACACAACCTCCAGAAACTGCACCAACAGAAGATAAATCTTCAGCAATTAACATTCTAACTCCAGGTTTTCTGTATGACGAACCTTCTAAAAAAACTACAGATGCCAACACATTTTTCAATCCTTTTTCTTGGTTGATGATAGCTTTATTTATAATTTCTTTGAGTTCGTGTATCATTATTAGAAATATGCTCTACGAATATAAAACTTTTAAAATTACATTTATTGGTAGATGCTATCTTTAAATTTCTTTTTTAGCAAGGTTAATTTTTGATTTATATAATTTTTACAAAATGGTTTTTCAGGATTCGATTGATAGTAATTCTGAAATTCTTTAGATGAAGGTTTAAATTGATTAAATTCTAAAATCTGTGTTATAATCTTGTTGTCAAATTGAAGTTGTAATTCATTAATTATTTTTAAACTTTCTTCTTTTTGTTGATTTGTAAAATAATAAATCGCAGAACGATATTTACTACGCATAGAATGATTACTTGTACTTTTATGCGTTACTAAATGAATTTCAATTAGGGTTTTTAAGTTGATTTTTGAGCTATCAAAATGAACTATAACAGCTTCAGAAAAAGTGTTGTTTTTTTCAGTTGAAGATACCCAACCTTGTTCCACTTTCTCAACTCCAAGTAACGATTGAAAAACAGCTTCTGTACACCAATGACACCCACCTCCAAAAGCAATTTTGCTTAATTCCATTCTAGTTTTTTTCTTTCGTCCCAATAAAAATCTGGAGAAACTTTAAAAGAACTTAGTAACTCAATATCATCATCAGAAAGCATAAAATAATTCGCTTTTAGATTTTCTGAAAATTGATTGGTATTACTTGCGCCACTTAAAACCGTAGCATTTGCAATTGTTTGTAAACTGTATTTTAATGAGATTGCATCCACTCCAACGTTGTGTTTTTGTGCTAAATTTTCTAAAGTCGAATACATTTTTTCATAGTGAGGATAGTTTTTATTGCTAAAAACACGACCATTTGCTAATGCTTCTTTAATAACAATTGATTTGTTTTGTTGCTGTAATTCATCAATAATTTCTAATAAACTTTGATCTAAAAAATTATAGGTCACTTGAAAAACATCAAATAATGGCTCTCCATCAACAAAAACAGTTAACGCTTTTTTAATCACTTCTACTTGATTTGTTCCTGTTGTGGTAATTCCGATTTTAAGATTGTGCTCTTTTTTTAAACGAACCAATTCATTTAAAACGCCTTCATTTTCTAAAACACCCGTTTCTAAAGTTGTAGAATGAATTTGATACACCTTAAAATAGGGTAGCAGTTGTTTTGAGAACTTCCACTGTTCTTTTAATTTAGCTAAACTATGTTCTTTTACTTCGTGGACTTTGGCATTTGCATCAAAATTTGCAGTGTAGGTATATCCCCATTTTGTGGCAACTTCAATTGAATCATCATCTTTGGTTTGCAACCATTCTAACAGTAATTCTTCAGCCAAACCATAACCTGGAGCTGTATCAAAATATCTTATTCCAAGATTATAAGCATCTTCCAAAACTTGAAAACTTTCTTGTCTAAATCGTTTTAAATTCGAGTTGTCGCAATTTTCTATACGCACATTAATGTATTGTGGCCTCCCTAGTGCAGCTGTTCCTAAACCTATTTTCATTTTTTAAATTTTTGTTTCTAACCTTTCAGTTGTGTTTATATACTTTTAAGAACTACAAGATAACATTGAACAACCTACTTTATGTCTTGCCCATTCAGGACGTTTTGTAAACCATTTTTGATTTTTTGGTTGTTCATCATATGGTTTTTTTAAGAGTTGAAATAATTCATCAATTAAAGTATAATCGCCTTGATCTGCTGCATCAATTGCCAATTGTGCCATATAATTACGTAAAACATATTTAGGATTTACAGCATTCATTTTTGCTTTTCTTTCATTGTTAGAAAGCTTCTCCTTTTTTAATCTTTCAGCATATGTGTTTAACCAAGTATTCCATAGTTGTTTTACTTCTTCAGAAATATTTTCAGCATCATAAAATGCATCTTCAATCACTTTTAAATTTGAATTTTCATCAGAAAAATTACTTAAATTTCTAAAGAAAATAGTCATATCAGTTTCTACCAATTGCAAAGTATCTTCTAAATTCTGAATGATGCCTAAATCGTTTTTATTATCTTCAAATAAACCTAATTTTGATTTCATCATTGTCAACGATTTTTGCTCAAAATTTGTTTTATATTCAGCCAAAATAGCTTCTAAAGGTTCAACTTCTTCAATTAACGGATACAGTGCATTTGCTAATTGAAACAAATTCCACAAGCCAATATTTGGCTGATTTCCATATCTGTAACGTTTGTGTTGTCTGTCAGTAGTGTTTGGTGTCCACCCAAAATCGAACCCTTCTAACCAACCATATGGGCCATAATCGATGGTTAAACCTAAGATGGACATATTATCCGTATTCATAACTCCGTGAACAAAACCCACCCTTTGCCAATGAATTATCATTTCTAAAGTACGTTTAGAAACTTCTTTGAAAAAGTTGATATAGGTTTCTTTAGATGGTTTTCCTATATGATTAAAATGATGTTTGATGGTATAATCTACCAAAATTTTAAGGTTTTTTACATCTTTTCTAGCTGTAAAAATTTCAAAATTCCCAAAACGTAAAAATGATGGAGAAATTCTAGATACGATTGCCCCTTTTTCGTAAGCAGGATTGCCATTATACAAAACATCTCTTAAAACATCATCGCCAGTTAAACTTAAAGACAAAGATCTCGTTGTTGGCACACCCAAATGAAACATAGCTTCTGCACATAAATATTCTCTAATTGACGAGCGCAAAACAGCTAAACCATCTGCTGTTCTAGAATACGGAGTTTCTCCTGCACCTTTTAATTGTACTTTCCAATTTTTGTTGTGATGTTCAACTTCGAATAAATTGATGGCTCTTCCATCACCTAATTGTCCTGCCCAATTACCAAATTGATGCCCTGCATAACACATTGCATAGGGTTTTGTATTCGGGTAAATTTCATTTCCAGTTACAACATCTCTAAAAAAATCTGTTTGTAATTCTTCTGATGAAATACCTAATTCATTAGCCATTTCTTGCGAAGTGTGAATCACTTTTGGCTCTTTTGTTTTTTTCGGATTTACATGCGAAAATACGGCTTCAGTAACTTGTCTTCTTGAGTTTTCAAGAATTGGGTCTGCAGGTAATTTTGTAGTAAAAGTATCTTTTATGTTTAGTTTCATAGTAGTTTATCTATCCATTTTTGAAGCTCTTTATCAGAAGGATTTCTCAACTTTTTTTGGTTGATGGTTATTGTAGGAAAATTCAATTTCCGATTCTCATACAAGTTACGTAATTCTTCTGCAAAATCTTCATTTTGTTCTACATCTAAAAACGCGTAATCTAAGTTACGCGTTTCTAAAAATGTTTTATAGTATTGAGTTTTATGGCATCTTTCTGCACCATATAATTTAATCATCTTACTTTAATTTATCAGCGTGTAATTTTCTCAATTTTGATAATTTTGGAGCAATTACAAAACTACAATATCCTTGTTGCGTGTTTTCTCTGTAATAGTTTTGATGTTCTTGTTCTGCTTCATAAAAAACTGGCAAAGGACTAATTTCAGTCACAATTTTATCATCATAATAAGGCTGAATCTGTTTTAAAACTTCATCAGATATCAGTTTCTGATTCTCATTGTTATAAAAAATGACAGATCTGTATTGAGTACCTCTATCTGCACCTTGTCTGTTTAAAGTAGTAGGGTCGTGAGTTGTCATAAAAATCACTAAAATATCTTCAAACGAAATGATATTTGCATCAAATGTAATTTGAATTACCTCTGCATGTCCTGTTAATCCTGAACAAATTTCTCTATAGGTTGGTTTCCCAGGAGCATTACCTCCTGCATAACCTGAAATTACTTTTTCTACACCTTTTACTTCTTGGAATACAGCTTCTGTACACCAAAAACAACCACCTCCTAAAGTGGCTAATTGTAAATCTTTACTCATTTTTTTCTCCTTTCTCTAATTGCATAGATTCAGAATTAATACAATAACGCAATCCACTAGGTTCTGGTCCATCAGGAAAAACATGTCCTAAATGCCCATCACAACTGTTACACATTACTTCTACGCGAATCATACCAAAAGAAATATCTTTATGGTATTTTATGGCATTTTCTTTAATAGGTTGTGTAAAACTTGGCCATCCCGAACTAGAATCGAACTTTATGGTAGAATCGAATAAAGGCGTATTGCAACAAATACAATTGTATTGACCTTCATCATAAATACTACATAAGGCTCCACTATGTGGTCTTTCTGTTCCTTTTTGTCTTGTAATTCTAAATTGCTCTTCAGTTAAAAGAGACTTCCATTCTGTTTCGGATTTCTCAACTCTTTTATCTGGAGTTGGGTTTCCTTTTGTTGTGAAGTTGATTACTTCTTTCCAAGTTAGCATATATTGTTTCCTTTCTTTTCTAAATTAATATTGATATGCTTTCCATTTTATTAGACGTTAAATAACTTGTTAACTTACAAATAATTCTTAATTTGTAGGCTTTGAAAGCAATACATAAATTTACGACGAATATCAATAAAAGGAAAAGTTAGACTGTAAGTTCTTTCGATTCTTTTATAAAATAATCTTATATGAGTACTTTAATTGTTGATACTGAAAAATTTGTTTTTAACTTGTTGAGTAATGAGCTTGATACAAAGTATGTGTATCATAATTTAGCGCATACACAACGCGTTGTAGAGAAAACAAAAGAACTCGCAGAAAAATTAAAAATCGCCCAAACTGATGCCCAAAATTTAGAGGTAGCTGCTTGGTTTCATGATACTGGATTTGTAGATGGAGCTGACAACCATGAAGAGAAAAGTGTAAAAATTGTAACTGATTTTTTAAAAGGAAAGAAAATTTCTGATAAAAGAATTGAAGCTATTTCTAAATTAGTTTTAGCTACAAAAATGAATCATCAACCAAAAGATAATTTAGAAAAAATAATAATGGATGCTGATTGTGCGCATTTAGCTTCAAAAAATTTTTTCGATTATACTTCTTTATTGAGAAAAGAGTGGGAATTAACAGGCTTGAAAAATATTTCTGATGAAAAATGGATAAAAGAAAATATTAACTTTTTTACAATTCAACATCGTTTTAATACCACATATGCCTTAAAAAAATGGACAAAAAGGAAAGAGAAGAATCTTTCTAAATTGATGAAAAATCTTAAAGAATTAAAAAATGATATTAAAAAGTTTAATCAGAAACAAGAAGCATTAGAACTCAAAAAAGATAAAACTGAAGCACCAGAAAGAGGTATTGAAACCATGTTTAGAGTTGCTCTCAGAAATCATATTACCTTAAGTGATATTGCCGATACCAAAGCCAATATTTTATTGTCTGTCAATGCAATTATTATTTCTATGACGTTGTCTACTTTAATACCAAAATTAGACAATCCTTCTAATAATTATTTAATTATACCATCAATTATTTTTGTATTATTTACCGTAGTTTCTATCGTGCTCTCTATTCTAGCTACAAGACCAAATGTAACACAAGGAAGATTTAGTAAAGAAGATGTGGCTAATAAAAAAGTAAATCTATTATTCTTTGGAAACTTTCATCAAATGAAACTAAATGATTTTGAATGGGGAATTCAAGAAATGATGAAAGATAGAGAATATTTATACAGTTCTTTAACTAAAGATTTGTATTTCTTAGGCTTGGTGTTAAATAGAAAGTACAGTCTTTTAAGACACACCTACACGGTGTTTATGGTTGGTATTATTTTAAGTGTTATTGCTTTTGCTATTGCTTTTTCATTTCAAGGAATAGTTTAAAAAAAATAATTTATGCTTCAATTTCTTTAATTAAATCATCAAAAGAAAAGGTGTTTTTTTCTTTAAAATCTTTTTGATAAATAACTTCAACTCGAAGTGCTTTTAATCCTGAAACACCCTGTAAGTCTTCTAACTCTAAATATTCTAATTTACCCAATTGATTTTTAGATTGAAGGTACTTGATGTATTTTGTGTATTCTAAAGCATCTTTTTCTTGAGAATATACAATAGCAATTTTTCCAGGAACAGTTAACCTTTCTTCCGAGCCTTTTAAGTGTGCTTTATCAATTCGTTTTTTAATGATTTCATAACGAATGTTGTAAGCACCGTCAACATCAAATTGTTTTTCATCCATCCTAAACTTGATAGCCATGGCATTACTATGGACTAAAATTAAGGATGCAACACGTAAATCATTTTTCATGTTGCTAAGCTCAAAATAGGCTACATTTTCCATTTCGTAAGTAACTTGTAGTTGCCACAAACGTAAATTGTACAAGTACAATTTATCAAAAGTTTTATTTTTGGTAATAGACTGCCCAATGTACATATTGTATTCTACTCCATCAGTTTTGTATCGCTCAAAATAATGAGGAAACATTTCTTGGGCTTCTTTTTGTTTATTGTCAATAAATCTTGCTAATTTATCATTCAAAAGAGTAACACTCTCTTCGTATTCTTTTCTTTTTTCGTAGACAACATTTAAATTTTTATCTAAACGATTCATATAAGTATCAACCTTTTTAGAATGTTTGCTGCTAATTTCTTTGATATGACTAAAAACGGGATAAATTTCTCTGCTTAAAAACTCTAAAATACTTACTTCATCACCAGCACTTAAACCAGATTTGACATCGTTAAGATAGGTCGAAACACGAAACATTAATTCGTTATAAATCGGCAATTTTTCAGTTTCACAAGCGTTTTCAAGAACAGAAATAGCTAAAGTTAATTGTGTAGTTAAGTCTTCTTTAATTGCTATATTTCTTGCCGTTGAAGATCCTTTTATATCGCTTTGGCCAAATAATGGATAAACATCATTAAAAACAATTTCATCTAATGCAGCATTCTCATCTGTTTGATGTTCAAAATGATACTTTTCAGCAGCTTCATAAAAACGCCACTTTACAGAATTATGTATTGAAGTATAATTTTCTTGAATTGTGGCTTCTAAAACATTCTGACGTTCTTCTGAAACCCTTTTGACAGCAGCTTCAAAAACAGGTATGATGTCTTTAAGTTTATTAATGTTTACAGAGTTTAATTCATAAGCTCTAGGCGATGCAATTTCTAATAAAGCTAAGTCACCATTGTTAGTAGCTTTTATTGGAATTAAGATGATACTTTTAATCCCTGAATCATATAAACTTTGATAAAAATCATTTTTGCCAGTTAGAGAGCCATATTCGTCAATATCAGAAATAATAAAAGTCTCGTGATTTTTAAAAACCTTTTGTATTATTCTATTGCAAAAATAACCTGTTCCACAAACTATTTCAGAATTCTTATTTAAAACAATACTATTAGATTTTTTTATAGCTGCCTCACAAACTTTATGGTTTACATTGTCAAAAATTGAATATCCTAGTTTTAAATCTTTAATGGCGTAAAAATCTCTTAAGTTATTTTGAAGTTTAAAAATTAAATCATCTCCACCAGCTAAAAGGTTTGCTTTGATAGAAGACAACATTTCTTCTGAAGTAACATCAAATAAATTAACCAATCCAAAACCTTTAAAAATATAACTATTTGGCGGAAATTTTTCCTTCCATAAATCTATGTTTTCAAAATTGTTTAAAAGCTCTTTAAAATCTTCTTGAGTTAAATTCGGTGCATTTTCTGTGGGTGTAATATCAGAGAAATCACCATTAAAGGCAGCTCTATAATACTTCATTGTGCCCGTAGTTTGATCAGGAATATCAAAGTAAAAAGGTCTTTTAATATCAATATTATAGCCATAAACAAAACCTAAAATAAATGTACAGGCCATAACATACATACTGTCATCCTCAAAATTGCGAACCGTCAATTCGTAATCTTCTCCTGCATTTTTAAGAATGTTTTCAAACCGATCAGTAAATTTAAAAGAAGTAAATGAAAACGGTACACTAGCAGCTTTAATTTCGTTAAGAAGTAAAGATTCTGGAAATAAAGGGTTTAGTAATAAATTAATTTGCTCTTTATATTTTTCTAACAATGAGTAATCAGAAAACCCGTCATTTAATTCAGGGTGTTTCTTAAATAAATCCACCATTTTAACAGCCGAAGTATGAAAAGGGTGTTTTTCGAATTCTGGATGGGCATATTTTTCGAACAATACAAATACCTTTTTAAAGGAAATATATAGTTGAAGAGGTAATTCAACATCTTCAATTTTATTTGACTCTACGATTTTCATTGTTCAATAAATTTAAGAATAGGTATATGTTCCTATTTTAGACGAAAAATAGGGTTAAAAGTTACAAACAAAAAAATAAATGATTATTTCTGTCTAAAATAAATGGTTATTGGTATTCCTGTAAAGTTGTAAATCTCTCGTAATTTGTTTTCTACAAAACGTTTGTAAGGATCTTTTACATATTGAGGTAAATTACAGAAAAATGCAAATTGCGGGGTTGGAGTAGGCAATTGCATACAATATTTAATTTTTACAAATTTTCCTTTTGTTGCTGGAGGCGGATAACTTTTTACCACCTCTAACATAGTGTCATTAAACTTACTTGTTGGAATTCTATTTTTTCTATTATTAAAAACATCTACAGCGGTTTCAATTGCTTTAAATAAACGTTGTTTTGTAAGTGCAGAAATAAAAACTATAGGCACATCAGTAAAGGGTTCTATTTGTTTTCTAACCATGGCTTCAAAATCGCGCATGGTGTTGGTCTCTTTTTCAATTAAGTCCCATTTATTAATTAGTATAACAATTCCTTTTCTATTTTTTTCTGCCAACCAAAATATATTTTGATCTTGACCTTCAAAACCACGAGTAGCATCAACCACTAAAATAATTACATCAGAATACTCAATAGAACGTACGGCACGCATTACTGAATAAAATTCTAAATCTTCTTTAACTCTCGATTTTTTTCTGATTCCAGCTGTATCAACCAAATTAAAATCGAAACCAAAACGGTTGTATTTTGTGTCAATTGAGTCTCTTGTTGTACCAGCAATATTGGTTACAATATTTCTGTCTTCACCAATTAAAGCATTTATAAATGATGATTTTCCTGCATTTGGTCTTCCAACAACAGCAAATCTTGGTAACTCTTCTTTTTCTAAATCAACTTCTTCAGGTTCTGGCATTTTTTCTGCTAAAGCATCTAATAAATCTCCAGTTCCACTTCCGTTGATGGATGAAATTGTATGATAATCCCCTAAACCTAAATTATAAAATTCAACAGCATCAGCAGCTCTCATTGCATTGTCAACTTTATTAACGGCAATAAAAATTGGTTTTTTTACTTTTCGTAAAAGTTTAGCAACTTCAGCATCCATTGGTGTAATTCCTTCTTCTACATCTACCACAAAAACAATAATATCAGCTTCTTCAATGGCCAGAGCCACTTGTTTTCTAATTTCACCTTCAAAAATATCATCAGAACCCACAATATAACCACCTGTGTCTATTACAGAAAACTCCTTTCCATTCCAATCAGATTTTCCATAATGTCTGTCTCTTGTAACTCCGCTAACAGAATCTACAATTGCTTCTCTGCGCTGTACCAATCTATTAAAAAGTGTCGACTTTCCAACATTAGGTCTTCCTACTATGGCAACTATGCTATTCATTTGAATTGAAATTTTTTGCAAAGATACAATTTACTATATGATAAATAATTGTAAATTTAAACAGTTTAAAAAGTATGGTATGAATGATAATCGTAATGTATTAATTGAAAAACGAAATAGTGAAATTAACCTGCGGCCAAGGTTTTCGATTGATCTACAAGAAAATTCAGAAAGCTTGTTACAAAGAATTACAGATTATTTAAAAAGCGAAGAGTGTGTTTATAAACATAGAGTAGTAGATAGCCATTTTTTTATTGATATTCCTGAAAATAAAAGTCATTTTTGGTCACCTCAATTGCATTTTGAAGTTGTAAAAGTTGATGAAAACTCATCAACTATAAAAGGATTATTTGGGCCAAAACCACAGGTTTGGACACTTTTTATGTTTGTTCATTTTGTAGTAACTACAATGTTTTTAGGATTTGGAGTAATGACTTATGTGAGGTATCGTTTGGATGAGAGTTTAATTTTTCCAATTGCAATGTTGGTTGCATTACCACTAATTTGGATATTGTTATATTTTTTAGGAAAAATTGGAAAAGATACTGGTAAAAATCAAATGAAAGAACTGCACGATTTAGTGATTGGTATAATTAATAATTAGTTTTGATTGTATCCAAAACGTTTTAATTGATTTTTATCGCTTCTCCAATTTTTATTGACCTTTACATAGAGTTCTATAAAAACTTTCTTTTGAAAAAAACGTTCTAAATCTTTTCTTGCTTCTGCTCCAACACGTTTTATAGCAGAACCTTTATGTCCAATAATAATTCCTTTTTGAGTATCTCTTTCTACCATAATAATAGAACGAATTCTTACTAAATTTTCTTCTTCAATAAAGCTTTCTGTTTCTACTTCTACAGAATACGGAATCTCTTTTTTATAGTGGGTTAAGATTTTTTCACGAATTTTCTCATTTACAAAAAAGCGTTCGGGTTTATCTGTTAATTGATCTTTTGGGTAAAAAGGTGGTCCTTCTGGAAGTAATTCTATAATTTTATAAAAAACAGCATCCACATTAAATTTTTCTAGAGCAGAAATTACGTACACAAAAGAATTTGGTACTTTTTGTCTCCAATAGGCTATTTTTCTATCAACTTCTTCTTTGTTCGATTTGTCAATTTTATTCAATAATAAAATCACAGGGATTTTACTATTAATAATTTTATTGAAGAAAGCCTCATTTTTTAAAGCAGTTTCACCAACTTCAACCATGTAAATTAATACATCGGCATCATCTAAAGCAGATTTCACAAAATCCATCATAGACGTTTGTAACTCATAAGCAGGTTTTATAATTCCAGGAGTGTCAGAAAACACAATTTGATATTCATCGTGATTAACAATACCCAAAATTCGATGTCTTGTTGTTTGCGCTTTTGGTGTTATGATGGATAATTTTTCGCCCACCAAAGCATTCATCAAGGTAGATTTTCCCACATTAGGATTTCCAATAATATTTACAAAACCGGCTTTATGAATCATGATACAAATATAGTTTGTTTTGTTAAGCGACTATAATATAAGCTGATAAAAAATAAATGAAATAAAGTTTGGAAAATACTTAGGTTGTGTTGTATATTTGCAGTCCAAATCGCGGGATAGAGCAGTAGGTAGCTCGTCGGGCTCATAACCCGAAGGTCACTGGTTCGAGTCCAGTTCCCGCTACTAGACTTAATGCTTATAGAATCAACGAATTGTTTACGAACAATTCGTTTTTTTATGCCCATATCTTTCTTACTTTTACGTACCGTAAACGCTACCGCAAACGTTTTTACTATGAAATTGAATTATTCTGAGTTAAGAATCTACATTTAAGGGGTTGATGTATCTAAATGTTCTAAGCTAATAAATAAACAAAAAAACAAAACACCAATTAAAGATGGTTTAAAGAACTTACCATGAAGTTTTAGTAATTATAAGAAATCTGAAAGCTTATATTCAGGGGAGAGATATTATTATAATGATCTTAAAAAGATAGTTGTTTGTAGTTAGAACAATTTTTAATAACCTACAAAAATCTAGCGAAACTGAACCTATTATTAAGAAGTAAGAGAAATTTCTGAGTAATCAATTATAGAGGTAGTTAGTGATTAGCTTTTTTTTAATTCAGTTTCTATTATTTTTCCATCTTTCCAAGTCTCAATTTTTGTCATTTCTCCTTTGTAATTATAGAAATATTGTTTGTTAATTGGTTTGTCGTTTTTAAAAATACCCTCGTATTTTGTATTTCCATTTTCGTAAAATTCACGATAAATTCCGTTTTTGTCAAGGTCAATAATTTCTGATTCCTTTTTTAAAAATCCGTTTTTATAATATTCTTTAAAACTCTCTTTTTCAATGTCATCTTTTAATTCTTGGATTACTCTTTGAATTTTTAATGAGCCATCTTTATAATATTCATTTTCTATAGTTCTTTTTAAATCGTGTTCATCATGTTTACTATATTCATAAGAGAAAGTAGAAGTTTTTGCTAAAAGTCCGTTTTCATAGAACTCTTGAGTTCCCATTTTTTTGTTGGCACTATAAAAATCAATCCAATATAATTTTCCATCCTTTTGATAGTTGAAAAAATTCCCTTGTTTTAATCCACAGAAATAGTTGTATTTAGATTCGAGAATTCCATTTTCATAATAATCTTTCCATTCTCCATGTTTTTTTCCTTCCCTAATTGTCGAATTATTTCCAACTCCACAACCTCCAACATAGATTTTTGTATAATTTGTTTCGTATTCACAATTCTTAAATTCTCCGATTGTTTTAATCTTTCCGTTTTTATAATATTCTGTGTATTTTCCAATTAAAATACTATCGATTAAAAATCCTTGAATTTTGATTTGTCCATTATCATATTTCTCAACATATTCTGTCTGCGAGTTAATTAAACTCGAAACTAAAATGGTAAGAAGTAATAATAATTGGTATTTCATAAAATTGGTTTCAGCTTGTGCCTAACGTGTTTGTATAAGCTTTGTTGCTGTGGTTTAAGCACTAAAGTTAGCAAATAAATCACAGATAGAAAGTCCTCGAGAACTTTCGTAAATTGGCTAAAACCAGCAATTGATTTTACACGGCTTAAGTTCGTTTTTTATTTTTTCAGTCCAAGGAATTTCCAAATATTAAATTTCGAGTTTCCCACTTGTTTATTTTGTTTTTCGTTCTGTTCGTCTAATTCTTCACAAGACTTAATATTTACTTTTTCTCTATCAGTTACTACAATTCCAAAATGGTTTCCAATATTTGAGCTTATTCGTTCAAATTTACCGAGTGAAATCATTTTCTCGTTTATTCGAATTCCGTCAGCATAATCTTCATAAATCTCAATAGGTAAAGGTTTATAGTTAGGTGTTGATTTAATATACTTTGTAAAAAAATATGGGTCTAAATCTCCAAATTCTAAACCGAAAACTAACGGAACTTCTATAGTTTGTCCTGTCGTTTTATTTTCAAATCCGCAATGAAATCCGTGTACAAAGTATTTCCAATTTTCTACTTTTCCAATTTGTTTTTTTCCAGATTTTAGTGCGTTAAAAGTGCCTAAAGGAAAATCTTCATTTAATTTTAAATTAAGCTTATTAATTAGTTTAAAAAGTAATACTTTTCCTAATTCTCTATAATCTTTTGCGCATTGTTCGAAGAAGTCTTGGTTACTTACAATTTCCTCGTCTGTTATTAGTTTTGCTATATTTATTTCAGGCTCGATAGTATGAATTCCAACTTGAAATCCTAAAAGTTCTTTTTTTAGATTTTCTCCGATTTTTTCTCTTTTACTTTTGACCTCATTTTCAAAAACAAGTTTTAAAGTCTTTTCTCTTGGAATTGACTTAATTCGTTCGAGTGAAGGTAATTCCTTAATTGAATTTATTGAAATTATGTCAGTCTTTCTAATCAATGTTATCGGGTTTGTAAATGACGCACAACGGTAGGTATAACCGAAGTTACGGGATTAAAGTTAATGATTTTCGGCTTATCACAGACATTAGCAATTGGGAGTGGGTTCGGACGTAGTCGAATCCGCCGTAATTGCGGTTATACATTGTTGTGCGTTCGTACATTATTTAGCTTTTATTTTGCTATAAATCTTTCCTTTCCAAGATAATTTTTCCTTTTCCTCCAAAGTGTTATTAAAATTGAAATCAAATACAGCTTTAATGATTCCTTTCTGGAGCAAAAGTCTGTCTATAAAAATTTTTCCGTTTTTCAAATCAAAAATATGATTTCCTAAATCTTTGAAACTGTTAAAATCATTCCAAGCATAGCAATAATCATTATCTAATTTAATATGCAAATGACTATATCCAGAAACATTGTTTATTGTTTCCCCTTTAATCTCTCCATTTTCCATTCTTTTAAATTCAAAATGGTTATAAACAGTACTTTCATATACATTCGCTACGGATTTAATTGAGTGAAATATATGAGTCGTATCAACAATTTTATAGTATTCAGCTAATGAGTCTTTATATATTCTATTGTTTTCGTCATACTTTCTTGTTATAGTCTCCCCAATTTCTTCAGGAACCATTCCAGGATCTAGCCTTAATTCTCCATTTTGATTTTTGTAAATACCATCTCCATAACTCCATTTCTCTTTAAAAGAGAAATCTCCATTTAGATTTTCGACCCACTCAATTTTTATTTTATTTTCAGAAATATCTTTTTTTTCATTCGTTTTACAAGAAATTCCGATTAAGAATAAAAGTGAAATAATTATAAAGTTTATTTTCATATGAGTACAGTTTGGGTATGACGCACAACGGTCTGGTGTATGGCTCGTTGCGGAAAATCAGCTATGATTTTCCGTCGTAACCGAAAGATAGCAAATTGCAATGAATTCCGATTAGGAATTCAGTCGCAATGAGCTATACACGTCTTAAGTTTGTCTTTTACTAATTTTGATATATAATCAGAAAGAATAAAAGAGAGAATTAAGGTTAATATACACGGTGAAGCTTTAGACTTCGACAACATTGGTAATCCTCTCTCTTTTCTACTTTTAAACACGTTCAGTTCTGTGAGACCTAGATCTCGATTTCAAGTTGTTGTGCTTATAAGTAGCTTATTCTTTCATAAATCATTTCTTAT
>NZ_QFFG01000020.1 GCF_003129485.1 Polaribacter aquimarinus
AATGATGGAATTTTAGACACAGAAGAAAATAAATGTAATTTTACAGATGAAATAGATACTAATCCAGCATTATATTCTCAAGGTTTAGCAACTTCTTCAGATTTTACTACTTTAAACGGACAAAATTTTACATGGGCTACAACAAACATTACTCCTTCAGGAGGAGATTCACATTTTGTTAGATCTGATGGAGATTTAAGTTACAGATCTTCGGGTGCAAATCCTGGTTCTACTGGTACTTCATTCGATGTTCAAATATCCTTTCCAAACGGAACAAATACATTTATTCTTACAGGTTTTGATTTTGATGGTTTAACCTCAGAATCTATAGATAACTTTTCTATAGAACCTACAACATTATCTTCAAATGCTGTAAATAATGCCGGTGTTATTACTTCTAATGCCTCAAACCAAGATATTATTTTAACTTGGAATCTTTCTACAAGTATCTCAACACTTACATTTAGAGTTAATAGACCTTCAACAGGTTTAGGTATAACGTTTAGTCCAGGACTCATATTTTGTGATGCAGATGGTGATGGAATTCCAAATTCATTAGATTTAGATTCAGATAACGATGGTATTCCAGATGTAATCGAATC
>NZ_QFFG01000003.1 GCF_003129485.1 Polaribacter aquimarinus
AGAAAAGAGAGAGGATTACCAATGTTGTCGAAGTCTAAAGCTTCACCGTGTATATTAACCTTAATTCTCTCTTTTATTCTTTCTGATTATATATCAAAATTAGTAAAAGACAAACTTAAGACGTGTAAAATTAATTGCTAGTACTCGCCTACTTACGAAAATCCTCGCGGATTTTCTATTCGGTTTGTATTTGCTAATTTAGTTGCTGAAACACGCAACGAAATCATACACAAACACGTTGTAAACAAGCTAAACCAACATATGAACTTCATTAAAAAACTTTTCGGAATAAATAAAAAAGAGGAAGAAGAATACTCTGGAAATTTTATTGTCGCAACTCTAAACGATAAAGTAATGCCAATCGATAGAGGAGAAATTTATGAAGACCCTTTAGACGAATTTATACAAACTAATGGAATTGGAGAAGTTACTGGAGGAGGAACTATGCAGTTAGAATCTGGGGAATTGGAGTATTGTGATGTAGAAATCCAATTAAATTCTGACGAGATAAATGAGAATCATATCAAATTAATCATTGAAAAACTGGAAGAACTTGGTGCACCAAAGGGTTCTAAACTGACAATAGAAAAAACAGAAGAAAAAATAGAGTTCGGAAAAAAGGAAGGTTTAGGAATTTATCTTGATGGAATAAATCTGTCAGACGAAGTTTATAAAAATTCTGACTCTGAAGCTTTGGCTGTAGAAATAAGAAAATTAGCGAATATTAAAGACAACGTACTTCGATATTGGCAAGGGAATGCAGAAACTGGATTATATTTTTACGGAGAATCATTTGAAAAAATCAATGAATCAATTGCTGATTTTGTAAAAACTCATCCTGAATGTGAAAATTGCCGAATTGAAAGAGTTGCATAAAAGCCAGTTTACAACAATGTATAACCGCAATTACGGCGGATTCGACTACGTCCGAATCCACTCTGTAATTGCTAAATCTGGTGCTTAAATCGAAAGGATATTGTATATTTATCCGTAACTGACGGTTATACGAGAACGTTGGCGTGCATTTGAGAAATGAATAAAACCACTAAAAAAATACTGATTTGGACATTTTCGATTATTGGAATCGGAATTATTGGATATATAGGTTTTGTTGGCTATGTGATGTACACTTTTGCGAGTGGTTGCGGAATGGATGACGGACCATTTAACGCTGTGTTAATTGACCAAACTATAATATCGGAAAACTCGGAAAAGTTTGAATTGAAAAATAACGGAATACTGATTTTGGACAATCGAACTGACTCGCTCTCGCCTACTTTGACTTTAAAAGAAAATGGAATTGTGAAATGGACTTTGGACACTGACACTCGAAATACAAAAGGCTATGAATCAACTCGAATTTGGAAAATCAGCAACGTAACAATAACCAAAAACACTGACCCAATTAAACTGAATTTTGCTGGACATTGGACTTATGGAGCGGAAGCAGGTTCGATGGAAATTGAAAGAGAAGATGGAGAAAATAGTTTCTGTTTGAGTTGGTAAAATAAAAACGACACGCCAACAATGTTTATAATTCATTGCTAGTTAAAGCCTACTTACGAAAGCCCTCGCGGACTTTCTATTTGTGTTTATTTGCTAACTTTAGCGCTTAAAACACGCAACAAATCTTACACAAACACGTTTTAAACAATTAAATAAGACAGAAGTATTCATGCGAATTTCTCCCGAAAACATTCAAAAAGTTCTTTTAGAACTTTTCGTTAAGTACAAATTCTCTTTAGAAAAAGCTCAATTGCTTGCTAATGTTTTTACTGAAAGCACAATAGATGGTGTGAGTTCTCATGGAATCAATCGTGTGCCTCTTTTTATTGAATATGTTAAAAAAGGAGTAATTAAAATTGATGCAGAAGCAGAAAAAGTGGCTACTTTTGGCAACATAGAACGTTGGGATGGTAATCTAGGTCCAGGTATTGTCAATGCAACAAAATGTACAAAAAGAGCTATAGAATTAGCAAAACAACATGGAATGGGAATGGTTGCATTGCGCAACACCAATCACTGGATGAGAGGTGGAACATATGGTAAACAAGCAGCTAATGCCAATTGTATTTCAATTCTTTTTACAAATACTAAACCAAACATGCCGCCTTGGGGTGGAAAAGACAGCAGAATAGGTAATAACCCCTTTGTGGTATCTATACCAAGAAAAAAAGGGCATATCGTATTAGACATGGCAATTTCACAATTTGCATTCGGTAAGATTAACGATTATAAATTAAAAGGTCAAAAGTTGCCCTACCATGGAGGTTGGGATGACAACAATGAACTCTCTAATGATCCTGATAAAATTTTATTAAAAGAACGCGGATTACCAATCGGCTACTGGAAAGGGTCTGCACTTTCTATTATACTAGATATGCTGGCCACTATACTATCTGCAGGAAACTCTACCTGCAAAATAAGTTCAAAAGAAATTGAGACTGCCATTTCTCAAGTTTATATCTGCATCTATCCTGAAGTTTTTAATGATAAAGGGCTACAACAAAAACTAATAGAAGAAATTATTGATTTTACCCATGACGTAGAACCGATAATTCCTGGAGACAGTATTTACTATCCAGGAGAACGAAGTTCACAAACCAGAGCCAAAAACTTAAAAGAAGGGGTTTTAGTCAACGAAAATATTTGGGGAAAGATTATGGCATTATAAAAAAATAAACAGACAAACAAATAATATGAAAAAACTTGTGCTTCTAACAATCTTAATCATTTCTTCATTTCAAGCAATTAATTCTCAAGAAAAAAATGAGAAAGATTTAATTTCATCTGGAAGATAGCATATTGAATATATGGGAATGGGTGGAAAAAAATGGATTTACCTTTAGAAATGCGAAAATTGAATTGGGTATTATTTCACAAAGGCGGAAAACAGGAAGGGATGGAAAACAGTCAAAAATATTTCGGGAAATGGGAATTTGACAAAAAAAAGAATAATAAAAACGAAAAATTTAAACGGAATAGCTGAACAAAAATAAATTTCTGTCTCAAAGAACAAATTAATTATTTCAATAAAAAAATAAAAATTTTGAAATGATAATGGGAATGAAAAAACAATAACACCAACTGATAGCATGTATAAAAAATTGCGAAATAGTGCTTAAAGAATTTAGTGGCATTTTTTGCTACTACTGATTTTTCTCCGAAAATTCCTCGTTGAAAAGCCGCAACCTATTATACAAAAAAAGTTGGGCATCAATATATTACGATATGAAGAAAAAATACTTTTTAATACTTTTTATCCTTTTAATAAAGACCTCTATTTTTGGTCAAAAAGGGAAAGTTTTTGAAAATCAAATTGTTCAAAGTGAAGTTTTGAACAGAGGAGTTAAATACAACATTTATTTGCCTCCGAATTATGATACTAAAAAAACATATCCAACAATCTATTTCTTACATGGATTTGGAGGAAATAATAATAGTCTCCATACTAAAGGTGTTTTCAAACTAATTGATTCATTAGTTGTAAAAGGGCGTTTTCCAGAAACAATTATAATTTCCCCTAATGGAGGCAAATCTTGGTATATAGACGACCATGCTGGTAAAGAGAAATTCGCAACAATGTTTATATCAGAATTTATTCCTGAAATGAAAAAAAAGTACGCACTAACAAAATCTTCTCAAAAAACAGTTGTTATGGGATTGTCAATGGGAGGGTTTGGAGCATTACGATTTACCATGTTAAATCCTGAAGAGTTTGGAATTTGTGTAAGTTTTATGGGTGCAATAAGTACAAAGAAACAAATGATTGAAGATTTAGAGAAATATTATCAACGCTTTCATGCCCATTTGTACGGAAAAAACCTGAGCCCAAAAGAAAGAATAAATGAAGTTTATGTGAATAACAACGCTCTCTATATCGCCGAAAAACTAGATGTGAAAATTCTGAAAAGTAAAAAATGGTATATCCAAACCTGTGATGACGATTTCCACTCACTTCCTAATGCAGAATTACATATCTTATTTCATCAAAAGAAAATTGAACATGAATTTAGGGTTACAAACGGAAAGCATAACAAAGCATGTGTAGATGATTCGATGTTAGATGCTTTAGACTTTATAAAAAACAATTTAAAAGAAGAAAAATAGTAGAATAAAAAAAAAGAATGGTACTAATGAAAAAAATAAAATTATTTACATCATCTTAATCGGATTTATGTTTATCTCTCGTTCGTTAGAAGATAATAATAAACCTCAATCAATAACAGAAGAGTTTTTAGTTAACGAACGTAATATTTGGCTTTTTGATCGATATGAATTGATTGAAAGGATGGATGATGGACTTGTTGGTTTTTTTTACATGGAAGAACAAATTGAAAATGAACAAAAAGATATTAGAATAAGAGTTGGTGGTTATTATGCTATTCAATTTCAACCAGACAAAACTGGAGCAGATCTTATTCTACAAAATAACAATACTCATGCATTAACAAATTTTAAATGGGAATTAATTGATGAAAAAACTGTAAATTCCAATAAAAAAGCTCAAGTTTATAACTTGAGCTTTTTTTATTTTTTTAATTGTTTATTATACAATAGTAAAACTACGGTCTAAAGTTAATTTTACGCATACGTAAACTTGCTGGAGTTACTTCTAAGTACTCATCTACTTTAATATATTCCATACATTCTTCTAAAGAGAAATCAATTTTTGGAGCAATCTTAACACTATCATCTGTACCCGAAGAACGAACATTAGTTAATTTTTTTCCTTTAATTAGATTCACTCCCATATCAGTATCTTTACTGTTTTCTCCAACTACTTGACCAATGTAAATATCTTCATTCGGATCGATAAAGAAACGACCTCTATCTTGTAACCTGTCAATAGCATATGCAGTTGCTTTACCAGCAGCAGATGAAACAATAGCACCTTTAATATCTTCAGTAAACTCTCCTTTAAATGGTCCGTATTCACTAAATCTATGATTAATAATTGCTGTACCTGCGGTAGCTGTTAAAATTTTATTACGTAAACCAATTAATCCTCTAGATGGAATTGTAAACTCTAAGTGTTGTAAATCTCCTTTAGGCTCCATTACTAACAAATCTCCCTTACGTAAAGAAACTAAGTTAATCGCTTTAGAAGCTACATCTTCAGGAACATCTATAGATAACGTTTCGTAAGGTTCAGATTTTACACCATCAATTTCTTTAATAATTACTTGTGGTCTACCAACTTGTAACTCATACCCTTCTCTACGCATGGTTTCTATCAATACTGATAAGTGTAAAACTCCACGTCCAAAAACATTAAATTTATCTTCTGAATCAGTTGTATCAACTCTTAACGCTAAGTTCTTTTCCATTTCTTTAAACAACCTGTCACGCAAATGACGAGAAGTAACAAACTTACCTTCTTTACCAAAGAAAGGCGAATTGTTAATGGTAAACAACATACTCATTGTAGGCTGATCTACTTCAATTCTTGGCAATGCTTCTGGGTTTTCTAAATCGGCAATGGTATCTCCAATTTCAAAACCATCAATACCTGTAATTGCACAAATATCTCCGCTTCTTACCTTAGCTACTTTAGCTTTACCCATTCCCTCAAAAATGTGCAATTCTTTAATTCTAACTTTTCTAGTAGAACCATCTGCCTTACACAACATATAATCTTTATTCTCTTCTAGATCTCCTCTGTACACACGTCCAATTGCAATTCTTCCTGTAAAAGAAGAAAAATCTAAAGATGTAATTTGCATTTGTGGAGAACCTTCTCTGTAAGGTGCTTCTGGAATTGATTCTAAAACAGCATCTAATAACGGGATGATATTATCTGTTGGTGCTTCCCAATCTTCACTCATCCAACCGTTCTTAGCAGAACCGTAAATGGTAGTAAAATCTAACTGTTCTTCTGTTGCTTCTAAAGCAAACATTAAATCAAATACTTTTTCGTGAACTAAATCAGGTGTACAGTTTTCTTTGTCTACTTTATTTACAACCACAATTGGTGTTAAACCTAACTCGATTGCCTTACCTAATACAAAACGCGTTTGTGGCATTGGCCCTTCGAAAGCATCTACTAATAATAAAACACCATCTGCCATTTTTAAAACACGTTCTACTTCTCCACCAAAATCGGCGTGACCAGGAGTATCAATTACATTAATTTTAACATCTTTATAGTTTACAGAAACGTTTTTAGAAAGGATTGTAATACCTCTTTCGCGTTCTAAATCGTTGTTATCTAACAATAAATCCGTACGTTCTTTACGATCGTCTAAGATTTTAGCTTGGTCAATTATTTTATCGACTAAAGTTGTTTTTCCGTGGTCAACGTGCGCAATAATTGCGATATTTCTAATGGATTGCATATGTGCCTTCTTAAATTTCGTGCAAAAGTAGTCTTTTATTTAAGATTAATAACAAATTGTGTATAATGATTTTAAAAAAGAGCACTAACTTCAAATGAAGTTATTTCAAAATATCATCTAATAATTCAATAGTTTTTTGAAAAGAAGGTCTTGGAGCCTCTGGGTCAAGAATTTTGCCTTTATCGTCTATTAAAATAAATCTAGGTATTGATTTTACGTTATATGCATTCATAAACTCACTATCGAAAGAATTATCAGCAAAAAGCTGAATACCACCTAACTCTTTTTTCTCTATAAAATTTTTCCAAGTTTTCTTCTTTTTTTCTTTATCAACAGAGATACTAATAAAAACTATATTCTTATCTCTATATCTTTCCTCTAATTTCTTGAGGTAAGGAACTTGTTTTATACAAGGAGCACACCAAGTTGCCCAAATATCAATGTAAATATATTTCCCTTTAAAATCGTCAATACTTACTATTTTGCCTTGGTTGTCTTCATAACTGAATTTATGTGAAATGACTCCTTTGACATTTTTTTTCGAACTTTTAGATTCCTCAAATTTTTTTTCTGCCGCTTCTAAAAAGGGTTTGTGAGTAACAACTTTTCTAAAAAATTTTAAATACATCTCACCTTTATCTGATGATAGTTTTGAAAAACATCCATTAATTAAAGTAATTCCTATTTCTTGCGAAGGTACGCGTCTTAATACTTTAAACATATCATCTATATTATCAGCTTTATCAAGCTCTTTACTCCAATAAGAATTTACGATATATCTATAGTATGGTTGATTTTTATATTCTTTTAAATTATTAATATCTAAGTCTTTGATAGGCTGTTTAAAATTTTCAGACGTCGATATTTCTTCTCCTAAATAAAATTTATGATTAGATTCAAAATTTTTTATTGATAATAATCTTTCATATTCTAAAGATTTCAGTTCTATCTTCTTAAAAAAGTGTTCAACATTATATTCTTCAAGTAGTTTTAAATGGATATTTTTTACTTTCTGGATATTTTCCAAATACCTATTCTCGTCAACTTTGTAAAATACTTCCAAGTTATCAGTTAACTCTTTTTCTTCTATTGATTTAATTGCTAAATAATTGTTTCTATTAGATCCTGTACCAGTAAAATTTAAAGTCTTTTCGAAATTATTTGCATCAAAACTTATGTAAATTTTATCCTTTGGAAATAAATATACATATGCTGTACTTCTTCCATACTCTAAAAAATAATATCCTTGTTCAAGTTTAGTAGACATTTCGAAATTTCCATTATCATCTAGTTTTGCAGTTATTAATACACGATGATTCAAATGAGAAACCGTAATATTTTCTATGGTCTTATTTTCTACATTTCCAGTTATATATACTTTACCTGATTTTGCAAATAAAGTATTGTTTAGTAAGATAAACAATAGTATTAATTTCTTTTTCATGTTTGTTGTTAGTTATAAACTATTCTTCTATATCTTCTTGAAATGCTGATGGTAAAATATCTGGAATCAATTTAATTAAAAGTGGTAATAGTAAAGCTCCACCTGGCAATAAAAATACTGCCAAAGCTGGTATTGCTTTACAGATATCTAATAGCTGAATTTTTATTTTTTCTTTTTCTTCGTCTGTTAAATGAGTGTGTGTAGATTTTCGAATAAGTTGCATAGCCTCTTTACTTTGAGACAATTCTTGCATTAATCTTAACTTATTTCTATGCAATAGTGCTTTTATTTCTTCTACGGTTTGCATTATAATTTTCTACGCTTACGTTCTGTTTTTAATAAATTCAACTCTCTACTGGTTTGTCCTGCAACAGAGGTGTTTTCTTCCGCTCTTCGAATTAAATACGGCATTACATCTCTTACGGGGCCGAAAGGTAAGTATTTTGCTACATTATAGCCTTGATTTGCTAAATTATAACTAATGTGATCGCTCATACCAAATAACTGTCCAAACCACATGCGCATATCGTTATTTTTAATATTGTATTTTTTTGCCAAATCTATTAATAAATAAGAACTTTCCTCGTTATGAGTTCCTGCAAAAAGAGCCATTTTAGGATGCTCCATCATATAAGCAATAGCTTTATTATAATTAATATCTGTAGTTTCTTTGTCTTTACAAATAGGTGATGAATATCCTTTATCTTCTGCTCTTTCACGTTCTTTTTCCATATAAGCACCACGAACTACTTTTAACCCTATATAAAAGTCTTTCTGTTTTGCTTTAGCATGTAATTTTTTTAAATACTCGAGACGATCGTGTCTATACATTTGTAGTGTATTAAAAACAATCGCTTTTTCTTTGTTGTAGATTTCCATTAAATCTTCAATCAATTCGTCTGCTGCTTTTTGCATCCAACTTTCTTCTGCATCGATTAATAAAGGAACATCTTTTTCTAATGCAGCTTTACAGACTTTATGGTAACGTTCTTCTACTCTATTCCATTCTGCTTTTTCTTCTGATGATAAAGTTGCTCCTTCTGATATTTTTTGATACAAAGCAAATCTTCCAAATCCACTAGGTTTAAAAACTGCATAAGGAATAGATTGCTTTTCTTCACAAAAATTTACAATCTTAAGTATTTTTTCTAAAGCTCCATCAAAACTAACTTCTTGGTCTTTCCCCTCTACAGAATAATCTAAAACACTGTGCACATTTCCGTTATTGTACATATTATCGATAATTGGCAAACAATCCTCTTCTGTTACACCACCACAAAAATGATCAAAAACTGTTGAGCGAATTAAACCTTCTACTGGTAAATGGACTTTTAAAGCAAAATTAGTTACAGCAGAACCTATTTTTACCATTGGCTCATTTTGTATCATTTTAAATAAAAAATAGGCGCGTTCTAACTGCGAATCCGTTTTTAAAGCAAATGCAACTTCTGTGTTGTCAAAAAGGTTCATACTACATCGATTTAGTAAAAACAAATATAGCATTTGAATGGTAATTATTGAATAATTTCTATTTAATTTGCAAACTCAATTATTTAGTAATGGAATCTATACAAGCAGTTACATATCCTGTTCATTTTCAAGAGAAAGGCTATACAGCACTTTCTAATTTAGTGACAACAAAAAACTATTCTACTATCTTTATTTTGGTTGATGAGAATACTTTTGAGCATTGTTACCCAAAATTTATTCCAAATTTTGATACTGACAAACCTATCGAAGTCATTGAGATTGAATCTGGTGAAATCAATAAAAACTTAGAAACTTGTACTGGTGTCTGGAATGCAATAACCGAACTAGGTGGCGACAGAAAAAGTCTATTAATTACATTAGGTGGAGGTGTAATTACAGATTTAGGTGGATTTGTAGCTTCGTGTTTTAAGCGTGGAATCGATTTTGTAAATATTCCAACTACACTTTTATCAATGGTTGATGCTTCTGTAGGAGGCAAAACTGGTGTAGATTTAGGTGTATTAAAAAATCAAATTGGTTTGTTTGCAAATCCAGAAATGGTAATTGTTGATAATGCATATTTAAGCACAGTAGAAGAAAGAGAAATTAAATCTGGAACAGCAGAAATCATTAAATATGGGCTAACCTACGACATTAAACTATTTAATGAAGTAAAACAAAATAAATACTTAAAAATCAAAGACTTAATATTTAGATCTATAGAAATAAAAAATGAAGTTGTATTACAAGATCCTAAAGAACAAAGTTTACGCAAAATATTAAATTTTGGACATACTTTAGGACACGCTATAGAATCTTTTTATCTAGAGTCTGAAGACAAAGAAAACTTAACTCACGGAGAAGCCATTGCTATTGGAATGGTTTGTGAAAGTTACATATCTTCTAAGTTATTAGGTTTTCCCTCAGAAAAAGTTGATGAAGTTAAAGAAGTAGTTTTATCCATTTACAACAAAACGAATTTGTTACAAGAGGATTTTTCTAAAATTATGGATTTATTAAAACACGATAAGAAAAACGTTAACGGACAAGTAAACTTTGTGTTACTAAACAATTACGAAGATTTTAAAATTGATTGTAAAGTACCAGAAGACTTGATAGTTGAAAGTATGGATTTTTATAATAACTAATTCTTTAGAAAAATTATTTTAAAAAAGCAACAGGCTTAAATTCATAAAAAAATCCTTCAAATTAAAATTTGAAGGATTTTTTATTGTTATTTTTTGTTAGAACTCGCGTTTTCCGAACTCACTATCAATAAACTTCGATTTGTTTTTAGCCGCATTAAATGTATAAGACAGGTTTAAAGTAATCATATCTACTTCATACACGTAGTTAGTAGTGGTATAAAACTGATTTGGTCTTGAGGTCGTAATTCTTTGCTCATTGGTTTTAAACAAACCCATGTCAATATTTTGCCATTGTAAAGTGGCTGTTAATTTATCCTCCATAAATCGTTTTCTAAAAGTAAGATTTGGTGAGTAAAAACGAGAATCTTCTCCCATTGCTGTAACTCTATCAGACAAGTAATTAAACGTGAATTGCACAGAAGCGTTTTGCCAAAAATTATAGGTTGAGTTTAAGTTGATAGAATAAATCGTAGAATTTGTGTCAATATGGTAATTGCGTTCAACTCCATCTCTATGTCTAAAGTTTAAAACACCATCAATAGCATAATTATAGACATTTACGCCAATAAAATTGGTCCAATTTTTAGTTGGTTTTAAAGTAGCTCCAATTTCTAACCCAATAGAATTACTCTTCCCAACATTAGAATATACTCTATTAATAATGCTATCTATAACAGCACCATTAGATTGATACGCTAAGGTATTTACACGATTAATTACATTATCAACATGTCTAAAATAAGCGGTTGCATACACAGAGTTTCCTCCTTTTAACTTTTTAGTGATACCTAACTCTAGCAAATCAATAAATTCTGGTTGCAAAGTATTATCTCCTTGTTCAAAAACCTCAGAATGTTCGCGTTCTGCAAAACTATTCATCTTAAAAGTAGTGGTTCTTTCTACTCTTTTACTATACGCTGCTTTTACGTTGGTTTTATCATTAACTTTATACTGCAATGATGCTGATGGAAACAACTTTACAAAATCTAAATCGTATACATTTTCTTTTCCATCGCTTCTTAAAGTCTCTTTATACTCTCGATCCATAGATTCTAAACGAACTCCAGCATTGTAATCCCATTTGTTTTTTGCTCCAGAAACCTGAGCATAACCAGAATGAATGATTCTTTTTAAACTTACATCACTTGAAAATTCAGGAACTAAAACTCCATCTCTTTCATATACAAATTTACCAGTATGGTCTAAGTTTCTAAATTGATAACCGGTTTCTAACGTTCCGAATGAAAAAGGTTCCCATTGATAATCTAAGTTAAAACGTGTTCCATATAAGGGATTATCATTGGTATTAAATTCTCGTTGATAGACAATATTTCTATTAGGTTCCCCTAAATTATCATTCTCTGTAGGTCCTCCTAAAAAGGTATATTCATACAAAAATGAAGTTGACAATTTTGATTCATCATCAAATTTATGAGCATAATCGAAACTACCTAAGGCAAAATCTCCTTTTCGAACTCTTAAGTTATGATTGTAATAAGTAAAGTCATACAAACGATTATTACTCCCTATTGGAGAAATCGCATGATTGCTATACACAATATCTGCTAATCGCTCTTTAGTACGTTTTCCTGCAAAAAATCCAACAGAAAAACTATTCTTATCATCTGGAGTATAATCTACATTAAAACGTCCGTTATAAGTAATTTCATCAAAACTACGCTCGCCATCAGAAGGCAAAAAAGTAGTTTTATTGTCAGGAGTATTCACAATAAACATATCTCCTTCTCTTCTACCTGTTTTATCGTTTCTTTGATAACTCGCTCCAAAAGATAAATTCCATTTTCCTGTTCTTTTGTTGATGGTTGCATCAATACCGTATCTTTTTGCTGCTACTTTTGTATCATAATCCTCAATAGAAGGAAATCCTCCACGTACATTTATTTGTGCAAAAGTTCCGTCAATAGCACCTTTTTTAGTGATAATATTTAAAATACCTCCTTTTCCTTCAGGATCATATTTTGCAGAAGGAGCAGTAATTAACTCTATAGTTTCTAATGCATTTGCTGGTAATTGCGCTAAAATTGAACTTGCATCTCCTTGTGTTGGTTTTCCATTAATTAAAACTGTAAAACCTTTACTTCCTCTCACGCTAATATCTCCTAAACCATCTATGGTTACAGAAGGTAAATTTTTAACTACATCTACTGCATTTCCACCAATAGTGCTTTGGTATTTTTTGGTATCAAATACTTGTCGGTCAATTTTATGCAAAACCGTGTTTTTTTCAGTTTTAATAACAACTTCACTTAATTGATTATTTGTACTTAAAGATAATTTTACAATTCCAACATCTTTTTTTTCTCCTTTTCTTTGAGTAATAACAGCATCAATTCTTTGAGATTTATAACCTATAAAAGAAACTTCTATATAATAATTTCCTGATTTTACATTAGCTATAGAAAACTGACCTTTGCTATCGGTTACAACTCCGGTAATTAAACTTTTAGAATTGGTTTGATACAAAGCAATTGTTGCATATTCTAAAGGATTATTATCAGCAGCTTCTATAACTTTACCAGTAATTTGAGCCGAAATAAAAGAAGTTGAAATAAATAAAAATAAAACTATAAAATGTTTAAAAAGTTTCATAAGTATCTTAGTTAAAAGTTTGTTTTTCTGCTGCGAAAATACTTTAATATTTAAATATAATCTTGTCTTTAAACTAAAAAATAAGGATGTTTTAATTTTAAAAGCAATTCTATGATAAACATAAAAATCCTTCTCAAAAAAGAAGGATTTTATAAATTTTATGTACAAAAAGATTAAATCTTTGTCACTTTAACGGCATTCATTCCACGCATTCCTTTTTCTAACTCAAAAGAAACCTTATCGTTTTCTGAAATTTGATCAATTAAACCGCTAACGTGTGTAAAATATTTTTCTCCATCAACAGCATCTATAATAAAACCAAATCCTTTAGAAGTATCAAAAAAAGAAACTTTACCCTTTCTAACAGGATCTTCTTCTGGTAAATCTTCTTTCTTAGTCGTAGAAATTTGAATGTCTTCTAACTCATATTCTACCTTTAAATCTGGATCTGGTGGAGAATCAGTTAAGTTTCCATTATGATCTACATAAGCAAATTGGATTCCTGATGTACCACTTTCTTCTTTGGCAGCTTTTCTAGCTTCCATTTTTTTACGCTTGTCTTCGCGCTTTTTTAAACGTTTCTTTTCTTTTTCACTTTTACTAAATGTTTGTTGCGATTTTGCCATTAAAAATATAAGAGTATTAAGTTATTACTGGTTAAGGCAAAATACTTAATTAAAAAATCAAAATAAACCTAAGCTAACTGTTATAATGAGAGGAGAGTATTCTTTCTTAACCTTACAAAGATAGTATTTCTTTATTGTTTAGAGATGTTTTTAACACTTCTATGTTAAAAAAACATTAAAACTCTAGTAAAACTATCAATTAATGAAAGTAATACTATTATATTTGCAAACAAACCAAAAACAATGAAAGATTTATTATCAGTTTTAAAAATTTCTGTTCCTGATAAAATATTTATAAAAGATCCAGAAACTTCAAATTTAGGAAAACGAATTGTAGAACATAGTATTACACTTATTAACCAAATAGGATTTGAAAGCTTTACTTTTAAAAAATTAGGCACTAAAATAGGTTCTAATGAAAGTTCTATCTATAGATATTTTGAAAGTAAGCACAAATTATTACAATACTTATCTTCTTGGTATTGGGCTTGGTTAGAATATCAATTAGTTATAGAAACATTTAGCATTTCTAATGCCAAAGAAAAATTGGACAAAGGAATTACTATAGTTACTAGAACTGTAAAAGAAGATTCTAATTTTTCTCATATCAATGAAACTATTTTATATAAAATAATTGTAAATGAGAGTTCTAAGTCGTTCTTAACAAAAGAAGTAGATTCTGAGAACAAAGAAGGCTATTTCGAAATTTACAAAAGAGTAATTACACGAATTGCTGATATGATTTTGGCCGTAAAAAATGATTATAACTTTGCACTTAGTTTGGCTAGCACAATAATAGAAGGCGCTTTACATCAGCATTATCTAAAAGAACATTTTCCGTCCATCACTAATTGTAATGATACAAAAACACCTACTCAATTTTTTATTCAACTCACAAATAATTCATTAAAATAAACATATGAATAACAAACAGTTAACCCCTTGGCAACGTTTTGTTGGCTTGTTAAAACTTGAAAGAAGAGATATACTTCAAATCTTTTACTATGCAATTTTTGGTGGTGTTGTTGCACTTTCTTTACCTCTTGGTATTCAAGCAATTATTAATTTAATTCAGGGTGCTCAAATCTCTACATCTTGGATAGTTTTGGTTATTGTAGTTACGCTAGGGGTAATTTTTTCTGGAGCATTACAATTAATGCAATTAAGAATTATAGAAACAATTCAACAAAGGATTTTTATGCGTTCTTCTTTTGAATTGAGTTATCGTTTTCCAAAAATTAAAATGACTGAATTAAGAAACTATTATCCTCCAGAATTGGCAAACCGTTTCTTTGATACTTTAACAATTCAAAAAGGATTATCAAAAATATTAATAGACGTTCCAACAGCATTATTACAAATAGTATTTGCATTGATATTGCTATCATTCTATCATCCATTTTTTATAATATTCGGAATATTATTACTAATGTTAATATATGTAGTATTCAAATTTACAGCACAAAAAGGTCTAGAAACCAGCCTCGTAGAGTCAAAAAACAAATATAAAGTAGCACATTGGATTCAAGAAGTAGCTAGAACTGTTGTCAGTTTTAAGTTATCTGGAAACACCAACTTGGCTTTAAAAAAAAATGATGCATTAGTAAGCAAATATTTAGAAGCAAGAGAGAATCATTTTAAAATATTGATTTTGCAATTTACTCAAATGATAGGGTTTAAAGTAATTGTTACAGCTAGTTTGCTGTTAATAGGTGGAGCTTTAGTATTAAATCAAGAAATGAACATTGGACAATTTGTAGCCGCAGAAATTATTATTCTTCTGGTAATTGCCTCAGTAGAGAAGCTAATTATTGGTTTAGAATCATTTTACGATGTTTTAACATCAATTGAAAAAATAGGTCAAGTTGTAGATAAAGAATTAGAGCCACAAGAGGGAGAAACACCTATGTTTAAAGAAGGTTTAACCATAGAATTAGATAACGTATCGTACAATGTTAACAACCGCGAAAAGCATATTATCAAAGATATTTCCTTAAAGCTAGAACCTAAAAGTAGAATTTTAGTAATGGGAGAAAGTGGTGCGGGGAAATCTACATTACTACGATTAATTTCTGGGGTAACTCAACCAACTGCTGGCAATATATATGTTAACAATTTATCTTTAAGTAGTTTACATTTAAATCATTACCGCTCTCAATTAGGTTTATCTCTCTCAGATGAAACTCCATTTGAAGGCTCTATAAAAGACAACTTAATTTTTGGAAATCCAGCTATTAACGATGATACTATTTTTAAAGTTTTAGATATTGTAGGGTTATCTCAATTCTTAAAAGAACAACCTAATGGTTTGGATACTGTTTTGTATCCTGAAGGAAAACAAATGTCTTACACTATTGCTAAAAAAATTATTTTGGCAAGAGCTATTATAAAACAACCTAAGGTGATGATTTTAGAAGACCCATTAGATCAATTTATCTTAGAAGAAACTATAGAAATTATAAAATATTTGACTGCTCCTGAAAGACCTTGGGCATTAATTGTTGTAAGTAGTAAAAAAAGTTGGAGAACGCAATGTAGTCAAACAATTACGTTAGAAAAAGGAGAAATTAAATCTATTAATTAACAAACCATGTTAAACATATCTAACAATCAATTACATAAAAAAGTAGATTTATCAAACTATAAATCTGGAAAAGAAATATTTAATAAAAATTATTATAAGTTTTTTAATAAATTTTTATTGGCAGCAGCTATTATAGGGTTTATTACCCTTTTTTTACCTTGGACGCAAAACATAACTGGTAATGGTTTGGTAACCACGCTATATCCAGACCAAAGACCACAAACAATACAATCTCAAATTCCTGGAAGAATTGAACAATGGTTTGTACAAGAAGGAGATAGAGTAAAAAAAGGAGATACTATTCTTAGAATATCAGAAATTAAAAGTGATTATTTTGATGATAAACTAATTGAGAGAACCAATCAACAAATTAATGCTAAATCATCATCAGTAACTTCTTATAAAGGAAAAGTTGATGCCTTAAATAGACAGATAGCAGCTTTAAAAACAGAACAAAAATTAAAGACAGAACAAGCAAAAAATAAGTTAATGCAATCTAAGCTTAAAGTTCAAAGTGATAGTATTGATTTAGAAGCTGCAAAAACCAATATAGACATTGCTAAAAGACAGTTTAATCGAACACAAACGCTTCAAAAAGAAGGTTTAAAAGCTGTAAAAGATGTTGAAGATAAGCGCGTAAAGTTACAAGAAAAGAAAGCGAAATTTATTTCTCAGCAAAATAAATTATTGGCAAGTAAAAATAATGTTATTAATACTCAAATAGATTTAAACCAAATAAAGGTTACTTATGCTGATAAAATATCGAAAGCTCAAAGTAACATGTTTACTGCTAAGTCTAGTCAGTTCGATGCTGAAGCTCAGGTTTCTAAATTAGAAAATAGTAATAGTAATTACAAGGTTAGAAACAGCTTATTATATATTACCGCTCCGCAAAATGGAATTATTAATAAAGCTATAAAAGGCGGGATTGGAGGTACTTTTAAAGAAGGTGAAGATTTGGTAGGTATAATGCCTACAAAATACGATTTAGCTGTAGAAACCTATGTAAGACCTATAGATTTACCATTACTACACATTGGTGAAAAAGTTCGCGTACAATTTGATGGTTGGCCTGCAATAGTATTTTCGGGTTGGCCAAATGTGTCTTACGGAACGTACGGTGCAAAAGTTGTAGCTATAGAAAATTTTATTAGTGAAAACGGTAAATATAGAATTTTACTTGCTCCAGACGACTCAGACCATGAGTGGCCTAAAGCCATTAGAGTTGGTTCTGGAGCAAGAACAATTGCTCTTTTAGAAGATGTACCTATTTGGTTTGAGCTTTGGAGACAATTAAATAGCTTCCCTCCTAACTATTATCAACCAGAAGTAGAAAAAAAAGGAAATCTGACAAAAAGAAGAAATAGTATTTAATCTTTGTTAAGAAATTTTATGATGAAAAAGTATATTTTAATCTTATTCTTATTTTTTAGTGTTGGATTTTCTGCTCAAGATAAAGTTGAATCTGTTATGACATTATCTGAATATTTGACTTATGTAAAACGATTTCATCCAATTGTAAAACAAGCCAACTTAGTCATCAACAAAAGTGAAGCTAAACTGTTAAAATCTAGGGGTGCTTTTGATCCCAAAATTGAAATCGATTATGACAACAAACAGTTTAAAAATAAAGAATATTTTAACAAATTAAACGCAGCTTTTAAAATCCCAACCTATTATGGATTAGAGTTTAAAGCAAATTTTGAAAATAATACTGGGCTTTTTTTAAACCCAGAAGCAAATGTACCTACCGAGGGGCTTTATAGCGCTGGAGTCTCAGCTTCATTATTAAAAGGATTATTGATTAATAAAAGAATGGCTTCCTTAAAACAAGCTAAATTCTTTGTAAATCAAGCTAAAGAAGATCAACAAATAATAGTAAATGAAATACTTTACAATGCTTCAATTTCTTATTTTTACTGGTTAAAAGCCTATAATGAAAAAAATGTTTACCAAGAATTCTTAATTAATGCAGACATACGTTTTAAAGCTACTAAAAGAGCTTTTTTTGAAGGAGAAAAACCTGCAATAGATACTACAGAGGCTAAAATATTTTTAAACAACAGAAAACTTAATTTAGAAAAAGCAAGAATAAAATTAATAAAATCGTCTTTAGAATTATCAAATTTTTTATGGTTAAATGACAATACACCTGTAGAACTGCAAGACAATATTATCCCAGATATAACAACATTAAATAATATCGATGCTACTTTTAATATTGCACTTTTTAACAATGCAAATTTCGACATCAATAATCATCCAAAAATTAGATCATTAGAGTTTAAGATTAAAAGTTTAACTATTGATAAAAAATTAAAAATGAACAATTTATTGCCAAAATTAGATGTTCAATATAATTTTTTAACTCAAAACAGAAATCAAATAAACTCTCTAAATACTGAAAATTTTAAAGCAGGAATCAACTTTAAGCTTCCCTTATTTCTTAGAAAAGAAAGAGGAGATTATAAATTAGCAAAAATTAAATTACAAGATACAAAGTACGAAAACGAAGTTGCCAGAATTACTATAAAAAATAAAGTAAATGCCATTCAACAAGAATTAAAATCTTATACAACTCAAAACAGTTTAACTACTGACATTGTTAGAGATTATGGAACCTTATTAAAAGCTGAAGACAGAAAGTTTTTCTTAGGAGAAAGTTCTTTATTCTTGGTAAATTATCGTGAGGTAAAATTAATTGATGCTAAATTAAAAGCAATAGCTTTAGAAAACTCATTCTTTAAAGCCAAAGCCAAATTGTTTAAAGCTGCAGTAATTTCTATAGCTCAGTAAACAAATTGATAATTGCTTTTATTAAGGCAAAACAAGAATAAATAATAAGTTTAATCATCTTCTTCTAAAGTAAAAAAATCATTAACTGGTATTTTAAAAACTGATGATAACTTTAAAGCTAAAACAGTAGAAGGCACATACCTATTTTTCTCAATAGAATTAATAGTTTGACGAGAAACCCCTATTTTTTTTGCCAAATCATCTTGTGTTAAGTCTAAAATAGCTCTTTGAACTTTTAAAGTATTTTTCATCTTAGTTGTTCATTCTTTTTAATTGCCAAAAAAATAACAACTGAACAACCAACATAAAAAATAACACCTGGAAATAGTTGAACGATTTTAACTCATCATTTTCATTAAATAATTGAGCTACACCATAATTTATCAAAGGTTGCAGTAATGAATACACAATAGCAAGCAAAAAAGCTAAACGATAAGATTGTGATCGTAAACTGTCAATAAACTCATCTTCTTCTTTGTCTTTAGCTAAAGAGGTTAACAATAAACCAACCAATAAAACTCCCTGCAAAATTGGTCTTATCCATTCAGAGTTTTCTATGTACTTTCTTCCTATCAATAAAATAAAAGTACCTATAGCTATATAAATCCCTATATTTTTAAATTTATGTGATAACTGAAATTTATTCATTTTCTCTAAATGACTTCTTTCTCTTTCGCAAATGGATGATTTTGACATAATATATTTTACAATTTGACAAACAAATTTATTATAATGACAAATATACTTTACATTTTATAATTAAACAAATATTTTTGTACTTTTAATAACTATTAACAAAACAAAATAATTATGACTAATTCTACAAAACCAACAACATCATTTTGGGTAATAAGTGTTATTGCGCTAATTTGGAATTTTATGGGAGTAATGGCTTATTTATCTCAAGCTTTTATGACTGATGAAATAAAAGCTACTCTACCAAAAGAACAACAAGCGTTATATGAAAATGTTCCTGCTTGGGCAACAGCTGCTTTTGCAATTGCAGTTTGGGGCGGTCTTTTTGCATGTATTTTACTTTTAATGAGAAAAAAATTAGCTAAAACAATTTTTGTAATTTCACTTCTTGGAATTATTGTTCAAATGATTTATAATTTTTTTATAAGTGGTGCTATGGACGTTTATGGTCCAGGAGGTATGATTATGCCTTTAATGGTTATTATTATTGGTGTATTCTTAGTCTGGTATTCTAAAAAGTGTGCCGATGATGGTATTCTATCATAATAAACAAATACCATATAAAAGCTGCTAAAAGCAGCTTTTATTATTCAAAAAATGCAGCAATAAATTCTGCAACACAAGCTGGTTTTTCTTCTCCTCTAATTTCTATTTTACAATTAAAAACCACCTTAATTCCATTATTATTGATATCTATAATTTCTTTAACTGAAGATTTTATTCTAAGTTCACTATTAACTAATACGGGATTTGGAAAACGCACTTTATTCAATCCATAATTTAAGCCCATTTTTATACTTTTAATAGTAAAAATTTCTTCTAAAAATCTGGAAATCATAGCAACAGACATAAACCCATGAGCTATAGTTTTACCAAAAGGACTTTCTTTAGCAGCTCTTTTTTCATCTAAATGAATCCATTGTTTGTCTAAAGTTGCATTTGCGAAATCGTTTATCATTTCTTGAGTAATGGTATACCAATTTCCTGTTGGTAACTGCTTTCCTAATATAGAACGAAAATCATCAAAATTTTTAAAACTCATTGCCTCCATATTTATCTTTTTTAACACTATAATAAGTTACAAATAATTCCAAATCATTAAATTAGACAAATTTTTTTATCCAATGAAACATCTTACCTTATTCTTCACACTAATTTCCTTTTCTTTTTTTAGTCAAAACAATCCATTATGGATGAGACATTCATCAATTTCTCCAGATGGAACTCAAATTGTATTTACTTATAAAGGTGATTTATACAAAGTTAGTTCTAATGGAGGTACCGCACAACAACTTACTTATCATAATGCACACGATTACAAAGCGGTTTGGAATAAAGATGGTTCTAAAATTGCTTTTGCATCTAATAGGTACGGTAATTTTGATGTTTATGTCATGAGTTCTAAAGGAGGTCAGGCTAGAAGATTAACTTATCATTCAAATAACGAAGTCCCTTATTCATTTTCAGCAGATGATAAAAATGTAGTTTTTGGAGCATTAAGACAAGATGCTGCAAACCATAGGCAACATCCACACAGATCTCAATCAGAATTATATAGTGTTCCTGTTAAAACAGGTAGAGTTAGTCAATTGTTAACTCTTCCTGCAGAAGATATTCAATTTTCTAAAGACGGTAAGACAATGTTATACCATGATAAAAAAGGAGGCGAAAATGAATGGAGAAAACATCATACTTCAGCTATAACTAGAGATATTTGGACTTATAACACCAAAACAGGTGATCATAAAATGATTACCACCAATAGTGCTGAAGACAGACAACCAATTTTTACTAGCGATGAAAAAGAGATCTACTATTTAAGTGAAAAAAGTGGTTCTTTTAATGTACACAAATTGTCTTTATCAAATCCATCTCAATCACAGCAAATAACATCTTTTAAATTACACCCTGTTCGTTTTTTAAGTTTTGGAAATGGAATTCTTTCCTTTGGATATGATGGTGAATTGTATACTATGAGAGAAGGACAAAAACCTAAAAAAATCAGTGTAAATATCATTACCCAAGATAAAGAAAACACAGAAAAATTTATTTCTGTTAATGGAGGAATTAATGAAATGGCAGTTTCCCCAAACGGAAAAGAAATTGCTTTTATTGCTAGAGGGGAAGTTTTTGTAACATCTGTTGATAAATCTTTTACTAAAAGACTTACTAACACGCCACAAAACGAGCGTTTTGTTTCTTGGGGACCAGAAGGAAAATCGGTAATATATAGTAGCGAAAGAAACGGAAAATGGAGTGTTTTTAAAACTGAAAAAGTTAGAAAAGAAGAGCCTTTTTTCTATGCTGCTACCCTTATTAAAGAAGAAACTTTAATTAAAAACAAGGTTGATAATTATTTAGCTCAATACTCTCCCGATGGTAAAAAAATTGCTTTTATAGAAGGCAGAAGAACACTTAAAATTAAAGATGTAGAATCTAAAAAAGAAGTGACTTTGTTAACACCAAAAGATTTATTCCATATGAGAGATGGAGATAAGTATTTTACCTGGAGTCCAGATAGCAAGTGGTTATTGGTAGATTGGAATAAAACACTTAGTAATAGTGAGATCTTATTAATGGCTGCTGATGGCTCTAAAAGAATAAATTTAAACGAAAGTGGTTATTACGATTGGAGACCAAAATGGGTAAACGATGGAAAACAAATGCTTTGGTTTAGTAATAGAAACGGATTAAAATCTTACGCTACAAGTGGTCGTTCTCAGAGTGATGTGTTTAGTATGTTTTTTTCTCAAGATGCTTGGGATAATTTTAATCTAAGTGATGAAGATTACAAATTAATGCAAGCAGTTAAAGAAGAAGAAAAAAAGCAAAAAACTAAAAATAAAAAAGACGACAAGAAAAAAGACAAAAAAGCAAAAGAAAAAGATACTAAGAAAAAGAAAGTAAAACTTCTGACCTTTGATTGGGACAACATGAAAGACAGAACTAAAAGACTAACCATACATTCTTCTAGGTTGGGAGATGCAGTGCTTTCTAAAAAAGGAGATTATTTATATTATTTAGCAAGTTTTGAAGGTCGTTCTAACCTCTGGAGTACAAATTTACGTACCCGAGAAACTAAAATGTTAATGAAATTAAATGTTGGATATGGTAGTTTACAATGGGATAAAGAAATGAAAAACCTATATCTATTAAGTGGTGGAAGCATTTCAAAATTAAACCCATCTGCTAAAAAAAGAGAAACTGTTAAAATTAAAGGAGAAATAAAATTAGATGAATATGCAGAAAGAGAAGCAATGTTTGACCATGTTTGGATAAGAACAAACGCAATATTTTACGAACCCACTTTCCATGGTATTAATTGGAATAAAATGAAAAAAGAATATCAAAAATACTTACCTCATATTAGTAATGCTTACGAATTTTCTGAAATGTTATCTGAATTATTGGGAGAATTAAATGTTTCTCACGCTGGTTCTGGCTACAGAGGCAGTAATGTCTCTAACGCAGATGCAACTGCATCTTTAGGTATTTTTATGGATTATAATTTTAAAGATGATGGAATCCGAATTGAAGAAATTATTAAAGGAGGTCCTTTAGACAAGGCAAACTTTAAAGTTTCTTCAGGGATGATTATCAAAAAAATTAATGGCATAACTATCGATAAAAATCAAGATGTTGCTAAGTATTTCAATAGAAAATCTGGCAAATTTATGTTACTAGAAATTTACAATCCTAATGATAAAAAAACACAGAACATTACTGTTAAGCCAATTTCTTTGGGTGCTGAATATGGGCTATTGTACAAAAGGTGGGTAAAAACCAACGAAAAAGAAGTCGAAAAATTAAGTAACGGACAATTAGGTTATGTACATATTCCCGGTATGGGAGATGGACCTTATAGAAGTATTTATCAAGATATGATGGGTAAATATTTAGATAAAAAAGGAGTAATTGTAGACACACGTTTTAATGGTGGCGGAGATTTAGTTGCAGATTTAGCAATGTTTTTTACTGGAGTACCTTTTATTACTTATGCTACGGCTGCTAAAGTTGTAGGTGGAGAACCTACATCGAGATGGACAAAACCAACTTTAACAATGTTTAATGAAAGTAATTATTCTGATGGTCATTGTTATGCACAAGGTTATACCGATTTAAAAATTGGAAAAACTGTAGGAATGCCTGTTCCTGGAACTTGTAGTTTTGCTGGATGGGAAGGTTTACCAAATGGTTCTTACTGGGGTGTTGTACCAGTAAGTGCAAAGAATAAAGCTGGTGAATGGATGGAAAACAACCAAACGGAACCTATGATTAAAGTTAAAAATATGCCTGGTAAAATTGACAATGGAATTGATCAACAACTCATACGTTCTGTAAAAGAATTAATGAAAGATGTAAATTAATTAAATAGTTTTCAAGAAGAAAAGACTTTAAAATTATTTAAAGTCTTTTTTTATGATTTACCAAACAGATCATCTTTAATTTTTGGCAATTGCAAATGAAATTTTACAGCAATAACTCTAATTATAACGATAACAGATGCCGAAATAATAAATACCAAGTTCTCTGAAATATTAAAATGATTTAGCGCTAAATACGTCACACCTCCAGCTAAACAAGCAGAAGCGTAAATTTCTTTCTCAAAAATCAATGGTACTTTATTGGTTAAGACATCGCGTAAAACTCCTCCAAAAACAGCAGAGATCATTCCCATAATTAATGCAATAATCGGATGCAAATGATAAAATAAACCCTTTTGTAAACCCAATAAGGTAAAAACACCCAAACCAATAGTATCAAATAAAAAAAGTGTTTTACTCAAAGGTAAAATTTTGCTTTTAAATAAAAACGTTAACAATACAGCCGCAAAAATGGTATATAGATAATTTAAATCTCCAATCCAATTTATTGGATGAGCATCTATTAAAACATCTCGCAACATACCACCTCCAACAGCAGTTACAAAAGCAATAATAATAACTCCAAACAAATCGAATTTTTTATCTGCTGCAACCAAAGCACCACTAACTGCAAATGCAAAAGTACCCAGTATGTCTAACACATAAATTAGTTCCATTTTAAACGTTAACCTCTGTAAATTTAATGTTCAATTCTTTTTGTATTTGATGAATTTTTTCGATTTCTGATGGTAAAACAAAAGCAATTGAAATTCCTGTTTTTCCCGCTCTTGCTGTTCTACCACTTCTGTGAGTGTAGTATTCTAATTTTTCTGGTAATTGATGGTGAACCACAAACTCTAAACCTTTAACATCTATTCCTCTAGCCGAAACATCTGTAGAAATTAAATACTGTAAGGATTCATTTTTAAAAGCACGCATTACTTTATCACGCTCTTTTTGTTGCATATCACCTTCTAAAGCAGCAGCAGAAAACCCTTCTTCTATCAATTGTTTTGATAAATTCTGTGCACCAGCTTTGGTCCTGCAAAAAATAATTCCTCTATGAGCTTGTCTTTTTTCTAAAAAAGTAACAATATCATCTGTCTTTTCTTTTAATGTTGTTCTAGCAAATTGATGACGAATATTAGCATTAACTAAAGCATTTCTATTGATTTCTACTCTTGGAGCATTAGCATCCATATAAGTTTTTACTATACGTTTAATTTCATCTGGCATAGTAGCCGAGAATAACCACGTTTTTCTGTTTGACGTTGTTGTAAATTTTAAGATTCTATTTAAATCTTGTTTAAAACCCATGCTTAACATTTCGTCAGCCTCGTCTAAAACTACTGTGTTAACATGACTTATATCTACAGCGCCCCTTTCTATTAAATCGATTAACCGACCAGGAGTAGCCACAACAATATGAGTTGTTCTTTTCAAATTATTCATTTGTCTGTCAATCTTTTCTCCTCCAAAAACAGCTTCCACAAAAATTCTTTGGTTACTATATTTAGTAAACTTGAACAATTGTTTTTTTATTTGTTGAACCAATTCTCTAGTTGGTGATAAAATTAATGCTTGAATATGCTCTGAATCTGCATCAATATGATGCAAAATAGGTAAACCAAAAGCTGCTGTTTTCCCAGTACCAGTCTGTGCCAAACCAATAAAATCTGTTTTAGATTTTAATAAAGTAGGGATTGTTTTCTCTTGAATTTCTGTAGGTATAGAAATTCCGATTTCTTTAATAGATTTTATATATTCTTTTTGAACTCCTAACGATGAAAAAGTGGACATTTTGTATCTAAATTTTATGCAAAGATACTTTTATTTAGATGGCTGTAATACTTTTAAAACATTTTCTCTAATTCTAGTGGGTTTATGTGTTTTAGCGTCTAACATTACCCAAGTTGTTTTGGCTTTTACCAACAAATCTTCGTTTTTATAAAACTCCATAAAACGCACAGAAGTAATTCCTCTAGTCTCTCCTACCCACGTTTTTACTGTAATTTCATCACCTAATCCTGCTTGCTTTAAATAATCTATTTCATGACGCATTACAACCCAAACATATTGAGGTAAAGGATTGTCTTTAGTCAAAAAATTCCAATGTGTGGTTGCAATGTCGTCCATCCACTTTACATACACCAAATTATTTACATGATCTAATGTATCTATATCATCAAGAGAAACTTTAATTTTTAATTCAAAAACTGTACTCATTTAGATAATAGACTCTCCATTTAAATTTGTTGTTAAAATATCGCTAAACAAATTAAAAAACGGACGTAAAGCCTTAAAACCTTCATTTACTTTATCCGTAAAATCTACCGCTAATACTTCTTTATCAGAAAAGTTTTTTACTGCAATAAAGCCTTTTTTTCTTAACAAATCTACATCTGGATGTGCTGCATCAAATCCTCTTGGTGCAGTTTTCAATTCACCAAAACTCTCAAATTTACCACCAAAATGTTTTATGTAATTTTTATCTTCTAAAATTCCACGAATTTCAGAAGCATCCATTTCTATTTCTTTTCGAATTCTAAATAAATCTTCTTTATTTGGTTCCCAAAATCCGCCTGCCAAAAACGATTCTCCAGGTCTAATTCTTAAAAAATAACCTCCTCTTAGCTCTTTACCAAGTCTTGAATAAGAATTTGCAAAATGAGCTTTGTAAGGTGTTTTGTCTTTAGAAAAACGAACATCTCTATAAATACGCATCATTTTCGATTTTTCTATCTCGTCGTGCTCTTGTAGCTTTTGGTTTATATCTGCAAAAACATCTTTTGCATTTTTCAAAGCTTTGGTATATAAAGGTTTATTGTCTGCAAACCAATCTCTAGTATTATTTTTTTGTAAGTCTTTTAAAAAATTGTAGGTACTTTTTTCGATTTGCATTTTGATAAATTTAAAACGTCAATTTACAAAATAGATTTGTAACTTCGGTTTTCTCATGCGTCAAAAAATCAAAGACATCCAAAATCGATACGAAAGTTTTTTAAAAACTCCAAGTCTATGGAAAGGTAATGCTGTACTTGATTTAACCCAGTTTAAATCCCCAAAAAAAACTAATCGTATAACTATTGATGTTAATAAAAAACTACGTTTAGGAAAATATATAGAACGTTTGGTTTCTTTTCAATTATCACAAGAAGACCATATTGATATGCTTTGTGAGAACATCCAAATTCAGCAAAATAAAAGAACCTTAGGTGAGTTAGATTGCATCATCAAAAGAGATAATACAGTTATACATTTAGAAATAATTTATAAATTTTATCTCTATGATTGTACAGTTGGCACTTCTGAAATCGATCATTTTATTGGTCCAAACAGAAAAGATTCTTTAATCGAAAAACTTACTAAACTCAAAGAAAAACAACTACCCCTATTATATACCAAAGAGTGTAAAGAATATTTAAATTCTATTAATTTACAAGCATCACAAATAGCACAGCAAGTATATTTTAAAGCGCAATTATTTATTCCTTTTTCAAAAAAGAACATAACACTTGAAATACTAAATAATGATTGCATTTCTGGGTATTACCTGAATCATGAACAATTATCTCAATTTTCGAATTGTAAATTTTATATTCCTAATAAAAAAGATTGGATAATTAAACCGTGTAAAAATGTGAATTGGATGAATTATCCTGATTTTACTGATATTTGCAAAGAATTTTATCACAAAAAATACTCACCATTATGTTGGTTTAAACAAGAAAATGGTGTGATTCTAAAAATATTTATGATTTGGTGGTAAAAAAAAGAGGAACTCATAAAAATGAGTTCCTCTTTTAAATTTTTAATGTATTCTATTAATTATCTTTTTTCTTTTCATCTTTAGAAACTTTGTTCCATATTTTAATTTCATCATCTGCAACAACTCCCTCTAAAATCTCTACATTAATACCGTCTGAGGTGCCCAATTTCAAGGTAACTTTTTTAAACTTTCCATCAGCTTGCTTTACCTCTACATAAGGCTCTTCAGTTTTCTTATCAAACTTTAATAACGCTTCTTTTATTGATAAGACACTATCTTTTTTCTCTAAAACAATATCTGCATTTGCACTGTAACCAGCTCTAATAAAAAACTTATCATCTAAAGAAACATCTGCTTTTATTTTAAACTGAACTGCACCGTTTTCTTCTGTACCTTTTGGAGCTACAAAATTTAATTTTGCCGGAAATTTTTTACCTTCTATAGCACCGATAGAAACTTCTATATCACTACCTTTTACCAATTTTCCAACTTCTGACTCATCTACTTTACCTTCAAAAATCATCTTACTCATATCTGCTATTGAGGCAATAGTAGTACCAGCATTAAAGTTATTAGATTGGATTACTTGATCCCCTTCTTTAACAGGAATCTCTAATATAGTCCCAGAAATTTGAGCTATAATATTTGTATTAGCTGCTCCACCAGAACCTGCTGATCCTTTTTTAATGATTAAATAATCATTCTGTGCATTTTTTAAATCTTGTTGCGCTTGTCTGTAAGTTAACTCAACCGCTTCATATGCAGCTCTAGCTATAACTCCTTTTTCGAATAAAGTTTTATTCCTTAAATACGAAACTTTAGCATTGTTTAATCTTATTTTAATATTATCTACTCTACCTCTAGCGCTAATTAAAGATTGCTCATTAGGCACAACTCTTACAGTTGCGATTAGGTCTCCTTTTTTAACTTTAGAGCCTTCTAAAAGCATAATTTTATCAATAATACCAGTAATTTGAGGTTTTATTTCAATTTCTTCTAATGGAGTTACTTTACCAGTAGCAACTGTCTTTTTAACAATCGTAGTTTTAAAAGGTTTCTCTGTTTCGTACTCTACTATACTTTTTTTGTTCTTTTTACCGAACCAAATAAGTGCAGCTACAAATAGTATTGCTATTACAATTAAAATGATCTTTGCTCTTTTACTCATGATTTGTTGATTAATTTATTCTTCTCTTAAGGCTTCTATTGGTTTAACTATGGTCGCCATATGTGCAGGAATTAAGCCAATTAAGGTTCCTAACACAATTAATGTTGTAAAGGCTATAATAATTATAGGAATATTTACGGTTGGATTTATTAAAGCTGCATCATCTCCTTGACCAAAAGCAGCATCAATAATAAATAATATTAGACCTCCAAATACTATACCTAGCATACCTGCAACCGTGGTTAAAAAAACAGATTCTAAAATTATTTGCTGTCTAATACTTTTTGGTGTTGCTCCAAGAGCTCTTCTAATTCCAATTTCTTTTGTACGCTCTTTTACGGTAATTAACAGAATATTTCCGATGGCAAAAACTCCAGCAATTAGAGTTGCAATACCAACAAACCAAGTTAAAAACTGCATACCTGTTAAAAAATCTGTAAACTTAGCAAACTCAGTTCCTAAATTAAAAGAACCAAAGGCTCTATTGTCTTCAGGATGAACTTTGTGTAAACTTTTTAAGGTTAGTTTTATATCACTTTCCATCTGTTTGATATCTACATTTTTATTTGCTGTAATTACCATCCAATCTATATTATCGGCAGTGTTATATACTTTTCTAAATGTTGTAAAAGGAATATAGGCAGTATCCCCGTCTAAATCAATTCCATTAGAAGCTCCATAAACCCCGACAACTTTATAGTTTATACTATTAATTTTAATGTATTCTCCAATTGGCATTTCATCTTTATCAAACAATTGTTTATACATATCTTCTGAAATTACAGTAACTTTTGACGTTAATAAAATATCATTCTGATTGATAAATCTTCCGTAAACTAATTTCTTTTTTTGAATTCTATCCAAAACTGGATAATCTCCACTTACTTGAAAGCTTCCTGATTTAAAATCATGAACAAGTAAATTACTAGTCTGATTTCTTGGTGCCAAAAATTTAATCTTGTCATCATATTCCGATTCTAAAGCCTCAATATCATTCATATTCAGATTAAATCTTCTCCCTTTCTGAAAACCTTTAAAAGGTGTATCTGTTCTTTGTGTCCATACAAAAACACTATTGGTTGCAAAATCACCGAATATTTTTTTGAAGCCATTTTCCATTCCCCTAGCTGCACCTAAAAGTACAACCAGCAAGAATATACCCCATAATACACCTATAATTGTAATTACAGTTCTAATTTTATTTTTACGAATACTCCCGTAAATTTCTTGCCATGTATCTGAATCGAATAAAAACTTCATAACTAATCTGCTCTTAAGGCTTCTATAGGTTTAATATTTGCGGCTTTTTTTGCAGGCACATAACCTGCAATTAATCCAGATAAAATTAATACAATTGTTGCTCCAATTACAATTCCAGGACTTACACTTGGTTCTTTAATAAAATATTTTTCTAAAACCTCTTGAAGCGACTCTAAACTTAGAATATAAGTTCCTAAAGATAAACCTAAATACCCTGCTAATGTGGTTATCAATACAGATTCTTGTACTACCATACCTACAATAGAAGAAGGTTTAGCACCTAAAGCTTTACGAATACCAAACTCTTTAGTTCGTTCTTTAATCACAAAAATCATAATATTAGAAATACCTATAATACCTGCTATTAAAGTTCCTGAACCTACAAATATTACAATGATATACAATATAAACATAAATTGCCCCACACCTTTATTTGCTTCTGCCATATTACGAACAGAGAGTGCACTTTGATCGTCTGGGTGAATATTCATCCTCTTACGTAAATCGCGCTCCATTTTATTACCAAATGCAATGGCAGCATCTAAGCTTAAATTTGGATTATAACCTAAGTTTATTTGACTAATGTAATCGTTATTACCATACATCATTTGAGCAGTAGTAACTGGCATATAGGCTTGTCTTTCTTCATTATCGCCACCATCATCAGAAAAAACACCAATAATTAAAAAAGAACTTCCATTCACGTTCACTCTTTTATTCAAGGCTGGTTTTTCACCAAACAAATCTTTTTTTAACAATCTACCAATCACTAAAACTTTAGATTTCTCTTTTAAATCTCTTTCATTTAAATACCTACCCTCATCTATAATTGTTTTTTCTAAATATTGATGATCTGGATGAACTGCTCTTAGACGATAATTGTCTGCATTATTTTTATATTTAATGCTTACACTTTTGTAAATTCTAGCTGTTTGGTATTGAATATTCTTTTCGTATTCTTCTTTAACAAAATCATAATCGTTGTTTCTAAGTTGAATTCTTCTTCCTGTTTGTAAACCCTTGTATGGCTTAGAAGTTTTCCAAACACGAACCACCATCATATTTTGAGCATCGTCAGCAAATGCAGATTTAAAAGAGTTGCTTAATCCACTAACTACTCCAAATAATAAAGTAAATAGTAAAATAGCAAAAGCAACTGTTAAACCAGACATTACAGAACGTAATCTGTTTTTATTAATACTTTGAAATATTTCTCTCCAACGATCTAAATCGAACATGATTAAACGGCTTTAGCTGTTTTGGTTAATTCGTCACTAATTATAACTCCATCCTTTAGACGCACAACTCGTTTGGTTTGTTCTGCAACTTCTTCTTCGTGAGTAATCACAAAAACGGTCATACCTTCATCGTTAATATCTTTTAACAAATCCATTACTGAATCTGTAGTTGTAGAATCTAATGCTCCTGTTGGCTCATCTGCTAAAACAACTTTTGGCTTTGTTACCAAAGCTCTTGCAATGGCAACACGTTGTTTTTGTCCTCCAGAAAGTTCATTAGGTAAATGGTTAGCCCAGTCTTTTAAACCAACTTTATCTAAATATTCTAATGCCACTTTTAAACGTTCTTTTCTGTTCATCCCTTTGTAGTACAGAGGCAATGCAACATTTTCTAAAGCAGTTTTGTATGATATTAAATTAAATGATTGAAAAACAAATCCTAAAAATTTGTTTCTTAAAATAGCTGCTTTTTTCTCATTTAAATCTTTTATTAATTGTCCATTTAAATAATAACTTCCTTCATCATGTATATCTAACAAACCTACGATATTTAATAAAGTAGATTTTCCAGAACCAGAAGACCCCATAATGGAAACAAATTCTCCTTCTTTAATATGTAAATCAATCCCTTTTAAAACGTGAAGTGAATCTTTACCGATTGGATAAGATTTATGAAGCTTTTCTATTTTAATCATTAGTTGGTTAATTTTAAACTAAAGTACCTAAAGCTTTTTACTGGTGTTGCTAATTTTTTGTTAAATCAAACAACTACTTTATAGAATACAACCATAAGACGTGTGAATAAAAAAAATGTTACACTAAATTTAAAAAAAGATAAATTATCTTTGCATTGGTATTATTTCTAATCCTAAAAATGACAGAATTACCAGAAAACAAAAAAATAATTCTATTTGATGGAGTTTGCAACTTATGCAACAATTCTGTGTTAAAAGTGATTAAAAACGATAGGAAAAATACTTTTCTATTTACTGCACTACAATCTGATTCTGGACAAAAGATTATCAATCATTTAAAAATAAATACCTCTAAAATTGATTCTATAATTTTATATGAACCAGGAGTTTCTTACGATATAAAATCTACAGCAGCACTTAAGGTAATGAATGATTTTGGGGGGTTCTGGCAACTTACTCAAGTTTTTTGGATTTTTCCTGAAGGTTTTCGAAATTTAGTTTACGATTTTATTGCCAAAAATCGTTACAAATGGTTCGGTAAAAAAGAAAGTTGTATGCTACCAACACCTGAATTAAAAGCTAAATTTTTAGATTAAAATGAACCTACCAAAAAATATAAAATGTATCATTTTTGATATGGATGGCGTTATCATAGATTCTGAAGAAATTCATAAGAAGGCCTATTACCAAACGTTTGAAGCTATTGGAGTTACGGTTTCTGACGATTTATACAAAACATTTACCGGTTCTTCTACCATTAATGCTTTTCAGAAATTAGTGGCTCATTTTAATTTAAATTTAAGCCCAGAAGAATTGGTACTGCATAAAAGAAAACGTTACGTAAATTTTTTCGAAAACGACCCCAATTTGCATTTGGTAAAAGGTGTTGAAAATTTAATTAAACACTTTTACAATAAAGGATTTACTTTAGTTTTAGCCTCTTCTTCTGCTATGGTAAACATCGATAGAGTTTTTAAGCGTTTTGATTTAGACCGCTTTTTTACAGCTAAAATTAGTGGTGCCGATTTAACAGCTTCTAAACCGCATCCAGAAATTTTTGAAAAAGCAGCCATTTTAGGAAATACCCCTAAAGAAAACTGTATTGTTATTGAAGACTCAGACAATGGTGTACATGCTGCAAATGGCGCAAATATTTTTGTTATTGGGTATCAAAACCCGATGGCAGAAGGCCAAACATTAGAAAATGCAGATTTGGTTATTAATGACTTTAATACATTAAGACTAAATATTTAAAACAGATGTTTTTTTTTGCAAAAAACATAAGAATGATAAATTTCTCATGAGTATATTTATAATACAATGCTTATGAATAAATAACCATTCCAAAATAGTATATTTACTTACTTAAAATTAAGAGTCTAGTTTAAAGTAAAATAAGAAATTAAAAAAATAATTCGAATACAGCGTCATCAACTTACAAAAATTGTAGAAACATTATGTGTTACATCTCTCAGTGCAGGAAAAGAAAATTAAAAATAATGCTTGCTATTTGTTTACTACCAATAAAAGTAGCTGTTTATTCACAAGCCATTATTCACATTGGTAAAACTTTTGATGCAAACTCTGGGGCGGGAACTATTCGAATAGATTCTAATAATAACGGCTCACGAATTACCAACTGTACCTTTATCAATTATAAAAAACCAATCATTTCAATAATTGGTGCAACTGATGTTATTATTGATAACTGTAAGTTTATTGATGCCCCTGGAAATACTATAGATAGAGATATTCATGCCATTAATATTGGTAGCGAGGGACATGATATAATCGTTCGTAATTGTACGTTTCGAAACATAGGTGCTGATGGATTCCAATGTGGTCATTCTGGAAGTAACATCACAAACATCACCATTGAAAACAATCTCTTTGAAGTTACTAAACCTCGAACTGGTGAAAATGGTGTCGATTTAAAGCAAACGATTGGTCCAATCTATGTTCGTAATAATGTATTTAAAGGGTTTAGACCTTGTGAGAAAGATACTCAACTTGGATGTACAGGAAGTTCCGGAGAAGGACTTGTGATGCATTTAGGCACAAAGAATGTCATAATAGAAGGCAATAGATTTACGGATTGTATAGATGGTATTGAAATTGAAAATGCAGGTACTACTGAAGATGTTGTTATCAGAAATAATATTTTTCATGATAACCTCGAACATGGCCTCAACGCAAGAGTAGGTTCTAATCTTCGAGTTTATAACAACACATTTGTAAACAATAAGGTAAGGCATGTTCGTTTTCAGTCCAATAATATAACAGGTGCTAATAAGAACAATTTCTATGTTGGAAATGGTAGTAGTTTTGAAAATAATCAATTAGGAGGAGAAGGAAACCTTGTTATTGAAAATGTAGCAGATGCAAAATTTGTTGATATTAGTAATTATAACTACCATATAACAAGTGATTCGCCAGCGATAGATGCAGGAGTAGAAGTTAGCGAAGTTACCAAAGATATAGATGGTGAAGAACGCCCTACTGATGGTCTGTATGATGTTGGTGCTGATGAATATTTCTCATCCCTTGGTTTACTAGATTTATATTCAAATGACATACAGTTGTATCCAAATCCTGTAAAAAATAGGCTTTATTTTAAATTAAAAAATAATACATTGATCGCAAAATTTTGTCTTTCAGATTTAAATGGACGAATTGTTTATCAGGTCAATTCTTTTTATCAAAATTATATTGATGTATCAGGCATTCCTTCTGGAATTTATTTTGGGTATTTTACATTAAATTCAAAGCTTGTAATAAAAAAAATCGTAAAAAAATAAACTGATGCTAACAAAGCATAAACTTTATTTCTAGCTAATTGTTTATGTGCGAAAGTTCTCACGGATTTTCCATTCAGTAATTATTTGCTAAATTTAGTACTCAAACCATGTAACTAAAATATACACAAAACCGTTAGCTAAAATTGTGAAAAAGATATAAGTGATGAAATATATTTAGTAGCCAATAAAAAGGGTTACTTAACAAAAGAAAAATCTGATTTAATTAGATTAGACTACTTAAGGAAATAAATTTAGCGAATAAACAGTAAATGCTTGCTAACTACTTCAAGTTATGTAAAATAAAATCTACGGTTTTGTTGGTGTTTTTATTTATAGCATAAGAATCTGTGACATGCTTCGCATGAATAGCGTGGTTGTGAGCAATCATATACTTAATATCTTCTACAAACTCAATAGATACTTTACCCGTTAACAGCAAACTTAAATCTTTACCTTCTTGATGATAATCGTAAATCTTTTTTAATCCGGTTAAATACAAGTAATCTTTGGTAAAACCTCCTCCTCTATGTGCACGAACTGAAATATAAAAAGCTTCTTCTCTATCTAAATCGTAACCGTTATGTAACATTCTAAATGTTCTTGAAAACGAATATCCTTTGGCTAAACTATCAACTGCTAAAACTCTGTATGCCAATTCCTTTAAACGCTTAATGGTTAAATTACCTGACATATATTCACTAAATACAGCTAACCCCTCTTGTGTTTCTTCATTATTAGGGAAACCATGAGAAAATATCTTTAAAGGATGTAACATTCCGTTCATGGTAGTTACCATATGTACGCCAATTTCATGATTAGTTAAAATGTTGATTTCATTATCAGAAAACGTATGATTCTCATTCAATACCAAAGCTTGAATGCTATTGGAAACCATAGCTATAGCCCCCATAGCTGTAGCATTTTTTATGCTGTAACTAAAATCGTAATTTTTAGAATATTCTCTAAAAAAATGATGTGATTCTGTGGCCGTATATTTTGGTTGAAATATTTCTGATTTTGCATCTTCACTCTCAAAATGCAATATAAATTTTGCGTTTTCTACATCTTGTTCTGTCGGAGTTCCAAAAGAACGTAAACTATTGTAATAAAAACGTTTACCCTTACCAATGGTTTCTATACATTGAATCAAACCCGAATAAAAATAAATAATATCTTCATAAAAATCTCGCAAACGCTCATCTTCGATATCATCAATTTTTAAGGCAAAAAACTCTTTATGCAAAGAAAATTTATCAAAATCTCTTTTTGGGTAAGTAAACTTCGGGTCTGTTAAATATTTAGAATTAAAAAAGATTTCTTTTTCCGATTCTATATTATTTGGATTCACATAATTGAGCATCTCTATCTTCTTGACCAATGCATCAATTTTTTGATCAATCTCAAATAATTTTTGATTTTTTACAGAAACGCTATCCTTCATCATTCAATATTCTATTAAGAACTGCAAAATTACAATTTATGCGCTTTATAAAAATCATCTGCGTGAGTTTTTAACGCTGTTCTTAAATATTTTTCAACAGCCACTACTACTTCTGGATACATTATTTGCGATAATTCATCACAATAAACTTTTGCAATTTCTGTTGCTAACACTAATGTATTATTAAAGTTTTGAGTGATGTATTTTAAGAAATATCCATTTCCTTGAAAAGTATCGTTGATTAGTGAAGTCGATTTAATATTGTTTGGTAGTTTCATTTTTCCTAGTGTGGTACTCCATGAAGCTACTTCGTTTCCAAACCTTTTATTATCAATATTAGAAGTCCCTAAATTCCATGTAGGTACTTCTCTTGTCCAACGTTTCCAATTGTAAGAATGCATATCGTAAACAATACAGACACCAAACTTTTCTTCTAATTTAGAAATTAATGTATGAACAACTTTGTAAAAATTAGCGTGTTTTTCTAAACTTTTTACATGCATTTCTTTAGGCAAAGGGTTTTTCCATAATTGCTTTCCCCAAGCATCTTCATAAATTGCCGTTTGGGGAGCCCTGTTTAAATCGTATTCAAAACGCGAATCGCAACCAGCAATTACAATTGGATGACTTTTTACCATTTCTTTGGTCTCAGGGTCTTCTTCAAACCAACGTTCGTATTCTGTATGCATGCAATTGTTCCACAATTCTTTTCGAAACTGATGTCCGTCGTGTACAGCACCACAAGCATAATGCACGTACTCATCAATTTTAATTGTAAAAGAATAATCTTTAGAAACAGCTTCAAACGTTTCTTCGTTTTCTATTTTCAGAATAATTTTTTCAACAGATAACCTTTGCATGCCTAACCAATTATTTTCTTTAATATACCGTACACTTTTTTCTCAATAATATCTACAGAACCATCCGCAAAAAATACATTTTTAACTTCTCTTAAAAGTACTTCTTTTTCGTTTTGATTAAATTTATTTTCTGATAAATACTGTTGAATTTTATTTAAATTCTCCTCGTCTGAATCTACCACTACTTCTGTGTGAATTCTATGAAATGTTTTTTCATCTATTAAAGATAATATATAATGCTCTTCTTCTTTAGTTTCAAAATGATTACAATGTGCTGCATACAATAATACATATGCTAAAAACTCTTTTTTTGTCCAATTTAAACTCATAATTACAATGCTATTGGTAAATTGTTTGTACTTCCCCATTCCGTCCAAGAACCATCATAAACTGCATAGTTTTTTAACCCTGCAATTTCTGCAGCTAAAGCCAAAACTGATGCGGTAATTCCTGTTCCACAAGAAAATATTAATTCTTCTTTTTTTAGTATTATTTGATTAAAAATAGATTTTAATTCTTCTTTTGATAATAATAATCCGTCTTTTTGAATTTCGGAATATGGCAAACTCACAGAATTGGGTATGTGACCACTTTTTACGCCTTTTCTTGGTTCTGTTGCTGATCCGTAAAAACGCCCTTTTGAACGTGCATCTGCAATTATAATATTATCATTATGTATAGCTTCTATTACGTCTGAAGTAAACTTTACTTTTTTAGGATGATATCTTGCTATAAAATTTCCTTTCTTTAGTTGATGTTTTCTAGGTTTTTCAATCGGATAATTGTTCTCTTTCCATTTTGGTAACCCACCATCCAAAACAGCAATGTTATCAAATCCCATTAGTTTGAAATTCCACCAAACTCTAGGTGAAGAGTACATCCCTAAATCATCGTAACAAATAATACAGCTATCCTTATTTACACCTAAGTTTTGCGCTTTTTTTTCAAAAACATTTGGAGGCAAAACAGTGTTTGGAAATTCAGCAGATATATCAGAAAATACATTTTTAATATCAAAAAATACAGCACCTTTAATACATTGTTTATTTTTTATAACTGAATGACTTTTATTGGCAGTAACTTTTGAAATAGTGCAATCTAATAGGATTAAATTATTATCATTTAAATGCGTATATAACCAATCAACAGAAACCAATGAACTTTTTAACACCATAGATATATATTAAAAAAGTTTAAGCTTCATCGACTAATTTTTTCAACGTAGATTTTCTTCTAAATGCAGCATCACGTTCTAAAACCTTGCTTTCAATAAAGTTGATTACTTTTTCTTGAATTCTAGTTTTATATACTTTATTCATATAAGTGATTCCTCCGGGAGACATTACATTAACTTCTACTAATTTTCCTCCAATTACATCAATTCCAACAAAATAAAGCCCGTCTTTTACCAACTTCGGACCAATTTTAGTGCATAAAAGCTTTTCTTCTTTAGACAGTTTATGTTTTGCTATTGTACCTCCCGCAGAAATATTAGAGCGATGATCTTTTTCTCCAGGAATTCTTTTCATTGCTCCGATTGGCACACCGTTTAAAATTAATATTCTCACATCTCCTTTATCTGCTCCCTCAATATATTCTTGTAGAATTACATAATCTGATCCGCCATCACTTTTAGAAATATAAAAATCTAACAAAGAATTGATATTTCCCATGGCTGATTTTTCAATCAAAATAACCCCAGAACCCCCAAAACCGTTTAATGGTTTTAAAATCATTTTATCTGAAGAAGACTCTTCAATCATTCTAATTAAATAATCTTTATTTTTTGAAACATGAGTAACCGGAATAATCTCGTTATTTGGATCTTCAAAAACTGCTGTATATAATTTATTATTTGCTTCACGCATTCCTTGAACAGAATTTACAATAAAAACATCATCTTTAACCGAGTCTAAAAAATTTAACATCAACGGATCTAAAGGTGGTTCTGCACGCATAAAAATTACATCGAAACCAGCTAAAGGTAGCATTTCTCCACGTGTAGTGGTTTTATTATAAAAAGTTTTAATGTTACTTGGAGTTTTTTCTAATCTATTTAAAATGGTACAAAATGCATTGGTAACACTATTTCTAATGGTCAAGTTTGAAGGTGTACAAATAGCAACACCATGGCCACGTTTAGAACACTCGTGAATTAGTGTTAATGAGGTATCATTTTCAGGTGATTTTATACTTTCCCAAGGATACATTAAAAAGCAAATATTCATAGTTATATATTAAGTTTGTTAGAAAATAAAAAACATCAATAATAAAAATTACTGATGTCTAAAAATACTATTTTTTATTGATATTTTATTTTACTTCATTATAATTATCGTCCCACTCTTTTGGATTAGGTTCACCTAGCTTTCCAACAGATTTTGCAACTAAAGATGCAACAGTAGCATCACCAGTAACATTAATTACTGTTCTACACATATCTAAAGGTCTATCAACTGCAAAAATTAAGGCCAATCCTATAGCTAATTTATCTGCTGGAAATCCTACAGATTCTAATACTATAACTAACATCACCATACCAGCTCCAGGAACAGCAGCCGAACCAATAGACGCTAAAAGTGCTGTTAAAATAATAGTTAATTGGTTGGCAAAGGTTAAGTCGAAACCTAATGCTTGAGCTATAAAAACGGCTGCTACTGCCTGATATAAAGACGTTCCGTCCATATTAATAGTAGCTCCAACCGGTAGCACAAAACTCGATACTTCTTTATCTACACCAATATGCTCTTCTACTCTTTCCATTGTAACTGGTAAGGTTGCTGCACTAGAACTTGTAGAGAATGCTAATAATTGAGCTGGACTTAATTGTTTTAAAAACCAAAGTGGATTTTTTTTAGTAAAAACACTAACTAAAATCATATAGAAAATAACCATAATTAGTAAACCACCAACAACGGTAAATGCATATTTCAATAATGCTAACAATAAGTCTGGGTCATTCGAAGAAACCACTACATTGGCTAACAATGCAAAAACTGCATAAGGCGCAAAAAGCATAATTAAATCTACCATTTTTAAGACAACTTCATTTAAAGAGTCAAAAAAATCTTTTAAAGGTTTCGCTCTTTTTTCACCAATTAACAACATAGATATTCCTAAAAAAATAGTAAAGAAAATAACTTGTAACATGGCTTTATTATTACTCATAGCTTTCATTGCATTATCTGGAACCATATCTACTAAAAACTGTAAGGGACCACTATTTTTTTGGTTTGTAGCTTCTTGAATTTTAGATTGTACACTAGAGCTATTTGCATAAGTTTCTGTAAGTTTTGTGATGGTCTCTTCTGATATACCTTCTCCAGGTTGAGCAATATTTACCAAAAACAAACCAATAGTAATTGCAACAACAGTAGTTCCAATATAAATACCAATAGTTCTTAATCCTATATTTTTAAATTTTGAAATATCTTTTAAATCAGAAATTCCTTTTACCAAAGAGGCTATTATTAAAGGAACTGCAATTAACTTTAATAACTTCACAAAAATATTTCCAAAAGGATTAATCCAGTTTCCAACAAATTTGGCTCCACCATCTACCGAAGTCATCCATAACCCAAAAAAGATTCCCACAATCATTCCTATTAAAATTTTCCAGTGAAGTGCTAATTTTTTCATCGATTTATCTAAAAGTTATAATGTTGAAAGGTAAAAAAAATATTTAATAAGGCATGTGACTTTATTTGTATATTGTGTCATATTTTTAGAAAAAACATTTATTAATTATTAAAAACATAAAATGGCAGGAATTTTAGACTTATTAAATAGTGATTTAGGAAAACAAATTATATCTGGTGTTGCAGGCTCTACTGGGAATGACTCTAATAAAACAAGTAGTGTTTTAACTATGGCTTTACCCGTACTAATGAAAGCAATGGAAAGAAATGCGTCTTCTCCTGAAGGAGCACAAGGATTAATGGGGGCTTTAGATAAAAAACACGACGGAAGTATTTTAGATAATTTAGGTGATTTATTTGGTGGTGGAGTAAATGATGATGTTGTTAATGACGGAAGCAAAATTTTAGGTCATGTTTTAGGGAACAAACAAAGTGGAGTTGAACAAGTTATAGGTCAAAAATCTGGATTAGATACTGGTTCAGTTGGAAATATCTTAAAAGTAGCTGCACCTATTTTAATGGGAGTTTTAGGAAAACAAAAACGCCAACAGAATCTAAGTAATTCTGGAGATATATCAGGTTTACTTGGGGGGCTTTTAGGTGGAAATGAAGCTAAAAATGAGCAAAATTTCTTAGAGCAAATCTTAGATGCAGATGGTGATGGGAGTGTTGTTGATGATGTAGCAGGAATGCTTTTAGGTGGGAGCAATAAAAAATCAGGCGGACTTGGTGGTTTATTAGGCGGACTTTTCGGAAAGTAAAATTTCTATTATGTTATATATAAAAAGCTCAAACAAATGTTTGAGCTTTTTTATTATACTTCAGTTTTGTAGCAAGATTTGTAAACATCTTCATAAACAGGTAAGATGTTTTCTAAAGAAAAACGTTTTGTATGTTTTCTTGCGTTTTCTTTAAAAGTGTCTAAAGTTATATCATCTTTTAAAATAGAAATTGCATTTTTTGCCATATCATCTACATCTCCTAGACTACTTAAATATCCTGTTACTCCGTTAATGTTTACTTCAGGCAAACCACCGGTATTGGTAGAAATTACTGCCGATTTTGCTGCCATGGCTTCTAAGGCTGCTAATCCAAAACTTTCTGTCTGTGAGGGTAATAAAAAAATATCTGTGTAGCAAAGTATTTTAGATACCTCTGAACTGTTTCCTAAAAACAATACCCGATCAGAAATTTTATATTCCGCGACTAATTTTTCTGCTTTTAACCTATCAGGCCCCTCACCTATTAATAATAGTTTGGAAGGAATTTCTTTTTGCACTCGATAAAACACCTCTACAACGTCTGCTACTCTTTTTACAGGTCTGAAATTACTTATATGTGTAAAAATTCTTTCCTCTGGTTTAGCTACGGCATTTCTTTTGCACTTTTGCTGATGCGCTTTATCATATTTATCTGTATCAATAAAATTATAAATTACTTGAATATCTTTTTTGATATTAAAAAGCTTATTGGTGGTTTGCTTTAAATCATTTGAAACCGCTGTTACAACATCAGAATTATTAATACTAAATTCTACTGCAGTTTTATAGGTGGGATGACTTCCAACTAAAGTTATATCTGTTCCATGTAAAGTAGTTACTACTTTTACAGCAATTCCTTTTTCTTTTAACATTTGTTTGGCCATAAAAGCTGCATAAGCATGCGGTATGGCATAATGTACATGCAAAAATTCTAAATGATACTTCTCTACAATTTCAACCATTTTACTTGATAAAGCCAACTCATAAGGCTGATATTCAAATAAAGGGTACTCTTCTATATCTACTTGATGAAAATGTAAATGATGTGATAAAAAATCTAAACGAACGGGTAAATTATAAGTAATAAAATGAACTTCATGACCTTTGTCCGCCAGCGCCATTCCTAATTCTGTAGCTACTACTCCGCTTCCTCCAAAAGTTGGATAACACACAATTCCAATTTTCATATATAAAAAGATTGATTTTTTATTTAGTGGTAAATATAAAGGTATTCTTACAGTAAAATTCTAAATAAAAACATAAAAAAAACGTCATCGCGAGAAAGAATGAGGCAATAATCTATTTACAAAGATCGCTTCACTTCTTTCGCAATGACGCATTATACTAAAACTAGTTCAGTATTAATAATCTCCTAAAGTTTCAGGGTTTTGAGCCAAGGCATTTTCTAACTGTTCATCATTAGGAGCCTTACCATGCCATGCATGAGTATGCATCATATAATCTACTCCATTACCCATTTCTGTATATAATAAAATACACACTGGTTTTCCTTTTCCTGTTAAAGCTTTTGCATCTGCTAAACCAGCTAAAATTGCTTCAATATCATTACCTTCTTTTACTTCCAATACATCCCAACCAAAAGCTTCAAATTTATCTTTAATGCTTCCCATAGGTAAAACTTGGTCAGTAGAACCGTCAATTTGTTTTCCGTTTAAATCTACAGTTGCAATTAAATTATCTACTTTTTTTGCAGATGCATACATAATCGCTTCCCAATTCTGACCTTCTTGCAACTCTCCATCACCATGTAAAGTGTAAACAATTTTATCATCTCCGTTTAATTTTTTAGCTTGAGCTACTCCTAAAGCTACCGACAAACCTTGTCCTAAAGAACCTGAAGCAATTCTTACTCCTGGTAAACCTTCATGGGTTGTTGGATGTCCTTGTAAACGAGAGTCTATTAATCTAAAAGTGGCTAATTCTTCTACTGGAAAAAATCCACTATGTGCCAAAACACTATAAAAAACAGGTGAAATGTGTCCGTTGGAAAGAAAGAATACATCTTCATTTTCTCCATCCATAGTAAAGTTTGTTGAGTACTCCATTACTTCTTGATATAAACAAGTAATAAACTCAGCACATCCTAAAGATCCTCCTGGGTGACCAGAATTTACTTTATGTACCATTCTTAAAATATCTCTACGAACTTGTTGTGTAAAATCTTGTAATTGTTGTGTTGTTGGCATTGTAATTAATTTGTTGGTTACAAAAATACAAAAGTGATTGTACTTGTTTTAATAATATTTATTTTTTATTTGAGATTTATTAACACATGTTTTAAAGAATGATAAAATGACCAAAATATTATTTGTAGAAGCAAATTCAAAGATTGCCTTGCTATATTCTTTATGACAAAGAAATTATGTTTTCTGTTTTTTCTTTTTTGCAGCTGGAAATAAGACATTATTTAAAATGAGTCTATAGCCAGGAGAGGTTGGATGCAAATCAAGTTCTGTTTTTGGGTCTCCCACTCTATGAGTATAATCTTCAGGATCATGACCACCATAAAACGTAAACATTCCCTTTCCTTTTGTTCCGTGAATATATCTAGCTTCTCTATTGGTTTTGTTTTCACCTAAAACCAAAACATTAGATTTTACTGTATTTCTATCAAAAGAAGTCGTTTGCCCCATGAAGCCTTTCACTAAAATTGTATGATTTTGTGTTAACATTGTGGGTACTGGATCCCATTTTGCAGAAAACTCAATTAGAGAAAAATAATCGGAAGTTTTTGGAATACGACGTTTTCTGGTCATATCTATTGATGAAAACTCATACGTTGTTGGATTTCTAATCAGCTGAAAATCTTTAAATGCAAAGGTTTTATTATAATTTATTTTTGATTGATAATTGGGTTCAGATGCATCTCCATCAAACATAGCTTCGGCAATATCAACACCTTCTGCTGATAAAGCGATATCAAAACTATCTGTAGCAGAACACATAGCAAACATAAATCCACCACCAATTACATAATCTCTAATTTTTTTCGCCACTGCTAATTTTTCTTGAGACACTTTGCTAAAACCCAATTCATTCGCTTGTTTTTCGGCTCTTTTTTTTCCGTCGATATACCAAGGGGCAGTTCTAAATGCTCCATAAAATCTTCCGTATTGACCTGTGAAATCTTCATGGTGCAAATGCAACCATTCATACAATAACAATTTATCTTCTAAGACTTCTTTGTCATAAATTACATCAAAAGGAATTTCTGCATAGGTTAAAACCATAGTTACTGCATCGTCCCAAGGCATTTTGTCTTTTGGTGAATAAACAGCGATTTTTGGTGCTTTTTCTAATGTTACTGCTTCTTGATTTGATGAAGGAGAAGATATTTCTTGTAAAATTAAACTTGATTTGGCATCAGAAATTACTTGATAAGAAACGCCTCTAATTTTACATTCATTCTCGACAATTTTATTGTTTTCAATAAGAAAAGCACCACCATCATAGTTTAATAACCATTTTGATTTTAATCCTGCTTCTAAAGAAAAATAGATAATTCCGTAAGCTTTTAAGTGGTTTTTCTGATTATCATGACTCATTGGTACATATATAAATGATGCCCAAGTTGAGATTGAAAGGAAAATAAAAACCAAAGAAAAAAGTAGTTTTTTCATATTAAAAACTAAAATACACAATTACTTCAAAGCAATTGTGTAATTCTATAATTTTATAAAATCTTTAGTATTTAAAATGGTACATCATCATCGTCACCAAAAGCGTCTTTTGGCTCAATTCTTTGGTTTGGTGAGAAATCATCGTCATCAAAAGGATTGTTCATAGACGATTGGAATTCTGAACTAAAACCTTCTTCTAAATCCGAGAATTTAGCCAAATGACCCGTAAACTTCAAACGAATGTTGTCTAAACCACCATTTCTGTGTTTTGCTACGATAAACTCACCTTGTCCTTCACAAGGTGTGTGCTCGTCATCATCCCATTCTGTCATTCCATAATATTCTGGACGGAAAATAAAGGATACAATATCTGCATCTTGTTCAATCGCTCCAGATTCACGTAAATCTGATAATAAGGGTCTTTTAGATCCTCCACGAGTTTCCACAGCACGCGATAACTGAGAAAGCGCAATTACGGGCACAGACAATTCTTTTGCTAATGCTTTTAAGTTTCTCGAAATTGTAGAAATTTCTTGCTCACGATTTCCTCCTCCTTTTCCATTTCCACCAGCAGTCATCAACTGTAAATAGTCAATTACAATAATTCTTACGTTGTGTTGTGAAACTAAACGTCTTGCTTTTGCTCTTAAATCGAAAATAGAAAGTGATGGTGTATCATCAATAAAAATAGGCGCATCAGACAAACGTTTTACTTTTACGTTTAGCTGCTCCCATTCGTGTGGCTCTAAATTTCCTTTTCTTAATTTTTCTGAAGTTAATCCTGTTTCAGAAGAAATCATACGTGTGATTAACTGAACAGAAGACATCTCTAAAGAAAATACAGCAACAGCGTGATTAAAATCGATTGCCATATTTTTTGCCATCGAAATTACGAATGCTGTTTTTCCCATACCAGGACGCGCAGCAATAATAATTAAATCGGATGGTTGCCAACCAGAAGTTAAAGCGTCTAATTTAGTAAAACCAGTTGCCAAACCAGACATTCCTTCTTGATTTCCAATTTCTTGAATCTTTTTTAAGGCTTGTTTTACAAGAGATCCAGCATCTTCAGAACTCTTTTTTAAGTTTCCTTGCGTAACTTCGAACAACTTCCCCTCTGCTTCATCCAATAAATCAAAAACATCCGTAGATTCATCGTAAGAACTTTCTATAATTTCAGATGAAATAGTAATTAATTTACGTTGGATGTATTTTTGTAAAATGATTCTTGCATGAAATTCGATATGTGCAGATGAAGCTACTTTTTGTGTTAAGCGAATCAAATAAAAATCGCCACCAATCATTTCTAGTTTTCCGTTCTTTTTTAACAAGTTAGAAACGGTTAATAAGTCAATTGGTTGTGAATTTTGAAATAATTCATAGATAGCGGCATAAATTTCTTGATGTTTTGCATCATAAAAAGCATCAGAATGTAAAATATCAATTACATCATCTATCCCTTTTTTATCAATCATCATTGCACCCAAGACAGCTTCTTCTAATTCTACTGCCTGTGGGGGAATTTTACCTTTTTCAAGACTAATTATTCTTGATTTATCTATCTTTTTTCCTGCTACGGGGGTTGTTTTTTCCATTGGCACAAATGTACTTTTTTAGTTATGAATTTGGTGTTAAAATTACTCTTTTATTTGTTGACAATTATTGTAAACTAAATTGTTATTATCTTGTTAATAACCAAGCAACTTCTAAAATGAATTACTATTTTTACGCAAATGAAATGGAATAAAAAACATATTTATCTGTCTATTTTCTTACCAATTCAAATGTTTTTTATGCAATGGGCAGAAAACAATCCTGAAAAGATAGAAAGCTATTATTCAAATGGAATTTATCCATACATTTCATCTTTTTTTAGAATTATTTTAGGTTGGATTCCTTTTTCTATAGGTGATATTTTATTAGGATTTGGATTGTTTGTTTTTCTACGATTTTTGTATCGATTAATAAAAACAAGATTCAGAAACCTTATTCCCAAACTTGTTCATTTAACAGCTATTTTTTCAGTGATTTACTTTTGCTTTTATCTTTTTTGGGGATTAAATTATTACAGAGAACCTTTGGCTAAAAACTTGAATTATCAACAAAAAAAGTATACAACCGAAGAGCTTCAAAAGGTTACAGAACATATTATTCAACAATTGAATACTTATCAACTTAAAATCACAAAAAATGATACTTTAAAAGTTGAAAATCCATATTCTCAAAAGGAAATGTATATTATGGCTGTTACTGGTTATGATAATTTAACCAAAGATTTTCCACAATTAAAATATCAATTTAAATCTGTAAAAAGTTCGTTAATGAGTTTGTTACAAAGCTATAATGGAACTTCTGGTTATTTGAACCCTTTAACTGGAGAAGCGCAGGTTAATGACAGAGTACCTAAAACGAGTTACCCTACTACTACCTGTCACGAAATGGCCCACCAAATTGGTTTTGCTGCTGAAAATGAAGCTAATTTTATCGGTTTTTTAGCAGCAAATTATAATGATGATTTATACTTTAAATATTCAAGTTATCGAATGGCTTTTGGATATTGTATTTCTGAAATAAGAAAAAGAGATTCAGGCTTATCTAAACAACTTTGGAAAATCGTAAACAAAGGAATTATTAAAGATTTTAATGATAGTTATCTATTTTGGCAACAATATAAAAATCCTTTTGAACCACTTGTCAAAAAAGGGTATAATGCATACTTAAAAGCCAACAAACAAGATAAAGGCCTGGCTTCTTACAATTATGTTGTAGATTTACTTATCTCTCATTTCGATAAAGACAATCACTTCTAAATCCTTAAAAAATGTGTTAAAATATGTTAAAATAATAACATTTAACAATTTTAAAAAAAGGTATTTATAAATTTATAGTCAATTCAATTAATTCAAACTAGATATGAGAAAACTATTTTTATTGCTTTTCTTCTTGTCGCTTAGTACCCTAAAAGCACAAGATTATTTCCCTACTGACAAAGGGGTAAAAACTACTAAAAATGAAGTTGTTGCTTTTACAAATGCAACAATTCATGTAACACCTAATCAGGTATTAAAAAAAGGAACTTTATTAATAAAAAATGGTAAAGTTGTTGATGTTGGAAAATCTGTTAGAATTCCTTCTGGAACTCAAATTATAGATTTAACTGGAAAAAGTATTTATCCTTCTTTTATAGATATTTATTCAGATTTTGGAATCAAAAAACCTAAAAGACAATCTGGAGGTTTTGGCGGTACGCAATACGCAGCAGAACGAGAAGGTTATTATTGGAATGATCATATTAGACCTGAAACCAACCCCATAAACGAATTTAAATTCGACGTAGGAAAAGCAAAAGGTTATTTAAATGCTGGTTTTGGTGTGGTGAATACTCATTTACACGACGGGATCATTAGAGGAAATGGTTTATTAATTGCCTTAAATCCTAATAAAACAAACTCATATAGAGTTTTAGACGATATGTCTGCTCAGTATTTATCTTTTTCTAAAAGTAACAAATCAAAACAATTATACCCGGGCTCACGAATGGGTGCTATGGCTTTATTACGTCAGGTATATTACGATGCAGACTGGTACGCTAAAGGAAATATGAAAAATAAAGATTTGGCTCTAGAAGCATTAAATAAAAAGAATAACTTAGTTCAAATTTTTGAAACAGACAATCATCTCGATGCACTAAGAGCAGATAAAGTTGGAGATGAATTCGGAATTCAATACACCATTGTCGGAAGCGGTGATGAATATGAAAGAATTAATGATATAAAAGCAACTAACGCAAAATTTATTATCCCTATTAATTTTCAAATGGCTTACGATGTTTCTAATCCGCTTTTAGCGAAACATATTTCATTAAGAGATATGCGAAAATGGAATCAAGAACCTTCTAATTTAAGCGTTCTTTCAAAAAATGGAGTCACATTTGCTTTAACTACTCACAAATTAAAATCCATAACAGCTTTTCACAAAAATTTGCAAAAAGCTATTACCTATGGATTGGATAAAAAAACTGCTCTCGCAGCATTAACTACTATCCCTGCAAGTATTATTGGAAATAATACCATCGGGAATTTAAATGCCGGAAGTCATGCAAACTTTATCATTACTTCTGGTGATGTTTTTGACACAAAAACTACAATTTATGAAAATTGGGTTCAGGGTGATCAAAATATTATCAATATTATGAATATTACTGATATTACTGGCAATTACAATTTGTCTGTAAATAATAAAACGTACCAATTAACAGTATCTGGAAAAGGTGCAAAACAAATTGGTAGTATTAAGTTAAATGACAAAAAAGTAAAATCTAAATTTTCATTTAAATACGATTGGATAACAATAACAATGAATGATAACGGTAATTTTACTCGTATTTTAGGAAAAGTTGATGCCAATTCTAATACAATTCAAGGTAATGCTTTTGATAGTTTAGGAAATAAAACTACTTGGACAGCAACAAAAAAATCAAAAACAAAAAATTCTAAGAAAAAAGGTAAAAAATCTAAAGATACACCTGTAACGGTTTTACCGGTTTCTTATCCAAATGTTGGTTTTGGAAATTATACTTTACCAAAAACTCAAACTATATTAATTAAAAATACAACCGTTTGGACAAGTGAATCTGATGGAATTCTAGAAAACACTGATGTTTTATTAAAAGATGGGAAAATTGCTAAAATTGGTAAAAACTTAAGAGATCGAAGAGCAACAGTAATAGACGGAACTGGCAAACATCTAACTGCAGGTATTGTTGATGAACATACACATATAGGAGCTTCAGCAATTAACGAATGGGCACAAAACTCATCTGCAGAAGTAACAATAGAAGATGTTGTAGATCCTAATGATATTAATATTTACAGAAATCTTTCTGGAGGAACTACATCAGCTCAAATTTTACATGGCTCTGCAAATCCAATTGGTGGTCGTTCTGCAATTATCAAACTAAAATGGGGAGAAAATGCAGACAATATGATTTACAAAAACACCCCAAAATTTATAAAGTTTGCTTTAGGTGAAAATGTAAAACAATCACGTAGTCCAAATGGTGTTCGTTTTCCGCAAACACGTATGGGAGTTGAACAGGTTTTTGTAGATTATTTTACAAGAGCTAAAGAGTACGATGCGTTAAAGAAAAGTGGAAAACCCTTCAGAAAGGATTTAGAAATGGAAACTTTATCCGAAATTTTAAATAAAGAACGTTTTATTTCTTGTCATTCATATGTACAATCAGAAATTAATATGTTAATGAAAGTTGCTGAGAGATTCAACTTTAACATTAATACATTCACACATATTTTAGAAGGTTATAAAGTTGCAGATAAAATGGCAAAACACGGAGTTGGTGGTTCTACTTTCTCAGATTGGTGGGCTTATAAATACGAAGTAAATGATGCTATTCCTTTTAATGCAGCAATTATGCACAATGCTGGAGTAACTGTTGCCATTAATTCTGATGATAGAGAAATGTCAAGAAGGTTAAACCAAGAAGCAGCCAAAACAGTAAAATATGGTGGAGTGTCTGAGTTAGAAGCTTGGAAAATGGTTACTATTAATCCAGCTAAATTATTACACATTGATGATAAAGTCGGAAGCATTAAAGTCGGTAAAGATGCTGATGTTGTTTTATGGAGTCATCATCCAATGTCCATTTATGCAAAAGCAGAAAAGACAATTATAGAAGGTAAAGTATTTTTTGATAGAGCTAAAGACATCAAAAAGCGTCAAGCCATCAAGGAAGAAAAAAGCAAACTCATTAATATGATGTTGAAAGAAAAAATGGGTGGAGGTAAAACTCAAGTCCCTGTAAAAAGAGGTGATCGCAATTTTCACTGTGATACTTTAGAAGAACTTAAAAGCTAAAAAATGATGAAAAAATTTATATATAGTATGCTATTTTTCTTCTTAATAGGAAATAGTTTAGCACAACAAACTCCAGCAGATTTACAAACAACTGCAATTTCTATAGAAGGAGCTACTGCCCATATAGGAAATGGAAAGGTGATTGAAAACTCACTCATTATGTTTAACAATGGTAAAATTACTTTTGTAGGCAGTGCAATGCAAAAAATTGCAAGACAAGGAAACATCATTAATGCAAAAGGAAAACATATTTACCCTGGTTTTATAGCTGCTAATGCTTCTCTAGGATTGGCAGAAATTGATGCCGTAAAAGCATCTAGAGATTTTGATGAAGTTGGCATATATAACCCACACATAAGAAGTATAATCGCTTATAATGCAGAAAGTAAGGTTATAGAATCTATGAGGCCAAACGGGGTTTTAATGGCGCAAATTACTCCAAGAGGTGGCACAATTTCTGGAACATCTTCAATTACACAATTAGATGCTTGGAATTGGGAAGATGCAGCCATTAAAGTAGATGGAGGAATTCATATGAATTGGCCTGGGAGTTTTACTCGTGGTAGATGGTGGCTAGGTGAAGATCCTGCTTTAAAACCTGACAAAAATTACACTAAAAATATAATAAAAATAAAGAACTATTTAACCAATGCTAAAAATTATCTAGCAGGTAAAAAAGAAAAAACTCACCTTCCTTATCAAGCTACAAGTGGTTTGTTTGACGGTTCTCAAAAATTATATATTCATGCTAGTGGTCAAAAAGAAATAACTGATGCTATTATCGTTTCTAAAGATCTAGAAATTAAACATATAGTTATTGTTCATGGTGATGGTGCTGAATATGTTTCTGAATTGCTCGTAAAACACAATATTCCAGTTATCTTAGACAGACCTCATAGAAATCCCGATAGCGAAGATAATGCTTACGATTATACCTATACCATTGCAAAAACTTTACTAGACAAAGGTATTTTAGTAGGTTTAGGTATGGAAGGTCAGATGGAAAGAATGAACACAAGAAATCTACCTTTTTATGCAGGCACTTTTTCTGCACATGGTTTAAAAAAAGAAGAAGCTTTGTCTTTAATTACTTTAAATAATGCTAAAATTTTAGGAATAGATGCTTTTGTTGGTTCTTTAGAAATTGGTAAAGATGCTACACTATTTATTTCCGATGGTGATGCTTTAGATATGAGAAGTAATATTATATCGAAAGCATTTATTCAAGGACGAGATATTAGTTTAGAAACACATCAAACTAAGCTTTGGAAACGTTATTCTAAAAAGTTTTCTTCAAAATAATTTTTGTTTTTATCATAAAAAAGGCTCGCATTTAACGAGCCTTTTTTTCAAAATAATTAACAATAAATTTTCTTTTTCCTTTTCAGATAATTTTAATTCAAATAATAAATTTCAATTTATCGTTATACAAATATTGTTTAAAATAAGAATTTATACAATACCTACAATTAGGTATATTTGCTATAATGAAAGAAATTACAAGTATTCAAAATCAGTATATAAAGAACCTCATTAAACTTCAAGAAAAGGCTCGTGAACGTAAAAAACAGGGTTTGTTTTTAATTGAAGGGAAACGTGAAATTTCTTTAGCTATTGAGGCAGATTATGAATTTGACTCTATTTTGTTCTTTGAAGATTTAATTACATTTGATGAAATAAATAATCAATTTAAAAATAACGTTTCCATCATCAAAATATCAAAGGAAGTATATCAAAAAATAGCATATAGAAGTTCTACAGAAGGAATAATAGCTATCGTAAAAATAAAAGATTTTTCATTACAAAACATTACATTTAACACTAAAACCCAGCTAGTTTTAGTTGCAGAAGGAATAGAAAAACCAGGTAATATTGGAGCCTTGTTACGTACTGCTGATGCCGCAAATGTCGATGCTGTTTTAATTGCTAATCCTAAAAGCGATTTGTATAACCCTAACATTATTCGTTCTAGTGTTGGCTGTATATTTACCAACCAGATTGCAATAGGTAGTTCTAAAGAAATTATTGCTTTTTTAAAAGAAAATCATATAAATATCTATGCTGCAACACTTCAAAACTCAAACGAATATCATAAAGAGAATTACTTAAATTCTTCTGCTATAGTTGTAGGAACCGAAGCTTCAGGGTTATCAGAAGTTTGGAGAGAAAATGCAACTCAAAATATAAATATCCCCATGCAAGGTAAAATAGATTCTATGAATGTTTCTGTTGCTGCTGCAATTGTTATCTTTGAAGCTAAAAGACAAAGAGAATTTAAATCATAAAAATGAAAGTATTAGGTATAGATATTGGTGGAACTGGAATTAAAGCTGCCATTGTAGATACAAAAACTGGAGAGCTCATTACAGAAAGACATAGAATACCAACACCAAAACCTGCTTTACCAAAAAGTGTTTCTAAGGTGATTAAAGAAATGGTAAATCATTTTGATTGGAAAGGTACTGTTGGATGTTGTTTTCCCACTATTGTTGTTGATGGAGTATGTAAACATCCCGGGAATTTACATTCAGATTGGGTAAATGTAAAAATAGACAAACTCTTTAAGAAAGAGTGCGGAAATACATTTTATGTAAGTAATGATGCTGATTTAGCTGGTTTCTCTGAAATAAAATTTGGAGCAGGGAAGAAAGTTAAAGGAAAAGTAATTGTAGTTACAATTGGTACAGGAATTGGTTCTGGATTATTTTACAATGGTAAGTTAATACCGAATGTAGAATTAGGAAGAATACTACATACCAATGGAGAAATTATTGAATTGAATTGTTCTGATTCAGCAAGAAAAAGAGATGAATTATCATTATCTGAATGGGCAAAAAGATTTGACTTTTTCTTGAATTACGTTAAAGTTTTGCACACACCATCGTTATTCATTTTAGGTGGTGGAATTAGTAAAAAGTTCGATAGGTTTAAAGAGCACTTAACGGTTGAAGTTCCTGTTGAAGTTGCCAAATTTAAGAATAACGCAGGCATTATTGGTGCTGCTATTTTTGCTGAAAAGAATCATAAAAAGTAAATAACGAAATGCAACCAACCACACTTTTTTATATCATTATCTTTATATTAATCTTGAATTTTATTGTAGATAAAATATTAGATACGTTAAATGAAAAACATTTTGATGATAAGATACCAGATAAATTAAAAGATGTTTATGAGGAAGATGAATATAAAAAATCACAGTTATACAAAAAAACAACAGCTAAATTTTCTAATATAACCTCTTTATTTACAACTATTTTAACCTTGGTTTTCTTTTTTTTTGACGGTTTTAAGTATGTAGACAGTTTTGCAAGAAGCTATACAGAACATCCTATTTTAATTGCGTTAATTTTCTTTGGAATTATAATGTTAGGCTCTGAGATTATTTCTACTCCTCTATCCTATTACAGTACTTTTGTTATCGAAGAAAAGTTTGGCTTTAACAAATCAACAAAAAAAACATTTTGGTTAGACAAAATTAAAGGACTATTTATTTCTGCACTTTTAGGTGGTGGAATATTAGCATTAATCATTTGGTTTTATCAGTTAACAGGTAAAAACTTCTGGGTTTATGCCTGGGTATTAGTTGCTCTATTTTCTTTGTTCATTAATATGTTTCATGCAAAATTAATTGTTCCTCTTTTTAATAAACAAAGTCCTTTAGAAGATGGAAAATTAAAAGAGGCTATAGAATCTTATGCCCAAAAAGTAGGTTTTACAATAAATAATATATTTGTTATTGACGGTTCTAAACGTTCAACTAAAGCAAACGCCTACTTTTCTGGTTTTGGTTCGCAAAAAAGAATTACACTTTATGATACTTTGATTAACGATTTAGAAACTGATGAAATTGTAGCAGTTTTAGCCCACGAAGTAGGGCATTATAAGCGAAAACATATTATATTTAACTTAATTTCATCCATATTGTTAACAGGTCTTACACTATACATTTTATCATTATTTGTAAATTCTCCAGTCTTATCAGAAGCTTTAGGAATATCGGTTCCTAGTTTTCATATTGGTTTAATTGCATTCGGAATTTTATATTCTCCTATTTCTGAAATCACAGGATTATTTATGAATTATATGTCTAGAAAATTTGAATATCAAGCAGATAATTTCGCAAAAGAAACTTTTGAAGCAGCGTCTTTAATTTCATCTTTAAAAAAATTATCAAAAAATAGTTTGAGCAATCTAACACCTCATCCAGCCTATGTAATTGCACATTACTCACATCCTACTTTACTTAAAAGAATTAAAAATTTAGAATCTTAATTTCTTGTTTGTTAAAATTCTTATTGCTACTTTCACTCTATTAATTATAGCCCTATTTTTTAAGCTAATTTATGGAGTATAAAGCAACCATAGAAGAAGAAAATAAAGAAATCGCAAATCGCTACAAAGATTTGTTAAAAGGTACTTATGAGGTGTTATCAAAAAAAGATAAAGATCTCATAAGAAAAGCTTTTGATATTGCTGTAGATGCTCACTCTAAACAGCGAAGAAAAACAGGAGAGCCTTACATTTTTCATCCAATTGCTGTTGCAAAAATTGTAGCATATGAAATTGGTTTGGATGCTACTTCTATTGCCTCTGCACTATTGCATGATGTTGTAGAAGATACTGAATATACTATAGAAGATATGGAACATCTTTTTGGTAAAACCATTGCTAAAATTGTCAATGGGCTTACTAAAATTTCTCGTTTAAACAAAGAACAAGATGCATCCATACAGGCAGAGAATTTTAGAAAGATGCTCTTAACATTAAATGATGATGTAAGAGTAATTTTAATAAAAATAGCAGATCGATTGCATAATATGCAAACCATGGATGCTATGCCTTCTCATAAACAAGTAAAAATTGCATCAGAAACTTTATACATATACGCCCCATTAGCACATAGGTTGGGTTTGTACAACATAAAAACCGAATTAGAAGATTTAGGCCTAAAGTATACTGAACCAGAAGCTTACAGCGGAATTTTAAGTAAAATTAAAGAAAGTAAAGAAGATCAACAAAAATATCTTAAACGTTTTGAAGATACTTTAAAATCTGGTCTTGATAAAGAAAATTTCAACTATGAAATAAAAGGACGATTCAAATCTATTTATTCTATTCGTAGAAAAATGATTAACCAGAATGTAACTTTCGATGAAGTATATGATAAATATGCAATTCGAATTATCTATGAACCCAATTCTAAAGATGATAAATTTGATGCTTGGAAAATATATACCATTGTTACAGATTATTTTAAGCCCAATCCATCTAGATTAAGAGATTGGATTTCTCAGCCAAAATCTACAGGTTATGAAGCATTACACATAACAGTTGTTGGTCCAGATGCCAAGTGGGTAGAAGTACAGATTCGTTCTAAGAGAATGAATGAAATTGCAGAAAAAGGTTATGCAGCACATTTTAAGTACAAACAAGGTGAAGAAGGTGATTCAGGTTTAGAAAACTGGTTAAATAAATTAAAGGAAACTTTAGAAACACAGAATTTAAATGCTGTTGATTTTGTAGAAAACTTTAAATTAAATCTTTATGCCAAAGAAATTTATGTTTTTACACCTAAAGGTGATTTAAAATCACTTCCAAAAGATGCTACTGCTTTAGATTTTGCTTTTTCGATTCATACTGATGTTGGTTTAAAATGTAGAGGCGCAAAAGTTAATGGAAAATTAATGCCTTTAAGTCATCAACTAAAAAGCGGCGACCAAATAGAAGTTATTACAAGTGCAACAAATAAGCCGAATTCCAGATGGTTAGATTTTGTGATTACAGCTAGAGCAAAAGCAAAAATTAGAGCAGCTCTAAAAGAAGAAGAGAAAATGATAGCCGAGGAAGGTAAAGCAGTTTTACTTCGTAAGTTGCGTCATCTAAAAATACCTTTCAATGAGAAAAACACAAACGAATTAGTTAATTACTTTAAATTAAGAACAAGTTTTGATTTATTTTATAGAATCGGTAACGGCGCAATCGATAATACTCAGTTAAAAGCGTTTGTAGCCCAAAGAAATAGTAAAATTTTAAATTTCTTTAAAACAAAATTAAGAAGATCATCAAACACTGAGAAACAATTTGTAGAGCTTGAAGATGAAGTTACCAATAAATACGATGCATTAGTTTTTGGTAAAGAAGAAGAAAAATTAGATTATAAGTTGTCTAAATGTTGTAATCCTATTCCTGGTGATAAGGTTTTTGGGTTTTTAACTATTAATGATGGCATAAAAGTCCATAAAAAAAACTGTCCTAATGCTATTTCATTGCAATCCAACTATGCATATCGAATTATGTTGGCTAAATGGATTGATTCTACAAAACAAGATTTTAAAGCAATTTTGCATTTAGCTGGTGTAGATAACCAAGGGATGGCAAATGATGTTACTAGAATAATATCTAATAATATGGGGGTTTTTATAAACAGCATAAACATTAAAGGTCATGAAGGTATTTTTGATGGAAAAGTATCAATTATTGTAAAAAACAGCTCTCAATTAGATAAGCTCATGAAAAATCTCCAGAAAATTGAAGGTATGAAAAAAGTAGAACGTGTTAATACTTTGTAAATATCCTTTAATGAAAAAGTATATTTTATTAAGAAATAACTGTAAATTTGCCTTTTCGTAAAACATTGTATAAATGAGTAATTCTCTTGAAAACCAAGAAGTAGTTAAAAAAGTTTTCACTTCATATTTAGAAGAAAAAAAACATAGAAAAACTCCGGAACGCTATGCTATTCTTCAAGAAATATATGACGCTGATGAACATTTTGACATAGAATCGCTCTATATAAAAATGAAAAATAAAAATTATAGGGTTAGTAGAGCTACATTATACAACACTATAGATTTACTTTTAGACTGTGGTTTGGTTAGAAAACATCAATTTGATGGGCAGTCTATGGCACGATATGAAAAAAGTTATTTTGATAAAAATCACGATCATGTAATTTTTACAGACTCTGGTGATGTAAAAGAATTTTGTGACCCTAGAATTCAAATTATAAAAAAAACCATAGAAGATATATTTGATATAGATATTCATAGTCATTCGCTTTATTTTTACGGAACAAAAAAGAAAAAATCTTAATTAACAATACACAACACAAACAACTAATTACACAACTAAAATGGCTGTAGATTTATTACTGGGATTACAATGGGGAGATGAAGGAAAAGGTAAAATTGTAGATGTACTTACAAAAAATTACGATATTATTGCTCGTTTTCAAGGAGGCCCAAACGCTGGACATACTTTAATTTTTGATGGCAGTAAACATGTTTTACATACTATTCCTTCTGGAATTTTTCACAAAACAGCTTTAAATGTTGTTGGAAATGGAGTGGTTATAGATCCTGTTATCTTTCAAAAAGAATTAGAAAACTTAGACAAGCATAACATTAACTATACATCTAAATTATTAATTTCAAGAAAAGCTCATTTAATTTTACCAACTCATAGGCTTTTAGATGCTGCTTCTGAAACTTCTAAAGGAAAAGCTAAAATTGGTTCTACTTTAAAAGGAATCGGCCCTACTTATATGGACAAAACCGGTAGAAACGGTATGCGTGTTGGAGATTTAGAACTAGACAATTGGAAAGAAAAATATGATGCTTTAACTGAAAAGCACATTAAAATGTTAGAATTTTTTGATGTTCAAATTGATTATGATTTAAAAGAATTAGAAGCAGAATTTTGCAAAGGAATTGATAAGCTTAGAACTTTACAATTCATTGATAGTGAAGAATTTCTAAATCAAGCTATAAAAGATAAAAAAACAATTTTAGCAGAAGGTGCACAAGGTTCTTTATTAGACATTGATTTTGGAACCTATCCTTTTGTAACATCCTCTAATACAACCGCTGCAGGTGCATGTACAGGTTTAGGCGTTGCTCCAAACAGAATTGGAGAAGTTTTCGGAATCTTTAAAGCATACACAACTAGAGTTGGTTCAGGACCATTTCCAACAGAATTATTTGATAAAGATGGAGCAACAATGGCTAAAATTGGTCACGAATTTGGAGCAACAACCGGAAGACCAAGACGTTGTGGTTGGTTAGATTTAGTAGCCTTAAAATATGCTGTAGATGTAAATGGTGTTACTCAACTTATGATGATGAAAGGTGATGTTTTATCTGGATTTGATACCTTAAAAGTATGTACTTCATACAATTATAAAGGTAAAGAAATAAGCCATTTGCCTTATAATATAGAACCTGAAAATGTTTCTGTAAACTATTCTGAATTTAAAGGTTGGGAAGAAGATTTAACAAAAATGACTTCTGCAAATCAATTACCACAAAATTTATTAGACTATGTTGCTTTTATTGAAAAAGAAACAGGAGTTCCAGTAAAAATTGTTTCTGTTGGTCCAGATAGAAAACAAACAATTAATAGATAATATTTACTTATTCTTAAATATAAAAAGCATCTTTTGAAAAATCAAAAGATGCTTTTTAAGTTTTTCTAAAATTAATTATTATAGTTTTTCTAACTCTAAACCAATAAACTGTAATTCTTTGTCTTTTAATTCTAAAGTTTTAATTAAATCCTCTTTGGTATCTAAAAAACGCTCCTTTTGAGCAGAAAACAACTCTGAATAATAAGAAATACCTTGTTCTAAGTTTCTTTTAAATTTTATCAAATAACGCTTCTGTTTTTTATCCAAAGAAGTTTTTACTTCTTCTAACTTGTTTTCTAAAAACTCAAAATATAAGTTTAATTCTTTGATAAACATATTAGGTCTATCTGTTCTATCAATTACATTTTTTCTTCCATAAATATGATCTGTAATATTTTTTAAACTCATTATTTTAGAATAATAGGCCATATTAGGCCCAGGACAAACAGAAACACCAGCACCAGTTTTAGAAAGATCTGCTTTGTTTATGATTAAAGCTGAAGTTCCTAAACCTACACAAATACAAGATTTCTCGGTAATTTCATCTTGCTTTTTAACCTTTTCTTCTTCTGAGAAATCTAAAATCTCTAATTCCTTTAATTTTAAATATTGATATTCTCTAGATGCTGTGCATAAGCCTGTTTCTTTAAATTCTTTGTTTAAAGCCACAAATTTACTCGGACAAGAACTTCCTGGTCTATTTTTATCAATATTAATCTGTTTTTGAATGTCTTTTGTATTTCCTTTTAACGTATTAAAAGGAACTCCTAAAGGCGACGTATTGCTCAAATACAAATCTTTTTCTTTTGCTTTTGATAATTTTTCTAAGGTATCATTATCTACAGTTGTAGCTTCTGGCACTAATAAAAATGGACTTCCCCAACCAACAGAATCAATATCATATTCTTCCAAAAGAAAGGCTTGCTCCTCCTCTGTTCCTACGCCACCTTGCGCCGTTATTTTTAAACTTAAATCTTTATTAGGGACTGTTTTATCATCTAAATTAAGAGCAGCAAAAACCAATTCTTGAATTTGATTTTTTAGCTCGTTTCTTTTTTCTTTAAACTCTTTTAAAACGGGTCCCATTAAAAAACCATCAGTGGCAAAAGCGTGTCCACCACAATTTAGTCCAGATTCAATTCTATATTCAGAAACCCATAAACCTTTTTTTGCTAAAATTTTTCCTTGAATAAGTGCAGAACGATAATCACTAACTTTTAAAATAATTTTCTTTTTTATGAATCCTTTTTCATCAGGAAAAAAGTCTTTAAAATTACTAATGTACGTATACAAACGAGAATTTAATCCAGCAGAAAGCACTAACGAAGAAGACAATTCACTCTGAGCATAACCTCTAAGTGCTGCATGAGCATCATTATATTCAACGGGCAATTGTTCTTTATTGCTATAATTATCTTTATCTATTTTGGTCATAATATTTACATCAATACTACCCATAGTTAAATTTTCATTTGCCCAATCTTTTATTTTTGATACATTAAAACCTTTAGTTTTGAAAGTTTTGAAATCTTTTTTAAGAGTTGAAGTTTCAGGAAGCATCTCTAAATACTCTTTTAGAGCATCTGTAGTTTCTGAGGTAACATTTTTTAAAGCTTGAAACTTCTTCTCTGCTTGCTCATGTATAAAGTTTAAATAAGCCGTAATTCGTTTAGCTCTAAAATCATCAACTTTATTAGAAATTTCTTTATACGGAATCTCTAATTTTTCGCTATAAATCTTTCTTAATTTCTCGATTAAAATATCATCAACCAAGGAAATTACAGAATCTATACCATATTGCGCAACTTTTAATGGAGAATCTATTGTGAACCCAATTCCCATAACAGGAATATGAAATGTGTGTGTGTTTTTCATTATTTAATTTAAAATTTATAAATTTTAATAAGTTCGCAATGTATTCTTATTTACTCTCTTAAAAGATGACTTATATCATTGAAATAAAAGTGTCTTATCAAATCATTTAAAAGCTATTATTTTTTTCTTCTAAGCTAATGGCTTTGGGAAACAAAATATTGTTTTCTAAATGTATGTGCTGATGCAAATCGTTTTCAAACTCTTCTAGTTTGGCATACAAAGCTCTAAACGTGTTACAAGCTCCTTCTGGAGGGGTGTAATTATTCGAAAGTTTTTTAATTTCTTTTAAAATATCACCCGCATTTTCATGCTCATCTTCCATCATAGCAATAGGGTTATTTACAGTTCCGAAATGAGGAACATTTGCTTTGAGTCCTTCTCTATCAGCTTTTACCAATTGTTTGATAAATGGAAATAAGATTAATTCTTCTTTTTTCATATGAGAAGCCAATTCTTGAGCAACTGCCATAAATAGCTTGTTTATTTCTATAACTTCTGCATAATGATGTCCGTATACTTTAGCCACTTTTGCGGCATATTGTAATACTAAAGGCGTGTTTTCTGCCACGTAAGTATGATGAATGTTTTCTATATGGTCTACTAAAAAATCTAATTTCCAGCTATCGTAATTGTATGCCTTAGAAGCAGGGTTATTAATTAAAGATAATTCCTCCTCAATTTTCTCATAAGAAACATTGTGCTTTTCACATGCTTTTTTTATTGAGATTCCACCGCCACAACAGAAATCTATTCCATGTTTTTTGAATACATCTGCTGTTTTTATATTATAGGTAACTACTTCTGCTATTGTGTTTTCTTCTGTGATATTCATTTTAATTATTATTAACTGTTTCTATAATTTTTGTAATTGTTTCTTTGTTATCTACACCCAAACCTTCTTGTTGATGCACTAATTCTCCTAACGGATTAAATACACTTATAATATTTGAATGTGAAAAATCTAAAGGAGATATTTGCTTGTATTTTACTGCAAGTACGTTTGCAAATTCTCTAACATTATCTTCTGTTCCTTGCAAAAAAGTCCATTCTTCTCCATCCATATAATTTTCTTTTGCAAATTCTTTTAGTCGTTTTGAGGTATCATTTTTTGGATCTATACTAACCAAAACATAGTGTACTTTCTTTTTTAGATCTTCAGGAATTTTAGCTTCTATATTCCTCATATCTGCAGTTAATCTTGGACAAGCTGCTTTACAAGTAGTATAAATCATTACCATAACCAATGTTTTCCCTTTTAAATCTTTTAAAACGATAGATTTCCCTTCTTCTGTATTCCATTTAGAAGTTAAATTGAAAATTGATTCGTCTGAAATCTCTGCACTAACTTCTTTTATAGGCTTTGAAATCGGTTTTAAATCCATCTTGCAAACAGGACAAGTGACATTTTTAGAATACACTATATCCCCTTCACATTTCATTGGACATTGATATTCAACTTTACTAATTACCTTTTCAGCATTCTTTTTGCAAGAAGCTAATATTGAGGCGATTGCCATAAAAACAAATATGTATTTCTTCATTTTAATTTTATTTTACTTCTTTCACACATCTAAACCCTAAATTTTTCATAGTGTATTTTGCTTTTAAACTTCCTCTAATTGCATAGCGCATAAAGGCTGCATAGTTCATTAAATCTGTGGCATTTACAGCAGCACTTCCACAAAATAAATTATTATCAGTATCTACATCTTTTCTAGATTCACCAGAAATTAATACTGAACTAAAATCAGATGTCCATTCCCAGACTAAACCATGTAAATCATAGACATTCCAATAATTTTTAAATGTAGAACCTATGATATGATCGTAGGTTTTAGGTTTTTCATACCAACTTAAAATAAATTCATTATAACTTTTAATTTTTCTTGCGTCTGGTACTGTTTTGTTTGCCATGGCAACATATTCCCATTCATCTACAGTTGGTAATCTTTTGCCTTCACTTTCGCAGTAACTTTTTGCTGCAAACCAAGAAATGTTTGTAATTGGTGAATTCAATTTTTGATTCTTGTTTAAAATCGTGTCAGATTTCCATGCTCTTAAGTAACTCTCATCAACAAATAATTTGATGGCATTAGATCTTTGCCATTTAGGATACTTCTTTACAAATTCTAAAAACTGTTTATTGGTTACTGGGTAAACATCAATAAGCATATCCTTTACAGCTACTCTCATAGAATCTCTACCATAAAGCGGAATATAATCTCCACCTTTAATTTTTACCATTTTAGATTGACAACTTGTATGTGTTGTGTACAAAAATAAAATACAGATTGTCAATCTTAAAATAGTTCTCATTGAGTTGGTTTAAAGCTTATTAGTGTCCGTTTTTTACTTCTTGTACAGTACTAATTTTTACATTAGTTTTATTATTACCCCAAGAATTATAGACATACGTCATTACATCTGCAACTTCTTCGTCAGATAGTGTTTGCTTAGTCATAACACTGTTATATTTTTTACCGTTCACAGTAATTTCTCCTGTTTTTCCGTTTAAAATAATCCCTACAGCTCTTTTTACATCAGCATTTAGATAATCTGAGTTTGCTAAAGGAGGAAAAGCATTTGGAATTCCCTGACCTTCTGCTTGATGACATGCAAAACAGGTTTTCATATAGACTTGTTTACCATCTGCTATCTTTTTAGCCAAAGGTTTTTCACCTGAATGAACGACAACTTTTTTCTTGTTTTTATCTTCTGGCATTGTTTGAATGGTTCCTCCTTCCGGATTGTAAATTCCTTCTTGTTTTACACCTGAATACACTCTTTTCTTTTCTTCACCAGTTACTTTTAACATTCCTAAAGCACCTTTATTAAAGGCTCTAAAAATGGCGTGATCTACTATTATAAAAGTACCAGGTACATCAACTTTAAAATCTACGATTGCTGCTCCACCTGCAGGAATACTAGTAGTCTGTACATTTTTATTTATCATATCTCCACCTTCTATGTGCACATTATCAAAGATTTCACCAATAACGTGGAAAGACGAAGTTAAATTCGGCCCACCATTACCAACATATAAACGCACAGTTTCTCCAACATTTGCAGTTATGGCATTATCTCCTGTTAAAGCATCGACACTACCATTAAAAACCACATAATCTGCATCTTCTTTAACGGCTTTGTTCATATCAAAAGGTTGTAATCCTTTTTCACCATTAGCTCCTTTGGTATAGAAATCACCTTGCATTATATAATATTCTTTATCTACTTTAGGTAAACCTCCTTCTGGTTCAACTAAAATTAATCCATACATTCCGTTTGCAATGTGCATTCCAACTGGAGCAGTTGCACAGTGATATACATATAAACCAGGGTTTAAGGTTTTAAAAGAAAATGTTTTTTTATGACCTGGAGCCACAAAAGAAGATGTTGCCCCACCACCAGGACCAGTTACTGCATGCAAATCTATATTGTGAGGTAATTTATTATCTGGATGATTAGAAAGTGTAAATTCTACTTCATCTCCTACTCGAGTTCTAATAAAACTTCCAGGAACAGACCCACCAAAAGTCCAATACACATATTTAACACCATCAGTCATAGTTCCTTCTTCTTCAAGAATTTCCATATTTACTATTAATTTTTTAGCAGATCTATTACCTACTGGTGCTGGTACAAATGGAGGTGCAGTTAGTTCTGCATCCATTGTTCCTTTAATATAGATTGTTGTAGGATCTACTGATGCTATTTCTTTTTTATCGCTTTTACTACCGCAGCTAATCAATAATATACTAGCAATAGTTAGTAAGCATACTGTTTTTATTATTTTCATTTTATTTGTTTTTAGTTCTTTTAAAATAATAAAAGACAAAACTATCTTTTATTAAAGCAAATTTATAATAGTTTTAAAAAATAAAAGCTGATAATTATCATAATATTGTTATATTTAAATTACAAACTTGCAATCTTCTATGTTAACGAAATCAAGTAAATACGCAATAAGAGCAGTCTTATATCTAACCAATACTGGTTCGGTATATAATAAAATGGGTGCCAAGCAAATAGCTGAAAAATTAGAGATTCCTGCACCTTTTTTAGCAAAAACGATGCAAGAATTATCAAGGAATAAAATTATAACTTCTGTAAAAGGTCCTAATGGCGGTTTTTATCTTACTATAGGTAATAAAAAGAAAACATTATATGATATTATAGCCGCTATAGATAATATAGATAAGTTTGAAGAATGTTTTTTAGGTCAATTAGAATGCAATGAAGACAGACCCTGTGTTGTTCATCACTTATATACACCTTTTAAAAATAAACTTTTAACAAAGTTAAAAACAAAATCCATTTTAGAAATGGCAAAAGAATTTGATGCTAATAATAACATTTCAGATATTTTGAATTCTTAAGCATGATGTCTGCAAAAAAACAGATGCTCATTGCATTATTTTATTTATTATTAGCTTCATCTTTAGGAATACTTCTTCGTCTTTTTCCTGTTACAAATGTTGACGCAAATTATAAATATGTACTTCATACTCATTCACATATTGCTTTATTGGGTTGGGTATATGTGAGTTTAACATCATTAATTTATTATTTATTCATAAAAAAAACTGCACAAAAGAAATTTAGAAATATTTTTTATGCAACACACATTACCATTGTAGGAATGCTTTTTAGTTTTCCTGTTACTGGGTATGCTTTATTCTCTATACTTTTCTCTACTCTTTTTTTAATTTGTTCTTATTGGTTTTATTTCCTGTTTAAGAAATATCATCATTTAGAGAAAAAATCTTATATATATAAGTTTATAAATACTTCCCTAATTTTTATGACCGTTTCTAGTCTTGGACCTTGGGCATTAGGAATAATAATGAACACTTTAGGAAATACCTCACCCTACTACAAAAACGCAATTTATTTTTACTTACACTTTCAATATAACGGATGGTTTATTTTTTGTCTTTTAGGAATATTTATTTTTATTTTAGAAAAACATAAAATACATATTCACAATGAATTTATTTCTCCTTTTTACAAGTATATGGTTATTAGCGGTGTATTAACCTTGTTTTTATCTTTTTTGTGGATGAAACCAAATAAATTCTTATACTTCTTATCTGGGTTAGGAGTTTTATACCAATTATTTGCATTAGGAAAACTACAGCTTATCTTTAATAGTTATAAGATATTTATCATCAAGAAATTCACTCCTTCTGTATTCAAATTATTAAAGTTTATTTACTTTCTTTTTATACTTAAAATCGTTTTACAGACATTAACTATTTTTCCTTTTTTTGCTGAATTAGTATCCTATTTTACAGATTTTGTAATTGGTTACTTGCATCTCACTTTTTTAGGAATTGTAAGTTTAGCTTTATTTGTTTTCTTTAATGAATTTGGTTTAATTAAATTGTCAAAACTTGGGGTAAAAATTTACCTATTGGGCTTTATACTATCTGAAGTATTAATTTTTTATAAAGGAATTTGCAACTGGTTTCAATTGTCATTAATAAAACATTATTTCTTTATTTTAGTAATTGTTAGTTCATTAATGTTTTTTGGGGTTTCGACTATAATTATTCAGGGTTTAAGGCATTATTTAAAAAGAAAATTAGAAATTATTATTTAAACTAAGGGTAAAAAAAATATTACCCCCAAAAAAAAGTATAAAACACAAATTATTTTCTTTATAGAATAATAGTTAAATTATAATTTCACTTTTCTTTAATAGCTAGCGATAGACTTTTCATTATTTTTGCTAAAATCAAAACCTTATTTTGAAAAAAATATTTTTATTTATTGTCTTGTTACAAACATCTTTTATTTTTTCGCAAAACAAAAAGATAATTTATGAAGCTGAAATTCAAGAAGCAGATGAAAAAAAATATCCTGGGGCTACTTTACTAATTGGTAAAGTTAAAATGACTCATGAAGGAGCTGTCTTAACTTGTAAACAAGCATTATATTATAAAGAAAGAAATTTTTTTAGAGCAATTGGAAACGTAATTGTAAAACAAGGAGATACGATTACACAAACTAGTGACTATGCAGATTATGATGCAAATTCTAAGCAAGCATTATCTTGGGGAAATGTAGTTCTAAAAGACCCTACAATGACTCTAACTACTGATACCTTAAATTTTGATAGGTTAAATCAAAAGTTATATTACAAATCGTATGCAACCATTAAAGATGACACAAATACTTTAAATAGTAAAAACGGAAACTATTATTTAGAAAATAAAAAATTTACTGCTACTACAAAAGTTATTGTTATAAATCCTGAGAATAAAATAAATTCTAACCATTTAGATTACTATACTAATAGTGGTTTAGCTTATCTCTATGGACCGTCAACAATAACAAATACACAAAATCAGAATAAAATTTATTGTGAAAGAGGTTTTTATAATACAAAAACAGATATTTCTCACTTTGTAAAAAATGCAAAACTGTATTTAAAAGAAAGAACTGTAGAAGGTGATAGTTTGTATTATGACAAAAAAAATGGATTTGCATCTGCAACAAATAATATTCAAGTAATAGATACAGTTCAAAATCTTGTTACTAGAGGTAATTATGCTGAAATTTTTGAATTTAAAGACTCACTTTTTGTTGTAAAAAGAGCTTTAGCAATATCTATTGTAGATAAAGACTCCATGTTTGTTCACGGTGACACTTTATTAATTACCGGAAAACCAGAAAAAAGAATACTTAGAACATTTCATAATGTAAAAATCTTTAAGTCGGATTTACAAGGAAAGTGCGATTCAATTCATACCAATCAAGAAACTGGATTAACTCGAATGTTTAAAAACCCTGTTTTATGGTCGGAAAAAAATCAAATTACCGGAGACACAATTCATCTTTTATCTAATGTCGAAACCGAAAAATTAGATTCGTTAAAAGTTTTAAATAATGCTTTTATTGTTTCTAAAGATTCTATATCAGAAAAAGATTTTAACCAAATAAAAGGCAGAAATATGTTTGGTAAATTCGAAAAAAACAAACTTCGAACCCTACTAGTTAAAGGAAATGCTGAATCTATTTATTATAATAGAAACGAAGAAACCAATGAACTTGAAACCATTACTAAAGAAATTTCTAGTAACATAGAGTTTATTTTAAATAATGGTGAAATTGAAACTATTAAATATTTAAAAAAATCAGATGGAAAAACTTATCCTCCATCTATGTTTCCTGAAAACGATCGAAAACTTAATGGTTTTATTTGGAGAGAAGATGAACAACCCAAAACAAAAGAAGATATCTTTATAAACGATTCTAACCAAAAGAAAGATAATACTCCTAAAAATTACTTGAAAAAATCTCCCATCATTATTGATGAAAAAAAGAAAAATCTGCCTTTAAAAAAAGAATAAATGAAATCAGATTTTTTTAAATATCAAGCTCAGACTTCTCCACACCCACTTGCCTTAGAAATTTCTCATGCTAATGGAAGTTATATTTACGATTCTTCTGGAAAAGAATATCTAGATTTTGTAGCTGGTGTTTCAGCAAATAGTCTAGGACACAATCATCCTAAAGTTACTAATGCTATTAAAAACCAACTTGAAAAATACAGTCATGTAATGGTTTATGGTGAGTTTATTCAGCAATCTCAAGTTGATTTATGTAAGTTATTGGTACAAAAATCACCAAAAAGCTTAAATTCTGTTTATATCACAAATTCTGGGACTGAAGCTACTGAGGGAGCTTTAAAATTAGCAAAAAGAGTTACCAACCGTTTTGAAGTTATTGCTGCTAAAAATTCGTATCATGGAAATACAATGGGGTCCATGAGTGTTTCTGGTGTTGAAAAACAAAATGCCGCCTTTAGACCTTTAATTCCTGGCACAAAGTTTATTGGTTTTAATAATGAAGATGATTTAAAAAAAATTACACACAGAACAGCTGCAGTAATATTAGAAACAATTCAAGGTGGTGCTGGCTTTATAGAACCTAAAAATGATTATTTGTTAAAAGTAAAAAAACAATGCAATGATGTTGGAGCATTATTGATATTAGATGAAATCCAAACAGGAATTGGCAGAACAGGATTTTTTTGGGGTTTTGAGAACTATAATGTTACACCAGATATTATTATTACAGGTAAAGGTTTAGGTGGAGGAATGCCTATTGGTGCCTTTATTGCTTCATTTAACATGATGAATTTACTAAAAAATAATCCTAAGCTAGGTCACATTTCTACTTTCGCTGGTCATCCTGTAATGGCTGCAGCTGGTCTAGCAACTATAAGAGAAATAAGTTCTAAAAATTTAATATCTGAAAGTTTAAGAAAAGAAAAAATTATCAGAAAAAATTTACAACACAAAGCCATTAAAGAAATTAGAGGTAAAGGTTTAATGTTATCTGCTATTGTTGAAACTCCCGAATTGGCTGCTAAAATTATTCATAAGTGTTTAGAAAATGGTTTAATTCTTTTCTTTTTACTATTTGAAAATAGAGCTATTAGAATTACACCTCCACTAACAATTTCTGATACGGAACTTAAAAAAGGGTGCGCTATTATAAAGCAAGCTATTGACACCATAAAAAACTCTTAATTTTAAGAAGCTATATTGTACCTTTTTAGTATAATTTCACAGAACTTTACCCCATATACATAATTATATATAATAAAATTAACAAATCATTATTATATTCTTAATTTCAGTTAAATAACGTTAAGATTATATTAAAGGTGATGTTTTAGTGAAACCTTTTTTAAAAATGGTCGTCTTTCAGATATAAATGCAACCTAAAACAATTAATATCATGAAAAATTTAAAAACAATTATTACCGTAGTCGCAATTAGTTTATCAACTGTATTTTCTGCAACAGCAGTCGAAAAAAATCCATTAAAAAAAGAGAAAACCATTAGAACCGAAATAGTTTCTTTACTAGGAGATAATATTCCTTTTCAAATTAACCATTCTTGTAGAGCAGAAATATCTTTTATAATAAATAACAATAACGAAGTTGTTGTTTTGAACGTAGATTCTAAAATTGCTAAATTCGAATCTTTCGTAAAAAGAAAATTAAATTACAAAAAATTAAGTTTAAAAAACATAAAAAAAGGCGAAGTATACAGAATACCTGTAAAACTTAACGCAGCATAAAAAACAACTGGTTGGTTAGTTGGTGCCTATTGTAAACTTTTTAAGTTTCCATAGGCATTTTTTACAGAAAAGGGTAATTGTAAAAGCAATTACCCTTTTTTTTAATCAACCATTAACACTAAATAGAAGATTGTATTTCTGTTATCTGTTGACAGTACCAGATAAAATTGATTTTGGACCTACACCCATTGTTAAAACTGTATGATTAGCAGCATTAGCTGGTACTACATGTGCTAAAGGTTTTAATGTAAATGGAGTTGGACTGTTATCTGGACTAGGCTCTACAGAAATTACAACTGTTGCTCCTTTTAAATCTGTTGGGAAATTAACTCCAGCAGCAGAACCTATTAAATAATCTTCTCCAGGAAAACCTGGTCCATTTCCAGTAGTTCCTTTGTAAGGAGATGTTGTAGCATTATCATCTGCTCCTTCTGCAGTAGTAAAAGTTCCTGTACTAACAGGTGTTCCATTTAAAACAACCCATCCCTCATACTTCCATCCTGCAGATAATGTTGGTAAACCTAATCCTGCAACTGCTGGTGGAGCATTAGAGTTATCTAAAAACCAAACTCCACTTGCTTCATTAGTAGTGTCTGCATCTGTAGGAGTTGCTAAAATGTATTTTCCCCTAGATGCACCTAAAGTTTTAATAGAACCTGAATTATCTACAACAATATTATCAGAATTAACGCTTGCTGAATTTCCAGAAAAATCTCCTGCTAATAATTTTGTAGCAGCTGGTGCTAATGCTGCAGCTCCTGTTTCTCCTGCTGGCTCAATTGTTAATACAAACTTTGTAGCTGATTGTAAATCACTAATACCTACAGTGTAAGTTTGCGGAAAAGAAACACTTGTAAAAGTACCTGTACTTACCGGATTTCCATCTACAATTAACCATCCTTCATAAACATAATTAGAACCTAATTCTTCTAATCCTGTTAAGTCTATTGTTAAATTACCTGTTGTTGGTGCATTGTCATCGCTACAAGCAACAAATACGGTTGCTATGATAAATGCGATTACTAAATTTAAAACTTTTTTCATCTTAATAATTTTATATGTTAATGTTGATGACAAAGTTATTAGCTAAAGAAATGATGAAATGTTAGCTAGCGAACACTTATGCAGTTTTTTGAAAAATTCTTATCTCTTTTCTATTAAAATTGATGATATTTTCTTCTTTTAATTCATTCATGAGCACATTTAAGTTAGACCTGGAAGTACCAATTAATGATGCAATGTCTTTTTGAGTATAGGGATGCACAATTACTTTATCACCAGTTTTATCACAATCATAACCATATTCTTCACACAATTCTTTCATAAATTCTAAAAAACGTGTTCGGGTATCTTTAAATAAAATTAATTGTAATCTACGTTCTAACTTTTTAAAACGAAGCCCTAAAAACTTATATATTTTTAAACTGAAGGTTTTATTATCACGCATTAAATCGTGCATGGTCTCCACTCCTATTGGACATATTGAAGTTTTAGCATCTATAGATTGTGCAAATTCATTTCTTGTTTCTTCTCCTAAAATGGCTTTTTCTCCAAACAACTCTCCTTTTGTTAGAATTGCTTTCACAATCTCATCTCCTTCTTCTGTATAATAACCAATTTTTACTTTTCCTTTTTCTATTAAATAAATTTTATTGGCAGCATCTTCTTCAAAATAAACATAGTCACTTTTTTTATAGGAATCAAAAGTGTGACATTGCTTGTATTCTTTAAATTTATGAGGACAAAGAAGGTTGAATAAGTTTACATTGTCAAAAAACCAAATATTTTTCATATCAGATAACTTTATGATTACTAATATTAAAGTCTAAAAAGAAAGTTATTGCTTACAAAACATTAAAAATTAGATGGAATTTTTAGTAAAAAATTCGGATTCGGACAATTATCTTTATAAAATTCAATATTTTCTTTAGATGAAACTCCTGGGTAATCACCAATATTATTTTCTAAATCTTTAATAATTTGAAAGTGTAAATGTGGAGCATAATCACCATTTATAGTTACAATACCTTATCTCTAACTTTTATATTCTTAATAGAATTTAATGTTAAATCACCATAGAGTGTATAAAACCTATGAGAACCTATTCCATGTTTCAATATAATAGTAGGGCCATAATCTCCATAATTATTATTGTTTTTAAAACTATGAATTTCTCCATCTAAAACTGCTAAAACCTTTATGTTTTCTTTACACCATAAATCAATTATTAAATGAATATTTCTTTGATTATCTTTAGTTTGATTATTTAAAATAATCACTTCTATCATACAAATCTCTTTGTTCTAAATAACCTCCAAAAGCAACTTTAGCGTCACTTTTTTCTAAATAAGATTCAATATATTTTTCCCATTCTTTGGAAGAAGATGAATCAAAATCCAATAAATCTTTGTTGTTTTTAGAAATATCTATGTGTACATAATCTTCTAAGGAAATGAGTTATCTGTTAAAGGAATTGATTCTTTAGAAATATTATTTAAGAAATTTATAATGATTGTAGTATCATATTATTACAACAAAAAACTCTCAAATTGCTTTGAGAGTTTTAATTTCTAATTATTAAATATTAAGCGTTTTCTTTTTTAATTAAGTTTAAAGCAGAACCTTCATTGTACCAATCAATTTGACTTTGATTATAGGTATGATTAGCCACAATTAAATCTTTAGTTCCATCTGCATGAACTGCTTCTATTTTTAATGGTTTATCTGGCGCAAATTCATTTAAATCTAAAAAGTTAAATGTATCATCTTCTTGAATTAAATCGTAATCATATTCATTCGCAAATGTTAAACCTAACATACCTTGTTTTTTTAGATTTGTTTCATGAATTCTAGCAAAAGATTTCACCAATACAGCAGCAACACCTAAATGCCTAGGTTGCATAGCAGCATGCTCTCTTGAAGAACCTTCTCCATAATTATGGTCACCAACTACAATGGTTTTGATACCTGCTTTTTTGTAAGCCCTTTGAGTTGCTGGAACTGCATCATATTCTCCTGTTAATTGATTCTTAACAAAGTTTGTCTTTTTATTGAAAGCATTTACTGCTCCAATTAACGTATTATTTGCAATATTATCTAAATGACCTCTAAAGCGTAACCAAGGACCTGCCATAGAAATATGGTCTGTAGTACATTTTCCAAAGGCTTTGATTAATAGTTTTGCTCCAGTAATTGTATCACCTAGAGGAACAAAAGGGGTTAATAATTGTAATCTTTCAGAATCTTCTTTTACGGCAACCTGAACATGACTTCCGTCCTCTTCAGGAGCAATGAAACCATCGTCTTTTACTTCAAAACCTTTAGGAGGCAATTCCCATCCTGTTGGTTCATCTAACATCACTTCTTCACCATTCTCGTTGATTAATTTATCTGTAATCGGATTAAAATCTAAACGACCAGCAATTGCTACAGCAGCTACCATTTCTGGTGATGCAACAAATGCGTGTGTATTAGGATTTCCATCAGCACGTTTTGCAAAATTTCTATTAAATGAATGAATTATTGAATTTTTTGGTGCGTTAGCTGGATCAGAATACCTTGCCCATTGTCCAATACAAGGTCCACAAGCATTTGTAAAAATGGTGGCATCTAATTTTTCAAAAACACCTAAAATACCATCTCTTTCTGCAGTATATCTTACTTGTTCAGAACCTGGATTGATACCAAATTCTGCTTTTGTTTTTAATCCTTTATCTATTGCTTGTTGAGCAATGGATGATGCTCTTGATAAATCTTCATAAGAAGAGTTTGTACAAGACCCTATTAATCCCCACTCTACTTTCAGAGGCCAATCATTTTTATTAGCAGCTGCAGTCATATCTGAACCTGCTTTAGTTGATAAATCTGGTGTAAAAGGTCCGTTTAATAAAGGACTCAATTCTGATAAATTAATCTCAATAACTTGATCAAAATATTGCTCAGGATTTGCATAAACCTCAGCATCACCTGTTAGATAATCTTTTACTTCATTAGCTGCATCAGCAACATCATCTCTATCTGTAGCACGCAAATAACGTTCCATAGAATCATCATAACCAAAAGTTGAAGTTGTTGCACCAATTTCTGCTCCCATATTACAAATGGTACCTTTACCTGTACAAGACATTGAAGTAGCTCCAGGCCCAAAATATTCTACTATAGCTCCTGTACCTCCTTTAACCGTTAGTATATCAGCAACTTTTAAAATAACATCTTTGGGAGCTGTCCAACCAGAAAGTTTTCCTGTTAATTTAACTCCAATTAGTTTAGGGAATTTTAATTCCCAAGCCATACCCGCCATTACATCTACTGCGTCAGCACCACCTACTCCAATAGCTACCATACCTAATCCTCCAGCATTTACAGTATGAGAATCTGTACCTATCATCATTCCTCCTGGAAAAGCATAATTTTCTAAAACCACTTGGTGAATAATACCAGCACCTGGTTTCCAAAAACCTAATCCATATTTATTAGAAACTGATTCTAAAAAATTAAAAACTTCATTACTTGTATTTAATGCTGTTTGCAAATCTGAACTTGCTCCATTTTTTGCTTGAATTAAATGATCACAATGTGTGGTTGTTGGAACAGCAACTTTGCTTTTACCAGCTTGCATAAATTGCAATAAAGCCATTTGAGCTGTTGCATCTTGTAATGCAATTCTATCAGGAGCAAAATCGACATAATCTTTACCTCTTGTAAATGCCTTTGTTGGATTTCCACCCCATAAATGCGAATACAAAATCTTTTCCGCTAATGTTAAAGGTTTTCCTGTAATCTTACGAGCTGCATCAACACGTTCTGCAACGTTTGAATACACTTGTTTTATCATATCAATATCAAAAGCCATACATTAATTTTTTTAATGATTATTTAATAAGCCTAAGATACAAAATAATAAGACTATGGTAAAATTTGATTTTTGGTTTTTAAATGAAATTAATTATGGTTAAATAAAAGATATTGATAAATGACAGTCCATAAAAAAAGTCCAAATCTTAAGATTTGGACTTTTAAATATTCTTAAACAATTGAAAGATTATCTTACCAATTGTTTTTGTGATGGTTTAAACTTAGTTAAAACAATACCATCTACTGCAGCTTCATATTCTGCCATAGTAGGAGTTCTACCTAAAATTGTAGACAATACTACTACTGGAGTTGATGATAATAAAGATTCTCCTTTTTTCTCACCAGAATCTTTTACAACACGTCCTTGGAACAAACGTGTAGATGTTGCCATTACTGTATCTCCTGGTTCTGCTTTTTCTTGGTTACCCATACAAAGGTTACAACCTGGACGCTCTAAGTACAACATATTTTCATATTTAGTACGTGCTAAACCTTTTGGTGCACTATCATCAAATTCAAAACCAGAGTATTTTTGCAATACTTCCCAGTCTCCTTCTACTTTTAGTTCGTCAACAATATTGTATGTTGGAGGTGCAACAACTAATGGTGCATTAAATTCAACTTTTCCTTTTTGAGCCTCAATGTTTTTTAACATTTGAGCTAATATTTTCATATCTCCTTTATGAACCATACATGAACCAACAAAACCTAAATCTACCTTTTTAATTCCTCCATAATATGATAATGGGCGAATAGTATCATGCGTATAACGTTTAGAAACATCTTCATTGTTAACATCTGGATCCGCAATCATTGGTTCAGCAATTTCATCTAAATCAATAATAACATCAGCATAATAATTTGCATTAGCGTCAGGTCTTATAGCTGGTTTAATACCAGTTTTTAATTCAGTAATTCTAGTATTTGCTTTATCAACTAAACCTTGTAATACTTGCTTTTCGTTATCCATACCCTTATCAATCATAATCTGGATACGACCTTTTGCAATTTCTAAAGATTCGATTAAAGTATCATCTTCAGAAATACAGATAGAAGCTTTGGCTTTCATCTCTGCTGTCCAATCTGTAAAAGTAAATGCTTGGTCAGCAGTTAATGTTCCTATATGAACTTCAATGATACGTCCTTGGAATACATTTTCTCCTCCAAACTGCTTCAACATTTGTTGTTGTGTTGCGTGCACTACATCACGAAAATCCATGTAAGGCTTCATATCACCTTTAAAAGTAACTTTCACTGATTCTGGAATTGGCATTGTTGCCTCTCCTGTTGCTAATGCTAAAGCTACGGTTCCTGAATCTGCTCCAAAAGCCACACCTTTGGACATACGTGTATGTGAATCTCCACCAATAATGATGTCCCAGTCACCTACTGTGATATCATTCAATACTTTATGAATTACATCTGTCATTGGGAAATATTTCCCTTTTGGATCACGACCAGTAATTAAACCAAAGTCGTTCATAAACTGCATAAGTCTTGGGATATTCGCTTTTGACTTATCATCCCAAACAGAAGCTGTATGACAACCTGATTGGTAAGCACCATCAACAATTGGAGAAATAACAGTTGCTGCCATCATTTCTAACTCTTGAGATGTCATTAAACCTGTAGTATCTTGAGATCCTACAATATTAACTTCTACACGCACATTAGACCCTGCATGTAATGTTTTTCCTGGTGTAGTTCCAACAGCATTTTTGTTGAATATTTTTTCAACAGCTGTTAAGCCTTGTCCTTCTATTGATACTTCTTTTGAAGGTGCATATACCTGAGGAACATCAATTCCTAAAGCTTTACAAGCAAAAGTTTGTAATTTTTTACCGAAAACAACAGCATATGACCCACCTGCTTTAATGAACTCCATTTTTGGAGGTGTTAATGCTGTAGAAATATCTTTAACGGCTTTACCGTCTTTGTATAATTTTTTCTCTTTTGTATTAATGGTAAGAACTGTACCAGTTTCTACAGAATATACTTGTTCTAAAACCGGTTCTCCATCTGCATCATAAACAGTTTTACCGTTTTCATCTTTTTTTGTTACCCAGTTTTTTAAATCTATTCCAATTCCACCAGTAACTCCCACTGTAGTTAAGAAAATTGGTGCAATACCATTTGTACCAGCAATTACTGGAGCATAATTAATAAATGGAACATATTTGCTAAATGGAACACCTGTCCATAAGGCTACGTTATTAACTCCAGACATTCTTGAAGACCCAACGCCCATAGTTCCTTTTTCAGCTACTAACATCACACGTTTATCTGGATGTTGCTCTTTTAAAGCTAACACTTCTTTTTGCATGTCTTTGTTATGCTCAAAAATACATTGCCCATGTAGTTCTCTATCTGATCTTGAATGCGCATCTGCACCAGGGGATAATAAATCTGTAGAAATATCACCAACACCAGCTATGTAAGTTACGATTTCAATTTCTTCATCTACTTCTGGAAGTTTGGTAAAGAACTCTGCTTGTGCGTAACTTTCAATGATATCTTTTGAAATTGGACAACCTTTTTTCATGGCATTTTCCAATCTTTCAGTATCAGCTTCGTATAAGAAAACCTGAGTTTTTAAAACTTCTGCAGCTTTCTTAGCAATATCAAAATCTTTTTGATCTAACACTAAGTCAAGTAACACTTCAATTGAAGGACCACCTTTCATATGAGATAATTGTTCTAAAGCAAAATCTGAAGAAATTTCTTTAACAATTGATTCACCAAGAATAATCTCTTTTAAAAAGGTTGCCTTTACACCTGCAGCACTTGTGGTACCTGGTAACACATTATAGATAAAAAAGTTAAGAGAATCCTCTCTATACTCATTATCCTCATCTTTAATTTGTTCAATGATTGCGCTTAACAAATCTGCACCATCAATTGGCTTTGGATGTAAACCTAGACCCTTTCTGTCTTCAATCTCTTGTAGGTAATCTTTATAAATACTCATTAATGAAATCTTTAATACTATTAACTTTTGATAAAAAGTAGTGGTTAATTATAGTGTACAAACTTACATTTTTTAACTCAGTTTTGAAAGATAAATAATAGATTGGAGCAATTAATGAATAAAAAAAAGTTATTACTAAAAACAATGAATTAAAATCAACAAAAAGCCTGTTTTTTTAATTTATTTTGAAGATTTGATAAATAAATATAAAAAAGCAGACTAATAAGCCGAATTCTGTATCCTTAAAAAGGTTCTTATCATTTATCTAGTTCTAAAATTACTCTTAGAATCCATCTGCCTACCCTTTAGAATCGAGCGAGTAACCCTCAAAATCTAATTTACATGGCATTGCACCGCATAGAGTTTACCTGGTTTCACTACAGCCTAACTGTACTTGCTTTCTGTTGCACTTGTCCTCAACTCACGTTGGACGGATGTTATCCGCTATGCTACTCTTTGGTGTCCGGACTTTCCTTCACATTAAAATGTGACGATAAGATAAGTCTGCTATTTTCTATATTAATGTAAAATTACAATTCTTAATCATAAAAAAACCCACTCAAAATTTGAGTGGGAAAAATTGCTATGAAAAAGAAAAAGTGTTGCTGATAAATCAACAACAATACAAATATAGCTTAAAAAGTGTTACAAAAAACTTTTTTTCAAAAAAAAAATCACTTTTTTAAATTTCTTAACATAAGTTTATGAAAACATATCTTTTACCTTTTCAAAAAAGGACTTGTCAGATTTGTTCGGATTTGGTACAAAATTCTCATTTTCAGACATTTTTTCAAAAAATTGTCTTTGTTCTTTATTCAATTCTTGAGGTGTCCAAACATTAATATGAATTAAAAAGTCTCCTGTTCCATAACGCTCAATACTTGGCAAACCTTTTCCTTTTAAACGTAAGATTTTACCTGATTGCGTACCTGCCTCAATTTTAATTTTAACCTTACCAGTTACAGTTTCTACTTCTTTACTTGTTCCTAAAACTGCTTCAGAAAAGTTTACATATAAGTCGTAATGAATATTTGTGCCTTCTCTTTTTAAAGTTTCGTGAGGAATTTCTTCAATTAACACTAATAAATCACCAGCAATTGAGTTTTTACCAGGAGCTTCATTACCCTTACCTCCTACTTTTAACTGCACTCCCTCGGTTACACCTGCAGGAATATTGATAGATACTGTTTCTTCTTCAATAATTAAACCTTGTGCATCTGCACCATTAGGTTTACTATTCATTATTTCTCCAGCACCAGAACACATTCCACAAGTAGTTGCAGTTTGCATTCTTCCTAAAATAGTATTAGTCACACGCATTTGTTGACCAGAACCATTACAAGTTGTACAGGTTTTATAAGTAACTCCGTTTGCTTGAACTTTTCTACGAACTTTAACTTTCTTTTCAATTCCTTTTGCAATTTCTTCTAAAGTTAATTTTACACGAATACGCATATTACTTCCTTTAACTCTAGCTTGACGCTGGCCTCCTCCGCCAAAACCACCAAAGCCGCCACCGAAACCACCACCTCCAAAGATGTCTCCAAATTGACTGAATATATCATCCATATTCATTCCGCCACCACCGAAGCCACCTCCTTGAGGTCCATCAAAAGCAGCGTGACCATATTGGTCATATCTTGCTTTTTTGTTTTCATCACTTAAAACTTCATAAGCTTCTGCAGCTTTTTTAAAGTTTTCTTCAGCTACTTTATCATCTGGATTTTTATCTGGATGGTATTTGATAGCCATCTTTCTGTAGGCTTTCTTTATTTCTGCTTTTGATGCAGATTTTGATATCCCTAATACTTCGTAAAAATCTTGTTTTGCCATAATTTTTCAATTATCAATTAACAATAATCAATGATCAGTGGTAATTGTACGTTGTTAATTGTAATTAATTATTGTCCGATAACCACTTTTGGGTAACGAATTATCTTATCTCCTAACTTATATCCTTTTTCTACACAATCGATTACTTTACCTTTTAAATCTTCTGAAGGTGCAGGAATTTGTGTAATCGCTTCGTGAATTTCTGCATCAAAAACATCACCAGCTTTGGTTTCTATTTTTGATAATCCTTTTTGCTCTAAAGTGTTATAAAATTTATTATAAATTAATAGAACACCTTTTCTTAATTCTTCTGCTTCTTTATCTTCTTCTATATGTGACAAAGCGCGTTCAAAATCATCTATCACTGGCAGTAAAGATGTCATTACTTCTTGACCCGCCGTTTTAAACAGCTCTATTCTTTCTCTAGAAGTTCTTTTTTTATAATTTTCAAACTCGGCAAATAAACGTAAAAACTTATCTTTTTCTGCTTGAATTAACTCTTCAGCAGTAGGTTCTTTTTTCTCAACAACTTCCTCAACCTCTTGATTTTCTTCTACTTGAATATTTTCTTGCTCGTTTAGTATTTCTTCTTCTTTTATATTTTCTTTCTTACTCATTTCTTTGTAATCGTTAAATTGTATACAATTTATTGGCAAAAATGTTGCCAACAAAAAAATAGTGTCAAATTGACACTATTTTTAAATATTAAAATTAAAAAAAATTAGTCATTCATTCTTTCAATTTTAGCACCAATCGATTTTAATCGTGCTTCAATATTTTCGTAACCTCTGTCTATCTGTTCAATATTATTAATAATACTTGTACCGTTTGCAGAAAGTGCCGCAATTAAAAGAGAAATACCAGCTCTAATGTCTGGAGAAGTCATTTTGGTTGCTTTTAATTGTGATTTATGATTTTGCCCAATTACTGTTGCTCTATGTGGATCACATAAAATAACTTTAGCTCCCATATCTATTAATTTATCGACAAAGAACAAGCGACTTTCAAACATTTTTTGATGAATTAAAACCGTTCCTTTAGCTTGCGTCGCAATGACCAAAACAATACTTAACAAATCTGGAGTAAACCCTGGCCAAGGAGCATCTGCCACTGTTAAAACAGAACCATCAATATAGTTTTGAATTTCATAAGAATTTTGTTCAGGAATGTAAATATCATCTCCCCTTTTTTCAAGTTGAATTCCTAATTTTCTAAATACATTTGGTATTTGACCTAAATTCTCCCAGCTTACATTTTTGATAGTCAATTCTGATTGTGTCATTACAGCAACACCAATCCAAGAACCAATTTCAATCATATCTGGCAAAACTGTATGCTCGCATCCACCTAAGTTACCAACACCAGTTATTTTTAACAAATTTGAACCTACGCCTTCAATTTTTGCTCCCATAGCATTCAGCATTTTACACAATTGTTGAATGTAAGGTTCGCAAGCAGCATTGTAAATAGTAGTAGTACCTGTTGCTAAAACTGCAGCCATAATAATGTTTGCAGTTCCTGTAACAGAAGCCTCATCTAATAACATATCAGTTCCGAAAAGTTCATCTGCTTCTACACCGTAAAACTTTTCTTCTTTGTTATATCTGAATTTTGCGCCAAGTCTAATAAAACCTTCAAAATGGGTATCTAAACGTCTACGTCCAATTTTATCTCCTCCAGGACGTGGAATATATCCTCTACCAAAACGAGCTAATAAAGGTCCAACAATCATAATAGAACCTCTTAAGGAGCTTCCATCACGTTTAAAATCATCGGATTCTAAATACGGTAAATCAATTTCATCTGCTTGAAAAGCGTAAGAATTAGCGCTCAATTTTTCGACCTTAACTCCTAATTCACCTAAAATAAAAATGAGTTTATTTACATCAATAATATCTGGAACATTATTTACAACTACTCGTTCTGGAGTTAGTAAAACCGCACATAATATTTGTAAAACTTCGTTTTTTGCTCCTTGTGGTGTTATTGTTCCATTTAACTTATGACCACCTTCAATTTTAAATGATGCCATTAATATCTCTTTCTATTTTTATTATTGTGATGTTGTTTCTTATGATTACTTTTTGAATGATTTTGACCTTGTGAGTTTCTTTTTCTCAGTAGATTTTTACTATCAGTCAATTCTTCTTCTGAGTTTCTTAAATCTAGTTTTCCATCAGATAAATCATATAAATGATTGAAAATAACAGCATCATCAACAGTGTCTTTGTTCCAATTTAAATAACACTTTTTCATATGATTGGCAATAGTATACACTAAGGCTTCTCTTTTTTCGCCTTCCTCCCAACTTAAAGCAACATCTATCATTGTTTGAATGTTGTTACCATAATAACGGTATCTAGAAGCTGATTTTGGATATGCCAAAGCCTCAGGTTTTTCTTGTAATTCTTCTTTTGAAGGTTGTGGATATGGAGATTCTGCATCTAATTTAAAATCTGCCATAATATACAATTGATCCCACAATTTATGCTTAAAATCAGGGACATCACGTAAATGCGGTTGTAAATTCCCCATTACATCTACAATTGCTTTCGCCATTTTATCGCGTTCTTCTTTAGTTTCTAAAGCAACACAATGGTCTACTAATTTCTGTATATGTCTACCGTATTCTGGGATAATCATTAACGGTCTTTCTGAATTGTATTCTAAATCGAATGTCATTTATGTATTATTTGTGAAGTGTGTTCTAAAAGTCTTTTTTCTGGGATAAAAACAATTGAACTGACAACTCTTTATTTGTAGTTATTTATCGTTGCAAAATAACACTTTATTTTTGTTTTTAGATTGATTTTTTAACCAATCACTTTTAATTTAGCAAATTGCAATAATAATTTCTTTTTCCCTACTGTACTAAACTTTATTTCTGCTTTTTTATTAGGTCCTTTTCCTTCTAAAGCAATTACTTCACCTGCACCAAATCTGTTGTGTTCTACAATATTACCCACAACAATATTCTCATCAAATAAATTTGATTTTGATGTGGCTTGAGATACTTTTTTTAAGTTTTTAGGAATTATAATTTCTTTCTTTTTTACAAAATCGCGCTCCATTTTTTTACGTTGAATTGGTTTCTGAAAACGAATACCTTTAGGTGCATCATCAAAAATACTTTTATCTACAAACCTATTAATTGAAGGTTCTGGAGCTTTTGGAGTGATGTAATGTAAATATTGATCATCTATTTCTTCTAAAAAACGACTGGGTTCTGCATCAACTAATTTCCCCCATCTGTAACGTGTTTGTGCATAAGATAAATAGGCAACTTTTTCTGCTCTTGTTAGTGCAACATAGAACAATCTGCGCTCCTCTTCTAACTCACTTCGGGTATTCATACTCATTGCAGAAGGAAATAAGTTTTCTTCTAAACCAACAATATAAACGTATAAATACTCTAATCCTTTAGATTGATGAATGGTCATTAAAGAAACTGTTGGTTTATCATCTTCTTTTTTAGCGTCAAAATCTGTCGCCAATGCTACATCTTCTAAAAACGATGTTAAGGAAGCATCTTCACCTTCTTCAATTTTATCAGTAATAAAATCTTTAATTCCGTTTAAAAGTTCCTGAACATTTTCTACTTTACTCACTGCTTCAGGAGTTCCATCTTTCTCTAAATCTTTAATTAATCTGGTTTCTTTTACAACAGTTTCAGCAATTTCAAAAGCATTTTTAGTTTGACTTTCTATTTGCAAACGCAAAATCATATTCATGAAATTCTGAAGTTTATTTTTGGTTCCAGAATTTATTTTGACATCGATTTTATCAATATATTTTATGATTTCAAAAATTGATTTTTTGTAATGATTTGCTGCGATAGTTAATCGATCTATTGTAGTTGCACCAATTCCTCTTGCTGGATAATTGATGATTCTCTTTAATGCTTCCTCATCATTTGGATTGATTAAAATGCGCAAATACGATAGAATGTCTTTTATTTCTTTTCGTTGATAAAAAGAGATTCCACCATAAATTTTATAGTCGATGTTTTTTTTACGCAATGCATCTTCTATAGCTCTAGATTGAGAGTTTGTTCTGTACAAAACACAAAAATTATCAGGAGATAATTGATTATTCATCATATTTTCCCAAATGGATTGTGCCACAAAACGTCCTTCTTCTCCATCAGAAATGGTGCGCATTACATTTATAGAATCCCCAGCATCATTAGAAGTCCAAACTTCTTTATCTAACTTGGTTTTGTTTCTTGCAATAACAGAGTTTGCTGCATTTACGATATTCTTTGTAGAACGATAATTCTGTTCTAACTTAAAGGTTTTCACATCAGGATAATCCTTTTGAAAATTCAAAATATTCTGAATATTTGCTCCCCTAAAACTATAAATACTTTGACTATCATCACCTACCACACAAATATTACCAAATTTATCTGCTAAAGCACGAACAATGATATATTGAGAATGATTCGTATCTTGATACTCATCTACCATAATATATCTAAAACGGTCTTGATATTTTGCCAAAACATCTGGAAAACGTGCTAATAATTCGTTGGTTCTCAACAATAAATCGTCAAAATCCATTGCTCCTGATTTAAAGCATCTGTCTACATATTCTTTATAAATATCGCCTACTTTTGGTCGGCTTGCGTGTAAATCTGCTTCTTGTAAATCAGAATTATTAAAATATGCTCTGACCGTTATTAAACTATTTTTAAAAGATGAGATTCTGCCTAAAATCTGTTTGGGTTTGTAACGTTCTTTATCTAAATTCATTTCTTTGATAATAGCTGTTATCAAACGAACTGAATCTTGGGTATCGTAAATGGTAAAGTTTGATGGAAAACCTAATTTATCAGCTTCAGAGCGTAAAATTCTTGCAAAAACCGAGTGAAAAGTTCCCATCCAGAGATTTTTGGCTTCACTAACTCCTACCACTCCTGCAATTCTTTCTTTCATCTCTCTTGCAGCTTTATTGGTAAATGTGAGCGACAAAATATTAAAAGCGTCAACGCCTTGTTGCATTAAATGCGCTATTCTGTACGTTAATACTCTTGTCTTACCAGAACCTGCACCCGCAATAATAATCATTGGGCCATCTTTCTGAATTACAGCTTGTTTTTGCGCTTCGTTTAAAGAATTTAAATAGGTATTCAATAGTTTATTTTGAAAGAATTTGAAAGCGTGAATTTAGCCAAACTATTCGTTTTTATAAAACAAGGTTGTTAGTTTTTATTCACAAGTTAAATTTATACCTTTAGGGCTGAACTTTTTAATTTATCTTATGAAATATTTATCAATTGTTTTTGTTTTTTTATTGACATTATCAGTTAACGCTCAAGATTTAGATTTTTCAAAAATTGAAAAAAAAGTTATTGAATGGAGACGTCATTTTCATCAAAACCCAGAATTATCTAACAGAGAATTTAAAACAGCAAAAACTATTGCTAAACATTTAAAATCTCTTGGTATTGAAGTTCAGGAAAATGTTGCTAAAACTGGAGTTGTAGGAATTTTGAAAGGAAAAAAACCAGGAAAAGTGGTTGCACTTCGTGCAGATATTGATGCTCTACCAGTAACAGAAAGAAATAATTTACCTTTTAAATCTAACGTGAAGTCAACTTTCTTAGGAAAAGATATTGGGGTAATGCATGCCTGTGGACATGATACACACATCGCTATTTTAATGGGTGTTGCCGAATTATTGTCAAAAAATAGAGATAAAATTAAAGGGACTGTAAAGTTCATATTTCAACCAGCAGAAGAAGGTCCACCTCCAGGAGAAGAAGGAGGAGCAAAATTAATGATTAAAGAAGGTGTTTTAAATAATCCTAAAGTAGATGCTATTTTTGGACTTCATATCAATTCATTAACACCTGTAGGAACTATTAAATATAAAAAAGGTGGAATTATGGCTTCTGTTGAACGTTTTGTTATTAATGTTAAAGGAAAACAAACTCACGGGTCTCAACCTTGGTCTGGGGTTGATCCTATTTTAATTTCAGCTAAAATTATAGACGGTTTGCAAACTATTATCAGTAGAGAATCTCAATTAACAAATGAAGCTGCAGTAATAACAGTTGGTAAGATTACTTCAGGATCGCGTTTTAATATTATTCCAGAATCTGCTGAAATGATTGGAACAGTTAGAACTTTAGATCCAAAAATGAGAACTCATATTGAAACTAGAATGAAAGAGATGGTTACTACACTAGCAAAAGCTTATGGAGGTGAAGCAACTATTACATTTCAAAACAATACCTCCATTACTTACAACGACCCAAAACTCACCCAAAAAATGTTGCCTTCTTTAAGAAAAGCAGCAGGAAAAGAAAACGTAAAAATTATGAAAGCGACCACTGGTGGTGAAGATTTTTCATATTTTCAAGAAGTTGTTCCTGGAATGTACTTCTTTTTAGGAGGAATGACTCCAGGAAATAAAGAACCTTTTCCACATCATACACCAGATTTTAAAATTGATGAAAGTGGATTAATTTTAGGCGTAAAAGCAATGATTCAACTAACTTTTGATTATTTGAACAATTAAAATGGAAGATAAAATTATAGAGAGTATCGCTTATATATTACCTGCTTTAGTTGTTGGGTTTGTGGCTTTTTATATGTTTAAAAGCTTATTAAAACAACAAAACTCAGAAAGAAAATTAGAGTTAATCAAACAGAAAAAGAAAGAATCATTACCTATAAAATTGCAAGCCTATGAAAGAATGTTGCTATTTTGTGAGCGTATAAATCCTACCAAAATTGTAGTAAGAATTAAACCCATTTCTAACAAAACAGAAGATTATTTACAATTATTACTATCTAATATAGAACAAGAGTTTGAACACAATTTAGTACAACAGATTTATATTTCTGATACTACTTGGACAGCTGTTTTAGGTGCAAAAAATGCTACCATAAATAAATTGAAACAAGTAGCAGAAAGTTCTAACTCTGCAAACGATTTACGAGAAAACATATTGATAGATTACTCTAAAACCCTACCTCCTACTGATACCGCAATTAGTTTTATTAAAAATGAAGTAAAAAACATACTATAAAAAAGACTCCAAAACGGAGCCTTTTTTATACTTTTCAATAGTTATAACACGAATTAAAATTGTAATCTTACTCCTATTTTATAATTTCTACCACGAGTAGAAAAACCTAAAACATCATCATAATCTTCATTTAAAATATTAGTTACTGCACCAAAAAAAGTAACTGTTTCATCTAATAATTTATAATTAGCAGATAAATCTAACACTTGATAACTTGGTAAAATAACATCTATCCCTGCAGTACCAAAACTTCCCCATCTATCAAAAATAGTTCTTTCACCAACGTTTCTGTAAGTTAGATTAAAAAATGTATTCTCTAATGCTGTAATATCTACTCCAGCAACTAATTTATTTGAAGCAATATAATCATCAGCTCCTTCAAATTTATCTCTATCAATTAATGTATAAGACCCATTAAATACTAAATAATCTGTTGGTGTTATTTTTGTGCTAACTTCAAATCCATTAGCATCAGAAGATCCATTTCCGTATTTAAAAGTTGTATTATCATAAATAATAGCATCTTCTTCTTTTCTATTAAAATATACAGCATCAAAATAAATCCAATCTTGGTATTTAGCCTCAAAACCTGCTTCAATAGTTTTGTTTGACTCTGGTTTTAAATCAATATTACCCGCAAAACCATCATACAATTGATACAAACTTGGTGCTATAAATGCTGTGCTATAAGATGCAATTAACTTTAAAGAAATATCATCTTTTTTTAAGGCTTGATAAGCTAAGTTCCCATCATAAACCAGGTGATTTCCATATACGTTATGAATATTTAATCGTCCGCCAACATTAACACTTAAACCATAATCAGACACATATACAATACTTGCATAAGGATCAATAGTATTAAAGTTAGCTACCAATTTATCTATAGTAGCAAAAGGAGTAACTGTTTGATTTGTGTGCTCTTGATAGTTTACTCCTGTTATTAATTGAATCTTTTCTGAAAACTCATATTTATTTACCAAATCTACATTAAGACTTCTTCCATTAAATTGATAATTATCTAAGGTTTTAGCAAAAGAGTTAAATTGATCTAAACCTCTTTTTACTTCATTTACAGATGCCAAAACATATAATTGTCCATTATTATATTTAAACTGTGGTTTAATTCCGAATCTAAACTGGTTTTGATTTCCTATGTTAACATTACTATCTGCAAAAGCACCAGCATCAAAACTGTAATCAAATTCATCATAATTTAAAAAAGTTTCTACAGATATATTATCATTTACTTTATAGCCAAGTTTTACTAAAGCATTTTTGCTATAAAATCCGTCTTCACCAAAAACAGCATTCGTTTTACTTTTTGCAGCAGACATTCCATCAACTTTAGAGATATTAAAAGTTCCTAAGAAATTAAACTTTCCTAATGTACCATTTATAGATACATTTTGATTGTTATCTGATGAATTTTCACTCTTTAAATTTGCAGTTTTGTTAGTTCCAAAACTTGTTTCAAAAGACCCCGAAATTTTATCTTTAGAAGCTTTCTTTAAAATGATATTTATAACAGCGGTTGCTGCACCTGAACCATATAAAGTTGAAGATGCTCCTTTTAAAATCTCGATACTTTCAATTTGACTTACCGCCAATAAACGTAAATCAAATTCTTGATTAATAGCAGATTGATCTGTTACTGGCACACCATCAATCAATACTAAAACCTGCCTACTTCTTCCTCCTCTAATGTAAATACTACGTGGTTCTGATGCATTTGAATTTACTCCTCTTACATCAATACCAACCACAGTATTTAAAATTTCAATTACGTTTTTTCCTGCATTTTGTTTCAGTTGTTCTGGAGTGATTTTGGTAATAACTTTACCTGTGTTTTCCTTTTTCAAGCTAAATTTGGTTGCAGTGACTACAACTTCATCTAAAGTTTCTACTTTTTCTTTCTGCGTCTCTTTTTTTTGCGCCAAAAGATTTGTGCTGACAAAACTTAATGCCAAAGCACTTACAATTACGAATTGTTTTTTCATTTTTTAATGATTTAATTGATACAATAAATCAGGTAAATTTTGTGTACGAATATTTATTAGTACATAAACTTTTATCCCGAAAGTTTTTAACTCGTGATAGTGGCAGGTCTCCTGACTTGCGTCTTGTAACAAACCTTCCCATTTATAAAAACAGTGGTTAAAGTATTAGTTACAAGCCTTATAGCTTACAGTTGCGGGAACAGTTCTGGATTTTAACCAGATTCCCTTTTAATTTGATGCAAAATGATTTTTACATCAAAACCAAAATCGCTGCAAATATATATGCATTCTTATTAACAATCTAATAAAATCGTATTCAAATTTTATACCTTTAAAGTCTAATTTGTATTTAGAATTATGAGAATTGAAAATGAATTAAAATTAGGTTTTAAAGATGTAATGATTCGTCCAAAACGATCTACTTTAAAATCGCGATCACAAGTTACTTTAGAGAGAGAATTCAAATTTTTGCATAGTGATCTTATTTGGAAAGGAATTCCAATAATGGCAGCAAATATGGATACTGTTGGTACTTTTGAAATGGCAAAAGCACTTGGAAAACTTAAATTATTTACAGCCATTCACAAACATTATTCTTTAGATGAATGGAGAAAATTCGCCTCAAATTCTACAGATGATGTTCTAAACAATATAGCTGTTAGCACAGGAACAGGAAAGGAAGATTCAGAAAAAGTAAAACAAATTTTATCAGAATTCCCACAAATTAATTTTATCTGTATTGATGTTGCTAACGGATATTCTGAGCATTTTGTGAAATTTGTTGCTAAAATGCGTAAAAATCATCCGAATAAAATCATCATTGCTGGAAATGTTGTAACTGGAGAAATGGTTGAAGAATTGTTATTATCTGGAGCAGATATAGTAAAAGTAGGTATTGGACCTGGCTCTGTTTGTACCACTCGTGTAAAAACAGGCGTTGGCTATCCGCAATTGTCTGCAATTATAGAATGTGCTGATGCTGCTCACGGAATTGGAGGACATATTGTTTCTGATGGAGGCTGCAAAATTCCTGGTGATTTATCTAAAGCTTTTGGTGGAAGTGCTGATTTTGTAATGCTTGGAGGAATGTTAGCAGGACACACAGAAAGTGGTGGGGAATTGATAGAAAAAAATGGAGAAAAATTCAAAGCTTTTTACGGAATGAGTTCTGAAACTGCAATGAATAAACATGCTGGAGGAGTTGCCAACTATAGAGCTTCTGAAGGAAAAACAGTTGCAGTTCCTTTTAGAGGAAATGTAAAAAATACCATAACTGATATTTTAGGGGGAATTCGTTCTACTTGTACTTATGTAGGTGCCAATAAATTAAAAAGTCTTACCAAAAGAACGACTTTTATTAGAGTTCAAGAGCAAGAAAATCAAATCTATTCTTAATGAAAAAACTAAAATTATTCTCATTTTTTCTGCTGATTATACTTGGTATTTCTTGCAAAAAAGAAATTGTAAAAATTGACAAGAAAACACCACTAGAAAGTACCATAAAATATGCTAAAGGTTTTGATATTGTTGTTGAGAATGGAATTAAAAAGCTGATTATAAAATCTGCTTATCAAAATTCTGATAAAATTTCTGAGTATATAATTTTTGAAAAACAAAAAAATACGATTAGACATAAAAAGCAAAATGAAATTGGTATCCCAACAAAACATATTGTAGTAACCTCTACAACTCACATTCCAATGGTAGAATTGTTAAACGAAGAAAAATCTATCATAGGTTTTCCGTATTCTAAATATGTTTCTTCTGAGAAAACAAGAGCACTAATTGACAATGGAAGTATTAAAGAAATTGGTAAAGAGAGTTCTTTAAACACTGAAATTTTATTGGCTTTACAACCTGAATTGATAGTTGGGTATAGTGTTTCTTCAGCAGATAAGAGTTTATCTACACTTCAAAAATCAGGGATTAATGTTATTTATAATGGCGATTGGTTAGAAGAAACTCCTTTAGGTAGAGCTGAATGGATAAAGTTTTTTGGAGTTTTATTTGATAAGGAAAAACAAGCAGATAGTATTTTTAAATCGATAGAAACTAATTATTTAGACGCCAAACAAATAGCGCTACAATCAACTAAAAAACCGACAATTCTTTCTGGTGCTATTATGAGTAAAGACATATGGAATTTACCTGCTGGCGATAGTTTTGTAGCTCAATTTTTAAAAGACGCCAATTTGGATTATTTATGGAAAGACTCAACTGGAAAAGGTAGTTTATCACTCAGTTTTGAAAGTGTTTTTGACAAAGGGGCAAATGCAGATTTTTGGATTGCTCCTGGGTATTTTTCATCCAAAGAACAATTATTAAATAGCAATGAATTATACAATCAGTTTAAGGCTTTTAAAAAGAATCAAATTTATACACCTTCAACTAAAAAAGGAAAAACAGGTGGAGTTATTTATTATGAATTAGCTCCCACAAGACCCGATTTGGTTTTAAAAGATATTATTAAAATTACCAATCCAGATTTATTGCCAAATTACCAATTGACTTTCTTTGAGAAGATGAAATAAAAAAACCCTCAGTATAAATTATACTGAAGGTTATGAAATTATTGGGGGACTATAATAATTTGTTCATTACAAATTTAATTATAATCCTCTTAATTTTAAACTTTAATATGGGTAGTTTATGGGTAGTTCTGTTACAATACCTATAAATTTAGACAATAACCTCAAGAGACAACACTTCTTTCCTACTTTTAATATTTAATTTTTCATAAATATTTTTAACATGAAATTTTACAGTGTTTACAGAAATATTTAACTCAGCAGCTATTTCTTTATTCGATTTTCCTTGAGCAATTAAGTTGAAAATTTGCCTTTCTCTCTGGCTTAGTTCATCAATATTTTTATTAGAGTTTTGTTTTTGGACAACATTTAAATGAAACAATTCTTTTGAATAATTTATAATCTCTTGTCGCATCAATTCGTTTTCTTCTTTCAAGGTATTCATTCTATATAGAACTGCAATTGAAAGAATAATCATTTCTGCAAAAGCTCCAATTTTTATATTTACTGAATTTACATTTACAATAGAAATTCCCAAAAATTTTAAAACAAAAAAATCGATAGCTGAAAATAATATAATTACATATGCTATTACCAAAACTTTTGTGTATACATTTTTATTGAACAATAAAAGTGAACAAACCCAATAAATTATAAGCAGTGAAAAAACTAATATGTTTAATAAAAGTAAATAATAATAATTCTCGAAAATTAAATATAGAATTCCAAAAACAATAATAACAATACCAATAGCGTAACTAAATTTCTTTAAGTTTGGATAAAAAGAATCTAAAAACAAATAGTTATTGGCAAATTTTGATGAGAAAAAAGCGAGAAATATATAATTTGATACCATCAATACATTACTCATTTGTTCACCAACTTCATAAAAATTAAGCATTCCATCCATAGTAAAAACGCCAAAACTCATACTCATTAAGAACAATGAATAATAAAGAAATGCATTATCTTTAAATAAGAAAAAATAAAATAGATTATTAATGATTACAAGAAAAGCAAAACCATAATAGAAGCCATTTAAAAGAAAATGATCATTCTCTTTTAAATTTGATTGCTCAATTTTATAGAGTTCAACAGGAATATAAGCATGTAGTTTTGGACTAACTTTTACATAAACATCATACTTACGTGAAAACTGATAACTCAAAAAACGTTGATTTCTAAGTCTTTCTATTTTTTTTGAATTCTGATACACCTCTGCTTCACGTATTCTTTCATATAAAATTTTAAAAATATAATCAGAATCTGTTTCTGCAGCAGGAATTTTAAACCAATACGAATTTTGAGAATATTTATCAGAAATCTGATGTTTTAAAAGCTGAAATTCTTGATCTTTTACATTTTCTATATTAATATTATTGGCTGTATCAATTGCATAATAGATTTCGGATTGTGCAAAAAAACTACCAGTAATTAATAGATATATGTATAAAATTTGATATTTCATTAAGAGCTTTTAGTTGCAAAATTATAGGCTGCAGTTGCATGAATTTTAGTCGTATCAAAAACAGGAACATCAACATCATTATGTTGAATTAACAAAGGAATTTCTGTACAACCTAAAATGATACCTTCTGCCCCACTTTTAATCAATTTATTTATGATTTTAATATAATTTTCTTTAGATTTTTCATGTATTTCACCTGAAGAAAGTTCTTGGTAAATAACTCTATGAATTTCATTTCTATCTTCTTCATTAGGAATGATTGTTTCAACATTAAAAGAAGATAAGATATCTTTAAAAAAGTCTTTTTCCATAGTGTATTTAGTTCCTAATAAAGCTACCTTTTTTAACTTTTTTGCTGTGATACTTTTTGATGTAGCTTCAGCAATATGAATTACAGGAATGTTTACTACACTTCTTACAGCATTAATACATAAATGCATGGTATTTGCACAAATAACTATACAAGTAGCGCCTGCATTTTCTAAGTTTTTACCTGCATTTGCCATTAACTCATCTAACAAATCCCATTTGCTTTCTTTTTGCAGTTTAGATATTTGTCCAAAATCAAAAGAATTGATAATAACTTCTGCTGAATGAGGTTTCCCTAGACTCTTAGAATTTAGTTCATTTAGAATTCGATAATACAGAATAGTTGATTCAGGTGTAATCCCTCCTATTAATCCAATTTTTTTCATTTTTACATTATTAAAAAATTACTTCCAAACCCAAGATAACTCATCAATATAATCTACTCCATAGTCTTTTACTCTTTTTATAAACTCCTCTTGATTAACAAAAGAATCTTTAGGTATAATTATAGATAGATCAGTTTGAAGTTTTAAAAAGTAATGATTTTTAGTTTCAATCAATTCCTTCAATTCTGTTTTATTAATTTTACTTTCAGATGAATAATCTTTAGTTTTTATTATTTCATCATCAAATAAAATTTCTACTGATTTATTAATCCTATTCTTATAGTTTTCTTTAATATGTTTTTTAAAGTGGTTTTTATATTTCCATCTAGAATATAAAGGATACAATAAAAACCATATAATTGAAACTAAGGAAAAAACAGCAAAGAATAATAGATTATCATTTTTATTTGACAAGTAAAAGCCAAATAAAAAATAAAAAATAGGTACTATAATTCTAGACCTAAGTCTTTTCTTTTTATGCAATTTAGATTTTGAAGAAGTATAAAGTTGATATTCTAGAAAGTCAGAATTTTTGAGTTGATATGTTATTTTCATAAAACTAAATTCTAAAACAAACTCTGCTGAGTATCATCATCCGTATTTTCCTTTTTCTTTTGAATCGCTTTCTTTAACAATGCTTGCTTTTTATCTTCTTTATTGGGTACTTCTAACACAGAAGATTTTTCAATAGTTGGTACATCTAAAGGCAATTTTTCTTCTACAACTTCTTCATCAACCACTTCTATTTCTTCTGAAGTTGGTGATTCTGGTTCTTCATAAGGGAGTGATTCTAATAAATTCACATTCTTAATTTTATCCATCGTTAATTGATTTCCTAATGCTTTAATTCCTTTAACAGCAATAAATTCTTCAAAATTTACTTGGATATTTTCTAGACTGCGTTTCGAAAATTGTACTTCAGCCATTGGTCTGTAATCTGTTGCTACAATTTCTAATTGACTTTTGGGATGTTCTGAAATAAATATTTCTTCTTTTTCTGGAGTTTCTATCAAAAATCTTTTTACGTAGTAACGCGCTTTTTCTGCATCAAAATAAATGGCAGAAATTGGTTTGTTAGGTTTCCATTTCTCTAAAACAATCATATCATCTTCAAAATGCATTGCCAAATCTGGTTTTACTGCTTTTGCTTTTCCACTTTGAGTGATGATTAACAACTTATCTTCTGCTCTAAACTCTCCTAATAATTCGCCTCTTTCATCAACATTTAAACGTTGAACAGCCTCATCAAACCAGATTTTACGAGGTTTTAATGTAGAAACTCCAGCGTATTTAAAATCAATACTTTTAATAGCAAATTTAGTGATAGTATTTCCACGAACTCCACGTCCTTTTACAGCCAAATCTGCAAAATCAATATCCCATTTTAATTTTTTAATACTACCAACTGCACGTAAGTTTATGGTAACAACCTCAGCTTCACCATTAGGATTTGCAGTAAAATACAACACTTTAGATCCTTTACTTCCGTTTGTTAAATCGTATTCTTTATCACGAGTTACAGAAGTTACATTAAAGCGCTTCATATAACTAGGGCCTCTTGTTCCGTCTTTATACATAAAGTTGTATACGGTTCTTTTATCCTTCTTTTTAAAGACTGCAACATGAATGATGTCTTTACCAACAAAAGTTTTTGAATCGATTTTAGTCACCATCATTTTACCATCTTTTCTAAAAACGATGATATCATCAATATCAGAACAATCGCAGACAAATTCATCTCTTCGTAAAGAAGTACCAATAAAACCTTCTTCTCTATTTACATAGAGTTTTGCATTGTTCATAGCTACTTTACTTGCAACAATGTCATCAAAAATTCTGATTTCAGTTTTACGTTCTTTTCCTTTACCATATTTATCTTTTAAGTTTTTAAAATAGTCGATTGCAAATTCAATTAGATTATCTAAATGATGTTTTACACCTGCAATTTTATCTTCTAAACTTTCTATATATTGTTTAGCTTTATCAATATCGAATTTTGATATTTTCTTAATTCGAATTTCTGTTAAGCGTACAATATCTTCTTCAGTTATAGCTCTTTTTAAATGTTTAATATGAGGTTGCAAACCTTTATCAATTGCTGCAATTACACCTTCCCAAGTTTCCTCTTCTTCTATATCTCTATAGATTCTGTTTTCTATAAAAATGCGTTCTAAGGATGAAAAATGCCATTGTTCTTCCAATTCATTTAACTGAATTTCAAGCTCTTTCTTTAACAATTCTACAGTTAAATCTGTAGAGTGTTTTAACATGTCTGAAACCCCAGTAAAAACAGGAGTATTATCTTTAATTGTACAAGCTAATGGCGATATGGAAGTTTCACAATTGGTAAAAGCATATAAAGCATCAATTGATTTATCTGGAGATACATTTGGTGGTAAATGCACTAAAATTTCTACTTCTGCAGCAGTATTGTCTTCAATCTTTTTTATTTTGATTTTCCCTTTATCATTCGCTTTTAAGATACTATCAATTAAAGAAGATGTGGTGGTAGAAAATGGAATTTCATTAATTACCAAGGTCTTTTTGTCCAATTGAGAAATTTTTGCACGAATACGCACCTTTCCTCCTCTTTTTCCATCATTATAATTGGTGAAATCTGCAATTCCACCCGTTAAAAAATCAGGAACAATTTTAAAACTTCTTCCTTTTAAATATTTAATAGAAGCATCTATCAACTCATTAAAGTTGTGTGGCAATATTTTGGTCGATAAACCTACAGCAATTCCTTCTGCACCTTGTGCTAATAATAATGGGAATTTAACTGGTAAATCTATAGGTTCTTTCCTACGTCCATCGTAAGATAATTTCCATTCTGTAGTCTTCGGATTAAAAACAACATCTAGTGCAAATTTTGATAAACGTGCCTCAATATATCTTGATGCTGCAGCTCTATCACCTGTTAAGATATTACCCCAGTTTCCTTGCATATCTATTAGCAATTCTTTCTGACCAATTTGAACCATAGCATCTGCAATAGAAGCATCTCCATGAGGATGATATTGCATGGTATGACCCACAATATTCGCTACTTTGTTATAGCGACCATCATCTAAATCTTTCATAGAATGCATAATTCTACGTTGCACAGGTTTTAATCCGTCTTCTAAAGAAGGAACTGCTCTTTCTAAAATTACATACGAAGCATAATCTAGAAACCACTCTTTGTACATCCCTGTAACCTTAGTTATGGTTTCTTCTTGAGGCGAATCTAATTGTTCTCCTTCACTCGTTAATTCCTCTTCGTGTTCGTTTTCGTTTATTTCTTCACTCATAATTTAAACTTCCTCTTCTACGTAATCTAATTCAACCTTCAAATTATTAATAATAAATTTTTGTCTATCAGGTGTGTTTTTTCCCATATAGAACTGTAACATTTGCTCAATAGACATTTCTTTATCTAACATTACAGGATCTAAACGAATATCATCACCAATAAAATGTACAAATTCATTTGGCGAAATCTCACCCAAACCTTTAAATCGAGTTATTTCTGGTTTACCTCTTAACTTTTCTATGGCTGCTCGTTTTTCATCATCAGAATAACAATAAATGGTTTCTTTTTTGTTTCTAACTCTAAATAAAGGCGTTTCTAAAATATATAAATGTCCTTCTTTGATTAACTCTGGGAAAAATTGCAAAAAGAAAGTTATCAATAACAAACGAATGTGCATTCCATCAACATCGGCATCAGTAGCAATTACAATATTATTGTAACGCAAATCCTCTAAACCATCCTCTATATTTAATGCGGCTTGTAATAAATTGAATTCCTCATTTTCGTATACAATTTTCTTACTCAATCCATAAGAATTTAAAGGCTTTCCTTTTAAACTAAAAACAGCTTGCGTATTTACATTTCTAGATTTTGTAATGGAACCAGATGCTGAATCTCCCTCTGTAATAAACAACGTTGTTTCTAAATGTGCTTCTTTTTTGGTATCCCCTAAATGAATTCTACAATCGCGTAATTTTTTATTGTGCAAGCTTGCCTTTTTAGCTCTGTCTCTCGCCAATTTTCGAATGCCAGAAAGTTCTTTACGTTCTTTTTCTGCTTGAATTATTTTCTTCTGTAGTTTGTCTGCTACTTCGGTATTTCTATGCAAATAATTATCCAATTTTGTTTTTACAAAATCGTTTATATAGGTTCTTACCGTTGGCAAATCACCACCCATTTCTGTAGAGCCTAATTTTGTTTTAGTCTGACTTTCAAAAACAGGCTCCATTACTTTTATGGCAATTGCAGAAATAATCGATTTACGAACATCAGATGCTTCAAAATTTTTACCAAAAAAATCACGAATGGTTTTTACAACTGCTTCACGAAATGCAGATTGATGCGTTCCTCCCTGGGTAGTATGCTGCCCATTTACAAAGGAATGATATTCCTCTGAATACTGAGTTTTACTATGTGTAATAGCAACTTCAATATCATCTCCTTTTAAATGAATTATCGGATACAACATATCATCTTGATTGTTATTATCTTCCAACAAGTCCTTTAATCCATTTTCAGAAAAGTATTTTTCTCCATTAAAAATAATGGTTAGACCAGGGTTTAAATAGACATAATTCTTCAACATTTTAGCTACATATTCATTTCTGAATTTGTAGTTTTTAAAAATGGTTTCATCTGGTATAAACTGAACTTTGGTGCCTTTTCTTCTTGAGGTTTCTTCTAAAAATTCTTGATTCTCTAGGCTTCCTTGACTAAATTCTGCAGATGCAGATTTTCCTTCTCTTGTAGATTCAACCCTAAAAAAAGAAGAAAGCGCATTTACAGCTTTGGTCCCTACTCCATTTAAACCTACAGATTTTTTAAACGCTTTAGAATCATATTTGCCGCCTGTATTCATTTTAGAAACTACATCAACCACTTTTCCTAAAGGAATTCCTCGACCATAATCACGAACAGTAACTTTACTTCCTTGTATAGAAATTTCTATAGTTTTTCCAGCTCCCATTACATATTCATCAATAGAATTATCCAGAACTTCTTTAACTAGAATATAGATTCCGTCATCAGCTGAAGAACCATCTCCTAACTTTCCAATATACATTCCAGGACGCATTCTAATGTGTTCTTTCCAATCTAAAGAGCGAATATTATCTTCTGTGTATTTTGTTTCTCTACTCATAAAAAATCCTTACTACGATTAGGTTTGAAGTAATTGCTAATATAGCATTAACACTCATAAAATGAAATGGCAGTGATAATTAGTTATTAACAGGATTTCAACGATTGCATAGTCTCCATTTTAAGTAATATATTATCAATTAAACCGGAATAATTTGACTAAACTCAAGAACTCATCATCTATTGGGTTTCGTTTTAAAAACTTTTTGAATTGTATAACCACCACTTATTTTTAAAAACTACTTTTTCACCCTAAAAAAAACAAAAAAAAACAATATGTTATATTTTTTAACAAATCGCTAAACAACTCAACATTTTGATTATTTTTGGTCTCTCAAATAAATCATTTACAGTGGAAAGAACACAACTTTTAGAATTAGCAAATAAGTACGGAAGTCCTTTATATGTTTACGATACCGACAAAATTGAATCACAATACAACAGGTTAACTGATGCCTTTAGCAGTGTTAAAAATTTAAAGTTAAACTATGCAGTTAAAGCACTTTCGAATATCAATATTTTAAAGTTTTTTAAAAATTTAGGTTCAGGGTTAGACACGGTTTCTATTCAAGAAGTTCAGTTGTGTTTAACTACAGGGATTAATCCTCATGACATTATTTTTACTCCAAATGGTGTTTCATTAACCGAAATTGAAGAAGTTGCCAAGTTAGGAGTTCAAATTAATATAGACAACCTTTCTATACTGGAACAATTTGGTCAAAAACACCCTGAAATTCCAGTTTGTGTTCGTATTAATCCGCATATTATGGCAGGTGGAAATTCTAAAATTTCTGTAGGTCATATTGATTCTAAATTCGGCATTTCAATTCATCAAGTTCCACATATTAAACGTGTTGTAGAAAATACCGGCATGAACATCAACGGGATTCATATGCATACTGGATCTGATATTTTAGATATAGATACTTTTTTGCGTGCATCAGATATTTTATTTGATGTTGCTCGTCAATTTGATAATATAGATTTTATCGATTTTGGTAGTGGATTTAAGGTACCCTATAAAGAAGGAGATATTTCTACAGATATTGAACAATTAGGAATTCAACTTTCTGCTCGTTTCAATGAGTTTTGTAATGAGTACGGAAAAGAAATTACTTTAATGTTTGAACCTGGAAAGTTCTTGGTTTCAGAGGCTGGTGTTTTTTTAGCAAAAGTTAATGTAGTTAAACAAACTACTTCAACAGTTTTTGCACATGTAGATTCTGGTTTCAATCACTTAGTAAGACCTATGATGTATGATTCTTATCATCATATTTCTAATATTTCTAATCCAGAAGGTAGGGACAGATACTACTCTGTTGTAGGTTATATTTGCGAAACTGATACTTTTGGTTCTAATAGAAGGATTTCTGAAATTTCTGAAGAGGATATTTTATGTTTCCATAATGCAGGAGCTTATTGTTATTCTATGGCTTCTAACTACAACTCTCGATATCTACCAGCAGAAGTTATGGTTGTAAATGGACAAGATTATTTAATCAGAAAAAGACAAACTATTCAAGATATTTTACACAATCAAGAGATTGTGGAGTTGCCAACTAAAGCTTCAATTAAAGAGGAAGCAACCGCTTAAAAACAAGCAACACAACTATATAAATCTGCCATAAAATTTCGATTTTTTGGCAGATATTTTTTTACATTTACATAACAAAACAAACAACTAATGAAAATTTTAGGAATAGGTAGTAATTACGTAACTGATTTAAAAGATATTGCAGAAAAGAAGAAAAATAAAAAGTTCATCTTCTCAAAACCAGAAACAGCTTTAGCCATAAACTGCGATATTGACTATCCCGTTATTACAAATAAATTGGTTTATGAAATAGAATTGGTAATTAAAATTGGAAAAGAAGGTAAAAATATAGCAGTCGAAGATGCTAATTCTTATGTTTCTGAAATTGCAGTAGGTATTGATTATACTGCAAAAGATGTCTTAAATAACGATAGAGAATTTAAACATCCTTGGGATTTAGCTAAAGGTTTTGATGGTGCAGCACCAATTTCTAGTTTTAGGCCTGTATCCGATTTTCCTGATTTAAATGACATTAATTTTGATTTAAAAATTAACAAAAAACAAGTTCAAGTTGGTAATACTGCTTATATGATTAATGATTTTGCTGATATTATTAGTTATATATCAACTTTTATGACATTACAACCTGGTGATTTAATTTTTACAGGTACTCCAGCTGACGGAATTGGAGAGAACCAAAAAGGAGATCGTTTACAATTATTTGTAGAAAATGAATTGTGGTTAGATTTTAAAATCAACTAAAATGAAAATTAGACTTTCTACTATTGATGATATTCCAAGAATTATGGTAATTATTAATGATGCAAAAGCATTGTTAAAGTCTTTAAATATTGATCAATGGCAAAACGGGTATCCGAATCAGGCACAAGTTGAAAATGATATTGTTAATAAAGAAAGTTATGTGATTTTTAATGATGAAAATAAAATTTTGGCTACTACTATGTTTACTACTAGAAAAGAACCTACTTACAAAAAAGTAATCGATGGCAATTGGTTTATAGACGAATCTTTACCATATGGAGTAATTCATAGATTAGCAATAGCAGAGGAATTTAGAGGCATGGGTATTGCTAAGTTTGTGTTTGAAGAATTACATCAAAACCTAATCCAACAAAACATTAAAAGTTTAAAAATTGATACACACGAAGAGAATTTAGGAATGCAATCTCTTATTAAGAAGATGGGATATAAATATTGTGGAATAATTTACACAAATTATGGTGCAAAACGCTTAGCTTTTGAAAAAATGATTAAATAACAGAATAAATTTTATTTAAAAAAACTTCCGAAGTAAAAGGTTTAGAAATTACATCAAAAAAACCAATTTTTATATAACCATCAATATCCTCTTTAGTTGCGTTAGCTGTTAATGCTAGCACTGGTGTTTTAGGGTTAAATTCCTTAAAAATTGATGCTTTTTGAATTAACTCCTCACCTGTCATATTTGGCATATTTATATCCAATAGAATTACATCAAAAGTTGTTGATTCAATTTTAGATAATGCTTCTAAACCATCTTTAACAATAGTAATTTCTGCACTCGCATTAGTTAAAAAATGATGAACTATAGTTTGATTTAACAAATCATCATCTGCAACTAAAATCTTCTTTCCTTTTAAATTTATTATACTATCATTTAAAGATATATTTGCTTTTTTTATGGTGTGTTTTAAGTATTTTTTTAATGGTATTTCAACAAAAAAAGTAGTTCCTACATTTAGTTCACTTTCAACAAATATTTTGCCGTTCATTGCGCTTACTAATCGATTTACTATTGCAAGTCCTAAACCTGCTCCTCCTTTTATTCTTTGGTCTGCTATCTTATTTTGTTGATATTCTTCAAAAATTTTAGTTAATTGTTTTTCAGACATCCCTCTACCTGTATCTGTAATACCAAACTGAATATTAATAGATTTTGATTTCTCTGAGATAATTTTGGCTATAGTTTTTATCTTTCCTTTTTTTGTAAATTTTATAGCATTACTAATTAGATTTGATAAAATTTGGTGAATCCTAACACTATCACCTAAAAGTTTATTAGGTATATTCTTATCAACTTCAAAAATAAGTTTTACATCTTTATTTTGTTGTTGATGCTTAAAATCATTTTTACAATTTATAATAATTTCTTCTAATGATATTTGCTCAGAAACCAACTCTAATTTACCTGCTTCTATTCTTGATAAATCCAAAATATCATCAACAATTACTTTTAAGTTTTTTCCTGCTGCAGTTAAATTTTTAATATGCTTTATTACATTATCATTCAATTGTTCTAAAGAAATAAGCTCTGTATATCCTAGTATAGCATTTAAAGGATTACGTATCTCGTGGCTCATCATTGCTAGAAATCGAGATTTTTCTTCATTTGCTTTGTCTGCAATTTTTCGAAGTCTGTCTAATTCTTTATTTTTTTCTGCAATCTCTCTTTTAACAAAGAAAATATCATTTCTATTTTGATTCAGCTGATCTACAATTTTATAAACATTAGTTCGATTATGAATGAGAATTTTAATCGAGTTATTGTTTTTAAAAACCTCCAAATCAACATTAAACTCTTGATTATCAGAAAAAACAACCATACCTTCTAAAAGAAAAGGCTCTTTAATTTCTAGAGCATCTAAAGTTCCTTCTAAAAAAGGACAAGTATTGTAAACAGTATCTTTTAAAATAAATTCATTCTTAATAAACTTGCCTGCATCTATGCTTTGAATTACTCCTGAAAAATCAGTAGTGATTTGTAAAAAAACATCTTCAATTTTAGCAGGTATCAAAAAAAGTTATTTTAAAGTTTGGGCAGTTAATTGCATAAAGGCATCTTCTACATTATCTCCTTCTTTAGCACTTGTAATCAAGTCAATATCAACAGAAACTTTTTTGACTACATTTTGAACTTCTTCATCTGTAAGTAAATCTTTCTTATTACCAACAATAGTAATATTTTCAATACCAGACAAATCTTTTACCATTTGTAAATTTTTATCAATGGTTAAAAATGTTTCTTCTCTACTTAAGTCAAAAACAAACATAGCGCCATGAGCTCCTAAAAAATAAGCTTTCGGGATTTTTTCGTTACCACTTGTACCAGCAACATCCCAAATCATCAGTTTAATAGTTTCATTTTGATACTCTACCACTTTTTTACTCACTCTAACACCAATGGTACTAATATAATCTTCAGAAAATTCATTCAAGACAAACCTTCTAATTAAAGAGGTTTTACCTACACCAAAATTACCAACTAGTAACACTTTTTTTGCAATCATATGCTAAGACTATTATTGCTCTTCAATTAATTGTTGAAAAATTACATTATTCAACCTATTTTCATCAGATAAATATGAGCGATCTCTTAAAATAATTTCTGCCAAATTGTTAATTCTATCAGATAATTCTTCTTTAAAAGTAGTGTTTAATACACCTGAGCAAGCAATAGCAATATATATGCTCTTAAAATTTTGAATAGAAAGTTGAAAGGTTTCAAACTTAATATCTTCTAAGTCTTGACCTTCTTTTGAAAAAGCATCTTCTACAAATGATTTAATAGCAGTTAACATTCCAGAAACCATATCTTTGTCTGCTATATTACCTCTAGAATAGCTCCCAGAAAGTAAACCAGATTCTTTTTCGATAATAAAAACTTCCTCTATAATAGGTTCGAAAACCTCTTGTAAAACAACATCTGCATCATTTTTCTTTCCTTTAAAAAAGCGTTTTAAAATTTCTTGAATAGAGAATTTTTCTTTAACGGTTTTGTTTACGCTCTCAGTTAACTTTGTAATTTCGCTAATAATAGCTTTCTTAACCAACTTACCCATTATTGGGTATAAGGCTTCTACAACTTCGTCTTGAGAATCTCTAATTTGAACTTTAATAGTTTCTGTAATAGTATCTCCAAAGTATTCTGGAAACTTTTCACGAAGATCTAAGATTTTTTCATCCATTAATGGAGAAACATTCTTAGCTAACTTTTCTTTAAGAATTACCTCTTTACTAAGAGATTCAAACTTTTCTCTATCTTCAGCTAATAAAAGTTCTCTGAGTAACTCAAAACGATTGTCTTTTGTGTTATCTACAGGCGTTTTTTTCATCTATTCTTGCAACATCAATGCAATTTTCTCTAAAGCTTTTCCTAATTTTCTTCTATCTGCTTTTTCATCATCTAAATCTGCTAATCTTTTATCTAAATCATCATTTAAATCTTGAAATTTATGATCCATTAAGCTTTCTAGATCAGATAATTTATTTTCTAAATTAGTAACAGCTTCTTGTAAATTCTTATCTGTTGCATCTTTTAGCGATTGAATTTTGTTATATACATCAGCAAATTCACTGTTGTATTCCTTCATGTTTTCACCAAAGATGAGTTCTCTTACCGCTGCAATTCTGTCTATTTCTTTTTGACTTTCAACAGCTTTATTCTTGTCTTTATTTTCTGCCATTTATTTTAAGTTGGTTATTTTGTAACTATATCTATAACGAGTTTGATTGAGTTGCCTGAAATCATAGGCATTCTAACAAATATACATTAAAAAACAAATTATAAAAATCTAAACTTCGATTTTTAAACCATCATAAGCTAAAAACACATTTTCTGGAAGCTGTTTTGAAACTTCTTCATGAAAACCTAATTTGTGACTAATGTGAGTAAAATAAGCTCTTTTGGGCTTAAGTTCTTCAACAAAATCTAATGCTTCTTGTAAATTAAAATGTGTTGTATGTGGTTTTATTCTTAAGGCATCAACTACTAAAACATCTAAATTTTTAAGCTTTTCTTTTTCAGCAGGTTCCACAAATTTCACATCTGTTAAATAGGCAAAATTTTGAAAACGATAAGCAGTTATTGGTAACTTTCCATGAAAAACTTCAATTGGAATTACTTCTAAACCATCTACTTTGAACTTAGTTTTATAAACAATTTTTGGTTTTACAGTTGGAGCGCCAGGATATTTAAACTTAGGGTTAAAAATGTATTCAAATCGCTTTTCCAAACTATGTAAAGTTCTTTTATTTAAATAAATAGGCATCTCTCCTAATTGATAACAAAAGGGGCGTAAATCATCTAAACCCCCAATATGATCTGCATGTTCGTGAGTAAAAAAAACTCCATTTAAAGATTGTATGTCTTCTCTTAACATTTGCTGCCTAAAATCTAACCCACAATCTACTGTGTAAGTCACATCATCCCAAGAAATTAAAATTGATGAACGCAAACGTTTGTCTTTAGGGTTTTTTGACTTACATACAGGGTCATTACTTGCAATCATAGGAATTCCTTGAGAAGTTCCTGTACCTAAAAAGGTAATTTTTAACAGTTTTTTGGTAAAATTCATCATAACAAAAATAGTATAAAAATTGACTGATAGCACTCTATTTTAGTACATTTGTTTTAACCTTAAAATAATAATACATGGCCATTTCTTTAAAAGGAGATCAAAAGATTAGTAGTGTACCTACTACTAAAAGTAAAGCACTAAGAATTAACTTAAATACTGACATTTACGGGACTTTTGCTGAAATTGGGGCAGGACAGGAAACCGCTCGTAACTTCTTTAGATCTGGTGCTGCTTCTGGAACCATTGCCAAAGCAATGAGTGCTTACGACAAAGACTTTTCTGATGCAATATATGGTGTAGAAGACGATAAGCGATATGTTACTCAACCTCGTTTAAAGAAAATGTTAGGTCACGAAATTGACTTAATGGAAGATCGTTTAAGCCGACAAAAACATCCAGATAAATTATTTTTCAGTTATGCCAATACAGTTACTACCATTGATTTTGCTAAGAAATTTAAAGGACATGGTTGGGTTGGAATTCGTTTTCAATTAGATCCTTTAGAAGGTTATAATGAAATAGTTTTGCACTTACGTTTTAAAGAAACTGATGCACGTTTGCAACAAGAAACTTTAGGTGTTTTAGGTGTAAATTTAATATATGGGGCTTTTTATTTAAATGACAACCCAAAGGATTTAGTAAAATCTTTTTATGATAATTTAAGTAATGACCAATTAGAAATTGATATGATTAATTTCTCTGGTCCTCGTTTTATGTATGTAGATAATCGTTTAATGAGTTTACAACTACTAAAATACGGAATGACTAATGCTGTAATGTTTGGTCCAGATGGAAATAACTTATTGCCTGCTCAAGTACTTTACAAAAAAAATATTTTAGCTTTAAGAGGAAGTTTTAGACCTGTTACTAAAGTAAATATGGATATGTTTGAAAAATCCAAAAAGTTATTTTTTGCAGAAAATAAAGTTGATAAAGATAAGACACAAATTATTTTTGAAATTACGCTAAGTAACCTTACTTCAGAAGGAAAAATAAATGAAAGAGATTTCTTAGATAGAGCAGAATTATTGTGTTCTTTAGGTCAAAATGTAATGATTACCAGTTTTCAACAATACTTTAAACTAGTAGAATACTTTAGTGAATTTACCAAAGAAAGAATGGGATTAACCATGGGGGTTCAAAATTTGATTCAAATTTTTGATGAAAAATACTACCGTAATCTAAGTGGTGGAATTTTAGAAGCTTTCGGTAAACTTTTCTACCGAGATTTGAAAGTTTACATGTATCCATACCATAATCAAGCATCTGGAGAATATATTAATAGCGAAAACCTTAAAGTACATCCAAGAATGAAAGAGTTATATAAATTCTTTAAACACAATGGAAAGCTTGTAAATATTGATGATTTTGACAAAGATATTTTAGACATTTTTTCAAGAACAGTCTTAAAGTTAATTAGAGAAGGCGAAAAAGGATGGGAAGAAATGTTACCAGAGGGCATCGCAGAAACGATCAAACAAAAAAGATTATTTGGTTATTCTAGATCTAAAAAATAAATTTTAAACTTTTTTATATTTTTAGAGTCTTACACTTATAATTTAATTACTTGACAGAGGAATCTCTTTTAATAGAACAATTACAAAATGTTCAGACTAAAGAAAAAGCGTTTAGAGAACTCATTAAACTCTATAAAGAACGCTTGTATTGGCATATTCGTAAGATTGTAATATCTCACGATGATGCTGATGATGTGCTACAAAACACATTTATTAAAATTTTTAAAAATATAGATAAATTCAATCAAAATAGCAAACTGTATTCTTGGATGTATCGAATAGCTACAAACGAATCTATAACATTTATTAATAAAAGAGCAAAACAAAGAAATCTTGATATATCTGATTATCAACAAGAATTGGCTTCTAATTTAACCAGTGACGATTATTTTACAGGAGAAAAAATTCAAATTTTACTTCAAAAAGCTATAGCAACATTACCTCAAAAACAACAATTAGTTTTTAATATGAAGTATTTTGATGAACTAAAATATAATGAAATATCAGAAATTTTAGAAACTTCTGTTGGAGCATTAAAAGCTTCTTATTTTCATGCTGTAAAAAAAATTGAACATTATATAAAAACCATGTCAAATTAAACCAATTAAAAATAAAAAGGTCTAAAGGGTATAATGAAAGAAAAAATAAAAAATAGTGAATTGTATTTAGATTCGGTTTTAGGAAAAAAATCTGGTTTCTCTACTTCAAAAGATTATTTTGATGATGTAGAAGAACATTTTTTTATTGCTTTAGCTGAAAACGCTATTCCTAAAAAGGATGCTTTTTCAACTCCAACTTCTTATTTTAACAATTTAGAAGATTCTATTTTAGATTCATTAAAATCAGAGAAAAAAAACATCAAAGTAATCTCTTTAAAACAAAAATTTTACAAAATAATTCCTGCTGCTATAGCTGCATCAATAGCACTATTCATCAGTATAAATTATTTTAACAAAGAGAATATTGAGACCCGCTTTGATAATTTAGCTGAAACAGACATCGAAACTTGGTTTTTAGAAAATTCATCTAGTATAACATCAGAAGATATTGCTACTTTTGTATCTGTCGACAATATGAATATGAATGATTTTGCATATACAAATATTGATAATGATCTTATAGAAGATTACATTATTTATAACGATAACACTACTTTATTAAACGAAATTAATTAGTATGAAAAAATATATTTTAATAATCTTAGTATTAGTTTTGTCCACTGTTACAATTAATGCTCAGAAAAGAAAAAATAAAGAAAAAATAAAAGCTTTAAAAGTCGCTTTTTTAACTCAAGAATTAAATTTAGATACTAAAACTGCACAAAAATTTTGGCCTCTTTATAATGAGCATGAAAATAATTTAGATGTTCTAAGAAGAAAAGGTATGTTAGATATTAAAAATAAATTAAAAAATGCCGGTGGGCTTGAAGCTTTAACAGAAGAAGAATCTAAATTTTTTGTGCAATCTAAAATTAAACTGGACAAAAAAGAATTAGTAGAAAAAGAAAAATTCTTAGAAAAAATATCAAAAGTTTTATCTTACAAACAAATTTTAAAATTACAATTATCTCAGAGAGAGTTTGCAAGAAAACTAATGCGAAAATATAGAAAACAATCTAATAACAAATAAAAAAAGAAGCTTTAAGAGCTTCTTTTTTTGTTTATTTTATTAAGGCTAAACAAGAATATAATTCAGGTTTATTAGCTGTAAATTGTCTTAACCAAATTGTAAGTTCATCCACCTCGTAAGGCAATAATCTGGTTAACGCTTTCTCTAATTCTTTACAAAACAAATCTGAATTAAAACTTACCTTTTTTAGTACTGTTTTTGTGTATTCAAACATTGCTCTAGCCATTTTCATCAATTTTTATAATAATTAAACGTAAACTTTAACTACTTATTACTTTTCAAATTTAATAAAAAAACCAACATCAAAAAATGATGCTGGTTATAAAATTTGTTAAAAAAAAAGTTAAATAAACTATAGTTTACTTATTTTTTCTACTAAAGCTTTTGCTTTATTTTCTAGTTCCTGATTTACTGATTTAAAATGTGCTTTTTTGTTTTCAACATCTTTAGCATTCACTTTTTCAATTAAAGCATCAAAAGTTTCAATTGCTTCATCTATAATCACATCAATCTTTTTAGCTTGGTTTTTTAATGCAGAAACATCTAATGCATATTCAATAACATCACCTAAAACGTAATTAATATCTTTTTTTAAGTTTTTTATACTTGCCATAACTTATTTATAATTTAATGCTGCAAATTTAGTTTATTTATTTATAACAACGATGTAACTTCTTTGATATTTAGTAAAGTAATGTAATTAGATTTTGATGATTTATCGTCTGTAACTTCTTCGTGAATCCAAGTGGTATGAAAAGGGATATGGATTGCAGATGCACCAATTTCAATCAAAGGTAAAACATCTGACTTTAGTGAATTTCCAATCATTAATAACTCTGAAGACTCAATATCTAAATGCTTTATGAGCTTTTTATAATCTTTTTCTTTCTTATCACTCATCACCTCTATATGATGAAAATATTTTGATAAATTCGATTTTTCTAATTTTCGTTCTTGGTCTAATAAATCACCTTTTGTTGCAACAATTAATTTAAATTTTTCTTGAAGTTTTTCCAATACCTCTTCTACTCCATCTAACAATTCGATTGGTTTTTCTAACATTTCTTTTCCAATTTTTAAAATCTCCTCAATTGTCCTTTGATTGATTTGATAATTAGAAAGATCTAAAGCACATTCTACCATAGACAAGACAAATCCTTTAACTCCATAACCATAATGTTTTAAATTTTTAATTTCTGTTTTAAATAATTCTTGGTCAATCTTGTTGGCAGTTTCGTACTTGGCTAATAATTTTGCAAACTCCAATTCTGCTTCTCTAAAATAAGTTTCATTAACCCATAAGGTGTCATCTGCATCAAAAGCAATTACCTTTATGTTTTCACTTATTTTATTCATAATTTAAGAGTTTAAAAATTTAATGGCTTTTTCTAAATCTTCTGGTGTATCTATACCTACTGCTTCTACATCTGTTTCTACCATTTTTATTTTTTTACCAATTTCTTGATATCGAATCGCTTCTATTTTTTCAGCTGCTTCTAAAGGCGTCATTGGTGTATTATAAAAATCTAATAGGGCTTGTTTTCTAAAAGCATAAACACCTTTATGTTTAAAATATTTGACATTGATTGAGGTATCTCTATGATAAGGAATTACGCTTCTAGAAAAATAAATTGCCATATTATTAATGTCAGTGATTACCTTAACATTATTAGGGTTTTTGATATCCTCTATGTTGGTAATGTGCACTTTTAAAGAAGCTAAATCAACTTCTTTATTAGTGTCATTTATAAAAACATCAATCAATTTCGATAAAGAAACTGTATCTATAAAAGGTTCATCTCCTTGAATATTTATTACAACATCAACATCTATATTTTCAACAGCTTCAGCAATTCTATCAGAACCACATTCGTGTTCTTTTTTACTCATAATTGCATTTCCTCCTGCATTTTCGATTGTCTTAAAAATAATATCAGAATCTGTTACAATATAAACCTCATCAAATAAATTAGTTTGTAGAGCAGCTTCGTAAGTTCTTAAAATCACTGGTTTTCCTGCGAGATCTTTCATCAATTTACCTGGGAAACGAGAAGCACTATAACGTGCTGGGATCATTGCAATAACTTTCATAAAATTTATTTAATATAGACCTCTAACAACTCAGAATGCTTTTCTGAAAAAATTTCTAACTCCTTAATAGAAGCAGGGACTAAAATGGTTTCTCCTTTTTTTAATTTTTCTACTTGATTTTGATACTTAAATTCAACATCACCATCAACGCATATATATATTACAAAACTATCTTTATCAGAATGATTTAAAGCTATTTTACCCATTAAAGGTAAAACATTGGTCGTAAAATAAGGACAAGAAACTATTTCTGATGAAGAATTTTGTTGTTTTGTATAATTAGTTTTATAGGATTCTTTAGCTGAATAATCTATGGCTTCTAAAGCTTCTTCTGTGTGTAACTCTCTGTAAGTTCCGTCGGAATTTGGTCTATCCCAGTCGTAAATTCTATAGGTAATATCTGATGTTTGCTGAATTTCTGCAAATAAAACACCTGCTCCAATTGCGTGAACTGTACCTGTAGGAATAAAATAAACGTCCCCTTTTTTTACTTTATCAATATTTAAAATATCAGTTAAAGATTTATTTTTTAGGTGATGTAAATACGTTTTAGAGTTAACCTCTTTTTGAAAACCTACAATTATACTAGCTTCTTTGTCAGCTTGCATCACATACCACATTTCAGTTTTACCAAGAGAATTATGACGTTTTAGTGCTAATTTATCATTAGGATGAACCTGTACACTTAAAGGTTTTTTAGCATCAACAAATTTTATAAGAACAGGGAATTTATCTCTAAATTTACTGTAAACTTTTGCTCCTACTAAACTTGATTTATGTTCTAAAATTAACTCTTTTAAGTCTTTCCCTTTTAAAGTTCCATTAGAAACTACAGATGCATTTTCTTTTACATCTGATATCTCCCAACTTTCACCAATGTTTTTGAGTTCAGATTCTTTATTTAGATAGTTTTTCAGCTTTTCACCACCCCAAACTTTTTCTTTTAGTATTGGTTTAAACTTTAATAACTGATTCATTAATTTCTTTTAAAATAAGCTACAAATCTACAATGAAAAAATGTACAATAAAAATTGATAACTTTGATTTTTAAATTACTCTTTTCACTTAACATTTAGCTTAAAATACTTGGAAAATATAGTAGATTTATTTTAAAAAAAACAAATCGATTAGCTAGATATTACAAATGGTTTTTAAATATTAAATAAAATCTCATCATATTTAGATACAAATATTAAAAGAAATTACTCTCCAGAATAACTCACAAAGTTTCTTGGAGTTTCATATAAAGTAATTTTTAAATCTAAATTAGAAGGCAAATGTTTTCTTAATTTTTGATAAGTAACCACACATATATTTTCTGCTGTTGGGTTTAATTCTTTAAATTCATGAACCTCTATATTTAAGTTTTTGTGATCAAAACAATCTTCAATTTCTGATTTTATTATTTTTTTTAAAATTCCTAAATCGTAAACGTACCCTGTTTCTTTATTGATTTCTCCTGTTAGAGAAACAATCAATTCATAATTATGTCCGTGAAAATTTGGGTTAGAACACTTACTAAAAACTTCAAAATTTCTTTCATCAGACCAATCATTTCTATATAGTCTATGTGCTGCGTTAAAATGTGCTTTTCTATGAACAGTTACTTTAGGCATGTACTAATTTTTCGTAAGATTTATCAAAAATAATTTTAAACCACTCTGTATATCTTTGAGGATTTTTTTTAATATCAGATTTTACATCAGCTAAAGTCATCCATTTATAATCCTGTACTTCGTCTTTATTGATTTCTGGTTTTTCATCATAATATCCAACCATAACATGGTCTAATTCATGTTCTGTTAAACCATTATCAAAAGGTGCTTTATAAATGAAAGAAAATACTTCTTTAATTTCAGTTACAAAACCCATTTCTTCTTGCAACCTCCTTTTTCCCGCTTCAATATTACACTCTCCATCTCTTTGGTGAGAACAACAAGTATTTGTCCATAATAATGGTGAATGATATTTATGAGCCGCTCTTTGTTGCAGCATTAATTCTCCTTTACTATTAAAAATGAATACAGAAAAAGCTCTATGCAAAACTGCTTTTTCATGTGCTTCCATTTTAGGCATTAAACCAATGGCATTGTCTTTTTCATCAACTAAAACTACTTGTTCTTCCATATTTACAAAAATAGTGAAATGATTATGTTATAAATCATAAAAAAAATACAAAATCTATAACTCTTTTCTATTCTTTTATACTGATGATTTATATTTGCATAACATGCAAAGTTAGTCTTTATGAAGATTTTAAAACTCATTATTTTAATACTTGGTGCTTTCATTCTTTTTCAATGCAACGAAGAAAAGAAAAAAGAAACTGAAAAAAGTGCAATTAAAAAGAAGAAGAAACTTGAAAAAAAAGTTGTTAAACGTTGGGATAGCTTACATAAGAACAATGTTGAGGCTTTCTTTACAGAATATGGTAAAAAAAATAAAGAAACAAAAGTTATCATAAAGACTAAATTTGGTAATATTAAATTACGCTTGTATAAAGACACTCCTATTCATAGAGCTAACTTTATTTTTTTAACAAAAATCAAATATTTTAATACAACAGAAATATACAGAGTGGCTAAAAATTTTGTAATTCAAGGTGGAAACTCTGATGAAACCTACACTATAAAACAAAGAAGATTATACGGTAATTACCGATTAAAACCAGAGTTTAAAGCTAATAGACGTCATAAATATGGGGCATTAGCAGCGGCAAGAGATTGGGAAGACAACCCAAATAAACTCTCTAATCCATTTGAATTTTATATGGTTCATAATAGAAATGGTGCCCATCATTTAAACAAAGAACATACTGTTTTTGGTGAAGTTATTTCTGGTTTCAATACCATGGATAAAATATCAAGAGTTAAAGTTGGAGTTGATGAATGGCCTGAAGAAGATATTAGAATGACAATCGAAATTTTAGATTGATAATTCTCTTTGTAAAACCTATCTTTGCACCTCAAATTTTGTAGATGGGCTTTTTAGAGGAAATACAACGTAGAAGAACTTTCGGAATTATATCGCATCCAGATGCTGGTAAAACTACATTAACGGAGAAATTATTGTTATTTGGTGGTGCAATCCAAGAAGCTGGTGCTGTTAAGAATAATAAGATTAAAAAAGGTGCAACTTCAGATTTTATGGAAATTGAGCGTCAAAGAGGAATCTCGGTGGCTACCTCAGTTCTTGCCTTTATCTATCAAAATAAAAAAATTAACATCTTAGATACCCCTGGTCATAAAGATTTTGCAGAAGATACTTTTAGAACTTTAACAGCTGTAGATAGTGTTATTGTGGTTATTGATGTTGCCAAAGGTGTTGAACCGCAAACCGAAAAGCTTGTAGAAGTTTGTAGAATGCGTAATATTCCTATGCTTGTTTTTATCAATAAATTAGATAGAGAAGGTAAAGATGCTTTTGATTTATTGGATGAAGTTGAGCAAAAATTAGGCTTACGGGTTACCCCTATGAGTTTTCCTATTGGAATGGGTTATGATTTTAAAGGAATCTATAATATTTGGGAAAAGAAATTAAATCTCTTTTCTGGAGATAATAAAACTGGTATTTCAGAAGGTGTTGAGTTTGACGATTTATCAAATCCAGAACTCGATAAAGTAGTTGGTGAAACTGCCGCAGAAACCTTACGTGAAGAATTAGAATTGATTGATGAAGTATACCCTCCTTTCAATCAAGATGAGTATTTAGAAGGACAGCTTCAACCTGTTTTTTTTGGTTCTGCTCTAAACAATTTTGGAGTTAAAGAATTATTAGATGCTTTTATCGAAATTGCACCTTCTCCTCAACCTAAGAAAGCAGAAGAACGCTTAGTAGATTCTAAAGAGAATAAAATGACTGGTTTTGTGTTTAAAATCCACGCAAATATGGATCCTAAACACAGAGATCGATTAGCTTTTATAAAAATTGTATCTGGTACGTTTAAAAGAAATGCTCCTTACTTACATGTAAGAAATGGAAAAAAAGTAAAATTTTCTAGTCCAAATGCTTTTTTTGCTGAGAAAAAAGAAATTGTTGAGGAATCTTACCCAGGAGATATTGTTGGGTTACATGATACAGGAAATTTTAAAATTGGTGATACTTTAACAGAAGGCGAAAAACTGAACTTCAAAGGTATTCCAAGTTTTTCACCTGAACACTTTAGATATGTAAATAATGCTGATCCAATGAAATCTAAACAATTATATAAAGGTTTAGATCAATTAATGGATGAAGGTGTAGCTCAGTTGTTCACCTTAGATATGAATGGTAGAAGAGTTATTGGAACAGTTGGTGCATTACAATATGAGGTAATTCAATATCGATTAGAACACGAATATGGGGCAAAATGCAACTATGAAAACTTGAATGTTCACAAAGCTTGTTGGGTAGAACCAGAAGATATTAAAAATGAAGAATTCAAAGAATTTAAAAGAGTAAAGCAACGTTATTTAGCAAAAGACAAACAAGGTCAATTGGTATTTTTAGCAGATTCAGCTTTTACTATTCAAATGACTCAAAGTAAATATCCTTCCGTAAAATTACATTTTACAAGTGAATTTAAAAATTAAGTTTATGATCAAAATTTTCTTAGTAATAATATTTACTTTTTTAAGCTTTCTTGCTGTTTCTCAAGATTATAATTTATCTAATCTAAAAGGTAATGAATTAAATAACAGTATCCGATTAAACTATATCCTTATTAATCAACCCAACAAAACCTATTCAAACGGATATACCATTAAGCCCAAAATGGGTTTAATGGGGATAAATTATAATATTCCATTAACAGATTGGTTGTATACAGGTGGGGGGTTTCATGGAGCAGTTTATGGAGACCAAGGTGGCTTATTTACTTTAGGTATCAATTTAGGAGTCAATACTAAGATATATAAGAATATACATTTTGACGCTAATGTTCATTTTGGCGGCGGTGGTGGCTTTAGAAGTTTAGTTGGTGGCGGAGGTATCATTTACCCAAGTGCAGGATTACAATACAAAACAAATGGTTATTCTTTTGGAGTTCAATATGGATATGTAAATTTCTTTACTAAAATTCAAAGAGGCGATAATTTTTCTTTTTTTGTTGAAATCCCTACGACTCTCAGAAAAACTTCTTATAAGAATTCATTGAAAGAATTTACAGTTAATGATAAAGTGAGTGATAAGTTCTGGATAAAACCAGCTGTAAAAAGTGTTCAGATGGTAACTTTTGATTTCCTATTTCCCAGGGGATCAACAAGAAATGACGGTAATGGAGATTTTACTAATACTACACCAATTACGCAAACTTTAAGTCTTCTTGGTTTTGAATATCAAAAATACATAACAGATAATACTTTTATATATGCACATGTTGATGCTATGTATAAAGGCTTAGTTGCTGGTTTTATGGATGTATTTATAGGAGCTGGTAAAAACTTTATTGAAACCAAATACATTAATTTTTACGGTAAGTTTGGAATCGGAGCTGCCGGAGGTAGAATTTTTCCTGAAAATGGCTTAACAATTTACCCAAGTGCGGGTTTTGATTTAAAATTATCTGAACAAATGGGTTTAAGTGCTCATGGAGGTTATCATAGAGCAGTTGGTGGTACTTTTGAAGCTTATACAACTGGAATCAGTTTAAAATACTATGGTTTAAGTGGTGGGATAAAAGATCCTTTTACTCAAGAAAAAGCTAAAGTTATAAAAACACAAGGCTTACAAATAGGTTTTCAGAATCAAACCTATTTTAATGTAGCTAAATCTAATAATAACCCATCTAGTGATTTACAATTAATAGCTCTTAAAATTAATTATGATTTAAACCAAAGATTTTACCTCTCTGGTGAGACCTCTTTTGCTTATTTAGGTAAATCAGGAGGGTATGCTCATGGAATATTAGGCTTAGGAATTAGAAGTAATAAATTTATGAACCAAAAATTTTCTACTTTTCTGGAATTAAGTGCTGGAGTTGCAGGAGGAGGAAAAGTTGATTCTGGTGAAGGTATACTAATTAGACCTACAGCTGGTATTAATTATCATTTAAATGATGAACTCTCTTTACATGTATCAGGCGGTCAAATGTGGTCTCCTTTTGGCAATGTAAATTCATCTAATATAAATATTGGATTGAATTATGGATTATCAATTTTAAAAGCGAAAAAATAAAAAACGATTAAATTATATAATAATGAATAACGGAATATATGCCAAATTCACTACTTCAAAAGGTGATATTTTAGTACAATTAGAATACGAGAAAACTCCAGGAACTGTTGGTAATTTTGTAGCTTTATCTGAAGGAAATTTAGAAAATTCAGCAAAATCTCAAGGAACTCCTTATTATGATGGATTAAAATTCCATAGAGTAATTCCTGATTTTATGATTCAGGGAGGATGCCCATTAGGAACTGGAACTGGAAATCCAGGTTATAAATTTGATGATGAATTTCACCCAGATTTAAAACACGATGCTCCAGGTAAATTAGCTATGGCAAACTCTGGACCTGCTACAAATGGAAGCCAGTTTTACATTACTCACGTTCCAACTCCTTGGTTAGATAACAAACATACCGTTTTTGGTTCTGTTATTGAAGGACAAGATGTTGTTGATGCTGTTGCTCAAGGTGATGATATGAAAGTAGAAATTGTAAGAGTTGGTGCTGATGCAGAAAACTTTAACGCTGTTGAAGCTTTTAGAAAGTTTGAAGGTGCTAGAGAAGAGCGTGAAGCGGAAGAAAAAAGGAAACAAAAAGAATTACTAGATAAAGTTGCTGCAGGATATGATGAAACTGCAAGCGGTTTACGTTATCAAATTTTACAAAAAGGTAATGGAAAACAAGCTACTAAAGGAGCTGGAGTTTCTGTTCACTATAAAGGGCAATTATTAGACGGCACAGTTTTCGATTCTTCTTACAAAAGAAAGCAGCCTATAGATTTTAATGTTGGTGTTGGTCAAGTAATTTCTGGTTGGGATGAAGGCATTCAATTATTACAAGTGGGTGATAAAGCTCGTTTTGTAATTCCTTCTAACTTAGCTTATGGTTCTGCTGGCGCGGGAGGTGTAATTCCACCAAATGCAACACTTATCTTTGATGTAGAATTAATGGATGTGAAATAACAATCCAAATACATAAAAAATTAAAGGGGGTAGCAATTTTTAATTGCTACCCCCTTTTTTATCTAATTTATTTTTCTATTATGACAATAGTCATTTATTGTAATTCAATCTAATCATACTTTTATAGCATAAAAACAAACATAAAAAACTATAATAAAATGTTACAAAATAGAAGAATTTATTTACCCCCATTAAGTCTTATTGGACCAGGAGCTTTAAACGACCTTGGAGACGAATTAAAAAGTTTACCTTATAAAAAAGCTCTTTTTGTTACTGATAGTGTTTTGGTTAAAATTGGAGTTGCAAAACAAGTTGCAGAAGTACTACAAGCATCAAATATAGAAATTGTACTTTATAAAGATGTCCAACCAAATCCTACTGTAAAAAATGTAAATGATGGTTTGGCACTATTAAAAGAAAATAATTGCGACTTTATTTTAACTCTTGGTGGTGGATCTCCTCAAGATTGTGGTAAAGCTATTGGTATTTTAGCCACTAATGGAGGCAATATTGAAAATTATGAAGGAATTCATATGAGTAAAAATAAGTCGCTTCCTATAATTGCAATTAATACAACTGCAGGAACAGCAAGTGAGGTTACTATCAACTATGTAATTACTGATGAGAAAAGACATATAAAAATGGTGATGGTCGATAAGAATTGTTTGGTTGATATTGCGGTAAACGATCCTAAACTTATGCTCAATAAACCAGCAGCATTAACTGCGGCAACGGGTATGGATGCTTTAACCCATGCAATAGAAACTTATATTACCAAAGGTGCTTTTGAATGGTCTGATGTTTTAGCACTAGAAGCTATTAAATTAATCTCTGAAAGCTTAGAAGATGCCGTGAAAAACGGAAACAACCTTGAAGCAAGAAGTAAAATGGCTTGGGGTCAGTTTATTGCAGGTCAGGCATTTTCTAATGCTGGTTTAGGTTTTGTACACTCAATGGCACATCAATTAGGGGGAATGTACGATTTACCACACGGAGTTGCCAATGCAATATTATTACCTCATGTAGAAAAATTTAACATTCCGGCTTGTGCCCATAAATTAAAAAATGTGGCAAAAGCTATGGGAGTAGATATTTCTAATATGAATGATGAAGAAGGAGCGAATGCTGCTATCAAAGCTATTAAAGCTTTATCAAAAGCCGTGGGAATACCTTCTGGTTTAAGAGAATTAGGAGTTAAAGAAGAAGATTTTAAAGAAATGTCAGAAAATGCACTCGCTGATGTTTGTACTGGTGGTAATCCTAGAGAGGTAAATCTAGAGGAAACCATGGAAATTTATGCCGAAGCTATGTAGTGATAAATAAAATAAAAAAAGGTCTAAAATAATTTAGACCTTTTTTTATATATTCAATGCTAAGAATTTCTAAATATTTTCTGCTAACCAATCCCCTACTTCAGAAGTTCCGTAAGCTTTTCCTCCATCAGCTAAATCTTCAGTAACAATCCCTTTGTTTAACGCTTCATTTACAGCATCTCTAATTGCTTTTCCTTCTGCTTGTAAACCAAAGTTTTCAAACATCATTGCTGCAGACAATACTGTAGCCATAGGGTTTGCAATATTTAATCCTGTTGCTTGCGGATAAGAACCGTGAATTGGCTCAAATAAACCAATTTCAGCTCCCAAAGAAGCACTTGGCATTAATCCCATAGAACCAGAAATTACAGAAGCTTCATCTGTTAAAATGTCTCCAAATAAATTTTCAGTAATTAAAACATCATAGCTATTTGGCCACTGAACCAATCGCATTGCAACTGCGTCTACAAACTCATACGAAACCTCCACTTCTGGATAATCTTTTTCCATTGCTTGTACAGTTTCTCTCCAAAGTCTAGAAGTTTCTAAAACATTGGCTTTATCTACACAACATAATTTCTTACCACGTGTCATTGCCAATTCAAAACCTTTTTTTGCTAAACGTTGAACTTCTGCTCTAGTATAAACACAATTGTCAAAAGCAGTTTCTCCTTCTTCTCTTCTACCCTTTTCACCAAAGTAAATTCCTCCAGTCAATTCACGTAAAAAAACCAAATCAGTTCCCTCTATTCTTTCTCTTTTTAAAGGAGATTTATCTAACAAAGAAGGAAATGTAAATGTTGGTCTTACATTAGCAAACAATCCTAATTTCTTACGCATTTTTAATAATCCTTGTTCTGGACGCACTTTTGCAGAAGGATCATTATCAAAACGTGGATGTCCAATTGCACCAAACAAAACAGCATCTGAAGAAGCACAAATTTCGTGTGTTTCATCAGGATAAGGTTCTCCAACTGCATCAATAGCAGCAGCACCAGTTAATGCTGGTTTCCAGTTAATTTCGTGATTGAACTTTTTTGCAATTGCATCAGATACTTTTACTGCTTGGTCTATTACTTCAGGACCAATTCCATCTCCTGCTAATAAGGCTATGTTTAATTTCATATTTTTAAGCTTTTGGCTGTTTGCTATTGGCAATTCGCTCAATAACCAGCTAATAATTTAATTGTTTTTATTTTTAAGCTAATAGCAAAAAGCTAAAAGCAAATAGCGTTCTATATTATATTTAACATTTTCTCTGTGGCTTTAATTGCAGATACTGTTTGATCTGAATCTAAACCACGTGTAATAAATTCTTTTTCTTCTCTTTTCCAAGTGATGATGGTTTCACACAATGCATCAGAATGACTCCCAGGAGGAATACGAACTCCATAATCAATTAAATCTGGTAAATCTTTTTTACTGTGTGTTTTGTACAATTTACGCAATGCATTCATAAACGCATCAAATTGTCCATCTCCTTGTGCATGAGCTTCATATTGTACACCTTCTACTTTTAATTGTAAAGTAGTTGATGGTTTCATTCCTTTTGCATGACCTAATACATAGTTTTCTACAACTACGCGTTTTTCTATGGTGTCACTATCTAAAACATCAGAAATGATATATGGTAAATCTTCTTGAGAAACGACTTCTTTTTTGTCTCCCAATTCAATAATTCGTTGGGTAACTTTTTTCAGTTCTTCATTATTTAAGCTTAATCCTAAATCTTGTAAATTCTTTTGGATATTTGCTTTTCCTGATGTTTTTCCTAAAGCATATTTACGTTTTCTACCAAAACGTTCTGGCATTAAATCGTTAAAATAGAGATTGTTTTTATTGTCTCCATCAGCGTGAATTCCAGCTGTCTGAGTAAAAACATTTGCTCCAACTACAGGTTTATTTACAGGAATTCTAAATCCTGAAAACGTTTCTACTAACTTACTAACTTTGTTTAAAGCTGTTTCGTTAACATCAACTTTTACTTCCGTTAAAAAATCATTGATGACTGCAATAACACTTGCCATTGGTGCATTTCCTGCACGTTCTCCCATTCCATTTATGGTTAAATGCAAACCATTTACACCCGCTTTTACAGCTTCCATAACATTGGCTACACCTAAATCGTAATCATTATGTCCGTGAAAATCGATGTGTGAATTCGGATACCTTTCTCTAACTTCTGTAATAAAACTAGCAGTTTCTGTATGTGTCAAAACACCCAAAGTATCTGGCAATAAAATACGTTCTACTTTTTGATCTGTTAAAAAGTCTAAATATTCAAAAACATAGTCTTTAGAGTTGCGCATTCCATTAGACCAATCTTCTAAATATACATTGGTTTTAATGTTGTTTTTTGCAGCTAACTCAATATTGGCTTTGATATCAGCAAAATGTTGTGCTGGTGTTTTTTTAAGTTGATGTGTTAAGTGATTTAAAGAACCTTTGGTTAATAAATTCTGCACTTTTGCGCCTGCTTCTAGCATCCAATCAATAGATTTTCCACCATCAACAAAAGTTAACACTTCAATTTTATCTAAAAAATTGTTTTCTAAAGCCCAAGAAGTAATTTTTTGAACTGCTTGTAATTCACCTTCAGAAACTCTTGCAGATGCAATTTCTAAACGATCTACTTTTAATTCTTCTAGTAATAATTTAGCAATTGTTAATTTTTCAGAAACTGAAAACGACACTCCTGATGTTTGTTCTCCATCACGTAGTGTCGTATCCATTATTTCAATTTTTCTACCAGCCATAAATCAACCTTAAAATTGTGTTTTAAAATGGTCTTGTTTCAGCAAAAGCAGCAATTTCGTTTTCGATGTTTTTTAAATAATCGATATCATCAAAACCGTTTAACATATTTTCTTTTTTGTAACTATTAATTACAAAAGATTCAGATTCTCCTGTTGCTACTAAAGTTACTGTTTGATTTGGTAAATCAACTTTTATCTCAGTTTTTGGATCATCCATAATTGCCGCAAATAACGTATCTGCAAATTCTGGAGAAACTTGCACAGGCAAAACTCCAACATTTAAACAGTTATTCTTAAAGATATCTGCAAATGCTGATGAAATTACACAACGTAAACCAAAATCGTACACAGACCAAGCTGCGTGCTCTCTAGAAGAACCAGAACCAAAGTTTCTACCTCCTACTAAGATTTTAGAACCTGCATAAATTTCTTTGTTTAACGGAAAATCTGGTTTTGGTGTTCCATCTTGATTAAATCTCCAATCACGGAAAAAATTAATATCAAAATCTTTACGCTCTGTCGCTTTTAAGAAACGAGCAGGAATGATTTGATCTGTATCTACATTCTCTGTAGGTAAAGGATATGCTGTACTTGTTAATACATTAAATTTATCGTAAGCCATTGTTTTAAGGTATTCAGTCTGCCAGTATTCAGTTGGCAGTCATTATGTTATTCAAATATTATTTCGTTAGCAAAAAATCAGTTTTTGACTGAAAACTGCCTACTGTTAACTGCTAGACTAATAATGTTCTCGGATCTGTTACTTTCCCTTCTACTGCAGATGCTGCTGCCACTAAAGGACTTGCTAATAAGGTTCTAGAACCTGGTCCTTGACGTCCTTCAAAGTTTCTGTTTGATGTAGAAACTGATAATTTTCCTGCTGGAATTTTATCATCATTCATAGCCAAACAAGCTGAACAACCTGGTTCTCTTAATACAAAACCTGCATCGTCTATAATCTTATCTAAACCTTCAGCTTTAATTTGATCTACCACTTTGTGCGAACCTGGTACTAACCAAGCCGTAACATTGTCTGCTTTTTTACGTCCTTTAACAATAGAACAAAAAGCTCTAAAATCTTCAATACGTCCATTTGTACAAGAACCTAAGAAAACAAAGTCAATTTCTTTACCAATCATAGCATCACCTTCGCTAAAAGACATATAACCTAATGATTTTTTGTACGTCTCTACTCCACCTTCTACAGCTTCTGCATTCGGAATCGATTTGGTAACTCCAATTCCCATTCCTGGATTTGTACCATAAGTAATCATTGGCTCAATATCTGCTGCATCATAATTAAATTCTGCATCAAAGCTTGCACCTTCATCAGTATATAAAGTTTCCCAATAGTTCATTGCCTTATCCCAATCAGCTCCTTTAGGAGTTTGAGAACGACCTTTTAAATATTCGAACGTTTTTGCATCTGGTGCAATCATACCACCTCTTGCTCCCATTTCTATAGACAAATTACAAACGGTCATTCGTCCTTCCATAGTCATATCTTCAAAAACATCACCTGCATATTCTACAAAATATCCAGTTGCTCCAGAAGTGGTTTGCTGAGAAATAATGTATAAAGCCACATCTTTTGGTGTAACTCCTAAACCTAATTTACCATTTACGTTAATACGCATCGATTTTGGTTTTGGCTGCATAATACACTGTGTAGACAATACCATTTCTACTTCTGATGTACCAATACCAAAGGCAATCGCACCAAAAGCTCCATGCGTTGATGTATGTGAATCTCCACAAACAATGGTTGCACCTGGTAAGGTAATTCCGTTTTCTGGACCTACTACGTGTACAATTCCGTTGTTTTCATCACCTAAACCCCAGTGAGAAATACCATATTTAGCAGCATTGTTTTCTAATGCATCTAACTGGTTTGCAGACAATGGGTCTGCCACTGGTAAATGTTGATTTATAGTTGGTGTGTTATGATCTGCAGTTGCGAATGTACGCTCTGGATAAACCACACTGTTTCCTCTACTTTCTAATCCTAAAAAGGCTACAGGACTTGTAACTTCGTGGATAAAATGACGGTCTATAAAAAACACATCTGGTCCGTCTTTTACAGAACGTACCACGTGCGAATCCCATACTTTGTCAAATAATGTTTTTGCCATTTTTCTTGTTATTTATTGATATGATTAGGTATCAGCTACCAAAAGTAACCTTTATTTGAGTTTTTAGCAGAATTTAAACGTTTTACTTATTGATTTCTAACTGTTAAAATATTAGTTATTTAGCTGAAAAACAACATTTTAAATCATTTGAAAATACGATGTCTATTTATTTTGTAGGATACTATTTTTTGTAAACTCCTTTTGGTGTTTTGACTAAGTTTACAATAACTAAATATGACTTTTATGATAAGAATTCAACTGATTTAAAAATCACAAGTGTTTATTTATACAATCTTTAGTAAATCTAACGGATGTTCTAAAATATACTTAGCGCCACTTGCTATTAACTCTTCTTTAGTTCTATAGCCCCAAACAACACCAACAGGATGCATACCTGCGCTTGTAGCGGTTAAAATATCTACATCTGTATCTCCTACAAAAATGAATTGCGCTACAGGTAGGTCTAATTTTTTACTGATTTCTAGCGCAACAAAAGGATTTGGTTTTTTTAAAGCCTCTACTTTTAAACCTTCCACTACTTCGAAATTCCAATTAGGCAAAACCGCTTTTACCACTTTCTTTGTCAGTTTATCTGCCTTGTTAGAAAACACCGCTAGTTTTATATTACGCGCAGTTAACTCATCTAACAAATCGCCAATACCGGCATACATTTTTGTTTTAATTGTACAATTTTCGCGATAGACTGCCAACATTTCTGTAAAACAACGGTTTATCCATTCTTCATTTTGAACCGCTTTAGGCAATGCTTTCACCACCAAATCTCTAACACCATGCCCTATAAAACTTTGGCAAACCGCAACACTATGTGTAGGAAAGTTGTGTTTTTGTAACACCGCATTCATTGCATTGGTAATATCTTCTAAAGAATTTACAAGTGTACCATCCAAATCAAAAATTACTCCTTTAAACATTCTTTTATTTTTATGCATTGCAAATTTATCAATTATTAACGCATTGGGTTATGGAACTTTTATAAATTTTATAGCATAACACTTCCTTTTTATTTGAATACACCTTTTACAGCAATTGGGTTTAAACTTAAAGTATTGGTTTGTAAACTTTTTAATTAATAAATTAACCATTGCATTGTGTAAAATGGATTTTTTATTTGTAAAATCTGGTGAAAAGAATAAAACGATTTATCAAATAATTTAATTAGAATGTCATTCTGAGCTTGTTAAAGAATCGAAATTTAAAATCTCTCTTCTTCTTCCATTAATATCATACTATTAAAAAAGCAATAAGTTAAATAAACACATATAAAAAACATAAAGCACTGTAAAACATAACTTTAAAAGTTTTAGGTAGTGAAAATTATATCTTTTTTCTAAATTAGATATGTTTAAAAAATTACAAAATATTATTAAATATTTTAACAAAAAAACAAGTATAAATACCTGTTTTTAATTTATTTATAAATTTTTAACAAAAAAATAACTATATTTGTAATAAGACAAATTATTTATTTCTAACTTAAGAAATCCCTATATTCTTATTAATCCTCCAAATTATGAATATACACTTCTACTGACCCCTCTAATTTTAACTTCAAAAATTTTATTGATCACTAAATTAATTACTAACTTTTTAAAATAAATTTTAAAAAGAATATTGGTATTTACCTAAACTTTTAACAACTAAACCCAAATTATTATGAACAAAAAATATTTTTTAAAAAATGCTTTTTTTATGCTAGCATTGTTTTTTTCAATTTCAATTTCTGCTCAAACAGGACCAGAAATTTTAAAAGATTGGTCTGCTTTAGAAGAAGCTGATTTTCATTTCGATGTTTCTTATAGTATAGTAAAATGTAATCCAAATTCTAATGCTATTATTTTAATAAATGCATTTAATGAAGACGGAACTCACCCGAAAGTAGGTTTTACTTTGAATTTTTCTGATAATAAAGGAAATAAAGCTCAAGTTATTGTAGCTCCTTTTGCTACAAAACTTGGAGATATGATGATTGCAAGTTGTGATTCTGATCTATATAAAAATTTAAAATTTGAATTCCCTAATAATATAGATCTATCGACAATGAAAATTAACATTACTTATCAAACAGGAATATGAAAAAAATTATATCAATACTAATAATAGTTTTCTGCTTGGGAGTAAGTAGTAAATCTTATGCACAATGTAATGACAGACCAATAATTAATGATTTTTCACCTAAAACAGGTTTTATTGGAAGTACAGTAACTATAACAGGAGCCAATTTTAATGCTACACCTGGAAATAATCAGGTTTTCTTTGGAGCAACTCAAGCTACCGTTGTTTCTTCTTCTTTTGGTACTTTAGAAGTTAGAGTACCTGAAGGAAGTACAACTTCATTAATTAGTGTTAAGAATCACTGTAACTTAACAGCATATTCTAAAACACATTTTAATGGTATTTTTTGCCCTACACCCTTAACAAATACATCTTATCAAAATGTTTCACAAGAATTAACAGGTATTTATGGTGCTTATAATATGCTTTCTCAAGATATGGATAATGACGGTAAACCTGAAGTTATTTCAGCTAGAAATGGTGGTGGGATTACAATAGCTATTAACAATAGCACACCTGGTAACATTAATTTTTCAAGATATAATAATGGGTCAACAGGTGGTGCAGCACAATCTATAGCGGCTGCAGATTTTGATGGTGATGGCTTAAAAGATATTGTTACTAATAGAGCTATTATGAGAAATACCAGCACTGGTGTTGGAAATTTTGGACTTCAATATGTAACTAATTCAAGAAGCGTATCTAATTATCAAGTAGGTGCAGGAGATTTTAATAATGATGGAAAAATAGATATTATTGGTGAATATGGTAACTGGATTTGGGTAGCTTTTAACATCAGTACAGGACCTGGAAATTTTAATTTTACAACTAGACAGCAAGTTCAATATGTTGGAACAAGATGTACTGGTATTCAGGTTGCAGATGTAGATGGTGATGGCAAAACAGATTTCTTAGCTTCTCAGGGAGGAGGTAATAGAGCTGTGTCTATTAGAAACACTACAGTAGATGGAAGTTTTACTGCAAGTTTTGAAAGCCCTGAATATTGGAGCTCTAGAGGCCTATTTCCTTACAGAGCTATGATTGCTGATTTTGATAAAGATGGTAAAATTGATTTCACGTCATGTAATTATAATGGAGCAACAAATACTGCAATTTGGAGAAATACTTCTACTGTTGGAAATATTTCTTTCGCAACAAGTGTAAACATTACTTCTCCAAGAAACAACTATAGAATAGGTGTTGGTGATGTTGATGGAGATGGATATCCTGATATTGTTACAAAATCTTTAGGGGTTAATGTCTTCTCTGTATATAGAAATACGTCTTCAGGAGCTGGAAATGTTAGTTTTGCTCCTAGGTTTGATTACACTTCTTCAAGTAGAGCTGAAGTTTCTGGTATTGTTATTGGAGATTTAGATGGAGACTTTGTTCCAGATATAGCAACTTCAGGTATTAGCAGTAACACGATTAGATTCCATAGAAATACTGGGGCTCAAAATGATGTTACACCACCAACTGTTTCATGTAAAAATATAACTGTCGCATTAAGTCCTAATGGTACAGTAAGTATTACCTCAGATATGATAGATAATGGTTCTGGGGATGCTTGTGGAATTGATAGATTCGAGTTGTCTCAATCAAACTTTACTTGTGCAGATATTGGGTCAAATCAAGTTACATTAACAGCCTACGATGGTGCCGGAAATAGTGCATCTTGTACTGCAACAGTAAATGTACAACCTGCTGCAATTATTGTAGCTGGTCAAAGTACTGTTTGTCAAGGTGAAACTGTAACAATGAACGCAAATGATGGAGATAGTTATCAATGGAAAAAAGATGGAGTAAACATTGTTGGTGCTACTTTACAAACCTATGTTGCTAATACTTCAGGTGGTTATACTGTTGAGGTAACAAATGCTGGAGGATGTTCTGGGGAGTCTTTAGTAACTCCTGTTGTTGTAAATGATAATCCTACTGTAGATATTTCTCCTAAAGGAAATGCATTTTTATGTCCACCAAACGGAACAACAACATTAACAGCATCTCAATCTTCTATTTATCAATGGATGAAAGATGGTGTTGATATTCCAAATGCAACTCAACAATCTTATATAGCAAGTACTGTTGGAAGTTATAGTGTAAGAGTTATCGATTTATTTGGTTGTTCTGCAGTTTCTGAACCAACTATAATTACTGCTAACCCTGCAGAAATTGATGTTAATGGTAATGGTGATTTCGGCAATGTATTTCCAAATCAAGATTACACACAGACTATAACTATTAGTAATTCTGGTTCTGGAGATTTAGACATAACAAACCTAGCTGTAAGTGGTCCAGATTCAAATTCATTTACATTAGCCGGTTTTTCTTCTCCAGGTGTAATTCCGGTAGGAGGAACAACTACTGTAGATGTAATTTTTAATGCACCAGATATTACAACTTATTCTGCTTTTTTAAGTTTTAACTCAAATGATTGTGATGAAGATTTTATATCATTGCCATTAACAGCTGAAATAACTTGTGTAGCAGCAGATTTTACAAACTTCCCAACAACAATGAATGTAAATACAGATTTGGATGTATGTGGAACGCTAGTAAATTATAATATTGAAACTGTTGGTAATCCAACATCCATCTTAACATACTCTTTAAGTGGTGCAACTTCAGGTACAGGACAAGGTTCTGGATCTGGAACTCTTTTTAATGTTGGAACAACAACTGTTACTTTAAATGTAGAAAACCCTTGCGGTAATGTAACTCAAAGTTTTGATATAGTTGTTACAGATAATCAACCCCCTAATGTTGTTACACAAAACATTCCAGTTGAATTAGATACTAACGGTAATGCAATAATTACCCCAGAAATGATTGATAACAACTCAACTGATGCTTGTGGTATTGCTTCTTATTCATTGAATTTAGATACATTTAGTTGTTCAAATGTAGGGCCAAATGAGGTAATTTTAACAGTTACTGACAATAACGGAAACTCTGCATCTTCAAATGCAATAGTAACGGTAAGTGATATTACTCCTCCAACAGCAATTACTCAAAGTTATTCAATTGACTTAGCAAATGGAGTTGCAAATATTACTCCAAATGATATTGATGGTGGTACTTTTGATAATTGTGATTTTACACTTTCTATAGATAAAGATAATTTTACTTGTGATGATATTGGTGATCATTTAGTTACATTAACTGCGACAGATGCTTCAGGAAACACGGCATCAAGTTCTGCAACTGTTACTGTTGTTGGAGACATACCAACCATAAGTATAGACGATTTTTATACAGTTAATAATCAAAAAGTAAATACCATTTTCTTAGGATATGGACCGCAAAATTTAAATTTATCAACTGTAACTTCTGGCGGAAGTGGTTTTACTTACGAGTGGACATCTTCTACAGGTGAGTCAGTTTCTAATGTAGCTAATCCTAATATTAGTCCTATAACAAGTACTACCTACAATGTAACAGTTACTAATTCTAATGGTTGTATAGCTTCAACATCAATTTATGTTTGTGTTATTGATGCTAGAGCTTATGATAAAAAGGGTAGATATAAAGGTAAAGTTGTAGTTTGTCACCACACAAGTGGTAAAAAAGGAACAAAACATGTTACTATAAATATAAGCCAAAGTGCAGTGGCATCGCATCTAAAACATGGCTTAGGCACTGGGCATGCAGATTCCTTAGGTGGTTGTAGTGCAACTTGTATTACTACTATTGGGCAGAAAAGTAAATCTAAACAAAGTAATTTTAACTTTGCTTCTATAGAGGATAATCTAAGAATTTATCCTAACCCTTCAAATGGTATATTTGATATTAAATTAACAGTAATAAATTTACAAACAAATATTTTGCTTTTTGATTCAGTTGGAAAATTAATTGAAAGTAAATCAATTTCAAAAGAAAATAGTTCAGAAAATATTATTACTGTTGGTAATAACAATTTAGCTTCGGGTATTTATCTTTTAAGAGTTATCAATAAAAATGAAACTATTACTAAGAAATTAATAATTGAAAAAAGTAATTAATTATTAAGTAATTCATTATCAAATACAGGTTAAGATTGTTCTTAACCTGTATTTTTTTTTTAATTAATTCCCATTAAATTCATACATTTGTATATCTGTAAAAAAATGAATTAATGTATCTTTATAACCTACTAAAAGAGGTACATACATGCAGCATTTTATCACAAAAGTATTGGCAAATATGCCAAAAGATTGGTTACAATTAACCACACACAGACTTGATATTTATGAAGAAAAATTGGCTAAAAGTCAGTTTTTAGAGGAGTTTACCCAATTATATAACAACAATAATACTAAAGCAACTGCTTTACAAAACTTACCTACTGCATACGATTATATTCGTCTAGGACATCCTTTGTCTTGTGTTTTAGAATGGGTTGTTGCCAATACGGATCAATTACACCCTGAAAATATCATTAGTTTTGATTCAGAGACTATGCCGGTTTTAGCTGTTTTAAGAAAAAATGGTTTAGATAATAAAAAAACACGAATTTTATATACAGATCAACTACCAACTTCTTTTGATGCCGCTATCTTAAAAGAAGTGTATGGTTATCAATTCGAATTGCAAAAAGTAGCTCAAGGTGCAAAAGTTTCATCATTTGATGGAGGCACTATTTTCATTCAAGAAAAAGAAAGCATTACGAGTTTTAACATCGTTGCAAATGTTGACTTTTTTGTAAATATTCACCCAAATTTAGGCAGTATTGTTTTAGTAAATGGCAAACAAAATGATGCTTATATTTCCGAAATTCAGCATGTAAGAAGAAGAGAAACAGTAGCCATGACTCCAGAAAATTGTTTGACTGCCTTACAAATGTATGCGAAAAATACTGATTTTGTTGCTGCAAAATACAATACGAGTGAAAACAAAAACAGCGTTTTAGAATCGATAAAAGAAATTACTGATACCACTGCAAAACCGTTGGTAGCTTCAAGCGGATTGTCTATGCAATATGCAATTATGATGGGATTGGTAGATGCAGCAAACGAAAATTACAGAGGAAAAGACATTAAATTTATTGTTCCGCCAAATTGTTATGGAGGTACCAATGACCAAGCAAGACGTGTTGCTGCAGCCATTAAAAATGTGGAAGTGGTAGATTTACCTGTTGATGGTGATCATGACATGGTACAAAGTTTAGAAACCGTTTTAACCAAAGTTGCTGAACAAGACGGTGTACCTTATATCATTGCAGAAATACCAACAAACCCAAGAGTTGAAGTGCCGAATTTACAAGATTTAAAAGCGGTTTTAAGTAAAAAACGTGTCACTGCAAATGGTACAGCTGCCATTGATTCAGTATTTATTTTAGACCAAACATTTTGTCCGAATGTTCACTTTTTAGGAGAAAATGCCATTTTATCTTCAGTTAGGGCAATTTCTTATGCAAGTGGATCTAAATTCCCTAGTGGAGGAAAATGTACTGCTGGGTATTGTGTGGTCAATAAAAAAGCTGAAGCCTTATTAGAGAAAATAGAAAGCCATTTAATGCTTTGCGATAATGAAGCGACTCCGCTGCAATATGAAATTTTAGCAGCACAATTGCCTTCTATGAATCAAAGAATTGAAGACGCTTATAAAAACACCTTAGCGTTTGTGAATTTTATTCAAGCCAATTTACCTGAGGCGAAAATAAATTTTGTTTCTGAGGAATTGGCGGCACAAGGTTTTACACCTTCCGTTTTTTCTTTGGATTTGCCAACAAAAGGAGACACAGCCGCAGAAAAAGAAGCCTACAAACGTGAGTTGAATTTGAAACTCATCAATTTAATGATTTCAGAAATTCCTGATGAAAGCAAATTTTGTGTCAGTTATGGACAATTAAAAGGATGTTATTGGACAATTCCTGCAACTTCAACCCAAGGAACCACCAAAGAAGGTGATAAAGATTATATTGTACGCACATCCTTATCGCCAAATTTAGATTTAGCATTGCATAAAAAAGTGTTTTTAGACTTTGTAAAAAGTATTTAATCTCTGTCATTTCGAGCAGAATGAAATGAAGTCGAGAAATCTTTAAGTGTTATTCTTTTTGATTTTTTCCAAAAGGTTGAAATGACATAGAAATAAAGTTTTAGTTTTAGAGATTCCTCAATCGTTCATTCTTCTCTCATTTCGGAATGACCATGTTTCTTTTTAAATTCTGAAAATTGGCAAACAAGTTTAGCCCTGATTGAAATGGCATCCTTTTTAATTGTCAGTTCGAGTGAATTTGTGAAGAATGAACAAATTTGTATCGAGAACAAAATAAAAAAGATATAATGGAAAGCAGGAAATAGCTTCAAAAAATAAATTGCCACGTCATTCTTCTTCGCAATGACAGTTAATTAAATTTAATTAATTACGAATACTATTTGCTTCTGCAATTAAAGCTGCTTTATTAGCAGTAGCTTCAGCAGATAAAGTAGTGCCTATTAAATTTGAATTTTCATAAGCGTCTGAAGATAAGTTGTACAACTCTTCTGTGCCATCATCATGCTTTATGTATTTGTAAGTTGCATTTCTAATGGTATATGCATCTTGTTTTTCTGAATAAACATACTCTCTCTTTGTCGCATTTGCATCCGTTAGCAAACTATAAAAACTCTTACTGTTATGAATTTCTGTGGCAGAAATTCCCACTATATTCCCAATAGTACTGTATAAATCTGTAGAATTAATCAATGCTGTTTCTCTAACACCCATTCTGTTTACTCCTATTCCAGAAACGACCATAGGCACATTAATTCCTCCTTGATTTAAGCTACCTTTTACGGTTTGTCGTGTAAACGGACTTTGCGCTACTCTATTGGGTGTACCATTATCACCAATAAAAATAATAATGGTGTTAGCTCTTACTTCTGTTGGTAAACTGTTTAACAATCTTCCCATTTCTGTATCTAAAGCCTCTAAAGCAGAGATATAATAAGGCAATGGATTTCCGTCTATCGTAGTAGCATCAGTTGCTAAATTTCCTTGAGAATGTAAATTGGTAGGCGCTAAATGAAATGGTGTATGAGGTGCAGTATATGCCATCCATAAGAAAAAAGGTTTTGTCTGTGCATCTACCCAACTTATAGCGTCATTAGTTAGTTTTGTAGTAATATATTCTGTAGAATTGGTAGTTGTTCCATTGGTGATTAATTCCCAATCGTAATAATCTTGTACACCTCCGCTTTTAATTCCTGCAAAATGGTCAACTCCCATGGTTAAAGCATCATTGATGTCATTCGTTAAATGCCATTTTCCGAAAATTGCACTTGCATATCCATCATTGGTATTATCAGAAATGTATTTCTGTAATGAAGTTTGTGAAGTTGGCATTTGATCATTCACCTGAACTACGCCATTTTTAAATCCGTATTTTCCTGTAATAATTGATGCTCTTGTTGGAGAACAAACTGAATACGCCCAAGCATTATCAAAAGTAATTCCAGAACTCATTAAGGCTTGTAAATTTGGCATATTTGCTTTCACACTTCCTTCTGTATAGTTAGGCATTGCATCTTTACTTACATCATCTGCAATAATTAATATAATATTTGGATTTGTGGTTACTATTGGTGAATCAATAACATCCATTTCTTCTTCATTTATAGATAAAGAAGAATTACAACTCAATAATAAAACACAAATAAAACAAGTAAGGAATCCTGATAATTTCATAAATAATAGTTTCTACTTTGACCTTTAGAATTAGCAATAGTTTTAAAATCTAAAAATAAATTGTAACAAAACCATTAATTTAGTCGTCTAAAATAGAGAATCAATTTTATCCAACCCATCATGAAAAAATTACTGTATCTTTTATTACTACTAACTGTATTAATAAGTTGTACTTCACAAAAAAATTCGGAAGATTTTATTAAAAATACAGAAGGTAGATATTTATTTAATGCAAATGAAGTCATTGAAATTTATTTTAAAGATGCCGTTTTACATGCAAAATGGCGAGGAAACGAAGATATAGAACTACTAAAAGTAAACGATAGTTCTTTTTATATGAAAGAATTGAACGAAAAAATGCTTTTTGTAAGTCAACCAGAAATGCATATTCAACTGGCTCCAAAAAGAGAACATAAAAATGTAAAATATCATTTTAAAAAATTGGCGAAAGGTGAAAAAACTCCAAACGAATATTTTAAAGCCAAAGAATTTGACAAGGCTTTAATTGCTTTTAGAGCTATTCAGAAAAAAGATTCTTCGAGTTCTGTAATAAGACAATGGACTTTAAATAGAATTGGTTATCGATATATTCGAAACAAAGATTATGATTCTGCTCTAGAAATTTTTAAAATAAATACAATTTTATACCCAAAAAGTTCAAATGTTTTTAATAGTTTAGGGGAAGCTTATTTTTTAAAGAAAGATACTGCTACTGCTATCGAAAATTTTAAAAAATCGTTAGCCATTAACCCAGAGAATAGAAACTCGAAACGTTTTCTAAAAAAACTTACAAAAAAATAATGGACTTAGAAAAACTAAAATATCCGATCGGAAAAGCAAATATTCCCGAAAACATCAGCAAGAAAGATTTAGAAACTTGGATTTCTGATATCGAACGTTTTCCTCACGAACTGGAATTCTTAGTGAGAGAATTGTCTCAAAATCAACTAGACACAGCATACAGAGAAGGTGGCTGGACAATTAGACAAGTAATTCATCATTCTTATGACAGTCATCACAATTCTTATACACGTTTCAAGTGGGCATTAACCGAGGATAAACCTATCATTAAAGCATATTATGAAGAACGATGGGCAGAACTAAGCGATTCTAAATCTGGTCCAATTCTGTTAACTATAGACGCCTTGAAAGCGCTTCATGCAAAATGGGTTTACTTTTTAAAGGGACTATCAGATAAAGAGTTACAAACCACATTTATTCACCCTGATGGAAATGAAACTGTAACTTTAAAAGAAAATATTGGCATTTATGCATGGCATTGTCAGCATCATTATGCACATATTGAACAGTTGATGATTCGTAAAGGATGGAAATAAAATGAAAGAAGAAATCTCTTTTGAAGACTTTTTAAAAGTTGATATTAGAATAGGAACAATTATAGAAATCAATGATTTTCCAAAAGCTAGAAAACCTGCTTATCAACTAAAAATTGATTTTGGTAATTTAGGCATTAAAAAATCGAGTGCTCAAATTACAGATTTATACACAAAAGAAGAGTTGCTCAATAAACAAGTTTCAGCAATCATCAACTTTAAACCAAGACAAATCGCTAATTTTTTAAGTGAAGTTTTGGTTTTAGGTGTTTATAATACTGATGGAAAAGTGGTTTTACTCCAAGCTTCTAAAGCAATTAAAAATGGAGAACAAGTTTCTTAATTCTTAGGATTATTCAAAATCACCAAAGCACCAATTACTCCAGGAATCCATCCACAAAGCGTTAATAAAAAAATAATAAAGAAAGAGCCACAACCTTTATCAATTACTGATAATGGGGGAAATATAATGGCAAATAAAACTCTAAAAAAACTCATTTATACAATTTAGTTGGTTGCATAAATATGACGAGTTATGATAGGTTTTGTTACAGCTTTTATTTTGTTATAAAGCAAGAAAGCTGCAAAGTATCAGAGCAGAAACTCTTAGACTTCGCAACTTTTATTATTTTAAATGCGAGACCTTTCAACTACGTTCAAGGTGACAATACTTACAAACCTACATCTTATCACCAAAGAAAATAGCATTCATTAACAACTTATTAGTTCCGTACCAAAAAGCTCTAAAGTTGGTGTTATCAGTAAAAACCACTACTCTACCTCTACCCATTCTTTGTACTTTAAAAGGCACTGTGTTCTTAATTACTTTCGCATTTTCTTTAGAAATATAACCACTTAACAACGGACTAGAAGTGTACTGAATAGGATTGTTATAACTGCGTTTATCTGCTTTGATAAATAATGTTGAGTTTCTGAACAATGCAATTTTGTCATTTTTATACCCAAAATTTATAGGATGAGAACGATCAATTTTTGCCTCAAAAATAGCGCCTCCAATATATTGGGCTCCAGATTGTAAAGAACGGTTTTCAAAAGAAACACCTTTTATGGTATCAATTTTTGTTTTGTCAAATTGCAAACTAATCATTTTATTACTTGACAACCATCTTGCAGTATTTTTGTATCCCACTAAAACTCCTCCATTTCTTACCCAAGTTTTAATTTTTTCGACTGCACTTTTTTCTAAGCTACTACTTGGAATAATGATGTGTGTATATTTACTTATATCTACTCTGCTAAAATAACGAGTATCTATTCTTGTAATATGCATATCAAAACGTTGGTCAAACAAATGCCAAATTTCACCAGAATCGTTTCCTGCAATTCCATCTCCAACCAACATCGCTACTTTTGGTTTGGTTAAGGCTCTAAAATTGTTAGAACCTAAATCAATTCCGTCATTTAAACCAGTAGAAACTCCAGTAATAGAAACGTGACTTTCTTTGGCTAATTTTTCTAAAAATTGATACAAATCACCAGCATTTAATTTTTGATGTTGAACTGGAATAAAAATAGTTCCGTATTCATAAGAATTCCCTCCATTTTTAAAGTTTTTCATGGATACTTTTGCGCGAATTCCTTTTTGCAAAACTGCATTTAAAACTTTAGGAGTATAATATTCATTCCAAGGCATTAAGTATCCGTAATCACTTCTAAATGAAACGCTACCTGTTTTCATTTTTAAATCTGTGATTTCACCTCCAGCTTTAGAAAGCGATACATTATCAGCATAATCAACTCCAAAGGCAAGGTTAAATGTCCATGCAGAAACATCATAAAACAAGCTGTCTTTAAAAGTAGTTCTAACATCAAACATTGCTTTTACCAAACGTTGATTTTTCTGATTCATAGGTACTATATAACTGTACCCTTTTTTAAAGGTTTTTCCATTTTGAGTGAAATCTGATTTTACTTCATGAATTTTAACTTGATGACGCTTTAATACCTCTGCCAAATGATAGGTTTTTGCGGCATCTTTTTCATCACCAAAAACAATTGCTTTTTTGCTTCCTGTATTTCTACTTTCTTTATAAAAATCTTGCTGATATTTTAAAAGTTTAGTTCTCATTTTTCTAGCAGCTTCTAAAGTAGATAAAGCCGCAGTAAATTGATTTCTGATGGTAAACGGAAAGGTTAATATTCCATTTACGGTTTCTTGTGCATGACCGCGAGAACTTCCTTGTTCAAATAAAATCCCGATACTTCCATTAATATCTGGAAACGTAGAACCTTTTCCGTAATAAAAATCATCAAAACTTTCTTCAGAATAATATAAAGAACCTATTTTATCAAATGCTTTTGCATGATATGTCGCGATCTCTTTAGTCAAATCCTGATTCATTTGTGGAGTTAACGGATTTGTTCTACTCGGAATACCCGGTTGAAAAAAGAAACTTGAATTGCTTCCCATTTCGTGATGATCCGTTAAAATATTAGGTAACCACTTATGAAAACTTGCTATTCTTGCCCTACTTTCTGGCAATTGCACAGGCAACCAATCACGATTCATATCAAACTGATAATGATTGGTTCTTCCCCTTGGCCAAATCTCTGTATATTCCCTATCATTGGGGTCTGGGTTAATATTTTTACTCTTATTAGTATTAGCCCAATATGCAAAACGTTGCAATCCATCAGGGTTAAACGACGGGTCAAAAAGAATAACCGTATTGTCTAACAAATCTTTTACTTCTGCAGATTTTGAAGCTGCCAAATAATAGGCCACAGCTAAAGCTGCATTAGAACCACTAGGTTCATTACCATGAATAGAAAACCCTTGATATACCACAATTGGATTATTAAAAACATCAACAGAACTATTATTAGTCCCAGCAATGTGTTGGTTTCTAATATTCTCTATATTTTGATGATTTTTGGGAGAAGTAATTGTTAGTAACAACAATGGTCTTCCTTCAAAAGTTGTTCCCCTGTTTTCTATAGATATTCTATCTGAAGAAGCCGCTAAAGCTTTCATATATTCTACTAGCTTGTCATGGGTAATATGCCACTCACCTACTTCGTGACCAATAACTGATTTTGGAGTTGGAATTGCAGAATTGTAATTTCCTTTAGGCAAATAATAGGATAAATCTACTTTTTGAGCAGAGGTAGCTATTGATACTAAAATGAATAATAGTAATACTTTTTTCATTGAATTAAAATTTGGTTACCTAACAAATATAAGGATTCAAAAAACGACTTTTATTTCTTTAACATTGATTTAAGAAATAAGTAAAAAAACATCTAAAAACAAAAAGCATCCAAAATGGATGCTTTTTATATTTAATATCATGTTATTTTATTTACTCAAATACATCTTTCTTCGAGAATATAAATCGTAAAAATCATCGTCTTTTAAACTATCAATAAACAAGATACTTTCACCAGTAGATTTCATCTCTGGTCCTAATTTCTTATCTACATTCGGAAACTTGTTAAAAGAGAATACAGGTTGCTTAATTGCATAACCATCTAATTGTGGGTTAAAATTAAAGTCTGTTACTTTCTTCTCTCCTAACATTACTTTTGTAGCATAATTTACATACGGCTCTTTGTATGCTTTTGCTATAAAAGGAACTGTTCTTGATGCTCTTGGATTTGCTTCAATAATATAAACGGTGTCATCTTTAATCGCAAATTGAATATTGATTAAACCTACCGTTTTTAACTCAGTTGCAATTACATGCGTATGGTCTATAATTTGTTGCATCACCAAATCACCTAAATTAAAAGCTGGTAAAGTTGCATTAGAATCTCCAGAGTGAATTCCACAAGGTTCTATATGCTCCATAATTCCGATGATATAAACATTTCCATCGGCATCACAAATCGCGTCTGCCTCTGCTTCTATGGCTCCATCTAAATAATGATCTAATAACAATTTGTTATTCGGTATTTTATGTAATAAATCTACTACATGCTCAACTAACTCTTCTTTGTTGATGACAATTTTCATTCCTTGTCCACCTAAAACGTAAGAAGGTCTTACCAAAATTGGGAAATCTAACTCATCTGCCAATGCTAAAGCTTCGTCTGCAGTTTCAGCGACTCCAAATTCTGGATAAGGAATATTATTATCTTTTAATAAAGTTGAGAATCTACCTCTATCTTCAGCAATATCAAGAGCTTCAAAAGAAGTTCCGATAATTTTAATTCCATACTTAGTTAATTTCTCTGCCAATTTTAATGCAGTTTGTCCGCCTAATTGAACAATAACTCCTTCTGGTTTTTCGTGACGAATAATATCGTAAATATGCTCCCAAAAAACTGGTTCGAAGTATAATTTATCTGCAGTATCAAAATCGGTAGAAACCGTTTCAGGATTACAGTTAATCATAATCGTTTCGTAACCACATTCAGCCGCTGCTAAAACTCCATGTACACAACAGTAATCAAACTCAATTCCTTGACCAATTCTGTTTGGTCCAGAGCCTAAAACAACGATTTTCTTTTTATCAGTAACTACGCTTTCGTTAGCAACAACTCTTTCTCCATCTGCAGTTTCAATTTCACTCTCGAAAGTTGAATAATAATAAGGAGTTTTTGCTTTAAATTCTGCAGCACAAGTATCTACCAACTTGTAAACTCTTTGAATTTTAAGTTCTTCTCTTTTAGTATACACTTGACTTTCTAAACATTCTAACATATGAGCGATTTGTCTATCACCATATCCTTTTTGTTTCGCTTCTAATAATAAATCTCTATCAATATTATCAATTGTATAAGTAGAAATCTCTTTTTCTAATTGGAACAATTCTTCATATTGTTTTAAATACCACATGTCAATTTTTGTGATATCATAAATCTTGCTTAAAGGAATTCCCATGGCAATGGCATCGTAAATTGCAAAAACACGATCCCAACTTGCGTTGGTTAATTTCTCTATGATTTGATTGTAATCAGTATATCCTTTTCCATCAGCACCTAAACCATTACGTTTAATTTCTAAAGATTGCGTTGCTTTATGTAATGCTTCTTGGAAAGAACGTCCAATTCCCATTACCTCTCCAACGGCTTTCATTTGTAAACCTAAAGTTCTGTCTGAACCTTCAAATTTATCGAAATTCCAACGTGGTATTTTTACAATTACATAATCTAGTGTAGGCTCAAATAAAGCTGATGTAGATTTTGTAATTTGATTTTCTAACTCATCTAATGAATAACCAATAGCTAATTTTGTAGCCACTTTTGCAATTGGGTAACCAGTAGCTTTACTTGCTAATGCAGATGAACGCGATACACGTGGATTAATTTCAATCGCAATAATCTCTTCTTTTTCATCTGGAGAAACAGCGAATTGCACATTACATCCTCCTTCAAAATCACCAATAGAACGCATCATATGAATCGCCATATCACGCATTTTTTGATAAGTTTTATCTGATAAGGTCATTGCTGGTGCAACTGTAATAGAATCTCCTGTATGTATCCCCATAGGATCCATATTTTCGATAGAACAGATAATCACTACATTATCATTCTTATCTCTCAACAATTCCAATTCGTATTCTTTCCAGCCCATCATCGCTTTATCAATCATCACCTCATGAATAGGTGATGCTTCTAAACCTCTACTTAATAACTCATCAAAATCTTCTGCTTTGTAAACTATAGAAGCTCCTGCACCACCCAAAGTATATGAAGAACGAATTACCAAAGGAAAACCAAATTCTTGTGCAATTTCTTTTCCTTTTAAAAATGATGTAGCTGTTGCTTGAGGCGCCATTGGTACGCCAATTTTACCCATCAACTCTCTAAATTGTTCTCTATCTTCTGTAACATTTATGGCATTGATATCTACACCAATCATTTTTACATCAAAATCTTTCCAAATTCCTTTGTCATCTGCCTCAATACATAAGTTTAAAGCGGTCTGTCCTCCCATTGTTGGTAAAACAGCATCAATTTGTGGATGTTCTTTTAAAATTTGAATGATAGACTTTGTAGTTAGAGGCAACAAATAGACGTGATCTGCCATTGAAGGATCTGTCATGATAGTTGCTGGATTCGAATTAATTAAAATAGTTTCGATTCCATCTTCTCTTAAAGAACGTAAAGACTGAGATCCAGAATAGTCAAATTCACAAGCTTGACCGATAACGATTGGTCCAGATCCGATAATTAAAATTGAATTGAGGTCTTTTCTTTTTGGCATTGTAAGTTGTTGTGTTGTTTAGTGTTACAAAAATAGTTAGTGCTTAGATATAAAAAAAGGTGTTACTTAAAAAAGTAACACCTTATATATTAACAATTGTTAATCATTTTTATCTTTTATGTCTTGATTCAGAAGAAACAGAAATTTTCTTTCTACCTTTTGCTCTTCTACGAGCTAATACTTTTCTACCATTAGCAGAAGCCATTCTCTCTCTGAAACCGTGTTTGTTTCTTCTCTTTCTCTTTGATGGTTGATACGTTCTTTTCGGCATTATTATGTATTTTTAAAAGTCTTCTTTATTAAATTTTGTTTGCTTTGGATTTTTACTTCTCAAAAGCGTGGGCAAATATACAACTGTTTTTATTTATGGCAAATACTATTTTAAAAAAAATAAAAATATTTTTACAAGATTAAAAATACCATTAAAAAGAATGTTTTTTCTCTTTTTTATTTGTGATAAATTTTAGAGTTAGTACTTTTGCGCAAACCTAAAAGAACCATGAGTAACACTAAATACGTTTTTGTAACCGGAGGCGTAACATCATCACTTGGAAAAGGAATTATTGCAGCTTCTTTAGCGAAACTACTACAACAAAGAGGATTTTCTGTAACCATCCAAAAATTAGATCCATACATTAATATAGACCCAGGAACATTAAATCCGTATGAACACGGAGAATGTTATGTAACTGATGATGGTGCAGAAACCGACTTAGATTTAGGTCATTATGAGCGTTATTTAAATATTCCTACTTCACAAGCTAACAATGTTACTACAGGTAGAATTTATCAATCTGTAATTAATAAGGAAAGAAAAGGAGAGTTTTTAGGAAAAACCGTTCAAGTAATTCCACATATTACTGATGAAATTAAAAGAAGAATTCAACTTTTAGGAGAAACTGGAGATTATGATATCGTTATCACAGAAATTGGTGGAACCGTTGGTGATATAGAATCTTTGCCTTATGTAGAGTCTGTAAGACAAATGCTTTGGGAAAAAGGTGAAGAAAATGCAATTGTTATTCATTTAACATTGGTTCCGTATTTGGCTGCTGCTGGTGAGTTAAAAACAAAACCTACACAACACTCTGTAAAAATGTTAATGCAAAGTGGTGTGAGCCCAGATATTTTAGTATGTAGAACTGAACACGAAATTTCTGATGACATCAAACGTAAATTAGCATTATTCTGTAATGTTAAAAAAGAAGATGTTATTCAATCTATTGATGCAGAAACCATTTATGATGTACCAAATTTAATGTTAGAAGAAGGTTTAGATGAAGTAGTATTAAAAAAACTACACCTTTCTTCACCTATTAAACCAGCATTAGAAGAATGGAATAACTTTTTAAGAAAACATAAAAATCCAACATCAGAAGTAGAAATTGCTTTAATTGGTAAGTATGTTGAATTAAAAGATTCTTACAAATCCATTACAGAAGCTTTTATTCATGCAGGTTCATCAAATGAAACTAAAGTAAATGTACGTTGGGTACATTCAGAAAGTTTAACACCAAAGAATTACGAGAAAAAATTAAAAGGTATAGATGGTATTTTAGTTGCGCCAGGTTTCGGTGATAGAGGAATTGATGGAAAAATAAAAGCGGTTCAATTTGCAAGAGAAAACAACATTCCTTTCTTCGGAATTTGTTTAGGAATGCAAATGGCAGTTATTGAGTTTTCTAAAAATGTTTTAGGTTTAAAAGATGCATTTTCTACAGAAATGAAAAAAGATGCAGCTAATCCTGTTATTAATTTAATGGAAAGTCAAAAAAATGTTACCGATAAAGGAGGAACAATGCGTTTAGGTGCTTGGAACTGTAAATTAGCTAAAGATTCTAAAATTTACAATGCTTATCAAAAAGAATTAATTAGTGAGCGTCACAGACATCGTTATGAATTTAATAACGAATATAAAGCTCAAATTGAGGAAAAAGGAATGATAGCAACAGGTATCAACCCAAAAACAGGATTAGTAGAAGTTGTAGAAATTCCTTCTCATACTTGGTTTGTTGGTGTTCAATATCATCCAGAATATAAAAGTACGGTGTTAAACCCTCATCCTCTTTTTGTAGATTTTATTAAAGCTGCTTTAAAGTATTCTAAACAATAAAATTTTTTGTTTGTTCGAGCGCTGTCGAGAACAATAAACCTTTTTACTGCAATCGAGAAGATATTTTAACAAAAACAAAATTTAAAACGGAACACTATTTGAACAATATAAGTTCATAAAATATAAAACCTGAAAATCATATTTAAAAAGGGTTTTTCACTACATTTGTCGCGTTTTTATCAGTAGATATTCTGATTTAATGACAAATTGACAACATAAAAAAATGGAACAAAAAAAATTTGATCTAAACTCCTTTATAGGAATGATTTTATTGGGAGGTATCTTGCTTTGGTGGATGAATACAAGTAAACCAGAAGAAACAAAAGATACTTCTAACAAAACTGAACAAGTTGTAGATTCAACTAAAAACACAAACAATACTGTTACCGAAAACAAGCCTGTTTTTGAAAACGACTCATTAAAACAAGTTGCCATTACTAACCAATTAGGAGCTTTTGCAAAGAGTGCAATTAATGGTGCTGAAGGAACTTTAGTTTTAGAAAATGAAGTAGTACGTTTGGTAATAAATAATAAAGGAGGACAAATTATTGAAGCTCAAGTTAAGAATTATAAAACATATGATTCTTTACCATTGTATTTAATAAAAGATAAAAATGCTTCTTTTAATATAAATTTTGGAACAACTGATAACAGAATTCTAAACACAAAAGATTTATTTTTTGAACCTTCTGTAACTAAAAATGGAGAAAACCAAGTGGTTTCTATGAAACTAAAAGTTTCTGATACTCAGTTTTTAGAATACAGATACGAAATGAAACCTAATGAGTATATGGTGGATTTCGCTGTGCGTTCTCAAGGTTTGTCTAATGTAATTAATTCTTCAAATCCTATCAATTTAGATTGGTCTTTAGATGGGTACAGACACGAAAAAAGTATGCGTACAGAAAATACAATGTACACTTACTATTATTACAAAGCAGAAGAAGAAGTAGATTATATAAATGCGGGTAATTCTGAGGTATTAAACGACCTAGATTGGGTGGCTTATAAACAACACTTTTTTACGTCTAATTTATTATCTGATACACCATTTACAAATGCAACAATTACTTCTACAGATTTGGTAAAAAATGAAGACATTGACACCGTTTTCACCAAACGCTTTGAGTTAAAAACCCCATTAGCACTTACTAATGGTGAGTTGAATTATAATATGAAATGGTTTTATGGACCAAGCGATTATAACTTACTAAAAACTTACGAAGGAACAGACTTAGGAGAAAGTGCAGATTTAGGTTGGGGAATTTTCGGATTCTTAAACCGCACCATATTTTATCCTGTATTTAATATGTTAAAAGGATTATTATCGAACTATGGATTAATCATTATTTTGATGACTATTGTAGTTCGTATTTTAATGTCTCCTTTAGTATATAAATCGTATGTTTCTAGTGCAAAAATGAAGGTTATTCGTCCTGAATTAACAGCATTAAATGAAAAATACCCAGGTAAAGAAAACGCAATGAAACGTCAGCAAGAAACCATGGCCATTCAGCGAAAAGCTGGAGTTAGTATGATGTCTGGTTGTATTCCTGCAATATTACAAATGCCAATATTCTTTGCATTGTTTAAGTTTTTTCCAACTAATTTAGATTTACGTCAAGAAAGTTTTTTATGGGCAAATGATTTATCTTCTTACGATACTATCTTTACATTACCTTTTAAAATTCCTTTTTATGGAGACCACGTAAGTTTATTTCCAATATTAGCCTCGATAGCCATTTTCTTTTATATGAAGATGAACCAGAGTCAGCAAGCCAACATGCAAGCACCACCACAAGAAGGAATGCCAGATATGAGCAAAATGATGAAGTATATGATTTACTTCTCTCCTATTATGATGTTGTTCTTCTTTAACAATTATGCGAGTTCTTTAAGTTTGTATTACTTTATTTCTAACTTGTTAACCATTGCCATTATGTTAGTGATTAAAAACTACGTAATTGATGAAGATAAAATTCACGCGCAAATAGAGGAAAACAAAAAGAAACCTAAAAAAACAAGCAAGTTTAGACAACGTATAGACGCTGCTATGAAACAAGCGCAAGAACAACAAGCAAAACAACAAAAGAAAAAATAGGAAAGCAATGCTTTCATAGAATTATAAAAACCCAAAACTGAATTTGTTTTGGGTTTTTTGTGTTTGCAATTAGGTGTTTTTCCTTATTGATTTTTTGATTCAAAAAAACTAACTTCACTAACTACGAATATAAAACGTTTAAACCTTGCATATTCGTGTTAACATTGGCAACCATAAAAAAAATACACAAACAATCTATTTTTATTTCAAAGTATGTTTTTCAAGTTCAAAACCCCATTTTTCCATTTCCGATAATACATCTTTAAGGCTTTTTCCAAATTCTGTTACTGAGTATTCAACCCTTGGAGGAGTTTCATTAAACTTTTGTCTATTTAAAATACCATCTTTTACGAGTTCTTTTAATTGTTCCGTAAGTACTTTTCTTGAAATTGCAGGAATACGAGCCGAAATTTCACCAAATCGAAAAGTTCTATCAGCTATTATATAAAGAATTATGGTTTTCCACCTTCCTCCTATAAAACTTAGGGTTGTTGTTATTGGACAATCACTTATTTCTTTAAAGTCTGTCATTTATTAGTTACTTAAAGGTTACCACTATTTACATTGTTACCAAATGGTAACAGTTACAAATCAATACTATTATTAGTTTCTTTGTGTAACAAAGGTAATTATTAATTAAAAAAAAAGAAAATGATTTTAGTAACAGGTTCAACAGGAACGTTTGGAAGTGCCGTTTTAAATAAACTTCAAGAAAGAAAAATTGAAAATAGAGAAGTTTCAAGAGATATATTTGATTGGAATAAACCAGAAACATTTGAAAGTATTCTAAAAGGAATTGAAAAAGTATTTTTAATTGCTCCTCCAAATTTTATCGATTTTGATAAAAAAGTTGAAGTTTTCATTAATGAGGCAAAAAAATCAAATGTGAAATTTATTTTATTTTCGTCATTATATGGTGCAGATAAAACCCAAGAGAATTCTTTTGGTAAAACTGAGAGAATAGTTTCAGAATGTGGTATTAATTATACAATAGTAAGACCCAATTTTATATTCCAAAACTTTATTACTTATGATATAGAAGCTATTAAAAACGGAAAAATATATTTACCGACCAAAAACAGCAAGACTGCTTATATAGATGTTAATGATGTAGCAATTGCAAGCTGTACAATTTTAGAAAATCCTGAAAATCATTTAAGTAAAGAATATACGCTTACAGGAAGTGAATCTTTGAGTCACGAACAGTTTGCCGAAATTTTCAGTAATATTTTAGGTAAAGAAGTGATAAATATTGCGCCAAGTAATGATGAATACAAAGACACATTACTTAGTTATAATTTACCCCAAGAGTTAGTAAATTTTATGGGATATTTGTATTCAGCTATTGAAGCAGGAAACTTCACAAACACTACAAACGATTACGAGTTAGTAACAGGAAAAAAGCCTATAACGGCAAAAGAATTTATGGAATTAAATCGTTCAGAATTTATTTAATACTTTGAAACAATAAGGCATTACGTAAAAAATACTATTGCCAACAATGTATAAAAAACATAGGGCAGTTTAGGCTTGCCCAAAGGTCTGTACTTTTTTATAAAGTCGCCAAATATAAAAATTTGGCATTTTCAACAAAAAAGATAAAAGCAAAATATTTATATTTGGCTTAGTACCAAACCGAAACGTGTCGCTTATCACTTGCCCTACGTTTCTTATACTCACCGTTAGCGAATTTTTAAAAAATTTCTAGTCTTTATAAAAGTTAGCAAAAAAGTTTAGCCCTGATTCCAGCAATTGTTTGAGTTCTTTTGCGAAGAATGAAAAAAAACGAGTGCGTAAAGCAGGAAATAGCTTCTAATAAAAACAATAATTTATTTACGCCTTACTCGCTTTAAATCTTCCATAAAACAAGATGTATCCATAACAGAGAATTGCTAGTAAAAAGGCCGTTTTAAACCCAAAGTTATCTATTAAACTTCCAAAAAGAAACGGAATTACTGCACCACCCACAATAGCCATACACAACAAACCAGAGGCTTGTGCTTTTAAATCGCCTAAACCTTCTAAACTCAAGGTAAAAATAGTAGGAAACATAATAGAGTTAAACAAACCTACTGCTAAAATAGACCACATTGATAGCAAACCAGCTGTATTTATTGAAATAACAATCATTATAATTGCTAAAGTTGCAAAGAGGTTTAAGACTTTTCCTGGAGAAATTATTTTGGTTAAATACGCACCAATAAAACGTCCTATCATTGCGCCTCCCCAATAGAAAATTACAAAAATACCTAATAAAGATTTTGGGTCTGCATTAGAAAATGTTTTGTTAAAAGTACTTGCAATAGTGTTGGCAATATTCATCATTACATTACTTTCTGAAACTACAGCTGCTAATTGAGCACTATGAAAATAATTGACTAAAAAGCTACCAATGGCAACTTCTGCACCCACGTACAAGAAAATACCTAATGCGCCCATTAACATTACTTTACTCTTTAAAAGCGACAAATAACCGCCTTTTGGACTTTCTTGCATCACTTTTGGTAAGTTGATAAAAGCAAAAATGAATGCTAATACAATAATGGTTATTGCAATTAATAAAAAAGGTGTTTGTACAGTTGCTGCTTCTGCAATAAAATAATTTTGCTTTTCTAAATCGCTTAAAACATTAATTTCTGCAGATGTTTTTACAGAATCGCTTAATAAAAAAAGTGCTCCAACTACAGGCGCAATTGTGGTTCCTAAAGAGTTAAAGGCTTGAGATAAATTTAAACGACTACTTGCTCCATCTTCATTACCTAACAAAGCCACATAAGGGTTTGCGGCTACTTGCAAAACTGTAATTCCGCCAGCTAACGTAAAATATCCAATTAAAAAAATAGAGAAACTTCTATATGCTGCAGCCGGATAAAATAACAAACAACCTGTTGCCATAGTTAACAAACCCAAGACGATTCCTTTTTTGTATCCAATTTTTGATAAGATAAACCCAGCAGGTAAAGAGAACACAAAAAAAGCGGTAAAAAATGCAAATTGCACCAAAACTGTTTTGGCATAAGACATTTCGAAAACATCTTTTAATCTTGGTACTAAACTATCTACAAGAACAGTTATAAAACCCCATAAAAAAAATAAAGTAGTTAAAAATATAAAAGCACTTTTGTATGATTTTTGGGTTGGTGTTGACATAATTAGGCTTTGTTAAAAAAATCGGATTTGATATTCTTATTTTCTTTGTTTTTATATAGATTATAGCTAAACCATTCGTGAATGGAATATGCACCTGTTTCACCTTGTTTATTCACAGCAATATAACCGACTTGAAAATCTTTAAAGTTTTTACCAGGTTTGTTCACAATTCTTCCAATAGCTTCTTCACAGGCTTCTTGTGGGCTTTTTCCTTGACGCATTAATTCTACAATTAAAAAACTTCCCACAGTTTTTAAAACCTCTTCACCTAAACCTGTTGCAGAAGCTCCACCTACTTCATTATCTACAAACAAACCACCACCAATTATGGGCGAATCTCCTACTCTACCAGCCATTTTATAAGCCAATCCGCTTGTGGTACAAGCACCAGAAATATTTCCTTTTTTATCAATGGCTAACATTCCAATGGTATCGTGATTTTCGATATTGATAATGGGTTTATATTCAGATTTTTCTTTCCATTTTTCCCAAGCTTTTTTAGAAGCCTCTGTAAGTAAATTTTCTTTTTTAAAACCTTTTTCTAGGGCAAATTTTTCTGCACCTTCACCTACTAACATTACGTGAGGAGTGTCTTCCATTACTTTTCGAGCCACAGAAATAACATGTTTTATGTTTTTTACACCTAAAACTGCTCCGTAATTTCCTTTTTCATCCATTATACAAGCATCTAAAGTCACGTTTCCATCTCTATCTGGTAAACCACCTTTTCCGACAGATTGTCCTTTTTCATTGGCCTCTTCAATTCTACAACCTTGCTCTACAGCTTCTAAAGCAGAACTTCCTTGTTCTAAATATTTAGCAGCAGTTTCTACTGCTAAATCAGTTTTCCAAGTAGCGATAACTAATGGTTTTATTGTTTTTGTTTTTGATGTTGAAACAAAAGCTTTTTTCTCAGATGATTTTGTTTCATCACAACTAATTATTGTTGATGAAACTGCAACCAAACCTAAGCCTGTGGCAGAGGCTTTTTTGATAAAATTTCGTCTTTTCATTATTCTTATTTTATTTGAATTTCGTCTACAAACAACCAACTTCTACCATCGTGTTTGTAGCCTAAATGCCATTTGGGAAGTTTTCCGAGTTTTTTTGCGATAATTTTTATGTATTTTACATTTATTCTAGGAGGATGCTTAAAAATAAATTCTTGAATTTTAACATTTTCTCTTTCAATTGTATTTTGTACAGTAAAGCTTCCTAAAGACTCATAGCTTCTACCATCAAAAGAAACTAAGCATTCAACTTCAGAGGGAAGAAAAATCCAAGAACGTTGGTCTTCTAAAAAGTTCACTTCTATTCTTCCTTCTTTCTTATTAATTTTCCCCAAATCAACAATCGCAATTAAATCTGTATCAAAATACCCTTGCCAAGTTCCTGTTCTAAAATCTTCTGTTCCAACTATTCCATCAATTAAAGCATTATCTCCACCAGCATTGTATTGATTGGCATATTTTGTTTTTAAATCAATTTTAATATTCGGGTCAATTTTGTAAAAATCTGTAGTAATGGTTGCGCTTTTTACACCTTTCTTTTCGGCATACACCGAAAGGTTGATGAATTTATCGATAACAAATGGTTTGTCATATTTTTTATATCCTCCTTTGTAACCAACTCTGTAAAAAATATCTGCAGTTTCATCAACAGACTTTAACTCAACTGTTGTACTTCCTTTGAAGGCTGTTTTTCCTTTTGCTATAAACGGAGCAGCTACAATAGTATGTTCTTTAATTTCAGTAGATGGTATAAATTCGTCTTTTGTTCCCCATTTTGTGGGTCGGTTTGTCATTTCAAAAACCAAGTTTCCTCCATTGATAATATCTTGATGATGGATGTATGAATACTCGTAATCCTTTCCGTTTAATTTTACAGATTTGATGTATTTATTTTCTTTAGATTGATTTTTAGCTTCTATAGTAAACGATTTTCCATTTTCTAAATTGAAAGTCGCTTTTTCAAATAACGGACTTCCAATAATATATTGATTAGCACCTGGCGTAACAGGATAAAAACCTAAAGAGCTAAAAATATACCAAGCACTCATTTGTCCACAATCTTCGTTACCTGAAATTCCGTCTGGAGTATTGGTGTATAATTTTGTTAAAATCTGGCGAGTTTTTTCTTGGGTTTTATAGGGTTTATTCACAAAATTATACAAATATGCCATATGATGACTGGGTTCATTTCCGTGAGCATATTGCCCAATTAAACCAGTAATATCTGCTTGATGGCGACCAGAAGTATTTGCTTTAGCGGAAAATAATTTATCCAATTGATTTTCTAATTGCTGTTTTCCACCAAGCAAATTTGTAAAACCCGTAATATCTTGAGGCACATAAAAACTGTATTGCCAAGCATTGGCTTCTGTATAATTAAAATTCACTTCATAAGGATCGAAAGGTGCAAACCACGTATTTCTAAAACGACCTCTCATAAACTGACTTTCGGGGTCAAAAACATTCTTATAATATTGTGCTCGTTCTAAATACGTTTTGTAGTCTTCTTTTTTCCCTAAAGACTTTGCCATTTGTGCAATTGTCCAGTCATCATAAGCATATTCTAAAGTTTTAGAAACCGATTCACTTTCTTTTTCTACAGGAATAAATCCGAAGATTTTATACGAATCTAACCCTAATTTATCTCGAGTTGCTGAATGCTTCATGGCTTTAAAAGCTTTTTCAATATCATAATTTTTGATTCCTTTTAAATAGGCATCAGCAATTACTGGAACTGCGTGATAACCAATCATACAGCCGGTATAATTTGCAGATAAATCCCATATGGGCATTATACCACCTTCATCATATTTTGCTAAAAAAGTATTGATAAAATCGTTCGTTTTCTCTTGTTCGATAATGGTATATAATGGATGTGCTGCTCTATACGTATCCCAAAGTGAAAACACAGTATAATAATCAAAACCCACAGATTTGTGAATTTCCATATCCATTCCTCTATACCTTCCATCTACATCTTGATATAAATTTGGTGCTATCGAAACGTGATACATAGATGAATAAAAATTTGTTTTATGATCAATATTTGAATCTTCAACAACTATTTTTTCTAATTGCTTTTCCCAAAAATCTTGTGCTGTTTTTTTAACTTGTTCAAAAGTTTGATTTCCTATTTCTCCTTTTAAATTTTTCTTTGCACCTTCAATATCAACTGCAGAAATTCCTATTTTAATAATAACAGGTTCGTTATTTGGGTTGATAAAATTCAGTGCTATTTTTTGCCCTCCTATCTCACCTGTTTTTGGTGGCGATTGCAAAACATCTGTAAATTTATGCGATGTTTTAATACTGAAAAACAAACGTTGATCTGTTGCCCACGCTTCAGAAAAACGATATCCAGTTAATTCTGTATCAGAAATTCTATTAATTTTTGCATCTAACACTTTATCTCTGTGTAATAAATCTAAAATCACAAACTGGTTTTTTGGAGAAGGATAATTGTATTTATGAATTCCACTTCTCTTAGAAACTGTCAATTCTACATTAATATTAGTATCATCTAAATGTACTTTATAAAAACCAGGTTCTGCTACTTCTTTTTCGTGAGAAAATTTCGATTTATACCCTTCTTTTCCATCAGCACCATTATTAAAAATCTGCTTATTCGTTGGCATCAATAAAATATCTCCATAATCAGAAACTCCTGTTCCGCTTAAATGTGTATGAGAAAACCCGTAGATTTCATCATCTGAATAATGATATCCAGAACAACCGTCCCAACCATCCAAACGTGTATCTGGACTCAATTGCATCATTCCAAATGGCATTGTTGCTCCTGGATACGTATGTCCGTGACCACCTGTACCAATAAACGGATTTACATACGAAATTAAGTTTTTGTCTTTTTGGGCTGAGGAAATTTCTAAATCAGTTTTGCAAGAAACAATTACGAAAAACACAATGAAAAAAGAAAAAAAATGAAGTTTCATCAAAATAGATTATTAGATTCATCTCAAATATAACAGAAAATGAAATTTCATGGTTGTAATCTTCTCTTTTTTTATTTAAGTTTTTTTAAATTTTATAGATAAAAGACCTACTATTGAAACGAGTAATATTTATTTATTTTTTTTAAAAAACATAATTTTATCTTTTTAAGAAACATATACATTTTTGCAAAATATTATTAAAATTTTAAATTAAATACTTAGCTTCTTACTTTACAAAAGAATATCTTAGCTTAAAATTTTTAAAACCCTTTATAATACTATGAAAAAAATCTTATTTCTTTTAATGTTTTCATTCTTATTAACTGCTTGTGATTCTAACAAGAAAGTTATTGAAAATAATAAAAATGTTGAAAAAGTTGTTAAAAACAATAAATCAGTAGCAATACCTATTGACCCAAGCGTCAGAATTGGAAAGCTACCAAACGGAATTACCTATTACATTAAAAACAATGGTAAACCTGCTAACAAAGTAGAGTTGCGTTTAGCTATTAATGCAGGTTCTATATTAGAAGATGAAGACCAACTTGGTTTAGCTCATTTTATGGAACATATGAATTTTAACGGAACTAAAAACTTTAAAAAGAACGAGTTAATAAACTACTTACAATCTATCGGTGTAAAATTCGGAGCCGATTTAAATGCTTATACTGGTTTTGATGAAACTGTTTATATTTTACCAATTCCGAGTGATGATGAAGAAAAACTAGAAAAAGGTTTTCAAATTATAGAAGATTGGGCTGGTGGTGCTTTATTAGATGGAAAAGATATAGATGAAGAACGTGGAGTTGTATTAGAAGAGTATAGATCTCGAAGAGGAGCTGATAGCAGAATGCTAGAAAACTACTTACCTAAAATGATGTATGGGTCTAAATACGCTAAAAGACTACCTATTGGTACTGAAGAAAATTTAAAAACTTTTAAACACGAAAGTTTACGTCGCTTTTTTAAAGACTGGTACAGACCAGATTTAATGGCTGTAATTGCAGTTGGTGATGTTGATGTTGATAAACTAGAAGCTAAAATAAAAGCGCACTTTAGTAAAATTCCTGCAGTTAAAAACCCAAGAAAAAGAGAGGCTTTTTCTTTAGAAAATCATAAAGAAACTTTTATTGCTATAGAATCTGATAAGGAAGCACCTTTCTCTCAAGTACAGCTCATGTACAAAGATTACAAAGACAGTAAACCTGCGAAATCTGTTGCAGAATATAGAAAATCTATTGTAAAATCTTTATTTGCTCAAATGATAAATAATCGTTTAGATGAATTAAGAAACGGAGAAAAACCTCCTTTTGTTTATGGCTTTAGTTATCATGGAGGAACTTACGCAAGAAATAGAAGTGCATACCAATCTGTTGCAGGTACAAGTGCAGACGGGCAATTAAATGCCTTAAATGCATTGTTAGAGGAAAGTGAAAGAGCAAAACGATATGGTTTCAAAAAAGGAGAACTAGCTAGAGCTAAAAAAAATGTATTGGCTCGTTTAGAAAAATCTTTTAAAAACAAAGACAAAAATGAATCAAGAAGAGTTGTTGGCGCTTATATCAATCACTTTTTAAAAGAAACTCCAATTCCAGGAATTGCCTGGACATTCGACATCAATAAAAAAATACTTCCTACAATAACTTTAGAAGAGGTTAATAGTGTTATTGGTAATTTTTTACATGACGATAATCGTGTAATTATTATTACTGGTCCTAAAAAAGTAGTTACTGAACAGCAAGTTTTAGATGCTCTAAAAACAGTTAAAACTAAAGAATTAAAAGCTTATGAAGATAAAGAAGTAGCAGCTTCTTTAATTACTAACGAACCAACTATGGGTAAAATAGTTGGCTTAACTAAAAATGATACTTTAGGCACCAAAACTTTTATTTTAGGTAATGGCGCAAAAGTAACTTACAAAAAAACAGATTTTAAAAATGATGAGGTTTTATTCACAGCCTTTAGTTATGGAGGAACTTCTTTATATTCTATTGATGAATTAAAAGCAACCAGTTTTGCAAATGGTGCATTAACAGATGCTGGAGTTAATGGGTATTCTATTTCTGACATGACTAAAATGATGTCAGGAAAAATAGCAAGAGTAAGACCTTTTATAGGTGGCTTAAGCGAAGGCTTTAATGGTTCTGCATCACCTAAAAATCTAGAAGAACTTTTTCAGTTAGTCCATTTGTATTTTACGGCATTAAATAAAGATGACAAAGCTTTTAAATCTTCGATAAATAAAAGCAAAAGCTTTTTAGGTAATTTGTTAGCTAGTCCTAATTTCTTCTTCCAAAAGGAAATGTCCGATTTTATGAATGCTAAAAATCCACGTTATATTGGGTTTCCTTCTCCTGAAAAATATGATGCTGCTGATTACAATTTAGCTTATGCAAAATACAAAGAGCGTTTTGCGGATGCTGGTGACTTTAATTTTTACTTTGTTGGTAATATTGACGAAAGAAAATTAGCAGAGTTTTCTATGAAATATATTGCATGCTTACCTGGAAAAAACACTAAAGAAAGTTATAAAGTAAGTGATTTTAGACCTATCAAAGGAAACCACACAAAAATTGTTAACAAAGGGAAAGACCCTAAAAGTAGCGTTCAAATTCTTTATCAAGGAGAAACTGAATACAACAAAAAAGAAGCTTTAGCTTTTAAAAGTTTAGGTGAAATTCTGGGTATAAAACTAACTCAAAAATTAAGAGAAGAAGAAGGTGGCGTCTATTCTTCTAGAACAAATGGTAATATTTCTAAAATGCCTTACGGTCGTTATAGTTTTTCTGTATCATTTCCTTGTGCACCAGAAAATGTTGAAAAACTTAAAAATATAGTACTTCAAGAAATTTCTAAAATTGTTAAAGATGGACCTACTGATGAAGATTTGAGTAAAACTAAAAAGGCTAGAATTTTAAACCATAAGGAAAGTACAAAAAGAAATAGATATTGGTTGAACCTAATTAAGAACGTAGATTATATGAAAAATGATATTGAAGACGCAACTAATTTTGAAAATAGGGTAAATGCACTTACAAAAGATGATATTCAAAAAGTAGCTAAAAAATACTTAACAAAAGGATACATTTTAGGAATTTTAAATCCTGAAAAATAAAATAAATTATTTATATGTAAAAGCTCTCAAGAAATTGGGAGCTTTTATTTTCTAATAAAAAACCGACTTTCTAAGAAACCCAAACCATACCCTAAAAACTGTGTTAAAGAAGTAATGATACTTAAAAAAGCAACGTAAAAGTTTTTATTTTGTAACAACGAATCAAAGAAAATTAATAAGAAATAGAGACCATAGAAGCATAAGAAATGATTAAAACTAAAAATAGCTAAAATGATACTGAGATCTAATCCAATAATAAACAAACTCGGAAACCAATATGTAGGTTTAGCTGTTTTTGGATACTTTTTATTTAAAATTGGTCTTGCGGTTCCAAAACCAAAAGTTTGCTTAAAGAATTGCTGAATTGTACTTCTTCTTTTATGATACACAAAAGCCTTTTCTATTAACTGAGTTTCAAAACCATTTTCCCATAAACGAAACGTCAAATCGATATCTTCTCCGTTTTTCATTTTAGAGAAACCTTTTGTAACGCTAAAAGCTTTATGCGACAAACCTAAATTAAAACTTCTAGGTTGAAATTTACCAACCGCTTGTTTTTTACCTCGAATTCCACCTGTTGTTAAAACGGATGTCATAGAATAATTAATGGCTTTTTGCAAAGATGTAAAACTTTTATGAGCTGCATCTGGCCCACCAAAAGCATCTGTATAATTAGTTTCTAAAGCTTTTTTTACTTCTGACACATATTGAGACGGAACAATAACATCAGAATCTAAAATGATAAAATAATTTCCATTTGCTTTTTTCATTCCGAAATTACGGCTTGCTCCTGCTCCACTATTTTCTTTAAAAAAGTATTTCAAATTGAGTTTCGGTTTGTATTTTTCAACAACCCTATCACTTTTTTCGGTTGAACCATCTTCAATTACTAAAACTTCAAAACCTTCAGTAAAATCTTGTTTTGTAAGACTTTCTAACAACTCGTCAATTTCTTGAGATCGATTATAAACGGGTATTATGATTGAGAAATTAAGTTTCAAATTAGCTTTCTTTATATTGAATTTCTAAAGTATAAGATGGAGATAAAAACAAATTTTGTTCTCCTAAAATTTTCATTAAAAAGTTAATGACTTTTTTAGGGAAATTTAAAATTTTATTACTGGATTCACTATAAAAATTATTGGTAAATCTTACAGTGGTTTGTTTATTTTCGATTCTATTTTTTAAGTTTTTGATATCTATAATATGTTCTGCCCAATTACCTGTTAACGGATCGCAAGTATTTGTTGGGTGCTTTGTATATTCTTTAAAATGGTTTTCTTCCAACTGCTTTTTAGCATAATTGATAATATCTTTACCATACAAACCTCTAGTTGTTTTTGCTAAAATTGTTATTTTTTTCTCGTCTAAATTAGAAAACTCTTTGGCCAATAGCCTTTTTCTAATTTCTAAAAAAGGCAAGTTAGAATCCCTTTCTTTCCAACCTTTTTTCTTTTTTGAACCTACATATTCTGCTTTATAATGTATTTTTTTAAGTTTTCTATTAATATTAGGATTACTAGAATTTGCACTCGTCATAAAACAAAGTGAAAAAGGTTTTGGTAATTTTTTAATCTCTAAGAACCACCCCTCTAAATCGTAAATATGTTCTAAAACATCAAAAGAACACATATGATCTACTTTGATATTATTTTTAGTAATATAACTTATAAAGTCAGAAATATCTCCTGTTATAAAATAATCTACTTTTAAGTTGATAGCTGAAGAAATTACTTTTACATCTTTTGTAGAAACTTCGTAAATATCGTTATAAATAACTTTTTTAAAACCCAATTCTACGGCTAAATAAGTGAGAACTCCACAACCTCCTCCATAATCTACAAAACAACTTTCTGAAACAGGTTTCTGTAAATTACGTATCACTTTTTCTAAAAGTGTTTTATACAAAGGCATAAAAAAAGAGAGCTTATCTATATAATCTTTTAGATATCTTTTGTTGTAATCAGAAATTGATAGATTTTCTAAATCTAAATCTTTCAATTTTGTTGATAAATCATCAATAGCTTTATTGATTTTAATTTCTGAATTATTCATTATTTTTAATTACAGAGCAATTTACAAAAAGGAATCAAAAAAAATGCAAACCAATAGAGATTTGCATTGTATATTTCTAAAAGTTAACAAACAGGTTTAGCCGTGATTGAGCGGTATGTTTGAGCTCTTTTTGTGTTAACAAAAAAGCGAGTAGCGAAAGCGCGAAATAGCTTCAAACCTTTCGAATACTCTTAAAATGACATTTTCTACTCAAATTTTTCCATTACAGCATCACTAACCCCCATATTAGAGAAACCTCCATCATGGAATAAGTTTTGCAAGGTTACTTTTTTGGTCAAATCTGAAAACAGCGAAATGGTGTAATCTGCACAATCTGCTGCAGTTGCGTTTCCAAGCGGACTCATTTTTTCTGCATAGGCAATAAAACCATCAAAACCTTTTACACCACTACCAGCAGTTGTTGGTGTTGGCGATTGTGAAATGGTGTTGACACGTACTTTGTGATCGCGACCGAAAAAGTACCCGAAACTACGTGCAATTGACTCTAGATAAGCTTTATTATCTGCCATATCGTTATAATCTGGAAATACTCTTTGCGCAGCCATATAGGTTAAGGCAACAATACTTCCCCACTCGTTCATGGCTTTTTTGTTGTACAAAACATTCATGGTTTTGTGGAAAGAAACCGCAGAAACATCCCAACCTTTTGTGGTGAAATCGTACTTTGGATCTGTATAATGTTTTCCCTTTCTTACATTAACAGACATACCAATTGAATGTAGAACAAAATCGATTTTACCACCTAAAATCTCCATCGATTTTTCTACCAAGTTTTCTAAATCTTCTACAGAAGTTGCATCTGCAGGGATAATTTGTGAGCCTGTTTTTGCAGCTAAAGCATCTAACTCTCCCATTCTCATGGCTATTGGTGCATTTGTTAAGACAAATTCTGCTCCTTGTTCGTGTGCTTTTTCCGCTACTTTCCAAGCAATTGAGTGTTCGTTTAACGCTCCAAAAATAATTCCTTTTTTTCCTTTTAGTAAGTTATACATAATATTGTTATTGTTTTTTAGCTGTTAGATATTAAGTACTCGATTAAATTTTGTTGATTAATGAGAGTTTTTGAAATATGTTCATTTTGCTTTTTAAGCGATTTATGGATGCATATAGCTCTTCCATAAACTGATTATTAATTGCTCCCTTAACTGCTAGTTTATAATACTTATGCGCTTCTAAATACTCACCTTTCAATTCAAAAGCTTGTGCCATTTTATTATAAATAGTTCCAGCATCAGCAACTCCTTTATCAGCATATTTTTTCCCAAAATTTATCAATTCATCATATTTATTCATTTCTAATAATAAATAGGCATAATTTGCATACACACCTTGATAATCTGGAGAAAACTTTAAAGCTAATTCCAGATGCTCTTTTGCTTTAGTATGGTTGTTAAATTTAACTGAATACAACCACCCTAAATGATTGTGAGCTCTACCATAATCTGGGTATTCATTTAATAAATCTAATAGTACTTCTTTTGCTTCTTTAATTTTGTTATCATCTATTAGGTTATCTGCTTCAAAAAATAAATCTTCCGCTTTGCTTTCGTCTGTCATTTTTACTAATTTAATAATTCTTTTGCATGAGTTATTGCTGAATCAGAAATATTTTTACCGCTTAGCATCTCAGCTATTTCTACAATTCTCTCATCAGTAGAAAGTTGTTTTAAATTGGTGGTGGTTATACCGCTAACTTCTTCTTTAAACACTTTGTAATGGCTGTTACCTTTTGCCGCAATTTGCGGTAAATGTGTAATTGCAATGACTTGCATATTTGCGCTCATTTGTTGCATAATAGCTGCTATTTTATTGGAAACTTCACCAGAAACTCCAGTGTCTATCTCATCGAAAATAATGGTTGGCAATTGAGTATTTGCAGATAATACTTTTTTTACTGAAAGCATTATTCTTGATAATTCACCTCCAGAAGCTACTTTTTTTAGTTCCCCAAAACTTCCTCCTTTATTTGCTGAAAACAAAAATTCTAATTCGTCTTTTCCGTTTAAAAAATAAGATTTTGAGGGTTTTATTTCGATGGAAAAACGGGCATTTTCCATTCCTAAATCTGCTAACAGCATTTGCAATTCTTTAGTTAATTTTGGAATTGAATTTATTCTTGCTTTAGAAATTAAACTCGCCACTTTATCTAACTTTTCAGAAACTTGACGAATTTCTTCTTGCTTTTGCTGAATAACTTCATCTGCAGATTCTACTTGAGTTACTTTGTCTGATAAATCATTAAAAACACTCAATAATTCTTGATTAGAACTTACATAATGTTTTTTCTGAAGGTTATATAGTAATTGTAATCTATCATTAATTTCTTCTGCTTCATTCGGATTGAAATCGACATTCTCATTAGCATTTTCTAATTCAGCAATAATATCATCAACTTCAATTTTTACAGATGTAATTCTTTCTGAAATTTCTTGATACTCTTTAGAAAATGGAGCAATTTTAGACAATCTATTTTCTAGGGTATATATTAAATTCTGAATTCCGATTTCTTCATTGATTGAGACTTCTAAGGCTTCTGATAAATTGAGTTTAATATCTTCAATATTATTCAGTTTTTCTAATGTTAATTCTAATTCAGCTTGTTCATCAACTTGAATTTTTGCTTCTTCTAATTCTTTAAACAAGTGTAAATTATAATCGTATTGTTGGTTTGCTTCTCGCTGTTGCGTTTCTAAAACTGTTAATTCTTTTTTTAATGTATTAAGTTGATTATAACCTCTTTTATAAGAATCTATTCTTACTGTATTCTTTGCTAAAGCATCTAAAATTGAAAACTGAAAATTAGCATCAGACAATTGCATGGTTTGATGTTGCGAGTGCACATCTATTAATTTTAATCTTAACTCATTTAAAACAGATAAAGTAACCGGAGTATCGTTTACAAAAGCTCTCGATTTTCCTGAAGGTAGAATTTCTCTTCTGATAATAGTTTCTGTTTCATAATCTAAATCTACTTCTTCAAAAAAAGGTTCTAAATTGTAGTTAGCAATCGCAACTTTTGCTTCAACAATACACTTTTTAGATGTGTCTTTTAGTGATGATAAATCTGCTCTATTACCTAAAACCAAGCCTAAAGCACCTAACAATATGGATTTCCCTGCACCCGTTTCTCCAGTAATTATTGATAAACCATCCGAAAAATCAATAGTTAACTCATTGATTAAAGCGTAGTTATTTATAGAGAGTTGTTTTAGCAAATTGACTAATTTTTAAGGAATAAAATTAGTGAATTTATAATAAAGAATAAAAAAGTTTTGAGGTTAAAACTATTTAATCTCTTTCCACTTAGAATTGTTAACGGGAGATATTTTACGAACAGTTTGTACTAGCTTATTTTTATTTCTAGTAGTAGGACCATCTGAGTAAGTGTTTACAATTTCGTCCGCTTTTGCATCAAAAAACAAACGGATTAGGTAATTACTTACCGTTTTATTATATAAACTTTCCATAGAAATTACAGCATCTTCAACAGCTTGTTTTGCTCTGTTTTTGTTAGTAGAAAACTCATCCAGTCCTTTTCTATGGTAATTGTACATTGCTGTTCTGTAAGCTGCTAATTTTGATGATAACAAATTATCTATCAATAAAAAACGATTTTGTTTTCCAACTACATTTTGCCAAGAAGAAAGGCCGCTTTGTTGTGCCTGTAACATCACATTTTGTGCTTCTTTTAAATAAGACTCACCTCCTTTTAATTTAAAAGTGTCTGCATCAACACCTAAAATAACATAAGCATAAAAAACGATTGTAGAAATTAAATTGCTATCGAAAGAGTTTTTGTTGTAAAACAATGGATCAAACTCATTGTATTTAAAATTAAAATCGTTGTCTTTTAAATTTAAAACAGGTGTCTCATAAGTAGTTCCAAAAACAGGTCTTGTAGATTGTATTTGCAAAGTAGCTTCAAAAGTATTGTCATTTCTAGAAGTAACTATAATATTCATTGCACAATTGATACGCTCTTCTGGTTTTACCTCTCTATTTGTCCATTTAGTTTGATTAATAAACTCCGTTAAAGAAGTCTGTAAGGTTTTAAAAACCTGAGTATTAGAACCCTGAACTTGATTAAAATTTACATTTACCAAGCAATTTAACTCTTGTCCTTTTACATTGACAAAAGAAAGTACAAAAACGAATAAAAAAATAAGTTTACGCATTTATCATGTTTACAATTTCATTCATAATATCTTTAGCAACTTCTACCTTAGATTTTAATTCAAACGATTTTTCATTTAAATCTTTATCAATAATAGTAATTTTATTTGTGTCTGTTGCAAAACCAGCACCTTTATCTTGCAAAGAATTTAAAACGATAGCATCTAAATTCTTTCTTTCTAACTTACTTTTAGCATTTACTATCTCATTATTGGTTTCTAATGCAAAACCCATTAAAAACTGATTCTTTTTAATTTTACCTAAAGATGCTAAAATATCTTTTGTTGGTGATAACTCAATCTCTAACGCTGTATCTTTCTTTTTTATTTTCTGAGTTGCAACATTTTTTGGTTTATAGTCTGCGACAGCAGCAGAAAGAATTGCAATATCAACTTGATTATAATGTTGATGTGCAACTTCATACATTTCTTCTGCAGAAATTACATCTATCCTTTTTACTAAAGAATGTTGTATTTGTTGATGACTTGGACCAGAAATTAAAAGTACTTCGGCGCCTAAATTTGCAGCAGCTTTTGCAATTGCAAATCCCATTTTACCCGAAGAGTGATTACCTACAAACCTTACAGGATCAATAGCTTCGTAAGTTGGTCCCGCAGTTAATAGTACTTTTTTACCTTTTAAAGGTAATTTAGATAAGATATCATTTTCTATGAATAAGACAATGTCTTGAGGTTCAGCCATTCTACCTTCACCTACTAAACCACTTGCAAGCTCACCAGAAGTAGCAGGAATCATAATATTGCCAAAAGATTGTAATTTATCTAAACTTTGTTTTGTTGATGGATGAATATACATATCTAAATCCATTGCAGGAGCAAAATACACAGGACATTTTGCAGATAAATAGGTGGCTAATAATAAGTTATTGCAAGTCCCATTTGCCATTTTAGATAATGTATTTGCGGTTGCTGGTGCAATAAGCATATAATCTGCCCAAAGACCTAAATCAACATGATTATTCCACAATTCATTTTCTTCCTCTTCTTTGTCATAAAAAGTAGAATGTACAGGGTTTTTAGAAAGTGTAGAAAGTGTAAGTGGTGTTATAAAATCTTTTGACGCAGGAGTCATAACAACCTTGACTTCTGCGCCTAATTTTATAAACAAACGGACTAAAGAAGCCGTTTTGTATGCAGCAATTCCTGCAGTAATACCTAAAAGGATTTTTTTACCGCTTAAAACAGACATTATTCTGTTTCTGGAGTTCTATAATATACTTTATCATTTAGCCATTCTTCAACTGCAATAGCTGTTGGTTTTGGCAATCTTTCGTAAAATTTAGAAACTTCTATTTGTTCTTTATTTTCAAATACTTCTTCTAAACTATCGTTATAAGTTGCAAACTCATCTAATTTATCAACTAGTTCTTTCTTTAAATCACCATTAATTTGTTCTGCTCTTTTAGCAATAATAGAAATAGCCTCGTAAATATTTTCTGTTGGCGCTTCTATTTGGTTTTTATCATAAGTAACAGTACTTAATGCAGCATTTGTATCTTTATAATCCATAATAAATAATTATTTCTTTAATGAGTTTTGGTATTCAATTTGCTTTGCAATAATATCTTCAGCTTCCTTTTTTTGAGCCTTCATTGTAGCTAACATTTTATTAGCTTCTTCCATGTATTTTGAATCGGGAAAATTTCTTTTTAATTTATCATAAGCCTCTACAGCGTCATCTGCACGTTCTGGTTTTCTTCTTGTAGTACTTTTTATAACAAAATCGTGAGCAGCTTTTAACCTGTAAAATAATGCTTCTTCCTTAAATTCAGAACCTAAATAATCTGATAACAAATTATCAAAAGCCTGAATAGCAGCTTTATAATTCCTTAAATCATAATCAGCAGTTCTATAATATGTTTTGGCTATTTCGAAATATTTTTTCTGTAATTTATATCTTAATTCTTGATAATGCTTATTAGCTTCTTCTATTTTATCTGAATTAGGATACGTATTTATAAACGTTTGAAAAGCTTCTAGGGCTTTATTTGTATCTGTAGGATCTTTACTAAAAACTGGAGCAGCTAATTTATAACTGTATGCAGAAAGAAATGCTGCTTCTTCTTTTTTAGAACTTTTAGGATAACTTTTAGAAAAACGATCAAAATAGTAGCCAGAAAGACTATAACTTTTTTCATTAAAATTAGATTGCGCTATCATAAAAGAAATTCGTTCCATTTGAGGTTTACCTCTGTAAGCAGGTGTAATTTTTTCGAACAAACGCAGAGCTTTTGCAAACTTCTTTGTTTCGTACATTTTTACAGCCATTTTATATTGCTCTTCTGTGGTACCTTTATTTAGCACTTTATGGTACTCTCCACATGAGGAAAGCAACAATACAAACAGAAATAAATACGCTAAATTTTTAATTTTTTGCATCGGGCAAAATTAGTGATTAATTGTGGATTAATAAAACGTTTTTTTACACAGTAAATTGTATTGTGCAATAATCTATAAAAAACACAATAAAATAGATAAGATGATACTAAAAATTTGTTAATGTTATATCTTAAAAAAAGAAACTTTAAAAAAAATCTATTGAAATTCTGTTACAAATTTTTCTATTTTTAAGCTAAGATCTGTACTTGCTTTTACTAATGGCAAACGCACTTCGTTACTACAAATTTCTAATTCTTGTAAAACTGTTTTTATTCCTGCAGGATTATTTTCTTCAAAAATATAATCGATAACATCCATCATTTTATAATGAATTGCATATCCTTCTTTATTATTTCCTTGTAAGCCATGATGAATCATTGTCGAAAATTGCTTAGGAAATGCTTGCCCTATAACCGAAATTACCCCAGCCCCACCTGCTAGTGTAACGCCTAATGCTAAATCATCATCTCCTGAAATAATCAAAAAATCTGAAGGTTTATCTTTAATTAACGTATGATACTGTTGCTGATTGTTACCTGCTTCTTTTACACCAACTATGTTTGCAAAATCATTTGCCAAACGTAAAACCGTTGATGGCTCCATATTTTTTGCCGTTCTTCCAGGTACATTATACAGAATAATTGACAAATCTGTAGCTTCTGCAATTGCTTTATAATGCTGATAAAATCCTTCTTGAGTTGGCTTACTGTAATAAGGCGCTACAGATAAAATACCATCAATTCCAGAAAAATCTCTAGACTTTAACTCATCGACAACTAATGCTGTATTGTTACCTCCTACACCTAAAACCAAGGGCAAACGTTTGTTATTTGTTTTAATAATAACATCTATTATTTCTTGCTTTTCTTCTTTAGTAATCGTTGCACTCTCACCAGTAGTACCATTAATAACTAAATAATCTGTTCCGTTTTCGATGTTATAATTCACCAATTTAGCAAGAGCATCAAAATCTACACTTAAGTCTTCTTTAAAAGGTGTAACTAACGCAACTCCAGTTCCAATAAATTTTTGCATTATTAATATGTTTTAAGGGTGTAAAATTACAATTTTAAGATGGATTTTGTTTAGAAATGATAAATTCTTACCAAGAATAAACAACTTTATACTTAAAGTTTAATTTTTTAGCTTTTTTAAGATTTGAAGATACTTTTTAAGCTCTAAAATGTAAGCTTCAATATGTTCTATTTGCTCTACAAATTCAATGTCATATAAATTTGAATTAACATTAGAAAAACCCACTTTAAAAGTTGCTTTAGAATGAAAAACAGCTAATTCTAAATACAAATTTTTCTCATTAAAATAGCCTATGAGTAAATCAAATGGTTGCTCTAAAAAACTCACAAAATTTTGTTGTGTAAAATGCCCTTTCCAGTTGACATCTTTTTCTGTAAAATGCTTATAAGAAGCTTGATCTAATTTATTAAACTTTTTAAAACTATACATTTTTGTGTTTCTAAGTCCTAAAACAGATTCAACTTGAGATTGAATATCAATTTTTGATGAAATTTGATCCAAAGTTACAATGCCTACAGATTGAATTTCTTTTTGAGAAATCATTCTACTCTCGTCTAAACGCAAAGTAAGTTTGTTGGTTTTTTTCCTTAAAGTAGATTCTTTTAATTTAGAGAAATTCATTAATATCTTTTCTTAATGTTGTAAAAATAGCAATTAATTCTCATCAATTTCTAATAAGATAAATTGATTTAATTGTTTTCCATAAATCTGAAAATTATCGTCAGACACCAAAATTAAAGATGATTTTCCATTTGATAGTTTTGGCCCAAAAGTAATGCCTTCGATGTTATCGATTATTCCATCTTTAAGGCGATTTTTAACATTTTTAAAATCAAATAACAACCTCTTTTTTAACGGTTTATATTCGAAGTTTCTCAAAGAATCTATTTCTAAAACATTGGTAGTTTCTTCATTTATATTGGCTTCAAAAATTCTTACTATATTTCCATAAGCACCATAACCACTTTGGTAAGTTCTTTCTATAATAAAAAAATGATTTTCTTTATGTTCTAGAATCGCAGTCACTCCGTTTAAATTAATATTTCCTTTTGCAGGTTTACTTATAGGTTCTAAGTGGTATGCAAATTGGTGGGTTGCTTTTTTGCTCTGCTTATCAAAAAAAGTAATTCTTATGGGTGATGTTGTTTTATGAAAAGATGGCTCTTCTCCATCCGATTTTAAAACCCCTTCCATTGCTACCCAAAATCCATTTTTCTGGACACTTTTTGATGAGGCTTCAAAAACTGCATTATGTTTAATATTATTTAAATTTTTATGAGATCGGGGTAAACTATACTCATATTTAAAATGGCCACTAAAATCTGTAACAAATACTAAAGGTTTTTTACGCTTATAAATAGAACCTTCACTCACAAAATTAATTTCATTTTTATCAACATCAATAAAAATAGATTCCAAATCGAGATGCTTTTTCTCATAAAAGGGAGTTATCGAATCATTTAAAAAAATAACGTTTTGAAAGATTATTGATGAGATTGTATCACTTTTAATCGTAATTTTCGAAGTTACCAACCGAGGTTTATTAACATCATCTATAATTAAATAATAATTATCCTTAGAAAAATCAATACCCGAAAAACCTCCAAGTATTGAGCTCTGAAATTGAATAGAATCTTTAATCGTATACTCATCTAAAAAAGTAAGTCTAATTTTCTTTGAATTTGAACAACTAAAGAAGATAAATACCAAAAAGACTACCAATATTTTTTTTTTCATTAAAAATGATTTTAAACAAAAATATGATTTTGTAAGTAGATAATGTATTAAGCGTCTAAATTTTAAAATCAACTAAAAATGAATACTAAAATTATTTTTGTACTAAAATTATTAGCAGCTATTATAATGTTGCAAACCTTATTTTATAAATTTACAGGAGCTCAAGAAAGTGTTGATCTTTTTACAAAACTAGCTGGAGATAATGAGAAAATATTAAGAATTGCAACAGGAATTTTAGAACTTATTGCTTCAATTTTATTATTTATTCCCAAAAAAGTATGGATAGGTGCTTTATTTACACTTGTGTTAATGGGTGGAGCAATATTAGTTCATATCACTAAAATTGGAATTCAGCATAATAATGACGGTGGTTTACTTTTTTTTGCTGCAATTTTTACGTTTATATGCGGGTTAATTATATTACTTTACCAAAGAAAAAGCCTACCACTTTATAATAAAGAATAGATTTTTTAACATTAAATATTTTCTACTAAACATTAGGTTTAACAATCCTAAATTAGATTTTTCCCAACAAATTCTATGTATTTATAAATATATTTCAATGCTGAAAAAAAAATATTTTTTTCTTAAAAAAAATATTAATTATTAAAATCTTTTTTATTACTTTAGCCAAGTAATTAAACAAATAATTACATATTTATATCCCCTAAATAATAAAATATGAAATAAATTTATTTTTGAATCATCCCCCTAATTATTGGAGTCCCCTAAACTAACTGATAATTGATTAAAAATAAAAAAGTAATATCTATTTATTTAGAACAAAGAAAAAGCAGTTACATTTTGTAACTGCTTTTTCTTTTCAGTTAAGTTATTATGCAAAGATTATTTTCCGTATTGGGTATATTTTTTTTCTTTTTTATTCTTTGGATTATCTATTTAGCTAATTCAGGAATGAGAAGTATATTTTTTGATTTTGTGAAATCTTTCCCTCTTGGTGATAAATTAGGACACTTTGTATTATTTGGAACTTTAACTTTTCTAAGTATTATTGTCTTAAAATTTCGTTATTTTAAATTTGGAAAACTTCAGGTTTATTATGGAGCATTTTTTGTAATTGTTTTTGTGATACTAGAAGAATTTAGTCAAAAGTACCTTTCTACTCGTACATTTGATTTTGTTGATTTAATTGCAGATTTAATGGGTATTATTTCAGCTTCAATTTTGGCTAATTTAGGCAAACATAAATTTACAAAAATTGTAAATTCTTAATTAGAGTCTTTTACAATCATAACTTTACAAATAAGATATTGTGCAACTATATACGTTATCATAATACTAACTCCATATATAGATTTGGCTTCATAAAACATATTAATAGCCAGTAAACTATCGGAAATAATAAAAATTATTGCTCCTAAAAGTAGCCATAAATTCTCAGTAGATTTTTCTTGAGAATAGTTTATCAAAGCAATTGTCCCAAAAGTAGAAATAATGATTCCGTAGATAATCACTGGAATTAGCATTTCTGTTAAACCATCTTTTATTAAATAAATGATACTCCCAAAAGCTATAATAAACGGAATAGATGCACCCAAAATTTTACTTGGTGATATCATTTTTAAATAATTAGCAGAAATTTTGATGTATAAAATATGAGCCATTAAAAAAGAAACCAGACCAAACAGAAAAAAATCTTGTTTAAAAAGTAAAAAAGTATCACCCCAAAAAGAGAAAAACAACGCAGAAACATACCAGAAATTTGCTTTTTTTACTGATATTAAATACAATACAACCAACGAAATTGTAATAAAAGGTTTGGTAAAAAATGCCAAAGTGTTATCAACCAAAAGCCCTGTTATATGTAAAACTATTATTAGCAAAAATAATATTGACGCTGATAATATCTTTGTTTTCTTAATCATAAATTATAGTTTTCTTCTATTATCATCAGATTTAGTATCTATTAACTTATTGTATGGGTCTACTCCTACTTCCGTTGGTTTTTCATCAACGATAATCGTTATTTTATTATTGATCTGAGTAATTTTATGCTTTTTTAAATATAATTCTTTTTCTTTCTTTTCTCCATTAACCTCTTCTTGAGTAAAGATACCAATATCTATATAATCTGCTAATGAGACTGATAAAATGGGTTTCTTCATCTTATCAGTTTTATAAGTTAGTGTATCTCCGACTTGATCGCCATAAAAACGTTTTCCTTTTTCATCATTTCTATATTTTACTACTTCAAACTCAATATCTACTTGAAACCTACCATTATCTAATTCCGTAATTTCTGTGTCCAAAACTCTATTTTTATATAAAGTAATCGTCTCAAACATATCTTTAATTACATAATTTAAAGAATCTGGAGTTACTTCTCTAATGTAATCTACCATTTCTAAAGAAGTTGTGTAGGGTGGTTCTTGAAACTTCACTTTATCAACATATCGTTTTAGCGCGCCATTTAGTTTTTCTTCACCTATATAATCACTCAATGCATAAAAAACCAATGAGCCTTTTTGATAACGAATATAACCTTGACCATCATTATACATCAGTGGTTTTTCCCTTTTCGTTTCTAGAGTTCTTTGTAGTAAATAACCATCTAAAGCATCTTTTAAAAATTTCCTCATTTTTTCTTTTCCGTGTTGATGCTCCAAAACTTTTAATGCTACATATTCAGATAAGCTTTCAGACAACATTGTAGCACCTAAAACATCTGCCCCAATTACTTGATGCGCCCACCATTGATGTGCAACTTCGTGAACTGTTATTGCAAAAGGATAATCTACTCCATCATTATTACTTTCATCTACGTCTGCAATAAAACCAACGCCTTCCGAAAAAGGGATTGTGTTTGGAAATGATTGCGCAAAACTGCCTGCTGTTCTTGGAAACTCTATTATTCTTGCTTGTTTGTGTTGGTAAGGACTAAAGTTCTTTGCATTATAATCTAGAGAAGCTTTCATTCCCTTCATCATTCTATCCAAATTGTATTGGTGACCTTTATGATAATAAATTTCTAAACTTATGCCATTCCACATTTCTTTTTTAACCTCGTATCTTGCTGAATTAAAAGCGTAAAAATTTAAAATTTTACTATCCATTTTATAATGGAAATACTTTCTATTATTCTCTGACCATTCTTTTTGTAAATACCCTGGAGCTATTGCTATTTGATCTTTTGATGTTGATACAGTTGCTTCAAAATCAATCCAATCAGCATCTTTTGAAATATAAGTATCTCCTAAAGCTGTAGAATCTGATGGATGAGGACGCAAATCATTTGGGGGTAAATCGTATTTTTTACGTGTTTTGTTGTCGGTTAATTCTCCTTGCGAAGAATATCCTAAAGACGGAAACATTTGAAAATTATTGATAAATGTTCCGTTTTCTCTAATAGGAGAACGTCTTCTATAGCTTGAATTTTTCTTACTCTTTACAGAAATAGCCAATTCTAAAGTATCTCCGGGTAAAATTGGTTTTTCAAAATGATAAATATCAAAATGCTGAATAGTGTCTTGTAAAACTAAAGTATTCGGTTTATTAAACTCAAAAGTACTTTTTAATGAATTATGATTTAAAAAGATACTATCAATAACTTTATTTGTTTTATTTACCATTGTATATTTAGCAGTAGCATCATACATTCTTTCTTTTGGAAAAATATTTACATCGGTTTTAACCGCAATAATTCTTGGTTGTGCATAGCTTTCGTACTTTTTATAAGTTTTTTCCCATTTTACCCTTTGTAACTCTTGTTCTTTAGAGGAAGTTCTCTTATTTTTTGTTCCAGTTTCTTGGTAAATTGAAAATCCTAATCCTAAAAAAGCAAGAGAAAAAACAACAAAACTTACTGCTGCAAATCCTTTAAATCTTGATTTGGCAATAGCAATTCTTTCTGCAAATGAATTTGGTATTCCTCTTACCCAAAACAAAAATGACACTACTAATAATGCCAAACCGCATAATATCCAATACATTTTATAAGATAAATATGGTAACAGAACTCCGTAACCATTCATATCAGAATAACTATATCTTGGACCTTCATTAAATTTTAATATATCTTGTTCTATTCCGGCTAAAGTTAAGAATGGAGTTCCAATTGCAATAACTAACAAAATGAATAAACCTAAATATGGATTTCTTAATAGCGTCTGTAAAAAAATAGAAAGTAAAGCCCATACAAATAAATTTAGCAAATCAAGAAAGAACAATTCAGTGATATAATGTCCAATTTCAAAATTATAATATCCTTTATAAACTTGAAAAAGTATTCCAGACACCATAATTACACTTAATAACACCAATTGCATTTTTACCAAAGCAATTACTTTGGATAATAATAGTGTCCAGTTTGGAATTGGAGTTGAATCTACCAAATGATTTATTCTAGAAATTCCTGCTCTATGCACCAACATACCCGCATATAAGAAGGTACAAACATTAATCGCTAGTCTTCCAAAAACTCTACCACCTCCTAACATTTGCCAAGTTACTGGTAGTGTTTTTGTTCCAAAGAGTTCACCTCTATTAAATAAAGCAACTAATAATAAAAGTAGCCCCACTAAAACTATAGAAATAAATGGCCAGCTTTTAAAAATATATTTAAAATCGATATTGGATAATTTCCAAGTGGTTTTTAAGTTTTGAAATAAAGAAAAATTATAAGAAACTTTTGGTAATGATATTCTTGTAATTCCGCTAAAATTAGATTTCGTAACTCTTTCTGCTTTATTCTTTCTAAAAGAAATTGAAATTGCATTCTGGCTAAATGCAAAAAATTTGTAAACTAATCCAAAAATAATAGAACTAATTGTTAACCAAAGTAATCGATTATAGAAAATCATTTCTTTAATCGGAATTTGTAATTCGTTCTGCTCAGACATTGTCCAATATTTTGTATAATAATTGGATGCAGCAGCACCAAAAGGGTCTAAAACTGCTAATAAACCCGCCTGTTCTGGTTTAGACAAAACACTTTCTATAACACCTTGAACAAACATTAAAATAATCACGGCAATAAAACCAGCTGCAATATTTCTAGTGAAAGTCACTACAGCAAAAACGATAGCTCCAAACAGTAAAACATTAGGTAAAATAAAGAGTAAATAAGTTTGTAAATAAGTAATAATGTTGAATGAACCCACAATATCTGGATTCGTACCAGGAAAACGAAAACCTACTATCATTCCTAAAGCTATTGATAAAACAATAAGAGAAACCACTACTATCGCACTAAAAAACTTAGCAAATAAATAATTGGTTTTTGTAAACGGGTAAGAATACAAAATGGTATGCATTTCACTCTTAAAATCTCTGTAAATTGATACACCTACAATAGATGGAAATAAAAAGAAAATAAAAACAGTTAAAAGATTCATTAAACCATAAACTCCCAAAGGAGAATTAACAATTCTTGATGAACCTACTGTACCAGTACTATTATCCCAAATACCAGCAGAAGCTGAAGAAATTCCAAATGATAATAGTAAAAATATAGAAAGGTAAATATAAAAAGCAGGTTTATTAAACCAATATTTTAATTCTTGTTTGAAAATCGTTGAAAACATATTTTAATATTGTTAGATGATTAAATTTTTGATATTTAGTTTGTAAAGCTTTTTAACAAGTAAACTTTTAACTTTTATACTAAAGCCGGTTCATCTTGTTTTAAAGCAATAAAGTATACATCATCTAACTGAGGTGTTGCTTGTACAAATTCTTTGGATGGTTTTTCTTCTGAATGAACTCTAATGTTCAACGTATTGTCTTGATTGTAGTTGGAAGACAAAATAGTATACATTTTCTCTTGTACTTCTAACTCATCTCTAGAAATTACTTTTGTCCAAATAGTACCTTCAATTTCTTTTGTAGCTTCTTGGGGTGTAATGTGTTTTAAAATTCTTCCTCCATTTAAAATTGCCATTTCATTACACAATTCCTTTACGTCCTCTACAATATGTGTAGAAAAAATCACGGTACAATTGGTACCAACTTCACGTAAAACATTTAAAAAACGATGCCTTTCTGCAGGGTCTAAACCCGCTGTTGGTTCATCAACAATAATTAATTTAGGATTATTTAAAAGTAACTGTGCAATTCCAAAACGTTGTTTCATTCCTCCAGAATAACCCGCAACATATTTACGTCTTACATCATATAAATTTGTAATTTCTAAAACCTCTTTTACAATGGCATTTCTTTCTGATTTATTTGATATTCCTTTTAAAGTTGCAAAATAATCTAACAAATCTTCTGCTGACATTTTAGGATACACACCAAAAGATTGAGGTAAATAACCTAATACTTTTCTTAACGACATTTTATCCTCTAAAACATTAATATCACCAAAAGTAATTAAACCTGAATCAGGACTTTGTAAAGTTGCGATTGTTCTCATTAACGATGATTTTCCAGCTCCATTAGGACCTAACAAACCAAACATTCCGGTACCAATTTCAATACTTAAATTGTCAATTGCTTTTACTCCATTTTTATAAGTCTTTGTCAAGTTTTCAATTACTAACTTCATATTCTTGGTTTTAAAATATTTAACTTTTGTGATAAGTGTAAAAGTAAGAACTTTTGTTACACATTTTTGTGATTATTTTAATTGAAATGCTAAAAAAACGTTTTATTTTTACACAAAACTGAAATGATATTATGGCAGAAAAATCAATTTTAAACAAAAATTCACTTACTTTTTTAGAAAAATATTTAAACAATGCTGCACCAACAGGTTACGAATGGGAAGGGCAAAAAATTTGGATGGACTACTTAAAACCTTATGTAGACACCTTTATCACAGACACGTATGGAACTGCTGTTGGGGTTATTAATCCTGACGCAAAATATAAAGTTGTTATTGAGGGGCATGCAGATGAAATTTCTTGGTATGTAAATTATATTTCTGATAATGGATTAATCTACGTGATTAGAAACGGAGGTTCAGACCATCAAATTGCACCAAGTAAGGTGGTTAACATTCACACCAAAAATGGAATAGTAAAAGGTGTTTTTGGATGGCCCGCAATTCATACAAGAAATAGAGCAAAAGAAGAAGCTCCAAAACCAGAAAATATTTTTATTGATTGTGGATGCTCTACCAAAGAAGAAGTTGAAAAATTGGGTGTGCATGTAGGCTGTGTCATTACATATCCTGATGAATTTCACATTTTAAACGAAGACAAATTTGTTTGTAGAGCCTTAGACAACAGAATGGGTGGTTTTATGATTGCTGAAGTTGCTCGTTTATTAAAAGAAAACAAAAAAGAATTGCCTTTTGGTTTATACATTACCAACGCTGTTCAAGAAGAAATTGGTTTGCGTGGAGCAGAAATGATTACACAAACTATCAAACCAAATGTAGCTATTGTTACGGATGTAACACACGACACTACTACTCCAATGATTGACAAGAAAAAAGAAGGTCACTTAGAAATTGGAAAAGGTCCAGTTGTGGCTTATGCGCCTGCTGTACAACAAAAATTACGAGATTTAATTACAGAAACTGCAGAAGCGAAAAAGATTCCTTTTCAACGTTCAGCATTATCTAGAGCAACAGGAACAGATACAGATGCTTTTGCATATAGTAATGGTGGTGTGGCTTCTGCATTAATTTCTTTACCTTTAAGATATATGCATACAACCGTAGAAATGGTGCACAGAGAAGATGTAGAAAATGTCATTAAAATGATATACGAAACCTTATTAAACATTAAAGACGGAGAAACTTTTTCATACTTTGAATAAAAAAACTTAATCCCGCTTTATGCGGGGTTTTTCTTTAATTTTATGGATGAACTCATCGACATTTTAACTCCTGATGGAAAACCAACAGGCAAAACTGCACTAAAATCTGAAGCACATAAGAACGGTTGGTTTCATGCAACTGTACATATTTGGTTGTTTACTGCTGATAAAAAAATACTACTTCAAAAAAGAGCATTAACAAAAAAAGTATTTCCTGGTTTATGGGACATTTCTGTGGCAGGTCATATTGGTGCTGGAGAAGAAATTTTAACATCTGCAAAAAGAGAAGTTTTTGAAGAAATTGGTTTAAAACTTGATGAAAAAAATTTGATTAAAATAGGCACCAGAATTCATCAAGTAAAACACGAAAACGGAATTCAAGATAATGAATTTCATCACGTTTTTATAGCTGAATTAAAAGTTCCGATTTCAACATTAACTATTCAAAAAGAAGAAGTTGATGATATCAAACTCTTTGATTTATCCGTTTTAAAATCAACAAAAAACCTCGAAAACGTTTTGCTTCCAAGGTTTCATGAATATTATTGTATGGTTTGTGATAAGATTATATCATACTTAAACTAATTTTATTCGTAAAATTATTTAGCTGGTTTCGCAAAAAAAGAATCTGCTAATTTTCCTTGACTCAATAGTGGCAGCGTAAATTCTAAAGCCTTTCCTTTTGGACTTGATGTTAATCCATTATCGTTTTTGTTATACCAAGTAATTTTCTTTGGCAAAACCAATCCATTTACATTTTCCCATTCGTGATATTTTATCCATCTTAAGTTATCTGAAGGCTTTTTAGATTTAAAAGTAACTGTATACGCTAACCATTCCATTTGATATGTTTTGGGATTGTAATAGACAACATAATTATCGTCTGGAGAAGTCCCTACATTAGCCTTATAAGATATTTTATAACCTGGATAATTTACTCCTTCAAAAGTTAAATCGTCCACTTTTTCATAGATAATTCCTTCATCTGCTAAAACAAAAGGCATTGCATAAAAGTAGAAATACAAATTGTAATAAAACATTGAATTTCCTTTATAGTTCCCCTCTTTTTCTTCATCTAACCAAACTTCTGTTCCATCAAACCCTAGAGAATACTCTGGGTGATTAATAACAGTTTTTCTTGAATGCAAATCTACAGTATGTACTTCTTCTCCTTTATTAAAAGAAAGAATTTTCATTTTTCTCCAATTATCAATTCCTCCATGCTTTGTAAAAACTTTACCTAATTCTTCTGGGAAATTTTCATTTTTAGCAGTTCCAACCTTTACTTCATTGACTTGATTTTTAGTTTCTTTTTTACACGAAACTGCTAGTAAGACTAATACTAAAACGATTATTTTTTTCATTTGATTTGGGTTTCTATTAAAGTCGAATTATAATGGTTTTCTTACAATCGATTATCAATAATACTTTGTACTACTTCTGGATTTAACAACGTAGAAACATCACCTAAATTGTCCATTTCATTGGATGCAATTTTACGCAAAATACGTCGCATAATTTTTCCTGAACGCGTTTTTGGTAATCCTTCAGAAAACTGAATTTTATCCAATTTTGCAATCGGGCCAATATGTTCTGTAATAATTTGATTGATTTCTTTTCGTAAATTATCGTGATTTCTACTTTCTCCTGTATCTTTTAAAATTACATAACCATACAATGCACTTCCTTTAATATCGTGAGGAAAACCTACAATTGCAGATTCTGCTACAGCTGGATGCTCATTAATAGCATCTTCTATTGGTGCTGTTCCTAAATTGTGGCCAGAAACAATAATCACATCATCTACTCTACCTGTAATTCTGTAATAACCAACCTCATCTCTGAGCGCTCCATCACCTGTAAAATATTTATTTTCGAATGCAGAAAAATAGGTTTCTTTATAACGCTGATGATTTCCCCAAATGGTTCTAGCAATACTTGGCCAAGGATACTTAACACACAACCTACCTTCTACTTGATTTCCTTTCAATTCTTGTCCATTTTCATCCATCAAACAAGGTTGAATTCCAATAAAAGGTAGTGTTGCATAAGTTGGTTTTGTTGGTGTTACATAAGGAATTGGTGTAATCATCATTCCTCCTGTTTCTGTTTGCCACCACGTATCTATAATGGGACTTTTCTTTTTCCCAACATTGTCATTATACCAATGCCATGCTTCTTCATTGATAGGTTCTCCAACAGAACCTAAAACTTTTAAAGAAGATAAATCGTATTTATCTACTAATTCTGTTCCGTGTTTTGCCAAAGCTCTAATTGCTGTTGGCGCTGTGTAAAATTGATTGATTTTATGCTTCTCTACAATTTCCCAAAAACGTCCAAAATCTGGATAACTGGGTACGCCTTCGAACATAACTGTTGTTGCTCCATTTGCTAACGGACCATACACAATGTAAGAATGCCCTGTAATCCAACCAATATCTGCTGTACACCAATACACATCGTTTTCTCTATATTGAAACGCGTTTTTAAACGTATAGGCTGTATATACCATATAACCAGCTGTGGTATGCACCATTCCTTTTGGCATTCCTGTAGAACCAGAAGTGTATAAAATGAATAGCTGGTCTTCAGCATCCATTGTTTCTGCTTCACAAACTTTTGATGCTTTATCTAACAAAGGTTGTAACCATTTATCACGACCTTCTTTCATATTGATGTCTGAATTGATTCTTTTAGCAACCAAAACAGTTTCCACACATTCACAACTTTCCAAAGCATCATCTACAATTCCTTTTAAATCGATTGTTTTTGCTCCTCTATAAGAACCATCAGAAGTAATGACCATTTTACAATCTGAATCATTTATTCTTGTAGCTAATGCTGTAGATGAAAATCCTGCAAAAACTACAGAATGAATTGCGCCAATTCTTGCACAAGCTAAGGTTGCAATTGCCAATTCAGGAATCATCGGTACATAAATACAAACTCTGTCTCCTTTGCCAACATTGTTGGCTTTCAATACGTTTGCAAACTGGTTTACCCTTTCTGATAATTGCTGATAAGTTATATGTTCTGCTGCTTCATTTGGATTATTTGGTTCAAAGAGAATGGCTGTTTTATTAGCTCTAGTTGCTAAATGTCTATCAATACAGTTTTCGGTAATGTTTAATTGAGCTCCTTGAAACCATTTGATTTCGGGTTTAGTAAAATCCCATTCTAAAACTGTATCCCATTTTTTGCGCCATAAAAAATGCTCCTCCGCAACTTCTTCCCAAAAATTTTCGGGTTCACGTATTGATTTTCTATAAACTTGGTAGTATTCTTCTAAGTGTTTTATGTGGTAGTTACTCATTATTTAGTTTCGTTGTTTTATTAGAGTTTCTAAAAATAGAAAATTATATTTGCTTTATGAATTTTCAAATTGTTTTTGATGCAATAATTTATCATTGGCATATTATACTATTATTCTTTACCGTAGCAATATTATATTCTTCTGTAGGTTTTGGTGGAGGTTCTAGTTATTTGGCAATTTTAGCTTTAACAGGTATTGTTTTTACACAAATTAGAGCTACTGCTTTACTTTGTAATATTGTTGTGGTTTCTGGGAATGTACTACTATTCTACCATCAAAAGAATTTGGATTGGAAAAAAATAATCCCCTTGGTTGCTTTCAGTATCCCGTTCGCTTATGTAGGTGGGTACTTAAAAATTAGTCAACATTTTTTCTTTATTTTATTAGGAGTTACGCTTTTATTTGCTGCAATTACCATGTGGTTATCAAAAAAAATAATTGTTTCAAATGAAAAAATCAACAAATCAAAACCTATTAAAAATGCAAGTTTTGGAGGCATAATTGGTTTTATTTCTGGAATGGTTGGAATTGGAGGAGGTATTTTTTTAGCACCTCTTTTGCATTTAACTAATTGGGGTTCGCCTAAAAAAATAGCAGCAACTGCTAGTTTTTTTATTTTAGTGAATTCTTTTGCCGGACTAATGGGACAATATTCTAACCCAGATTTTAAAATCGACTGGAATTTAACTTCAATATTATTATTTACTGTTTTTATTGGTGGGCAAATTGGTAGTAGGTTGAGCAATAAATCATTTACTCCAATTCAGCTGAAAAAAGCAACAGCTGTTTTAATTGCTTTTGTAAGTATTCGTATTTTGTTCAAATATTTGTTCTAAATAAAAACAATTACTTTAATATATTTGAACTTTCTTTAATCAATAATTTTTAAATAAAAAAATCTATGTTAGAAGTAATTTTTACTTTAATAATGTTAATCCTTTTACAAGCCGTTTTAGGTTTTGACAACTTACTTTACATTTCATTAGAATCAAAAAAAGCACCTCTAAAGGATCAAAAGAGGGTTCGAAAAATGGGAATTTTAATTGCTATTGTTTTAAGAATTGTTTTACTATTTCTTTTAGTTTCAATTATTGATTACTTTCAAGATCCTTTTTCATTTTTAACTGGCGGAATAGATGATGTTGTAAAATTTGCTTTTAATGGTCACAGTATTATCGTTTTATTAGGTGGCGGTTTTATCATTTACACAGCCATTAAAGAAATTTGGCATATGATTGGAACTAAAGACTTAGAATATGACATTGAAGGAAATTCTAAACGATCAAAGTCTTCTAATGCTGTTATTGTAAGTATTGTACTAATGAATTTAGTATTCTCTTTTGATTCAATTTTAGCTGCAATAGGTTTAACTAGTGAAATCGAAAATGCTACAACTGCCTTTATTGTAATGGCTATTGCAATAATTATTAGCGGTTTGTTAATGTTGTTTTTAGCAGATAGGATATCTACTTTCCTAGCCAAAAACAGAATGTATGAAGTATTAGGTTTATTCATCCTTTTTATAGTAGGTATAATGTTAATTACTGAAGGTGGTCATTTAGCACACATAAAACTTTTTGGAGAAGAAATTGTACCCATGAGTAAAACAACATTTTATTTTGTGATTGCTATTTTAGTGATTATTGATATTGTACAAGGAAAATATCAAAAGAAATTACTCCTTAAAGAATAGCCTTAAAATCTTCTATTCAAAAATAATAATTTGTTTAATAATTTTAACATTTAATTAAACAATAATTAATTATCTTTGCCAAGTACTATAAGTACACTTCTAACAAAACGAATTAATTTTCGAATCATAAAAGAAGTTTTTGGTTGATTGTTAAAACCGCTGTTCATAACAGCGGTTTTTTATATTTAAGAAATATAATCTTGTATTCTTAGATTAATGATTTGATTAATTCTTCTTTTAAATTCAACAGGGTTTTGATGATAAAAAGACAATTCATCCAAAGAAAAGTGACCAATTACACTTCCTAAGAGTACATTTTTAAAATGGTTATCTTTTGTAAGAATAGCATTTATTGTCTCTTTTTGCTTCTCTTTAGAGTAGTTTTTTAAATTAATCTTTTTATTAACCAAATAATTATGAAAAAGCTCAACTAATATATCGTGTTGCATTTTTATAATGGGACGAATAACTTCATTTTGAAATTTTTCATTATCAGAAGTACCAGTATTAACTAAGTTAGACAAAATTGGTCGTTCTTTTTTATTCATCAAGTAAGTCGTTAAGTTCTAATTGATAATCGTATTGTAAATCTTCGTGCAATTTTTCTATTGCTTTTTTTATCATTCTAACCTGAGTATCAAAAACATTTTGCAGTCTTGTACTTCTTTTTATTGAGGGTCTAAAAGCTTTTAATTTCTGGCAGAAATATAAAAGTAATTCTGTTTCTGTCTCTTTCTTTTTAGAATATCTAATATATTTTTTTATGAGTGACAAAATCTTTCTCACACTTTTTCTGATGTAATAAAAACTATTGGTATTTATAGTTTCAAACTGTTCATCCATTTGATCTTTAATAGACTGAATATAACCTTCTTCATTATGAGATTCGAATAATAAATAAGTAAGCAACTCTTTATTTTCTTTTTTAAATTTAGACAAATGCAAACACAATTCTTTTAACTCATTTGCAGATTTATAAGAAAGTTCGTCTTTTAATTGTTTTACCGTAACAGCTTTCATCTATTTTATTTTTTTACAAGATAAAAAAGAAAACCTCACAAAATATCTTCTGTGAGGTTTATGTTTATTTCCTATATGCTAGCAGCAAATTTAATCTATACTTGGTACTTTTACCACTTCATTAACATCTGCTTCGTAATCTACACCTTCTACTTTAAATCCAAAAAGATTATAAAAATCGTTACTATACCCTTCTAAATCTCCAATTTCTGATAAATTTTGTGTAGTTGCTGTTTCCCAAAGTTTTACAACCTCAGCTTGCACATCTTCTCTCATTTCCCAATCGTCAATTCTAATTCTACCTTTTTCATCCAAAGCTAAATCACCTCCAAATAAACGCTCACTATACAAACGTTGAATTTGCTCTATACAACCTTCGTGAATTCCTTTTTCTTTCATTGTTTTGTACAATAATGAAATGTATAAAGGTATTACAGGAATTGCTGAACTTGCTTGTGTAACTAACGCTTTATTCACAGAAACATATGCTTTACCTCCAATTGATTTTAAATCATTTGCAATGGTAAAAGCAGTTGCTTCTAAATGATCTTTTGCAGCACCAATGGTTCCATTTCTATAAACAGGTTTTGTAACTTCTGGACCAATATAAGAATACGCAACTGTTGTAGCTCCTTCAGATAATAAATTTTCAGCCTGTAAAGCATCAATCCACATTTTCCAATCTTCACCACCCATAACAGTTACAGTATTTTCAACATCTTCTCCTTCTGCAGGATTGATTGAAATTTCTGATACATTACCTGTATGAAAATCAACAGTTTTATCAGAAAAAACTTGCCCAATTGGTTTTAAAACCGATTTGTAGCGTTTTCCTGTTTCAGGATGTGTTCTTACTGGTGATGCTAAACTGTAAATTACCAAATCAATCTGACCTAAATCTTCTTTGATTAAATTGACAACTTGTTGTTTAACTTCGTTAGAAAATGCATCTCCATTAATACTTTTTGCATACAAACCAGCAGCGTGCGCTTGCTTTTCAAAAGCCGCTGTGTTGTAATAACCTGGTGATGCAGGTCTACCTGGGCTTGCTGGTTTATCAAAGAAAACACCTATAGTAGCTGCATCTGAACCAAAGGCACTTGATATTCTAGATGCTAAACCAAACCCTGTTGATGATCCTAAAACCAATACTTTTTTTGGTCCATCAATTTTCCCTTTCGATTTTACATATTCTATTTGATTGATTACGTTTTGCTCACAACCTGTAGGATGTGATGTCAAACAAATAAATCCTCTTGTTCTTGGTTCTATAATCATAATAGTTAGTTTATTTTGCTAAAAAAGAATTTACATTCTTTTCAATTCTATTTAAAACATTATCTGTAGCTGCTTTCACAAAAGTTTCTCCAGTAATTTGTTCGTATAATTCTATGTATCTATTCGAAATTTCAATGATTTTTTCATCTGACATTTCTGGTATTTGCTGTCTTTCTTTTCCTTGAAAACCGTTTTCAATTAACCACTGTCTTACAAATTCTTTAGATAATTGTTTTTGCGCTTCTTCTTTATCTTGTCTTTCTTGATATCCATCTGCATAAAAATAACGAGAAGAATCTGGTGTGTGAATTTCATCAATCAAAACAATTTTTCCGTCTTTTGTTTTTCCAAATTCGTATTTGGTATCTACTAAAATCAAACCTCTTTTTGCAGCGATTTCTGTTCCTCTTTGAAATAAAGCTCTTGTATAATTTTCTAAAACGATATAATCTTCTTCAGAAACAATTCCTTTTGCTAAAATGTCTTCTCTAGAAATATCTTCATCGTGTTCACCATTATCTGCTTTGGTAGATGGCGTAATTAACGGTTCTGGAAATTTATCATTTTCTTTTAATCCTTCTGCCATTTCAACACCACAAATTGTTCTTTTTCCTAATTTGTATTCACGAGCAGCATGACCAGATAAATATCCACGAATTACCATTTCTACTTTAAAAGGTTCGCATAAATGACCAATGGCTACATTTTCATCAGGATTTGCAATTAACCAATTCGGAACAATATCTACAGTATCATTCATCATTTTGGTTGCAATTTGATTCAAAATTTGACCTTTAAACGGGATTTGACGAGGCAAAATCACATCGAATGCAGATAATCTGTCAGTGGCAATCATTACCAAAAGTTCATCATTTATATTGTAAACTTCTCTAACTTTACCTTTGTAAACAGATTTTTGCTTTGGAAACTGGAAATTTGTTTCGTTAATTGTATTCATTATTATAGTTGTTGTTGCGGGTGCAAAAATAAACTTTCCAAATTTATTTCTTTTCCTTTTTCAGCACTTTTATTTGCTTTAAATTATCTGCTATTGGTGTGGCTGTAATTACTTTTTCGCCTGGTATGAAATAAAAGAAATAAGCAGAATTTTGTCCTATTTTCCGAACGTCTAGTTTAGAATTATCTTTAAAAACTAAAGTGTAATTAGGTATAATTTCTTTACTATTATATTTTTGTTTCATACCTATTCCCATACCCGTTCTCATAGATACAAATAATAGAAAAAAAATAAACATCATACCTGGTAAAATATTTTTCTTCTTTCCAAGTTCTTCATACTTCTTATCCCATTTTTCAATATTGTATATTTTTTGATACCATTTTTTTTCTCTTAAATAAGCATAAAACTTGAACATCCATTTGGTAAAATACAAATACATCAACCAAAACATTAAGGCTAAAAAAATTGATATTTTCCAATTGTTGGTTAATAGACTGATAGGAGAAATTAAGGCATCTAAAATAGTTGTATAGTTTAAATAAGAAACTCCAAAGATTCCATAAAAAATAGCATCGCTAACTATACCTAAAATAATCAGGTATAAATATCCAATGTAAAAATAATCTTGTAAACCTAATTTATCCTCTTCTATCTTTATCATTCTGTCTCTATACTTTTATATGCTGTTATTATTTTCTTTACCAATCTATGTCTTACTACATCTTTATCGTCTAAATATACCTGCTCAATTCCTTCTATATTTTTTAAAGCTAACAAAGATTCTTTTAATCCAGAAACTTGTTTTCGAGGCAAATCAATCTGACCTGGATCACCTGTAATGATAAACTTTGCGTTCTTACCCATTCTGGTTAAAAACATTTTCATTTGATTGTGCGTTGTGTTTTGTGCTTCATCTAAAATTACAAAAGCATTATCTAGGGTTCTCCCGCGCATAAAAGCCAAAGGTGCAATTTGAATGACTCCTTTTTCTATGTGAGATTCTAATTTTTCATGCGGAATCATATCACGCAATGCATCATATAAAGGTTGCATATATGGATCTAATTTTTCTTTTAAATCTCCTGGAAGAAATCCTAAGTTTTCTCCAGATTCTACAGCTGGCCTTGTTAAAATGATTCTTCTCACTTCTTTTTCTTTCAAAGCCTTTACAGCTAGAGCAACCGCTGTATAGGTTTTTCCTGTTCCTGCTGGACCAACTGCAAATAGCATATCATTTTTCTGCATTAGAGAAACCATTTTACGTTGATTTTCGGTCTGCGCTTTAATCAATTTTCCACTAACACCATGTACTAAAACATCTTTTGCATTTCTTGCTGCAACAGTTTTTTCTTCATTCCCATTTGATGTTAAAATGCGTTCAATACTATTTTCATCCAGCTTGTTGTAACGATTAAAGTATTTGATTAATCTATCCAATCGTGTTTCAAATTCGTCTAAGATATCTGGCTCTCCGTAAATTTTAAGCTTAGATCCGCGAGCAACAATTTTAATTTTTGGAAAATATCTCTTTAATTGCTCAATAGTACTGTTGTGTGCTCCAAAGAAATCTTTTGGACTGATTTCTGTAAGCTCTATGATGCGTTCGTTCAAATGATAATATTTTGTTTGTGATTAACGTTATTTATTCAACTAAAAATAGTAATTTAAAATACTAAAATGATTAGATTTGCGTAAACTAATTAACAACTTTTACACAATTCAATTAACAGCAAAAAATTAATGTCTCTAATTACATTAACTACAGATTTTGGAACAAAAGACCACTTTGTTGGTGCTGTTAAAGGAGCAATCTATTCAGAACTTTCTGATGCTAAAATTGTTGATATTACGCACGAAATATCGCCATTTAACATCACAGAAACTGCATATATTTTAAAAAACTCGTACAAAAGTTTTCCAGAGGGAACAATACATATTATTGGTGTAGATTCTGAATTGAGTAGGGATAATAAACATATTGCCTTAGAGTTAGACAATCATTTTTTTGTTTGTCCAGACAACGGATTAATTTCTATGATTGCTTCAGAAATTAAACCTACCAAAATTGTAGAAATTAATATACATGATAGAATAGAAAGTAGTTTCCCTGTTTTAGATGTTTTTGTACAAGTAGCTTGTTTTATAGCAAGAGGTGGAAATTTAACTGTTATAGGTAAAGAAATTCAAGAATTCAAAAAGTTAGTAGAAATTCAACCAAAGGTAAATCAGGCTCAAAATCAGATTATTGGAGGGGTTTTATATATTGATAACTATGGAAATGTGATTACAAATATTAGCCTAAAAATGTTTCAAGATATTGGAAAAGGAAGACGTTTTAAAGCGTCTGCAAGACGTTATTCTTTTTCTAAAATATTTACTAAATACAATGAAGTTGCAGGTGATAGTGCTCACGACAGCATACAATATGATGGTAGTAAATTGGCTATTTTTAACTCTGCAGGTTTTTTAGAAATTGCCATTTATAGAAGTAATTTAGCTACTGTTGGTGGTGCATCTACATTGTTAGGATTAAATTATAGAGATCCTATTACTATTGAATTTTATAACGATTCTAAACCAGATTTTACACCTTTAAGTTAAAAACTATGTTTGTACGAATTGTTAAAATGAGTTTTCATCAAAAACACATTGCAGAATTTTTAGCAATGTTTGAAGAAAAAAAATCTTTGATAAGAGCTTCTAAAGGATGTGAATTGTTAGAATTATATCAAGATAAAAACAACCCTGAAATCTTTTTTACATATTCGTATTGGAATGCAGAAGAAGATTTAGAAAATTATAGAAATTCTGACTTATTTAAAACTACTTGGAAACAAACCAAAACGTATTTTAATGACAAACCTTTAGCTTGGAGCGTTGATAAAAGAGTGAGTTTACAATAAAGTTAGAAGTTAGAAGTTAGAAGTTAGAAGTTAGAAGTTAGAAGTTAGAAGTTAGAAGTTAGAAGTTAGAAGAAAAATAAAATGTTTCCAATCCTAAAAAAAGAATTCAACTCATTTTTTGCAAGTCCTATTGCCTATTTGGTGATTGGTGTTTTCTTGTTGATTAACGGTTTGTTTCTATGGGTTTTTAAAGACGATTTTAACATTTTAAATGCAGGTTTTTCAGATTTGAATCCGTTTTTCTTTTTAGCGCCTTGGGTGTTTTTATTTTTGATTCCTGCTATCACTATGAAAAGTTTTGCTGATGAATTCAGTAATGGAACCATAGAACTCTTAAAGACAAAACCTATTTCTGATTGGCAAATTGTTATGGGTAAATTCTGGGCTTCACTTTTATTGGTTGTTGTGGCTTTAACTCCTACGTTGACTTATGTCTACACTGTTTACAGTTTAGGAAATCCTGTTGGCAATATCGATTTTGGTAGTACAATGGGTTCTTATCTTGGACTGTTTTTTTTAGCATCCGCTTATACTGCTGTAGGCTTGTTTACATCAACATTATCTAAAAATCAAATTGTTGCATTTATTTTAGGAGTTTTTATCACATTCTTTTTATACTATGGATTTGACGCCATTTCTAACTCTTTAGGAAATGATTTAACCATAAAGAAACTTGGAATTAACGAACATTTTAAAAGCATTTCAAGAGGTGTTTTAGATACTAGAGATATCATCTATTTTTTGAGTGTTACTTTTTTCTTTTTATTCATTACTAAAATACGTTTAGACAATGAATAAAAAAATTGGAAATATAAGTTTATTAATCCTGTATTTAATTGTTTTAAACAATATCAGTCAATCTTTTTATCAACGTTTTGATTTAACTTCAGACAAACGCTATACGCTTTCTGAAACCACAAAAAGCATCATTTCTAAAGTAGATAATACACTATATATCTCTGTGTATTTAGAGGGAGATTTTCCATCAGAATTTAAACGATTGCAAGCAGAAACACGTCAATATTTAGAAGAATTAGCTGCTGAAAATTCAAACATAAAAATTAATTTTGAAAATCCAGATAATCAACGAGAGGATTTGATTAAACGCGGAATGCTGCCAAGTCAATTGACTGTAGAAGAAGATGGTAAACTTTCTGAAGCTATTATTTTTCCTTGGGCTGAAGTTACTTACGGAAAGAAATCTACCACTGTTTCTTTATTACCCAATGCAATTGTAGCATCGCAAGACGAACAATTACAAAAAGCCATTGAGAACTTAGAATATAGTTTTTCGAATGCGATTAATTCCATCACACAAAACAAACAGAAAAAAGTTGCTATTATTACTGGTAATGGCGAATTACAAGACATTTATCAATATAGTTTTTTAAGTGAAGTAGCTAAAAAGTACAGGTTAGCAAAATTTACTTTAGATTCTGTTGCTACGAATCCTCAGCAAACTTTACAAGATTTAACCGGTTTAGATTTGGCAATTATTGCAAAACCAACACAAAAATTTACAGAAGCAGAAAAATTTACGTTAGATCAATTTATTGCCAACGGAGGTAAAACTTTGTGGATGATAGACAATGTGCAAGCTGACCAAGACAGTCTATTTACCAGTGGAAAAATGCTAGCATATCCAAGAGATTTGAATCTTACTGACTTACTTTTTACTTATGGAGTGCGCATTAATACTACTTTAGTTAAAGATTTATATTCGGCTCAAATTCCTTTAGCTACAGGAAAAGTAGGCAATCAAACACAGTTTCAAAATTTAGATTGGTTTTATCATCCTTTGGTTGGCGGAAACCCTAATCATCCAATTACAAAAAACGTTTCTCCTGTTCGTTTACAATTTGCAAATCAAATAGACACTTTAAAAAACAACATCAAAAAAACACCATTATTAGTCAGTTCTTTATTGACTCAAAAAGTAGGAACTCCTAATTTTATTGAGTTACAATCTATTGCAGATGAAGTGATAGAAACTGATTATAAAAGCGGAAATCAATTATTTGCAGTTTTATTAGAAGGTGATTTTAATTCGGCTTATAAAAATCGTGTAAAACCTTTTGAAACTTCACTTTTTAAAGAAAATGCAACAAACAATAAAATGGTTGTAATTGCTGATGGTGATGTTGGTAAAAATCAAATTTTAAAAGGAAAACCTACTGATTTATCTCGAGATAAATGGACCAATCAATCTTTTGGAAATAAAGACTTTTTATTAAATACTGTAGATTATTTATTGGATGATTCTGGCTTGATTAAACTAAGAAACAAAACATTACAAATACGAATGCTAGACAAACAAAAGGCGTTTCAAGAACGTACTTTTTGGCAATTTTTAAATGTGGTTTTACCGCTTCTAATTTTATTTGGTTTTGGTTTTGGCTTTAGTTACCTGAGGAAGAGAAAATATAGTTAGTTTTTAAAGATTTTAAGTTCTCGATACAATTTTCTCTTAAAATCGAAAATCACTCGAACTGACAAACTTCATTCTTCAATCTTTAAACTTCAAACTAGATACGCAACAAATCATTGTGAATAAAAGAGTAATTTAAAATACGCTGCACTTTCTCTGAAGAAATAATTTTCCACTGAAAAACAGCCTCTTTTTTAAATATTGGTAGTTCAAAACCTTTACTTTCTCTCGCTTTGATATAAAATTGCTCTCTTGTTGGGTGGTGATTCGCACAAGCATTAAAGGTTTCATTCCAACAATTTTGATTGATGATTTCGTGAATAATCTCAATACAATCTTCTTGATGAATCATATTTACAAATCCTTCTGGTTGAGGGATTTTTCTTCCGTTTTTAAACCAATTGGCAGGATGTCTTTCTCCTCCAAATAAACCCGCAAAGCGAATAATTGTAGTTTCGAAAAAAGTATTCTCTCTAAATAAATTTTCAATTTCAACAAGAGGATGATTTTCAACAAGCTCATCTTCTTCTGTCATAATTTTATTAATTCTTGGATACACAGAAGTAGAACTAATAAAAATCACCTTTTGAATGGATGATTCTTGAATTTGAGCAATTAAATTTTCAAAACTATCAATATCTTTAGAGGTAATGGCAATTATTAAAATATCGGATTGTAAAAAAGAGTCATATTCTTCAAATTCAGAAATATTTACCAAATGAGCTTCTATTCCTAAGTTTTCTAGACTATCAATTTTATTTTCAGAAGTTGAAGAGCCTTTTACACTATAACCTTCCTCTAAAAAAGAAATCGCTAAGGGTTTTCCCAACCAACCACAACCTAAAATACTAACATCCTTCATCGCAACAATTTTCGTCTTTAACCAATTTACAAGACACTACCGCCAATAAAGCCCCTAAAATTGGAGCAATTAGATACAACCACAATCCTTGAATATTTCCAGAAACGATATTAGGAGCTAAAGAACGCGCAGGATTCATTGATGCATTTGTAATTGGGCCCGCAAACATTGCTTCTAATAAAACTACTGCACCAATTGCAATTCCTGCTACTACACCAATTTCTTTACTTCCTGTAGAAACATTTATGATAACTACCATTAAGAAAAATGTAAGTAATAGTTCCAAAACAAATGCTCGCCAAACATCAACTGTGGGAATTGTTGACCCAAGAAACTCACTTGCAGGAAACAAAAACCACAAAATTAAACTGGCCGCAAATGCACCTAAAATTTGAGCAATGATATATTTAGGAACTTCTTTCCAAGCAAACTTTTTTGCATAGGCAAAAGCAATGGTTACAGCTGGATTAAAATGCGCTCCAGAAGTTTCACCAAAAGCATAAATCATTGCCATTACTATCAATCCCCAAGTTATTGCAATACCAACATGAGTTACACTTCCGCCTGTAACTTCGTTTACAGTCATTGCTCCTGTTCCGCAAAAAATCATTGAAAATGTTCCAATAAATTCTGATATGTATTTCTTCATCATTTCTGTAAATAAGCGCAAAGATACGTCTCCTTATTTTAAGTTTTTGTTAACGTTTGCCGTTTTTTGAAATCGTAATTTTGAGTGATTTAAATAACTAAATAATCAATAATTATGAAAAAAATTATATTATCATTATTTGTTGCTGCTGTTTCTTTTTCAACAAATGCACAAATTAAAACACCAGCACCAAGTCCGTTTCAAAAAATTGAGCAAAAAGTAGGATTGACTGATGTAACTTTAGAGTATTCAAGACCAGGAGTTAAAGGCAGAACTATTTTTGGTGATCTTGTTCCTTTTGATAAAATTTGGAGAACTGGTGCTAATGCAAGAACAAAGATTACATTTTCTAGTGATGTTTCAATTGATGGACATAAATTGAAAAAAGGAACTTATGCAATATTTACTAAGCCAGCAAAAAAGAGTTGGGACGTATATTTTTATACAGATTATAAAGGTGGTGGAGCTCCTCAAAAATGGGATGAAACAAAAGTTGCTGCTCAGATAAAAGTAACTGTTGAATCAATGCCTATGAAAATTGAAACTTTCACTATGACTTTTGATGATGTTACAAATAATTCTGCTATTCTAGGTATACTTTGGGAAAATACTTATGTGGGACTAAAATTTGAAACTCCAACAGATACAATGGTTTCAGAAAGTATCAAGAAAATAATGTCTGGACCATCTGCAAATGACATGTATGGTGCAGCTTCTTATTATTATGCAACAGGAAAAGATATTAAAAAAGCAAAAGAATGGATTGACAAAGCTGTAGCAATGACTTCAGGTAAGCCACGTTTTTGGTACTTACGTCAACAATCTTTAATCCATGCAAAAGCAGGAAACAAAAAGAGTGCTATAACTGCTGCGAAACAATCTCTAGCATTAGCTGAAAAAGCAGGAAATATTGGATTCGTAAAAATGAATAAAGCTTCTTTAAAAGAATGGGGAGCACTGTAATTTGTTTTACTTTATAAAAATATTAAAATCTCAAGTGAAAGCTTGAGATTTTTTTTGTGATGAATATCATTTTATCATAGTTATTCAATTTCTAAATTTGAAAAAAGAAAAATAAAATGCCAAGACCAAAAACAAAATCAGCACTTATACATCTAAGTAATTTTAATTTTGATAAACTCTTTACTTTTATAAATTCTTTTGAAGAAAAAGAACAACTAAAAGAGTTTCCAAAAGGAACAATGAATAGAAATATTACAGATGTTTTAGCTCATTTACATCATTGGCACTTAATGATGTTAGATTGGTATAAAGTTGGAATGACAGGAATAAAACCAGAAATGCCTGCAAAAGGATATACCTGGAAAACTACTCCTGAATTGAATTTGGAAATTTGGAAAAAATATTCAGACGCTGATTTGTTAAAAATTAAAAACAATCTTCAAAATTCTTTTTTAAGAGTACAAGAATTAATAAGTAAACACACTGAAGAAGAACTATTTGAAAAGAAAAGATACAAATGGACTGGAACAACTTCTTTAGCTTCTTATTTAATTTCTGCTACATCAAGTCATTACGATTGGGCCTATAAATTGATAAAAAAAGCAAAAAAGTTTTAGTAAACCAATCCTATTTTTACCCTAACTTCATCTAAAAGTTGTATTAATTTTTTAGAAAAATCGAAAGTCATAACATTGCTTTCTTTTTTATTTGCTCTTAGTAACTGATTAAAATGTTCAGTTTCGAAATTATAACCAATAGTTTTGTAATCAAAATCAATAATTTCTTCCTTACCATTCATAAAAACAGTAACTGTAGATGGCTGATGGAACATTGTATTTATCCTTACAACTGCATCTTCAAAAGTAAAAATGGCTTCTGTTTTTGTATCTTCTTTTAAAGTACTTTTTAAAATAGCGTTTGCATTATCATATTTAAAAACCATATTACATTCAGAGTCTGCGCCAGTTTCAAAAAAAGTTGCTTTTGCATCAATAGATTTTGGAATTCCTAGAGTAGAAAGCGCAACAAAAATGGGGTAAATACCGATATCCAAAAGAGAACCACCTCCTACTTCTTTTTTTATCAATCTACTTTCTAAATCATATTCCGGTTTAAAACCAAAATCTGCTTCCAAATGTTTTAAATTACCAAACTTTTTACTTTTGAAAATATCTAAAACATATTGATAATGAGGTAAAAAATAGGTCCACAAAGCCTCCATTAACAAGACATTATTTTCTTTTGCTATGGCAATCATCTCTTCAACCTCTTGCAAATTCATAGCAAATGGTTTCTCACATAAAACTGCTTTCTTGTTTTGCAAACAAAGAATAGTATGTGTTTTATGAAAACTATGCGGAGTGGCAATATACACAGCATCTACTTCCAAATCTTGTGCTAAGGATTGGTAAGAATTGTATGCTTTAGTTGCTGAATATTTTTTTGCAAAATCTTCAGCATTTTTTTGACTTCTAGATGCAACAGCATACAATTCTGCATTTGCTATAGTTGCTAAATCTGTGGCGAACTTATTGGCTATTTTTCCTAAACCAATGATTCCCCATTTGATCGTCTTTGGCATTTTATTCAATTTTATAATATGGAATATTTAGTTTTCCTTGATTGACAAAGATATGAACTGAATCTCCAATATTTTTAGAATTATAGATGAATTTAGAAACATCAAATTCACGTGCTTCATCAGATATATTACTATGATTCAACTTAAAGTAATAGTTTGTTGTTTTTCCTTTACTAATTCTTTTTTCTAAAATAGGAGCTTGATGTAAACTGGTTTCAGAAGTATCAAAAAACACATTAAAAATAATGATGACACTAAAGCTGTACATGGTTGAAAACACAAATAAACTTATGAAAGTACCAATAGTTTTGGCATTTTCTAATTTATATTCTTTAGAGCCATAGACACATAAAAAGAAAACGAGTATAGTTGAGTATGCTAATACTTCCCAAACTGCATTGTATTTTAAAACATTAATAGCAAACATCACATATAAAAGAAGTCCAAATATTGGAGCTAAAAAACCCCACAAAACACTTGGATATATGGTTTTTTCATCTTCTTTTTTTTCTTCATATTTAATAATACCTTTAAAAGAGATAACTATAAAAATAATTAGTAGAGGTATAAAAACTAATACATAAACAAAGTATTCGTTTTTAAAATATTTTGTTAAAAACAACATTAAAAGAGTCATAGAAATACTCACTATCTTAATCCATTTTGCTGTTTTAGTGGCTTTGTTAAGCACCCCTTCTTTTTCATGAACAGAGATTCCGAATTCCGAATTTCTATAAAATTCTTTTTCTTCTTTTTGTTCTACTTTTAGAGTTAAATCAACAAAATTATCTTGTAACCAAAATAATATTTCTCCGCCATCAGAAATATAATCTGAAATTTTAATTCTTTTTTTAAATCTACTTTTAGGATAAATAAGGATATAATATTCTACTTTTTTGTATCCACTAATTTCTTCAATTCTTAGCTTCCTATTAAACAATACATTTTTTGCAGAAATAAAAGATTTGGTAATAATTACTTTAGACACATAAAGATCTCTAATACCTAAAAAACAGAGCAATATTAAAAAAATTGAAATAGGCGTAATAATATAGATTGAATTTACACTTGTTTTTTCATCATAAAAAGGCATAAAAATTAACGCAATAAAAACACCAATTAAGAGAATTAAAAAAACAGTTATTCCTATTTTAAATCCTTTAGAATACGAATATGTCCCCATGTAAAAGATTAGTTGGTTTGGATAGTTTCTAAATCGTTAAAGTTTTCTTTTTTAGGCATAAGAGATTGCAATAAAATGGCAATTCCCATCACTAAAACACATCCTAATAAATTAAGCCATAAATAAGGCAACCAATCAAGAAAAAAGACTCCAATTATAATTGTTTGGGTAATAATTGCCGCCACAAAAACAGCATTCCCTTTTACAAACTTTATAAAAAATGCCAATAAGAAAATTCCTAAAACGTTGCCATAAAATATAGATCCAATTATGTTAACTAACTGAATTAAATTATCAAATAAATTGGCAACACAGGCTACCAAAATAGCGAGAATTCCCCAAGCCAAAGTAAACCACTTAGAGGCTTTTACATAATGACCTTCGCTTTTCTCTTCTTTCACGTTTCTTTTATATAAATCAATCGCTGTGGTACTTGCCAACGCATTTAATTCTGAAGCTGTGGATGACATTGCTGCAGATAGAATTACTGCTAACAATAAGCCAATTAAACCTCTTGGTAGATTGTTTAATATAAAATGAATAAAGACATAATCTTTATCATTAGATTCAATTTTTTCGATAGAAGTTTCATCAATTTTATCAATGATTTTTTTTGCAGAGGCTTTAATCTCTAAATCCCTTTTGTTTAAAGATTGGATCTCTTCTTTTTCCTCAATCTGAAAACCATCAATCAATAATGCTTTCTTTTTATTTTCAATAGCTATGTGCTCTTTTTCAAAAGATTGATAATCTGCTGCATATTTTGAATTCTTAACTGCATCATCAACCTTTGGGTTAAAGTTTAAAGGGGATGCATTAAATTGATAAAACACAAAAACCATCACACCTACCAACAAAATAAAAAATTGCATTGGCACTTTTAACAATCCGTTAAAAATCATACCTAACTGACTTTCTCTAACAGATTTACCAGATAAATAACGTTGCACCTGACTTTGATCTGTCCCAAAATAAGACAACATCAAAAATGTTCCTCCAATAAAACCTGTCCAAACGGTATATCTATTATTCAAATCAAAAGAAAAATCTAAGACTTCCATTTTTCCACTTGCACCAGCAATATCTAGCGCTTTTCGAAAAGTGATATCTGCGGGAAGTTGACTCATAATCATATAAAATGCAATCAACATTCCAATGAAAATGATTATCATTTGTTGTTTTTGCGTAACATTTACGGCTTTTGTTCCTCCAGAAACGGTGTAGATAATCACTAAAAATCCGATGATAATATTCAAGGTTAACAAATCCCATCCTAAGACCGCAGACAAAATAATTGCCGGAGCAAAAATGGTAATTCCTGAGGCTAAACCACGTTGAATTAAAAACAAAATTGCCGCTAAACTTCTGGTTTTTAAGTCGAATCTTCCTTCTAAAAATTCATAAGCTGTATATACTTTTAGCTTGTGATAAATGGGAATAAAAACCACACAAATAATCACCATTGCAATCGGTAATCCAAAGTAAAATTGCACAAAACCCATTCCGCTATGAAACGCTTGCCCTGGAGTTGATAAAAACGTGATAGCACTTGCCTGTGTTGCCATTACAGACAATCCTATTGTCCACCATTTGGTGTCATTTCCTCCTTTTATATAGTCTGTAACATTGGTGTTTTTACGCGTTACATATGTTCCATAAGCCACTATAAAAATAAGGGTAACCGATAAAATTATCCAATCTACAAGGTGTAATTTACTTTCTATTTCCATAAATTAAACTGTAAAAAAGTTGGTAATAAAATAAAACGCAATCAAGTAAATGGCATTCGCAACCAAAACCAATGTGTACTCTTTTTTCCAAGGATATTTTTGCTCATTCATTATTTCTTGATTTTTTGTTTTACTTCAATTTTCTCTTTACCAACAGAAAGTATATTTGCAAACAATTTATAGGCTCCAGAAACACCTGCAGGTAATTCTCTAAAGAAACTTAAACCTGTATAGATGTAATTTCCTTTACCATATTTTGCAATGAGTAAACTTCCATTTTTAGGCTTTTCTCCTTTATCATTCATAGACAATATTGGAGTATATTCTGAGCTCCATTTGTCCGGAAAATACAATCCTCTTTCTTGTACCCAACCGTTAAAATCATCTTGAGTGATTTTATTTGGAAAATTCAGTACAGCATGATTTTTCTCCAAAATTCTCACCTCAGCAAATTCATCTGTAACTCTATCTCTAGACAATCTTAAGTCATAAGGAGCCCCAACATCTACTCTTCTACTCGTGTTGTATTGCACTATTAAATTTCCGCCTTTTTCAACATAATTGAGTAAGAATCTTTGTTTAAATTTTAATTCTTTCACTACATTATAAGCTCTAATTCCTAAAACAATAGCATCATATTTTTGTAAATTTTCTTCATTAATTTCTGATGGGTTCATCTCAACAACTGTATATCCTATCTGGCGTAAATTTTCAGGAACTGCATCTCCTGCTCCTTTAATATATCCAATATAATTCCCAACTTTTTTAATGTTTAAACGAACCACTTTTGCCTCAGAATTTAACAAAACCGATTGCTTTGGAATGTGATTGTAATTGATTTCTACCAACTCTTTAGTGTAGTTTTTTCCGTTTGAAGTTGCAACCACTTTTAATTTCCCTTCTGATTGATTTTTAGATGGAGTAACTATAAACTCAAAAGTTTGTTTATCATTTTTCTGTTCGATTGAAAAATTTATTGCTGCTGGCGAAACATCCCAACTTATTGGAACATTTAAAAAAACTTTTCCACTTACATTTTGAGTTCCTGCTCTTACCTCAACTTGAATTTTTTGAGGTGTATCATCAGAAAAAATGAGCACTTTATTTTTCAGTTTTGTGGTTACTTTAGGTAAGATTTCAAAAGGTTCATAAATCTCACCTTTATCGCGTTCAGCATATCTTCTAACTACATTTTTAGTAATTGAAATTGGCGTTTCATCAATAATTAAATTGAAAGAAATTTTAGCAGGTCTTGGTGTTTCTGGTTTCCCTATTAATTGCCTGTTACCCACCTTATACATTCCCAAAGAAGCCTCTTCTCTTAACCAATAAGGGTCTGAATAGCTTTTGGTATTTAAATTAATGGTTTCTTTAAAATTGATACGTTTGTTTTGTGATAAATCCAACTCTTTTACAATGGTTTTTTTATCAATTGAAGACGTTATAGAGGTCAATTCTATATTTACATCACTTCTATTTAAGACTTCAAAATTTACGTCTATTTTAGAATTCGGAGTTCCAGAAGAACTCACAGCAGAAGCTTCTAGATACAAACCTGCACAGGCTTCTACAATTTCTTTGATTTGCTTTTCTTTAATTACTCGCCAATGACTATCTTTTAATCGTTGTATTTTTTTGTAGGCTTCCATCAACTTTGGCAAGTGTTTAGACGGATTTACAAAATCGAAATTTTGTTCAATTTCATATAAAATATCACCTATTTCTCCTCCATTTTCAACACGATTCCAAGTGGTATTGATGCCTGAAAAAATATCATTTTTATCTTTTAAAGGAGTTCCTTTTAAAAATTCAGCATATTCTGTTTGCGCTCCTCTTGTGGTTAATCTTCCAAAACCTTGACACAAATGCTGACTGCTTGCTATGGATGCCAATTCGTTGTTCGAAACTCCTTTTAACGGATAATATACACCAATATCAAACTTTGTAAAGTCTTTAGCTATCTCTTCAAACTTCTTTTTATCTCGGTAAAACCAAGAAGAAGTATTATGAAATAAACGTTTGGGTTGCCAAGAACTGGTATACTTTAATTGATTTTTATATTTGGTAGGATCTCCAGCCAAATCAAATGCTTCAACACTTAACATTGCAGAACTTGTATGATGTCCGTGAGTTGTACCAGGAGTTCTATGATTAAATCTGTTTATGATTACATCCGGTTTAAACGTTCTGATTGCCCAAACTACATCACTCAACACTTTGTCTTTGTCCCAAATTTTTAAGGTTTCATCTGGATGTTTAGAATATCCAAAATCGTTGGCTCTTGTAAAAAACTGTTCTCCTCCATCAACGTTTCTTGCAGCTAATAATTCTTGGGTTCTAATAACCCCTAATAATTCACGAATTTCTGGTCCGATTAAATTCTGACCTCCATCTCCTCTTGTTAAAGACAAATATCCGGTTCTCGCTTTTACTTGATTTGCTAAATAGGCGATTAATCTCGTATTTTCATCATCAGGATGCGCAGCAATGTACAAAGCAGTTCCTAAAAAATTGAGTTTTTGAATTTTCTCGTAAATCTGATTTGAAGTTAATTTTTGAGGTTTTTGTGCAAAAGCCGCTATTGAAATCAGTAAAAACACTGAAATTGAAAATAAAAGTTTCTTCATTTTTTATAGTTGATAACAAACAAATGTAGTTTTTTATCCATCAAAAACATTGCTTGTTAACATAATTATAACGTTTTCAAATTCATCAACAAAATGCTCATAACCTGTTAATAAATTAATTTTTAAAATCACTTATTAAAGTTATATTTGTAAACCATTTCTTGATAAAAATTTCTATCAAATAAAATGATGATTTTTTTCTTTGTACAAAAAAGAAAATTAAAGCATAGCCATAGTTAAGGTTTCTTTTTATTTTGAAGTAGAAAGGAAAAAAGGCGTTTTATGATAGTCATTTTAATTAAGACCTGGTTTTATACTAATTAAGAAAAGAAAATCAATGAAATTTATTGTATCGAGTTCGCAATTGTTAAAACAATTACAAGTTTTAGGCGGCGTTATAAATAGTAATAATACCTTACCCATTTTAGATAATTTTTTATTCGAATTATCTGAAAATGAGCTTAAAGTTTCTGCATCAGATTTAGAAACAACCATGAGTTCTGTGGTAGAAGTAGAAAGCGAAAGCTCTGGCTCAATTGCTGTTTCTGCCCGATTATTATTAGATACATTAAAAACATTTCCCAATCAGCCTTTAACGTTTAAAACAGAAGGTGATAATACCATTGAAATCAGTTCTGATCAAGGGAAATACGATATGGCGTATTTTGGTGGTGATGAGTTCCCAAAAGCAGTTACTTTAGCTTCTCCAAGCACTACAGTAGTTCCTGCACATATTTTAGGAACTGCGATTTCTAAAACTATTTTTGCGGCTGGTAATGATGATTTACGCCCTGTAATGAGTGGAGTGTTTTTTCAATTCAGTTCGCAAAGTTTAACATTTGTTGCTACTGATGCTCATAAATTGGTAAAATATTCTAGAACAGATGTTACTGCAGATCAAACTGCGGAATTCATTATGCCAAAAAAACCTTTAAACTTATTGAAAGGAATTTTAGGAGGTTCTGAGAGCGAAGTAACTATTGAATATAACGATGCCAATGCAAAATTTACGTTTGACAATGTAGTTTTAGTGTGTCGTTTAATTGATGGAAAATATCCGAATTATGAAGCGGTTATTCCGAAAGAAAATCCGAATAAATTAACGGTTGATAGAGCTTCTTTCTTAAACTCTGTAAGACGTGTGTCTATTTTCTCTAGCAAAACAACACATCAGATTCGTTTAAAAATGGCGGGAACAGAATTAAATATTTCTGCGGAAGATTTAGATTTTGCTAACAAAGCTGATGAACGTTTAAGTTGCGATTACCAAGGTGATGATATGCAAATTGGTTTCAACTCTCGTTTTTTAAGCGAAATGCTAAACAATTTAAGTTCTAGCGAAGTTTTAATTGAAATGAGTTTACCAAATAGAGCAGGAATTTTAACTCCTATTGACGGTACAGATGAAGGAGAACAAGTGACCATGTTGGTAATGCCAGTGATGTTGAATAACTAGCGAATACCATTCCGACTGCACTGGAAGAATTTCTTTAAATAGATTTCTCGACAAGCTCGAAATGACAAAGAGTATAAATATTAAAAAAACCACAACTCATTCGTTGTGGTTTTTTAATAAAATTTTTAATTTTACAAAAAAAATCTGCAAACATGAAAAAAATTCTCTTTTCTCTATTTTTATTTAGCTTTTTTTTTAGTCTAAAAGCTCAAATTAATTTTCCTGATGTCAATTTAAAAAATGCTTTAATAGCCTCTGGTTTAGATACTAATAATGATAATGAAATTCAAGAAAGTGAAGCTATAACTATTACTGAATTAGATTTATCTAATAAAAATATTTCTAATTTAGAAGGTATTCAATTTTTCACAAACCTTGTAAAACTTATTGCAGAAGGCAATCAAATTACTAATGTTAATTTATCAAATTTATATAATTTAAAAAATTTAGACCTATCATCAAACCCAATTACTAATCTAGATATCAGTAATTTAACAGGAATTGGTGGAAACCCATCTAATTTAGAGGTTTTAAATATTCAGAATTGTACTTCATTAAAAAAATTAAACGCTACTAAATCCAATAAACTAAAAAATATTAACTTATCAAATTCAAGTTCTTTATTAGAATTGTCATGTGATTCTGAAGAATTGAATTCTTTAATTTTAAATGGAGTTTCTTCTTTACAAGATTTAAATATTGCTGCTACCAATAAAATTACAAACATTGACTTATCTGAATTTGTTGATTTAAAATTTTTAAATTTATCATATAATCCAATAACCTCTTTAGATATCAGCAACTTACAAAAACTAGAAGAAGTAAACCTCTTATATTGTAACAAATTAATAAGTTTGAATACAAATAATTCTAACTCTATAAAGACTATTGACTTAAGGTATTCACATACAATAACTAATCTTGTTTGTAGTTCTACAGTATTGTCATCAGTAAATTTAACAGGAGCTTTTGGTCTAGAAACAATAAATCTTAGCGCTGTAAACAAAATTACTAATATCGATTTATCAAATTTATATAATTTAAAAAATTTAGACCTATCATCAAACCCAATTACTAATTTAGATGTTAGTAATTTAACAGGAATTGGTGGAAACCCATCTAATTTAGAGGTTTTAAATATTCAGAATTGTACTTCATTAAAAAAATTAAACGCTACTAAATCCAATAAACTAAAAAATATTAACTTATCAAATTCAAGTTCTTTATTAGAATTGTCATGTGATTCTGAAGAATTGAATTCTTTAATTTTAAATGGAGTTTCTTCTTTACAAGATTTAAATATTGCTGCTACCAATAAAATTACAAACATTGACTTATCTGAATTTGTTGATTTAAAATTTTTAAATTTATCATATAATCCAATAACCTCTTTAGATATCAGCAACTTACAAAAACTAGAAGAAGTAAACCTCTTATATTGTAACAAATTAATAAGTTTGAATACAAATAATTCTAACTCTATAAAGACTATTGACTTAAGGTATTCACATACAATAACTAATCTTGTTTGTAGTTCTACAGTATTGTCATCAGTAAATTTAACAGGAGCTTTTGGTCTAGAAACAATAAATCTTAGCGCTGTAAACAAAATTACTAATATCGATTTATCAAATTTATTTAAACTAAAAAATTTAGACCTATCATCAAACCCAATTACTAATCTAGATATCAGTAATTTAACAAATTTAGAAACATTAAATCTCTCTAATTGTAACCAATTAACAAGCTTAAATACTTACAATACCACTTCTTTAAAAACTTTAAACTTAAACAATGTAAGTTCTTTAAATAAATTCGTTTGTAATTCACCAGCCTTATCTTCAATTATTTTAAGTGGTGCATATTCTTTAGAAAATATTAATCTTAGTGCTTCTAATCAATTAAACAGTATTGATTTATCTGGATTAACAAATTTAAAGTCATTGTATTTATCAAAAAACCCAATTACCAATCTAGATATCAGCAACTTGCAAAAACTAGAAGAAGTAAATCTCTCAAATTGCAGTAAATTAACAAGTTTAAATACGAATAATTCTAATTCTATAAAAACATTAAATTTAGAGAACGTAACTTCGTTAAACGAGCTTGATTGCCATTCTAAAGAACTATCTTCATTGGTAGTAAGTGGAATGTTTAGTTTGCAGCATATTGATTTAAAAGGCCCCAACAATCTTTCCAGTATTGATTTATCCAGCATTAAATTTTTAAAAACCTTAAATTTATCTGAAAATCCGATTACAAGTCTTAATCTTAATTTTTTTGGCTTAACCAACACAAGCACATTGGAATCTTTAAATTTAATAAACTGTGACAAATTAATTAGTTTAAAACTGCCTTCTTATAACTCAAACTTAAAGGATGTTAGTTTATTGAATTGTTTAGCAATGGAAAAATTATCGATTGGATCTAATAAACTTAATAGTGTTAACCTTGGAGGTATGAATAATTTATATGAATTATTTATTTCGGGAATTGGCAATCCTACAATTACCTCCTTAGATTTGAGCAACTTACCATCATTAAAAACATTTTCTCTAGGAGGGTGTTACAATCTTTCTTCTTTGAATTTAACTGGAAGCAGAAACATAGAGACTATAGATTTCAGGTTTGATGCAACCCCTCATAAATTGACAAATGTTGATTTTAGTAATTTGCCAAATTTAAAAAGATTTTACTGCAGTATGGGTGGAAACATTTCGTCAATAAATCTTACAAGTTCAAAAAACTTAGAGGTATTTGAAGTTTGGGGTATAAATTTATCTACTATTGATTTTTCTGGATTTGATAAAATAAAAAAACTTACTATTGGCTCGAGCAATCTTGAAACTATAGACCTTTCAGGAGCAAATAATATTGAACAATTACACTTAGAAAACAATAAACTAACTTCACTAGATTTAAATCATTTAACCAAATTAAAATCTTTAAGAGTTGTAAATAATAACTTAGAAACACTTTACGTTAAAAACAATTCAATAGAATCCTATCTTGAATTTTATGGAAATCCGAGTTTGACCTATATATGTGCAGATAATTCACAAATAGCAGATATCCAAACTCAAATAGATTCACAGGGTTTAACTACTATTGTAGATAGTAATTGTAATAATACTGTAAGTCTAAAAAATTATAACAAGGTAACAGTAACACTATCACAAAATCCCACTAAAGATTTAATAACTTTAAAATCAAATAATTACATAAAAAACATAGTGTTTTATAGTTATTTAGGCAAAATGATTAAAGAAGACAAATTCATTGAAAATAAAAATGAAGTAACTATTAATATATTCACCCTACCTAAGGGGATATATTTGTTAAAAATAATTACTAATAAAGGAACTGTAACTAATAAAATTATTATAGAATAATTAAAATTTTAATTTCTTAAAAAGTAATTTATAATGTTTAAAAACCATAACTTAAAAGTTATGGTTTTTTGTTTACTTTTATCGAATGAATTTCCTAGCCCATCTCTATTTATCTCAAAACAACGCCAACATCATGATTGGCAATTTTATTGCAGATCATGTTAGAGGTAATCAATTTGAGCATTTTAATGCAGAGATTCAGCAAGGTATTTTCTTACACAGAGAAATAGATACCTATACAGATGCTCACGAAATTGTTAGAAAGAGTAAACGCAGATTACATGAACGTTACCGACATTATGATGGCGTAATTATCGATATTTTTTACGACTATTTTTTAGCAAAAAACTGGTCAACGTATTCTGCTATTCCATTAGACATTTATACGCATTCCATTTACAATTTGTTTAGAGAAAAATCAGATGAATTACCTGTAAAATCGCAGCAATTTATTAAGTATATGATTGAGTATGATATATTGTATAATTATCAATTTGAGGATGGTATTGCACGTGTTTTAAACGGAATGAACAACAGAACCAAAGGCAAATCGCAAATGCATTTAGCTATTGAGGATTTAAAAGAATTAACTCCAGAATTAGAAAATGATTTTACATTCTTTTTTAAAGATTTAATAGCGTTTTCTAGTAATAAATTAAGTGAATTAATCAGCTAATAATAATGACCTACTTTTAATTTTTGTGAAAATTCAAACTGTATGAAATGGTAAGCATCCAAAGAACGAAGTGGTCTGGATGCGAAAATGCAATAAAGAGTAGAATTTAAAAAAATTAAAATCAGTCTAGATTTTTGTTTCTTTTCATCAATGGAAAAGAAAAATTAAACAACAAAGAATGAAAAAACGAAACCTACTTTTCCTACTCTCATTTTTATCTCTTTTCATCTCTTGTAAAAAAGAAAAAATTACAGGTGTAATTGCACAAAAAGCAATGGTAGTTTCTGCAAGAGAAGAAGCTTCAAAAATTGGTTCAGACATTTTAGAAAAAGGTGGAAACGCTTATGATGCAATGATAGCTACCCATTTTGCTTTGGCAGTAGTTTATCCAGTTGCAGGAAATATTGGTGGAGGTGGGTTTCTAGTCTACAGAAATAATGATGGCACTAAAGGCGCTTTAGATTTTAGAGAAAAAGCGCCAATAACTGCACATAAAGATATGTATTTGGATTCGCTTGGAAACGTAATAAAAAACAAGAGTGTTTTGGGGGCTCATGCAGTTGGAATTCCTGGTTCCGTAGCTGGTGTTTTTGAAGTGCATCAAAAAATGGGAAGTTTACCTTTTAAAGATTTAATACAACCGTCCATCGATTTAGCTAGAAATGGTTTTACCGTAACTGAAAAACAAGCCAATTCTTTAAATAAAGCTTCATTTTACTTTAAAAAAGCTAATAATTACGCTACACTTTTTGAAAGGTTATGGAAAAAAGGTGATACCTTAAAACAAGAGGAATTAGCACAAACTTTAGAACGCATTCGCGATTTTGGTAAAGACGGTTTTTACAAAGGAAAAACGGCAGATTTGTTAGTAAATTATGTTTCTGAATTAGGAGGAATTATTACCCATAAAGATTTAGAAAAATACAAAGCCATATGGCGAAATCCTATTGAGTTTTCATATAGAGATTACAATATTACATCGATGACTTTACCGGCAAGTGGTGGAATTTGTTTAGCTCAAATTTTAAAATCGATTGAGCCTTATGATTTATCAAAAATAAAACACAATTCAACAAAATACATTCAATTATTAACGGAAGCTGAAAGAAGATCTTATGCAGATAGAGCTCATTATTTAGGTGATATTGATTTTGTAAACGTACCCATTGATAGTCTAACAAATACAAATTACATTAACAAAAGAATGGCATCTTTTTCTTGGGATAAAGCATCACCATCATCAGAAGTTTCTCAAGGAAAAATTTTAGGTTATGAAAGTGATGAGACCACGCATTATTCTATAGTTGACCAATTTGGAAATGCAGTTTCTGTAACTACTACTTTAAACACGGGTTATGGCTCTAAAGTTTTGGTAAAGGGAGCTGGTTTTTTCTTAAACAATGAAATGGATGATTTTTCTAGCAAACCTGGAGTACCAAATGTTTACGGTTTGGTAGGTTCTAAAGCCAATGCTATTGCTTCAGAAAAAAGAATGTTAAGTTCAATGACCCCAACAATTGTAGAAAAAGATGGAAAATTAAAAATGGTTGTGGGAACTCCTGGTGGCTCTACTATCATCACATCCGTTTTACAAAACATCATTAATGTTGTTGATTATAAAATGGGCATGCAAGAATCTGTAAATCAACCGCGTTTTCATCATCAATGGTTACCAGATATCATTAGAATGGAACCTAATGGATTTGACAAGGAAACAAAACAGAAATTAGAATCTCTAGGCTATCAAATTTTAGAAAGAAATTCTTTGATTATAGGTCGCGTTGATGCTATATTAGTATTACCCAATGGAACATTAGAAGGTGGTGCTGATCCTAGAGGAGATGATACAGCTGTTGGGTTTTAATTCACAATTAGCAGTTAGCAGTTAGCAGTTAGCAGTTAGCAGTTAGCAGTTAGCAGTTAGCAGTTAGCAGTTAGCAAAACTAAAATAATTTAACGTATGTCATTTCGACAATAGGAGAAATCTCAACTTAGAAACTTAAAATTATGATACAACCATTTCACTTAGCAATTCCAGTGCAAGATTTAGAAAAATGCAGAACCTTTTATAGAGATGTTTTAAACTGTGAAGAAGGACGCTCAACACAAGATTGGGTAGATTTTAATTTCTTCGGACATCAATTAGTAATTCACGTTAAAGATGGTTTTACACCTGTAAGAATTTCTAATGATGTAGATGGACATAATGTTCCTGTTCCGCATTTTGGAGTTGTGTTAACTTGGGAAGATTGGAATGCTTTGGCAGAAAGATTAAAAGCAGTCAACACAAAATTTGAAATTGAACCTTGTATTCGCTTTAAAGGAAAAGTGGGTGAACAAGCAACTATGTTTTTTATGGACCCAGAAAACAACGCCCTAGAGTTTAAAGCCTTTAAAGATATTGGACAATTGTTTGCGAAATAATGCAACTTGTAGAAACTTTTATTGCAAAAAAAATAGAAACACCTATTCGTTTTCAAGAATATGCTGTGGGTGTTTTTAAAACCATTCCTACTAAATCTGGCATCAAAAAAGCCATCAAAAAAGGACTTGTTTTTATTGATGGAACTTTAGCTACAACTTCAAAATATATTTCTGGTGGGGAGAAAATTGAGCTTTTTGAATCAGAAAAATCATCAACTTTTAAAAGATTAAAATTAGATTTAGAAGTTTTATTTGAAGATGATTATTTAGCAATTATATACAAACCCGCAGGAATTTTAGTCAGTGGAAATAAATTTGTAACCATAGCAAATGCACTTTCACAAAACTTGCAAAAAAGCAATCAACCAGATGCTGTAAAACCTCAGCCAATTCATCGATTAGATTATCAAACTAGCGGACTTTTACTCGTTGGAAAAACAAGTTCAGCAATTATTAAACTAAGTGAATTATTCCAAAATAAAGAAATTACCAAAACATATCATGCTATTGCAATTGGCAAAATGTGTTTAGGTGGCACTATTAATTTAAAAGTTGACAACAAAAATTCATCTACTCAATTTAACGTTTTAAAATCGGTTATTTCAAAACGTTTTGAGTTTTTAAATTTAGTAGAACTCAAACCTAAGACAGGCAGAAAACATCAAATAAGAAAACATTTATCCTGTATTGGTCATCAAATATTAGGAGATAAAAATTATGGAAATGAATTATTAAAATTAAAAGGAAAAGGCTTGTATTTACACGCTTCAACCTTGGAGTTTGTGCATCCATTTTCAAAGAAAAAAATTTTTAATACTAAGGAATTGTCTAAAAAATTTAAGAAGATATTCTCCTCTGTCATTCCGAATGAAGAATGAAGAGGAATCTTAATAAAATAAATTATTGAGATTTCTCAATCGCTTCAAAAAGCTCATTTCGAAATGACAGTTCCAATAGAAAACATCAGTTTTTAATTTCCTCTATTGTTCTAGAAAGTCTACTTATCAACTCATAAATTTCTTCTTCATTATAAGTTGCAAAACCAATTCTAATTGAATTATGACCTAAGTCTGCATTGTCATAACGTTGCCACTCCCCTATTTCTAACTTGTATTTTCTTGCAATTTCTGCAATAGTTTCCCATGAATAGTTATCATTCAGTTTTAACCAAACAGCCATTCCTCCTTTTGGAATTTCGAACGAAAAAACATCAGAAAATTTTTCTTTTAATAATTGGCAAAATAAATCTCTTCTCGCTTTATAAACCTTCATCACTTTATTTATATGTCTATCTAAATCTCCTGATTTTATAAAATCTTCAAAAGCCAATTCTAGTAAAGCATCTCCTTGTCTATCAATAAATCTACGATGTTTTGCGGCTTCATTTACAAATTCTTTAGCAGCAATTAAATAACCGATTCTATACACTGGAGCCACAGTTTTACAAACTGAACCAATATAAATTACATTTCCATTGGTATCATGACTTGCTAATGGTAAAATAGGTGAATGATTGTAGTTAAAATCGTAATCATAGTCGTCTTCAATTATTGCAAAATTGTATTTTTTTGAAAGGTTTAGTAAATGAATCCTTCTTTCTGCTGACAAAGTAACTGTTGTGGGATGATGATGATGAGAAGTTACATAAACACCTTTTATGCTTTGTTGTTGACAAATTTGCTCAATTTCATCACTAACCAAACCATTTTCATCTACAGTAACTCGTAACAAATTTGCTTTTGTCTGTAAAAAAGTTGCATCTGCAGAAGTGTAATTTGTTTTACCAACAATAATAGTGTCCTCTTTTTGCAACAATAATTTTGCACTTAAAAATATACCCATTTGACTTCCTCTCGTAATCAATATGTTGTCTTTATTAATATTTAAACCACGTGTTTTATTTAGATAATTGGCAAGAGTATTTCTCAGTTTTTCGTTACCAAAAAGAGAGCCATAAGACATTTCTTCATAAATATTTTTTCTACTACAAATACGTCTATACGTTCTTGCTAAATCTTCCGTTGGTGTTAATCTAGCATCAGAAACTCCATCATTTAAGTACATAAATCCGTCTTGATGTTTAAAATATTTTCTTTCTAAATCATAATTTTTATAAAACTGAAAACCTACTGATTCTTTTAGTAAAATTTCTTTATCTGCATTAAAACTTTGTTGATTTAATTTTGGCAATTTAGAATTTACAAATGTTCCTTTTTTAGGAACACTTTCTACCCAACCTTGCAATAATAATTCTTCATAACAAGCCACAATTGTTTTTCTATGAACTCCTAATAATTCAGATAAAACTCTACTTCCTGGTAATTTAGTTTCAGGTACTAGTTTTCTTTCTTTTATTAATTGAATAAATTGATTTGACAATTGTAAATACAAAGCTTGGTTGGTTTTTCTATCAATTTGAAAACTAGTTTTATATGGAAACATAAACTGGACTATTATTTATTTTTATTCTGGACGATTTAAATAGTCCATAAAAATACTAATTTTGATATCATTAAATGATAGAAAATGAAAAAACAAGTGTTAAATGCGAATGAATTTGATAGCTACTATCAAAGATATATTGATAAGTTGCATGATAAAACTGAATTGATTCAAGGTTTTATTGATGGAAAAACACAAATGATTTCATTTTTGAAATCGATTCCTGAAATTAAATTGAATTTCAGTTATCAACCTGAAAAATGGTCAATAAAAGAAATTTTACAACATTTAATAGATACAGAAAGAATATTTATTTATAGATGTTTTCGAATTGCAAGAAAAGACACAACAGCTTTAGCGGGTTATGATCAAGATGTCTATATAAAACCTTCTAATGCTGATAAAAAATCTTTAGATGATTTATTGAATGAATTTATTATCAACAGGAATAATTCCATAGCTTTATTACAAAGCTTAACCACTGATGATTTGTGTTTTATAGGAAACGCAAATGACGGAAAAATGTCTGCAAGAGCTGCTGCTTTTATCATAATTGGTCACGATATTTGGCATATAGAAGTTATTAAAGAGAAATATTTATAAAAACAGAAAAAATAATTGAAGATGAAAATAACTAAGGAAATTCAAAAATCTATTGATAAAAGTGTGCTTTGTTGGTTGGCAACTTCATCAAATGAAAATATACCAAATGTTTCTCCTAAAGAAATATTTCGTTTTTATAAAGATGATAAAATAATTGTTGCCAATATTGCTTCTCCGCAAACTGTAAAAAATATCAATCAAAATAATAATGTTTGTATCAGCTTTATCGATATTTTAGTTCAAAAAGGATATCAATTAAAAGGTACAGCCGAAATCATAACGAAATCTCACACTAATTTTTTTGAGATGGAAAAAATACTCACTAAAATGACTGAAGGTAATTTTCCTTTTGCTAGCATAACAGTTATAACTGTAATGCAAGTAAAACCAATTATAGCTCCAAAATATATTCTTTTTCCTAATACCACAGAAGAAGAACAAATTAAAAGTGCTAAGAGAGCTTATCGTATTTAAAAATTAGTTTATGTTAGAAATAAGACCCAATTGCGAACATTGTAACAAAGATTTACCCAACACATCATCAGAAGCTATGATATGTTCTTTTGAATGTACGTATTGTAAAACCTGTGCAGTAGAAATTTTTGAAAACGTTTGTCCAAGTTGTTCTGGAAATTTTGTAGAGCGTCCAATTCGTCCTTTAAAATTGATTGAAAAATATCCTGCATCAACAAAAAGAGTTTTTAAACCTAAAAATCTAGAAAAGGCAAAATTAAACTCAGATTACTATAAAGAAACCCAACCCTCAAAAAGATAAAAATGATTACTATAAAAGAAGCCAATATCTCTGATACACAAATTATAGCATTGTTAGGTAGAATTACCTTTAACGAATCTCATAGTCAATATATAGAAAACAAAAATGAAGTATTATCTTTTTGTGATGCCTCTTTTAATGTCTCAAAAATCACTAAAGACCTTGAAGATAAAAACAACATTTTTTGGCTTATTTATGATGATGAACTTCCTGTAGGTTTTGCTAAAGTGATACTCCATAAAACTTTGGATTTCGTCATAGAAAAGAGGGTTTGTCAGTTAGATAAAATTTATATTCTCAATGATTTTTTAGGAAAGAAATTAGGAAGCCAATTGCATCATAAGGTTATTGAAAAAGTAACCGAATTAAAATTCGATGTTATTTGGTTGGTTACCTACATTCTTAATTACAAAGCAATTCAATTTTACGAATTGAATAATTATAAAAAAGCAGGTTTTATCGATTTTGTTGTCGAAAACAAAGGATATAAAAATCACGTTTTAGTTAAAAAATTGAAATAATGAAAACATACGAACAATCAAAAATCAATAGAATTAAAAGAGGTGCAAACAGAGCAACTTACAATGTAGAAAAAATAAATACCATTTTAGATGCTGGTTTTATAGGCTATGTTGGTTATGTTTTCGACGGAAAAGCAATTACAATTCCTATGGCTTACGGAAGAATGAATAACAAAATTATTTTGCACGGTTCTAATGCTAATAGAATGTTAACCACACTTTTAAAAGAAGGCACAATGAGTATGACTGTAATGCATTTAGATGCGTTAGTTTTAGCGCGTTCAGGTTTTCACCACTCTGTAAATTACAGATCTGCAACACTGTTTGGTTCTGTTAAAAAAATTGAGGAAAAAGAGGCTAAAAACGCTGCACTTTTTTGTTTTATGGAACATATGATGAAAGGCAGATGGGATGGAATTAGAGAAATGAATCAACAAGAATTTGATAGAACTTTAACCTTAGAAATGACGATTGAAACAGCTTCTGCAAAAATTAGAGATGTCGGTGTTGGTGATGAGCCAGAAGATTATAATTTAGATGTTTGGGCAGGTTTGGTACCTATAAAACAAGTCGCTGAATATCCAATTCCTGATGAAGGAAAACCACGACAAATGGAAATTCCAAAACACGTTTTAGATTATTATGAGGCAAACAAATAGTTTCTTCTTTTAAAAATTGATATTTTAGCTTCTGATTTTTTTAACTCTAAAAAAAAATGAAGAAGCTTTTTAAATTTATTGGAATTATTTTATTGCTTTTAATAGTTGCTGGAGGAATTTATTATTTCGCAAATAATGAGCCTTTACCAGAAGGAAAAAAAGGCAAAGAAGCAGATGCTTTAGCTATTAAAATGTTTAATGCAATTAATCATCAAGCTTTTGAAAAAACTGAAATCTTAAAATGGAGTTTTAGAAACAAACACTTTTATACTTGGCATAAACAAGAAAATATAGTACATATTTCTTGGGCAAATTACAAAGTGACGCTAAATACCAAAGATTTTGAAAAATCTGAATTATACATTGATGGAAAACTCTCAAAGAATAATGAACTTATAAAACAGGCTCAAAATTATTTTAATAATGATTCTTTTTGGTTAATTGCTCCTTTCAAAATTTTTGATAAAGGCACAGAAAGAAGTATTGTAAAACACAATAACAAAGATGCTTTATTAATTACTTATAAATCTGGAGGCTCAACTCCTGGAGATTCTTATTTATGGATTTTAGACGAAAACTACTTTCCTATTTCCTATAAAATGTGGACTACAATCATTCCCATAGGTGGCGTTTCTGCAACTTGGTCAGATTGGAAAAATACAGAAGCAGGTATAAAATTACCTACAAAACACAAGCTTTCTTTATTTGGGATGGAGTTAAATATGGGAGAAGTAAAAGCGTATAACGAAAGAGCGAACGAACTTTCTTATAAAATTTTAAAAGCTATTAAACACAAAAATTACAAAAAAACATATTATTTAGAATGGAGTTTTGCAGGAAAAAGACATTTTAAATGGGATAAAGAAAAACATATTGTAGATGTTTCTTGGGATGATTTTCGTGTAAATTTATTTCCAGCTGATATCGAAAAAAGCACTGTTTATTTTAAAGATGAAAAGCAAGAAATTCAAGATGAAAAAATTGTAAAAAGAGCTTGGAATATTTTTAATAACGATTCATTTTGGTTAGTTGCACCTCATAAATTATTTGATGATGGTGTTGTAAGAAACATTGAAAAAGTTAATGATAAAGATGCTTTACGAGTAACATATACAAGTGGTGGCACAACTCCTGGAGATTCTTATGTTTGGATTTTAGATTCAACTTTTGTTCCTAAAAGCTACAAAATGTATTTAAAAAATGGAAGAATGAATGGAACTCCAGCTACTTGGGAAGATTGGATTACCACAGAAAGCGGCACTTTATTACCAACAAATCATACCTTTGGTAAAGGTAGAAAATTAAGTATGGGAACTGTAAAAGGATATAACTAATGACATCGAAAACAATAGCAAACGGAATATTAAGAGCCTTAGGGATTCTCTTCGGAATTTTCCTTTTAGGATATTTTCTATATAAAATTCAATCTGTAATTGTTTACATTATTATTGCTGCAATTTTATCCTTAATTGCAAGACCTATTATCCTGTTTTTAAGAAGGAAATTAAAATTTCCAAACACCTTAGCAGTTATTTTTACAATGATTGTGATGTTAGGTTTTTTAACGGGTTTAATTTTAATGTTTATCCCTTTAGTAGCAGAACAAGGCAAGAGTTTATCTTTATTAGAAGTAGATAAATTACAAGCTAATGTTCAACAGGTTTTTAATCAAATAACAGCTTATTTTTCATCAAAGGGAATTGATGTTTTGGGAGAATTAAAAAACGTAGATTTTTTATCTCAGTTTCAAGAAATTCCAAATTTTTTAAATTCAATTTTAGGAACTTTAGGCTCTTTAAGTGTCGGTTTATTCTCAGTATTATTTATCTCTTTCTTTTTTATGAAAGATAGTCAACTATTAAAAAAAGGAGTAATGACCATTATCCCTAATGGTAAAGAAGGAAGATTTTCAAAATCATTAGAAACCATTAACGATTTATTATCAAGATATTTTATTGGATTGATATTTCAAATCACCATTTTATTTGTTTTATACACGATTATTTTATTAATTTTTGGAATAAATAACGCCGTAGTCATAGCTTTTTTATGTGCGTTGCTCAACTTAATTCCATATGTTGGGCCTATGATTGGGGCAGTAATTATGTTTATTTTATCAATGACAAGTAACATTGGGCAAGATTTTCAGAATGAGATTTTACCAACTACCATTTATGTAATGATTGGATATTTTATTGCACAATTAGTAGATAATTTTGCGAGTCAGCCAATAATTTTTTCAAAAACCACAAAATCTCATCCTTTAGAAATTTTCTTAATTATTATTATTGGAGGTTTACTTTTTGGAGTAGTTGGTATGATTACAGCTGTGCCTTTATACACTGCTTTAAAAGTTATTTTAAAAGAGTTTTTGTCAGACAATAAGATTGTAAAATCCATCACAAAAGACATTTAAAGACGTTTTGAATCTTGCAATTCTACAACCAGAAGTTCAGCAATATATTACTGATTATTTAAAAACAGACATCACAAAACTGATTTTAAAAGGAAGTCCTTTTGAGGGTGTATTAGCTCAAGAATTAGCTAATCAAATTATTGCCAAACAAAAATCTGAGCATAAATTACCAACTTGGTTTCAAGAAGAAAATATTTATTATCCTGCAAAGATTAGCATTGAACAAACTTCTTCAGAAATTACAGCCAAATACAAATCAGAAATCCTTTCTGGTCATTCAATTATTGATATTACAGGAGGTTTTGGTGTAGACTGTTTCTATTTTTCAAAGCATTTTAAAGAGATAACACATTGCGAAATAAATGAAGCTTTATCAACAATTGTAAAACACAATTATCAACAATTAAAAGTAAAAAATATAACTACTTTTTCAGGTGATGGAATTGAGTTACTGAAAAAAACAAAAGATAAGTTCGATTGCATTTATATTGATCCTTCAAGAAGAAATGATCAAAAAGGGAAAGTTTTTTTATTAAAAGATTGTTTGCCAAATGTTCCAGAAAACTTAGATTTTATGTTTTCTAAATCAAATCAAATTCTCATTAAAAACTCACCAATTCTTGACATTACTAGTGCAATTAATGAATTAAAATTTGTGAAAGAAATTCACATAATTGCAGTGAATAATGAAGTAAAAGAATTGTTATTTCTGCTTGAAAAAGATTTTGAAGAATCGATCCAAATTAAGACTATAAATATTGGTAAAAAAGATTTTCAATCTTTTGAATTTATTTATCAAGAAAATGTTTCTTCAGAATATTCTAAACCGCTTTCTTATTTGTATGAACCTAATGCAGTAATCTTAAAATCTGGGGGATTTCATCAAATTTCTCATCAATTAAACGTCTCTAAATTACATCAACATTCCCATTTATATACATCAAAAGAACTGATAAATTTTCCTGGAAGAGTTTTTAAAATTGAAAAAGTAATTCCTTATCATAAAAAGAAAATTAAAAATTATTTAGCTGAAAACAAAGCCAATATTACGATTCGAAATTTTCCGAAATCTGTTGCCCAAATCAGAAAAGAGACAAAAATTAAAGACGGTGGTTCTACTTTTTTATTTTTTACAACACTAACAAACAACGAGTTAGTTGTATTGATTTGTTATAAATTGTAATTAAGCCTATCAACAACTTTAAGAACTTGTTAATAAATAAAACCGCCTTTGTTAAATATTTTTAGATTAATTCTTTAACTTCGTAACACATTTAAGTGTTTTATTATTAGGGGTATAAACCACTTAATGTTAAGTCTCGAATTCACTTTCGAGACTTTTATTTTATATCAACTACTTTTTCATTAAGTTTGTATAGAAAGTTAAACTTTCCACTCATGCAAACGCTAAAATATCAAGGCTTAAAAATTCATCAAAACACAAAAACTTCTATCGAAGATATTTTGGTGGTTGAAGCACCTTTACAAATAAACATCAATAGAGAAGCTTATACAGTTGTAATGCGAACACCAGGCGATGATATAGAATTAGTTAGAGGTTTATTGTTTGCAGAAGATATTTATAAAAAACAAAAATCTTTCTCTTTTGAAGTTAAAAAACAAGAAAATGAGATTCCTTCTATTGTAAATATAACAATTCCTAAAAATGATTTAGGGAGAGGATATTTAAATAAAAGAAGTTTATTGTCCGTTTCTTCTTGCGGAATTTGTGGAAAAAAAGAATTAAAAGATATTAAGGTTGATGGAAATAAGTTTAGCAAAACTTATCATTTTTCAAGTGATGAGTTACATAAAATGTATCTTAAAATGATAGTCTTTCAAAATACGTTTAATACTTCTGGAGGTAGTCACGCTGCTGGGATTTTTAATAAACAACAAGAACTTTTAACTATAAGAGAAGATATTGGAAGGCACAATGCTGTTGATAAAACTATAGGTGATTTATTGATTCGTAATAAATTAGATGAAGCTAAATATTTATTAGTAAGTGGACGCGTATCTTATGAAATTGTATCAAAAGCTTTTTTGGCAAAAATCCCCATTATTGTTGCTGTTTCTGCTTGTTCTTCATTAGCTGTAGATTTTGCTAAAGAATTTGGAATCTGTTTGATAGGCTTTACCAGAGGTGATAAAATGACCATTTATTCAAATCCATCATTTGTTAAAACTAACGTGAGTTATGTCTAAAAACCCAAAAGAACAGCCACCAGAAAAATTAACAGGTATTCGGTTAACAGAAATTCCAAAAACTTCTGTTGGTGTTAAAGCTATTACTACTGCGCTTACACATATTAAAAATGAAGTTGGTATAAAAAAAGGAATTCAGTTATTATCTAAATTGAATCAAACCAAAGGTTTTGACTGCCCAGGTTGTGCTTGGCCAGATCCAGATGATAAAAGAGCTTTTTTAGCTGAATATTGTGAAAATGGTGCAAAAGCAGTTGCAGAAGAGGCTACAAAAAACAAAGTTTCTCCATTATTTTTTGCAACACACTCTCTACAAGAATTATCTGAATTATCTGATTATGAAATTGGTAAAAGTGGACGAATAACACATCCAATGTATTTACCTGAAGGAAAAGACAACTACGAAGAAATCTCTTGGAAAGATGCATTTAAAATAATTGCTGAACAGTTAAACTCTTTAGATTCTCCAGATGAAGCAATTTTTTATACATCTGGAAGAACTAGTAATGAAGCTGCTTTTTTATATCAATTATTCGTCCGTCAATTCGGTACAAATAATTTACCAGATTGTTCTAATATGTGCCACGAATCTAGTGGCGTTGCACTTTCAGAAACTTTAGGAATTGGAAAAGGCTCTGTAACTTTAGATGATTTTAATCACGCAGATTTAGTGATTGTTATTGGGCAAAACCCTGGAACAAATCACCCAAGAATGTTAACTGCTTTGGGTGAAACTAAAAAAAGAGGTGGAAAAATAATGACCATAAATCCACTTCCTGAAGTTGGGTTAATGAATTTTAAAGACCCGCAGAACCCTTTAAAATGGATTGGTTCTGGCCAAGATTTAACAGATTTATTCTTGCAAGTAAAAATTAATGGTGATGTAGCTTTGCTAAAAATAATCTTAAAATTGATGAAAGAGAAAGAAAATACTGAACCAAATTCAGTATTTAATCATCAATTTATCAAAGAAAAAACAGCCGGAATTGATGATTTATTAAAAGATCTGGACAAGTATTCTATCGATAAATTACTACCACAAACAGGTTTATCTTTAGTGAAAATAAAAGAAGCAGCTGAACTCATCATTAATAACAAAAATATTATTATTTGTTGGGCAATGGGATTAACTCAACATAAAAATGCAGTTGATAATATTCGAGAAATTGTAAATATTTTGCTATTAAAAGGAAGCATTGGAAAAAAAGGAGCTGGAACTTGTCCTGTGCGTGGTCATTCTAATGTTCAAGGAGACAGAACAATGGGGATTTGGGAGAGGCCAAAAGATAATTTTTTAGATAGTTTAGAAAAAGAATTCAATTTTAAAGCACCAAGAAAGCACGGTTTAGATGTAGTAGATGCTATTGAAGCAATGCACAAAAAAAAAGCAAAAGTATTTTTTGGATTGGGTGGTAATTTTATTTCTGCAACTCCTGACACTACTTTTACAGCTGAGGCTTTACGCAAGTGCAACTTAACAGTTCAAGTATCAACAAAATTAAATAAGAGTCATTTAATTACTGGTAAAAAAGCTTTGATTTTACCTTGTTTAGGAAGAACTGAAAAAGATTTTCAAAGTTCAGGTGAGCAGTTTGTTTCTGTTGAAAATTCAATGGGAGTTGTACATCAATCTAAAGGAACTTTGAATCCTTGTTCTGAAAGTTTATTAAGTGAACCTGCTATTGTTGCTGGTATTGCCAATGCAACTTTAAAAAGCACAAGCACAAATTGGTCTCAACTTATTTCTAATTATGATTTTATTCGTGATAAAATTGAAGTGACAATAACTGGTTTTAATGATTATAACAAACGCATTAGAAACAAAGGAGGGTTCTACTTACCCAACAATGCAAGAGAAAATAATTTTGAACCCACCAAAACTGGTAAAGCAAATTTTAGCCTGAATAAACCATCAGAAATTGAATTACAAAATAATCAGTTTTTAATGATGACCATTAGAACTCACGACCAATACAATACCACAATTTACGGATTGGATGATAGATATAGAGGGATTTTAAATGAAAGAAGAGTTATTTTAATGAATAAAAATGATATCAAGTCTTTAAATTTAAAAAAATTCGATTTAGTTGATTTGATTAGTCATTTCAATCAAGAAAAAAGAAAAGCAAAAGGCTTTTTAGTAATTCCCTATGATATACCTGAAAGATGTACAGCTACTTATTTTCCTGAAGCAAATGTATTAGTTCCTCTTAAAAGTACAGCAGATATTAGCAATACACCTGCTTCAAAAACAGTAATTATTACTATTTCTAAAAGATAATTTTAAACAATGAAAAAGTTCAAATTCTTATTTACTCTTTTAATTTCTAGTCAGTTTTTATTCTCTCAGTCTGAGAATTTCCCTAAAAAAAACACTCAAAAAGGGTTTGCAAAAATTGATTTCTTATCTATCGAAATGCCAATTACTACTATTCCAAACGAACCTAACATGGGTTTTTCTGGGATTCATTATAACCTTATTTTAAAAAACAATTTCTATACGGGTATTGGTCTTTATGGTTCTATTGCCGGAGCTAGAGGCGGTTTCTTTACATTGGGTGTTAATGCAGGATTAAAAAAGTATTTGTCTGATGATTTTTATATAGATTCTGGTTTTCATTTCGGTGGTGGTGGTGGCGCAGGAGCACCAGACGGAGGTGGTGCATTTATTTTACCACATGTAAATTTAGGATATAATTTTAAAAATTTCTCAGTGAATACTGGTTGGAGCTATGTTAACTTTTTTGATAAAGGAGCTATTAAGGGACACCAATTAAATTTTGGTCTTGAAATTCCTTTAAATTTTAATTATGCAGATTATTCATACAATGAAAGTGAATTTCCACTTCATAAATCAAAAAAATCAGATTGGAAAAACAAAACCAATAGATTTTCAATGATGCTTCATATCAACAACCTTTCTATAAAAGGAGATTCTCAAAATATTAATGGTATAAAATATAATGGTGAGGTTATTAGGTTAGCTGGATTTGAAATTGCATCTTATATGAATAAAAATTGGTTTGGTTTCTTAAAAGTTGATGGTGCTTTTGACGGCATTGATGCTGGTTATATGGACGTATTTTTAGGTGCAGGTTATTTCTTTTCTTTAAACAGAAATAAAACTAACATATTAGCTAAATTTGGTATTGGTGCTGGTGGTGGTGGTGGTGTAGATACTAGAGGTGGTGTTTTACTGTATCCTGATTTATCTTTAGAACATAAAGTATTTAACGACATCTATTTATCTGTAAATAAAGGATTTGTAGTATCTCCTGATAGCCACTTTACCTCTTCTTCTTTTGGATTAGGATTAAAATATTACATAGAAAAAGACGGAATTGTAACTAAAAATAAGAATTATAAAAAAGGAAAATTTAAAGGTTTGGAAATTATTTTAAAACAAGATCTTTATTATAATGCACAAAGAACAACTGAACCTACAGAAAATTTACATCAAATATCTTTACAAGTTAACTTAGATCTCAATAAAAATCTTTATTTATCTGGTCAAACCTCTTTTGCAAATTTTGGAAATGCAGGAGCTTATGCAGAAGGTATTGTAGGTGTAGGAATAAAGCTTCCTTTTAATGATTCTACTACTTTTTTCACACAATTTTTAGCTGGTGCAGCTGGAGGAGGGTTTATTTCAACTGGAGAAGGTTTAATCATAAAACCTAGTATAGGTATAGATTACAGGCTATCTAGTACATTAAGTCTTAGAGGTGCAGGTGGTTATATTATGGCTAAAGGAGGTGATTTAAGCAGTCCCTTTGTCAACTTAGGAATAAAATATAATATTTCTTTTTTAAAACTAAAATAATTTTATACATTTGCAACATCAATATCCCCTTATTGATGTACCCTCTTTTTAAATTTATAATAAAATTCATAACCTGTTAGTTTTTCTAACATGTTATATCATTTATTAAAGCTCCCTGACTTTATAAGTATTATTTAGTTGCTATTATATTTTATAGCATCAGGATAACTAAAATTTAAAGCCCTCTACAAAGTTAGTACCTGTCTGTCTATTTTATAATAGTTGTTTTATTAATTGTAAAATTTTTATTATGAAAAAAGTGTTATTTGCTTTAACATTTGTAGGGGTATTGACGAGTTGCCAGCCTATAAAAACAGAACTTGAACACTACGAGTCAAACAAATCTACAGTCGAAAAAGAATATCCAAATTATCATATTACTTCTTTTAGACAGTATAGTTATGTGTTTCAGGTTTCTAACCCTGAACATGTAATTAAAGTAACTCTAGACAATAAAGCGTCAATCATAAAGAGAGATACTTTAAAGGTTTTTACTTCTGTTGTAAAAAAATAATTAGACATAACTACTCCCACAAGTATGTTTATAATGATATAACACCCCATCTATAGTGTTATATATTAAGAGTAACTCTTTTGAGTTGCTCTTTTTGTAAATAAAAAAACAAAAAAGCCTCACATTTCTGTGAAGCTTTATGTGAGCCCTGAAGGATTCGAACCTTCTTTAGTTTTGTTAGTATTTATAGTGCTTACCTCTTTTATATTCTTATTAGTGTACCTAAAAGTGTTCCCATATTATAAAATTATAATTCTAACATCTTACGAATTCTAATGCAAAATTACCCCCCTTAATTTATCATTAAAATCAAAAATATCTTCTATTACAGAATTCATAAAAAGACCCCTACCTAGCTTTTCTATTAACTCCACGTAAGCCAATTTCTCACTGTAACCATAGCCATCAAATAAAAGAGAAACCAAAAAATCATAATCTGCATCAGTCTTCAATTCTAAATGATAATTTCCATTATTTGGAATAAATAAACCTGTTCGGGATAATATACTTGGCTGACCAGAAAGGAAGTTTTTACCTGAAGCATATTTTGTGCTTTTAGCATCTATTTTTTCTTGAAAAGATTGACAAATTCCAACTTCAACTAAACCCTTACTTAAGTCTTCCTTCATAAATTCCCATATTTTAATTTCATTATTATTTGTGAATACAAAAGCCTCATTTTCACTAAATGCATTAAAAATAATTAATAAACTAACAATTAACTTTTCTTCATCTTTTAAAACCCATTTAATTTCTTTGTAAAAGCTATCTTGTAACTTCTTAACTAAAAAACTTTTAAGGTTTTTATTTTTTTTTGATTCTAAATAATAAAGACCATTTAAGTTAATAAAGTAAAAGTTTTTTTTAGAAGGCTTCAGACATTCAGAAATAAATTCGAATTCAATATATTTTTTAAAAGTTTCACTATTAATTTCATCTTTATATATAGAACTTACTTCGAATAAACTTTCAATTTTCTTTTTTTGCCACTTTAAACCACATTCTGTAATTGATAAAAAAAGAGATTCATCATTATTTTTTAACACATTCACACTGTCTTTATCTCCAATTTCTATAAAGTTTGATTGTAGTATTCTTTTAAAATTATTTAATTCTTTATCCATTTTTTAATATGCTCTAATGTTAAATGTTTTAGGTTCTTTTGCGGGTTCTACTAATATCGCTAAAAGTAATTTATTGTTTTCGTCTAACTCCTTCAATCTTTCTATCACCATATCAAGTGATTTATTATCCATGTTAGCAATTTCATCAATTAATACGATAAATTTTCTTTCTTCATTAATATTTAGTTTTGCTTTTAAATAATTGCTAGAACCTTGACCTCCACTAAAATCTGAAAAAGCTATTTTTTTATCTTCTGGAGTCACAAAATATGGAGTCTTACTTGAATAATCTATATAGGCTATCTCAACATTGCTATCCTGATAAATAATTTTATTACCCATAAGTGATGCTACATATTCTCCAATAATTTTCATGTACGATTTATATTCTAATGAATCATCAGAATTTAGTTCACCTTTATCACTAATGAGATTATTTCTTTGAACCATATATCTTGTAAAAAAACTTAACTTATTACTGAACATTTGAATTTCTCCATGGTTTAAAGCATACTTAGATGATTTCTTAGAGTCCTCTACTTTAAACTTTACGTTATCATCTAACAAAGCTTTATCTAAAGTAACTAAGAACAACTCACTTTTTTTTATTTCTTTCTTATATTCTTCTATTTGCTCTTTTTCTGCCCCCTTACAATAACTATTTTTAAAATATAAATTTTCACGCAAGTTCTCTCTACTATTTACATCATTTAGAGTAGATAATTTAACACCATTCTTTTCAAGAGTATTTCGTAATTTATCAATTTCTAAATAATCTCGATTAATAGATTCTTTAATGTTGTTAGCTCTTTCTAATTTCTTATCATAATTATTATTAGCATTCTTATTTTTAGTAATTTCTTTTGACAATTTTTTTGAAAAAGCAAGACCATTCTTTATTTTTCCTTCAAGTCTACTTAAAGTATTATTTAAATCTTTCTGTAACTTATTTAAATCATCAACAATACTCAATTTATTTTCATAAACATCTAATTGTTCAATAATTAAACCTGGATTCTTATCAAATAATTCGACAATTATTTCATCTCCTGAACTGTTTTCTTGGTATTTAAAAAATGCATTTTTTAAATCTTTTATAAACCTGTAATCAACTTCATTATATTCAGATTTAAGATCTTTGAATACTTTATCTAACGATATGTTCTTAAAACTTTCTATACCTTTTAAAAATTTGTATATTTTTTCAATATCATAAACTAATAAATCATTTACTATCGACTCTGAATTATCAAATAAATAATTAAACAAATTGATGTCTGTTTTTGAGAAACAAAAAGTAAACTTCTCATAATATTTATTCTCAACTATTTCATCTTTACAATAGTTTAATAGACCTGAAATATTAAGATTTCTTATTTCTTTTTTAAGAGCTGAAATCTTTTTTTTATTATCCGTATTTGGTTTTAATCTAGAACTTGGTTTTAATAATCTTAACTCTTTTTCGATATTTGAAAATTCAATTTCTTTACGAGATTTAGATTCTATACTTTTTTTTAGTCTAATTAAATTATTATAATTTTCTATGTCTTTAAGCTTCTCTTTTAACTTATTAAATTTATCCTCATGATTTTTTTTTAATTCAAGATTGCTATTAATTCTATCTTGTATTTTTTTTATGACTACTTCATCTCTTTCATCTTTAATTGATTTTAGTATATCTCTAATTCTTATATCTAAAGGGTTAAGATTCTCTAAAATATCTCCATTAAAATCTTTAATAGAATTTAGTAATTTATATATTCTATCCAAAGGATTTTCTGGTATATCATATAATAATTTATATCTATTTGAAAACTCATTAGAATCTATTTTCAAAGAACTCCCTTCTTTATCTGTTATTCTTATTTCATTTTCATCTAAATAATTGAACTTGCTGTTGATTTTAAAACCATCAGGATCATCTATATCAATTTCGAAATTAATTTTTTGATGTTCTTTATCTATTAAATAATTCAACGACCTTCTTAAGGTCGGAGAAAGTTCATCATCGGGCAATTCTAGCGCTCTGAATGCATAAGCAATACTGTTTAAAAGAAAACTTTTACCAGAACTATTTGATGCTTTTATGACTAATATTCGTGAATTCCCACCTTCTCCGCTATTAATAAACTCGTTAAGGTTATTATTTGGAATAAAAGTTTGTTCAGATATTGTGTCTGGCTGTTTCGTTAATTTATAATCTATGAATTTTATCATTATTCCTTAATTATAATTTCTATGATTTCTTCAAAAGAACCTTCTTTGTCTTTTAAAGCCATCAATTTTTTGAGTACAGTAGAGAATTCATTTTTCTCTTTACTTGAATAACCATTTATTTCACCAAAATCTTCAACTAACTTTTCTAAATATTCTTCTTCATTCATGCTTTTAATTTTTAATATATATATAACCTTCTTAAGAATTCCTTTTTTATTTGCTCTTGTTTGCCCTCAAAATTTGATTTAATAATAGCGTCTAAATCTTGTTTATTTGGGAGTATTAATTGATCTAATTTATCATTAACCTCTTTTTTAAACATATCGCAATAAACATCGTCTTTACCAATCATCATTTTAAAAATATTGCCATATGATTCTTTTTTGTATGACTTGCAAAGAAAGTTTGATAGCTTTATATTTTCATTTAACCTATTTCGCTGTATATTATAACCACTATTAGATTTTGTCTTATTATCTATAATTGGATAGTAATTTAAATCTTTAAAAAGTGAACCTTTCATAAAAGTTTTTATTTCAAATACTATTTGATTTAAGTTTACATAAACTCCTTTGTTTATTAATTTATTAAACTTTTCATTTATTGTATTATAAAAAACAATTGACTTCTCATCAAAGTGTTCAGTATAATTTTCAAAATGATTCCAGATTTTACACAATAACAAATAACTATAATTATTTAATTTTATATTAACCTTTGTTTTATTAGAAGTTATCAGCCATATTGCGTATTTCTTCACTATTGAATTTCGATGCATTGTTAAAGAATCCCAATCTCCTGGTTTTAATGAAAGTAATTCTGTTAATTCAACTTTTAAAAAATCAGTGACTTCATCTTCTGAAGAACAATTATTCATGTAATTAATAAATTTGTAAGAAAATAAAAACTTTTTATTCAATTTTAATTCAGATAATTTTCCAAATTTTATATAGTTAAAAATTCTATTGCAATTCTGTTCAAAAAATAAGTTTATTATTAAGAATTCCTGTTCAAAATAAAGGAGGTGTTCAAAAGTCTCCTCATAAAATTCAAATAAATTGTTAGATACTACGTAAGCTTCTTTTAATCTTTTTCTCGTTTCAACTTTTATATTTTCATATTTACCCAACTTTTCTTTATCAGAAATCCCCTTCATCTCTGAATGAAGTTTAATATGAATAAAATTTTTATTAGCTGAATAAAAGCTCATTAATAATAAATTTAATTAATAATTTCTTTAAAAAAACCATTCTCTGAATCTACTAATATTTTACGATCCAAATATAAATTTCTATGTTCACAAGATGTTTCGCTAACCAAACTACAAGAGAAGCAAGATGCAAAATTCAAGTCAAATAAACCTTGTCCTTCAGATTCCCAACACAGTGGATCACTGTTACAAATTGTTGCTCTTTTAATAGCACTTTTAATTAAGTTATTAAGGTTTTGAGGTCTTGTTTGAGCTATTAGACCACCCATACTGCCTTCTGCACCCTCAGCTGTATAAATTAAACACCCATACATTTTATAATCATTTTCATTTGACACATAAATCCTTTCAGACAGAGATGCTGTGGGATACCCACATCTAAATTCTAATTCTCGCATGATTAAATGAGAAAACGTATGCACTAAATATAATTGCCAATTCATAACATTGGCAAAATCAATTGCACCTTTATTAAAATTGTTTGATTCCTTTTGTAATTGTGATAATTGTGATTTCATATTTTCTATGACATCACTGTTAATAGAGAAATCTTCTATCAATTCATCATTAAAAGAAAAGAAAATTCCTTCTCCAAAATTCTCAACTACAGGATACACCACAACGTTTTCATTTTTACTTCTAAAAATATTTTTTGGATGTGCATTTTCAGCATCTGCATCTATTGGCACTACTCTTGAAAAATCGAGTTGAGCAGAGGTGATTTTCATATTATCTACCCGTAAAATACGTTTAAAATACTTTGCTAATTTGCCATCAACATTATTATTAACATCTCTGTTTAAATTTTCAGTGACATCTTTTACTTTTAAGTTTTTAGGGTATTTTCTTAATAACTCTTCATTTTTGTGAAATGCTTTAAATTCATTATATCTAAAAATCATCTCTTTCATCGAATCTGGAATTTCTTCCTCAACTCCCACTTGATTTAATTCTAACTCTTTAATTTTATTATTTAGCTTTTCAGCTAAACCGTATTCTTCATTTTTAACTGCTTGTTTTTTCTTTTCTTGTAACCTGATGATTTCCAAGGAATCCTCACTCTCAAACAACTCACTATGTAAATATATACTAGATATAATTCTTGAATAATAGATGTTATTACCTGTGGTTAATGCCACTTTCAGAGGTTTTGGCTTTCCTTTGCCATCTTTACAGTTACAGTTTTCATTAGGTGGGTCTTGGTTTCTATTGTGACGATTACCTGAATGGTATTGAACATCTCCTGTATTAACTTCCCAAGGCAAATGACCAGGGCATAAGATTTTAACACTCATTAAACCTTTTAGTGAAATACCTCGATTGCAATTTGAACATTTTAGCCACTTTCCATCAAACCCTGAAGCATTTCCTGTATTTGATGTTATCTTAATATTAGGTTTATTGCAACAATCTTGTTTTTCAAATAAATTAACAGGTGCATCTTCAAAAATGGCTAGTGGTTCCTCCTTGCGCCATCTTAAAAATTTAGACCAAGGAAAATCACTAATGTGTCCATGTTCACAAAGTAAAATTATATTGTCTTGTTTTAAATTACTTGTCCAGCCCTTTTCTTCATTAAAAATATGTTTTGGGGGATGAAATTTTTCACCATATTTATCATTATTTTCAGCTCTATTAACCCAATCCTTATACCAGTTGCTATAAGGTTTGTAGTTATTTGAATTATCAGCAAAAACTTTAGGCATATAGGTGCTAGGGATAGCTATTACTTCACCATTATCTTTAATTTTATTGCTGTGAGAAACCACTTCAATATCTGGCACTAATACCAAGTACATTAAGTTTGTTAATTCCTTCCTAACTTGTAAGGATTCTAACAATCTATGGTCATTTGAAATACCTATGTTACCATTTCTTTCCAATCTTGCATCTTTAGAAACCTTTTCATGCATTTCTTTTTCAGCTGTTTGCTTATCAGTAAACTCCTTATGTATTTCTATAATTTTCTTTAGAAACCCCCATTCTTCAATACAAGAAATAATAACACTTCCATATTGGGTATGTACAATAGACCCCGGACCACCATAAGCAGATAGCAGTTTATACTTGCTTACAGATTCATTTGCTTGGTTATTTTTATTATAAACTTTTTTAGACATATTATTTATTGTTGAACGGTTTTTATGACAGCAGAAGCTCCTATTTCTCGTAACGAATACGAAACTTTCCAATGGTTTGGATAATTTTCATCAATTGCATTTACAAAAAGGGCATCGTTCATAGACTGGTTTGGTCCAATACGGTATACAATTTCATGTTTGGAGTCAATACCACCCAATCTTTTCATCCAATTATCCAGTAATTCATTTAATTTAAAATCAATATCATCAAGTTCATCTATAGAGATTATTCCATCAATAGTTGATTTTACACCAGCTTTTCTATCTTTCAGATGCTTATCTAGTTCTTCAGCATTATGATATACTTCTTGAATTTCAGATTTTATTATATTCTTTATAATTTCAATCTTATCATTGTTAATATTTCTTGCAGATTCATTATTCATCAACTCCAGTTCTTTGTTATGGCGAATGATAACGATAGCATACATGGCTAAATAACGATCGAGTGCTTTACTTGCAAAAGGTGTAACAGATATGGGTTCTACATAACTGTAAAATTTCTCATGAAATTCCTTGAATTTTTGATAGTGTGAAATATCTCTTGACCTGAAAGGGTGATGCACTGTAAAAACAATACCGTCTTCATCTCTGGCTACCCTACTAGATGCTTGTATGTACTCTGCAATGTTTCTAGGCATAGAATTAATCACAATGGTATTGAATCGAGAAACATCAATACCTACCGATATCATATTAGTAGAAATAATAAATTCTGGTGGGTTATTTTTTTTCAGCGCTATGTCGTTTGAATCTTCTTGCAATTCAAAAAGCGTCCACTTTTTCTCAATATCTGCTAAATTTGTTTTAACCTCTTCTCCAGATAATCTACCTGTAAGTTCAGAATACTTGATTTCATTTTCCTTTCTTATTAATCTGTCAAAGAAACTCCAAGGAATTGTGTTTTTAATGACATAATTAATGTCCCCTGGTAAATAATGATCTAGCTGGGATTGTGCCTTACCCACATCCTTTAAACTATTATAATATGCCAATATAGAGTGATAATAATCAAACACTTTTTTAAGTTCGTTCAAAGTTTCTGGTTTTTCAAAAACTTCATCAATTCTATATTTTTCTTTAAAATATTTTAGTCTATGACTTAAACTTATTGATATAATGCGCAATTGCATCCATACTTGAGTTTTACCAATTGGTAAGACTCCCATATATTTTCTTTTAGATTCATATTTTATAATATCACTTTCTTTTCTTTTGTAAAAAGCAAAAAATGAATCATCACAAGTAATACCTTGTTTTGGGAAAATTTCAGACCTTCTATTGAATAATGCAAATATTTGTTTATCCGTATTTCTTGTAGTAGCAGTAGATGTAACTATTTTAGGTTTTATTTTGTTTCCATTGTCATCTGTATAAGTACATAAATAATCAATACTTTTTTCAAATAAACCAACGGAAGATCCTAATGGACCTAATAAAAGGTGCAATTCATCTTGAATTATTAATTCAGGTGGTAAAACATGTCTTTGGTAACCTTTTCCTATTAATCTTCGTGAATCTTTTTTTCTTGCACCTGGAACCGTTGAAACATTATTTGCAAGTGCGGCAAATTTATCTACTGTACCAAATAATAGTGTTGGCGGATATTTATAAATATCTTCATCAAATAACCTAAAAGGGATGCAGTTATCATCATCCGCTTCTGAAGAAGCGTATTCTGCATAAAAAGTACAACTTTCTGTATTACAAGAGATATTTAATTGATTGTCGATTCCATAAGAATTATTCTCTGGTGTATGATTTGGACTTATGTTATTTAGGTTTTCATCAACAAATAACTCACCACCACACCAAGGACAGTCTGTGAATGGTAAATTGGTAGAAATAGGTTGACTATTTGTAATAAATTCAGAAATCTTTTTTAATTCGTCGTACATACCTGTACCGTTTGTACCACCTTGATCTCTTTTCCAATCATTTGGTAAGGAATCACCACCTACAAATAAACCAATTGTAATGCGCTCGTCACCTAATGAAAGATTGTTAGGTAGTGAAAATTCATCTTTTCTAATTACATCTAAAGCACAAATTAATATCGTCGCTCTTTGAAATTGCTGTAAGGTTAACATCCTTAATGTATAACGCATTAGAACCGTTGTACCATAACCACGTTTTCCTTTTGTAAATCTTCTTAAAGCTATTGCAAAAGCTATAATACCAAGATATGCCTCTGTTTTACCACCACCAGTTGGGAACCAAACTAAATCTGCAATTTCATTTCTTTCGGGCCATCCTGTACCAAATACATCTTTTACAGTATTATCATTCTCGTCTGGTTTTACAAAAGCATCTACATTTAGTAAAATAAATGCCAACTGAAAAGAACGCCATTTATACTCTGATTCTTTACCATCCTTATCATAAATCTTCTCATTAGAATAATATTCTTCACTATTTTCTTGATTTGGAACAAAAGGTTTATTCTTTTTTGACTCAATACTATGATGCAACTGCATAAACATTGCTGTATTCATAGTTCTAAATGCAGCAAATGCCTCTGAGTTATTTGCTAATAAAGTAATATTTCTTTTTAAGCGATTGTAATCATTTCTACAGGCCTTTAACTGCTTATTTAATAATTCCTTAGATGCTTCTGGAAGGTCTTTCTCATCATTTAAGTCAGATTGTTTATCATTTATCCAACTATCTCGTGTTTCATCTCCATAAGCATCAATAAATAAGTTTAATCCTTGAATAATTTGCTCGTTGTTAACATTACTTAGAGTAGATAAATATCGCATAGACAATATGCTATCATCTTCAATTCTAGATTTAATATTATTTTGACTTTTAATGATTTTACTGGGCTTAAAGTCAACTGTAGGTGTTTCTTGAGTGGGTAGAAAATCTGAAGATATAAACTTCAGCCCATCATCATTGGTAGTACCCCAATTTACAGATGTATTATAGCCTTCACCAAAATCAATATATTTTCTGTAAATTAACTTGTTAAAGCTGTCTTCTTCATCAAAATCTAATAATTGAGGTGGATTGTATTGTAAAAGACAAGATTGTTCTTTTTCCAGAATTTTTAATTCAATACCAAAAAATGATAATTTATTAGCTTTATCTTTTTTATTTAATTGAGGTGGCTCATTTTCTTTTAACTTATACTCATTAACGTTTTCAATTATTAATTTCACATAAACTTTATCGTCATCATTATTAGGAATATAGTATTGAACGTGATATTTTAAGCTTTCTTTATCTTTTTCGTCAATTGCATTAGAGGGCTCCCTTTGTATCGCATTTCCATTCAGTTTTGGTAAATGGATTTCTTTTGTAAATTTTTCAGATTGCCATACTGGGGAAGGATTATGTTCTTTTAGTATTGTTTTTAAGTCTTTTGTTATTTGCACTAACTGATTATAAATCTCGAGTTCTTTTATTAAGGCCTTATATTGAATATAATTAGATATTCCGTTTTGTAATTCTTTTTGAATAAAATCAGTTATTGAATCGGTAAAAATTGTGTAAACATTTGTATGGTGATGTTTGGATTCTGAAATAGAATAAAACTGCTTATTAGGATTTGCTAAACCAAAATATTTTATGCCATTATCTGATTTTAATTCAACAATCTCATTGTTGAATGCTTTGTTTAAGGCTGTGTGAAATTCTTCTTTTACATAGTCATTTAATAATTTGTAATCAATAGCGTAAATATCATCTTGATTAAAGTCTCTATTTGTATGAATAAATAAATTATTGCTTTTTTTAACTATACGAAAAGCTGAATTCAAATATTTTGAAGTGATATGTTCTATTTCTTCTTTATACTCTTTAACGTTTATAGCAATGTTGTTCTCTACTAAAGCCTTTTTTCTAATATGTTTATATTTTCTGTAAGAAAGTGAGATTTTTAAATCATCTTGGATGTTTTTGGTCATATCAAAAACAAATGACACCCCAAATGTGTTTGGATAGTTTTGTTGAGTTAATACAACGTTAGTTGATGTGTCTTCGGATATATTTTCATCATCTGCAGAAGTGTTTACAGCTACTTCATCAGTTTCATCGGTTTCATCGGTTTCTCCTTGAATTTCATTTCCCTCTTGATTCTTACTAGATTGAATAGTTCTTGGAAATAAAATAGCAGAACTATATTGATAAGCAGGAACTTCAGGTATAATTTCATCAAAATTATCCAAGGCAGGAACCTGAGAAAGGTCTTTGTCAGCGTATACTGATTTATCCCAATCCTTAAGAAAAAAATACTTTTTATTATATGCACCAGGACCAATCACTTGTTGCTTAACATAGTTTTCTAAACTCTCTCTCTTATCTATAAATTTATTCATTTCTTATAGTTTTTATTTCAGTAAATTCAAGTTGGCTAAATATTGTTGATATTATAGATTCAGAAACTTCAACTTCAGTAATTTCACTTGAATCGGATATTTTAAAAATGGTATTATGTTGTTTCACTATTTCAGAAACTGATTCCAGAATTAATGGATTTTCAATTGTGCCTAACCAATTATTTTCTGTTAATAGCTGTATAATTGTTTTATACATCTGTTTTAGTTCGTTCTGTTTACTTCTTCCATAATATGCAATAAAGGATAGTTGTTTGTCAGAGTCATTAATATTTAAGAACTCACAAATTATTGCCCAATCTTTTTTTCTCCTGGGTATTCTAAATTTTTGCTCGTCAATGAACTCTAAAGCATATGTTCTATCAAAGTAGTTTTGGTGCTGGTAGGAAATCCCTTTATTTTTTAGAACTTTATAGATGTTCTTTTTTGCAAATAACTGCTTTTGGTATCCGAAAACATCATGAGGTATGTCTACCAACTTATCATAAAAGTCATTTGATTGAAATAAACCAGAAATATCTGAATCTCTTATTATTCGATCTCCTATTTTTAAAGCTCTTGCTTTTACATATAATAATGAATCTCTCCGCAATAGAACTTCCTCATTTGAAGGTATAGCTAAGTTGTCATTTATAATAACTAACTCATCATCATCATCATCATCATCATCAATGTCATTATTAAACGTCTCGATTTCTTCTTCGTTTGTTTGTTCTAAATCTTCTTCGTTTGTTTGTTCTAAATCTTCTTCGTTTATATTTTCATCTTCTATATTTTCATCTTCTATATATTTCTTTCTGTAATTTTTTAAATCTGACCTAATTTTAGAGATTAGTTCTGTTTTTATTTTTTCTAATTCATCCTTATTTGTATCATAATTATGATCTAATTTTTGTCTCACATCATTTAGCAATGGCCTGTATTGATAATTAAATAAATGAAATTTTATCCAAGGTTGATAACCAAAATATAGGAAATCTGGTACAATAACATTAATTTGTTTGTTTGCAATACTTTGACTTTTATTTACTAATTCAATAATATTAAATGAGTCAAGGACTATTACGTGTTCAAAATTTCCAAAATCCAGGGATTCAATAAATTCAACATTAGAATTAAGAGATTGCACATGATTTTTGAAATTATTGAATACAAACTCTAATCTTTTTTTTCTATTACTTTTTAATTCGGGGAATAAGATTTTTGTTGAATCTGACATAATATCATGAATCCAATTTAAATGAATTACCTCTTCAATTATTTGTTCAATAATTCTAATTATTGGCTTTTCAGCAACCGCAGGAAAATCTTTTTTAAATTGAATCAACCACTGTTCTTTGGTTAATGAAGGATTTAAGAAAAGTAACCAATATTTAGGAAAAGGTGTGATGAACTTATTTAATTCTAGTCGAACCCATTGCTCTTTAAAAGACTTAAACAAATCATGCAATTTTTTAGTATGATTTGTGGTGACAATCTCATAATTTAAATTTGTTTTAAGACTACTTTCGTCTTTTAATAAAATTAGATCATTTTCTAAAACTTCATTATTATACGCAAATCGATTATTAAAAATTAAATTAAATTTTTTACTACCCAATTCTGTAAGAGGAAATATTGGTTTTAACGAATAAGGATATTTTATAGAAATAGAATTTTCATAATCTCTAGGTAGTTCCTTTTTAACTTCAATAGCCTCTTTTCTAGATAATTTCTGATTTAAAGGAAATAAATTTTCTGATATTAGGCTCTCATCTTGTGCGCCAACATTATTAAAGCTTAAGGTTTTTTCCTTAAGTTCAATGTATATTGGAAAATCAATAATGCTTGATTTACGAATACTTTTAAACAATTTAAATGTATTTTTAATTACACTTGCTTTGTTGTAGTCAATAATTTCTTCTTTTTTAAAAATAGGTAAAAAAGTGTCTAATTTTGTAAGTGTATCTTTTTGCCAAAGGACTAGATCGTCCTTTTGATTTTGAAACTCAAGTGTTAATTCTTCAGCTCTCTTATCTTTGGAATAATTGAATATATCAAAAAGGCATGTGCCTTCAAAATCAGATAACTTTTGATTTTTTACAAGATTAAAAATAATTGTGAATGCTCTTACGTAATTAAAAGCAGTTATTTTAAATTCTTTGGAATAATATGGTAAATGTAATCTGAGTTTATCACTGTTGGATTTCAAAAAATTGAAATACCAGAAACCAATAGTTCTTAATTTACCATTATCTTTCTCGTTAAGAAAATCTAAAGTAGTATTATGGATTTTTACAAACTCTACTTTCTCCATAAGATAATTTTAACTGCTTCCATTGCTCTTGTAACAGCAACATAGTTTTGTACTTTAGATTTTTCATTTAATTCATTTGTAATTAAGTATACAGATTTGTTTTCTAAGCCCCTATATTTAATTGGTGTTGTAAACCTTATTTTATTAGATGGAAGGTTAATGTTACCATCTTCGAGTTCCTCTAACTTATCTTTATAATAATCTTCTGCGATTTCTTTAAAAGAAACAATTAATTCACTATGAATTAAAATTATTTTTTCTGAATTTAAGAATATACGCTCATTAATGATTTCTTTAATTATTTTTAACTTATTCTCAAGAGTGACAACAATCTTGTCTTCTTTAGTTTTTTTACTATAAAGTATATTCTTTGATATAGTTATTATGTTTTTATTCTGTCCGCATCTATACGTTTCATCAAATAAATAGTGTGTAAAACCATTCTCTATATAAAAGTCAGTATAAAATGAGATATCACTATAATTGTAAATGATGGTTTGTTTAGGATCATAAAGGACTAACAATTTAGGATGTTCCATTTTTTCCTCAAACTTTTCTATGAGCTCAAATAATCCCTCATTAAAATATTCTTGAGCTTCATCAAAAATGATAAAATCTATTTCATCTGATACATTTTCATTTATAGCATTTTCATAATAAACTTTAAACTTTATTAAACTATTATCTATCCCATAATCTCTAATTATGGCATGTTCAATTTTTGATTTTATTAATTTATTAGCACAATAGTATATGCCTTTTTGTTGCATTAAAATATTTTCCGCTAAAAACTTTTTTGCTAAAACAGTTTTTCCTGTTCCAGGCGCACCTTGTATTATTACTTTCCTATTTCTCTTTAAACCTTTTAAAGTTTCATAGTTTTCTTTTAAAATAATTTCAGAATTAATTCTTTCAGGATTATACCCATACGAAGATTGAGTTGGAAATAATTGAGATTTTAGCGATTTAATTTTTTTTGAGGACAGTACAGGATATTTTTCAAATATTTTTTTATTTATTTTTTCATTAGACCAACTTGGGTTAAGTTCTCTTAATATTTTGCTTCGTGAAGTTTTAGCTAATTTTAATATGAAATCATAAAAAAGTTTATTTATTGCTTTATCATCTTCACCTTCTTTTAAGTTTTCAAAATCTTTTTTTGAAAAAAGTAAATTTCTATAGCCTTCTAATTGCGGCCCTCTTAAATGAAATCCTGCTTCATGAGGCAATACAATAGCTCTATATATAAAAACTCCCTCATCAATTAATTCTTTAAGTGTATGTGTATATTCTTTTGCCTGATTAAAAGGGTTTTGAGTTTTGTAACCTCCGGGATTTGCTTTATTAAAAGAAAAATATTGATCGCTATTATCTACCTTTAAACCTCCCCCTTTAACTTCAAAAATTAATATTCCATACTTAGATAACAGAACAAAATCTATCTGACCTTCAACTTTTCCTTTACTTGCTGGATGTGTTGATAAATTATAGTCATGTTTTAAAAACCATGATTCATTTTCTAAAAGTTTGTATTCATTAAATTTTAGAAATTGATTATATAGCCAAATTTCTCCATAAAGCGGAGAATTATCTTTTTTAGTTATACTTTTTTCTAAATTATTTTCCGGGTAATTGTTTAATAAGGTTACTGGCATTCTTTTTTCCTTTTTCGTTAGCTACAGAAGCAATTTTATTTATAGCATATAAAGCAAATAATTGCTCCATTGGAATTTCATCTTTATATACAAATATTTCTCTTTCTTTTTGTTTAATCGTGTTATTTCTTATCTCTAAGTTTCTAATAATTATGTTTACTTCATTTACTAATTCAGTAGGTTCTTTATAATTACCTTTAGATTCTTGTAATTCATACATTTTTTGTAAAGTAAGACTGTCTGCAATCTTCTCTGAGAAACCATTATTGATTATTCTTACAAATTGTTTTCCTGATTTATTTTTAATCAACAAAGGTTCAAAATCTTTATAATAATTATCTTGAACTATTTGATTCTTAAAATTTATACCTGTTCCATATTGTATTGAAGTAAACCATTTATTCTTTGCTTTTGATTTCTTATCAATTTCATAATTCGATAGAGTAACTGTTATATTCCCCACTTTAATTGGGTGTCTTCTAAATCGAGAATTTTTTGTCCTTTTAGGTTGCTTATCAAATGATTTTTCTTTAAAATCATTCAGATTTCCGCTCTCAGAATGGATTACCTCTTTTTTAAGTTTTAGAGTTCTAGGTGTTTTTTTATTTAAACTTAATAATACTCGATTAGCTAATGCCCTACTAACAGAAGGACAAACAGCATTACCAACTAAACGCCATTTAGAATTTATAGACCCGAGAAATTGATATGTAAATGGGAACCCCATTAAACTAGCAGCTTCTCTTATTGTAGGTGTTCTATATTCACCATTGCCCTTTCTATTATATTCTGATTTATAAATTAATGCTTCACGAGATGTACCACTTTTTGTTGCAGTAATTGTTCTACTTGGTTTATTTAAATTTTCAGGGAATGACATTTTCCCCATACAATAGTGATTAATTTTATGCTCCTTAGATTGACTCCATTCACTTTTGTATAAACCACTATCATAGAAATGATCAGTAACATCGCATTGATTTAGTGTTATCCCCTTATAAACAGGGTCTTTTATTTCTAAATCTGACTCTTTAGATATTGGAGAAGGCATATTTTTTATTAATTTACCTAAAGTATTCCAATTTGGTAAATTATCTTCTACCTTATTCGAATGCGTTTGCCCCGGAATAATTAATTTATTACAAGAAATAATTTCACCTGAAATAGCCCTTCTTCGAGCCTGATAAGACCCATAATCTGCGGAATTCATTATTATAGTATTGTCCCTTAAATTTAAAGCCTCAGATTTTGGATCTATACAGTTTTCTAATGCCCAATCTGTTAAATCTAAATCTTTAAAAGAATAAATATTACTTATGTATTTTTTTGAATTAACCACATTTTCCATAAACCAAGCTTTTAATACGGAATCTTTTTTATGTTTTTTAACAGCTACTATTCTTAAAAAGCATTTTGTTAAATCTAAACCTAAAGACTTATCTGCTTTACCGGACTTATTTGAACTTGAAAATGAAACACATGGAGGTGAGCCAATTATGATCTCTGTATTAGGTAAATTATTTATTTCTTTTATAGAATTTTTAAATTTTAATATATCTGTAACTTCAGAATCAGTTCCAAAATTATGATTATATGTATTAATTGCTGGTTGCCAGTTATCATAACCTCTATGGATTTCAAAGCCCATCTGATTAAATCCTTCAGAAAAGCCTCCAGCTCCACAAAAAAAATCAATTACATTTAATTTACTCATGATAGATAACGGGGTTATTGGAAAGTCGTTCTAGACCTCCTCTTAATTCAATTTTCATCAACCATAAAGTTATTTGTTTTTCATTGAATAAACAAAAACTCCAATTAAAAATAACAAAGAAAATTTTATGAATGAAAAAATCATTCACCAACTTATTAAAAACCCTTCTGAACTTAAAATAGAAATAAGGTTATGTATAAAAAATAAGGAGACTTGAAGTCTCCTTAATTATTATCTATTTATAGATACCGCCAATAAAAATCTCCACAAGTTCTACGTTCTCCTCTACAAACTTTAGCAATACTTGTTTTATTAAAACCAGTTTGCTTTGCAGCTTCTGAAACAGAATTAAATCTATTTATTACCCTACCTTTAAATGATATCTGTAAAACTTTTTTCTTTCTATTATCTTTCAAATAAGCTGGAAAAGAAGATGAGTAAGACCAAACATACCCTTTACAACTTTTACTATTACCATCACAGGCTTTCCCAATAGCTGATTTAACTGCATTTACTGCATTACCTGCACTTTGCAACGAGGAAAAAGTATTTATTAAAGTTCCTTTAAAATCATATTGGTAGATTGTCTTTTGAATTCCTCCTCCTACATCTAAATTATATCCGTTCTCTAGACAATCATATTTAAGAATATATTCTTTTTCTTTACTCGCTAATTCATCTACTGACTTTGCAGTGTCGACTTGCTCCCATCTGAAAGCTTCTGAACCATAAGTAGCTATAGCTTTATGAAATTCATAACTTTTTCCTTTTGCTGACTTTTTTAAATGGTCTTTTTTCCTGGCACCTATACTTTTTGTGGTGATTCCAATATAAGATTTACCACTTTCTGTATGAGTAACTTTGTATACAACTCCTTTATTTTCCATTATCTTCACAATTTACAGAAGAATAATACCCTTTCTTTTCATTCTTTATTTTGTTATTTAAGACCAATTCACTTAAGTAAGTTTGTACTTGCCTATCTTGTATTGAAAGTGTTTGCTTAAAATGATTAACCAAGTCGCTTGTTTTATAAGTTTGACAACAATTTTCATCTAAGTATTGAACAATTGCCTTCCTTGATTCGCTTTTTATCCTTCTATCGGGTTTAATTGAATTGCCAGACTCACTAATATCACCAACATATTCTAACCAGACTGAATCAGTAATTTCAAATTCTTTAACAAATTCATTATTTACTGGAGCATACCTAAAGAATATTTCTTTAACATACCTTTTACCAGAAAATGATTTAGTAACTGCAATGGCAAAGTCAGATTCTTGAGCAAATGTCGAGCTTCCTTTTATACAATCAATATCGATTATTTTATCCCCCATTTTAGGAGTGTGATGCACACATATTAAAGTGACTTTAGTCCTGTGACATATATCTCTTAACCGTTGCATGAGTTTCTCTGAATCTGCACTATTTTCTAATTTACCAGAATTCATTCTTGTTATACTATCAATAAAAACAACCTCTGCCTTAGAATCCTTAATCATTTTCTCAAGTTTCTCCCAATCTTTTTCGTCATTGATTTTGGTAATAAAATCAATTGGCTGTATCAAAAGGTTATCTGATACTAATTGCTTTTGATTATCATCTAAATCTTTTAATTGAAGTCCATTGCGATCTGCTCTATTCTCCCAAAATTCTTCTAAACCAACAAACAAAACCCTTTTAGGAACCCCATCTAACTGATAGCCAAAGTATTCGCTGGCGCCCATAGCTATACACATAGCTAAATTTTCACAGAAGATAGTTTTACCGCTTTTACTTGGACCGAATATTAGCCCCATAGAGTTCTGCTTTATTCCACTAAAGAGGAACTTTGTTGGAGGTCTAGTCTCTTTCTCTTTTAACATTTCACCTAAGGATAAAAATCCTTTTTCTTTTTTGTTACTCATGATTTGTTTATTTAATTAGTGACAAATATCCAAATAAGCATTGATTATCAGTAACTTAAATACATCACGTAGAGTAAAGTGTAGAGTGTAGAGTTACTACTAATCTAATAGTGCACTCTTAAATAGTCTTTACAATATGAAAAAAAATAATATAAAAAAATAGAAAAACGTAGAGTTCTAAATAAGCACTTTTAAGGCTAAATCGATTTTCCCAGATGTTTCAGGAACTTTTTGAGACCTTAAATTGGTTCTATCGAATTTTACACCATTATTTCCTAAAAAACAATCTACGGTAACTTTCCATTTATTATGTTTCAAATCGTCAACTAAACAAAATTTATCATGAAGAGCTTTAATAAGGTAATACAATTCAGATTTATTACCATTCCAAATTATTGGCTCAACTATTTCTTCACCACTAAATACTTTTACAAAATCTTTTAATTGAGTATTTGAATGAATAAATCCCATTCTTTTTAACTCCTTATAAAATAACTTAACTTTGATAGGATCTTTTACTATGTTTTTATACCTGAAAGAAGATTTTTTAGTTCGTTTTTTAAGGGTATTACTTTTAGTCTTTTTATTTGTAATTAATCCTTTTAAACCACAAATTACTTTATCAAAACTTCTTAAGTGAAATATTGGAACTTTATTTTCACGAAAAATAGCTATTTCATCATAATGATTGTAACGAAAAATAAAATCGCAATTAAAAACTTGCTTTTCTATATCTGAAGGATTTTCAGAAAGTTGATATTTATTGTTGGATATTTCTGTATACGCTTGCTTTATTAGATTTAGATAGTCAAGACATTTTTCATAAAAATAATCTTCAGAATATTCAGATTTACGAACATTAAATTGATGTTTGAAAAAATATTTTGGCTTTGATAAATCAATCTTATTATCAAATATTTTTAAAATCATATCAACCCACAATTCATCATTTATCAATGGTTTATAATATGGTTCATAATATAGTTCACTCATTCTTAAAAAAGTTAATTTGCCGTAATTCTCAAATATAAAAAAGTAAGTGCATATAATGCAGGTAGTGCAGGTATTAGTTATTAGTTATTAGTTATTAGAAAATGTCAATAACATTGTTTTAGCTATTAATAATAATACCTAATCTATATACTTGGCAAAAAAGTATACAAAAATTGTAGTTTGGGCTTAGAAGAGGAAAAACTAATTTCCCTGCTTCTTTACCCAGCTAGCTTCACTTTTTCAGTATTTCTTTTATATTTACAAGGAGGAAAAGTCTCAAAAGTTAGTTAAATACATAACACTATAAAATACAACATAGACTCCTTTATTTCACTCAATTAGTTGACCAAAATGATAATGATAATAAGCAGATTCACCTACAATAAATACGGTCTCTAAGTTGGCTGTGACTTTAATTTCTTGAACCCAAACAACCTCATTTTTCTTTAAAACTCCAATATCTCTTATTACTTTAATTCTAAAAGGAATAAAAATCTTAACTATTTCATTTCGACCTCTAACAATATATATGGAATGTGTTGAGAAATACTTTAACTCTTCTAGAATATTGTTTATTTCCATCTAACCATTTATTTCTGTGTGAGAAACCAATTGTAAGTATTGTTTTGAAGAGAATTAGCTAATCCTGTTACAAACTCAAATGCGTTAACATTTCTCTCTAAATTAGAGTCTATGTAAGAACTTTTATTTGCTTCAGTAAATAAATTATACAGTTGATACAAATTAATTTTTCCATTTGAATCTCTTCTAAAATTTGGATCGTTGTAATAATTCTTAACTGTAGTTGAAATCTGATTGTCATTCATCAATAAAGTCAACTTGTCAACTTTTTCTTCCTTATTTAAAAATTGATACATCTTCATTTTTCCTATAAGATGACTAAACTGATTTTCCTCTAATTGAAACTTACTAATTCGTTCCATTTCTCCTAAGAACTTGTCTTTATTAAATGACTTTATAAGTTCATAAATCTTCTGCTTTAATTCTTGAATACTTCCAACTCTAAAATCTATCAATAGCCCATCAGTAGAGATACATAGGTTAGTACAAACTTTATTTTTATACCCAATAAATACTTTAAACTTTTCTAAAGTTCTTTTACTATATAAGTTCTCTTGATTCAGTGCCCTAACTCCTCCTATTGTCAGTGATAGGTGGTTATTATTTACATTCTCTCGTAATGAAGGAATTTCAATGATAAATGCACATCTTTGATAATAAATAGTCTTTTCGTGCGGTAAAAGTTCTTTAACTGTTTTAGTTATTGCGGATGGAACCCTTCCTTTTATTATATGTGAAACTCTAATATTAGGTGCTGAAATTTGTTCATTACTAAATACTGAATTCACTACATCCTTTGTTGCTTCTATAAAGTTAGCATGTGATATAGATAGACTATTATCACTATAGACTGGTACTATGCACTCTTTTTTTATATGATTCAGTGTAACACACTTTGTGTTAGCTTCAATGAAATTGCTGTTATTATTTACTATTTCATCTTCTGATATAAATTGATTATTATTTAATGCTATTAATTCCATTTGTTTATTTTTAAGTATTATTAATTGATTGACCTAGATTCTCTAATTCACTTTTCTTTAGCATTATAGAAGGTAAAATCTTGTTTTGTAATTCTGGATACTTGGAATAGACATGTCTCAAAGCTTCAAGGCTTGTACATTCTTCTATTTCAACTTCTATATTTTCTTCCATTCTATTCCCCGATTCTTGACTGCACCACTCTTTTATCATTGTACCAGTTTCTTCATTTATTTTGAATTCTGGCTTACAAACAAATACTCCAGTTCTATCTTTGCTTGCTCTACAATTGTGTGCTATATCAATATCAAATACTATAGTATATTCGTAATCGACATCATTTCTCTGGATTGCTTTTAATCCAACTTTTTCAGGAATCATCTTTCCATTTTTTTGACTGATTACATAGTCTTGTTTTACTCTCATTGTAGAAATAATATTAGCACCTGAACTTAGTATCTTATTGATAAAAGCATTTTGTCTTGGAGTAATTTTTGCCCAATTAGCAAATGAATTGCCTGGCATATTACTATGTACATCCAATAAATAGTCCCAACAATGAGAAGTACTATCAATAATAATTACTTCCATTCCAGACTTTTCACATAATTCAATAGCTTTTATATATTTCTCTGGAGAATAAGGAGCTTCTAATGGCACAACATTATAATCTCCTAAATGTGCATATAAATCTGCAGAGTTATTCTCTGTATCAATAACTGCTACCTTAGAAAACTGCCCATTAACTAATCCTTTAGCTAGTAATAAACTTGAATATGTTTTCCCTGAACCTGCACTGCCTTGTATTGCAAGTTTAATCTTTGTTTTTTTTCTATTTGATTTTCTTATTTCCATTTTAATATTGTTTAATTTGTGACATAAAAAAAGCTCATAATATTATTTATGAGCTTTATTGTTTTGTTAATACTGCCTAACTACTCCACCAATTCATCTTTGATTAAATGATGTTTTAGGTTAAAAATACCTGTAAAATCTTCTTTAGATGCTCTAGTTCCGTTTACTAAATGAGACATAGTAATATGAGGATTCTCTAACTCATCAAATCTTAAGTTACATAGGTAAACTAGACCTTCTTCAATTCCATATTCATAATTGTTTTTATAGCAAGTAGCTGTTCTTTCAACTGATTCTCCATTAGGTAATTCAAAACCTATTGTCACAATTATATACTCTTTTTCATTGGAGTTAGTAAGAACTTTTTCACCAATTTTCTTTAGAGTTGCATTAAAAATAAATTCTGTTTCTCCATTTTGCTTGTTAATTATTTGCTTGTAATGTGTCATAATAAGATGTTTAAATTATAGAGATTGGTTTTTCCAGTCTTCCAAAATTTAAAGAAGGTGATTAAAGTTAAATTCTTCGAGCGAAGCGAGAACTTACAACCCTAATAGACAATTGATACAATATTAACCAGACTTATTTTCCTGATTCTTTACCCAACTATAATTGAGCTACCCCAGTCACCCCAATAAATTTAGAGGTGGGGGTACTTATTCCTATTATATTGCACTTGACTTTGAAAAAAAAAATTAAAAAAAATTAAAAAAAATCTTTCAACTCATCACTGATTTTCTTTTTTACGATAGCCCCATAATGTGCTTGAGTAACTGTTATATTAGAATGCCCCAAAATCTCCGAGACTACTTCCATCGAAATACCATTACTTAATAAAACTGTAGTGGCAAATGTTTTTCTTGCTGTATGATGAGTAATCTTTTTATCAATTCCAACTACATTAATTATTTCTCTTAAATATGAATTAAATTTTTGATTACTAATAACTGGTAATTCACCATTATACTTGACTAAAATTGCTTTTGCTTTTGGGAGCAAAGGAACAGATATTTTTCTTCCTGTTTTCTTTCTTATCATCTGAATCCATTCTTTACCATCAAATCCTATTTCTATATTATTAGTTGTCAAAGTTGACATTTCATTATAGGCTAGACCTGTATAGCAGCAGAATACAAACATATCTCTAATTTTCTCTAACCTTTTATGATAAAACTCTTTTTCTTCTATACCCAACAGTTCTTGCTGAGTTAAATATACAATCTCAGATTTATATTTTTTGTTCTTAAAAAGATGGAAAGGATCAGTTTTTAAGTAATTCTCAGAAATAGCAAATTGAATAATCTTTTTTACCCTTTGAATACTTCTATATACAGTAGCTTGCCTTAAATTTAATTCTGTTTTAAAGAAATACTCCAAATCTTGAATAAACTTTAAATCCAAATCCTTTAGCTTTACATCCTTTCTATTATAGAACTTTGCAATAAAAAGCGCCACTTTCCTCCTGCTCTCCACATACCTGCTCCAAGAGAGTTTATTGATGTCAATACCAATCAATTTTTTCGTCTTTTGGTTGTGTAAATCATAGGCACCTAGAATGGTGATTTCTTCTTTAGAATCTTCTCCTTTATATTTCCTATAAATATCATCTACATCAAAATCATTTGGTAAGATTTGGAGCATTAAAAAAGCCTTATCTATCTGTTGATGAATAAGGCTTAGTTTATTGTTTAAAATGGTGTTTTCAGAGTTTGGTGGGATAGCTTTTTGTGTACTGCTATTCCAATTGTCTGGATTGATAAATATACCAGTGGAGAATATTTTCCTTGTTTTAAAATAAGTAATTCTACACCTTATTGGGCATTTTCCTTTCTTATTAATTCTGTTTCTTTGTAACAAAAATAAAATTGATAATTTATAGTCATTCATAGTATTTTTTAGTTTTTAAATTATGGTGTACCCGAAGTAAAAATGGTGTACCCAGAAGTATACCTTAAAAGGCATACATTGATTAATAATTTGATTAATATAATAGTTTAGAAAAGAATAAAAAGAAGCTGTAAACCCCTATAAAACCTATAGAAAACAAAAAAGCCTCACATTTCTGTGAAGCTTTCTGTGAGCCCTGAAGGATTCGAACCTTCGACCGCCTCCTTAGAAGGGAGGTGCTCTATCCAGCTGAGCTAAGAGCCCGTAATTTTTAAGTTGTTACGACCAACTTTGTCGGGGTGGCAGGATTCGAACCTGCGACCTCCTCGTCCCAAACGAGGCGCGATGACCGGGCTACGCTACACCCCGAGTGCAATTTTCTTAGCGGAGAGACAGGGACTCGAACCCTGGCGACCAAAAAGGTCGACAGATTAGCAATCTGCTGCATTACCACTCTGCCACCTCTCCTATTTCGATTTCAAAACTTAAGTTTGAAACAAAAATTGCGAGTGCAAATGTAAGGTTAGAAAAACAATTTAGCAAGATGTTTTTCAACTTTTTTACACATATTTTTTTTACTCAGGATATTCTACTCTCAAATGATAAATGTTCATCAATTTTTTCTTGATTACTTTCTTAATAACTTCAATTTCTCTAAAAGTTATGTCAGAATTTAAAAACTGATTATCAATCATTTGTTTATCTATTATCTTATCAATTAAATCACTTATAGATTGTGCAGTTGGTTTTTTTAAACTTTTTGAAGCTGCTTCTGCAGTATCACACATCATTAAAATAGCTGTTTCTTTTGAAAATGGTATCGGCCCATGATAAGTAAACTTTTTAATATCTACTTCTGCATCTGGATTTAATTCTTGTTCTTTTCTATAAAAATAATAAGTAGAACTTGTTCCATGATGTGTTCTGATAAAGTCTATAATTCTATCTGGCAATTTATTTTTCTTAGCTAACTCTACTCCTTTAATCACATGATCAATTATAATCTTAGAACTATCTCTAGGAGATAAATCGTTATGAGGGTTTACACCTGTAGATTGATTTTCAACAAAGTATTGAGGGTTTATCATTTTTCCTATATCGTGATATAATGCACCTGTTCTAACTAACATTGAATTTGCTCCAATTTCATTAGCAGCTGCTTCAGCTAAATTTGCCACTTGCATAGAGTGTTGGAAAGTACCTGGTGCCTTTTCGTTTAATTCTCTTAATAATTTAGTATTTGTATTAGATAATTCTAATAAAGTAACATCAGATACTAATCCAAATATTTTTTCGTACATGTAAATTATAATCAATGACAGAAAAGACAATAAACCATTAGCTGCAAACAACATAAAATACGTCCAGTTTATCTGAGATGCATTCCCTTCTTTTATAATTGAAAATGCAAAATAAGTTAACATATATATTAATGTAATCTGTGCAACCGAAATGAATAAATTTGCTCTTTTATATAATTCAGAAACGGTAAGAATTGTTACAATACCCGCGATAATATGCAAATAAATAAATTCAAAACTATCAGGTACAATATAACCTAAAAGTAAAACGGTTAATACATGAGTAAATAACCCTAATCTTGCATCAAAAAAAGCCTTTAAAACAATTGGTAATATACTTAATGGAACAATATATAGATATTCTGAATTGTACTTTATAACCAAAGTTTGTATTAATATCATTGAAAAAACATTGAAAAAAATAAAAGTAACTTTATTATTATTGTCAAAAATTTCAACTCTATATTTTCTGAGAAATAAAAGTAACATAAGTAAGGCTAGGGATACTAAAATTGTATACCCGAAAATAATCCAATTATAATTAGACTCTGTCCAAACTTTAGACTCAGATTCGCTTTTTAAAGAGCTTAAAATAGCTAGTTTTTTCCCTTCTACAATCTCTCCCTTTAGAATAATTAACTCGTCTTTAGAAACTTTTCCTTTTGTATAAGAAATATTTTTTATTTCGTTTTCTATTACCTTTTCAGTAAATTTTTCATCATATGAAATATTAGGTTTTATAATTTCAGAGAGTATATTTAATAATATTTTTTTATCATAAGAATATGGATCATTTCCCAAATTGTTCTTAATTAAATTTAAAACTTCTCTCGAATACAAAAGTTTTTTAAAAGGCACATCTTCTACTTCATTTCCTTTTTTTACCGCTACAATTTCATCTTTATTAAGTACTCTATCCTGACTAACAACTTCTAAAAACCCTACTTCATATACACTAGATATTACTTTATTTCCAATATTTTTTAATGAATGAATTTTATCAATAGATAAAGAGTCAGAAATTGATAATGATGATATTCGCCTAATAAAATCTGCTTTAACATCAGAAACTACTTTAGTGTCATAAATAAAGTATTGCTTAGCATTTACTTCAATTTTCTTTTTTTCTACAATAATTTCTTCCTCAGATTTTTGAATTGCAAAATCAAAAGGTGCTCTTAAATTATCATACTTCCAAAGTTGTCCATTGCTAAAATCGTATTTGAACTGACCTCCTTTTGGAAATAAATAAACAATTGCAACTGTAGTAATTAAAAATAAGATTACCTTATAGATTATTGTATTATTTTGATATAATTTATTTACAAAATTGCCCATAGTAGTTTATTGTTTTACAAACTTACCATAAAAAAATTAAGGTCAAAAATTCATTATCAATAATAAATTACCAATTGATTAAAATTGGTTAATTTAGCATTAAGAATAATGTAAAAAACACACCTTATATTTATGAAAGACGTAGTTATTGTATCCGTTGCTAGGACTCCAATTGGTAGTTTTTTAGGTAGTTTATCTTCTATACCCGCGCCCAAATTAGGTGCATTTGCAATAAAAGGAGCTTTAGATAAAATAAATTTATCTCCAGAACTGGTTCAAGAAGTATTTATGGGAAATGTGGTTTCTGCTGGTTTGGGACAAGCACCGGCAAGACAAGCTGCTATTCATGCAGGAATTCCTGATACTGTTCCATGCACTACCATAAATAAAGTTTGTGCCTCTGGAATGAAATCTATTATGTTAGCAGCACAAACCATTTCTTCAGGTGATGCTGATATAGTTGTAGCTGGGGGGATGGAAAATATGAGTGCTATACCTCATTATCAGCATTCAAGAAAAGGATCAAAATTTGGACCAATAATAATGGAAGATGGCATGCAAAAAGATGGTTTAGTTGACGCTTATGATAACGTTGCTATGGGAGTTTGTGCTGATGCTTGTGCTAAAGAATATAATTTTTCAAGAGAAGAACAAGATCAATTTGCTATCCAATCTTATAATCGTTCTGCAAAAGCTTGGAGTGAAGGTAAATTTGATGATGAAATTATACCTGTTTCAATTCCTCAAAGACGTGGAGAACCAATAATCTTTTCTGAAGATGAAGAGTATAAGAATGTAAAAATGGAAAAAATTTCTGCATTACGTGCGGCATTTACGAAAGACGGAACAGTTACAGCTGCCAATGCATCTACAATAAATGATGGTGGTGCAGCATTAGTTTTAATGTCTTCTGACAAAGCAAAACAATTAAATTTATCTCCTTTAGCAAAAATAAAAAGTTATGCAGATGCTGCTCACGAACCAAAATGGTTTACAACAGCTCCTGCAAAAGCGTTACCTAAAGCTCTAGAAAAAGCTAATATTTCTATTGACAAAGTTGATTATTTTGAGCTAAATGAAGCTTTTTCTATTGTTGGTTTAGCAAATATGAAAATTTTAAATATTTCAAATGATAGGGTGAATGTTAATGGTGGAGCGGTTTCATTAGGACATCCTTTAGGTGTTTCGGGAGCTAGAATTGTTATTGCATTAACATCTATTTTAAAACAGAGAAACGCCAAAATTGGTGCTGCAGCAATTTGTAATGGTGGTGGTGGAGCAAGTGCTATAGTTATCGAAAAACTATAATTAACCTTTCTTCTTGAAAATTATTGATAATAAATGCACTACGGAATTTGTAATTTAAGTATTGTTTCAATGAGAGTTGAACCAGATGAAACATCAGAAATGGTGAATCAGGTTTTGTTTGGAGAAACTTTTGAGATTATTGATGAAGATAACCAATGGAGTAAAATTCGATTGACTTTTGATAGTTATGAAGGTTACATTGATAACAAACAATATCTTAAAATCACAAAAGAATTCTTTTCAAAATTAATTACAGAAAAACAATCTTATACTGCTGAAATTGTTGATTTTATAACCAACAAGAGTAATGAGTTAACTACAATCCCTTTAGGCTGTACTTTACCTAGGTTTAATAATAAAAAGTTAGAAATAGAAAATCAGTTTTACTTCTATGAAGGAGCTGTTTTATCAGAGAAAAAACAAAAAAACGACATCTTAAAAGTAGCTTTTATTTATCTAAACTCACCCTTTTTATGGGGAGGAAAATCTCCTTTTGGAATCGATTGCTCTGGATTTACTCAAATGGTCTATAAGCTCTGTGGATATAAATTGTTAAGAAATGCTAAAGAGCAAGCGACCCAAGGTGAAGTTTTAAGTTTTATTGAAGAGAGTGAACCAGGTGATTTGGCTTTTTTTGATAATGATGAAGGAGAAATTATACATGTAGGAATTATTCTTGACAACTATCACATAATACATGTATATGAAAAAGTAAGAATAGATACTTTAGATCATAGTGGTATTTTTAATACCGACTTACAAAAACACACACATAAACTAAGAGTTATTAGAAAAGTCATATAAAAAAACCAAGATTTTTAAATCTTGGTTTTTTTATAATCTTTTAAAGAAGTTTATTATTGCTTGCTTCTCATTTCTTTATAAACCGGTCTTAATTTATCTGCCTTATCAGTCATTTCTAAGGTATCATAGATGTTTAATAAAGTTCTCACTGTTTCTATACTTCTAGATAAACCATCTGCTTTTTCAATATATGGAAGAGCTTCTTTAAATAATTCTTTTTGTTTCTCTTGTAATTCATTGTATTTCTTAGCGTTAGATAAATTCTTATTCATTTCATCTACAATTGCTTGTTCTTTAGATAAAATTGCTACCGCCAAATTTAAAAGGGCATCTTTATAATCAGGTTTTAACTCAATGGCTTTTTTATAGTATTCTTTAGCTTTTTCTATTCTATCTTGATTTTGATTAATTACACCTAAATTAAAAAATAATGAAGGGTTAGTAGGGTCTAACTTAATGGCTTCTTCCATAAGTTCTCCAAACTTATCCATTCTTTCCAATTTAATATACATTTGTGCTTCATTTAAAATCAAGTTAATATCTTTAGGGTTTGATTTTCTTGCCTCTTGTAAAGCTTTAACAGCTAATTCTGGTTTACCTTGATTAACATAAACATAACCAATATTTTTTATGATAGAAGCTTGCTTAGATTCAGAAGATTTTTGAGTAGGAGTTTTATGAGTTGTTGTTTTGATAGCAACATCTCTTAAGTTCTTATTCGGAAACTCTTCAACTTTTCCTGAAATTTTATTTACAGCAAAATATTTAGTAACAATACCTTTATAATTTATTTCTCTTAACTTCTTAAAATGTTTTAAAGATGTATCATAATCTTTATCTAATGATGCACTAAGAGCAGCATTAAATAACTGAGTAGTATCTTTAGGGCTTAACTTATAAGTTAGATAAAAATTCTTTTTTGCTTTTTTATAATCTTTTGCATTGTATTGTTTCACAGCCTCTGAAGATACAAACTGAATTAATTTTTCAAGTTTAGGTTTTGCTAATTTAGTATACTTAGATTTTCCAGAAGCTTTTTCTAATTCAAATAGTTTCTTATAAGCAGTTGAAGCTTTATTTACATTCGATTTACCATAAGAAGATCCCTTTAAAAAATAATATTTCGTTTTATACTTATCTTCTATTGCTTCTTCATTTTTTTCTAAAGTCCCAATAATAGCCTTAGCTTCTTTTAATTGGCCCTTTTTTATAGCCTTTTCAGCAGCTTTTAATTCATTCTTCTGCGCAAAAGTTGCAATTGATAGCAACCCTAATGTTAGCGCTAATATCTGTTTTCTCATTTTATTTGTTATTAATAATTTATTGTTATTCTTGATTTTCGTTTGAACTATTTTCAATTTCCGTGCCATTTTCTGAATCATCATCAGACTCTTCTTCGTGAACTACTTTAGCAACTGCTGCAATACTATCATCTTCTTTAATGTTTATTAATCGAACACCTTGTGTTGCACGCCCCATAACTCGTAAGTCTTCTACAGCCATTCTTATTACAATTCCAGATTTATTGATAATCATTAAATCGTTAGAATCATCAACATTTTTAATAGCTACCAAATTACCTGTTTTTTCAGAAATATTTAAAGTTTTTACACCTTTACCTCCTCTATTGGTAATTCTATAATCTTCTAAACTCGAGCGTTTACCATATCCTTTTTCAGAAACTACTAAAATATTACTTTCCATGTCATTTACAGCAACCATACCTACAACTTCATCATTTTCGTGCTGTAAAGTAATTCCTCTAACTCCAGAAGCTGTTCTACCCATTGGACGAGTTTTTGCTTCTTCGAATCGAATAGATTTACCTGATGCTAATGCCAACATTACTTGGCTATCTCCAGTTGTAAGTTTTGCTTCTAATAATTCATCACCTTCTTTAATTGTGATAGCGTTTATACCATTTGTTCTTGGACGAGAGTATTGCTCTAAAGAAGTCTTTTTAACTTGGCCTTTTTTAGTAGCCATAATTACATAATGACTATTAATATAAGCTTCATCTTTTAAATCTTGGGTAACTAAAAATGCTTTTACTTTATCATCTTGTTCGATATTGATTAAGTTTTGCATAGCTCTACCCTTTGTGTTTTTACCTCCTTCAGGAATTTCATATACACGCATCCAAAATACTTTTCCTTTTTGTGTAAAGAACAACATATATTGATGATTAGTACCTACAAATAAATGCTCTAAGAAATCTTCGTTTCTAGTAGTTGCTCCTTTTTGACCTCTACCTCCTCTATTTTGAACTTTATATTCATCAAGGTTTGTACGCTTTAAATATCCAGCATTAGAAATCGTAACAACAACTTTCGAGTTAGGTATCATGTCTTCGATACGCATATCTCCTCCAGCATATTCTATGGTAGATCTTCTTTCATCTCCGTACTTTTCTTTGATATGCAACAACTCATCTTTGATAATTTGATAACGTCTTGGTTCGTTAGCCAAAATATCTTTTAAATCAGCAATCGTTAACATAATTTCCTCATATTCAGCGCGCAATTTGTCTTGCTCTAAACCAGTTAACTGACGCAAACGCATTTCTACTATCGCTTTTGCTTGAATTTCAGTCAATTCAAAACGTTCTATTAATTTTTCACGCGCTTCATCAGCATTTTTAGAGGAACGAATTAAAGCAATAACTTCATCTATATTGTCTGAAGCAATTATTAATCCTTCTAATATGTGTGCTCTAGCTTCTGCTTTCTTTAATTCAAATTCTGTTCTTCGAACAACAACCTCGTGTCTATGGTCTACAAAGTGATGAATTAACTGTTTTAAATTTAATTGCTCTGGTCTTCCTTTAACTAAAGCGATATTATTTACACTAAAAGAAGTTTGTAATTGTGTGTATTTGAACAATTTATTTAAAACAATATTTGGAATAGCATCACGTTTTAAAACATAAACGATACGCATTCCATTTCTATCAGATTCGTCTCGAATATTTGCAATTCCTTCTAACTTTTTTTCGTTTACCAAATCAGCAGTTTTTTTAATCATATCTGCTTTATTGACTTGATAAGGGATTTCTGTGACAATAATACATTCTCTTCCCTTTACCTCTTCGATATTGGCTTTAGCACGCATTACAATGCGTCCACGCCCCGTATGAAAAGCATCTCTTACACCATCATAACCATAAATTATTCCTCCTGTAGGAAAATCAGGTGCTTTAACATGCTGCATCAACTCATCAATTTCGATGTCTCTATTATCAATATAAGCAACAGTACCGTTAATCACTTCTGTTAAGTTATGAGGAGCCATATTAGTTGCCATTCCAACTGCGATTCCAGAAGCTCCATTAACTAATAAATTAGGGATACGAGTCGGTAAAACAGAAGGTTCTTGTAATGTGTCATCAAAATTTAAAGTATGGTCTACAGTATCTTTTTCAATATCAGATAACATCTCTTCTGATATTTTTTGCATTCTCACCTCTGTATAACGCATTGCTGCTGGAGAATCTCCATCTACAGAACCAAAATTTCCTTGCCCATCTACCATCATGTAACGTACACTCCAATCTTGAGCCATACGTACCATAGAATCATAAACAGAAGTATCTCCATGAGGATGATACTTACCTAAAACTTCACCAACAATTCTTGCTGATTTTTTATAAGCTCCAGTGGCTTTAATTCCTAATTCATGCATTCCAAACAATACTCTTCTATGTACTGGTTTTAAACCATCTCTTACATCTGGTAATGCTCTCGAAACTATCACTGACATCGAGTAATCGATGTATGCAGATTTCATCTGCTCTTCAATGTTAATCGGAATTAACTTTTCTCCGTCTGCCATATATTACTTAGTTAAAATTTAGTCATTTTTTTAAAACAAGGCAAGATACTATTTCTGCTCGTTTTTACAAAGGTTTTCGACTCTCGAATTTGTTAGAGTTATCAACATTTTTTAATAATTTTTAACAGCTTTTTATATGGTTGATTTTCAACAATTTTATATCTTAGTAAAGTAGTCAAACTGTCAGTATTTTTCTATTGGCATCTTTTTTGTAATTATCTACAAAAAAAAAAGGACTAAATTTACATCACATCAATATAGATAGTAAGAAATATGGACGATAATTTTTCACCAAAAGTAAGAGATGTTATTACCTTCAGTAAAGAAGAAGCGCTACGTTTAGGGCACGAATTTATTGGAACAGAACATCTTTTACTAGGTTTAATAAGAAAAGGGGAAGGAAAAGCAATAGAGATATTAACAGCATTTGATGTTGACTTAACTTTATTACGCAAAAAATTAGAGCAATTAAATCCTGCGAATCCAACGTTTACGGTAAGTACAGATAAACCAAGTTTGCGATTAACAAGACAAGCTGAAAAAGCATTAAAAACAACTTTTCTAGAAGCAAAGTTGTATCAAAGTGATGCTATTGATACTGCACATTTATTACTGTGTGTTTTACGTAATGAAAATGACCCAACTACAAAGTTGATTCACAAGTATCATGTAAACTATGATGAGGCAAAAGCTTTGTACAAACAATTACACGTAGATACAGATACTGAATTGCCTATTAATCCTATTGCAGAAACTCCTTCTGATGATGAGTTTGCATCAGAAAAAACAAATCCTTTTGACCAACCTCAAAAAGGGAAAACGTCTAAAAAATCGAAAACTCCCGTTTTAGATAACTTTGGAAGAGATTTAACAGATTTAGCAGAAAAAGGGCGCTTAGACCCCGTGGTAGGTCGTCAAAAAGAAATTGAACGTGTTTCTCAAATTTTGAGCCGTAGAAAAAAGAATAATCCAATGTTAATTGGTGAACCTGGTGTTGGTAAATCTGCAATTGCAGAAGGTTTAGCTTTACGTATTGTTGATAGAAAAGTATCTAGAATTTTATTTGACAAACGTATTGTTTCTTTAGATTTAGCCAGTTTGGTTGCTGGTACAAAATACCGTGGACAATTTGAAGAACGCATGAAAGCTCTTATGAATGAATTAGAAAAGAACGATGATATTATTCTTTTTATTGATGAAATTCACACTATTGTTGGAGCTGGTGGAGCTACAGGTTCTTTAGACGCATCTAACATGTTAAAACCCGCTTTAGCTAGAGGTGAAATACAATGTATTGGTGCAACTACTTTAGATGAATTTAGAACAAATATCGAAAAAGATGGTGCTTTAGAGCGTCGTTTTCAGAAGGTAATTGTAGATCCAACAACTGTTGAAGAAACCATTCAGATATTACACAACATTAAACCTAAATACGAAGAACATCATAATGTTGATTTTACAGATGATGCTATAGAAGCTTGCGTAAAATTAACCAACAGATATATGACAGACAGATATTTACCAGACAAAGCGATTGATGCTTTAGATGAAGCTGGTTCTCGAATTCACATCACAAATATTGTTGTTCCTAAACAAGTTTTAGAATTAGAATCGCAATTAGAAATCATCAGAGATCGCAAAACAAAAGCAGTTAACGGACAAAAGTATGAAGAAGCTGCCAAACTGCGTGATGACGAAAAAAATATGGAAGCCGCTTTAAATTCTGCTCAAAATCAATGGGAAGAAGATTCTAAACTAAATAGAGAAATTGTTACTGAGGATAATGTTGCAGAAGTAGTTTCTATGATGACAGGAATTCCTGTAAATAGAGTTGCCGAAGCAGAAAGTCATAGATTACAAGAATTGCCAAGTATGATTAAAGGTAAAGTAATCGGACAAGACGAAGCAGTCACTAAAGTGGTAAAAGCGATTCAAAGAAATAGAGTAGGTTTAAAAGACCCTAACAAACCTATTGGTTCATTTATTTTCTTAGGACAAACTGGTGTGGGTAAAACGCAATTGGCTAAAGTTTTAGCTCGTGAATTATTTGACTCTGAAGATTCCTTAATTAGAATTGATATGAGCGAATACATGGAAAAATTTGCCATTTCTCGTTTAATTGGAGCCCCTCCTGGTTATGTTGGTTATGAAGAAGGTGGACAATTGACAGAAAAAGTTCGTAGAAAACCGTATTCTGTAATCTTATTAGATGAGATTGAAAAAGCGCATCCAGATGTGTTTAATATGTTATTACAGATTTTAGATGATGGTCATATTACAGATAGTTTAGGTCGTAAAATCGATTTTAGAAATACAATTATTATTATGACTTCTAACATAGGAGCACGTCAATTGAAAGACTTTGGTGGTGGTGTTGGCTTTGGTACTTCATCTAAAAAAGAGCAAGCAGATGCACATGCAAAATCTGTAATTGAGGGCGCTTTAAAGAAATCTTTTGCACCAGAATTTTTAAATAGAATTGATGATGTTATTGTATTTAACGCACTAGAAAGAGAAGATATTCATTCTATCATAGATATCGAATTAGACAAATTACTAAATAGAATATCAGATTTAGGCTATACGTTAAATTTAAGTGAGAAAGCTAAAGATTATATAGCAGATAAAGGCTTTGATAAAAAATATGGCGCAAGACCTCTTAAAAGAGCGATACAAAAATACATCGAAGATGCTTTAGCAGAAGAAATTGTAAATTCAAAACTCTCTGAAGGAGATACTATTAAGATGGATTTAGATGAGAAAGAAAATAAACTCACTATTAAAATTAAAAAAGGAGAAAGGAAAGAAGAAACTCGAACAGAAACCGAGACTAATGACTAAAAAAAAATCCCGAACGAAAGTTTGGGATTTTTGATTTTATAAATATAAAAATTGACTATAACCTTTTTACTTAAAAACAATTTCTTAAATATAAATATTACACTCTCATAATCATTTTTTTTTAACAAATTTTATATTCTATATCAACTATATTTGCAGAAAAATAGAAAACAACAAATGAAAAAATTAGTATTCGCTATTATAACTTTATTAATTATAGCTTCTTGTATAAATACACCTAAAGATTACGTAAAACTTACTGGGAAATTAGAAAACAACAAAGATTCTATCATTCATATTATAAGTAGAATGGGCATTTTGAAAACTATTGAAATTCAAAAAGATGGTTCTTTTAAAGACACTTTAAAAATTGATAAAGCAGATATTTACACTTTTCAAACGAGCAACTCAAAAAGAGCGCCTTTATATTTAAAAAACGGATTCGATATTACTATTACAGGGAATGCTGATGAGTTTATGAAAAGTTTTGAATATTCTGGTATTGGTGCTTCAAATAGTAAGTTTATCATTGCTCAAATCAATGAAAATATAGCCTTAGGAAATCCTGCTGAAATTTTTAACTTAGACGAAACTAATTTTAATAAAAAAATAGCTTCAATTAAAAAAAAGTTTGATAGTATTTTAAATTCTTATAATGATTTAGACAGTTCTTTAATTGTTTTGGCTAAAAATCAAAATAGTCAAATGTTTAATTATTTTAAACAAAACTATGCTAGAAATCAAAAAATGGGAAGAGGAAAACCTTCTCCTAAATTTTATGACTATATCGATTATAAAGGAGGTAAAAAATCTTTAGATTCTTTTAAAGGAAGATATGTTTATATTGATATTTGGGCAACTTGGTGTGGACCTTGCATACAGCAAATACCTTATTTAAAAGAATTGGAAAAAGAATATCATAAAAAGAATATCGAGTTTGTAAGTATTTCTACAGACGAATCTCGAAGAAGTGGTGGTTCATGGGAAGCTGCTGAAAAAAAATGGAGAGATTTTGTAAAGAAGAAAAGCTTAAATGGAGTTCAATTATGGTCTGGAAAAGATATTAGTTTCCAGAAAGAATATCAAATCTCTGGAATTCCAAGATTTATCTTAATTGACCCACAAGGAAATATTATCGATGCCAATGCACCTAGACCTTCAGACCCAAGGTTAAAAACATTATTAAATTCCTTAAAAATATAAATAAGAGAAAGCATCCATAAAAAAAGGGAAATCTAATATTTAGATTTCCCTTTTATATTTTAGTAAGATTATAGTTTATTCTTTATAAACTCCCATTTCAGCATACTTAGCCATTCGTTTAGAAACTAAATCTATATCATTTAAATCTTTTAATTCATCAAAAGCAACAATAATTTGTTCTTGAACTGCTTTAAATGCCCCTTCTCTATCAGAATGTGCTCCTCCAATTGGTTCTTGAATAATACCATCAATTAATTTTAACTTCTTCATGTCGTTTCCTGTTAATTTTAAAGCTTCTGCTGCTTGCTCTTTAAACTCCCAACTTCTCCATAAAATTGAAGAACAAGATTCTGGAGAAATAACTGTATACCAGGTATTTTCCATCATATATACTTTATCTCCAACTCCAATTCCTAATGCTCCTCCAGAAGCTCCTTCACCTATAACAATAGTTATAATTGGTGTTTTAAGACGAGTCATTTCGAAAATATTTCTAGCAATAGCTTCTCCTTGTCCACGTTCTTCCGCCTCTAAACCAGGATAAGCACCTGGAGTATCTAATAAGGTAACTACAGGAATTCTAAATTTTTCAGCCATTTTCATTAAACGAAGTGCTTTTCTATATCCTTCTGGATTTGCCATCCCAAAGTTTCTTAACTGACGTGTTTTAGTATTGTATCCTTTTTGTTGACCAATAAACATAAAAGATTGGTCTCCAATTTTACCTAAACCGCCAATCATCGCTTTATCATCTCTTACACTTCTATCTCCGTGGAGTTCCATAAAAGTGTCTCCACATATCGCTTTAATATAATCTAAAGTATAAGGTCTATTGGGATGTCTAGATAATTGAACTCTTTGCCAAGGTGTTAAATTTTTATAAATATCTTTTCTTGCCTTGTCTAATTTTTTTTCAATCTTTTTGCAAGTAGCACTTACGTCTACATCACTTTCTTGCCCAATAATTTGACATTTATCTAATTGATCAAGAAGTTCTTTGATAGGCATTTCAAAATCTAAATATTCCATAATCTAGTTATTTGATTTTACTTGTTTGTAAAGACAAACATACTATAAAAATGAATGGTTTCACAAAAATTGATTACTTTTTTCTAACGTTCTTATTGATTATTTTGTTCTTTATAGCTACTCTGTTTTTTATAATTCCATTTAATAAAACTACAAATAAAACAATGAAAGCACCCAAATAAAACTCTGGATTCATTTTTTCTTTATCACCAAAAATAAATAATGCCAAAACAATTGCATAAATAGGTTCTAAGTTAACGGTTAACATTACTGTATATGGAGAAAGGTATTTCATCACTTTTACAGAAATAATAAAAGCATAAGCTGTACATATACTACTTAAAACTAATAAATAGAACCATTCTATGTTAGGTAATATAAACAATGAAGATGAAAATCCGTTTGTAAAAAATAAATAAACGGTTACAAAAACTGCCCCAAAAAACAGTTGATATAGCGAAATAGTATTTGCTTGATACTTCTTGATAAATAATCCGTTTAAAACAGAAAATAAAGCACTTAATGAAGATGATATTATTGCATAAATAATCCCCATTTTATATTGATTTTCAAAACTAAAAATAATATAAAGACCAAGAATAACAATCAATCCAAGTACCATTTCTAAAGGTCTTATTCTTCTTTTAAAAAAAATAGGTTCTATTATTGACACAAAAAAAGCTCCAGTACTCATCGTAACCAAAGCAACAGAAACGTTAGAAACTTTAATCGCTTTAAAAAAGAAAATCCAATGCAATGCTATAATTGTACCTGTAAAAATAAATTTGAATACACCTTTTTTATCAACTTTGAGTGATTTCTTTTTAAAAAGAAAATAAATCAATATAAAAACTGTAGCTAAAGACATTCTATACCATACTAAAGATATAGCACTAATAGAAATTAAAGCTCCTAAAATAGCAGTAAACCCCCAAATAAAAACAATGAGATGAAGTAATAGGTAGTTCTTTATCCTATTTTCTAGCATTTAAATAAAGATAAATGGCCAAACAACCAAAAATAACATTTGGTGTCCACACATATAAAAAAGAATTAACCCCTGCTACAGCTCCTAGAACTTCAGAAATTTTCATTAGAAAAACATATATAAACATCACTCCAACACCAATGGCTAAATTAACCCCTGTTCCTCCTCTTTTTTTTCTAAAAGCAAGAGCAACTGCAATAATTGTTAAAATATAAGATGCAAATGGTAAACTTGTTCGTTTATGTAATTCTACCCAATAAGCATTTAAATTCTTAACTCCTCTTTTCTGAGACACTCTAATAAACTTAAGCAACTCATTGGAGGCCATTTCTTGCGACAAAGCAGACTTATAATCTAAATCTCTAGGCGTAAAATTAAAAACAGTGTCAATTTTATTTCCAGAAAAAATTTCATCTTTTTTGTCTATTAAAATTCTTTTCCTCCAATTTAATAACGTAAAAGTAGAATCAATAATATTATACCTAATATTATCTGAAGATAATTTTGATTTTAACCTAATTCCATCATAAATTTCTGATGTAAAATCATAGCCAGAATTTGTTTCAGTATTATAACTTCTTATATAAATATAAGTACTATCTGTTAACTGTAAACTAAAATCGCTAACATATTTTAACGCGTTTTGTTGACGCTTATTTTTTATGTATTTCTTCTCAAACTTCTTTCTTATTTTACTACTATTTGGCACAACAAAATGGTTCATCCCTAGCGATATTAAAGTCACTAAAGTTGCTCCAACAAAATAAGGAAACAAAAAACGAGTAAAAGATACTTTTGCATTTGTAATTGCAATAATTTCTGTGTTATTTGAGAGCTTAGAAGTAAACAAAATTACAGCAATAAATAATGCTAAAGGCATAAATGTATTGGTATAATATATTATAAAGTTTACATAATATTCTTCAACTATTTGTGAAAAACCTAAATTTGGATGTTCTAAAAAATTATCAATCTTTTCTGATATATCTATGGCAATTGCAATAGGAATCAAGATTAATAAGGTAAACATAAAAGTTACCAAATAACGTTTTAGTATGTATTTGTCTATAATTTTCAAACTACAAACGATTGTCCATTTGTTTTACCATTTTATCTTTCCATTCTCTAAAATCTCCAGCTATAATATGTTTTCTTGCCTCACGAGTTAACCAAACATAAAATCCTAAATTATGAATAGAAGCAATTTGTTTTCCTAACATTTCTTTAGCTACAAATAAATGACGTAAATACGCTTTAGAATAATAAGTATCTACATTTGTAATTCCCATTTCATCTATTGGCGAAAAATCTTTTTCCCACTTTTTATTTTTAATATTGATAGTTCCATGAGCGGTAAACAACATTCCATTTCTAGCATTTCTTGTTGGCATTACACAATCAAACATATCTATACCTAAGGCAATATTTTCAAGAATATTTATTGGAGTACCTACCCCCATTAAATATCTAGGTTTGTCTTTTGGTAGAATTTCGGTAACCACTTCTGTCATAGCGTACATTTCTTCTGCAGGCTCTCCTACTGAAAGCCCTCCAATAGCATTGGCTTCTGCACCAGCATTTGAAATATATTCTGCAGATTGTTTTCGCAAATCTTTATATGTACTTCCTTGAACTATTGGAAAAAACGTTTGCTCATACCCATATTTAAATGGTAATTTTTCAAGATGATTTATACATCTATCTAACCATCTATGTGTCATATGCATAGAACGTTTTGCGTAATTATAATCACATGGATAAGGCGTACATTCATCAAAAGCCATAATAATATCTGCACCAATTGTGCGCTGAATTTCCATTACATTTTCTGGAGTAAAAAAGTGCATTGAACCATCAATATGACTTTTAAACTTTACACCTTCTTCGTTAATTTTTCTTCTACCTGATAAAGAATATACTTGATAACCACCAGAATCCGTTAAAATATTACGATCCCAATTCATAAATTTATGCAATCCTCCAGCTTGTTCTAAAACTTCTAATTTGGGTCTTAAATACAAATGATAAGTATTTCCTAAAATAATATCAGGGTTTATTTCATTTTTGAGCTCAGTCTGATGCACTCCTTTTACGGTTCCAAGGGTTCCAACTGGCATAAAAATAGGAGTTTCAATAACTCCATGATCAGTTGTAATTGTTCCTGCTCTTGCTTGACTTTTTGAGTCAGTTTTTTTTAAATCGAAATTCATTGCTGGCAAAGATAATACTATTTAAGAAGTGAAAAATTAAAAGATTCTTAAAGATTTAAACTAAAATTTTCTTTTCTTTTTTGAAGAAAAACTACTATTTCTTTTTTTATTTTTTGGTGATGATTTTCGGAAAGATGCACTTTTTTTGTTGAAATCATTTTTAGTGGGAGAAAACTTCTTTTTAGTTTTTAATGTTTTTGGTTTTTCTTTTACAATTGATGCTTCTTCAGTTTTAGAAGAAGTAGCAATCATTTTATTAATTTCTTTAAGTTCTTCTGTGGTTAATTCCCTCCAGTCTCCAGCTTTTAAATTTCCCAATTTCACATTCATAATTCGGGTACGTTTTAGCTTTGTAACTTCGTAATTTAAATACTCGCACATTCTACGAATTTGTCTATTTAATCCCTGAACTAAAATAATTTTAAAGACTTTTTCGGATACTTTTTCTACTTTACACTTTTTTGTAACAGTTCCTAAAATAGGAATTCCATTACTCATTTTATTAATGAAATTTTCATCAATAGTTTTATTAACAGAAACTATATATTCTTTCTCGTGATTGTTTCCAGCTCTTAAAATTTTGTTGACAATATCTCCATCATTTGTTAGAAAAATCAATCCTTCTGAAGGTTTATCTAAACGTCCAATAGGAAACAATCGTTGTGGATGATTTACCTCTTTTACAATATTATCACGCTCTCTAGAATCTGTAGTAGAGACAATTCCTACAGGTTTATTTAAGGCTATATAAAGAGTTCTTGGTTTATGTTTTAAAGGTCTTCCATCAACTTTTACAACATCGTTTTGAAATACTCTATTTCCCAATTGAGTTGGTTTTCCATTGATGGTTACGCGTCCTTCAGTTATCAGTTTTTCTGCTTCTCTACGAGAGCAAATCCCAGTAGAACTGATGAATTTATTTAAGTTGACTGATTGTTGGTTGTTTTTATCCAAAGAGCATCATTTTGAGGCAAAAGTAAGTATAAGATTACAATTCTATTGTTCGAAAAGTTAAATTAATTCTTGGTGAATTCACCTTTTTTGTGGGGGGCAATCTGTGCAACCAATTGGTCTGAGTTTTATCTTTCATCACCAGTAAGCTTCCTCTCTCTAACAGAATATCTACTCTCTGTTTGTTTTCTTTGTGCTTAAAAGAGAATTTGCGTTCTGCTCCTAAAGATAATGAAGCAATTGCTCCGTTTTTCTTCAACATTTTTTCTCCATCAGAATGATATGCCATTCCTTCATCACCTGAATGATATAAATTCAACAGGCATGAATTATATATTTCTCCACTTTCTTTTTCAACAATACTCTTTAATTCAAGTAGCTCTTTGTTAAAAATATTTGCTGTTTTAGTCACTTTAGAATAGGTATACGAAAACGGAGATTCTGCGTACCAAGCTACTTTTCTTTTAGTTATTATTGTTTTTCCAAAAATAATGGCTCTGTCATTTTCCCATTTTATGTTTTGCATCAAAGTATTATAATAAAAATCACATTGAGTTTTGTTTAAAATAATTCCGTGATAATTCGTAATTCCGCCAAAAGGAAGAATATTGATAATTTTTTCTGCAGAAAATAAATCCATTAAATAAAAATACAAATTAAACTTGAAATAGTTACTTTTAGGTTCTCATAAAATAACTACATCAATCTATGATTAATTTAAGCTCATTAGATTACATTCTAATTATTTCTTTTTTTGCTATTGTTCTTTTTATTGGAATTTATGTCTCAAAAAAATCAGGTAAAAGTAGCTCAGAATTTTTTCTTTCAGGGCGTAGTATGCCATGGTGGTTATTAGGTTTTTCTATGGTAGCTACTACTTTTGCAGCAGATACTCCGCTTTTAGTAACAGATATAGTTAGAGCTGATGGTGTTTCTGGAAACTGGGTTTGGTGGTCGTTTTTAATTACGGGTTTGTTAACCGTTTTTGTCTATGCCAAATTATGGCGAAAATCTGCAGTGAATACCGATTTAGAATTTTACGAATTACGTTACAGTGGAAAAGCTGCACAATTTTTAAGAGGTTTTAGAGCCATTTATTTAGGCATCATTTTTAATGTTTTGGTAATGTCTGTAGTCACTTTAGCGGCTATAAAAATTGGCGGAATTATGTTAGGCATTCAACCTTGGGAAGTCGTAGTTTATGCAGGTACAATAACAGTTGTCTTTAGTGCTTTTGGTGGATTTAGAGGTGTGGTTTATACCGATTTTTTATTATTTATCATCGCTATGTTTGGTGCTTTTGCTGCTGCCTATTATGCAGTAAATCTTCCTCAAGTTGGTGGTTTGGATAATTTACTAAAAAACGATTTGGTTATTTCTAAAATGGATATGTTACCCGATTTTAAAAATACAGAAACATTAATTACATTATTAATTATTCCTATTGCCTTACAATGGTGGAGTTCTTGGTATCCAGGAGCAGAACCTGGAGGTGGTGGGTATATTGCACAAAGAATGTTGGCTGCAAAAGATGAAAATCACGCCATTGGAGCTACTTTCTTTTTTAATTTTGTGCATTATGCTTTACGTCCTTGGCCTTGGATTTTAGTGGCATTGGCTTCATTAGTAATTTTTCCAGACATGGCAAGTTTGCAAAGTGCCTTCCCAAATATTCCTGCTGATAAATTAGGGCATGATTTAGCATATCCTGCAATGCTTAACTTTTTACCAAGTGGAATTTTAGGTATTGTTTTAGCATCACTTATTGCTGCTTATATGAGTACAATCTCTACACATTTAAACTGGGGAGCTTCTTACGTTGTAAATGATTTCTACAAACGATTTGTAAAAGAAAAAGCATCAGAAAAAGAATTGGTAAACGTTGGTAGAATTACTACAATTTTAATGATGATTGTAAGCGGAATTTTAGCTTTAAGTTTAACCAATGTAAAACAAGTCTTTGACATTATAATAATGTTTGGAGCAGGAACTGGTTTGCTTTTTATTTTAAGATGGTTTTGGTGGCGCATAAATGCTTGGAGTGAAATTGCTGCGATGTTCTCATCTGGCGTGATTTCAATTTTATTAAATTTCACATCTTTGGGGTCTATTTTATTTGCTAGCGAAACTGGATTTTTTCCTAGTTGGTTTAAATTTCCTTTTGTGGTTTTAATTACCTCAATTATTTGGCTGATAGTTACCTACATAACGCAACCAGATAGTAAAGAAGTTTTATACTCTTTTTATCAGAAAATTCAACCTGGTGGACCAGGTTGGAGCAAAGTAATTAACGATGCTAATTCAGAGAACATCAATTTACAAAACACAAAAAGTAGCTGGAGTGTCCCTTCTGGTATTTTAGCAATGTTATTAGGCTGTGTTTTAATTTACAGTTGTTTATTTGCTACTGGATTCTGGATTTATGGAGAGATAATAAATGCTCTTTTACTTTCAGCATCAACTTTAATTTCTGGGTTTTTATTAATAAAAATTTGGAAGAAGATTAAAACTACTATTTTGTAAAAAATATTTAAATAAAAAAATGAAAAGAAAAGAAAAAATTTATAATCGCTTAATTTTAGTTGGCAATGGCTTTGATTTAGCTTTAGGCATAAAAACTTCCTATAACGATTTTTTGTTTTGGTATTTAAAAAGTAGGCTTTTATTGAGTGTGAAATCTGAAGATATAATTGCCAACCCTGAACATGGTACTAAGTACAATTATTATGAGGATAAAATATCTAAAGTCTTTTGGAAAAGGAATTACTCTGAAAATGATAAATTAGATTTTATTGAAAGATATAAAACATTAAAAGATATACAAGTAGCCATAAAACAAAAACAAAACTTTGTTATTAATACAAGTACATCAGTATTATTTAGAACTATATATGATACTTCTATAAATTCTTGGATTGACGTAGAACAAAGTTATTATGTTTTACTAAAAAAGCACTTCACAAGAAAAGAAGTAATATTAAAAATAAATGAAGATTTTGAATTTATTAAAAATCAATTAGAGATTTATTTAACAACCTTAAAGTTGCCAGAACTTAAAAGAGCAAGTATTACACAGTTTATAGAACAATTTTTTGATGGAATAAGCAAAGATGAGATTATAGACATAAATAAACAACATCTTTCATTAGGTACAAAAAATTATTATTTCTTAAATTTCAATTATACAGACTCCCTTAGAAGTATATTAGATTCATTCTCTATCTATAATACAAATAAGTCATTTAATCCAAGCTATCAAATTAACCATATTCACGGTAAATTAAATTCTAAAGAAGAAAGAATTATTTTTGGTTATGGAGATGAAATGGATAATTTTTACACTCAAATTCAAGACCTTAACGATAACGAGTATTTAAAAAATATAAAATCTTTTCAATACTTTCAAAGTCAAAATTATAGAAACTTGTTGAGGTTTGTAAATTCTAACGAATACCAAGTTTGTATTTATGGGCATTCTTGCGGTTTGTCAGACCGAGTTATGTTAAATGAAATATTTGAAAATGATAATTGTAAGTCTATAAAAATCTATTACTACAAAGATGAAAGAGACTATGTTAATAAAACAATGGAAATTTCAAGGCATTTTAAGGATAATAATTTAATGAGACAAAAGATTGTTAACTTCAAAAAAGAAAATATTATACCTCAGCTATTTTTAACTTAAAAACAAGAATTAAATAAATTACTTCTGACACCTATACTGACACCCATAAACACAAAAGCCTTACAATCAAAAGATTATAAGGCTTTTTGCGGAGAAAGAGGGATTCGAACCCCCGGACCTGTTACAGTCAACAGTTTTCAAGACTGCCGCATTCGACCACTCTGCCATTTCTCCAAGTGTCTCATCAGCTATTTGCTGAATGCGGATGCAAATATAGAAAGCTTTTTTATTTTCTGAAACAAAAAAGACAATAATTTAAATCTTTTTTGAATATCCTTTAATTACGCAACTATCTTTCTAAAAATCAAGCTTTAAAATAGTTTTAAATTTATTAGAAATCATTAACTTCAATAATTATAACCTTTTTTTTAAGCTGTTTAATTATCTTTGTCAGCAAATTTTTAATTTTTACTTATGTCATTCAATTCTTTTGGAAATTTATTGAGAGTTACAACTTTTGGAGAATCTCACGGAGCCGCTATTGGTGGTGTTATTGATGGTTTTCCTGCTGGAGTTGAAATTGATTTTGAAGCTGTACAAGAAGAATTAAATAGACGTAAACCTGGACAATCTAAAATTGTTACGCAACGTAAAGAACCAGATACGGTTGAGTTTTTATCAGGTATTTTTGAAGGAAAAACCACTGGAACTTCTATTGGTTTTATTATTAGAAATACAAATCAGAAGAGTAAAGATTATAATCACAATACTAATGTATATAGGCCTTCTCACGCAGATTACACCTATGATAAAAAATACGGCTTAAGAGATCATAGAGGTGGTGGACGTAGTTCTGCTCGTGAAACGGCAAACTGGGTTGTTGCTGGTGCTTTAGCAAAACAATTTATTTCTCAAATAAACATCAATGCTTTTACCTCTTCGGTAGGTGATATTTTTATGGAAAAACCTTACCAAGATGTAGATTTTTCTAAAACCGAAAGCAATATTGTACGTTGTCCTGATGAAGCATCCGCAGAAAAAATGATTGATAAAATCAAAGAAATTCGTAAAGCAGGTGATACTATTGGAGGTACAATTACCTGTGTTGCTCAAAATGTTCCTGTAGGTTTAGGTGAACCAATTTTTAATAAACTACATGCAGAATTAGGGAAAGCAATGTTATCTATTAATGCTGTAAAAGGTTTTGAGTTTGGTAGCGGGTTTTGTGGTTCAAAAATGAAAGGTTCTGAGCATAATGATGTTTTTAACGCAGATGGCTCTACCAATACTAATTTATCTGGAGGAATTCAAGGTGGAATTAGCAATGGAATGGACATTTACTTTAGAGTAGCTTTTAAACCTGTAGCTACTATTATGACCAACCAACAGACTATAAATTCTGAAGGTGAACTTACAGAAATCACAGGAAAAGGACGTCATGATCCTTGTGTTGTGCCAAGAGCTGTACCTATTGTAGAAGCTATGACAGCATTGGTTTTGGCTGATTTCTATCTATTAAACAGAACAAGACAGGTTTAATATTGTTTTTTTGTTGTTGATAAAATTAATTTGAAACTTATCAACATTTAACAAATTTTCTTTTTTTCTGATGTAATTTTATAGAGTTACTGAGAGTGATTTTGATATTCAATCAAAATAATTATTGAACAATTTTCTAAATCTCTGCGTTCGATTCTATCATTCAAAAGTCATTTTTATTTAATTTAAACAACTATTGCTATGAGTTACATCAAAGGAAGAGGCGCACAACTGAACACCCATAATCGATTTTTTAAAGAACAACATATCATAAGAAATGATTTTCTAAATTATTGTGAGGCAGAACAAGAAAGTGCTGATAGTAATAAAACATCGTATTTAGAAATCTTTCCAAAAACGATTTTAAATAAAGTTACTAGTCCAGATATAGGTTTTGGTTATTCTATGAATCCTTATCAAGGTTGTGAGCATGGTTGTATTTATTGTTATGCCAGAAATACTCACGAATACTGGGGATATTCTGCTGGATTAGATTTTGAACGTAAGATTTTATACAAAGCAAATGCTGCCGAACTATTGGAAAAAAAACTAAAAAGTAGAAATTGGAATCCTCAAAACATTATGTTTTCTGGAAACACAGATTGCTATCAACCTATAGAGAAGAAATTAGAAATCACAAGAAAAATGCTAGAAGTTTTACTAAAACTAAAACATCCTGTGAGTATGATTACCAAAAACGCTTTAATCCTTCGTGATTTGGATCTACTTAAAAAGATGGCAAATTTACGATTGGTAAATGTAAGTATTTCCATAACTTCTTTATCCGAAGAAACAAGAAGAATTTTAGAACCTAGAACTACAACTATCAAAAAACGTCTAGAAACCGTGAAGGTTTTATCTGAAAACGGAATTCCTGTAAATGTGATGATGGCACCAATTATTCCAGCAATTAACAATCATGAAATTTTTAGATTGGTCAAAAAAGTGAGTGAATTGGGAGCTAAATCAATTGGGTTTACTGTAGTAAGGTTGAATGGAGCTATTGGTAAAATTTTTACAAACTGGGTAGAAAAAACGTATCCAGATAGAGCATCAAAGATTTTAAATCAGATTAAAGATTGTCATAATGGTACCTTAAATGATAGCAGATTTGGAACTAGAACTAGAGGAGAAGGTAAAATTGCAGAACAAATAGCAACTCAATTCAAACTAGCAAGAAAAATCTATATGAATGATGCTAAACTTCCATCATTAAATTATAGCTTATTTGACAAAAATGAAACGAATCAATTGGGGTTGTTTAACTAAAAAAGTGAAACTTTCGTTTCACTTTTTCATTATTTTAAGCCTTACCTGTAGGTCCAAAATTCATAGGAATTGGTGGTTGCTCATAATCTTTAATTTCTCCATTCTGTTGTTCGAATTTACGAACATTATCTGCTAAAGCTTTGGTTAATCTCTTAGCATGCTGTGGGGTTAAAATAATTCTAGATTTTACTTTTGCTTTTGGTACACCTGGCATTATATTAATAAAATCAACAATAAACTCTGATATTGAATGATTTATTATAGCTAAATTAGAATAGGTTCCTTCAGCAATTTCTTGATCTAATTCTATATTTATTTGTCCGTCTTGATTTTGATTTTCTTCCATAATAAAAAAAATTTGTCAGGTCGAGCGCAGTCGAGACCTAAATTAAAAACCTCTCGACTGCGCTCGAGGAGACATAAAAAAAGCCTCTAAAAATTTAGAGGCTTTTTTAAAAATTTATTTAGAAACTTTGTTCTATTTCATCTTTTGGTCCTACAATAACATTATCGTAAGTTCTCATACCTGTACCAGCTGGTATTTTCTTACCAACAATTACATTTTCTTTCAATCCTTCTAAAGTATCCACTTTACCACTAACAGCTGCCTCATTTAAAACTTTTGTAGTTTCTTGGAAAGAAGCTGCAGAGATGAACGATTTTGTTTGTAATGAAGCTCTTGTAATACCTTGTAGTACTTGTTCAGCTGTTGCTGGTCTTGCATCTCTAGCTTCTACTAAGTTTTGATCATTTCTTCTTAATAAAGAATTCTCATCTCTTAGTTGACGTGCAGAAATAATTTGACCGGCTTTTAAGTTTTCTGAATCTCCAGCATTTTCAACTACTTTCATTCCATAAATAGCATCATTTTCTGCGATAAAGTCATTTTTGTGGATTAATTGATTCTCTAAGAATAATGTATCTCCAGAATCTATAATCTTAACTTTACGCATCATTTGACGAACAACAACTTCGAAATGCTTATCATTAATTTTTACACCTTGTAAACGGTATACTTCTTGAATTTCATTTACTAAGTATTCTTGAACAGCAGATGGTCCTTTAATTCTTAAAATATCAGAAGGTGTTGTAGCACCATCTGATAATGGCATACCTGCTTTAATAAAGTCATTTTCTTGCACTAAAATCTGATTAGAAAGTTTTACTAAATACTTTTTAATATCTCCAGTTTTAGATTCAACAATAATCTCTCTATTACCACGCTTAATCTTACCAAAAGAAACTACACCATCAATTTCAGAAACAACAGATGGATTAGAAGGGTTACGTGCTTCAAATAACTCTGTTACACGTGGTAAACCTCCTGTAATATCACCTGCTTTACCCGATTTTCTTGGAATTTTAACTAAAGTTTTTCCACTTTCAACAGTATCTCCATCATCAACCATTAAGTGAGCTCCTACTGGTAAACTGTAAGAACGTAAGGCATTACCATCTTCATCTTCGATAATTAGAGAGGCAATGATTTTCTTGTTCTTAGAATCTGTAATTACTTTTTCTTGGAAACCAGTTTGCTCATCAATTTCTACAGAGTAGTTCATACCTTGCTCTAAATTGTCAAACTTTACTTTTCCAGCAAATTCAGAAACTATTACACCGTTAAATGGATCCCACTGTACAATTACATCTCCTTTTTTGATTGATTTTCTTTCTTTATCAAAGATAATAGAACCATAAGGTATAATATTTGTACTCTGAGTAATTCCTGTTTTTTTATCAATTATTTTGATTTCTGCAGTTCTAGAAATTACAATATCAACATCATTTCCATCGTTATCTTTTCCCTTTACAGTACGTAAGTCTTCAATAACAACATTACCATCAAACTTAGCGATTAACTTGTTGTCTTCAGAAATATTACCTGCAACCCCACCAACGTGGAATGTACGTAATGTTAACTGTGTTCCAGGTTCTCCAATAGATTGTGCAGCAATTACACCAACTGCTTCACCAATTTGTACTTTGTTACGAGTAGATAAACTCTGACCATAACATTTTGCACAAATACCTCTAGAAGATTCACAAGTTAATGCTGACCTTACTTCTAAACCATCTATTCCAGATTTTTCGACTTCTAAAGCTAATTGAGAGGTAATCGGTTGATTTGCTTCTAAAATTAACTCTTCAGTTACAGGGTGATATACATCTTGTAGAGAAATTCTACCTTCAATTCTATCTGATAAAGATTCTACAATCTCATCATTTTTCTTTAAAGGAGTAACTTCTAATCCTCTTAATGTACCACAATCTTCTTCGTTAATAATAACATCTTGAGAAACGTCTACCAATCTACGAGTTAAATAACCTGCATCAGCCGTTTTTAAAGCGGTATCTGCTAATCCTTTACGCGCACCGTGAGTAGAAATAAAGTATTCTAAAATTGATAATCCTTCTTTAAAGTTAGAAAGAATTGGGTTTTCGATAATTTCTCCACCACCAGCTGTAGATTTTTTAGGCTTTGCCATTAATCCACGCATACCTGTTAACTGACGTATCTGCTCTTTAGAACCCCTTGCTCCAGAATCTAACATCATATATACAGAGTTAAATCCTTGTTGATCCTCACGTAAACGTTTCATAGATAATTCAGTCAATTGGTTATTGGTTCTACCCCAAATATCAATTACCTGATTGTAACGCTCTTTTTGCGTTAACATACCCATATTATAATTCATTACAATACCATCAACCTCTTTGTTTGCCTCATCAATCATAGATTGTTTTTCAGCAGGAATAATGATATCTCCTAATGAGAATGATAAACCACCTTCAAAAGCGTATTTATATCCCATATTTTTTATCTCATCTAAGAATTCACCAGTAGTAGGAATATCTGTAGCTTTTAAAATTCCACCAATAATTCCACGTAAGTTTTTCTTAGTAAGTACTTCATTAATATAACCAGCAGCAGCAGGAACTTTTTCATTAAATAAAACTCTACCTACCGTAGTTTCTATAATTTTAGTTACCTGTTCACCATTTTCAATATCTTGTGTTCTTACTTTAATAGATGCATTTAGATCTACTTTTTCTTCGTTAAACGCAATGGTTACTTCTTCTGGAGAATAAAAAGTTAATCCTTCACCTTTAATAGGGACTTCTGGAGTAGACTTTCTTTCTTTTGTCATATAATATAATCCAAGTACCATATCTTGAGAAGGTACAGTTACTGGAGCACCATTTGCAGGATTTAAGATATTATGAGAAGCCAACATTAATAATTGTGCTTCTAAAATAGCTTCTGGTCCTAATGGTAAGTGAACCGCCATTTGATCCCCATCAAAATCCGCATTAAATGCAGAACAAGATAATGGGTGTAATTGTATAGCTTTACCCTCAATCAATTTTGGTTGGAAAGCTTGAATACCTAATCTGTGTAAAGTAGGAGCCCTGTTTAATAAAACTGGGTGGCCTTTAATTACATTTTCTAAAATATCCCAAACAACTGGCTCTTTTCTGTCTATTATTTTCTTTGCAGATTTAACTGTTTTTACAATTCCTCTTTCAATCAACTTACGGATTACAAAAGGTTTGTATAATTCAGCTGCCATATCTTTTGGCAATCCACATTCAGACAATTTCATTTCTGGTCCAACAACAATTACAGAACGTGCAGAATAATCAACACGTTTCCCTAATAAGTTTTGACGGAAACGACCTTGCTTACCTTTTAATGAATCTGATAAAGATTTTAAAGGTCTGTTAGATTCTGTTTTTACTGCTGATGATTTACGTGTGTTATCAAATAATGAATCTACAGATTCTTGTAACATACGTTTCTCATTACGCAAAATTACTTCAGGAGCTTTTATCTCTACCAATCTTTTTAAACGATTGTTTCTGATTATAACTCTTCTATATAAATCATTTAAATCAGATGTTGCAAAACGACCTCCGTCTAAAGGAACTAATGGACGTAATTCTGGTGGAATTACAGGAATCGCTTTCATAATCATCCACTCAGGATTATTCTCTCTATTTTTTTGAGAATCTCTAAATGCTTCAACAACATTTAAACGCTTTAATGCTTCTGTTTTACGTTGCTTAGAAGTTTCTGTATTTGCTTTGTGTCTTAAATCGAAAGATAATTGATCTAAATCTATACGACCCAATAAATCTATTAAACACTCAGCTCCCATTTTAGCAATAAACTTGTTTGGGTCTGTATCTTCTAAATATTGATTGTCTTGAGGTAACTCATCAACAATATCTAAGTATTCTTCTTCTGTTAAGAAATCCATTTTTTGTAATGGTTCTCCTTCAGCATTTTTTGCTATACCTGGTTGAATTACTACATAACGTTCGTAGTAAATAATCATGTCTAACTTTTTAGATGGCAATCCTAATAAATATCCCATCTTGTTAGGTAATGATCTAAAGTACCAAATATGAGCTACAGGAACCACCAAATTGATGTGCCCTACTCTATCTCTACGTACTTTCTTTTCTGTTACTTCTACACCACATCTATCACAAACAATACCTTTGTAGCGAATTCTTTTGTACTTACCACAAGCACATTCATAATCCTTTACTGGACCAAAAATACGCTCACAGAATAAACCATCACGTTCAGGCTTATGAGTACGATAATTTATAGTTTCTGGTTTTAAAACTTCACCTTTAGAAACTTCTAAAATAGCCTCTGGTGATGATAAACCAATTGAGATTTTGTTAAACTTTTTTACAGTGTACTTCTCTTGTTTTCTTGCCATGTCTTTTAATAAGTATTCAGTTGGCAGTATTCAGTATTCAGCAACAAAAAGTTGCTAAAAACTGGTTACTGAAAAAATTTATTCTTCTAATCTTACGTCTAATCCTAGACCTTTCAATTCGTGCATTAATACGTTGAAAGATTCTGGTAAACCTGGTTCAGGCATAGACTCACCTTTAACAATACTTTCGTATGTTTTGGCTCTACCCATCACATCATCAGATTTAACTGTTAAGATTTCTCTTAAGATACTTGAAGCACCATATGCCTCGAGTGCCCAAACTTCCATCTCACCAAAACGTTGACCTCCAAATTGTGCTTTACCTCCTAATGGTTGTTGTGTAATTAATGAGTATGGTCCAATAGAACGTGCATGCATTTTGTCTTCAATCATGTGACCCAGTTTAATCATATAGATTACACCTACTGTTGCAGGTTGATCAAAACGTTTTCCTGTTCCTCCATCATATAAATAGGTATGACCAAATCTAGGTACATCAGCTTCATCTGTATATTTATTGATCTCATCTAAAGATGCTCCATCAAAAATTGGTGTTGCATATTTTTTGTCTAATTTTTGACCTGCCCAACCAAGAACGGTTTCATAAATCTGACCAATATTCATACGAGATGGTACCCCTAATGGATTTAATACAATATCTACTGGAGTTCCATCTTCTAAGAAAGGCATATCTTCTGCTCTTACAATACGAGCGACAATACCTTTGTTACCATGACGACCCGCCATTTTATCACCAACTTTTAACTTACGTTTTTTAGCAATGTATATTTTAGCTAATTTTAAAATTCCTGCTGGTAATTCATCACCTACAGAAATAGTAAATTTCTGACGACGTAAAGATCCTTGTAAGTCGTTTACTTTAATCTTATAATTATGTACTAACTCAACAACTAATTTATTAAGGTCATTGTCAGTAGTCCAAGTACCAGTTAAATGTACATAATCATCTACAGAATTTAACATTTTAAGTGTATATTTCTTACCCTTTGGCAACACTTCTTCACCTAAATCATTAAATACTCCTTGAGATGTTTTACCACTAATTAAAGTAAATAATTTTTCAATTAATTGATCTTTTAATCCTTCAAATTTTGAAACAAAGGATTGTTCTAAAGCAGCTACAGCTTCTTTATCTCTTAATCTCTTATTTTTATCTTTAACAGCTCTTCTGAATAATTTTTTATCAATTACTACACCTCTCAATGAAGGTGAAGCTTTCAATGATGCATCTTTTACATCACCCGCTTTATCACCAAAAATGGCACGTAATAATTTTTCTTCTGGAGTTGGATCAGATTCTCCTTTTGGTGTAATCTTACCAATTAAGATATCGCCAGGATTTACCTCTGCTCCAATTCTAATCATTCCATTTTCATCTAGGTCTTTAGTAGCTTCTTCAGAAACATTAGGAATATCATTAGTTAACTCTTCAGTTCCCAATTTTGTATCTCTTACGTCTAAAGAATACTCATCAATATGAATGGATGTAAATATATCTTCGCGAACTACTTTTTCTGAAATTACAATTGCATCCTCAAAGTTATACCCTTTCCAAGGCATAAAGGCTACTTTCATATTTCTACCTAAAGCTAATTCTCCTTTTTGTGTTGCATATCCTTCACAAAGTACTTGACCTTCAGAAACTCTATCTCCTTTTTCTACAATAGGTTTTAGATTAATAGATGTACCTTGATTCGTTTTTCTAAACTTAATTAAGTCATAAGAAACTTCATCAGAATCAAAACTTACTAATTTTTCTTCTTCAGATCTATCGTACTTAATCGTTATTTTATTAGCGTCTACATAAGTTACAACACCTTCTCCTTCTGCATTGATTAATATTCTTGAATCTTTTGCAACTCTTCGCTCTAAACCTGTTCCAACTATTGGAGATTCTGGACGTAATAAAGGAACCGCTTGACGCATCATATTAGACCCCATCAATGCGCGGTTAGCATCATCATGCTCTAAAAATGGAATTAAAGATGCAGAAATTGATGCAATTTGATTTGGAGCAACATCCATATAGTGAATGTCCTGTGGAGTTACTACAGGAAAATCTCCTTCTTCACGAGCAATTACTCTATCGGCAACGAAACTTCCATCATCGTTTAATTCTAAATTAGATTGGGCAATTTTCATTCCTTCCTCCTCTTCAGCACTTAAATAAATTGGTTCTTCTTTTGCAACAATTCCACTATCTACTTTTCTATATGGAGTTTCAATAAACCCTAAATTGTTCACTTTCGCAAAAACAGAAAGCGAAGAAATTAAACCAATGTTTGGTCCTTCTGGAGTTTCAATCGGACATAAACGACCATAATGTGTATAGTGAACATCACGTACCTCAAAACCTGCTCTTTCTCTTGATAAACCTCCTGGTCCTAATGCAGATAATCTTCGTTTGTGAGTAATCTCTGCTAATGGATTGGTTTGATCCATAAACTGAGATAACTGATTTGTCCCAAAAAATGAATTAATAACAGAAGATAATGTTTTTGCATTAATCAAATCGATTGGAGTAAACACCTCGTTGTCACGAACATTCATTCTCTCACGAATTGTTCTTGCCATACGAGCTAAACCAACACCAAATTGACCTGCTAGTTGTTCTCCTACGGTTCTTACACGTCTGTTTGATAAGTGATCAATATCATCAACCTCTGCTTTTGAATTGATTAACTCAATTAGATATTTAATGATAGTAATGATATCTAATTTAGTTAATACTTTTTGATCCATATCAACATCTAACTGCAGTTTTGTGTTCATTCTAAAACGACCAACCTCACCTAAATTATAACGTTGTTCTGAGAAGAATAACTTATCTATAATACCTCTTGCAGTCTCCTCATCTGGCGGTTCTGCATTACGTAGTTGTCTATAAATATGTTCTACAGCTTCTTTCTCTGAGTTTGTAGGATCTTTTTGTAAAGTGTTATGAATAATTGCATAATCTGCCATCTGATTATCTTCTTTATGAAGTAAAATCGTTTTAGCACCAGCTTCAATTATTTCATCAATATGTTCTTTCTCTAAAATTGTATCACGATCAAAGATGATTTCATTTCTTTCGATAGATACAACTTCTCCAGTATCTTCGTCCACAAAATCTTCATGCCAAGTTTTTAAAACTCTTGCTGCTAATTTGCGACCTAATACTTTTTTTAATCCAGCTTTAGAAACTTTTATTTCTTCTGCTAAATCAAAAATTTCTAAAATATCTTTATCTCTTTCAAAACCAATGGCTCTGAATAATGTTGTTACTGGTAATTTTTTCTTTCTATCAATATAAGCATACATTACTTGATTGATATCGGTAGCAAACTCAATCCAAGACCCTTTAAATGGAATTACTCTTGCTGAATATAGTTTTGTACCATTTGCGTGGAAAGATTGCCCAAAGAACACACCTGGTGATCTATGTAATTGAGAAACTACCACGCGCTCTGCACCATTGATAACAAAGGTACCTGAGTTTGTCATATAAGGAATTGTACCTAGGTAAACATCTTGAACAATAGTTTCGAAATCTTCGTGTTCTGGATCTGTACAATATAATTTTAAACGTGCTTTTAAAGGCACACTGTGTGTAAGACCTCTTTCAATACATTCTTGTATTGAGTATCTTGGAGGGTCTACAAAGTAGTCTAAAAATTCTAATACAAATTGATTTCTTGTATCAGTGATTGGAAAGTTATCCATAAAGGTTTTGTATAAACCTTCTTCACCTCTTTCTTCTGCTTTAGTTTGAAGTTGGAAAAAATCTTGAAAAGATTTTACCTGAATATCCAAGAAATCTGGATATTCTTTAATCATTTGAGAAGTTGCGAAGTTGATTCTTTCAGTAGTGTTTTTCGTTGCCAAAAGAGAATATTTTTTTGATTAAAATCTGAATTAAAATAAAGAACGAATATATACACAAAATGGTTTAGGCCTAAAAACACTTGTTCTTAGTACCTAAACCTAAATTTGTTTTCTCGATTTCGGTATCCTTGTCCGAAAATCGAGAAGGAATAGCTTACTTAAGCTCTACTTCAGCTCCAGCTTCTTCTAAAGATTTTTTAAGACCTTCTGCCTCATCTTTAGATACACCTTCTTTTACTGCTGCAGGTGCGCTATCTACGATACCTTTAGCTTCTTTTAATCCTAAACCAGTTAATTCTTTAACTAATTTCACAACTGCTAACTTAGAACCACCTGCTGCTTTTAAGATTACGTCGAATTCAGTTTGCTCATCAGCTGCATCATCTCCACCACCTGCTGCTGGACCTGCAACTGCAACAGCTGCTGCTGCTGGCTCAATACCATATTCTTCTTTTAAAATAGTAGCTAATTCATTAACTTCTTTTACTGTTAAGTTAACTAATTGTTCTGCGAAATCTTTTAATTCTGCCATTTTAATTGTTTTTAAAATTTTGTTTATTTTAGTTTATTTGTGCGCTTATTATTTTTCAGATAATGTCTTAATAATACCTGAAAGTGTCTGACCACCAGATTGTAATGCTGAAACAACATTCTTAGCTGGCGATTGTAATAATCCAATGATTTCTCCAATTAACTCTTCTCTAGACTTAATATCTACAAGAGCATCTAATTGATCATCACCAATGTAAACAGATTCTTCTGCAAATGCACCTTTTAATAAAGGTCTATCTTTAGTTTTCTTTCTGAATTCTTTGATTAATTTTGCTGGAGCATTTGCTGCTTCAGAAATCATCATTGATGTATTACCTTTTAATACTGATGGTAAGTCTCCAAATTCTTTATCTGAAGCTTCCATTGCTTTTGCAAGTAATGTATTTTTTACAACGGATAACTGAACTCCTGCTTTGAAACAAGCTCTTCTTAAATTAGAAGTAGTTTGTGCATCTAGTCCAGAAATATCTGCTAAATATACTGTGTTAGTATCTGCTAATACTGCTGTTAAATCTTGTATTACTTGTGATTTCTCTTCTCTAGTCATAATTATAAGTTTTAACGTATTAAACAGCCTTTACATCAACCTCAATAGAAGGACTCATTGTACTAGACATGTATACACTCTTTACATAAGTACCTTTTGCTGTTGTTGGTTTCAATTTAATAATAGTTTGTAATAATTCGTTTGCGTTTTCTTCAATTTTCTTAGCATCAAAAGATACTTTTCCAATTGCTGCATGTACGATACCAGTTTTATCAACTTTAAAATCGATTTTACCAGCTTTTACATCTTGAACAGCTTTTGCAACATCCATTGTTACTGTACCTGTTTTAGGGTTAGGCATTAAACCTCTAGGACCTAAAATCCTTCCTAAAGGACCTAATTTACCCATTACACTAGGCATAGTAATAATTACGTCTACATCTGTCCATCCCCCTTTAATTTTTTGGAGATACTCATCTAATCCAACATAATCAGCACCTGCAGCCTTAGCATCTGCTTCTTTATCTGGAGTTACTAATGCTAAAACTTTCACATCTTTACCAGTTCCGTGAGGTAATGTTACTACACCTCTAACCATTTGATTTGCTTTACGTGGATCTACACCTAAACGAATTGCTAAATCTACTGATGCATCAAACTTTACATTAGTAATGTCTTTGACTAGCGCTGAAGCAGCTGCTAAATCATAAGATTGCGTTTTATCAATCTTAGCGTAAGCTTCTTTTTGCTTTTTTGTTAATTTTGCCATTTTACTACTTTTTATAAAGTTTATGCCGGTGCATCACCTTTTACTGTTAATCCCATAGAACGAGCTGTACCTGCTATCATACGCATTGCTGAAGAAACTTCAAAAGCATTTAAATCTACCATTTTGTCTTCTGCAATAACTTTAATTTGATCCCAAGTAACTGATGCTACTTTCTTTCTGTTTGGTTCACCTGAACCTTTTTTGATTTTGGCCGCTTCTAGTAACTGTACTGCTGCAGGAGGAGTTTTTACAACAAAATCAAATGATTTGTCTTTGTAAACAGTAATAACAACAGGTAAAACTTTACCTTGTTTATCTTGCGTTCTTGCGTTGAACTGTTTACAGAACTCCATAATGTTAACACCAGCAGCACCTAAAGCGGGTCCAACCGGCGGCGATGGATTCGCTGCGCCTCCCCTTACTTGTAATTTAACTACTTTACTAACTTCTTTTGCCATTTTTAAAATGTTTAATGATTTGTTTTATAGTTGGAAGCTCAAAAACAAATCGGTATATATTTGTGTAACAATTATATCTTTTCTACTTGCATATAACTTAATTCTAATGGTGTTTTTCTTCCGAAGATTTTAACCATTACTTCAAGCTTACGCTTCTCTTCATTTACTTTTTCAATAGTTCCGTCAAAACCATTAAAAGGACCATCTACAACTTTTACTGTTTCTCCTACACTATAAGGAATAGCAATATTTTCATCTTGTACAGAAAGTTCATCAACTTTACCTAACATCCTATTTACTTCAGATTTTCGCATAGGTACAGGTTCGCCTCCTTTTGTCTCACCTAAAAATCCAATAACACCTGTAATTGACTTTATTACGTGAGGCACTTCACCTGAAAGGTTAGCCTCAACCATAATATATCCAGGAAAATAAACTCTTTCTCTGTTAACTTTTTTTCCGTTTCTAATTTGAACAACCTTTTCAGTTGGTACAATTACCTGACTAACATAGTCAGATAACCCTACTCTAGAAATTTCTGTTTCTATGTAAGATTTAACTTTATTCTCTTGCCCACCAATAGCTCTTACAACATACCATTTCATTACTGAATCAGCCATAATTTATTTCTTAAAATAATTTGAAAAAGTTATCTAATCCAGTTTGAAAAACATAATCTATACCAGCAACCGCTAATGCAAAAATTATTGTAAAAACCGCTACAGTTACAGTAGTTTTTTGAGCATCTTCTTTAGAAACCCAAGTCATGTGATTACTTAGTTCATCAAAAGAATCTTTGATATATTGTATAAAGTTCATCTTACTTTTATTTTGCACGGGTTGAGAGGCTCGAACTCCCGACAACTGGTTTTGGAGACCAGTGCTCTACCAACTGAGCTAAACCCGTTTCTTATTCATTGATAAAGGCGTCACGCAAATAACGTGACACCCTTATGTTTATTAATTAAAAAACTAATTAAATATTATTATTAGTCTAATAATTCAGTTACTTGTCCTGCTCCTACTGTTCTACCACCCTCACGGATTGCAAAACGCAAACCAACATTTAATGCAATTGGCTGAATCAAGTCAACTGTAATAGTTAAGTTATCTCCTGGCATTACCATTTCAACTCCTGAAGGTAAATTAATAGTACCCGTTACATCTGTTGTTCTTACATAGAACTGAGGACGATAGTTGTTGTGGAATGGTGTGTGACGACCACCTTCTTCTTTCTTAAGAACGTAAACCTCAGCTTTGAATTTCGCATGTGGAGTTACAGAACCTGGCTTACAGATTACCATACCTCTTTTAATATCTTCTTTTGCAATACCTCTCAACAAGATACCTGCATTATCTCCTGCCTCACCTCTATCTAAGATTTGACGAAACATTTCAATACCAGTAATTGTGGAAGATAATTTCTCAGCACCCATACCAATAATATCTACAGCATCACCTGTATTAGCAATACCTGTTTCGATACGACCTGTAGCAACTGTACCACGACCAGTAATAGAAAATACATCCTCAATCGGCATTAAGAAATCTTTATCAACCTCTCTTAATGGCTCTTCAATCCAAGAATCACAAGCTTCCATTAACTCCATTACAGTGTCAACCCATTTTTGCTCACCATTTAAAGCTCCTAAAGCTGAACCAGAAACAACAGGACCATTATCACCATCATAATCATAGAAAGATAATAATTCTCTAACTTCCATATCTACTAATTCTAAAAGCTCCTCATCATCAACCATATCAACTTTGTTCAAGAAAACAACGATACGTGGAATACCTACCTGACGACCTAATAAGATATGCTCTCTTGTTTGTGGCATTGGACCATCAGTAGCAGCTACTACCAAGATAGCTCCATCCATTTGAGCAGCACCAGTTACCATGTTCTTTACATAATCCGCGTGACCTGGACAATCAACGTGAGCATAGTGACGATTAGCTGTTTGATATTCTACGTGAGAAGTATTAATTGTGATACCTCTTTCTTTTTCTTCGGGAGCGTTATCGATTTGATCAAAATCTTTCGCTTCTGATAATCCTGCATCAGCTAGTACTTTTGTAATAGCAGCAGTTAAAGTTGTTTTACCGTGATCTACGTGTCCGATAGTACCAATATTTAAGTGTGGTTTCGAACGGTCAAAAGTTCCTTTTGCCATGATTATTAATTTTAATTCTTAGTTTAAATATATTTAGTGTCTAATACTCTAACTTAAATGAGCCAATGACGGGATTTGAACCCGTGACCTCATCCCTACCAAGGATGCGCTCTACCAACTGAGCTACACCGGCTTTGTTGGATTTTTGAGCGAAAGACCGGGTTCGAACCGGCGACATTCAGCTTGGAAGGCTGACGCTCTACCAACTGAGCTACTTTCGCATAATGTAAATTGTGGGGAGAGCAGGATTCGAACCTGCGAAGGTGAAACCAACGGAGTTACAGTCCGTCCTCGTTGACCGCTTGAGTATCTCCCCTCTAATTTACTATATTAATGAACTTTTACGTTTTTGAGCCGATGGAGGGACTCGAACCCACGACCTGCTGATTACAAATCAGCTGCTCTAGCCAGCTGAGCTACATCGGCTTTTTATTGCAAAAAAACAACCCGCTATTTCTAACGGATTGCAAATGTATAAAGTTTTTTTTATTTCTAAAACTTTTTGTAATTATTTTTTTCTTTTTTTTCTCTTTTTATGAAATCAAAGAATCTCTGTGTTTTTCTTTTGATCTTTTTAATTGCCTTTTCAAGTTATCTACTGCGGTATTTACACCTTCCTCAAATGTTTTTGTTTCTCTTTTTACAATTAATTCACTTCCTGGGATATTAATTTTAACTTCTGTTATTTTATTTTCTTTATCACTAGTGTTTTGAACTTTTAAAAACACTTCAGCATCTACTATTTTATCATGAAACTTGGTTAGAGAAGATACTTTATCTTCTACATACTTAATTAATTCTTTGTCTGCGTTAAAGTTAACTGACTGTGTAAATACTTTCATACTTCATTCATTTTTATTGCCCCTAGGGTGAGCTTGGTTATATACTTTTTTTATAGCATCAAGACTACTATGAGTATAGACTTGTGTTGAAGCTAAAGAAGAATGCCCTAATAATTCTTTAACAGAATTCAAATCTGCTCCTTCATTCAACAAATGTGTAGCAAAAGAATGCCTTAATATATGAGGGCTTTTTTTTACTTTTGAAGACACCGTACTAAAGTAAGAATTTATAATTCTGTAAACAAGAGTTTCATATATTTTATTTCCTTTTTCTGTTATAAAAAGTTCTTCTAATCCAATCGAAAATTGTTTTTTTAAATTTATATATTTATTCAATGTTTGACTCACTGAATTCAACAATGGAACAAAACGCTCTTTATTTCTTTTACCGAGAACTTTAATCGTTTTATCTAAAAAATTAATATCATTTTCCTTAAGATTAATTAATTCTGCTCTTCTAATCCCTGTTGAATAAAACAGTTCTACTATAAGTTTATTTCTAACTGATGTAAAATCATTCTTACCACTTGACATTTCTATTACTTGATTAATCTCTTTTGCTGTAAATGGTATTTGAACTTTTTTTGGTACTTTTAATGCTTTATGTTTTGCTAAAGGATTTATTTCTATTAGTTGTGTTTTTTGTAAAAATTTATAGAATGATTTTAATGAACTTACTTTTCTATTTATGGTTCTATGAGACATTTTTAAATCGACCAAAGCAATTATCCAACTTCTTATTTGACTGTAATTAACTTCCAATACATTCTCTTGATCATATTTAATAATCAAAAAATCTTTAAATGAAATTAAATCATTTTTATATGCTGTTACAGTATGCACAGAATATTTTTTTTCAAAGGATAAGTATTCTAAAAATGAATTTATCAAGCCATAATTATTAAGAGAATAGTAAAGCTACAAAATTTTGCGCAAAAAAAAATCTCGCACTAAACTTAGTGCGAGATTTATATTATTTAGTAGATATTTCTAACCTACTTCTTCTTGTGTTCTTAAGCGTTGAACGTAAGAAGCTTTAATTCTTTGAGCTCTTTTTGCAACAGATGGCTTTGTAAAGTTTTTTCTGTTACGTAAGTTTTTCATAGTCTTAGTTCTGTCAAACTTTCGTTTGTAACGTTTTAAAGCTCTATCTATATTCTCTCCTTCTTTAACTGGTATAATTAACATAAGTTGGCACCTCCCTTCATACGTATCTTTAGTATTTTATAACAGTATAAACTGTTGATTTATAATTTTTGGACTGCAAAGATAATTATTAATTATGAATTACAGTTTTATTTTTCATTTTCTTTTATAAAGAAGCTTTTTTACGTATGGGATTGAAATAATAACCTTTTTTTGAAGCATGATAAAAAAGACACAATGTAAAGTACGACCTTAAGATAATACACAAATTTGCTAATAATTATTAAAAAAGTATTGTTACTTTTTTAGTTAATGTTCTTTACAATCAATTACCATTTTTGCGACAATGAAGGTAATTTTCGCAAAAATTCAAACAAAAAGAAATCTTTAATATTTTAAGTAGCAGGTTTATATTCTTTGCCATCAATTACCATTTTTGCGATAATTTCTTTTAAAATTTCAGAAGTTCCTCCGCCAATGGGTCCTAATCTACTATCTCTTAACAATCTTGCCATTGGGTATTCTTCCATATAACCATAACCTCCTAAAAGTTGTAATGCATCATAAATAACCTCATCTGCCATTTTTGTTGACAATAATTTAGACATGCTAGCTTCTTTTACCACGTACTGACCGTCATTAAGTCTTTTAGCAATAGAATAATTGTACTCTCTACACATATCTACCCTACTTGCCATTTCTGCAATCTTATGCCTTAATACTTGAAATCTTTCTAAAGATTTTCCAAAAGCCACTCTTTCTTTCATATATTCTAAAGCATAATCAACAGCGAAATCAGCTCTAGCGTGAGCATTTACACCCATTAATAATCTTTCTAAAGCAAAATGCTGCATAATATAAGGGAAGCCTTTCCCTTCTTCACCTAAAAGATTCTCTTCCGGAACTTCTACATTATCAAAAGCAATTTCTCCGGTATCTGATGCTTTCCAACCTAATTTGTCTAATTTGGTTGCAGAAACTCCTTTTGAATCTCTATCTACTACAAAAATACTAATCCCTTTGTATTTATCTGTAGGATCTGTTTTTGCAGCTACAACCAAATAATCTGAATAAACACCATTTGTAATAAACGTTTTTGAACCATTTAAGATATACTTGTCACCTTGTTTAATCGCTGTAGAACGCATCCCCGCAACATCACTTCCTCCGAAAGGCTCTGTAATACACAAACAGCCAATCATGTCTCCTTCTGCGCTAGGTGTTAAATATTTTTTTTTCTGAAAATCATTACCTTCTTTATTCAAATGTGTCATTGCTAAATACTCATGAGCCCACATTGCCGCCGCAAATCCGCCTGAGTTAATTTTTTGCAATTCTTCTAGGAAGACAACCGTGTAAAAAAGGTCTAAATCTAAGCCTCCATATTCTTCTGGTGTTGACAATCCAAAATACCCCATTTCTCCAAACTTCCTCCAGATAAAACGCTCAATCTCTCCGTTTTTTTCCCATTTATCAATATGAGGAACCACTTCTTTCTGTAAAAATTCTTTGAAACTTGCACGAAAAGCTTCGTGTTCTTCAGTAAAATACATACTGCTCATTAGGCTCGAAATTTTTTTTATTATTCAGCCAACAAATATAAGACTATTCTATCATACAACTCTAAAGGAAAATCTTTGATGTGTTGTAATTCTGTTAAATTTTGAATTTCAGCAACTTCTTCTCTGTACTCAAAAATCTTTTTACAAAGATTAAAATCTATATAAGGATTTTTAAGTAATTGCTTGAAAGTAACAGTATTTACATTTACTTTCTTGATAATTGGTTTATTTATAATTTTAAAGGTTTTGATAATATTTTTAGCAACCGTTTTTTCTAATCCCCAAACTTCATAAATCTGTTTTTCAAAATAAAATCCTTGTAATTTAGAACGATACTTAATAATACGCTCAGATAATTTATCACCAATTCCGTAAATTGTTTTGAAATCTTCTTGGGTTGCTTTATTAATATCTGTTGTTGATAGCTTATGTTTTGGTTTTCGATATTTCTCGATTGTGTTCGAATTGACATTTCTATTGTAACTTACATTTTTATTTTGTTTAACAGCCCAATCTGGAAATTTAAAATAAGGCGCAATTCTATTAAGCAAACTATCTGAAACTTGAGTTACCTTTTGAAAGTCTTTTATAGAATTAACAAACTTATTGTCTTTTCTGAAAGCCAACAACCTATCAATTTCTATTAAAGACATACCTAATTGTTCACCTTTGAAATCAGTTATATAGTTTGGATTAAAAGGATAGATTTTTGGCTTTCTATTTTCAATTTCAATCGCTTTTAATCTATCTATTTCTTTATGAAAGGCTAAAACTTCTGGAGAGTTTAACTCTATTTGTTTATCCGAAAAAAAATTACCAAAAAAAATAAACGATTGTAATACTATAATGAGTATTACCAATAAAAAAATCCCATTTCGTTGGTTTTTGTTATACCAGAAATGGGATTTGAATATTTTCATAAAAAATTATTTACGCTTCTCTACTCTTTATAGCATTCATGTACTTTGCTAACTCTCCTTTCACCTTTGGTGCAAGAATAACTAAACCAATCATATTTGGAACCATCATAGCAAATACCATAGCATCTGAGAAGCCAATTACAGAACCAAGACTTGCTGCAGCACCAATTACTACGAAGATACAGAAAATTACTTTATAAGTATATTCCATTTTTTTAGATCTTCCGAATAAATATACCCAACCTTGAAAACCATAATATGACCAAGAAATCATTGAGCTAAAAGCAAATAAAACAACTGCAACTGTTAATACATAAGGAAACCAAGAAATTGCTGATTCAAATGCTCCAGAAGTTAATAAAATTGCTTGTGCATCATTTAACGAAGCGTTTTCTGCTGCTACATTTCCAGTAATAATTAAAACTAAAGCAGTCATTGTACAAACCACAACTGTATCAATAAATGGTTCTAATAATGCCACCATACCTTCACTTGCTGCGTATTTGGTTTTTACAGCTGAATGTGCTATTGATGCAGAACCGATACCAGCCTCATTTGAAAAAGCTGCTCTTCTAAACCCTTGTACTAAAACTCCTACTGCACCACCTGCAATTCCTTCAGGGCTAAATGCACCACTAAAAATTTGACCAAAAGCATCACCAATCATATCGTAATTGTAAAAAATCACATACAAAGAAGCTGCCACATAAATCGCCACCATAAAAGGTACAATTTTATCTGTTACTTTTGCTATTTTTTTGATTCCACCAATTATAACAATACCAACTAAAACCGCCATAACTAGACCAAATGCCCAACCATAACCGTTTAAGAAAGATTGCTCTCCTCCAGTAATATTTTCAACTAATTGAAAAGCTTGGTTTACTTGAAACATATTACCACCTCCAAAAGAACCTCCAATTACAAAAATCGCAAATAAAGCCGCTAATATTTTTCCTAAAGTTTTATTTTTTAATCCTTTTGTTAAATAATACATTGGGCCACCATACACGGTTCCATCTGCTTCTATGTCTCTATATTTTACACCTAATGTACATTCTACAAATTTTGATGCCATTCCTAAGAAACCTGCTACGATCATCCAAAACGTAGCTCCAGCTCCTCCAATAGAAACTGCAATTGCAACTCCTGCTATATTACCTAATCCAACTGTTGCGGATAATGCCGCTGTTAATGCTTGAAAGTGTGAAACCTCACCTTCGTGCCCCTCCACTCTTATAGTATCTGGGTTATCTTCTTCATCAGTAAATTCTGACTTTTGAATTTCTACTTTATGATCTTTCCTTCCCTCTAAATCATCATATTTACCTCTAACAATATTTATTGAAGTAAAAAAACCTTTAAAATTTATAAAATTGAAATAAAATGTAAAATATAATGCTCCTAAAATCAACGGAAACAAAACCCAATAAATACTTATAGTATCTGTAAAAGGAATTTGGTAAAAAACTATATCTACAAACCACCCTGTTGCATCTCCAAATGCTTCATCAATCTGTTGATCTAAACCTTTTTCTTGTGCAAAAGTTAAAATTGGTGTCGCAAAAAGCAACAATGATAGAAGTTTTTTCTTCATAATATAATTAGTTATTTTATAATTAGCAGTCCGCAATATCATAAAAAATTGCACTTTTGACAACTTTTAAGCGTTAAAAGTGATTTTTACATCAAGGTTTCTTTAAATCTTTGTAAATCTTCTTTGAATGATTTTGGATAAAGCTTAAGTATTCTATTAGTTTTTGATAAATCAAATCCAGTTTTAGCTGGTCTTGGTGCTGTTTGATTTAGTGTGGATGTAGAGATTGGTTTAATTAAACCTTTATCTAATTGAAAAACTTCTGCTATTTGTTGAGCAATTTCATAAACACTCAACAATTTATTAGATGAAATATTATAAATTCCAGTAGCTCTAATATCCATAGAAATTTTACAAGCCATAGCCAAATCTTCTACATAAGTTGGCGCTCTATATTGATCATCAACTATAGTAATTTTTTTATTTTGTTCTAACATTGATTTTACCCAAAGAACAATATTACTTCTACTCATATCATACACTTTACCAAAAACTAAAATAGTCCTAAGAATGGTATAATTGATTTTAGAATTAATCAATACTTCTTCAGACTTCAACTTTGATAATCCATAATAACTTAATGGATTTGGCTCATCATCTTCTTTATAGTTGCCTTTTTTACCATCAAAAATAAAATCTGTTGAAATATGGATTAAATGTGCATTAATTTTATCAGAAATTAATGCTAAGAATTTTACAACATCAATATTTAAGACATCACAAGCTGATTTATTGATTTCACAATCATCAACCTGAGTCATAGCAGCTGTATTGATAATAAAATTTGGTTGAATTTCTAAAAGTAATTCTTTAAGTTTTTCTTTTTTAGTAATATCTATAGAAACATATTCGAAGTCATTTCTACCACTTCTATTCTTCCCTTTTGAAAAACCAAAAACTTGATATTTTTCTTTTACTTGAAGTAATAGTTTTAATAGAGATTGTCCCAACAACCCATTACTTCCGGTTATGACAACTTTATTCATTAGAATAATTCTCTCAATTTTGATATTTGTTCTGGCCTACCTAAAACAATCAAATGCGCTTTCTGAACCAATTTTGTTGAGGCTTCAGGGTTTATAACATAATCTTTATCAGGGTTTCTAAAACCAATAACTGTACAACCTGTTTGATTTCTTAAATCTAAATCTAAAATGGTTTTACCCCAAAACTTTTTAGGTAAATCATCTACATAAATTTCTTCTAAATTTGCAGTTGTCTCACCTTCAATAGTTAACCTGTCTACAAACTCAATAACATCTGGAGTAGTCACTAAAGACGCCATATGATCACCACCTAATTTATCGGGCATAATTACGTTATCTGCACCAGCAATCTTTAATTTACTATATGAAGACTCATTGGATGCCCTACTAATTACCTTGCAATTTTTATTTAACTGACTTGCAGTTAATACTACAAATAAATTATTTGCATCAGAAGGTAAAGCAGTAATTAAATAAGCAGCTTTTTCTATACCTGCTCTTATTAAAGTTTCATCTAATGTTGCATCGCCATTAATATTTAAAAGCTCTTCAGCATCTAATAGCTCTGATCTTTCTTTATCTTTCTCGACAACTACAAATCTTTTATTATAGTTTTTTAATTTTAAAATAGCTTGTTTTCCATTTCTACCATACCCACAAACTATGGTATGCCCTTTTAAATGTGATATTTGTTTTTCCACTTTTCTATGTTTAAAATGTTCAAATAATCTACCGCTAACTAAATATTCTGAAAATGATGATACAGCATAACCAAAAACGGATATACTAGTTAAAATTAAAAAAATTGTAAAAATTTTCTCTTCTGATGTAAATGGCTGAACTTCACCAAAACCTACTGTAGTTATGGTAATTACTGTCATATACAATGCATCTACAAACGAATACCCAGACAAAAGTATATAGCCTAAGGTTCCAATGGCAATTATTGAAATTACCAAGAACAATGTTTTATTTATTTTAGATTCTAATACTTTCATTAATTATAAATCAAAAACCGAACTTCTTTTGGTATACAACATGTCTTTTAGCTTTAATAAAAATGCTAATGTTAAGTAAAATCCAAATGATAAACCTACAGTAAAAAATGTCACATAAATAAAAAATAATCGCACATTCAAGGCTCTCATCCCTATTCTGTCTGCTAATCTTGATGAAACATGAAATCCGTTTCTTTCAAAAAAATGGCGAATATTATCTATCATTTTACATTATAATATTTAGTTGCAAGATACTATTTTATGATTTGATTTCAATACTAATGTTTTCAAATTTAGTTTATTATTTGCAAGAAAATCTTAACATTTATGAGATCTAATATTCTCCATTTTTTTAATTCATATTGATTAACTTTGCGTTTTTGCAAAAAAAATCACCTCATTTGAAAAACCAAGAATACATAGAAGTCTATGGAGCTAGAGCCCATAATTTAAAAAATATTGATGTAAAAATCCCTCGAGAAAAACTTGTGGTTATTACAGGTTTGAGTGGTAGTGGGAAATCTTCTTTGGCTTTTGATACTATTTATGCTGAAGGTCAAAGACGTTACATAGAAACATTTTCAGCATATGCCAGACAATTTTTAGGTGGATTAGAAAGACCAGATGTTGATAAAATTGATGGTCTTTCTCCAGTAATTTCTATAGAGCAAAAAACCACTAATAAAAGTCCACGCTCAACTGTAGGTACAATTACAGAAATATACGATTTTTTAAGATTATTGTTTGCAAGGGCAGCTGAAGCGTATTCTTATAATTCTGGAGAAAAAATGGTTAGTTATTCTGATGAACAAATTAGAAAACTCATTTTAAAAGATTTTAACGATAAAAAAGTAGCGATTTTAGCACCTTTAATCAAATCTAGAAAAGGACATTATCGTGAATTGTTTGAGCAAATCTCTAAACAAGGTTTTGTTCGTGTTCGAGTAGACGGAGAAATAAGAGAAATTGAAAAAGGAATGCGTTTAGATAGATACAAAACGCATGATATTGAAGTTGTTATTGACAGATTACTTATTAATAAATCCGCTGAAAAACGTTTAGAAGAAACGATTAAGACCGCTTTGTACTCAGGTAACAACATTATGATGGTTATCGATATTAATGACAATAATCCTCGTTATTTTAGTCGTGAATTAATGTGCCCTACAACAGGAATTGCATATCCAAACCCAGAACCAAACACCTTTTCTTTTAATTCACCAAAAGGTGCCTGTAACCAATGTAATGGGCTAGGTATTACCCAAGAAATCAATCTTAAAAAAGTTATACCCGACCACTCTGTTTCTATAAAAAATGGTGGAATTATCCCTTTAGGTGAACAAAAAAATAGTTGGATCTTTAAACAACTTCAAAATATAGCAGAAAGGTATCAATTTAAATTAACTGATGCTATAAAAGATATTCCAGAAGCAGCCTTAGAAGTTATATTAAATGGTGGTAATGAATCTTTTGAGATCGAATCTAAAACAGTTGGTATTACCCGAAATTACAAAATAGATTTCGAAGGCATTGTAGCATTTATTGGTAATCAATACAAAAGTGCAGAAAGCACCTCTATAAAACGCTGGGCAAAAGGATTTATGGATGAAGTTTCTTGCTCTACTTGTAAAGGTAAAAGATTAAAAAAAGAAGCACTTCATTTTAAAATTACAAATAAAAACATCAGTGATTTAGCCCAAATGGATGTTACTGAATTAGCTCTATGGTTTAAAGATATTGAAAACAATTTATCAGAGAAACAACTTACAATAGCATCAGAAATATTAAAAGAGATTAGAACCCGCATCCAATTTTTATTAGATGTAGGTTTAGATTATTTAACTTTAGACAGAACCTCGAAATCACTCTCTGGAGGCGAAGCCCAACGCATTAGACTAGCTACTCAAATTGGATCGCAATTGGTTGGAGTTCTCTATATTTTAGATGAACCAAGTATTGGTTTACATCAGAGAGATAATCAAAAATTAATAGACTCTTTAATTAAATTACGTGATGTTGGTAATTCTGTTTTAGTGGTTGAACACGACAAAGATATGATGGAACATGCTGATTTTGTCTTTGATATTGGTCCAGGTGCTGGTAGACACGGAGGTGAAATTGTTTCTTCAGGAACTTTTACACAATTAACAAAACAATCTACATTAACATCAGATTACTTAACAGGCAAAAAAGAAATTGCAGTTCCTAAAAAACGAAGAGAAGGAAATGGCAAAAACATAAAGTTAAAAGGAGCCTCTGGCAACAATTTAAAAAATGTTTCTGTTGATTTTCCTTTAGGAAAAATGATTTGTGTAACTGGTGTTTCTGGTAGTGGAAAATCTACTTTAATCAATGAAACTTTATACCCTATTTTAAATGCTCATATCTACAGAGGTGTTAAGAAACCAATGCCTTACAAGAAAATTGAAGGTCTTGAAAATATTGATAAAGTTATTGATATTGATCAATCTCCAATTGGTAGAACTCCACGCTCTAATCCTGCAACATACACCAAAACTTTTGATGAAATTAGAAGTTTATTTGCAAAAACACCCGAAGCTGCTATTCGCGGTTACAAACCTGGTCGATTTTCTTTTAATGTAAAGGGAGGACGTTGTGAAACTTGCCAAGGTGGTGGTGTTCGTGTCATAGAAATGAACTTTTTACCAGATGTTCATGTAGAATGTGAAACTTGTCAAGGAAAACGTTTTAACAGAGAAACTCTAGAAATTCGCTACAAGGGAAAATCAATTTCTGATGTTTTAAATATGACTATTGAAGATGCTACGAATTTCTTTGAAAACATTCCTAAAATCTACAGAAAACTAAAAACCATTAAAGATGTTGGTCTAGGCTATATTACTTTAGGACAACAATCTACAACACTTTCTGGTGGTGAGGCTCAACGTATTAAGTTAGCATCAGAATTATCCAAAAGAGATACTGGAAATACTTTTTATATTTTAGACGAACCAACTACAGGACTTCATTTTGAAGATATTAGAGTCTTAATGGAGGTTTTAAATAAATTAGCCGATAAAGGAAATACTGTGTTAATTATTGAGCACAATTTAGATGTGGTAAAATTAGCAGATTACATTATTGATGTTGGAATGGAAGGTGGAAAAAAAGGCGGAAATATTTTATGCACAGGAACACCGGAACAAGTTGCTAAACATAAAACAAGTTACACCGCAAAGTTTTTGAAAAAAGAACTAATTTAGCAAGCATTTATTTTTTCAAAATAATAATTTTAAAAAATTTAGATTATGACTAATGACGAAAGAAAAATTAGAGAAAAACTACAACAAAAAACATGGAACGAAATAAAAACAAATGACTCTTGGGCTATTTTTAAAATAATGGCTGAATTTGTAGAAGGTTATGAACGTTTAAGCAAAATCGGACCTTGTGTATCAATTTTTGGTTCAGCAAGAACGAAGCCAGATCATCCTTATTATAAGTTAGCTGAAGAAGTTGCTTTTAAATTGACTCAAAATGGTTATGGTGTAATTACTGGTGGCGGACCAGGAATAATGGAAGCTGGTAATAAAGGTGCTCATAGAGGTAAAGGTATTTCTGTTGGATTAAACATCGAACTACCATTCGAACAACATGATAACCCATGGATTAACCCAGGTAAAAGCTTAGATTTTGATTACTTTTTTGTTCGTAAAGTAATGTTTGTTAAATACTCTCAAGGTTTTATTGTTATGCCTGGTGGGTTTGGAACTATGGATGAGCTTTTTGAAGCAATCACTTTAATTCAAACCCATAAAATTGGTCGTTTCCCAATAGTTTTAGTTGGTAAAAAATTCTGGGGAGGTTTATTAGATTGGATAAAAAACACTCTCTTGGAAGAAGGAAATATTAGTGAAAAAGATTTAAACCTATTTAGATTGGTAGATAGTGCTGATGAAGCGATAGCGCATTTAAATAAATTCTATTCAAAATATCAATTAAAACCTAATTTTTAGAATTTTATGCTTTTTATTAAATCAAGAACATAAATTTTATTTAAAATACATCCGTTAAAAAATAAATTATAGAAAAAAATAGTTGAAAGCGATCAGTAATATATTAATAATCTTTCTTTTATTGTCTTTGCAGGGTTTTTCTCAGCAAAATCGCATCAAAATAAAAGCAACTTTAGATGCAAAAGAAAATAAATTAAATATTCAGCAAAAAATTACAATTCACAATAAAAGTGATTCTATTCTCAGTAGAATATATTTACATAATTGGCCCAATAGTTACAGAGATAGAAAAACCCCACTTTCTAAAAGATTTATCGAAGACTTTAGGAAAGATTTATATTTTTCTAAAAAAAAATATTTAGGTTTTTCTGACATTAAAAACATTACTGTAAACTTTGAAAATAGCGAATACAATGAGTTGAAAAACCATTCAGATATTGTAGAGATTCCTCTTAAAAAGCCTCTTATACCAAACGATAGCTTAGAAATTTATGCTACTTACATTGTAAAAATACCAAATTCAAAATTTACGGGGTATGGTGCAAATAAAAACGGTTTTCATCTAAGATATTGGTATTTAACTCCAGTGGTTTATGATAATGGTTGGCAATTAATGAGTAATCTAAATTTAGATGATTTATACGAACATCCTACAGATTTTAAAATTGACTTAAATACACCTAAAGAGTTTGTAGTAGAAAGTAATTTATATCAATACGAAACAAAAAAAGACAGTTTTAACAATTATTTTTTAATTGGAAAAAACAAGACTGATATCATATTAGGTATTTACAAAAAAAATAAGTTCAAAACTTTTAAAACCAATCTTGCAGATGTTCATACAGATGTTATCAATAAAGAAATCGATTATAAACTCACCACAAATATTTTAAATAGAGAATTATTATTTTTAGAAGAATACCTTGGCAAATATCCTCATCAAGAAATTTATATCGACAAAGTAACTCAGAGAAAAAATCCTATTTACGGTTTAAACCAATTGCCCAATTTTTTAAGACCTTTTTCTGATGTTTTTAAATGGGATGTAACCATGTTTAAAGCGCTTACAAAAAAGTATCTTGAAAACACTATTTTAATAAACAAAAGAAAAGATCACTGGTTTATCGATGGATTGCAGAACTATTTAATGATTGAATATGTTGCTAAGTTTTATCCAGAAATTAAGCTACTTGGAAAATTTTCAGATTTTTGGCCAGTAAAAAGCTTTAACATTTCTAAACTCAATTTTAATGATAAATACCAGTTTGTTTATCAATTTACCGCCAGAAAATTTTTAGATCAAGCACTAACCACACCTGCTGATTCTTTATCTAATTTCAATAGAAAAATTGTCAATAAATATAAAGCTGGACTTGGTTTTAAATACCTTAACGAATATCTAGAAGATGATGTTTTAAAAAAAACCATAAAAGAACTTTATTTAAAGAATAGGTTAGAAATAATTTCTAGTCAACAGTTTTATAATATACTTTCTCGTAAAACAAATAAAGATATAGATTGGTTTTTTGGTGATTACATTAATACGAGTAAGAAAATTGATTACACCATAAAAAAAATATCTACTAAACAAGATAGTCTTAACATAACAATAAAAAACAAAAGAAATATTACCACCCCCTTTGCTCTCTATGGTTTAAAAAAAGATTCTATTATTTTTAAAAAATGGTTTAAAGGCATTAAAACTTCTGAGACAATTTCTATTCAGAACAAGAATTACGATCAGTTAGTTTTAAATTATGAAAATTTATATCCTGAACATAATACCTTTGACAATTGGGAAAAACTAGATCGTAAAATTTTTAACAAACCTTTAAAATTTTCTTTTTTCAAGGATATTAACGACCCTTATTATAATCAGTTTTTTTACCAACCTGAATTTAGCTATAATTTTTACAATGGGCTAATTTTAGGAATGAAACTTCATAACAAGCCTTTGATAAAAAGAAACTTTGAATTTAAAATTTATCCGGCATATGCTACAAAAAGCAAAACGTTAACTGGTAGTTTCAATCTTATATTTAATCAGTATTTCGAAAAAACTAAAATTTACAAAATAGCTGTTGGTATGGTTGGTAGTACACTTGATTATGCTCCAAACCTTTCTTATAAATCATTTATTCCTTATATAGATGTAATTTTTAAAAGACCAACACTTAGAGATGCTAGCTTTAAATCTTTACGAGCTAAATTACTTCATATCGATAAAGAAATTGCACCAAATTTGACTAAAACCTCTCAAGATAATTACAGTGTCTTTAGTTTAAGCTATAACTTTAACAAATCTGATATTATAAAAGAATCTAGGTATAGTTTTAATACTGAATTTTCTAAAGAGTTTTCTAAGGCATCTTTAGACATTAGATATAGATCATTAACAACTTCAAACACTCAGCTGGATTTTCGAATTTTTGCTGGTACATTTTTAAGTAACCATACAACTAGTGATTATTTTAGTTTTGGATTAGATAGAGCTAATGATTATTTGTTTGAATTGAATTATTTTGGAAGGTCTGAAGATTCTGGAATTTTTAGCAAACAATTTATCATTGCAGAGGGTGGTTTTAAATCTGTTTTACCAACAAGATTCGCAAATCAATCTATGTTGGCATTTAACTCTAGTGTTGGTTTATGGAGATGGGTAGAGTTTTACAATGATGTTGCGTTTTTAAAAAACAAAGAAACTCCAGTTTATTTTGCTTATGAAAACGGAATACGATTAAATTTCATTGACAGAATTTTTGAAATTTACTTTCCGTTCTACTCAAATAATGGTTGGGAAATCTCTCAAGCATCTTACCCAGAAAAAATTAGATTTACACTAAGCGGAGATTTTGGTTCAATTTTTAATTTTTTTAGAAGAGGTTTCTTATAAAGAAAAAACACTTTATTTCTTAAAATTTTATTTTATTCCTATTTTTTTACTTAATTTTGTTACATTATTAATCAAAAAAAAACAAAATGAAAAGAAAAATTTACATTTTTTTACTAAGCTCCTGCTTATTTATTTCTCCAACTTTTTCTCAAGAAGATTCTGGAGATAACATTAAAAAAGAAAAGAAAAACGCAATTGCTGTTTCTTTCGGTGTACCTGGTTTTGGTATTGAATATGCTAGAAAAATTAGTCCAAAAATTAGCGCAAAAGTTGTTTGGCATTCTTATACACTTAAAGATTATGAACAAAACGATATTGAATTAGATGGAGAAACCATAAATGCTTTAATTAATTTTAAATCATCTGTATATGACATTGGTTTTGAATGGACACCCTCTCTTAATTCTTCATTTAAATTTATTGCTGGTTTAGGTATTTTTTCTGATTTTTCATTAAACGGAGTTGCTACTTATACCGAAGACATTACTGTTGGAAATGTAACTGTCACCAAACAAGATGTAGGAGAAATTACAGCCGAAACAACTTGGTCCGGTGCTGCACCATATGTTGGTTTAGGATTTGGTAGAGCCGTCCCTAAAAGGCGTCTAGGTTTCGGTATAGAGTTAGGAACTTACATCTCTAATTCTCCGGATGTTAACCTACAAGCCTCTAAGTTATTAGCACCAACAGCAAATCAAGAAGATACTCTTCGTGAGGCTCTTTCAGATTTAAAATTTATCCCTAGAATACTATTTAGATTATCTTACAAATTTTAAAAAACACAATATGAAAACGAATAAAATTATTAAACTATCTTTAGCTGTTTTTGCATTTACAGCAATTATCATAACATCTTGTAAAAGTTTTGATAAACTTGATGATTTTCAATTAGAAATCAACACTGATATTTTTGCACAACAAGTATTAGTTGAAATATTTGACCCTTCAGACCAAAACAATCTTCAAGGAGAGAACGTATTAAAAGTTGAAGTAATGGGTGCAGATGCCAATAAGCTTGTTACCGATGCGGGAGAGGATATATCAAACCTTAAGGTTGTTGATGGGGCTATTGCTTTGGCCGTTAATCCAAACAAAAACACTAGCAAAGATCCTGTACAATTTATGTTAAAAATATCAGGAGACAATTACTTAACAACAACAATTCCTGTAATTTTAACTGAATCTGATTCTATTGCGACCTTTAGTGCAAATGTTGTAAATAAATTCAGTACTCCTAAAGGTATAGACTATACTTCATCATCAAAAAATCTATCAAACAATATGTTAGATTCTGATTTTACAATAGAAACTACTGCCGTTAAAGCAAAAACAAAATCAGTTGTGAAAGTTGACTCTGGTACTATGTTTATGGATGAAAATGGGAATAATATATCTGGTTCAAAAATAGAAAGTGAAGTTGTACACTTTAGTAATACTGATGACGAGGCTTTATCATCTTTCCCTGGAGGTTTTACTCCTGAAGCAATTACTGATGAAAATGGAAATGTTGATACTGAAGCTTATTTTCAAACTGCTGGTTTTGTATCTATAGACATGAAAATAGGAAACAAAGAGGTAAAACAATTCTCTAAACCTATAACTATTACCATGAAAGTGGCTCCTGATTTTGTGAATCCAGATACTGGAGCACCAGTAAAGGCTGGAGACGAAGTACCTATTTGGTCTTACAGTAAAGATGATGGAAAATGGGATTACCATTTCAAAGGAAAAGTATCGGATGATGGTAACGGTGGTCTAGAAGTAAAATATACTACTACTCACTTATCATGGTATAATTTAGATTTTAAAGGAAGAAGATGTAGAAGCTGGACCAGAACTAACGGAAGATGGACTAGAACTCCTTTAGCTAAAATAAGTTTAACTATGAATGGAGTATCTAGAAGTAATTCCAAACGTTTATTTACTGATTTTGTTTTTGCAGGTACAAATCAATCCGTTTCAAATTTTTCTGGAAAAACGAAAACATTCTATGACGGTCAAACATTTGATTTAAGAAATGCTCCCTCTGGTAGACAATTGCAAATGGTTGTTTATAGTGGAAGAAGTAGATATAGAAAAGGTAGTGTATTATTTAAATCTCAGGCTTTTGATGGTTGTTCTGGAACAGTAAATGTGAATATGAGTCCTATCGTTTCTCAATTACCAAACTTAGTAAATGTAACAGTAAGCTATAAAGGAGTTTGTAATGGTACTTTAATAGCTCCTACCATTCCTTTATATATGAAAACTAATGGATACTGGAGATACATCGGCTACGTTTATAGAGGAAGAGTAACTATTAGACAAATAGAACTTAATAAACCTTATGAATTTAGAACTTATTACAGAGGAAAGTACTACACACAAACAATGACATTTGATAAGACAGAATATATTAACCATAATTATCAAGTTCCTCAATCACTTTGTGATAAATTCTTTTAAAAGAATATAAAGTTTTCTTTATAGCAAGCACAGAATGTCTGTGCTTGCTTTTTTTATATTTTATTCATTTTTTAAATGTTAATTTGTGTGTTTTTTATCAAATTCACAATATTTTTCTTAATTTTTAAATTTCAATTAATATCATTATCTTTGCATCACCTTAATATTCTCTTAAATGTTAGAAAAAACTTTATCTAAAAAAAAACAAAAACTCTCTTTTGAAGATTTTAGAACAGAAGTTCTTAACGACTATAAAATAGCGAAAATAAGTAGAGAATGTAGTTTACTCGGAAGAAGAGAAGTTTTAACTGGTAAAGCTAAGTTTGGGATTTTTGGAGATGGAAAAGAAGTTCCACAATTAGCAATGGCTAAAGCCTTTAAAATTGGAGATTTTAGAAGTGGTTATTACAGAGATCAAACTTTTATGATGGCTATTGGTGAGCTTACCGCTCAACAATTTTTCGCTGGTCTATATGCACATACTAATATCGAAGCTGACCCAATGTCTGCAGGTAGACAAATGGGAGGGCATTTTGCTACTCATAGTTTAAATGAAGACGGAAGTTGGAAAGATTTAACCAAACAATATAATTCTAGCTCAGACATTTCTCCTACAGCAGGACAAATGCCTCGTTTACTAGGTTTGGCTCAAGCATCTAAAATATATAGAAATGAAAAAAGCGTTCAACATAAAACTCATTTCTCTAATAATGGAAATGAAGTAGCTTGGGGTACAATTGGAAATGCAAGCACTAGTGAAGGTTTATTCTTTGAAACCATCAATGCTGCAGGAGTGTTACAAGTTCCAATGGTAATGAGTGTATGGGATGATGAATATGGAATTTCGGTACATGCAAAGCACCAAACCACAAAAGAAAGTATTTCTGAAATTTTAAAAGGATTCCAGAGAGAACATAAAAAAGAAGGTTATGAAATTATTGTTGTTAATGGATGGGATTATGTTCAATTAGTAGACGTTTACAATAAAGCTAGTAAAATAGCTAGAGAACAACATGTACCAGTATTAATTCATGTTAAAGAATTGACTCAACCTCAGGGCCATTCTACTTCTGGTTCTCATGAGAGATACAAATCTAAAACAAGATTAAATTGGGAAAAAGAATATGACTGCATTGATAAAATGCGTCAATGGATTTTAGATTTTGAATTGGAGACAGAATCAGGAGAAAAACTTCGTTTTGTAGAATCAGAAGAAGAAATCTTATTACTAGAAAAAGATGCTAAAAGAGAAGTTAGAAGTGCTAAAAGAAATGCTTGGAACAAATATTTGGGCGAAATAAAATCTGAATTATCTCAATGTGCACAAATTCTAGAAAAAGCCTCTAATAAAAGTAATAATGGTACTTTTATTAAAAAAATTCAAAAAGATTTATTAGCAATTATAGAGCCTAATAGAAAAGATGTTTTAACCGCTGCAAGAAAATCTCTTAGGTATCTTAAAGATGAAAGTTTTGCTGAGAAAATTCTTTTGCAAAACTTTATAAAAAAATCACTAAACGAAGCAAAAGAAAAATATTCTTCTACCTTAATTAGTGAAAACAATTTAAGTCCTTTAGCTGTTAATGAAAAATCACCTACCTACTCCGACACTAAAAATCTAGTTGACGCAAGAATTATAATGAAAAATAATTTTGACGCGATACTTTCTAAATATCCAGAGGTTATTATTTTTGGTGAAGACGCTGGTTTTATAGGTGATGTTAATCAAGGACTGGAAGGACTCCAAGAAAAGTATGGTGATATTCGAGTTTCTGACACAGGAATTAGAGAAGCAACTATTATTGGTCAAGGAATAGGATTAGCCATGAGAGGTTTAAGACCTATTGCTGAAATTCAATATCTAGATTATTTGTTATATGCTCTTCAAATTATGAGTGATGATTTAGCAACACTCAGATACAGAACATATGGTAAACAGAAAGCTCCATTAATTATTAGAACTAGAGGTCATAGATTAGAAGGAATTTGGCATGCTGGGTCTCCGATGGGAGGAATTATAAATAATATAAGAGGAATACACGTTCTTGTTCCTAGAAATATGACAAAAGCTGCTGGGTTTTATAATACACTATTAGAAGGTGATGATCCAGCCCTAGTAATAGAGTGCTTAAATGGATATCGATTAAAAGAAGAGCTCCCTATAAATCTAGGAGAATTCAAAACTCCTATTGGTGTGGTAGAAACAGTAAAAGAAGGTAAAGATATTACTGTGGTATCATATGGATCTACTTTAAAAATAGTTCAAGAAGTTGCTAAAGAGTTAATTCAAGTAGATATAGATATAGAAATTATAGATGCTCAAAGCTTACTTCCTTTTGATTTAAACCATGATTGTGTAAAAAGTTTGTCAAAAACAAACAAATTACTTGTTATAGATGAAGATGTTCCAGGAGGTGCATCAGCATATATTTTACAAGAAATATTAGAAAAACAAAATGGATATATTTATTTAGATAGTAAACCCGCAACATTAACTTCTAAAGAACATAGACCTGCTTATGGTACAGACGGAGATTATTTCTCTAAACCTTCTGCTGAAGATATTTTTGAGAAAATTTATGAAATTATTTCCGAATCAAATCCTCTTAAATACAAATCCCTTTATTAAAAAGTTAGTTTATTTTATTTCATAAAAAAGTCGTGATAGTATCACGACTTTTTTTGATTTATGTAATAATAAAAATCCCCCAACCTTATATTACATATTATATTAAAATTATTATACTAAATTACCTTTAATTGATATATTAAATCAAATAAAATCTTAAACTAATCTACTACAAGCTATAAAATATAATATATTTTCTACTATATTTACACATCAAAATAAATTATCATTAAAAAACACTGTGAAAATTAAATTAATCATATTCCTCACCATTTGCTTTGTTTTCCAAAACACAATCAATTCTCAGACCAAAATCATCAAAAATAAAGATATCTGGTACTATTATGATAAAGGCTATTTAGAAGATGATTGGTATAAAACTACTGAATTTTCTAAATGGAAAACTGGTAAATCTCCCATTGGTTACGGAGACAAAAAAAATATTACCAATATAAGTTATGGTAATAATCAGAAGAAAAAACACATTACAAAATACTTTAAAAAGAAAATAATATTAAAAAACAAGTTTTTGGCTTATGAATTTAAAATTCAAAGAGATGATGGAGCAGTTGTATATGTTAACGGAAAAGAATTGTTTAAAGACAATATGCCAAATTCTAGTATATCAAACACCACGCTAGCTATAAGTACTGTCAAAGACAAAGAGGAGCATTTGTTTAAGCAGTTTTTTTTCGATAAATCTATTTTTAAAGAAGGTGAAAATATTATCAGCGTATCAATTCATCAAGCTTATGAATATTCTAGTGATTGTATTTTCAGTTTGGAACTAATTGGGCATACAAATCCTGAAGTATTGTCATTTGTATTGGAAAATAAGAATAAAACAAATTTAGAACTGGAAGAGAAAATTAAAAATCTTAACAAAAAATTCGAAATTGAAAAAATTAAGCTTCATAACGAGAACTTAACCAGTACTAACTATAATTTAAAAGTTTCACTTTTTTTAATTGGTTCCTTATTCACTCTATCTACAATTATTGGTTTCTTTTTAATTATAAATGCTAGAAAAAAAGAAAAAGAGCTTTCAAAAAATATTGATTCAATAACTAAAAAATCTTTAGAAAAAGATAAAGAAATAATTACTTTAACCACTAATTTACTTCACAACAAACAATACTATAAAGAAATTAAAGCAGATATTAAAGGAATTACAACTCCAGATAAAGGAAATGTAAAAGCCATTATCAACCAAATAAATTATGTTCTAGAAAGAGATGAAGATTGGAATATTCTAAAAAAACATTTCAACACAGTTTATGAAGGTTTTTATGATAAAATAATAGCGCTTCATCCAACAATTTCCGAAACTGAATTAAGACATTGCATGTTTATAAAGCTTCATTTACAAACAAAAGAGATTGCAAAAATTTTATTAATTGACCCAAGATCAGTGCAAACAGCTAGATATAGAATAAAGAAAAAAATGAATTTAAAAGAAAATGAAGATCTAAGAGATTATCTTTTAAAATTATCTTAAAAATTGATTAAATCCAATGTTTGTTTTCGTTGGATTTTTTTTGTCTTTGTTTCTACAAACTTTTCTATAAAAAAAAGTTGTTTAGGAATTTCATATTTGGTGAGTTTTATATCATTTAAATTATAATTTCTAAACTCTCCTTCAAGAATCAAAACTAATTTTTGCCCTAAAACATTATCAGGAATACTAGCAACAAAGAAACGTTGTTTGATAATTTTAGAGAGTTTTTCTTCAATTTTTTCAGGATAAAGTTTTATTCCTCCAGAATTTATTACATTATCAAATCTACCTAACCATTCAAATTCTGTATCAGAAATTAATTTAATAACATCATTTGTAAAGATAATATCTTCAGATACTTTTGATGCTTGAACAACTAAACAATTTCTATAATCTTTATAAATATTTATGTTAGGTAAAATCTCATAAAAATTTGGATTTTGTTTCAAATTATTCAACTTTTTAACTGCAATATGTGTAATAGTTTCAGTCATCCCATAAGTAGCAAAAACTTCTGTATTTAAACATTGTAATCGTTCTTGTAACAGGTTAGAAACTGCTCCTCCACCTATAATTATTTTTTTAATTTGATTCAATTTATCAATAGAATTTTCTACCTGTATAGATACCATTGCTGTAAAATCATATGTTTTAGAAAGCCTTTTTAGAGGAGTCGAATTTGGTTCAATAATATCAAGATGCCATCCTAAAGTTAAAGCTCTAATCAACATCATTTTTCCAGCTATATAATTTACAGGTAAACAAAGTAATGCTTTAGTGCCTGCTTTTACATTAAAAAAAACACCTGTTGCCAAGGCAGAATTTACCATTTGATCTTTTTTTAATGATATCGATTTTGGAATTCCCGTAGAACCAGAAGTTTGAACTGTAATAAAATCTGAAGTAGAAAACCAACTTTCAAGAAAATGATAAATATCCTGCGAAAAGGATTTTGTGAATGCCACTATTTCATCAATCGAGCTAAAAGATTGATTATTTAATCGGAAGCTTTTATGAAATTTATTTTGTACCAATATCTTCTAAAATATTGTAATTTTCATTAAGTGAGCTAGGTTTATTAATATTTCCTGTTAGTTTCACTAACCAATTGTCCCAATGGTATTTTTTTGAAAAAAGAAGCAACATCAATGGATATAATACCAAAACAGGAAAAAACATTTCCCATCCAACAGAAGGTTCTGAAGTATCTATATACAAAGCATCTGTTTGAAAAACTGTCCAATCTGTAGTTACAAAAAATGCAGCAACAATATTATTTGCAGCATGCAAACCTAAAGCTAACTCCGTACCCTCATCCATTAAGGTTGTTATTCCATAGAAAAAACCAGTACCTATATAAAAAACCATAGCAATATAACCTAACTTTTCTACTTCTGGATTTGCACCATGCAAAAGCCCAAAAACAACTGATGTAAAAATCAACGGAAACCATCTGTTTTTGGTAAGAACACCTAAACCTTGCATAAAATACCCCCTAAACAATAGTTCTTCAAAACTTGTTTGAAAGGGTAAAAATAAAAAAGAAATTGCTACTAATATAAAAAAAGGAACAGTATCAAAGTTCCATGTATAGTTTTCTGGAGCTAATAATATTCCTATTATAATGCTTAAAACTGCAATAAATCCCCAAGAAAGAAAACCAAATCTAAAACGTTTCCAATCTATTTGTTCTCTACTTGTAATTAAAGAGGTTACTGTTCTTTTATGAATATATTTCACTCCAATAAATAGAAAAATTAAGCCCACAAAGAACATTAATATCATCAAAAACAGAAGTAAATTACTATTCATTCCCGTAGACATAAAGCTATTTTCTGCAGCTTTCACAAAATCATCAAAACCATCTGAATTTTTATAAGCGGCTAAGGTTAAAGGGACAACACCTATTACCTGCCACCCAAAAAGAACTAATAAAATTGTTATTACCCAATGATACCATTCATTTTTACCTTTATAAACTTGTTGTATATAATTCATTTTACAAATTAAAGTTCCAGTTTTTAGCTGGGTTATAATGTAATGTTCCGTTTTTAACTTCTAATGGACTTTCGAAGTTATTTGTAAATAAGCTTCCTGTGCCTAAACCTTGAGGTAATTTACTTTGCAATGTATATGTAAATTGAGCTATTGCATTTAACCCAATGTTACTCTCTAAAGCTGATGTAACCCACCATCCAGAATTATTTTCTTCCGCTAATTTAATCCATTCTTTGCTTCCAGCAAAACCACCAATTAAACTTGGTTTTAAAATAATATAATGAGGGTTTATTGTTGTAATAACTTTCTTTTTTTTTTGGTATGTAAATACTCCTATTAATTCTTCATCTAAAGCAATTGGTAAAGGAGATTTTTCACATAATCTTGCCATTTCATCTATTTGCCCCGACTGAATAGGTTGCTCTATAGAATGAATGTCTAATTCTGACAACATTTTTAATTTTTCTAATGCTTTATTAGCTTTAAAAGCACCATTTGCATCAACTCTTAATTCTATTTCTTTTGATGAAAATTCTTTTCTAATAGATTTTAACAAATTAATTTCTGATTCAAAATCTATAGCACCAATTTTCATTTTAATACAAGAATAACCATGTTTAAGCTTGTCTTTTATCTGTTGCTTCATAAAATTTTTATCGCCCATCCAAACCAATCCATTTATTGGTATTGCTTTTTTTCCTTGTGTAAAATCTGATGGAAATAAATCATAAGGAGTATTTCTTTTTAGCGACAAAAAAGCCTGTTCTAAACCAAATTGTATTGAAGGAAACTCTGAAAGTTCTTTGAGTAACCAATCTTTTCCTTTACTTAGGTTTAATAACACCCAATTTAGTTTTTCTTCATAATCAAAAACATCATCAATACTCAAACCTTTAAACAAGCCAGTTTCTCCAATTCCAATTTTATTATCTTTTTTTAAAATGATAAACCAAGTTTCTTTAGTTATTAAAATTCCACGGGAAGTTCCACTTGGTTTTTTAAAATTGAGGATATATTTTTTGTATTCTGCTTTAATCAAAAGAGATTATTTTTTTTCTAAATAAGCTTTAAAGCTATTCAAATAAGTTTGATCTTGACTTTGAAAAACTCCTTCGAAATATGGATACAAACATGCCATAATGTAAGAATCACTTTCACAACTGGAATTAAGAGTTACAGTAGTTATTCCATTTTTTTCTGAAAAAATATAATCGTCCGTCTTTAACATATTTTCGGCATCAAAAAACAAAGTTACTTTCTCATTAGCAACATATGCCAATACTTTTTCAGTCATTGTAATTTCTTGCCCTTGATTATTCACAACCATTCTAAATTCACTACCTGTAAAACCTGGGTTTAAATTTAAAGTATCAATCGATTTTATTTCTGGAATCCATTTTTGGACATTTCCAGGTTGATTAAAAGATTTAAAAACTTCCCCAATCGGTTTATTTATAGAAATTTGAGCCGAATAATTAGTTTCTTTTACAATAAGACCGGTTAGAAAAAAAATTAATACTAAAAACGAAATAATTCCTAAAATAACTTTTATTGCTTTCATAGATTATATAGATATTGTATTTCCTATTTCTAATATTTTTAATTCTTTTCCTTTTAATAAAAACATAGATTTTGCCTCTTCCTTATCAATTTCTATAGGGGGAAAGGTATTAAAGTGACATCCTATTACAGTATTACATTTAACAAAATCGCTGGCAATTATAGCATCTTCTACACCCATTGTAAAATTATCTCCAATTGGCAAAATAGCACAATTAATAGTATGAGTTAATGGAATCAATTTCATATCCATTGTTAATGCAGTATCTCCTGCCACATAAATAGTTTTGTCTTTTGATGAAATGACAAAACCTCCAGGTTGTCCACCATAAGTACCGTCTGCAAAAGAAGAAGTATGAATAGCATTCACGAATTTGGCAGAAAATGACGCTTTTTTAAAGGTTCCTCCATGATTTAGTGGATGAATTTTAAATCCTTTAGCATTATAATACATTGCAATTTCGAAATTAGAAACAACAATAGCCCCAGTTCTTTCTGCGATTACCTCAACATCTAAAACATGATCTTGGTGTGCATGCGTAAGCAAAATATAATCTGCTTTTATTGTATCAATATCGATATTTGAAGCCAAAGGGTTTCCAGAAATGAAAGGGTCTATTAAAATATTTTTATCGCCAATTTCTATTCCAAAACATGCATGACCAAAAAAAGTAATATCCATAATTAAATGTTATAATTGCGTTATTCCAAACAAAATTGCAAATAAAAAGGTGCTAAGTGCCACTCTTTTTAACTCTTTATCTAATGAAGAAGGTACTTTATTCTTAGCAACAGTAATCAAGTTTTTAACTAATGGAATAAAAGCAACCAAAAACAATAACTGAAAAGGCGTTTTGTAGGTTAAAAATACATAAAATAATGCTGAAAATAAAGCTCCAATAATCAATAAGTAATGATATTTCTTTGCATTTTTAACACCTAACTTTACCACTAAAGTATTCTTATTATTTTTTTCATCTTCTTTTCTATCTCTTAAATTGTTTAAATTTAATACTGATGTACTCAGTAATCCAATAGAAATTGCGGGTAAGAAAATTTTAAACTGTATTAATTTTGTAAATAAAAAATAGCTTCCTACCACACTTAACAATCCAAAAAATAAAAACACAAAAACATCTCCAAAACCACTATAACCATAAGCTGAATTACCAACTGTATATTTTATTGCAGATGCAATTGAAGCTATTCCAAATAAAAAAAATAAAATAGAATACCCAAAATTTTCTTTTCCAAAGGCCTCATAAATTAGTAATAAAGCAATAATTAGAGTAATAATAGTTGTAATAATCATTGCCAATTTCATTTGTTTTGGTGTAATAGCGCCTGAAGCAACCATTCTTTCCTCTCCTTCTCTATTTTTATCTGAGCCCTTTATTCCATCTCCATAATCATTTGCAAAATTTGATAAAACCTGAAATCCGATTGTGGTTAAAATAGCTAACCAGAAAACACTTGAAAATATTACAGAAGGTTTATGACTTAAAAAAGAATTCTGAAAAAAGTGTTGATTGCCTAATATAGATCCAACAATGATTCCAGAAACCGATAGTGGTAATGTTCTTAAACGAGCTGCTTTAATGTAATTTTTTATCATTTAAAGAATATCTGAAACTTCTTTTAATGCTTGTTTTATATGAATGCGTTTTCCGTTTTTTATTGGAACAATAAAAGCATCTCTACAAACACTTCTTAACATTTTTTTAAATTCTACAGCATTTTTATAAGTTGTAAATTCACCTAATCTGTATTTTATAAGGTTATCTTTTTCTTTATAAATATTGATATTTTTTAAACTATCTAAAGATCGATTTTTCTTACTTAAAGCTGAAATCTGAACAGTAAAGAACAAATTAGCATTAGATTTAGCATAAGTATCTGGTAAACTTTTTGCCATATATTTTAAATAGTCAGTTCTTTCTTGTGCAGAAAACTGAACAATATGGAATAATATAAATAAAAACAGTGATAAAGTTTTCATCTTATAAATTATTAGCTTCTGCAATTAACTCAGCAATATCTTTCACTTCTACTTCTTCTTCCTTTTCTTTAAATTTTATTCCATCGGTCATCATTGTATTGCAATACGGACAACCAGTAGCAATTATATTGGGCTTAGTTTCTAAAGCGTCTTCTGTTCTCAAAATATTAATGTCTTTATCTCCTTTTTCTGGCTCTTTAAACATTTGTGCTCCACCTGCTCCACAACATAATGCATTAGATTTACTGCGTTTCATCTCTGTTAAATCTACACCTAATCTTCTAATTAAGTCTCTAGGAGATTCATAAACTTTATTAGCCCTTCCTAAATAACATGGGTCATGAAATGTAACTTTTTTTCCTTTTAAAGTAGTATTATCAATTTTTAATCGTCCTTCTGAAATTAAATTTTGTATAAATTGTGTGTGATGAAAAACTTCATACTTTCCTCCTAAAGAGGGATATTCATTTTTTAAAGTATTAAATGAATGTGGATCGCATGTCACAATTTTTTTTATTTCATAACTGTTCAAAACTTCGATATTCATCATAGCTTGCATTTGAAACAGAAACTCATTCCCGGCTCTTTTTGCAGCATCACCTGTTGATGATTCTTCTGTACCTAAAACCGCAAAATCTACCTTTGCTTGATGCAATATTTTTACAAATGCTCTTGATATTTTTTTTGCTCTATCATCATAACTTCCTGCTGCTCCAACCCAAAACAAAACTTCTGGTTGTTTACTTTGAGCCATCATATCTGCCATTGTAGGTACATTCATAATTTTGAGATTTATTTTTCGCTATTCTTTTTACTTACTAAAAGTAGATCTTGTTTATATTTTTTAGCTGCTTCAATTAAAGGAGTTGGTGTCATTTGATAAAATAATGGAGAATCTGGATCATAATTCATCATTGTCCACTTATTTTTTGTAGAATCATCTCTTAAAATAATTGTAATTCTATCTTTCATTAGAACATCCATAGAATTATTAGAAATAAACTTCACAAACATTCCTTTAGCTTTCATCATTGGAATCATCATTTTTTTCTTTTCATCATCAAACTCAATGTTATGAAAAGTCATTTTCATTTTTAAATCGTAAGAAACAAAAGCATATTCTAAATTGTTTTTTTCCTTCTTAAATATTTTTGACAATTTATAAACAGGGATAATTTTAGGGATATTAATTGACATTTCTTTATTTCCTTCAAAAACAGTTTTGATTAGATTTTTCATCTGTTCTTTTGAAGCAAAATCAAATACTTTTGGATAAGTCATGTTAACAATAGCGTCAAAATCTCTATTGTTCATATCAATAAACATTTGTTTTGCTACAACATCTAATTCTTTGTTTTGAGAATAAACTTTTATCGAAATCAGTAAAAAAAACACTGACAATAAACTTAAAATTTTACTTTTTAAACTTCTACTCATTATCTATTAATCTTCTTTAGCCCAGTTTAATCTATCTTGTTGATTATATTGCCATGGTGCCCCATTGTTTTCGATGTTTGTCATCATCATATTTAATTCTTGTGGTGCAGCACTTTGCTCCATCACTAAATATCTTCTCATATCCATAATTATGGATAATGGATCTATATTAACAGGACATTCTTCCACACAGGCATTACAACTTGTGCATGCCCATAGTTCTTCTGGTTTTATATAATCGTTTAATAGTTGTTTACCATCATCAACAAAAGTTCCTTTGTTAGTATCAATATTTCTACCAACTTCCTCTAGACGATCACGAGTATCCATCATAATTTTACGAGGAGACAGTTCTTTACCTGTTAAATTTGCTGGACAAGATGAAGTACATCTTCCGCATTCAGTACATGTATAAGCATTTAATAACTGTACCCAATTTAAATCTGTTACATCTGATGCTCCAAATTTTTCAGGGACTTCATCTTCTACACCAGTATCTGCTGTTGCATAAGGATCTGCACTTGGATCCATCATTAACTTTACTTCATTTGTAACTGATTCTAAATTATTGAATTGTCCTTTAGGGTTTAAATTCGCAAAATAAGTGTTTGGAAAAGCTAATAAAATATGTAAATGTTTAGAATAATATAGGTAATTTAAGAAAATTAAAATACCTAAAATATGAACCCACCAAGTAACTCTCTCAATAATATATAATGATTCTGGGGAGTAATTATCAAAAATCGGTGCCAAAAATTGACTTATTGGATTTCCAACTTCTAGTTGTTGAAATGGTATATCTGTTGCATTCATAACGAGGAACAATGTCATTAAAACCATTTCGAAATAAAGAATATTATTTCCGTCATTCTTTGGCCAACCCTTCATTTCTTTACTTAAAAACCTCTTAATATTAGATAGATTTCTCCTTAGCCAGAAAATAATAACTGAGATAAAGACTAATGCTGCTAATATTTCGAAAGTTCCAATTAAAAAACCATAAATACCATCACCTAAAACACCTTGAAATATTCTATGAGTTCCAAATAAACCGTCAATAATAATTTCTAATACTTCTATATTTATGATGATAAACCCAACATAAACAACAATATGTAAAAATCCAGAAAAAGGTCTTTTTACCATTTTTGATTGTCCTAAAGCAATCATTATCATGTTTTTTAATCTTTCTGGTTTTCTATCCTTTCTATTTACATCCTTACCAAGCTTGATGTTTCTTATTAATTTGCGAACATTCATCACAAAAAAACCAATACCAACTGCAAGAGCTAGGGCAAAAAATATGTTTGGTAAATATTGCATAGTACTTTAATTTATGTAAAATTATTTATTAGCCTCTTTGTCTTTGTTGGGCGTGTAAGGTTTTGCTCTTTTACCAAACAAGGAAAAGTGAACAAATCGTTTAGGGTTTTCTTTCATTTCTCTTAAAAGATTTTCTAATTCTTTAGACATTGTGGTTAAATTATGATATAACTTATCATCTACCACAAGTTTACCTAAAGTACCCTTACCTTGATTAATTCCGTTAAGTAATTTATTAGACGAAGTTAAAGTTGCTTCTGCTTTTCTTATGATTCCTCCTATGTTAGCATTTGCTAATGTATCAGAAACCCTAGTTAAATTGTCTGTAATTTTCTTAGTATTTGAAATGGTTATTTTTAATTTAGCTGATGTAGAATCTATCACAGAATTTACAGATAGCATCATACCTTTAATCTCTTTAATTGTGTAAGACAAATCTTGAACCGATTCTTTTAAAGCAGTTTGTGTTTTTAAATCTAAAACATTGTTTATATTCTTAAATAATGAGTCAGCACTTACAATTACATGTTCTAGTTTTGATTGTAATGGATCTAAACGCTCTCCAATAGAAGTAAATAAACTTGATTCAATTTCTCCTATTAAAACATCCCCTGTTATTGCATTTTCTCCTTGATAACTTGGAATTATTGCAAGGTTTGAGGGGCTTAAAGGACTTGGAGAGTAAATTTTAACGATACTGTTTTTTGAGAATTCAAATTCATCTTCCACAGAAAACTCAACAATTAAATGCCCCCTTTTTTCAGGTGTTTGATTAAACTTAATATTTTCAACTTTACCAACTTTTAATCCATTTATCGTTACAAAACTAGATTTTGTTAACCCTCCTATTTGATTGTATTCTACTTTAAAATAACGAGTATTTCCATCAAATAAATTTTGACCTTTTAAAAAGTTGTAACCCCACACAAAAAATGCAATAATCACAACAGCTACAATTCCTGTTTTTAACTCTTTTGACATAAGAAGAAATTTAGTAACAATATTACTAATAATTTTTGGTAGTTTCTACCAAATTATTTCATTTTAATAGCCTCTTTAACTGTTATCTTTTTTTGTCCTTTAAAAGCGACAATAAATGCAGAAGAATACCCTTTAAGCTTTGCTTTCTTTAAAGCGTTTACTACTTCAGAAAACATCGAAGAATTTCCGTAATAATATTTATAAAAATTACCAACTTTAACTCTTTCAATATCTTTTAAACCTTTAAAATTATAGGGTTTAGTTGTTATTTTATTCTTACCTGATGCTATTTGTACTTTAAAAACTACTTTATCTGTTTTTATAATTTTATTAGTATCTGTAATGGTATTAATTTTTAAGTTCTTAAAGTACTTAATTATTGCATCTGCTATTGCACCTGCCATTAAAGTTTGCCCTTTCTTAGAATTAAGATACCTCCCTTCTTTTTTGTTTGTTAAAAAACCAAGTTCTACTAAAACACTTGGCATTATAGTTTCTCTTAAAACTTGAAAATTATCTTGTTTAACTTTTCGATCGTTTCTTTTTAATTTAAAAGCAAAATTATTTTGAATAAAACTTGCTATTGCTAAACTTTTATCTAAATTTTCTTCTTGAAGGAGCGATAAACCTATTACAGATTCTGCTGAGTTTGGGTCAAAACCTTTATATTTATCTTTATAGTTGTCTTCTTGTAAAATTACCGCATTTTCTCTTTTAGCAATTTCTAAGTTTTTTTTATTCCCCCTGAGACCTAATACAAAAGTTCCAGCTCCATATGCATTTGATGTGTGAGAATCACAGTGTATGGAAACAAACAAATTTGCTTTTGCATGATTTGCGATTTCTCCTCTTTTCCAAAGTTCTATTTTAACATCGCTCTTTCTTGTATAAATAACTTTTATATCATTGCTTTTAGATAATTTTTTACCAACCAATAAAGCTACTTTTAAAGCAATATGTTTTTCTTTATAACCGTTTCCTAAATTTCCAGGATCTTTACCTCCATGACCAGCATCTAAAACTACAACATACTTTTTTTGACCTAAAATTGTTAATGAATTTGAAAAAAGAATAAAAGAAATCAATAAAAGAAAAATAAATCTTCTTTTGGTATTAATTTTGTGGTTTTGTTGGAATTGCATCAATAAAATTTAACTAATTTTGGCATCGTAAATTTGGTGCTTCAAATATTGAGCCATATTTTTACTTTTACACAAAAATACTATTTATAGCATTGCAATCAAACCTATCATACTTACTTTTATTGTGTAGCCTCTTATTTTTTCAGATAGGGTTCTCTCAAGATAAAAAATCTACAGAGAAAAAAATAATCACAACTCAAAAAAAAGACTCTATTATTGATATAAAAAAAGATTCCTTATTAATTAAAAAAAGAGACACTATTGCAAAAGACTCTATTAAACCAAAAGAAAAAGTAGAGGATATTATTGTCCATGTTGCAAGTGATTATACCATACAAAATGCTAAAGACAAAACAGTTACTTTATATAACGAAGCTAACATAACCTATACTGACATTGATTTAAAAGCAGGAATTATTATTGTTGATTATAAAAAAAACACGCTTTTTGCTAAAGGAATTATTGATAGTACAGGTTATATACAAAGACCAATTTTTACTCAAGGAGGTCAAGAATCTGAACAAGATTCAATAATTTATAATTTTAAAAGTAAACGTGCTTTAATCTATGGTTTAAAAACTAAACAAGGAGAAATGTTTACTTATGGAGAAAAAACGAAAAGAGTAAATGACTCCACAATTTTTGTAAGAAAAATAAGGTTTACTACATCAGAAAAGAAAATTCCAGATTATTATATTGCTACGGATAAAGCAAAACTAGTTCCTGGAAAAAAAATAATTGTTGGTACAAGTAATTTGGTTTTAGCTGATATACCTACGCCATTATTTTTACCTTTTGCCTACTTCCCTCTAAGTGAAACCAGTGTTTCTGGATTTTTGATCCCGGCTTTCGACACTGGTAGTAGTCAGAGAGGTATTGGATTTCAAAACGGAGGTTATTATTTTGCAATAAGTGATTATTTTGATTTGTCAGTTCGTGGAGATTTATATTCTAATGGAAGTTGGGGGCTAAGAATGAGTTCTAATTATAAAAAAAGGTATCGCTTTAGTGGTTCTTTTAATTTAAGCTTTGAAAATAACATTAGCGGAATTAGAGGTTTCGATTCTTTTAGTAAATCGAATAACTTTAACATTAGGTGGTCGCACAGCCAAGATTCTAAAGCCAGTCCCAACTCAAGATTTTCAGCTTCAGTTAATTTAGGAAGTAGTCGTTTTTTTAGAGAATCTCAAAATCAGTTTAATGTTTCTCAAACCCAAACTAACACATTTAATTCTTCTATAAATTACAGTAAAACTTTTGTAGGTACTCCTTTTAACATGAACTTAACTGCGACACATCAACAAAATACAAATACTCAAGAAATTACAATGACCCTTCCCTCTCTTACGTTAAACATGAATAGGATTTATCCATTTGTTGGTAAAGGAGGAGTAAAAAAGACGCCAATACAAAAATTAGGTTTCAACTATGCAATGCAAGGTCAATACTTAATAAAAACTACAGAAAATGATTTCTTTACGAGTAAAATGTTTGAAACTGCCAGATCTGGAATGACTCATAAAACGAGTACCAATACCAACATTAAAGCTTTCAAATATTTTACTTTATCTCCAAGTGCAAATTATGAAGAAGTATGGCATTTTGATTATATTCAGAAAAATTACGATGCAACACAAAATGTTGTAGTTACAGACACTTTAAGAGGTTTTAAGAGTTACAGAGAGTATAATGCGGGGGTTAGTTTATCTACAAATATTTATGGTACTTTTAATTTTAAAAAAGGTAGACTTAAAGCAATAAGACACACTTTTAGACCATCTATTTCTTACTCTTATAGGCCAGATTTTAAAGATAAATATATTAAATCTGTACAAAGGAGTGTAGACCCATTAGATTTAGAAGAATATACTGTTTTTGATCAAGGAATTTTTGGAGGCCCCTCTGGAGGTTTAAGTAATTCAATTGGTATAACTTTAAATAATGTTATTGAGGCAAAAATGGCCCCAAAAGACCCAGATAGTGATGAAGAAGATGAAAAAATCACCATTTTAAACAATCTTAATTTTTCAAGCTCCTATAATATAGCTGCAGATAGTTTACGATGGTCTCCCATAAGTTTTTCTGCTGGAACTCGATTATTTAAAGACAAACTAGCTTTGAATATAAATGGCTCGATGGATGTTTATCAGGTTGACGAAAATGGCTCAAGAATTAATAAATTTAATTCTAATATTTTCAGATTAACAAATGCAAGCTTAACAGCCAACTACTCTATTTCGAGTGCTGATTTTTCAAAGGATAAAAAAGAAGATAAGAACAAAAATAGAGACCCAAACAATTCTCAAGACGTTATAGGTGCTGATATTAACCCAACTGATAATATAGGGCAACGAAATGCTGTTAATTCTAGTAAAGAAGATAAAAACAAAAGCGCAAACTTATATAGAGCTGACATACCTTGGTCTGTAAACCTAGCTTATTCTACTAATTATAGAAACAATGGTATTTCTGGTGGAGAAATTGGTGTGCACAGTTTAATGTTTAGTGGAAATTTAGAACTTTCTCCTAAATGGAGTGTTGGTTATTCTTCTGGATATGACATAAAAGAAGGTGCATTTACTTTCTCGAGGTTTAATTTTAGTAGAGATTTAGATAGTTGGCAATTTAACTTTAATTGGGTTCCTTTTGGAACAAACTCTTCATATACCTTTTTTATTGGTGTAAAATCTTCGGTTTTAGCAGACTTAAAATGGGATAAAAATAAACCGCCTGATAGAAGACTTTTTTAGTATGATTATCCTACAATTTATTTTACCTATTTTTTTTGGTTTTTATATGATTTATAAATCTATTAAAGTTCTTGACAAAATTGACAGATTAAAAAAGAATGGGATAAGAAAACAAGCTAGAGTTATAAAAATAAGAGAAGAAATAGGCTCACAAATAGATGACAATTATGGGAGTTCAAGAACTTATTATTACACCGTAAATTTTAAGAATAAAAATGGTCGTGAAATTGAAAAAGAAATTGAATTTGGATTAAATAAAAAGCCCAAAAGAAATCCGCCATTTTCAATTAGTATTCTATATAATATTAATAAAAATAAAGATATAGATATTACTTTTGAAAATAGTAGAAGAATCATTTTAGATGGTTTTCTTTTACTATTTATTGGACTTTTATTTCTGGGTATTGTTTTATATAATTACAATGGCCAAATTAATATCATCTTAGATTTTATAAAAAACATATTAAAATGAAAAAAATAATAACAACAAAAAAAGCTCCAGCACCTATTGGACCATATAATCAAGCTGTTTTAAGTGGGAATACTCTTTATACTTCAGGGCAAATTGCAATTACTCCAGAAACTGAAGAACTTGTTTTAGATTCTATAAAAAATGAAACTAAACAAGTAATGGAAAACTTAAAAGAAGTTTTAGCAGCTGCAGATATGACTTTTGAAAACGTAATTAAAACCTCCATTTTTATTTCTGACATGAATAATTTTGGAGAAATCAACGCTGTCTACGGAAGCTATTTTAATGAAGAAACTGCACCTGCAAGAGAAACTGTAGAAGTTGCTAACTTGCCTAAATTTGTAAATGTAGAAATTAGTGCTATTGCTGTGAAATAGTATTCAGTATTCAGTATTCAGTATTCAGTATTCAGTATTCAGTATTCAGTATTCAGTATTCAGTATTCAGTATTCAGTATTCAGTATTCAGTATTCAGTATTCAGTATTCAAAACTAAAAAAACCTGATAACTTAAAAGTTATCAGGTTTTATATTTTTAGTTGAATTACTATTACTATAAAGTAGCAGCGTATTCAATTAAGTCAACTATTTTAGTAGAATAACCCATTTCGTTATCATACCAAGAAACAACTTTTACAAAGTTATCATTTAAAGCGATACCTGCTTTTGCATCAAAAATTGAAGTTCTTGTATCTCCAACAAAATCTTGAGAAACAACTAATTCTTCAGTATATCCTAAAATACCTTTCATAGCTCCACTTTCAGATGCAGCTTTCATAGCCGCACAAATTTCATCATAAGAAGCCGATTTTTCTAACTTTACAGTTAAATCTACAACAGAAACATCCATTGTTGGAACTCTAAAAGCCATACCTGTTAATTTACCATTCATTGCAGGAATTACTTTTCCTACTGCTTTTGCAGCTCCTGTAGAAGAAGGAATTACATTACCTAATGCAGAACGTCCACCTCTCCAGTCTTTCATAGAAGGACCATCAACAGTTTTTTGAGTTGCAGTTGTTGCGTGTACAGTTGTCATTAAACCTTCTACAATACCAAAGTTGTCATTTAAAACTTTAGTTATAGGTGCTAAACAGTTTGTTGTACAAGATGCATTAGAAAAAATCTTCTGGTCTGCTTTCAATTCTGTATTATTTACACCCATTACAAACATTGGTGTGTGATCTTTTGAAGGCGCAGATAATACTACTTTTTTAGCTCCAGCTTCTAAGTGCTTTCCAGCAGTTTCTTCAGTTAAGAAAAAACCTGTAGATTCAATTACATAATCAACACCTACTTCATCCCATTTTAAATCAGCTGGATTTCTTTCTGCAGTAATTCTAATTTCGTTTCCGTTTACAACTAATTTACCATCTTTTACATCAACAGTTCCATTAAATTTTCCGTGAACTGAATCGTATTTTAACATATATGCTAAATAATCTACATCTAACAAATCGTTAATTGCTACTACCTGTACATTATCTCTTAAAACCGTTTGTCTGAAAGCTAATCTTCCAATTCTTCCAAATCCGTTAATTCCTACTTTTATCATTTTACTAATCTTTAAATTATTAATTCTATGTTGTTATTATATCTGATATTCTTAGCAATTCGTAATTTATGGAGTGACCTCCAGAAACTGCTTCTTTAATATCTGTGCTTATTACTTTATTATCTTTTAAGCCTACCATTAAATTTGTTTTACCATCCAATAATAGCTCTACAGCTTTTACACCTAACCTACTTGCCAAAACTCTATCAAAACAAGATGGAGAACCACCTCTTTGCATATGACCTAATATACTAACTCTTACATCATATTGCGGTAAGTTTTCTTCTACATAAGCTGCTAATTCATATACATTTTTCCCAGATTTATCGCCCTCAGCAACAACCACTATACTAGAAGATTTACCAGCTCTTCTACTTCTTTCAAGAGACTCTAACATTCTATCTAAACCTAAATCTTCTTCAGGTATTAAAATTTCTTCAGCACCTGCTCCTACTCCCGCGTTTAACGCTATAAAACCAGCATCACGCCCCATTACTTCAACAAAAAATAATCTATTATGAGAAGAGGCTGTATCTCTAATTTTATCTATCGCTTCTACGGCAGTATTTAACGCTGTATCATAACCTAGTGTATGTGATGTTCCAAAAATATCATTATCAATTGTACCTGGAATTCCTATCACAGGGAAATCAAATTCTTCATTAAAAATTACCGCTCCTGTAAAAGAACCATCTCCACCAATAACAACCATTGCATCTACCTCACGTTCTTTTAAGTTTTCGAAAGCTTTTGCTCTTCCTTCTTTGGTTCTAAATTCGGTAGATCTTGCAGACTTTAATATTGTACCTCCTTTGTTTACAATATTATGAACACTTCTGGCTGTTAACTCAATAAGATCGTCTTCAATAAGACCTTCATAACCTCTATATATACCTACACAACTTAAACTATAATAAGCACAAGATCTTACTACAGCTCTAATTGCTGCATTCATTCCTGGAGCATCTCCTCCAGAAGTCATGACTGCTATTTTTTTTATATTCTTCATAATTTGTTGATGTAAAATTACTGCTTTATAACCATTTAAAATAATAAAACTACGAAATCGTTTTAGGCTGTTTCGCCCTATTTTAAGGCGAAAAGTAACACTTTATTTTTAAGATAAGGATAATTATTATTATCGTTTTGTTAAACTTTTTAGTAATACAAAACAAATAACACAATGGTAAGAATTATATGATGAAAACTATTCTTTAAAGTTGTAAAAAAAACTAATTTCCTTCAAAATTAATTAACTCATTCTTGACTTTTTTTAAAGTATCTTTTTGAATAATTGGCTTAGGTTTTCTTTTTTTAATTCCAATTTTTTTAAGCAAATCTGAAAGTGTATTAAAATTTACTTGATAAGACAGTCCAATTCCTTGAGTGTAACCTTCTTCTTGTTGAGAATATTGAATTTCGTTTTGACGATTAAAAATAACTCCTCTAAAATTTCCTTCTTTATTTAGTAGTACTTCTACTTTTACTTCTCCAACAACACTAGATTGAGTTTGAGCCCCAACTGGCACTCCAACTTTACCATTAATAATTACTCTATCACTAACTTGAGTACTTACTGAAACATCTACTTGATTATCAATAATATTTAAACGATCTGCATTATTTCTATTACCTTGTTGGTAATCTACACCCAATTGAAACTTGCTATCGGGGTTATTTAACAAGCTATTAAAAGCGGCAGCTACAGCACTTGAAGCAGTATTAGAAATCGTTTCACCAGCATTAAAATCTACTTTATCTGGATTTGCAAAATTTCCAAAGGCTAGTAATGAAATAAATTGAGTTGTTTTCTCATTGACATTATTATCATTTAAAATAAACTCTAATTCGCCTGCTATTGTTGGATCTACATTTGTTAATTGAATGTCTAAATCTTGTTTAGAGCTAAACAAACCTCCAGTTATCCTTGTAACCAAATCTACCTCAATCTTTCTATTAGAATTAAAATTCTGTAATAATACCCCTGGATTTGCTTTAGCTTTGTAAATTGCAGTAACATCTAAATTTGCTTCATATGGATTTCCATTCCATGATACAGTTCCGCCTTTTTGAATCACAAAAGGTTTATTTACAATTCCTCCATATTTAAAATCATAAACCCCTTTTTCTATCGAATAATCTCCAAACATGTTAAATTTACCTCGAGTATCAATTTCTATTCTAAGGTTTCCGTTTCCATTACCTGTAAGTTGACTTCCGAAGACTTCATCAATTACCACTTGAGCTGTAGCATCTTTTGTAACTTCTAAATTAATGTTTAACGACAATCCTTTAAGTGCTTCCAGAGCTATTTCATTTTGGCGCTCTACAACTTCTTTTTCTTCAGTTTTAAAATGAATTAAGCGATAACTATCTACTGTTTCAACATCTTTTAAGGGAACTACAAACAAAGTTCCTGAATTGGTCTTTGCATTTATTTCTATTGTTAATTGATCTGTTAATCCCGTAATAGATGCTGTACCATCTATAAATGCTGATCCGTAGTATAATGCTTCTTCTGTATTTTCTGTATCTAAAACAAGTAGATTATCACTTTCTATTTCAAAATTTAAAACCCATTTTTCAAAGTTTAAATGAGCAATATTTCCTTTAAGTTTTCCGTTAGTTTTGTGTTTTGTATCTAACAACGAAAAATCTTCGAAAATAAAATATTGTTCTTGCAATGTAATTATAGACTCACCTTCAAAATCATAATCCACATTTAAGTAAGGAAACTTAAGTCCAGCATTTTTAAGTGTTAATGTTCCATCCATATCAGGATTTCTTAGAAAACCTCTTAAATTAAAATTACCACTAGCACTACCTCTTATAGAAGACAAAACATCTTGACCTAGCGGACTAAAAGCATCTAAACCAAACTCTTCAAGAAAAACTTCTAAATCTATAATTGGTCTTTTATTAGAAAAATCTAGACTTCCTAAAGCAGCAATACTTTTTACTTTTTTATTTTCTAATGATAGATTTACATTGTATTTTTCATAAGAGTTGTCACCAACAACATTTAATAATAAATCTCCTTGCCTAAATTTATTTACTTCAAAATCTTTTATTGATAAAGTAGCTTCAGGACTATAGTTACCTTCTTTTTGAATAAAATCTAAATTTCCAGATAACTGTCCTTTTAATGCTAAACTATCTATCTCTGGCAAAAAACTTTCTAATTGAACTTTTGTAAAGTCTGCCAAAAAAACTTTTTCTTCATCTCCTTTTAAACTTCCAGTAAACTCTATCTTTTGTTCTCCTGAAACTAATTTAAATTGACTGAAACTAAACTCATTTGTTTTTAAATCAAAAGTAATTCTATCTGTGTTTAATTTATCTGGATTTATACTCCATATATTATCTTTAAATTTAAACGAAGAATCTTCGAAACCTAAAACAGATTTTCCTTCTTGATTAAATGTATAGAAAAAATCTAAATTAAAATCTTTATTCTTTTTTAAACCTCCTTTAAATACCGATTTAAAAAAAAGTGTGTCATTTTGAGTTCTGTTAAGCAAGTTTAATTTTGCTATTTTATAATAATCGGTATTAATCTCTTCTGCTGTTAAACTCGTGTTATATAATGGGTTTTGATTATTGGTGATAAGCCTAATTTTTTTAATTTCGTTGCCATAAATATTTAACTTTGGTGATGCAAAATCTACTCTTAAAAGACTTTTATTTGAGTTAATTCTACCTTTTATTTTAGTATTATTATCAATAGATATTTTAGGGTAAAACACACTTACAATTTGGTTATATATTGTAAAGTTAAAATCTACGTATTGATTTGGTGTAACTTGGTAAGGAGAATAATTTGCATAAATGCTACCCAATGCATTTTGAGAAACAGGTAGTAATTCTGAAAAAGAAAACTTACCAGAAATATAACCTTTAGCAATATCTTGAGACTCAACATCAATAGTCTTTATACTATCTTTTAGTGAGGAAGTAACATTAAATTCTTTAAATATATATTCTTTAGTTTGATTTTTATAAACAATATTTTTAAAAATTGCTTTTCCTGTAATGTTATCTAGAGTATTTCCTTCAATATCTAACTGAATATTCCCTTTTAAAACAGCAATACTGTCTCTATTAAAAAGGTTTGTTTCTTTAAGATTTAGGTGTTCAATATCAGATTTAAAATCAAATTTGTGGATTTTAGATGATAAATCTGCTAACCCATTAAATTTCATTTTAAAATTCTCGTCTTCTATTGTTAAAAAACCATCAAATTTATTGTTTTGATATTGTCCATTAGCTTCAATATTTTTATACACGTAATCTTTAAAAGTAAATTCTGACACCTTACCAATAAAGGAAGTATTTATTGTTTCTAATTTAAATCCACTTCCATTAACATCTCCTTTTAAAGATAATGTGCCAAATAAAGGATCATTAAATAAAATACCAATATTAAATTTTCTAAACTCTAGATCTCCACTATATGATGCGTAATCAATATTATCGATATCAGAAATATGCAAATCAGAGATAATACTACCTATTTCTGATTTTAAATTAACAGTTGCATTCATTTGATCCGGAGTAACATTAATTTTACCTTTAATAGTAAACTGACCAAACTTACTAAATTCTGAAGGCAAATTTTTACCCAAAACGTTTGGTAAAATATTTTTAAACTTACCATAAGTTGCTGTTAAGTTTTTTAGATCTCCTTCAAAGACAAAACCGTTTTCATTATTTACTGCATTCACAAATGCTAAATCTCCATCAATTCTTATTCCGTGGTTCGTTCTAAGTTTTAGATTACTTAAAGAAAAGTTATTCAGTTTACCATTCAGCTTTCCTGAGAAATTTATCTTGTCATTTCCATTTAATTCATTGTAATACTTTTTTAAGTCTTCTATAGCAAGCTTACTTCTATGAAAATCTCCAGTAATTTTTACTTTATTATTAAAATCTGCTAAATCTTTTCTGCTGTATGTAAAATCAATATCAGCTTTTATATCAGTATTTCTAGTTTGCAAACTTATTTTTTTAAAATGCATTGCCGTTTTAGAGTAAGAAAAATTTGTAGTTAAGTTTGTTACTTCTAAACCTCTATTATCTACAAAATACAACCCTCTAATTTTTGTAGCAAAATCTGGCCCGTGAATTAACATATCTTGCAAACTACCGCCAGTTTTTTCTGTAGAAAACAAAAGAGCATCTTCCTTATTTAGATCTATCAACTTAAAATTTAAATTATTAAGATATACATCTGATGATTTTAAAACAAAGGGTGCAGCTAAAGAATCTTTTTTGGTTCCATCATCAAAACTATCGATAAATATTGCCATATTATCTTCCGTTTCTCCTTTGTAGGTTTTCATATAAAAATGAGCTCCGTCTAAAGAGATACTTCCTAAATCCATTTGATTGTTAAAAACCTTCTTTACACTTAAAACCGAAGTGCTCAATTTTTTTACAAATATTAATGTATCAGAATGATGATCTCTGATTTCTACGCCTTTTAATCGTACATTTCCCAAAAAGGATAAGTCGATTTTATCAATAAAAATATTGGTATTAAAGTCTTGATTTAGCTTATTAGTAGCATAACTACCTAGTTTAGTTTGAATAGCAGGAATTGAAAGCAGAATACTTATCAACAATAAAAAGAGTAAAATATACCCTAACCATTTTAATATTTTTTTCCCAATTCTTTTGATAACTAACTCGCTTTTATTTCTAATATTTTATTGGTAATATTAATCAAAAATACTGCCATTTATTACAAAGAACGTTCAAATTTAACAAAGAATTAAATTTCTATACTTAAAAAAAGTTTTCTAGATAAAATAATCGTTAATTTTGCCGCAAATTGATTTTTTTCATGCAAAAACCAATGTATATCCTTGGAATAGAATCTTCTTGTGATGACACAAGTGCTTCTGTGACATGCAACTCAAAAATATTAAGTAATGTTATTGCTAACCAAGAAATTCACTCTAAATATGGAGGCGTTGTTCCAGAGTTAGCTTCAAGAGCACATCAACAAAACATTGTACCTGTTGTACAACAGGCAATAGCACAAGCAAATATCACTAAAGAAGAATTATCGGCTATTGCTTTTACAAAAGGTCCTGGTTTAATGGGGTCTCTTCTTGTTGGTACCTCATTTGCAAAATCTTTAGCTTTAGGTTTACAAATTCCACTGATTGCTGTAAATCATATGCAAGCGCATATTTTAGCACATTTTATTCAAGAAGAAGATAACAAGATTCCTCCTTTTCCTTTTTTATGTTTAACTATAAGTGGTGGCCATACACAAATTGTGAAGGTTGCAAATTATTTTGAAATGGAAATTTTAGGAGAAACTATTGATGACGCAGTAGGAGAAGCATTTGATAAATCTGCAAAAATATTAGGTTTACCTTATCCTGGAGGTCCTTTAATAGATAAATACGCAAAATTAGGAAACCCAAAAGCTTTTACTTTTACCAAACCTAAAGTTGGGGATTTAGATTTTAGCTTTAGTGGTTTAAAAACTGCAATTTTATATTTTGTACAAAAACAACAAAGAATAAACCCTAATTTTATAAAGGAAAAATTGAATGATATTTGTGCCTCAATTCAGTTTACTATCGTAGAAATTTTAATGGATAAACTAAAAAATGCAGTTAAAAAAACGGGAATAAAACACATTGCAATTGCTGGTGGTGTTTCTGCAAATTCAGAAATTAGAAATCGCTTACAATTGGCAGAAAAACATTTTAATTGGACTACTTATATTCCTAAATTTGAATATACAACCGACAATGCTGCAATGATTGCAATTACTGGCTATTTAAAATACTTAGACGGTAATTATTCTGATGTTTCAGTTACTGCCAAAGCAAGATTAAAAGTAACTGAATAAAATGCTTTCTTTAAAAAATAAAATCCTTTTCAATTTTTATTATTTCCTTTTTTGGGTTTGTTATTTTATTTTGGCTAGATTACTATTTCTTATATTTTATTTTAATAAAACTACAGATTTAGAGTTTCTAACCATTTTAAAAACCTTCTTATATGGCTTAAGATTAGATGCTTCTTTTGCAGCTTATCTTTGTCTTTTTCCATTTCTATTAATCATTTTTAGAGTTTTTACAAATTGGAAAATAATAGAGGTTTTTCTTAAGTGGTATTCCATAATTATTATAATTATTATAAGCTTATTGCTTGTTTTAGATTTAAATTTATATCAAGCTTGGGGAACCCGATTAGACACTACTCTTTTTAATTATTTGAACACCCCCGAAGTAATGATTGCTTCGGCTTCTAGCTCTCAGCTAATTTTGGGAATTATTGCTTGGTTCATTATATCGTTTACAGTAATAAAACTATTTTTAAAATTCTTTATAAATTTCAAAAAACAAATTAAAAAAGGATTATGGTTACAAACATTTGCACTTCTACCAGCGCTGGCTCTTTTAATACTAATTGGTAGAGGTGGTCTGCAAACCATTCCAATAAATCAAAGTAATGTGTATTTTTCTAATAAAATGTTTGCCAATCATGCAGCATTAAATTTTATATGGAATTTCTTTAATACAATAACTCATAAGACAGATGGGACAAATCCGTACAAATATTTTGATGATGAAACTGCTAAAAATATTATAAATAAAAGAAGAAATTCACTTTTAGAATCAAATACCGACAGCATTTTAAACACAAATAAACCCAATGTAATTCTAATTCTTTGGGAGAGTTTATCAGCTAAAGTAGTAGGTTCTTTAGGTGGTGAATCTGGTGTTACACCTAATTTAAATAAGCTATCAAAAGAAGGTATTTTATTTACCAATTTTTATAGTAATGGGGACAGAACTGATAAAGGAATTCCTGCTATTTTAAGTGGATATTACCCACAACCTATTAAAAGGATTATGAGGATGCCCAATAAAACTAGAAGTTTACCAATGCTGCCTAAAGAAATGAATACTTTAGGATATAAAACAGCATTTTATTACGGGGGAGATTTAAATTTTGGCAATATGAATACCTATTTAAGAAGTGCTGAGATTCAAGAAATTGTAGATGGCAGTGAATTTGATGAAAAAGATTGGAATTCTAAATGGGGTGCTTATGATGATGTTTTTATGAAGCGTTTTGCAAAAGACATTTCTAAAAAACAACCTGAACCCTTTTTTAAAATTGCCTTAACCCTATCTAGTCATGAACCTTATGAAATAAAGGGTGAATATAAATTTGGTAAAAAAGGAGAAGATAATAAGTACAGAAGTGCACATGTCTATACAGATAAAGTTATTGGAGATTTTATTGCATTTGCAAAAACACAAGATTGGTACAAGAATTCATTAATTGTAATTATGGCTGATCATGGACATAGTTCTCCAAAACATGAAGGACCTTATTTTTCTCCTAAAAAATTTCAAATTCCAATGCTCTGGTTGGGAGGAGCTATACATAAATCAGGAATAGAAATAAACACTGTTAGCAGTCAAGTTGATTTTGCATATACACTTTTAGATTTATTAGATGGAAACAAAGATAAATTTATATTTGGCAAAAATATATTCAATACATCAGACAGACAATATGCACATTATGTTTTTAACAAAGGATATGGAACACTTACGAAAGATGACCTTTATGTGTATGATTATATTGGTAAAAAGCCGATTCTGAATTCTAAAGATTCTAGTAAATTAGACTCTTTGGGTAAAGCAATTACTCAAATATCTTATCAAGATTTTTTAGAAAGAAAATAAGGTAACTTTAAAATTAATAATTACTTTAGTTATATAAAATCGTAGCCATGAAATTAGAATTGCATGAAAAAGTACTAACCAACTTATTTAACATAAACAACAACCTTACTTTTTTTGATATTGGTGCTTGTGAGGGACTGAGCAGTGTTAGATATTTAAACATTTTCAAAAAAAGTAACATTTATGCTTTTGAACCTATTCCTAATAATTTTTCTAAAGTTTTAAAAAATAAAAACAAATATAATTTAGACAATTTACATCCACATGAGATTGGTTTATCTTCAAGAAAAGGAACAGCAACTTTCTATGTTTCTTCAGGAAAACCTCCAAATAGAGATACTCCAGACGACAACTCTACAGATTTTGGAAATAAAAGTTCATCATTATTTAAACCTGGAAAAACTAAAGAAGTTCATCCTTGGTTGGAGTTCAAGGAATCAATAACAATAAAAACTAATACATTAGAAAACTTCTGCTCAGAAAAAAAAGTAAAAACCATAGATTTTATTCATATGGATGTTCAGGGAGCAGAATTAATGGTTTTACAAGGAGCCAATTCGATGCTTAAAAATGTAAAATCTATCTGGTTAGAAGTAGAAAAAGTTCCACTTTATGAAGGACAAGCTTTAAAAAGTGACATTGAAGAATTTTTAATTAATAATAATTTCAAGCTTATTTTAAGTAAAGTAAATCATATAGCAGGAGATCAATTTTGGGTAAGACAAGATTATTTTGATAAATTATCTCATAAAACTAAATCACATTTAAATTCAGTATCAAAAAAAGTTGTTTTTAAATCTAACCTTTCGTCAGTTATTGGTAAAATAAAAGATAGCATTAAAAAAAAATAATTCAGTTACATTTATATAAATCAAAAAACCTCAAGTTTTAGCTTGAGGTTTTTAGTTATTAGAGAAAAGGTTCAATTAATCTTCTAAATCATTTTTCTTAGAGTGTTTTTATAGAGCAACCAATAGCTCTAGTTTCTGTTTTCATAGGTTTTTTACCCATTAATAATGCATCAACTGCATCTTCCACATATTTTTCTGTTACTTTATTTGGGTTTCTAGAGCTATTATCTATTGCTCCAATATATTCTAATGTCATTTTTGATTTACTTACAATATATACATGGGGAGTTCTTGATGCTCCAAATTTTGGATACACTTTTTGTCCTTCATCAAATAAATAAGGAAAAGTGAATCCTTTTTCAGCAGCTCTTACTTTCATTTGTGGAAAACCATCTCCTGGCATTGCTTTTGGATCATTTGGATTAATAGCTATAACTGGATATCCTAATGTTTTATATTTTTTATCTAATGCGATAATTCTATCTTCGTTGGCCACTGAATACGGACACATATTGCAGGTAAAAATGATGATAAATCCTTTCGCATCAGTATAATCTGACAAAGAAACCATTTTATCATCAATATTCTTTAATTTAAAATCTTCTATAACATCACCTACTTTGTAACCATCTCTTGGTTTTATAGAAAATGCAACAGACATAGATAAGACAAATAGTAGTAAAAGTGATTTAAAAACTTTCATATTGTTAAGGATTTAAAAAGGTTATTAATTCTTTTTCTAAAGTTTCATAACTAAAAGATTGCTCGTAAAACTTTCTTTTACTTTTATTATAAATAATGGTAGCTGGTAGTGCTCCAGACCAGTTTGAGTCTATTGCTTTGATCCAGAAATCTTCATCAACATCATCTAGCAAAATAACTTTAGATTGTAATTTCTTTTTATTAATAAATGGAATTAGTCGTTTTTCTACTTGTTTCGGAAAATCTAAACTTACCAACAAAACTTCTACTTTTTTGCCTGCATATTCTTGATTAATCCTCTCAAAATAAGGTAATTCTTTTACACATGGTCCGCACCAAGTTGCCCAAAAATTAACGACATAAATTTTATCATCGTTTTTTGTTAATAATGGTTTTAATTCATTAAAATCGTATGACTTTACTGAAGTTATTTTTTTAAAATCTTCTTTACAAGAGAGTAAAAATAAAAATATTAAACAAGAGAAAATTAGCTTTTGCTTCATTTCTTAAATTTACAAAGAAGTTATTTCTCAAAAAAACAATTAACTAATCCTTAACAAAATATCCTCATAATCTTATAATCATGAGGGTTTTGGTATTTGTTAACTATCTTTTTAGTCAAAGATATCATTTAAAACTTTTGCCAATCGAATTCCACCTTTTTGTAATTGTGTTCTAACAGTACCAAAGTATTTATAAGAGTATCTGTAACGTAAATTCTCTCCTACTTTTACAGATTTATATACTTTTTTTGTCAGTTCATGCACTTCATCTACCCATTCTACAATTGTACCTTTTTGAATGGCTTGAATCTGTTTTTTAGACAAATCTTTAGCATTATCTGCCAATTCTATATAACTCATATCCCATTCCTCTATCATATTTTCATCCCAAACTCTATGCAAATTTGTGCCTTTACCAAACCATTGCACTTGTATTGTATTCCCTCCCTTATCTTCTCTTCTACCAATATGCATTGGCTGATGTAAATCACCAATAAAATGAACCAACATTTTTAGGAAAAATTCTTTATCTTCTTCAGAACTCTTTTTATCCTTTAAAACTGAAATACATTTTTTTATTCCAGTAACTAAATCTCCTTGAGGATTTTTCTTGGATGTTGCATAAGTTTTATCAAAATCCATATTAATATAATGCCAAGAATAATACTTGTTAAACTTTTTATCCGATTTTATTTCGTCAGCAAAAGTAGATACGAAAGCTAAACTTTGCCCTTTTAAGATTTTATCAATACATTTTCTTGTCTTTTTTGTAAGATGTTTTTCAGCAATTTCACCTGTGGCTCTATGTCCATTTTTTCCCCAAAACATTGGTTTTTCTAATGTTATATTCGAAAAAAACAAAAAAGATATTAAAAATATGAATTTAATTTTCATCAGTAATTAAGATTTGAATTGATAGCTAAAATATAAAATAAATCTCTATTAATTTGGAAATCAACAAAAAATAATCATATCTTTGTAATATCATTTTAATATCACTTTAATTTTTATATAATGAAATCAGAAAAAATAATAAAACCAGCTAACGGTTATTTAATGTTAGCAATTGTACTAATCTTCTTCTTTGGAGGAATAATCATGTCAATAATTCATGAAACACCACTATATATTCCATTAATAATTATCGGTTTTATTGGTTTTTTTGGCTTCATACTAGTAAATCCAAATACTTCTAAAGTAATTCTACTTTTCGGTAAGTATGTAGGAACCATTAAAGAAAATGGTTTGTATTGGGCAAATCCCTTATACAGAAAGAAAACAATTTCTTTAAGAGCCAGTAATTTTGATAGTGAACGTTTAAAAGTGAATGATAAACTAGGAAATCCTGTTATGATTTCTACTATTTTGGTTTGGAGAGTAACCAATACCTATAAAGCTGCTTTTGATGTGGACAATTACGAAAACTTTGTAAGAGTTCAAACTGATGCTGCCGTTCGTAAATTGGCAAGTATGTATCCTTATGATAATTTTGCAGACGAAGGTCATGATGAAGATATTACCTTAAGATCTAGTGTAAATGAAGTTTCTGAAGCTTTAGAAAAAGAACTTGAAGAACGTTTATCTATTGCCGGAATAGAAGTTTTAGAAGCCAGAATTGGATATTTAGCATATGCTCAAGAAATTGCTTCTGCCATGTTAAAAAGACAACAAGCAACTGCAATTGTTGCGGCAAGACATAAAATTGTGCAAGGTGCTGTAGAAATGGTAGAAATGGCTTTAGAAGAACTGAGTAAAAAGGAAATTGTGGAACTAGATGAAGAACGTAAAGCAGCAATGGTTAGCAATTTATTAGTTATATTATGTGGTGATAAAGAAGCGTCTCCAGTTGTTAATACAGGTACTTTAAGTCATTAAAATGTATGATAATAAACAATCAACACATTTGTATTAAGTATTTCTTTAGGGACTTCTTTTGGAACGGCATTCGGCACAATGTTTAATAATATTACTATAGGTGTTGTATACGGAGCTTCAATTGGAACTGTTATAGGTATCCTAATTAGTTTTGTCTCTTATAAAAAAAATAAAAAATGAAGAAATTTGTTTTGGTTGATGGCTATGTTTCTATGGATAATAATAAACTCTTCCTAGATCTAAAAAGCTATAAGTCAGACCTAAAAAGAAGGGGTGGTTATTTAGGTGTTTTTTTAGTTCTTATTGGAATTAGTGCATTTGGAAATCTAAAAAGAGAAAAATATTTTGAAACAATATTTCACTATTTAGATTTTGGTTTTCGAATTATTGGAATGATAGCAATTGTGCTTATAATTTACAATTTGTTTTTCTTAAAAAAATCGAAAAAGAATTTAATTATAAATGAAATAATTAAAATTAATTTAGATAAAGAAGAATTTGAAACAGAATTAACTCTAGTTTTCTCTGACAAAAGAGAGCAAGATTTGAGTTTTAGAAATTTAGAAAATCAAATAGAACCATTTTTGGATGATTTAAAAAAAAGAAACTCTAGGATAATAGTTAAAAACATTTAATGTCACTAGCAAGTCAAACATATCAAGTTATAGATGGTAATTTAGAAATTAACAATTCTGAAATTAAAATTAATTATAGAAAATGGAAATATGTTATCATTTTATTTAAATTTTTTATGAGTCTTCTGTTTATTTCTACTTTTATAAAAAAAGTAGAAAACTATGAGAATATTATTGGAGTTTATGAAAATATAAAGTTGTGGTTTTTTGGAATAGTAGCTGTTCTTATAATTTATGATTTTTTTCGTTCACTTTTTAAAAAAGTTTGGGTAAATAAAATAGACGTAAACGATTTAATTAAAATTGAAGTTTATGATGAAAATGAAGAAGATGAAAATATTGATGAAGACAGTAAGATAGAAATTACACTATTCAAAAATAATGGTAGAAAGAAAGTAATCGAATTACAGAAAGAGAAAAATCAAATAGAATACTTTTTAAAAGATATTAAAAAAAGAAATTCAAGAATAGAAATAAAATATTTATAAGATGAAAGAATATAAAGTTATAAAGTTAAAATTAGGTTTTAGAAATAGATTACAAAATCTTGAAGATATCCTAAATCAGCATGCAAGAGAAGGTTGGCAGGTTTTAGATTTGCCTCAAGGTTGGATGGCAGTTGTTTTAGAAAGAGATAAAAACAGATAAAATGAAAGTTTTAAAAGAAGAACAACGCTTTACACAACCCTGGTTGTTCTTAATTTTAGGGATTAGTATTATGGTACCTATCGGAATTATTCTTAAGGAATTTTATAAAGAAAACTCTAATGTTTCTCTAAATGAAGTAATCTTTATAATAATGTTAATTCTCATATGTACTATTCCTATTTTCTTTTTCAAACTAAAAACAAGAATTGATGAAAATGGCATCCATTATCAGTTTTTTCCTTTTCACTTTTCTTTTAAGACTATTTCTTGGAAAGAAATTAAAAATGCTCATGTTAGAAATTATGACCCTATCGGTGAATATGGTGGTTGGGGATTAAAAGGTGGCTTTCCATTCAATAAAAAAAAAGGAAAAGCTATTAATGTAAAAGGAGACATTGGAATTCAATTAGAATTGCAGAACAATAAAAAAATTTTAATTGGTACTCAAAAAGAAATAGAAGCTAAACAAGTTTTAAAAACGTATTTAAATTAATTCACTATGATTAGAGTGATTTTATACTTGGTTTTATATGTCATAGGAATATCTGTTACCATTGCTCAGGTAAAATCTGAAGGTATTCTGTTAAATAATAATGACGTAGAACTTCCTGGAACCCTCACTTATACTCAAACCAATTTACCACTAATTATTTGGGTTCACGGTTCTGGAAACATAGACCGCAATGGGAATCAAACCCCAATGATTAAAGCCAACTATATTAAACAATTTAGAGACAGTATTAACAAACACAATATTGCTTTTTACAGTTATGATAAAAGAACAGCAACCAAAAAAAATATTCCTATTCTTAAAAATGGGGTTCATATTAACGATTATGTAACTGATGTAAAAAAAGCAATATATCACTTTAAAAATGATAAGCGTTTTAGTAAAATTATTCTTGTTGGCCATAGTCAAGGTTCTTTAGTTGCAATGTTGGCATCAGAGAAAGTTGATAAATTAATTTCTATTGCTGGTCCTGGAATGAGTGCAGACAAAACAATTATCAAACAAATTCAAGAAAAAGCACCTTTTTTAGATTCTATTACCATAGCTCATTTTAAAGAATTGGCTACTACTGGAAAAATTGAAAACGTAAACCCAATGCTTATTTCTATCTTTAGAAAAGAAAATCAATCTTTTTTAAGTTCTTGGATAGAATACAGTCCAGAAAAAGAAATTCAAAAAGTAAAAGTTCCTATTTTAATTGTAAATGGTGATAGAGACTTGCAAGTAAAAGAAACAGATGCAAGAGATTTACACAAGGCAAATCCGAATGCAGAAATTAAGATTATTAAAAACATGAATCATGTTTTAAAGGAAGTAAATTCTAACATTGAAAACCAAACTTCATATTTAAAACCAGATTATCCGTTATCATCAGAATTAATTAAAACAATAGTAAAATTTATTAAAAAATAGTACATGGCAAAGAAAAAGGCATTTGCATTGCGCATGAATGAAGATATGATGAAAGCTATTGAAAAATGGGCTTCGGACGAATTCCGCTCTACAAACGGACAAATCGAATGGATGCTAATGCAAAGTTTAAAAGATGCCAAAAGAGAACCTAAAAAAAAGGAAGAATAAATTAGTTGGCAGTTACAGTTTTCTTTAAAAAGAATCTCGTTATCATTAAATAATAACGAGACTCAAAAAATCAAATTTACTTTTCTTTTACTTTTTCACTATTCTTTTTACAATAGTTCCTTTATCCGATTTTATCACACAGAAATAGACTCCTGTTGATAAATTTGAAACCTTAATACTATTCTCTTTAAAACTTCCTGTTTTTACTTCAACTCCAACTGAATTGAACAATTTATAAGATTCTAATTGATGAGAAGTGGTCACAGAAATAACATCTTGAACTGGATTTGGATAAACCCCAAAGTCTTTTACCAAAGCTTGGTTAACTCCTAAAGCGTTATCAATTTTAAATGCAACTACATCATGCAATCCCCAAATACCAGCTTCGTTTTTTGCTCTTACAAATAATAGGTGTTCTCCTTCTGTTAGGTTTCCTGTATTAATGTCTGTTTCAAAATTACCCTCACTATTCGTTGCTAACGTAATTGCTGTACCTGTACCATAATCTTTAAACTCATTAAAATAATATTCAGCAGCAATTATTGGAGATTCTTCTGGTTGCATAAAAGCAGCTCCAGATTTATAAAACATTGATCTCTCAAACGTACTCCATTCTTTATTTCCATTTTGCGCTCTAAAATATATGATATGAAAACCTTCTTCTAAACTACTTACATCTACTGTAAAAGCTTGACTAATTTCTTTACCAGAGGCATCTAAAGGAATATTTTCTCCTTTTCCATAACCAGGATCTGTATCAAAAAAATATTCTGCTCTCACAATTGACGATTCTGAATAGGTAATTTCTTGTTTGGTAGAAATATAAAACAATCTTCTACTAAAATTACTCCATTGATTATTTACACTTTTTACTCTTACATAAATAATATGCATCCCTTTTGCTAAGCTACTTACATCTACAGAAAAAGTAGATTCTAGTTCATTCGTTTCGGTTATAGCAATTGCTTCTCCTTTTCCATAACCAGGATCAGCATCTATAAAATACTCTGCAGATTTTATATTTTTTATAGAAACATCACCTGTAAATGCAATATTTGAATCAATCTTATAAAATAAATTTCTATCAAAAGTACTCCAAACATTATTCTGTTTTACTCGAACATAAATGGTATGAAAACCAGATTGTAAATTTTGAACGGGAGTTTCAATGGTTTTAGTAAACTCGCCATTTGTTTCTGTAACTGTAAAACTAGTTCCATTTCCATAACCTGGGTCGTTGTTAAAAAAATACTCGCCTGTTTTTATTTGTTGTCCATAAAAAAGAGTAGACAGCAACACAAACCCAAAGAGTATTTTATATTTTAAAAACCTCATAATTAGTTAGATTTACCAGTAAATGTAACTTTTATGGTGCCATTTTCTGGTACTTGTCCAGTAGAAGAAACTATTTGTATAGTTGGTATACCAAAAGGATGCAAAGTTGTTCTATAATTATACCCATTACCCATAATACCAATATCTTGATTGTTTAAACCTGCACCAATGGCTGGAGAACCTGTCATTAATGTAAAATCATTTGTAATATCTTCAAAATTATCACTATTAAATTTAGTAAATTGTGGGTTGGTATTTTCTAAAATATCTGAAATAGAATAATTGACAGAGTTTGCTTCATCAATCTCAAAAGTAGCACCACCATAGTTAAACAATAAACAATTTGTTAAATTTACATCATTTAATCTTAACTTTATTAGATTTGTAGACCTTACTAAAAATATACAATTCTGCACCAAGGCTTTTTTACCATTAGCCTTATCTACATTAGTTAAAAAACTAGTGCTTATAAAAATATTATTTGTAATAATTGTTGAGTTTACCTCTACAACAGAACCAATACCACCCGTTATAAAGTTGTTAGTAATGAGCGTTTTTCGTGGGTTGTTAATATTTCTAATATAATTACCTCTAATGGTAGCAATTCTATTGGTGGTTGTTGGGTTTCCAAAGTTGATTGAATTTATTAAATTATTTTCTATTAATAAATTAGTTGCAAAGGTTGTACTAATTCTATTAATACTCAACCCTTTAATAATTGTACCAGAACCAGAGAGTTTAATTTCTATAGTACCAATTGTTGCAGGGTTTGTTCTAGGTGTTCTCCCTAATAATACAATTTTTTTATCAATTTCTACATTTCCATAGTTAATAGTAGAAGAATGTACATAAATGGTATCCCCTGTATTTGCAGCATTTATTGCGGTTTGTAAATTTTTAAACATTGGGTTGGTGTCTTCTTTGTTATCGACAGAAATTTGTGCATTCAATAAATAAGAACAACTTACAAAAACTGTTAAAATTAGGTTTTTAAAAAGTCTAGTTTTTTTCATAGTAAGTTTTATTTTAAATTTAATTAGACAAACCTATACTGAAAAGTAACATTATAAAATACCTACAAATAGGTATTTTAATAAAACACAATCATTAAATAAAGCATATGATAAACTATATTTTTTTTAATAAAAGTATTTAACCTTTTTAAATTTGAAATTGTTAAATAAGTATTCTACTTTTATTTAGCGTTTTCTATTTTGTATCTTGTTCCCACTAATTCAAATCAACAAACTATACAAAATGAAAAAATTATTTACACTACTTTTTTTATGCACTACTAGTTTACTCTTTTCACAAGAGTTTTCTATGGATATCCTAAAAAACATGAAACCACGAAATATTGGTCCTGGAGGAATGTCTGGACGTGTAACTTCTATTGATGTTGTCGAATCTAATCCCGATATAATTTATGCTGGAACAGCTTCTGGCGGAATTTGGAAATCTACTTCTGGAGGTATAAAATGGGAACCAATTTTCGAAAAAGAATTAACAGCTTCTATTGGTGCAATTGCAATTCAGCAATCGAACCCTAGTGTAATTTGGGCAGGAACAGGTGAAGGAAACCCAAGAAATAGTTTAAATGGCGGTTTTGGAATTTACAAATCTTTAGACGCAGGAAAAACCTGGAAAGCTATGGGTTTAGAAAAAACACGTCATATCCATCGTATAATTATAGACCCAACGAATCCAGAAGTAGTTTACGCTGGTGCAATTGGCTCACCTTGGGGAGAACACAAAGAGCGTGGTGTTTACAAAACTACAGACGGAGGTAAAACTTGGAAACAAATTCTCTTTACCAATATAAAATCAGGAACTGGAGATTTAATAATGGACCCCAAAAATCCTAATAAATTAATCGCTGCAATGTGGGAACACAAACGTGACCCTTGGTTTTTTAAGTCTGGTGGAGAAGGCTCTGGTTTATACATTACTCATGATGGTGGAGAAAACTGGAAAAAAATTACTGAAAAAGAAGGTTTCCCAAAAGGGGATTTAGGAAGAATTGGGGTGGCAATTGCGCCTAGTAATCCTGATGTTATTTATGCTTTGGTAGAAGCTAAAAAAAATGCTTTATACAAAAGTGAAGATGGTGGTTTTAAATGGAAAAAAATAAACGATAAGCCTGGTATTGGAAATCGACCTTTTTACTACTCAGAAATATATGTAGATCCTCAAAATGAAAACAGATTATATACCGTTTTTACTTATGTAAATGTTTCTCAAGATGGTGGAAAATCTTTTAAACAATTGATGCCTGCTTATGGAGTTGACAATGGTGTGCATCCAGATCATCACGCTTGGTGGATTCATCCAAAGAATGGAAAATTTATGATTGATGGTAATGATGGCGGATTAAATATCACCAAAGATGGTGGAAAATCTTGGCGATTTATAGGTAACATTCCTGTAGCTCAATTTTACCATATTAATGTAGATAACGAATTTCCATATAATGTTTATGGCGGAATGCAAGACAATGGTTCTTGGAGAGGTCCTGCTTATGTTTGGAAAGCGCAAGGAATTCGTAATTCGTATTGGCAAGAAATTAGTTTTGGTGATGGTTTTGATGTTGTACCCGATAAAGACAACTCTAGATATGGGTGGTCTATGAGCCAACAAGGTTATGTATCAAGATACGATTATTTAACAGGCAATAACTATGGAGTTCGTCCAACGCACAAAGATCCAAAAGTTAAATTACGTTTTAATTGGAATGCAGCTATAAACATTGATCCTTTTGATAATTCTACACTATATTTCGGAAGTCAGTTTGTACATAAATCTACTGACAAAGGTTTAACTTGGTCTGTAATCTCTCCTGATTTATCAACAAATAATCCAGAAAAATTAAAACAATCTGAAAGCGGTGGTCTAACTATGGATGCTACAGGAGCAGAAAATCATTGTACCGTTTTGGTGATTGAACCAACTGTATTAGAAAAAGATGTATTGTGGGCAGCTACTGATGATGGGCAAGTTCACATTACAAAAAATGGTGGAGATTCTTGGACAAACGTGGCTAAAAACATTAAAGATTTACCAAAAAATTCTTGGATAACGCAAATTAAAGCTTCTAACAAAAATAAAGGTGAAGCTCTATTAGTAGCAAATGATTACAGACGTTTTAACTATACTCCCTATGCATACAGAACTAAAGATTACGGAAAAACTTGGACAAGAATTGTAAATGAAAATGACGTACTAAGTTATACATTATGCATTATCGAAGATCCTAAAAATGCAAACCTATTGTTCTTGGGTACAGATGATGGTTTGTATGTTTCTGTAAATGCTGGGGAAAAATGGATAAAATGGACAGAAGGTTTTCCTACTGTTCCTGTTAAAGATTTAGTAATTCATCCAAGAGAACACGATTTAATTATTGGAACTTTTGGACGTGCAGCTTGGGTTTTAGATGACATTAGACCTTTAAGGGCTTTGGCTAAAGGAAATATAATTTCTAAAAAATTAGAATTATTCTCACCTCCTACTGCTTATCAAACTGCATATCAACAACCTACGGGAAGCCGATTTGGAGCAGATGCAATGTATCAAGGAGAAAACAGAAAACGTGGTGCTACTATTTCTTATTATATAAATAGACCTAAAGAAAAGAAAGAAGAGGCTTCAAAAAAGAAAAAAACTAAAAAAAGAAGTAAGAAAGACAAAAATGTTATTTCAAACGATGTTAAGAAAACTAATAAAGTTAAATATGATTCTATTAAACTAGAAATTTTTGATGGCACTCGTCAAATAAGAACCTTAAAAATGAAAGCTCCAAAAGATAATGGAATCCATAAAACTACTTGGTATTTAAGAGAAAAAGGTGTTGCAAGAGCTTCTAGAACCATTAGAAAATCGAAAAGAGAACCAAGTGGTGTTTCTGTAAAACCTGGAACTTATAAACTTAAAATGACTTTTGGAGATGTTGTTTCTGAACAAAACATTAAAGTAGTATTCGATCCTAGACTTAAAATTTCAAATGTAGCTATCAACCAAAAATACAACGCAAGTAAAGAGCTAGAAAAATATCAAGCAAAAATTGCAGCTATTGTAAAACAGTTAGTAGAAAGTAAAAATACTGTAGCTACCATTAAATTAAAACTTAATAAAGAGGATAAAAAGAAATATAAGGAACAGATTAAAAAATCTACTGAAATATCAAAAAAAATAGAGGACTTAATTGCATTATATTTAGGAAAAATTGACAAGAGGCAAGGAATAACTAGAAATCCAGAAATTACCGTAAATCAACGTTTCTTTTTAGCAAGCAGATATATTCGCTCTCGTTTTGGAGAACAAACCTCAACTGAAACTGTATTAATGAATCAATTTAAAGAGCAGTTTACCACAGCTGTTACTATGACAAACACTTTTTTCAACAACGATTGGAATACCTACAAATCGTCTGTAGAAAACATTAAAATATCACCTTTTAAAGAAACTAAAATATACTCTGCTAACTAAATATTATGAAAAAATTAATCTTACTATTATCGGCAATCACCCTTATTATAGGGTGTAAATCAGAAAAAAAGAATGATGTTGTAAAAAACCTCAAACAATATTCCATTGAGCAAATCATGGATAATGAAAGTATTTTTGGAGGAAGTTTTTCTCCCGATAAATCTAAACTTTTAGTATCTAGCAATCGTTCTGGAATTTACAATATGTATACTGTATCTACAAAAGACGGTACATTTTATCCAATAACGGCTTCAGACAGTTCATCCGTTTTCGGAACGTCATACTTTCCGAATGATGAAAGAATGTTATTTAGAATGGATAATAATGGAGATGAAAACTTTCATATTTTCTTAAGAGAAAAAAACGGTTCTACTAGAGATTTAACACCAGACAAAGGTGCTAGAGCTAGTTTTTATGGTTGGGCAAAAGATTACAAAAGTTTCTTTTATGCTTCAAACAAAAGAGATCGTCGTTTTATGGATATCTATGAAATGGAAATTAAAGATTTCACTGCAAAAATGATTTATGAAAATAAAAAAGGATATGATGTTTCGGCGATTTCTAATGATAAAAATTTATTTGCATTGAGTAAAACCATCAATACAAATGATAGCGATTTATTCTTGTTTAATAGAACAACCAATACAACAATAAAAATTAACAAAACAATGAGTGGAAACTCTGCAGAAGATTTCTCTCTTGATGACAAAGCATTCTATTACACCACAGATGCAGATGGTGAATTTGCAACTCTCATGAAATATGTAATTGCGTCTGGAACAACTGAGAAAGTGCTAGCAAAAAACTGGGATATTAGTGGAAGTTATTTTACAAATAATGGAAAATATCGCGTAACTTATATCAATGAAGATGCTAAAAATGTAATTGAAGTATATGATGTTGCTGCACAAAAAAACATAGAATTACCTAATGTAGATGGACAAAGCATCACTAATGTAGGTTTTTCAAGAGATGAAACTACAATGCGATTCTACGCAGGTGGTTCTCACACTCCGTCAAACTTATATGTTTACGATTTAGAATCGAAAAAACAAACTCAATTAACTGATGTACTAAACAAAGAAATTGATGGTTCTCATTTGGTAAGCGCTAAAGTAATTCGTTATCCTTCTTTTGATGGAGTTACCATTCCCGCTATTTATTATGTTCCTCATCAGGCATCAGAAAACAACAAAGTCCCTGCTTTAGTTTGGGTTCATGGTGGTCCTGGGGGGCAATCTCGTCAATTTTTCTCATCTACTATTCAGTATTTGGTTAATCACGGTTATGCTGTTTTAGCAGTAAATAATAGAGGAAGTAGCGGATATGGAAAATCGTTTTATAAAATGGATGATTTAAACCATGGTGATAAAGATTTAAGAGACTGTGTTGAGGGTAAAAATTGGCTAGCTAAACAGAGTGTAATTGATGGAGAAAAAATAGGAATTATTGGCGGTTCTTATGGTGGCTACATGACCATGGCTGCACTAACCTACACACCGGAAGAATTTACTGTTGGAGTAAATCTATTTGGAGTAACCAATTGGATAAGAACATTAAAAAGCATACCTCCTTATTGGGAGTCTTTTAGAGAAGCTTTGTACAAAGAATTGGGTGACCCTTTCTCGGCAGATTCTGTTCGTTTAAAAAAGATTTCACCTTTATTTCACACAGATAAAGTAACCAAACCTTTAATCGTATTACAAGGTTCTAAAGACCCAAGAGTTTTACAAGTAGAATCTGATGAAATAGTAGCAGGAGTTAAAAAGAATGGAGTTCCTGTAGAATATGTTCTATTTGAAGATGAAGGCCATGGCTTTGTAAAAAAAGAAAATCAAATAGAATCTAATAGTAGAATTTTACAATTCTTGGACAAATACTTAAAAAAAGAAGAACCATTTAAACAAAATGAACTTTAAATAATTATTAAAAAAATTATTAATTAGAAAATTTTACTTTCGCTAAGTAAAAATAAAGGATGAAAGAAATAAGTTTTTTTCTGTGCTTGACATTGAGTCTTTATCAACTGCAAGCTCAGACTTCTTCTGAAAACAAATTAGGAACTTGGTATATGTACAATGGTTCTCATAAATTATCAGAAAAATACACTTTAAAAACAAGTTTTCATGTCAGATATTTTGAGTTTATCACAGAATATCAACAAGAAATTTACAGATTAGGATTAAACTATAAATTTAATAACACCATAGATTTAACTTTAGGTAGTGTATACTCAATAACAGATGGATCTTATAAAGCAGACTTACCAGATTTGTACGAATATCGTTTTTATCAAGATTTAAATATTAAAGAAAAATGGGCTAACTTTTCTGTAATCCATAGAGTTCGATTAGCTCAACGTTTTAGAAGACAGAATTTTGAGAATAAAACTACTCATAGAATTAGATATGGCCTATTTTTAAGTCTTCCAATTACTAAAACTTTAACAACTTATGGTTTTAATGAGATTTTTTTAAAATTCGCAACTAAATCTTTTGGACAAAATAGAACAGGGTTTGGGTTTCTTCAAAAGATAAGCAAACAACTAAAATTAAAAATAGGCTATATGTTTACAAAATTTAGCAAAACAAAATCTCATAGATTGCAACTGGGAATAATATTAAACACAAATCATATAAAACACTAAAATGCGTTTACTCTTTCTTATCATCTGTTTTTTCTATTTTAATACTTTATTTTCACAAAATGCAAATAGCGAACTTGGTAGTTGGTTTATGTATAATGGTTCTCATAAAATATCAGAAAAATGGGCTGTGAAATCTATGGCTCATTTTAGATATTATGAATTGGCAAATAATTTTCAACAAGAAATTTATAGACTTGGAGCAAATTATTCTTTTACAAAAAAATTAAACGTTACTATCGGATATAGTTATGTAAATACTGATGTTTTTTTTGGTTCACAAAATTCTTTTGTTACAGAAAATAGAATGTATGAAGACATTAATTATACAAACTTTTTAAACAAATTAAAGTTAAGACATCGTTTTCGATTTGAGCATCGTTTTATAAGTGAAAATTCAGGAAACAGTGCTAGTCATTGGTTTCGATACGATTTGAATTTAAATTATCCAATAGCCGATAATTGGTCTGTTTACGGTTATAATGAGATTTTTTTGAATATCGATCAAAGCAAACGATTTGTACAAAATTGGACTGGTTTTGGGTTCCTACATAAATTCAATAAAAATTTAAAAATAAATGTTGGATACCAACAAATAAAACTACCTAACGGCATACAAAAAAGAATTTTACTTGGTTTAATTTTAAATACAAATCATACACAAAAAGCGATATAATTATGTCTGAACCAATTTTTACAAATGATGCTATTGTTTTTGGTATTTTAATGATTTCTTTGGGTTTTGTTTTTTATACTGAAAGCAAAACTGTTGGGTTTTGGCATAAATTTTACAAGATCGTTCCAGGCTTATTTATGGCTTATTTTATACCTGCATTATTTACCACATTTGGAGTGATTTCTCCTGAATGGGAAATTGAAAATGCTGCTGGAGAAATCGTAAAAAACAAATCTCAATTGTATTATGTTTCTAGTCGATTTCTACTACCAGCTGCATTAGTTTTAATGACCTTAAGCATTGACTTAAAAGCAATATTTAACTTAGGATCTAAAGCTTTAATTATGTTTTTTACAGGAACTATAGGTATTGTAATTGGCGGACCAATAGCCATTTTATTAATTTCTATTTTCTCCCCAGAAACTGTTGGTGGGGCTGATTTTGATGCCGTTTGGAGAGGCTTATCAACATTAGCAGGAAGTTGGATTGGTGGTGGTGCCAACCAAACGGCAATGCTAGAAATTTATCAATATAATCCTGCAAAATACGGGGGAATGGTTTTTGTTGATATTGTAGTAGCCAATATTTGGATGGCAATTTTATTAATTGGAATTGGTAAAAAAGATAAAATTGATAAATGGTTAAAAGCTGACAATTCTGCTATCGAAGAGTTAAAAAATAAAGTGTTAGAATTTACTCAAAAAGTAAAGAAAAATCCAACGCTTACAGACTTTATGATTATGCTAGCTATAGCATTTGGTACAGTTGGTTTTGGTCATTTTGCATCAAAATATTTAAGTGTTTTTTTTAGTAATTTGGTGGCCTCAATAGAGTCGCAAACATGGAGAAACATATTTTCTTTTTTAGGTTCTGGATTCTTTTGGTTAATCAGTATTTCTACAATAATTGCAGTATTACTTTCTTTTACTAAAGCTAAAAACTACGAAGGCGCTGGTGCTAGTAAAATAGGAAGTATTTTTATTTACATTTTAGTAGCCACTATTGGTATGAAAATGGATTTAGCCTTAATCTTTGATAATTTAGGCTTAATTGTAATTGGTATTGTTTGGATGGCAATTCATGCAGGACTATTAATTATAGTTGCTAAAATTATAAAAGCACCTTATTTCTTTCTAGCAGTAGGAAGTCAAGCAAATGTTGGTGGTGCTGCTTCTGCTCCTATTGTTGCACAAGCTTTTCATCCATCTTTAGCAACTGTTGGGGTTTTATTGGCTGTTTTTGGTTATGCTATTGGAACCGTTGGTGCTATTGTTTGTACTATTTTAATGGAATTATCTGCTACACTTTAAAAAAAATCAGCATATTTGCAGACTAAATTTTTGATTCGATGAAGAAAATTATCACGCTTTTATTTCTATCTGTTTTAATAACAGCTTGTTCTTCTAAAAAAGAAGGAAATATGGTTGTAACTGGACAGATTAAAGGCCTTAAAAAAGGTACTTTATACCTTCAAAAAATGAAAGACACCTTGTTGGTCTCTGTAGATTCTATTACTTTAAAAGGAAGTGATTCTTTTACTTTAAGTGATAATGTAGATTCTCCTGTATTATATTACTTAACTTTTGATGGAAATACTACTGATAAAAGAATTTTATTTTTCGGTGAAAAAGGAATAATTACTATTACTGATAAACTAGAACAATTTGGGTATAGTCCTGAAATAAAAGGTTCTAAAAATCAAGAAATACTAGACAAATACAATGTTGTAAATAGACAGTTTCAAAACAAACGATTGGATTTTGTTAAAGATGAATTTGAAGCAAAAAAGGCTAACGATAAAGTGCTATTAGAACAATTAAACAAAAACATCTTAAAACTTACCAAAAGAAAAGTGCTCTTTACTACTAATTTTGCACTTTCAAATTCAGACTCAGAGGTTGCTCCTTATCTTGGTTTAACAGAAATGTATGATGCAAGTATAAAAATGCTTGATACAGTTAATAACTCATTATCTGACAAAGTTAAACAATCTGATTATGGTAAACTTTTTCAAGACTATTTGGATAAAATTAAAAAAAATGAAAAATAATAATTTTTCTAAATTATAAACTAAAACCGAGCAATTGCTCGGTTTTTTTTTGATTATTAATACTATAAACACTTCTATTTGAGTTAGAAACCGATTTAAAATCGATTATCTCCATCCAACAAATCTCCAATACCTCCTAAAACACTACCTTCTCCTCTTTTTCCACCTCCAGTTCTTGGAGCCATAGAAAGTACCCTTCCTGCTAATCTACTAAATGGCAAAGATTGAACATATACTGTTCCAGGACCGGTTAGAGTAGCAAAAAATAAACCTTCTCCTCCAAAAAATGTATTTTTTATTCCGCCAACGAACTCAATGTCATAATCTACATCTTGAGTAAAACCAACAATACAGCCAGTATCAACTTTTAAAACTTCTCCTGGTTGTAAAACTTTTTTTGCCATGGTTCCTCCAGCATGTATAAAACCCAAACCATCACCTTCCATTTTTTGCATAATAAACCCCTCACCACCAAACAAACCTCTACCCAATTTTTTTGAAAACTCAATTCCTATAGAAACTCCTTTTGCCGCACATAAAAAAGCATCTTTTTGGCAAATAAATTTACCTCCAAATTCTAACAAATCAATAGGTATAATTTTTCCAGGATAAGGAGATGCAAATGAAATTTGTTTCTTTCCTATTCCATCATTAGTAAAAACGGTCATAAATAGACTTTCACCAGTTAAAATTCGTTTTCCTGCAGAAAAAATCTTTCCTAGTATTCCTTTTTCTTGATTAGAACCATCTCCCAAAATAGTATTCATTTTAATATGATTGTCCATCATCATAAATGTGCCTGCTTCTGCTACAACACCTTCTTGAGGATCTAATTCTATTTCTACAAATTGCATTTCTTCACCAAAAATTTTATAATCTATTTCGTGTGCATTTTGTGGTGTTCTATTTGATGATTTTTGTGGAATTCTATCTTGATACATAATTTTTTTTGTTTGATATTAATTAGATTATAATAGCTATTAAATGTTACAACTAAAGATATGAATTATATTTTTTTTAACTTTTTGCAATTTCCAAAATTGTTATTTTTGGAATGAAGAAAAAATAAAAAAATTGATTATGAAATATCTAACTCCAGAAATAGAAGCTTTATCAAAAAAGTATGAAATTACAAAATCGTTAGCCAGAACTAGTAATTCTTGTGGTATTTTTCAAGATTGTGATTATACTGAACAAAGACCTAAACCATATCAGAAGAAAAGGTAATTTATAATTTTACTTTTATACTCCATTCGAATTTAAAATTAGAAACCACTACTCCATCTTCATTTTTACCTTCTGATGATAATGTGATTAGTTGCCCTTCCTTTGTTGCTATGGATTTTTTTAAAGTTGAACTTATTAAATATCCATCGTTACAAGTAAAGGTAATTTTACCTGTAGCTTTTTTAAAAAAACCTCCTTCTTGTTTTGTAACCAACATCGAAAATTTTTTGTTTGATGCCTCAACAGCATTCATTACCAAAACACCAGTTGTCATTTCTGCTGCCATACCTTGTGCAGCCCAAAACATGCTTTTAAACGGGTTCTGATTTATCCACCTATGTCTAATTATTACTATTGAATTCGACTCTGTAATCGATTTTACTCTTAGACCAGACAACCAACCTAATGGTAATTTAAAAAACATAAAAGAATTTATTTTTGCTGGAGTTATCTTCATAAAGCTTGTATTTGCTCACAATTTACCACTTTTTTAACTAAAAAATACAATCTTAAAAATGTTAATAAAATGTTAATTATAGTACTATGTATTGCATAATACCTTTTTTAAGACATATATTTGCATAAGCAAGTATTATATATATTTTATAATTATGAAACAAAATAACGAAAACACGAACGCTTTTTTATTACATATATCTGCATTTGCTGGTTTTATATTTCCGTTCGGAAATATAGTTGCGCCTCTTATTGCGTGGCAAACTTTAAAAGATAGAAGTACTTTTTTAGATGAACAAGGTAAAGAAGCTGTAAACTTTAATCTAAGTTATACACTTTATATATTTCTAATAAGCATAGTTTTTATTCCATTTGCATTTGGGTCTTTTTTTAGAAACTGGGACAATTTTAATCATCACATAAATATTGATTTTAATATGAATAATATTTTTGGTTTTATAGGTTTAGGTTCTATAACTGGACTGATTTATCTTATAGGAATAGCTTTAGTAATTATTGCTTCATTAAAAGCAAGAGAAGGAGAAAATTACAAATATCCTTTCACAATAAAATTTGTAAAATAACAATTATAAACCACAATAAATGAAGATAGAAAATACAAAAGCGCAAATGCGAAAAGGTATTTTAGAGTATTGCATTTTATCCATCTTAAAGAAAGGTGATGCATATACTTCTGAAATTCTTTCTACTCTAAAAGGCGCAGAAATGATTGTGGTTGAAGGAACCATATACCCGTTATTAACTCGCCTTAAAAACGCCGGTTTATTAACGTATAGATGGGAAGAATCAACCTCTGGACCACCAAGAAAGTATTACGTTTTAACAGAAAACGGTGGAATGTTTTTAAAAGAACTAGATAAAACATGGAGTAATTTAATCAATTCAGTAAACCAAGTAATTAGCAAAAAATCTACTACAAATGAATAAGACTATCAACATAAATTTAGGCGGATTTTTCTTCCATATTGATGAAGTTGCCTATCAGAAATTAAAACGATATCTAGAATCGATTTCTAGATCATTAAGTGATGACCCGCAAGGTAAAAACGAAATCATCGCAGATATAGAAGCACGTATTAGCGAGCTTTTATCAGAAAAAATAACTGACGCAAGACAAGTTGTTAATGAAGGAGATATTGATGATGTTATTAAAATCATGGGGCAACCAGAGGATTATGCAGAAGCAGAAGAGTCTTACAACGATTCTAGCTACTCATATCAAAGAAATAATACTTCTGGAAAAAAGTTATTTAGAGATCCTGACGATAAGTTTTTAGGAGGAGTTGCATCAGGTGTTGCTCATTATTTTGATGTAGATCCCATTTGGATTCGTTTAGGGTTATTGGCCTTATTCTTTGGAGCCGGTTTCGGAATTTTACTCTACATAATTCTTTGGATTTTATTGCCAGAAGCTAAAACAACAGCAGAAAAACTTCAAATGGAAGGAGAACCTGTAAACATTGATAATATTGAAAAAAAAATTAGAAAAGAATTTACTGCTGTTTCAGAAAATGTTAAAGATTTAGCTAACCAAGCATCAGATAAAATAAAAGATGGTGCTCAAGAATTTTCAGAAAAAATGAATAAAACTTTTTCGGGAAAGACAAAAAAAAATAACGGTTTACAAGATTTTATCAATACCATAGGGAAAATTATTTTAGTATTCTTTAAAGTAATTGGTAAATTTATTGGGGCAATTTTAGTATTTATTGCTGCTGCTGTTATTTTATCTCTAATTATTGGAGGGTTTTCTGTAGGAAGTTTAGAATTTTTAGATTTTGACGGAGAAATGCTGCAATATCCACCATTTTTCTATGATTCAATGTTACCAAAATGGGTATTAACTTTAGCATTATTTTTATTAGTTGGAATTCCGTTTCTAATCTTATTTGTATTGGGGTTAAGAATTTTATCTAGTAGTGTAAAACAGATAAGTAAACCTACTTCTTTATCACTATTAGGAATTTGGATAGTTGCTTTATTAACTATGATTTTTACAGGTTTAGAGTTTGGTACATCTCATGCGAATTATGGTGAAACCAATACCAAAAAATCTTTTAACATTATTGCAAATGATACACTTACACTAAAGATGTATAACGATGATGACATCTATTATCAAGATAATTTAAGAAGATCTACCCGCAAACAAGAAGTAGAAATTAATAATATCAAAATGGTTTATACCAATAATGTAAAAGTAGATGTAAAGAAAAGTAATTCTAATGAAGCTTATTATGTAATTCAAAAAGAATCTCGTGGAAAAAGTAAATTTAAAGCTAGAAAAAATGCTGAAAAAATTCAACACAACATTAGCATTGAAAACAAAACTATAACGATAGACGCTTTCTTTATCTCAGAATTTAAAAATCTTTGGAAAGATGAAGAAATACATATTATTTTTTATTTACCAGAAAATGCTATTGTCTATTTTGACAACTCTATAAAAAACTTTTTATACCATGTTGATAATGTAGGAGATATATATGATAAAGACATGGCAAACCATTATTTTATAATGACATCTTATAGTCTAAAATGTTTGGATTGCGAAGAGGAAAAAGATAATAAAATTTTAGAAGATAAAACCATTTAAAACAATTCGGTTATAAAAATCAACAATTGAGTAACCTTACTTTGATTATAAACGTCTTATCATAGAGATTTACAATCTAAATAAACCAAAACTTATGAAAAATTCAATAACAAAGACAATTACAATTTTATTTATTGCTACTATTTTTACTTCTTGTGGAGTAGATATGTTTAACCGAATAAACGGAAACAGAAACGTTGTAACGAAACAAAGAAAAACTAATGATAATTTTAAAGGAATTAAAGTTAGTACAGGTATCGATCTATATATAAGTCAAGGAAACAGTAATAAAATTACTGTTGAAGCAGATGAAAACTTACACGATATTATTATAACAGAAGTAGAAGATGGTATTTTAAAAGTGTATTCAGAAAAAAGTATTTGGAGAGCAAAAGCAAGAAAAGTTTATGTAACTGTTGTAGAATTAAACTCTTTAAAGGCTACAAGTGGTAGTGATGTTTATGGAGAAGACACTATTAAAACTGATGAGATATCGATTACAGCCACAAGTGGTGCAGATATTAGAATTTCTATTGATGCTACAAGCGTAGAAACCAGATCTACTAGTGGTTCTGATATTAAAATATCTGGTAAATCTATAAATCATGCATCAAGCGCTACAAGTGGCGCCTCTATTTATGCTTATAATTTACAGAGCAAAAATGTATTGGTAAAAGCTTCTAGTGGTGCAGACATTAACATCTATGCTTCTGAAAAATTAGATGCAAGTGCTTCTAGTGGAGGTGATATCGATTTTAAAGGAAACCCAAAACATGTAAATAAAAAATCATCTTCTGGAGGCGACGTTTCTAGAAAATAATTTTTTTCAATCAACCAAAACTGAATTCTTGAGGTTGTATTATCAACCTCAAGATTTCAAAAAACAATCAACCCAAAGCACTAACATACCATTTATGAATTCTTTTTTAGAACCCTTTAAAAACTCTTTTGTTTTAAAAATACTATTGTTTTTAGCAATGTTATTTTACAATTTTGTTTTGAATGCCCAAATTGATAAAAACTCAGATTTATACAAAACATTAAAAATTAAAGACAGTATTATTTTTGAAAAAACTTTTAATTTATGTGAGTTAGAAAAGTTAGATTCTATAATAGCTAAAGACTTTGAATTTTATCATGATGTTGGAGGAAAACAAAATAGAGAAGAGTTTTTTAAAGCTATAAGAAACAACATTTGTGCAAAACCTGGAATTAATAAAAGAAACTTGGTAAGTAATTCTCTAGAAGTCCATCAACTAAAAGATAACGGAACCATATATGGAGCCATCCAAAAAGGAAAGCATACTTTTCTACAAAAAACAAATGGAATTTTTAAAACTGTAGGAATTGCAGATTTTACGCATCTTTGGATTCTAGAAAATAAAAATTGGAAATTAAAAAGAGTATTGAGTTACAATCATAAACCTTACTCTAAATAAAAATTTTATTAGAATAGCTAACTCTAATAATAGTTACTAATACTTGGTTTTATTAGTTTACTTGGTAAGTCGTCGTTTTGCAAAAAACGACGCTTACTTTTTAGTTTAACTTGTTTCTTAAAATATTTCTGATAACTTCATATGAAATACAGATGACTTACACTAACTTGTAAGAAATTTAAAAAATGCATTATACAATGCTCAAAATATGAATACAAATATAAATTTAGCCGTTCTTATTGACGGAGACAATATACCATCTGCACACGTAAAAGAAATGATGGAGGAAATTGCAAAATATGGCAACCCTACTATTAAGCGAATCTATGGAGATTGGACCAAACCAAATCTTACCAAATGGAAAAATCTATTATTAGAAAATGCCATTACTCCTATTCAACAATATGGATATACTACTGGCAAAAATGCCACAGATTCTGCAATGATTATTGATGCTATGGATATTCTTTATAGTGGAAAAGTAAACGGTTTTTGTTTGGTTTCTAGTGACAGCGACTTTACAAGATTAGCAACTAGGTTAAGAGAAGCAGGAATGCAAGTTATTGGTATTGGCGAAAAGAAAACACCAAACCCCTTTATAGTTGCTTGTGATAAATTTGTTTACATAGAAGTATTGAAAAAACAAACAGAAAAGAAAGACGATAATGATGATGAGGATACCAAAGAATCTAATAAATCGAACGTTGATAAAATTACCCAAAGAGAAATTCATTTAATTTCAACCACAATTTCTGATCTTTCTGATGAAGATGGATGGGCTTTTCTAGGTGATGTTGGTAGCTTATTACAAAAAAAACGCCCAAATTTTGATTCAAGAAATTATGGATTTGAAAAATTAACACCTTTAATTAAATCTATAGGAAGTTTTGATTTAGAACAAAGAGAAAACACGAAAAGTAGACACAAATTAATCTTTGTAAAAAATAAAGAAAAACGTATTAGAAAACCTAAAAAACGCTAAAAAAAGGCTACTTATTCTCTAAATGTTCTTCAATATCTGCGATATGATGCTGTAAAGCTTGAGATGATATTTGTATTTCTCTAATTAATAAACCTAACGAAAGAATTAATAAAATTAACGCAGTACCAAAAATCCAAATAGCAAGAGCTTGTTGATGAATATAAATTAAAAACATGGTCAGCACACAAAAAAGTAAACTTGTTATTCCAAGTATTTGCATATAACGTGTTAAGTTTAAGCGTAACTTTAAATTCTTAATTTGCCTTATTAATGAATCTTCTTTTCTTTCTAAATACTTATCATGTAAATTTCTGATAACTGAAGAATATGCCAAAAATCTATTGGTATAAGCTAACATTATTAAAGATATAGCAGAGAATAAAAGTGCCGGTGTTGTTAAAGTAAGTGCTTCCATAATAGATTACAAAACTAATCAATAAGAAAGAAATAAACACTGATAAAAAAAGTTTGTTTCAATATGCAAAAAAAGATAACTTCGTTGGAAGCTTAAATAAAACATTTATGCCCAAAAAAGGAAAAGCAAAAAATACAGTTAATAAAGCTAAACATACTAAGTTGATGAATCAAAAAATTAACAAAGTAAAGTTAGAAAAAAAACGCAATAAAGAACATCTAAAAGCAATTATTAAAAAAGCTAATGAACTGAAAAGAAAGGAAAATTTATAAATTCAACAAGTTATAAAAATGGATGCAACAGAAATAATTAATCATTTTAATTTACAAGAACACCCAGAAGGTGGATATTTTAGAGAGGTTTATCGTAGCAAAGGATTTATTTTAGAAGAGAATTTAGCAGAATACTTTGAAGGGAATAGAAATTACTGTACAAGTATTTATTTCTTATTGACTTCAGAAAAATTTTCTGCTTTTCATAAAATCAATCAAGATGAAATTTGGCATTTTTACAAAGGAAGCCCACTAAAAATACATTTACTTTCTCCTGAAGGAGAATATACTTTTGTTATTATTGGTGATGGTTTTAAAAAGGGTGAAGTTTTCCAGTTTACTGTTCCTGCCCACTATTATTTTGCTGCAGAAGTTATAAAAACAACCTCGTATGCTTTTGTTGGTTGTACAGTTTCTCCTGGATTCGATTTTAGAGATTTTGTGCTACCCTCTCGTAAAGAGTTATTAAATGAATTTCCACAACATTCAAAAATTATCGGTCAACTAACACATCATTAAACAAAAAAATCCCAAGTCTAAACTCGGGATTATAAAATCAATCAAATTTATATTCTAGGTATCAATAGAACCTAAAACTCTTTTCATAAAAGCATTTAATGCCTCTTTTTTGGGTGTGCCTTCTTTAATCATTTTATCTACTTCAACTGCACCATATAGATTAGAAATTAACTCTCCTATAACATCTAATTCTTCATCCTTTAATGATGAAACTTCTGTTAAAGCCTCAAGAGTTTCTATAGTTTCTAACACATAATCTTGATCGTTTTCTTCGATAAAATTAGTTAAGTGTTTTATTACTGGTAATTTCATAATTAAATAACTTCGTTTACCAAGTCTTTTAACACATCAAACTTGTTGGTTTGTGTTTGATTTACAAATTTACCGTCCACAAATGTGGCAAAAGTTGGTAAATTACTTACATCTGCTAACTTTCTACTTTCAGGAAATTTTTCAGCATCCGCAATTACAAAAACCATATCTTCATTTTCAGTTGATAATTTCTTGAATTTTGGCTTCATAATTCTACAGTTTCCACACCAAGTTGCAGCATATTGTACCACTACTTTTTTATTTTCAGAAACAATATTTGCCAAATTATCTTGACTTAATTCTTGTACCATAATTAATTATGAATTTATAGTTAATTCTTAGTGAGAAGCTAAATATTCTGCAGTTCCTTTCGCATTAGGAGACATTGCGTCTTTTCCTTCTTCCCAGTTTGCTGGACAAACCTCACCTTTTTCTTGTACGTGCGTTAAAGCGTCTACTAAACGTAAATACTCGCCAACATTTCTACCTAAAGGCATGTTATTTATACTTTCATGTTGCACAACACCATCTTCATCTATGATATAAGTAGCTCTATAAGTTACATTATCACCTTCTACTTGAACTGTTCCTGTAGCTTCATCATAAGTTTCATTAGTGATGTCTAAAATCCCTAAAATTGATGATAAATTTCTGTTAGAATCTGCTAAAATAGGGTACGTTACGCCTTCAATTCCTCCATTATCTTTAGAAGTGCTTAACCAAGCAAAATGTACTTCAGGAGTATCACAAGAAGCACCAATTACAATTGTGTTTCTTTTTTCAAATTCTCCTAGAGCTGCTTGAAAAGCGTGTAATTCTGTTGGACAAACAAATGTAAAGTCTTTTGGATACCAAAATAACAAAACCTTCTTTTTATTATTAACCGCTTCTTCTAGTACATTTACTTTAAATGTATCACCCATTTCATTCATTGCGTCTACATTTAAATCTGGAAATTTTTTACCAACTGCTGTTGCCATTTTTTTATTTTTTTGTAATTAATATTTGTTTTTTGTTTTACAAAGATAGAAATGATATGAAATTTAAATAAAAAAGTTGATGCGAACTTTTTATGTTTGCATCAACTTTTCTTATAGTAAAATACTAAACGAATAGTTATTTCTTATTTATCAGACCAAATTGCTAATTCATTACCTGAAGGATCTAAAAAGTGAAAGCGTTTTCCACCTGGGAATTCAAATGCTTTTTTAGAAATTTTTCCTCCTAAAGAGATTATTACTTCTTGAATAATCTTTAAATCTTTTGCATATAAAACCACTAAAGCTCCGTTTATTATTGGTTTTGTGGTATACTCAAAACCTCCTTCCAATCCACTTTCAGAAAAAGCTACATAATGGGGTCCGTAATCGGTAAACTTCCAAGAAAAAGCTTTCGTATAAAATGCTTTTGTTTCTTCTATATTTAGTGACTTAAACTCAATGTAATTAATTGTATTATCCTTCATCTTATTTACTTGCAAAAAGCTTAATATCATTAGCAGAAACTTCTTTTTCTCCTAAGATAATTAAACGTTCTACTACATTTCTTAACTCTCTGATATTCCCAGTCCAATCATATTCCTGCAATAATTTTATGGCTTCTGATGAAAATTCTTTTTTAGGTGTTCCTTGTTCTTCAGATATTTTATTCGCAAAGAAATCTACTAATAAAGGAATGTCTTCTCTCCTATCATTCAAAGCAGGAACTTTAATTAAAATCACTGCTAATCTATGATACAAGTCCTCTCTAAAACGTCCTTCAGCAATTTCTTCTTTTAAGTTCTTATTGGTTGCTGCTACTACTCTAACATTTACTTTTATATCCTTATCTGAACCTACTCTAGAAATTCTATTTTCTTGTAAAGCACGTAAAACTTTAGCTTGAGCAGACAAACTCATATCACCAATTTCATCTAAGAAAATAGTTCCTCCATTTGCCGCTTCAAATTTACCTGCTCTGTCTTTGTTTGCGCCTGTAAAAGAACCTTTTACGTGTCCAAATAATTCACTTTCTATCAATTCTGATGGAATTGCAGCACAATTCACTTCAATCATTGGCGCTTTTACTCTGTCTGATTTTTCGTGTAACCAATGGGCAACTAATTCTTTTCCTGTTCCATTTGGTCCAGTAATTAAAACTCGGGCATCGGTTGCTGCCACTTTTTCTATGATTTCTTTAATGTGAGTAATGGCATCACTCTCACCAATCATTTGGTAGCTTTTACTAACTTTTTTCTTTAATCGTTTGTTTTCTACCACCAATACTTTTTTCTCTAAAGCATTTCTTACCGTATTTAATAGACGATTTAAATCTGGTGGTTTAGAAATATAATCGAAAGCCCCTAAACGCATTGTATTTACTGCTGTATCTAAATCTCCGTGACCAGAAATCATTACAATAGGTACTTCTGGTTTTATTTTCTTTGCCTTTTCTAGAACCTCGACACCATCCATTTTAGGCATTTTAATATCGCACAAAACCAAATCATAGTCATTTTTCTTTATCATTTCTATGCCTAACAAACCATCTTCAGCTTCTTCAACTTTGTAGGCATCATTTTCTTCTGAAATAATTTTTGTTAAGACTCTTCTAATTGCAGCTTCATCTTCTATAACTAATATTTTTGACATACTCTTTTTCTTATTTTATAAGGTGAACATCTCTCTGAGGAAATGGAATTGTAACATTATTTTCTCTAAATTTTTTATCAATTTCAAAACGCAGATCACTCTTTATTTGCAGGTGTGTATAACTGTTATTGATGTTAAACAGTAACTTAAACTGCAACGCACTATCACCAAAATCGGTAAACAAAACTTTCGGTTCTGGTGATTTTAAAATTTTTGGATGCGCTTTGGCGACATCAACCAAAATTTTTCTGACCAACTCTACATCAGAACCATAGGCTACTCCAACTTCAACTCCTTCTGTGGTTTGCACTCCATTTTGAGTCCAATTGAATAAACTTTGCGTTAAAAATTTATGATTAGGAATGATTAAAACTTTATCATCAATTGTTAATGCCCTTGTTGTTCTTAATCTAATCTCAATAATCTTGCCAACTTTTTCATCAACCTCTACAATATCATTTACCGTAAGTGTTTTATCCAACAGAATAAAAATTCCGGAAATAATATCTTGAAATAAAGTTTGCAATCCTAAACCAATACCAACTAATAATGCAGCAGAACCCGCTAATAAAACGCCTACTTCTATTCCTGATGATTCTAAAGCAATGATTAAAACGATGACATACACAAAATATTGAAGAAATGTAAAAATAGCTTTGAACTTGCCTTTATCATCTTCATCAAGCCTTCTATTGACCAATTTTCGAATCAATTTTAAAAGCATACTTGTAATGACAATTACAAATATGATAAAGATTACTGTTTTTACATCTAAGTGAATTTTATCAGTAATTTCGAAAGAAAAGTTTAAAAACTCTTTAAATTTATTCATCTTTTAGCCTTTATATTTTAGCCATTTGTATAAATCTTTATAGGTTGGTTTTTTCCCATACATTAAAATTCCTACTCTATAAATTTTGGCTGCTAACCAAACCATAAACACAAAGGTAACTAATAATAATGCCATAGAAATGGCCAATTCATACCAAGAAACTCCAAAGGGTACTCGCATTAACATTACAATTGGACTGGTAAATGGAATATGAGAAAACAACACTGCAATAGATCCGTGAGGATCGTTAATTACCGTAGCAAAACCAACATAAACTCCCAAAATTAAAGGTAACATAATTGGCAACATAAACTGTTGCGTATCCGTTTCATTATCTACAGCAGCACCAACTGCAGCAAATAAAGAACTATACAACATATAGCCTCCTAAAAAGTAAAATATAAATAAGACAAACATTTTTAAGATGGGTAATCGTAAAATTTCTTGTAGAATCAATTGACCTTTACTACCACCTGTAGCTTGTTTTGCCATTTCAAATTGTTCGGCAGGAACTCTAGAAGATTGCATTTCTACAACATCAACCCCAAAAACAGACGAAGCAACTGTCATTACAATAAAGAGAATAACTCCCCAAATAAAAAATTGCAGTAAACCTGCAGAGGCATTCCCAATAATTTTACCTAACATAAGTTGGAATGGTTTTACTGAGGACACAATTACCTCTATAATTCTACTTGTTTTTTCTTCGATAACACTTCGCATTACAGATGTTCCGTAAATCATTACAAACATCATTAAAAAGTAACCTGCAATGGCACCAACACCGATTTTTAATCCGTTGATTAATTTTGATGATTCTTCGCCAGAAAAATTATACATCTTAATATCAGACTGAATTCTTGATGCATTAATTTTATCAATATCAATTCCGAAATTGTTTAATTTTTCATTTCTTAGTTTACGTTCTATTTTGTTCTCTATAGAATTCATCACAGACATTCCAGGAGAATCTTTGGAATAAAACTCAATAGATTTTGCTAAAATTTCTAAACTATCTTTTTTAGGAATAATTAAGGCACCATAATAATTACCTGCTTCTACTTTTTTCTTGGTTTCTTCTATTCCTAATGCCGTGTAATCTGTATAATGAATAGTTTTGGTATCTTTAAAATCATCCTTAGAAAACAAACCAGAATTGTCTACATATACTATCTTTTTGACTTTCTCATCGTTTTTCTGCATCAGAAAATACACTAAGAAACCCATTCCTACCATAATAAGCGGACTTAAAAAAGTCATCACTATAAACGATTTATTACGAACCTTTGCAATAAACTCTCTCTGTATAATTAGTTTTAACTTGCTCATTTCTTAATTGTTTTTATTTACAGCTTGAATAAAAATATCGTTAGCACTTGGTATCAGTTCTACAAAATGTTGTACTTCTCCTCTGCTCGTTAAAAAGGATAACAAATCGTTAGCTGAATCTGTTTTATTTAACTTCACATTTAAAGTCAACTCATTTCCTAACAATTTAAAATCCGCAGGAAATACTTCAAAGTTACTTTGTAAAGTACTTTCTACTTCTTTTGGATTGCTTGTGTTTAATCCTACCTGAAAAGTATGCGTTCTAAACTCACGCTTGATATCATCTAACTTTCCGTCTAAAATTTTGTTCGATTTATCAATCAGCGCAATTTCATCGCACATTTCTTCTACAGACTCCATTCTATGAGTTGAAAAAATAATAGTTGCGCCTTCATCTCTTAATTGTAATATTTCTTTGGCAATTAATTGTGCGTTTATGGGGTCGAATCCAGAAAAAGGTTCATCAAAAATTAACAATTTAGGGTTGTGCATTACCGTAACAATAAACTGAACTTTTTGCGCCATTCCTTTAGAAAGCTCTTCAATTTTCTTTCCCCACCAAGCAGAAATATCAAATTTTTCGAACCAATATTTTAGTCGTTTTTTTGCTTCAGATTTAGACAATCCTTTTAGTTGTGCTAAATACAAAGCCTGCTCACCCACTTTCATAGATTTATAAAGACCTCTCTCTTCTGGCAAGTAGCCAATTTCGGCAGTATGATGTGGCGCCAAAGCTTCACCATCTAAAATAATAGAACCCGAATCTGGCATTGTAATTTGGTTGATAATTCTAATTAAAGATGTTTTCCCTGCTCCATTTGGACCGAGCAATCCAAAAACACTTCCTTTAGGAATATGCAGTGAAACATCATTTAATGCTGTAAAATCTCCGTATTTTTTTACAACATTATTAATTTCTAATAAATTCTCCATTGATTGTTGTTGATTTTTTATGAAAGCTATCAGTAGTTACAAACTTACATATTTTATAGGTATTAGTATCTCAAACTTTTAAAACGTTACAATAAAATTTTTGTTAAAATTTACTATGCATGCATAACTTTTTTTCAATTTACTATGCGTGCATAATATATTTTATATATATTTGGCACAATGGAAAAAAATGAATCAATAGACCATCAATTAAGAGCAACGTGGCAAGCGGTTGCAAAAATGTATAATGAACAGGCTGCACACCATAATAGCACAATGGCAACAGCTTTTGTTTTATTAAATATTGATAAAACTAAAGGAACACCTTCTACAGCATTAGGGCCTTTAATGGGAATGGAACCTACAAGTCTTTCTAGAATTTTAAAAACTATGGAAGAAAAAGGCGCGATTTGTAGAGAAAAAAATCCTGAAGATGGAAGAAGTGTGATCATAAAACTAACTGATTATGGTAGAGAGATGCGTAAAATTTCTCGTGGACACGTTATTCAGTTTAACGAAACAGTTAGAAACCAGGTTTCTAAAGAAGACTTAATAGGTTTTTTTAATGTTACCCATACAATTAACAAATTAATTGCTGATAGAGAAATCTATGACGAAATCAGTAATAAAGCAGTATAAAACAATTTAACTAATGGCAAGAAGAATTAAAAAAGTAGCAATAGTTGGCTCTGGAATTATGGGAAGTGGTATTGCGTGTCATTTCGCAAATATTGGTGTTGAAGTTCTTTTATTGGACATTGTTCCAAGAGAATTAAACGACAAAGAAAAAGCCAAAGGATTAACGCTCGAAGACAAAGTTGTGCGCAATCGTTTGGTAAATGATGCCCTAACAACTTCCCTAAAATCCAAACCTTCTCCTATATATAATCAGAAATTTGCAAACAGAATTACCACTGGTAATTTAGAAGATGATATTGCAAAAGTAGCTGATGTAGATTGGATTATGGAGGTTGTAGTTGAAAGATTGGATATCAAAAAAATCGTTTTTGAAAAATTAGAGAAATACAGAACTCCTGGTACTATTATTTCTTCGAATACTTCTGGAATTCCTATCAAATTTATGAATGAAGGTAGAAGCGAAGATTTTCAACAACATTTTGCGGTAACGCACTTTTTTAATCCGCCAAGATATTTAAAGTTATTTGAAGTAGTTCCTGGACCAAATTGTAAACAAGAAGTTACCGATTTCTTAATGATGTATGGAGAAAAATTCTTAGGCAAAACATCGGTTTTAGCAAAAGATACGCCAGCATTTATAGGAAATAGAATTGGAATTTTCGGAATTCAATCTTTATTTCATCAAGTAAAAGAATTAGGATTAACAGTTGAAGAAGTTGATAAATTAACAGGACCTGTAATAGGTCGTCCAAAATCGGCTACCTTTAGAACTGTGGATGTAGTGGGATTAGATACCTTGGTACACGTTGCTAACGGAATTTATGAAAACTGTCCTAATGATGAAGCGCAGGAATTATTCAAATTACCGGATTTCATCAATACTATGATGGAAAACAAATGGTTAGGGAGTAAAACAGGACAAGGTTTTTACAAAAAAGCAGTAATTGATGGTAAGAAAGAAATTCTAACATTAGATTTAGACACGATGGAATATCGTTCTAAAAAACGCGCAAAATTTGCCACTTTAGAATTGACAAAAACCATTGACAAACCAATTGATAGATTTAAAGTTTTAGTTGGCGGAAAAGATAAAGCTGGAGAGTTTTATAGAAAAAACTTTGTGGCAATGTTTGCCTATGTGCAAAATAGAATTCCCGAAATTTCTGACGAATTGTATAAGATTGATGATGCAATGAAAGCTGGTTTCGGTTGGGAAAATGGACCTTTCGAAATTTGGGATGCAGTAGGTGTAGAAAAAGGAATAGAGTTAATGAAATCAGAAGGTAATGAACCTGCAACTTGGGTAACAGAAATGTTAGCTTCTGGTTCTAAAACTTTTTATTCAGTAAAAGAAGGCGCTACTTATTTTTATGACATTCCTTCTAAAACTCAAACTAAAAAACCGGGTCAAGATGCATTTATCATCTTGGACAATATTAGAAAATCAAACGAAGTTTGGAAAAACTCTGGTGTTGTAATCGAAGATATAGGAGATGGAATTTTAAATGTAGAATTCCAATCTAAAATGAATACAATCGGGGGCGATGTGTTAGCAGGCATTAATAAAGCTATAGATTTAGCTGAGAAAGATTACCAAGGACTTGTCGTTGGTAATCAGGCTGCTAATTTCTCTGTTGGAGCAAATATTGGTATGATTTTTATGATGGCTGTAGAGCAAGAATATGATGAATTGAATTATGCTATCAAATATTTCCAAGATACAATGATGCGTATGCGTTATTCATCAATTCCAACTATTTCTGCTCCTCACGGAATGGCTTTAGGTGGTGGTTGCGAAATTTCTTTACACGCAGACAAAGTAGTTGCTGCAGCTGAAACTTATATGGGATTAGTTGAGTTTGGAGTTGGTGTAATTCCTGGTGGTGGTGGTTCTAAAGAAATGGCTTTAAGAGCTTCAGATTCTTTTAATAAAGGTGATGTTGAGCTGAACATTTTACAAGAAAACTTCTTAACTATTGGTATGGCAAAAGTATCTACTTCTGCATATGAAGCATTCGATTTAGGTTTAATGCAAAAAGGTAAAGATGTTGTAGTTGTAAATAAAGACAGACAAATTGCCACTGCAAAAGCACATGCAAAACTAATGGCAGAAAGCGGTTATACTCAGCCTCCTAAACGAAAAGATGTTAAGGTATTAGGGAAACAAGCTTTAGGAATGTTCTTAGTAGGAACAGATTCTATGGAGCACTCAAAATACATATCAGAACACGATCAAAAAATAGCCAATAAGTTAGCTTATGTAATGGCAGGTGGAGATTTATCTGAACCTACTTTGGTATCAGAACAGTATTTATTAGACATAGAAAGAGAAGCGTTTTTATCACTGTGTACAGAGCGTAAAACGCTAGAGAGAATTCAACATATGTTAAAAACTGGAAAACCATTACGCAATTAAAAATTGCGAGTTATTAGTTGTTAGTTATGAGTGTTTAGTAACGCTAACTAACAATTAAAAACTAATCACTAAAAACTAAATAATATGAAAACAGCATATATAGTAAAAGCATACAGAACTGCAGTAGGTAAAGCTCCAAAAGGTGTTTTCCGTTTTAAGCGTGCAGACGAGTTGGGTGCAGAAACCATTCAACATATGATGAAAGAATTACCAAATTTAGACGTAAAACGTATAGATGATGTAATTGTAGGAAATGCAATGCCAGAAGGTTCTCAAGGATTGAATATGGCACGTTTTATTTCTTTAATCGGATTAAATTCTGTGGATGTTCCTGGGGTAACTGTTAATCGTTTTTGTTCTTCAGGATTAGAAACTATTGCAATGGCAGCAGCTAAAATTCAATCAGGAATGGCAGATTGTATTATTGCAGGAGGTGCAGAAAGTATGAGTTCTGTACCAATGACAGGTTTTAAACCAGAATTGAATTACGACACCATAAAATCTGGTCACGCAGATTATTATTGGGGAATGGGAAATACAGCAGAAGCTGTTGCAAATCAATTTAAAATTTCTAGAGAAGATCAAGATGAATTTGCTTATAATTCTCACGTTAAAGCGCTAAGAGCACAGGCAGAAAATCGTTTTCAAGACCAAATTGCTCCTATTGAAGTTGAACAAACTTATTTAGATGCTAACGGAAAAAAGCAAACTAAAAAATATACAGTAACAAAAGATGAAGGACCTAGAGCTGGAACTTCAACTGCTGTTTTAAATAAATTAAGAGCTGTTTTTGCAGCTGGCGGAAGTGTTACTGCTGGTAATTCATCACAAATGAGTGATGGTGCCGCTTTTGTAATGGTGATGAGCGAAGAAATGGTGAAAGAACTAAATCTAAAACCTATAGCAAGAGTTGTAAATTATGCAGCAGCTGGAGTAGAACCTAGAATTATGGGAATTGGACCTGTAGCTGCAATACCAAAAGCATTAAAACAAGCAGGTTTACAACAAAATGATATTGAATTAATTGAATTGAATGAAGCTTTTGCATCTCAGTCTTTAGCAGTAATGCGTGAATTAGACTTAAATCAAGAAATTGTTAATGTAAATGGTGGAGCCATTGCATTAGGTCATCCTTTAGGTTGTACAGGAGCTAAATTATCTGTGCAATTATTTGATGAAATGCGAAAAAGAGAAATGAAAGGTAAATACGGAATGGTAACAATGTGTGTTGGAACAGGACAAGGTGCTGCTGGTATATTTGAATTCCTTAATTAATAACAAAAAATTAAAACAAACAAAAAATGGCAGAATTATTAAGAGGTGGTCAATTTCTTGTAAAAGAAACAAACTGTGAAGACGTTTTTACTCCTGAAGATTTTACTGAGGAGCAACAAATGATGAAAGAAGCTGTGATGGAATTTAATGATAGAGAAATCATTCCTCATAAAGCTCGTTTTGAAGCAAAAGATTATGCATTAACAGAAGAAGTAATGCGTAAAGCTGGAGAATTAGGTTTCTTAGGAGTTGCTGTACCAGAAGAATATGGAGGATTAGGAATGGGATTTGTTTCTACACTTTTAACTTGTGATTACATTTCTAGTGGAACAGGTTCTTTTAGTACAGCTTTTGGTGCACATACAGGAATTGGAACAATGCCAATTACTTTATACGGAACAGAAGAACAAAAACAAAAATACGTGCCAAAATTAGCTACTGGAGAATGGTTTGGCGCTTATTGTTTAACTGAACCAGGTGCTGGATCTGATGCAAATTCTGGTAAAACTACTGCTGAAATCTCTGAAGATGGAAAATCATATAAAATTAACGGTCAAAAAATGTGGATTTCTAACGCAGGTTTTTGTCGTTTAATGATTGTTTTTGCTCGTATTGAAAATGATAAAAATATAACTGGTTTTATTGTTGAATACGATAAAGAAAATCCAAATGGAATTACATTAGGAGAAGAAGAACACAAATTAGGTATTAGAGCTTCCTCTACAAGACAAGTATTTTTTAATGATACTGTTGTTCCTGCAGAAAATATGTTAGCAGGACGTGGAGAAGGTTTTAAAATTGCAATGAATGCCTTAAATGTTGGGCGTATTAAGTTAGCGGGTGCTTGTTTAGATTCGCAACGTAGAATCATAAATTCTGCTGTTCAATATGCTACTGAACGTAAACAATTTAAAACTCCTATTGCAGATTTTGGAGCCATTAAAGTAAAGTTAGCAGAAATGGCTACAAGTGCTTATGTAGGTGAATCTGCAACGTATAGAGCATCAAAAAACATTGAAGATAGAATTGCATTAAGACAAGAAGCAGGAAACTCTCATCAAGAAGCAGAATTAAAAGGTGTTGAAGAGTATGCAATAGAATGTTCCATTTTAAAAGTTGCGGTTTCTGAAGATGTACAAAATTGTGCTGATGAAGGAATTCAGATTTTTGGAGGAATGGGATTCTCTGAAGAAACTCCTATGGAATCTGCTTGGAGAGATGCAAGAATTGCTCGTATTTACGAAGGAACTAATGAAATTAACAGAATGCTTTCTGTGGGTATGTTAATTAAAAAAGCAATGAAAGGTCACGTAGATTTATTAGGACCTGCTACAGAAGTTGCCAATAGCTTAATGGGAATTCCTTCTTTTGAAACTCCTGATTTTTCTGAATTATTTTCAGAAGAAAAAGTAATGATTTCTAAACTAAAAAAGACCTTTTTAATGGTTGCTGGTGCAGCATTACAAAAATACGGCCCTGAGATAGAAGAACATCAACAATTATTAATTGCAGCTGCAGATATTTTAATTGAAATTTATATGGCAGAATCAGCAATTTTAAGAACAGAGAAAAACGCTAAACGTTTTGGTGAAGACTCTCAATCTGTTCAAATAGCAATGTCTAAATTGTATTTATATCACGCAGTAGATATTATAGAAGAGAAAGGTAAAGAAAGTATCATTTCTTTTGCTGAAGGTGATGAGCAACGTATGATGTTAATGGGCTTAAAGCGTTTTACTAAATATACAAATTACCCAGACATTGTTGATTTAAGAAACGAAATCGCAGAAAAAGTAAAAGCAGAAAATAAATACTGCTTCTAAAGATCTCTTGATGTCAAATTGAGTTTGTTGAAAGCTAACAATTTCTTCAGACTCAACTGACAATCAAAAAAGTATAAAAATTTAATTTGAGACTTTTCAAGTTTTAGGTTATAGTTAGTTGTTTGTTTAAAAAGACCATCATTTTTGATGGTCTTTTTTAATATTAAATAGATGTTAATAGCTTTAAATAACTTTACATTGAGTTCTTTTTGTCGTAAATTAGAGCCTTCTAAAACGTTAAAATGAAACGAATGTTCAACATTTATACTCCACTTATTTTTAGTTTTTTGCTATTGTTTTGTGCAAATCCTGAAACTAAAAAAGAAAATACTACAACTAAAACAATTGCAAAATCAGTAGAAAAACATCCAAAGTTTAATGAATATTGGTATGCTGGAAAAGCAGAAATAACTTCCTATACATTATCGCAAGTTAGATATGGAGAAATTCATACAGGAACTGCAGTTACTATTTTTGTTACGGAAGATTTTTTACCAAAAAAGCAAGTCAAAGCTGATTATAAAAACGATAAAAACATACCCATTTTAAAATTAAATAGTACAAAAAAATTCACTACTGGAATTTACCCTTATTCATTAATGACAAGTACCTTCTCTCCTATTGATGTGAATCAAAAAGCAATTAAAATTTCTTTTTCATCACAAGAATGGTGTGGGAATACTTTTGTACAATTGAACAACAAAAATAATTTTCAAATCGATTTTCATTCTTATTTTGAAAGTAATGCTGATAAAAAACTTACTCTTAAGAAACATCCTTTGGAAAATGACTTTTGGAATCAACTTCGAATTAACCCAAAAAGTATTACAAAAGGGCGTTATAAAGTTATTCCATCAATGGAGTATTTAGCATTACATCATAAAGAAATAAAAGCTTATGATGCTGAAACAAATCTGATTGAAAAAGGCGGTTTCCAATATTTTTCTGTCTATTATCCTGAATTGAAAAGAAAAATTACTCTAAAACTCACCAAAGAATTTCCTTATTCAATAGAAGGTTGGGAAGAAACCACCCATAGTCGAGGAAAAAAATTAACAACAACTGCCACCAAAATAAAAACTATAAAATCTGCATATTGGAGTAAAAATGGAGTTGCGGATATTGAAGAACGTAAGGAATTAGGCTTGTAAAAACAATTAGTTAAAAAAGAGATTACACTTTGTAATCTCTTTTTTATTTTCTTTCTTCTCTGTTCTAAAAAACTATTTCGCTCTAATAATTACATCGCCATTAAAATTTTTAAAGAGTATTTCTGGTCCTCCACCATTAATAGAGCCTGTAATCCATTTTTCAACTTTTACATTGTAAGCATTTCCTTTTCTGTTATCGCCTTTGGTAATTTTTGCTGAAGAAGGTTTTGTTTTTAAATCAAAATCAGTAAAAATTTCACCTCTATCCGATTTTACTTTAATATCCGCTTTTAAATTCTTTGGAAACGTAATATCAATATCTCCGTTTAAACTGCTAAACGCCATCGCAACATTAGGGGTAACTTTAATAAAATTGACAACAATATTTCGGTTTAAAGCGTCTGCACTTACAGAACCGCTAATGTCTTTTAAAGTTATTTTTCCATTAGTATTACTTACATCCATTGTTCCGTTTACATTTTCTACATAAATTTCTCCACGATTTATGGTTGATATTTTTAAAGAAAAGTTTTTAGGTACCTGAATTTCAAAATCTGTTGTTCCGTGAACAGAACCTCTAACCCTTACAGTATTATCATATTCTTCAGCAGAAAATTCTAAAGAGTTGTTAGAAATTCTTTTTAATCCATCTGTATTCGATTTACTCTTTCTATGTTGTTTGTAACGACTCTCGCTTTCCTTTCTTTTAGTTCCTTTAATCACTACTTCTTTACCAGAAGTTCCAATTATTTTTATAGATCCGTTAATGATTCCCATTTTTAACAAACCTGGTTTAGTAGGATTACTTAACGGAACTGTAACAGTTTCTTGAGCTGTGAAACTTATTGTTGCTAAAAACAATATGCTAGCTAATGCGATTTTTATATTCTTGAAATTCATTTTATGATTTTTAAATTTTGTTTGATTATTTTTTAACGATTGCATCCCCATTCAATTGATTAAAATGCAAATGAACATCTCCATTTCCTATTTTAAAATGTCTGTTAGAATCCACTTTATATTTGGTCTTTTTGTTTTTATACTCTTTGGTACTTTTTAAAACTGGTGTGGTTTTAGTTACGTCAAAATTGGTGTAAAAATCTCCATTCATTGTTTTATAACTAATGCTAGCGTTTAAATCTTCTTGAAATTTAATTTTGATGTCTCCATTTAGCGAATTGTAAAAACTCTCTTCTGTCGGATTTTTTGCATATATGATGTTAATGTCTTTATTCAAAGCATTTACATCTGTTTTCCCAGAAACATTTTTCATATCAATTGCTCCATTAATATTGCGAACAATCAATAATTTTCCGTGAACATTTTCTACAGTAATATTTCCGTTATTCACCGCTTTTACATCTATACTTGCATTTTTTGGTACTTTAATTTTAAAATCCAATCTATATTTGTACATACGTTTACTTCTGTGTTTGTAATTATTTCGGTAATTAAAACTAAACTCTCTATGGTCAAACTGACCCGTTTTAAGATTGAAATTTGAGTAAGGAGAATCTAAATACACATAAACTGCATCCTCTTTTTTGGCAGATTTAATTCCGATTTCTTGCTTCCCTTTTTGCAAATCTTTTTGTGAATCTGCAGAAATGGTTTTTACGACCTTAACTTGAATAGTTTTACCATTATAACCTTCAACATCTATAGATCCGTAGACATTATCAACTACTAAAATATTGTCTGAAGATGCTCTATTAAATTGATATTCTTTAGTTATAGTTTCTGTGATTTTTAATTTTTTATCCTTCTGATGTCTCTGTGCGAATACATTTGTAACACCACAAACAAGGGTAATAATTACTATTGATTTTAAAAATTTCATAATTCTGGGTTTTGATGCCTGCCAAAAGACAGATTAAATGACTATTGTTTATCTCTGTAAAAAGCGACCTAGGATTTGCCAGTTACATCAAAATTTATGTTTAGATGGAATTAAATAATACTTTTTATACTTTCTTCCATTTTCTCTTTAGCAGATGTATTTACATCCTCTTTTTTTATTAACTTTTTAAATGGTTTTACTGCTTTCTTTTCTTGCAAAATCACCATTAAATCTGCCAATTCCATTTGTACCATTGGTGATGTTTGATATGTAATTGACTTTACCAAACCTTCTCTTACTAATGGAATATGTGTGTACTTTTTTAAAGCTTCAATTGCTGATAAACGCACATTTACATTCTCATCATTATTTAAAGTTGAAAACAACGCTTTTAATATGGTTTCTGTAACATCGTTTAATTTATTCACTTCATTTACAGCTTGTAGTCTTTTATTAGCTGAAGGTTGATCTAACAATGTCAAAACTAATTGAGAGCGCACATTTTCAGTTTCTGCTTTCGCAACTTTTAAAGTTTCATGTGATTGATTTGTGTTAGAATTCAATTGATTTCCAATAAAAAATCCGACTGTTAAAATGGCAAAAGAATAGGCAAATTGTTTTACCAATCTTCCTGAAAAGAAGTTTTGTAATTTCTCTATAAATGAAATTTGATGACTCTTTTCTTCTTCAGCTTTTAGCATTGCATAAAAATTCATATCCATATTGGTTGATGGCTCTGGAAATTCTTCGTTAACATTCCAAAATGCTTTGGTAGCTGCAAATTCTTTATTCAAATCTGAATTTTCTTTCAATAATTGCTCAAATCCTTGTTGTTTATCTTCAGATAAATTACCTGATAGATAATCGATCATTGCTATTTTAAATTCTTCTTGCTTCATATTATCGTTTCTCTAAGGTTAGAAAAATACTTTTCAATTCGTTAATGGCTCTATGTACTTTTATTCTTGCATTTCCTTCTGTGCATCCTACAATTTCACCAACTTCTTTATATTTCAGTTCTTTAAATTTACTTAAAATCAATACTTCTTTTTTTTCTGATGAAAGCATGTTCAAAGCTCTTTTTAAGGTTGATGAATTTTCTAAAACTTCAATTTTTTCATCAATAGTATCATTTCCAGTTATTGCATAACTCACTTCATCTATATCTTGATGCAGATTTTTCTTTTGCTTTTTAAATTCATCATACATTTCATTTCTAGCAATTTGAAAAATCCAAGTAATGAATTTACTTTCTTCAGAAAATGTGTGCTTGTATTTTAAAACTCTAACAAAAACATTTTGTACCAAATCTTCACTTAATCCAGCATCTTTATTCATTTTATAAAAGAAGCCAAATAATCGTTTTTTGTAACGTTCGTATAATAAGCCCAAATTATGATTTTGACCTTTTTTTACTTTTAGCATCAATGCATTATCTGATAATGTATTCAACTTTTATGGGTTTGGTTGGTTTTCTGAACAGATATACTGCTCTATTTTTAAAACGTTACAAATTAGTTAATTTTATTTTTAAAAAAGTTTTAAAACAAAAAAGAGATTCCATTTCTGAAATCTCTTTTTATTTATGATAAAAGCAACTACGCTGCTACTCTAATGCACCTAAATAACGTTCAGCATCAAGAGCTGCCATACATCCTGTACCTGCTGCTGTAACTGCTTGTCTGTATTCTTTATCTTGAATATCACCAGCTGCAAAAACTCCAGGTAAATTTGTTTTAGTAGATTTTCCTTTGGTAATTAAATACCCTGTTTCATCCATATCTAAAACACCTTTAAATAAATCTGAATTTGGTTTGTGCCCAATTGCAATAAAAACTCCTGTAACTGGAATTTCTGTTGTTTCTTTAGTTTGATTATTGATTGCTCTTACTCCTTCAACAACATTTCCACCTAAAACTTCATCTATTTCTGTGTTGTATAACACTTCTATATTTTCAGTTCTGTTTACTCTGTGTTGCATTGCTTTAGAAGCTCTCATATAATCTTTACGAACCAACATGGTAACTTTACTACAAATATTGGCTAAATAGGTAGCTTCTTCTGCAGCAGTGTCTCCTGCTCCAACTACAACTACATCTTGTCCTTTGTAGAAAAAACCATCACAAGTTGCACAAGCAGAAACTCCTCCACCAATTAAACGTTGTTCGCTTTCTATTCCTAAATATTTTGCAGTAGCACCTGTACAAATAATAATGGTTTCTGCTTCTATTTGTTTAGACTCATCAACAATCACTTTATGAATACCACCAATTTCTTCACTTAAATCTACAGAAGTTACCAAACCAAAACGCACATCAGTTCCAAAACGTTCTGCTTGATGTTTTAAATCTTCCATCATTGCAGTTCCATCAGTTCCATCTTTATATCCAGGGAAATTATCAACTTCTGTAGTTGTGGTTAATTGACCTCCCATTTGCATTCCAGTATACATAATTGGTTTCATATCTGCTCTGGCTGCATAAATTGCTGCTGTATAACCAGCTGGTCCAGAACCAATAATTAAGCATTTTATTTTTTCTATAGTATCTGACATAATTTTACGTTTCTGTAATTTTTTGAATAGCAAAAATATTATTTTTTGACACTTATTTACGATAATGTTTATAAGTTTTAACAATCAAAAAATAAAGGAAAAGAATACCTTTTTAGTAAGATGAAATTATTTTGGAAGTAAACGAACTATTCCTAAATTTTCTACACCAACATAGATATAACCATCCATACCTTGCTCAATAGAACGCACTCTACCAATATCTTTTAGCAATTTTACTTCCTTAAAAACTTTGTTTCCTTTTAAGATGCATCTACTCACGTATTGAAATTTTAAAGAACCTACCAACAAATTTCCTTTCCATTTACCATATTTATCACTACTGATAAAAGCCATCCCACTTGGCGCTATGGATGGAGTCCAATAATGAATAGGGTTTTCCATTCCTGGTATCGAAGTTTTATCAGTAAATTTGGTTCCACTATAATTGATGCCATAACTTGCTTTTGGCCATCCATAGTTTTTCCCTTTTTGAATAATATTGATTTCATCTCCACCTCTTGGACCGTGTTCGTGAGCCCAAATTTCATTGGTAAACGGATTGATTTCCATTCCTTGTGGATTTCTGTGTCCATAACTATAAATTGCTTTTTTTGCTCCTTTATTATTGATAAATGGATTGTCTTTTGGGATAGAACCATCATCATTTAAACGATAAATCTTCCCACAATCTCTGGTGATATCTTGAGGATTTTGATCTCTATTTCCTCTATCTCCAATACTAAAATAAACGTGATTCTCTTTATCAAAAGCTATTCTTGACCCAAAATGCTGTCCTTTTTTAGAATTCGGATTTGCTTTATACAAAATCTCTTTATCTATTAATGCATTATCATCTATTTTAGCTCTCATCAAAGTTGTATTACCTCCTTTTCCTCCTCCATCTTGAGAAGCGTATGTAAAATAAATCCAACCATTTTCTTTGTAATTTGGATGTAATTCAACATCCATAAACCCACCTTGTCCACGTACATAGATTTTCGGCAAACCCTTTATTTCAGTTTTTTTTCTATTCTTAAAAAGAATTAGTTTTCCTTCTTTTTCGGTAATTAATATTGAGTTATCTGGCAAAAATGTAAATCCCCAAGGATTGATTAAATCAGGCACAACTACTTCATATTCTTTACTTTGAGAAAATGAAAAAAGCGTTAAAAAAACAACAAGAATTGAGAGATAGATTTTTTGATTCATTTCATTAAATTTTGTAATAAAAGCAATACAATATATAAATATTATTCTATCTTTGCAGTCCTAAATTTGATGACTAAATTCGGGGTGTAGCCTCTCGACTTCGATCGAGATAAACTACACTACAATTTTTGCACTTTCGGGGTGTAGCGTAGCCCGGTCATCGCGCCTCGTTTGGGACGAGGAGGTCGCAGGTTCGAATCCTGCCACCCCGACAAAAATAAAAACCTTGATAAAAATTTATCAAGGTTTTTATTTTTTTAAAAGTTTATTTTTTAAGCATTTCTTTGGTTGCTACAGTCCTAAACCCTATATGATCTGAACTTGAGTTAGGCTCCATTCCCATTTTAGCAGAAATCCTAAAACTAGCACAATACGATTCATGACATAAGAAAGAACCACCTTTTATTACATATTCTGTCTGATATGGATTACTTGGTGTATATGATTTATCTGCTCCTTTTGGATTTACTTGTACAACTGTTGGGTCTAAAGTTTGGTAATAATTTACGTTAAAAAAATCTGTTGTCATTTCCCAAACATTTCCAGCCATATCATACAAACCAATATTATTTGGTGGATAGGATTTTATCGGAGAGAGATACTCAAAACGGTCTTCTGTTCTATTATCTGTTGGAAAAGTTCCTTGCCAAGTATTGGCATTCTCATTCAAATCTTCATATTTATTTCCCCAAGAATAAATATTATCTTCAAATTTACCTTGAGCAGCAGACTCCCATTCAGCCTCAGTTGGCAGTCTTCTATTTGCCCATTTACAATATGCCAATGCATCTTCTTGAGCAACGTGAACTACAGGGTAATTATCTTTACCTTCAATTGAACTTCCTGGACCTTCAGGCTGTTTCCAATTTGCACCTAATTGCCATTTCCACCATTGTCCATAATTTGCCATAGAAACAACTCCTTTTGCATGTTTATTAAAAATTAAACTTCCAGGTTGTAAGATAGAATCTGCAGGTTTTGGTGTTCCAGCTGGTAAATCTTTTTTTATAACTTCCCAATCTATGGGTCTTTCTGCCACGGTAATGTATTTTGTAGCGTTTACAAATTCTCTAAATTGTTTATTCGTTACTTCATGAGCATCTATAAAAAATCCATCAACTTCAACCTTATGTGCTGGTTTTTCTCTAGACATTGCATATTTATCACCCTCTTTTGCACCCATCAAAAAAGTTTTCTTTTCAACCCAAATCATTCCTTTTGGAGTTTCGATTTCTTTAGAAATAATAACTTTTTTCTCTACTATATTTTTATTTTCAACTTTCTTATTATCACAACTCATTATCAATGCTGATAAACATAAAAAAACACTTGACACTATCTTAATAATCCTAAGATTCATATTTAAAATTTAAGTTTCGAGCAAATATAATTATTCTTTGAGTTATAAATTTATTTCATTAAAAATCATCTTGATTTTTAACAAAACATTATTGTTTAACAAAATTTAATATACATTAAACATTATTATCTTTGCATAAAATTTTTAATCAAATGGCTCGCAAGAAAAACATCACCAAAGACAACTTAATTTCGTGGTATATGGAATTTGTTTTAGATAACAATCATCAACCAAAATCAGTATATAGTTTTGCTAAAGAAAATAATTTTGAAGAATCTGGCTTTTACCAATTCTATGGTTCTTTTGAAGTATTAGAAGAAGCTATTTTCTCTGAATTTTTTCATCATACCATACAAGTTTTGCAAAAAAGTGATGATTACCAAAACTATGATGCTAGAAATAAATTATTAAGTTTTTATTTTACTTTTTTTGAAATCTTAACAGCAAACAGAAGTTATGTAGTCTATGCTTTAGAGAGTGTAAAAAAAGATCTTAAAAAATTAAAATCTTTACAATCCTTAAGAAGAAACTATACTCAATTTGTAGAGGATTTAAATATTGAAAGAATCGAATTAAAACAAGAAACATTAGAGAAAGTACAGAACACATCTATTAAAGAATCTTCTTGGATGCATCTTTTAATCACAATGAAATTTTGGTTAGATGATGTTTCTCCTTCTTTTGAAAAAACGGATATTTTTATTGAAAAATCAATTAATGCACGTTTTGATTTAATGGATATTAAACCTCTAAAAAGTATTATTGATTTTGGAAAATTTATTTTAAAAGAGAAAGTTAATTTTAACTAAACTGTATATGAAAACGATAGATTCGATTCCTACTTCCAAAATGCAACGTGCCTCTAAACTAGTAACTACTGGTGCAAAAATTGGTATAAACTATTTAAAATATTATGGTGATAAAATCACTAAAACAGAAATTGAAGCCAAAGCGCGTTTAAACGAAAATAATGCTGAAGATATCTATGACGGATTAAAAAAACTAAAAGGAAGTGCATTAAAAGTTGCACAAATGTTAAGTATGGAAAAGAGTATTTTACCACAAGCTTACGTGGAAAAATTTTCGTTATCTCAATTTTCTGTTCCACCACTTTCTCCAGCTTTGGTAACTAAAACTTTTAAAAATTATTTCGGTAAAAATGCGAACGAGATTTACGATAAATTCAACTCAGTTTCTGTAAATGCGGCAAGTATAGGACAAGTTCATAAAGCCGAAAAAGGTGGTAAAAAATTAGCAGTTAAAATTCAATATCCTGGTGTTGCACAAAGTATTGCATCCGATTTAGCTTTGGTAAAACCTATTGCTATTAAAATGTTTAATATTAGAGGAAAAGATTCTGATAAATATTTTAAAGAAGTTGAAAATAAATTGGTTGAAGAAACCAATTACGTTTTAGAAGTTGAACAAAGTCAGGCAATCGTAGAAGCTTGTAGCCATATTCCGAATTTAAAATTTCCAAATTATTACCCAGAGTTATCTTCAGATAGAATCATTACGATGGATTGGATGAATGGCGTGCATTTATCAGAATTTGAATTTGACAATCAAGAAGTTGCAAATCAATTAGGACAAGCACTATGGGATTTTTATATGTTTCAAATCCATAAATTGAAAAAAGTTCACGCAGATCCACATCCAGGAAATTTTTTAATTTCTCCAGAAAACGATTTAATTGTGATTGATTTTGGCTGTATGAAAACCATTCCAGAAGATTTTTATGTACCTTATTTTGAATTGGCTAAAAAAGAGAATCTTTCTAATCCAGCTTATTTTGAAGAAAAGCTATACGAATTAGAAATTTTGAGAAAAGATGATTCTGAAGAAGAATTGGTGTTTTTTAGAGCAATGTTTCACGAAATGCTAAGTCTTTTTACACAACCTTTTCACAAGGAAACTTTTGATTTTTCTGACGAAGTTTTCTTTGGCAAACTCTCTGAATTAGGTGCTAAATATTCTAAAAGTACAGAATTGAAAAATATGAATGGAAACCGAGGTTCAAAACACTTTATTTATATCAATAGAACATTTTTTGGTTTGTATAATTTAATGCACGACTTAAAAGCGAAAGATGTAAAAATTAATAATTTTAAATCTTACTAATGGCTTTTTTCAACTTTAATGACATACAAAGTTTAGAGAAAATTTATAAAATAAACTTGATTAACAGTTGTTCTGGTTTTAAATCTGCAAATCTATTAGGTTCAATTTCTAAAGAAGAAATTCCAAATGTTGCTGTGTTTAGTTCTGTTACACATTTGGGTTCTAACCCACCAACTTTGGGATTTATTTTAAGACCAACAACAGTTCCTAGAAATACTTATAAAAACATAAAAGACACGGGTGTTTTTACCATCAACCATATTTATGAAGATATTATTGATGATGCGCATCATACTTCAGCAAAATATGCTGAAGCTATTTCTGAATTTGATGTAACTAATTTAGAAGAAGAATATAAAGGTAATTTTAAAGCACCATTTGTAAAAAATGCTCCTGTTCAAATGAGTATGAAATTTGTTGAAGAAATCTATGTGCCTTCTAATGATGTAATGCTAATTGTAGCCCAAATTCAAGAATTATACATTAAAGATGAATTGCTTGAAAAAGACGGATTGATAAATCTATCTAAAGGAAATATTGCTACTATAAATGGTTTGGATACCTATGCCATTCCAAAATTCAAAAAGCAACTTTCTTATCAAAGACCAAAAAAAATCAAAATAAGTGTATGAAAATTCTTGTAACAGGTGCAACTGGTTATATTGGTAAACGACTAATTCCGTTATTACTAAATGACGGACATACCATTATTTGCCCTGTTAGAGATAAAAAAAGAGCTGAAAACTACTATAAAGATCAAAAAAAAATCCATTTAATTGAAGCAGATTTTTTAGACAAAGAATCTTTAAAATTGTTACCAACAAAAATAGACGCTGCTTATTATTTGATTCATTCTATGTCTAATTCTGCAAAAGAGTTTCACATTTTAGAAGAAAAGTGTGCTTTTAATTTTAAGCGATTTACAGAAACTACGAATATTAAACAAGTAATTTATTTAAGCGGAATAACCAACGACACTAAGCTCTCAAAACATTTATTGTCAAGAAAAAATGTCGAAATTACCTTAGCATCAGAAAAATATGCCTTAACAACATTTAAGGCAGGAATTATTGTGGGATCTGGTAGTTCATCTTTTGAAATTATTAGAGATTTAGTAGAAAAATTACCTGCAATGATTGCTCCAAAATGGCTAAAAACAAAAACACAACCTTTAGCTATTAGAGATGTTTTATCTTTCTTACACAAATCTCTAGGCAAAAAAGAATTATACAATACCTCTCACGATATTTTTGGGCCAGAAATATTAACCTACAAACAAATGTTATTACAATTTGCAGAAGTTAGAAAACTAAAAAGATGGATTTTAACTGTACCTGTAATGACACCAAAACTATCATCATACTGGCTATATTTTGTAACCTCAACATCTTATAAATTGGCAAGCTCTTTGGTAAATTCTATGGGTGTAGAAGTTATTGGAAATAAAAGTAACATCAATTCAATTTTGGGAGTTACACCAATGACTTACAAAGAAGCTGTAAAATTAGCTTTCAAAAAAATTGAGCAAAATAGTATTATTTCTAGTTGGAAAGATTCTTACATAAGCAGTGGTAAATTAAAGAATTATATACATAAATTCATTAATGTTCCCGAATACGGATGCTTTAAAGATTATAAGAAAAGAACGATAAAAGACGAAGAAAAAGTACTCGACAAAATTTGGGCAATTGGCGGAGAAACAGGTTGGTATTATGGTACATTTCTTTGGAAAATTCGTGGGTTTTTAGATCAATTTTTTGGAGGCGCAGGTTTACGAAGAGGAAGAAGACATCCAACAGAATTAAACGCTGGTGATGCTTTAGATTTTTGGCGTGTAATTTATGCTGATAAAGAAAAAGGAAAACTACTACTCTATGCAGAAATGATTCTACCTGGAGAAGCTTGGTTAGAATTTAAAATTGAACAAAACACGCTTTATCAAACCGCAACATTTAGACCTGTTGGAATTGCGGGCAGACTCTATTGGTATGCTGTAACACCTTTTCATTGGTTTGTTTTTAACGGAATGATTAGCAGAATAGCAAAAAATTGAAAAAGACACACCTACCACAAAAAATATGTTTGGTTTGCAACAAACCTTATACTTGGAGAAAAAAATGGGAGAAAAACTGGGATCACGTTAAATATTGTAGCGAAAAATGCAGAAGAAACAAGAAAAAATTGGCTTAATCTGGTTTAGAAATAATCTAAGAATTAATGACAATACATCTCTTTTTAAAGCAATTAAAAATCATAAAAAGATAATTGCTGTCTTTTTCTTTGATCCTAAACTTTTCGAAAAAGACTCATTTGGCTTTAAAAAAACTGAAAAATTTAGGGCTCAATTCTTATTAGAAACTGTTAAAGAATTACAACGAAACTTAGCAGATATTAACATAACGCTTCTTACCTATTTTGATGCTCCTGAAAATAAAATCATTGAAATTTGCAATACCTATAAAGTAGCATCAATTTACACTCAAAAAGAATGGACAAAAGAAGAAGTTGATACCAATAAACTCATCAAAAACAAACTCTCAAAGAGTATCAATTTTATAGAAGATTTTGATCAGTTTTTGTTTCACCCAAATCAAGTAACAAATAATTTTAATAACATTCCTGATGTATTTACAACATTTAGAAAAAAGATTGAAAAACAGGTTAGCGTATTACCAGAATTGATAAGTCCTAATGCTACTGCTCAAAATCTAATTGAAAACTCAACTACAATTCCAACTTTAAAAGATTTAGGTTTTGATGCCTTCTACTCAAACTCAGCATCAGCTTTCACTTTTGCTGGTGGAGAAAATTCTGCTCTAGAAAGGTTGGATTATTATTTTTTCGAATCTAAAAAAGTAGCTTTTTATAAAAAAACAAGAAACGGATTAATAGGCACTGACTACAGTACAAAATTTTCTCCTTGGTTAGCAAACGGAAGCTTATCACCTAGAACCATTTACTGGAAAATTAAAGAATTTGAAGAAAAATACGGTTCAAATAATTCTACGTATTGGGTAATTTTTGAATTAATCTGGAGAGATTATTTCAAATTTATCTCATTAAAGTATAGTGATAAAATTTTTAAAATTGGCGGCATTTTAGATAGAGATTATCATTGGAATTCAGATTTAGAAATAATACAAAAGTGGATAAATGGAGAAACAAAAGACACTTTTGTAAACGCCAATATGATTGAGCTTAAAGAAACAGGTTGGATGAGCAACAGAGGAAGGCAAAATGTAGCTTCTTATTTTGCCAAAGAATTGTTACAAGACTGGAGGATTGGTGCTGCTTATTTTGAATCTTTATTAATTGATTATGATGTTCATAGCAATTATGGTAATTGGATGTATGTTGCTGGTGTTGGTAATGATCCAAGAGATAGAAAATTCAACACAAAATTACAAGCAGAAAGATATGACAGCAATCATAAATTCAGAAAGTTATGGTTAGAAAAGACACTTTTTTAGATGAAAGAAAAAGAGATTCATATTATTTTTCCGCATCAACTTTTTAAAACTTCTGAGGTTTTAGATAAGGTTGACCATATAATTTTGATTGAAGAATATCTCTTTTTTAATCAATATAAATTTCACAAACAAAAAATTGCTTTTCATAGAGCTACAATGAAAGCTTATGAAGAGTTTTTAATCACAAAAGGTAAAAACGTCAATTATATTAATTCAACTAATGAATTTAGTGACATTAGAAAATTGTTACCTAAATTATCAAAAGATGAAATTTATAAAATACATATCATAGACCCAACAGACAATTGGTTAGAGAAACATCTCCATCAATATAAAAATGACATTGAAATAGTTTGGTATGAAAATCCTCTTTTTATAAATACAAAAAAAGATTTATCATCATTTTTTAAATCCTCAAAAAAGAAATTCTTTCAAACCTCTTTTTACAAAAAAGAACGAAAAGAAAGAGATATTTTAATGGATGGGAAAAATCCTGTTGGAGACAAATGGACATTTGATGATGAAAACAGAAAAAAATATCCGAAAGGAAAAACACCTCCTCCACTTCATTTTCCCGAGAAAACTACATATCATAAAGAAGCAGAAGCCTATGTAAATCATCATTTTGCTAACAATTATGGAAGTTTAAATGACTTTATCATTTATCCCATCAATTTTGAATCTGCAGAAATTTGGTTGAATCAGTTTTTTGAAATCCGTTTTCACGAATTTGGTATTTATGAAGATGCTATTGTTAAAGAAGAACACTTTTTAAATCACAGTTTATTATCACCATTAATAAATGTGGGTTTATTACATCCTTTAGAGATTATTGAAAAGGCTATTGAATTTGCTCATAAAAATGATGTTCCTATCAATTCTACAGAAGGGTTTGTACGTCAAATTTTAGGTTGGCGCGAATTTATTAGAGGTGTTTACGAAGTAAAAGGAACAGAAGAACGCACCAAAAATTTCTGGAAATTCTCAAGAAAAATTCCGAAATCCTTTTATGATGGCACAACTGGAATTCAACCAATTGATGATGTTATCAAAAAAGTTAACAAAACCGCTTATGCACATCATATAGAACGTTTGATGGTTTTAGGGAACTTTATGGTTTTGTGCGAATTTGATCCTAATGAAGTATATCAATGGTTTATGGAACTCTTTATTGATGCTTACGATTGGGTAATGGTGCCTAATGTTTACGGAATGAGTTTGTTCGCTGATGGCGGATTAATGAGTACAAAACCTTACATAAGCAGCAGTAATTACATTATGAAAATGAGTAATTACAAAAAAGGCGATTGGCAAAAAACTTGGGATGGATTATTTTGGACGTTTATGGATAAACATCGTGATTTCTTTTTGAGTAACCCAAGATTAGGAATGTTAATCAGAACTTTTGATAAAATGAATCAAGATAAAAAAGAGATTCATTTTAAAAATGCAAAACTATTTTTTAACCAATTAGATAATGACTGACAGAGAAGAAATAAATGTTGTTTGGTTTAAAAGGGACCTTCGTTTGCAAGACAATGAAGCAATTGCTAACGCTCTTAAATCTAAAAAGAAAACACTTTTTTTATATGTTTTTGAAAACTCTTTGATTGATGACCCTCATTATGATAAACGCCATTGGGATTTTATAAAACAATCGATTACAGACATTCACAATGATTTAGTACAAAACAATACCAAGGTTCTTTGTGTGCAGACAGAAGTAATTACTGCTTTTAATCAGTTACAAAATTACTATAAAATCCATACTGTTTTTTCTCACCAAGAAACAGGTTTATTGATTACTTATAATAGAGATAAAGAATTTGCAAGATACTGTAGAAACAATAATATTCATTGGATTGAAAACAATAACAACGGTGTTTTAAGAGGATTGTTAAACAGAGAAGATTGGTTTGAAAAATGGGATAAATATATGTATTCCCCTCAAATTGAAGTAAATTATTCAAGCGCCAATTTTATCAGTTTAGATCAAATAAAAAATTTAGAAAAGAGTTTTATCATTCCTGATTTAAAAACTGAAGAGTCAAAAAGATTTCAACCAGGAGGTACGAAAATGGCTTGGAAATATGCACTTTCATTTTTTGAAAAAAGACATAAAGAATATATGTTTCATATATCTAAACCCGCTCTTGCGAGAGAAAGCAGTAGTCGATTATCACCATATATTGCTTGGGGAAATGTATCTATTCGTCAGATTTTTCAAAAAGCATTAGCCTACAAAAACGATAGTAATAAAAGACATTTAGGTGCTTTTATATCGCGTTTACGTTGGCAAGCTCACTTTATACAAAAGTTTGAAATGGAGCATACTATGGAAAATTCAAGTGTTAACAAAGGATATCATAAACTCAAAAAAAATATTTCAGAGAAATATCAAAAAGCATGGAAAATAGGAAAAACAGGTTTCCCTTTAGTAGATGCCAGTATGAGATGTTTAATAGAAACAGGATATTTAAATTTTAGAATGCGTTCTCTTTTAGTTTCTTTTTTTACACATATTTTATGGCAACCTTGGCAAGCAAGCTCTCAACATCTATCAAAACTATTCTTAGATTTTGAACCTGGAATTCACTTTCCACAATTGCAAATGCAAGCAGGAGAAACAGGTATTAACAATTTAAGAATTTATAACCCTATTAAAAATAGTTTAGAACACGATGCAGATGCTATCTTTATCAAAAAATGGGTTCCAGAATTGGCAAATCTTCCTCTATCTTTTATTCATGAACCTTATTTATTGACTCCACTTGATCAACAATTTAATAACTTTAAACTTGGTGAAGATTATCCATATCCTATCGTAGAAATAAAATCTGCAAGAAAAAGAGCTAGCGATATTTTATGGAATATGAAAAAAAACGTCAAAGTTGTTAAAGAAAACTATAGAATTCTAAAAAAACACACTATTTCTGACAGAAAACGAATGTTAAAGAACGGCTAATTCTTTGCATTTTAATAATTTATAATATTATGTTAATTTTTGTTTAACAATATTTACAATTCATTAAACATTATTATCTTTGAATAAGAAATGATTTATAATACCACACATAAAAACAAAGAAGCGGAATCTATTTTCAATGATTTATTAGGCAAAGGATATTCATTTTTTCAATCTGTAAAAATAGGTGGTACAGGCTCTAAAAGGATGATAATTGAAGAAGTAAGTGTTGGTTTCCAAAAATATATGAATACAATATCTGACATTAATTATGGAAATATTGAGCTAAGAAAACAGGGCATTATAGTTCATCTAAACAAAGGGTTAAAAACCTTTAGTTGGGCAATTCCGTTTTATCAATTGCATACCTACAAGACAAATGGTTTCAGTATTCACGCTCATGGAAATTTTGTAAGGTTTAAAAACAATAAATTATTAAAAGAAAACAGAAAATTTATTGACAAAATAATTAATTTAAAAATAGAAAACGATAAGCACTATGATTTCTATCCAACTATCAATTAATTCTATTTAAAATGACTTTAGACGGAATAAGAATTGATAGAATTATAGAGATGGCTTGGGAAGACAGAACTACATTTGAAGCTATTGAATTTCAATTTGGTTTAAAAGAACAAGAAGTCATCAATTTGATGAGAAAAGAAATGAAACCTTCGAGTTTCAAAATGTGGAGAAAACGTGTTCAAGGAAGAAAAACAAAACATCAAAAATTAAGGACTTTCGAGAAAGGAAGATTTAAATGTTCAAGACAAAAAACAATATCTAATAACTCTATTGCAAAAAGATAACTAACCGTGCTTTGCTTTTAAGATTAGAGTACTTAAAGACAGCACATTAAAAAGACAAAAGATGATTACAGAAGTAATATTAAAAGAAAAAGAAGTATCTGAAAAACTAAATGGTTTTTCTTATCAAGAAGTTGGTGATGACCACTTATTTACTGGGTTGGAAACTCCAATGAAACAAGATGCTTTTAAACTCTCAGATCAAGAAAAAAAAGATAAAATTGAAAGTCTATTCTCAGAAATAATGGATGTAATGGGTTTAGATTTAACTGATGATTCTTTGCAAGGAACTCCAAAAAGAGTTGCCAAAATGTATATTGATGAAATATTTTCTGGCTTAAATCCTGCCAACAAACCAAAAGTAGCATTGTTTGATAACAAATATCAATACAATCAAATGTTGGTAGAAAAGAATATTACTTTTTATTCAAATTGCGAACATCATTTTGTTCCTATAATTGGTAAAGCACACGTTGCATATATCTCTTCAGGTAAAGTAATTGGGTTATCAAAATTAAACAGAATTGTACAATATTATGCTAAAAGACCTCAGGTGCAAGAAAGATTAACCAATCAAATTGCAGAGGAATTGAAAGCCATTTTAGACACGGAAGATGTTGCTGTTATTATAGACGCAAAACATCTATGTGTATCATCTAGAGGAATAAAAGATGATACTTCATCCACAGTAACCTCTTACTTTGGTGGTAAATTCAACAATCAAGAAAAAATAGCAGAATTACAAAACACTTTAAATTATTAAATTATGGATTTAATTGATAAAGCATTAGAGTTCGAAACGAGAAAAATGAGGTTTCCAACTACAAGTGATCGCATTTTAGCGTCTAGAGAAGCAAAGTCTTTAATTTTAAGTTTGAATGAAATTTACAAACAAAATAAAGATCAAAAGATAATGGATATTATGAAACGTTTAACCGCTATTAAACAAAGAATAGAAAAACGTTTAAAAGGAAAACCATTAACAGCAGCGTAATAAATTCAGTTTTCTCTTGCATTTCTAACTTTTATATTTATATTGCCAAATTAGAAAAAAAGAGAGATTATATAGAATGAATTTATTAGAAAGAGCTGTAGAGTTTGAGAACAGAAAGTTCTCATTTAAAACGACAAGTGACCGTATTTTAGCATCAAGAGAAGTTAAAGCTTTAATATTGGAACTTAACGAAGTTTACAAATTAGAAAAAGATCCAGAAATAATGGACCAAATGAAGCGCTTAACAGCAGTTAAACAAAAAATTGAAAAGCGCTTGAAAGGAAGACCTTAAAGCACTTATGAAAAAAATATTAGTAATTGGAGGAAGCAAAGGAATTGGAAATGCAATTATCAATTCTTTAGTTAATAACAACAAAGTAATAAACATTAGCAGAACTGCGCCTCTGCTTTCCAATACTAATCTTACGCACCATCAGTGTGATATTCTTATTGATGATTTACCTGAAACAGAAGTAATAGACGCTTTAATCTATTGCCCAGGAAGCATCAATCTCAAACCAATTTCAAGACTAAAATTAGAAGATTTCAGAGAGGACTTTGAAATTAATGTCATTGGCGCTGTAAAAGCAATTCAACATTACTTACCTTCTTTAAAAAAAGGTAATAACTCTTCAATTTTATTATTTAGTACAGTTGCTGCAAAGTTAGGAATGCCATTTCACGCAAGTGTAGCCGCTGCCAAATCTGCAGTTGAGGGTTTAACAAAATCATTAGGAGCAGAATTAGCGCCAACCATCAGGGTCAATGCAATTGCGCCAACGGTTACAGACACAGACTTAGCTTCTAAATTATTAAGAAATGAGCGTTTAATTGAAGGCATTAAAGAACGTCATCCTTTAAAAAAGTTTCTAAAACCTAATGAGGTTGCTGATTTAGCTACCTTTTTAATTTCTGATAAAGCAGCATCAATTTCAGGTCAAATTTTTGAATTAGACTGCGGAATTGTAAGTTTTAAAATATAATTTCTATGACAAATATCTATGATATCGAGATAAATAGTCTCCAAAACACTCCTATACAATTATCTGATTTTAAAGGAAAACATATACTTTTTGTAAATGTGGCTTCCAAATGCGGATTTACACCTCAATACAAAGATTTAGAAGAGTTATATAAAACTTATAAAAACAATTTAGTTGTTATCGGAGTTCCTTGTAATCAATTTGGAAAACAAGAACCGGGTAATTCATCAGAAATAGAAGAATTCTGTCAAGTTAATTATGGAGTATCTTTTTTGATTACAGAAAAGGTTGATGTAAAAGGCGTAAATCAACATCCATTATATGCTTGGTTAACACAAAGAAAACTGAATAATAAAAAGAGTTCTTCCGTAAAATGGAATTTTCAAAAATATTTAGTTTCTCCAGAAGGAAAGCTAATTGATTATTATTTTTCAATTACAAAACCATTGAGTTCAAAAATTACAAAACACATAAAATTATAAAATTATGTTTGGATTATTTAAGAAAAAATCAGATTTAGAAAAACATCAAGATTTGTATAAAAAATTGATGGAAGAAGCTTATAAATTACAATCTATTAATAGAAAAGAAAGTGATCAAAAATACCTAGAGGCAGATCTTATTTTGAAAAAAATAGACATTCTAAAAAATGAAAACATAAATGAAGCAGTTTAAATTTACCATACTTTTTCTAATCATTAATTTTGGTGGATTAGCCATTGGAAGTTGGTTGATGAATAATGGCCCACAATCTGACTGGTATACAAATTTAAACCAAGCTCCTTGGACACCTCCAGGTTGGGTATTTGGAGTTGCTTGGACAACAATTATGATTTGTTTTTCTATTTATTTAGGGAAACAATTTTTAGATAGTTCACATATAAAAAAACTAAGTTTCATCTTTATTATAGAATTCATTTTCAATGTAAGTTGGAACTTTATTTTCTTTAATCAACACCAAGTTTTAATTGGATTGATAACCATTGTATTACTAACATCCCTCATATTTCATTATTTCTTTAACTTGAGCAAAAAAGTTGGTAATTATAAATATTTATTATTGCCTTATATGATTTGGTTGTGCATTGCAACTTCTTTAAATCTCTATATATTAGTTCATAATTAAGATGAAAATTTACACTTTACAAAAAAAACAAAACTTACCAATTTCTGTTGAACAAGCTTGGGAGTTTTTATCGAGTCCAAAAAACTTGAAAACAATTACACCAGACTATATGAGTTTTGATATTCTTTCTGGAGCAGAAAAACCAATGTTCCCAGGACAAATAATTCAGTACATTGTTACACCCGTTTTAGGAATAAAAACAAAATGGGTAACAGAAATTACGCATGTTAAAGACAAAGAATATTTTGTTGATGAACAACGTTTTGGACCTTATGCATTATGGCATCATAAACATTTTATCAAAAAAATAGATGGAGGTGTAGAAATGGAAGACATTATAGATTATAAAGTTCCTATGGGTATTTTAGGTCAAATGGTACATCCAATTTTAGTGAAACCAAAATTAGAAGAAATTTTTGCTTACAGACAAAAAAAATTGATTGAACTTTTTGGAGATTATAAATAAAATGTCAGAAAAGATTACTATTTTTTGGTTTCGAAGAGATTTAAGGTTAGAAGACAATTGCGGACTATTTCACGCATTAAATTCAGAACATAAAGTGTTACCTATTTTCATTTTAGATGAAGATATCTTAAATAAACTACCAAAAGATGATGCTAGAGTTACATTTATCCATCAAGAATTAAACTATATTAATCAACAGTTATTAAAAGTTGGGAGTAGTTTATCCGTTTTTTACGGAAAACCAATTGATATTTACAAAAAACTAACACAAGAATTCTCTGTTGAATCGGTATTTACGAATCACGATTACGAACCTTACGCCATCAAAAGAGATTTAGAGATTAAAGAATTTTTAAAATCAAAAAACGTCAACTTTAAAACTTTTAAGGACCAAGTTATTTTTGAAAGAAACGAGATTGTAAAACAAGATGGTACACCTTATAAAGTATACACACCCTACTCAAAAAAATGGCTAGAAGCTTTTCAATTTAAAGGAATTCAATTTTATCCATCAGAAAATCATTTGGATAATTTTATCAAAAATAAAAATCATCAATTCTTATCTTTAAGAGATATTGGTTTTATAAAATCTCCTATAAAAGTATCATCTTACACAGTTTCTCTACAGTTGATTGATATCTATGAAGAAACCAGAAATTTTCCTGCAAAAGATGCTACTTCAAAATTAGGAACTCACTTACGTTTTGGTACAGTCAGTATTCGTAAAATAGTTGACAAAGCATCAAAAAGCAATAATATTACTTTCTTAAAAGAATTAATTTGGAGAGAATTTTTTATGCAAATTTTATGGCATTTCCCGCACACTCCTAAAGATAGTTTTAAACCTAAATATGATAGAATTGTTTGGAGAAACAACGAAGAAGAATTCAAAGCTTGGTGCCAAGGAAAAACTGGTTACCCTTTAGTTGATGCGGGTATGCGTGAATTAAACAAAACTGGATTTATGCATAATAGAGTTAGAATGTTGGTTGGTAGTTTTTTATGCAAACATTTATTGATAGATTGGAGATGGGGAGAGGCTTATTTTGCAGAAAAATTACACGATTATGAAATGGCAAGCAATGTTGGAAATTGGCAATGGGTTGCCGGTTCTGGTGTTGATGCTTCTCCATATTTCAGAATCTTTAATCCAACAACTCAAATCAAAAAATTTGATAAAGATCTAAAATACATCAAAAAATGGGTGCCAGAATTTCAAGAACTTACTTATCCAAAAAAAATTGTAGAGCATAAATTTGCCAGAGAACGTTGCCTGCAAGTTTATAAAGAAGCTTTATCTTAAATTCTCACATTTCTAAAGTATTAAGAAGGCAACAAAATTGAAGAAGTTTACGTTTTTAAAGTACAAGGTGGTAAAATTACGAATGAGCGATTTTTCTATACAATTTAACACTATTTATTATTCTTGATAAAAACTTCAACTTATGTTGGAGTTTTTTTTATAAAAAAGTGAAATTTGTTTTGGTCATTTTTGGATTTTATATTTTATTTGCCAACTCTTAATTAAAGCCGATGTAGCTCAGCTGGCTAGAGCAGCTGATTTGTAATCAGCAGGTCGTGGGTTCGAGTCCCTCCATCGGCTCAAAAATTTTTAAAAAAGTTTCAAAAGTATTTTTTTTGAAACTTTCCTTTTTATATTTTAGAATTCTTATTCGGGATGTAGCTTAGTCCGGTTAAAGTGCTGGTCTGGGGGACCAGAGATCGGAGGTTCGAATCCTCTCATCCCGACTATTTCCTACAAAATTTATATTTTTTAAAAGTAATTTAAAATTATTATATTGCTTTAAAACACTATTGGTTATTGATTATATTTAATCATTACTAAAACTAACACTTTATGAAACTAAAAGTAGGATTATTAGGTGCAGGATCTTGGGGAACTACTGTTGCTTGTTTGACGGCAAAAAATTGCGACACAACAATTTGGGCAAGAGACATAAATACTGTAAAAGAAATTAATCAAAACAATACCAATGAAAAATATTTACCCAATGCAATACTTCACAAAGGATTAAAAGCATCACATTCTATAAAAGATACAGTAAAAAATGCTGATGTTATTGTTATGGGTATTCCCTCTCAAAGTTTTAGAAAAGTTTTAGAAGAAGCTAAGCCTCATATTAGACCTTGGGTTCCAATAATTAGTTTAGCAAAAGGATTAGAAATAAGCACAAAAATGCGAATGTCTGAAATTGTAGAAGAAGTAATGCCAGGTCATCCAGCTGGAGTACTTACTGGTCCTAATTTAGCTAAAGAAATTCATTTTGGTAAAGCAGCAGCTGCAGTTATAGCAATGGCTGACAAGTCTATAGCTAAGAAACTACAGACTGTTTTTAATTCAGGATTATTTAGAGTATATACAAACTCAGATATTATTGGATGTGAATTAGGGGGTGCTTTAAAAAACATAATGGCCATTGCATCTGGAATGAGTGATGGCGCAAACGCAGGCGAAAATACGCGTTCTGCACTTATAACAAGAGGTTTATCTGAACTTACCAGATTAGGAACTGCGATGGGTGGAAAACAAAGAACTTTTGCAGGGCTAGCAGGAATGGGCGATTTAATTGTTACGTGCTCAAGTACTAAAAGTAGAAACCATCATGTAGGATTTGAACTCGGGAGAGGAAAAAAGTTAGACCAAATTATTAATGAGATGAATGAAGTTGCAGAAGGTGTAAAAACAGCAAAAGTAGTTATGGAACTTGCGAAAGATTATAACGTTGATATGCCCATTTCAAATGAAGTTTACAAAGTGCTATACGAAGATAATACCGTTTTTGAGGCATTTAGAGGTTTATTAACTCACGAAGTTGGCTCTGAAAAAGAACCAGGTTAATGTGTAATTTTTGCAGATATTATAATATATTTACACTTAAAGTTTAGAATAGTAAAATTTTTATTTTGTATGTTAATTATTGGAATAGCTGGTGGGACTGGAAGTGGAAAAACCACCGTAGTAAACCAAATTATTAAGCACTTACCTTCTGATGAAGTTTGTGTTATATCACAAGATTCTTACTATAAAGCAACAGATAATTTATCATATGAAGAAAGAACAAAAATAAATTTTGATCATCCAAGAGCTATCGATTTTGATTTAATTGTAAAGCATCTAAAAAAATTAAAATCTGGAAAAACTATTGAACAACCTGTTTATTCTTTTGTAACACATAACAGAACTAAAGATATCGTTAAAACACACCCTAGAAAAGTTGTAATTGTAGAAGGAATTTTAATTTTTAACAGTGAAGAATTAAGAAATCTATTTGATATAAAAATATTTGTCCATGCAGATACAGATGAACGTTTGATTAGAAGAGTTAAAAGAGATATTTCTGAGAGAGGAAGAGATATTGATGAAGTATTAAATCGATATCAAGACACCTTAAAACCTATGCATCAACAATTTATTGAGCCAACTAAGAATTTTGCTGATATCATAATTCCAAATGACAGATATAACACAGTTGCGATTGACATTGTAAGAACTGTAATTAACGAACGATTACAAATAAATGACATTTAACAAGTTTAAAAACAATAAAATTTTAAAAATTGTAACTAATATCTATATTATCATTTTAGTTCCCTATATTATTTGGATGTTTTTTTTTGATGAAAACTCTTATTTAGTTCATAGAAAATTTGATAAAGAAATTAAAGATTTAGAAAGCACAATTTCTTTTTATGAAAATAAAATTGCCGAAGATAAAGCCACTATAAAAAAGCTTAAAGATTCTTTACAACTAGAACGATTTGCTAGAGAGAAATATCTAATGAAAAAAGAGAATGAAGATATTTATATTATTGAATTTGATACTATAAAAAACAATGAGTAAGTCTTTATTTGATGAATTTACAAAAACTTCTTCAGCTGCTTGGAAACAGAAAATTCAAGTAGATTTAAAAGGTGCTGATTATAATGACACGCTTTTATGGAAAACAAATGAAGGTATTATTGTAAAACCTTTTTATACGATAGAAGACAGAACTCATCATCAAATAAAAACTTCTGAAAAAGGGTTTAATATTTGTCAATCCATATTTGTAGATGATGAAAAAATTGCAAATTCATTAGCTTTAAATGCACTTAATAAAGGAGCTAATTCAATTCTTTTTAATGCTAACAAAACTTTTAATTATGTTACTTTACTAAAAAACATCGATTGCAGATCTACAATTCTTTACTTTAATTTTTCTTTTTTAAATGATGATTTTCAAATTGAAGTGTCTAAATATTTTAATTCAGAAAACATTTATTTTCAAACTGATATCATAGGTAATTTAGCTGAAACTGGAAATTGGTTTAAAAATTTAAAAAGCGATCATAAAAAACTTGAAAACATAGTTAAACAAACTAATAATTGTATTTCTGTTTCTCTGGATTTATATCAAAATTCCGGAGCAAATATTACACAACAATTAGCATATACATTAGCACATGCTAACGAATACTTAAATTATTTTGGAGGTGATGTGTCTAAAAAAATCTACTTCATCTTTTCTGTTGCAGGCAATTACTTCTTTGAAATTGCTAAAATTAGAGCATTTAGATCTTTATGGTCTTCATTATTAGAAGAATATAAAATAAAAAATCAACAAGCACATATTTTTACCAAACCTAGTTTAAGAAACAAAACATTATATGATTATAATGTTAATATGCTCAGAACAACAACAGAATGTATGAGTGCCATTTTAGGAAGTTCAAATACAATTTCTAACGTTTCTTATGATGCTATTTATCATAAATCAAATGAATTTGGAGAACGAATTGCTAGAAATCAATTGTTAATATTGCAACAAGAAACAGGTTTTAATAATCCTCAAAAATATGCAGAAGGCTCATATTATATTGAATCTATAACACAACAATTGACAGAAAAATCTTTAGATATATTTAAATCGATTGAAAAAGGAGGTGGTTTTTTAAAACAGTTAAAATCAGGAATCATACAAAAGAAAATTAAAGAAAATGATGCCAAAGAAAAAGAAGATTTAATTCATAAAGAAATGATTTTATTAGGAACAAATTTTCATCTGAATAAAGATGATGAAATGCATCAAAATTTAGAGTTGTACCCTTTTTTAAAACAGAGAAATATAAAAACGTTAATCACCCCAATAATGCGTAATCGTATTTCAGAATTTATTGAGAGAGAAAGACTGAAAGCAGAAAACGTATAACAATTAACATCTATGACAAAAAACAAAGAAATAGCACTATTGCAAAAAAATCAAAAAGCCCTTAAAAAAGAGATTATTGAGATTAAAAAAAAGCTACCAACCTATATCATAGGGGCAATTCTATTTACATTTGTTGGTCTATTTTTTTTAGAAAATAATTTTTACGATTTTTTTGGAAATGGAGTTGATATTATTTTATATGGCGTTATATTATCTGCAACTATTTGTCTTATATTGGTTTATGTTACATATCTCAAAATAAATAAAAAGAAGAAAGAATCTAAAGCTATTGGTACAAAAGTTTACAACATCATGAAATTGGCTGATGACTCTAAAAATGGGTAGAAAAAATGTTCAACATATAAAAGTAAGAAACAAAACTAAAGCTAAAAAACACTTTGAGCATGAAGGGTTTGTAGCTGGAATTGCTCCAAATTTACGTGGACCTTACTCAACAATGTATGTTAGTAGACCATGGACCATAAGACAATATGCTGGTTTTTCTACAGCAGAAGAAAGCAATGCATTTTACAGGAGAAATTTAAAAGCAGGTCAAAAAGGTTTATCAGTTGCTTTTGACTTAGCTACACATAGAGGTTACGATTCCGATCATAAACGCGTAGAAGGTGACGTTGGTAAAGCTGGTGTAGCAATTGATTCTGTAGAAGACATGAAGGTTTTGTTCAATCAAATCCCTTTGGATAAAATGTCTGTTTCTATGACAATGAATGGAGCAGTTTTACCCATTTTAGCTTTTTATATAGTTGCTGCAGAAGAACAAGGAGTTCCTACAGAGCTCTTAACTGGTACTATTCAGAATGATATTTTAAAGGAGTTTATGGTAAGGAATACCTACATCTACCCTCCTTCACCATCAATGAAAATTATTGCTGATATTTTTGAATACACAAGTAAAAATATGCCAAAATTTAATTCGATTTCTATTTCTGGATATCACATGCAAGAAGCTGGAGCTACAGCAGAAATTGAATTAGCCTACACTTTAGCAAATGGGTTAGAATACATCAAAAAAGGATTAGAAACTGGGATGAATATTGATGCTTTTGCTCCTAGATTATCTTTCTTTTGGGCAATTGGAATGGATCACTTTACAGAGGTTGCAAAATTAAGAGCAGCAAGAATGTTATGGGCAAAAATTGTAAAACAATTTAACCCTAAAAATCCTAAATCTTTAGCCTTAAGAACACATTGTCAAACTAGTGGTTGGTCTTTAACTGAACAAGATCCTTTTAATAATGTAGCCAGAACTACAATAGAAGCAATGGCCGCAGTTTTTGGAGGAACACAAAGCCTTCACACAAATGCATTGGATGAAGCAATAGCTTTACCTACAGATTTTTCTGCAAGAATTGCAAGAAATACACAAATCTATTTACAACAAGAAACACATATTACAAAAACAGTAGATCCTTGGGCTGGAAGTTATCTTGTAGAAAAATTAACTGAAGAAATTGCTTGTAAAGCCTGGGGGTTAATTGAAGAAGTTGAAGAATTAGGTGGAATGACTAAAGCCATAGAGAAAGGAATTCCAAAATTACGAATTGAAGAAGCCGCAGCAAAAAAACAAGCTAAAATTGATAGTGGACAGGATGTAATTGTTGGCGTAAATCAATATCGATTAAAACAAGAAGATCCTTTACATATTTTGGAAGTTGATAATGAAGCTGTAAGAAAATCTCAAATTGAAAGGTTAAATCAACTAAAAGCTAATCGAAAAACTGAAAAAGTAAAAAAATCATTAATCAACTTAACAAATGCCGCTAAAAACAGAGAAGGAAATTTATTAGATTTAGCTGTAAAAGCAGCTAAAAATAGAGCAACTTTAGGTGAAATTTCTGATGCTCTAGAAGAAATATTTGGGAGACATAAAGCGGTAACTAAAACTATTTCTGGTGTGTATAGTAGAGAAATCAAGGAAGACAAGCTATTTAAAAAAGCTAGTAAACTAGCTAATAAATTTGCAGCATTAGAAGGAAGACGCCCTCGTATTATGATAGCTAAATTAGGTCAAGATGGTCATGACCGAGGTGCTAAAGTAGTTGCTACTGGTTATGCAGATTTAGGTTTTGATGTAGATATTGGTCCGTTATTTCAAACACCTGAAGAAGCCAGCAAGCAAGCAGTCGAAAATGATGTGCATATTTTAGGTATTTCCTCTTTAGCTGCTGGACACAAAACACTAGTACCCCAAGTAATTTCTGAACTTAAAAAACACGAAAGAGAAGATATCATGGTCATTGTAGGCGGTGTAATTCCTGCTCAAGACTATCAATTTTTATTTGATGCTGGTGCAGTTGGTGTTTTTGGGCCAGGCACCAAAATTGCGCAAGCAGCTATTGATTTGTTAACCATTTTAATAGATAGTGTTGTTGATTAGTTTTGTTTTACTACAAATATCATTCAATTAGTTAGCCATTGATTTACACTAAAAAATAAACACTATTGTGTCGATATAAAAACTAATTTTTAAAATCAGTAATATTTTTATTCAATTTCTAGTAATTCAATAAAAATTTACAATCATCATCATCATTTTATTATTTTGAATAATAGTTTTCGGATATTTGCAAAAGACTTACTTTTCAATAGTAAATGATGATTGATAATACCGTTTTAGAAAAATTACACAACTCACTTTCTGGTGATGTTTTATTTGACAACTTACACAAAACTTTATTTGCTACAGATGCTTCTGTATATCGTAAAATTCCTTTAGCTGTTGCTTTTCCTAAGGATGAAAAAGATATTAAAACTTTAATTGAGTTTGCCAACAAAAACAACACCACTTTAATCCCGAGAACTGCAGGAACCTCTTTAGCAGGACAATGTGTGGGTGATGGAATTGTGGTGGATGTTTCTAAACACTTTATCAACATTATTGCTTTAGATGAAAAAGCTAAAACTATTACTTTACAACCAGGAATTGTTAGAGATTCTCTCAACGTTTATTTAAAACCTTTTGGATTATTTTTTGGACCAAATACATCAACTTCTAATAGATGTATGATTGGTGGAATGGTGGGCAACAATTCGTCTGGAAGTACTTCAATTCAATATGGAGTTACACGTGATAAAGTGTTGCAAATTGATGCTATTTTAAGTGATGGCAGTTCAGCAGTTTTTAAAGAAATTTCTTCCGATGATTTTATCAAAAAAACTAAAGAAAACTCCCTGGAAGGAAAAATATACAAATCGATTTATTCTGAACTTGTGTCAGAATCTACCCAAAAAGAAATAAAATCTGAGTTTCCAAAAGAGTCGATTCATAGAAGATGTACAGGTTATGCAGTAGATGAGTTCTTAAAATCAGATTTATTTGGCGGTAAATCATCAACCATTAATGTTGCAAAATTATTAGCAGGAAGTGAAGGGACGTTGGCTTTTTCAACTGCGATTACCATTCAATTAGACGACTTACCTCCTACTGAAAGCATTATGGTTTGTTCTCATTTCACAAGTATAAATGAGAGTTTAAAGGCGACTTTAACGGCAATGAATCACAATTTATACAATTGCGAATTAATGGACAAAGCCATTTTAGACTGTACCAAAAACAATCGTGAATTGGCAAAAAATCGTTTCTTTTTGCAAGGTGATCCAGAGGCTGTTTTAATGTTAGAAGTATCAGCAAATACTCTTGAAGATGCGGAAGTTTTAGCAGATAAATTAATTGCAGATTTAGAAAAAAACAACTTTGGTTATCATCATCCAAAAGTATATGGAAAAGATATTGCTAAGGTTCATTATTTAAGAAAAGCTGGTTTGGGTGCTTTAGGAAATATGGTGGGAGATATGAAAGCTGTTGCCTGTATTGAAGATACAGCTGTTGCTTTAGAAGATTTGCCAGATTATATTGAAGAGTTTACCCAAATTATGGATAAATATCAGCAAGATGCTATTTATTATGCGCATGCAGGAGCAGGAGAATTGCATTTACGCCCTATTTTAAACTTAAAAAAGAAAGCTGATGTAGTTTTATTTAGAAAAATAACTACGGAAACTGCTCAGTTAGTAAAGAAATATCATGGTTCTTTTTCTGGTGAACACGGAGATGGAATTGTACGTGCGGAGTTTATACCAATGATGATTGGTGAGAACAATTATCAATTGTTAAGGCGCATTAAAAAAGCATTTGACCCAAACAACGTTTTTAATAAAGGAAAAATTACGGATGCTTTTCCTATGGATGAAAGTTTGCGTTATGAAATTAATAGAAACGAACCAGAAATTGAAACGATTCAAGATTTTTCTAGTGATGAGGGAATCTTAAAATTAGCTGAAAAATGTAATGGTTCTGGAGATTGTAGAAAACCTGTTGAAGCTGGAGGTACCATGTGCCCAAGCTATAGAGCTACAAAAAACGAAAAAGAAACCACTAGAGCTAGAGCAAATACTCTAAGAGAGGTTCTTACGAATAATAAAGCTAAAAACAAATTCAATTCAAAAGAATTAAAACAAGTTTTAGATTTGTGTTTAAGCTGTAAAGCTTGTGCTTCTGAATGCCCAAGTAATGTAGATATTGCCACAATGAAGGCAGAGTTTCTATATCAGTATCAAGAAACAAATGGGTATTCTTTTAGAAGTAAATTATTTGCTAACAATGCTAAGTTAAACAAATTAGGAAGCCTCACTCCGTCACTTTCTAACGCTATTTTAAATACACCTTTTGCAAAAAAAGCGATGGGTGTAGCTGTAGAAAGAAGTGTTCCTAAATTAGCTAAAAAAACACTAAATAGCTGGTATAAAAAACATGTTACGATTTCTACAAGCGAAGAGAAAACTAAAAAAGAAATTTATCTTTTTAATGATGAATTTACTAATTTTTATGATGTTGAAATTGGTAAAGATGCTGTTTATCTATTAGAAAAATTAGGCTATAAAGTAAACATCATCAATCACGAAGAAAGTGCGAGAAGTTATATTTCAAAAGGATTTTTAAAAGAAGCTAAAGTGGTTTGTAATAAAAATATAGCTATTTTTAAAGATATTATTTCTAAAGAAAGCCCTTTAGTTGGAATTGAACCATCAGCAATTTTAACGTTTAGAGATGAATATATTAGGTTATCAGATGACAAAAAATCAGCAGAAAAAATAGCTAAACACACGTTTACTTTCGAAGAATTTTTAGCCAAGGAAGTTGAAAAAGGACACATAAATGCTGATTCATTTACCAAAATAGCTAAGACACTAAAAATTCACGGACACTGTCATCAAAAAGCTCTTTCCGGAACTAATGCGAGTTTCCAAATTTTAAATATTCCTGTGAACTACAAAGTAACCATAATGAATACAGGTTGTTGTGGAATGGCAGGTTCTTTTGGATACGAAAAAGAGCATTACAAAATAAGCATGCAGGTTGGTGAAGATACTTTATTCCCTAAAATAAGAAATTGTAGCGAAGACACTGAAATTGTTGCTGCAGGAACTAGTTGTCGCCATCAAATATTTGATGGTACCAAACGTTTAGCCAAACATCCAATTACAATATTGAAAGAAGCTTTAGTCTAGAAAAAAGACATATTTTAAAACTTTTAAAATTCTGAAAAATTAGTCTTTAATTTCTATTACACCTTCTTCTGCAAGTAATGCAAAAAATTTATCTAAATTGGGTAGTATTAAAATTCTTGTTCTTCTATTTTTGGCTCTATTTTTAGGGTTTGTATTAGGAAATAAAGGCATTGTATCTCCCCTTCCTGATGCAATTAAACGGTTACCTTCAATACCAAATTTATTTTGTAACAATCGAACAATAGATGTAGCTCTTTTTACACTTAAATCCCAGTTATCTTGTACACTTTTGTTATTAATAGTTTGAGAATCTGTATGCCCCTCAATCATAACATCCATACTAGGTTCAGATTGAATAATGTCTGCTAATTTGGTAACTAATTTTAAGGCTTCTTTTCTAACTTTATAACTTCCTTTATTAAATAACAATTTATCAGACACAGAAATCATTACTACAGTTTGTCCAATATCGATATTGATGTCACTAGAATTTTGCAGTTCTCTAGAAACCAAAGTCTTTTTAAATACATTGTAAGAAACAACTAAATTTAAAGTATCTTTAAATGTCTTTGCTTTTGCTAATTTTTTTGGATTAAGTTTTTTGATGGTTTCATCCATCATCTTTCTCACTTTCTTAGAAACTTTAGGCACACCATCAACCATTTTAAACTCAATAGCATTTTCTTTCTCTAGTGTAACGTTTTCACTCCTTAAAGAATTGATTTTATTGTTATACAATTTTACTCTATTCTCAATTTTTGAAAATTTAAGTTTTAACGTTTGTAAGTTACTTTTTGTGATTTTATATTCTGATTCAAGTTCTGAGTATTTTTTTTTGGATACACAAGACACAAACATTAGCATTAAGACAATGAATGGTAAAACTAAGTTTTTCTTCATTTTAAAATTTTTGTTGATTACTTTCATCAATAAATATAAGTATATTTTGATAACATTAAACTTAACAAATATATTTTTACTTTAATGATGCTAAACTAGATTTTATCGTTTCAATTTTAGCTAATGTGTCACTTTCTTTTTTACGTTCTAATGTAATCACTTTTTCAGGTGCATTTGATACAAAACGCTCATTAGATAATTTCTTTTGAATGCCAAATAAGAAACCTTCTGCTCTTTTTAACTCTGCATTTAATTTCTTTGTCTCTGCTTCTACATCAATATATGCCGCAGAAACAGGAACAAAATATTCATTTGATTTTACTCTAAAGGATGCCCCATCTACTTTATCTGAAACATAATTAATTGCAGAAGCATTTGTTAGTTTTTGAATAACAACATCAAATTCTTTCGAATTCTTTTCATTATCAACTACAAATAATTCCACAGCATCCTTAAAAGAAATGTTCTTTTCTTTTCTGATCGTTCTTATTCCTGATACTACTCCTGTTACAAAATCAAAGTCAGTAATAATTTGTGCATCAAATGTTTTTTGTTCTGGGTATTTAGCAATAATTAAAGCTTCATCTGGAGTTCTTTCTGCTATAAATTGCCAAATTTCTTCCGTTAAAAATGGCATAAATGGATGTAATACCTTTAAATTATTCTCTAAAACTTTAATAATAGCGTCAAAGGTAATCTTATCTATAGGCTGCTGATATGCAGGCTTTACAATTTCTAATAACCAAGATGAAAAATCATCCATAATTAACTTGTAAATAGACATTAAAGCGTCTGATAATCGGTATTTAGAAAAATGATCTTCAATTTCTGCTAAAGCTTTTTGAAATTTTGCTTCGTACCAAGCCAAACCAATTTTTGCTGTTTCTGGTTGTGGCAAAGTTGCATCAACTTCCCAACCTTTTATCAAACGAAAAGCATTCCAGATTTTATTAGCAAATCCTTTTCCTTGCTGACATAAATCTTCATCAAATAAAATGTCATTTCCTGCTGGAGCACTTAATAACAATCCAACTCTTACACCATCTGCACCAAATTTTTCTATCAATTTTAAAGCATCAGGAGAATTCCCTAAAGATTTAGACATTTTTCGTCTTTGTTTGTCTCTAACTAAACCTGTTAGATAAACGTTTTCGAAAGGTTTTGCATCTTTATATTCATATCCAGCAATAATCATTCTTGCTACCCAAAAGAATAAAATATCTGGACCAGTAACTAAATCGTTAGTAGGATAATAATATTTAATTTCTTCGTTTTCAGGATTTCTAATTCCATCAAAAACAGACATTGGCCATAACCAAGAAGAAAACCAAGTATCCAGTGCGTCTTCATCTTGTGTTAAGTCAGAAGTCTGAAGTTTGAAGTTTAAAGTTTTCTCTTTCGCAAGCTCAAGAGCTTTTTCAATGTTTTCTGCTACCACAAAATCTTCTTTTCCATCTCCATAGAAATATGCAGGAATTTGTTGTCCCCACCACAATTGACGAGAAATATTCCAATCACGTACATTTTCCATCCAATGACGATAGGTATTTTCGAATTTTTTTGGCACCAAGTTAATATCAGAGTCTTCACCTAAAACAGCATCAATAGCAGGTTTCGCTAAATCTGCCATTTTTAAAAACCATTGATCTGACAACCTTGGTTCTATAACTGCCTTTGTTCTTTCGGAAGTACCTACTTTATTCGTGTGCACTTCGGTTTTAATCAAAATTCCTTTTTCTTCTAATTCTTTAGCAACTGCTTTTCTAGCAACAAATCTGTCTTTCCCTTCATAATGCAATCCAAAAGAATTTAATGACGCATCTTCATTAAAAATATCGATTACTTCTAAGTTATGTTTGTCTCCTAAAACTTTATCATTTTCATCGTGTGCAGGTGTTACTTTTAAGCAACCTGTTCCAAATTCTACATCTACATACTCATCTTCAATAATAGGAATCACTCTATTACATAAAGGCACAATTGCTTTTTTACCTTTTAAATGTGTAAAGCGTTCATCCTTAGGATTGATACAAATTGCGGTATCTCCAAAAATGGTTTCTGGTCTTGTGGTAGCAATGGTTAATGTATCATTAGAACCTTCAATTTTGTATTGTAAATAATACAAATTTCCTTGTCTTTCTTCGTGGATTACCTCTTCATCAGAAAGTGTAGTTTTTGCTTCAGGATCCCAATTTACCATTCTGTATCCTCTGTAAATTAAACCTTTGTTGTACAAATCAACAAAAACTTTAATTACAGATTCAGACATTTCTGGATCCATTGTAAATGCAGTTCTTTCCCAATCACATGAAGCTCCTAACTTTTTTAATTGTTCTAAAATAATACCTCCATATTTATCTTTCCAATCAAAAGCGTGTTGCAAAAACTCTTCACGAGTTAAATCGCTTTTTTGAATTCCCTGCTCTTTTAATTTGGCAACAACTTTTGCCTCAGTAGCTATTGATGCGTGGTCTGTACCTGGAACCCAACAAGCATTTTTACCTAACAAGCGTGCACGTCTAATTAACACGTCTTGAATTGTGTTATTCAACATATGTCCCATATGTAAAACTCCTGTAACATTTGGAGGAGGAATTACAATAGTATAAGGCTCTCTTTCATCTGGCGTTGAATAAAAATAGTTGTTTTTCATCCAGTAATTGTACCATTTATCTTCTACTTGGCTTGCATCATATTTAGATGGAATTGTCATACTTTGGTATCCTTTTTGATATATAGTTGGCAAAAATACAATTATCTAATTTCAGGAGAAAATTAGCTATTGATTTTTTATAACAAAATATTAGTTTTAATTTTACACAATAAATAATAAACTATGAAAGTATTTACTACCCTTTTTGTATTCTTATTTGTAACTCTTTCTCTAAGTGCTCAAGAATTTAAATTTGACAAAGAAATTATTGACTATGGTAAAATTGCCAAAGGAGATAATGGAGAACGTACTTTTGTGTTCACCAACATTGGTGACCAACCTTTAATTATAAAAAACATACAGTCTTCTTGTGGTTGTACAGTTCCTAAAAAGCCAAAAAAACCTATAATGCCTGGTGAAAAAGGTGAAATAAAAGTTTCTTACGACACGAAAAGAGTTGGCGGGTTTTCTAAAGCAATTACTATTTTCTCTAATGCTAAAAATAAAAGAAAAGTAATTAAAATTAAGGGCTATGTAGAAATGGGAGTTTCTCTACAAAAGAAAAAAAGTATTTTATCTGATAGTTAAACTTTTTTCTCTAAACGAAACTGAAGAGTCATTCTTTCTCCGTTTCTTTCGATAGTTATTTTTATTTTTCTACCGTGTTTTTCTTGAAATTTATAAAGAATATCTGCCATGGTTAATTCGTGAGCAGGTTTACCATTTATTTTTATAATTTTATCGTCTTTTTTTAACCCTGCTTTGTCTGCAGGAGAATTTACAACAACTTTATTAATTTTATAAGAAGGTTTAAAACGGTATTCATACCTAGTTACCAAAGAAATAGACGACCTCTTATCTACCTCAACATCATACGAATTATAAAATTTCTGAATAGCTCTCTCTCTAACTAGTTCTTTACCACTATAAACCACATCTAAACCACTCATATTATAATTAAATCCTTTTTTAAATGAGCCATTCTTTTTAAAAACTATTTTATGATTTCTATAATCTATCCAAATTTTAAAACGACTTAGAATTCCACCACCGATACTACCATTCCTTTCTGTAAACTTTCTTGCATTAACTGTAGATAGAGAATCGAGGAAAGAACAAGTTGGTTCTTTAATTCTATAATCGCCTAAAATTAAAGTTGGAATTCTGCTTCTATTACCATAAATCGTTCCGCTTAGGCCTTCACCTAAAATATCATTAAAAAAGCGATTGGGTGTAACAATATTTTTTTTTGATTTTTCTAACAACCATATCGCATCACTTCCGCCAGTATCAATTAACATTTTAACATCAGTTGTTTTTCCAGACACTGTATCTAAAACTACTTTTGTATTTATGTAGGGTTTTTTTCTGTAGAATCTCAAATCTGTTGAAAAACATTTTTTACACTTCTCATAGTCAAACGTTTTTGGATTGTAAAAATGCAATCTATTGGTTTTATAATTTATTTTAACGATGAAATTTTTAAACAAACTGTAACCAATTATACCATGAATGGTAGTTCCCATTTTACCTGAAAGATTAAAAAAATCTTTCAGCACTACAAATATGGTTTCATTTTTAGTTTTTATTCCCTTAATTTCAACAGTATTTTTTTGAGAGATTAACGCGTCTACAGAATCGCCTCCTCCTAGACCTTTTAGTTTCATCTTTCTAGTATTTAACAAACTAATACTATCATTAGCAGAGAGACTAAAGAGAATTGTTTTATTAACACCTGTATCTAATATAAAAGAAAGTTTTTTTCCGTTAATTTTTAATGGGATAACAATCAAGTTATTAATTTTTTTAAAACTTACTACTTGATGATTCTTATCTGGATTTTTGAATTGAAAACCTGTCTGAGAATTTGAAATCCAAGTAAAAAAACAAAAAACAATAAAAAATAATTTATTTCTAATTTCCAACTGTATCATATTACTTCTTCAAGATACAAATCTTAAATTTTATTTATTGTTTTTTAGGAAATATTTAACCTTTAAACTTTCTTTAATAAAATGAATTAAATAAAATATATTTCGGAAATTTGCATACAGAAAATCTTAAAATTTTATTATGCCTTCAATATCTAATAAAGGAACTCAAATGCCATCTTCACCTATTCGTAAATTGGTACCTTATGCAGAAGATGCTAAAAAAAGAGGAACCAAAGTTTTTCATTTAAACATTGGCCAACCAGACATTAAAACCCCTCAAGTTGCTTTAGATGCTGTAAAAAACAATAATATTAAAACCTTATCTTATGCACGTTCTGAAGGTTCTGAAGAATACAGAATTAAGTTAGCTAATTATTATAAGAAAAATAACATTTACGTTTCTGCTAATAATATAATTGCAACAACAGGAGGTTCTGAAGCTCTTTTATTTACTATTGGAAGCATAACTGATCCAGGTGATGAAATTATAATTCCTGAGCCTTTTTATGCAAATTACAACGGATTTTCTACTGCTTCTGGTGTAAAAGTTGTACCCGTAATTTCTAAAATTGAAGATAATTTTGCGCTTCCTAAGATTGAAGATTTTGAGAAACTCATCACCAAAAAAACAAAAGCAATATTAATTTGTAACCCTGGAAACCCCACTGGATATTTATACTCAAAAGAAGAAATTGAAAAACTAAAACAAATTGTTTTAAAACACGATTTATTTTTAATTGCTGATGAAGTTTATCGTGAATTCACTTACGATGGGTTACAACACACCTCAATAATGTCTTTAGATGGTTTAGAGCAAAATGCAATAGTAATCGATTCGGTTTCCAAACGTTATAGTATGTGTGGTGCAAGAATTGGTTGTATTGTATCTAAGAATGATGATTTTATTGCAACTGCTATTAAATTTGCCCAAGCAAGATTGAGTCCACCAACGTATGCATTAATTGCAAGTGAAGCTGCATTAGAAACACCTCAAAGTTATTTTGATGATGTAAAAGCAGAATATGTTGAAAGGAGAAACACTTTAATTAAAGAATTACAAAAAATTGATGGTGTAAAAGTAGCTAATCCAAAAGGTGCTTTTTACTGTGTTGCTGAATTGCCAGTTAAGGATACAGATGATTTTGCACAGTGGATTTTAGAAAAATTCAATGACAATAACGAAACAGTTATGGTAGCTCCTGCAAGTGGATTTTATTCAACAGAAGGAGAAGGGAAAAATCAAATTAGAATGGCTTATGTTTTGAATAAAAAAGACTTAATTCGTTCTGTAGAAATCTTAAAAGAAGCGTTAAAACAATACAACAGTTAATTGGATATTCAACAAAATATATCACTTAAAAAATACAATACTTTTGGTATTGATGTTATTGCAAAACGTTTTATTTCTGTTGATTCTGTTTATCAATTACAACAACTTTTAAAAAAGGAAAAAAATATTTTTTTAATTTCTGGAGGAAGCAATATGTTACTAACCAAAAACATTGAAGAATTGGTTGTTCATATTGATATTAAAGGAATTTCTATTGATAGAGAAAATCATAATGATATCTATTTAACAGTTAACGCTGGTGAAAATTGGCACGAATTTGTCTTATGGTGTGTGGATAATAATTATGGTGGTGTTGAAAATTTATCTCTAATTCCAGGAAATGTAGGTACTTGTCCTATACAGAATATTGGTGCTTATGGTTTTGAAGTAAAAGATACCATTACCAAGGTTGAGGCTTTAGAAATTAAAACCGGAAAATTAGTTCAGTTTTCAAACGCTGAATGTAATTTTGGTTACCGAAACTCCATTTTTAAAAATGAAGTAAAAGGTAAGTACATTATTACTTCTGTGAGTTTTCAATTAACTAAAAACAACCATAATTTAAATACTTCTTATGGTGCCATTGAAACAGAATTAGCTTCTAAAGGAATTAGTAAACCAACACTAAAAGATATTTCTGATGCTGTAATTGCTATCAGAAAATCAAAACTTCCTGATCCAAAAGAAATTGGAAATAGTGGTAGTTTTTTTAAGAATCCTGTGATTTCTAAACAGCAGTTTTTAGAGCTTCAAGAAAAATATCCTACTGTTCCCAGTTATAAAGTTTCCGGTACTGAAGTTAAAGTTCCTGCAGGTTGGTTAATAGAACAAGCTGGTTTTAAAGGAAAACGTTTTGGAGATTATGGTGTACATACCAAACAAGCTTTAGTTTTGGTGAATTACGGAAATGCTTCTGGGAAAGAAATACACCATTTAGCACAAAAAATCCAAGAAACGATTTTACAAAAATTTGGTATCACCCTAGAAATTGAAGTTAATGTAATTTAAACACCTATTTAAAACTATAAGTGTATTTTAATCCAATGATGTTAGTTGTATCAGGAAAATCAACATTTAATTGTTTTTCAAACCTATAATACACTCCTATTTCACCATAATTCTTAATTTTATAATCTGTTCCAAAAGTTAATCTATATTTATTAAAACCATTGTCTTTTCCTTCTTGAAATCTATGAAAGATTTCTGCAGCGAACTTTGGGTCTAAACTCCATTTTTTGAAATTATATGTTAAAGAAGTCTTAAACCTGAGGTTTTGATTTACAAAATCTCCTTCGTCATAAGAAACTCCCAACTCATTTTTATTTTGATAACGTAATCTATACCCAATTTTTAAATCTTTTATTTTGTGTTTGTATTTTGCTTCAAGATGAAATCTAAAATGATTTTCATAGCCTTGTATGTTTCCTTTATTGTCATTTTCTCTTATATATCGCAAAGCAGCACCGATTCGAAAACCTTTTGACAGCTTGTATTCTCCAGAAAATTCTGTAAAATAAGCATCTATAACAGATATATTTTCTTTAAATCGGAATTGTCCTTCCAAACCTAAATTCCACTTTTTATTCAACTCATAATCTAATGTAATTGAGTTCCATAAAGTCAAATCTGTTTCACCTTTCGTCTGTGCAAAATTTACATTTGATACCAACAGTAAATTAAATATTATGATATTCTTCAGTATTCTTTTTTTCATTTTTTAGTCTATTTTAAATGATTTTGACTTTATTTTCTGTTGTAATAAAAAATGGTTAAATCTGCTGTATCCTTTAAAAAATCTATATCACCGATAGCAATATTATTAATAGATAAACCTGTTCTATTTTCTAAATCTGCTTTTAATAAGTTGTAGTTCTCTGGTTTTATATTATCAATATTTTCATAAACTACTACCTTAGTTACCTCGTGTTTTAAATGCCATACTTTTTCAATAATTGCAATTGCAGCAACTATGATAACATTTGCTAAAATAATTTCTGAAAAACTCATTTTTTTGTTGGCCAAAGAGTTCATCACAGAGACGCCAATAACTACAAACAAATAGGTCATTTCTTTAATATTAATAGCATCAGTTCTATACCTAATGATGCCAAAAATGGCAAAAAGTCCAAGTGCCATACCTATATCTAACTCGAATTTTTTGAGTGTAAAACACAAGAAAAACACTATAAAACTTATCATATAAAATGTAAATAAATAGTCTTTACGTTTGGTAGATGTGTAATACAACCACCTAATAATTAAGGTTAAAAAAATTAGATTTATGATAAAACGAAATGACATTTTAAAAAAATCGTCATCAAAAATTGGGATTTCTAAAAACTCCATAATTATGCTATGATATTATTAATTCTTATTAATTTCTTTTTAAAAATATTATACTTTAAATCATTGTAAAGGCTAATCATACCAATACAGTATTTGCTTATACTATATGGATTTTGCCTTATTACTTTTAAAGATTTTATTATTTTAGATTTTCTATTAAAACGTTCTTGTTTTACTTCGATAACTACTAAGTTTTCAAATCTCTTTTCCACTTCATTTATCTTATAATTTAAGTTTAAATCTAAAGTGACACGTTCTTTATTTTTTACATTCACCAACGTAACTCTATTGAATTGATTCCATAAACTTGGTATTAAATCATATTCTGTGTTTGTAATGGATGAAATAAATTTTTTGGAAGTTGCGTTAAGTGATGTTTCAAAATCTGTTACAGGAATTCTAGATTTATTTGTTTCTCCTTTTCCATTTTTCTGCTTTATTTCTAAAAAGCATAAGTTAGATTCAACATACTTGCGTTGTCTAATTTTAATTCTGTTATTTTTTCCATTATGATGATCTTTGTAAAACTTATTTTCTGCTGTATCAAAATACAAGGATGAATAACTCATAATTCTATCTTTATTAATTTCTAAAACTTTATAGTCTTTTTTTAAGTCTTCTAAAATTGAAATTAATTGATGAGTATGAATTACAAATTTTGTATCCGTTCTTTTCATCAAAGAAACACCGTTCATTTCTTTTAAAGAAATAGGAGAAAATGTATTTAATATTGTTTTTACTTTATTCATACTAAATTTATAGCGTTATTAGTTGATTACTTATTTTTAGATGATTATTGTTCTTAAAACTTGTGCCTTTTGTGTTAAAAAAAACAAAAACCTTATCATAAAAAATGATAAGGTTTTTAGAATAACACTTCCCCAAACATTATTTCTCTTTTTGTAATATCTACAATTACTTGTTTTACAGAGTTTTTATTATTTCTATTTTTTTAGATGTTATTTCTTATAAATTGTAATTTTTATCTTCTATTTGGTTTTGGAGCTTTTTTAAGTTCTTCTTTGGTTATATAACCATCATTATTTAAATCAATTTTAGAAAATAGATTCTCTAAAGGACCTCTAACTTCTTCTTTTGATAGCTTTCCATCTTTATTAATATCCATTCTTTTCAATAAATCTTCAAAACTTCTTGGTCTATTTCTATTATCTCGCCTTCTTTCGCGTTTTGGTTCTTCATACTCTCCCATTAAACATCTACTTACATAAGGAAACTCATCTGTAACTAGATAAACATATTTTCCATCAATTGTAGTTCCATTGCATTCGTCTAAGTCTCCGAAACCTTCAACAAATTTATAATCTGATGTATACGTTCCGTCATGGTTATCTTCAACAGAAATTTCAATTGTTCTTTTAGGATTTGAATAGGTGCAATCTTCTCCATCTCTAGTTCCGTTTAACAATTGATAACTCGATTTATACACTCCTTTTTTTGAGTAATAAATAGGGAAACCATCGTGTGCAAAACCAATATGTACCAAATCTTTTCCATTATCAAAATTTTCAATTACCGAAGTCGGTGAACCATGATAATGATATGCTCCTGTGGGTTGTACATGGGCATGATTAAAATCTAACCCTAAGTTAATTATATTTTGAAAAGCTTCGACTCTATAATTTTCCCCTGTTTGACAAATTACAACTTCTGCAGTTCCAGGTTCAAATTTCACACCATTTAACGCAACACCAGGCTCTCTAACCCAAGTTGGATCTCCTTTATATTTTGGATTTAAAGGAAACATGTACTGTTTATTTTGTTCCGAAATTTTATTTGGATTTCCCTTTCTAGGAAACTCACCAGTTTTGTGATTTGGAAGTGCATTTGTAGTCATTTTTCGATATCCATTTTCTAAAGTGACTATTGTTTTTGTTCCATAATCATTATTGATTAACTGATAGGGTCCAAAATAATTATTGACTAATTTTGAATGCGTATGATTCTCGGATAGATGCTCATGGGAATGCGAATAATTATCATCATGGTTGTGCTGATGCTTTTTACAGCTTGATAAAAGCGTAAACAAAACAATTAAATAATAGTAAATAGTTCTCATTTTATAAACTTATTTTAAATAATCTAAAACTGCATTTTTTCTAGAAGTTACATGATTTTTCAACTGACTTACGGCAGATTGAAAATCAGAACTATTATTTAAGAATGAATATCCTGAAAGTTCGGAAGTAGCGTATTGCTCAATTAAAGAAGCATAATTCGTATATAAATCTTGAATAGTATTATCTTTAAAAGCATTATTAATTACTTCTTCTACATAAGTATTGTATTTGGCTTTATATATATCATCTTGATATAAATAACCTATTAAAGGCCATTCTGTAGTATTTAACCCTGAAAAATCTAATGGTAAAGAACCACCTCTTTTACCTGTCTGTAAAGCTTCATTATTATCCCAAGGAATCCATGTTAATTTATCATTATCAGGATTATTGTATAAATAATAATTATGTGTCATTCTTCCATAAGTATCCCAGTTTTGGATAACAGTATTTACTGCCAAGTATTTTAAAAATACATCTGTATCAAAAACAGCTTCTAAATCTGCTCTCCAACTAGCAGGATCTGTAGTCCTTTTAGAATCATGGATAATGTTTAACAAATTAGAAACATCTGTAAAATTTGCTTCATCTTCATTTGTTTTTTTCTCATACTCATCTTGGTCAAAAGTTCCTAATGCAAAAGATGCAGCATCACCATCTGGTTTATATAAATTACCATTATCACTAGAAAATTGAGTATCTAACACACTGCCGTCTACTTCTTCTACAAGCGTGTATAATCCGAAATATTTTGGGCCATCACCATAATCTATATAAAGTGTATAGAATGCTGCATGAGAAGCGGCTAAACCTGAATTTCTAAATATATCTGTCGCTACTTTTTCTCTTAAAAAAGATTTATCTTCATAATTGTTTTTTAGGCTAAATTTTTTAAATCCGTAGAAACGTTGATTTTTAATTTGAGGATAATTATCTTCAAATTCATCAAAATCCATTTTAAATGACAATTTTAGAATTCCATTTCTCCAACTTGATTGTAAACTCGAATTTCCTTTAAATCGTAAACCAACTCTATACCATTGTTTTCCATTATAAAATACTTCTCCGGGAACAAAAATTGGGTCTTCATTAGTAGTTATTAAACCACCACCTTGTCCTCCTCCACTACTAGCTCCAAAGACACCATAAGTGTTCGTCATATCATCTAACATACTCTGCCATCTTTCTTTTGTAATCACAAAATCTAATCTTTTTACAGTATTGTCTTGAAAGACTTCCTCAAAATTTGGATCAGCATCTTTACTATGTGAGGTGGTTGTCCAGTCTGTTGCTTCAAAACTTGTATCATCATCTTTAACAACCACATCATCTACTAATTCTTCTTGTTCTTCTAGCACCTCTGAAACTTCATCTTTAGAGCAAGAAAATACGTTAAAGATAACAACTGAGGCTAATAGTATTCTTATAAAATTTTTCATATTCGAATTATTTAATTGATTTAATTTTTAAGTTTATAATAGTTTAGATGCCACAGTTTTTAAAAACTTGTGTGCATTAACTTTACTTTAACAAAAAAGTCCCACCAAATTAATGATGAGACTTTCTTCCCCCTAAGTTAAACTTTTAACTTTCTTTTTTCAAGAGTTCTATATGACGTTTTAACCTTTGTACTTCTAATGATAAAGTCCCATTATATACTCCTCTAATTCTTCCTTTTTTGTCCACTAAAACAAAATTTTCTGTGTGAATAAATTCACTTTCATCTTTTGTCTTTTTAAAATCTTCATCAGCAAAATATGATGTTCTTGCGATATTGTAAATTTTATCTCTATCTCCAGTAACCAAATGCCATTTATTATCAACCGCATTTTTTTCAGCTGCATATTCCTTAATTTTTCTAACTGTATCTACCCAAGGCATAACTGAATGTGATAATAACATAATATCATCATCATCTTTATAAATCTCTTGGATTTTACTCATATTTTTTGCCAAAACTGGACAAATACTTGGGCATGTTGTAAAGAAAAAATCAGCTATATATATTTTGCCTTCAAAATCTTTATTTGTAATTTTTTTTCCATTTTGATTGAAAAACTCAAACGGAGCTATCGTGTGAATTTTGCTATACTTTTTATCTGTTTTAGCAATCCATTCTGGTGTAAAGTCTTCTGAATTGTAAAAAGGGAGTGTTTTTGATCTATTAACCTCGTCAACTTTTTTACAAGAGCTACAGATAATGATTAATAAAAGTATCGTTTGTAGTTTCATTTTTATTCTTTATTTTCTGACAAAACACTCACACAGTTTTTCAAACCAATTAAACCGTGTCTTTCTCCATTAATAGTGTGAAAATTTGCACGGATTTTTCCATCTAATTTCCACATTTTTTGACTCCCCGATTCTTTTCCTTCTATAAAATTAAAATGTTTAGCCAATTGCCCGTTATAATGCCAATCTTTAGTGTAGCCATTATAAACACCATTAGCATTGAACTGGTATTCAAACATTTGCTGACCGTCATTAAACCATCCTTTGTGATTTTTTACTTTAATTCCTTTTTTATAATAACGTTCGAACCACCTGTTTCCTGTTGCATACCAACCAAAGAATTCACCTTGTCTTTTTCCTTGATAATACTCCGATTTTGTTTTTAAAACTCCATCATCATAAAACTCTTTTACTATTCCAGAATATTGTTTTTTATCAAAAAATAGAATTCCATTTTTAATTTTAAAACTAGCATTATTTATATTCTTTTCAATGGATGGGATTGTAATTTCATCCATTAAAATAGAAGTTTTATCTACCTTTATTTGATTACAATTGATAAAAAGTAAACAAAATATTATGCCAACCTTTAAATATCTCAAAAGACTATCTTGTTATGGTTCCTGCTGTTCCAAAAAAACCATTTCCATTTAAATACGGCGCATCTGCTGTAATATGATAATGGTAAATTCCCTTTGGAAAATCTGCTGTTGCAGAAGTATGTCCGTGATAATCATCTAAATCTGAAGACGTAAGTGTGCTTCCATTTTCTTCTGGTCCATATACAGGAAAACCATCTGCTAATAAACCTAAAAAACCACTTTTACTAAACTGTGTTGTTAAATATGTTGGCTCTATATGGTAGTGATACAATGTTCCTGCTGGATGACCTAACCATTGATCAAAAGAATTTATTTCATTAGTTAAATCTGCGCCACCTGCTGCGTATTGATTAAAAAACACTACTCCATTTCTGGATAATCCAATTGGTCCCATTGGAGTAGCGCTTTTATTAGTTGCTTCTTTAGGATTGAGTGTCATTGTAAAAGTCAAATTTTGCTCACCTATAGAATTAGGGTTTTTTCTCCAATTAGAATTTGTACCATTATAAGCTTCATATAATGGATTAGAGGTATCCCAATAAGGACTGGTGTGATTTGGTGTTCCTTTACTAGTGAAAGTTACATTATTTCCAGTAACAGAATAAGAAACTCCATCTACATTATCAAAATAAGTTAAAATTGGGGTTATATCGTACGTAGTTGTTGTAGGATTAAAAGTATCATCGACTACCACATCATCATCTTCTCCTGTAATTGATGATGATGAACTACAAGAATTCATTATAAAAGCAAGTAAAAAAAATAGAGCTGATGTTTTAAGGTATTGAGAATTTTTCATCGTGTTTATAGAGTTTAATTTATTCTTTGACCTCATAAATTACTAATAGTTTGAGTCTATGTTTATTTAGATGATTTTTTTAAAAAAAACTTGTTGTTTTATGTAATTTTTATCTTGGTGGACGATGTCTACCGTCTTCATGTGGAGGCATTCTTCTATCATTGGGAGGTCCTGGTTTACCTCCTCCTATAGCTTTTTTTATAATTTTATCAAATTTAATTGATTGTTCATTATTACATAAAGTTCTGACTATAGTAAAAAATCGAAATACTTCAGCTTCTTTTTTAGCTTGTAAATTCCCGATTTGATTTATTAAGCTATCTACAGAAAAGTTAGTTTTTTGAAAAGAACTAAATAAAATATCTTTTCTTTGTCTTAATTCCTGATCGATTTCCATCATGTTTTCCCTATGAATTTTATCGAACTCTATAAATTGATTTTTTTGTTTTTCAGAAAATCCTAATTCTTGAGTCAGAAAATTCCTTTTAGGGTGTATATCTCTTTTCTCGTGAGGCTTATTTATCAACATAAAAATTAAAGCTCCGTTTAAAAAGATTAAAGCTATTAATAAAATAGGAAGTAATTTTGATTTCATATTTTCTAATTTAAAAAAGAATTACTATTTGATTGTAAAGAATATTCTTGTGCAAATTCTTCTATAGTTGAACTTGAACTTGTTTCTGTATCTGAAAAAACATAAAAAACAGTAGCACAATTTATTAATAAAATTATACTTAAAGTAACTAACTGTAATTGAGGTGTAAACCAAGAAAAAATAGTTTGTTTTTCTACTTTTTCTGCATTCATTCTTTGTAAAACTTTATGTTTAAAAAAATGATTTACCTCTATCTTTTCTATGTTTTCTAATACTTTAAATGTATCTTGTATTTCTTTATTGATGTGTTCTTTATTATTCATTTTGATTTTATTACAAAATAATTTTATAATTATTTAGATGCTTTATTTTTTAAAAACTTGCGTTAAATATTTTTTTTTCAATCTCACTAATTTTCTTACTTTAAAAAATATCTTTTTTATAAAAATTTTCTAATTTTTCTTGTAAATTTTTCTTTGCCCTAAACATTACCGATTCTACAGAGGATAAACTTTTGCCAGTAATTTCTACAATTTCTTGGTAACTTTTGCCATCAATTTTAGCCAAAGTAAAAATTACTCTCTGACTTTCTGGCAAAGTATTAATTGCCTTAAAAATAATTTCTGATTTTTCATTATTTTCTAATAAAATACCTGGGTGATTGAATTCGGTGAAATAACTTGTTTTATCAATTGGAATCTCATTTCCTAAAATAGTTTGCATAAATGCAAAACGTTTTTTGGTATTTTTCTTTCTAATAAACTCTAAACATTTATTAGTAGCTATTCGATATATCCAAGTTGATAATTTTGAGTTTCCTTTAAATTTAGCAATAGACTTAAAAACTTCCAAAAAAACTTCTTGCGCAACATCTTCAGCATCTTCTTTATTTGGAATAAAGGAAATACAAGTACCGAAAACTTTCTGCTGATAATCATCTAAAAGTTTACTAAATGCAGCTTGTTTTCCAGCCTGTAATTGCTTAATAAAATTGTCTTCTCTCAATTGGTTGTTTTCAAAAAAGTAAACATACAAAAAAACCAGAAGAACATTTCATTCTTCTGGTTTTGGACAGAGTTAGGGATTAATTTTTTTATTCTTTATCAAATAAAGTTTTATGTATTATTCCTGCCACAACTGCTCCTGCAATAGGGGCTACCCAAAACAACCAAGACTGTGTTAAATATTCGCCTCCTGCAAAAATTGCTTGACTCATAGAACGCGCTGGGTTAACAGAAGTGTTAGTGATTGGAATACTTATTAAGTGAATTAACGTTAAACCTAAACCAATTGCAATTGGTGCAAAACCCTTAGGTGCTCTTTCATTTGTACTACCTAAAATGATTAGTAAAAAGAACATTGTTAATAAAAATTCTGCTATAAATGCTGATTGCATAGTATATTTATCTGGAGATAATTCTCCATATCCATTTGCAGCAAAACCGCCAATAGATTCAAATCCTGATTTTCCTGAAACAATTAAATACAAAGCAGCAGCAGCTAAAATTGCACCTACTAATTGAGAAATAATATATGGAATTAATTCTTTGGCAGAAAATTTACCTCCAGCCCAAAGGCCAAAAGAAACTGCAGGGTTAAAATGCCCACCAGATATATGTCCAACAGCATACGCCATTGTTAAAACGGTTAAACCAAAAGCTAGAGAAACTCCAACAAAACCAATACCTAATTCTGGAAAACCAGCAGCAAAAATTGCACTACCACATCCTCCAAAAACTAACCAGAAGGTTCCGAATAATTCAGCAAAATATTTTTTCATAATGTAAAATGTTTAGTTGATAACAATTTTTAGACACTCAATTTTTTAAAAAGTCACATTGTTAATATTTTACTCATTTTTTTATCTTAACAATAAGAATATGTATCTTTGTCATACAATCTTCGTTTATGAAACTATTATTTTTAACTTTAGGTTTATTAGCTCTTGGCGTTGCTGGAATTGCAATTAAAATTTGGGCAAAAAAAGATGGTAAATTTGCAGGTACTTGTGCAAGCCAAAATCCAATGTTAAATGAAACTGGAGAATCTTGTGGTTTTTGTGGAAAAACACCTGATCAATTCGATTCTTGTTCAGAACCTCAACATAAATAATCTTTCTTTTAAATGATTTTATCTGTACTTTTCTACGCTTTTGTAGTATTTACAGTTATTCAAATTTTATATTATTTAGCTTTTTCTTCTTTCTTATTTGATAATCAAAAAAAGAAAAGAAAGAGAATGGAAATTCCTATTTCTGTAGTTATTTGCGCAAAAAATGAAGCCAGTAATTTACAAAAATTTCTACCTTTAATTATCAATCAAAAATATCCAGATTTTGAAATTGTTTTAATTAATGATGCTTCTTCAGATTCAACCTCAGAAGTAATGCAATCCTTCAAAAAAAAACACAATCATATTACTGTAATTGATGTTAAAAATATTGAAGCTTTTTGGGGAAACAAAAAATATGCTCTTACTTTAGGTATAAAAGCTGCAAAAAACAAGCATTTATTATTCACAGATGCAGATTGTAAACCCGTTTCAAAAAATTGGATATCAGAAATGAGTCAGAACTTTTCTGACGAAAAAACCATAGTTTTAGGATACGGAAAATACAAAAAGGAAAAATTAATAGTCAATTTATTTGTTCGTTTTGAAACACTATTAACCGCTGTTCAGTATTTTAGTTATGCTAAGTTAGGTTCTCCTTACATGGGTGTAGGAAGAAATTTAGCCTATCACAAAAACGAGTTTTTTAACGTAAAAGGATTCATTAATCACATGCATATAAAATCGGGTGATGATGATTTATTTATACAAGATGCTGCTATTAAAGAGAATACTGCAATTTGCACGAGAGCAGATAGTTTTACTGTATCTGAAGCTCCACAATCATTTACGCAATGGTTTCGTCAAAAAAGAAGACATATTTCTACAGCAAACCATTATAAAGTTAAACATAAAGTTCTTTTAGGTTTGTTTTTTGTTTCAAAAGTGTTTTTCTATGTCTTAGCTACTTCACTATTTTTCTTCTACTCATGGAAAACTATCTTTCCATTAGTGATAACTTATTATGTAATTCAATTTTTAGTAGTTGCTTTTTCAGCAAAAAAATTAAAAGAAGATCTAATCATTTATTTTTTACCTTTTTTAGAAATTGGATTACTGCTTTTTCAATTATCAATTTTTATCACTAATTTGTGGTCAAAACCAAATCATTGGAAATAGATAAAAAAAAACTTAATATTCAAATTCTAAAAGCTAAAAATGGAAGTCAATCTGCTTTTAGTTTTTTATTAGATGCATTTTGGAATGATGTGTATAATTATCAACTAAGAAAAACACAAAATGAAAACGATGCAGAAGACATAACCATCAGAACATTTTCTAAAGCTTTTGATAAAATAGAAACTTATGATGACAAATATGTTTTTAAAACTTGGTTAATTACCATTTCTAAAAATTTACATATCGATTTATTACGTAAAAAAAACATTTCAATAGCTACAGACACTTCTAAAGAACAGGAAAAAAGTGCATATTTAGTTGCTGATGAAAACCCCACTCCAGAAGATAAAATTATTACCGAACAAAATTTAGCCAAACTTTTAAAAGACATTAAACAACTAAAACCTAAATATCAAGAAATTATTCAATTACGTTATTTTCAAGAATTAAGTTATAAAGAAATTTCTGAACAAATTAATGAATCTATGAACAACGTAAAAGTAAAGTTGTTACGAGCTAAAAAGTTGTTGGCAGAAATTATTAAAGATTCTTAATATGAAAAAATCATTTTTGCAATCTTTAGGTCCGGGTTTATTATTTGCAGGTGCTGCCATTGGTGTATCTCATTTGGTACAATCTACAAGAGCTGGTGCAGAATTTGGTTTTGGTCTAATATGGGCTTTATTATTGGTGCATTTATTTAAATATCCTTTTTTTCAATTTGGGCCACGATATGCTGCTGCAACCGGTGAGACCTTATTAGATGGGTATAGAAAACTTGGCAAAGGAGTATTAATAGCTTATTACATCTTAAATTTTGCCACCATGTTTACTATTCAGGCAGCTGTTACAATTGTTACTGCTGGTTTAGCTTCTCAACTATTTGGAATAACTAATAATTTGGTTTTATGGTCTACTATGTTAATGTTTATCAGCCTGCTCTTTTTGGTTATTGGAAAATACAAATTGCTAGATAATTTAATGAAATACATCATTCTAATTCTAACCATAAGTACAATTATTGCAGTTTCTGTGGCTTTATTTAGTACCAAAGAAGCATTTGATGTTACTCAAATAATTCCTTCAGGAGCAGTAGAATTAACTTTTTTAATTGCTTTTTTAGGATGGATGCCAGCACCTATGGATGTTTCTATTTGGCACTCTATCTGGTCTGTTGAAAAAGATAAAACTACAATTGTAAAGACCAACCCCAAAGATGCTGTTTTCGACTTTAATGTAGGCTATATTGGCACACTCTTTTTAGGGATTTGTTTTGTACTTTTAGGCGCTTTGGTCATGTACAACTCTGGCGAAACTTTTTCTAACAAAGGAGGTGTTTTTGCACAACAACTTATCAATTTATATACCAAAAACTTAGGCGAATTCTCACATATATTTATTGCTATAGCTGCATTTACAACAATGTTTAGCACAACAATAACTACTATGGATGCTTCACCTAGAGTTATGAATAGAACCACAAAACTACTTTGGAGAAAAAATTTAAAATTTGGATATTGGTTTTGGATTATTTTTCTTTTTGTTGGTACTTTTTTAATCCTAAAATACTTTATGGATAATATGGGTTTATTAGTTAAAATAGCAACTATTCTATCTTTCTTAACCGCTCCTTTCTATGCAATTTTAAATTATAAACTCATCACTGGTAAACATACACCTGAAAAAGATAGACCAGATATTTTATTGCGAATTTTAAGTATTGTTGGAATTGTATTTTTAATAGGTTTTAGCATTTGGTTTTTATTGAGTTTATAAATTATAATGATAGAATTATTATGAAAATTAAAATTATTTCAATTTTAATTCTTTTTTCTTATCAAATAATATTTTCTCAAAATAAGGTTTGGGGAACCTATGATTTAGATTCTATTGTATATTTAGAAATGCCATTTACTGTATATGAGTTTGATACTATTATAGATAATAATAGAGTTTATGAAATTTATTCAGAAGATAAATCTTCTAAATTCATAGCTCAAAAATTATTTTTTAGTGAACATTACAGTAATTCAAGTAAATCAGTTTTACCTACTAATGCTAAAAGTTTAAAAACATTTTATTTAGATGTAATAGATGTTTTAAATGAAATCAATACATATAAATTAGATTACGGAGGATCTATTCAAAAAAATAACCTAGAAGGCTATCGTTTTTTGCATAAAAATAATGATGGTAAGAGTTTACATGAAACCAATATGTTTTACATCAATAAAAATCTTTACTCTTTTTCTTATTTTAATGAAAATGGATTAAATGAAATTGAAAGAAAAAAATTTTTCAACTCAATTGTTTTTAATGATGAATATAAACCGATTCAGTACCCAATTAAAAGAATGTCCTATAGAAATAAAATAATTTTAGGTTTGCTAGGTCTTCTTTTATTCTCATACATTTTAAGGTTCAAATACAAAAGAAAACACATACCTTAATTCTACAAGTTAGTAAAGAGTTTTTAACAAGTATTTAAAACTTTCCTTTGTATCTTTGCACTTCATAATTCGATAGAAAATGGCAATAGATTCTGTTATCCTTCCTGAAAGACCCCAAAAACCAAAATGGCTTCGTGTAAAATTACCTGTAGGTAAAAAATATACTGAATTAAGAAGTTTGGTAGATAAGTACAAATTAAATACCATTTGCACGAGTGGAAGCTGTCCAAATATGGGAGAATGTTGGGGAGAAGGAACTGCTACTTTTATGATTTTGGGGAATATATGTACACGTTCTTGTGGTTTTTGTGGTGTAAAAACCGGAAGACCAGAAACTGTGGAATGGGATGAACCTGAAAAAGTTGCACGTTCTATTAAATTGATGAACATTAAACACGCTGTAATTACTTCTGTAGATAGAGATGATTTAAAAGATGGCGGTTCTATTATCTGGGCAGAAACAGTAGAAGCAATTCGTAGATCTACTCCAAATACTACATTAGAAACCTTAATCCCTGATTTTCAAGGTAACACCAAACAGATTGACAGAATTATAGAAGTACATCCAGAAGTAGTTTCTCATAACATGGAAACTGTAAGAAGGTTAACTCGCGAAGTACGTATTCAAGCAAAATATGATAGAAGTCTTGGAGTTTTAAAATACTTAAAAGAAAATGGTATGCGAACCAAAACGGGTTTAATGTTAGGTTTGGGAGAAACTGAAGAAGAAATAATACAAACTATGAAAGATTTACGAGAAGTAAATTGTGACATTATTACTATTGGACAATATTTACAACCCACAAAAAAACATTTACCAGTAAAGGAATTTATTACTCCAGATCAATTTAAAAAGTATGAAACTTTAGGTTTAGAAATGGGCTTTATGTATGTAGAAAGCGGTGCTTTAGTGCGTTCTTCTTATAAAGCACACAAACACGCTAAATAACTATTTTTTTATTTACTTATTTTTGGTTCAATAATTTTTAATAAAAATACATTGAAGACAACCAAACAACTCTTTTTTACAGCAATAATGTTATTAATAACTATTTCATGTAAAAAAGAACCTACTTCTACAAATACTCAAATAAATAATCCTTTTGAAAAGAAAATTGATTCTTTATTAAAAATAATGACCTTAGAAGAAAAAATAGGTCAAATGAATCAATATAGTGGTTTTTGGGACGCAACTGGTCCTATCCCTAAAAAAGGAAATGCTAAAAATAAATACCAACATTTAAAAAATGGTTGGGTTGGGGCAATGCTAAATGTAAGAAGTGTAAAAAATGTAAAAGCACTTCAAAAAATTGCTGTAGAAGAGACCCGTTTAGGCATTCCTCTACTTTTCGGATACGATGTTATTCATGGTTATAAAACTATTACCCCTATTCCAATTGCAGAATCTGCAAGTTGGGACTTAAAAGCAATAGAAAATTCAGCAAGAGTTGCTGCAACAGAAGCATCTGCAGCAGGAATAAACTGGACATTTGCTCCAATGGTTGATATTTCTAGAGATCCACGTTGGGGAAGAGTTATGGAAGGAGCTGGAGAAGATCCTTTTTTAGGAAGTAAAATAGCAACAGCTAGAATTAAAGGATTTCAAGGTAAAAATTTATCTGATAAAAATACAATTGCTGCTTGTGCTAAACATTTTGCTGGTTATGGATTTGTAAGTGCTGGAAAAGAATATAATTCAGTAGATATTGGAAGCTCTACACTTCATAATATCATACTACCCCCATTTAAAGCATCTTTAGATGCAGGAGTAAAAACTTTTATGAATTCGTTTAATGAAATTAATGGAACACCTGTTACTGGCAACAAATACTTACAAAGAGGTATATTAAAAGGAAAATGGAAATTTAATGGATTTGTAGTTTCGGATTGGGCTTCTATCAGAGAACTTATAAGTTGGGGTATTGCAAGAGATAAAAATGAAGCTGCTAAAATTGCTGCTACAGCTGGTTCAGATATGGATATGGAAGGACATGTTTACATTAAAGAATTAGCTAAACTAGTAACTGAAGGAATTATTAAAGAGCGTATAATTGACGATGCTGTTCAAAGAATTTTGAGGGTAAAATTCGAATTAGGCTTATTTGACAATCCTTACAAATACTGTGATACTGAAAATGAAAAACGAAATATTAATAGTAAAAAACATCATCAAATAGCATTAGATATCGCTAAAAAATCAATTGTTTTACTAAAAAATGAAAAAAATATACTCCCTTTAAAAAAAACAGGTCAAAAAATTGCTTTAATTGGACCATTAGCATCAGAAAAAAATAGCCCACTTGGAAGTTGGCGTCTTGCTGCGGATGATAATTCTGCAATATCTATTTTAGAAGGGTTGCAAAAATATTCAGGAAATTTCATAAAACATGAAAAAGGGGTAGACCTTATTGTAGGCAAAACTAGTTTTACTAAAGAAGTAAAAATAAATAAATCTAACAAAATTGGTTTTGCAAAAGCTATTGCAATAGCTAAAAAGTCTGACGTTGTTGTTATCGTTCTTGGAGAACATGGTTACCAAAGTGGAGAAGGCAGAAGCAGAACCAAATTAGATTTACCTGGTTTACAACAAGAGCTTTTAGAAGAGATACATAAAGTAAATAAAAATATTGTATTAGTACTTCAAAATGGAAGACCATTGACAATTGAATGGGCTTCAAGACACATTCCTGCGATTATAGAGGGGTGGCAACTTGGAAGTCAAACTGGAAATGCTATTGCGCAAGTTTTATATGGTGACTATAACCCAAGTGGAAAATTGCCAATGACTTTTCCTAGAAATGTTGGGCAAATACCAATTTACTACAACTATAAAAATACTGGAAGACCAAAAAATGTTGGTAATAATGTTTTTTGGTCTCATTATATAGATTCAAAAAACACACCCTTATATCCTTTTGGATATGGGTTAAGCTATACTACTTTTAAATATGATAATTTTAAAATTTCATCAACAAACATAACCAAAAAAGAGACATTAGAAGTATCTATTGAAGTATCTAATACTGGTAACTTTGATGGTAAAGAAGTGGTACAGTTATACCTTAGAGATATCTTTGCAAGTACAACAAGACCAATAAAAGAACTTAAAGGCTTTGAATTAGTGCACTTAAAAAAAGGTGAAACCAAAACAATAACATTTAAATTATCGAAAAAACATTTAGGTTTTTATAATGAAAAAGGAGATTTTGTTTTAGAAACAGGAAAATTTAAAGTTTTTGTTGGTAGCAATTCTTTAGCTAAACTTGAAAAAGAATTCATTCTAACCAATTAATATTCAATTTTTTTAAAAAAAATAATTTTGGCATACAAATTGCGTATTAATAATTGAAGACAACTTAGTAAACTGTTTTCATTGTGTAAATTATTTGAATTAGTTGATTATAAAAAACCATCTCGCTAGAGATGGTTTTTTGTTTTTAAATTTCTCCAAAAATATAAAAAGAAAGAATACAAATTAATACTGAACTAATTACTAAAACAATATAGTACAAAACTTTCCTTAATAAATTAATTTTTATTATTGTTTTATAGAAAATAGAATCTTTAAAAAATGAATGTATTATACCTCCAAAGAACAAACAAGGAAGTAACATAAATAATAAAAAAATGTAAACAAAATCTAAAAAGCTACTTGGCCCAGATAAAAACATATCAAATTTTAAATAGCACTAATTATATCGTACTTGGTAATAATATGATGATTCCCATTTTCTAAATCTACCAAAACAGCTTCATTTTCTTTGGATATTAATTTAGAAATGACTTCTAATTTTGCTGATTTCTTTACAATAGGGTATGGTTTTCCCATAATATCTTTTATAGGTTTATCTGCTATTTTTTTATCACTTATAAAACTTCTCAATAAATCAGTTTCATCAACAGAACCGACTAAGCCTTCAGCATCTTTAACTGGTAATTGAGAAATTTTGAATTCTTTCATACGTTCAATTGCGTGCGAAACTAACTCTTCAGTTTGAGCTGTTACTAATGGTTTTTCGACGTGATTTTTAATTAAATCTGCAGCAGTTTTAATATCATCTTCTAAAAAACCCCTTTCTTTCATCCAGTCATCATTAAACATTTTACCAACATATCTACTTCCGTGATCGTGAAACAAAACCACAACAACATCATCTTTGATGAAGTGCTCTTTTAATTGCAACAACCCTTTTACAGCTGAACCTGCAGAATTCCCAACAAATATCCCTTCTTCTTTAGCAATCTTTCGGGTATAAACTGCTGCGTCTTTATCTGTTACTTTGGTAAATCCATCAATTAAAGAAAAATCTACATTTTTTGGTAAAATATCCTCTCCTATTCCTTCTGTGATATAAGGATAGATTTCGTTTTCATCAAAAATACCTGTTTCATGATATTTTTTAAACACTGAACCATAAGTATCTACTCCCCAAATTTTAATATTAGGATTTTTCTCTTTTAAAAATTTTGCAGTTCCAGAAACAGTTCCTCCTGTTCCTACTCCAACTACAAAATGAGTGATTTTACCATCAGTTTGTTCCCAAATTTCAGGACCTGTTTGTTCATAATGCGCAATAGCATTACTTGGATTATCATATTGATTTACATACCAAGAATTTGGAGTTTCTGAACCTAAACGTTTAGATACTGAATAGTAAGAACGCGGATCATCTGGCTCTACATTGGTTGGACAAACAATAACTTCTGCACCAACAGCACGCAAAATGTCCATTTTTTCTTTTGACTGTTTGTCTGAAATTACAAAAATACATTTATAGCCTTTTACAATTGCCGCTAATGCTAAACCCATTCCTGTGTTTCCTGAAGTTCCTTCTATAATTGTTCCTCCTGGTTTTAAACGACCATCTGCTTCAGCATCTTCAATCATTTTTAATGCCATTCTATCTTTTACAGAGTTCCCTGGATTAAATGTTTCTACTTTTGCCAACACCAAAGCATCAACTTTTTTAGTGACTGAATTTAATTGTACCAAAGGTGTATTTCCTATGGTTTCTAGTATGTTTTTTGCGTATTTCATTTTCAAAAAATTCTTCGGCAAAAATAGATGAAAATTTTGTGAATTTATTACTCTTATGATAAGATTAACTATAAATGCTTTAAAAGGTAATTACGAATAATATTAATATTGCAAATATTGTAAATTCATTTCTTAACAAACTCCGATAATGCAGAGATACATTGGCATACCTATAGTAATATTAAAAGGAAATGTAATTGCTAATGCCATTGGAATGTACAAACCTGGATTTGCTTTTGGTGCAGCTAATTTCATTGCAGCTGGAACTGCAATATAAGAAGCGCTTGCAGCTAGAATAGACATTAATAATCTATTCCCAACTTCTTCCATAAACAAACCACTGATTAGAGCCACCAAACATCCATTTATTATCGGAATAAGTATTGCAAAAGAAAGTGTAAACCATCCTTTTTTAATCAATGCTTTTAATTTTTGTCCACTTGTAATTCCCATATCTAATAAAAACACCGCTAAGAATCCTTTAAAAATATCGGTGGTAAAAGGTTTAATACCCTCAGCTTGTGCATCATTTGTAAAATACCCAACAAACAAACTACCTATAATTAATAATACACTTCCGTTGGTTAAAGAATGATGTATGATGTGTTTAAACGAAGCCTTTTTCTTCTTATCCTTATTATTAAGGTTTATTAATATAACTCCAATGATAATCGAGGGTGCTTCCATTAACGCCATAACTGCAACCATATGTCCTCCAAAAGAAATGTTTGACATTTCTAAAAAAGAAATTGTAGTTACAAATGTTACTGCACTTACGGAACCATAAGCAGAAGCAATAGCACCAGAATTTTCTACACTTAATTTTAGTCTTAAAATGTAATAACAATAAATTGGTACTATTAGCGCTAAAAGAACTCCGAAAAGCAAAGACCATATGATTTCTGATGTAATTATACTGTGTGCTAATTCTTGCCCTCCTTTAAATCCGATGGCTAATAAAAGGTATAGAGAAATAAATTTAGAGGAGTTCTCGGGTATGCGTAAATCACTTTTTAAATTGACAGCAATTAAGCCTAAAAAGAAAAATAAAAGTGCTGGATTTGTAAGGTTATCTATTAGGTAATGTAAGTCCATTTTGTAAAAGTTTGGCGTAAAAAAAGTAGGAAAGCTGATGAAACAGCAGTTTTCCTACTAAAAACAAGGTATTAATTAATTTATTCTTGAATAGTTATTGTTACGTTACTAGAAATTTTAATGTTGCATCCTTTAGATTCTAAATTTCTTAAAAATTCTTTCGTTTCTTTTTTATCAGCAAATAATTCATTTATTCTTGAATTATCATAAGTACATTTATCATTTTCATTACCTTCTTGTATCGATAATCTATGTACTTTATGAAAATTTATTTTTGCGTTTATTACACTATCAACAATACTTAATGCTTCTCTTTTTGTGAAATCACCTTCAATTAATTTAAAAGTTTTGGTGCTTTTTTCTAATTCTGTCTGAGTTGTTATTGAGTTATTCATATCTTATTTATTATCTTATTATTTGATTAGTTTTAGAGTTTTTTATAAAAAAAATGGTTATTATTATAGCTTGAGATATAAACAGTTCTTTTAAAAAAGGACTATTAATAGTTATTGCTAATACATTTAAGACAACCATTGCTACCAGTACCATAATTTGACAAAAGGTTACTAATTGTTTTCTTGTTATTTGAATAACAACATCATTGTTTGATGATTCTTGATTTTTAATTGATTTTAAAATTGCTTGACCCATTTGTTTTAATTTTTTACAAAGGTGCGGTCTATTTTTCATATATTTTTATTTATATTTATAATGATATACATAAAAATATTTTATGAACTACACTTTACATCAATTAGTAATATTTAAAAAAATAGCTGAAACACAAAGTGTTACTAAGGCTTCAGAGCAGCTTTTTTTAACACAACCTGCTGTTTCAATACAGTTAAAAAATTTTCAAGATCAATTTAATTTACCACTTTTTGAAGTTGTAGGAAGAAAATTATACATCACTGAATTTGGTAGTGAAATTGCTAAAGCTGCATCAAAAATTCTTGAAGAAGTAGAAGCTATAAATTACAAATCTTCATTATTTGAGGGCAAATTGGCAGGGAAATTAAAAATTGCTATTGTTTCTACTGCTAAATATGCAATGCCTTATTTTTTATCAGGATTTGTAAAAAAGCATAGTATGGTTGATGTTACCATGGATGTGACCAACAAAATGTCAGTTATTGGAGCATTAGAAAATAATGAATGTGACTTTGCCATGGTTTCTACTATACCCAAAAAACTGAAAATAGAACGAATAGAGTTAATGAAAAATAAAATGTTTTTTGTGGCTGGTAGAGACTATCATCCTCACAAAAAAGAAGCTTCATTAAAAGATTTAAATAAATCGCTCTTTATTTTTAGAGAAAAAGGTTCAGCAACAAGATTAGCTATGGAACGCTATTTATTTAAACATAAAATAGAGATTGTCAGAAAAATGGAACTTACTTCTAACGAAGCTGTAAAACAAGCTGTTATAGCTGGTTTAGGAATTTCTATTATGCCTATTATTGGTATGAATGAGGCTTTGAAAAATGGCGATTTACAGATTATAAAAATTAAAGATTTACCACTAGAAACCAACTGGAATTTAATTTGGTTGAAAACAAAAAAACTAACAAATGTAGCACAAGCATTTCAACATTATATTATTGAAAATAAGGATGAAATTATTGAAAATGAGTTTAAGAAATATAATAATTCAACCAAATATTAGGCAAACTTAATTGATTTTGAAGGTTGAATTTTAGTAATGATAAAAGAAGGAATTATCAACATTAAGAAACACATAATTAACGTACCTATATTTAATAATAAAATGTAACTAAAAGAAATATGAACAGGCATTGTATTTACATAATAAGTTTCTGGATTTAAAGTGATTACCTTAAAATAATCTTGAATAAAAATAATAGACAGACCAATAATATTCCCCCAAAACAATCCCTTTAAAATCAAATAAGCAGCATTGTACAAAAAGACTTTTCGAATACTTGTATTGTTGCTACCCAAAGCCTTTAAAATACCAATCATTTGAACTCTTTCTAAAATTAAAACGAGTAAAGCTGTGATCATATTAATCCCTGCAACTAAAATCATAATAGCTATAATAAACCATATATTATTATCAAATAACTGAATCCATTCAAAAATAGTTGCATAAGTTTCAGTAATGGTTTTACTATTTAGAGTAGCTCCAATATTGCTATAAATTTCCTCTCCTTTGGCTTCAATTTCATCAAAACTTTCCAAAATAACTTCAAAACCTCCAATTTCATTTTCTGTCCATTTATTTAGTTTTTGAACTTCTCGAATATCGCCTATCATCATCGTTTTATCAAACTCTGCAAAACCAGAGTTGTAAACCCCAACAATGGTATATTTTCTGTTAGAAAGTAATTTACTTTTGGAAGTTTTAAAGAAGGTAGCTAAAATTGTATCATTTAATTTTAGTTGTAAACGATTCATTATGGTTTGCGACAACAACACTTCTTTTGTTCTTTCTAGACTAAAATCGGGCACTCTCCCGCCCACTAGATATTCTTTGAAAAAAGTCCAATTGTAATCTGTAGAAACTCCTTTAAAAATAATACCTTCAAAATCTGTTTCTGTTCTTAAGATTCCGCCTTTATTAGCAAAAATCTGAATATTATTAACGCCAGATATATTCTTAAATTTCGGATAAAAATCTTGATCTTTTTTAATCGGAACTGTGGAGACGTCTGAATTGTTATTATCGTAATTAATAATCTGAACATGACCTTTAAAACCGGCCATTTTATCGCGAATTTTATATTGCAATCCGGCTCCAGTAGCCACAGCAATCAACATAATAATAATACCTAGAGCAATTGCTGTAATTGCAATTTTTATTATTGGTGATGAAATGCTATTTTTATACTTTTTGCCGGCAATAATGCGTTTAGCAATAAATAACTCGTAATTCAATTTGATGATTCTTTTTAAACTTCGTAAAAGTACCTATTTATTTTTGTTTTTATTGATGAATTTTCAGCTGATTTCTTGCTCCAAGAAAGTTCAAAATTCAAAAATTAAAACTTCAAGTCTTGAAGTTGAAAAAGACACTGTAATTAAAACAGGCGCAGCACAAACACACCTATACCTTAACTTATTAAAAGGAAAAAATATAGCAATTGTAGCAAATCAAACCTCTGTTTTATCGGTTTTACAAAGAGCTGAAGTAGCTCCGAATGTAATGAGATCTAAAAAGGTGACACATCATCTAGTAGATTATTTACACAATTACAGTGGAATAACTGTAAAAAAAGTGTTTTCACCAGAACACGGTTTTAGAGGAAAAGAAGACGCTGCTGCTCATATAGCTGATGATGTGGATATAAAAACAGGACTACCTATTTTATCATTGCATGGAAAAAGTAAAAAACCATCAGCAAAACAATTAGAGAATATTGATCTGGTAATTTTTGATATTCAAGATGTAGGCGTTCGTTTTTACACTTACATTTCTACCTTACATTTTGTTATGGAAGCTTGTGCTGAAAATGGTGTTCCATTGATTGTTTTAGATAGACCCAACCCAAATGGGCATTATATTGATGGACCTGTTTTAGAACCAAAACACGCGAGTTTTGTTGGTAAACATCCTGTGCCTGTGGTGTATGGAATGACCATTGGCGAATACGGACAAATGATTAACGGTGAAAAATGGTTAAAAAATGGAATTGAGTGTGATTTAAAAGTGATTCCTTTAAAAAATTACACGCACAATTCTAGATATTCATTACCCATTAAACCCTCACCAAATTTACCAAATGATAAAAGTATTAACTTATATCCTAGTTTAGGTTTTTTTGAGGGTACAACCATTAATGCAGGTCGTGGAACTGAGTTTCAGTTTCAAAGATATGGTGCTCCATTTTTTGAGAAAACAGATTTTTCTTATATGCCAAAAGCCAATGAAGGTGCTAAATATCCAAAGCATAAAAACAAATTATGCTATGGTGTAGATTTAAGAAAAACCAAACATTTAGATAAAATTGACCTTTCTTTTTTAATGGATGCTTACCAAAAAACTCCAAAAACAGAAAAATTCTTTGGAGCTACTTTTACCATTCACGCAGGAAACACAAAACTACAGCAACAATTAGAACAAGGTTTGTCTGAAAATGAAATTCGAAAAACCTGGGAGAAAGGTTTGAATAAGTTTAAAATTGTTCGTGAAAAATATTTGATTTATAAAAAACTATGAAAAAAGTACTCCTCTTTTTTGCCTTAATAGTATGCTTTCAAAAATCTTATTGTCAGGTTGATAAAGATAAAGTACATAAAGCTAATACTGTTGCAAAAAAATATTTATTGCAAAATAAAATACCTGGAATGTCTATTTCTGTTTCCAAAAAAGGAAAATTAATTTGGTCTAAAGGATTTGGTTATTCAAATTTAAAAAACAGAACAAAAGTAGTTCCAAGTAAAACAAAATTTAGAATAGCAAGTATTTCCAAAACTCTAACTGCATTAGCTTTAGCTAAATTGGTTGACGTTAAAAAAATTGAATTAGATTCAAGTCTATACCAGTATGTCCCTGATTTTCCTAAAAAAGAATATGACTTTACAATTCGTCAACTTGGAGGGCATTTAGCAGGAATAAGGCATTACAGAGGTAAAGAATTCTTAATCAATAAAAAAATGTCAATTGTTGAAGGTTTGGATGTTTTCAAAAATTCTGATTTACTTTTAAAACCGCAAACAAAATTTATATACAGTACATATGGTTGGAATCTGTTAAGTGTTGTTATTCAAAATGCTGCTAAACAAAATTATTTTAAATATATGCAAGAATACATTTTTAAACCTCTAAATATGAAAAACACCACAGTTGACTTCTCTGATAAAAAGATTACTAATAAAACAAAATTTTATATTAAAAGAAATGGAAAAATTAAAGAAGGGCCTTCTGTTAATAACGAATTTAAAGCTGCTGGAGGTGGGTTTTTATCGACCTCAGAAGATTTAGTTTCTTTTGGAAACGAATTTATTTATAAAAAAATAATCTCTAAAGCGTCTTTAAAAGAATTAGTTACTCCTCAAATAACATCATCTAAAAGGAGTACAAATTATGGAATTGGGATTGCTATTTCTAAAATTAATAACACTTTAAAATACAGTCATTCTGGAGGTGGTGTTGGAGCTTCATCATATTTACTAATCTACCCTGAAAAAGAAGTTGTAATCTCTATTCTTACCAATTTATCAGGAGTAGGTTTAAAAAATTTTATTAAAGACTTAGAAGCTATTTTTGTTATTGATTAGTTAATATCCTCAACCCCAATAAGCTTACGATACCCTTCAAAAAGTTGTTTCACCAATTCTTTTAAAGAAGAATTGGTGGCTTCATCTGGGAAAGCACCTACTCCATAGATAATTCCCACACACAGCAACCAAATGATAATCAATACTTTACAAATAAAAATAAAAAAAATACATCTTTTTTAAAACCCTACTTCACATTTTCTCGTAAGTGTTTTTGAGATTCAATTAAATATTAACTTAAAAATCACACAATGAAAAAAAACAAAATTTTATTAGTTACCGTTTTCGCAGCGATTATCGGTTTAATTACAATTGCGGCAGATCATATAGATGCTCCTGCTGTTAGTGGAACATCAGCAGATATTACCGATTTCTATGCGTTTCAAGGTGAAAACACCAGCAATTTAGTATTTGTGGCTAATGTACAAGGATTGTTAAGTCCTTCTGCAACAGCTTCTGCATCTTTTGATGAAAATGTTATGGTAGAATTTAATATAGATACCAATCAAGACAATGTAGAAGATTTTGTAATTCAAGCTATACCTAGAGATGGCAAAATGTACTTTTTTGGTCCTTTTACACCATCTGTTACAGGCTTAAATAGTACTGTAAATGAAAACGCTACAATGGGAGAAGTTGCTATAACATCTTATAACGCTTCTGCAGTTATAGGATCAAACTCATCTGGTATGAAATTCTTTGCAGGTCCAAGAGATGACCCTTTCTTTATGGATTTTGCTAGATATGGAGAGATTATAGGAGGGAATGCATCAGGATTTAACAATCCAGGTTCAGATACTTTTGCAGGTACAAATGTACTTTCTATTGTAGTTGAAGTACCAAAATCTATGATTGGAACTTCAGGGACAATCAATACTTGGGTAGAAGCAAAATCTAAACAATAATTTAACCAATTTTAAAAACAAAATATTATGAAATATACATATATAAAACACATTGCATTCATTTTTACATTATCATTAATCTTAGTGGGATGTAGTAAAAATAACGACAAAGATTTACCAATGGGACCAGATTTTTCAGGAACTTTTGTACAGAAAGATCAAATGGGTAGACCAGCCGTAAATACAGTATTTGTATCTGCTTCTAGTAAAGACGAGTTTAACGTTACCGTTCCTTCTAAACAAGGAGCCAAGTTCCAATCTATGTTCGAAACGAATTTGACAGGTTTAAGTCCTGCTTATGCAAATTCTGGAGATAAGAATGCATTAGGACTAGATGCTGCAGCTTTTACTGGATTGCTGGCAACAGATGTACTAAACGTCTCTTTAGACGGTAAAACTACTTTTTACGATGGCACAAATGTATTAACAGGTAGAGCTTTAGCCGATGACGTAATTACTGTAGAATTATTATTGATTTTTGGAGGTGAAGATTTTTCTGAAAATCCATCTTTATCTAACGATAATGTTGATGCAAATGATAAAACATTCTTAAACTCATTTCCTTACTTGGCTTCGCCTTGGTAGGAAAATTAAATCTGGCGTACGTTTGGGGGAATAGTGCGCCAGTATTTTAACCAATACCTCTAAGAATAGTGGAGTAAACTTTATTAGGAAGCTCCAATTTTTTAACTAAAAAACATACAAATTATGAAATACATCCAACTAATTTTATTATTTGTAACTTTTTCAATAGCAATTAGTTGCAATACGCATACAAACAAGCAGGTTACAAATTCAAAAGAATACAACCAATATTTAGAGTTAAGTGACAATTACAAATTAAAAGCAATTCAATCTGATTATAGTTTTTGGGAAAATAAATTAATAGAAACACCAAATCAGTTTCCATACAATGCAAAATTGGCGGCTGCGAATTCCAAAATATTTACACTTACTGGTGCAATTTCAAAATTAAAAAATGCTGAAAAAAACCTAATCGAAGCCAATAAAAAAACCAATTATAATAATGCTGGTTATCTAAGAAGTTTAGCAAGAAATTATATTTCTCAACACCGTTTTAAAGAAGCTCTAACTTTATTAACCAAAGCAGAGTATAATGGAGAGCACTTAAAAAGAACTCATTTTATGTTAATTGATGTGCATTTAGAATTAGGAAATTATACTAAAGTAGAAAAATACTTATCAAAAACTAAAAATTTTAAAGACTTTGATTATTTAATTCGATTATCGAAATACAACGATCATTTAGGGAATTTAGACAACGCAATTAAGTATTTAGAAGATGCTTTAGAAATTGCTAAGGCATCTAAAAATCAAGATTTAATTCAGTGGAATTATACCAATTTAGCAGATTACTATGGTCATGCAGGTAGAATTCAAGATTCGTATCATTCCTATTTAAAGGCATTGACAATAAATCCTAACAATAGTTATGCAAAAAAAGGGATTGCATGGATTGTTTTTTCTTACGAGAGAAACCCAGAAGAGGCTTTGAGAATTTTAAATACAGTTACTAAAGAAAACGCATCACCAGATTATCATTTGCTAAAAGCAGAAATCGCAGATTTTATGGGAAATGTTGCAGAAAAAGAAAATCAGATAAATATTTATTTACAAAAAGTATCTAACAAAGATTATGGTGTCATGTACCATAAGTATAATGTATTATTATTTTCTGATAAAAAACCAAAAGAGGCAATGCAAATTGCAAAACAAGAAGTAAAAGAAAGACCAACAGCTCAATCTTATGACTTGTTAGCTTGGGCATATTATAAAAATACTGAGTATAAAAAAGCGTTAGAAATAACAGAGAAATATGTATTAAATAAGACTTTTGAACCTGAAGCTTTATTGCATTCGGCTTATATCTTGAAAGCTAACGGAAAATTAAAAAAAGCAATAGAACTTAAAGAGGAATTGTTAGGAGCAATTTATGAGTTAGGGCCAAATTCAGAATCAGAAATCAAGAATATTTAAACACAAAAACAAAGAATATGAAACGCTTAATATTACTTATAGTCGTTCTTATTTATACTATAAACTCTTCTGGACAAACATTAAAAGGAAGAATTTTAGATGTTTTTAATGAGCCTATAGAAAATGCATATGTTGTAAATAATATCAATAATAATCATACACATACAAATGAAAATGGAAATTTTACTTTAGAAAATGTAAGTGTTAAGGATACCTTATTAATTAGTATCCTTGGATACCAAAAAAGAAAAATTATAATTGCAAAAAAAGATTTCACAAACAGAATTACAATTGTTTTAACAACAAAGACATTTCAGTTAGAGGAGATGGTGTTGCGCAAAGAAATTAATGCGCTGCAAACCATTTCTAAGATAGATTTAAAAGTAAACCCAGTAAATAATTCGCAAGAAATTTTACGCAAAGTTCCAGGGTTATTTATTGGCCAGCATGCTGGAGGAGGAAAAGCAGAACAAATCTTTTTAAGAGGATTTGACATTGATCACGGAACAGATATTACACTTTCTGTAGACGGAATGCCTATCAATATGGTTTCTCATGCTCATGGACAAGGTTATAGCGATTTGCATTTTATGATTCCAGAAACCATTCAGAAAATAGATTTTGGAAAAGGACCTTATTATGCAAATCAAGGTGATTTTAATACAGCAGGTTATGTTAATTTCTCAACAAAAAATTCGATTCAGGGTAATGTAATTTCTTTAGGATTTGGAGATTTTAATACAGTTAGAACTCTAGGAATGTTTAACCTTTTAGGAAATAAAAAGAATGAAAACGCTTATGTAGCTCTAGAATACATTGCTACGGACGGAGCTTTTGAATCACCTCAAAATTTTAACAGATTAAATATTTTTGGAAAATATAGCACCTTTTTAAAAGGTACAGATCGATTAACTTTTACAGCATCACATTTCACAAGTCGATGGGATGCATCAGGTCAAATTCCTGAAAGAGCAGTTCAAAACGGAACAATCTCAAGATTTGGTGCAATTGATGACACCGAAGGAGGTTTTACCTCTAGAACCAATTTTAATCTTGAGTTTAGTAAAAATTTATCGGAAAACTCAAGATTTAAGACCAATGTATTTTATTCAGAGTATGATTTTGAATTGTTTTCAAACTTTACTTTTTTCTTAGAAGATCCAGCAAATGGAGACCAGATTCGTCAGTTTGAGACTAGAGATATTTTTGGTGTAAATGCACAAATTATTACCGAAAAGAAATTTGGAAACGTAGAAGTGAAATATACAAAAGGAGCAGGATTGCGTTATGATATGGTAGATGATGTTGAATTATCACGCACAAAGAATAGAAGAGAAACCTTAGAACAAATTCAGTTAGGAGATGTAAAGCAAACTAATTTGTATGCATTTTTCAACTCAGAATTTGAAATCGGAAAATTTAAAATTTCTCCTTCTTTAAGATTAGATTACTTTAAATTCTTATATAATGATGATTTAAATACAACATATCAAACCTTATCTAAAACCAAAGCAATTTTAAATCCTAAATTGAACTTTTTGTACACGCAGAATAACAATTTACAATGGTTTTTAAAATCTGGAATTGGATTCCACTCAAACGATACAAGAGTTGTTTTACAACAAAATGCAGATAAAGTTTTACCTAGAGCTTATGGAGTGGATTTTGGAAACATTTGGAAACCCACAAAAAACATCGTTTTAAATACTGCTTTCTGGTATTTATTATCAGAAGAAGAATTCGTCTACGTTGGTGATGCAGGAATTGTTGAACCTTCAGGAAAATCTAGAAGATTTGGGTTGGATGTTGGCATTCGTTATCAAGTCTTAGATTGGTTAATGATAGATACGGATGCCACTTTTACCAACGCAAGAAGTTTAGAAAATATTTCAGGTGAAGATTTTATTCCTTTAGCTCCAGAAACTACAGTTGAGGGTGGATTATCATTAACTGATTTAGGAAAGTTTTCAGGCGGATTACGCTACAGATATTTGGCAGATAGAGCTGCTAACGAAGACAATTCTATAGTTGCAGAAGGGTATTTTGTAACCGATTTTAATTTAAATTATACTATGAACAATAACGTAACTTTAGGAATAGCCATAGAAAATATTTTTGATGTAGCTTGGAATGAAACACAATTTGCAACGGAGAGTAGGTTACAAAACGAAACAAATTCTGTTGAGGAAATTCACTTTACCCCAGGAACACCATTTTTTGCCAAAGCTACTTTAACTTATCGTTTTTAAATTATTAAATAAGTGAAACCATTGTTTGGTTGCTTTTAGTTGGATGAACACCTGCTACTTTATTGTAGTGGGTGTTTTATTTTCAGTACTTAAATATTACCTACTAAATATCTGGCGTCACCGGATACAAAATGACAAAAACTAACCTTATAATTTAAACTAGATTTATAATTAACAGTTGGTATTAGTCATTAATTTTTCAGTTCAATTAGTTATTGAATATCAGTAATGAATCAATATTATAAACTTTGTATTGAGTTAATTTTTTGTAGGATTCAAATACTAAAAAAAAGTTATGCAAGTAATTTATAATTTTGATAACAAAATGGCTTATTATAAATAATTTAAGGAGAAACTGCTCCTAAAGTATAAAGTTGTTCTAATGTAGGAGATGCACTACCACCTTCTGGCTCTAAAGTAATACCAAAAGCTTCAGATTCGTTAGGATTATCTATAGTGAATATTTTATTAACATCTGCTGTAAAGGTATCTATAGTACCTAGACTTGTAGGTGTTAATGGGCTTAATTTTAAAGACCACACTTGGTACACTTTTCCTTTTGGTGGTTCTGGCAATCCTTTGGCATCTAAATAAATACTATTTGTCTTTTTATCCCAATATATTTTTGCATATGAGTTTGGAGAAACTTTTTGTCCTGCCAATGGTACAGCAATAATTTCTTTATCTCTAAAGACTTCAATTAGTTTTTCTGCTTCTGCTAAACTGTTAGAGGCTTTGTCTATTTGTTCTTCTAATTGTTGTTTATCTGTAGCAATTTGCGTTTTTAACTTGTTATTCTGAATTACAGTGTAGATTAAGACACTACCAAAAATAAACGCAGCTGCCCAACCAGAAAGTTGAGACCAATTGGTTTTAGATTTTGTTATCGGAATTATTTTTGGTGTATTGTCTTGAAGTTGGTGTTGAATATCTGCAAATGAGTAGGAGTTATTGGTTTTAGCGGCAGCAGATAAGATTACTATTGCTTTTTCAATAGAGGCTACTTCTTCTAATAACTCAGGATATTTTTGAATTGCAGCATGCACTTCTTCATTCTCTTTTTCAGAGAGCGAGCCTGCAATATACAGTTCTAAAATTCCAGATGCTATGTATTCTTTTACATTCATTTTATACTCCAAGCATAATACGTAATTCGCCTATACAAGTTCTATTTCTTGTTTTAATGGTGCCAATTGGCATATCTAATTCTTCCGACACTTCTTTTTGAGTAAACCCTTTAAAATACAACAACTCAATTACTGATTTGCATTTATCACCTAACTTGGTAACGAACTCCTTTAAACCAATAGTATTTGTGGTTGCATCTAAACTCTGATGCGTTTCTAATATATCTACGAAAAAATCTGAGTTCAGGTTTTGTTTAGACTGTTTAAATTTTTTAGAGCGAGTATAATCAATCGCTGCATTTCTAGCAATATTAAGTATCCAAGTAAAAAAACGTCCTTTTTTTGAAGAGTAAGAATCTGAATTATTCCAAGCTTTTATAAAAACATCTTGTGTAATTTCTTGTGCAACATCGTTATCTTTTACAATAGTGTAGACAACACCAGAAATACTATTACAATACATGTTGTAAAGTTTTTCATAGGCTTTGACATCCTTTTTTTGAAATTGTAAAATTAAAAGCTCTAAATCCATAAATGTACCTATAGCTAATATATATAAATAAATTGAGAAAAAACTTTTTTACATCTTATAATGCATATAAAGTCAATTGAAATCCTCAACACCAGTAGGCTTTCGATAACCTTGAAATGGTTGTTTCAACAACTCTTTTAAAGAAGAATTGGTGGCTTCATCAGGGAAAGTATCCACTCCATAGACAATTTTTTCTCGGTCAAGTTCCATATAGGTTCCAAAAATTCTATCCCAAATCGAAAAGATATTTCCATAGTTAGAATCTGTAAATGGCAACATATTATGATGATGTACTTTATGCATATCTGGAGACACTATAAAGTAACTTAAAAACTTATCCACCTTGGGTGACATTTTTAAATTTGCATGTGTGAATTGAGTAAAAATCAATGACATAGATTGATACAGCATTACAATGGCAATGGGCGTACCCACTACAAAAACGCCTAATAAAGTAAACGAAAAACGTATTACACTTTCTATAGGATGATGTCTATTTGCGGTAGTTGTATCTACCTTATGATCAGAATGATGCACCAAATGCACCATCCAAAGTGGTTTTACTTTGTGCTCTACAAAATGCGCTAAATAAGCTCCAAAAAAATCTAGAAACAAAACACCTAAAATCATATATAACCACAAAGGCATTTCAGGTAACCAATTTATAATTCCGAAATCATTTACTTTAACCCAATCTGCAGTTTTAAGTAATAAAAACGCCAAACCTAAATTGATGACAACTGTTGTTAAGGTAAAAAATAAGTTAGGAAAAGCATGTTTCCATTTTTTATAGTTGAATTTAAATAATGGAAAAAATCCTTCTAAAATCCAAAAAAAAGTAATACCTCCAACAATAATTGCACTTCTGTGTTCTCTTGGGATATTCTCGAAATAATTATAAATAGTTTCCAAATTGATTTTATTTTTTACTAAAATACTAAAAATCTATTTCCTTCTCACTTTCTTATTCGATTCCATTGGTAAGCGCTTTTTTAAAGCTTCCACAATATTATAAGTAGCAGGACAAATAGCTGTATTTGTAATGGTTAAATCTGCAATCTGAATAAACTTTCTTCTATTGGTATGTGGATATTCTGCACAAGCTTTTGGGCGAACATCGTAAATAAAGCAAGTATTATCAGACTCGTCTAAAAAAGAACAAGGTGCCGTTTTTAACACCATAAAATCATCTGAATCTCTTTCTAAATACGTTTTTATAAAGTCTGCAACTTTCATTTTTAAGTGCTTAGAAATACGCTCAATATCTTTATCTGTAAAAATAGGACTCGTTGTTTTGCAACAATTTCCACAATCTAAACAGTCTGTTTTTTCAAACTCTTTATCATGCAATTCTTTCATTACAACATCCAAGTTTTTAGGTGTTTTTCTTTTTAAATTCGAAAAATATTTTTTGTTTTCCTTTTTAGCTTCTTCAGCCAATTTTGGGAGTTGTTCCAAGCGTTTTTCCATATCCGAAAAATACAATTATTTCTACTAAAAAATACGCTAAAAATATGTAATTTTGCATTTCAATTTTCGAGACTAAATGAGCATTCAAAACATCATAGAAACCAAAGTAAAAGAAGGTTTTTTAGCATTATATCAAACAGAAATTCCATCTGTAGAATTTCAAGCAACAAGAAAAGAATTTGAAGGAGATATTACAGTAGTCGTTTTTCCAATGTTACGCTATAAAAAAGGAAATCCTGCTGTTATTGGAGAAGATCTTGGTAAATATGTGGTAGAAAATGTTGCTGAAATCACTAATTACAATGTGGTTAAAGGTTTTTTAAATTTGGTAATAGATGATGCTTTTTATACCAATTTTTTCAATGCTATTTATGCTGATGTAAATTATGGTTTTGTATCACCAAAGGAGGATGAGAAAGCGGTTATGGTCGAATATTCATCACCAAACACTAACAAACCTCTGCATTTAGGTCACGTTCGTAATAATTTATTGGGTTATGCTGTTGCTGAAATTATTAAAGCTTCTGGAAAAAAAGTGTATAAGACTCAAATTATTAACGATAGAGGAATACACATTTGTAAATCGATGTTGGCTTGGGAAAAATTCGGAAATGGAGAAACTCCGGAATCAACGGGATTAAAAGGTGATAAATTGGTTGGGAATTACTACGTAAAGTTCGACCAAGAATACAAAAAAGAAATTTCTGAATTAATTGCAACAGGTAAAACTGAAGAAGAAGCTAAAAAAGAAGCACCTTTATTTGTTGAAGCACAACAAATGTTGAGAGACTGGGAAGCAGGTAATGAAAAAGTCGTTGACTTGTGGGAGAAAATGAATCAATGGGTATATGATGGTTTTGACATTACTTATAAAAATATGGGTGTTGATTTTGATAATTTATATTATGAAAGTAACACCTATTTATTAGGAAAAGATGTTGTTGCTCAAGGTTTAGAAAAAGGTGTTTTTTATAAAAAAGAAGATGGTTCTGTTTGGTGTAATTTAACAGATGAAGGTTTAGATGAAAAAATCGTATTGCGTTCTGATGGAACTGCAGTGTATATGACACAAGATATTGGTACAGCCATTCAACGTGTAAAAGATTACTCAGATGTTGGAGGAATGGTGTATACTGTTGGAAATGAGCAAGATTACCACTTTCAAGTTTTGTTTTTAATCTTAAAAAAATTAGGCTTTGATTGGGCTAAAAACTTATATCATTTAAGTTACGGAATGGTAGATTTACCTTCTGGAAAAATGAAATCGAGAGAAGGAACTGTTGTTGATGCTGATGACCTAATGGTAGAAATGTCTGATACTGCAAAAGCCATTTCTGAAGAATTAGGTAAATTAGATGGGTATTCTGATGAAGAGAAAAATGAGCTATATAAAACCATTGGTTTAGGTGCTTTAAAGTATTTTATCTTAAAAGTAGATCCTAAAAAAAGAATTTTGTTCGATCCAAAATCTTCAGTAGATTTTCAAGGAAACACTGGACCTTTTATTCAGTATACTTATGCTAGAATTCAATCTATTATTAGAAAAGCCGATTTTGATTATTCAAAAGGAGTTTCAATAGATTTACACGAAAAAGAAAAAGAATTATTAAAGCAATTAGAATTATATCCTGAAACGGTGCAACAAGCAGCTGCCAATTATTCGCCAGCAATTATTGCAAATTATACGTATGACTTGGTAAAAGAGTTCAATTCTTTTTATCAAAATGTATCTATTTTAGGAGAAGAAAATCAAGATAAAAAAATATTTAGAGTGCAATTGGCAAAGAAAGTTGCAGATACTATAAAGTCAGCATTTTCTTTATTAGGAATAAACGTTCCTGAGAGAATGTAGAAATATGTGAACAGTTACAGTATACAGTTGGCTGTAAGGACAAAAGTTAGTAAATTTGCCCGCGTTAGGGATTGAAGTGGCATCCTCTGAACTTGTTTCAGAGATATAACGTAAAGCCCGTTAAAACGCCCAAATAAAAAGTACAAAAACAAACACAATTATGAAATACGACATCATTATTATTGGAAGTGGTCCTGGAGGATATGTTACAGGAATTAGAGCTTCTCAATTAGGTTTTAAAGTTGCCATTGTAGAGAAAGAACATTTAGGTGGAATTTGCTTAAACTGGGGATGTATTCCAACAAAAGCATTATTAAAATCTGCACAGGTTTACGATTATTTAAAACATGTAGACGAATATGGTTTAAAAGCAGAAGCAATTGATAAAGATTTTGAAGCCGTAATTAAAAGAAGTCGTGGTGTTGCAGAAGGAATGAGCAAAGGTGTTGCTTTCTTAATGAAGAAAAACAAAATCGATATTATTGACGGTTTTGGAAAAATAAAAACAGGAAAAAAAGTAGATGTTACCGCTGCTGATGGAACTGTAACAGAATATAGTGCTGATAACATTATTATTGCTACAGGTGCTCGCTCTCGCGAATTGCCTAACTTACCACAAGATGGTAAAAAAGTAATTGGTTATAGACAAGCAATGAGCTTACCAAAACAACCTAAATCTATGATTGTTGTAGGTTCTGGAGCTATTGGTGTTGAGTTTGCACACTTTTACAACTCAATGGGAACAGAAGTTACGATTGTAGAATATATGCCAAATATTGTTCCTGTAGAAGATATTGATATTTCAAAACAGTTTGAGCGTTCTATTAAAAAAGCAGGTATTAAAGTAATGACAAATTCTTCTGTAGAATCTGTTGATACTTCTGGTGATGGTGTTGTAGCCACAGTGAAAACTAAAAAAGGAGAACAAACTTTAGAAGCTGATATTTTATTGTCTGCTGTTGGAATCAAATCGAACATCGAAAACATTGGTTTAGAAGATGTTGGTATTATTGTAGATAGAGATAAAATCTTAGTGAACGATTATTACCAAACTAACATTCCTGGTTATTATGCCATTGGTGATGTAGTTCCTGGACAAGCATTAGCACACGTTGCTTCTGCAGAAGGAATTACTTGTGTTGAGAAATTAGCAGGATTGCATACAGAAGCAATTGACTACGGAAATGTTCCTGGTTGTACATATGCAACTCCAGAAATTGCATCTGTAGGAATGACAGAAGCCAAAGCTAAAGAAGCAGGTTACGAATTAAAAGTTGGTAAATTTCCTTTTTCAGCATCTGGAAAAGCAAAAGCTGCTGGTACACCTGATGGTTTTGTAAAAGTAATTTTTGATGCAAAATACGGAGAATGGTTAGGTTGCCATATGATTGGTGCTGGAGTAACAGATATGATTGCAGAAGCTGTTTTAGGAAGAAAATTAGAAACTACTGGTCACGAAGTGTTAAAAGCAATTCACCCTCACCCAACTATGAGTGAAGCGGTAATGGAAGCTGTTGCTGATGCTTATGATGAAGTGATACATCTATAAATTTTATCTGAATTCGTTTTAGAATTTCATAAAAAAAACCGAAGCAAATTGCTTCGGTTTTTTTATTTTTGATTCTATAACTTTAAAAAACTATGAAATCTTATTTTTTACTTTTAATTATTTGTTCGTTTTCACTTCAAAGTTTTTCACAAATCAAAGCCGTAACTGAATCTGGAGATGAAGTTGTACTATATCATGATAATACTTGGAAATATTTAAATGACAGTATCAACAATAATAAAAATATTATAACCAATAATCATAAATTCGAAACTAACAAAAAATCTACTTTCTTAGTAAAAAGCAAAACTTTAAAAGTTGGTGTTTACATCAATCCAAAAAAATGGTCTTTTGAAAAAAATCCTGATACAGAAGCAGCAGAATATTCTTTTCAAATGAAAAATGAGGATTTATATGGAATGATTATTACCGAAAAAACCCAAATACCCTTATTAAGTCTTAAAGATTTGGCAGTTGAAAATGCTAAAGAAGTAGCTCCAGACATACAAATTGATAAAGAAGAATATAGGTATGTTAATGGTAAAAAAATATTGATGATTCAAATGAGTGGAACCACTCAACAAATTAAGTTTAAATATTTCAGCTACTACTATTCAAGTGATTTAGGTGTTGTACAATTAATTACATACACCTCTCTAAACCTTTTTAAAGATTATGAAAAAAGAATGGAAGATTTTTTAAATGGTTTTGTCGAATTTTAGACACCTCAACTATAAAAACAATACATTAATCGAAAAACCGAAGCTTATGGTTTCGGTTTTTTTGTACCTTTAGACAAGTAAATTATACAATCAAAAAAATAAAAAATGAGAGCAAAATATCAAAGCGTATTAGATTTAGGTGAAAAACTTAATATTCAAAATGGTGATGTAAAAGAAGAAAACGGACAATTAAAAGTTTGGGGAACTGCTAAAACTCCTTATGAAAAAGATTTAATTTGGGATGAAATTAAAAAAGTTGGTGGAGAAAACCCAACAGATATTATGGCAGATATTGCAGTAGAAGACGATTCTGTTTATGCAAGACATACTGTTGCGAAAGGAGAAACTTTAGGTGGCATCGCAAAACAATACTATGGTAAAGTAATGAAGTACAAGGATATTTTTGAAGCAAATACTAATATTTTAAAAAATCCAGATGTAATTCATCCAGGTCAAGAATTGGTAATTCCTAATTTATAAGACTCCAAAATTTACAATATTCAACCGAAGCAAATTGCTTCGGTTTTTTTTTTCTAACAATTTATGAATAGCGTTTCATTAAAAATTAAAATACTATTTAATTTAATTTTGTATTTTTCTTTTTTTCTAAAAGCAATCTACGATTTAAATCATTAATCCAAATCATATTGTAATAGTTTAGTTGTAATAAAAATTATGAAATCTTCAACGGGAAAATATTATTTAGGTTTAGATCAAATTAGAGGAGTGGCTGCTCTAATTGTTTTTACTTGGCATTTTGTTCAGGTACATAATAATGCATTTAAAACGGGTCCCACTATTCCTCCTTTTAATCTTTTCACAGAAGGACATACAGGTGTAGCATTATTTATGTGCTTAAGTGGTTATTTGTTTGCAAAATTATTAAAAAACAAAACAATTGATTATGAGAAATTTATATTTAATAGATTGCTTCGATTATTACCGTTACTTACTCTAATAATTATTATTAATGGTATTACAAGTATAGATAATTTAACAATGCTAATTGATTATGTTAAGTATATTCTAAAAGGAATAATATATCCATCTTTACCAAATGGAGGTTGGTCTATAACCGTAGAATTTCACTTTTATTTAATACTTCCATTTTTACTATTATTAAGCTTAAAACGTAGAAACAGCCTTATTTGGTTACTAATGTTAACAATAGTAATTAGGATATTATTGTATCTAAAGTTAGGGGAAATACAATCTTTATCATATTGGACATTGGTAGGTCGTATCGATCAATTTATATTAGGTATTCTTGCCTTTAAATTTCACCAAGTCATTAAAGGAAAAAATATATTTATATTAACCTGCTTTGTTTTTTTCCTTTTGTTTTACTATTACTTCGATTATATGGGCGGTTTTTTCTCTAATCCTTCCTACCCTTCAAATTCTCCTCTTTGGATAATAATACCAACAATCGAGGGTTTTTCTTTTTCTTTGATTATTGCTTGGTATGACAACACCATTACGCCATCCAATAATTGGTTTAATAGAATAACTGCAAACGTTGGAAAATATTCTTATTCCATTTACCTGCTACATTTTTTCTTTGTATTCAAAATGTCAGAATTTGTAAATAATAATATTATAGAACTATCTAATATTTATATAACCCTTATATTTTCTTTATTATGTTTTTTAATTATGATTCCTATCGGATACCTAAGTTTTAGATTTATTGAAAAACCATTTTTAAAATATAGAATTAATTATTTAAAAGAAAATAAAACGACTATCAACTAAACTAATTATTACTATGGAAGCAAAGAGACAATCAGATAACGATTTAATAATATCCTATAAATTACTAAGAAAACTTATTGGTACTATTGGTGTATTTCTCCCAATAATTCTTGGAGCTGGAATGTTTTATTTTGATAGAGATAATTTTATTCAAGATTCTATAAGTGATTATTACGGTACGGAATTAAGGGATGTTTTTGTAGGTTTCCTATTCGCTCTTGGTTTTTTCCTATTTTCCTATAAAGGGTATAAAGCAAATGGAAAAGGTTTATTGCATAACGATCAGTTTTTTGCTATCCTGGGCGGTGTATTTGCTTTATGTGTTGCTCTATTTCCAACAACAAGCGAGTGTGATGCTATTAGAGCAATTCATTTAACATCTGCCGTTTTATTATTTGCAATTTTCACCATTTTTTGTTTGGTCATTTTTAGAAGAGGCGTTGCCATTAATAATCAAACAAAAATGAAAAGAGTTAGAAATAGATTTTATTTTTGGTGTGGGATTTTAATTATCCTATTTGTAGTTGGTGCTGGTTTAAGCTTTGTTTTTATGACAGAAGAAGCAAGGAGAGAAACAGATATTATTTTTTGGTGTGAAACTTTTGCTCTATGGGTTTTTGGTTTTTCTTGGTTGATAAAAGGAGAAGCAGCCTTTACAGATAAAAAGTAAACAATTAAATGTAACTTCTTCTTAAGCAAAAATATTATTTTTGCTTAAGAATTAATTTAAATGATAACTAACAAAAAACACTTTTCAAAAGAAATTTTAAAAGCTTTAGCAAAACTTATTGTTGCTGGTGTTTTAATTGGAATCTTAAAATCATACGATTTAATTATTGCCATTCTATTATTGTTAAAAGTTATCCATAATATTTACAAAGAAATCATCAAACCAAAAACCAATAAAAACTGGTTGCTTTTGGTTGGAATGTTATTAACTGGCTTTGGTGGAATAGTTGGCGAAACTTGGGGAGTTACAAATGGTTATTGGGAATACCATGAAGTTACTAGAGAATTACCTTTATGGCTGCCTTTTGCGTGGATGCTTGCTTTTCATTATTTGTATAAATTAGAACGAAATTTAATTCCGTTGTTAACCAATCAATCTCAAAAAAACAAGATTGTATTGGCAATAATTTTAGCCTTGATTCTACCTGCGTTTGGAGAAGTGATTACCATCTATTTAGGTGTTTGGACCTATTATTGGCCATATCAAATTTTAGGAGTTCCTTTATATGCTTTTGCGTGTTTAGTTTTTGTGCATATGTTGGTGTATACCATTTTACATTATGTTTGCAAGAAATATAGAATTAATGATGTTGTTTTTCATTAAAATCGCCAGCAAATAATTCTTGTTACTTTATTTCCCTGACTCATAGGGATTACTTTAAATTCTGATGCTCCCAATTTCTTAGACGATTTTTCTAAGCTTTCTACATTTTCCTTTTTAGAAACCAAACTTGTAAACCATTTACTCGAAGTTTTAAACAAAGAACTCTCATATAAATAATTATGCAAAAAAGCCTTTTCTCCTCCAACATACCATAATTCATTATTGTTTCCAGAGAAGTTTCTTACTGCATTGTTTCCTAAATTTCTATTCTTACGTTTGTTTGCTCCTTGTGCTTCTTCTGCAGATTTGTAAAAAGGCGGATTACACATAATCGCAGTAAATGAATCTTCATCTTCTAAAATTCCTTTTAAGATATGTTGCTCATCAAATTGTTGACGTAATTGAATATTCGCATCCAAATCATTATCATCAATAATGTCTTGAGCGCTGTCTAAAGAATCTAAATCAATATCTGTTCCGACAAAATGCCAATTAAATTCAGCAACACCCAGAAGAGGATATATACAAGTAGCACCAGTACCAATATCTAAAATTTTGATATTATCTTCATATGAAAGCAAATCTGCTAAATGAAGAATATAATCTAAACGTCCAGGAATTGGCGGGCATAAATTTTCATCAGGAAAGTCCCAAATCGATATTTTATCATAAGAAAACAATAATGCTTTATTAAGTTCTTTAACCGCTTTAGGGTCTGAAAAATCGATACTTAAGTTATCATATTTATTTTTGAAAACAAATTCTTTTAAAATTGGGTTTGTTTTGATGAGTTCATCAAAATTATAACCTGAATTAAATTTGTTTTTTGGGTGTAAACTTTTGTCTTTCATAAACTAAGTGTCAGTTCGAGCGCAGTCGAGAACTAATAATAACCTCTCGACTGCGCTCGAGGAGACATCATTTTAAATTGATTAACCTACAATTCTAAAATTGTAAATTCTAATTGTAAAGGTCGTAAAGAAGCTTTTAAATTTTGAATAAAAGAAGCTCCATATTCCAAGTAATATTCAGAAAAGTTACGTTGACGTTCTTCTAAACTCTGATTGGGTAGTATTTGATTTTGTAACTCAATGATTCTAGCTACTAAATCTTTTTGACGTCTTTTTTCAGCTCTCAATAATCGTTTTTGTAAATTTTCTAAACCTTTTACTTGTTTTCTTTCTTGGGCTTTCACTGCTCCTACAAAAGAAACATCTGTTTGTTTTGCTATTTCTTTTAAATCAGAAAATTGTGCTTCTAAATATTTAATTTTTTCATCAAAATCAAGTTGAATATTGGAGTTTTCTACTACTTTTTTTGATAATAATTCCGTTTGATTTAGAAACATTTCCTCTAAAGAAATATCTAATTTATCCAGTTTACGCTGATGTTTTTCTGATATGACTTGCACCGAGTTTCTCAATAATAAAATTGGAAAAGGAACCTCTACTTCTTCAAAATATTCTTTCAATTCTAACCAATACGCCATTTCACCTCCTCCACCAACATAACATAAATTTGGTAGAATCACCTCTTGATATAGAGGTCGCATAATTACGTTTGGTGAAAATGCTTTTGGATTATTTTTTAACTCTTTTAAAATTTCATCCTTAGAAAAAGTAATCTCAGTATTATTAACTTTGTAAATTCCATCTTCAAAAATGATGCGTTCTCTAAAATCATCACCCAAATAAAACAAGTTAATTTCTCTTGGATTTACTTGAATTTTATACGATTTCTCTAAATTCTCAATTGTTTTTGTTACTTGTTTAAATGATGTTTGATACTCTAGTTCGTCTTTTACAAACGGTATAAACATCTCCTTGAGTTTTTCGTCATCACCATCAACAATAACCAAACCGAATTCACTAAATAGTTCATTAGCAATATAACGAGTTGCATCTGCCAAATTTTGATATTTTAAATATCCATCAGCAAATAATTGCTTTAAATATTGTGCTTTTTTTGAGTTTCCTAAATGATTCGAAAAAACTTCAAAAACATCTTCTAATCCTTTTGTAGAAAATCGACCAACTGCTCCACCATCTTCTCTGTTCCAGAGTACTTTTTTGCCATCAAAATTAAAATAGTTGATTTCATCAAAATCGTGATCTTCTGTTGCCATCCAAAACACAGGAACAAAATTATGCTCAGGAAATTTCTCTGACAATTCTTCACTTAAATTAATAACAGAAATAATTTTATATAAGAAATATAAAGGTCCCGTAAATAAATTTAATTGATGACCAGTAGTAATTGTAAATGTATTTTTAAGTTTTAACCTTTCTATATTTTCTGAAGTTTCATTAGAAAATTCAATGTTTTTATATTGATTTTTTAAAGCATCTGCTAAAATGAATCTCGACTCTACATCAAAAGAATTTTTCTTCTCTTCTATTTGATTTTGAAAACCTGAAATATTTGGAAAGTTGTTGTAAAACGGCTGAATGGTTTCTTTTTGCTCTAAATAATCGAGCATAGTTTTAGAGAAAAAACCCGTCTTTTGAAAAGGTATTTGTGTTACTTTCATAATTAAAATTGAATAACACCGTTTTTGCAACAATCAGATTCTAAAGTAGAATTCATATAGTTTGATTAATTTGTGATAAAAATACAACTATTTTCATCCTCAGTCGAAAAGTTAAAATCAATCTAACAAAGTTTTAACAAGTTTAAAAATATAATCCTAAAAAACAGAAAGATATATTTATTACATTTGGTTTTCAAACTTATTTTATGAAAATTAAATCCCTTTTTCTAGTTGCTTTCTTAATTTTTGGAAGCACTTTCTCTCAAACTTTACAATCCCCTTCAGAATTTTTAGGTTACGAAATTGGTTCTCGTTTTACAAGACATCACAAAGTTGTAGACTATTTTACCTATGTTAGTACTACTTTATCTAATGTAAAATTAGAAAAGTATGGAGAAACTAATGAACACAGACCTTTATACTTGAGTTATATTTCATCCCAAGAAAATATTAATAACTTAGAAAACATCAGAAAAAACAACTTATCTCAAACTGGAATTATTAATGGTAAAGCTGATAATAAAATCGCCATCGTTTGGTTGAGCTATAATGTTCACGGAAATGAAGCCTCGAGTACTGAAGCAGCTATGTTAACCATTTACGAGTTAGCTACCAAGAAAAAGGATTGGTTAGAAAATACGGTTGTAATTATAGATCCTTGTATCAATCCTGATGGTAGAGACAGATATGTAAATTGGTACAATCAGGTAAAAAGCACTCCTTATAACATTAATCAAACTGCTAAAGAGCATTCAGAACCTTGGCCTGGGGGAAGACCAAATCATTATTTATTTGATTTGAATAGAGATTGGGCCTGGGCTACTCAAATAGAATCTCAACAAAGAATAAAAATCTACAACAAATGGATGCCCCACATTCACGTAGATTTTCACGAACAAGGTATTAACAACCCTTATTATTTTGCCCCAGCTGCAGAGCCATTTCACGAAATTATTTCTGATTGGCAACGTGATTTTCAAACACAAATAGGAAAAAATCACGCAAAATATTTCGACCCAGCAGGTTGGTTGTACTTTACCAAAGAAAGTTTTGATTTATTATACCCAAGTTACGGAGATACGTATCCAACATTTATGGGTGCAATTGGAATGACGTATGAACAAGCGGGCCACGGAAGAGCTGGATTAGGTATTAAAACTGATGATGGTAAAATTTTAACATTAAAAGACCGAGCAATTCATCATATGACAACAGGATTGTCTACCGTTGAAATCTCTTCTAAAAATGCTTCAAAAATTAATATTGAATTCAGAAAATTCTTTAAAAATGATAACTTAAAATACAAAAGTTATGTATTAAAAAATGATAATCAAGATAAAACAAATCGTTTAAAAAGATTATTAGACAGACATGAAATTAAATATCAAAACCCAAAAGGAGGAACTGTAAAAGGTTATAATTACCTAAGCCAAAAGGAAGGAAAAATGAGTGTTTCCTCTTCAGATTTGGTAATACACACCAATCAACCTAAAGGAAAAATGGTAAAAGTTTTATTTGAGCCTAAAGCTAAATTAGCAGATTCTTTAACGTATGATATTACTGCTTGGTCTTTGCCATATGCACATGGTTTTAAAGCAATTGCTTCAAAATCTAAAGTCCCTTCACAAATAACCTTAACCGATAAATTATTACCCTCTGTAAATAAAAATGCCGTAGGATATGCTTCTAAATGGAGTAGTTTAGATGATGCCATTTTTTTAGCCGATTTGTTAAAAAATAATATTAGAGTTCGTTTTACTGAAAAAGAATTCGTTTCTAGAAAACCTGAGAGAAAATTTGATAGAGGTTCTCTTATTATACTAAGGTCTGACAACAAATCAAATCCAAATTTTGATAAAGAACTGATTCAATTAGCTATTAAAAACAATAGAAATATTATTCCTATTTTAAGTGGGTTTTCTAAATCTGGAGTCGATTTTGGTTCATATTCTGTAAAACCAATAAACAACCAGAAAATTGCAGTTTTATCTGGAAATGGAACATCTTCTTTAAGCTTTGGAGAAATTTGGCACTTCTTTGAAACCCAATTACAGTATCCAATTACCAATATTAATTCAGATTATTTTGGTCGCGTAGATTTTTCTCAATTTGATGTCATTATTTTGCCAAACGGATATTACAGTAAAGTATTAAATAAAATTACTTTAGAAAAATTGCAAAAATGGACACGTTCTGGAGGAACATTGATTGCTATTGGAAATGCATTATCTTCTTTTGCTGATAAAAAAGAATATGCTTTAAAAAAGAAAAAATTTGATGAATCAAAAAAAGAACCTAATTTAACTCCTTATGCAGATAGAGAGCGTAAAAGTGTTCAAAATTTTATTACTGGAAGTATTTTTAAAAGCAAAGTTGATACTACACACCCATTGGCTTTTGGTTATAAAAAAGAATATTATTCATTAAAATTGGGGGCTACTGCTTACGAGTATTTACAAAACGGGAACAACGTTGTTTATTTTGATAAAACTGCAAAGAATGTTTCTGGTTATGCTGGAAGTAAAGCAGTTAAAATGATTCCTGAATCTTTACTCTTTGGAGAAGAAAGAATGGGAAGAGGGTCTATTATTTATATGACAGAAAATCCATTATTTCGCTCTTTTTGGGAAAATGGAAAGTTATTTATGGCTAATGCTGTTTTCTTTTTGAATTCTGATAAACTAAAATAGTTTTCAAAAAAATCTTTTAAAATATAAAAACCACTCAATTGAGTGGTTTTTATATTTTAAAAAGTTCTTTTTAATTTAGAAACCAAAATTTACTCCTACAAAAGGAACTACTGATCCAGAACCTACAGAATTGTATTTTACTACCGTAAGTATTTCTATGGAATCACTTAATGAAAATAAGACTCCTGCACCAGTAGAAAATCCACTGTTACTAACAGAAACTCCAGAATTTGAGATGGTATTACTAGAAAAACCAGCAGTTAAAAACCAATTAAAACTCTCATCTCCTAAATAATATCGAGCATCAACATCTATTTGAGTATTTGTAACTCCACTAGTTGTATAGTAAGTAAAACTTGGAGCTGCTGAAAATTTTTCTGCAAACACATACTCTACTCCAGCTGTTACTCCTAAATCAGAGCCTGATGTTAAAGGATATGATAAACCCGCAAACCCATTAAAATCACCTTTTTCTTGAGCAACAAATGTCATTGAAAACATTAAAGCCGCAGCTAATACTAATTTTTTAAAATTCATAATTTGATAATTTTTAGTTATTATTTTTCAATATTACACAAAAAAAACCATAAAAAAATACGGCATTTGCCGTATTTTAACATAAGTATCTTATTTTAAAAATTAAACTGGAGTTCCATATAAATCATAATCACCTGCTTCATGAATTTTAATATCTATAAATTCACCAATTTTAATATAATGCTTCTTAGCATCTACTAAAACATCATTATCCACATCTGGTGAGTCAAATTCGGTACGTCCATAAAAATACTCTCCATCTTTTCTATCAAATAAACATTTGAAGGTTTTCCCTATTTTTTGTTGATTTAATTCCCAAGAAATTTGAGATTGAATTTCCATAATTTCATTGACACGTTTAAACTTTACTTCTTGCGGAACATCGTCTTCTAAAACATAAGCCCCAGTATTTTCTTCGTGAGAATATTCAAAAGCTCCTAATCTTTCAAAACGCATCTCCTCTACCCAATCTTTTAATTCTTGAAACATTTCTTCTGTTTCTCCAGGATAACCAACAATCAACGTAGTTCTAATTGCCATTTCTGGTACAACTTCTCTAAATTTATGAATTAATGCAGTCGTTTTTTCATGAGTTGTTCCTCTTTTCATTGATTTTAAGAGCTCTGTATTAATGTGTTGTAAAGGAATATCTAAATAATTACAGACTTTTGGTTCGCGTTTCATTACTTCCAAAACATCCATTGGAAACCCAGTAGGAAAAGCATAATGCATTCTAATCCATTCAATTCCATCAACCTTAACCAAAGCTTCTAACAATTGAGCTAAAGCTCTTTTTTTATAAATATCTAGGCCGTAATAGGTTAAATCTTGCGCAATCAGCATGATTTCTTTAATTCCTTTTTCAGCTAATTTGGTAGCTTCAGTAACAATATCTTCTATAGGTGTAGACTTGTGTTTACCTCGCATTAGAGGAATGGCACAAAAAGAACAAGGTCTGTCACATCCTTCTGCTATTTTTAAATAGGCATAATGCTTTGGAGTTGTAGTTAAGCGTTCCCCAATTAACTCATGTTTATAGTCAGCTTCTAATACTTTTAACAAATTTGGTAAATCGTGTGTACCAAAATATTGATCTACATTCGGGATTTCTTTTTCTAAATCTGGTTTATAACGTTCGCTCAAGCATCCAGAAACAAAAACTTTGTCAATTTCTCCTGCTTCCTTCTTTTGTGCATAATGTAAAATAGTATCTACAGACTCTTCTTTGGCTTTACCTATAAATCCACAAGTGTTAATAACCACAATATTTCCATCGTCATTTTCATCTTCATGAACCACTTCTTTTCCGTTAGCCTTAAGTTGGCCCATTAACACCTCAGAATCATAAATATTTTTTGAACAACCTAAAGTAACAACATTAATTTTATTTTTTTTGACGGATTTTGTACGCATAAATTATCTTTTTTGCTTTTTAACTCTAAACTCAAGAAATTAAAAGGTTTGCAAAAATACTTCTTTTATAATGATAAATATTATGGTTTACTTTGTATTTACATGTAAATATTCTCATCAATAACACTTAATAAATATTAACAACATTAAAACTACTTAATTATATTTCATAAAATTAATTTAACAGTTGTGAAATAAGCGCTACACTAAAAATACTAAGCATAAACCACCCTATAAAACCCTGAATTACACATAAATATCTTGGAATTCCTTTTGTAGGTATTTCACCAAAACCCAATGTTGTAAATGTATTTATAGATAACGTTAAAGCATTTAAAAACTTTATAACTAAATCTATAAATAATATAAAAAACATCCAAAAGCCCATTAAAATACTTGCTATAATTTTTCTCTTTTGGGGCAAATCTACCCATCTGCCCTTTAGAATATCAATTTTATCAAACACCTTGCTTATTATTTTATAATTTGTAGCAGAAAAATAATAGATTGGTTTTGCTAACCACAAAAAATAACTCGGTGTTTCTTTTTTACTTTGATTCATATATTCTTTAAATTCACTAAAAGACATCAATTCTTCTTTATTTTCTTCAGAATAAATTTCTTTCATACCCTCATTATTTCTAAAATAGCGGGTATAAAAACGAATACGTTTCATCAATCTATTTTTATTAATTGTATCCCAAGAATTAGGAAAAAACAAATAGATAAATGCAAAAACTAAAATCACATAAATAGAGATAATTATAGATTTAGATGGATCTGTACCATAAGCTGAAAAAACTTTCAAAAAATTATTTATTTTCCAAGTAAAAAATGTTTTAAAAGATGGATTTTGCTCATGCAAATATTCATACCTTTTGGTTTCTAAATCTTTTAATCTTACATACGTTTTGTTTGCAAAATCGGTATCATATTGTGACTTGTAAAAATCATAAAAAGATCCTGTTAATCGCTTTTCATATTTAAATGCGTTTTCCAACTCATAGCCTCCATTATGAATATATTTTTGAATAATTGAATCATTATTAAACAACTCTTGCGTTGAAAAAGATTGAAACTCCTTATCTCTATGTAAATGAGTTACATATGAAGCATATCCTTGATAAGAAATCATTTTACCTTCCCAGTCTTTCCAATTATAAACATCTGTTTTATTAAAATTTTCAACTTCTAAAACCAACGTTTTTCTAAAAATATTATCAGAAATCATGTTTACGCTAGATGATGATATTCCTGCTTGATAGAGTACTACATTTACTTCACCAAAATCGTTAAATAATATTTGAGAACGCCAAGACTCATCAACAGAAAAATTTATAAAACTCTCACCTTTACATGTGTTATTTAAAAAATCGAAAGCACGTATATTATTAATGTAAAAATTACTTTCAGCATTAGCATTGATGTGTAAAATTGAGTTTGAAATTGTGGTGAAAATTGGTGAAAAAACCTCAATAGTACCTACATCAATTATAAATTCTTTTTTAATGATAGATTCATTAATAGCTATATCATTTCCATAGTTTTCAAAAGTATTTTCAAAATACGTAATGTATGGATCTAAAGGTTTATTGACATCTATATAGACACCTTGCTTAAAAACACAGTTGCTAAATACAATAGATGCTGTATTTTCTATTACAACTGGTTTTTCGAATTTAAGGTGATGAAGTGCAAAACCATAATCTTCAAAAATATGTTCAAAATGCACATTTTCTAATTCAATTTTTGACTTAATAGTAATGGTGTCTTTATTAGAAAAACTAAATAGTCCGTTTTTTAATTCGTAATAAAATTCTGAATCTTGATCCTCATCAATATAAATAAAAGCATTTTTTAAAGAAAAAACAGCATCTTCTTGAGTTGATGTTAATAATTCAAAAAATTGCGAATGTGAATATTTTTTAAGTTGATTGGGTTCTTCTTGCGCCAATATATTTAGAAAACTAAATGCAAACATATACAACAAAGCACCTTTTTGCAGAACAGATGTTACGTTTATAAGTTGTTTAGATAGCATTATAATAGTTTGGTTATCAAATATAAGGCTTTAAATTTTTAAAAAAACATAGTATTAGTTTCTATCTTTAAAAGATAGTAACAGCTATTGTTTCTATTTAGTTTCTTTATAAACTCACTAAATTATAATTTAGATAATAACTACATAAGTCATTAAAATCATATCATAATTATTTTAAAAAAAGATAAAAAAAACTCCTTTCAAAAATTAAAAAGGAGTTTTTTTTATTATGAATAATGAGTTACTATTTAAAAAAAGAATCTACGAATTCCACTTTATTAAATACTTGTAAGTCATCAACACCTTCTCCTACTCCAATATATTTTACCGGAATTTGAAATTGATCAGAAATACCTATCACTACTCCACCCTTTGCCGTACCATCTAGTTTGGTGACCGCTAACGAAGTTACTTCTGTAGCTTTGGTAAATTGTTTGGCTTGTTCAAATGCATTTTGCCCTGTAGAACCATCTAAAACCAACAATACATCATGGGGTGCGTCATCAACTACTTTCTGCATCACTCGTTTGATTTTGGTTAACTCATTCATTAAATTAACTTTATTGTGTAAACGACCAGCTGTATCTATAATCACCACATCTGCATCTTGATTTACTGCAGATTTTAAGGTATCAAAAGCTACAGAAGCTGGATCTGAACCCATTTCTTGACGTATAATTGGCACATCTGTTCTGTCTGCCCAAACTTGTAATTGATCTATTGCAGCAGCTCTAAAGGTATCGGCAGCTCCTAAAACTACTTTTAAGCCTTGTTTTTTAAATTGTGATGCTAACTTACCTATTGTAGTTGTTTTACCAACTCCGTTTACACCAACAACCATTAAAACATAAGGCATTTTATTACCATCTTTGTCTTCTGGAATTTCAGGAATTGTAAATTCAGTTTCGTTACCAAGATTGGTTTCTGATAACAATCCTGCAATTTCTTCGCGAAGAATCCTGTTTAATTCATCTGTGCCTACATATTTGTCTTTAGCAACTCTTGCTTCAATTCTATCTATAACTTTTAAGGTTGTATCTACACCAACATCAGAAGCTACTAAAACTTCTTCTAAATTATCTAAAACATCATCATCTACTTTAGATTTACCTGCTACTGCTTTGGTTAGCTTACCAAAAAAACTTTCTTTTGTTTTTTCTAAACCTTTATCTAAAGTTTCCTTTTTTTCTTTTGAAAATATTTTTTTAAAAAAACTCATATTTATCTTTTATACTATAATCAATACGTTAAAAAACGTGCCAATTGTTAGGTTTGGTCAAATTGTCATTAAAGTTACCTGCGTTAGCGATTGAAACGACATCCTTTTTTGAAGAATAAAAAAAAAGATATAGTGTAAAGCGCGACCTTAAGGGAACGCCCAAAAATACGGAATTAAAAGGCATAAAAAAAGCTACTTTCTAAAAAGGAAGTAGCTTTGATATATTGTAAAATAAAGTAATTATTTTTTTGCTAAAAATTCATTTACTTTAGATGGATCCATAATTGATTCTACAAACATGTAAGCTCCTGTTTTTGGTGATTTTACCATTTTGATAGCTTTACTTAATCTTTTTGATCCTGTTTGTAATGATGCTACTGATTTCTTTGCCATTGTCTAAATGTTTTAATCTATGTGCTCTGTTCTGAGTTCTAGATAGTTTAATTATTTAATTTCTTTGTGAACAGTCATTTTCTTTAAGATAGGATTAAATTTCTTAATCTCTAATCTATCTGGAGTGTTCTTCTTGTTCTTAGTAGTAATATATCTAGAAGTTCCTGCTTGACCAGAAGCTTTGTGCTCTGTACACTCTAAAATTACTTGAACTCTATTTCCTTTTTTTGCCATCTCTGTATAATTTTATAAGCTTAAGCTATTATTTAGTTAAAAATCCGTTAGCTCTTGCTTCTTTTATAACTGCAGAAATTCCTTTCTTGTTAATATTTTTTAAAGCAGATGCAGATACTTTTAAAGTAATCCATTTATCTTCTTCTGGAATGTAAAAACGCTTTGTCATTAAATTAGCGTCAAACTTTCTCTTTGTTCTATTTAAAGCGTGAGAAACGTTGTTCCCAACCATTGCTTTTTTACCTGTTAATTCACAAACTCTAGACATCTTCTTGACAGTATTTATAGTGTTATCTCTAAACGAGGTGCAAATCTACAAATAATTCTAATTGTGAACAAAACTATTTTACAAATTTTTAAAGAATTTCTTTCTGTAAAATTTCTAGTGATTTGCTTACGGTTCTATTAATAACTTTCTCTCTAGGTTGCCCAAAATTAAACTCTTCTACAAACTCTTTATCATCGGCAACTAAAGCTATATAAACTAGACCTACACTTTTATCATTATGGTCTGTTGTTGGGCCTGCATTTCCAGTAACCGCAATTGCATAATTAGTATTTAGCTTTTCTTTAGCACCCTTTGCCATTGCCAAGGCTACTTGTTTGCTAACTACGGTATGTTTTTCAATAATTTCTGGAGAAACTCCTAATAAGTTAACTTTAGTTTCTGCTGAATAGGTTACAAAACTACCTTTATAATAAGCAGATGAACCTGCTACAGAAACTAAAGTAGCTGCTATTTTACCTCCTGTTAAACTTTCTGCAGTACAAATAGTTTTATTGCTTTTCTTTAGCAATTCCCCTACTCTTTTTTCTAATGAGGCATCATCATCTAAACCTGTAATGATTTCTGGAATTAATCGATAAACCTCTTTTACTTTTTCATTCAATTCTTTTTCAAGAACTTCTTTGTTGTTGCCTCTGGCAGATAAGCGCAAACGTACTTTACCAAATGATGGTAAATATGCTAATTTAATATATGATGGTAAATTGTCTTCAAATGCTTCAATTCTTTCTGCAATGGTACTTTCTCCTTGTCCATAAGTCATAATTGTTTTATGAATGATGAATGGCAATTTGAATTGTTTTTGAATTCTTGGTAAAACTTGATTCGTAATTAACCCTTTCATTTCATAAGGAACTCCTGGAAGTGACACAAAGACAGTTTCGTTTTCGTAAAACCACATTCCAGGTGCTGTACCAAAATGATTCATTAAAAGGGTTGCTTTGGATGGTAATTGTGCTTGATAACGTTGAATTTCTCTAAAAGGATGATTGATTTTTTTGAACAATCCTTTGATGTGTGCTATCACTTCAGGATATTCAACTAATTTATCGTCATTAAAAAATTGGGCTATTGTTTTTTTAGTGATGTCATCTTTTGTTGGCCCTAAACCTCCAGTAATAATTACAATATCAACTCTTTCTTGTGCTTCTTTAAGCGCGTTTAAAATATGCTTTTGATCATCTTGAATTGATGTAATTTGATAAACAGAAACTCCGATTTTATTTAATTGTTGACCAATAAATTGAGAATTGGTATCTACAATTTGACCGATTAAAATCTCATCTCCTATGGTTATAATTTCTGCTTTCATATTTTTTACAAAGTTGCAAAGTTACAGAGTTAAAAAATTACAAAGTTTGACTTTGCTACTTTGCAACTTTGTATCTTTTTTTATTTTACACGAATACTAAACGCTTCTTTTCCTTCAATCACTCCTTTTAAAACATCATTCTCAACAACTTTTCCTACTCCTGCTGGAGTTCCTGTAAAAATGATATCGCCTTTTTTAAGTGTGAAATATTGAGAAACATAAGCTATTAATTCATCTGTTTTCCATAGCATTGCATTAGTATTTCCATCTTGTACTAATTCGTCATTTTTGTACAATTGGAATTTTACATTCTCTAAATCGAATTGTTCCTTTGGATAAAACTCACCCACTATTGCACTTCCATCAAATGCTTTGGCTTTTTCCCAGGGCAATCCTTTTTCTTTACAGTTTGCCTGAACATCTCTTGCCGTAAAATCGATTCCTAAACCAACCTCATCATAATATTTATGAGCAAATTTTGCATCAATATGTTTTCCTACTTTATTAATTTTTACCAAAACCTCAACCTCATAATGCACATCATCTGAAAAAGGTGGTATAAAAAAAGGGTTCTTTCTTGGTAAAATAGCTGAATCTGGTTTTAGGAAAACCACAGGATGTTCTGGTCTTTCATTCGCTAATTCTTCGATGTGTTTTGCGTAATTGCGCCCAATACAGATTATTTTCATCTTTATTTATTGAAAATTAAAAGATTCAAAAATTAAAATTGATATTCTTATGTATTCTCGACTATAAACTGCCTACTAAAAATTGCTTACTAGTTTATTCTCCTGCTTCCGGAAAAACTATTGCCCTATTTCCTGAAACTATAATTTGGTTATTCAAATGATTTTTTACAGCTCGTGCTAAAACCAATTTTTCTATATCTGCTCCAATTCTTTTTAAGGTTGTTGGGGTACTTTCGTGAGTAACTGGCTTTACATCTTGCTCTATAATTGGACCTTCATCTAAATCTTCCGTTGCATAATGTGCTGTTGCTCCAATTAACTTTACCCCCCTTTCATATGCTCTTTTATAGGGATTTGCACCTTGAAAAGCAGGTAAAAATGAATGATGTATATTAATGATTTTGTCTTTAAAATAATTGATAAAATCAGATGATAAAATCTGCATATATCTTGCCATCACAACTAAATCTATAGCATTAGCATCTAATAAATTTCTAACTTGAGTTTCTTGTTGTAATTTGGTTTCCTTTTTAACTGGTAAATAATGATAAGGAACATCAAACATATCTGCAATATGTCTTAATTTATCGTGATTGCTAATTATCATTTTCACATTACAATCTAAACGCCCTTCTTTGTAACGTTCTAACAAATCATATAAATTATGACTTGTATGCGAGACCATAATTGCTACATTTTGCTTTTTATCACCATAATTTACAGACCAATCAAACTCTAAAGGCGTTGCCAATTCTAAAAAAGATTTTTCTAATTCTTTTTTAGAAATTTCAGTTCCATCTGCATTCAAACGTATACGCATAAAATAGGTGTCTTCTATAGAATTTACATACTGTTGACAACTTAAAATATTGAATCCTTTATCATAGAAAAAACTGGTGATTTTTGCCACCAATCCTTTTTGATCTGGACATTTTATTAAAAAAGTGACTACTTGTGATTTCATTTTTTACTCAAAAATTGAATGATTTAAAAATTATAAGTACGTTTCGACTGCGCTCAACCAGACTACTGATATTACTTACTGAAAACTGTGACTGCCAACTGCATACTAAAACCTATGGTATCCATTTTTTAGGAAAATTCGGTTTGCGTTTTTCTAAAAACGCATCTCTACCTTCTTTGGCTTCATCTGTCATGTAAGCTAAACGTGTTGCTTCTCCAGCAAATACTTGTTGACCAACCATTCCGTCATCAGTTAAATTCATTGCAAATTTTAGCATTTTAATCGAAGTTGGAGATTTAGCTAATATTTCTTGCGCCCATTCATAAGCAGTACTTTCTAATTCATCGTGAGGAATAACAGCATTTACCATTCCCATTTCATAAGCTTCTTGTGCAGAATAATTTCTTCCTAAAAAGAAAATTTCACGTGCTTTTTTTTGCCCTACCATTTTTGCCAAATAAGCAGAACCATAACCACCATCAAAAGAAGTAACATCTGCATCTGTTTGTTTAAAAATAGCATGCTCTTTAGAAGCTAAAGTTAAATCGCAAACAACGTGCAAACTATGTCCACCTCCTACTGCCCAACCAGGAACTACACAAATAACTGCTTTAGGCATAAAGCGAATTAAACGTTGCACTTCTAAGATATTTAACCTGTGATAGCCATCATCTCCCACATAACCTTGATGACCACGCGCTTTTTGGTCACCTCCAGAACAGAAAGAATATACACCGTCTTTTGTACTTGGTCCTTCTGCAGAAAGCAATACAACTCCAATGTTTACATCTTCACCTGCATCATAAAAAGCATCATACAATTCTGATGTTGTTTTAGGTCTAAAAGCGTTTCTTACATTAGGTCTATTAAAGGCAATTCTAGCCACACCATTGCATTTTTTATAGGTAATATCTTCGTATTCTTTGGCAGTTTTCCACTCAGGTTGTATCATAATTTTGTATTTTGGACGTTCTTTTAGAAGAACAAAATAATTGTTGACAAAAATAAAGATTCAAATTTATGATAAAGAAATCGTTCGTACTAATATTTCTACTTTTTTACATTTCTGGATTTTCACAAAAAATTATTAATAAAAATTTAGAATCAGATATTTTAGAAACTACTAGAAATTTAAAGATTTATATTCCTGAAGGCTATGAGAAAAACGACGCTGAAAACTATCCATTAGCTATAGTTTTTGATGCAGAATATTTATTTGATGCTTACGTAGGTAATTCCGTTTTGTTTGCCGCAAAAGACAAAGCACCTAAACAAATCGTAGTAGGGATTTCAATGAAAGAAAGTAGAAAAAAAGATACTTACTTTAATATTAATAATGGAAGTTTAACTGCTGATAACATCGCTTTTTATCAGTTTGTAAGGGATGAAGTTATTTTTTACATGGAAAGTACTTACAGAACATCACCTTTTATTTCTCTAATTGGGTCTGGTACTTCTGCAAATTTAATCACTCATTACCTTAAAGAACCACAACCATTTATCAATTCCTACATTTGTATCAATCCTACTTTTTCAGATTTTATAGGGCAACAATTTCAATCTTTTAATTTAGAAAAATTTTCTAAAGAAGATAATACATTCTATTTATACACTAATAATTCAACATCATTTTCTGCAAAAAAACAAACCAAGATTGGAGAGTTGCAAAAAGGTTTAAGATCTCTACAAATTAAAAATTTTAATGTAGTAAATGATACGATTGTTACATCTAGTAGTATTTCTGCCATAAGTGAAGCAATACCAAGAGCATTAACTAAAGTTTTTCAAATCTATTCTGCTATATCTAAAGAAGAATTTGAAAAAAATGTAAAAGATTTATCTCCTGTAGATGCTATTGCTTACCTAGAAAACAAATATGTTGAAATAGAATTTCTTTTTGGTGGTAATTTAGGGATTAGAGAACGTGATATTTACGCAATTGAAAAAATAGTAATTGAAAAAGAAAATGGAGATCATCTTAGAGAATTTGGTAAAATGATTTTAAAAATTTTTCCAACATCTCCATTAGGTGATTATTATATTGGGCGTTATTATGAAACTGGAAAAATGTATAAAAAAGCTCTTAAACATTACAAGATTGGCTATGGAAAGATGGACCCTTCAGATCAAAACTCTGATAAATTTTATGAAAATATTTTACGATTAGGTGGAATGTAAAAAAAGTTAACCCTATTCAGTTTTCAGTAGCCGTATAAAGCTTTCCTACTTCAAACTTCTAACTATTTCACCAACTCAATTCTATCTTCTTTAATAACAATCAGTTTTTGTTTGTAAAGATTTCCAACAGCTTTTTTAAAAGATTTTTTACTCATCTTTAGATGAAACTTAATAGACTCTGGAGAACTTTTATCAGTCAATAACAAAAATCCTTCTCTACTCTTATTAAGTTTATCTAATATTTTTTCAACATCTTTATCAATAACGTTTTTAAAACCTTGTGGTCTTAAAGAAACATCAATCTTTCCATCTTCTCTGATATTTTTGATATAGCCATCTACTTCCATATCAATTTCTAAATCTTCGAAAACCTCATTTCTATACAATAAACCTTCAAATTCTTCATTAATTAAAACTACATACCCTAAAGCTGTTTCTGTTTCTATTATCAATTCAACTTTATCTCCTATTTGTAAATTCATTATTGTATATATTTAAAATATTCTTTTAAAATTTGGTCATTATCTTCACTTGGTGTAAAGATTTCTAAAATTTTTGGTTTGTCAGATTCTTTAAAAAATTCTTTTAACTCTTTTTGTACCATTTCACTAGAAAAAGCTTTTTGATAATTGAAACCAAACATTAAGCATAAATGTTTTGCAGTTAAGCAATGTGGGGTTTCAAAATATTTTGCTGCACTTGTAGTTGATGGTCCTGGAATAATTTTAAATATCCCACCTCCTGAATTGTTTATTAATATTATTCTAAAATTAGTAGGAATACTTTTGTTCCATAACGCGTTAGAATCATAGAAAAAACTAAGGTCACCAGTAATTAAAACAGTTTGTTTTTTATTTGCAAAAGCTGCTCCAATTGCAGTTGAAGTACTACCATCAATTCCGCTTGTACCTCTATTACAAAACACATCTAAGGTTTTATTAATTGTAAATAATTGTGCATATCTAATTATTGCACTATTACTAATTTGTAATAGAGAATTGTTGGGCACTGATTCTAAAATCTGTTCAAAAACTTTAAAATCTGAATGCGGTATTTTTGATAAATATTCAGTATGTTTTTGTCTTCTTTCATCTCTAACAGACAACCATTTTGATTGATAATTACTTTTAATTTTTATAATTTTTGTATTAAAATTTCTAAAAAAATCAATCGGATTTGTTTGAATAAACTCTGACAAACAGAAATAAGTATTGGTTGCTGTTCGCTCATCTATATCCCAATGATGCTTTGGAGCATACTCTCTTAAGAACTTTTTAATTCGTTTGGATACAATCATTCCTCCAAAAGTGATGAGAACATCTGGTTGCAAGCTAATAAAATCACTATCATTTAACGAAAAAATCAACTGATCTATAGAATTGATTGCTTTATTATGATGTAGATTAGAAGTGGTTTCTGTAAAAATAAGTACATCATCATCATCTGCATACAAATCTATTAAACTATGTAATTCAGCATCAGGATAATTTACACCTACTAAAATCATCTTCTTTTGTGAAGCGTTCCAAATTTTAGCTAAATTTTCGTAGTCAATATTAGAGTTATCTAAAAAGCTCGAAGAAATTTTTGGAAAATGGAAGTCTTTTAAACTCGCTACAGTCTCATACAAAGGTTCATCAAAAGGGACATTAATATGAACAGGACCTTTTTGTGAAGTTGCTATTTGTAAAGCCTCTCCAATAAGCTGAGAATTTCTAGAGATAAACTTAGGATTCTCTATTAAATTTGCAGAAAATAAAATATGGTTTTCGAATACATTTTCTTGTCTTATGGTTTGTCCATCACCAATATCTATTAAATGTTTGGGTCTATCAGCAGAAATAACCACTAAAGGAATGTTACTATAATAAGCCTCTGCAATTGCAGGATAATAATTCAGCAAAGCAGAACCTGATGTACACAAAACTGCTACAGGCTTTTGTTTTTGTTGGGCTATCCCTAATGCAAAAAAAGCAGCACACCTCTCATCAACCACGCTCAATGTTTCTATTTCTGTATGATTAGAAAAGCCAATAGTTAAAGGTGCATTTCTTGAACCCGGAGAAATCACGACGATACCAACATCAAATTGATGACAAGCTGAAATAACTAATTGTGCAAGTTCTTTTTTAGGAAACATTTGTTAGTATTACTAAGTTGCAAAGTTACAAAGTCAAAAAGTTATAAAGCATAAAAAAATCAGAAAGTAAACTATTTTCTACTTTCTGATTTTATTTTTTCAAACCAACTAAGTTGATTAGTTTCCTTTTTGGTAATCTGCTAAAAACTTTGCCAAACCACTATCTGTTAAAGGGTGTTTTAACAAACCTTCAATAGCACTTAAGGGCCCAGTCATAACATCTGAACCTAATTTTGCACAATTAACAACATGCATTGTATTACGCACTGATGCTGCTAAAATTTGAGTCTCAAAATTAAAGTTATCATACACTGTTCTAATCTCATCTATTAAGTTTAATCCGTCTGTAGAAATATCATCTAAACGCCCTAAAAATGGAGATACATATGTTGCTCCTGCTTTGGCTGCTAACAATGCTTGTCCAACAGAAAACACTAATGTAACATTTGTTTTAATTCCTTTTGAAGAAAAATATTTACAAGCTTTTACACCATCTTTAATCATTGGTAATTTTACCACAATCTGAGGGTTTAATGCTGCCAAAGCCTCACCTTCTTTTACCATTCCATCAAAATCAGTTGAGATTACCTCTGCAGAAACATCACCATCTACCAATTCGCAAATTGCTTTGTAATGGTTAATAATATTATCTTGCCCTGTAATACCTTCTTTAGCCATTAAAGAGGGATTTGTAGTTACACCATCTAAAACCCCAAGGGCTTGTGCTTCTTTAATTTGCTCTAAATTAGCTGTGTCTATAAAAAATTTCATTTAGTTTTAGTTTTAGTTGTTTGTTGTAATTAATATCTTGCAAATATACTTTATAGAGTTGATTATAAGAAGAATAAAACAACACATTTTTTAGATGTTTTATTCAAAAAATAAAAGTTACAGTTTATAATGATTCATCAATAATTTTTCATAAACTCTATCAGGTAAGATTCGTTTTAAAATAATAGAGAACTTCTCCATAAATTTACCAACTTTATAATGAATTTTTGGTTTTTTTGTATTTATGATATTGAATACTGCTTTTGCCATTTCTTTAGGATGCATCCCTTCATCTACATGAGCATCCATCAAGTCTAAATTGGATTGGTAGGTTTTTTTATAAGCTGAATTTTCAAAAACAGGTGTATGATACCTTCCTTCAGCAATATTGGTAGCAAAATCGCCTGGTGCAATGTTAACCACGTTAATACCAAATTGCTTTACTTCCATACTTGTAGCTTCAGAAACAATTTCTAAAGCACCTTTTGTTGCAGAATATAATCCTCTAAAAGGTAATCCCATATAACCCGCAATAGAAGTTACGTTAATAATTAACCCTGATTGTTGGCTTCGCATTTGTGGTAAAACAGCTTTCATCACATCAATAGCGCCAAAAAGATTGGTATTAAAAACTGCACGCATTTCATCAGTGGGTGTATCTTCTAAGGGGCCAGTAATTCCCATTCCTGCATTGTTTACTAAGACATCTAACCTTCCTTCTTTTTGAATAACCAAATCAACTGCTCTCTGAATAGTATCCACTTTTAAAACATCTAAAGCAATCAATTTAAAAGATATTTTTTCTAAATTCTTAGGGTTTCTACTAGTTCCATAAACTTTATACCCTTTATCTGACAAAACCGTAGCGATTGATTTTCCTATTCCAGATGAAGCTCCTGTAATTAAAACAACTTTAGACATATTATTAATTATGAATTACGAAGAAACAAAATAAAAAAGAAAAAGAGTAGAAATTTTTGATAGGATTAAAAATTTAAATTGAAGGCACAAAAAATGGCAAGCTACCTACATCACACTGCTACAACCTAATACCTTTGCTGCGTTCCCGCCCTGGAGGATTCAAAGGGAGCTAGTTGTGTAGGACTTGCCGCTGCAAATTTACAATCTATTTTTATTTAAACAATTAAAAAAGATGAAATTTTGTGTAACAAATCCAACATTCTAAATACTAATGTATTGTCTTGGTAGTTATCAAACTATTAGAATAATAGACTATCAAAAATGAAATGAATATATTTGTATAACTAACTAAAATTTTAAAACAAATGGAAAATCAAGCGAATAGTAAAAGTATTATATTAAATTATGGTCTGTACTTAGGACTTATAGGTGTTGTTATTCACTTAATTCTTTTTGCAACTGGAAGCTTATTAGAATATCAATGGATAAATAGTGTTGTAAGTTTCGCAGCAATGATAGCACTTATTATTATTGGTATAAAAAAGTTTAGAGAAGCTAATGGAGGCTTTATTTCTTGGGGACAGGGTGTAAAAATTGGAATGGGTATTACCATGATAAGCGCTGTAATTGCAGTTATTTATACTTTATTATTTATGAATGTAATAGACCCTACTTTTCAAGAACAAGCAATGGAAGTTCAAAAGCAAGCTTGGGTAGATGCAGGTATGACAGAGGAACAAATTGATGGAGCTGTAGAAATGACTCAGAAATTTCAAACTCCAGGAATTTTATCAGCTATGATACTGGCTATGTCTGCTTTCTTTGGTTTTATAATCTCTGCAATTGTTGCAGCAATAATGAAAAAATCAGAAGAAGAAACTTACTAAAAAAATCTAAAATTTTTTAAAGTAAAAAGTTTAAAGTTTTCTACAATACTTTTATAACTTTACAACTCGTAACTTTACAACAAAGAATATGGATATTTCGGTAGTAATACCACTTCTTAATGAAGAAGAATCTTTACAAGAATTACACGATTGGATTGCAAAAGTTATGCAATCCAATCGCTATTTATATGAAATTATTTTTATTGATGATGGCAGTACAGATACTTCATGGAAAGTTATAGAGCAATTATCTAAAAAACATAACGAAGTTAAAGGAATCCGTTTTCAAAAAAACTATGGTAAATCACAGGCTTTAGATGCTGGTTTCGAATTGGCAAAAGGACTTGTTGTGATTACTATGGATGCAGATTTACAAGATAATCCAGATGAAATACCAGAATTATACAACCTTATTGTTAACGATAATTTTGATTTAATTTCTGGCTGGAAAAAGAAACGTTATGACAACGTTATTACCAAAAATATTCCTTCAAAACTATTTAATGCCGCAGCTAGAAAAACTTCTGGTTTAAAATTACATGATTTTAATTGTGGTTTAAAAGCCTATAAAAACGAAGTTATTAAAACTGTAAAAGTTAGTGGTGAAATGCACAGATATATTCCAGTTTTAGCAAAAAATGAAGGTTATAATAAAATTGGAGAAAAAGTTGTAAAACATCAAGCCAGAAAATACGGAGAAACTAAGTTTGGAATGGACCGTTTTGTAAATGGTTTTTTAGATTTAATTACCATTTCATTTCTATCAAAATTTGGTAAAAGACCCATGCACTTTTTTGGACTGTGGGGAACTTTAATGTTTATTTTTGGTACTACATCTGCATTCTATATTGGTGCATTTAAGTTATATAAAGTTTACCATGGCATAAAAACAATTTTAGTTACTGACAATCCATGGTTTTACATAGCCTTAACCTCCATGATTTTAGGAACTTTGTTATTTTTAGCAGGTTTTATTGGAGAACTCATAATAAAAACAAAAAGTAACGAAAAACACTATACCGTTAAAGAAAAACTCAATTTCTAAATTGTATATTTGCAATCTGTTTTAACCTTTTCAATTTTAACCAAATGACTAATATCTTAGACAAAGCAAAACAATGGTTAACAGCTACTTTTGATGCTGATACCCAAACTGAAATTCAAAACCTTATTAATAATAATCCTGATGATTTAGCTGACAGATTCTATAAAGACATGGAATTTGGTACTGGTGGAATGCGAGGAATTATGGGAGCAGGAACTAACAGAATTAACAAATACACATTAGGAAGAGCAACTCAAGGTTTATCTAATTATTTGATTAAAAATGTAAAAAAAGAACAATTAAAAGTTGTTATTGCATACGATTGTAGACACAACAGTCAAAAATTTGCAAAAGTAGTTGCTGATGTTTTATCTGCAAACAATATAAAAGTATTTCTTTTTGAAGATTTACGTCCAACACCAGAATTATCTTTTGCAGTTCGTCATTTAGGATGTGATGCAGGTATTGTTTTAACTGCCTCTCATAACCCACCAGAATACAATGGTTATAAAGTATACTGGGCAGATGGAGGACAAATAGTACCTCCACATGATAGCGGAATTATTGGAAATGTAAATAAATTAGATTTTTCTGAAATTAAGTTTGACGCCAATGAAGATTTAATTGAAACAATAGGTGCTGTAGTTGATGATGCTTTTGTTGAAGCTTCTGTAAAAAACGGTTCTTTATCTGATGATATAGACCGTAAAAATTTAAAAATTGTTTTTACTTCTCTACACGGAACCTCTATTGTTTCTGTTCCTGATGCCTTAAAAAAAGCAGGTTATGATGATGTTCATATAGTTGAAGAACAAAGAAAACCTGATGGAGATTTTCCAACTGTAAAATCTCCAAACCCTGAAGAACCAGAAGCATTAGAAATGGCAACTAATTTAGCTAATAAAATAGGAGCTGATATTGTAATAGGTACTGACCCAGATTGTGATAGATTAGGTGTAGCAGTTAGAGATACTGATGGGAATATGAAATTAATGAATGGTAACCAAACTATGGTTGTCATGACTGATTTTGCCATTCAAAAATGGAAAAATGAAGGAAAAATAAATGGTAAACAGTTTGTTGGGACTACAATAGTTTCTACAGAATTAGTTAACGATGTTGCTGCAAGTTATAATGTAGCTACAAAAGTTGGTTTAACTGGTTTCAAATGGATTGCCAAAATGGTAAGAGATTTTACGGATCTTCAATTCATTGGTGGTGGTGAAGAAAGTTTTGGTTATATGGTTGGTGATTTTGTACGTGATAAAGATGCAGTTACTGCTACTCTATTAGCCTGTGAAGTTGCGGCTTTCGCAAAACAAAACGGAAGTTCTTTTTATGAAGAGTTATTAAAAATTTATGTAAACAATAAATTCTATAAAGAACACTTAATTTCAATCACTAAAAAAGGAATGGATGGTGCTGCTGAAATTCAGCAAATGTTGAGTGATATGCGTAACAACCCAATCACAGAAATTGATGGAGAAAAGATAGAAACTCTTTCTGATTATAATGCATCCACTAGAAAGAATTTAATTACAGGTGAGGTTTCAGAAATTGACATGCCAAAATCTAACGTTTTAATTTATCAAACAGCATCTGGAACAAGAATTGCTGCAAGACCAAGTGGAACGGAACCAAAAATAAAATTTTATTTTAGTGTTAATACTCCTTTAGACAAAACTGAAAATGCTGAAAAGGTAGAAGCAGAATTGGATGCAAAAATTCAAAGAATTATCAAAGAGATGAAGTTGAGTTAATGAATCACTTTAAAGACATTTTAAAATACGAGAAAAAGTATAGAAAATTTACCTTATTAAACATTCTATTCAATATTTTCTATGCTATTTTTAATGTTTTATCGGTTTTAGCTTTTATACCAGTTTTAGGAATTCTTTTTGGTACTGATAAACAAGTTACTGTAAAACCAACTTATAATGGTATAACCCAAATAGGAAGCTTTCTTAAAGAAAGCTTCTATCATTTTATATCTAATAAAATAGAAAATGACGGACAAATAAATACCTTATTCTTTATTTGCATGTTAGCACTTTCTTTATTTTTTTTTAAGAATTTTTTTAGATATTTAGCTTCTTATGTCATTACTTTTTTACGAACTGGAATTGTAAAAGATTTACGTGACAAACTCTACAATAAGATTGTAGAACTGCCAATTTCTTATTTCACTGAAAAAAGAAAAGGAGATATTATTGCAAGAATGACTTCTGATGTTCAAGAAGTTGAAATTTCTATATTAACATCAATAGAAACCATTGTTAGAGAACCACTTACCGTTATTATTGCTATAGCAATTATGCTTTTTATGAGTGTAAAATTAACTTTGTTTGTATTTATTTTATTACCAGTTTCTGGGTTTATCATTTCATCCATTAGCAAAAAACTAAAAGCAAACTCTATAAAGGCACAAAAAGAAACGGGAACTTTTTTGTCTTTTATTGAAGAAACTTTAGGAGGTCTAAGAGTAATAAAAGGGTTTAATTCAGAAAGAATTATCGAAAAGAAATTCAATGATTCTACTTCTATTTTTAGACGTTTAATGACTAGCGTTTTTCACAGACAAACTTTAGCCTCTCCAATGAGTGAGTTTTTAGGCTCTGCAACAATAATTGCTATACTATGGTATGGAGGAACAGAAGTTTTATCGAACACTAGTTCTTTGCAACCTGATGAATTTATGGGATATATTGTATTGTTTTACACCGTTTTAAATCCGATAAAATTAATTACAACATCCTACTATAATATCCAAAAAGGAGAAGCCTCTGCAGAACGAATTATGCAAGTTTTAAATACTGAAAACAGTATTAAAGACATAGGAGATGCAATTGTTAAACATAATTTTGAAAATGAAATCGAGTTTAAAAACATTTCTTTTAAATACAAAAAAGAGTACGTTTTAAAAGACTTTTCTTTAACCATTAAAAAAGGGGAAACTGTTGCTTTAGTTGGGCAGTCAGGTAGTGGAAAATCTACTTTAGCAAACCTAATTACTCGTTTTTATGATGTAAATAAGGGTGAAGTTTTGATTGATGGAGAGAATATCAAAAACATCACAAAAAAATCATTAAGAGATTTAATGGGAATTGTTACTCAGGATTCTATTTTGTTTAATGATACTATTGCGAACAACATTAAATTAGGAACTCCAAAGGCTTCAGAAACTGCACTTTTAGAAGCTGCAGAAATTGCAAATGCTTATGAGTTTATAAAAGATTTACCAGAACAATTCAACACTAATATTGGAGATAGTGGAAACTCTCTTTCTGGTGGTCAAAAACAACGTTTGTCTATTGCTAGAGCCGTTTTAAAGAATCCTCCAATAATGATTTTAGATGAAGCCACTTCTGCTTTAGATACAGAATCTGAACAATTGGTGCAAATTGCATTAGAAAAAATGATGCAAAACAGAACTTCTTTAGTCATTGCACATAGATTATCTACCATTCAAAAAGCTGACAAAATTGTGGTGATGAAAAAAGGTAAAATTGTAGAACAAGGAAAACACGAAGAACTACTTGCCAAAAAAGAAGAATACTTTAAATTGGTAACAATGCAGAGTTTAGGCTAAACTTAATCCTAACTCCTGTCCTTTTTTAATCATAAAGTTATACGAAGCTTCTTTTTCATTTGGAATCTCACCATCTAAAATTGCATTCTTTATAGCTTCTTTAATTTGACCAATTTCTCTACAAGGTTTTAAATTAAAAGCTTTCATAATTTCTTCACCTGAAACTGGTGGTTGAAAATTACGAACTCTATCTCGTTCCTCTACCTCCTTAATTTTTAAACGAACTAATTCAAAATTTTTATGATAACGTTTAAATTTCTTTTGGTTTTTAGTAGTAATATCTGCTTCACAAAGCGTCATTAAAGAATTGATGTCATTACCTGCGTCAAAAACCAAACGTCTAACAGCAGAATCTGTAACTTCACTTGCCAAAACAATTGGTCTAGAACTTAGTAATACCATTTTCTGAACAAACTTCATTTTGTTATTTAAAGGCATTTTTAACCTCTTAAATAATTTATACACCATTTTCGAACCCACAAATTCGTGAGCGTGAAATGTCCAACCTATTTTTTTACTAAATTTTTTAGTAGGAGCCTTTCCAATATCATGCAATAGAGCAGCCCAACGTAACCATACATCATTCGTATTTTCAGAAATGTTATCAACTACTTCTAAAGTATGATAAAAATTATCTTTGTGCTTCTGCCCTTCAACCTCCTCTACTCCTTTTAATGCTATTAATTCAGGCAATATTTGTTTTAAAAGATTTGTTTTTTCAAGCAATAAAAAACCTATAGAAGGTTTTGGAGAGGATAAAATTTTATTTAACTCATCAACAATTCTTTCACGGGTAATAATTTTTAATCTATGAGAATTTTTGATAATGGACTCTAAAGACTCTTTTTCAATTATAAAATTCAATTGCGTCGCAAAACGAATAGCACGCATCATTCTTAAAGGATCATCAGAATAGGTGATATCTGGATTTAAAGGTGTTCTAATGATTTTATTTTCCAAATCTTTAATTCCATTAAATGGGTCTAATAATTCTCCAAAATTTGCTTCATTTAAACTTAAGGCTAAGGCATTAATAGTTAAATCTCTTCGGTTTTGGTCATCTTGTAAAGTGCCTTCACAAACATTTGGGTTTCTACTATCTTCAGAATACGATTCTTTCCTTGCTCCAACAAACTCAATTTCGACATCTTTAAAACGTAACATAGCCGTTCCATAAGTTTTAAACACCTGCACTTTAGGTTTGGTTGGTAACAACTCAGATACTTTTAGAGCTAAATCTATTCCGCTTCCAATAGCTACAACATCTATGTCTTTAGCATTGCCTCTTTTTAAGAAAAAATCGCGCACAAACCCGCCAATTACATAACTCTCAATTTGTAATTGTTTTGATGCTCTAGATATTACACTAAATATTTCTGACGAAATTGCTTCTGTATACTTCATATTTTTAAAAGTGACGCAAATTTATCGTTTTCTATTCTTTTTAACATCAAATTGATAAAAGAAAATTGTGATAACATTCGTACTTTTGTTTTTAGCAAAAACGCTGCAGGTAATTTTCATGGTTGTTGTTAGAATTCTTGGTGGACTTGGAAATCAGATGTTTCAATATGCTTATGCACGCTCTTTATCTTTAAAAGGGTATGATGTAAAATTGGATATTTCTAAATTTAAAACCTACAAATTACATGGTGGTTATCAATTAAATAAATTTAATATTAAATTAAAAAAAGCTGACCCTTTAGCTGTTTTATATGGTAAAATTGGATTAAAATCAAATATAAAAGAGAAAAGTTTACTTTTTAATGGAGATTTTAAATCTTTAAAAGGAAATGAATATGTTAAAGGATATTTTCAAACAGAAAAATATTTTAACAAAATTAGAGAAACACTTTTAAATGATTTTGTTATTAATCAGAAATTATCCATAAATACACAGAAAATGGAACAGCAAATTTTATCTACCAAAAACAGCTGCTCCTTACATATAAGAAGAGGGGATTATATATCTGATGAAAAAGCCAATAAAATTCATGGCACCTGTAATTTAGATTACTATCATAAAGCGATTGAAATTATCAATAAAAAATATACCAATACTACTTTTTATATTTTTTCTGATGATATTTCTTGGACAAAGAAAAATTTAAAAACAGAAAAAATTGTTTTTGTTGATGTAAAATCTATTCCTCATGAAGATATGTATTTGATGAGTTTATGCAATCATAACATTACTGCAAACAGTAGTTTTTCTTGGTGGGGGGCATGGTTAAATACCAATAAAAATAAAATTGTAATCGCACCAAGAAACTGGTTTATAGAAAAAGAAAATGAGGTTGCATGTGAAAACTGGATTAAACTATGATTTCATATAAATTCTACTACATAAACCTTGATAAAAGTAAAGATCGTAGAGATTTTATGGAAAAACAATTCAATGAATTGAACATTCCCATAACAAGAATTTCTGCAGTTTATGGTAAAGACTTAGACAGGGTTTTTATAAAAAAAGAAAAGAAAAAACATAATATTTTAGCGCACTTTCCTTTTCCTAATGATGGTGAAATTGGAATCTGTTTAACTCATTTTAAGTTGTGGGAATTTTTATCTAAGCAACCAGAAGATTTTTCTATTGTTTTAGAAGATGATGCTTTGATTCAAAATAATTTAATCAAAGATTTAGAGCGTATTCTAAAGAAAGTAACAATAGATACTTTTGTAGATATATCAGGAAAAAAAGGGTTTTACTCTTTAGAAAAAAACGAACTAATAAATAAATATTTAATACCTCCTGTATTAATGATTGGTCAAATTATAGGTAAAAATGCTGCAAAAAAACTTTACGAAAACTTAAGCAATTATTATGCTCCAATTGATGTAATGAAGCAAGATATTTACAAGCACAGAGTTGCATTATATTCTACTAATAAATCATATGTTGTCAGTATTGACAAAAAAATCGGAGGCAGTACCATCCAACAAAATAACATGATTGTTTGGAAAAAAATAATTAGAGAAATTATTCGTCCTTTTTGGCAATTAATAGCACTTGTTACGTATAAACTTCAAAGATGTGTTAAAAACTATTTGTTTTATAAAAAATAAATCAGTTTTTAATTCCTTTATTATAAAGCCACAACTTAATATACCTTACATAAACTCCATACGCTTGTGTTTTGGCAAAAATATACCCTGGAAATCCATCTAAAAAACCTAACCTTATAAAATAATGAATAAAAAACCTCGCTGGTGGTTTTACCAATATATGAAATAAGTTTACTTTTTTCCCTACTTCATGGTATTGCTTACCTCTTAAAGTTCCATAATGATTCATTTTAGACATGTAATGATCATAGTCTTTATAAGAAAAATGCTCTATTTTGTGCTTAAAAAACCCTAGTTTTCCTTTTGTTTCAATAGTTTCATGAACAGGGCTTCCGTTGTATTTACAGAATTCTTTTAAAAATAAACGAACAACTTTATCTCTTTGGCAACCCCCATAATATAATCGCTTTCCACAAAAATAAAATGTTCTTCTCACGTAAAATCCAACAAAATCTTTGGGATTTTTAACGACTTCTAAAATTTCTTTCTTTACTTCTGATGTAACTCTTTCATCAGCATCCAAAACGTAGATCCAATCATATTTAGCTTGGTCTATAGCATAGTTTTTTTGAGAAGAAAAATCATCAAACTCACGTTTGATGATTTTTACTTGGTACTTTTCAGCAATTGAAACAGTTTTATCTGTACTATGTGAATCTATAACAATAATTTCATCCGCAAAACTTACTGATTCAATAGCATCAGCAATATGAATTTCTTCATTTAAAGTTGGTATTATTGCGGTAATCTTAGTCATAGAATATTTTAAACGGCTACATCATATTCACGTAAAGCGTCGTTTAAAGATGTTTTTTTGTTGGTACTCTCTTTTCTTTTTCCAATAATTAATGCACAAGGTACATTATACTCTCCTGCTGCAAACTTCTTAGTATAACTTCCTGGAATAACTACAGATCTAGCAGGAACAACTCCTTTTGTTTCAACTGGTTCATCACCTGTTACATCAATAATTTTAGTACTCATCGTTAACACTACATTTGCTCCTAAAACAGCTTCTTTTTCAACTCTTACACCTTCTACAACGATACATCTTGAACCAATAAATGCTCCATCTTCAATAATTACAGGTGCAGCTTGTAATGGTTCTAATACACCACCTATTCCAACTCCACCGGAAAGATGTACATTTTTTCCTATTTGAGCACAAGACCCTACTGTTGCCCAAGTATCTACCATAGTTCCCTCATCAACATGAGCTCCAATATTTACATAACTTGGCATTAAAATAGTTCCCGGAGAAATATATGCTCCATGCCTTGCAACTGCATTAGGTACAACTCTAATTCCTCTTTCTGCAAAGTTCTTTTTTAAAGGTATTTTATCGTGGTATTCAAAAATACCAGCTTCTAAAGTTTCCATTTTTTGAATTGGGAAATATAAAACCACCGCTTTTTTAACCCATTCATTAACTTGCCAACCATCTGCAACAGGTTCTGCAACTCTAAGTTCTCCTTTATCTAATAAATCAACAACTTTTCTAATAGTATTAATTGTTTTCTCTTCTGTTAACAACTCACGGTTATCCCAAGCTGACTCTATGATTTGTCTAATTTCTTTCATTGTAAAGTTTAATTTCAGCAAATATAAATTTATCTATAAAACTGAAAGCGAATATACATTTTTTAAACATATTACCTATCCTTGTTTAAATTCAAAAATCACATCATTTTAGTATTCTTTAAACAAAATACGAACTAACAGATATGCGATATTAAAGTTAATGTTTTAATATTAAAATTTAACCTTTACTTTTGCAGTAAAAACATCTAATTTGGGAAGAATTTTAGCCATAGACTTTGGAAAAAAAAGAACAGGAATTGCTGTTACAGATGAACTTCAAATTATTGCATCTGGGCTAACAACGGTTAGTACAGAAGTTTTAATCCCTTTTTTAAAAGAATATATTTCTAAAGAAAAAGTTGAACTTTTTTTAATTGGCAAACCCAAGCAAATGGACAACTCTGATAGTGAAAGTGAAGCTTTAATCGTTGCTTTTTTAAAGAAACTGCAAAAAGAAATTGCGAATATCCCTATTCAAAGAGTAGATGAACGATTTACTTCTAAAATGGCTTTTCAAACAATGATTGATAGTGGTTTAAAGCGTAAGCAAAGAAGAAATAAAGGTTTAATTGATGAAATTAGTGCAACTATAATCTTACAATCTTATTTATATAATCAATCATAGCTTCAAAAATTTCATTATTTAAAATTCGTATTTAGTCATTCTAAATTGTACTTTTGCAGCGTTAAATATAATATAATGATATTACCAATTGTAGCTTACGGAGATCCTGTTTTAAGAAAAGTTGGCGTAAAAATAGACAGAGATTACCCAAACTTAAAAGAGTTAATTTCCAATATGAAAGAGACCATGTACAATGCGTCTGGTGTTGGTTTAGCTGCACCTCAGATTGGTAAAGCTATTCGTTTGTTTATTATTGATGCTTCTCCTTTTGCAGATGATGAAGATTTAACAGATGAAGATAAAGCAAGATTAAAAGACTTTAATAAGGTATTTATAAATGCTCAAATTCTTGAAGAAGAAGGAGAAGAATGGGTTTTTAATGAAGGGTGTTTAAGTATTCCAGATGTTCGAGAAGATGTTTTTCGTCAGCCTAAAATTACTATAGAATATCAAGATGAAGATTTTAACACACATACAGAAGTATTAGATGGTTTAGCCGCAAGAGTTTTTCAACACGAATACGATCATATAGAAGGTATTTTATTTACAGATAAACTCTCTACGCTTAAAAAAAGATTAATCAAGAAAAAATTAGAAAATATTTCTAAGGGAAAAATTAGAGCAGACTATAGAATGCGTTTCCCAAATGCAAAAAAAGGTAAATAAAAATATTATAAGACTGCGACTAGCAAGGTCTAAATAAAAGTACATATGGAATTTAGTAAAATTATTGCCGTTAGTGGTAAACCAGGATTATTTCAAGTTATCTCTCAATCTAAAAATGCAATTATCGCAGAATCTTTAGTAGATAAAAAACGCTTAGCAATTAATGCAGCTCAAAATGTAAGCCTATTAGAAAATATAGCGATTTACACTTACGAAGAAGATGTGCCTTTACAAGATATTTTTACTTCTATTTATGAAAAAACGGAAGGTAAAGAAGCACTTTCTCACAAAGAAAGTGGCAAAAAGTTAGAAGCCTTTTTTTTAGAAGTATTACCTAATTATGATGACGAAAGAGTATACACTTCTAACATTAAAAAAGTAATTCAGTGGTACAATATTTTAGTGAAATCTGGTTTGGATTTTTCTAAAAAAGAAGATACCTCAGAAAAAACAGAAGCTAAAGCTTAATGAACTCTAGAAAAGACCAGTTAGCTGCATTTAATAGATTACTAAATATCATGGATGACTTAAGGGAAAAATGCCCTTGGGATAAAAAGCAAACTTTAGAAAGCTTACGTCATCTTACCATCGAGGAAACCTACGAGCTTGCTGATGCTATTTTAGACAACGACTTACCAGAAATTAAAAAAGAATTAGGCGATGTGTTGCTACACATCGTTTTTTATGCAAAAATTGGTAGTGAAAAAAATGCGTTTGACATTGCTGATGTTGCCAATTCAATTTGTGACAAACTAATTGACAGACATCCTCATATTTATGGTGACGTTAATGTTGATAATGAAAATGATGTAAAACGCAACTGGGAATATCTAAAATTAAAAGAAGGAAAAAAATCTGTTTTAGAAGGTGTTCCTAAAAGTTTGCCCGCAGTTATAAAAGCCAATAGAATTCAAGATAAAGTAGCTGGTGTTGGTTTTGACTGGGAAAAACCAGAACAAGTTTGGGAAAAAGTACAAGAAGAACTCAATGAACTCAATGAAGAAATTAAAAAAAGGAATCAACAAAATATAGAAAAAGAATTTGGAGATGTACTTTTTTCTATGATTAACTACGCGCGTTTTATTGGTGTAAACCCCGAAAATGCTTTAGAAAAAACCAATAAAAAATTTATTAGTCGTTTTCAATTTTTAGAAGAAGCTGCTAAAAAAGAAGACAAAAAACTTTCGGAAATGTCTTTAATTGAAATGGACGTTTACTGGGAAAAATCAAAAGAATTTTTCAAGTAATTTAAATAAATATTTTTTTTAAATTCACTGAATATTATTAAGGGTTATTAAAAATCTGATAATACACACACTTCAATTATATATTTTTTAACTTTGTTAGAAACTATCAAGTAACACTATGAAAAAAATTACATTATTCTTATTTATTACAATAACAGCATTTCAATTTACAAAAGCTCAAAACAATAACGTAGAAAGTGCTTTTAAAAGTGCTTTTGATGAAGACAATGTTTTTAATGCCAATATAGGGCTTACTAATATTGATGGGCAGAATTATTTTGGAATGAGAATTCAACCTGAGTTCTCTTTTGGAAAATTTGGGCTTGGACTTGACATCCCACTACTTTTTGATATTGAAAATGGACAGATTAGAAAAGAGGAATTTAATCATGGTGCTGGGATACTTAGAATGATTCGTTTTTTTAGATATGGAGATAAAAATACGGATCCAATCTACGTTAAAGTTGGAGATTTATCTGGAGAACGTTTAGGTTTTGGTTCTTTAATTGGTAATTATACCAATGCAACTTCTTTTGAGCGTAGAAAAGTTGGTATAAGTGCTTCGATACTTATCAAAAAAATAGCTGGTTTAGAAATAATCTATAGTGATTTAAATTTTGATGGATCGTCTAAAATGTTAGGCTTAAGACCATTTGTAAAACCTTTTGGTAGAACTGAAATTCCTATTATTAAAACAATTGAAATTGGTGCAAGTTTTGTGTCTGACAATGATGATTATCAAGAAGAAGGAGCACAACAAATAACTACAAAATATAGCAGTGACGGAGTTAAAGCAATGAGTTTTGATTTGGGTTTAAGCTTGGTGCGAACAAACTTACTAAATTTAAGGCTAGATGCACAGTATAGTAAATTATCTAAAAATAATTTATTAGCCGCTGATAATCCTACAGCTAATTATGGTGCAGGAAACGGATTTGCAATTGGGTTAGAAACCGATTTTAGATTTATTGCAAATACAGTACTTCTTAATGCTAGAATAGAAAGACAATGGTATGGTGATAATTACATTGCCCAATTTTTTAATTTTGCTTACGAAATTAATAAAGATGCCAGAATAAGAGAATTATTGACTGCAACTAAATCACAAGGTATATTTGGTACATTAAGTGCAGAAATATTAAAAACTATAAAAATTGGAGGTTCTCTATTATTACCTGACAACATTGATAGTAATGACCCTAACAGTAGAGGAGCTATTGTTGGATTGGATTTAGAAACAAAACAAATCGGTAAGTTTAAAGCTAGAGGTACCTACGTTAAAGCTGGGTTAAACGATTTGGGTGATGCTTTTACTCTAGACAATAGATCTTTAGCAAACATCATTGTAACTTATAAAATGGGTAGATTTATGGAAGCTGGTGTAGATTACCAATGGACTTTTGCTGCAGATGAAAACGGAAATTTCCTTGCAAGAAATCAAGTAAGACCTTATTTTGGAATTAGTGTAGATTTTTAAATAATTTAAAAACAGCATAAAAAAAGTCTCCAAAATGGAGACTTTTTTTATGCTTCTAATTTCTTAGCATTCTTAACTTTTTGTTTTGTAAGGGCAATATCAATTACTTGTTTCATATCCGTTACATAATGAAACTTTAAACCCTTTAGATAACTTTCTTTAATATCTAGAATATCTTTTCTATTATCTTCACACAGCATAATTTCTTTAATATTCGCCCTTTTAGCCGCTAAAATCTTTTCTTTAATTCCTCCAACAGGTAATACTTTTCCTCTTAAAGTAATTTCACCAGTCATGGCTATTTTATTTTTCACTTTACGTTGTGTAAAAGAAGAAACTAAAGAAGTTAACATGGTAATTCCTGCACTTGGTCCATCTTTGGGAGTAGCTCCTTCTGGAACATGAATGTGCACATCATATTTTTCTAAAATTTCAGGTTTAATTCCAAATTCTTCAGCATTCGATTTGATGAATTTCATGGCAATCTCTGCAGATTCTTTCATTACATTACCTAAATTACCTGTAATAGATAGGTTTCCTTTTCCTTTAGATAAAATAGATTCGATAAATAAAATATCGCCACCAACTCTAGTCCATGCTAAACCTGTAACTACACCAGCAACTCCATTGTTTTCATATTTATCTCTATTTCTTGGAGTCCCTAGGATTTCTTCTACTTTTTCTGAAGTTAATGCGATTTCATATTCTTCTTCTAAAGCGATTGATTTTGCTGCAAAACGCACTACTTTGGCAATTTGCTTTTCTAATCCTCTTACTCCAGATTCTCTTGTATACCCTTCAACAATTTGCTCTATTTGTTTTTTACCTAACTTTAAATCTTTGGTAGTTAAACCATGTTCTTTTAATTGTTTTGGTAACAAATGTCTTTTGGCAATTTCTATTTTTTCTTCAATCGTATAACCCGTTACATTAATAATTTCCATTCTATCACGTAAAGCCCAAGGAATTTGTCCTAGGTTGTTAGCTGTAGCAATAAAAAGTACTTTTGATAAATCGTAACCAACTTCTAAATAATTGTCATAAAACGCTGTATTTTGCTCAGGATCTAATACTTCTAACATTGCAGAAGATGGATCACCTTGATGACTTTGTCCTAGTTTGTCAATTTCATCCAAAACAAACACAGGATTCGAAGTTTCTGCTTTTTTTAAGTTTTGAATTAAACGCCCTGGCATTGCACCAATATATGTTTTTCTATGTCCTCTTATTTCTGCTTCATCTCTTAAACCACCTAAAGACATTCTTACATATTTTCGTCCTAAAGATTCTGCAACAGATTTTCCTAAAGAAGTTTTACCAACTCCAGGAGGACCATATAAACAGATAATTGGCGATTTCATATCGTTTCTCAACTTTAAAACGGCCAAATGTTCTATAATACGTTCTTTCACTTTTTCTAAACCAAAGTGATCTCTATCCAACACTTTCTGCGCATTTTTTAGGTCAAATTTATCTTCAGAATAAATCCCCCAAGGCAATTCTAACAACAGTTCTAAATAGCTTCTTTGAACACCATATTCTGCCATTTGAGGATTCATACGTTTTAAACGTCCTAATTCTTTCTCAAATGTTTCTGCAACCTCCTTTGTCCACTTTTTGGTTTTGGCTTTTTTACGCATCTCCTCTAACTCTTGGTCGTTAGAAGCGCCACCCAATTCTTCTTGAATAGTTTTTAATTGTTGATGCAAATAGTATTCACGCTGCTGCTGATCTAAATCTTCTCGTGTTTTAGACTGAATATCATTACGTAATTTTAATTTTTGTAATTCTTTATTAAGGTTTTTTAGTGTTAATAAAGCACGTTCTTTTAGATTGTCTTTTTCTAAAACAACTTGTTTTTGAGTAACACTTAGATCCATGTTAGAAGAAATAAAGTTTACCAAAAAAGAATTTGACTGAATGTTCTTAATCGCAAAAGAGGCTTCAGAAGGCAACATAGGGTTTTCTTTAATTACCTCTAACGCTTGTTCTTTAATCGAATCAATAATAGCATCAAACTCTTTAATATCATCTATATGTTTATCTTCAAACGCTTCTTTTACAGTAGCTTTTAAATATGGTTTATCTTGTATAATGTTATCAATTTCAAAACGTTTTTTTCCTTGAATGATAACAGTTGTATTACCGTCAGGCATTTTTAAAACACGTAGAATTTGTGCAACAACTCCTGTTGTATGAATATCTTTTAAACCTGGTTCTTCAACTTCTTCGTTTTTCTGCGCTACAACACCTAAAATTTTATCACCATTATTCGCATCTTTTATTAGTTGGATAGATTTATCTCTCCCTGCAGTTATGGGAATTACCACACCAGGAAACAAAACCGTGTTTCTTAGCGGTAAAATAGGTAATACTTCTGGTACGCTTTCTTTGTTGATGATTTCTTCATCTTCTGGCGTCATTAACGGAATTAACTCCGAATCTTCATTTAACATACTATGAAGCGACAAATTGTCTATATGCATTACTTTTGGTTTACTCATGAATTGTATATCTGTCATACTGACATCGATTTTCGAATCTTAAAAAATCTATTTCAGTGTTGATTTTTTATTTTACTGATAATCAATTAATTACATTTATCAATTGAATTATATACACTAATAAGACAATTGTTGTGCCAAAGGAGAAATAGGTGTTTTTACCAGTTGATTTTTTTATGCAAAAAAACTAACTTCGCTAACTCTGGATATAACGAATTAAAACTCAGAATATCCGAAACGAGTTGGCATTCATTGGTAAAAATGTAGAAAGCACTAAAACTGAAAATAAAAAAATGAAAAACATACTTTTAGGATTAACAATTATATTATTTGCGGGATGTGAAGGAAAGCCTGGAGCAATTGGCGAAACTGGAGCAACTGGTCTTAATAGTCTAGTGAATATTACAAATCAACTACCAAATGAGAACTGTGAAAATGGCGGAATAAAGATTGATGTTGGTATTGATAATAATGTAAATGGAACATTAGATAGTAATGAAATACTGAACACAAGTTATGTATGTAATGGTGTTGATGGCAATACGAGTCTCACATCAGTAACAACAGAAGCAGCAGGTAATAATTGTGATAATGGAGGTGTAAAAATTGATTCTGGAATAGATGCTAACAAAAACGGAGTCCTTGATAACAACGAAATTACTGCTACTGCATATATATGCAATGGTATAGACGGTATCAATAGTCTTACTAAAATTACTAACGAAGCAGCCGGAGTCAACTGTGAAACTGGAGGTGTAAAAATTGATTCTGGAGTAGATACAAATGGAAATGGAATTTTAGAAGATTCAGAAATAGTAGCGACTGCTTATGCTTGTAATGGCCTTGATGGTAATATTAGTTTGGTGAATGTTACAGATGAAATAGCTGGAGAAAATTGTGAAAATGGGGGTGTCAAAATCGAATCGGGGATTGATAATAATGGAAATGGTTCCCTTGATAAAGATGAAGTAACAGTTACAAGATTTATATGTAATGGCTTAGATGGTGGTTTTGATGAACAAATACGGCTTTCAATTTTTAGTGGCGATAGTGGTTTTGCTACAAAAGGACCTCCAATAATATGGAAAGAATTCATTGATTTTGATAAACGTAATTATATTGGTGTAGATTCCATAGTATTTATACCAAGACTCAAAGCAGATAGATCGAATAACGCAGTTACTGTTGAATTGTATGACCTAACCAATGACCGAGTTATTAATAATACTAAAATTTCCACAAATAGTACTGAAATTGTCACTATCAAATCTCCTAATATTTTCAGCGATTTACCAGAGGAAAAAATAAATTTAGGTATTCAAATATCATCGGAAAATTTTGTTTGTGAAAGTTGCTTCACTGGTTTTTTTACTGGCCCAACTTATCTAATGCTATATCGAAGTAATTAAGTTTATTGGAATTTAGCAAGTTACGGAATTACTCTTTCTGTCGGAATTGAAAAATTAGTGAAATAAAATCCTGAATTAACTCACTCAAAATCTGAATTGATAAATCGGATTTTAATTGCAAATTTGAACTAAAAAACAACGAAATACTAAACTTAAGACGTGTGTAAAAAATTGCTTATTTTTAGGTTAATCAAAAGTTTATGCTTTTCTAAAGTTCTTCTATTTTCCTTCGGAAAATAGCCGTACTTTTAAAAAGTAACTTTTCATACATAAAAAAGTTAGCGAATTCAATAAAAAACTACATAATTCTCAACTCCCAATAAAAAAAGTTACTTTTATTTCTATAAACTGTCACAAATTGTAAACAGATTTGTCTATACTATAGAAACGTTTTATTGGAAGCTAATCAACCACATATAACCAACCTTATAGAACGCTGCAAAAAGTCGGATAAAAATGCGCAGTTAGACCTATACAAAGCTTATTACAAAGCCATGTATAACACTGCTTACCGTATTTTAAAAGATGGTTTTGAAGCCGAAGACATTATGCAAGAAGCGTTCTTAACGGTTTTTACAAAAATGAGTACCTATAAAGGAGAAGTTACTTTTGGAGCTTGGTTAAAAAGAATAGTTATCAATAAAAGTTTAACACAATTAAAGAAAAACAACCGTTACAATGAAGTTAAAATGGAAGTGATTCCTAATGAAGAAATAATAGAAGAAACGATAGATTATTCTGGTTTAAAAGCTAATAGAGTATTAGCATGTTTGCAAAATTTAAAAGACAATTATAGAATGGTTTTAAACCTACATCTCATAGAAGGTTATGATTACGAGGAAATTGCAGAAATTTTAGATTACACTAACGAAAATGTAAGAACCACAGTATCTAGAGCAAAAAAGAAATTAAAGCAAGTTTTACTTGCAAAAAATATACAAACACAAGCATATGGAAGATAAATTACATCAATTTTTTTCTGAAAACGAATTCGATTTTCAAGAACCACTTTCTGGGCATTTAGAACGATTTGAGCGCAAATTGAATCAACCTAAACAAAGTGCAAAAACTTCATGGAAATGGCTATCTGTGGCGGCATCTATTGTTTTAATCTTCGGATTTTGGTTAGGCAGCAATCATCAGAAAAAACAGATTCAATTAGCAGACATTTCGCCAAAAATGCAAGAAGTACAAACCTACTTTGTATCTACGATTAATCAAGAATTAAAAACCTTAGAGAAAAATAGAAATTTAGATACCGAAACTATCATCGAAAATGCTTTAGACCAATTAGAAGAATTAGAAGATGAGTACACTTATTTTGTAAAAGAATTGACTAAAAACGGAAAGCAAAGAAAAATTATAAACATGATGATTAAAAATTATCAGCAACGTTTAGACATTTTAGAAAACACCTTAAAACAAATTGAACAAATAAAAAACCCTAACCTTTTAAACAATGAAGTCTATATATAAAATTACATTGGTATTGCTATTACTACCTTTAATAGCTAGTGCAAATCCTATTAAAAAGAAGCACGAAAAAAATAGAGTAATTAAAAAAGAATTTTCTGTAAATGCTGATGCAAAAGTTGCATTAAATAATAGATACGGAAATCTAAATATTACTACTTGGAACAAAAATAAAGTTGAAATTGAAGTTACTATTACTGTAAAAGGAAATGATTTGGATGCCGTAGAAGATAGATTATCTAGCATAGATGTAATGTTTAACGCTACAAAATCGCTTGTAGAAGCAGAAACCATTTTCGAAAAGAATAAAAGTAGTTGGTCTTGGTGGAAAAAAAGCAGAAATATCAATTACAAAATTAATTACGTTGTAAAAATGCCAAAATCAAATGCTGTAGATTTAGACAACGATTACGGAAATATCTATTTAGGTGATTTGGATGGGAAAGCAGATATTAATTGCGATTATGGTAAAATTTCTGTTGGAGATTTAACGGCTTCTAATAATAACATCAACCTAGATTACTGTTCTACTTCATCTATTGCCTTTATGAAAAGTGGAAGTTTAAATGTTGATTATTCTAAAATTACCATCGATAAAACTGAAAGTGTAAAAGTAAATGCTGATTACTCTGGTGTAAAACTAGGAGAAGTTCAAAATGTTGATTTTAATGCTGATTATGGTTCTATTTCTATTGATGCTGCTGATAATGTTCAAGGAAATTCTGATTATGCATCCATGCGTTTTGGAACTATCAAAAAAAACCTAAATATAGATACCGATTATGGTTCTTTAAGCGTTAAAAATTTAGCCAGAGGTTTTCAAAGTGTTGATATTGATGGGCAATATGCCGGTATAAGAATAGGGATAGATCCAAATGCAGTTTTTAATTTTGAAATCGACTTACAATATGCTGGTTTTAGCAGAAACAATGATAAAATGGAATTTTTTAAAAGCATTTCTAAATCTACTAAAAAATATTACCAAGGAAAATATGGAAAAGGAAATACCAATTCTAAAATTAGAATTAAATCGCAATATGGCGGTGTAAGTATCAAAGAAAACTAAAATTCATCAACTAAAATACAAATCATGAATAAAAAAATACTTTTAACAAGCTTAATTATATCCTTAACATTTGCAGTAAATGCTCAAGATTGGTGGGGGAATAGTAAAAAAATTAAAGGTAACGGAAATGTAGTTACTGTTAGTAGATCAACATCAGATTACAATGAAATTTCTGTTGGAGGTTCTTTCGATGTAATCTTAGTAAAAGGAAAAGAAGGAAAACTAAAAATTGAAGGAGAAGAAAACATTATTCCTTATATAGAAACTGAAGTTTCTTCTGGCGGCACTTTAAAAATTAAATACAAAAAAAACACTAACATTAGAACTACTAGAAGATTAACCGTAACGGTACCTTTTAAAGATATTGAAGGGGTTAGCCTTGGTGGTTCTGGAAAAATAACCAGTAATACATTGATAAAAACTGATAGGTTTAGCACTAATTTAGGTGGATCAGGAGATATTACCTTAAAAGTTGATGCAGATAATGTTAAAGCTTCTATTGGTGGTTCTGGAAATATTAACTTAGAAGGGCGCTCCAATGAATTTACTTGTTCGATAGCTGGGTCTGGTAGTATTAGAGCTTATGAACTAAAAACTGATGAAATTAACGTAAAAGTAGCTGGTTCTGGTAGCGTAAAAACAACAGTAAAATCTAAAATTAAAGCAAAATTAGTGGGTTCTGGAAGTGTTTACTACAAAGGAAACCCAACTCACATCGATAGCAAGTCTGTTGGTTCTGGCGATATTATTGATAGAAATTAAAAAAATTGGATTACTAAATTATTAGATATATAGCTTCAATAAAAAGCCACAAAATGAAATTCATTTTGTGGCTTTTTATTTGTATTTCTAGTTCTCAATAAATTAATAATTTCGGTATTTCGCAGTTTCTTCAAAAACGTGTTCTAAAATTTTTTGTTCTTGTTCATCAAAAGTTAAACCTCTACGTTTCATAACTACATCTGCAACTTCAAATACTTTATTGGTTTTGTATTCTGTAAAACCAGAGCTACCTCCCCAACTAAAAGAGGGTACAAAGTTTCTAGGAAAACCACTACCAAAAATATTGGCCGAAACGCCCACTACTGTTCCAGTATTAAACATTGTATTTATACCACATTTAGAGTGATCACCCATCATTAAACCACAAAACTGTAAACCAGTTTTTGCAAAGCGACCAGACTGATAATCCCAAAGTTTTACTTCTGCATAATTATTTTTTAAATTAGAGTTATTGGTATCTGCCCCTAAGTTACACCATTCTCCAATCACAGAATTCCCTAAAAAACCATCATGCCCTTTATTAGAATACCCCATTAACACAGCATTATTAACTTCACCACCAACTTTACAATAAGGGCCTAAAGTTGTTGCTCCATAAATTTTTGCGCTCAACTTTAATACAGAATGCTCGCACATTGCCAATGGACCTCTAACAACACACCCCTCCATAACTTCTGCATCTCTACCTATATAAATTGGACCTTTAGAAGCATTTAAAGTTGCAAAGGTTAATTTTGCTCCTTCTTCAATAAAAATATTTCCTTTATTAACACTCTGAATGCCTTTTGGAATTGGTTGCGATTTTCTTCCTTCTGTTAAAACATCAAAATCTTGCTGAATAGCTTTATCATTTAAAGAGAAAATATCCCAAGTATTTTTAACTTGAATAAGCTCTTCTTCAAACTCAATTTGAGTATACTCTCCAAAATTTACTTCTTCTTGAGAATTTGTTGTAAAAAAAGCAATAACATCTTCTCCTTTAAAAATAGCTTCATTTTCTTTAAGGTTTTTTACTTTTTCTACTAAAGTTTTTGTTGGACAAAATGAAGCATTAATTAATACATTTTCATCCATTTCTACCATTGGAAACTTCTCTTCTAAATACTCTTCTGTTATGGTAGTTGTTGTTAAGCCAAGTTGTTTTTCCCACTTTTCTCTAATGGTTAAAATTCCAATTCTTAAATCTGCAACGGGTTTTGTGTAGGTAAATGGTAACAATGCATTTCGAACATCACCATCAAATAGAATATAATTCATTTTTTCTTTTTTAGAAGTAATGCAAATTTACTTTAAAAAGTGCATAAAAAAAACCGAAAGCAATAAATACCTTCGGTTTGTGTAAACTAAAATAGTTTATCATTTTTTTATAAATTTTTGACTACCAATCTTATCATCAGAAACTACCTTTACAATATAAACTCCAGAGGTTAAAGTAGAAACATTTACTTTTTCTTTAGAAGTAGAAATAGTTTTAGATAATGCTAATCTACCAACATAATCATAAAACTGAACTGTAGCTTTACTCGAAATGTTTGGCAATTGGATGTTTAAGTCATCTGATGCTGGATTTGGATACATATCAAAATCTAAACGTTTTTCCGCTGAGATACTTAATGTAGATTTTGCAAATGAATCTGTTGAAGTAGTTGCTACTTGGTCTCCACCAGAACTTCCAGTTCCGTTAGCAGCTACCATAGCGGTATAAAATTTAATTGCTCCAACATTTGTGTCTGGCGATCTCCATTTAAAAGTCCAAGAACTTTCGTTTAAGGAAGTACTCGCAATTGTATGAGTTAGAGATTTATTATTGTTAAAAACTTTTGTTTTAGCATTTGCATCAGCAATAAAAGTACCTACTTTAGCATTGTTATTGGTACTTTCTGCAGTAATTTGAAAACCATGTTTTGGAGCAGCTCCTCCCATAACGGTTACATTATACTCTTTGTTTAGTTCGTAACCTGTAGCTGGAATATCAATTTGTATGGTTGGTGAAACACCAAAATTACCCCCAGAATGACACTGGGCACAAGTTTGATTATTATCTCCAGGTGAGCCTGATAGTTGATTTTGTCTTCCTCCTGCATTTGACATTAAAGTTAATGCTACGACTGGAATTAATAATAAAATAAATTTAAAAAAGTAGTTTTTTTTCATAATAATGATATTTAAAATAGTTGAATAAAAGTGTTTAGTCGTAAATTAATTCATAAAATTACATCAAAAATATTATTAATGTTCAGCCTTTTATGTTAAAAGTTTAACAATTAAATTTTAATATTTTTTAATATGATGTAAATAAAATCATAAATTCGCTGTTTCTAAAAACAATCTACTTAAAAGGGAAAAATGCCCCTTAAAAAGGAAAATATTGAGTTAAAAAATTAAAATAAAATGAAATCCCAATTTAAACATATTAAAGAATCTCAACTTACTATTACAGAATTAATGCTACCATCGAACTCGAACTTTAGTGGTAAAATTCACGGAGGTCATATTTTAAATTTAATGGATCAAATTGCATTTGCTTGCGCCTCAAAACATTCTGGAAATTATTGCGTAACTGCTTCTGTAAATAAAGTTGACTTTTTAAACCCGATTGAAGTAGGAGAATTGGTTACAATGAAAGCTTCTATAAACTATACCGGAAGAACTTCTATGGTAGTAGGTTTGCGAGTAGAATCTGAAAACATAAGAACTGGAGAAATAAAACATTGTAATTCTTCGTATTTTACAATGGTTGCTAAAGATGAAAATGGAAAAAGCACCCCTATTCCCGGAATTATCTTAACCAATAAAAACGAAATTAGACGTTTTGCAAGAAGTATAACAAGGCAAAAAGAAGGTAGAAACAGAACTTCTCGTTTTAGTGGTAAAGCCTTTGAAATTAAAGAATACTTACACCTTCTTGAGCAAAGTAATTCTAAGGTTGAGTTAAAGGAAAAATAAATGATCAAACTTAAAATCTGTTACTTTTTCAAAAAGTTTTTTCTTTTAATTTTTATCATTTTCTTTTTTGCAAACTATTCTTGTAAATCAAGTAAAAATCGTTATCAGAAAAAGCACACCTCTGTTACAGAAGTCTCTATTTTTAATAAAAAAGATACTTTGTCTGTAAACCAACTTCGCTTTTATAAAATTCAATCGGCAATGGATTGTATGAAAATGATGTACGAAAATTATGGTATTTGGAATAAAAAAATTTCTACTGTAGAAAATTATATGTTAAGAAGAATTATTTGGCACAACATAAAATTAATAGATAATAATAATGAATTATTTACCGTAATTGCAACTGGGTATGAATCAAAAGAACTTTACTATGCGGGTTTAATAGTTTTTGATTCAAAAGAAAAAGATAGTTTTGAAGAAAATCATCCTTTAAAAAATAAATTAATAGAAGTTCTTATAACAAAAATGAAACGTAGAAATAAAACAGATTCTTCAGTTTATAAACTTTTTAAATAGTTTAATAAGTTTTAACTAACCCTCTTATACGTTTTCTCTTCTATAAAATGCCTACGAATTGTTTTTGGTGCAATTACAGTTTCCCATTTTGTATAATCGAACCAAAAAAGTTCTCTAGTCACAAGTGCACACAATTCTTTTTGCTGATTGTAAAAGCTGATTTCCACCTTCATTTTTTGGTCACATAAACCTAATTCTTTACAATTTAATTCTACTAAGAAAGGTTGCGTAAACATTAAATATTTATACTGTTGAATTTGGTCGTTTTTCTTTTGTAGACCCACTTTTAACGAATTCATTTTTAGCTTTGTAAAATGATTAACAAATAAAAAAGTTTCTACCAATTTCGAGGTGTATTTTAAATAAGCTGCATTTTCCATCACCATAAAATCATTTACATCTTCACCCTTTACTTTATAAGTTCTTTGAAACATAATTTTTAAGTTTTTTAATTAATTAAAAGCAGATTGTTGTGTGTTTTTTTGATAATGAGAGTGTAACACAACAATACTGCTTTTCGTATTTCATTTTAATTATTTGCTAAAAAGTTCTAGAAATGTTAAATCCTAAATGGATATCTCCTCCAAAGAAATTACCAGTTGTTTCGGTAATAAAACTTTTTTCTATCATAGTGATAGCATTCGATAAAATAAGCTGAAATACATGCCCCCCTGTTTCTATATCCACTCCAAAAGCCATTGAGTTTCTTCCATTAATAGATGTTAACTCATTAAAAGTGTGGTAATATTCGCTATTAAATGAAACTCTTTTACTTAATTTTATTCTGGTTCCAAATCCTAATGCAAAAATATCATGTGGGTCTGCATTTACTTTTACAATGTTTCTATGAACGTATGTTGGTGTAATTTGAAAAGAAAAAGACGGACTTACTTTTCTTGCAATTAAAACCTGCCCTACATAAGATAAACTTTCTGCAAATGTTCTTTTATCTGTTGGCGGATAATCTTTTAAAGTTTTAAGTGCTAAACTTCCAAAAAGAGAAACTGCGAAAGGAAAAGAATTTTTACCTATTTTTTGTTTTAATAAACTATACTTTAAAAAGCTATCGTAAGTTTTATCAAAGCTACTTCTACCAAAACCAATCGTCAAGTTGTCTGTCCATCCATATTCTAAAGCAAAACGAATGTTAGATTGATCTAAACCAAACAATTCATCAAAACCTAAATTTATACGTCCAAATCTATGAGAAATAATAAACTCTAATTCTTTATCTTTTCTATTTTCAATCGAGTGCCCGTTAATAATTCTCGTTCCCTTAAATGTTGCTGATACAATGTTTTCGGTTTCTGGAGTTTCGTTATCTAAAACATCTAACAAATCTTGAGACGATATTTGAATACTAGAAAATAATACAAAAATGGTGATTAATATCTTTTTCATCTTTTACTTTTTCTTATACGGTTTATGATTAAATTGAAAAGAAACTTTAATTTTCTGAGCTATGTTTTTGGCAACTACGGCAGGAATTTTAATGTCAAAATCTGCTACTTTTAAAAAAAACTCTCCTTTCATTGTTATTCCATTTTCAGTCTTAGTAATGGTTGCAGGAATTGTAACTTCTTTTGTTTTTCCATGAATACTGATATTCCCTTTAACATTTACGTCTGATGAGATGTTACTCATTGAATCAAAATTTAAAATTTGCCCCTTAAAAGTTGCTTTTGGGAACTTATCAGACTCAACATAGTTCTCATTAAAATGTTCTTGCATCAAGGCTTTTTCGAACATAAACGATTTCATTAAAATAGAAATGGCCATTTTTCCGTTACTTGCATCAACAATACTTAATACTTGATTGTTTTTTGCTTTAATATCTTCCATTGGAGCAGAAGAGAAAAAAATAATGTTACCATTTTTAGTTAAAAATCTATCTTGAGCATTGGTAATGCCTATAAATAATAGGCAAAACAATAATGTATATATAATTTTCATTTTTTTAGTTTTTAGTTAATTATTACGCATTTTACAAGAATAACATCCATTAAATAACCAGTACAAATTCCTTTTATTTTAATGACTTGTTCTTCTTTTAGAGTATTTATTTTTTTAGTTTCTTTATCTGATAAATGACAAAGTATACTTCCAAAATCATGATTTGTTTTAAGACTTATTATCCCTTTTCCATTTTCTATTTTTACTTCAGACACAACTCCAGTAACTTCAATTATTTTCTCTAGATACTTAGTATTTGCTTTGTTTTCATCCGAAGAAAAATCATTTATAATATCATTTGCAGTTAGTGTAATATCTGAAGATACTTTGGCAACGTTTACATGAGGTTTGTTGTACATTTTATAAGCGACAAGAGCTCCAACTATTCCAATAACAAGAATTGCAATAATGATTTTCTTTTTATTCATAATACTGACTTTTAATTATTTAAAGCTCCATTGTTTACCCAACATACTATTGCGTCAATATCGTCTTGTGCTAAAGAACTTCCAATAGGCATTCTTCTACTTGCTACAACGCTTTTTACAATGTTTGCACTATTTTTAACTCCGTTAAAAGTGGTTAGGTTTGGAAAATTACCTCCGTTACCATGACATTGAACACAATTAGCATCAATAATTAACTTTACACTATTTGAAAATGTAATAGTGGCACAAGGGTCTGAATTTTCTTCATTATTATCTTCTACAATCGTTTCTTCTTCTACATTACTTAAACAAGAAGTTAACGAAAAGCTTAGAAATAATAACAAAAGTATTTTTCTGAATTTTAAACTTTGTTTCATTTGAGTTGGTTTTACGATTATACCGTAAAGTAAATGATAACAAGAGTTTTACACACTAATAAGGTTTACGAGAGGGAAATAAATTTGGTTAAAAGGGAAAAAAAGCTTTTAAATAAATTAATGATTTTAAAAAAATGATTACATATTTAACCATTGTTTAAATTCAGCAGCTTTGTTTTTACTTATAATAATTTCTTCAGATGTTTTTGATTGTAATAATATTTTAAGTTGACTATTTCCATACTTAATAATTTTATCAATAGCTGTAATACTTATAATAAATTGTCTGTTTGCTCTAAAAAATAATGTAGGATTTAAATTGGTATACATATCATCTAAACTTGCATTAGATGTAGATCTTTTTCCATCAAAACAAACTACATAAGTAATTGTATTTTCTGTGTATATATATGCGATATCTTTTATAGGAATAGGTACTAACTCATTTCTTACGTAAGTTAAAATTCTTTGCTTTTCTCTTTCTATAGTTCCTTCTTCAGACGGATTTTCTTCTGCTACTTCAACTACTTTTTCTTTATAAGAAACCAAATCAGTATTTAATTTAGACAAATTAATCACCTCAGATGCCAATGTAGAATTTTTTAATTCTAATTGTTTCTCATAGGCACTTCCAATAACTCTAACAGCAAAAAATGACAATACAATCACTAAAACCCCCATAATTAAAAAGATGAGATAAAAATTAGTTTTCAGAGTATTCATTTGTGCAGCTATACTTTTAATGTTTACATGCGCAGCAACAATTAAATCGGTAGTTTTTAAAGGAGCAATATGGATAACTTCTGATGATTTCTGCTCTGAACCTGACTTATTATTTACTAATACATCATACAAATCTTCTGAACTATTTTTTTCTTTTAAAGATGCTAATAAAGTAGGATTTGAATTCACTTTTTGTCCAACTAGCGTTTTATCGGGATGACTCACTTCTTTCCCGCTCCAATCAAAAACACTCAAAAACCAAGTATCACTATTAGAATTCGAAATAACCTTTTGAATATTATCAATGACTTCTTCTTTAGAAACTCCTTTAGAAAACTGAAAATCCATTAACTTAGAAATTTCATTAGCTTCTCTTTTACTAGACTCTACCTGAGTCTCTATTAATTGATTTGCACTGGCTTTAATAAAATATTGTGAAGCTATTGCCGCAATAAATAAAAAGATTATGGCAATAGAAAGAAATGTTAAAAAGTAAAGTTTGTCTTTTTTCATAAGTTGGTTAAAAAACTGAAATATACTATATATTCTTTTCTTTTTACGTGAAATTTTTCCTCTTTAAATTCATTTTTTCCTTTTTAATTCATTTTATGCTACTAATAAAACTAAAAATACCTTTCTTTGATTTAAGAATGAAAATAAAAAACAAACTTCTTATTACCTTTATAATAACATTAGTTTTTATTACTATCTATTGTTTTGTAATGTCTTATTTTTCACCACAAGAGAAAAACTTAGAATTTGCAAATTCTGAAATGACTCTGAATGCTGATGATTTGGTAAATTCTTTCTTAGTTAACCCTGAGTATTCAAATAATCTATACACTGGAAAAATTATTGAAATTACAGGGTTTGTAAAAAAAGTTACTTTTTTAAACAATAGAAATACAGTACTATTGTATTCAAATAATAAAACATCAGGTGTTATTTGTGATATACATCCTAGTCAGATTAAAAAAGTAAAAAAACTTAAAGAACACCAAGAAGTTAAAGTTAAAGGAATCTGCAAAGGGTTTTTAAAAGATGTTATCTTATTAAATTGTCATTTAGATTTTAAAGCAAATGAATAAAGTTTTTACCATTTTTTTACTCATTACCTTTATTACGGGGTCAAAGATAAAAGAAAATGAATTTATAGCACGTCAGGGACAAATCACGTTCTTTTCTTACACTTCAGTAGAAAATATCGAAGCCAAAAACAATCAGGTTTTAAGCATTTTAGATATTAAAAAAAAGGAAATTGCGGTAAGCATGTTAATGCGTGCTTTTGTATTTAAAAAAGATTTAATGTATGAACATTTTAATGAAAGTTATATTGAATCTGACATTTACCCAAAAGCAACCTTTGAAGGAAAAATTATAGATTTTGATGAAGTTTCAACAAATCAAACTAAAATAATTAAGGGTACATTAACCATTCATGGAATTTCTAAAGAAGTTAGTATTAAAACAACAATAATTAAAGAGAATAACACTTATATATTGTCTGGAAACATTGATGTTTTGGTCAAAGATTTTGATATTAAAATTCCACCTATTTTATCGAGTAATATTGCAAAAACTATTTCTATAGAGTTTAAATTTCAATACCAGCCTTATGAAGCTTAAAAGAATCATTCAATTGTTATCAATTGCTTTTACTTTTCTAATATCATCCACACATGCGCAAAGTTTGTTAGACAAATTAGACAAAGAATTTAAAAATAAACCTATTTATGAGATTGCCACTTTTAAAACTACTAGAATTGGATTAAATCAATCTGTAGAAACTCGAAAAAAAGGTGCGCTACAAATTTCTTTATTTAATAGGTATTGGGACACTCCAAATGCAACTAGCCAAAGTTTTTTAGCTGATAAAGTTTCTACGCGTTATGGATTAGAATACGCTTTTTCAGATAAATTTACTTTTGGAGCAGGTTACAGTAATTTTGATAAAATAACAGATACTTACTTTAAATTTCGATTATATCAACAGCAAATTAATTCTAAAAAAATGCCTGTTAGCATTACCTTTTTTCAAAGTGTATCTCATCGAAAAGTTAAAAATGCTAATCCAAATTTATACAGCAATCAAAGTTCTTCAAATAAATTCGCTTACACAACTCAAGTCTTAGTTGCTAGAAAAATGACTTCAGAATTATCTGTACAAATAGCACCAACATTTATTATTAGAGGAGCAAACTCTATAAATAATAACCCTAACAGTCAGTTTGCAATTGCTTTTGGAGGAAGACATAAAATAGGAAAACATTCAAGTGTTGTTTCAGAATATTTCTATGTAGCTAATCCAATTAAATCTTTTGATGTTTACAATACTTTTATGGTAGGATTAAATTGGGAAGTAAGCGACTTAATGTTACAGTTTCATATTACAAATGCTAGAAATTATGCAGAAGATACTTTTATTTCTGAGACTACTAATAATTTTAATTTTAAAGACCCCAATTTACATTTCGGTGTAAATGCAACTTTTATATTGCATACAAGAAAAAAGAAATTACAATAAAAAGTAGAGTCAATTAAACTCCTTTATTTTTAACAATTCTTAACAAGAAAAAACAACTACAGTTTAATAAGTCTTCATGCTTTTATCCTTAAATTTGTACCTCTTTTAAAAAGCACTTCAAACGGATGAAAAATATTCTTAACCTCCTATACTCTACACGTTTAATGGCCATTCTATTTATTCTATTTGCAACAGCAATGGGTGTAGCCACATTTATAGAAAACGATTTTGGCACACAAACGTCTAAGGCTTTAGTTTACAATGCATGGTGGTTTGAATTGATTATGGTGTTTTTTGTTATAAATTTCTTTGGAAACATTTTTAGATACAGATTGTACAAAAAAGAAAAATGGGCTGTATTAATGTTTCACGCTGCTTTTCTATTAATTCTTGTTGGTGCTGGCGTTACACGCTATTTAGGGTACGAAGGGATTATGCTTATCGAAGAAGGACAAACTACAAATAAATTCCTATCTGAAACCACTTATTTAAATGTAATTGTTGACAATGGAAAAATGCAAAAACCAGAAATCAACGAACCTTTACTTCTATCTGCATGGGGAAAAAATTCATGGTCTTATGCAGATAATTTTAAAATATCAGATGATAAAAGACAGAAGTTCTCTCTAAAATTGGTAGATTATATTCCATGGGCAGAAAAGAAATTAGTAGCTGATAAAAATGGAGTTGAACATTTATTTTTGGTAGAATCCTCAGAGGGCTCTCGCCATGAACATTGGCTAAAAAAAGGAACTATTCAAAACATTCATGGGGTTTTAGTAGGTTTTGAAGCAACAGACAATAATGCATCAATCAATTTTATAAAACAAGATGATAATCTAAAAATTATCGCTAAAGAAAGTGGAGATTGGTTAAGAATGGCTGACCAAAAAAGAGGAAAAATCACAAAAGATTCCATTCAAAATTTTCAGTTCCTAACCTTACACAATATTGCGGGATTACAATTTGTTATTCCAAGACCAGCTGAAAAAGGCGTTATGAAAACCGTTAGTGGTCCAAAAAATGATAATAAACTAGATGTCATAGTCGTAGATATAAATAGTAAGAATGAAACCAAAAGAGTTGAATTAACTGGCGGTAAATTTAATTCTCAAGGTTCTAAAGAAGTTTCGGTTGCTGGTTTAAATTTTAGAATGTTATATGGTTCAAAGATTTTAGAAACTCCATTTTCTGTTAAGTTAAACGATTTTCAGCTAGAAAAATATCCTGGTTCAGAAAGTGCTGCTTCCTATGCCAGTGAAGTAACTGTAATAGACCCAAAAGAAACTTTTGATTATCGCATTTATATGAATCATATTCTAGATCATAACGGTTATAAATTCTTTCAATCGAGTTATGATTTATCCGGAGAAAGAGAAGAAACTCATTTATCAGTAAATCATGATTTTTGGGGAACCTTTTTAACATATCTAGGTTATTCTCTATTATACACAGGTTTAATCTGTATTCTTTTTGCTAAAAACACTCGTTTTGATGATTTAAAAAATGGTTTAAAAAAAATTAGAAAGAAAAAAGCTGCAATGTCTATGGTTTCAGCTCTATTCTTATCAACTTTTAGTTTTGGGCAACATGAAACCCATCAACCCAAACAAGTAACGTACCAACAAATTGATTCTATTTTACAAGCTAGTTTAGTAGATGTTAATCATGCTGAAAGTTTTAATAAATTAGTAATTCAAGATGCAGGTGGACGTATGAAACCAGCACATACTTTTGCTTCTGAATTGGTTAGAAAAGTGAGTCAGACAGAAACCTTTAACGGAATGCAACCAAGTCAGGTTTTGTTATCGATAATAGAAAACCCAAGACTTTGGTTTGAAATTCCAGTTATTTATTTAGAAAAAGGAAACAGCAAAATAAGGCAATCTATTGGTATTGCAGATACAGCAAAATATGCCCGTTTGTCAGATTTTATTACCCCAAGAGGTGCTTATAAAATTAAAGAACAAGTTGCTGAAGCTCAGAAAAAAAATGTACAAAACAAATTTGAAAAAGATTTAATTAAAATTGATAGACGTGTAGGATTATTATACAGTGCTATTGGAGGGGGAATTTTACGTATTTACCCCATTCCAAATGATGAGAATAACAAATGGGTTTCTCAACCTGAAACTTATACCGCTGGTTTTAAAGCTACAGATTCTGTATTTGTACGTCAATCCTTACCTGTTTATATTCAATTTTTGCAAGAAGCAAAAAAAACAGGAGATTACACTAAAGCAAATCAGATTTTAGATGGAATTAAAAAATTTCAAAAGAAATTTGGTGCAGATGTTTATCCTATGGAAAAACAAATCGAATTAGAAATTTCGTATAATAAGATTCAACCTTTCCAAAAGTTAGCCAAATATTATGGTTACTTAAGTATGTTATTAATCATATTTGTGTTTATTCAAATTTTTAATACTAAAAAATGGGTAAATGTTTTGGTAAAAATTTTAATTGGTGGGGTAGTTTCTTTATTTGTTTTACATACACTAAGTTTAGGAGCTAGATGGTATATTAGTGGAAACGCGCCATGGAGTAATGCCTATGAATCTATTATATATGTTGCTTGGGCAACTATGCTATTTGGTTTATTTTTCGGAAGAAAATCATCGCTCACCATTACAGCAACTACTTTTTTAACAGCTATTATTTTAGCTTTTGCACATCAAAATTGGTTAGATCCAGAAATAGCTAACTTACAACCCGTTTTAAATTCTTGGTGGTTATTAGTACACGTATCTATTATAGTAGCTAGTTATGGCCCTTTTTCTTTAGGAATGATTCTAGGAGTTTTTGCTTTATTTTTAATGGCTTTTACGAATAAATACAATAAAAAGAAAATGGATATTAATATTAAAGAAATTACTATTATTAATGAAATGGCTTTAACTGTTGGTTTGGTAATGTTAACTATTGGAAATTTCTTGGGTGGAATGTGGGCTAATGAAAGTTGGGGTAGATATTGGGGTTGGGACCCTAAAGAAACTTGGGCACTAGTGTCAATTATGGTCTATGCTTTTGTATTACACATGCGTTTAATTCCTGGTTTTCGAGGTAAGTTTACTTTTAACCTATGGTCTATAGTCGCATATGCATCCATTATGATGACATATTTCGGTGTCAATTTCTACTTATCAGGATTGCATTCTTATGCAAGTGGCGATAGAGTAATTACTCCAAGTTCAGTTTATTATTCATTAGGTTTTGTTGTTATTTTAGGAACTTTAGCTTTTTTAAAATATAGAAAATTTTATAAAAAGTAATTTCTCTAAAAAAAATCTAATTCAAGAAATTTTACCCGAAGTGGCAGCAAAATTTAGCAATAAAATGTATTTTTGCACTTCAATTTAAAAGAAAAACAACTTTATGTTTCATAAAAATATAAAATTAGTAATCGCAGTTTTAATTACTGCTTGGTCTGTATATCAATTTAGCCAAGGAAATATTATGAACGGAATTTCTATCTTATTACTTGCAGGAATTTTTGTGTTATTTTATTTTAAAAATGAATTTATTTTATTGGCTTTTTTACAATTAAGAAAGCAAAATTTTGAAGGTACTAAAAAATGGTTGAGTTACATTAAAAACCCTGAAGCAGCTTTAACAATAAAACAACAAGGGTATTTTAATTACTTACACGGTATAATGTTGAGTCAAACAAATATTACACAAGCTGAAAAATTTTTACGTAAAGCTGTAAAATTAGGTTTAGCTATGGATCACGATTTAGCAATGGCTAAATTACAATTGGCAGGAATTGCTATGACCAAAAGACGTAAACGTGAAGCTACTAATTTAATGGCTGAAGCTAAAAAGTTAGACAAACACGGAATGTTAAAAGAACAAATGCAAATGATGAAACAACAGATGAAAAAAATATAATCTCTTGTTTTGTTTTTAAATTCAATAAAAAATCCGCTAAATAAAGCGGATTTTTTAATTGAATACTATTAAGTTTACTTGAGTCTTGTTAAACTCAAATCTTTATTATATTTCACTATAAACAAGCCTTTATTTTCTGTTATTCCAAAAAGCTTGGTTTGATAATCAAACTTGCTTTCTACTCTATAAGATGCTCCGCTTTTAAATGTCGATTTTAACTTTTTACCAGAAGCCAACCTTATTAATATATCATACGTAATATCAAATCCTTTTGTAGCATAATCAGAAGGTAATACCATATTCTTATTTAGATACTGTTTGTTAAATACCTTTGTAATTGGAGACTCTTCATCAACATATTCATCACTAACATATGTAAAATTAATTCGTGCTAATTTTAAGTTATCAATTTTATCGTAAGCTCTATTCTTGTTATAAGAAAATACTCGCATACTTAGAGAATCCGATAAACTATTTACACTATTTATTGCATCAGAAATAATTACATTATTATCTGTTGCCAGTACAACCCAATTAGATACATCTGGTTTAAAAACATCAGTAAACCTATTTCTTGGTATATAACCCTCTTTAGGTTTTACTAAATAAACATTAGTAATAGAATCATGACTCTCTAAAGATTTTTTTATAGTGTTTACTGCATTATTTGATGGTGATTTTCCATCACCTACTAGGATAATATTTTGTTTTGTAATACTATCCTTTATAAAAGTAATTAACTCTTCTTTAAAAACATTTTTCTCTGGAGATGTTTTAACAATTTTTGATGATGAAAATTTGGACTGATTTTTTGAATATACTGGAAATACAACAGGAATATCAATTTTGTTGGTTACCATAACAATTTCTTCAGAATACAAAGGACCAATAATAACATCATTTTTATTTAGATCATTTTCCTCTAAAATTGTTTTTATTTTCGTTCCATTTCTTTGAGTATCAAAAACGTTTAATTCTATTTTAACTCCTTGTTTTCTTAATGAATCAATAGCCACTTCAGCACCTAAATAAAAATCTGTTACAATATTTGCCAATCTACTTTTTGTAAAAAGCTTAGATGCTTCAATAGTATCGTTTTCATTAGTTTTAAATGGTAATAATAAAGCTACTTTTAAAGTAATATTTTCTTGAATCACATCTTCATAAATATTTAGATTTAAGTCGATGTCTCCTTCTTTTTCAATAGGTTTTATTTTTATAATTTGACCTGTTTTTAAACCATTAGACAATTCAGGATTTAAAGAAATTAAATCATTTTGAGAAACATTATAAAAGCGAGTCAAACTATAAAATGTATCTCCTTTTTTTACTTCATAAACTAAAAAATTCTTTTTGAGTTCTTTAAAGGCTTTATCTTTATCTTCTTTAATTTCATCAATCTTTTTAGAACCCTCTTTTTTTACTTCATTAATAGTATCATCCTTTTTAACATCTATATCACTTTTAATTTTTTTATTAGGTATTACAATTATAGTATTTGCCTCTGGTCTTCTATTTACATTTGGGTTTAATCTGAGTAAATCTTTGGTCTTCATATCCAATTTCTTGGCTATAATTCGCATTGTTTCTCCTTCTTTTACCTTGTATTGAATGTATTTTTTTTGCTGTCCACAAGAAACAGCAAAAGTTAAAATACACAGAAAAACAAAAAATTGTAAATGTTTCATATATTCTATTCCCATTCTATCGTTGCAGGTGGTTTAGAGCTAATATCATACACAACTCTATTTACACCTTTTACATTGTTTATTATTTTATTAGATGTTTTTTGCAAAAACTCGTAAGGTAAATTCACCCAATCTGCAGTCATTCCATCTGTACTTTCTACCGCTCTTAGGGCAACTACTTTTTCATAAGTTCTTTCATCTCCCATCACTCCTACCGAATCAACGGGTAGTAACATAGCACCTGCTTGCCAAACTCGATCATACAATCCGTCTTCTTTTAACCCATTAATAAATACTGCGTCTACTTCCTGTAAAATACGAACTTTCTCAGCAGTAACTTCCCCTAATATACGAATTCCTAAACCTGGACCAGGAAAAGGATGGCGACCTAACAACTCAGGATCTATTCCCATAGAAGCTCCTACTCTTCTTACTTCATCTTTAAAAATCATTTTTAAAGGTTCTACAATTTTTAATTTCATAAAATCTGGTAAACCTCCTACATTATGATGACTTTTAATCGTTGCTGATGGCCCGCCGTTTACAGAAACTGACTCAATTACATCTGGATAAATTGTTCCTTGAGCTAACCAAGTTACATCAGTAATTTTATGTGCTTCATCATCAAAAACTTCGATAAAAGCATTACCAATTGCCTTTCTTTTTTTCTCAGGTTCGGTAACTCCTTCTAATGCTTTCAAAAAACGTACCGAGGCATCTACACCTTTAACATTTAATCCCATTCCTTCGTATCTAGCCAATACAGTTTCGAACTCATTTTTACGTAAAAGTCCATTATTTACAAAAATACAATATAGGTTTTTTCCAATTGCTTTATGCAATAAAACAGCCGCTACGGATGAATCTACTCCTCCTGAAAGACCTAAAACGACTTTATCACCTCCAACAGTTTCTCGAATCGAAGCCACAGTACTTTCTACAAATGAATCTGGTGTCCAAGTTTGTGCAATTCCAGCAATTTTAACTAAAAAGTTTTCTAACAATTGTTTTCCATCTTTAGAATGGTAAACTTCTGGATGAAATTGTATGGCAAAAGTCTCTTCTCCTTCAATTTTATACGCTGCATTTTCAACATCTTTTGTACTTGCTAATAATTTTGCGTTGGTTGGTAATTCTTTTATAGTATCAGAGTGACTCATCCAAACCTGACTTCCTTCAGAAATGTTTTCAAAGAAAATTTCATCACTTTTTATATATGATAAATTAGCTCTACCATATTCTCTGGTGTTAGATGGCGCTACTTGTCCGCCAGAAAAATGAGCTAAATACTGAGCTCCATAACAAACTGCCAAAACCGGTTTTTTTCCTCTAATTTCTGATAAATCAGGATGTAAAACATTTTCTCCTCTTACCGAATTTGGACTACCTGATAAGATAACTGCTTTAAATTCTGATTGATTTTTTGGAGGGTGGTTATACGGATGAATTTCACAATAAATGTTTAATTCTCTTACTCTTCTCGCAATTAACTGAGTGTATTGCGAACCGAAATCTAAAATAAGTACGTTGTGTTGTTGCATGCGCAAAAATAATATTTTGAATTAGATTTACGATAGAAGAAGTTAGATTTTTTTGATGATTTAGTATTCGTCAAAAACAATGAAGAATTCGTATAAACTAAAACTTATACACGATTGCATTAATGTTCATTCCTGCTCCCACAGATGCTAAGATAATAACATCTCCATTATTTACTTCTTGATTTTCTATTTTACCTTTTAAAACTAAATCTAACAAAGTTGGCACTGTAGCTACAGAGCTATTTCCTAATTTATGAATACTCATTGGCATAATGCCTTCGGGAATAGGTTTTTTATAAAGTCTATAAAAACGTTTAATGATGGCTTCATCCATTTTCTCATTGGCTTGATGGATGAATATTTTTTTTACAACATCGATAGAAAATCCACTTTTATCTAACGCAGATTTCATAGCTTTAGGAACATTAGTTATTGCAAACTCATAAATTTTTCTTCCATACATCTTTATATAACGAGTATCCATATGCTCTGATGCTTTATAAGATGGTCCAAAAAATAAATAATAAGCCTCATCTTTTGCCCAAGTTTGTGAAGCATAACTTAGTATTCCTGAATCACTTTCTAATGTTTCTTCAACAATACATGCTCCTGCACCGTCACTGTAAATCATAGAATCTCTATCGTATTTATCTACAACTCTAGACAATGTTTCTGCGCCAATAACCAAACACTTTTTTGCCATTCCTGCTTTAATAAAAGCTTGTGCTTGAATAACTCCTTCTACCCAACCAGGACAACCAAATAAAACATCATAAGCAACACAATTAGGGTTTTGAATACCTAATTTGTATTTTACTCTTGTAGCTAAACTTGGTAATGTATCACCTTGGATTGTTCCTTTTTTAACATCTCCAAAATTATGTGCTAAAATGATATAGTCTAATTCTTCTGGATTAACACATGCATCTTCAATAGCTTTTTGAGCGGCAAAAAATGCCAAATCTGAAGTGGTAAATTCAGATTTTGCATAACGTCTTTCATCTATTCCTGTGATATCCTTAAACTTAGAAATGATAATATCATTATCTGATGAAAAAATAGATCCATCTTCTTTTAAAAAATCATTATTTAAAAAATCATTATTTTCTTTTTTAATTGATGGAATGAAAGTTCCTGTTCCTGTTATTTTAGATGAAATCATCGAGTTACTTTTTATGCATCTTAAAAATACTCGTTACATTTTTTTTTATTATTATTAAAATTGAAAAACAATGAAACTCAATAGCTTTATTTTCGATAAAGTCCCATTTTTAATTCCATAACAGTTGCAATAGATCTTGCTCTATTCTTCATATTATGTGCTTTTTCTCCGAAAAAATTAGAATCTATTGTTTGAAATAAATACGACACCCAAATGGAAAAATGTTCTTTTTTAAATTTTACAAAAACATTTTTATCTAAGTGCTTTTGCATAACATTATTAGAATAAGTATTCGTATCAAACAAAATATCATTCCAAAAATCTGTGATAATTTCTATGTGTTCTTCCAAATGATTTTGTGTGACAATATCTACAAAAAAAGGAATCATTTTCTTATCTGCTAATAATAAATCGTAAAAACTAGTGATAATATATTTAATATCTTGTCTTGAAGAAATATCTGGTTTCATCTATAAATATTTGCTATCAAATGAAAAAGGCAACAAAGAAAGTAAAGATTCGGTTTTTACAACCTCTCCTGTTTCTCCCATAAAAATGACTGAAAAAGGTTCTTTTTGATTGATTTCAAACTCAGATAAAGTTTGCCTGCACGCACCGCAAGGACCAACAGGTTTATCAACTTTAGTAATAGTTGAACTTGCGCTAATTGCTAGTTTTTTAATTTTTACTCCAGGAAATGTTGAACTTGCTTTCCATACAGCTACTCTTTCTGCACACATTCCCGAAGGATAAGCAGCATTTTCTTGGTTACTCCCTAATACAACCTCTCCATTCTCTAATAACAAAGCAGCACCGACACTAAATTTAGAATAGGGCGCATATGCATTTTCTCTAGCTAGATTTGCGTTTTTCATTAACTTTTTATCTTCTGAGTCTAGCTCTGAAATATCATTATAAACAATTGCGGAACTTGAAATTTCAATTTTTCTCATAAAATATGTTGGTCAAAAAAAGCAGCCTTGTTAGACTGCTTTTATATTTTTATAAACTTACTAAAAAATTATGACTTCTCTAATAATCATCAAAAACTTCACCTAAATCAAATGACAATGAAAAACGCAACGAATTTTCCAATGGATTGTTTACATCAGATGAGTTTATTAAATAAGATAAATCTATATTAAGAGCATTTGTTTTAAAACCTCCACCTAAAGTAAAGTATTGTCTATTCCCTTTGTTTTGGCTTTCATGAAAATAACCTGCTCTTAAAGCAAATGCATTATTATAAATATACTCAGCACCTAATGCATATGTAAATTCTTGTAGTTCTTCACTAAATCCACCTGGAGCATCTCCAAACGACTGAAAAACACCACTTATCCAACCTACATTATCGTCTTTACCTTCTAAAACTTCATCTGTATCTCCATCTCCGTCTGCATCATTAATGTCTCTAATTGGTGGAGTTGGTACCAACAACTTTGTAAATTCAATTGTTGTTGAAATTGTGTTATAATCATCTAATATAAAATCAAAACCACCTCCTAATTTTAAGTTTGTAGGTATAAAATCGTCTTCAGAATTACCTGGATTATAAGATACTTTTGGACCTAAATTAGTAATACTAAACCCTAATCTATATCTACCATTAAAATTACCGTAATTTTCTTCAAAAGATTGGTAGTATCCAGAAACATCAACTGCAAAAGAATTAATTGGTTGTAGCGTATTTCCTGAGGTTCCATTAAATGCTAAATTAGATCTTAAATATTTTAACCCTACACCCATTGAGAAAGTTTCACTTAATTTTAAAGCGTAAGAACCTGTAAAAACTAGTTCATTTGGATTTATAGATCCATTAGGGTTTCCAGAGTTATCAGTTAAATCTATTTGACCTAACGAAAAGTACCTAAATTCGGCTCCCCAAGCTGCATTTTCGCTAAATCTATTCATATAAGAGGCACTTCCTATAAAAATATCATCCGTTAAGTTACGTAACCATGGTGAATAGGTAATACCTGTTTTAATCTGTCTATCACTAAATGTCATTTTAGCTGGGTTATGAAAAAGTGAAAATGCATCTGCCGTAGTGGCTACTCCCATGTCTCCCATACCACCTGCTCTAGCATCTGGAACAATTAATAAAAATGGAGCAGCTGTTGTTATTCCTCCTCTGGTTTGTGCTTTAGTTACATTACTTAACGCAAAGACACATGTTAAAAAACATAGTACTATTTTATTCATCTGATTTTTTATTCTTATTTATTTACAAATATCTAATTTTTATTGAAGTATTACTAATTTTTCGTACTTCTCTGAAACTAAATTACTAATTGTTGACTTTACTCTTAATTTATATATATAAACCCCTTTACCAATTTTATTCCCAAAATCATCTAAACCATTCCAGTTAATACTTCTGACTAAATTACCTGTGGTTTGCACGTTCTGATTGATAGTTTTTACCAATTTTCCTGAAACTGTAAAAACTTGTATCTGCACCTCGAGAGTCTCATTAGGTTTATTATGATTAAACCAAAACTCAGTGTAATTTATAAATGGGTTAGGATAATTTAATACATTTTCTATATTTAAGATATCATCACTTACAACCACGAAATTTAACGTCGACTCTGATGAATTATTGTAAGTATCCCAAGCTTTTATTTTTAATGTATGTGGGCCAACCTCTAAATCTCTTAATTTGAAAGTAACTTTGCCTTTAGAAAAATCATTTAATTCGGTTTGATAAAAATCATTTAAAACAATTGGGTTACTTGTATCTCCGTCTAAAATACCCACAATATCATGATCTACAGCTGTTATAGAAGTATTAATTCCACTAGAATCACTAAGAACAGCTATTAAATTAGGAGATGTGTTGGTATTGCCTCCATCTATAAAAGATTCATCATTCATAAACAACTGAATTTCTGGACCAATAGTATCTTCAGGTGCATTTCTATTTATTCCACCTACTACAATATCAAAATTGAATCCTGCTTTATCGGTAACTCCGTTTTCTGCATAAAAACTTAATTTACCTTCTCCAAAAGCCACTTTAATATCTTTTGGCACTATAAAATCAAATTTAAAAGTTCCATTTTCTATGGAAGATTTCCCTCGAAACAACTTGCTATCTTGAGTATCAAAAATCATTTTTATACCAAAACCATCATTATCTAAAGTTGTTTTATCTATTGTTTTATCAAAAACAGTTGTTGATAAAGAACCATTAAAATCAGTTAAAATAGTATCAGAACCATCTACTATAACCCCTTCGAAACTTACTTTAGATAATGCTTTTAAAGTATCGACTTTTTTAGGTACAAAATCTTTACCATTCATTTTGGTAATCTTTACATTAGCTTTTGGTATTGCTAATTTCATGGCCGGATCTCCAAAATGATAAATAAAAAATTTCTGTGCACTTGAAGAATTATTTTTAGTTTTTACCAAAGCTTCTGCTATAGATAAATCCTCACCATTAAACTCGAGTAAAATCCTAACCAATTCTTGGTTAAAACGCTGACCTACTGTAATATAAACCTCTCTTGTAGTAGTAATCATACTTGCTGCTCCACCTTGTTTGTTCCAAAGTGTTAATTCACCTGCTGTAACTCTATTCGGGTTATCGAAACGAGAAAAATCGCATGTAACTGTTATTAGTAAAGGTAATGTATTTGAGTTGTTAAAAGACTGTATTTGAGGTTTTTCCAAAATTCTTTCTGATGCAAAACCATCTTCTCCTCCATGTCCAAAATAATCAAAGATTAATGTTCCTTTTTCGATAGCATTGGTAATCGCTTTATTAACTTCTGGATAACGCTCTCCTCCAGATGCATTTTGTTGCACATAAGAATCAATGTATATTTTATTTACATTAAAAATTGGTGCTTTAGCTCTAATCTCATCAGATATTGTCTCAACCCCTTGTTGTAATATCTCTTCTCCAGTTACATCAATATCATCAGCTAACATTGTAATTGTATTCCTCCAATCTCCAAGCGAATTCGCACTGTAATAAGATAATATTTTATCTACTACATCTTTAGCTTGTGAATTTGTAGACACAGGTATTCTACTCGAAGCCACATCTATAGTATGGTTACTAAACATATTACCTTCTTTGTCATCTAACATCACAAAAAAATCATCAGTTACATACGAATCTGCAAGATTAAAACTATTGAATGCTAATTTTACAGGTACTATATTATTATTTCCTGGGATTCTATCTTTATAATCGAATGTTGAGTCGCCAAAAAAACAAACATATTTAAGTTTTTTATCAGCTGATGAATTCGTATCATATATATACTTAATAAAATCTCTTATTCCTGTTATGTCCTTAGAACCAGAAGAAAATTCGTTATAAATATCTTCTACAAATACAACTTTAGTCGATAAATTAGAGTTAGTTTGATGATAGTCTGCCAATCTTTTTGCTTGAGTTGATAATTCTGAGGAGGTAATAACTAAGTAATTGATATCTTTAATACTGTGAAGATTTTGATTTGGAATTTTACCATTTTCAATGATTTCTGGGATATAAAAATCATTTGGGCCAATAACAATATACTCTTTTAAAATACCTCCTTTTTCTTTAAAGTTAAATGTAGTTCCAGTACTTTGGTTAGTTATTTTCTTAGGGTTTATATAATCAGAAACATCCCAAATCATATTTACATTTGATGCATTTTCTATCTGATACTCTACGATACCAGATGCATTAAACTGTTCAAAACTTCTAAAAGAGAATTGACTTCTGTCTGCTAATAGTTGCTTTTTTCCTAAAATTTCGATAAAATCTAAAAAAGCATTTGCAGAAGGGTTTCCTGCGTTATCATAAGAAATTGTTACATCGATTACATTTGCGGAATTTGTTATTTTACCCGTTCTTTCTGCTGTAGATGCTTTTGTTAAAGAAATTGGATTTACTCCAAAGAAATTTAACGTGTAAAGATCTTGCCCATTTACTTTAACCTCTAAAGTTGTAGATGTTACAGAATTGGACACACCTCTTAATCTTACAGTAATATTTTCTCCACTTACTGCATTTGGAAAAGGAATTTTAAAATTTTGAGTGTTTTCTACATTCAAATCTGTATTGTAAAACCATTGCGTGCCTGCAGCTTGTAAATTTCTTTCCTCTTTTTCTATAAATGTAAAATCATCAAAAGTTGTAATAATACTTTGTGAATTAGCGGTAACTTCTGTAGCTGATTGAATTCTTTTACCATCAGTATTATTTACAGTAATAAAATAATAACCTTTATCAGAATAGATATTTTGTCTATGTCTTGCAGATTTATTTGAAGCATCTATTTCCCAATCATGAGGCCCTTTTGCATAAAATAAAATAAAATCGTTATTGTTAAAAACGCCATCATCTTCACCTTCAATATAAATTGCATTTTCTTGTAAATCATCGTATCTAAAATCACTATTTAAAACTGGTAACAACTGACCTCCATTACCATAAATATGAATTTTTTTGGGGTTGAGTCCGTTTGTTGAAATACCTAATTGTTGTAAAAAAGATCTATCAATCTTAAAAACACCAGTTGTATCTACAGAGAATTTAAACCAATCTCCTTTTTCTAATACAGAATTAATTGTTTGAGCAGAAAAAAACTGACAAAAGAAACCAAAGAGTAATGTTAAAAAATATCTTTTCATAAATCGTATTCAAATAACGCAAATTATTTCAAGATATTTTAATGTAAAAAGATATAAATTATACTAAATATAAAAAGATTTCGTTAAATTAGATGTATTGAAAAAATGAGGCGTTAAAATTTACATTTTACTTGCTCGAAAGTATAATTATTGTAAATTGCATCGCTATAATTAAAACCCTAATAATTTTTCTTTTAGAAAATGAATAACAGTTTAAAAATTTCTATAGTTGTATTAACAACAATTATTTTAGCGAGTTGTAGTAGGTCTTCTTCAAGTAGATCTAAATTAACTGGTTTAGAATTTAACAACCCGAAGTACGGGAACTATATAAGAGGTAATTCTTTCGAAGGACAAGACCCACCTATTGGGATGGTCGCTATTGAAGGAGGTTCATTTACAATGGGGCAAGTACAAGACGATGTAATGTTTGATTGGAATACAACTCCTAAAAAAATTCATGTCCGTTCATTCTTTATGGATGAAACTGAAGTTACTAACTCAGAGTATTTCCTATACATACAATATATTAAAGATGTTTTTCCTCCTTCAGAAGAAAAATACAAACACATATACAATTCTGTTTTACCAGACACTTTAGTTTGGAGAAAAAGCTTAGGTAATACTGATATTTTAACAGAAAGCTATTTAAGGCATCCTGCCTATGCTGAATATCCTGTTGTTGGTGTTAGCTGGATTCAAGCAAATCAATATTGTAAATGGAGAACAGATGCAGTAAACCTAAAAAAATTAATCGAAAAAGGATATATTGAGAATATTTTTGAAAGAGATACTGTTAGTAATTTCTTTGACACTGAGGTTTTTTTAGCTGATGATTCGAAACTTTTTGATGGAGATACTACCATATATAAAAGAGGAGTTAGAACTAGAGGTTCTGTAAGAAGAGATAAAAACTCTTTTCAAGGCAGAAAAATTACTCGAAATGATGGTATTTTAACACCAAAATTTAGATTACCAACTGAAGCTGAATGGGAATTTGCTGCAAAAGCTAATATTGAAAACAGAGAATACAATAATATTAGAGGTAGAAAAAAATATGCTTGGAATGGTAAATATACTAGAGAAACTACCAAAAGATTTAGAGGGGACCAATTAGCAAACTTTAAACAAGGTAAAGGACAATATAGTGGATTACCAGGTTGGAGTTCAGATGGTTCTGATATACCAATTAGAGTTAGATCTTATCCTCCCAATGCATTTGGTTTGTACGATATGTCTGGTAATGTTGCTGAGTGGGTTGCTGATGTATATAGACCAATAATAGATAACGAGGCTAACGATTTTAACTATTATAGAGGTAATGTTTTTACAAAAAAAATGATTGATAAAAACGGGCGAGTTGTAATTGCTGATGTCTCTAATGGAGCCTCTGTTGAGTATGACACTTTACCAAATGGAAAAATAATACCGAAACAACTACCAGGCTCTATTAAATACATTCCGATAACGAAAGATGATGTTACTTTAAGAAGAAATTTCTCTGTAGCAGACAATAGAAATATTGGTGATGGAGATTTAAACTCTACAAGATATTACGAAGATGATGAAGATGAATTTGCTTCTAGAGCTAGTATGTACAATTCCCCACAAAGGCCTACAAAAACTTATGATTCTATTACAGGAAAAGAAATTTTTGTAAATGATTCTAAGAAAAGAACAACTTTAATTAGTGACCAAACAAGAGTGTATAAAGGTGGATCGTGGTCAGATAGAGAATATTGGTTAGACCCAGCTCAAAGAAGATATTTACCTGAATACATGGCTACAAATTACATAGGTTTTAGATGTGTTAGCGACAAATTAGGACCAATGACTTATAAAAAACGTACAGCTCGAAGTACTAGAAGATAAAATTAAAAATTAAATTACTAGAACCTCATTGTTTAAATTCAGTGAGGTTTTTTTATATTTAAAAAATGGAAATAAAAGATATTTACAAACTATATTCTAAAAACTTTTTAATCGATACAGACACAAGAAAAATAAGAAAAAATAGTATTTTTTTTTGTTTAAAAGGTGAAAATTTTAATGGAAATAAATTTGCCAAAAAGGCTATTTCTCTTGGAGCCAGTTATGCAATTGTTGACGAAGAAGAATATTGTCAACACTCCAACATCATATTAGTTGATAATGTTTTGATTACGCTCCAAAAATTAGCCAATCATCATAGAAAACAATTTAAATTTCCAATAGTTGGCTTAACTGGCAGTAATGGCAAAACAACTACCAAAGAATTAATTAATACTGTATTATCAAAAAAATATAAAACAACAGCTACTAAAGGTAATTTAAATAACCATATTGGTGTTCCACTAACTTTATTATCAATGAGTCTAGAAACTGAAATTGGCATTATAGAGATGGGAGCAAATCATCAAAAAGAAATTGAGCTATTATCAGCTATTTGTGAGCCTGATTATGGTTATATCACTAATTTTGGAAAAGCACATCTAGAAGGTTTTGGGGGTGTAAAAGGAGTGATTAAGGGAAAAAGTGAATTATACAAATTCTTAGAAAAAAATAAAAAAACAGCATTCATAAACCCAAAAGATAAAATCCAAATTAATAAAACTAAAAACATTAAAACTATTAAGTTTGATCGTAGTTTACAGTTTTTAGAAGTAAATCCATTTGTAAAGTTTTCTTTTAAAAGTTCAACTATTCAAAGTAACTTAATTGGTAAGTATAATTATAATAACATTGCTATTGCATGCACGATTGGCGATTATTTTAAAGTTTCTATAAATGACATTAAATCTGCTATTGAATCTTATTATCCCGATAATAATAGATCTCAAATTATAAAGACTAATTCTAATAATATTATTTTGGATGCGTACAATGCAAATCCTAGTAGTATGAAAGTAGCAATAGAAAATTTCTTTTCTATAAAAGCAAAATATAAAACTCTAATTTTAGGAGATATGTTTGAATTGGGAAAAGAAAGTTTAAATGAGCACAAAGCAATTGTAGATTTAATAGATCAAAAAGGTTTTGATCAATACTATTTTGTAGGAGATAATTTCTATCAAGCAAAAACGTCAAATAGATTTTTTAGAACTTTTGATGATTTAAATAGTTATTTTAAAAAAAATCCTCTTAAACATCAATCAATTCTGATTAAAGGTTCAAGAGGAATGCGTTTAGAAAGACTTCTAGATATTATTAATTAATATTATTTTTATGATATTCTAATAAATTGTCTATGGGTCTTTGAATAACATCCGTAATTTTTAAATTATTGGTCTTTGCTATTTTTTCTAAAATATCTCTAAAATAATGTGCTATTGAGCCAATAAAGTAAATTGGAGTATCTGAAGAAGCATTATAAGGTAAAACTCTATATTTAAAAAACTTCTGAAATCCTTTTTTTATAATTTTTTTGATATATTTTTCATCCTTAAAATCAAACATAAACTTTGCGAATGAAGCTAAATACATATTAGGATTTGGTTCTCTATATAAGTTTTTCTTGATATAATCTGCATCCAAGTTAAATTCTTCATTAAACTTTTCAGCTATGTTACTTGGCATTTTTTGATAATAATAATCTATAATCAATTTTTTTCCAAAATAATTCCCACTAGCTTCATCCATCAATATATACCCTAAAGATGATACCAACATTTCCATCTCAGAACCATTAAAATAGCAACTATTTGATCCGGTACCTAAAATACAAACCAATGCTGGTTCTTTACCTGAAGCAGCATAAACTGCAGCTAACATATCTTCAGCAATAAAAATTTTAGCATTTACAAAAATAGATTCTAATACATTTTTAAGTATCTGAATAGGTTTTGGAGTTCCACATCCTGCACCATAAAAATGTATTTCTTCAACATCATCTTTTACATTAATAAGTTGAAACATGTTTATAATCCTATTTTCAAGCTCTTCAACAGGAACAATAGCTGGATTTAAACCTAAAGTTCTTGTTCTAAAAACCTCTTCTTTACTAGTTTTGTCAATAGCAATCCAATCTGCTTTTGTTGAACCTCCGTCTGCAATTAAAATCATAATTTAAAGTATTTGATTCAAAGATATCACATGTAAATATGATATACAACATTAGGTAAATCTTCAATCGTTTTCGTAGAGATTAATTTATTATGAATATAAATTACGCCTAAAATTTAAACTATATTTATTGTAAATTTGTAACAAATTATTAATATGTTTTTTTTTAAGAAAAAAGAAATTCCTATAAACGAATTTTTCCCTGAAAATTTTGTCGATATTCATTCACATTTACTCCCTGGTATTGATGACGGTGCTAAGGATTTAAATAATTCTATCGAGTTAATTTTAAAAATGCGATCTTATGGTATTAAAAATTTTATAACTACCCCTCATGTTTTAGGTAGTGTATATCCAAATTCTTCTGAAACTATAAAAATGAAATTAAAAGAAGTTCAGGAAGAATTAAAAAAAAGAAAAATTACAGATGTATCCTTAGGTGCTGCAGCAGAGTATATGTTAGATGAAGAATTTTCTGTTCTTTTAGAAAAAGATGATATTCTAACTTTAAAGGATAATTTAGTTTTAGTAGAAATGTCATATTTTAATGCCCCTAATAATCTTTTTGAAGTATTATTCGAACTAGGACTAAAAGGTTATAAACCAATATTAGCCCACCCAGAGAGGTATATTTTCTATCATAATAATAAAAGAATATATACAAAACTAAAAAATGCCGGTTGTTTGTTTCAATTAAATCTTTTATCGCTCACAGAAAAATATGGAAAAAATGTTCAAAAAACTAGTTTAAAACTTTTAGAAGAAGAGATGTATCATTATGTTGGTACAGATGTTCACAATATAGAACATATTCGATTACTTAAAGATGTATCCAACAAAAAAACACTTCATAGAATTGAGTTACTCTTAGAAAACAACTCTAAATTCTATAAAAAAAGTGCGAAAAATTAAAATTATTCGCACTTTTAAAATATAATAATTATATTCTAGAATACTCTTCTATACCAGGGCTTCTTCTTTTCTTCACTTAAATAACCATAACCATAACCATAACCATAACCATAACCATAACCATAACCTTTTTTAATGTCTGTATCATTTAAAACAACGGCCATATTTGGTAATTTCTTTTCATTATATAGCATTTGTGGTACCGCTAACATTCTTTTATCTATATAATTAGCTCTTGCAACATATATAAACATATCAGCATATTTGGCTACTAAAAGAGTATCAGTAACTAAATTTACAGGAGCTGTGTCTACCACTATGTAATCATAATCTCCCCTAACCTCTTCAAATAAATTCTCAATTTTTTTTGTTAACAATAATTCTGCAGGATTGGGAGGAATGACTCCAGAAGCAATTATGTCTAATCCTTTAATTTCTGATATTGAAAATTTTATATCTTCTAAAGTCAATTTGTTATCGGTAATATAGTTAGTAATTCCTTTTCTTTCAGAAATACCAAGATATTCTGTAACTTTAGGAGCTCTTAAATCCATACCAATTAATAATACTTTTTTACCAGATAAAGATAATGCTGCTGATAAGTTAATTGAAATAAAAGACTTTCCTTCACCACTTGTTGTAGAAGTTACAAAAATCGTTTTCCCCTTAGATTTACTATCAACATTGTTATTTAAAACAAAATCTAAATTAGTTCTAATTAACCTAAAAGCTTCAGCTGTACTTGACCTAGCATCTTTACCAATTATTACTTTATCATTAGTTTCCGAATGAGGGACATCACCCATAAAAGGAAGGGTTGTCAAATCTTCAATATCTTTTCTTGAGTAAATTTTTGTATCAAGTAAGCTTTTTATATAGATAATAACAAAAGGAGTTAATATACCCAACAATAGAGCACCAAGTAAAATAACTTTCTTTTTTGGTGAAACTGGTAAACTATTACCATAAGCTCTATCAATAATTTTAGCGTTTGGTACAGTAACAGCTATAGAAATTGCAGTTTCTTCTTTTTTCTTTAGTAAATATGTATAAAGCCCCTCTATAATTTCTTGTTGTCTAGCAATATCAATATAGCCTCTCTCATTTACAGGAAAAGAAGATACTTTGTAATTAATCTTTGCCTCTTCTTTTCTCAACTCTTCTATTTGTAATTTAACGGATTTTTCAAAGTTTTTTAAAGAGGTTTTCAAATTAGATTTTAAAATTAATATGTTCGAACTTAATTCAGTGACTAAAGGATTACTTTTTCCTGCTGAAGATAAGAGTTTTTTTCTTCTAAGAATTGATTCGTTAAAAGTAAGTATTAATTGATTAACAGACTGATTTTCTAATCCTAAATTAGATGGCAAAATATCTTTTAGTTCGGAATTATTAACTTGATTATATACTGATTTAATAATTCTTAACTGGGTATTAGCTTGTATAATTTGTTTATTGTTCTTATTTAAAGTTTCAAAAACTAATTCAGCTTCCTTACTGAGACCTGTAAACTTTTTATTAACTTTAAAATCTTTAACTTCATCTTGTATATTTGAAAGTTCTTTTCCAATTTCAACTAATCTTTCATTAATAAACTTTAAAGTTTTTTCAGACACTTGACTTTTATCTTCAATTGCGTCTTTATTATATTGAATTGACAACTCATTTAGAACATCTTCCGCTTTTAATTTAACCCTATCTATAATATTTATATTTAAAACACTTGCGTTTTTTGCAATAGGAGCTATAGTTATTCTCTTTCTATATATATCTACAGTATTATCTAATGTCTTTAATACAACATTAATTCTAGTATAATTAAAATTATTACTTTTTTTAATTATTTTAAAATCACCTATTTTTGATTCAATTTTACTATTAAAATCGTGGACTCCTAAACTTGCATTATCTTCATTAAAAAGTTCATATTTTTTTTCTGATAAAATATTTACCTGAAAAGAGGTATCCTTAACTGAATTTAACAATTTGTCCTTTTCCTCAAAAACCAATTCTATCGGTGTATTTTTATATAGTTCATTATTTCTAATTCTACCAATAGATATATAAAACACATTTAAATTTAATTTTTTTATAACCTCTGAGATAATTCTTCTTGACCTTAAAACTTCAATCTCATTGTCCACATTTTTATTGTTACTTCCTAGTACACTTAACTCTTTGAAAGCAGCTAATTCTTCAGACATCCCCCCTCTTCTATCATTCTTAATCATTATAGTTGAAGAAGCACTGTAAAGTAGATTTGATTGTTTGATATAAAACAACCCTATAATTATAGCAATTACAATACTTAAAACAAACCATTTCCAATGTCTTAGATATTTTAAGATTTCATCTTTAATATTAAAAGAATCATTTTCTTTAAATTGATTATTTAAATTTTCTTTTTCCATTTTACTTAACTATTATAGATACTAAAGCAATAAATATTGAAGCTATTGATACAAAAAGTCCTGTATTAGGGTTAAAAACAGCATATTGAGATTTTGCATAATTTGGTTTAACATAAATTAAATCATTTTGCTGAAGATAATAAACTGGAGAATTGTAAATTTTTTTTGATAATAAATCAACCTCATATATTTTCTTCTCACCGTTTTCTTCTCTCGTCACTAGTATTTTCCTATCTCCAGTTAACTCTAAATCTCCTGCTAATCCTAATGCCTCTAATATTGTCAATCTTTCATTTTTTATATTATAAGTTCCTGGTCTTTTGACATCCCCTAAAACAGTAACTTTAAAATTAGTTATCATTATGTTTATTGTCGGTTTTTTTATGTAATTAGGTGACAATTTATTTTTTAGATTAGAAATTAATTCCTCTCTTGTCAAATTAGCTACTTTAATTTTCCCTAAAACAGGAAAATCAATTTCACCATTACTATCAACTAAATAAGTTTGAAAAACTGGTTGACCGACTGGAGAGTTGGTTACACTTTCAGTTGTTATAACTGGAAGGTTAAAAGGAATTGCCGATTCTAAATCTTTTGAAGTTACTATAATTTGTAACAAATCATCAGCCTTAAAAATTGTTTTATAATCATTATTAACTAAATTTTGGTCTATTTCATCATTTTGGAAGTAAATTACTCTTTTAGGTGAAATACAAGACGAAAAAATAGCTATAAGCATTGTTAAAATGGCTATTTTTTTATTTATCATAACTTTCTATAATTTTGTGCGAAAATACTATATTAAGTTTAATTATTAGTAATATTTGTATGTTAAATATTTTAGATTATCATTAAGGTAAGGAATTTTAGAGTGATAAAACATGAAGATATATTACCAAATAAAAATAATTATTAATAACCGGTATTCAGGTTATTTGATAGATTATATTATTCAAATGTTAATAATTTGTAATACATAAAAATTCTTTAATTAAACAATAGAATTAGCTATTGCTATTTTCATAATAAGAAATATTATTTTTATTTAAATAAATTAAAAACTTTTTCGATTCTTAAAAAATCTTTTTCTGTTAGACTAGAACTAGATGGAAGACATAATCCTTTTCTAAACAAAACTTCCGCTACTCTATCCCCAAAAAAAAGATACTTTTTAAGGTAACTCTGCATATGTAATGGATACCATAAAGTTCTCACATCAATATTATTCTCTGTAAAAGCATTAAGAAAATCAATATTTGAAAACTTTGAATTATTAACAACAATACAATTAAGCCAAAAATTAGAAACTATTTTTTCATCAAATTCTTCTTTTAACGCCACTCCACCAACACTGGACATAATCGATTTATATCTAATATGGTTTAATCTTCTTTGTTTTATTTTTTCTTTCAAAGATTTTAACTGCTCTAAACCTAAAGCTGCTAAAACATTACTCATTCTGTAATTATATCCAATTTCATTATACTGAAAATGCCCTATTCCTTTAGCTTGGGTAGCTAAGTGTATTGCTTTTGCCTTATCTTTTGTATTATTACAAATTAAAACTCCTCCAGCTGAAGTTGTGATAATTTTATTGCCGTTAAATGAAAAAATTGAATATTTACCAAAAGTTCCGCACATTTTATTTTTATAAAAGGCCCCTAAAGCTTCTGCTGAATCTTCAATAATAGGGATATTATATTTTTTAGAAATTTCTAATAATTCATCCCATTTTGCTGGCATACCATATGAATCAACAACAATAATAGCTTTTGGTTTTTTATTGACTTTTAATCTATTTTGAATAGCTTTTTCTAAATATACCGGACACATATTCCACGTATCCTTTTCACTATCAATAAATATAGGAATAGCACCACAATATAAGATAGGATTTACAGTTGCACAAAAAGTGAAAGTTTGACAAATTACTTCATCACCTATACCAACATTTAAAAGTTTTAAAGCAAGATGTATAGCAGAAGTACCAGAATTTAAAGCAACTACTTTCAAATCATTCCCAAGAATATTTTCAATTGATTTTTCGAACTCATCAATATTGGGACCTGTAGTACTAATCCAATTAGAATTAAATGTTTCTTTTAAAAAATCTAAATTAGTAGTATTAAAATGCGGTTTAGAAAGCCATATTTTAGATGACATTTTTTAGAGTTTTAAAAATAATTTTTATATCGTTAAAAATATGGTAATTATTAATATAATCTCTATTAATCTTATTCTTTTTTGGTTGAATAACTGTTAAATTATATTCAATAGAATTCTCTACTTCACTTAAAATATCTTCTTCATTAAAAAAAAATAATGATGCAGGGCCTGTTATACCGGGCTTAATAGATAATATTATATCATCAATTTCTATAGTCTGAAAAATCACCTCTTTCAAATCTGGCCTTGGGCCAACGAAACTCATATTACCTAAAAAAACATTAAAAATTTGAGGCAATTCGTCTAACTTTGACTTTCTAAAAAATTTTGAAATTTTAGTAGTCTTTTTATCCTTTTTTAAAGTTTTGATTTTAAATATAGTAAACTCCTTACCATATTTACCTATTCTTTTTTGACAGAATAAGCCAAAAACCCTAAGGTCTATAGTAGCTATAGTTATTAAAACAAATAATGGAAATAAAAGGATTGGGATTAAAATCAGTGACAATAAGAAGTCAAAAAACCTTTTAACAACTTTTTGATACTTTGTCATAGAATAATTAATTGCTTCTCGCTCCTTTAAAAAGAACATTTTTAAACGACATATATATGTATCTTAAATCTGTTTTTAAGGGTGACTTTGAATAAGCTTCTAAATATTTTTTCTCTGATGCCATTATTTCTTCCATAGTTTTAGGAAGATCAGCATAAAAAGGTGGAATAAATCCAGGTTTAAACTGGGTTCTTAAATCTTGTAAGTTTTCATCATAAAGACTAAAAAAGTGTGCACTTAAAGGTCTAACTCCTACTAATTTCATATCACCTTTAAGAATATTTATAATCATAGGAATTTCATCAATCCAAAATTTTCTAAAAATCCTACCTTCTGGAGAAATTCTAAAATCATCTTTAATTTTCCCGCCTTCTTGTAATTTGTTCTGATTATAGACATATTCTTGAAGGTATTCTGAAAAAGGATGCATGGTTCTCAATTTATATACATTAAATTTCTTCTTACCTTTTCCAACTCTCTTTAACCTAATAATTGGTCCATAAGTCGGGTCTGTATCATAGACAGGATCTTTAACTTTTTTAGCTACAAAGTATAGAGTATTATCAATAGTTTTTTCATCTAAAATCTCAAACCCGCAAGAATATAACCTTCCGTAAGTTTCAGCCCTAGAAATAACTCTACCCTTACCTTTTGTTAGATAAAAATATATTTTCTTTGTAATTTTAAGTTTTGGAAAAACTCGTGTAAAAAGGGTGTCAAAAAAGTAAACAAACCAATTAATAACTATAGGGAATTTTTCCATTATTGCTTGTTTTCTATCTGGATAAGTCTCTACACATCCGAAAAAAACTCCAGAATTTGGCAACTTTTTATTAACTGCTTCAAAAAATTTATTAACATATCTTACATCGTTTATTTTTTTTAAATTAACAATTCCAGAGATGCTATTCTCTTTTAAACTATCTATATTAAAACGTGTAGAAGTAGCTGTTATAAAAGTTTCTTCTTGAGAGATATTGAGGTATTTTTCAATATAATTAATAACTAAAATGTTATTACTTACTTCTTTTAAAATTAGTTCTTTTACAGCTTTTTCATTTGAGCATGATTTTAAAGCGTTCAAAAAAATCAACTCACTTAAATCTTTTTCTTTTTTTTCTTTTTCAATAGTATTAGTTTCTTCCATAACAATTTTAATTAAACTAATTACTAGGGGTAATTAATAAAACAAATATAAATATTTTTTCTAAATAGTTAAAAAAGGGGATTACTTTTTATTATAAGCCGACCAATATTCTTGTATTTTTTTTGTGTGGTTAATACCATATTTCAAATACACTATAGGTGGAAATAAATGTAGTTTGCATGCAATTTTAATAGGGTATCTAAAAAATTGAATCAAAGAAAAATATGTATTATAATCAACAAATGACTTTACTTTAGAATTCATTATTAACTTAAATTCTTCTTCAGAAATCCCCAGTTTTTTTATCACATAATCAACAATCCCTTTCTCAACCGGATAATTTACTTTTAACTCAGATAAGGCTTCTTGTCTTGTTAAAATTCCAGATCTTATTTTTGCAGAAAGCTCTCTTTTTCTCTTATCAATATTAAACTTCTCTGGCAAATAATAAGATTGAAAGAACTTAGTATAAATAGATTCATGATGATGTCCTCCAGGATCTTGCCACCCTAACTCTCTTTTTATCAGTTCTTGAGCTTTAGGTTTACTATAATCCAAGTACTCAAGTGGTCTAACAGTTTTAATTTTCTTAATAAATGTATAGTTTAAAAGTTTAAATAAAGAAATTATTGGAAAACTTTTAATTCTTTTACTTCCGAATTTTCTTTGAACATTTTTAATATATCTTGCATCCAAATAAGTCCATCCAATAGGTGTTGTACCTTCTGCTCTAAAAGAGTGCCCTTCAATTATATATTTTACTTTTTCTTTCTTTGCTAAATTATATAAAACAGAAAATATTACAAAATCTGTAGGCACTTCTGCATCTGGTGTAGAGGCTTTTAAAAAAGAAATTTGCAAATCTTTAAACTCTTCCCAGTTAGCAACATGAGTATATAAATCTACCCCTAATTTATTTGTCGCGTTCTTAATGTTTTTAACAGCTATATCAGAATTCCAACCATTGTCAAAATGAACTGCTAAAGGTTTTAACTTAAGAATTTTCACAACATAATACAGTAAATAAGTACTATCTGTACCTCCACTTACTCCAACAATACAGTCATATTTATTACTTCTTGATTTTATTTTTATCTTCTGAGAGAGTTGGTTCATAATTTCTTCCCCCTCTTTACCTAATGGATATATATCGATTAACTCTTGATGAATTTTACAATAATTACAAACTCCTTTTTCGTCATATATAATTTCTGGCACGGTATTATCTAAGACACATTTAGCACATATTTTCATATTAAATTTATTTTTTTTCAATTAAATTAATGAGATAAGAAGTCATATCTTCTTTATCCTCTATGAATTCATCTCTCTTTTCTCTCCACATGTTACTATTTTCATCTAGAATCTTATCTATAAGATCAAATATCTCATTTTCAAATTTCCTAAAACTAAATAGTAAACCTGAATTTTCCTGATCTTTTAGAGTACCTGCATTAATGGAGTTTATATAAATAGCTGGTGTTCCTAACATTACTGACTCAGATGCAGTTGTTGCTCCTTCTCCAATATATAATTGCGAATAATATAAAATATCATGTATCTTATTTGGTGGAAATCTAACAGCGTAACTATCATATTTTGTTGGTAATTTTTCTTCAGTAGATAGAATAATTTTTAACCCTTTTTTTTCACATGAATCTATTAACTGATCTAATTTTTTTTCAGGTATACCAGATTGATTATAATCATGAGTTGCACCCCAAGCTACCATTCTTATAAAAATGAATTTTTCTCCTATTTTAAGGTTTAAGTAGGATAAAACAGTTTCATCAGGTTTAAAATAATTTGGATGTAAATAAAATAACTCCATAAAAGCATTAAACTTTTGATGTTTAACCCCTAAATTTTTATAGAAAGACTTAGGCGTTAAAATTACATCAGCATACTTCTTATATATCATTTGTTCAAATTTACCTACTTCTGTGTCATCAAAAACTATCGACTTCATTTTAACAAACTTAGAAGCCAAAAAAGGATATGGTGAAGACATTGAAATATAAAAGTCAGGCTTAAATTTAAGGCTTAAAAAAAGAATTCTAAAATTTGTTAGGAACAAGTAGTATATTTTACCAATAAAGCTTTTATATCCTCTTCCCCTATTATAATAATCAATACCATAACTATTCAATAAATCTATAGCTACATCTATATCTCTTACAATAATTTTTATTTGAGCTCCTTTTGACTTCATAGCCCAATAAAAATGCTTAAAATAATGAACATTTGCTGGATGACCAACTTCTATTATAATTTTCATGATTATTTCCTTTCTTCTAATTGTATAAAAAAAGATGGTAATTGAGGCATAACTCTAACTAAAATTGGTTTTACAAATTTTGCAATTCTTAAAACCAAACCATAGCTCGAAGGATAATCTAAAAAAGATTTATTTTCTTTTTTTATACATAGTTCAAATTCTTGTTCTGTAAAACCTAATTTTTTTATTAGGTAGTTTTTCATATCGTCAATTTCACCAATATTATAAGGCTTTTTCTTTAATTGATTTATTGCATCTTCTCTGCTAATAATATTACTCATGACTTGTGCAGATAACGTAATAATTCTTTTATCAATATTAAACTTCTCATACAACCAAAAAGAGATTGCAAATTTTGTAAATATATTTTCATAATGATGTCCTCCATAATACTCCCAATCATATTTTTCTATCAGCATTTTTTTTGCATCTTCTTTATTATAATCTATAAAAAAGAAAGGGTAAATCATTTTTATTTTACTTATATAAGTAAGATACAAATGACTAAAAAAAGAAATATTAGGGTATGTTTTTAATTTTTTGTCTCCAAAGTTTTTTTGTATAAATTTGACTTGCTTTGAATCTCCATATGTCCATTCTCTAGGTTGAGTCCCTTCTGACCTAAAATCCTGACCTATAAGAATATACTTAATTCCTTCTCTTTTTGCCGTTTTGTATAATATAGATTTTATCGCGTGATCTGTAGGAAAATCTATCCAGGGCAAACTAGCTTTTATATAAGATTTTAAAATATCCTTCATTTCCTCATAATCAACTACATAAGTTTCTAAATCAATATCTAATTTTGAAGTGACTTTTTTAATGTTCTTAACTGCAATATCTGATGACCAACCATTATCTAAATTAACAGCTAGTGGATTTAATCCATTTTCTTTTGCTAAGTGTAATAAATAAGAACTATCTGTACCACCACTAACACCAATTATACAATCATACTTTTTATTTCCTTTAGATTTCTTTATTTCTTTTAAAAACTCTAACCAATCTTGTTTTCCCTTTTCTCCACGTGGATATTGATACTTATATTTTTCAAACATTCTACAGTAGTTTGAAACCCCATCTTTATCAAAAGTAACACCAGGAACTGTAGTATCCCAGACTCCTTTTGAACATATTTTGTAATTCTTTTTCATATTTAATTAGCAAAAACTTTATTTAACTCGTTTTTTTCTGGATAGTTTATTAATATACCTCTTCTTGGTCCATGATAAACAAAAACACTACCAGCTGATACAGCACTAGCAAATGATTTTTGTGTTGCCTCTTTGAAATGCCCTAGGTTTCCAGCACCACCACAAGCAATTACAGGAATATCAACTACTTCTGAAATAGTTTTTATTAATTCTAAATCATAACCTTGCATCAAACCATCATTATCAATAGAATTTATAATAATTTCCCCTGCACCTTTACTTTCTATCATTTTAACATAATCAATCAATTGCGTTTTAATCTTTTTTTTACCAGATTTGATGTATACAACGTATTTTCCAAAAAAATTCTTTTTAACATCCACAGAAGCTATTACACTTTGACTACCAAATTTTAAAGCAACGTCCGATATAATATTCATATTTGAGTGTAAAACACTATTAAGAACAACTTTTTCAGCTCCTGCTTTCAATATCTCTTCAACATCTTTTAATGTTTTAATTCCACCACCTACTGCAAATGGCATAAAAGCCTCATCTCCTATCTCTTTTACTAAATCAAGAGAGATAGTTCTTTTTTCTTTTGAGGCAGTAATATCTAAAAAAACTAATTCATCTGCTTCTAAATCATTAAAGATTTTAACCGCATTAATTGGATCTCCTATATAACGGCTTTTGTTAAACTTAACAGTCTTAACAAGTCCTTTATTTTTTAATAATAATACAGGAATTACTCTTGGTCTATACATAAGAATTAAAGGTTTGAAAAATTTTTAAACATTTGAATACCTACTGAAAAACTTTTCTCCGGATGAAATTGAACTCCAAAAATATTTTCTCTTCTAAAAGAAGAATGAAATTTAACACCGTATTCAGATTCTGTCATAATATCATCATTGTTATTGCAGTAAACACAGTAAGTATGCACAAAATAATATTGACTATTATTTTCTATTTTATTTAATAAATTATTATTATTTATAATGTTTACACTATTCCAACCAATGTGTGGTACTTTGAATTTTTTTGTTTCATCTTTCTCAAACCTTATAGTTTTGGCATCAATCCATCCAATTCCATCAGAGTTAGATTCTTCACTAAATTTTGTCATTAGCTGCATTCCTAAGCAAATTCCTAAAATAGGCGTTTTTTGAACTAAAACCTTTTCATTCAAAACATCTAGAATACCAGTAGTTTTTAAGTTGTTCATTCCTTTTCCAAAATGACCTACTCCAGGTAAAACTAATTTTTGGGAATTTTTAATAACTTTAAGATCGCTTGAAATTCTGACATTAATGTTTGATCTTTCAAAAGATTTTTGAACTGATCTCAAATTACCTAAACCATAATCTACTATTGTAATCATTTTGAAAAAACTGTTTTAAATATTCTATTTAAATGAAACTTATTTGTAAAGATAGATAGTTCTTTACTAATAACTCTAGGTTCTTTACTAAAAAAACTTGAAAAGTATCCTTTCAAAAAATAAATACCAGATAAATAAGGTGATTTTATACTTTTGGCTACAAACCTAATCAGAGTAAGTAAAAAGTTATCTCTTGTTTTATAAGCTTCGTAGCCATGTTTAAAATTCTGAATTTTAAAATTATAAGCCCCACTAGTTGGTCTAAAATGAATTACTTTTAAGTCTAAAACTGATGTCTTCCACCCTAATCTCATTGCTTCCATTTCATCTAAACCATCCCAATTCCAAACTTCTGAAAAACCTCCTATTTCATTAAAACATTTCTTTCTAACAGCTTTAAAAGCACCTCTAACATGATAATTATTATGTGATTCTAATACAAAAGAATTATTAATTTTATTAAGAATGAGCCCACCACAAAGACCTATTTTTGAATCTTTTTTAAATTCATCAATTATTGCTTCAAAATAATTATTTGGCAGTTTTAAATCTCCATCTAATTTTACAATAAAGTCATAATTATGATTTTTAATGGACTCAAAACCTTTATAAAAAGCCCTTACCACTTTAGAGCCACCAGCCCTTTCTTCTGAATGTGTTTTATTTTCAACAACACTAATCCAATTATATTTAAGTGAATATTCTCTAAGTATATCTAACGTACCATCAGTAGAACCATCATCAACTACAACCCATAAACTAGGTTTAACACTTTGTAAAATTACAGAATCTAAGGTTTGTCTTAAAAACTTCTCCTCATTTTTAATTGGAGAAACAATTACATAATTCATAATAACTTATTATTTTTTTCAAAAGGAATTAAAAAAACAAAATACATAGACATCCAAAAAGGGTGCGATATTAAATTAGATGCAAAAAAACAAATTAAAGTTGATAACATCAAAATAAATCTTCCTTTCATTTTTTTAGATTTAAGAAGTTTATCATAAAAACTCCAGTAGGTATATAAAAAAAACATCAAGCCAATACTTCCAAAAGTAGTAAAAATATCAGATAACCCATTGACTCTTACTAGTTTTACCCATCGATGTTGGGTTCTTTCTGATCGTTGCATACCATACCCTATAATGGGTTTTTTTTTAAAATCTTCAAAATCCACTATAAAAGAACCTACCCTTCCAAGAGAAAAAGCTTCCCTGTCGTCTCTTTCAGTATAAAGCACATCTTCATAACCTCCTTTAGTCTCAAACTCATATAAAATTTTATCTGTAATAAACTCTTGCTGAAGAACTATTGCAAAAAGAGCTAATATAAACGGAATTATTATCAACTTATCTCTAAATTTAGTATTTGAAAATATAAATATAGAATAACATATAAAAACCATTAAATAACCAGTAGTTGAAAAAGTAGTAATTAGAGCTATGGTTAGAATCAACAATTTCTTATTCATTAATTTAAATTCATTTCTAACCAAATTAATCAAAATAGCTAAAGCTAGAAAATTAGCAAAACCTTTAGGTTCCCAAGCAAATCCCGAGTTTCTTAGCTCCCCCCCCCTAGTTTGAATAGAAAAAATAAACATACTGTAATGGTCATCATTATTATAAGCAAAAAAAGAAATATTTTTTTGTAAAAAAGAAACCAAATAAAGTGTTTGTTCGTAAAAAAGTATTTGAAGAATAAAAAAGGGAATACTAATTAAGGCTCCTTTATATACTATATCTTCAAAGTAAGTAAAAAATTTAACTCCAATTACTTTTACACTTAAATAAGCGTATAAAAATTTTATATAAATATATGATGAAAGAAAAAAGTCTATAGATCCAAATTGAACAAGATAGATAAAAAGAATAAAAAAATAAATAAGTGTAAATCGATAAAAAAATAAATCTATTTTTAATTTTCTATTATTAAAATGAAAAAAAACGTACAGTAAAAAAACAACAGTAGTAATAGGACTTAAAGCTAAGTATGTCACCTCAATGCTCTTAAATATTAAGAGCAACATTACTATATAATTTACTTGACTATTTTTTTTAGCTAATCTTATACTATTTTGAAGCATCATAAATAAGTTTCAGATATACTAAATACATTAAAGAATAAGCTATACTAAAGCCAAGAATTGCATAATCAGCCGAGTTCAAATAATACCCTAAATATAAACCAATAGATGTAAAGATAAGTAGACAAACTTGCCAATATAAATCATATTGCTGTCTTCCTTTGATAAAAAGAGTGTAAGAAAGAGGGCTAACAGAGAACTGAAAGCAAAACATAATAAGTAAATATCGTGAGTACTGACCAGATACTTCCCATTGACTACCAAAAAAAAATGAAAAAATCCAAGGAGCTGTATAATACAAAACAAGAGTAGGTATTAAGGATGTTAAAAATAACATCTTAAATGTTTTCATAAATACCTCCTTACAATTTCCCTTTTCGTTATATTCTTCCGCTGCTTTTTGCTTATAAACCTCTTTTGTTGTGTTGGAAATTAATTTTATAGGTAAACCTAAAACACGCTGAGATAAAGAATAATAACCGACTACTGCATTCCCAAAAAATAAATTAAGTAAAATAACAGGGTTTTGGCTAGCGTAGGTATTTATCAAATCTCCTGGTAAAAGGAATTTTGGAAACTTATCATAAGCTTTTAATAATCCAAGAGCTTCTTTCTTTCTATAAACAAAAGGTATATGACTTTTTCTAAGTCTAACAAACAAAAATACAGTCTCAAATAATTGAGCTACTATATTTGCTATCAAGAACACCATCACGTCACCATAAAATATACCACCAGCTATCAATATAATATTTAGTACTAAAGATTTTAAAATACTTCCATAAGTTATTCTTTTAAACTCTTTGTTTCTAATCAACCAAGCCCTAAACACAAAAAATAGACTATTTAAAATCACCATAATCGGCAAATATATTAACCAACTTTCGATATCTGAATTATTTAGGTAAGAGCTTATGTTTTTTTGATAGGGGTAAATCAAAAAATAAAGAAAAAAAGAAAATATTAATACAATTATAGATGTGTAAAACATTAGCTTATATCCATCTATATTTAATTTTGGCAATATTATAGAATGTTCATATCTACCTGTTGAAACAACTGACAATATATTGGTCAAAGACATAAACAAAGCTATCAATCCAAAATCTTCAGGCGTAAATATCCTAGTTAAAAAAAATGACCCCACTACCATAATAATTTGGGATAAAAAAACCCCACTCATCATGGTCAGAATATTTTTTAAATATTCGCCTTTTAATTTTTCAAAAAAAAAACTCTTCATTTTCCTATTTGAATGGATGCTTAGCTATTTTTTTTTGAGCGAAAGGGTGATACTCTCCTATTAGACCTATTGGTTTAGAATTTCTAATTTGATGAACAATTTCGATAGCCTGTCTTGCATCTTCTAGTCCATAACCTCTACCTTCAATAATGCCTTCATAAACTCTAGTATGTAAATCAGTAAATCCCCCACTAAACTCTAACTCTTCACCTTCAATCGTAATTGATCTATATGTTCTTTGCCCTTTATTTTTAATTTCATCAGGTAATACATCATAATTTATTGACAAAAACCAACGAACTCTAGCTCTTTCAAACTCTAAATAACCTGAAGCTCTATCATGTGTTTGAACGTGCACTACATTTTCTTTTACTTTGCCAAAAATCCAAGAAAGCATGTCATAAAAATGTACTCCTATATTAGTCGCAATTCCTCCAGATTTACTATGATCTCCTTTCCATGAAGTATAATACCAATTACCTCTTGAAGTTAAATATGTTAAGTCAACATCAAAAATTTTATCCTTAGGAGCAGCTTCAATTTTCTTCTTTAAATCTATTATACTCTGATGAACCCTTAATTGCAATATATTGAATACTCTTTGCCCAGATTCTTTTTCCATTCTTTGGAGTGCATCCAAATTCCATGGATTTAATACTAAAGGTTTTTCACAAATTGCGTCAGCTCCTCTTCTTAAAGCCATTCTAATATGTGAATCATGTAAGTAATTGGGAGTACAAATACTAACATAATCTAAATTAACACCTTTATCATACTTTAACTTCTCTAAGTGCCTATCAAAACGTTCTGTTTCCACAAAAAAATCTGCTTCAGGAAAATAACTATCCATAATTCCAACACTATCAAATGTATCTAAAGCCGCTAATAAATTATTGTTTGTATCTTTAATTGCTTTTAAATGCCTTGGTGCTATATATCCTGAAGCTCCAACAAGCGCAAAGTTTTTCATAACTATTTATATATTTAAAATTATTTTATAAAATACATGCAAATGTAGTTTTTTTTGATTACAAAGTCTAATATTATAAATCATAATTTAATCTAAAGCCACAACTTATAAACACTTTAATTCTTTAAAATTACCAACATATAACTCTTTTTTCTCAAACTATTTTTTTTTTAGATACCAATTATAAAGTGCACTAACGCCTTCTTTAATCCCCATTCGATAAACCCATCCTAAAGAGGACAACTTAGAAACATCAGTTAGCTTCTTAATTGTTCCGTCTGGTTTTTCTATATTAAAATAAAAACCACCTTTAAAACCAATTTCTTTTTTAATTAAATAGGCTAAATCTTTAATTGATATATCGACCCCTGTACCTATATTTATATGAGAATTTCTAATTTCTTTTATATCTTCAATACAATCTTTAAAATCTCTGTTTTCCATTATAAAAACACTTGCATCTGCCATATCTTCACTCCAAAGAAACTCTCTCATTGGTTTACCACTACCCCATATTTCAATAGAAATCTTATTATCTATTTTTTTTATTCCATGTTTATTTAAAACTAATAGAATCTTTTCTTTGGAAGCATTTCCATCGGTTTTTTCAATTGGTAAGTGATATAAGTCTTTTCTAATAGCATCCCAATTATCATTTTCTAAAGATTTACCAAGATGAATTTTACGAACTAAAGCAGGTAATACATGAGATTTCTCTAAATCAAAATTATCATTTGGACCATATAAATTAGTTGGCATTACTGAAATAAAATTCGAATCATACTGAATATTGTAACTTTCACACATTTTAATCCCAGCTATTTTAGCTATAGCATAGGGTTCATTTGTATATTCTAAAACGTCAGTTAACAAATAATCTTCAAGCATTGGTTGAGGTGCATTCTTAGGATATATACAAGTACTTCCTAAAAATAATAATTTTTTAACTCCATTTTTATAACTCTGATGAATTACATTATTTTGAATCATTAAATTATCATAAATAAAATCGGCTCTATATACATTATTAGCAACTATTCCACCTACTTTAGCTGCTGCTAAAAAAACATACTCAGGTTTTTCTTTTTTAAAAAAAGACGCGACTTGTAAAGTATCAGTTAAATCTAATTCATCATGTGTTTTAAAAACTAAATTATGATAACCTTTAGATTTTAAGTTTTTTAAAATGGCACTTCCAACTAAGCCTCTGTGGCCTGCTATGTAAATTTTAGAATCTTTATTCATTTTATACCTGAATATTATTCAAAATAATTAAGAGTTTGATAACCTCCATCTTTTAAATACTGATCTTTTTTCATTAATTTTAAATCACTTCTCATCATATCTTCAACTAATTCTGGAAGAGATATTTTAGGCACCCAACCCAATTTATTTTTAGCTTTTGAAGGATCTCCAATTAAAAGTTCTACTTCAGTAGGTCTAAAATATTTTGAATCTACAGCTAAAACTTCTTTTCCTATTTTAATTTGATATTCAGGATTATTACATTTTAACACGTAAGCTTTTTCATCAATTCCTTTTCCTTTAAACTCAAGCACAATTCCTACTTTTTCAAAACTCATTCTAACAAAGTCTCTAACTGTAGTAGTTTTTCCTGTAGCTATAACCCAATCTTCTGCTTGATCTGCTTGTAAAATCATCCACATCATACGCACATAATCTTTTGCGTGTCCCCAATCTCTCTTTGCGTCAAGGTTTCCTAAGTACAATTTATCTTGAAGGCCTAATGCTATTCTAGATGTTGCTCTTGTAATCTTTCTAGTTACAAATGTTTCCCCTCTCAAAGGAGATTCATGGTTAAATAAAATACCATTACAAGCATATATGCCGTAGGCTTCTCTGTAATTAACTGTTATCCAATAAGCATACATTTTAGCAACCGCATATGGACTTCTAGGATAAAAAGGTGTAGTTTCTGTTTGTGGTACTTCTTGGACTTTTCCATAAAGTTCTGATGTTGAAGCTTGATATATTCTAGTCTTCTTCTCTAAACCTAAAAGCCTAACAGCATCTAAAATTCTTAATGTTCCCAAACCATCAGCATTACCTGTATACTCAGGGGTTTCAAAAGATACATGAACATGACTCATAGCTGCTAAATTGTAGATTTCATCTGGCTGAATTTCTTGTATCAACCTAATAAGATTAGTACTATCTGTCATGTCACCATAATGCAGAAAGAAGTTTCTATCTTCAATATGTGGATCTTGATATAGATGATCAATCCTATCTGTATTAAATAATGAAGACCTTCTTTTTAAACCATGTACTGAGTATTTTTTTTTTAATAAAAATTCACTTAAATATGCTCCATCTTGTCCAGTTACTCCTGTAATTAAGGCTACTTTTTTCATATTTTTTAATGTTTAGTTGTTTTTATTAAAACCATATGGCCACTCATTATTAAAGCATACATTTTGTAAGGGTATTTATTTGACTCTAAGTACTTTTTCATTTTCAACTCTATACTTCTGACCACTTTCTTTACAGGTTGCTAAATTATCTTCACTAAAAATTAATCTATGTCCATATTCACTAACCCAACCTATTTGTTTTGATGGATTACCTACAACCAAAGCATAATCAGGTATTTCTTTAGTTACAACTGAACCCGCACCTATAAAAGAAAATTTCCCAATATTGTTACCACAAACAATTGTAGCATTTGCCCCAATACTTGCTCCTTTTTTCACAATAGTCTTCATATATTCTTCCTTTCTATTAACAGCGCTCCTAGGGTTAATAACATTCGTAAAAACCATTGAAGGTCCAAGAAAAACATCGTCTTCACAAATCACTCCTGTATATATAGAAACGTTGTTTTGAACTTTTACATTATTCCCCAAAACTACTTGAGGGGAAACAACAACATTTTGACCTATATTGCATTTTTCTCCAATTGTACAATTAGACATAATATGTGAAAAATGCCATATTTTAGTACCATTTCCTATTTCACAATTATCATCTATTACTGCTGTTTCATGAGCAAAATAATTATTATCTTCCATATTTATTTTTTCCTATTTGGTAATATTCAAAATCCTTTTTATTTAAATCAAATGCATTGTATTGATTTCTTCCATCAAAAATTATAGGCAACCTCATCTTACTCTTTAGTTCAGAAAAATCTGGAGACCTAAACTCTTTCCATTCTGTAAGAAGAATTAAAGCATCTATATTCTCTATTATTTGATATTTATTTTCTCCGTAAAAAAGGTCTAATTTACTAAAATATTTTTCTTTAGCGTTTTTCATTGATTTAGGATCATAAACCCGAACCTTAGCTCCTCGCTTACACAGTTGATTAACGATGAAAATGGAAGGAGATTTCCTCATGTCATCAGTTTCTGGCTTAAATGACAAACCCCATATCCCAAAAGTAAAATTTGACAAATCTTCACCAAATCTACTTAGCAATTTCTTCAAAAAAAGTTTTTTTTGTCCTTCATTAACTTCATCAACAGAAGCTAACAATTTAGGTTCATAATTATGCTTTAAGCTTAATTTTATAAGAGCCGAAATATCTTTTGGAAAACAAGTTCCTCCATAACCAATTCCTGGATAAATAAAATTATAACCTATTCTTGAATCAGAACCAACACCAACCCTAACTTGATTAACATCAGCACCTACCAACTCACATATATTTGCTATCTCATTTATAAAAGAAATTTTAGTAGCCAACATTGCATTAGCAGCATATTTAGTCATTTCAGCTGACTTGACATCCATTCTTATAAATCGATCTCTAGTTCTAAAAAAAGGACTATATAACTCTTTCATCAATTGAAAAGCGTCTTCTGAATCTACACCAATAACAATTCTATCGGGCTTCATAAAATCACTGATAGCATCCCCCTCTTTTAAAAATTCAGGGTTAGAAATAACCTCGAAAGCTAATGATAAATTTCTTTGAATTAATTCTTTACTAATTATTCCTTGGATAAGATTACAAGTTCCTACTGGTGCAGTAGACTTATTTACTATGAGAGTTTTCTTTGTTATACTTCTACCTATTTCCTTTGCAACTTCTCTTACTTGAATTAAATCAGCCGCCCCATTATCAAGTGTAGGTGTACCAACTGCAATAAAAATTATATCTGAATGTTTAACAGAATCTTTAATTGATGTTGAAAAAAAAAGATTTTTATTTTTCTGATTCCTTTGAATCAAACCCTCTAAACCAGGTTCATATATAGGAACAATTCCTTGATTTAATTGACGTATTTTTTCTTTATTTTTATCTACACAAGTGACTGAATTGCCCATTTCAGAAAAACAAGTACCAGACACTAACCCAACATAACCAGTTCCTATTACAGAAATTATCACCTAAAAAAAATTAGAATATTATTATAAACCTCTATCTCTTTGATTTTCAGGAAGACTATTCTTAACATCATAAACTACCGAATTATCTTTCTTCAAAGAGTTTAAATCTAGATCTTTAAATTCATTGTGTGCTACAGTTAATACTATTGCATCAAATTTATTTGATGGTAGCTCCTTGTTAGAAGTAATTCCATATTCATGCATTACTTCTTCTTCATTTGCCCATGGATCATGAACTGTAACATTTATATTAAACTCTTGTAATGCTTTCACAACATCAATAACCCTTGTATTTCTTACATCTGGACAGTTTTCTTTAAATGTAAAACCTAAAATCAATAATTCTGCATTCTTAATTCTAATATCATGACTTATCATTAACTTAACAACTTCAGATGCCACATATGCGCCCATACCATCATTTACTCTTCTACCAGCTAAAATAATTTCAGGATTATAGCCTAATTCTTGTGCTTTTTGAGCTAAATAATACGGATCTACTCCAATACAGTGCCCACCAACTAAACCTGGCTTAAAAGGCAAGAAATTCCATTTAGTCCCTGCAGCAGCTAAAACATCATGAGTATTGACATCCATTAGACTAAAAATTTTGGCTAATTCGTTAACAAAAGCTATATTAATATCCCTTTGAGAATTCTCAATAACTTTTGCTGCTTCAGCAACTTTTATAGTTGGTGCTAAATGAGTACCAGCTACAATAACCGACTTATATAAATCGTTAACTTTCTCTCCAATTTCTGGTGTAGAGCCAGAAGTAACTTTTAATATTTTCTCGACTGTATGCTCTTTGTCTCCAGGGTTTATTCTTTCTGGAGAATAACCTGCATAAAAATCTTTATTGAAAACTAAACCAGATGATTTTTCTAAAACTGGTATACATTCATCTTCTGTAGCACCAGGATAAACTGTAGATTCATAAATAACTATATCACCAGTTCCTAAAACACTACCAACTGCTTCACTTGCCTTAACAAGTGGAGTTAAGACAGGTCTATTGTTTTTATCAACTGGGGTAGGAACTGTAATTACATAATAGTTACAATCTTTAATATCATCTAAAGAAGTAGAACAAAACAATCCGTTCTCATTAGATGGAGAATCTTTTAAAACAGATTTTAAAACTTCATTTTCCACTTCTAAAGTAGAATCTACACCTGTCATCAATTCAGCGACTCTTTCTTTATTTATATCAAATCCAACAACTGAATATTTTGTTGCAAATAATCTTGCTAAAGGTAATCCAACATAACCTAATCCTAAAATTGCTATTTTTGGTTTATTCATTTTCTTTTTTTTTAAGAGTTTTCCTTATACCATTTTATAGCTTTTTTTAAGCCTTCTTGAAATGTGTACTTGGGGGTGTAATTTAATATTTTTTTTGCTTTATTTATGTCTGCATAGGAATGTGTAATATCTCCTACCCTGAATTCTTGATGTTTGATTTCAATATTTTTGATATTTTGATTAAATTCTGAGAGGAATTCTTTTAAATATTCTACCAAATCTAACAAGGTACTTCTACCACCAGCGGCTATATTGAAAACCTCATCAATTGCTTCTTTATTTGAAGTTGTAATACACAGTAAGTTAGCATATACAACATTATCTATATAAGTAAAATCCCTTGTTGTTTTTCCATCACCATATATAATAGGAGACTCACCCTTCAATAATTTATCAATAAACTTTGGTATAACAGCAGAATATTCTCCTTTAGGGTCTTGTCTTTTTCCAAATACATTAAAATACCTTAACCCAATTGTTTCGATACCATAATTATGAGCAAAAACACTGGCATATAATTCATTAACGTGTTTAGTAACCGCATAAGGAGACATTGGCCTACCGATCAAATCTTCTTTTTTTGGTAGCACTTTGCTATCTCCATAAACTGAAGAACTTGTGGCGTAAACAAATCTTTTGACTTTATTTTCTTTAGAAGCTACCATCATATTAACAAACCCTGATGCATTAACGTCATTAGTAACTCTGGGTTTTTTTATAGATCTAGGAACAGAACCCAAGGCAGCTTGATGTAGAACAAAATCCATTTCTTCAGTTGCCTTCATACAATCATCAATCCTTCTAATATCTCCTTCTATTAATTTAAAATTTGATTTATCCAAAAAAGATGACACATTTTCTCTTTTTCCAGTAGAGAAATTATCCAAACAAGTTACATTACATTTTAATTCTATTAAGGCCTCACAAAGATTAGAGCCAATAAAACCTGCACCTCCTGTTACTAATACATTCTTTCCCGATAAACTTATATCCATTTATATAGAAACTAAATATTCTTTTTCAAGTTGCGAAAGTACAAAAAAAAAAATTACAAAATGAAACAAAAACTTTATGCTTTTTTAAACAAAAAAACCTTCACAATAAGTGAAGGTTTTTTTTGGTGGGCGCGAAGGGATTCGAACCCCTGACCCCTTGGGTGTAAACCAAGTGCTCTGAACCAACTGAGCTACGCGCCCTTGCGTGATTGCGGATGCAAATATATAATACATTTTAATTTTACCAAAAGAAAAAATGATTTTATTTTAAATTATTTCTGCAACTACAAATGTACTCCCTCCAACATATATGATATCTTCTTGATTTGCATCATTTAAGGCTTTTTTATACGCCTTATCCACTGATGAATATTTTCTTCCTATCAAATTAAAACAAGATGCTTTTTCATGTAAATCATCTTCTGAAAGTCCTCTTGGAATATTAGGTTTACAAAAATAATATTGAGCATCCAAAGGAAACAAAGACAAAACATCTTCTAACTTTTTATCAGAAACCACACCAAAAACAATGTGTAATTTATTACAATACTCTTCTTTAAGCTGATTAAGAACAATACTCAAACCTTCTTTATTGTGTGCAGTATCACAAATTACTTTAGGGTTTTCTTGTAAAATTTGCCACCTTCCTTTCAAGTTTGTATTTTTAACAACATTTCTTAATCCTTGTTGAATATGTTTTTCTGAAATTTTAAATCGATGCAATTTTTTTGCTGCTAAAGCAGCAGTTTTAGCATTCTTTAATTGATAATCGCCCAATAAATCTGTTTTATATTCTCTAACTTCATCAGAAGCATAAAATAATTCAGAAAACGTTTCCTGACTTTTTCTAGAAAAAACTTTCAAAACCTCTGACTGCCTTTCTCCGATAACTACTGAAGTATTATTTTTAATAATTCCAGCCTTTTCTGATGCAATTTCCGGAAGAGTTTCTCCTAAAATATCAGTATGATCCAACCCTATATTTGTAATTATAGAAAGCTCAGGTGTTATAATATTTGTAGAATCTAATCTACCTCCCAAACCAACTTCAATCACAGCAACATCTACTTTCTCTCTCGCAAAATAATCGAATGCCATTCCTACAGTCATTTCAAAAAAAGAGAGTTTTTGTCTTTCTAAAAATTTTTTATGTTTTTTTACAAATGCTGATACTTTTCTTTTGGGAATTTCATCACCATTAATTCGAATTCTTTCTGTAAAACTCTTTAAATGAGGAGAAGTATACAGGCCTACTTTATAGCCAGCTTCTTGAAGTATTGATGCCAACATATGACTTGTTGACCCTTTACCATTAGTACCCCCAACATGAACGGATTTAAACTTTTGTTCAGGATTACCCAATTCTTTTGACAATGCAATTATATTAGTCAAATCTTTTTTGAATGCAGTCTTACCTTGTCTTTGATACATTGGCAATTGCGCAAACATCCAATCTAATGTTTGTTGATAATTCATCCAGCAAAAATACGTGATTATTTAGATAGAGAAAATTTATAAATGATAGTTCCTGTTTGCTTAGACGGTGCTTTTGCATCTATATTCCATCTCGTTTTTAAAGCTGCAGCTTTCGCAGGCTTTAACAAACAAGCTGCCGAATTTGTAGTTCCTTTAACACCAGGTAATGCATAAATTACTTTACCAGATTTATCTACTTGAATTCGCACAACAACCACCCCTTCTTCTTGGCAATCTGGTTGTTCCTTAGGTTTAGACAAAGCTTTTCTTCCTGCTAGATTATAATTCCCTCCTGAACCATTTCCATTATTCCCATAATACTTGTTTGCATTTACATCACCTTTTTCTTTCCCTTTTAAACCTAATTTCTCATCATCACCTTCACCTTTTGGTTTACCATCTGAAGAATTTCCATTTAACAAACTATTCAATGCATCTTGATTTTCTTTAGATGGCTTTGGTTTAGACTTCTCTTTGGTTATTTCTTTTTTAATTTCCTTTTCTACTGGTTTCTTTAACTCTATTTTCTTTTCTACAACAGGAACATCTTTTGACACATCATCAGTAATGATCTCTTCTTTAATAATTTCTTTTGAAACTTCTTTAACCTCATCTTTAACAACCTCTTGTTTTTCAATAGACTTTTGGGTTGATACTTTTTTTGTTTTTACAACAGACTCTCCACTACCAAAAGTAGAATTCCCAAAATTAATTGCCAAACCATACTCTTCTGGCGGATCTATATACTGTAAACCATAATTTAAAATACCGTAGAGGAGCAGCATCAATATTATTACAGTGATTATTGTTGAGTTACGTTTATGTTTAGTATCTAATACAGACATTTTATTTGCCTTTTACAGCTAAAATCATTTTTAATTTATTCTTATTTGCAATATCGATTACTTTCATGACATTTTTATAAGGTACATTTTGATCTCCGCGAATTACAATTGTTTTCTTTTTATCAACTCCAACGCTATTTAAAATAGCACTTTCTAATTTTGAAGAACCAACTAAAGTTTTATCAATATAAAATTGAGATTTACTAGTAATTGTTACCGCAACTGACTTGTTATTTTCAGTTTTCCCACCTGCTTTAGGCAACAAAACATCAATAGCACTAACAGTTACCAATGTAGATGTTAACATAAAAAATATCAACAATAAAAACACAATATCTGTCATTGATGACATATTGAAAGATGGATCTACTTTATTTCTTCCTCGAATATTCATGTTAAACAGGCTCGTTTAATAAGTCTAAAAACTCAACTGATTTTGCCTCCATTTGATATACCACTTTATTGGTTCTTACCACTAAATGATTATAAGTAATATAAGCAATAATACCAACAATCAATCCGGCTACAGTAGTTGTCATTGCTGTATACAATCCATCTGAAAGCATCTTTATATCTATTTGTCCACCGGCATTTGCAATTTCATGAATAGCTACTATCATTCCAATTACAGTTCCTAAAAACCCAATCATTGGAGCAGCTCCTGCTATTGTTGCTAAAATACTGACATTTTTTTCTAATTGGTAAATTTCTAATTTACCAGCAGTTTCTATAGCTGTATTTATATCTTCTAAAGGTTTTCCAATTCTTGAAATCCCTTTACCAATTAGTCTTGATGTTGGCGAGTTTTTGCTTTTACAAAGTGCATCAGCAGATTCCAATTTTCCATTAGAAACATAATCCTTAATTTGGTTCATGAAATTTTTATCAACTTTTGATGCTGATTTTATGGCAAAAAAACGTTCGAAATAGATATACAACGCTACTGCCAATAAAATAAAAAGTAGTGCAATAATAATTTGCCCACCTAACCCCCCATCCATAATTAATTTATAAATAGATAAAGTTTTTTCTTCGGAAACAGTTTCTTCTATTAATTCTTTATTTTCTTGAAAAAATGATATCATTCAATTCTCTTTTAAGTTCTAAACTGTTAACGAGGATTTTTTTTAAAAATTGCTTTTAATATTTTTTATCAAAAAAAATGCCACTCTACAAATATTATTGTAGAATGACATTTAAATTTTTGAAATAATCAATTAAATAAACATCCTTATAATAACAAAAGATACTGATCCTACTAAAAATCCTATTAATGCCAACCAAGATATTTTCTTTAAATACCAGAAAAAATCAATTTTCTCCATCCCCATTGCAACAACACCAGCAGCAGAACCAATAATTAACATACTTCCACCTGTACCTGCAGAAAACGCTATAAAATGCCATAAAGGATTATCTAAAGACTCAGAGAACATCCCTAAACTTGCGGCCACTAAAGGTACATTATCGATAACGGCAGAACCTATACCTAATAAAATTACAACTAAATCAGAAACCCCAGTACCAGCTAACTCAGAGCCCATTAGCGGAATACCTTCTTTTAAACTATCTGCAAAGTTGAATAAAATCCCTAAAGATTCAAGAGCTGCTACTGCCATTAAAATTCCCAAAAAGAATAAAATACTTGGCATTTCTATTTTTGATAAAGAATGATGTACAGGGCTGTGGTGAGCGGTAGAAGCATGTTCTTCTGCCTCTTCGCCTTGAGCACTCGAAATAGAAAATTTAGAATTACTATAAATCTCTGCAAATGTAGCCACAATACCTAAAGACAACATCATGCCCACATAAGGTGGCAAATGAGTTACTGTCTTAAATACTGGCACAAATAGAATAGCACCTAAGCCTAAATACAACATTCTTGCACTATGTTGACTTTTTGGTTTTTCAACTTCATTTTCATCATAATCAATTTCACCTTTAAAAGCTGGCAAAAATGTTGCTATAAAAGTTGGCACAACCATACATAATAATGATGGAATAAATAAATACATAAATAACATACCTGTACTTACTTTATCTCCAATCCAAAGCATTGTTGTAGTAACATCTCCAATTGGCGAAAAGGCCCCACCTGCATTGGCTGCAATAATAATTAAACCTGCAAACCAAATTCTATCATCTCTGGTTTTTACAATTTTTTGTAAAATAGAAATTAAAACAATTGTTGCAGTTAAATTATCGATAATGGCAGATAAAATAAATGCTAATACTGAAAACATCCAAAGTAATTTCTTTTTACTTTTAAAGTTCACATATCCTTTAATGGTAGAGAAACCATCAAAATAATCGATAATCTCTACAATGGTCATCGCGCCTAAAAGAAAAACTAAAATTTCTGCTGTTTTTCCTAAGTGATGCAATAAGGTTTCTTCTACTAAATGTAACTTGTCATCATGAACCATGGAAGCAAAACCATCAACCAAACCATGATTAGCGGAATCAAACCAATTAGAGAAATTATCAATTCCCAAAGCTACCAAAGCCCAACACACCGCCATCATAATTAAGGCGGGTATTAATTTGTCTAATTTTAAATTATGTTCTAGAGTAATGGCTAAATACCCCATTACAAATACAATAATAATCACTGATTCCATATATAATTAGTTTTTGTTTACATTTATATTAATTCTTTTAAAGCAATTGCAAAAGCTGTTTCACTAATATTGTATTTAGATCCATTTTTTGCAAAGGTTCTTTCTAAAGCTTTTTTTATTACTCTAGAAGTATCTTCGAAAATTGCTTTATCAGACATTCCTACTCTTCTTTCCATAAAATAAGCAAATACTCTAGCCATTCCACAATTAGAAATAAAATCTGGTATTAAACTTACTTTTTTATCAGTATCTTCCATTATTGAACCAAAGAAAATTTCTTTGTCAGCAAATGGAACATTAGCACCACAAGTTATTACCTCTAAACCAGTGTCTATCATCTGATTAATTTGTTCTTGTGTCACTAACCTTGATGCTGCACATGGTGCGAATATTTCACATTTTAAATTCCATATTTTTTTATTGATTTCCTGAAAAGGTATCATTTTTTCTGCTATTAGAGTATTTCTATGCTTTCTCAAGAAAAATTCTCTTATTTCTTGAAAAGAAAATCCATCCTCATTAATTACTCCTCCAACCCTATCAATAATCCCAACAACTTTAACACCCATTTGAGCTAAATAAAAAGCTGCCGCAGAACCTACATTTCCAAAACCTTGAACAACTGCTTTTTTCCCAGCAACCTCACCTCCATAAACACCATAATAATGCTTAACAGCCTCAGCAACACCAAAACCTGTAATCATATCTGCTACAGTATATTTTTTCGAAATATCAGGAGAATAAAAATCACTTTCTATGACTTTTATCACACCGTGCCTTAATTGTCCAATTCTATTAATTTTATCTGCTTCTGTTGGTTTAAAATGCCCATTAAAAACCCCTTCTTGAGGATGCCAAACCCCACTTTCTTCTGTAATCGGAATTACTTCATGAATTTCATCAACATTTAAATCACCTCCAGTACCATAATAATTCTTTAACAGTGGAGATACCGCTTTAAACCACCTCTCTAAAACTCCTTTTTTTCGAGGGTCGTGCGGGTCAAAATTAATTCCTGATTTAGCTCCCCCAATAGCAGGACCAGATACAGTAAACTTCACTTCCATCGTTTTTGCTAAAGAAAGCACCTCATTCATATCCAACCCCTTCCTCATTCTTGTACCTCCTCCAGCTGCACCACCTCTTAAAGAGTTTATAACCGTCCAACCTTCTGCTTCTGTTTCTGAATCTTTCCAGTTAAAAACAATCTCAGGTTGTTTATTCTCGTATTTTTTTAATAAATCTTTCATTCTAAAATTTTAAATCAATTAACTTTTCTGTTTTTTAAACAATTTTATTCTTAAGATAAAATCCCCTTCAGGGGAAAAGTTACAATTGATTCATTTGTATTTTTTTTTGAAAAATCATTATTTTGATACTTCACAAATTTACAGTAAAAAAGTGAGGGTTCAAATTTTTATTATACAGATTAAGGGTAAAAAACAACACCAGATGAATGGTCTTTTTCTGCCCCTGTTACAGAACACAAACAATTTACCTGATTATCAAACTTTAACAAACCTAAAAAAGCAAAAATTAAAGCTTCTTTATAATCTATTAATTGTTTTCCTGGCAATGAAATTTTAACTTTACACATTGCTTCTATTCTACTTATCAAAAAAGAATTGAAAGCTCCACCTCCTGTTATTAATAATGAATCATTATGAATCTCTTTAGAAATCTGAATTGCAATATGTTCTACAAAAGTTCTTAATATTGATGAGACATCAGTTTCTAAAACATCAATCAAAGGAAAAATATTTTTCTGCACCCACTCTAAACCTAGAGATTTTGGAGGCTCTAAACTGTAAAAAGACATTTTATTAAGTTCATTTAGAAGATTTTGATTTAACATTCCTTTTGAAGCTATTTCTCCTTTATTATCATATTCAAAACCCAATTTGTTAACATAATGATTTAATACGATATTAACAGGGCAAATATCAAAAGCAATTCTTTTCCCATTTTCCCTGTAAGAAACATTCGAAAACCCACCAAGATTTAGACAATATTTATACTCGTGAAAAAGCAACTCATCTCCGATAGGAACTAACGGAGCTCCTTGCCCGCCTAATTTTACATCTTGTGTTCTAAAATCACAAATCACTTTTTGTTTAGTGCTATTTGCTATAGTTTGTCCATCGCCAATTTGTAAAGTGATTCCTTTTTTTGGTTGATGTAAAATAGTATGTCCGTGAGAAGCTATAAAATCTATAGTACTAACCTGAAACCTATCAACAAAATCAAGAATAATTTCACCTAACATCATTCCATAACTAACATCTAACTCATCTAAATCATCCTTAGAAAAATGAATTCCTTTCTGTAATTTCTCCTTCCATTCAACAGTATATGAAACTGTCTCTGCATTAATAATTTTAAAATACTCAGGGCTATTCTTAACAAATTTCACATACACCAAATCAACTCCATCCAAAGACGTCCCAGACATAACCCCAATCGCAAAAACTTCTTTTTTATTCATATCCGTAAAATTAAGAAAACTTTATTGATAATATCTTACGAAATCGATATCTTTGACGCTATAAATTACGAATTTAATAAAAATAAATAGCAATGGATTTTAGTTTAACAGAAGAACACATAATGATTCGAGATGCGGCAAGAGATTTTGCCCAAACAGAATTACTTCCTGGTGTTATTGAAAGAGATAATAAACAAGAATTTCCTAATGAACTGGTAAAAAAAATGGGGAATTTAGGTTTTCTTGGAATTATGGTTGACCCAGAATACGGAGGAAGCGGAATGGACGCCATTTCATATGTACTAATTATGGAAGAATTATCAAAAATTGATGCCTCAGCTTCTGTTATGGTTTCTGTAAACAACTCTTTGGTATGCTATGGCTTAGAAGCTTTTGGAACAGAAGAGCAAAAACAAAAATACTTGACAAAATTAGCAACTGGCGAATACCTAGGGGCTTTTTGCTTAAGTGAACCAGAAGCAGGCTCAGACGCCACCTCACAAGCAACAACAGCAATAGACAAAGGAGATTATTACTTAATAAATGGAACAAAAAACTGGATTACAAATGGAGGGCGTTCCGATGTATATTTAGTTATTGCACAAACCGACAGAGACAAAGGCCACAGAGGAATTAACGCTTTTATTATTGAAAAAGGCGTGAAAGGCTTCCATATTGGACCTAAAGAAGACAAATTAGGAATTAGAGGCTCTGACACACATACTTTGCAATTTAATGATGTGAAAGTACCTAAAGAAAATAGAATTGGTGAAGATGGATTTGGCTTCAAGTTCGCAATGAAAACCCTTTCTGGCGGTAGAATTGGTATTGCTGCTCAAGCTTTAGGTATTGCTTCTGGCGCTTATGAATTAGCTTTAAAATACAGTAAAGAACGTAAAGCTTTTGGAACAGAAATTTGCAATCATCAAGCAATTGCGTTCAAATTAGCAGATATGTACACCGAAATTGAAGCTGCGAGAATGTTGGTTATGAAAGCTGCTTGGGATAAAGACCAAGGGAACAATTATGACATGTCTTCTGCAATGGCAAAATTATACGCTAGTAAAGTTGCCATGGAACAAACAGTTGAAGCTGTTCAAATTCATGGTGGTAATGGTTTTGTTAAAGAATATCATGTAGAACGTTTAATGCGCGATGCAAAAATTACTCAGATATACGAAGGAACTTCAGAAATTCAGAAAATTGTAATTTCTAGAGAAGTTATTAAAGGATAAAATATAATCATAATATATAATGTATAGAAAATCCATCTTTTAAGATGGATTTTTCTTTTGGTTGCAACCTTTCAGGTAATGCTTTCAATTCTCGATTTTTAGTTTTGTTTTACCAATAAAAAACAAAAAGAGTTCAAACAAAGTTTCAATTCTTTGCGCACATTTCTATAAACTTAGTTAATAACCCAATGGTAACATGACTATTTTTAGTTTTTGAGCTCACGACACCCAAACCTCACAGGTTTCATATACTTGACAGGTCTTTACACATCTATAAATTGAACATCATACAATTGTAAACCAGAAGCTGGAGCAATATTTCTCATATTTTTTTTATCATTATCTACCTTTAAAGAAGTTTCAATAAAACTCAAATCAAGATTTCCTTTACCCACTTCAAATAAAGTTGCCATCATTAATCGTATTTGATAACGTAAAAAACCCTTCCCTTTTACCTTTAACACATAGGAGTGTTCTGGAAAAAAATCTGCGGTTAAAATATCATTTTCTACAATTTCGCAAGAATCTATTATTCTCTTAAATATAGTATTTGCAGATGGTTTTGTACAATATTTATCAAAATAATGTTCACCTTCAAAGAGTTTTGCAGCTTTCATCATTAATTCAACATCAAGAAAACCATCAACATTCACCAAAAAAGGAGCTGAAAACGGGTGATTCTTATCACCAAAAGAAAAATAATAATGATATTCTTTAATCTTATCAACGTTAATAATATTAAAACCAACATCAACTTGTTGCATAGAAGTTGCTCTTAAATCTGGAGAAAAGTTAGTATTTAAAGAATTCAAAAACTTACCTCTATCTAAAACTTCATCAACAAACAATTGAAAATAGTAAGTAGTTGCAGAAACTTTAGCATCTGTCCTTCCTATCCCTATGGTTTTATAATCACGATTTGAAAACACAAAAGAAAGTGTTTTATCTACCATATCGTGTAAGGTTTTAGCATTTTTTTGTTTTTGCCATCCAGAAAACCTAAACCCAAGAAACTGTAACCCTACTATATAAGAAACTGAGTATTTCATGGATGTAAATGTACAATAATTACATTTTTTTTTACAAAAAGTGCATTTTTATGAATATCTCAAAATTATCATTTAGTTTTTTACGAACCCTATATTTTTTATGTTAAAAAAAACTAAAAATACGTTTATCACAAAATAACCCCTATTTTTTTGAGGGGTTACATTAAAATTACAACGTTTTCGAAAAACACACCCCTTGTCAGTATAAATTAAATATATACTTTTGTCCCAGTTCAATTAATAAAAATCATTTAACACTAAAAGAACAACAATTATGAAAAAATTAATTTTTACTTTATTATTAGCAAGTAGCTTAATAGTAACTGGACAAGAAAAAGAAGACAAAGGAACTTTCACTTTAAGTGGTAGTGTAGACGTTTACCATAGTAGTAACCTTAGATCTAATTCTCCTGGTTCTATTGGAGTCTTATACGGAGGTAGCGGAGCTGCAAATGGATTTGGTTTAGGTATGGTAAATACAATTTTTTCTTACGAAAAAGGAAAAGCTGGAGTTGTAGCAGACTTAGCTTACGGGCCAAGAGCAAATGCTGCAAATGCTTACGAAGGAGCAATCAACCAATTATATGCTTACTATAAAGCATCTGAAAGTGTTACTTTTACTTTAGGTCAATTTAACACTTGGTATGGATACGAAGTTATTTCTCCTACTGGAAACTTTAACTACTCTGTATCTTATTTATTTAACGCAGGACCTTTTTCTCATACAGGTTTAAAAGTTGATTATGCAGCATCAGAAGATTTATCTTTCATGTTCGCATTAACAAACCCTCATGGTATTACTGCAGGTGCTAACCCATCAAGCAACTACCAACTAGGTTTTCAAACTGGTTACAAAGGGCAATACTTTAATTTAGCTTATGGTGCAGATGGATTTGGCTTTAACGACGTATTATACTTAGACTATACAGGTGGTTTCGATTTATCTGATTCATTTTTCTTAGGTATTAATGCTGCTTATGCAAATTCAAGTGATGCAGATGCTGGTTACCAAGGTGTAGCTTTATACTTACAAAACACTTTTTCTGATACTTTTTCTGTAGGATTAAGACCAGAATTTTTTACAACTACTTCTGGAGCAGGAGATGCAAGTCAGTCTGCTTATACTTTATCAGCTAATAAGTCTTTAACTTCTAGCTTAAATATAATCGCAGAATTAAGATATGACACTTCAAGTGATGTTACTTTCTTCGGAAAAGACAATGTTACTGGAGCTACTTTAGCAGCAGTTTACTCTTTCTAAAAAAAAACATAAAAAACCTACAAGCTAAAAACTTGTAGGTTTAAAACTTTTAAAACTATATACAAAATGAAAAAAATAGAAGCAATTATACGAAAATCAAAATTCAGAGCTGTAAAAGAAGCTTTGCATGACGTAGACGTAAACTTCTTCTCTTACTGGGATGTTACAGGTCTAGGAAACGAAAAAGAAGCACATGTCTACAGAGGAGTTAGCTATAGCACAAGTGATATTCAAAGAAGACATTTATCTATCGTAGTAAATGACGATTTTGAGCAAGTAACTATAGATGCTCTGATAAAATCTGCATCTACTGGAGAAGTAGGAGATGGTAAAATATTTGTTTCAGACATTAATGAAGCATATAGAATAAGAACAGGAGAAAAAGGTGGAAATACATTAAAAAAAATATCTAAATAATAAAAAATGGAATTACTTACTACAAATAATGTATGGATGATGATCTGTACAGCTTTAGTTTTCTTTATGCACACAGGATTTGCATTTTTAGAAATTGGCTTAACAAGACAAAAGAATACAATTAACATTTTATTCAAGAACATATTTATCATTACAGTTGGTCTATTATTATATTACATTGGTGGATTTAACTTAATGTACCCAGGTTTTGCAGATGGATCTGCTGGTATTATTGATTTTGCTGGATTTGGTATCTCAGCTCCTGAAAACGGAATGACTCCTGAATACGCTGATGGTGGTTACACTTGGTGGACAGATTTCTTATTCCAAGGAATGTTTGCCGCAACTGCTGCAACAATTGTTTCTGGTGCAGTAGCTGAAAGAATGAAAATTGGACCATTTATGATTTTTACAGTAATCTATGTTGGATTAATTTACCCAATTGCTGGATCATGGAAATGGGGTGGTGGATTCTTAGATCAAATGGGCTTTTATGACTTTGCAGGTTCTACTTTAGTTCACTCTGTAGGAGGATGGGCAGCTTTAGTTGCTGTATGGTTATTAGGTTCTAGAATTGGAAAATTCAAAAACGGAAAACCACAAGCAATCCCAGGTCACAGCATACCTTTAGCTACCGCTGGTGTATTAATACTATGGTTAGGATGGTTTGGTTTTAATGGTGGTTCAGTTTTATCTGCAGACCCAGAATTAACTTCTTTAACATTGGTTACAACCTGTTTAGCTGCTGCAGCTGGTGGTGTTATTGCAGCGTTAGTATCATTCATCAAATACAAAAACTTAGACTTAACAATGTTTTTAAATGGTATTCTTGGTGGTTTAGTTGGTATTACTGCTGGAGCCGACGTTATGACTCCTGAAAGTGCAATTATTATTGGAGCTATCGCTGGAGCTATAATTGTTTTTGCTGTTAGTTTTGTAGATGCTATTAAGCTAGATGACCCTGTTGGTGCAATTGCTGTTCACTTAATTTGTGGAATTTGGGGAACATTAGCTGTAGGTATTTTCTCTACGAACCCTGAACACACTTTCTTAATACAATTAACTGGAGTAGCTTGCTATGCTGCTTTTTGTTTAGTTTCATCTTTCTTAATCATATTTACATTAAAGAAAACAGTGGGAATTAGAGTTAGTGAAAGAGAAGAGTTAGAAGGTTTAGACGCTCATGAACATGGTATGGATGCTTATCCAGACTTCCGTTTAAATGAACATTAAACACTATTAACTATCTTAAAAAAGAAGCCTATAAATTTAAATTTATAGGCTTCTTTTTATTTTATGAATATGACAATAAAAAAGCCTATAATTGTCATAAATATTCTTTTTTTATCTTTTTTTTAATTTCATCATAAAAATTCCATCAAAAAACTCATAACGTTAACTTATATTCAATAAAATACATAGATTTGTAAACATAATTGAATATAATATGGAGAAACAAGGACTGTATTTACCAGAGTTTGAACATGAAAATTGTGGTGCTGGTTTTATATGTAATCTTAAGGGAGAAAAGACAAATCAAATCATTCATGATGCATTAGAAATATTAGTAAAACTAGAGCATAGAGGCGGTGTCAGTGCTGATGGAAAAACTGGTGATGGTGCAGGTTTATTAATAGATATTCCTCACGATTATTTTAAACGTGTTTGTAGTTTTTCTATACCGGAGCAAAGAGAATATGCAGTTGGAATGGTATTTCTTCCTAAAGTTGAAAACCAATACAATTTCTGTAAAACTAATTTTGAAAACGAAATTAAAGCACAAGGACTTGCTGTTTTAGGATGGAGAAAAGTCCCTGTAGATTCTACTCAATTAGGTGAAATAGCTCTAGCATCAGAACCAAACATAGAACAACTTTTTATTGGTAAAACTGAAGCTATTGATGAAGCAACTTTTAAAGCTAAATTATATGCAGCTCGTAAAATAACAGAGCATACAATTAGAGAATCTAAAATTTCTGAAGCCAATTATTTTTATGTTCCTAGTTTATCAATTACAACCATTATCTACAAAGGTATTATTATGCCAGAAGATATTGGGCCTTATTATTTAGACTTACAAGAAATAGATCTAGTAACGCGTTTAGCGTTAGTGCATCAGCGTTTTTCTACCAACACAATGCCTACTTGGGAGTTAGCACAACCGTTTAGACACATGTGTCAGAACGGAGAAATAAACACTTTACGTGGTAATGTAAGTAGAATGCGTGTACGAGAAGAAATCATGAAAAGTGAGGTGTTCGGACCGCAAATAGACAAACTTTTCCCAATAATTTTACCTGGAAAATCAGATTCTGCATCCATGGATATGGTTGTAGAATTATTAACACATACAGATAGATCTCTACCTGAAATTATGATGATGATGATTCCTGAAGCTTGGGAAAAACACAAAACAATGTCTTCAGAAAAAAAAGCATTTTATGAGTATAATGCTTGTATTATGGAACCTTGGGATGGACCCGCTTCAGTACCTTTTACAGATGGTGATTATATTGGTGCCTTACTAGACAGAAATGGTTTAAGACCTTCAAGATATACCTTAACTAAAAGTGGTAAATTAATTATGTCTTCTGAAGTTGGTGTGGTGGATATCGACCCTTCTGACATCGAAAAACATGGTCGTTTAGAACCCGGTAGAATGTTCTTAGTTGACATGAACGAAGGTAGGATTATTGATGATGCAGAAATCAAAAATAAAATTGTTTCAGAAAGACCATATCAAGAATGGTTAAATGAAACACGTTTACATTTAAAAGATGTTCCATATACCAATGAAACATGCCCAATTGAAACTATAGATATTAAAACACGTCAACGTTTATTTAATTATACTTTTGAAGATATTCAAGAAGTTATTACTCCAATGGCTCAAGCTGGTAAAGAAGCTTTAGGATCAATGGGAATTGACACTCCTTTAGCAGTTTTATCAGACAGACCTCAATTAATATCTAACTATTTTAAACAATTATTTGCACAAGTTACAAATCCACCTTTAGACGGAATTCGTGAAAATATTGTAACAGACATCAGTTTAAATTTAGGAAAAGATAGAAATATTTTTAGCATCACAGAGAGACAATGTAGAAAGCTAAGAATTCAAAACCCTGTAATTTCTAATGCCGATTTAGAAAAAATTAGAAGCATATCTATAGAAAGTTTTAAGTCAGAAACTATCCAAATTCTTTACCCTAAAGTACAAGGATTAAACGGACTAGAAGATGCTTTAGACAATATTGTGTTACAGGTAGAAAAAGCCTTAGAAAGAAAGACAAATATTATTATACTTTCTGATAGAGGAGTAAATCAAGAATTTGCTCCAATTCCTGCTTTGTTAGCTTGTTCTTATGTTAATCATCAATTAAACCGTTTACGCAAACGTTCTTATTTTGATATTATTATAGAATCTGCCGAACCACGTGAACCACATCATTTTGCTACTTTATTTGGTTATGGCGCTAGTGCTATCAACCCATATATGGTAAATGAAATCATCAGAATGCAAGTAAAAGAAGGCTTTATTTCTGATATGGATGAGCAACAAGCAGTTGATAACTTTAACTATGCTATTGGTAAAGGTATTTTAAAAATTATGAATAAAATAGGAATCTCTACTTTACATTCTTATAGAGGTTCTCAAATTTTTGAAATCGTAGGTTTCAACTCAGCTTTTGTTGAAAAGTACTTCCCTTATACTGCTTCAAGAGTTGAAGGTATCGGTTTGTATGAAATTGAAAAAGAAATTGACAGAAGATACAAACAAGCATACCCTAACAATCAAATAGATAAAAAACTAGGATTAAATGTTGGTGGCGATTATAGATGGAGACGTAATGGAGAACGTCACTTATTTAACCCAACAACAGTTGCCAAATTGCAACAAGCTGTACGTTTAAGTGATCAAAAAAGTTATGATGTATATTCACAAGCAATAAACGAACAATCTGAAAATTTAATGACCATTCGTGGTTTGTTTGAGTTTGATAACTTAGACCCTATTCCTTTAGAAGAAGTAGAACCTTGGACAGAAATTGTAAAACGTTTTAAAACAGGTGCAATGTCTTATGGGTCTATCTCTAGAGAAGCCCATGAAAATTTAGCTATTGCTATGAACAGAATTGGAGGTAAATCAAATTCTGGTGAAGGTGGTGAAGATAGAAGACGTTTCCAAAAAGACATTAACGGAGATAGTAGAAATTCTGCTATTAAGCAAGTTGCTTCTGGTAGATTTGGTGTAACTTCTCACTATTTATCTAACGCAAAAGAAATTCAAATAAAAATGGCACAAGGTGCTAAACCTGGTGAAGGTGGTCAGCTACCAGCTCACAAAGTTTTGCCTTGGATAGCAGATGCAAGAAATTCAACTCCTTTTGTTGGGTTAATTTCGCCTCCTCCACATCATGATATTTATTCTATTGAAGATTTAGCACAATTAATTTTCGATTTAAAAAATGCTAATCGCGAAGCAAGAATTAATGTAAAATTAGTATCAGAAGTTGGTGTTGGTACCATTGCTGCTGGTGTTGCTAAAGCTAAAGCTGATGTAGTATTAATCTCTGGTTATGATGGTGGTACAGGAGCTTCTCCTTTAACCTCTTTAAAACATGCTGGTTTACCTTGGGAACTTGGTTTATCTGAAGCACAACAGACTTTAGTCCTTAACGATTTAAGAAGTAGAATTGTAGTAGAATGTGATGGCCAGTTAAAAACAGGACGTGATGTAGCAATCGCTGCTTTATTAGGTGCAGAAGAATTTGGCTTTGCAACCGCGCCTCTGGTAGCTTCGGGTTGTATTATGATGCGTAAATGTCACTTAAACACTTGTCCTGTAGGTATTGCAACTCAAGATAAAGAGTTACGTAAAAACTTTAAAGGAACTCCAGAACACGTAATTAACTTCTTCTATTACGTAGCTGAAGAATTAAGAAAAATTATGGCACAACTTGGTTTCAGAACATTAGCTGATATGGTTGGTCAAACGCATAAGATAAACGCTAACAAGGCTATCAAACATTACAAAGCAAAAGGTTTAGATTTATCTAGTATTTTACATAGACCATCTGCCTACAGAGAAAGTATTGTTAGAAATACTGAACAACAAGATCATAATCTTGAAAATGTTTTAGATTTTACAATTTTAAAAGACTCTCACAGAGCTTTATATCGTAAAGAGAAGATGAATCTTGTTTATCCTATTAAAAACACCGACAGAACTGTTGGAGCTATTGTAAGTAATGAAATTTCTAAAATATACGGGCACTTAGGTTTACCTGAAGATACATTAAACATCAACTTTACAGGATCTGCTGGTCAGAGTTTTGGGGCTTTTGGTGCATTTGGGTTAACATTTACTCTTGAAGGAAACACAAACGATTATTTAGGTAAAGGTTTATCTGGAGCCAAATTAATTATTAAAAAACCTAAAGAAGCAGATTTTATTGCTGATGAAAATATTATAGTAGGTAATGTATGTTTATTTGGTGCAGTAAATGGTCAAGCTTATATTAATGGAATTGCAGGAGAGCGTTTTGCAGTTCGTAATTCTGGAGCAACCGCGGTTGTAGAAGGTGTTGGGGATCACTGTTGTGAATACATGACAGGTGGTAAAGTAGTTGTGTTAGGTAAAACAGGTAGAAACTTTGCTGCAGGTATGAGTGGAGGTATTGCTTATGTTTACGATCCAGAAAAACTATTTATAAATGGATTATGTAATACTGAAACCATAGAGTTTGAATCAGTTGAAGGAGATGATGCTGCCGATTTAAAATCAACTATAGAAAAACACGTTTTATATACTGATAGTAAAAAAGGTGCAGCTTTATTAGCAGATTGGAATACTACTTTAAATAATTTTGTAAAAGTAATGCCAACTGAATACAAACGTGCATTAAAACGTTTAGAAACTGAAGAACCAATGGTAGAAGAATTAACAATAGCATAGTGTCATGGGAAAAGTAACAGGATTTAAAGAATTTGAAAGACAAGATGAGAAATACACTTCTGTAAAAGAACGTGTAAAACATTATAAAGAATTTACGGTTCCTCTTTCTGAAGAACAAATAACAAAACAAGGTTCACGTTGTATGGACTGTGGTATCCCTTTTTGTCATAGTGGATGCCCATTAGGAAATCTAATTCCTGATTTCAACCACATGGTACATCAAGGAGAATGGAAAAAAGCCTCATGGATTTTACATTCTACCAATAATTTTCCTGAATTTACAGGACGTTTATGTCCTGCTCCTTGTGAGAAATCTTGTGTATTGGGTATTATCGAAGACCCAGTATCTATCGAAAATATAGAAAAAAACATTGTTGAACGTGCTTTTAAAGAAGGATGGATTAAACCACAACCTCCAAAATCAAGAACTGGTAAAACTGTTGCTGTAATAGGTTCTGGTCCCGCCGGTTTAGCAGCTGCACAACAATTAAACAGAGCAGGTCATACTGTTACTGTTTTTGAAAGAGATGATGAAGTAGGAGGATTATTACGCTACGGAATTCCTAATTTTAAAATGGAAAAAGGAATTATAGACAGACGTGTAGCCATTTTAGAGGCTGAAGGTATTACTTTTAAAACCAATGTAAATGTTGGTGTAAATTATGACGTTGAAGATTTAAAAGCTTTCGATTCTGTAGTTTTATGTGGTGGTGCTACAGAAAGACGTAGCTTACCTACTCCTGGTATTAATGCTAACGGAGTTGTACAAGCAATGGATTTCTTAACTCAACAAACAAAAGTATTATTTGGTAAAGAAGTAAAAGACCAAGTAATGGCTACAGATAAAAATGTAATTGTAATTGGTGGTGGAGATACAGGTTCAGATTGTATTGGTACTTCGAATCGTCACGGAGCAAAATCTGTGGTAAATTTTGAAATTATGCCTAAACCTCCTGGTCATAGATCTCCGACTACTCCTTGGCCTTTTTGGCCATTACAATTAAAAACATCTTCTTCTCATCAAGAAGGTGTAGAACGTAATTGGCTTATTAATACTAAAGAATTTATTACTGATGATAACAATAAACTTATAGCATTAAAAACAGTTAATGTTGAATGGAAAATGGTACCTGGACAAAGACCTCAATTAATTGAAATTGCAGGAACAGAAAAAACCTGGCCGTGTGATTTAGCTTTATTAGCCTTAGGTTTTACAGGTCCGGAAAGTACCTTAGCAGATAAATTAGGTATCCTAAAAGATGTCCGTTCTAACTACAAAGCAGAATACGGTAAATACCAAACTAATATTCCAAATATTTTTACAGCTGGTGATATGCGTAGAGGACAATCTCTAATTGTTTGGGCAATTTCAGAAGGTCGTGAAGCTGCAAGACAAGTAGATATCTATTTAATGGGTAAATCAGACCTACCTTCTAAAGACGTATCAGGAGATTTAGTTCCTATGTAATAAAACCCAATATAATAGCTTAAAAAAACCCAGAAACTCATCAATTTTCATTTTGATGAGTTTTTTTTGTTTAAGATAATGTTTTACATCATTATAAATAAAGGATTAATACCCATTCACTTAATTCTTAAGTCTTAAGCTTAAAAGATACTAACGTTTTGTTTATAACCAAAATATAAATACAAAATTGTTTGCATATTGGACGAATATTTATAGTATCATAAAAAAATATTAAGAGAATAAATATTTACATGTATTTCAAAAAATAGGATAAAATCAAAATGCTCTATAATTTAGCGAGAAGAAAATCACTTATAGTTTTTTAGGTATAGATGCTTCTCTAAATATTATTAAAACTATAAATCAATAACGAAAATACATCAATATATTACATAAAATCTAACAATTTTTCATAAAAAAGCCTCATATCTTAAAGATATGAGGCTTGTAAGTCTTGACTATATCAAGATAAAGAAAGGCAG
>NZ_QFFG01000004.1 GCF_003129485.1 Polaribacter aquimarinus
TAAAAGTAGAAAAGAGAGAGGATTACCAATGTTGTCGAAGTCTAAAGCTTCACCGTGTATATTAACCTTAATTCTCTCTTTTATTCTTTCTGATTATATATCAAAATTAGTAAAAGACAAACTTAAGCCGTATAAAATTAATTGCTAGTGCAAAATTACTTACGAAAATCCTCGCGGATTTTCTATTCGGTTTGTATTTGCTAAATTAGTTGCTTAAACAACGCAACTAATCTTATACAAACACGTCAGCGAATCTACCCAAAAATCTAAACCAACATCAACTTAGAAATCACTTCATCACCCAATTCTTCATTCATTAGTTTAATAATCTTATCTTTTCCGTAACTTAACTCTTCACGTAAAACAGATGAAGAAAGTTGTATAATTAAGGTCTTGTTTTGTAATCGAACTGAAGTTGTGTGAGTAGCTACACCTGGTCCCATCATTTTAGTCCAAGTCTCTTCTACTTTTATTTTCTGCATTCCTTTGCTCAAATTGTTTTCTTTGATAAAGGATTTCATTAAATCTTGAATCGAAAAAGAATCGTTTTCTCTTTTAGACATAATCTAGACTTTTGGATTATTAGATTTTTGGATTTTTAACGCTTATTTTTCAAGCTTCATACTTCCATCTTCACTTTAGAGCTTAAAAATCTGATATTCAGAATTACTCTGTTTAATAATATTTTCTGTTCTTTCGGAATGGGTGTCTGTGATAAATATTTGCCCGAATTCTTTATTATTTACTAAATCTACAATTTGTTGAACCCTATTTTCATCTAATTTATCAAAGATATCATCCAATAACAAAATTGGAGTGATTTTAGATTGCTGTTTAATAAAATCAAATTGCGCCAGCTTTAAAGCAATTAAATACGATTTTTGCTGGCCTTGAGAACCAAATTTCTTAATCGGATACTCACCTATTTGAAAACTCAAATCATCCTTGTGAATTCCTGACGTAGTATACTGTAAAATCTTATCTTTTTCTAATGATTTCTGCAACAAATCTCTCATTGTAAAATCGTGTAACTGACTCTTATACTTTAGATTTACTTGTTCTTTATCTCCAGAAATAATTTGATATTTCTCATTAAAAATAGGTATAAACTTCTGCAAAAACTCCTTTCTAACTTCATAAATCCTTGCCCCATATTCTGTTAATTGTTCATCGTAAACACTCAAATTTAAAGCATCAAAAGTTCTATTAGCAGCAAAATATTTTAATAAGGCGTTTCTTTGACTTAAAACCTTATTGTAAGCAATTAAATCTTGTAAATATTTTTTATTTTGTTGAGAAATAACACCATCAATAAATTTTCTTCTAGTATCACTACCTTCTGTTACCAAATCTCTATCTGCAGGAGAAATAATTACTAACGGAATCTGACCAATGTGCTCGGAAAACTTTTCATAATTTTTACCATTTCTCTTTAAAACTTTTTTCTGTCCTTTTTTTAAACTGCAAACAATTTTCTCATTTCTATCGTTTAAAAGATAATCTCCTTCAACCATAAAAAAGCCTTCTCCGTGTCTTATATTTTGAACGGCAACCGAATTAAAATAACTTTTCGCAAAAGACAAATAATAAATGGCATCTAAAATATTGGTTTTACCTACTCCATTATCGCCTACAAAACAATTTATTTTGTTCTGAAAATCAAAAGATTGCGATTCTATATTCTTAAAATTAACTAAAGAAATTCTCTGTAAATACATCAATAAAAAAAGGTCTTAAAAACGAATTGCAAATTATTGAAAATTTTGCGAAATATCCGCTTTTAAAATCCAATTAAAAAAACTATTTTTGTCGGCACAAATTTTTTAACGACAAATGGCAACATACAAGAAGAAATATAAACCACAAGGAAATAAAGAACAACAACAAGTTGAGGAAATAGACAGCACAACAGCAGAAGTATTTAACACTTTAGATGAAACGGCTTCTAAGTCTGAACAATGGATTGAAAAAAACAGCAAACCTTTATTTACCGCTTTAATTGCAATTGTAGTTATTTTCTTAGCCTATTTAGGGTACACCAAATATGTTGTTGAGCCAAACGAAACAGAAGCTTCGAATGAGTTGGCTTTTCCTAGAAAATATTTTGATGAAGCTGCTACTGCTGGTTCTGGTATCGATTCTCTACTAAACTTAGGTTTAGAAGGTGCTGATGGAAAATATGGTTTTATAGATATTGCTGAATCATATAGCGGTACAAATGCAGGGAATTTAGCTAACTATTACGCTGGAGTTTCTTATTTGCAATTGAAAAAATACGACAAAGCTATTGAATATTTAAGTAAGTTTAATTCTGATGATGAAATTTTAGGACCCGTTTCTTTAGGTGCTATTGGTGATGCTTTTGCAGACATTGATCAACCAAAAGAAGCTTTAGAATACTATGAAAAAGCAGCCAACAAGAAAAGTAACGATTTTACAGCACCTTTATATTTATTCAAAGCAGGACAAACTGCAATGGAATTAGAAGATTTTAGTAAAGCAGAAACTTTATTTACTAAAATTAAAGAAAACTACTCTAAATCTGACCAAGGTAGAGATATAGAAAAGTTTATAGCTGCTGCTAAATATGCAAAAAAATAAGTAGTAAGTAAAGCTGTAGCAGTCAGCAGTGAATAGCTTACTGAGTACTGTTAACTGAATACTGCAAACTGAATACTGCAAACTGAATAAAATGGCAACAACAAATTTATCCGTTTACGATAAAGCAACAATCCCAAATGCGAAGTCTTTTCGATTTGGGATTGTTGTTTCTGAATGGAATCCAGAAATTACAAAAAATTTACATCAAGGAGCAATTGACACCTTAATTGATTGTGGAGCAACCAAAGAAAATATTATCTCTTGGGATGTACCTGGAAGTTTCGAATTAGTATATGGTTGTAAAAAAATGATTCAAGCAGAACAATTGGATGCAATTATTGCCATTGGAAATGTGATTCAAGGAGAAACCAAACATTTCGATTTTGTTTGCGAAGGTGTAACTCAAGGAATTGTCGATTTAAATATAAAATACGATGTACCTGTTGTTTTCTGTGTTTTAACAGACAATACCAAACAACAATCTTTAGAAAGGTCTGGAGGGAAACACGGAAATAAAGGAATAGAATGTGCTGTAGCTGCTGTTAAAATGGCTGCATTAAAAAATATTGACAGAACTTCTGACAGTATTGGGTTTTAAGATTCAAATTACTTAAAAATTAAGAATACTTTTAACATCTTTGTTTGAAAATTTACTTTTAATTCTGTAAATTTGAAATGCTTATGAAATTGGTATAATAGTTGATTTCTTCAATAATATTATAAACCAATATTTCTAAAACTATGGGATTTTTAAAACGTACACACAAACAATTTGATTATCAACCTCGTTATTATAAAGGAGAAGGAAATCCTTATAAAATAGAGCATAAACTAGATAAATTCAGAAAAACTGCTGGAAAAAACAAAGGTTTAAAAGGTAAGTTTAGTGATGCTGTTGATGATTTAAAAAACCCAGATAAAAGTGTAAACAAAACACTTATAATCATCATAAGTATTTTAGTGTTGATCTTTTTGTACATCATAGATTTCGATTTATCTATCTTCAAAAGAAATTAATGTCTGATATTATTCAATTGTTACCCGATCACGTGGCTAACCAAATTGCTGCTGGAGAAGTCGTTCAACGTCCTGCTTCGGTTGTAAAAGAATTGTTAGAAAATGCAATTGATGCTGGCGCTACCTGCATAAAGTTACTACTAAAAGATGCTGGAAAAACCTTAATTCAGGTTATTGATGACGGAAAAGGAATGAGCTCCACCGACGCAAGAATGTGTTTTGAGCGTCACGCAACGTCTAAAATCCAAAAAGCAGAAGATTTATTTAACCTTTGTACAAAAGGTTTTCGAGGAGAAGCTTTGGCCTCTATAGCAGCTATTGCTCACGTTGAACTAAAAACGAAGCAAGAAAACGAAGAACTAGGAACTTGTATTAAAATTGAAGGAAGTAAAATTATTTCTCAAGATTTTATTTCTACAGGAAAAGGCACAAGTTTAGCTGTTAAAAATTTATTTTACAACATTCCTGCAAGAAGAAATTTTTTAAAATCAGATACCGTAGAAACGCGCCATATTATAGATGAGTTTCAAAGAGTTGCTTTAGCGCATCCTAATATTGCTTTTTTATTGCATCATAACAATAACGAAGTTTATCACTTAAAAAATAATAATTTACGACAACGTATTGTAGCCATTTTTGGAACTAAAATGAATGAAAAGTTAGTTCCTATTGATGAACAAACCGATATTTTAACTATAGAAGGTTTTGTGGCTAAACCAGAGTTTGCAAAAAGAAAACGAGGAGAACAATTCTTTTTTGTAAACAATCGTTTTATTAAAAGTTCGTACTTAAATCACGCAGTAGTAAATGCGTTTGATGGGTTGCTAGAAAATGGTTCTCATCCCTCCTACTTTTTATATTTAACGGTTCCTGCAAATACTATTGACATTAATATTCATCCTACAAAAACAGAAATAAAGTTTGACAATGAGAAAGCTTTATACGCAATGTTAAGAGCGACCGTAAAACACAGTTTGGGTCAGTATAATGTTGCGCCTGTTTTAGATTTTAATAGAGATTCAAATTTAGACACACCTTATCATTTTAACGCAAAATCTGTTGCAACAAAAGCACCAAAAATTACAGTTGACCCTAATTTTAACCCTTTTAAAGAAGCAACACAAAAAGAAATACATTTTCCATTTAAACGTCAAAAGCAAAACGAAAATTGGGAATCTTTATACACTTCTGTTGCAGTTAACACAGAGGAAAAACAAGAAGAGCTATTTGATAATCAGCAAGAAATAAAAACACAAAAAACTTTTCAAATTCAACGAAAATACCTACTGAGTTCTATAAAATCTGGTGTAGTTTTAATCAATCAATCTTTAGCACATCAGCGTGTTTTGTATGAAGATTTTTTAGAAAGTATTACTGTAAAAGAAGCCAATAGTCAACAATTATTATTTCCTGTTAAAATAGCATTTTCATCAACAGAAATAGAAATGATTTACACTATAAAATCAGAATTAGAAAATGCAGGTTTTTCTTTTGATGAATTTACCAAAGATAGTGTTACCATAAAAGGAATACCGGTTTCGGTTACAGAAAGTAAAATAACTATTATTTTAGAGGAATTACTAAATGATATGAATTTAGAAGTGCCAGATGCTAGTTTTAGTCATTTTGATATTATGGCAAAATCGTTTGCCAAAACATTATCAATTAAAACAGGAACTCAACTCTCTGAAAAAGAACAAGAAGGATTGGTTAATGATTTGTTTTCTTGCAAAGCCCCTTCTATTTCTCCTTTTGGAAAACCGACTTTTAAAACATTAACGTTAAACGAAATTGATAATTTATTTAATAGTTAATTTATGAATAGACTTACAGATGCTATAAAACACTTAATTATAATCAATGTAATTTTATTTGTTGCTCCACAACTTTTACAATTAGATTTTTCGAACATTTTAGCTTTACATTTTCCTAAAAATGAGCATTTTGGAATTTGGCAATATGTAACCCATATGTTTATGCATGGAAGTTTTCCACATATTTTATTTAACATGTATGGGCTTTGGGCTTTTGGAGGCCCTCTTGAACAAATGTGGGGAAAGAAAAAATTTGTTTTCTTTTATTTTTCTGCTGGTTTAGGAGCTGCTATTATTTATACACTTGTTAATTATTATCAATTCAATGGAATTTATGAGTTGTTTATTAATGCTGGATTAAACCCATCAGAAATTATTTCAATTTTAGAGTCTGCAAAAACAAGTGATTCTAGAGTTGTAGAGAATATTACTCAAGAACAATTTGATAAAATAATTGGTTTATATAACACTAAAGCAGTTGGTGCATCTGGGGCTGTTTATGGGGTTTTAGTTGCATTTGGTATGTATTTTAAAGACGCAAAACTAGCATTGATCTTTTTTCCAGTGCCAATTGCTGCAAAATACTTTATTCCTATAATTTTAGCTTTTGATTTATTCTTTGGAATGACAAAATATTCTGTTGGAAACATTGCACATTTTGCTCACATTGGTGGGGCTTTAATTGGCTTTTTAATAGCTTGGTATTGGAAAAAAAATCAGTTTAAAAATTATTGATAATGAGTTTTATAAACGACATAAAACACAGATATAAAACTGGCAATATCGTTGAAAAATTAATCTACATTAATATTGGCATTTTTATTTTATCACTTTTATTGACCGTTATTTTTGGGCTGTATAAAAACCAGAGTAACTTTATTGGAGAATGGTTTGCATTAGAATATAATTTTTCTTCTTTGCTAACAAAACCTTGGTCAATTATTTCTTATGGTTTTTTACACGCGGGCTTTCTACACATTATTTTTAATTTAATAGCTTTATATTTTATCGGTAATTTATTCCTTGAATATTTTACTCAAAAACAATTACTAAATTTCTACTTATTTGGTACTTTTTTTGGTGGTGTTTTGTTTCTTTTAAGTCATAATTATTTTCCATTATTTGAAGGAGAAAAATCGCAATTAGTTGGAGCATCTGCAGGTATATCTGCCATATTTATAGGTATTGCTACTTACATCCCGAATTATCAATTAAAAATACGTTTTATCGGTTTTGTAAAACTTTGGCATTTAGCAGCTATATGGATTGGTTTAGATATTTTAGGGTTAATTGGAGGAAATGCAGGTGGGCATTTTGCACATTTAGGAGGCGCATTATTTGGTTTTTTATACATTAACCAAGCAAGTAATAAAGAAATAAAGTTTTTAAATAAAATAACTTCGCTTTTTTCTAAAAAGAAAAAACCACTAAAGACTGTTTATAAATCTAAACAGAAAAAAACTACATCAAATCAAAATACAACTTTAACGCAACAACAAATTGATGTTATTCTCGATAAAATTAGTAAATCTGGTTACGATAGTTTAACTCCAAGTGAAAAGGAATTCTTATTTAAACAAGGTAAAAAGTAAGATGAAAAAATTATCACTTTTAGATAAGATTTTATATAGTATCAACTCTTTGATGGCTGTACTTCTATTGTTTTCCTATTTATTACCTTATATTTCTCCGAAAACAATTCCGCTATTTGCCATTTTAAGCCTTTTTGTTCCAATTTTATTGATGATTAATATTGCTTTTTTTATTTATTGGTTGATTAAACTAAAAAAACAACTTTTAACCTCTTTACTAATATTAATTATAGGTTGGTTTATGACCTCTCCATTTTATAAAATTATAGAAAATAATTCTTCATTAAATGATGATTTAAAAGTAATGAGTTATAATGTAAGAATGTTTAATCATTGGAAATGGAAAGAAGAGAATAATATTCATGTCAAAATAAGTGAGTTTGTAAAATCCAAAAATTTAGACATATTAGCGATTCAAGAACACATGTCTTTACCTAAATACCTCTTAGATTTTCCTTATAAATATATTAAGAAAAAATATGCTAGAGGTAGGTTTGGAATAGCCATCTATTCAAAACATCCAATTATAAATCAAGGTTTTTTAAAATTAGAGAATACTGCAAACGAAATTATTTTTGCTGATGTAGTTCGAAAAAAAGACACCATTAGAGTGTATAATTTACATCTACAATCACTAAGTATTAAACCTGATAAAGAAAATTTTGGTCAAAAAAATTCTGAAAAATTAATTAAAAACTTAAAAAACAGATTTCAACAACAAGCAGAACAAGCAGAAGTATTTTTAAATCACGAAAAACTTTGGAAAGGCAAAAAAATAATTTGCGGTGACTTTAATAACACTGCATATTCATGGGTTTACAAACAAATATCTGAAAATAAAAAAGATGCATTTATTGAATCAGGTAAAGGTTTTGGTAAAACATTTAATTATTTTTTCCCTATGAGAATCGATTTTATATTAGTAGATGAAACTACTACTGTAAATCAATTTATAAGTTATTCAGAAAATTTTTCTGACCACTACCCTATTGCGGCAAGAATAAATTGGTAAATAATATTCAATTATATATTACTAAATTTGTTTATGTGTTATATACATTACTTAAATCATAAATATGATTAAAACTGATATTTGCATTATTGGTTCTGGACCCTCAGGAGTTAGCACTTCTATTATGCTTTCAAAAATGAATATTTCACATTATATCATAGACAAAGCTAATTTTCCAAGAGATAAAACCTGTGGTGATGGTTTAATTTTATATGCTTATAAAGCGATGTTAGAATTGGATAAAGATTTATTTCATTCTTTTTTAAAGAATCCAAAATTTATTCACAGCAAAAAAATTCAACTTTTTATAAATAATAATTTAAATATTAATTTTCAAGAAAGTAAAGACAGAGAAATGGTAATATCTTATGCTAAAAGATATGATTTTGATGATTTCTTAGTACAAAACTTATCGGAAAAATACGCGAATAAAGAATTTGGTAATGGTGTTAAAAATTTAACCGAGCAAAAAGATGGAATATTAATTAAGCTAAAAAACAATAAAGAAATTCTTGCAAAAGTTGTTGTTGGAGCAGATGGAGCTAAATCTATAGTTTCTAGAAAATTGGCAGGAAATAAGATAAATAAAAAACTTTCTTCTACATTTATAAGCGCGTATTTTAATGATGTTATTCATTTATTAAAAGACAACAATGCAGAAATTAGAATAATATATAAAAAAATACCGCTGTATTTTTATATTTTTCCGCTAGCTGATGGTTCAGCAAATGTTACTTTGGGAGGTAGAGCTGATTTAATTTTAAAGCACAATATAAATCTAGTTGAAGAGATAGAATCTATTATTGCCAATCACTCAAAAGTTTCTCATAAGTTTAAGAAAGCAAAAAAAAATGGATCTTGGAGAGGTTGGAGTATTCCTTATAACTTTGGTTCTAATAAAGTATGTGGCAATAGATTTCTCTTAGTTGGAGATGCAGCAGGGTTAACTAATGCATTTTATAAAGAAGGTGTTGGTACTGGTATGATGTCTGGGATTATTTGTGCAAAAAAATTGGTTCAATGTTTAGAAAAAAATATTTTTTCTGAAAAATATTTATCTTCATACCAAAAGGATTTAGAAAAAGAATTTAGCAAACTACTTAAATTCAGTCGTTTAATGTCTAAACTAGCAAATCATAGATATTTATTTTCTAGAATTGTTTATCTCTTTAAAAATCAGGTTGAAAGAAAATCATTTAACATCATTAAACGAAGAAGCTATTAAAACACTTATAAATTTCGTTCAAATCCATACTCGCGTTCAACTTTACATATACGAAGTTGATATTTTCTATACCATTTCTCTCTGCCTAAGTTTCTTGCTTGTGTATGTTCAACATTATTTTTCCAAGTAACAATATCCTCGAGTGTTTGCCAATAAGAAACTGTTATTCCTAATTCGCTTCTAGAAGATTCGATGCCTAAAAAACCTTTTTGTTGTTTTGCTAAATCTTCCATTCTTTTAGCAGTTTGCGCATAGCCCACTAAGTTATCTTGTGTTACGGTTGTAAAAATAACAGCATAATAAGGTGGCTTTAGATGATCGACAATCATAGTTTTAGTTCGTATTTTGTTTCTTGTTGATAATCATCATTTATAAATACATCAACAATTTTAAAATTATATTTTTCTAATATTTTAGCAGATGCCACATTGGCATTAACCACAAACCCCACTATTTTTTTTATACTTAATTGCTTACAATATAAGATTAAAACTTTGCAAATTTCAGAAGCATACCCCTTATTCCAATACTTTTCTAAAAAGCGATAACCAATTTCATATTCATTATTCGTTTTAATTAAAGCAACAGTTCCAATAAACTCTTTATCTAAATTTCTTTCAATAGCATAAATACAAAAATCGTTATTTTCTAGTTGATATCTATTAATCAAATTCCCTAATTCAACTTTGCATTGATTTAAGTCTTTTGGTGTTCCATCTGCATATTTTAACACATTAGGGTTACTTTCCATAGCGTAAAATCCATGTAAATCATCAAAAGAAAGCTTTCTAACTATTAACCTTTCAGTTTCAAAAATCATCAAATAATATTGTAAATTTGTAAATCTTAAATGTACGTGAATGATGGCAGATAAAAAAGTTGCTTTTTATACTTTAGGTTGCAAATTAAACTTCTCTGAAACTTCAACCATAGCTCGCAATTTTGTGAGCGAAGGTTTTGAGCGTGTAGATTTTGAAGAAAAAGCAGATGTTTACGTTATTAATACTTGCTCTGTTACAGATAATGCAGATAAACGTTTTAAAACAATTGTAAAAAACGCTTTAAAAAAAAATGAAGAGGCTTTTTTAATCGCAGTGGGATGTTATGCACAACTTAAACCAGAAGAATTGGCAGCTGTAGATGGTGTTGATTTAGTTTTAGGAGCCACTGAAAAATTTAATGTTACTAGTTACATCAACGACTTAACAAAAAATAATATTGGTGAGGTGCATTCTTGCGAAATTACTGATGCCGATTTTTATGTAGGCTCATACTCTATTGGAGATAGAACTCGGGCTTTTTTAAAAGTACAAGACGGTTGCGATTATAAATGTACTTACTGTACAATTCCTTTAGCTAGAGGAATTTCTAGAAGTGATACTTTAACAAATGTATTGGAAAATGCCCAAGAAATATCATCAAAAGGGATTAAGGAAATCGTTTTAACAGGGGTTAATATTGGCGATTATGGTAAAGGTGAATTTGGTAATAAGAAACACGAGCATACTTTTTTAGAATTAGTTAAAGAATTAGATAAAGTTGATGGAATTCATCGATTGCGAATATCATCTATAGAACCTAATTTATTGAAAGATGAAACGATCGATTTTGTTTCTAAATCAGACTCTTTTGTTCCTCATTTTCACATTCCACTACAGTCTGGTAGTGATGAATTATTAAAGAAAATGAAGCGTAGATATCTACGTGAAACTTATACAAATAGAGTTGCTAAAATTAAAGAGGTAATGCCAAATGCTTGTATTGGTGTTGATGTTATTGTAGGTTTTCCTGGAGAAACAGAAGAATTATTTTTAGAAACGTATAACTACTTAAATGAATTAGACATTTCTTATTTACATGTTTTTACATACTCAGAAAGACCAAATACTGAAGCTGCTGAAATGATAGGTATTGTTCCTAAAAAAGTTCGTGCAAAACGCAGTAAAATGTTAAGAGGATTGTCAGCAAAAAAGAGGCGTGCTTTTTATGAAAGTCAACTAGGAAATAACTTAACAGTTTTATTCGAAAACGAGAATAAAGATGGTTATATAAATGGATTTACCGAAAATTATGTAAAAGTTAAAACACCTTGGAACCCTGAATTGGTTAATACTTTACACAAAATTACCCTTAAAGAGATTGATGAAGATGGATTAGTCAGATTCGATTTTATTAATGATAAAATAACTATCTAAAACAAAAAATATGAAATACTTATTCTTCTCTTTTTTTATTATTGCTTTAAGCTGTAATCAACAAAAAAAAGAAACTACAAAAATTAAAAAGACAGAAAATAAAGAAACTATAAAAGAAGAAAAAGTTGAAAATGAAGAAGTAATAAGAACTATTGTTAAAACTCACGAGAACCTAATCGTTGTTCTTAAAAATCCCAAAAATGTAAATGACGCTAAAGCATTAATAGAAAATAGTAGTTTAATTTGGGATAATCTTGTTATAGATAAGAACAGTTTAAAAGTTGCAGCTATAAAAGTTCCTATAGGAAAAAAAGATTTTTGGATCGAAAGGTTAAAATCTTCAAATATTTTTTCTACTGTTACTCATAATAAACAATCTGCTATAGACGAAATTAATTATTTATCTGAAAATACTTTTGCTAAAATTAGAAAGTCGCAGTGTTCTGGTGATTGCCCTGTTTATGAACTCACTTTATTTAAAGATGGTAAAGTAACTTTTATAGGTATTGAAAATGTTTTGATAAAAGGAAAACATGATTTTACTATTTCTGAAGTTAAATTTAAAAAAATACAAGATAAATTTAAAAAAACTTCTTTTGGGATGTATCTTGATAGTTATGTTGATAAATCTCTAGTAGATTATCCAAGTACATTTATAACTCATAATGACAAACAAATTGAAATAAAGTTGTGGAAAAATGTTCCTGAGGAACTTGCTTTTGCTTTCGAGGCCTTAGAAGATATTCTATTTGAGAAAAAGTTAATTGAATAAATATGACTAAAACCCCTATTTATTTTGTTCCTGGATTGGCAGCTGGACCAGAAATATTTGAAAACCTTAAACTAGACGACTCTAAATATGAGCTACAATATCTAAAATGGAAGACTCCTTTAGCCTTAGAGGAAACCATTGCTAATTATGCAATGAGAATGTGTAATGACATAAAAACAGAAAAACCTATACTTGTAGGTGTTTCTTTTGGCGGAATTATGGTACAAGAAATGGCTAAATTTATAGAAACTAAAAAAGTAATTATTATTTCTAGCGTTAAAAACCAAGATGAACTTCCAAAAAAGTTTAAAATGGCAAAATTTACTAAAATTTATAAATTTTTTCCAACCAAAGTGGTTTCAAATTTTGAAGAATATGCTCAGTACTTTTTAGGAAAAAGCTTAAAAAAGAAGGCAAAACTCTATAAAAAATACCTTTCTATAAGAAACGAAACTTATTTAAAATGGTCTATTTATAATGTTTTAAAGTGGGAACAACAAAATACTCCAGAAGACATAGTTCATATTCATGGAACTAAAGATCATATTTTTCCAATTAAAAAGATTGAAAACTGTATAAAAATAGAAGGAGGTACTCATGTAATGATATTATCCAAAGCAAAAAAAATATCAAAAATTATTGATGAGGTTTTAACTTGTTAATGCGAGCCTATTTTTATACTTTTATAGTATAAAATTGTAAACTCTATGAATAAATCAATACGTATTCTCTCACTTTTAAGTATCCTAATAGTAACTCTATTTTTTTTTAATGCTATTCATAAAAATGATGATGACCCCAAGTTAAGCACGCACAAAACTTATAAAATTAAAGCTCTTAAACTTCCAAATAACTTAAATTTAGCTGGAGAAAGAGTTCCTTTAGAAAAGTTGGATATCAAAGAAAGAATGGACAGAGAGTTGCTTGTAAATACATATTGGCAATCTAATGGTTTATTATTGATAAAAAGAGCTAATAAATACTTTCCAATCTTAGAGCCCTTATTAAAGAAATATGGTTTACCTGATGATTTTAAGTTTTTAGCATTAGCAGAAAGTGCTTTTATAGATGAAACTTCATCTGCTGGTGCCGCAGGAATGTGGCATTTTATGAAAACCACAGGAAAAGAATATGGATTGGAAATCAATAAGAATGTAGATGAACGTTATAACATTGAAAAGTCTACAAAAGTTGCAGCAGAATATTTAAAAAAAGCAAAAAAAAGATTTGGATCATGGACATTGGCTGCAGCAGCATATAATGCAGGAAACTATGGAATTGCTAAAAGATTAAAAACACAACAGGTAACAAGTTATTATGACGCTTTATTACCTGACGAAACAGAAAGATATGTATTTAGAATAATTGCTTTAAAAGAAGTAATTTCAAATCCTCAAAAATATGGTTTTGTTTTTGAAAAACAAGATTTGTATACTTTACAAAAAACTAGAACTGTTAAAGTTGATACCGCAATAGCTAACATTGCTTCTTTTGCTAAAAAATTTGGAATCACTTACAAGGAATTAAAACTTCATAATTCTTGGTTAAGAGAAAATAAATTAAATAATAAGAGCAGAAAGCTTTACGAAATTAAAATTCCTGTTAAATAGCATTAATCGATTATTTTTTTAACTCTACCAACCAAACCAGATTTAAGTTGAACCTTGATTCCATGGGGATGGTTTGGTGATTTTGTTAGTATCCTTGCAACAATTCCTTTAGTTAATTCTCCAGATTTTTGATGTGGTTTTTGAACAATTTCTACAAATAAACCAATTTTAATATTCTTTCTTTGTCTACTATCAACCATAAATAAGTCAATTAAAAATAAAAAAGCCTATCAAATTTGATAGGCTTTTAGATAAAAATTTAACTAGTAATAAATATATATTATAATACTCTTACGTTTACAGCGTTTAATCCTTTTCTTCCATCTTGTAAGTCAAATTCAACTTCATCGTTTTCACGAATTTCGTCAACTAATCCTGACACATGTACAAAATGTTCTTTGTTTGTTCCTTCTTCAGTGATGAATCCGAATCCTTTAGATTCATTGAAAAATTTTACGGTACCTTTATTCATTATAAAAAAATTATTGTGTTGTTAAATTAATTCCTAACAACGTTATATTAAGTGGCAAAGATAATGCCAATTAAATAAGAAACAGTTAAAATATTGATTTTCTTTAAATTAACATTGTTAAAGCCTATCTATAAAGGACTTAACTAATTCAAATTCTTCAACTATTTCTTTAAAAACCTCTTTTACAGGTTTTATTTCATGAATTAACCCAGCAATTTGACCTATTTCTAATTCTCCATTGTCTAAATCTCCTTCAAACATTCCTTTTTTTGCTCTTGCCCTCCCTAACAATTCCTTTATTTGCAATATTGATGGATTCTGTTGATACAATTCTTGAATATCATCATAAAATCTATTCTTTACCAAACGTACAGGAGCTAATTCTTTTAAAGTAAGTTGTGTATCACCATCTTTAACATCTACAATTGTATTTTTAAAATTAATATGTGCCGATGATTCTTGGGTTGCAGCAAATCTACTTCCAATTTGTACCCCATCTGAACCCAAAACCATAGCTGCTAACATTCCTCTTCCAGAGCCAATTCCACCAGCTGCAATTACAGGAATTTTAACTTGTTCTTTCACCATAGGTATTAGTGTAAATGTTGTCGTTTCTTCACGTCCATTATGCCCACCTGCTTCGAAACCTTCACAAACAATAGCATCTACTCCAGCTGCTTCAGCTTTTAAGGCAAATTTTACAGAACTAACCACATGGACCACAGTAATTCCTTTTCCTTTTAAAAAAGATGTCCACGTTTTAGGATTTCCTGCAGATGTAAAAACAATTTTCACACCTTCTTCAACAATAATATCCATGATTTTTTCAATATCAGGATATAGCATTGGTACATTTATGCCAAAAGGTTTATCGGTCGCTTTTTTACATTTCTGAATGTGTTCTCGCAAAACATCAGGATACATAGAACCAGCACCAATTAACCCCAAACCTCCAGCATTAGAAACTGCTGAAGCTAATTTCCATCCAGAAACCCAAATCATTCCTCCTTGAACAATTGGGTATTTTATATTAAAAAGATTTGTGATTTTATTTATCATTATTCTTTTATCAGCTTTATGATTTTTTGTTCATTTCCTTTTCTAATTTTTAAAAGATATATCCCATTATCAAGATTTGAAATATTAATATCTTTTGGAATTTTTCTAGTAATTTCGATAATTTTTTCTCCAAGAACATTAAGAATTTGAATAGAATGATCATTGGAAAGGCTTAAATTAGAAATTGAGAAAATACTTTTTGTAGGATTAGGATATACCTTTAAATTTGAAAGAAAATTATCGTCTACAGATCCAGGATAGAGTGAATAATAAATTCCCCGTGCTATTTCAAAATTTGGGATTCCATATCCATACTGATTCAAAGGTGCAGAAAATCTATCCGCAGATTTAAAAACACTCTGTTTTAAATTATCAATAAAACTCAACTCATTATAATTATTCGCGGCTAACTTGGTATGAGATTTTACAAAGAGAGGTAAATTTTGATTCAAGCATGCAAGTAATCCTGCCATAATAGGTGACGAAAATGATGTTCCGCTAGAAGTTGAAACTTGCCCTGTTGAAAAATTTATAATAGACGAATTATCACCTTGAGCTAAAATTTCAGGTTTAATTCGATTATCTGCAGTAGGTCCAAAAGAACTAAAAGAAGCTATATTTCCTGATGCATCTACTGCTCCAACGGCAATTACAGAAGGTGCATCTGCAGGTGCTCCCATATATTTCCAACTTGAACTACCACTATTTCCAACAGAATTTACAAGTAACATTGCTCTTGAAGCAGCAATTTCAGCACCCCTTGTTATAAAAGCTGTTTTACCATCCATATCAGCATAGGTATAACTATGGTTAGGGTTATCATAAGTTGTATAGCCTAACGAAGTATTAATTATATCTACTCCTAAACTATCTGCTCTTTCAGCTGCCTCTACCCACAGAGTTTCCTCTAAAACAGTTTCAGATTCAGCTATTTCTGTAACGAATAAATAAAATTTTGCATCGGGCGCAGTACCAACAAATTCATTTTCTAAATACCCAGCAATAGTAGATAAAACATGAGTTCCATGATGATGTCTTGTATAAAAATTTGCATTTCTATCCGCAAAATTATATCCACCTAAAATTTGATTATTATCTCTTATTCTTTTAAATGCTGGTAAGGTATTTACATTAGGAAAACCTGCATCTATAACAGCTATAACTTGTCCTTGACCAGTTAAACCTTGTTGGTGTAAAGCATCTCCTCTTAACATTTTTATTTGATTTTCTGCAGAACCATAATTAAAATCTGATATTGAACTAGAAAATTTATTTTGATGATTATGAACAACCTTTTTCGATACGCTTCTTCCTTTAGAATTCAAAGATTTATTGGCATATTCTAAAGATTCAATAAAAGGATAAGTTGATAATAATCCATTTATTTGAGAAACTGTTGCTTGTACATGTATAGCATTTAACCATTTAGATTTACCTAATACAATAACGTTGGCGTCATTTTTTAATTGATCATAATAAGGTTTATGAATTGGAACATCTAAAGAATCTAAGGCAACACCTTGATTATTTCTTCTATCCAAAGCACGTTGAGATAGCATTGTTAGAGGATTTGCTAAAAAAGCTTCTTTATTAGGCTTATCTTTTAAAAATATCCACGCATCTTCTATAGTTTCTTGAGAAGAAATTTGTAATGAAAATAATATAGTGTAAAGTAAAAATAATTTTTTCATAGTTTAATTAAACTATAAAAATAAGGATTTAAAATCCCTTAAAAAAACTTTTAAGAAATTACACCAGAACCTAATAATTCTTCATTTTTATACCAAGCAACAAATTGTCCTTCTTGTATTGCAGATTGTTTGTTTTCGAACTCAACATACAAACCACTTTCTACTTTGTATAAAACTGCTTTTTCTAATTGTTGACGATATCTAATTCTTGCTTCAACCTCCATCGTTTCTCTAGAAACTAATGCTAAATCTTCACGTATCCAATGAATTTCTTCATTAGAAACAAACAAAACATTTCTGTATAAACCTGAGTGATTTTTACCTTCGCCAGTATAAATAATATTCTCTTCTACATCAGTTTCTATTACATACAAAGCTTCTTTTGTTCCACCAACATTTAAGCCTTTTCGTTGACCTTTGGTAAAATAATGTGCTCCTTGATGTTTACCAACTACTTTTCCATCTTCTTTTTGGTAAGAAAACTTTGTAGAGAAATAATTAAGTTCAGCTTCCTTATTTTCAAACTTAGGAGTTGATACTGTATACTTCTCAAAATCTATAGGAATGGTAACAATTTCTCCTTCTTTAGGTTGCAATTTTTGTTGCAAGAACTCTGGCAATCTTACTTTACCAATAAAGCACAAACCTTGAGAATCTTTCTTTTCTGCAGTAATTAAATCGGCTTTCTTAGCAATTTCTCGTACTTCTGGTTTAGTCAATTCACCAATAGGAAATAATGCTTTTGTCAACTGTTCTTGAGATAATTGACATAAAAAATACGATTGATCTTTATTATTGTCTTTACCTGCTAGCAATTTATAAACTGGTTTTCCATCAATAATTGCTGAACCTTTTCTACAATAATGACCAGTAGCAACATAATCTGCTCCTAATTGTAAAGCGATATCCATAAAAACATCAAACTTAATTTCTCTGTTACAAAGTACATCAGGATTTGGAGTTCTTCCTTTAGAATACTCATCAAACATATAATCTACAATACGTTCTTTGTATTGCTCACTTAAATCTACAACTTGAAAAGGAATTCCTAATTTTTCAGCAACTATCATAGCATCATTACTGTCTTCTAACCAAGGACATTCATTAGAGATCGTTACAGAATCATCGTGCCAATTCTTCATAAAAAGACCAATAACCTCATAACCTTGTTCTATAAGCAAATGTGCTGTAACACTACTATCTACTCCACCAGAAAGACCAACAACTACTCGTTTCATTATTTATTTTTGAGGACGCAAAGTTACAACTTTGAAAAGGATTAAGAAATTGAAAGAATTGATGGTTTTATTGAGGAAATTGATGGATTCTTTGATAAACTAATTCTTCATTACCTTCAGTATTTTCTAGAGTTAATCTCTCTTTAGTAATTGAAAATCTATAAAATGTAAATTTTGGATTCTTACCATAATTTACCATTTGAATTTCTGCTTTATGACCATGAATTTTATAAATTCCGTATTCTTTTTCTTGTTTAGATATTTGCTTAACATATGTATTGTCCCACCTTAGAAACAAGCTAGTTTTACTGAAAGGTATTATTTTTTTAAAAGATTTGTAATCATCTTGATGTGTTTTGAACTTTATAGTATCCAACTTCCATAATCCCATCAACTTATTCCCTTCAGAAGTAGGAATTTTATCAGTTCTCTTCATAAAGACTTGTACATTTTCACCTTCTTCTGTTCTGCTCCAAATCATATTTTGGTTTTCAAAACGAACTGTAAAAGGTTCAGCTGTGTCAGTAACACCATTATCATTTGTTGTTGATAATTTATTGGTATTTGAATTGAAAGACCATTTACCAAAAGAATGTTGTAACCAACCATTTCCAGAAGTTTGTGTAGAGTCAGAATTAAAACGAAACCATTTGGCAACAGGTGTCATTTCATTTTCTCCCATTTTTACTTTGGTAACTAACCAAAGTCCGTCTATTTTTACTTTTTCTTCAAGTGTATTATTACACGAAGTAAAAAGTAAAACAAAAGCTAAGACTAAAAGGTTTCTCATAATTTACTTTTTATTTTCTTTTTTCTTAGTAAACTTATTTTTCTTTTTTCTATCCTTTTCAGAAGCTAATTCTCCATCTAAATAATACTCCCATTTCCCAATTCGTTTCCCATCTTTATAATGCCCTGTTTCTTTTAAATCTCCATTTAGTTCAAAATATTTTGCTAACCCATTTGGTTTACCTTTTTTATAAGTAACTTCTTCAATTAAAGTTCCTTTGCTAGAATATTTACTCACAACACCATCTAACAAACCATCTTTATAGACAGCAAACTCTGTAACCTGTCCATCAGGATAATACACCAACTGCTCACCCTCTAACTTTCCATCTTTGTAATTTTCTTCAGACATTAAAGTTCCATCTGGATAGAAATATTTCCAGTTTCCAACCCGTTTTCTTCCGTTTAAAACTCCTTCAGTTTCAATTTTTCCATTTAATCTATAAAATTGAACAAATAAGGAATCAGAATCTTCAAAAAAAGTTTTAATTATAATAGGATGTTTAGAATCGGTAATGTCATAAAATTTGAAAACACCTACTTCTTTTCCGTTTTCAAACTGACCTGAATATCGTATTCTTTTATTAGGATAGTATTTTTTCCAAACACCCGTTCTTTTTCCATTTTTATCAAATTGATTAAGTTTTTGAGAAAAACCATTCTCTGAAATAAAAAAACAGCTCAAAAAAGCGAAAACAAAAAGGAGTCTTTTTATATTTATCATTGATTTTCAATTTTAGAGTAAATATACATTAATCATACCAAAATGAGCATACTTTTTTTAACCGAGCAACTCAATAATATGGAAAATCCTAAAAGGGAAAACCGACAAAGAGTAGCAAATATTGTGTTAGAGAATCAAAGCTTATTTAAAGATTTGATTACGATTACTTTTGATGTTGAAAACAAAATTTCTATTAAAGCGGCTTGGATTCTGGAATGGATTTGCACACATCATCAATTAGAATGGATGATTCCACATTTAGATGAATTTACTTCAAAAATTGCTACAGTTCAATTTGATAGTGCTATTAGACCTTGTGCAAAAATTTGCGAACATTTGGCAGTTGCTTATTATTCTAAAGATGAAAATCACATCAAGAGAAACTTAACTTTTCCTCAAATAGATACTATTGTAGAAACTGGTTTTGATTGGTTAATAACACCTCAAAAAATTGCTGTAAGAGCTTATACAATGACTTTTTTGTATTTATTCGGATTAGAAAGAGATTGGATTCATCCTGAATTGAAACACCTTATAGAAAGCAAAATTATTCACGAAAGTAAAGGTTGCAAAGCACGCGGAAAGCACATTTTAGCATTGATAGAAAAACATCAGAAATCCGCTTAATAAATCTGTTGAATTGCCTATTTTTGCAGCTAACAACAGAACTAAAAATGAACTTAACACAATTAAATGCCATCTCTCCTATTGATGGTCGTTACAGAGGTAAAATATCAAGTTTAGCTAACTATTTTTCAGAAGAAGCATTAATAAAATATCGTGTTCGTGTAGAAATCGAGTATTTTATCGCACTTTGTGAAATTCCATTACCACAATTAGCTGATTTTAATACTGATTTATTTGATGATTTACGTAAAATTTATACTGATTTTACTGCGGATGATGCTCAAAAAATTAAAGATATTGAGAAAATCACCAATCACGATGTAAAGGCTGTTGAGTATTTTATCAAAGAAAAGTTTGATGCGTTAGGTTTACAGAAATATAAAGAATTTATTCACTTTGGATTAACTTCTCAAGACATTAATAACACAGCTATTCCGCTTTCTATAAAAGAAGCAATGAATGATGTTTTTGTACCTCAGTATTTTGAAGTTTTAGAAAAATTACTAGAGCTAGTTATAGAGTGGAAAGATATTTCTATGTTAGCAAGAACTCATGGACAACCTGCATCTCCAACTAGATTAGGTAAAGAAATTGATGTTTTTGTAGTTCGTTTAAAAGAACAATTTAATTTATTAAATGATATACCAAGTGCTGCAAAATTTGGTGGAGCAACTGGTAATTATAATGCACACAAGGTTGCATATCCTGCAATTGATTGGAAAGAGTTCGGTAGTTCTTTTGTTCAAGAAAAATTAGGCTTACAACATTCTTTTCCAACAACTCAAATTGAGCATTACGACCATATGGCTGCGTTGTTTGATTGTTTAAAAAGAATTAACACCATTATCATAGATTTAGACAGAGATTTCTGGACCTATGTTTCTATGGATTATTTTAAACAAAAAATTAAAAAAGGTGAAGTTGGTAGTTCTGCTATGCCACATAAAGTAAACCCAATTGATTTTGAAAATTCTGAAGGAAATTTAGGAATAGCCAATGCCATTTTCGAGCATCTTTCTGCTAAATTACCAATTTCTCGTTTGCAACGTGATTTAACGGATAGTACAGTTTTACGTAATGTAGGTGTTCCTTTTGGACACACCATTATAGGGTTTACTTCAACTTTAAAAGGATTGAATAAATTATTGTTAAACAAAGAAAAGTTTGAGCAAGATTTAGAAAACAATTGGGCTGTTGTTGCTGAGGCCATTCAGACGATTTTAAGACGTGAAGCGTATCCAAATCCTTATGAAGCTTTAAAAGGATTGACTAGAACGAATGAGAAAATCAATCAGAATTCTATTGCTAATTTTATTGATACTTTAGAAGTTTCTGATGAAATAAAGAATGAGCTAAAGACAATTACACCTGCAAATTATACTGGAATATAGCTAAAAGTTGGAAGTTGGAAGTTAGAAGTTGGAAGTTGGAAGTTGGAAGTTAAATATAAAAAATATTAAGAATGAGAATTCATATTAGTAAAATACAATCGATGTCAAGAATCATCTTCATACTTCTTACTTCATTTTTCTTATTTTTTTCCTGTAAATCAGAAATCAAAGACAATTCAGATCGATTTAAAAAAGGTATTTTTGAAATTCCTGCGGGTGAAGGCTATAGTAAAACTATTATTACAAGAGTTGATAGCCTTCAAATTGAAGAATATGAAAAAGTAGTCAATATTTCTAATGATACTTCTTCTGGAGTGAAAAAAACTAAACATATCGATACTTTGTATATTAAATGGAAAAACAATTTCTTTTATACTTTAAGAATGAAGTCTCCAAAAAAAGAATCAGATAAAAATCCAATATTTGTTCAAATTACAGAAGTTAAAGACAGTTCTTACAATTTTACAGCTAAAATTGGTTTTAGTAAGTTCTCTACAGACGGTACAATATACAAATTAAAATAAATGGAAATATTTGCACATGCAGATACTTGGGTTGCACTATTAACACTAACTTTTCTAGAAATCATTTTAGGAATAGACAACGTGATTTTTATTTCGATATCTGCTAATAAATTACCAGAAAATCAAGTTAGAAAAGCCACAATTTTAGGATTGGCTTTAGCAATGATTACTCGTATTTTATTACTTTTTAGTGTTTCTTATTTAATCGCTTTAAAAGATCCTTTTTGGAGTGCTAATTTGAGTTGGTTTAAAACTGCAATTACCGGACAAAGTATCATTCTTTTTTTTGGAGGAATATTCTTGCTATATAAAAGTACCAAAGAAATAAGACAAAAGGTAGAAAATACAAATCAAGAAGAAGTATTAAAATCACCAAAAATAATATCATTTAAAAGCGTGATTATACAGATTATCTTAATCGATATTGTATTTTCTTTTGATAGTATTTTAACGGCTGTAGGAATGACAAATGGTGTTGAAGGTGCTTTAACAATTATGGTAATTGCTGTAATTGTATCAATTTTAATAATGATGATTTTTGCACAACCCATTAATAATTTTGTAAACAGAAATCCTACCATTCAAATGTTAGCTTTATCCTTTTTAATTTTAATAGGGTTTATGCTAATTGCAGAAAGTGCTCATTTATCAAATACTATAATTTTTAACAAAACTGTTGGTATAATTCCTAAAGGATATTTGTATTTTGCAATCGCATTTTCTCTAGGTGTAGAAATGTTAAATTTAAGAATTCGAAAGAAAAAATAATATCAAAGAGCTAAAAAAACATATCGGTATTTTTCTATTGATAGTATTCTTAATACCAATTGGTATTGATACTTTACATCATTTTTTAAATCACGAGCACAGTGTTTGTAATTCTAAAATTGAAAAACATATTCATGAAAAAGATATAGATTGTAAGCTACATCTTTTGAAGCAAAGCGATTCTTTTTTAGCTTTAAATATTATTGATAGTAATGTAATTGAGATTAATTCTTCAGTTATATTTACTAATTATAACTACTTAAAAAATCATTACCAATTACCTTTTTCTCTAAGAGGACCGCCTTCTAAAATTTGAATTAAGTACTATTAATTTAAATTTATTAAAGCAACAATGATCAAATTATTTTGGTTTTGTGTTCTTGCTTGTTGTATCACTACAACTGCAATTTCGCAAGACTGCACATACATTTTTAAGGGTAAAGTAATAGATTTTCACGATAGCAAACCTCTATATGGTGCAACTGTTCGCATTTTAAACACAAATATTTATATTTCTACAAACGAAATAGGAGAATTTGAGTTTAAAAAAATGTGCAAGGGAAAAATCACAATTGAAATCAGTCATATTGCTTGCGATACCAAACGAGTTACAATTATACTCTCTAAAAATTTATATAAAGAAATTTTATTAGAGCATCATTTAGAAGAACTAAATGAAGTAGTTGTAAAAACAAACTCTAAAACGGAAATTACAAGTATAGAACAATCACTAAAAAAAAATGTGATTGATAATTTTTCTGATAAATCTTTGGGAGACGCATTAAAAACCATTAGCGGGGTTTCTTCACTAAATACTGGTAATTCTATTGTAAAACCAATGATTCACGGCTTACATAGCAGTAGGCTTTTGTTGGTAAATAACAATGTAAGAATGTTTGACCAAGAATGGGGAGATGAACACGCACCTAATATTGATATCAATGCAAGTAAAAGAATTGATGTTGTAAAAGGTGCAAATACCCTAAAATATGGAAGTGATGCTATTGGTGGTATGATATTAATTAGACCAAAAAAATACCCAATTAAAGATAGTATTTTTGGCAGTTCGTTAATGTCGTTTAATACGAATGGTTTTGGTGGAAACATCAATTCAGAAGTTGTAAGAACATATAAATCTGGGTTGTATGGAAAAATTCAACTGAATTACAAACAGTTTGGAGATTTTAAAGCCCCAAACTATTACCTTACCAATAGCGGTTTAAAAAGTGCTAATGCATCTTTTAGATTTGGTTACAATAGTTTTGAAAAAGGGTTTGATGCCTATTATAGTTATGTAAACAATGAATTTGCCATTTTACAATCTTCACATATTGGAAATGTAAATGATTTAGTCAATGCTATTAATAGTCAACAACCTAGGGTTATCGAAGATTTTTCTTACGATATTAATTTTCCTAAGCAATCTATTGTGCATCATTTAGCAAAAATTGAAGCTTACAAGCGCTTTAAAGGTTTTGGAAAGTTAACCCTACAATATGATTTTCAAATTAATAGACGAAAAGAATTCGATTTAAGAAGAGGCGATTTAAAAAATACGCCTGTAATCGATTTACGATTGTTTACAAATAGTTTGCAATCTGATTTACAAATAGATTATTCTAATAGTCTTAAAATAAATACAGGTGTATTGCTACGATATCAACAAAATGATGCTATTTCTGGAACAGGAACTAGAGCTTTAATACCAGATTTTGACAAATATGAAATTGGTTTTTACACAACAGGTAATTATCAACTGAGTGAAACTGCTGAATTAAGTGCTGGAGTGCGTTATGATTTTTCTCACATAAACGCGAGGAAAACTTATAATTTAACAGATTGGAATGAAACCTATAATTACGATGTTTTGTTTCCTCAATTTGAGGGAGAAATAGACAATACTAGAATTTCAACAAATCCTAATTTTACGTTTCATAATATTTCTGCCAGTTTAGGTTATAGCAAAAAATTTGATAATGATTTGTTAGTAGTATTCAATTATGGCTTGGCGAGTCGTGTACCAAATCCATCAGAATTATTTAGTGATGGTTTGCATCATAGTGCTGCAAGAATTGAAACAGGTTTATTAACTATCGATAAAGAAACTGCAAATAAATTTTCTTTTTCCTTAGAGAAAAACAATGACAATTTTGGGTTTATTATTAGTCCATATTACAAACAAATCCGCAATTTTATTCAGCTAATTCCTGTTGGTATTACTACTACAGTTAGAGGCGCATTTCCTGTTTGGGAATACAATCAAGTTAATGCAAGAATATTTGGGGTAGATTTTGATATCAATAAAAAGATAAGCAATAATTTCTACTATTTTGGTAGTTTAAGCTTACTTAGAGGTGATAATATTTCTGATAATACTCCTTTAATTCATATGCCTGCTGCTAATTTTAGCAATCGTATTTCGTACAAAAATGATGATTTAAACCAATTATCAATCAGTTTAACACATAAAACAATTCTGGAACAAAAAAGATTTCCAGATTACAACTTTACTACATTTAATGCTACACAGCAACAAAATGTATTTGTAGATATTAGTTCTACACCCCCTACCTATTCATTATTCGGTTTAAATACTTCTGCAACTTTTAAGGCATTTAAAAAAGGAAGTTTACAACTAGAATTTAATATCGAAAACTTATTTAATGTCTCATATAGAGAACACTTAAACAGACTAAGATATTTTGCAGATGAATTAGGTAGAAATATCAATATAAAAATTAAAATTAATTATTAAACATTTAATTATGAAAACTACAAACTCAATTATAAAATTATTAGCGATATTATTTATTTCAACAATAACATTTACTGCATGTTCTGATGATGACCATGATGAAGATGACCACGATCATGAAGAGGAACTTATCACAACTGTTACATACACCTTAACGGATGGTAACAACAACACTTTAACTTTAGTTTGGGAAGATATAGATGGTGAAGGAGGAAATGCACCTACAATAACTAACGGTACATTATCTGCAAATACGACCTATACTGGAGTAATAAAATTAGAAAATGCTACTGAAACTCCTACTGAAGACATCACAGTAGAAGTAAAAAATGAAGGTGATGAGCATGAATTTTTCTACGCTTCTAGTGTTTCTGGAGTAACAATTACTAAAACTGATGTTGATAAGAACAACAATCCATTAGGAGTTGAAACTTCTGTAGTAACAGGTGCTGCTGGTTCAGGAACATTAACAATAATTTTAAAGCACGAGCCTAAAAAACCAAATACAGGAGTTACTGATGCTGGTGGTAGTACAGATGTAGAAGTTACTTTTACTATTACAGTACAATAAATCAAATATTGATTCATAAAAAAGCGTTGCATTGCAGCGCTTTTTTATTTAGTGTACATGTTTTGTTTTCTTTATTTGACTAATAGTTACAAAAGCAGCTAAAAAGAATATTGCCAATGCCAAAACACTTGACTGTATAGAAATAATAGAATTTAAAAATCCGAAAGTAACCATACCAACTACTAAAGCTATTTTTTCTGTAACATCAAAGAAGCTAAAATAAGAAGCGGTATCCTCTGTTTTTGGTAGTAATTTAGAATAAGTAGATCTTGCTAAAGATTGAATTGCTCCCATAACCAAACCAATTAATCCTCCTAATGTATAGAAGTACATTTCTATATTTGGAGTATCTTTTGTCAAGTTAAAACCAATAAAACAAACCAATCCCCAAATTACTATTGTTATTTTAAGTGTTTTAATATTACCAATTTTATTTGATAATCTAGAAAATAAAAATGCTCCTAAAATCCCAACAAATTGAACTAATAATATTGTAGCAATTAAGTTTAAGGTTTCTAATCCTAAAATAGTTCCAAATATACCTGCCATTAAAATTATAGTTTGAACACCAATACTTAATAAGAAAAATGAGATTAAAAAAATCTTTAATTCTCTATATGCAAACAACTCTTTGGCTACTTTTTGTATTTCTTTTAATCCCTTTTTAAAATAATTATCTTTAGGTAATATTGTTTTTTCTTCATTTGGTAATTTAGCATAAGTTATCTGCGCAAAACCAAGCCACCATAAGCCTACTAAAACAAATGATAACTGAGAACCAAATTGTTTATCATAAAAGCCAAACACTTTAGTTTCTATTAAAATTAAACAGATTAATAAAAGTAAAATAGAACCTAGATATCCTAACATAAAACCTTTTGCACTCACATTATCTTGTTGTTCTGGATGTGCAACTTCAGGTAAGTATGCATTATAAAAAACAATACTTCCCCAAAAACCTATACTAGCTAATATGGTAAAAATAATTCCAACCCAAAGTGTTTCTTTGCCTGTAAAAAAGAATAAACTCATTACAGAAACTGAACCTAACAAACAAAAACCTTTTAAAAATTTCTTTTTATTTCCTGCATAATCTGCTATACCAGATAACATAGGAGATATAAAAGCAACTACTAAAAAAGAGAATGCTAAAGCATAGTTATATAAGGTAGTAGGTGTCCATAAAGTTCCTAAAAATTCAATTTTCCCATCAGCGTTTGCAAAGCCTTCTGATGCCGTTAATCCTGCATAATATATAGGAAAAACAGCAGTACTAATCACTAATGAATACACTGAATTTGCCCAGTCATAAAAGGCCCAAGCATTGATTAATTTTTTATCACCAATTTTTAACATAATCTTATTCTATAAAAAAACCGTTCAAAATTTCTTTTGAACGGTTACAATATAATGAAAGTATTTTGTTTACTATTTCTTTATTTCATTATTTGCTTGTGCATTAAATTGTGCAGCATATTTTCTAGCAGTTGGCAAATAATTTCTTAAATCTTGAATTCTTGATTCATTTGATGGGTGTGTGCTTAAAATCACTGGTGGCTTTTTCCCTCCTGCTTTTTCACTCATTCTTACCCAAACTTCAGCAGCCTCTCTTCCATCATAACCAGCCATAATCATAAAAACTAAACCTAATCTATCTGCCTCTTGTTCATGAGTTCTGCTAAACTTAAGCATTCCTAATTGAGAACCAATACCAAATGCCATGTTCCATATTTGTTGGGTTTCTTGACTTTTACCTGAAGTACCTAAAGCTACTGCTATACCTCCTATTTGCTGTAATTGTCCTTGAGACATTCGCTCTTGTCCATGTTTAGCAAAAGCATGAGCTACCTCATGTCCCATAACAGCTGCGACTCCATTTTCATTAGCGCAAATTGGCATAATACCGGTATAAAAAACAACTTTTCCACCTGGCATACACCAAGCATTAACCGTTTTATCTTCAATTAAATTAAATTCCCATTTGTAAGAATTAGCTTCAGCAACCATATTATTAGCTCTCATAAAACGATCTACAGCTGCAGAAATATTTTTACCAACTTCTTTTATTTGATTGGACATTTTTCTATTGGTAGATACTTTATTTTCTTTCAAAAAATTACTGTATTGAGCAAAACTTGCTGGTAAAACCTGAGCATCACTTACAAAATTAACTCGTTTTCTACCAGTAATAGGAACAGTACTACATTCTACAAAAAGAAAAACGGTAACTACTAAAACAACTATTTTTTTCATTTAATTCTATTTTTTATGTCAACTAAAATTAAGACACAATTAAGATATAATTGTCACTATCTTAATTATTTTTAAGATTTTTTAAAATTACGTATTCTATCTTTACAATAAAAAAGTAAATTTAATTAGTTTTTTGTAATTATTTCATCCTAAAAACGTCAAAATCAATATAATTCCATACAAATGAAACACCTTTTCTCATTATTAACTATACTATTTTTACTCAGTTGTGCTTCAAAAGCTCAAAACTCATCTAAAGAAAAAAAAACATATAAAGTTGAAAAAACGAATGCAGAATGGAAAGAATTACTTTCTCCAATGGCATATTATGTTTTAAGAGAAGCTGGCACAGAAAGGCCTTTTACAAGTGATTTAAATAAAAACTACAAGAAAGGAATTTATGTATGTGCTGCTTGTAAAACTCCATTATATAAATCTGAACATAAATATGATTCTGGTTCTGGTTGGCCATCATTTGATAGAGCTGTTAAAGGAAATGTAGAACTAGATGTAGATTATAAAATTGGTTATGCAAGAACCGAATTAAAATGTAATACTTGCGGAGGTCATTTAGGACATTCTTTTGATGATGGACCCAAAACTACAGGGAAACGGCACTGTATTAATGGTGTTGCTTTAGAGTTTATTCCAAAAGAAAAATAATTTGATACAAATAAGAGTTGATATTTTCAGCTCTTTTTTTTGTACCTTACTCTTAAATTATTTATTATGCAGAAAGAAGCAATTGCAGATTTGCTAGAAGAAAAAAATCAAGTTTTGTTTGATTGGTTAAGCAGTCAACCTGAAGATAATTGGGAAAAAGGACCTGATAACAAATGGACAGTTGGTCAACAAATTTTACATTTGGTTAGTAGTTTACAACTCTTAAATAATGCATTAAGCTACCCAAGGTTTTTTCTTAAATACAAATTCGGAACTTGTAATAGAGAATCCAGAGATTATGAAACCGTAACTAAAAAATATCAAGAAAAATTAATTATAAATCAAGAAAGAGCAAGAATTTTTAATCAAAAACTAAAGAAACCATCACAAAAAGATAGAGCGCGATTGTTAAATAGATTACAAATTCAAAATAAAAAACTACAATACAAACTCCGAAAAATTAGTAATATTAATTTAGATACTTTAGTGATTCCTCACCCATTAATGGGAAAAATGACTATTAGAGAAATTATAATGTGGACAGCGCATCATACTGAACATCATACCAATATTTTAAAAAAAAACTATGCTGAAGAAAATTATTGCTAGACCTCATATTCTTTTTTTTAGCTTCGTCCCAATATTTATAATTATTGGGTTATTCAAAATGAAGACCTTTTTTAATATCAATGTAGATTATATCTATTTTGATTTAAATGTAAGTTTAGTTTGCAATATTACTGCTGTATTCTTTTTATTAATTGGATTTAATTATTATTCTCTTATTTGGGTTCAAAAAACGCCCAAAAAAACACTCACTATTATACATATTGTACTGCAATTATTAACTCTAATTCCTTTTATTACTTTAGTTTTTTCTATTGATTCTAAAGATAGTAGTTCCCTTCAATTTTTAAATAATAATTTTATCCTGATTATTTCTTTCTTAATTTTTATTGTTTCAATTTTTGTTCACTTAATTAACTTTTTTTCAAGTTTATTCTCAAAGTCAGAATAATCAAAAAACTACTTTCATTACTTACAAAAACCATCACTAATTCTTATATTTGTGCTTCCTAAAAAAGAAGACAAATTATGTTTAATAATCTAAGCGATAAATTAGATAAAGCCTTACACACCTTAAAAGGGCACGGAAAAATAACTGAGGTAAATGTAGCAGAAACATTAAAAGAAGTTCGTAGAGCTTTATTAGATGCCGATGTTAACTTTAAAATTGCCAAAGAATTTACAAAAAAAGTACAGACCAAAGCCTTAGGACAAGATGTATTAACTACATTAAATCCTGGACAGTTAATGGTGAAGTTAGTTAAAGATGAACTAACTGAATTAATGGGGGGAGAAACTGTGGGTGTGAATTTAGGAGGATCACCAACTGTGATTTTAATGTCTGGTTTGCAAGGTTCTGGTAAAACTACTTTTTCTGGAAAATTAGCCAATTATCTAAAAAACAAAAAATCTAAACAAGTTCTTTTAGTAGGTTGTGATGTATACAGGCCTGCTGCCATCAATCAGTTACAAGTTGTTGGTGAACAAATTGGAGTTGAAGTTTATGCTGAAGTTGGTAATCAAAATCCGGTTGAAATTTCTCAAAACGCAATTAAACACGCCAAAGCAAATGGTAAAAATGTTGTAATTATCGATACGGCAGGACGTTTAGCTGTGGATGAAGAAATGATGGCTGAAATTTCTAATATTCATAAAGCTGTTAATCCTCAAGAAACATTATTTGTTGTAGATTCTATGACGGGTCAAGATGCAGTAAATACTGCAAAAGCCTTTAATGATATCTTAAATTTTGAAGGAGTTGTTCTTACAAAATTAGATGGTGATACACGAGGTGGTGCTGCATTATCTATTAAATCTGTAGTTGATAAACCAATTAAATTTATTGGTACTGGAGAAAAAATGGATGCGATAGATGTTTTCCATCCAGATCGTATGGCAGATCGTATTCTAGGAATGGGAGATGTAGTTTCTTTAGTAGAAAGAGCACAAGACCAATATGATGAAGAAGAAGCAAGAAAATTACAGAAAAAGATTGCTAAAAACCAGTTTGGTTTTGATGATTTCTTAAATCAGATTCAGCAAATCAAAAAAATGGGATCCATGAAAGATTTGGTTGGAATGATTCCTGGTGCAGGAAAAGCAATGAAAGATGTAGATATTGACGATGATGCTTTTAAAGGTATTGAGGCAATTATTCACTCAATGACACCCTCTGAAAGAAGTATACCATCAAGTATAAATGCAAGCAGAAAAAAAAGAATTGCGAAAGGTTCTGGAACTTCTATTCAAGAAGTAAATCAGTTAATGAAACAATTCAACCAAATGAGCAAAATGATGAAGATGATGCAAGGTGGTGGCGGTAGAAAGATGATGCAAATGATGAAAGGAATGAAGTAAAATTATGAAAGATAAACTCTAAGGTTTATCTTTTTTTATACAAAAAACAACACACATAATTATAAAATGATTTTATTAGACGGTAAAAAAACATCGGCAGATATTAAAGAAGAAATTGCTTTAGAAGTTAGAGATTTAAAAGATTTAGGGAAAAAGACTCCTCATTTAGCTGCTATTATTGTTGGTAATGATGGTGCAAGTATTACTTATGTAAATGCAAAAGTGAAGGCTTGTGAACGTGTTGGTTTTGAATCTACTTTAATTCGATTACCCGAAGAAACAACTGAAGAAGATTTATTAAATGAAATCGCCATCTTAAATGTTGATAAAGATATTGACGGGTTTATCGTGCAATTGCCTTTACCAAAACATATTGATGAGCAAAAAATTTTAATGGCTGTTGATCCTGACAAAGATGTAGACGGATTTCATCCAACAAATGTTGGAAAAATGGCGCTAAACTTACCTACTTTTATCTCTGCAACTCCGTTTGGAATTTTAGAATTATTAGAGAGATATAATGTAGAAACTTCTGGAAAACACGTTGTTGTTTTAGGTAGAAGTCATATTGTAGGTAGCCCAATGAGTATTTTATTATCTCAAAAAAGAAAAGTTGGTAATGCAACAGTAACAATGTGCCATAGTAGAACTAAAAACTTAAAAGAAATTACTTTGCAAGCTGATATTATTGTGGCTGCAATTGGAATTCCAGAGTTTTTAAAAGCTGATATGGTTAAAGATAATGTTACTGTTATTGATGTTGGTATTACACGTTTAGCAGATCCTTCTAAGAAAAACGGATTTAGATTGGTAGGTGATGTTGCTTTTGATGAAGTTGCCGCAAAATCAGAATTTATTACACCTGTACCAGGAGGTGTTGGTCCAATGACCATTGCAATGCTATTAAAAAACACTTTATTAGCTTGCCAAAGAAAAAATTAAGCTGATGCAAACCCAAAAAACCATTAACTATTTCTATGAATATTTTCAAATATTTATAGGAATAGTATTAACCAGTTTGGGTTTAAAAGCCTTTTTATTACCCAATGGTTTTTTAGATGGTGGTGTAACAGGCATTGCTCTTTTAATAAGAACCCAAGTAGACATTAATATGTCTTACTTGTTAGTATTCTTTAGTATTCCGTTTTTAGTTTTAGGTTATTTTACAGTTTCAAAACGTATTGTAATTAAGTCTGTCATTAGTATTTTAGGATTAGCATTATTTATTCATTTCGAAAATTTTCAAACCATTACTAATGATAAATTATTGATTTCAATTTTTGGTGGATTATTAGTGGGTTCTGGAATTGGAATTGCCATTAGAAATGGTTCTGTTTTAGACGGTTCTGAGATTTTAGGAGTATATTTAAATGATAAATTTGGGATTAGCATTGGCAAGATTGTATTAATTTTTAATATCATTTTATTTGCAATAACTGCTTTTGTTGTTTCTGTAGAAGTTGCCCTCTACTCTATTCTTACGTATATTATTGCTGCAAAAGTTACAGATACTGTTATAGAAGGTTTTGAAGATTTTATTGGTGTTACTATTGTTTCTAGGAAATATGATCTCATTAAAAAAGCAATTTTAGAAGAATTAGGAGTTGGATTAACTGTCTACAAAGGGTCTTCTGGTTATGGCACTAAAGGAATTCAAGAAGATTTTGATATTATACACTCTATTGTTAACAGAATAGATATCAAGAAAATGTATAGAATTGTGCAAGAAATAGACCAAGATGCATTTATTGTAGAGTTTGATGTAAACAGTGTTAAAGGTGGTGTTTTAAGACATTACATCAACAAAAAGAAAAATAAAAAGCTACACAAAACTACCTCTTAAATTTCTTTTATCTTTTACAAGAAATTTTCCAGGTTGGGTAAACAATTTTTTCAGTTTTATCTGTCCATTCACCAATCCATTTATAACCTTTTTCAGAAATATCATAAAAGGTTAATCTAAAAAAACCTTCCGTTCCATTTGGTGCCTTTTGGTTTTTATACAAAACTATATTTCCATTTTCTTTTTTATTTCCTGTCCATACAGACAAAGGTTTTGGAGTTGCTGAAGAGGAATAATAATGCACATTCCATTGTAGACTATCTTTGTCATATTGACGAATACTACCTGAATGACGTCCATCTGCTTTTAAGGTTTCATCTTGTACAGCCATTCCATTCATAATGTATTTCCAACGCCAAATCATTTTTACAGGTTTTGCCCAAGTACCATCTGGTTTTCTAGATTCTGAAGTACAATTACATTCACCAATTAAATCTTTATAATCTTGTGTTTGTTTTGGAGCTTTGGGGTTGTATTTTCCGAATGGATTTTCTTTTGAAACTTCATATTTCATCATTTTCTCTTGTGATGAAACAGAAATAACAAATAAGCAAAAAAGAATAGTTAAGTTTGGTAAAAGCTTCATAATTGGTTGATTTTGATATTACAATGTAAATAAAACCAATAATTGAAACCTAAAATTTAACAAGCTTTAAGAGCAATTTAACAGCTTATCCTTCTTCTCTATTCACCAAATCCATAGAAAAAGCGGGTAAACAAATAGCAATATATTCACATTCTGCATCAAAAGGATTTGAATACTGAACTCTGGTGTTTTTTTTTATTTTGATAGATTGACCCGCTTCTAAAATTACAGTATCTCCATCTATAATAAATTGCTTTTTCCCTTTGATAATGTAGGTATATTCATCAAATTCTGGAGTCTGAAATGGTTCACTCCAACCAGAAGGCGCAATCATATGCGCAATACTAACTTGAGAATTACCATCTGTTGCATTTCCAAAATGTTCTTCAATAAGTTTTCCATCTGTGGTTGGCACTACAAATGGCGATTTTTGAATGGTGTATTTCTTATCCATACTGGGTAACTATTTGGGTAAGCGATTGAGTGGTCTGTTTGAGCTCTTTTTTGGTGCTGAAAACACTGAAAAAAGTGAGTAACGAAAGCGCGGTTTTGCCTAAAGCAAAATACGCCCTAATGAAACCAAACAATAAACGATTTCATTTTAGCCAAATCTGGAATTTGCTCTAAAGTTACTTTTTGAGTACTAAATTCTTTTAACCCTAATTCTTCCTTGTCTATAGCTATTGTTGTATTTAAATCGTCTATAAACAAAGTTGCCGAAGAAAAAGTAGACTCTATTCTGTTGATGTTATTGTTAGCGTTAATTTCTGAAAAGCTAGAATTTAAATTGATGCCAGATTCTGTTTTAAAACGTGGATCGTGAATTTCTATACTTTTAATAGTTGATGTAGAATCTAATTGCTCTTTAGGCATAATGGTTAACAATAACTTACCTCCTTTTTCGTACACAAAATATTCATCATCTTCTTGAAAATAATTATCCCCTTGAGCTCCTTCACTTAAATTTTTAACAATAGAGTCGTTTTTAAAAATTGAGTACAACTCTAACATTTTAGTTTTTGTAGTAATTTTACCTACTTTTCCTTTTTCTATTTTAAACTTATTGCTATTGCTACAACTAAAGATAAATAATGAAAATACAATAGCAATGAGTGGTAGGTTGTTCTTTTTAGTCATTTTGGTTGTTTTGTTCGTTTAATAAACGTTCTTTTTCTGAATTTGTTATTTCAATACTTTTTTTAATATTCCGAATGCTGCTCTTATAAATGTAGCACTTGTTAATACTTTTACAATCGGATTTTGTCTTGTGCTTCTTCTTCTAGAATAACTTCTACTTGCTTTTGCTTCACGCTGTCTTTCTTTTTCTCTCTCTTTGGCTAATCGTTCTTTTTCTTTTTGAGCCTTCTCTTTCTCAATGGCTTTTGCTTCAGCAATATTTACCTTTTCTATCTTAGCATTTAGTAATTCGTAGGCACTTTCTCTATCTAAATCTTCATTGTATTTGTAGAATAATCTTGAGTTATTAATTACATTTTTCAACTCTTTTGGAGTTAAAATATCCATTCTACTCATTGGTGCACGCAACATTGTTCTTGCTAATGGTGTTGGAATTCCTTTTTCGTTTAAAACGGATATAAATGCTTCTCCAATTCCTAATTGAGTTAAAACTTCTTTGGTATCGTAATATTCTGAATCTGGATAATTCTCAGCAGCCAATTTAATTGCTTTTCTATCTTTAGCCGTAAATGCTCTTAAAGCGTGTTGTACTTTTAAACCTAATTGTGCTAAAATATCTTCTGGCACATCTTTAGGGTTTTGTGTTACAAAATACAAACCAATTCCTTTAGAACGAATTAGTTTTACAATACTTTCTATCTGATTTAATAATGCTTTTGACGCTTCTTCAAAAACCAAATGCGCTTCGTCTATAAAGATGATGAGTTCTGGTCTCCCTGAATCTCCTTGTTCTGGAAATGTTTCATAGACCTCTGCCAATAATTGCAGCATAAATGTTGAAAACAACTTTGGTTTGTCTTGAATGTCTGTTAAACGTAATACAGAAATAATTCCTTTTCCGCCTTCATCTACTCTAGTTAAATCTTCTACATCAAACGATTTTTCACCGAAAAACAAATCTCCTCCTTGTTGTTCTATTTCTACAATTTTACGCAAAATTGCACCTGTAGAAGCGGTAGAAATTCGTCCGTATTCATTCTGAATTTCTTCTTTTCCTTCATTGGTTACAAATTGTAAAACCTTTTTAAAGTCTTTTATGTCTAATAAAGGCAATTTGTTATCATCGCAATATTTAAAAATGATGGCAACAATACCGCTTTGAGTTTCAGTTAAGTCTAAAATTCTCGATAATAAAACAGGGCCAAATTCTGAAATGGTAGCACGTAAACGTGTTCCATCTTGTTCGGAAATGGTTAACACTTCTATAGGAAACTTTTTAGCTGTAAACGGAAAGCCAATTTTTGCGTGACGTTCATCTATCTTTGGATGTCCTGGACTGGGTTGTGCCAACCCTGATAAATCTCCCTTAATGTCCATTAACAATACAGGAATTCCTTTTTCTGATAAGTTTTCCGCTAAAACTTGCAAGGTTTTGGTTTTCCCTGTACCAGTTGCACCAGCTATTAAACCGTGTCTATTTAAGGTTTTTAAAGGAACTTTTACAATGGCATTTGTAATGGTTTCTTCACCTAACATTGCTGCTCCTAACTCTAAAAAATCTCCTTTGGTTTTGTAACCGTTGTTGATATATTCAAAGAATTCTTCTTGTTGACTCATTTAAAACTAAATTTTGATAAAAATAATCAATCTTTAATTGTTAGGAAATAATTTGTGAGTTTTGTTGGGAAATTGTTTTGGGGAAGTTATTATATGAGTTTTTACTTATTCTTCATATCTCCTTTCCTAAATCATATACTTTATTCTGCAAAATTGAAATTTTTTTTTCAATTATATCCTTTTTATTAAATAATTTACTAAGCTTATTGTTAATTTTTAAAATCTCTTCCTTTTTATTTTCATATAGTACAATTACAGGGTTAAACCTTTTTATTTCTTCACTTAAGTAATTCTCATAATTATTTAAAAAAATATCAAAATCCTCCTTTTTTATATAAACCCAATTCTTACCCTCATCCGAAATTAAATATTTTTTTAGAGTTTCTAATTCAAAATTACTTCCAAAGTATTCGATAAAGTCGAATAAATTTAACATCAAAGTTGAAGTATCAATTTCTGATAATTTATTCTTCTTTTCTTGATTAATAGGATTAGAAAAGAAAGGTTCTATAAATACTTTCTCATTATGTGATAAAGTTACAATGTCAATCAGAACATTCCCTAAATCTGTTTTATATTCTTTTTCGGTTTCAATTTTATCTATTTGCAAAACTTGAGCATCTGTTAAATTTCTTTTAAGTTCATTCTTAAATTCAAAACGTAATTCTTCGGGTATATTTGAATCTATAATTTTATTGTATAATAATTGAAACTTTTCTCTTTGTTTTTCAAACAAATCATCAATTAGTAACTCTGGCACATTTATACTCTTAATTTCTTTAAAGAGTTCTTTAGTTACCCAATGCACATAAGACTCAAAATTAGCCGTACAATTTGATTTAGGTTTATGCTTAAAATGAGGTGTTTGATGATTTAATACAGCTACAAAACTTTCATTACAGTCTTTACAAATTAAATTCTCTTTATTTTCAATATTAACCTTTGATATTTCAATCAATTTTTCTTGAACTGAATCAAATGCAACAGGGTATTTAATGTTACTTTTTAGCATTTTTTTATTTAAAATTATTAAATAATTCTGATTATAAACAAATAAAAAACCAATTGCATTAGTCAATCCAATTTTTAAAATCTTTTACACGTTCTCTACTCACAATAATTTCTTGTTCGTTGTAAGAGTGTAAAATCAATTTTAAACGAGAGTTAGAATAGGCAACAATGTCTTTTATAGCATTTATATGCACGATAAAAGTACGATTCACTCTAAAAAAATGTTCTGGATCTAATTGTTCTTGCCAGTTTTCTAAAGAATGGTCTAACAAGTAATTTCTGTTTTCTTTGGTATGAATGTAAGTGGATTTGTTTTCGCTGTAAAAACACTCAATTTCATCAATATGTATGATTTTTATATGCTGACCAACCTTAATTGACAAACGTTTTTTAAACTTACGATCTACAGGATTTATCAATAATTTACGAATATCATCCAAATTTACTTGCACATCCGATTGTGTAGGTTGTTGTTGCTTAAATTGATTTACGGCAGCTTCTAGTTCATCATCATCAATAGGTTTTAACAAGTAATCTATAGAGTTTAATTTGAAGGCTTTTAACGCGTATTCATCGTAAGCAGTGGTAAAAATAATGGCTGAATTAACTTCAATCTCTTCAAAAATTTCAAAAGACAAACCATCTGACAATTGAATATCTAAAAATATCAAATCTGGATGTTCATTATTTTGTAACCAGTTTAAAGATTCTTCAACAGAATGTAACATTTGCTGAACTTCAATACCTAATTCTGCCAACATTCTGTTTAACCTTCTTGCTGCTGGTTTTTCATCTTCAATAATTAATACATTCATCTTATTTTCTTGTTAATCTTTTTGCGTTTTTATTTATAATTTTTGCGCCAATAAAAGCCGTTAAAAAGGTTGCAATGGCTACTGCCCACCAAAATTGTTTCATATTTCCAACAAAACGCGTTCCTACTTCCGACCAAAAAGCGCAATACAAACCTACCACTGACCACGCCATAAAATAATAGTGTTTTTGCAACCAGTTTTTTGTCTTTTTTAAAACAGGATACATTCCTGCTAAAATAGTAACTAAACTTACAATAGCAAAGAAATGAAAGATGCTAAATCCGTTAAAATTGGAAATAAAAAATGAAGTGATATTTAATAATAACATATTTACCACATATACATAACCTACTCTTTTATGAAAGCGAGTTCCTTTTGTATTAAAGGCAACCACTAAACCTGTAATCATAGAAACTATGGCAAAGAGTAAGTGAATATATCCTATTGTTGAAAACATTGTTATGGTTGTTAGTTGTTAGTTGTTAGTTGTTAGTTGTTAGTTGTTAGTTGTTAGTTGTTAGAAAGTTTAAAAAAAGATGTTGAATTTAAAATACTTTTCGAAATTTCTTCAAACTTCAAACTTCCTTCTTCCTTCTTCCTTCTTCCTTCTTCCTTCTTCCCTCTTCCTTCTTCCTTCTTCCTTCTTCCCTCTTCCTTCTTCCTTCTTCCTTCTTCCCTCTTCTAAAACCTATTTTTTTGTTCTTCTTTCTCCATCATTTCTTTAATTTTTCTTTCTTCCCAATCTCTTCCCAAACCAATAGATTTAAAACCAAAAACACCTAACCAATGGAAAAACATTCCTATTCCCCAGAAAACCCAAGTAGAATATACTCCAAAGTTTGAAAATGTTTCACTAAATGAATCTCCGCTTTTTATTAATCCAAATATTATTACACCGCTAATAAAAATATTAACAACTATATATACTGATAAATGAACGTAAAAACCTTTGATGTCTTTTACTCGTTTTTTGGCTCTTATATAATTTTGTTCGTTTCTAAAATCTTGTTGCATTTTATTTGTATTTTTTTAATATTTCTGCTGTTTTTCTTTCTTCCCATTTTTTTCCTAATCCTAAAAACTCAAAACCAAATACCCCTAACCAATGAAAAAATAGCCCGATAATCATTCCGCCTAAAGCAAACCAGAAAAAGTGAAAACCTGGTACAAATTTTAAATTCACAAAAAGGATGATTGGAAAGGAAAATATGGTTACAATTAAATGAACATAAAACCCTTTAATTTCCTCAGCTTTCTTTTTTGCTTTTAAATAATATTTCTCTTGAAGATAATCTTCATCTACAATGTCTTCATTAAGTGCGCTACTATTTACAATTTCATTGATTTTTCTCTCTTTCCATTCTGATTTAAAACCCATTTTAGAGAAGGCAAATACATTAATCCAATGTATAATTAAGCCAATACACCAAGCTACAATTGCATACCAAAACCAATGAAACTGGGGTACTGTTTGTAAGTTGATAAATATGATAAAAGGCAAAATTAAAAATGTTGCAAATAAGTGGGTGTAAAAACCTTTGATGTCTTTAATTTGCTTTTCAGCAATTAAATTTAAATGATAATTTACATATTGTGGCTTCATCTTATTTTCTGTATTTATCATCATTCATATATTCTTTTACCTTTCTTTCTTCCCAATCTTTGTTAAAAATAAAATTGATTCCGAAGGTATTTAATGCTTGAAAAACAATTCCTATTCCCCAATACATCCATATTTTATAGTTATGATAATCTGTAACAGCTTCCTTAAATGTATATCCATCATTCATATCACCTGCAATAAAAATGGCACTTAAAAAGAGGTTTACAATTACATAAATTGCCAAATGCTTATAAAATTTACTGATTCTTTCCACTCGTTTACGAGCCAAAACATACTTTTGTTCTTGTGTAAATTTCTGTTCCATTATCTTAATCTTTTTTGTTGATTTTCTTTTTCCATCAACTCTTTAATCTTTCTGTCTTCCCAATTTTTTCCTAAGAAAATATTGTAATTATTTACTTCTAAAAAGTGGAATACGAGTCCTATTCCCCATCCAAATATTGGAAACCAAAACCAGTGGAATTGTGGTGAAAATCTTAAATTGATAAAAATTAAAAAAGGAATTACTAAACAGTAAGAAGCTAAATTTTGATAAAATTCTTTTAACTTTTCTACTCTTTCTACTGCTTTTACATATTTGCTGTTTTCTAAATCGTCTGTGTACATAATATTGTTCATTTTATAAAGGAGAGGTAAACTCACCTTAAAAGTTGTGTTGTTATTTTCTATTTTAACAGGTTTATCTGTTATTAATCCATATCTGTCTGCAATGTTTTGTAAACCTACTTTGGTACTTTTTCCTATTGCTTCTTTAGGATTGATGTTGTTTTCTATAATCAAATGATTATTCTCCTCATAAATTGATATCACTAAGGGTTTAGAGGATGAAACCACATTGTGTTTTACTGCATTTTCTAATAATAGTTGTAATGATAGTGGCACCATTTTTAACTCTCCATCACTCACATTATCTGGAATATTAAATTGTATTGCATCTTCAAAACGCATTCCTAATAATTGCATATATGTTTTTGCGAATAGTAATTCTTCAGAAATGGGTACTAAATCTTTATTTCTCTGTTCTAAAACATATCTATAAACCTTAGATAATTTTGTGGTAAATTTTTCTGCCTGATTAGGATTTTCACCAATTAAACTTGTTAATACATTTAAGCTATTGAACAAAAAATGAGGATCTAATTGATTTTTTAACGACTCAAACTTAGCCGTTTCTGTTTTTGCTACAATTTCTTGTTTGGTAGTTTCTTGTTTGGTAGACTTCTTCCATTCTATCATAAACTCTCTTGCGTGTAAGAACGAAGAAACGGCGAAAGAAAAAAGCATCCAAAAAAGGTGAACCCAAATAAATCTCTGCTCAAAAAAACGTTCTTCAGGCAGTCCATCTACTTTAACAAATAAAATATAATGTATAAATAAAATTGCCGGTACTGTATATAATACTGTTGAGATGATTCCTGCCCAAACTCTTTTATTAGTCTGTGTAACCCAATCCCATTTAGAGGTAATAAAGTTATTTAAAACTCCTTGTCCGAAGGCTAAAATAAATGTATAAAGTGATGTTCTTGTTAGTGTTAAGAGAAAACCTCTAAAGGAATAATCTCTTACAATAATAAAAAGAATAATAGTTAGTATTAATATAATTTTTAGTGTTAGTAAAAATTCTTTTTTAATTTGTTTTGTATATTCTATTTTATTAAAGCTATTCATTTTACTCTTTATATTAATTTATTGAACCCAATAAGCTATTAAAATTTGATATCTAAAGATACATTTTTATCAGAAACTATAAACTTAGCATCTTCATAATTTGGTGGTCCGAAATTCATAACATTATTAGAAGCTCCGTAATCTTCTTTTGGCATTCCATTTGGTTCAAAATCCATTATATCGTTATTATTTTTATCATGAAAACATATTATTGCATATTCTCCGGGAGTAATATTATCAAAAGTTACTGTGCTTTTTCCCTTAATTATTTTTGCATTTTTAGATTGTATAGGTGTTTTCATAAAAGTACTTTTATTATATAATGCAAATCCTACTTTACCAGAATCAGAAGTTACATTTATAACAGTTGCTGTAATAGTTTTACTTTGAGCTGTTATAGAATGGGTAATCATTAATAGTGTTGTTGTTAAAATTGCTACGATAAGTTTCATTTTTGTATGTTTTAATTATTATTACGATACAAATATGCAAACGAACTCTATTTTTTAAAATTAAAGAGTACCGAATTGTATTTTTTTTATACCGAATTGTACTTTTCATCTTAAATTGATCCTTTTTCAAGTATACACTGAACTTAAAAATTATCAAAAAAGTATTATTTATTAATTATCTTGATAAATTTTCAACTCAAATTCTAAATTTGTTTAAATTTCACAAAACTTATAAAAAAGGAGTTCATTTTTAATAATAGCTTTAAAAAAATATATACTTTTGTTTTATGATTACTTCAAGAAGAAATAAATTATGTACTACTATAGTTCCCAGTTTGCGCTTACGCAACCGCCGTCGCTAATATTCTACATTAGCACAGAACAACCTATTTAGTATTTAACCATTTATTTTTTTATCGTGAATCTTTCTTACAAAACTTACTTTCAAACATCAGTTATTTTAATCAATAACAATAATAATGTACGACGTAGTTTTCCTTTGCGCCCTTTGGGGTATTAATTATTTATGGAATTAAGGTGAGTCCAATTCTACTTTCAAAAAAACAACAAACAACAAATTATAAAACAAAAATACAATGCAATGGAAATTGTAATTGCTGATAAATCACATACCGTTTACGCAGAAGTTATTTGCAAAACCATAGAAGATGCTGCTCAAGTGAGAGGTACAGGTATTGCTAAAAGAAAACCTGAATATATTGCTACTAAAATGGAAAATGGTAATGCTGTAATTGCTTTAGACAATGGCAAATTTGCTGGATTCTGTTATATCGAAAAATGGGGTCATGGAAAATTTGTTGCCAATTCTGGTTTAATTGTGCATCCAGACTACAGAGGTGTTGGTTTGGCTAAAAAAATTAAACATAAAGTATTTGAGCATTCTAGAAATAAATATCCAGATGCGAAAGTGTTTAGTATAACAACAGGTTTACCCGTAATGAAACTAAATAGCGATTTAGGTTACAAACCCGTTACTTTTTCTGAACTAACTGATGACCAAACCTTTTGGGATGGCTGTCAAACTTGCAAAAACTACGACGTTTTAACAAGAACCAATAGAAAAATGTGTTTGTGTACAGGAATGTTGTTTGATCCAAAAAAACAAAATAAAGACGAATCTAAGAAGGTAAAAGAGAACGTTTTTAAAAGACTAAAAAAAATGAAGCAGAATCTGTTTCTAAAAAAAGATAAAAAATAATAAAATGAAAAAATTAGTAATTGCTTATAGTGGTGGTTTAGACACATCGTATTGTGCTGTAAGTTTATCCAAAGAATATGAAGTGCACGCAGTAAGTGTAAACACTGGTGGATTCTCAAAAGAAGAAATCAATCATATAGAAAGTAACGCTTATAAAATGGGAGTTACTACTTATAAAAACATCAATGCAGTTCCTACTTTTTATGATAAAGTAGTTAAATATTTGATTTTTGGAAATGTATTAAAAAATGCAACATATCCGTTATCAGTTAGTGCTGAGAGAATTATTCAAGCCATAGAAATTGTAGAATATGCTAAAAGTATTGGTGCTACATATATCGCTCACGGTAGTACAGGTGCAGGAAATGATCAAGTAAGATTTGATATGATTTTTCAAACTTTAGCTCCTGGAATCAATATTATTACACCAATTAGAGATCAAAAATTAACCAGACAAGAAGAAATTGATTATCTAAAGTCAGAAGGAATTGATATGAACTGGGAAAAATCAAAGTATTCTGTAAATAAAGGACTTTGGGGAACCAGTGTTGGTGGAGTTGAAACTTTAGAATCAGAAAAACCTTTGCCAAGTGAAGCTTACCCTTCTCAACTTAAAAAAGAAGGAGAAGAAAAAGTAACGTTAACCTTTAAAAACGGTGAGTTTGTTGCTTTAAATGGGGAATCTAATGTTCCTGAAATCAATATTGAAAACTTGAATGAAATTGCTTCTAAATATGCAATTGGTAGAGATATTCACGTTGGAGATACTATTGTGGGTACTAAAGGAAGAGTTGGTTTTGAAGCTGCAGCTGCTTTGATTACAGTGAAAGCACATCATTTATTAGAAAAACATACCTTAACCAAATGGCAATTGCAACACAAAGAATATTTGTCTAGTTTCTATGGAATGCATTTGCACGAAGGTCAATATTTAGATCCTGTAATGAGAGATATTGAAGCATTTTTACAAAGTTCTCAAAAAATGGTTTCTGGTGATGTAACCGTTACTTTAAAACCGTATCATTTTTCTTTAGACGGAATTGTTTCTAAACATGATTTAATGTCTAGCAAATTCAGTACGTATGGTGAAGAAAATAAAGCGTGGACAGCTGATGATGCTAAAGGATTTATCAAGATTTTAGGAAATCAGAATAAAATATATCAACAAGTAAACTCTTAATTATGTTAGAAGTAGGAATTATTGGTGGTGCAGGTTACACAGCAGGAGAATTGATTCGATTATTATTGAATCACCCTGAAACAAATATCAATTTTGTGTACAGTACTTCTAATGCTGGAAATAAGCTATACAAAGTACATCAAGATTTAATTGGAGATACAGAAATTGAATTTACCCAAGAAATTAATGCTAATGTTGATGTATTATTCTTGTGTTTAGGTCACGGAAATTCAACAGCATTTTTAAAAGCAAATCATTTTTCTGACAACACAAAAATCATTGATTTAAGTAACGATTTTAGATTGGTAAAAGATAAAGTCATTGATGGTAAAGAGTTTATTTATGGTTTACCTGAATTGCAAAAAGAAGCTATTCAAACTGCACAATACATTGCAAACCCTGGTTGTTTTGCAACTGCTTTACAATTGGCAATTTTGCCTTTAGCTGCAAACGGATTGTTAAAAAATGATGTTCATATTAATGCGGTAACTGGGGCAACTGGTGCAGGAACTTCGTTATCGAAAACTACACATTTTACGTGGAGAGATAACAACTTTTCGCACTATAAAGCCTTTAATCACCAGCATTTAGGTGAAATCAATCAAACTGTAAATCAGTTACAATCTAATTTTGATTCAGAAATTAACTTTATGCCAAATAGAGGGAATTTCTCAAGAGGAATCTTTGCAACCACTTATACCAAATTTAAAGGTTCATTAGAGGACGCAAAAAAAATATATAAAGATTTTTATAAAGAGGCAGCTTTTACTTTTGTTTCTAATGAAAGCATTCATATGAAACAGGTTGTAAACACAAATAAATGTTTGGTACAATTAGAAAAACACGGAAATAAATTATTAATTACAAGTACTATTGATAATTTATTAAAAGGTGCTTCTGGAGCAGCAATTCAGAATATGAATTTAATGTATGGCTTTGAAGAAACCTTAGGTTTGAATTTAAAAGCGAATTATTTTTAGAACTATCAAAGCTGCGTTAGCGATTGAAACGACATCCTTTTTTGATGTCAGTTCGAGTGATTTTGAGGAAACGAAAAATTGTATCGAGAACAAAACAAAAAAGATATAGTATAAAGCGCGACCCTTGTGGTAACGCCCAAAAAGAATAAAATTATGAAAGTAGCAATTATTGGAGCTGGAAGTTTAGGACAATCTATAGCCAAAGGTTTATTGTCTAAAAAAGTAGTAAGTTCTCTGTATTTAACCAAAAGAAATACAACTTCTTTAGAGAGTTTTAAAAGACATAAAGAAGTTACATTAACCGCAGACAACACATTTGCTGTTGATAATGCAGACATTATCATTTTTGCTGTTCAGCCTAAACATTTGAGCAAAATATTAGAAAATGTAAAATATTTACTGAGAAAAGAACAGCTAATTATTTCTGTTGCCACAGGATATTCTATTGGTAAAATTGAAAATATCATTGGTGCTAAACATTCAATTGTAAGAGCAATGCCAAATACTGCTGCTTCTGTTCGTCAATCTATGACTTGTCTTTCTTCTAACGAAAAAGGAAAAGAGCAAATAGAATTGGCAAAAACTGTTTTTGATAGTTTGGGAGTTTCTATGGAAATTCCTGAGGAACAATTACAAGCTGCAACTGTGATTTGTGCAAGCGGAATTGCTTTTTGGATGCGTTTAATAAGAGCGACCACGCAAGGTGCTATTCAATTAGGTTTTGAAGCTGCTGAAGCACACGAACTAGCAATGCAAACTTGTTTTGGAGCAGCTACTTTATTGAAGAAATCTGGAAATCATCCTGAAGCAGAAATTGATAGAGTTACCACTCCAAGTGGTTGTACCATTGAAGGTTTAAATGAAATGGAACACCAAGGGTTGAGTTCTTCTTTAATTAAAGGAATTAACGCTTCTTTTGAGAAAATCAATCAAATTAAAACAAAATAACATATACCATCAACCAAAAACTAACAACTAAAAACTTTTCATATGCCTTTGTTTAATGTATATCCTTTGTATGATGTAACTCCTGTTAAAGCCAAAGGAGTTTATGTTTACGATGAAAATAAAACTGAATATTTAGATTTATATGGTGGTCATGCGGTAATTTCTATTGGTCATGCGCATCCAAAATATGTAGAAGCTGTAACCAAACAGGTTACTAAATTAGGATTTTATTCCAATGCAATTCAAAATCCGTTACAAAAACAATTAGCAGATAGAATTGAAACACTTTCTGGTTGTACAAATTACGAATTGTTTTTATGTAATTCTGGTGCTGAAGCTAATGAGAATGCATTAAAATTAGCTTCTTTTAAAACAGAGAAAAAAAGAGTGATTGCTTTTAAAAATGGTTTTCACGGAAGAACTTCGGCTGCAGTTGCTGCAACTGACAATAAAAACATTATTGCACCCATTAATGCACAACAAGAAGTTACAATTCTTGATCTAAATGATATTGATGGTGTAAAAAAGGAATTAGAAAAAGGTGATGTTTGTGCTGTAATTGTCGAATTTATTCAAGGTGTTGGTGGTTTAGATGAAGCTACTGCTGATTTCTTTGAACAAGTTGATGCGCTTTGTAAAGCAAACAATACACTTTTTATTGCTGATGAAGTGCAGTCTGGTTATGGACGTTCTGGAAAGTTTTTTGCCTTTCAACATTATAATGTAACTCCAGATATAATTTCTATTGCCAAAGGAATGGGAAATGGTTTCCCTATTGGCGGAATTTTAATTCATCCAAGTATTGAAGCAAAATTCGGAATGTTGGGTACTACTTTTGGCGGAAATCATTTGGCTTGTGCTGCTGGTTTATCAGTTTTAAATGTAATTGAAGAGCAAAATTTAATTGACAACGTCAATGAAATGTCTGCATATTTTATCAAAATAGCGAAAACTATTCCACAGATAAAAAACATTAAAGGACGTGGGTTAATGTTAGGTTTAGAATTCGATTTTGAAGTAGGCGATTTAAGAAAGAAATTAATTTACGATTATCACATTTTTACAGGTGGAGCAGCTAATAAAAAGTTATTGAGAATTTTACCTCCATTAACGGTAAGAAAAGATCATATCAATCAGTTTTTTGAAGCTTTAATTGACGCTTTAAACAATTAAAAACAAAAATGAATACCTTATTATCCATAGAAACTAGAAACAACGTTTTGCTAACAATGGCAAAGCTTTTAGATGAACATAGAGCAGAAATTATTAGCATTAACAAAAAGGATTGTGATGCTTATAAAGGTGATGACATTTCGATGTTTGATCGTTTAAAGGTGAATGATGCAAAGGTTGATGAAATGATTGTTGCTGCAACGCATTTAGCTTCTCAAGAAGACCCTGTTGGTGTAGAACGTTTCAGTTTTAAACATGAAAATGGAATGCAAGTCTATAATAAAACTGCGTCTTTTGGTTCAGTTTTAATTATTTATGAGTCAAGACCAGATGTAACAGTTGAAGCTGCAGGAATTGCTTTTAAATCCGGTAATAAGATATTATTAAAAGGAGGGAAAGAATCTTTAAATTCCAATTTAAAAATTGTAGCATTATGGCACCAAGCTTTAAAAGAACATAATGCATCTACAGATTGGGTTGAATATTTGCAGTTCAACAGAACAGAAACGCAAGCGTTTTTAGAAAAACCAACTCAAAAAGTAGATTTAATTGTACCAAGAGGTGGAGAACGTTTAATCGCTTTTGTAAAACAACACGCTACTTGTCCTGTTATCATTAGCGGACGTGGAAACAACTTTGTGTATGTAGAAAAAGAAGCAGATATTAACATTGCTTTTGATGTCATCTTAAATGGAAAATCAAAAATTTCTGCTTGTAATGCAGTGGATAAAGTTTTAGTTGATGAAAATCTTCCCAATAAAAAGGAATTTATCAATCAATTGATATCAAAATTGAAAGCCGATAAAATTGAAGTTTTGGGTGATGCAATTGTAGCTATAAATCATAATTTGGAGCAAATTTCTTCAGATGATGTTTGGTATGAAGAATTTTTAGATTATAAAATCGTAATTGGAGAAATTGCCAATAATGAAGCATCTATTGCAAAAATAAACCAATATTCTGGAGGACATTCTGCAGCAATTATCACAATAAATGATACTGTTGCAAAAGTTTTTATGGAAAATATTGATTGTGCAGCTGTGTATCATAATGCCTCTACTCGTTTTACTGACGGAGGTCAATTAGGTTTGGGTGGAGAATTAGCAATTAGTACAGACAAATTACATCAACGTGGACCTATTGGTTTACAACATTTGGTTACAAATAAATGGTATGTTCACGGAAATGGACAAATAAGATAAGATGCAAAAAAAGAAACGCATATTACTAAAAATTGGTTCAAATACATTGACCAAAGAAACGGATAATATTTCAAGAGGGAAAATTGAAGATATTGCAAATCAGATTGCTAAACTCAAAGATACTTGCGAATTTATTATTGTAAGTTCTGGTGCTATTGCTGTGGCAAAACAGTTTGTAAAGTTAGAAAGTTTGCAAAGTGAAGTTTTTGTAAAACAAGCTTTGGCTTCTATTGGTCAGCCTCATTTAATTAGAATTTATCAAGAAATTTTTAGAGAATATGGTTTGTTGAGTTCTCAGTGTCTTCTCTCCTATTCTGATTTTGAAAAAGAAGAAAGTAAAACCAATATTACCAATACTATAAATGTTTTGGTAAACAACAATTACATTCCGATTATAAACGAAAATGATACTGTTGCTACTGATGAAATTAAATTTGGTGATAATGATAAATTAGCGGCTTTAACTGCTTCATTATTAGAGGTTGACTTGTTAATCATTGCTACCAATACCAATGGTATTTACACAAAAGAATCTATCAAACAAAAACAGCCAAAAACCATTGAGGAAGTTACTAATTTTGATGACTTATTAAGTGAAGTTGTGAGTTCGAAGTCTTCACACGGAAGTGGTGGAATGCAATCGAAAATTGAAGCTGCTGAAGTAGCAAAAAAGGCAAATATAGAAACGTGGATTGTAAACGGATTGGAAGATCATTTTATGACAAATGCATTTAAAAATAAAGTTCCGTTTACAAAAATTAAATAGATAAAAGATGAAACATTACACATCTATAAACGACATAGATAACATCAACTCTTGGATTGAAGAAGCTAAAGAAATTAAAGCTAATCCACTAACAAATATCGAAATAGGCAAAAACAAAACCTTAGGTTTATTATTCTTTAATTCGAGTTTACGTACACGTTTAAGCACACAAAAAGCAGCTTTAAATTTAGGAATGAATCCAATTGTGATGAATGTTTCAGGTGATGCTTGGGGAATAGAGTTTGGAGATGGCACTGTTATGAATGGCAATACAGCAGAGCACATAAAAGAAGCTGCTGCTGTAGTTTCTCAGTATTGTGATGTGATTGCAGTAAGAGCTTTTCCTACGCTAACAGATAAAGAAAAAGACAACTCAGAACAAGTTCTAAATTCTTTTGTACAATTTGCTTCTGTGCCTATTGTAAATATGGAAAGTGCAACTGGTCATCCTCTACAAGGTTTAACAGATGCCATTACTATTGCTGAAAACACAAACAAAAAGAAACCAAAAGTTGTCTTAAGTTGGGCACCACACATCAAAGCATTACCACACGCTGTTGGAAATAGCTTTGTACAAGCGATGCAAAAAATGGATGTTGAGTTTGTAATTGCTAATCCTGAGGGATATGATTTGAACCCAGAAATCACAAAAGACACACCTATTTATCACAATCAAGCTGAAGCTTTTAAAGATGCAGATTTTGTATACACCAAAAACTGGAGTTCTTATGAAAGTTATGGTCAAAATTTAGGAGGTAATGAAGATTGGGTTATCACTAAAGACAAGATTGGGGATGCAAAATTTATGCACTGTTTGCCAGTAAGAAGAAATGTGGTTGTTGAAGATGCTGTTTTAGATTCAGAAAGTTCTCTAGTAATTGAACAAGCAAATAATAGAACTTATGCAGCACAATTGGTTTTGAAAAAGATATTAGAAGATTTATAAATAGATTTCAGCCTTTAGCTTTTAGCAATTAGATGCTAACAGCCAAGAGCAAAGAACAAAGAGCCAAAAATGGAAAAACTATCAATCATAAAAATAGGAGGAAATATCATAGAAGATGAAGCTTCTTTAAATGCATTTCTAAAACTATTTTCTAATCTTGAAGGAAAAAAGATTTTAGTTCACGGAGGTGGTAAAAGAGCGACTCATATTGCCTCAAAATTAGGAATTGAATCTAAAATGGTAAATGGAAGGCGCATTACTGATGCGGAAACGCTAGAGGTTATTACAATGGTGTATGGTGGCTTAGTCAACAAAAATGTGGTTGCAAAACTACAAGCTATGGGTACTGATGCCATTGGTTTAACAGGTGCAGACATCAACAGTATTCAATCTGATAAAAGACCAGTTAAGGAAATTGATTTTGGTTTTGTAGGTGATGTAAAAAAGGTAGCAAATAATTCGATTGACAAATTAATTAAAGCTGATTTCACTCCTGTTTTTTGTGCCATTACACACGATGGAAAAGGACAATTATTAAATACAAATGCAGATACCATTACAAGCACAATTGCAGTAGGAATGAGTGAACTCTATGACACTTCAATTTACTATTGCTTTGAATTGAATGGCGTTTTACAAGATTTTGATGATAAAGATTCTGTAATAAAACATATCGATTCAAAAACTTATCAACAATTATTAAAAGATGAAGTCATTTCTGATGGAATGATTCCTAAATTAGACAATTGTTTTGATGCCTTGCATAATGGTGTTCAAAAAGTACATATTGGAAATACATCTATGTTAACTAAAGAAAACGAGCTGTTTACTACAATCACTTTATAATTATGACGTTAGAAAAATTAACAAAAGACGCAATTGCACTTTTAAAGAATTTGATTGAAACACAATCTTTTTCTGAAGAAGAAGAAAATACAGCGTTATTGATTGAAGGATGGTTTAATGAATACGAAATTCCGTTCAAAAGAACAAAAAATAACATTTGGGCAACTAATAAATATTTTGATGAAAGCAAACCTACTTTGTTGTTAAACTCACATCATGATACTGTACACCCAAATTCAAAATACACAAACGATCCTTTTAAAGCGATAGTAAAAGATGGAAAATTATACGGTTTAGGAAGTAATGATGCAGGTGGTTGTTTGGTTTCATTAATCGCAACTTTTACCAATTTTTATGCACAAGAAAATTTAAAATACAATTTAGTTATTGTAGCTTCTGCAGAAGAAGAAAACAGTGGAAATAATGGTTTAAACTCAATGTTACCCATTATTCCACATATTGATGTGGCTATTGTTGGTGAACCTACTTTAATGAATTTAGCAGTTGCTGAAAAAGGTTTGGTTGTTTTTGATGCACAAGTTGATGGAACTCCAAGTCACGCAGCACATCCAAATTATAACAATTCCATTTACAACACCATTGAAGTTTTACAATGGTTTAAAGATTTTAAGTTTGATAAATCTTCAGATGCTTTAGGTGATGTAAAAATGACAGTCACTCAAATTAATGCAGGCTCTCAGCACAATGTAGTTCCTGGTCACGTAGATTTAGTAGTTGATGTTCGAGTAAATGATGCCTATTCCAATCAAGAAATTGCGGACATTTTGCAAGAACAATCTCCTTGTAGTAAAATAACACCAAGAAGCTTACGATTGAACTCCTCCTCTATTTCAACCGACCACGATTTAGTAAAAGCTGGAATTGCAATGGGAAGAACAACTTATGGATCACCAACGTTATCTGATCAATCTGTGTTATCTTGCCAATCCTTAAAATTAGGACCTGGAGATAGCACTCGTTCGCATTCTGCAGATGAATTTATTTATTTAGCAGAAATTGAAGAAGGAATAGAGATTTATGTAGAATTGTTGAATCGAGTAATTAAAAAATAGTTGATGGTTAATGGTTTTTAGTTGGTGGTTTTAAAGCTCCAACTAAAACCAAAAACCAAAAACCAAAAACTAACAAAATATGAAACTTTGGGATAAAGGATTTTCAATAGACAAACAAATAGAAAATTTTACAGTGGGTAATGACAGAGAAATTGACATACACATTGCAAAATATGATGTGCAAGCTTCTTTAGCACACGCCATAATGTTGGAATCTATTGGAATTATCACTGCTAATGAATTAGCGGATTTGAAAAAAGGATTGCAAGAATTAGCTACAGATATCGAAAATGGAGACTTTGTAATTGAACCTTCTTTTGAAGATGTTCATTCTAAAATTGAATGGGAATTGACCAACAAATTAGGTGAAGTTGGTAAAAAAATTCACACAGCACGTTCTAGAAACGATCAAGTTTTAGTAGCATTACAGTTGTATTACAAAGAGAATTTAGCCATTGTAAATGATAAAGTAAAAATATTGTTTGACACTTTATTAAATTTGGCTGAAACACATAAAGATAGCCTTTTACCTGGTTATACACACTTACAAGTAGCAATGCCATCATCATTTGGATTGTGGTTTTCTGCCTATGCAGAATTGCTAATTGATGATGTATATGTATTGAATGCAGTTTCTAAAGTAGTAGATCAAAATCCTTTAGGTTCTGCTGCTGGTTATGGTAGCTCCTTCCCTATTGATAGAGAATTAACCACCAAAGAATTAGATTTTACAACCTTAAAATACAATGTTGTTGCTGCACAATTAAGTCGTGGAAAAAGCGAACGTTCTATAGCTGCTGCTTTAGGTGGTTTGTGTAATACCATGGCTCGTTTTGCAATGGACGTTTGTTTGTATATGAGCCAGAATTTTGGATTTATTTCTTTTCCTGATGAATTAACCACAGGAAGTAGCATTATGCCACATAAAAAGAATCCTGATGTGTTTGAATTGATTCGTGGAAAATGTAATAAGATTCAAGCATTACACTCTGAAATGTTGCTGATTACTAATAATTTACCAACGGGTTACCACAGAGATTTTCAGTTATTAAAAGAAAATATTATTGCTGCTTTTGAAGATGTAAAAGATATTTTAGACATCTTTAATTATTCCATTCAGCAAGTAATCGTAAAAGATATTGATTTGAATGATGAGAAATATCAATATTTATTTACAGTAGATTCTATTAATAATTTAGTAGTTGAGGGAATGTCTTTTAGAGAAGCCTATCAACAAATTGGTGAACAAGTTCAAGCAGGAACTTACAAACCAGATTTAGGTAAGCAACATTCTCATTTAGGTAGTATTCACAATTTAGGATTGGATAAAATTGCAGAGAAATACCCTAAATAATTATTAATTAAACCAAACTTTATAAAATGAAAATAGGAATATTAAAAGAATTACAAAAGGGAGAAAACCGAGTATCTCTTTCCCCTTTCATTACAAAAAAATTGATTGAAAAAGGTTTTGAGATTTTTGTTGAAAAAAATGCGGGTAAAAACTCTTTATACAAAGATGAAGATTTTATAGAAGCTGGTGCTAAAATTACTTCTAGAGAAAAAGTATTTGAAACTGCTCAAGTGCTTATTAAAATAAATCCTTTTAATGAGGAAGATTTAAAATTGGTTCATAAAAGGCATATTTTAATGAGTCAATTATTTCATAAGTCTAGTCCAAAATTAATCAAGGCAATTTCAGAAAAAGGAGCAACTGCTTTTTCTATGGATGCAATGCCTAGAATTTCTAGAGCCCAAGATATGGACGTTTTAAGCTCACAAAATAATTTAGCTGGCTACAAAGCTGTTATTTTAGGAGCCTATAAAATGACCAAAATTTTTCCACTAATGATGACTGCTGCAGGTACGATTACACCTTCAAAGGTGTTAATTTATGGAGTTGGTGTTGCTGGTTTACAAGCCATTGCAACTGCAAAAAGATTAGGTGCTGTTGTTGAGGCTACTGATATTAGAACAGAAACAAAAGAACAAACAGAATCTTTAGGAGCTAAATTTATTTCTGTAGAAAACAATAATGAAGAATCTGAAGGTGGCTATGCTAAAGAAGCATCAGAAGATTATGTAAAAAGACAAAAAGAAGCTGTAAATAAATCTTTATTTGAAGCAGATTTAGTGATAACTACTGCTAATATCCCTGGTAAAAAAGCACCAACATTAATTACAAAAGAGCAAGTTGATCAAATGAAAAACGGTGCTGTAATTATTGACATTGCTGCAGATCAAGGTGGTAATTGTGAGCTTAGTGTATTAAATGATACAATCATTCATAATGGTGTAAAAGTAGTAGGTACTTCTATTTCTCTATTAAGTGTCTCTACAAATGCTAGCGAATTATACGCAAAAAATATTTACAATTTTATCATTCATCTTACCGAAGATTTAAATTTTAAATGGGATTTAGAAGAAGAAATAACTAACGAAACACTTATCGTTCAAGACGGAGTTCAACGTAAAAAATAATAGTATCATGAAAGAATTATTAGAATTTATTCAAAACAATTTGCAAATATTTTACATCATAATTTTGGCAACTTTTGTTGGCATCGAAGTTATAAAAAGTATTCCTGCTGTTTTACATACACCTTTAATGTCTGGTGCAAATGCACTGAGTGGTGTAGTAATCGTTGGTGCAATTTTAGTAATGCTGCATTCTGACCCAACAGATTATGTAGCCTTAACACTTGGCTTTATTGCAGTGGTTTTAGGAGTATTAAATGTTGTAGGCGGTTTTGCTGTTACCAACAGAATGTTAGAAATGTTTAAAAAGAAGAAATAATGAATGTTATATTAAGTATTATATATCTAATTTCAGCAGTAACATTTATTGTTGGATTGAAAAAATTAGGACATCCAGATACTGCAAAATCAGGAAATTTAATTGCAGCTACCGGTATGGGATTAGCCATTATTGGTACCATTTTTATACACGATTTACAGGTACCAACCATTATTTATGTATTAATTGGTATTGCTATCTTATTAGGAACCATTATTGGTTGGTTAATTGCCATCAAAGTGGAAATGACTAAAATGCCAGAATTGGTCTCGTTATTTAATGGTTTTGGTGGAGCAAGTGCTGCTTTAATTGGTTTGGTTGAATTTGGTAATTCTAATATTAACACAACCAATAATTCCATTTTAATTACCATTTTATCAGCAATTGTAATTGGCGCCATCACTTTTTCTGGTAGTTTAATTGCTTGGGGTAAGTTAAATGGCACAGTAAAAAGTGTCATTAAGATTCCACAATATAATATTGTGAATAATTTATTTATTATTGGAATTATTGCTTTGGGAGCTTATTTAGTAATTGGAAATATAGAAAGTCCTATTTTACTTTATGGTATATTAATAGCAGGATTAATCTATGGTATTTTATTTGTGCTACCAATTGGTGGAGCAGATATGCCTGTTGTAATTTCATTATTGAATTCATTAACAGGTATTGCAGCAGCCATAACAGGTGTTTTATACGATAATAAAGTGATGCTTGTTGGTGGTATTTTAGTAGGTTCTGCAGGAATCATACTAACGATTGCGATGTGTAAGGCTATGAATAGAACTTTGTTTTCTGTTATTTTTGGTTCCTTTACTGCCAATGCTGGTCCAGAAGGTACAAACAAAGCTTTAGGATCAATTAAAAGTACAACTGCCAGCGATTCTGCAATAATGATGAATTATGCCCAAAACGTAACCATAGTTCCTGGTTATGGATTAGCTGTAGCACAAGCACAGCATGTTATTCATGAATTAGAAGAACTATTAGTTGCCAAAGGTGTCAATGTAAAATATGCGATTCATCCTGTTGCAGGAAGAATGCCTGGGCATATGAATGTTTTGTTGGCAGAATCTAATGTTGATTACAGTATGTTAGTTGAAATGGAAGATATCAACCCTCAATTTAAAAATACAGATGTAGTTTTAGTGGTTGGTGCTAATGATGTAGTTAATCCTGCTGCACATAACGATCCTTCTAGCCCTATTTATGGAATGCCAATTTTAGACGTAGAAAATGCAAAACATATTATTGTAAATAAACGTAGTATGAAAGCTGGTTATGCCGGTATTGAAAATGAATTATTTTATAATGATAAAACTTCAATGTTATTTGGTGATGCTAAAAGTGTAATTACAGATTTAGTTGCAGAAATAAAAAACATGTAATTTATTTGCACAAAATTAGATAGAAATTTTTATTTAGAAATTAATTCCTATCTGATTTACTTTTATAATGCTTTTATTATTTTATATTTAACAATTAATTAAAAAAAAGTAATTTAATGTTCTGGTTTCACGATGATATAGAACGGCTTGAAAAACAAATTTTAGAATTAGACTATAACCCAGAATTGGTTTTTTATGGAAGTTCTACTATTACTTTATGGAGCAAACTAACAACTGTATATAAAAAATACAAACCTATAAACTTAGGTTTTGGAGGTTCTACTTTAGCAGCTTGTACTTGGTTTTTTGATCGTATTTTTAAGAATATAGAAAACATACAAGCTATTGTTATATATGCAGGTGACAATGATTTAGGTGATGGAAGACACCCTGAAGAAGTTTTATTGTTTTTAGAAAACTTATTGGCAAAAATAAGAGCAAAATACGGCAACATACCCTGTACCGTTATTTCTATAAAACCAAGCATTGCACGCAGACATTTGTTAGAAAGTATTAATTATACAAATAGTCAAATAAAGGCAATAACCAAAGAAGATGAAAATTTTTACTATGTAAATATTTACGATGCATTATTAAACCAAAATGGAAATCCGGATGATAGATATTTCGAAGAAGATGGTTTGCATTTTAATGCTATTGGTTATCAACTAATCTTAAATATTTTAAAGAAATATCCTAAAATATTTCCTCAAAAAATACTCGAAAGAATGTAGTAGCATAAGACAGCACTAACTAAAATACATTTAGATGAAAAGAGAATATCATAAATGGTATAGTCCTAATCTTGAAAGAGAAATGGAACTTCTAGTGTTTGGGTTTAGTGGTGCAAAAGTTTTGTTTTTCCCTCCCAGAATGGGACGTTTCTTTGACTATGAAAATTGGAAAGTAATTGCCGCTTTAGAGAAAAAAATTAATAGTGGTGATCTCCAAATTTTTTGTGTAGACAGTATTGATTTAGAATCATTTTACAATAGTTTTGTTCATCCGGGATATAGGATTTACAGACATATACAATATGAAAAATATGTTTTAGAAGAAGTTTTACCACTAGCAAATTTAATTAATAGCAATCCAAATGTTATTTCTGCTGGCTGTAGCTTAGGTGCATATCATGCTGTTAATGTTGCAATGAGACATCCAAATTTATTTTGTAAAGTAGTAGGATTAAGTGGAAGGTATGATTTAACAGAATCAAAAGGATATTTTAAAGATTTATTAAGCGGCTTTCATAACGATTTTGTTTATTTTAATATGCCTAATCAATATTTAAAGAATTTAGAAGACTCTATATTGATAGAACAAATTAGTAATATGGATATTATATTAGCTATTGGAAAAGAAGATCCTTTTTTAGAAAGCAATTACACCTTATCTGAAATTTTAAACGAAAAAGGAATCTCTCATCAACTATTTGAATGGGAAGAAAGAGCACATAAAGCTCGGTATTGGAGAAAAATGGTAACCATTTATTTTTAGTTAATCAAAAAATCCTTTTAAATAAAGCGCGAACAAATTCATAAGGCGGCATTTTTAATTGAATTTGTAAGTCTTCTATAAAATTAGTTTCTTCATCTAAAAATTTAAATATTTTTTTAGGTTGATTATTTTTAAACATATGTCCAAAAATTTTAGCCCCCAAATGATTTTTTTCGTGTAGTATATCTAATAACAATAAATCGTAAAACCAAAATTTATTTCTAATATAAAATTTATTAAAAGGCTTTTTAACTTTTAAATGATAAATTAATTCTCTTGATTTTTTTGTTATATTTTTAAAAGTGAACCCTGTACTCGCTTTAGACCAACCTCCTGCTGTACCAATATGAATTATATTCTTAGAATTCTTTTCCCAAAACTTATAAGCTGTCATTGGTATTGAACCTTTTTCTTTTTCTATAATTTCATATTCTTTAATTCCTTTTTCTAATAAATAGGACTCTATAGCAATTTTATATTCGTTGTAAGGCAACAGACTTTCAGAAAATAGAGTGTATTCGAAAAGTGCTTTGTTTTTACTATAAGGTAAAATATACATAAAACGTGTATTTCCTTTTTGCGGAATTGTAAAATCCATAAAAGTAGCAGCCGAATCATCAAAAAAATCTTCTTTAGTTTTAATAAAAAAACCTACAAAATGCTGCTGTAAAACTGGATATTTATTTTGCTTCTGATAAGCATTTGAAAACAAAATACTGTTGATTACATTTCTACTATAAAAAACATTTTTTGAAGTAATAACTCTCGCTTTTTTATGCTCCTGATGAACACTTTTAACACTTTCTTCTAAGAAAGTAATATTATTGTTTTTAGCAAGTTTATTCCAAATCTTTTGATAGAAACCTTTACTCCTAATCATTTTATATCTATATGGAGCAATATTGTTTTCTGCTGAATGTAAATGACTTTTAAAAATAATTCTACCCCATGAAGTTGAAAGAATATCATCCCATTCTCCATTTGATTCTTCCCAAAAACACCAAGTTCTATCGTTTTTAGATTTCTTTTCTTTATCAATTAAAAGTATAGTTTTATCATCAAAAAAAATATCTTGAGACATTCTGTAAGCTGTTATTAATCCTGATGCTCCTGCTCCAACTATTATGTAATCATAAGTGTTCAAAAAAATATTGTTTGTTAATTTTATGAGATTATTATAAATTAAAAAGAGCAAACTTTTACATTTGCTCTTTAAAATATTTTAGAGGTACAAATAACATCCCGAAGCATTGACTATCTTCTTTTCCCATATTTTTATGATGTACTTTATGTGCTTTTCTTAATCCTTTAAAATACCAGTTATTAGTTCTTTTAAACCACTTAAAACGTTGATGAATTAATACATCGTGAATTAAAAAATAAGCTAACCCATATAAAAGAATACCAAGACCAATAAAGAACATAAATGTGTATTCTGTATAGGTTCCGAATAAAAATAATAACATGCTGGGTATTGCAAAAACTATAAAGAAAGCATCATTTTTCTCGAAAACGTGTGGATAACCTGGTTCATGATGATCTTCATGTAGAAACCAACCAAAACCATGCATAACATATTTATGCGTACACCAAGTAACTCCTTCCATAGTAATGAAAACACCAAGTGTAATTAATGCATATATCATATTAAATTATATTTAATTTGTATTTTACGTAACTTCTTGCTAATAAGTTAATTTTCATAGGATCAGAAATACGAATTCTAGTATCCATAATTTTTTCTGAAGGTACAGCCTTTAGCTTTTTTAATAACCTCCTGTAATATCGGTATGCCATATAAACACCAAATTTAGCTTCAACGGGCAATTTAAGAATTCCGTTGTTATATGCATAATCAAAATCTGCTTCAATTTCATCAATTATAATTTGTTTTGAAGAAGCATCTAATTGCCCTAAATTTATATTTGGAAAATAAGAGCGATTTAAAACTTCGAAATCATCTTTTAAATCACGTAAAAAATTCACTTTTTGAAAAGCAGAACCTAAACGCATTGCCGCATCTTTTAACTCTTCGTATCTTTTATCATCACCTTCAACAAAAACCTTTAAACACATCAAACCAACTACATCTGCAGAACCATATATATATTGATCATATTCAGCTTTAGTTTGATATTGTGTTTTGTACAAGTCTGCTTTCATACTTTTTAAGAAAGCTTGTACCATTTCATCTGGTATATTATATCTATTAACGGTTTTTTGGAAAGAGTTTAAAATAGGATTTAAGCTAATTCCTTGTTCTATAGCTAAATAATAATCTCTCTCAAAATTTCCCATTAAAACTTCTTTATCATAATTATGAAAAGTATCTACAATTTCATCTGCAAAACGAACAAATCCATAAATATTATAAATATCTGTTCTAATTTTAGGAGACAACATATTGACTGCCAAAGAAAATGACGTACTGTATTTTTTTGTAACTAATTTGCTACATCCATAAGAAACTGAGTCAAATAATTCTTTCATAATGATTAATGTTGTTTTTTAATGATTAAATCGGATGCTATTTTACCAGATATTAAAGCAGGTGGAACTCCAGGCCCTGGAACTGTAAGTTGTCCAGTAAAGTATAAATTATTTACTTTACTACTTTTAATTTTTGGTCTTAAAAATGCTGTTTGAAAAAGCGTATTTGCTAATCCATAAGCATTTCCTTTGTAAGAATTGTATTCTTCAACAAAATCATTAACACAAAACGACTTTCTAAAAATAACACTTTTTTTTACATCTTGGTTAGTTAATCTTTCTAAACGAGTCATAATTTTGTTAAAATATAATTCTCTCAATTCTTCTGTATCTTCGAGCCCAGGTGCTAATGGAATTAAAAAAGTGGCTGCTTCTTTCCCATCAGGAGCAAAAGAAGCATCAGTTATACTTGGAAAGCTTGCATAAAACAGCGGTTCATCTGGCCAACGTGGATTGTCGTAAATATCTTTAGCATGGACATCAAAATCCGTGTCAAAAAATAAAGTATGATGTTCTACATTTTTTAATTTTTTATTAAAACCTACATAAAATAATAACGATGAAGGAGCAAATGTCTTTTTAGACCAATATTCTTCTGAATACTGACGGAGATTTTTATCCAATAGAGTTTCTGTATGATGATAATCTGCACCACTTAAAACCAACTCTGACTTTATCTCTTTTCCATTAACCATTAAAGCTGTTACAATTTTGTTCTTATCTGTTATAATTTTGTCAACTGCTGCATTTACCTCGAAATGAACACCTAAACTCTTCGCTAGTTCAACCATTCCTTCGACAACTTTGTGCATACCTCCTACTGGATGCCAAGTACCTAAACCAAAATCAGCGTAATTCATAAAGTTATAAAATGCTGGAGTGTTACTAGGTTTTGCGCCTAGAAAAAGAACAGGAAACTCTAGAATTTGAATTAACTTATGGCTTTTTATCTTTTTTCTTACTTGTTTTCTAATCGTTGAAAAAAACTGAGAAACTCTTGCTATTGTTTGCTTTGATACTAACTCTAAAGGCGAAATTCCAGGTTTATAAACCATATCTAAAACAGCAATTTCATAGTTTGCTTTAGCAGAATCTAAAAATGTTTTTAAGTGTTTTGAACTTCCTTTTTCTTCATCTTCAAAAATTTGAAAAATTTCTTCTAAAGTTCCGGGTATAGTTATGGATGAATTCTCTTCAAAATATACTTGATAACCTGGTTCTAATCTTTCTAAGTGGTAGTAATCTGAAGGTTTTTTTCCAAAATCTGCAAAAAAACGTTCAAAAACATCTGGCATCCAATACCAAGTAGGACCAATATCAAAAAGAAAGCCATCTTGTTTATACTGTCTTGCTCTACCTCCTAAAGTAGAATTTTTTTCAAAAACTGTTACATTATAGCCTTGTTTAGCTAGATAACAAGAAGCAGAAATGGCTGAAAATCCAGAACCAATAATATGTATATTTTTACTCATAAAATATTTTGTTAAACAAATATATCAAAATATTAAACAAATAAAACAGCATAAAAAAAAATTATAATACTTTTAACAAGTTAGAAACTGAACAATGTAGTTGAATATTTGAATTAAAAATAGTATCTGATAATAATTTAGTTTTTCTTCCAATTGCAATTAACTCATGATTGGTGTTCACTAAAATAGAATCAATTACTTTAAAATATTCTTTTATTTTATCATCGTATGGCATTACTGTCATAGAAGTTATAAAACAAATTTCTCTACCATTTTTAAAAAAATAATCTAGGTTATCTAAAGGCAAACTTTGGCCTAAATATATAGTATGGTTACCTCTTAAAACTAATTCGTAATTTAAGTACAATAAACCTAACTCATGAATTTCATTTTCGGGTAAAAACAAAACATAACTTTTGTTAGAATTGGTAACACTATATTGCAATTTTTCTGTATTAATTTGTATTTTTTGAGCAATTAAATTAGATATAAAATGTTCGTGTGCTGGCAATAGTGTGTCTGTTTGCCACATTAAACCAATATCTGCCAAAAAAGGTATAAAAACATCTTTAAATATTTCTCTAAAAGTTTTTTTATGCAATAACTTATTGTATGTATTGTTAAACAAAACCTTATCAAACTGAAACATTGATAATTTAAAAGAGTTAATAGCTTCATCATTAATACCAGAACTAAAAGCCAATTCTCTAGATTGTATTAACAATTCTTCATCAGACATTTTAGCTATCTTAGATATCTTGAAATTATTTTTATTTAATAATACAATATTTAAAAGCTTCTGAACACTATCATTAGAATAATACCTTATGTTAGTATTTGTTCTTTTTGGATGCAATAAATCGTATCTTTTTTCCCAAATGCGAATAGTATGTGCCTTTATACCTGAAATATTTTCAAGGTCTTTAATGGTAAAATCTTGTTTAATATTGTTCAATGTAATTAATTTTCAGTTCAACAAATTTAAAGTATTTTTATTAAACAAAATATTTTTTAGGAAAATTGTAACATTTTATACATTTACTCTACTTATAGATGAACTAACTACTTACAAGTGCAAAAAGATTTAGAAACTAAATTTTTATCGAACTTTGAACGAAACCAGAATATTGCCCATAAAATTTGTAGAATTTATACTACAAATCAAAGTGCACATAACGATTTGTTTCAAGAAATAACTATTCAACTTTGGAAAAACTATCCAAAGTTTAGGGGAGATTCTAAATTTAGCACTTGGATGTATAGAGTGGCTTTAAATACAGCTATTTCTCTGTATAGAAAGTCTACTCGAAGAGTTAAGACACAAGACATTAACGATGTTGCTTTTAAAATAAAATCTAATGATTATGATGACACAGAAGAACGTCAATTAGAAGCATTATACAAAGCTATTCATAAATTAAATGACATTGATAAGGCTTTAATTTTCTTGTATTTAGAAGATAAACCTTACAAAGAAATATCTGAAACATTAGGTATATCTTCTGTAAATGCAAGAGTAAAAATGAATAGAGCTAAAGAAAAATTAAAAAACATACTAAACCCATAATTTATGGATGTATTAGATAATTATAAAAAAGCATGGGGCAATCAAGCCTCAGAGAATAGTCAGTTTTCTACCTTAGAAATCTATAAAATGGCACATTCAAAATCATCATCTATTGTAAAATGGATATTCATTATTGGTATTTTAGAATTTGTTATTCTAAACTCATTATATTTTTTTATAGATACTGATAAAGCGATGCTAGAATATGAAAAATTAGGTTTAGAAAACTTTATATACTATTCACAAATAGCAGCTTACGTTATTCTTTTTTACTTTTTGTGGATGTTTTATCAGAACTATAAAAGAATTTCTACCATTGATTCTACTAAAATATTAATGAAAAAGATCATTAAAACACGTAAAACTGTTAGAAACTACGTTTTGTTTAATTTAGGGTATTTAGCTCTAATTATGATAGTAGTAACCGCAACTACCATTAATACAAATATTGATGAACTTAATAACAAACAAATATTTTTAGTAATTATAGCTACATTGATTGCTACACTTCTAATATTAGGAATCTTATGGTTATTCTATCAATTACTTTATGGAATTTTATTAAGAAAATTAAACCGGAATTATAAAGAATTAGCTAAATTAGACGATGCCAATTAAGCCAACCGCCTTATGAAATTTTTTTTTATTCTTGTAGCTTTTTCTTTATCTTTAACTACAGTATCTCAACAAAAATCTGATTTTTGGAAAAATGTTAGATATGGAGGTGGATTTACATTAGGATTTGGAACACAAACCACAATAGGGATTACACCAAGTGCGGTTTACGACTTTAATAATGGTTTTTCTTTAGGTACTGGTTTAACTTACATTTATAGTGAAATTGGTGATTTTACTACTAATGTTTACGGCGGAAGCATTATTTCCTTATATCAAATTCCTAATATTGGTATTCAGCTTTCTGGTGAATTTGAACAATCATTTGCAAAACAAACCAATACTACTCAAAGTTTTAATACAAGTTTCCCTGCCTTATATTTTGGAGCAGCATACAATAAAGGTCGTTTTGCTTTTGGAGTCCGATATGATGTTTTGTATGATGAAAATAAAAGCGTTTATGCTTCGCCATTTTCACCTATCGTCCGTTTTTATTTCTAAAAATTTTTCAATTCTTTTAAAAGGATTTCGTGCATTTCGTTTGTATAATCTAAATGCGTCACAATTCTAATTTTACCTTCACCCATAGGAGTTAAAAGAATATGTTTAGCAGCCATTTTATCTATAAAATTTGTGTCACCAATTTTCTCATCCACATAGAAAATAATAATATTTGTTTCTATAGGTTCTACCCTAGTAACGTAAGAAATTGACTCTAAAATATTACCAATTTCTTTTGCTTTTCGATGGTCTTCAACTAAACGCTCTATGTGGTTATCTAATGCGTAAAGTCCTGCTGCAGCTAAAAAACCTACTTGACGCATTGCTCCACCTAACAATTTCCTTATTCTTAAAGCTTTTTCAATATGGTCTTTAGATCCTAACAAAATAGAACCTATAGGAGCTCCTAATCCTTTAGATAAACAAATTGAAATTGTATCAAATAATGCTCCATATTGTTTTGGTGATTCGTTTTTAGCAACTAAAGCGTTAAACAAACGAGCACCATCTAAATGAAACGCTAAGCTATTTTCTTTACATATTTTGTTTAATTTTTCTAATTCAGAAAAATCCCAACAAGCTCCTCCTCCTTTATTTGTTGTATTTTCGATACAAAGCAATCTTGAATATGGAACGTGAATATCTGACCTACCAACGACAGCATCTTGTAATTGTTCTGCTGTAAACATTCCTCTATTGCCATCAATTAACTTGCAAGTAACTCCAGAATTAAATGCAGCTCCTCCCCCTTCATAATTATAAACGTGTGCATATTTATCGCAAAATAATTTATCCCCTGGTTGCGTATGCAACTTTATTGCTGTTTGATTTGCCATAGTGCCTGACGGAAAAAACAATGCGGCTTCCATACCAAACATTTTTGCAGCTTTTTCTTGCAAGGCATTTACTGTCGGATCCATTTTAAAAACATCATCACCCACTTTAGCAGACATCATGGAATCTAACATGCCTTGAGTTGGTTTTGTAACTGTATCAGAAATTAGGTCTATAGTCATTTATTTTTTATATTTAGTTATGGAAACAATTTTAGGTTTATTTATAATAACTTTCATAATCTTAATTTTTGTCAATGCATACAAAAACATTTTCAATCCTAAACATGATTATTCTGGAAATTTAGATAAACAAAAAGAAGATTACGAAAACACTTTTCTTTATTTAATAGACATTATTAAAAGTTTATTTAAGAAATAATTAATAATCATTTCCAATTGGTGATCCATCGGGAATCTTTGGTGCTGACACTTTTTTAAATGTAGTTGGTTTTTTTAAATATCCATCAATCATTTTAATCATCGCTGCATCATAAACTTTCTGAATTCCTTCTGATTTTTTATTTTGAATGATTTCCTTGATTTCATTCAATTTAAACATCACAATTGCATTTACTTGCTTGTATTGGTTTTTATAAGTTCCTACATAAAATAATTGTTCCAACACTTTGATATTAATCACATTCTGTAATTCTTGATGATACCTATCTTTATGACTTTTTTTGATAGTTTTTACAATCAATTCATCAATTAGTTCATCAAAACCTAGTTGCCTTTTATCTAAACTTTTATGAGCTATTAATCTAGACAATCTTTGAGGGTTCAATAATAAATTCAAGGTCATTTCTGAGACAGTTTCTACTGCAGAAAATGCATCAAAAGCAACACCTACTTTGCTATTAAAAGATTCGCGAGTTCTCCAATATCCAATGGCTCTTGGTGGGAATAATGCTAATTTTTCTTTTGGAATTGCAATTTCATCCACAGAAATCGTTTTTAAAACGGCTTGTAATGCTATTCGTTCTGTCGTTCCAGAAACTCTTTTTACCACAGTTTGATTTCCGCCTTTTACAGCATAACTATAATCTAAACCTCCAATTAATTTTGTAGTTGCTTCTGTTTGAAATCTATGAAAAAAATACAGAGGTACAAATACATCTTCCAAAACAGAATATGGTTGATTCGATTTTATATTATCTGTAGAAAAATTATCAATCGCTTGTTTTCTTATTTTTAAAATATTGTACAACTCATCGTGAATATTATCACCATTATCCCACAAATGTGCTGTAGCACTTGCACTTCCTTGAGGTCTAGCATCTGAATCAGATAAATATTTTAAACCATTTGCATAGGCATCAACCAAAATTTTATTTAAAGCTTTATCTTCATCTACATTTTTAGGAAAATCTTGATAAGAATAGGCAACTGTAACTTTATCCCAAGCTCCAATTTTGTTATCATAAGCATTAGAGAAATCTATTTTACCATTTTTTAAAGTAAATTTTGGATGAGGATAATCCATAACAGAAGTTCTTCCGTTTGTACTTGCTGCAAAATTGTGCGCAAATCCTAAAGTATGTCCAATTTCGTGAGCAGATAATTGCCTGATTCTTGCTATTGCCATTTGCATCGCAAAATCATCATCAACTGTATTATTTTTAAAAGGAGCTTGTAAAGCCTGTGCAATTAAGTAATCTTGACGAATTCTCAAACTTCCCAAACTTACGTGACCTTTGATAATTTCTCCTGTTCTTGGGTCAGAAATACTAGCTCCATAACTCCAACCTCTTGTAGATCTGTGTACCCATTGTACAACATTATAACGAACATCTAACATGTCAGCGCCTTCTGGCAACATTTTAAATTGGAATGCATTTTTATAACCAGCTGCTTCAAAAGCTTGATTCCACCATCTTCCACCATCTAACAAAGCGCTTCTTACAGGTTCTGGAGTTCCTCTATCTAAATAATAAATAATAGGTTCTTTTGCTTCAGAAACTTTTGCTTTTGGGTTTTTCTTTTCTAAACGATGTCTATAAATAAATCGTTTTGTTAAAGATTCGTTTACAGGAGTAGAATAATCTTGATAACTCATTTGCCAAGAACCAGAACGTGGGTCGTACTTTCTTGGTTTGTAATTATCATCTGGCAATTCTACAAAAGAATGATGCTGATTTACTGTAACCGCACTTGCATCTGGAGTAACACTTCTAATATTATATCCTTTTGGAGTTCCTTTAAAAGTAAGCATTACATCGAACTCAACGTTTTTTAGAAATGCTCTGGTTCGTTTTAAATTAAACGCACTTCTACTTTTATCTAAACTATAATTACCCTGTTTATTTCTTGCCAAAGTTCTAGAAACTCCGTGCGCATCTCTCATAAAAAAAGAAGTTGCATCCACTAAATAGGCTCCGTTTTTTTCTTTTTTGATGACAAAACCGTGTAAAATCGATTTTGCAAATGCTTCTTTTACTGAGTTTTTCTCTTCTTCATTATCAGTAATAGCTCTATAATCTTGATTGGGTTGAACCATCAAAATTTTATTACCAGCTTTTTTAAAATGAACCACTACTCCACCACCTAATTGCCCTCTATCTAAACCAATATCATTAGAACCTATTCCTTCTGACAGCGAACGTACATAAAGAAATTCACTATCTAATTTATCAATTTGTAAAAAGATTTTATCTGATGAACTATCATAATAAAAAGTAAAATATCCATTGTATTTAGTTACTTCTTTTTTTCCCTCAAAAAACTGTGATTGAACGCTTAATGAAATCAATAAAAAAAGAAAAAGTGTGGTTAGTTTTTTCATGGGTTGAATATTTTCTATAAATCTATAAAAATAAGGCTTAGTTTTAAAACAAGATATCTTAAAATTTCATTTATTTTTGTTCGACTTATGATTACACAAGACCAACTTAAAGATATTTCAACAAGAATAGAGAAACTAAAAGGTTATTTAGAAATTGATAAAAAATTGATTGAAATAGCGAATGAAGAAGAAAAAACAGCGAACCCTGATTTTTGGAACGACCCAAAAGCAGCAGAAACTGTAATGAAAGAACTGCGATTCAAAAAAAAGTGGGTAGAAGATTACAACAAAACTGTTACACTAAATGAGGATGTAAATGTCTTATATGAATTTTACAAAGAAGGTGAAGTTGAAGAAACGGAAATTATTGAACAATTCGAAAAATTAAGTACTTTTTTAGAAGATATTGAGTTTAAAAACATGCTTTCAGAAGAAGGTGATTCACTTTCTGCAACCATTCAAATAACTGCTGGGGCTGGAGGAACAGAAAGTTGTGATTGGGCAGAAATGCTCTTTAGAATGTATACAATGTGGTCTGAAAAACAAGGATTTAAACTAAAAACTCTCAATTACCAAGCTGGTGATTCAGCTGGAATAAAAACAGTAACATTTGAGGTTGATGGCGATTATGCTTTTGGTTGGTTAAAAGGTGAAAATGGCGTACATAGATTGGTTAGAATTTCTCCTTTTGATTCGAATGCAAAACGTCATACAAGTTTTGCTTCAGTATATGTATATCCGGTTGCAGATGAATCTATTGAAATTGATATTAATCCTGCAGATATAGAAATTACGACTGCTCGTTCAAGTGGTGCAGGTGGACAAAATGTAAATAAAGTAGAAACAAAAGTTCAATTAACCCACAAACCTACTGGAATCCAAATTCAGTGTTCTAATTCACGTTCTCAACACGATAATAGAGCAACTGCAATGCGAATGCTAAAATCGCAATTATATGAAATTGAGTTGCAAAAACAACAATCTGCAAGAGATGATATTGAAGCCAACAAAATGAAAAATGAATGGGGAAGTCAGATTAGAAACTATGTAATGCATCCTTATAAATTAGTAAAAGATGTTAGAACTGCTCACGAAACAGGGAACGTAGATGCTGTGATGGACGGTAATATTCAACCCTTTTTAAAAGCATATTTAATGTTAAATGGACAAAAAGAGAGTAGTTAGTAATTGGCAGTTAGCAGTTAGCAGTTAATAAAAATGAAAAATTCTAACGAATGCCATTTCGACTTTATGGAAAAATCTCAACTTTGAAACTTTGAAACTCAAACAAAAATGATAAAAATATACCACAATCCTCGTTGTTCTAAATCAAGACAAGGAGTTGCTATTTTAGAAAACTCAAAAAAAGAATTTGAAATTGTTAAGTATTTAGAGAATATACCATCAGAAAAAGAACTGACAGATATTATCAATTTGTTAGGCATCTCTCCTATTCAATTAGTTAGAAAAAATGAAAAAATTTGGAAAGAAAACTATAAAGGAAAAGAATTGTCAGATTCAGAAATTATATCAGCAATGATTGAAAATCCTAAGTTAATTGAGCGTCCCATTGTAATTAATGATAACAAAGCTGTTGTTGGTAGGCCTCCTGAATCTATTTTAGAAATTATCTAAATAAATACTACTTTATTTGTTTAACTTTTTTTTAACTATACCGAACTAAACTTACATAGAACTTTGTAGTCTTAAACTAAACCTTAAACCAACTAGTTTTGACTAAAAAAATTACTATTCTATTGTGTTTCTTTGTATTTACAGGAAGCATATTCTCTCAAAAAACAAAAAAATTAGATGAGATTTTAATTACAGGAAAAGTGGTGGACGCAAATTCAAATCAAGCTCTAGAGTATGCTACCATTGTATTAAAAAACACAAATACTCAAAAAATATCAGGAGGAATTACTGACAAAAAAGGGCTTTTTAATATTAAAACTAATAAAGGAAATTACGAAATAAGCGTAGAGTTTATTTCATTTAAATCGAAAAAATATCCTAAACAAGTCATTAATAAAAACCTGAATTTAGGAACAATTAAACTTTCGGAAGATACCAACTCACTCGATGAAGTAGTAGTTATTGCAGAAAAAACTACTGTAGATATTAGGCTGGATAAAAAAGTTTTTAACATTGGTAAAGACCTATCTATTCGAGGTGGAAACGCGAGTGATGTTTTAGGAAATGTTCCTTCTGTGCAAGTTGATGTTGAAGGAAATGTAAGTTTACGAGGAAACGAAAATGTTACGATATTAATTGATGGTAGACCAAGTGCATTAGTAGGTATAAATGGTGCAGATGCTCTACGTCAAATTCCTGCTGAAGCCATCGAAAAAGTAGAAGTAATCACTTCTCCTTCTGCAAGATATGATGCTGAGGGTACTGCCGGTATCCTAAATATCATTTTAAGAAAAAATAAACTTACAGGTTTTAATGGTTCTTTACAATTTGACGCAGGTTACCCCGAAAGGTATGGTTCTGCATTTAACGCAAATTGGAGAACCAAAAAATGGAATCTTTTCACAAATACAGGTTTTAGATATAGAGCTGCACCTGGACATGCTTTCAGTGATACTGAAAACTTTTTATCAACCGCTAAAAATGCAAGAGTAATAGAAGAAAGACGTTTTGGTAGACTAAGTCGATCTTTATTTACAAGTTTTGGTGTCGAATATTACATTACAAAAAATTCTAGTATTATTGGAAATATTATTTTAAATAGAGGAAATGATGATGATGTAAATACAAATAGCATTGATCGTTTCGATAGTAATGGAGGTTTAAACGAAGCCACATTTAGAACAGAAAATGAAGCTGAAGACGAACAAAGAATTCAATATACTTTAGACTATATTAATAATTTTGATGGAAAAGGCAGAAAATTAAGTATAAACACTCAATATTCTACTGAAACCGAAGATATATTAAATGATATTACAGAAATTGAAACTCAATCTAACTTGCTTAATGACTTAGAACAAGTTATAGAAGATCAAGATGAAAAACGTTTCTTGTTACAAGCAGACTATGTACATCCTGTTGGAGAAAATATTCAATACGAAGCAGGTTATAGAGGAAACTACAGAGATATATTTAATAATTTTAATTTAGCAGAAAGACAAGTTTTTCCTAACGGGCCTTTAGTTCCTGATACTGGATTAAATAATTCTTTCAACTATAAAGAATTAGTAAATGCCGCTTATTTTCAATACGGACATCAATTTGATAAAATATCGGTTTTAGCTGGTTTACGTTATGAATATACATCTGTAGAAATCGAACAACAAACCTCTAATTCTGCTAGTAAAAATAATTATGGTAACTTTTTTCCGACTATCAATTTAGGATATGAATTTAAAGATGGAGAAAATATTACTTTAGGATATAATAAAAGAATAAGACGTCCAAGAGGTCGTTTTTTAAACCCATTTCCAAGTAGGTCTAGCGAGAGTAATATTTTTAGTGGAAACGTTAGTTTAAGACCAGTTATTACAGATGCTCTAGACTTAGGATACCTTAAACGATGGAAAAAATTTACATTAAGTACTTCTATTTATTATAACAGAAGTGATGAAAGTTGGGAATTCATTCAAGAAAACACTGGAGATTTAACCGATAATGGAGATCCAATTTTAAGAAGGTTCCCAATCAACTTGTCTCTAGAAGAAAGAGTTGGCTTCGAATTTACTTTAAATTTCAGACCTTTTAAAGTTTGGAATATAAATAGTGATTTTAACTTATTTCACACCATCACAGATGGAGATTATATAGATCCGAAAACAAATATCACAACTAATTTTGATTTTGAAAACACCGCATTTTTTATAAGATTAAATCAAAAATTTACGCTTCCTTCAAAAATTGATTTGCAAATCAATTCGAATTATAGAGGAGCTTCTCAAAATGCACAATCTACCAACCAAGGTATTTTCACAATGAATATTGCCGCAAGTAAAGATATTTTTAAAGAAAAAGCATCTTTAAGCCTAAATGTGAGTGATGTTTTTAATGGTAGAAAAAGAATGTCAACTATCTTTTTACCTGGTATTTCAAACCAATACAGCGAATTTCAAAGAAGAGTTGGACCACAAGTGAGAATGAGTTTTGTGTATCGTTTCAATCAGAAAAAGAAAAGAATAAGACAAGAAAGAGAAGATGATGGTGGTGGCGAATTTTAATCTATAAAATATTTGGGCGTTTTAACGGGCTTTCCACTATATCTTTTGTACGTTCCTCAAAAAAAGATGCCGTTTCATTCCCTAACGATGATTCAAACACATAAAAAAACTCGTTTTTGGTTTCCCAAAAACGAGTTTTTAATATATTGTAAGTACTGCTTATTTTCCTTCAGCAGCTTTTCTAGCTTCTTTCTTTAATTTCATATTTTCCCAAATTGTTCCACCAATCCAGTAAGGCACTACAAATGTTAATAAGAAAATTAACAACCAAAAACCAGCTGTAAAAATGAACATAAATAAAACTAATCCTGAAAATTCTGAAAAATCTAACATTTGTATGTATTAAAAATATTACTTGATGCAAAAATAATACTTATTTTCAAAAAGTCCACATCAAAAAAATATTTTTTTTATCAAATAATGATATTTATCAACTATGCTTGAGAATAGTTTTTCGTAATTTTGCTTCGTCAAAATTTTACATCCAAATTATGAAATATAGAATCGAAAAAGACACAATGGGACAGGTTGAAGTTCCTGCAGATAAGTATTGGGGAGCTCAAACAGAACGTTCTCGTAACAACTTTAAAATTGGTGCTCCTGCATCTATGCCATTAGAAATTGTATATGGTTTTGCTTACTTAAAAAAAGCAGCTGCTTATACAAACGCAGAATTAGGAGTTTTAGCATCAGAAAAAAGAGATTTAATAGCTCAAGTTTGTGATGAAATTTTAGAAGGCAAACACGATGACCAATTTCCTTTGGTAATTTGGCAAACGGGTTCTGGTACACAATCAAATATGAATGTGAACGAAGTAATTGCTAACAGAGCGCACGAAATTGCAGGAAAAGTTATTGGCGAAGGAGAAAAAACCATTCAACCTAATGATGATGTAAACAAATCACAATCATCAAACGATACTTTTCCAACAGGAATGCACATTGCAGCTTATAAAAAAATAGTTGAAACGACCATTCCAGGAATTGAACAACTAAGAGATACATTAAAAGCCAAATCAGAAGCATTTAACGATGTAGTAAAAATTGGTAGAACTCACTTAATGGATGCTACTCCTCTAACCTTAGGTCAAGAATTCTCTGGCTATGTAGCACAATTAAATTTTGGCATCAAAGCATTAAAAAACACACTTGAACATTTAAGTCAATTAGCTTTAGGTGGAACTGCAGTTGGTACAGGTTTAAACACACCTGCTGGTTACGATGTTTTAGTCGCAAAATATATTGCAGAATTTACAGGAATGCCTTTTATAACTGCAGAAAATAAATTTGAAGCTTTGGCTGCACATGATGCTTTAGTAGAAACGCATGGTGCCTTAAAACAAGTTGCAGTTTCTTTAAATAAAATTGCCAATGACATTCGTTTAATGGCTTCTGGACCACGTTCTGGAATTGGTGAAATCATCATTCCTGCAAACGAACCAGGATCTTCTATAATGCCTGGTAAAGTAAATCCTACCCAATGTGAAGCGATGACTATGGTTTGTGCACAAGTTATGGGTAATGATGTTGCAGTTACTGTTGGTGGAACTCAAGGTCATTACGAATTAAATGTATTTAAACCAGTAATGGCTGCAAATGTGTTACAATCCGCTCAATTAATTGGAGATGCTTGTGTTTCTTTTGATGAAAACTGTGCAGCTGGTATTGAACCAAATCACACAAGAATTACAGAATTGGTAAACAACTCTTTAATGTTAGTTACAGCTTTAAACACCAAAATTGGGTATTACAAAGCAGCAGAAATAGCAAATACAGCCCACGCAAACGGAACAACTTTAAAAGAAGAAGCAGTTCGTTTAGGGTATGTAACTCCAAAACAATATGATGAATGGGTAAAACCAGAAGATATGACTGGAAGTTTAAAATAAGTTAAACAACTTGTATAAAAAAACCGAAGCTTTGCTTCGGTTTTTTTATACATATCTTTCTTTCACTACATTCAAATGATGCAATTGATGTCCTGAAAATAAATATCCTAAAGCTCTTACAGAAATTTTATTGCTAGAAGCTATACCCATTCTTACCAAAGCTTCATCAGAAAAACTCTTAAATAATTGAATGGTAGATTTTCTTAAAGCTTTCATCTCATCTAATAAATCATAAAAATCTAAGTCATTTGCTTTGCCATTATTTACAAAAATATCTTGATCAAAACCAGGCAATTCAGTTTTATCATTCCTAGCAAAACATAAAGCTCTATAACAAAAAATACGTTCTGTATCTATAATATGTTGAATTAACTCTTTAATTGTCCATTTACCTGCTGCATAAGCATAAGTTTGCTTCTCTTTAGGAAGTAATAATAAAATACTTTCAAATTCTTTTTGGGAAGACTCTAAATTATAAATAATTGATTTGTCTTTATCAACGAGTTCTAAGTATTGTTCAAAATAAGGAGCATACTCATTTTTATGCATCATTCAATTACTTCTTTGGTTTTATGAAATTTAAAATTTTATTTAAAATACCTTCAGATTCTTCATTCTCGTGATATCCATAACCATATTTTCCATACCCGTAGCCATATCCGTAGCCATAACCGTAACCATATCCATAGCCATACCCATATTTACTTTTTATAGAAAAGTCGTTTAATACATAACTTATATTTGTTACCTCTTTGTTTTTGTATTTATCATCAATCATCTTCATCATACCTCTTTCAGAATATTCTTGACGAATAACATAAACGATAGCATCAGAATATTTAAATAATTCTAGGGCATCTGAAACTAAACCTACCGGAGGAGTATCTATAATTAAGTAGTCGTATTTTTCTTTTAAACTTTTAATCATATTATCCGCAGTCTTATTTAATAATAATTCTGATGGATTTGGTGGAATTGGTCCCGATAAAATAATATCTAAATTAGGAATTTGAGTGGGAGTAATTATTTCGTCTAAAGTTTTTTGATTTATTAAATGATTCACTACACCAATATCGTTTGGCAAATCGAAATCATCATAAATTTTAGGTTTTCTTAAATCTAAGCCAACCAATACTGTTTTTTTTCCACTTAAAGCAAAAACTGTAGCCATATTGATTGATATCATTGTTTTACCTTCTCCACTAACAGAGGAAGTTAATAACAATGTTTTACAAGAGTCTTCTTGAGCATTTTTAAATAAAAATTGAATATTTGATCTTATGGCTCTAAAAGATTCCGATACAGAAGATTTTGGCCTTTCAAAAACTGCCAAATTATTTTTACCTTGATTTCTTCCAATTACACCCAAAACAGGAATTGCATAATTATTTTGAATTTCTTCTGCTGTGTGAATTTTATTATCTAAAAACTCTCTAATTATTATAAAAAATAATGGAGTAATTGTACCAAAAATTAAACCTAAAATATAATTAAAGCTTGTGTTAGGATAAATTGGTCCCTGCCCTAAATCTTTAGCACTATCTATAACTTTTACATCCGATACGTTTGCGGCTATTGCAGTACCAGCTTCATATTTTTTTTGTTTTAAATAATTATAATTTGCTTCAGAAATTTCATAATCTCTTTGAAAATTAATTAACTTTTGCTCTCTTTTTGGTAAACCTTTAAGTTTAGATTTATAAGAAGACAAATTCAAAGAAATTTTATTGATTTTATTAGAATTAAGACTGATTAATGAATTGATATTTTCTATTAAATTGTTTTTTGCAATTCTAATTTCGGAATCAATTTTTATAATTTCTGGATGATTGTCTGTTACAGACTTTCTTAATCTTTCTCTTAAGCTAGATTTAGTAATTAAAGCACTTACACCAGTGGATATTTTTGGATCCTGAATGATAACCATTGCTGGAACTGGTGTCTGGTCGTATTTATTATGAGTAATTATATACCGCTTTAAATTAGATAGATAATCGTTGTACTCTAACAATTGTCTTTTTTCCTTTTCTAACTCAATCGTTTCTCCATAAATATTAGCACCTTCTGCAGATAAATCGAAAATATTATTATTCTCTCTAAAACTACCTAAATCTTTTTCAATGTTTTTAAGTCTTTCTCCTTCTCTAATAAATAACGTATCTATATACTCTTCAGTTTTTACTGCATACGCAATTTTATCTTGTCTTTTTAATGAATCTAACACATAAACAGTGGCGTTCAAATAATCTTCTAATCTTTTTTTATTAGTACCGCTTTTAGACAACCTTAGCATTGAAGCAGCATTGGTAATTGAATTTACACTAATACCTCTGTTACTTCCAACTGTGCCATCAAAATCTGCAAATCTAATGTAGAACTTATCACCTAAATTAAAACTGCCTATTTTTTCTAATGAAAAATTAAAAAAAGGAGTTTCAATTAGATTATTAACATTATATTCTTTTGAAAATTTTATTTGGGAAGATGTGTAAGTTGAATAAGAATTGGTTTTGTAATTTATTAAAGTATTATTATTCGATTCATTAAAATCAAAAGATAATTTAAATGTATTTTCTCCAGTTATTAAAACTTCAATTAGTTTATTATACAACTGGGGTTTATTATCATTCAACTTTACTTTGAATGGTGTATAACCATAAACGTCTTCTTTTCTATATTTACCTTCTTTAAGGTATTGAATATAAAATTTTAGCTTCTTAACAACTTTTTCATTGTGAGATCTAGATATAAGAATAACTCTCACCGTTTCTACTTCATCACTGGCTCCTCCCCAATTAAAAGCAATATTAGTTCCTGTAGAAAATAAAGGATTATTTTGTTCTTTAACAGAAATAATTGTATCAAGACTATAAACCCTTTGTTTAAAGCCGTTCATAAATTTTGCAATAATTAGAGCTATTGTTATTGTAACTAAAAAAAGTTTCCAATAAGATAATATTTTAAAAAAATAACTCTTTATATCAATGGTATTAGGCAAAGAACTTGCTACAGAATCGGTAATAAAATTCGTTTTGTTGTCCATAAAACTACAGGTTTTTCGCTAAAACAATTGTTGAAGTAATTAAAGTAAAAATTGAAACAAAAGTTGAAAGAGATTCTAGGCCTGTTGTACCTGTACCCCAAGCTTTTTGTTTTAAGGGCAGTACATTAATATAATCATTTGGTTTTATGTAAAAGACATCTGAATTAAGCGCTTCAATTTTTGTTAAATCAATTGTAAATTTTTTAACCTCAAAACCAGTATTTCTTATAATTTCTACAGCTTTTCTGTTTCCAACATCTGTTATATCTCCAGAGTTAGCTATTGCTTCTAATACTGATACTCTATTTTGAAAAAGTACTTTGGTACCTGGCTGTGAAACTTCACCTATAATGGTAAATCTTATACCGGACAATTTAACAGTTATAAATAAGTTTTCTTCATCTTTTATAAACTTTTTTAATTCAGATTCTATTTTTTCTCTAACTTCAGTAACTGTATACCCTAGAACATTAACATTACCAATTGTAGGTATTCTTATATTACCATAATTATCTACACTATAATCTGTAAAATAACCCGCTCCAAGATTATTTCCAACTTGACCACTTGCACCAACATTAGCATCTTGTTTCCTAAAAACAGTAACTAAATCTTTATTCGTTGATTTTATATCAATGTAAATAATATCATCTACTTGTAATTTATAAGGAACATTATTTATTCTTTGTATTTCTTTAAAATCGACAGGATCACCACTTAAATAAACCAAGTCTTTACCAGGTACACAAGAGAAAAATACAAATATTGTTAAGAATAATAAAAAGTGTTTTTTCATTTTAATTTAATCATCAATAAGCACAAATATACTTTTTAAAAGTGGTTTGCTATAATTTTATTTTATTTTCGTTTTCTATTTAAAAAAATCTTTATTTGTTAACACAATATTTAAAATTTATTACAAAATCAACAAATCAACATGGGGTTCATTCTCCTTTTGTATATATTTTAGTTACCAAATGTTTTTATACAAAAATTGATAATGGTTTATGGAAATTGTTTTTAGGGTTTAAAAATCAGTTATTAGACAATCAATCCACAATAAAGGTAACTGATTTTGGTTCTGGCTCAAAAACTTTTAAGACCAACAAACGTAAAGTTTCTAAAATTGTAAAAGTTGCAGCAGTTTCTAATAAAAAAGCAAAACTTTTAATAAAAATTGTAAAATATTTTAAACCTGAAAATAGTCTAGAAATTGGAACTTCTATAGGATTAGGAACTTCTGCCATCAAAGTTGGATATCAAAACTCCAAAATTACAACTCTTGAAGGGTGCCCAGAAACTGCGAAAATTGCTCAAGTTTTATTTAAAAACAATCATTTAAAAAATATTGATAATATTATTGGAAATTTCGATGAAATACTACCTAAAGTAATCAATAACAAAAAACTTGATTTTATTTATTTTGATGGTAATCATACCAAAAAAGCCACATTAGCTTATTTTAATATTTGTTTATCATCAATTAAAAACGATTCTTTTTGGATTTTTGATGACATTTATTGGAACAAAGAAATGGAAGAAGCGTGGTTAGAAATTAAAAACCACCCAAAAGTTAGGGTTACTGTTGATGTTTTTCATTTTGGAATAGTATTTTTCAGAAAAGAGCAAGCTAAAGAACATTTTAAGATAAGAGTTTAACACTTTCTTAGAATTTAAACTTTGTAACTTTGAAACTTTCAACTTTTAAGCTCAAAAAATGAAAATATATACTAAAACCGGAGATAAAGGAACAACTGCACTATTTGGAGGAACTAGAGTAAAAAAATACAACTTAAGAATTGAAAGTTACGGAACCGTAGACGAACTCAACTCCTATATCGGTTTAATTAAAGACCAAGATATTAGTATTCTTATTAAAACCTCTCTATTAAAAATTCAGAATGAGTTATTTACTTTAGGAGCAATGTTAGCTACTCCTCCAGAAAAAGAAATTTTAAAATCTGGAAAAGAAAGATTAAATATCCCTAAAGTTGATGAAAACTCCATTCTTTTTTTAGAAGAAGGAATTGATAAAATGGATACTGAGCTTCCGCAAATGACTCATTTTATTTTACCCGGCGGGCATCAAGCAGTGTCATTCTGTCACATAGCAAGATGTGTTTGTAGACGAGCAGAACGTTTATCGGTCGAATTAAATGATCAAGAAACTATTAATAATGACATTATAAAGTATTTAAACCGACTTTCTGACTATCTTTTTACGTTGGCACGAAAGTTGTCTAAAGACTTATCAGTAGAGGAAATCAAGTGGATTCCTGAAAAAAAATAGTACGTTCTTTTTTTATTGATTTTATATTTCTTAAAAAAGACTTGCATAATTGCGTAAAAAAATTATTTTTGCACAAAATTAAACAATAAGAAATGTATTGGACATTAGAATTAGCATCTTATTTAGCAGATGCACCTTGGCCAGCAACCAAAGACGAGTTAATAGATTACGCTATTAGAACTGGAGCTCCTTTAGAAGTAGTAGAAAACCTACAAGATATAGAAGATGAAGGTGATGCATACGACTCGATTATTGAAATTTGGCCAGATTATCCAACCGAAGATGATTATCTTTGGAACGAAGATGAATACTAACTCAGTAAAAAATATTAAAAGTCTCTAAAGAGGCTTTTTTTTTGTTTTCTTTTAATCGAGAAAATACTATTTTTAAAGTTAATTCAAATTGAATTTCAATTAAACAAACACAGTTATTTTAAATAACTGAAAAACATAAAAATAAATGGGAATCTTAGACTCCGTGATTAAACTATTTGTTGGTGACAAACAACAGAAAGATTTAAAAACACTACAGCCAATTGTAGATGATGTAAGAAAATTTGAGGTAGAAATTGCAAAACTTTCAAATGATGAATTGCGTTCAAAAACGCTAGAATTCAAAAATAAAATTAAAGACGCTACAAAAGAATTTGATGATAAAATTACAGCTCTAGAAATAGAAGCTAAAACTGCTGATATTGATCATCAAGAGGATATTTATACAGAAATAGATGCATTAAAAGATAATGCCTACAAAGTATCTGAAGAAGCTTTGTTAACTATTATGCCTGAAGCATTTGCTGTTGTTAAAGAAACTGCAAAACGTTTTGTAGAAAATGAAGAGATCGAAGTTACAGCGACTCCTTTTGACAGAGAATTATCCGCAGAAAGAGATAATATTACTCTAGAAAATGACAAAGCTTATTGGGCAAATTCATGGGATGCTGCAGGTAAACCTGTTACTTGGGATATGGTGCATTATGATGTGCAGTTAATTGGTGGTTCTGTTTTACATCAAGGTAAAGTTGCAGAAATGATGACTGGTGAAGGAAAAACTTTAGTATCTACATTACCTGTATATCTAAATGCTTTAACAGGAAATGGAGTTCACGTAGTAACTGTAAACGACTATTTAGCTAAACGTGATAAAGCTTGGATGGGACCTATTTTTGAATTCCATGGATTATCTACAGATTGTATTGATTATCATCAACCAAATTCTGATGCACGTAGAAAAGCCTACAATGCAGACATTACTTATGGTACAAATAACGAATTTGGTTTCGATTATTTGCGTGATAATATGGCAAGCTCTAAAGACGATTTAGTTCAAAGAGCACCAAATTATGCTATTATTGATGAGGTAGATTCTGTTTTAATTGATGATGCTAGAACCCCATTAATTATTTCTGGCCCTGTTCCACAAGGAGATAGGCATGAATTTAACGAGTTAAAACCTTTAGTTTCCGATTTAGTAATTCAACAAAAACAACATTTAGTTGGTGTTTTGGCAGAAGCTAAAAAATTGATTGCTGATGGAAATGATAAAGATGGTGGATTCTTATTACTAAGAGTTTATAGAGGTTTACCTAAAAACAAAGCATTAATTAAGTTTTTATCTCAAGAAGGAGTTAAGCAAATCTTGCAAAAGACAGAAAACTATTACATGCAAGATAACAACAAATTAATGCCAGAGGTAGATGAAGATTTGTGGTTTGTTGTGGAAGAAAAAAACAATCAAATTGATTTAACTGATAAAGGAATTGCTCATTTATCAGAGAAAACAAACAACGATACTTTCTTTGTTTTGCCTGATATTGGTGTTAAAATTGGAGAAATTGATGCTTCAGAAACCTCAAAAGAAGAAAAAGCAGCACAAAAAGAAGAATTATACAAAGACTTTAGCATTAAAAGTGAGCGTATTCATACTATGAATCAATTATTGAAAGCTTATACTGTTTTCGAAAAAGATGTAGAATACGTTGTGATGGATAATAAAGTAATGATTGTTGATGAACAAACTGGTCGTATTATGGACGGTCGTCGTTATTCAGACGGATTACATCAAGCCATTGAAGCCAAAGAAAATGTAAAAATTGAAGATGCTACACAAACTTTTGCAACAGTAACACTTCAAAATTACTTTAGAATGTATCGTAAATTGTCTGGTATGACAGGAACTGCGATTACAGAAGCAGGTGAATTATGGGAAATCTACAAACTAGATGTTGTAGAGATTCCTACTAATAAACCTATCCAAAGAGATGATAAAGAAGATTTAATTTATAAAACTGCTCGTGAGAAATACAATGCAGTAATTGATGATATCGTTAAGTTAGTAGAACAAAAACGTCCTGTTTTAGTAGGTACAACTTCTGTAGAAATCTCAGAATTATTAGGTAGAATGTTACAAATGCGTAAAATTCCTCATAATATATTAAATGCAAAATTACACAAACGTGAAGCTGATGTTGTTGCAGAAGCTGGTAAACCTGGTATTGTAACCATTGCAACTAATATGGCTGGTCGTGGAACAGATATTAAATTGTCTGATGAAGTAAAAGCTGCTGGTGGTTTGGCAATTATTGGTACAGAACGTCATGATTCTAGACGTGTAGACAGACAGTTAAGAGGACGTGCAGGAAGACAAGGAGATGTTGGTTCTTCTCAATTTTATGTTGCTTTAGATGATAATTTAATGCGTTTGTTTGGTTCTGATAGAATTGCCAAAATGATGGATAGAATGGGATTAAAAGAAGGTGAAGTAATTCAGCATTCTATGATAACCAAATCTATTGAAAGAGCACAAAAGAAAGTTGAAGAAAACAACTTTGGTATCAGAAAACGTTTGTTAGAGTATGATGATATTATGAACGCACAACGTGAGTTCGTTTATAAAAGAAGACGTCACGCTTTAGATGGTAAACGTTTGCAAGTTGATATTGCCAATATGATTTACGATACTTGCGAGTCTATTGTAAATGCGAACAAAGCTGCAAAAGATTTTCAAAATTTTGAATTCGAATTGATTCGTTTTTCATCTATGACCTCTCCATTTACAGATGAAGAATTTGATAAATCATCAGAAAAAGAACTAACAGACAAATTATACGACTTTGTAACAAAGAATTATAAAGAAAAAATCGAAAAAAATGCAGTTTTAGCCTATCCTGTCATTAAAGATGTTTTTGAAAATGAAGGAGACAGATATGAGCGAATTGTAGTTCCGTTTACAGACGGAATTAAATCGCTACAAGTTGTAACCAACTTAAAAGAAGCCTATGAATCTGAAGGTAAATCTTTAATTACCGATTTTGAGAAAAACATCACATTAGCGATTATTGATGAAAACTGGAAAGATCATTTACGTAAAATGGATGATTTAAAACAGTCTGTACAAAATGCGTCTTATGAACAAAAAGATCCTTTATTAATTTACAAATTTGAAGCTTTTGAATTATTCAAACAGACTGTAGATGAAATTAATAGAGAAGTTTTATCTTTCTTGTTTAAAGGAGAATTACCATCGCAAGATACGAATCAGATTTCGGAAGCTCGCCAACAAAAAAGAGAACGATTAAATACAAGTAAAGCCGATGTACAGAACACCACTGAACAAGCGATTCAGAACTCTCGTCAACAATCTGTTGAACCTGTAGAAACGATTGTAAGAGAGCAACCAAAAATTGGTAGAAACGAACGTGTTACTATTAAAAATGTAATGAGTGGTGAAGAAAAGGTTGTTAAATTTAAACAAGCAATTCCTTTAATAGAAAAGGGAGAATGGGTTTTAATTAATAATTAAAATTTTAGTTTTTTTTAAAGCAGTTAAATGATTTCTTTATCAGTGTTTAAAGAATAAAAAAACTCCGTTTAGATAATTTCTGAACGGAGTTTTTAAGTATAAGTAAATAGAATTATATTATTTTTTTCTAAGATAAATATTCCCTAATCCTGCGTTTAGTTTCATCTTTACATTTCCTTTATTTAGCTTCAATTTCATCTTTTGAGCACCTGGTTCTTCTTTATCTTCTAAAACATTAAAATCAATATCGGAATAAATAGAAGCCGAATTCGTATCTACAGTAACATCAGATTTACTAGGTAATGTAACATCAATAAAACCATTATTAGAATAGATAGAATAGAGTTTTTTAGGTTCTTTTTTATCAAATTCAATAGTAACATTACCGCCAATAGAATTTATTGAAACAGGCCCAGTAACATCCACTAATTTCATATTATTTAATGAAGTTGATATTTCTACTTCTCCATTAAAATTTGATAAACTAGAGGCTTTAGAATTAAAGAAAACATATCTATTTCTTCTTTGATTAGCAACTTTATCACATCCGTTTGTATGCCAATTTAATTTTATGGAATTTGGGATTTTAATTTCATAGCGTTCATTACTAACCATTACCAATTGACCCTCTGTTTGATCTTTAAAAATCAACTCACCATTTTTTTGTTCTATTGTAAAGTAAATTCCTAAATCTTTATTTTCACTTTTTTTTCCTAACCTTTTTAATCCTTCTTTTCTATTTCCATCACTACCGAAGAAAACTACTCTCCCTTTTTTTAAGCTATCATTTGAAGAGTGGAATGAAAAAGAATTACTTCCTCTACTACTTCTGCTAATGGTTGTTGCTCCTTTTACTCTTGGGAAATTACCAGGTGCATTTGTAGAATTTACCTTGTATCTGTAAAAATTTGAATTTCTCTTTTCGTGTAAACTTTTTATGATGACTTCTTTACCATCATAACCTGTTATGGTAAAATTTTTAGAGGAGCATATTTTTAAAGTTCCTTTGCTAAATTTTATTTTTTTTTCTTGCCCATATACTCCAAAAAATGAAATTGAAAGTGCAAAAGCTAATATGTATTTTATATTTTTCATTGTGTTTATTGTTTAATTTCTACCATTGCTAATGTTGCATTGTTCTTAACAATTGGGTAGGTTTCTTCATTTTTTATAAGCTCTTCAAGAGGTTTTTGTGCACGATTTTCTCTTAAAAAACTTAATGCTTTTATTAATTTTATTTGTACCAAAGGCGCTTCTTCATTTTGTAAAGCTTTAATTAAATTGGTTCTAATTTGTTCGTTTTTTGGGAATTTCAACAAGGCATCAATAGTGGCTATTTTTACATTTGCATTTTCATCTTTATGTAAAATTCCGATTAAAGTTGAGATTATTTTTTTGTCTTCTTTTGCATATTCATCATTAAAAGCATAGACTCCTTCCAAACGTTTTCCTGCTGAATCATTTTCTAAATTTGCTAATAATATTTGCTTCTCTTCACTGATTTCTTCTTGTTGATTCCACCATAAAAAGACTGAAAAAGCCAAAACAACACTTGCTGCAACAGTAATGTATTTTAAATACACTACTTTCTCTTTTTTAGGTTGATGCAACTTCGCTTTCAATAACTTCTCAAAAGCTATATCTGACTTTGATGACATCTTTTCAGAATCAAAAGCTGTTTTGTTTTCTTTTATGTAATCTTCTAATTTCATCCTGTTTTCTTTACTTTTAATAGCTGTAATAATTGATTTTTTCCTCTTCTATATTGGTTTCTCACTGTACTTTCATTAATACTTAATAACTCTCCTATTTCTCTGTGATTGTAATCTTCTATCATATACAACACTAAAATAATTCTGTATTTTTCTTTTAAACTGTTAATGCATTCTTTGATAAAATCAATTGAAATATTAGGTTTTAAATCATCTTCATTCTCATCTGGTTTATTTTCTAAAATTGAATCTTCACTTGTAAAAATGAAGCGATTTCTATTTCTAGCTACATCTAAAGATTTATTTACTACAATTCGCTTTAACCACGCTCCTAAATTCGCTTCATCTTGCAATTGGTGAATCTTTTCAAATCCTTTTATAAATGCATCTTGCACAATATCTTCTGCTTCTTCCCTATTTTTTAGAATTCTTATGGCACTGCCAAACATCATATTTTTATAAGAATGATACACCTCTAATTGAGCTGAATAATCATTTGCTTTGCATTTTTGTATGATGTTTTTTGAATTCAAAAAAGCTAGGTTCGTTTCTTTTTACACTTATATAACGTAAGCATCTTAAAAGTGTCTCAAAAAATAATAAAAAAACCGTTTAGAAATTTCTAAACGGTTTTAAAATATAGTTAAATTATTGATTATCAATCGAAATCTGTTTCCATTTTTAGATAATCTAAAAATTCTCTTTTAGTATCTTTTTCTTTGAATTTACCTCCAAATTCAGCGGTAACTGTAGAACTTTCTATGTCTTTAATTCCTCTTGAGTTTACACATAAGTGTTTTGCATCGATAACACAAGCTACATTGTCTGTTCCTAAAGCTTCTTGCATTGCTTGAACCACTTGCATAGTTAAACGCTCTTGTACTTGAGGTCTTTTAGAGAAATACTCTACAATTCTATTCATTTTTGACAAACCAATTACTTTTCCATCAGAAATATAAGCCACGTGTGCGCGACCAATAATTGGTAATAAATGATGTTCGCAAGTAGAATACACCACAATATTCTTTTCAACCAACATTTCTCCATAATTGTAGTTATTATCAAATGTTGATGCTTTTGGTTTATTCTTAGGGTTCAAACCCATAAATATTTCATTTACAAAAGCTTTGGCAACTCTTTTTGGAGTTCCTTGTAAACTATCATCGGTTAAATCCATTCCTAAAGTCTCAAGAATATCTTTGACACTTTCTTGGATTTTACTAATTTTTTCTTGATCAGAAATATCAAAAGCATCTGCTCTTAACGGAGTTTTGGCTGATGTACCAACGTGGTTCTCTCCTATTTCTTCTATTCTTTCGTCATTCATTTTGCTGTTCAATTCAAACATTTCAATCTATATTAAAGTGCAAATTTACGTGTTTGTAACGTACTATTTTAATTTTTGTATCAATTATACCTATCAAAGAATAATTACTTATGCTTTTAATTGATTTACTAATTCACTTAGAGAACATTCTAATTGCTCACCAGATGTCATATTTTTTAAAGTAAAAACATCATTTTCTACTTTAGAAACCACAAATTCTATTTCTCTATTGGTAACGTATTTCCATTGTCGTTTTTGAGCTTTATTACTTACTGCTAAATCTGGATAAAATTCTGATTTCACATTATTTTCTCTCAAACTCTTTATAGCTTTCATTTTAACAACATCTGTTGATGCATCAAAATTTAAAAAAACAACTTTAGGCTTTGGCAAATCAACAGATTTAAACAATTCTAATTCTTCTAAAACCAAATAAATTCTATCTAATCCAAAAGAAATTCCAACTCCAGAAACGTCTTTTAATCCAAAGATTCCAGTTAAATCATCATATCTTCCACCACCACCAATAGAGCCCATTTTTACACCTTCTGGTGCAGCTACTTCAAAAATAGCTCCTGTATAATAATTTAGACCTCTTGCTAGCGTAACATCTATTTCTAAATTAGCCGTTTGCAAACCTAATTCTGAAATTGAATTGATTACAAAACGTAATTCTTCTACGCCACTTTTTCCTTCTTCAGATGTTGACAACATATTCTCTAAAGAATTCAATTTGTCTGAATTTGAACCCTCAAAGCTAAATAAAGGCTGTACTTTTTGAATAGCTTCTTCTGTGATACCTTTAGACAACATTTCTGCTTCAACTTTTTCTTGACCGATTTTATCTAATTTGTCTAAAGCAACCGTAAAATCTATCAATTTATCTTGAGCACCTATTACTTCTGCAATACCAGAAAGAATCTTTCTGTTGTTCATTTTAATAGTAGTGCCCGCCAAACCTAATTTGCTAAAAACACTATCATACAACTGTACAAATTCTACTTCTTGCCACAAAGATTTACTACCCACCACATCTGCATCACACTGAAAAAACTCTCTAAACCTTCCTTTTTGAGGTCTATCTGCTCTCCAGACAGGTTGTACTTGATAACGTTTAAAAGGAAATGTAATTTCGTTTTGGTGTTGAACAACATACCTTGCAAAAGGAACTGTAAGGTCGTAACGTAAGGCTTTCTCAGAAATTTGAGAAGTAACTTTTATACTTTCTTTTTCTGATAATAATTTCTGATCTGCTTTTTTAAGAAAATCACCAGAATTTAAAATCTTAAAAATCAACCTATCCCCTTCTTCACCATATTTACCCATTAAAGTTGATGAGTTTTCAAAACTTGGTGTTTCTATAGGCTGAAATCCGAAAGTTTCAAAAGCAGTTTTAATCGTATTCATAATATACGTACGATTAGCAACTTCTGTTGGCGAAAAATCTCTGGTTCCTTTTGGGATACTTGGTTTCATTAAATAGTTTTTAGTTTTTAGTTTTTAGTTTTTAATGAAATCACTCAAAACTAAAAACTTAAAATTCAACACTTGCAATTGTTAATTGCGAGCGCAAATATCGTGAAAAACTTATAAAGGTTATAAAGTTGAATCGATTTTATTTCTTTGTCTTAACGCATATAAAGAAGCATTTAATTCGAAACCTAACAACAAAATGATTGCATTTAACCACACAAATAACATTAAGATTAAAAGTGTACCAATAGAACCGTACAACTGATTGTATTGTGCAAATTTAACCACATAAATTCCGAATAAATAAAACGTGCATAAAGAAACAACTGTTGTTAAAACTGCACCAGCAGAAAAGAATTTCACCTCTTTTCCTTGTTTGGTTCCAAATCTAAACAATAGGGAAACAATGGTAAAAATCATCACTAAAAACAATGCGTTTTTTCCTAAATTAAATAAATTTAAATCGCTAGTATTTAACCAACCAATTTCATCTATCTTAGACAAAGCTACTTGATACAATATCAATAAAACTATGGTTACAATTAAAAATAACGACATTAATAATGAAACCCCTAAAGACACAAAATAAGATTTAAAAACGTTTCGAACATCTGTTACGTGGTATGAATATTCAAAACCTCCAAAAATGGCATTTACACCATTGGTCATTAAAAAAATAGACAATAAAAAACCAAAAGAAAGCAAGCCACCATATTGATTATTGATAATATCACCCAAAACGGTATTGACGGCTTCAAAGGTTTGTGGAGGCAAAATTTCTTGAATAAAGGAGAATAATCCGTCTTGAAAACCTTCTATAGGAATGTATGGAATTAAGGTTAAAATGAATAACATAAATGGAAAAACCGCCATAAAAAAACTGAATGCAATTCCACCTGCTCTTGTTGTTAATGCGCCTTCAACAATTCCGATGATATACATTTCTAAAACATCGTATAAAGACATACCTTCTAAACCTGGGATTTTTATTTTTTTCCCAAAACGTACCAAAACACAAACAATTGGTATTTTATCTAGTTTATCTTCTATTTCTTTACTCATTTTTGAGTTACATAGTTAAATTTAGTGACAAAGTAACAAAGTTATTTCTGTTTTGACTTAATACTTCTAATAAAACTCGAAAGCATCCGCTCTATTTCTCTTGACAATTCATATAATTTATCTAAATTTTCTTTGTTGATGCATTTTAAATTAAAAGCAATTTCTAATTGGGTTTGTAGTTCAAAAAGTGAAGCCATAGCAATATTTAAAAAACGGAGGTAATCATTCACTCCTTCTCTACCAAAACCTTCAGAAATATTACTTGGTATTGAAATTGCACTTCTTCTTATTTGTGATGTTAAACCAAAAGTTTCTTCCTTCGGAAATACTCTAGATTCATTATAAATTTCAGTTACAAAACTCATAGATTTTTGCCAAACTAATAAATCTCTAAACGTTTTCATTTTCTTTATTTTGATAAGTAACAAAGCTAAAATAGTATCAGAGTTGCAGAGTTTTACTTGCTCCTTATTTATTTTATGACTTTGTTTCTTTGCAACTCTGTTACTCAGCTACTTTGCTACTCAATAATAACCCCAAAATTAATAAGAAGTCCATCAATAGAGTTTCTACTAAACTTCGCTCCCTTGATTTGATTTTCTTCTGGATTTATCCCAAAATTAAAAGCAGTTCTAAAATCTGATTTTTCTAGGTTTGTACTATCAAAAATAGCATTTTTTAAATCGCAATTATCAAAAAGTGAGTTTGATATAGTACTTTCTGTAAAATCGACTTCTTCTAATTTACAATTGATAAACTTTGTATTCGGTATTTTTAATTGATAGAATGATGAATAATTTAGCTGACAATCTTTAAAAGAAAACTGCAACAAAAAAGCATCAACTTCATTAAATTTTATTCCAATTAACTTACAGTTGATAAAATGAACATCTTTAAAAGCGGTGTCTTTTACAATTGTATTGCTAAAATTACAATTGATAAACTCGCATTCTACAAATTGGATGTTTGATGCGTGAATACTTTCGAAATTACAATTCGTAAACGTACAATTGTCATATTCTCCTTTGTTGATTTTTGTTTTGGTAAAATCAATTTTTGAGTATTCTTCACTATCAAAATAATTATTAATCAATTGCTTTTAAACTTAAATCCATATTGTAAACAGAGTGCGTTAAAGCCCCAGAAGAAATATAATCTACCCCACATTCAGCATATTTTCTAATGGTATCTTCGTTAATTCCACCTGATGATTCTGTTAAACAAGTATCCCCAATTAAAGCTACAGCCTTTCTAGTATCTTCGTAATTAAAGTTATCGATTAAAATTCTGTAAACTCCTTCTACAGATAATATTTCTTTGATTTCTTCTAAACTTCTTGCCTCTACAATTATCTTAATATCTAAACCTTTTTCTGCTAAATATTTCTTTGTTTTGGTGATTGCAGCTGTAATTCCGCCAGCAAAATCTATATGATTATCTTTTATCATTACCATATCATATAAAGCAAATCTGTGGTTTTCTCCTCCTCCAATTTTTACCGCCCATTTTTCTAAAGCTCTAATTCCTGGAGTGGTTTTTCTTGTATCTAACACTTTTGTTTTTGTACCTTCTAACAGATTCGCAAAAAAAGCAGTTTTAGTTGCTATTGCGCTCATTCTTTGCATTGCATTTAATACCAAACGTTCTGCCATTAAAATAGATTGCGATTTTCCTGAAACGTAAAAAACAACATCACCATATTTTACTTTTTCACCATCATTAATAAAAGTTTCTACTTCTAAATCAGCATCCACATAACTAAAAACTTGTTTCGCAAACGCTACTCCTGCAATAATTCCATCATCTTTAACCAATAATTTTGCTTTTCCTTTCGCATCAGCAGGAATACAAGACAATGAAGTATGATCACCATCACCAATATCTTCACGAATTGCATTTGTAATAATGAGTTCTAATTCTTTTTCAAATTGTTCTTTTGATATCATTCTTTTTTAACTTTATTCTGATGTAAAAATAGTAATTCATAATTCATAATTCGTAATTTTGAGCTATGAAAATCAAATTACTCGCCATTGGCAAAACAGATAACAAACAGCTTATTCAATTGATTGATGAATATCAAAAGCGTTTGAAACATTATATAAAGTTTGAATTAGAAATTATTCCTGATATCAAAAACGTAAAAAATTTAAGTGAAGTTCAACAAAAAGAAAAAGAAGGAGAATTAATTTTAAACAAACTACAGAATACAGATCAGTTAGTTTTGTTAGATGATAAAGGTAAAGAATTCACCTCCATTGAATTTTCTAAATATTTGCAAAAAAAGATGAATTCGGGTTTAAAACAATTGGTTTTAGTTATTGGCGGACCTTATGGTTTTTCTGATTTGGTTTACAAAAAAGCACAAGGACAATTGTCTTTATCAAAAATGACATTCTCACATCAAATGATTCGTTTGTTTATTGTTGAACAATTGTATAGAGGATTTACCATTTTAAAGAACGAACCTTATCATCATGAGTAGTTAAGAAACTCTTTTCTTTAACTGTAAAGCAATTTTATACAAAAGGATTACTTCGAAAATTTCAACTACAAACTGTGTTACTAGTGCAATTGGAGATAATATTATCAGTAATAAGCAAACTCCTGTTATAATTTCAATAATTCCAGTCCAATTAGCTAAATTTCCAAAATCTGTAAGTCTTCTTATAGCCATACCTATAATAATACTTAAAACTCCAAATGCGATTAGTTTAGATATTCCAAAAATATTTAAAAAATCTTGCCAAACATATAATGAAGTAATATCTAAAACAGAAAAAAACAAAGTAAAAACAATAATTAAAAAAGAGGCAATTTGCATTAAATAATTGTTATACATTCCTCCTACAATAACAAATCCTCTAAAAAACAAGAAAAGTGCAACAGTAGAAATAACTTTTATAACAATATAGATACTTTTAAAAGTGACACTATTTTTCTCATAACTTAAAAAATCTGCTCCAATTTCAAAAAAACCAGATAAAAAATAAACGAAACCAAAAATCATTGCAATATTTAATTGCTTATAAATTTTGTTTTTATCGATTCCTAAAAATGTATCGAATTTCCCAGGAAAATATTTTTTCTGAAAAACTTCTTCATAATCAAAACCTAAAACTTCTAAAATGGCTTTAATGGTATAACTTCTTGGAGAAACATCTCCTGCTTCAATTCTTTGAATTGTACGTACATTAATATTACATTGTTCTACCAATTCTTCTTGAGTATAACCTTTTTGTTTTCTTAACTCTAAAATTTTCTGACCTAATTCTGGCTGTTTCATAATATGTTTTTTATTAAATTCCATACAATGTTAATTCAGTAATTTTAGATGACAAATTTTTTGATGGCTTTTTAACCCGACATTTTCACGACAAACCAATGATAACAATACTTTTAGCGTTTTTCATTTTTTGCAATTTAAAGGATATTTTTCACTTTTAAAGTAAATTAAACTACAAAAACTCATTTATAAAATGATTACATTTGTTCAAAATCAATTTAATTTTAATGAAACTTGTATTTGCAACAAATAATTTAAACAAACTGAAAGAAGTTCAAGAAATGTTACCCAATTCAATTCAATTATTAAGTTTACAAGATATTAATTGTTTTGATGAAATTGCTGAAACAGAAACTACTTTAGAAGGCAATGCAAAATTAAAAGCAGATTATATTACCAATAACTTTGGTTTAAATTGTTTTGCTGATGATACAGGTTTAGAAGTTGAAAGTTTAGATGGTAAACCTGGAGTTTATTCAGCGCGTTTTGCTGGAGAACCTGCTAATTCAGAAAAGAATATACAAAAACTACTATTAGATTTAGAAAATAAAACAAACAGAAAAGCCCAATTTAGAACTGCTGTAGCACTTAATTTAAGTGACAGAAAATTTCTTTTTGAAGGAATTTGCAAAGGTGAAATTTTACATCATAAAAAAGGAGAAAGAGGATTTGGTTATGATCCCATTTTTAAGCCTGAAGGCTATCAATATTCTTTTTCTGAAATGTCATCCACAGCAAAAAATAAAATTTCACATCGTGGAATTGCAATTCAAAAGTTGGTCACTTTTTTAAAAAACAATAATTAGGTTGTTATTCCTGTAAAAACAGGAATCCATAATTAACCACAAATTAAAAAATAGATTCTTACTTTGGTAGGAATGACAGGATGAAACAAAAAAGCTACACAAAACATTTTATCTTTTTATCAGTTTTACTGGTTCTTTTTTTTCTATCCAATATTAGTTTAGGTTCAGTATCTATTCCAATTAAAGAGATCATAAATACTTTGTCGGGTGGTATTTCTACTAAAGAAAGTTGGGAAGCAATTATTTTTAATTTTAGATTACCAAAGGCAATTACGGCCATTTTAGTTGGGTCAGGATTATCCATTTGTGGCCTATTAATGCAAACATTATTTAGAAATCCATTAGCTGGTCCATTTGTATTAGGTATATCATCTGGAGCTAGTTTAGGAGTTGCCATTTTAATTTTAGGTTCTTCGGTTTTTGGAGGATTTCTATTAACCAAATCAACATCGAATTGGTCATTACCAATCGCTGCGACCTTAGGAGCGCTTTTAGTTTTATCTGCTGTGATTATCTCTGCTAATAAAGTTAAAAATACTATGTCTATTCTTATTATCGGATTGATGTTTGGAAGCTTAACATCAGCAATTATAAGTGTTTTAGCCTATTTTAGTGAAGCAGACCAAATACAGCAATACCTATTTTGGAGTTTTGGAAGTTTAGGAAATTTATCTTGGAATGAAATTTTTGTTTTTTTCATTTTCTATACTATCGCAATTTTAGGTACATTATCGGTAATAAAACCTTTAAATAGCTTTTTATTAGGAGAAAATTATGCAAAAAGCTTAGGAATCAATGTAAAAAAAAGTAAAAATATCATTTTATTAATCACAAGTATTTTAACAGGCGTTATTACCGCGTTTTCTGGCCCAATTGCTTTTGTTGGTTTAGCTGTACCACATATTGCAAGAATGTTATTTGCGAGTGCAAATCATAAAATACTTTTACCAGCTGTGGCCATAATTGGAGCCATTACACTCTTAATTTGTGACAGTATTGCACAATTACCTACAAGCGAGTTTACGCTTCCTATTAATGCAATTACATCCTTATTTGGTGCACCCATTGTGATTTGGTTACTGATAAGAAAAAAGAAGATATTTGTATAGAATATAGTAACAAAATATAAAGAGAAAAAAAGTAGCAAAGTAAAAAAGCTAAACTTATAATCTCCGTAAACTTTGAAACTTTGAAAATAAAGAATGAAAATATCGTTTTAAAAACTGAAAAACTAACCATTGGTTATCAGCAGAAAAAGCAAGATAAAATTGTGGTTTCTGATATCAATTTAGAAATTAAAAAAGGAAAATTCCTCACTATTTTAGGTAAAAACGGAATAGGAAAATCGACTTTACTAAGAACAATTTCTAAAGTTCAAAAACCAATAGATGGCAAAGTGTTCATCAATCAAAAAGACATATCACAAATTTCCGAAAAAGAATTATCAAAACAACTTAGTTTAGTACTCACAGAACGATTGCCCGAAAGTCAGCTTACCGTTTACGAATTGGTGGCACTGGGTAGACAACCTTACACCAATTGGATTGACAAACTTTCTAAGACTGATGTAGAACATATAAACAGTGCTATTCATCTAACTAAAATTGAACATCTAAAAAATAAACCTTTTTACCAATTAAGTGATGGACAATTGCAAAGAGTGTTAATTGCTAGAGCTTTGGCCCAAAATACAGAAATTATTATTTTAGACGAGCCTACTGCTCACTTGGATATGCATCATACCTTAAAAATTTTGTCGCTATTAAAAAAGTTGGTTACTGAAACTCAAAAAACCATTATCATTTCTTCTCATGAAGTAAATTTATCTATTCAATTAGCTGATGAAATTGTTCTTATAACTGATGATAAATTACATTTTGGAACCCCTAAAACACTCATAGAAATGAATGCTTTTGACAAACTGTTCCCTAACGAGCTTATCAATTTTAACAAAAACTTACAACAGTTTGTAATCAACAAAAATTAAATTTGAAATTACTGTAACAATTTTTATTACATTTGGAAACTATTCAAATTAATTAACACTTTTTATCAATGAAAAAAATACCTTTTTTTTTAAGTTTTGTTGCTCTTTTAGCTTGTGGATCTAATCAAAACACAGCAAACGATAATAGTAAATATGCAGAAAAATACGCTAAGACCATTACCTCAAAAGATCTAAGTAAGCACTTGTATATTTATGCTTCTGATGAATTTGAAGGTAGAGATACTGGAGAACCTGGTCAGAAAAAAGCAATAAAGTATTTAAAAGATTTTTATGTGAAAAGTAAAATTATATCTCCAATTGGTGATGATGATTATTTCCAAGAAGTATCAGCTGAATGGTTAAATAAAAACACAAGAAGAGGAAAATTAAAAGATTCTGAAAACGTGGTTGCTTTTATTAAAGGTTCTGAAAAACCAGAAGAAATCGTGGTAATTTCTGCCCATTTAGACCATGTAGGAACTAAAAATGGAGAAATTTATAATGGTGCTGATGATGATGGTTCTGGTACAGTAGCCATGTTAGAAATTGCCGAAGCTTTTAAAAAAGCTGTTAAGAGAGGAAAAGGGCCAAAAAGATCTATTCTTTTTTTACATGTAACCGGAGAAGAAAAAGGTTTATTAGGGTCTAAGTACTATACAGAAAATCCGTTGTTTCCTCTTGCAAATACAGTCTGTAATTTAAATATCGATATGATTGGAAGAGTTGATGAAAGACACAAAGAAAACCCTAATTATATTTATTTAATTGGATCTGATAAATTGAGTACAGAATTACATACTTTATCTGAAGACGTAAATAAGAAATACACAAATATTAGTTTAGATTACAAATATAACGATGAAAACGACCCAAATCGTTTTTATTATAGGTCTGACCATTACAACTTTGCAAAACATAATATTCCAATTATTTTTTATTTTAACGGAACCCATGCAGATTATCATAAACCTACAGACACACCAGATAAAATTAATTACGAATTGTTAGAAAAAAGAACAAGATTGGTGTTTTATACCGCTTGGGAAGTTGCTAATAAAGAAACAAGAATTATTGCAGATAAAGCAAAAAAAATAACAAAATAGATTTCTTTAAAACTCAATTTTAGAACCACACTTTATAGTGTGGTTTTTAATTTTTAGGTGTTTTTACCTATTGATTTTTTAGCTTAAAAAAACTAAATTCGCTAACTTTGGATATAACGAATTAAAACTCGAAATATCCAAAACTAGTTAGCTGTCATTATCTCAACTGTGAATTTAGATTATTATCAAAGACCATTTTACTTAATCTCTAAACCTGTTGTTTCAGAGATAATTAAACAACCTCATAGCAAACGAAAATCGTTTTGGAGTTTAGTGCCTGAAAAAAAATATAATTATTTAGAGGCAAAACAGCTAATTGAATCATACTATTCGTCAATTTTGAGAGAAGTTAAGAAAATTGTTTCGACTAAATCAAAAATGTATTGGCTTCATTTATCTAGAAGAATTCTTACAAGTACTTCTGGTAAAGATAAATCACCTATAACTATTGGAGTTACACGAAAAATTATTGACGGAGCAATTGAAAAATTTGGAAAAAATACTGGTGGTATTAATGCTTTAAGTGAAACACCTGACCCTAACTGGAACGACCAACAAATTTGGGATAATATTAATGAACCTTGGTTAAGAGATGCTGCCAACAGAAATGATGTCATAAGAGTTGTTTCTGACCCAAATAATCCTATCAATCTTATTAATGATAAAGGACAAATTTCATTTTTTGCAAGAGAACATAATCTCTTAACAACACCTGTTTCACAAGGAGGTTTAGGGTATACTTACAATCCATTAACATACACATATACAAAATAAATGAATAATAATTTAAAAATAAAATACGTTGACCAAAGATGGGATGGTGTTGAAGGTTGGTTGGGTAATAACAATTTATTTTGGATAAGATTGGATTTCTTTTTGGAATACTTTATATCTGGCAATTTAGAATTATCTAAAAGATACAAGAATAAAGAATTGAGTTTAGAAAAGTATTGCGAAATGCTATTTAAAAAATTTAATGAAAAAACATTTTACAATAAGAAATTTGAATATACTAAATATACTGAATGGTTAAATATGAAAAATCCAAAAATAAATGAAGTAATTGAATTGTTCAACAAATAATACAAACCACAACCACGTATATAAAAAATAGCAGAAAAGAGCTAAACCTTAAAGTTTAGTTCTTTTCTGCTATTTTAGTTTTTAAACTGAAAGTATTAGCTTTTTTAGTCTGCTACTTTTCATATACCCGACCGTTAGCGAAAAATAAAAATTACACGCCAAACTGCGTTAAATGATGGTCTAAATGCTTATAGAAAGAATTATTCCATTCTTGAGAGGTTAATTTCCCAAATGAATGTGATTCCTTTCCATCAAAATATGATTCTCCTAATTCTTGAGTTTGATTGATAAAATTAATTAATCGTTGTTTTTCAGTTGCAAAAACCCTTTCATCAGAAATTAAAAATTGTGGTGCGGTTCTTCCGTTTTTTGCATATGTTTTTTCTGAAACTACAATTTTCTTCACAAACAATTTTAGTATAAATTTTGTAAAAGCATTTGGTTTTGGGTGCTTATCTGTATAGACCATTTCGTAAGTTACAGCACAGTGCGCTAACATTTGTGCAACAGACATTTTACCCCACTTGGGTTGACTTTCTGAAGTAAGATTATTAATTCTCGCGATCACCTCATTAGTAACTTCTTTTGTAAAAATGTTTTTCATTTTAATGTAAAATTTTAAATAGTAACTCTTTTAAAATATCTTTATTTGACTGATTTGCTCCTACTCCTTTACTCTTTACATCAGCATCTCTTAAAAAAGCAATATTTTGTGCAACTTTTCGCATAGGGTAATTTCTTGCAGCCAAAAAATACTCATCAACAAAATACGGACTTACACCTAACGATTTTGCTACAGAACTTTTAGACTTGTCTTGCAAACCATGGAACATAAGCAGTTGGGTAAAAAATCCATTCAATAAAGAAATGGTCATTACCAAAGGATTATTTCTAGGATTCTCAGAAAAATAGTTGATAATTCTATTGGCTTTTATAATGTTTTGCTCTCCAACAGCTTTTCTTAATTCAAAATTATTATAATCTTTAGAAATCCCTATGTTTTCTTCGATATGGTGATCATTAATGATAGTTTCTTTCGGAAGAATTAGCATTAACTTGCTCAATTCATTCGCTATTTTACTCAAATCAGTTCCCAAAAATTCAACCAACATTTGAGCCGCTTTGGGCTCAATTTGATACTTTTGTCCACTTAAAACTCTACGAATCCAATCTGCAACTTGATTTTCATATAGCTTTTTGCTTTCGAAAATTAATCCAGATTTTACTATTGCTTTATGTAATTTTTTACGTTTATCAAGTTTTTTATACTTATAATTAAGCACCAAAACTGTTGTAAGTTGTGGGTTTTCTGCATAAGAAACCAACTTTTCTATAGTTCTACTTAAATCTTGAGCTTCTTTAACAATTAAAACTTGTCTTTCTGCCATCATTGGATAACGCTTTGCAGCACTTATAATATCTTCTATACTTGCATCTCTACCATACATTACTTGTTGATTGAAACCTTTCTCAGCTTCATCTAAGATGTTTTCTTCAATAAAATCTGAAATCTTATCGATATAATAAGGCTCATCACCCATTAAAAAATAGATAGGTTTTATATTGCCATTCTTAATATCAGAAACTATAGTTCTTATTTCGTTCATTTTCTTACTTTTGATTGATGCAAAAACTCAATCTACCCACTTATGATTTTAGACTCAAAAGTAGCGAAAATAAGACGCTTATTTTTGATAATTTGAGAAAAAAATATTTGGTTTTAACTCCAGAAGAATGGGTAAGACAACATTTTGTACTTTTTTTAATTAATGAAAAAAAATATCCCAATTCGCTAATCGCAATTGAAAAGCAACTCGTTATCAACAATCAAAAAAAAAGAACGGATATTTTAGTTTTTAACAAAAAAGGAAAACACGATATTATTGTAGAATGTAAAGCTCCTTCAATAAAAATTACACAAGATACTTTTGATCAAATTGCGCGTTATAATTTAAAACTAAAAGCCAATTATTTGATTGTTACAAATGGGTTGTCTCATTTTTATTGTAAAATGGATTTTGAAAACCAAACTTATGTTTTCTTAAAAGAAATTCCAGATTACAAGTAACTTTATTAAGAAAACTTTAGGTAAAAATTCAGTATTAAAATGTAAATTCGCAACCTTGAAAATAGCGATTGTCATATTAAATTGGAATGGTCAAAAACTCATAGAACAGTTTTTGCCTTCTGTTATAAATTTTAGCTCAAAAGAGGCTGATATTTATTTGGCTGACAATGCTTCAACAGATTCTTCTATACAACACGTAAGAGAGTTTTTCCCTTCTGTAAGAATTATAGAAAATGCTGTAAACGGAGGCTATGCCAAGGGGTATAATGATGCTTTACAAGCTGTAGATGCAGATATTTATTGTTTATTAAATTCTGACGTTGAAGCTACCGAAAACTGGCTACAACCTATTATTAAAGAGTTTAAGAGTGATGAAAATACAGCTATTATTCAGCCAAAATTATTAGATTATAAAAACAAAACCAAATTTGAATATGCAGGGGCAGGTGGTGGTTTTGTAGATTTATTCGGTTATCCTTATTGCAGAGGACGTGTTTTTAATCACCTAGAAACCGACAAAGGTCAGTATGATGATAACACCAACATTTTTTGGGCTTCAGGAGCTTGTTTATTTATTCGCTCTAAAGTTTACCATGAAATTGGTGGTTTAGATGAGGACTATTTTGCACACCAAGAAGAAATTGATTTATGTTGGAGAACCCATAACATTGGTTATAATGTAAAATACGTTGGTAAATCTGTGGTTTATCACGTCGGGGGAGCTACTTTACAAGAAACTAACCCACATAAAACCTATTTAAATTTTAGAAATAGTTTATTAAATGTTGTTAAAAATGTTCCAAAAAAATGGTTTCTATTTGTTGTTTTCTCACGTTTGATTTTAGACGGAGTTGCAGGTGTTAAATTTATTTTAGAACTAAGACCAATACATACTTGGGCAATTATAAAAGCACATCTAAGTTTCTATAAAAACTGCTTTAAATTCTTAGGAAAACGCAGAAAATTATCAAAAAAGCAAGACTACAATTTACATACTAGTATTGTTTGGCAATATTTTTTACTAGGAAGAAAAAAATTTAATGAGTTGAAGTAATTTGTTTCCACTTATTTGATTCTGCATATTCTTTTATCACTTTATTTCTTTCTAACAAAAAGTTTTTCATATACCTTTCTAAAAATAAAAAATCAGCAATTTTCCCTAAAAATCCTAAAGGAGATTGATATTGAAATATATCTTTAATAATGACTTTATTGTCTTTTAAGTCGAGATAATGTTCGTGTCGAAAGCTTTTGAATGCTCCTTTTTGCATTTCATCAGCAAAAAAAATGGGTCGTTTAAAATCGGTTATTTTAGAAGTTAATTTCTGGGTAATACCTAAATGTTTTGCTTTCCATGTTACAGTTTCACCCAAAGATATTAATCCTGCTGTTTTTCCGGCAATAGCTTTTTCTTTAGATTTTTTGGTAGAAACTTTATGCAGATCAATACTTCTTATCAAATCAAAAACAACATTAATTCTATTAGTATTTACTATCGTTTCTAATTTAATTACTGGCATTACAAAACATCTAAACTTCCTTTACCTTCTCTTACAACTTCTGGATAATCCATAGTTAAATCAACAATTGTAGAGGCTGTATTATCACCATAACCCCCATCTATAACAACATCAACTAAGTTTCCCCACTTTTCATAAATCAATTCAGGGTCTGTTGTATATTCTAAAATTTCATCTTCATCTCTAATAGAGGTAGATACAATCGGGTTACCTAAATTTTCTACTAAAGTTCTGATGATATTATTATCAGGAATACGAATTCCGACTGTTTTTTTCTTTTTAAAAACTTTTGGTAGGTTATTACTTCCTGGTAAAATAAAAGTATATGGTCCAGGCAAAGCTCTTTTTAAAATTTTAAACGTTGCAGTGTCTATTTGTTTTACATAGTCTGACAAATGACTTAAATTTTCGCAAATAAAAGAGAATTTGGCTTTATCTAATTTTATACCTTTTATAGAGGCTATGCGCTCTAAGGCTTTGTTATTGGTAATATCACACCCCAAACCATAAACGGTATCTGTTGGATAAATTACTAATCCACCATTCTTTAAAATCTTAACAACTTTATCTATTGCTTTTTGATTTGGGTTTTCATTGTATATTTTAATGAATTCAGCCATAGTATAAATATACAAAAACTCAACCTAATTTTTAATAAGTTGAGTTTTTCTAAGGGAAGTTTTTTGTTTTTAAGATTTATCTACCAACCTAAAACCTTCTCCATGAATGTTTAAAATTTCTACATTTTCATCTTCTTTTAAATATTTACGAAGTTTGGCAATATAAACATCCATACTTCTCGAAGTAAAGTAATTGTCATCTCTCCAAATTTTTGTTAATGCCAACTCACGAGGCATTAAATCGTTTTTATGAATAGCTAACATGCGCAATAATTTACTTTCTTTTGGTGATAATTTTGATGGTTCACCATCTTTACCAACAGATAAATGACGAAGTTTAGAGTTAAAGAAGAAATTACCAATTGTAAATTCAAATTGTTCTGATTCTGCAGATTTATCAGTGTCTTTACGTTGCAAAATAGCTTTAATTTTATGCAATAAGACTTCAGAATCGAAGGGTTTGTTTAAGTAATCATCTGCACCTACAGAATACCCTCTTAAAACATCTTCTTTTAAAGTTTTTGCTGTTAAAAATATAATTGGCACTTCTTTATTTGTACTTCTTATATCTTGTGCTAAAGAAAAACCATCCTTACGAGGCATCATAACATCAAGAATACATAAATCATAATCACTATTTTTAAACATAATTAGACCTTCTATTCCGTCTTTTGCATGCGTAACGTTATAATCGTTTAATGCTAAATAATCTTTTAAAACTGTTCCAAAATTTGGATCGTCTTCAACTAATAAAATCTTTTTGCTTCCCATCTTGTTATACTTTTTAAATTATTGGTAATTTTACTGTAAATATGCTTCCTTTTCCTTTTTCACTTTCTACAAATACTGTCCCATGATGTTTATCAACAATTTCTTTTACGTATGCTAAACCTAAACCATGCCCTTTAACATCATGAATATTTCCTTTTTGTTCTCTATAAAATTTATCGAAAATTTGTTTTTGAACTGCTTTACTCATCCCAATCCCTTCATCTTTAATTTTAAAGAGAAAATTTTTATTGGTACTCTCAGTATAAACATCAATTCTAGGAGCACCGTTAGAATATTTTAAAGCATTCTCTAACATATTAACAACAACATTAGTAAGGTGAAATTGATTGCCTAAAATTTCTGAAGTAATCGCCTCAAAATGTGTATTAATTGTTCCTTTCCTATCATTTATCAATAAACTAACATGCGTAATTGCATCATCAATTATGTCGTGCATATCTAATGCTTCCTTACTAATTTCTATTTGATTTTTTTCTAATCTAGAGATTCTTAAAACATTTTCTACTTGAGAATGCATTCTTTTATTCTCATCCCGAATCATTTGGACATATCGCAGTACTTTATCATTATCATCAATGATTTTTGGGTTCTTAATAGAATCTAAAGCCAAATTTATTGTTGCAATTGGTGTTTTAAATTCGTGTGTCATATTATTAATGAAATCTGTTTTGATTTCTGATATTTTTTTCTGCCGAATTAATTGATATAATGAACTAGAAAAAGCTATAATAATAATGAATATAAAAAATAGAGATAATAACAATATACTTGAAATACCTGACAAAATATGTTCGTTTTTTGTTGGAAATGTTACATATAACCAGTAATCAACTTTTCCGTCTGGGTCATAAAATAAAGGGTATGGATAACTGTCTTTTTTATCTATAGTGTAATATCCAGATTTTAATTTTGTTGCTAATCCATCTTTGCTATACACTCCATATTTAAATCCTAGCGATATATTTCTTTTTTCTAGTTCTTTTTTAATAAGGACATTCAACTCCCTGTTACTAATTCTTTGGTAAATTGGTTTTTTACTATTTACATCTCTATAAAACTCAGAAAATTGACTTCGTTCCAAATCGGACAATCGTTTTGTATAAGAAAACCTTTTGTTATCTGATGCTGAGAAAATATTATCAACCCCTTTGATATGCATAGTCTGAAAAAAGTCTTTTTTTCCAGTTATACGTTTGTAAATGAGAGTATCATTATCAAGAAAATCTGTTGGAATTTTAAAATTCTCTTCTAAAATAGTAGCACCAAAAGTAAATCTTTGGTTGTTAACCGTATCTATTTGCTGAAATAAGTAATTCTTAATTCCTGCATTATCTGCTAAACCTTTATTTTCTATGATGTCATTAATGTTTTTTTCAAATTGAGCTTCTTCCTTTTCATTAATCTTCTCAGAAACACTACCTAAAGATTTTTGAACATCATTTTGAAACTGCTCTTTCTTACTTTCTACGGCATTGTTTATCCAATATAATTGTACAGCAATAATTCCAATTAAGGAAACACTCATTAATACAACAATAAGCACAAACATTTTTTTGCCCATGAAACAAAGTTAAGGCTTTTAAAAAAAGTCTTTTGCTGTTTTTGAAATAAAACAAGTGTTTTAGTTAAAATTTAAGAGTTATTTAACAAAAAAAGTAAATTTATAAAAAATTAAACCGCCTTTTTTGTTAAAATATTATGAATTCTTTTAACTTGATTTTTAGTTTTAGAGATGTCGTAATTAGTTATTAAATAATTAGATTGAAGTACTTTTTTATCTTCCAACCACTGACTTTTAATTCTACTTTTAGCTTCTTCTCTTGTAAATTTGTCTCGAAGTAATACTCTTTTAATTCTTGTGTTTACATCAACAAAAACAGAAATAATAAAATCACAAATCAAGTTACTTTTACTTTCAAACAGTATAGCGTTTTCATAAATAATGTATTTTTTATCTTGGTTATTTATTATGAAATTTTGAAAATGTTTTTTTACTTCAGGGTGTACAATAGTATTGAGAATTTGTAATTTATCTTTATCCCGAAAAACTAAATTGCTTATAAAACTTCTATTTAATTGATTATTTATATAACTTTCTTTTCCAAATGCCTTAGTAATTTTACTTTTAATGGTACTTGAGGTGTTCATTAAGTTTTTTGCTTCTACATCAGCAAAATAAACGGCTACATTATCAAACTCAAGAAATAAATTTGCAACTGTTGTTTTTCCACTTCCTATTCCACCCGTTAAACCTATAATCATTTTATTTCTGGATTAAAAAATCTACTTTATTAGGAATTACTTTAACACTTTTAAGAGAATTAGGCTTTATTACAATTTTAGGAATTAAATAATTGAGATTGTTCTTTTCTGAAATTTTATAATCGCATTCTATTCTAAACGATTCTTTATCTATTCTATTAAATTTAGATAAAGCAACAACATAAACTACTTGAACAGTTTTGACTAAAGTAGTCAACTTAACATTTTCAGGTAAATTAACGATTTCTACAGGAATTTGAAAACTCCCTTCTGTAAATTTTTCTACTTTACCATAGATAGTTACAAACCCAGTATTAGTCTTTAAGTTGCTTAATTGTTTTTTATCAATAGTCACTTTTTCAGAAAAATCAGCTTTCACATCTTGCAGTTTAAGAAGATCTAATTTTAAAGAATTAATATAATCAACTTTGCCTTTTGGTCCAGAAATTAATATACTATCTGGTTCTATTTCTATTGCTTTTGATAAATCGTATCCAATATGATAATTAATTTCTAAATTAGGAATTACAGGTACCTTCTTAGAAATCAAACTACCTAAGTTTAGGTAAATAGTATCTTGTAATACTTCTACTAACTGCATGCCAGAATGCAATTGTTTCTGAATACTATTTTTTTGATTTTTACTTAAAAAGTAATATTTATCTAAAGATTTTCTATTTAAATACCCGGCATTTAAAACCAATTTATTTTTATTAAACCTTGATCTTAAAATATTAAAACCAGTAGATTTTACTACAGCGTCTATTGTTTTAATAGGTTCTTTTTGAAGTAGTTTATTTTGAGGAATATTTTTATATGACACAAAAAAAGTTAATTGAGTAGTATATTCTTTGGATAAAGTTATAACAAACCAAATAAGAATAGATACAATTAAAAACCCCAAAAAGCTCTTCGATATTTTTTTTGTCTTACTCAAAATTTAAATATTTTTACCGCAATCTACATAAAAGCTACTAAACAAAAAAGTGAGCAGTATCTAAATAGACATTGCTCACTTTGTACACTTTTAATCTATTTTTTACTTTTTAGCAGGAGTCAAATATTTTTTGCTCAACTCCATAGAAATAGCAGAACGTTCAAATTTAATTTTTCCTGCTCCAGTTTCAACTGTAATGGTATTATCGGTGTTATTTATTTCAACAATTTTTCCATGAATACCGCTAGAAGTTACAACTTTTGTTCCTTTCTTAATTTCTGCTTGAAAAGCTTTTTCTTTCTTTTGACGATTCATTTGAGGTCTAATCATAAAGAAATAAAAGACAACTATTATTGCTAAAAATGGTAACATACTCATTAAGCTACCAGCAGACTCTTGTAAAGCTATTATTGTAAAATTCATTATTTTTTTGCTTTTGGTGTTACAGAACCTTGAATAGTTAACACTTCTCTACCAGATTCTGTATTGGTAGTTAGTGTAATTGATTTTCTTTGTCTATTTGGTTTTCCAGAAGTATTAAACTTAACCTTAACATCTCCGGTTTCTCCGGGTTTTATAGGTGCCTTTGGCCAAACCGGAATAGTACAACCACAAGTAGATTGGGCATTTGTAATTACAAGATCTGTTTTTCCTGAATTGGTTATCTTAAAAGTTTTCTCTACAATTTCACCTTCTTTAACAGTTCCAAAATCATACATTTTTGTATCAAAGGAAATACTTGCAGTTCCTTTTTTAATATCTGCATCTCGAGTTACTGCTTTATCTAAATTTTCTTTATTTATTTTCTTTGCTGCATTACTTCCGTTACAAGCAAGAAAAAAAACATTTATCATTACTAAAGCAAATACTGTAATTAATTTTCTCATGATGTTAAAAATTTTTTGTAAAAATAATAAATTAAAAATCTATAACAAGGTTTTATAACAAACCTCTTCCAATTTTAACGATTCTTTTGTTTTTAATAAATTCTTTAGAAATTTTATCTAATACCCCATTTATAAAATAACTGCTCTTTTCTGTAGAATAATCTTTAGAAACTTCAATATACTCATTAATTGTAACTCTCGTTGGTATAGAAGGAAAATTTAAAAACTCTGTAAGTGCCATTTTGATTAAAATCATATCTATATCGGCAATTCGATCAGTTTCCCAATTAGGGGTCTTCTCTTCGATATCTTTTTCGTACTCTTTGTGTTTTAAAATTGTTTTTTTGAATAAAGAGGAAACAAAATCTTCATCATCTTTATCTTTATATAAACTAGACAAAATAAAAGCCTGATTTGGTTTGCATTTACTTAAAGATTTTACCACCCATGTATTAACAAAAGGAATATCATCTACCCAAGAAATCATCTTGTCTTCATAATATTCTGCTAATTTTTCATTTGGAGCAATAATTTCTTTGAAAAAATCGATTACAAAGGCTTTATCAACTTTAAAAGAATTTTCTATTGTATCTAAATATTTTTTGTACAAATTACTTTTTTGTAATTCTTCAAAAATTATCTTAACATACTCATCGTCTAACTCCCAATTATTTAACTTATTAACTTCTAAATAACTTTCAAAGCTTACACTTTCAGCAATTGAATTGATAATTTTATTATCTAAAAATTTAGTATTTGGAGATAAATCTTCTTTGGTAGCAAGAATTTTCTTTTTAGAAAGTGCTATTTTTTTTGATGCTAACTTTTGTACTTCTACCAGTAATAATAGATTTAGAACGTACAAATCGTACATTTTTAAAATACTATGTTTTAGAAACTTTTCTTCTCTAATAATATCATCATTATGAGATTGCAACATAGCATACACAGATTGCATTACTTTAACTCGAATATGTCTTCTGTTAATCATTTTCTAAAGAACTTGAATAAATTTCGATGCAAAAGTAAGGTTATTTTGTTTTTATTCTAAAACCTTTTTTAATTCTTTTTTAAGAAAAACTATTGTAGTTTATCTTGTATCTTCGTGATTTATTTTTTAGTTGATAAATATTCTCTTTTGAAAGAACTACAATACATCAATAAATATTTTTCGAAATACAAATGGCGAATTCTAATTGGTTTAATTATCACAATTTTATCTAAGTTCTTAGCTTTAAAAGTTCCGCAAGTTATTGGAGATTCTTTAAATATTGTTGAGGATTATCAAAAAGGAATCATTACTAATTTAAGTGAAGTCAAACATCAACTCTTCATAAACATATTAATAATTATTGGAGTTGCTTTACTTGCTGGATTTTTTACTTTTTTGATGAGACAGACCATCATTGTTACTTCCAGATTGATAGAATTTGATTTAAAAAATGAGATATACCAGCAATACCAAAGATTATCCCTAAATTTTTATAAGAAAAACAGAACAGGTGATTTAATGAACCGAATTTCTGAAGACGTTTCTAAAGTAAGAATGTATGTTGGTCCAGCAATTATGTACAGTATGAATATGATTGTGCTTTTTGCTGTAGGTTTTACACAAATGATTAGTATCGATGTTAAGCTAACCATGTACACCCTAATTCCTTTTCCTTTATTATCAATTTCTATTTTTGTATTAAGTAAAGTAATTCATAAAAGAAGTACTGTAGTACAGCAATATTTATCGAAATTAACTACTTATAATCAAGAGTTTTTTTCAGGAATTAGTGTGGTGAAATCTTATGGCATCGAAAAAATAATTATTAAAGACTTTGATAAGATTGCTGATGAAAGTAAAGAAAAAAATATTTACCTCCATAAAGCAAATGCTCTATTTTTTCCTTTAATGATTTTATTAATTGGAATCAGTAATTTATTAGTAATTTATATTGGTGGACAACAATATATTAATAATGAAATTCAAATAGGTACCATCATTGAATTTATGCTTTATGTAAACATTTTAACTTGGCCAGTTGCAGTGGTAGGTTGGGTAACATCAATGATACAACAAGCAGAGGCTTCTCAATTAAGAATAAATGAATTTTTAAAACAAGTTCCCGAAATTCAAAACTCTGCTTCTTCCTCTACTACATTAAAAGGAAATGTAGAATTTAAAAACGTATCATTTACTTATGATGACACTAATATTACTGCATTAAAAAATGTAAGTTTTTCGGTTAAACAAGGAGAAACCTTAGCTATTTTAGGAAATACTGGATCGGGTAAATCGACAATTATTGAACTTATTTCTAGATTATATGACACCAAAGAAGGTGCTGTTTTATTAGATCATCAATCTATAAAAGAAATTAATTTATATGATATTAGAAATCAAATTGGTTTTGTACCTCAAGATCCTTTTTTATTTTCTGAAAGTATAGAGGACAACATAAAATTTGGTAAAGAAGACGCCACTGAAGAAGAAATTATTACAGCTGCAAAAAATGCTGATGTACACAAAAATATTATCGATTTCCCAAAAGGATATAAAACTATATTAGGTGAAAGAGGAGTTACACTTTCTGGTGGACAAAAACAACGTGTCTCTATTGCTAGAGCAATTATTAAAAAGCCTAAAATTTTAATTTTTGATGACTGTCTATCTGCTGTGGATACAGAAACAGAAGAGAAAATTTTATCTAATTTAGAACGTATTTCTAAAAATATTACCACTTTTATTATTAGCCATAGGGTTTCATCAGCTAAAAATGCAGATAAAATTATAGTTTTAGATGAAGGCAAAATTATACAACAAGGAACTCATAATCAATTAATAACAGAAGATGGTTATTACAAAGATTTATACCAACAGCAACTTTTAGAAAAAGAAATGTAGTCTTTAACATTGCCAAATAAAATATTTTGTTAGATTTGTTCAGTATAACAAACATTTTATAATTACTATTTTAAGAAAATTATGGCAGAGAGAGTTGAACAGGAAGAAATTTTTTCACAAGTATTAAGAGCTGGAAGAAGAACTTATTTTTTTGATGTTAGAGCTACAAAAGCAGACGATTATTATTTAACCGTTACAGAAAGCAAAAAATTTACGCACGATGATGGTTCTTTCCATTATCAAAAACACAAAATTTATTTATATAAAGAAGACTTTACTGATTTTAAAGAAATGTTAGCAAAGGCTACAGATTTTATTTTAGAAGCCAAAGGTAGCGAAGTAATTAGTGAGCGTCATCAAAAAGATTTTAAGAAAGAAGAAATTGCAAATGAAGCACCAAAATCGGCTCAGAGTTTTACCGATGTTTCTTTTGATGATATATAAAATATAAAGACTTTTTATTGTGCTACAGCAAAGTGGTTTTCTATTTTGTGAGTACAATATTAATTTCAATTCAAATTAATTTACTTTAAAAACCGTAAGTCTATATTTACGGTTTTTTTATTTATAAAATTCTTTTCATCGTTTTACTTTTGGAAACAGTTTCCTCCCACTCTTTTTTTGGTGTACTTTCTTGAGTAATTCCACCTCCAACATAAATAGTAGCTTTTTTATCAGCAATACTCATACACCTTAAATTAACATAAAGCTCTGATATTGTATCACTTATTTCTCCTAAAAATCCAGTATAATAAGTTCTTTTATAATTTTCATTTAAGTTGATAAAACTTTTTGCCGTGTCTCTAGGTAAACCACAAACTGCTGGTGTTGGGTGCAAACCTCTTATCAATTTATGCAAACTTGAATTCTTATTAAGAACTCCTTCTACTTTTGTTCTCAAATGCAATAACTCGCCGGCCTTAATAGTTTCTGTTTTATTAATTTGAAGATTTGAGGCTATCGGTATTAACTGATTTTCTATAAAATCGGTAACCAACTGCTGTTCCTCTAACTCTTTATTTTTCCAAACTACTTTAGCATTTTTAACATAAAGTTGAGTTCCTGCTAAAGACATGGTTTTAAATTTTTGATTAGAGAGTTGTAAAAGCGTTTCTGGGGTTGCACCAAACCATAACCCAACTTTTGGATGAAACCAAACATATACGAATGCATTTTGATACATTTGTAAAAGTTTTTTAAAAGTTGTTAAGACATCAAAATTCGCTATTTGAACTTCTTCTTTTCGAGAAATCACAACTTTTTTTAATTCATTTTTATTGATAATATCTAACGCATTTTCTATCAGATGAAGATGATTTTGTTTGTCAGAACTTTTAATATTTATAAAATCATTATTTTCAATAAATTCATCAACTAAAACTAGTTTTTCAGTAGTAAAATCTGCATTTTTCTTTGGAAATAAAATTACTTTTTCATCACTATTGAAAGGAGCAAAAACAAAGCCGTTTTCTGTAAATCTAGAAGTAAAATACAAATTGTCATTCTTCATAAAAAATGCAGAAACCAAGTCTGATTTGGGCTTTCTATAAGCTACAAAAGGTATATTGCCCTTATAATTCTCTTCAATATTATTAAAAATAATGCTCAATGTGAAGTTTAAATTATTTTTTATTTAAAACAATATTAGTCATTTTAGCAACAGAAATCAAATGATCATTTTCATCAACAATTTTTACTTCCCATAAATGCGTGGTTCTTCCTTTATGAATGTTTCTTGCTGTTGCAAAAACGAAACCTTCTTCTTTGCTTTTAATATGGTTTATAGACAATTGAATTCCGTTAACAAATTGAGTTTTGCCATCAATAAAAAAATTTGAAGCAGCACTACCTACACTTTCTGCCAATGCTGCAGTAGCACCTCCATGTAATTGACCATAAGGTTGATGAACACTAGAGTTTACTGGCATTTTAGCAGTTAAAAAGTCATCACCAACAGCAACATATTCAATATCAAGCGTTTCCATTAACGTATTTTTAGAACGATTGTTAAACGCTTTTAAAATGGTAGTTGTATCCATATCATTAAAATTGTAATGTAAAAGTACATATAAAAAATTGTATTTTTGTTGCAGAAAAGTTAAAGCATTTTATGTACAAAATACGCGTAATTTTAGACACCAAAGAAGATGTTATTAGAACCATTTTGGTAGATGACAAACTAAACTTAGAAGATTTGCACTTAATTATTGCAAAATCTTTTGGTTTTGAGGGGCAAGAAATGGCTTCTTTTTATAGAACTGATGATGAATGGAACCAAGGTGAAGAAATTCCATTATTTAATATGGCTGAAGCTGGAGAAGGAATTTCTATGCAAACTTGCATTTTAAAGGATACTTTACCTGAAGAGAATGATAAACTCATTTATGTATATGATTTTCTAAATATGTGGACTTTCTATGTGGATGTTGTTGAGATTACTGATGATAAAAGAGGTGATTTACCACAAACAATTTTGTCTGTTGGTGAAATTCCTGAAGAAGCTCCAGAAAAAGAGTTTGTCGCTGATAAATTAGATGAATTTGGTGATGATGGTGATATTGATGATGAATTTGGTCATTTTGATGATTTCGATTTTAATGAGTATTAATAATGAGTACCAAAAAGAAAGGCGTTCTAACTTCTGATAGCGAGTGGTGTAAACACTTCCGTAAATTCGGAAAACGTTTTTTTTGGAAAGCAGAAAGAAAAGCAGGCAAGAATGAAATTAAAAAAGAATTGTAATTTTATCCAAAATCTACATAACACTCAACCCCATCTTTCCAACTTTCAACTTCATTCTTCATTCTTCCAAATTTTTCAGTAACAAAATTGTAAATTAGTCGTCTTATTCACATAATCGACTAAAACAATTTCTTTGGAAACTATCTTATCACTTAAAAATCTCGATAAAAAATACGGGCAAGTTCACGCAGTAAACAACCTTTCATTTGACATACAAAAAGGAAATGTTTATGGAATTTTAGGCCCAAATGGAAGTGGAAAATCAACTACTTTAGGTATTATTCTTAACGTTGTAAACAGAACTTCTGGAGATTTTTCTTGGTTTAACGGAAACCTATCTACACACGAAGCTTTAAAGAAAGTTGGCGCTATTATAGAGCGACCAAACTTCTACCCATATATGACAGCAACTCAAAATTTAGCATTGATTTGTAAAATTAAAGGAATTTCTACAGAAAAAATAGACGAGAAACTAACTACCGTAAACCTTTTTGAAAGAAGAAATAGCAAGTTTAAAACATTCTCTTTAGGAATGAAACAACGTTTAGCAATTGCATCTGCATTACTAAACGATCCTGAAATTCTAATTTTAGATGAACCTACTAATGGTTTAGATCCACAAGGTATACACGAAATACGCCAGATTATTAAAAAAATTGCTGCAAATGGCACAACTATTTTACTAGCTTCTCACCTTTTAGACGAAGTAGAAAAAGTATGTTCTCATGTTGTTGTAATTAGAAAAGGAGTAAAATTATATAGTGGTCGAGTTGATGAAATGACCGCTTCTAATGGTTTATTTGAACTAAAAGTAGCTGCTGATGAAGAAAAACTTTTATCAATTTTAGAAACACATCCAGAAATTGGTAAAGTTACCAAAGAACATGAAACCATTATTGCTACTCTAAATAGTAATATTACATCAACAGAAATTAATGAATATTTGTTTAAAAAGGGAGTTGTTTTATCGCATTTGGTAAAACGTAAACCTAGTTTAGAACAACAATTCTTAGATTTAACTAACAACAACTAACAAAAAAGAAAATCAGTTCGAGCCCAATCTAGAACCCATTCTTAAAAAATACACATACTATGTTAAGACTTCTAACCATAGAATTTCATAAATTAAAATACAACAAAGCCAGCAAGGTACTCTCAATTATTTATTTTGGATTATTAACTTCTATTGCATTAATTGCTGCCATTAAATTTGATATTGGTCCCGTAAAATTCCATTTAGCTGACGCAGGTATTTTTAATTTTCCATATATCTGGCATTTTAACACCTATATGGCAGCTATTTTAAAATTCTTTTTACTACTAGTTATCGTTTCTATGATGGCAAACGAATACAGCTATAAAACATTAAAACAAAATCTAATAGATGGTTTAAGCAAGAAAGAATTTATACTTTCAAAATTTTATACTGTATTGGCTTTTTCACTGATCTCTACTTTATTTGTATTTATAGTTTCATTAGTCTTAGGACTTATTTATTCTGATTATAATGAATTCGCAATAATCGTTTCTGATTTAGAATATTTATTAGCTTTTTTTATAAAACTGGTGGGATTCTTTTCTATGGGACTCTTTTTTGGAATTTTAGTAAAACGTTCTGCGTTTGCTGTTGGAGCAATTGTAGTTTGGTTAATTGCAGAAAGTATGTTTAAAGGATATTTATTTTGGACTTTAAAATCTGCTAAAAACACCTCTGAAAAAGTTGATGCAATTATGCAGTTTTTCCCTTTAGAAGCTATGGCTAACTTAATCAAAGAACCATTTTCTAGATTAGGTGCCGTAAAATCTGTAGCCAATCAAATTGGAGAAACTTTTACAAAAAGCTATTCTGTAGAGTTTACAAACATTCTTATTGTGTCTGTTTGGACATTCATCTTTATTTATTTGTCTTACGCACTGTTAAAAAAGAGAGATTTATAAGATTTATACATTGAACTTTTCGATGAGTATCCGTATTTTTACAATATGGAATTTAAGTTAGTCTCAGAATTTTCTCCAACTGGAGATCAACCAGAAGCAATTAAAGAACTATCTCAAAGCATTACTTCTGGAGAAAGGTTTCAGACTTTATTGGGAGTTACGGGTTCTGGAAAAACATTTACAGTTGCTAATGTGATTCAAAAAGTTGAAAAACCAACTTTAGTTTTAGCGCATAATAAAACTTTGGCCGCTCAGTTATATTCTGAATTTAAACAGTTTTTTCCTGAAAATGCTATTGAATATTTTGTTTCGTATTACGATTATTATCAACCTGAAGCTTACATTCCGGTAACAGGAACATATATTGAAAAAGATTTATCTATTAACGATGATATTGAGCGACTACGTTTAAGTACAACTTCTTCCCTACTTTCTGGTAGAAGAGATGTTTTAGTTGTTGCTTCTGTTTCTTGTTTATACGGTATTGGAAATCCGCAAGAATTTAAGAAAAATGTAATTCCAATTCACGTTGATCAACAAATTTCAAGAACCAAGTTTTTACATCAATTAGTTACTAGCCTATATGCTAGAACAGAACAAGAGATAAAAAGCGGCACATTTAAAGTAAAAGGAGATGTAGTTACCATTTATCCTTCTTATGGAGACAATGGATACAGAATTCATTTTTTTGGTGATGAAATAGAAGAAATAGAAGCTTTTGATTTAGAAAGTCAAACTGTTTTAGAACGTTTTGAAACCCTAAATATTTATCCTGCAAACTTATTTGTGACTTCCCCAGATGTATTACAAAATGCCATTCATCAAATTCAAGAAGATATGATGAAACAAGTAGATTATTTTAAAGAAATCGGAAAGCATTTAGAAGCAAAACGTTTAAAAGAACGTACAGAATTCGATTTAGAAATGATTCGAGAATTGGGTTATTGTTCAGGAATTGAGAACTATTCTCGTTATTTAGATGGAAGAAATCCAGGTACAAGACCTTTCTGTTTGTTAGATTATTTTCCTGATGATTATTTAATGATAATTGATGAAAGTCACGTTACGGTTCCGCAAACCCACGCTATGTATGGTGGAGATAGAAGTAGAAAAGAAAATTTAGTGGAATATGGTTTCAGATTACCTGCAGCAATGGACAATCGTCCATTAAAGTTTGAAGAATTTGAAGAATTACAAAATCAAACTATTTTTGTTTCTGCAACTCCAGCTGATTACGAACTACAAAAAACAGAAGGCGTTTTTGTGGAGCAAGTCATTCGTCCTACAGGATTATTAGACCCACCAATAGAAATTAGACCAAGTTTAAATCAAATAGATGATTTAATTGAAGAGATTCAAATAAGAGTCGAAAAAGATGAACGAACTTTGGTAACTACTTTAACCAAAAGAATGGCAGAAGAATTGACTAAATATTTAACAAGAGTCGATATTCGATGTCGTTATATTCATTCTGATGTTGATACTTTAGAGCGTGTAGAAATTATGCAAGATTTGCGTAAAGGTTTGTTTGATGTTTTAATAGGAGTTAACTTATTACGTGAAGGTTTAGACTTGCCTGAAGTTTCTTTAGTAGCCATTTTAGATGCTGATAAAGAGGGTTTTTTACGTTCCCATCGTTCTTTAACACAAACTGTGGGTAGAGCAGCTAGAAATGTAAATGGTTTGGCAATTATGTATGCTGATAAAATTACCAACAGCATGCAAAAAACTATGGATGAAACCGATAGAAGGCGAGAAAAACAAATTGCATACAATACCGCAAACAACATCACTCCAACTCAAATTAATAAAAAAATAGACGACACTTTGTCTAAGTCTGCCATCTCTAGTTACCATTATGACAACGCCAAACAAGTTGCAGCAGAGCAAGACTTACAATACTTACCTAAAGAAGAAATCGAAAAACGTATCAGAGAAAAACGTAAACAAATGGAAGCTGCAGCGAAAGAATTAGACTTTATTGCAGCAGCAAAGTTTAGAGATGAAATTAGTTTGCTAAAAGAAAAATTATGAAAAAGCATATTTACTACTTAGCTACTCTTTTTATTTTTTGTTCTTTAAACAATTTTCTTACTGCTCAAGAAATATTTACTCAAAAGAAAACTTCTAAAATAGCTTACGCTGAAAAAATTTACTTACAATTAAATAGTACCGTTTTTACAAGTGACCAAACCATTTGGTTTAAAGCTGTTGTTACTGATGTTAATCAAAGACCAACGGTCTTAAGCAAAGTTCTATATGTAGATCTCATTAATTTTGACAAACGAATAGTAAGCTCTAAAATCCTAAAATTAGAAAACGGAATTACTGATGGTTTTTTTGATCTACAAGAAATTACTGCTTTAATTCCTGGAAAGTATATGATTCGCGCCTATACAAAGTGGAATTTGAATTTTAAAGAAAAATTTGTCAGTAAACAATATATCGATATTTTTAGACCTACAAAAATTAAAACTAGTGAAAAAGCAATCAGAAATATTGTTATTTCTGAAAATGACAACAAGCAATTAGAACTTTCTGCTAAAGTATTTCCTAAAGTTATTAATCCTAAATTTAAAGGTAAACTAAAAATTTACTTAACTATTGATGACAAAAAAGATTCGATAATTATAAGAAAGAATCCGAATAAAGAATATACTTTTAAGTATTTACTTCCCAAAAATAGTATTAAAGCTAAAATAGATGTACAATTAGATTCTATAAAAATCAAGAACTTCAATTATAAATCTTTTAACTCTTTTAGCAAAACCATAGCTATTGATAAAAACTTTATTGATGTTCAGTTTTTTCCTGAAGGAGGTAAACTCATCGATGGTCTAACAAGTATTATTGGCTTTAAAGCTTTAGATTACAAAAACGAAGGAATTCAAGTTAATGGAATTATAAGGGACAATAGCGGACTAATAGTTACAGAATTTAAAAGTAATCAATTAGGAATGGGTTTTTATCAATTAAAACCTAATAAAGACAAAACCTATTATGCAGAAGTTTCTGTAAACACCCTTAATTATAAGTTTGAATTGCCAATAATTCATAAAAAAGGATATGCTTTAGTGGCAAAAAGTTTTAAAGATCTTTTTAAGTTACAAATACAATCTAATTTCACTAAAACAGATAGTTTATTTATAAGAGTACAGTCAAGAGGAATTATCTATAACAGTTCTAAAGTAAAATGCAAAAACGGTAGAGTTAACATCGGTTTTAAGAAAAATTTATTCCCAGAAGGCATAGTAACTTTTACAGTGTTTAACAACGTAAATCAGCCTATTTGCGAACGATTGGTATTTAATTACAAAGAACATAGCAGTCGTTTAAAAATTAATACAAACACTAATAAAAAGAATTACACACAACGAGAAAAAGTCATTTTAAAGATTAACGTTAACGATTCGCTGCAAGCAAGTAAAAACACCTCTTTGCTAGTACTAAATAAAGAACAATTGGGTAACATGCAATTGAAACGAACTAATATTCTTTCTTATTTCTTATTGGAGTCTGAATTAAAAGGAAAAATTGAACAACCAAATTTTTATTTTGACAAAAATAACAAACATCGGTTTTATGCAATGGATGCTTTATTACTAACACAGGGCTGGAGAAACTATATATTTAAACCAACAGAAGAAAAAATTGAGTTTAAACAGCAACCTGAAAAAGGTTTACAAATTTCTGGTACTATTGAAGAATATACCAAAAGAAAGCGTAAAAAACCATTACAACTTACTTTAATGGCTAAGGGTAAAAAAGACATTCAAGCCAATGTTACAACTATGGATAGTCTAGGCAGATTTTCATTTGAATTAAATGATACTTATAATGATGATTTAGAATATCTCATACAAACAAAAAACCATAGAGGCAGAAAGAAAGCACTGACCATTAATATAGACAAATCAAAACCCTTAAAAGTAAATTTTAAAAAACAAGAAATACTCCAACTTGCCGAAAAGCACAATAGTTATGTTATAGAAAATAGGAAACGTTTTGTCAAAGAAAATCCGTTTAAGGTTGATGAAAATGGATTTGTTTTAGATGAAATAATCGTTAAAACAAGGTTGCTATCTCCGATACAAGAAAAAATGACCAAAGAACATGGTGAACCAGATGTTATTATTGAAGATAAAGAACTGGTGTCTAAAGAAGAAAAATGGATGTCAGGACTTTATAGTCTATTACTCTTTAAATTCCCAGATGATGTAAAAATCATAGATGTTCCCTACCCAGAAATTGAGAATAATAATACTTCTGAATTCGAATCCGGTAATAATGGAGAAAAAACCTCTTTAGTTCGAGGTACAGATCTTGGTTTTATTATAAAAGATGAAATAATTATCAATATTGTTGATTTTACGTTTCAGAAAAAACCCCCACTTGAAATTAATGCTGATAGCTTTAGCTATGCGCATATTGATGGCTCGTTATTTACTTTTGTTATCGTAGATGGAGAGCCTGTTCATATTAGAGATTATCATTTAATTAGTAATATACCAATAGAAGAACTTAAAAGTGTTGAAATTATTAAAAACCCTAAATACCAAACTAAATATTTGGATGACGTATTCAATATAACTCCTAATGTATTGCCAAACTTCTCTTTTATTAACATCTATACTCATACTGGAAGAGGTTTTTACGCGATAAGCAACACTAAAGGAATTTATAAAAATACATTACCAAGTTTTTCTGTAAAAAAAGAATTTTACGCTCCAAAACATGAGAACTTAACCAAAAGCGATTGGGATACTCCAGACTTACGCTCTACCGTTTTTTGGAAACCAAATATTGCTTTAGGTAAAAATAACACTGGTAAAGTAGAATTTTATACAGATGACAATATTGGAGAAATGTTGGTAATTATAGAAAGTATTTCTAACGATGGAAAACTTGGATATTATGAGACTACTTACAAAGTCAATAAAAGAAATACCAAAATCTAATCCAATGAAAAAAAAAGTATTTTATTATATATGCATTGCTTTCTTTTGTTGTTTAAATACTTCTTTGTTTGCTCAAGAAAAAAAGACTTTCATTAAAACTTCAAAAAATTCTTACTCAGAAAAAATTTACTTACAATTAAACAGTACCGTTTTTACAAGCGATCAAACCATTTGGTTTAAAACAATTATTACAGACCTAAACCAAAAACCAACTTCTTTAAGTAATGTGCTATATGTAGATTTAGTTGATTTTGATGAACGAATTGTTGCTTCTAAACTGTTAAAAATTGAAAACAGTATTGGAGATGGTTTTTTTGATTTGCAAGAAATTCGACCTTTAAGTGAAGGTAAATATATGGTTCGTGCCTATACAAAATGGAACACCAATTTTAAAGACAACCTAGTTAGCAAACTATATATTGATATCTTTAAAACTAGAAAAAAAAATTTAAACAAAGAGCCTATTAGAGAAGTTACTATTTCAGAAAAAGCAAATAGTCAATTAGAACTTTCAGCCAAAATATTCCCTAAAGTTATCAATCCAAAATTTAAAGGAAAACTAAAAATTTACTTATCTATCGATGGAAAAAGAGATTCTCTAATTATAAAAAAGAATAAAGAGAAAGAATATGCTTTTGATTATTTGCTTCCTAAAAATACGGTAAAAGCTAAAATAGATGTCCAATTAGATTCGGTAAGAATTAAAAACTTTGATTACAAATCTTTCAGTTCCTTCAGTAAATCTATAGCTATTGATAAAGATTATATAAATCTACAGTTTTTTCCTGAAGGTGGTAAACTAGTTGACGGTCTTACAAGTATTGTTGCTTTTAAGGCTTTGGATTATAAAAATGAAGGAATATCTGTTAAAGGAATTATTAAAGATGAAAATGGATTGAAAATCACCGAGTTCAAAAGTAACCAACTAGGTATGGGGCTTTATCAATTAAAAGCAGATAAAACTAAAAGGTATACTGCTGTTATTTCTAAAGATAATACTACTAATTACACATTTAAACTACCAAAAATTTATGAAAAAGGTTATGTGCTAAATGCCAAAATTAGTAAGGATTTTTTTAAGCTACAAATACGTTCTAATTTTTCTCAATCAGATAGTTTACTGGTAAAAGCACAAGCTAGAGGCATAACATATTTTAATAAAAAAATACAATGTAAAAAAGGAAAAGTAAAAATGGCTTTTAAAAAAAGCTTGTTTCCGGAGGGAATTATAACTTTTACAGTTTTTAATAAACTTAACCAACCTATTTGCGAACGTTTGGTTTTTAACTATAAAGAAGATAGTAATCGTTTAAAGATTACTACGAAACCGGTTAAAAAAGAATATTACCAAAGAGATAAAGTTGAATTTGATATTAAAATTAACCAAGGTATACAATCAAAAATAAACACTTCTCTTTTAGTTATCAATAAAGAACAATTGGGAAAAATGCAGTTAAATAGAAGCAACATTTTATCCTACTTTTTATTAGAATCTGAACTAAAAGGAAAAATTGAACAACCTCAATTCTATTTTGACACCAAAAACAAACATCGGGTTTATGCTATGGATGCTTTGTTGTTAACTCAGGGTTGGCGAAATTATATCTTTAAACCTACAAAAGATAAAATTGAGTTTAAATATCAACCTGAAAAAGGGTTGCAAATTTCTGGTTCTATTGAAGAATATAGCAAACGAAAGAGGAAACGCAAAAAACCATTAGAGCTTACTTTAATGGCTAAAGGTAAAAAAGACATTCAAGCAGGAGTTACAGCTATGGATAGTTTAGGCAGGTTTTCTTTTGACTTAAGTGATACTTATAATGATAATTTAGAATATGTAATACAAACTAAAAACCACAAAGGCAGGAAAAAAGAATTAACCCTAAATATTGACAAACATAAACCATTAACAGTCAACTTTAAAAAACAAGAAACACTTCAACTTGCTGAAAAATACAATAGTTATGTTAGAGAAAATAGAAAACGTTACGCAAAACTAAATCCCTTTAAGGTTGATGAAAATGGTTTTGTTTTAGATGAAATAATCGTTAAAACTAGATTACTATCACCCATTCAAAAAAATATGACAGAAGAACATGGTGAACCTGATGTTATTATTGAAGATAAAGAACTAAAAACTAAAATAAAAAAATGGTCTTATGGGTTATATAGTATTCTAATTTTTAATTATGCTAATGATGTTGTTGTAAAGAACAGAACATCCCCATTTGGTGAACATTATTTATATGCTCATGTTTATGAATCTGATTTAACTTTTGCTATTGTAGATGGTATTCCTGTACATATTAGAGATTATCCACTTTTAGATGCTATACCTCCAGAAGAAATTAAAAGTGTAGAAATTATAAAATGGCCTAAAAATAAACATAAATATTGTTTAGATATTTTTGACAGTTATTGCATGGGCGATTATGACATTGCTTTTTTAAACATTTACAGTTATACAGGCAAAGGTTTATTTGGCATTTCAAAAGCAAAAGGAATCTTTAAAAACACCTTACCCAGTTTTTCAGTAAAAAAAGAATTTTACGCTCCAAAACATAAGAACTTAACCAAAAGTGATTGGGATACTCCAGACTTACGCTCTACCGTTTTTTGGAAACCAAATGTTGCTTTAGATAAAAATAACACTGGTAAAGTAGAATTTTATACAGATGACAATATTGGAAAAATGTTGGTAATTATAGAAAGTATTTCAAAAAACGGGAAACTGGGGTATTACGAAACTACATTCAACGTACATAAAAAAGTTGATAAAAATGATATCAAATAAAATTCATTCTATTCTGTAAGCAAAAACATAAATTAATATTGTGCTCCAAAATTTATCACTAGTCTTAAATTTAAAATTTTAGAAAATAAAAAAGCCTTACTTCTTTATAGAAATAAGACTTTATTTAAATTATTATTTAGGTTTTATCCTAAAACTTCACTTACTTTATCAGCAGCTTCTTGAAATTCAGTAGCAGAAATAATTTCCATTCCAGAGTTGTCAATTAATTCTTTTGCTTCCACAGCATTTGTTCCTTGCAAACGACAAATAATAGGTACTGTAATTTTATCACCCATATTTTTATAAGCATCTACAACACCTTGTGCAACTCTATCACAACGAACAATACCTCCAAAAATGTTCACTAAAATTGCTTTTACATTAGGATCTTTTAAAATGATACCAAAAGCAGTTTCTACTCTTTGTGCATCAGCAGTACCACCAACATCTAAAAAGTTTGCAGGCTCACCTCCAGATTCTTTAATTAAATCCATAGTTCCCATTGCTAAACCTGCTCCATTTACCATACAACCAACGTTACCATCTAAATCTACATAGTTTAACCCTGCAGCTTTCGCTTCAACTTCAATGGGGTTTTCTTCTCTTAAATCACGCATAGCTGCATAATCTCTGTGTCTGTATAATGCATTTTCATCTAGCGAAACTTTAGCATCTACTGCCATAATTTTATCATCAGAAGTTTTTAAAACAGGATTAATCTCAAACATAGAAGAATCAGATTTAATATAAGCTGTATATAAAGCTGTTACAAATTTTGTCATTTCTTTGAAAGCAACTCCAGATAAACCTAAATTAAACGCAATTTTACGTGCTTGGAAAGGCATAATACCTAATAAAGGGTCTATTTCTTCAGTAAATATTAAATGCGGAGTTTCTTCTGCCACAGTTTCGATATCCATTCCACCTTCTGTAGAGTACATAATCATATTTTTACCTGTTGCTCTGTTTAATAAAACCGACATATAATATTCTTCTGGTTCAGAGTCTCCAGGATAATATACATCTTCTGCCACTAAAACTTGATGCACTTTTTTTCCTTCAGCAGAAGTTTGCGGTGTAATTAGCATCATTCCAATAATATCATTAGCAATGCTTTCTACCTCTTGTAAGTTTTTAGCTAACTTAACTCCTCCTCCTTTTCCACGTCCACCTGCATGAACTTGCGCTTTAATAACGTGCCAACCTGTACCTGTTTCTGCAGTTAATTGTTTAGCTGCATCTACAGCTTCTTTGTGGTTGCTTGCAACAATTCCGCGTTGAATTCTAACACCAAAACTGCTTAAAATTTCTTTTCCTTGATATTCGTGTAAGTTCATGTATATATCTTTTAAAAAACGTTGACAAAAGTACAAATTCAGAAATAAAAATTTGCATGGTTTCGATTAAAAAAATAAGAAAAATAGTTTTAAACATTCTTTAAGAAATATTTAACACCCCAATAATGTAACAGTCTAAATTTTATGATGTCTTTCTTATAATTAACACGATTTTATGATTTATCACTATTCAAGATAAATACATTAGCATTGTGTTTACACATAATCAACCAAAAAATACATGTTTAAAAAAATCTCTTTACTACTGGTAGCATTGTTTTGCTTGCACCAGTTGTCTGCACAGAACAAAAAAAATCGGAAAACGATTAAAACATCAAGAGTAACAAAAGCACCTAAAATTGATGGTATTCTAAATGATGATGCTTGGAAAAATGCTGAAATATGTACCAACTTTGTTATTTTAAGACCTGAAAATGGCGAACTTGTAAAAGATGAATATCAAACTGTTGTTAAAGTAATTTATGATGACAATGCCATTTATATTGCTGCTCAAATGAAAGATCCTGATCCTGATGGAATTCCAAAAGAGTTTGCGGTAAGAGATAATTTTAGTATTGCTGATTTCTTTTTAGTCACCATAAACCCAAATGATGATGGTCAAAATCCATTCGAATTTGTAGTTCAATCTACAGGGAATCAAGCGGACTCAAAAGTTTCTAATGGACGAGAGGATTTTGATTGGAGTGCAGTTTGGGATAGTGCTGTCTCTACAGATGAACAAGGTTGGAATGTAGAAATGGAAATTCCATACCGTGCATTGCGTTTTGCAAATGAACCTGTACAATCTTGGGGTTTTAATTTTCATAGAAGACTTGAAAAATTAAATCAACAACACACTTGGACTCATATAGACAATACTGTGGGAAGATGGACACAATACGACGGTTTAATTACCGATTTTAGAGATATTAAACCTCCTACTAGATTAAACCTATACCCTTATGCATCAGCAACTACTAATACTTTTGAAGGAAATACGCAATTTGATTGGAGTGTAGGAATGGATATTAAATATGGTTTAACAGAAAATTTCACACTTGATGCAACTTTAATTCCAGATTTTAGTCAGGTAGGTTTTGATGATGTTGTCTTAAATTTAGGTCCTTTTGAACAGCAATTTAGAGAACAAAGACAATTTTTTACTGAAGGAACAGAGCTTTTTAATATTGCAAGACTATTTTACTCAAGAAGAATTGGTGCTGCTCCGATTGATCAATTTAATGTTGAAGGAAATCTTACTGCTGATGAAGAAATTATTAATTCACCCAGTAAAGTTACCATGTTAAATGCGATTAAGGTTTCGGGTAGAACAAAAAAAGGACTAGGAATTGGTTTTTTTAATGCTATAACAGAAAAAACAGAAGCTACTATAAAAAATAATAAAACAGGCGAAACAAGAACAGAAGTTACTAGTCCATTTACCAACTTCAATATTCTAGTTTTAGATCAACAATTTAATCAAAATTCAACATTGTCATTAATCAATACCAATGTTACAAGAGATGGACGATTTAGAGATGCAAATGTAACTGCTTTAGATTGGCACATAGAAACCAAAGACAGCAAATATAATGCAGATGGATCTGTAAGAATGAGCAATATTTCTGACGATATAAACAATCCGAATACAGGTTGGACTTTTGACAATAGTTTTGGTTACAATTCGGGAAATTGGTTTTGGGAATTAGGTTATAATTTTGAAAACAAAGATTTTAACCCAAATGATTTGGGAATTCTTTTCGGAAACAACGAACAAACCATTTATGGAAATATTGGATGGAGAACACTACAGCCCACAAAAAACTTTAATAGAATTTGGGTAAACTCTTATCATAATGCAAATTTTCAACATTTTTCTGGAGTTTACACTGGTTATCAAACTGGTTTTGGTGGTAGCGCACAGACTAGAAAACGTCTTTCCTTTGGTGCATTTGTAAACTATGGAACAGAAAATAAAGATTTCTTTGAACCTAGACAAGGAACGACAAGTGGAATCTTTTTTATACAACCAGAACGAAAGAATATAAACGGTTGGTTTGAAACGAACTCGCAAAAAAAGTTTGAACTAAGCGGAAATGCTTATTACACTGGTTATTCTAAAAACCCAAAAGAAGGTTATGGATTTGGTTTAGGACTTCGCCAAAGATTTAACAATCAGTTTTCATTACGTTACAGACTAAATTTTAATAAAACAAATGACGATCAAGGTTATGTAGATGAAGTCGGCAATGATATCATTTTTGGTTTTAGAGATCGTAAAAATTATACAAATACCATTTCTGGTAGCTATAGTTTTAGTACAAACTCCTCATTATCATTAAGTTTTAGACATTATTGGGAAGCAGTAAACTATAATAGTTTTAACAACTTAAATACAGAAGGAGGTTTAGATCCAAATAACACGTATACTGGTGATAATGTAAACTTTAACAGTTGGAATTTAGATTTAAATTACATTTGGCAATTTGCTCCAGGTAGTCAATTAATTGCATTTTACAGAAATTCAATTTTTAATTCTGATACAAACTCTAATTTAAGTTTTAGTGAAAACTTAGAGAATCTGTTCGATCAATCTCAAAGACATACTTTCTCGGTAAGATTTGTGTATTTTATAGATTATAATAAACTTAAAAATATTTTTTAAATATTATCTCCCCAATTCTAGAAGAAAAACAGATATGCCCTTAAAGTGTATCTGTTTTTTTATATTTTAGTGGCAATATAATTTACTTATGATTGTTACTAAAAACATCCATAAATATTATGGAGATGTAGAAGTTTTAAAAGGTGTGGACTTACATATAAAAAAAGGTGAAATTGTAGCTATAGTTGGACCTTCTGGAGCAGGAAAAACAACACTTCTTCAAATTTTAGGCACTTTAGACAAACCCTTAAAGGATCAAAATTTTGAGTTATCAATCAATGATATTTCTCTTAAAAATCTATCCGATAAAGAATTATCTAACTTTAGAAACAACCATATTGGTTTTATTTTTCAATTTCATCAATTATTACCCGAATTTACAGCACTAGAAAATGTTTGCATTCCTGCTCTTATAGGAAAAAAATCAAAAAAAGAAACCGAAACCAGAGCAAAGGAACTACTTAGTTTTTTAGGATTATCGAACAGGATAAATCACAAACCCAACGAACTTTCTGGTGGAGAACAACAACGAGTTGCGGTAGCTAGAGCTTTAATCAACAAACCCTCTGTTATTCTAGCCGATGAACCTAGTGGAAACCTAGACAGTGAATCTGCAAAAAATTTACATGATTTATTTTTTAAACTTCGTGATGAATTCGACCAAACATTTGTTTTAGTAACTCACAATCAAGAATTAGCTGATATGTCTGACAGAAAACTAATTATGAAAGATGGTAAAATTTTGTAGTTTCTAGTTACTAATTTCTCAAAACAACTACGAATCAATAAATCGAGAATTATGAAGGAAACCTTTGCTGAATTGGTACGTTATTTACAAAATCCTGTTTTAACAAAAGACGAAAACCTATCGTTTAGCTATCGTTTTCAAAAATTCAGCCACTTACTTTTAATTTGTGTAATTACTGGTTTACTAATATCTCCTGTCTTTGTTTTAATCGAAGAATTAGGATGGATTAATATGGAAGAACACGCTATGGAAGATCTAATGAAAACGTATTCTAAACCCATTGTATTTTTTATTGCTGTAATTCTTGCTCCATTATTTGAAGAACTTATTTTTCGAGGTCCTTTAACACTTTTTAAAAGTACCAATAGCTTTAAAATTTCTTTTTACTTATTTGCTATTATTTTTGGACTCATACATTTATCTAATTTTAAAATTACAACTAATGTGTTGCTTTTAACGCCTATTTTAGTATTACCCCAGACTTTATTAGGCGGTATATTTGGTTTCATTCGAGTTCGTTTCAGTTTAGGTTGGAGCATGGTTTTACATGCTTGTTATAATGCGATATTAATGCTATTTACTTTTGCAGCTGGTAATTCTATATAAATTATGACAAAAAAAGAACTCAAAGCATTTTTAGACGAAAAAGTGGTTTTATACAATAATCCTAAATTTATTGAGTCTGACCCTATTCAAATTCCACATTTATTTTCTAAAAAAGAAGACATAGAAATTGCTGGATTCTTAACAGCTACTATTTCTTGGGGAAAACGAAAAATGATTATCAAAAATGCCTCTAAAATGATGGATTTATTAGAGTTTTCGCCTTATGATTTTGTTATCAATCATCAAAAAAGTGATTTAAAAATGTTTGAAAATTTTGTACACAGAACCTTTAACACGATTGATTTACAACAATTTATTACTTCTCTACAACATATTTATAAAAAACATCAAGGTTTAGAAAATGTTTTAAAAATTAAAAACAATGAAGAAAATTATAAAAATGCAATTCATCATTTAAAACAAGTATTCTTTGAAGTTCCTCATCAACAAAGAACACAAAAACATATTTCTGACCCTATAAAAAACTCTGCAGCTAAAAGAATTAACATGTTTTTAAGATGGATGGTTAGAAGTGACAAAGCTGGAGTAGATTTTGGAATTTGGAAAAACCATAATCCAGCACATTTATCTTGTCCTTTAGATGTGCATTCAGGCAATGTAGCCAGGAAATTAAAACTCTTACAAAGAAAACAAAACGATTGGAAAGCTTTAAGTGAATTGGATATTAATCTTAGAAAATTAGACCTAATAGACCCTGTAAAATACGATTTTGCACTATTTGGATTAGGTGTTTTTGAAAAGTTTTAATTAGAAATGAACAACACTTTATTAATCCTTTTTTTTGTAATAAATTAGATTTCTTAAAAATTGACACAAAACCTTAAATGCAATTTAAAAATCCTGAAATTCTATACTCTTTTGCACTACTGATTATCCCCCTTCTAGTGCACCTTTTTCAATTGCAAAAATTTGTAAAAGTACCATTTACAAATGTTGCTTTTTTACAAAAAATAGAACAACAAACTAGAAAAAGTTCTCGCATAAAAAAATGGATTATTTTAGCAAATAGAATGTTATTATTTTCAGCGATATTTTTTGCATTTTCACAACCATATTTTAGCAAAAAAAAAGAAACAAAAAAGCAACATACTTTTATCTATTTAGATAATTCTTTAAGTACAAATTCTGAAGGTGAAAAGGGAAATTTATTGCATAATGCTACTCAAGAAATTATAGATTATGCTTCAGAAAAAGATATTTATTCTTTACAAACTAATGACAATTTTTATAGCAATATATCTAAAATTGAATTAAAAAAAGTGCTTCAAAATTTAAAAGTATCATCAAAAAAACTAAATTTTAATAGTATTTTCTTTAGAATTGAGAGTCAAAACAAAAATAAAATAAAAACTTTAAATAAAAACATACTAATATCTGATTTTCAATATAATTACAAATCAAAGTTTACAAATGTAACACCTGCTTTTTCTGCTATAAAACTAACACATTCTCAAAAAAACAACATTTCTATTGATAGTGTTTTTATAACAAATGAAAATTTAACTAATTTTATTGTTAATGTGGTTGTAAAAAATCAAGGTCAACCTCAAAACAATATCCCTTTAGCAATTTTTAATGACTCAAAACTCATCAGCAAACAGTCCTTCTCTATCAAAAAAGATGCTGATAAAATTATTCAATTCTCAATCCAAAATCAATCCAATTTTATTGGGAAACTAACTATAACTTTTAGCGACACTTTTAGTTTTGACAACACTTTACATTTTAGTTTAAATACCGCTAAAAAAATTAATGTTTTATCTATTGGAAATGATGCTGACTTCTTATCAAAAATTTACAGCAAAAATGAATTTAATTTTACAAAATCTTCTGCTCAAAATGTAAATTATAATTCAATTTTAAAACAACAAACAATCATTTTAAATGAGCTAGAATATATTCCTGAAACTTTATCAAAAAGTATTATCGAATTTTCTATTAAAGGAGGAAGTTTGGTTATTATTCCAAATGAGAATTTGAACTTAAATTCCTATAATTCCTTATTAAAGAAATTAAATGCGGGTAAAATCTCATCAAAAATTACTGACTCTTTAAAAATTACTAATATTAATTACAATCATCCATTTTTCAAAAACGTCTTTTCTAAAAAAGTTACTAATTTTCAATATCCAACAATTCGAAACTACTACCCTATTTCTTCTAAAAAGAGTAGTAAAATTGTCTCATTTGAAAATAAAATTCCATTTATTAGCAAAATAAACAATAATAATTACAACGTTTTTTACATTTCGAGTCCAATCAACAAAAAGAATAGTAACTTCCTTAAATCCCCTTTAATCGTTCCCGTTTTTTACAATTTTGGAAAATTAAGCTACAAGCAGACTCAATTATTCTATAGAATTGACAAAGAAAACAGAATAGATATTGAAGAAAACCTTACCAAAGATGAAATTTTATCAATTTCAAATTCAGAAATTTCCTTTATTCCCATTCAACAAATATTTCAAAATAAAGTTACTATAACTACAAAAGAACAACCTACAAATGCAGGATTCTATTCCATTTTACGAAAAAAAGATACCATACAAAAGCTCGCATTTAATTATCCTAAAGAAGAAAGTTTATTGAGTTTTTTAGATTTAAATGAAATTAAAAAAACAAACTCTAACATTAGTATATATTCTTCAATCAAAGATATTTTCACCGAAATTAACAATAAAAATGAAGTTCATTGGCTTTGGAAGTGGTTTTTAGCTTTGGCAATTGTATCTTTGCTTTTAGAAATTTTGATTTTAAAATTCTATAAACTATGACCACGCTTATAAAATCGGCAACGATTATAGACTCTTCAAGCCCATATCATAATCAACAAAAAGACATTTTAATTACCAATGGAATTATCCAAAAAATAGAAAATTCTATTCCTAAAAAGGAGGATTATCAAATTGTTGAATTTGAAAACCTTCACATCTCTCTAGGTTGGTTTGATACTAGTGTTTCTCTTGGAGAACCAGGTTTTGAAGAACGAGAAACCATACAAAAAGGATTGCAGGTAGCTGCTAAAAGTGGTTTTACAGCGGTAGCTGTTAACGCAAATACAAACCCTGTTATTGACAATAAATCTGCTGTTGAGTTTTTAAAAAATAAAGCCACTGGATCTGCTACTAACCTCTACCCTATTGCAGCATTGACACAAGAAAGTAAAGGCGTTGAAATGGCAGAATTATATGATATGCAACAATCTGGGGCTATCGCTTTTGGAGACTATAAAAAACCAATTGCAAACGACAATTTGATGAAAATCGCTCTTTTATATACTCAGAATTTTGATGGACTAGTATTGAGTTTTCCAAAAAATAATTCAATCGCAGGAGAAGGTATCGCCAACGAAGGCTTAAATAGTACTAAATTAGGTTTAAAAGGAAGTCCTGATTTAGCCGAACATTTACAAATTGCTAGAGACTTATTTTTACTAGAATACACAGGTGGTAAAGTTCATATTCCTACAATTTCTTCCGCAAAATCTGTAGATTTAATAAAAGAAGCTAAGAAAAAAGGGCTACAAGTAACCTGTAGTGTTTCTGCGCATCATATAACACTTTCTGATGATGAATTAGAAACTTTTGACAGCAACTTTAAAACCAATCCTCCATTAAGAAATAAAACAGATATTAAAGCTTTACAAAAAGGAATAAAAACTGGCGTAATTGACATTATAACCTCTGACCATAACCCAATAGACATCGAAAATAAAAAAGTAGAATTTAGTGAAGCTAAAAGTGGAACTATTGGTTTAGAAAGTGTTTTTGGAGCTATAAACTCAGTTTTAAATCTTGAAGATTTTATTGAAAACATCACTACAAAACCTAGAGCAATTTTTGGCTTAAAAAACAATATAATAAAAGAAGGAAATAAAGCTGAAATCACCTTTTTTAACCCAGATTTTAAATATACTTTTACCAAAGAAGACATTTTATCTACCTCAAAAAACAGTGCTTTTATCAATAAAAAATTAAAAGGTAAAGCATTCGGAATATTTGCAAATAATCAACTAATTATAAAGTAATACATTATGGAAAATCAAACAGTTAAAGAAGGTAAAACCGCTGCAATTATTAGTTATATTACTATTTTTGGAACAATTATCGCTTTTGTAATGAATAATAGTAAAAAAAATTCTTTTACTAGTTTTCATATCAGACAAATGTTGGGGATTTTTCTTTTATCAATGTTAAACAAATATTTAATCTTCGATTTTTTAGGCAAAACAATTGGTGGAATTGTCTTTTTGGGAATTATTGTTCTATGGTTTATAGGGTTTATTGGAGCTGTTCAAGGTCAAGAGAAAAAAATTCCATTATTAGGAGATCAATTTCAAAATTGGTTTAACGGTATTTAATTTATTCCTTATTAATTTTTATGAGCGATTTACAGTATTTAGTAAGAGAACCTAAAAAACAAATAGAAAATCCACCTTTATTAATTTTATTACACGGTTACGGAAGTAACGAACAAGATTTGTTTTCTTTTGCTAATGAATTGCCAGATGATTTTCTTATTATAAGCGCTCAAGCACCACACGCTATGGGATTCGGAAGTTATGCTTGGTATGCTATTAATTTTGATGATGTAAATGGAAAATTTTCAGACTTAAAACAAGCCAAAGAATCCATAGATAAAATTGCTCTTTTTGTTGATGAAATAAAAGTCAAATACAAAACAAATCCTGATAAAACATTTTTATTAGGTTTTAGTCAAGGAGCAATTTTAAGCTATTCTTTAAGTTTTTTCTATCCAAACAAAGTAAATTTTGTAATTGCTTTAAGCGGGTACATCAACAAAGAATTATTACCAGAAAAAATTTCCAAAGAAATTACAACAGATTATTATGCTTCACACGGAACAGTTGATCAAGTTTTACCAGTAGATTGGGCAAGAAATTCAAAACCTTTTTTAGAAAAACTCAACTTAAAATGCGCTTATTCCGAATACCCAGTTGGTCACGGAGTTGCACCACAAAATTTCTACAGTTTTAAAACTTGGATTGAAGAGCGATTATAAATATTAAACACAAAATCAAGTATATTAGCAACCTCATAAATTTAATTTTATGAGGTTTCTTTTTTAGACCGTTTTAAATACTAATAATGCAATTACATTCCTATATAAAACAACAAACACAGTTATCAGAAAAAGCGATTCAGAATACAATTTTATTGTTAAATGAAGATGCAACAATTCCTTTTATAAGTAGATATAGAAAGGAAATGACTGGAAATTTAGACGAGTTACAAATTGGAGAAATTGTAAAGTTTAAGGAAGCTTTTGAAGCAATAGAAAAACGTAAAAAAGCAATTCTAAAAGCTTTAGAGGAACAAAATGTTTTATCTAGTGAACTCACTCAAAAAATAAATAATTCTAAAGACTTAATTGCTTTAGAAGACTTGTATTTACCTTTTAAAAAGAAACGCAAAACAAAAGCTGAAACTGCACGATTACAAGGTTTAGAACCTTTGGCAAAAATGATAATGAGTCAACGCGTAAATGATTTGGAATATACAGCTTCAAAATATACTAATAAAGAAGTTGATTCTATTGAAGATACCTTAGAAGGCGCACGTTTTATTCTTGCAGAAAGGATTAATGAAAGAACTGATATCAGAAATAATATTCGTTATCAATTAGAAAGATTTGCACAAATTTCATCCAAAGTAATAAAAGCAAAAAAAGATAATGAGAAAGCACAAAAATTTAAAGATTATTTTGATTGGAGTGAATCTTTAAACAGAATTCCATCACACAGATTATTGGCTATTTTAAGAGCAGAAAAAGAAGGTTTTATCCGTGTAAAACTAGAAATTGACACAGAAAGAACACTTCAAAAAATGGAGGACAGAATTATTCGTTCTAATAACGAATGTGTACATCAAATACAATTGGCTATTCAAGATGCTTTTAAACGATTGTTATTCCCTTCTTTATCTAATGAAGCTTTATCTATTGCCAAAGAAAAAGCAGATGATGCAGCCATTACTGTTTTTGCTAAAAACCTAAAACAGTTACTGTTAGGTGCTCCTTTAGGAGAAAAAAGAGTATTGGCAATAGATCCTGGGTTTAGATCAGGTTGTAAAGTGGTTTGTTTGAATGAGCAAGGAGATTTACTGCACAATGAAACTATTTTTCCTCACGCTCCTCAAAATCAATCTTTTGATGCCATTAAAAAAATCAGTTCTTTAACTGAGGCTTATCAAATTGAAGCCATTGCTATTGGAAATGGAACAGCTTCTAGAGAAACTGAACAACTCATTAAAAAAGTACATTTTAAAAATTCTATTGATGTTTTTGTAGTGAGTGAAGCTGGTGCTTCTATTTATTCTGCTTCCAAAATTGCTAGAGATGAATTTCCCAATTATGATGTTACAGTTCGTGGTGCTGTTTCTATTGGTAGACGACTCCAAGATCCTTTAGCTGAATTGGTGAAAATTGATGCAAAATCGATTGGAGTTGGTCAATATCAACACGATGTAGATCAGACCAAACTAAAAAAATCTTTAGATACTACTGTAGAAAGTTGTGTGAATACTGTAGGTGTAAATATCAATACAGCTAGTGAATCTTTATTGAGTTATGTTTCTGGAATTGGACCAAAATTGGCAGAAAACATTGTACAATATAGAAACGAAAATGGTTCTTTCTCTTCAAGAAATGAAATTAAAAAAGTACCAAGATTAGGTGGAAAAGCGTATGAACAAGCAGCTGGTTTTTTACGGATTAAAAACGCTAAAAATCCTTTAGATGATTCTGGAGTACATCCTGAAAGCTACGCTATTGTTGATAAAATGGCAAAAGATTCAAAAATTAAAGTTGATGATTTAATTGGCAATAAAGACATCTTACAAAAAATTAATCTTCAAAACTATATTTCAGAAAACATAGGTTTACCTACGCTAAAAGATATTATTAAAGAATTAGAAAAACCGGGAGTTGATCCTAGAGCAAAGGCTAAAGCATTTGCTTTTGATGCGAATATTAAAACCATTAGCGATTTAAGAATAGGACAATTGTTACCAGGAATTGTCAATAACATCACCAATTTTGGTTGTTTTGTTGATGTTGGGATTAAAGAAAGTGGTTTAATTCACGTTTCAAATTTATCTGATACTTTTGTGAAAGATGTAAATACCATTGTGTCTTTACAGCAACAAATCATTGCAAAAGTTTTAGAAGTTGATGTGGTTAGAAAACGAATTCAATTGGCTTTGGTTAAGTAATTTATGAATCAAGAAGAAAAAAATAAACGAAAAAGAAAAATTGAACCTTTAAGTTTTAAAGCTAAAATACCTTTCTTTTTATTCCCTTTTGGATTTGGTTCAAATTTATTTCCTGTAAAAGATTTTAATGATTCAGAACTAGAACGATTTATAAAATATGGTTTTGAGAAAAAATATAATGATGCCATAAAATCTAAAAAAATGGGAATCATTTTTTATTTCATACTACCTATAATTTTACTACTTTTCAATTCTTAAATTCTATAAAACTTGAAAGTCTGTATAGCCGAAAAACCAAGTGTAGCAAGAGAAATTGCTAACATTCTAGGAGCCAAAACAAAACGTGATGGTTTCTACGAAGGCAATGGCTATGCTGTTACTTATACTTTTGGACATTTGTGCACACTTTTAGAACCCAAAGATTACAAACCTCATTGGAAAAGTTGGGATTTAAACAACTTGCCTATGTTGCCAGAACGTTTTGACACAAAAGTCACAGGAGATTCTGGTATCAAAAAACAATTTAATATTGTAAAAGGTTTATTTGAAAAAGCAGATGTTGTTATCAATTGTGGGGATGCTGGAACAGAAGGAGAATTGATTCAAAGATGGGTTATCAATCAATGTAATTATAAAGGTAAAGTACAGCGTTTATGGATTTCATCGCTAACAGAAGAAGCCATAAAAGACGGATTTAATAATTTAAAATCATCAGAAAAATATGATAATCTCTATTATGCAGGTTATTCAAGAGCCATTGGAGATTGGTTATTAGGTTTAAACGCAACTCGTTTATATACCGTAAAATTTGGTGGTTACAAACAAGTGCTGTCTGTTGGAAGAGTACAAACTCCTACGCTTGCAATGTTGGTAAATCGTTATTTTGAAATCCAAAATTTTAAACCACAACCTTATTGGGAATTGCAAACCACGTATAGAAATACACTCTTTAATTATGAAGATGGTCGTTTTCTAAAAAAAGAAGATGGTCAAATTTTAGCAGATAAAGTTGCACAATCAGAGTTCGAAATTGTTTCTGTTACCAAAAAGAAAGGAAAAGAATACGCTCCTAAATTATTTGATTTAACAGGATTACAAGTGTATTGCAACAATAAATTCGGTTTTTCTGCGGATGAAACCTTAAAAATGGTTCAGAAATTATATGAAATGAAAGTAGTTACCTATCCAAGAGTAGATACTACTTTTTTACCTAATGATTTGTATCCTAAAGTGCACGGAATTTTATCTAAACTAACTAATTATTCAGAATTAACTCAACCACTTTTAGGTAAGAAAATAAAGAAAACTAAACGTGTTTTTGATGATAAAAAAGTAACGGATCACCATGCAATAATTCCTACAGGAATTCAAGGCAACTTACAGTACAATCAGCAACAGGTTTATGATATTATTACCAAACGTTTTATAGCAGTTTTTTATCCAGATTCTGATGTATCTAACACTTCTGTAATTGGGAAAGCTGCTGAAGTTCCTTTTAAAACAACAGGAAAAGAGATTATCAATAAAGGCTGGAGAGTTGTTTTTGAAACTGAAGAAAGCAAGGTTAAAAAAGAATTAAATGCACAAGCCACTTTGCCTTCTTTTGCAAAAGGGGAAAAAGGAAAACACGAGCCATCATTTCTAGAAAAAGAAACCAAACCTCCAAGAAATTATACAGAAGCTTCTCTTTTACGTGCTATGGAAACTGCAGGAAAACAAGTAGATGATGATGAAATGCGTGAGTTGATGAAAGAAAACGGAATTGGAAGACCATCAACTAGAGCAAGTATTATTGAAACTTTATTCAGACGAAAATATATTGAGCGTAAAAAGAAACTCGTTTTACCTACACAAACAGGAATTGATTTAATCAACATTATTGATAACGAATTATTAAAATCTGCCGAATTAACAGGTAGATGGGAAAAGCGTTTGAAAGAAATTGAACGCGGAGAATTCAATGCTGGAACGTTCATTAACAATATGAAAAAAATGGTGGATGAATTGGTGTATGAAGTACGTTCAAATAAAAATAAAAAAAGAATCTCTTCTAACAATGATGTCAGTTCGAGTGCAGTCGAGAACTCAACAAAATCGAAAACAAAAAAAACTAAAAAATCTAAAACAGTTGCAGGGAAAACTTGCCCTAAATGTAAAACTGGAAAACTCTTAAAAGGCTCCACTGCCTTTGGTTGTTCTGAATATAAAAACAATTGTAAATTTAAAATACCTTTTCAATTTTTAGAGAAGAAAATTTCAGAAAATCAAATTATTAGATTGATTGACAAAGGCTGTACTACCAATTTAAAAGGGTTTAAAATTGATGGAAAATCCGCTCAAGGTTTAGTTCGTTTTGATGATGATTTCGAGTTGAAATTTGAGCCGAAACTAAAAGTTACTTCAAGCACAGTCCAGAAGTCTCCACAAAATCGAAATGACAATACCGAGAAAATCACTTGTCCAGAATGTAAAAAAGGAACGATTTTAAAAGGAAAATTAGCTTATGGCTGTTCTGAATACAAAACTGGTTGTGATTTTGTTTTCACTTTTGAAAACATAAAAAAAATTGCCAATGGCAAAACCTTAACGAAAGAACTGGTTTTGGAGATTATTAGAAGTTAACTTTTAGAGGATTGTCATTTCAAAATGAACTTTTTAACGATTGAGAAATCTCAACTAATTTATAAATTCTATAAGATTGCTTCTCATTCTTCGTTCTGAATTATACTTAGAACTCAATTAACTTTCTAGTTTTTAAATAGATTAGCAAACAAGTTTAGCCCAGATTGAACAACTTGTTTGAGCTCTTTTGAGGTACGAAAAAAGCGAGTAGTGAAAGCTGGAAATAGCTTTAAAAAAAATTAATCAATCATATTTTTTACATAAAACTTTTCTACTTTTTCTCTTGCCCAAGGTGTAGTTCTTAAAAATTTTAATGAAGATTTATACGTTGGATTATTCTTAAAAGCATTGATACTCAAAGAGTATCCTAATTCTTCCCAACCATATTCTAAATACAGTTCTTCTAAGATTGTGGCTAATTTTATGCCATGCAATGGATTATTGGGTTGTTCTTTGCTCATTATTTATCTAGATTTGGTAAAACAAATTCATCCAAAACAGATTTTTTTGCCATCATTTTTTCGATTTCATCTGATTTTCTTGGTGCTTCTGCTGAAAGATTTACAGGGCCATTTTCTGTAATTAAAATATCATCTTCTATTCTTACCGCAATTCCCCACCATTTTTTATCACAAGGGCTACCTTCTGGAATATAAATCCCTGGTTCTACTGTAATTACAGTGTTTGCTCTAAATGCACGATAAGTTCCAGGATCATGCACATCTAACCCTAAATAATGTGAAACTCCATGAGGAAGATAGTTATGTTTTTCATCCAAAGATTTTATAATGCCAAGTGCAAACAAACCTTTATTTATTTCTTGTTTACAAGCCGCATTCGGAGCTCCAAAAGAAGCGCCAACAACACTTGCTTTAATTCCTGCTTCTTGAGCGTTGTAAACAATATTATAAATCGCTTTTTGCTCTTTTGTAAACTTACCATTTGCAGGTATTGTTCTGGTTACATCTGCAGTATAACCTCGGTACTCAGCTCCTAAATCCATTAAAACCAAATCATTGCCCACTTTAGTTTTATTGTTTTCAATATAATGTAAAATACATCCATTATTTCCTGCCCCAACAATTGACGGATAGCCTTCGTACTCTGCTCCATATTTTTTATAAACAAACTCATGAATACCTTGTAGTTCTGTTTCTGACATATGAGGTTTCATTGCTTTCATTACCTCAATTTGACCCACTGCAGAAATACGAATTGCTTTTGTTAACAGTTTTAACTCTGCTGGAGTTTTAATCTCTCTCATGTCGGCTAATGTAGCTCCTAAAAAATCGACATCTACAATTGTTTTAGGATTCATTGCTAGAGTTATTTTTTGACGCATTTCCTTGACTAAGTTTTCGTCTTTAGCCTTAATATATCCTTGAATAAATTTATCTTTTTGTAATTCTGTATATTGATTTTGATATTGTTTTATTACAGCAACAACATTTGCCCTATTTTCTAAAGGAGTATCTTTAATTTGACTATAAAAATACATCTTTACTTGTGATATATAATTGTCTGGTTTATAATTTGTTTTTTGCTTAAAACTTTCAACCAAATCAAAAATATCTATACCCCTTAAGTTTCTATAATCATCTTTAAATTTTCCATCAATAAATACTTTATTAAACTTTTTAAAATCAATAGATGATTTTTCAAATTCGTCTGAATTCATTGTAATTTTAAACCCTAATTTACTCTTAGCACCTTCTACCCCTAACCTTTTACCGTTCCATTGTTCTGCTCTTGCATCTCTTTTCTGAACATACAAGATTTCATTATAAGTATCTCCATTAGCATCAACTTGATTTTCAGAAAACATTACCAAAACCCCATTAGGCTCTCTATAACCGGTTAAATAATAAAAATTTGGATCTTGATGAAATACATAATCAACATCATTTGCTCTGTTCTTTAATGAGTTAGAAAACACAACTGCCACTGTATTTTTGGGCATTTTTAAACGTAAAATATCACGTCTTTCTTTGTGAAATTCTTTTGTCAAAAAATCAGTTGGCGTCTGAGAAAATCCAACAACAGAAATAAGTAATAATAAAAATAAAGGGAACTTAATTAATTTCATAAACAATGTGTTGAAGTTGTTTTCTCAAAAGTAGTATTATTTCTTTTTGAGACGAAAATATTAACAAAATTTTATTGATTGATAATTACCTTTTTTTCAATAATTTAGCCTAAAATTTAAGAAATCTATATATGAAAGATATCGCATTAGCAAAAGTACATCAAGATTTAGGAGCAAAAATGGTTCCTTTTGCAGGTTACAATATGCCTGTTTCTTATGAAGGAGTTAATATCGAACATGAAACTGTAAGAAAAGCTGTGGGGGTTTTTGATGTAAGTCATATGGGAGAATTTTTAGTAACTGGAGAAAATGCATTGGCATTAATCCAGAAAGTTACTTCTAATGATGCTTCTAAACTAGAAATTGGTGATGCTCAATACAGTTGTTTCCCAAATGAAGACAACGGAATTGTAGATGATTTAATCTGTTATAGAATTAAAGAAAATCAATATTTATTAGTGGTAAATGCCTCTAATATTGAAAAAGACTGGAATTGGATTTCTAAATATAATGCTCATTTTGGAGCAGAACTTAGAGATTTATCTGAAGATTATTCTCTTCTGGCAATACAAGGACCAAAAGCTGTCAAAGCTATGCAATCTTTGTCTTCTTTAGATTTAGCAGACATTCCTTTTTATAAATTTAAAGTGGGGGATTTTGCAGGTATAGATCACGTAATTATTTCTGCAACTGGTTATACTGGTTCAGGCGGATTTGAAATCTACTGTAAAAACTCTGAAGTTGAACAAATTTGGAACAAAGTTTTTGAAGCTGGAGCAGATTTTGGTATAAAGCCTATTGGTTTAGCAGCAAGAGATACGCTGCGTTTAGAAATGGGATATTGTTTATACGGAAATGATATTGACGATACAACATCACCAATCGAAGCTGGTTTAAGTTGGATCACAAAATTTACCAAAAATTTTGTAAATGCAGACGCTTTAGCCAAAGAAAAAGAACAAAAACCAGAAAGACGCTTGGTAGCTTTTGAATTGGATGAAAGAGGAGTTCCAAGACAAGGTTATGATATTGTAGACGGAAATGGAAATATCATTGGAAATGTAACTTCTGGTACTATGAGTCCTAGTTTAAGCAAAGGAATTGGATTAGGTTACGTACCAAGAATATTTGCAAAATCTGGAACACAAATACACATTCAAGTTCGTAAAAAAGCAATTCCTGCAACTGTGGTTAAATTACCTTTTTATAAAAATAGTTAATCAGGTATTTATACTTGAAAGAAAATACCTTATTTTAAAAATGGTGTTTTTCTCGCTTTTAATTTGACATAATACACGATATTTTTGGATCATTAATAACCAAACAATTTATATTATGTCAAATTTATCTTTTTCAATTTCTGAAGTTGTCCTTAACAATCCAGATAATACAGGAAACAATTGGAGTCCTATCTTATACGCTTATAATAGCAATAATATAGAATGGGGTTCAATTTGCTCTAGCTTAAATAATCCAATCTCAAATTACCCAATTCTAGAAAATGGCGGTACATATCCTGGAGTTAGCTATCTACAACTTACTTGTCAGTCTGGTCAATATCAATTATACTATACAATGGCCTCAGGTAAAGCTTATATTACTGCTCAATGTATAACTTCACCTAAACCTTATCCCAATAATCAAATGGCTTTATGGAATGGTTCTGCTAGTACAAAATTTAAATTAATTATAGATTTAAAAGCTACTTCAGAATTAACAGGCATAAGCTTACAGGCTATATAATTTTTTCACAATAAAGTTGTTATTCTATATCAATTTATAGTTAACATAAAACCTCACTGTTTGTGAGGTTTTATTACTTTAAAAAAGTAATTTTGCTTACTTAAATTGACTAATACTATAACTATGAATTGTTTATTAACTGGTGGAACTGGAATTGTTGGAAGCCATATTATGTTTGAATGGTTGTACAAAGCTATAGTTGATAAAACTGTCAATCATCTTTTTGTGATTACAAGAGCCAATAAAAAGTCGGCACAAGAACGCATAAATCACATTTTACAACATCCTTCTTGCCCTGATTTTTTAAATAATTTTACTTTAGATGCTTGTTTAGAAAAAATTACAGTGATTTCTCACGATTTAACTACCATAACAAAACAAACATTAAACAAGTATAATTTTGATACTGTTATCCATTGTGCAGGTTCTACAAGTTTATTACAAACCAACGATTCTAAAACAAAAGTTCATCTTCAAAATTACTTAGTCACAAAACAACTTTTAGAGCAGTTACCCAAAAAGGTTTCCCGTTTTTTATACATAAGTACTGCATATTCGTTCGGAATTCAAGATGAAAAAGTTTGCGATACTATTGAAAATTATGAAGTGAGCAACTTTAGAAATCCGTATGAAAAGTCGAAATACGAAAGCGAACATTTTGTAAAAGAAGCGTGCAAAGAAAAAGGTATCGCTTCTCAAATTTTAAGACCAAGTATTATTTGTGGGCGTTTAATTGACAAACCTTTTTACGAAACACCAAAATATGATGTATTTTACTCTTGGCCAATGTTTTTAGCCAAATATGCGAACAAATCGATAGAAAACTTTAGAATTTGGATTGATAAAAAAAGCGGATTAAACATTGTTCCTGTAGATTTTGTATCAAAGGCAATTTTATATGCTTTTTTAAATCCTCAGATTAAGGAATTAAACATTGTAAATCCAAAACAAATTTTACACAAAGACTATGTAGGTGAGGTTTTAAAAGCGTTTAACATTAATACTTACGAATATGTTGATGAGAAACCTAATAACCACAACGCATTTGAGCAATTGTATTATAAAACTTTAGGTGGTCTTTTTGAAAAGTATGTGTCTATTCCTGATTTGCAATTTAAACCAGATTTAATTGTAGAATTCATAGAAGAATTAAAGTTAGATATTTCTTTAGGTGTTCATCAAAACTTTATGAATCTAATAAATTTTTCAGTAGAAAAACAATTTAGAAATAGTTATTAATTGGACTCTTTAACACAAATCGTTTTAGGAGCTGCTGTTGGTGAAGCAGTTTTAGGAAGAAAAATTGGCAACAAAGCGATGTTGTATGGTGCTATTGCAGGCACAATTCCAGATTTAGATGTATTAGCTTCTAATTTTACAGATACAGTAACCGCTTTAGAAATTCACAGAGGTTTTACACATTCTATTCTATTTTCTGTACTCTTCGCTCCTATTTTAGCCTTTATCGTTACCAAATACGAAACCTACAAAAATGCAAAAGACTGGTCTTGGCTTTTCTTTTGGGCATTTGTAACACATCCTATTTTAGATGCCCAAACCACTTGGGGAACACAATTGTTTTGGCCTTTTGATATTCGACTGACCTTTAAAAATGTATTTGTAATAGACCCTTTATATACATTACCTTTTTTAGCTTTTTTGATATTAACAATGTTTCAAAAAAGGAACTCAAAAAAAAGACGTTTGTACAATAATATGGGGCTAATTATCAGTAGTTCATATTTAGTCTTAACACTTATTTTAAAAGGTTTTTCTTTTCAAACCTTTACCAAAGAAATAGCAGCACAAAACATTGATCACAAAGAAATTGAGACAAAACCAAGTCCGTTAAATACCATTTTATGGACTGCCAACGTAGAAACGAAAGATGCTTTTTTAATTGGAAATTCTTCTTTTTTTGATACAAACCCAATTCAGTTTTCTAAATATCTTAAAAATCATCATTTGTTAGGTGATCTAGCAAATCACCCAAAAATTAAACGTATGATTGCCATTTCTAAAGGATGGTATACCATTACTAAAAAAGAAAACACACTTTATTTTAACGATTTACGCTTTGGCACCTTAAGCTTGCAAACTAATGCACAAAACTTTGTATTTCAATACAAAATTGATGTAGATGAAAATGGAACTCCGTTTTTTACCGAAATTACCAAAGAAAAAAAAGATGCTAAAAAATTGTTATCAGATTTATGGACAAGAATTAAAGGGAATTAACTAAAATATAACTAAACAAGCATTTTAGATTTATTAGATTAATAAAGTGTTTTGTATATTTAATCACAGAAAATTTATACTATTAAAATGAAGAAAATTATTTTAAAATTTTTATTAATAATCATTCTTACATTAATTGCAAGTTGTAATAGTAGTGATGAAATCATTAAAAGTAATCCCTATATTGGAGATGTAATTTTATCCACTCAACAGGAAGTTAATGATTTTGGAGCTAAAAATTATACAGAAATTTTAGGCTCTTTAATCATCAGTGAACTTAACCATGAATATGGTATAAAAGATCTAAAAAGCCTAGGTAATCTTAGTATAATTGAAGGTGATTTTATTATTAAAAATAATGTTAATCTAGTAAACTTATCTGGTTTAGATAATATTACTACAATTCAAGGTTCTTTAAATATAGAAGGAAACGAAATTCTTACAAACCTCTTAGGTTTAGAAAAAGTTACTTTAATTCAAGGAAATTTAAATGTAATCAAAAACAAATGGCTACAAGGTTTATATGGATTGGATAATATAAATTCAATTGGAGGTACTATAAATATTTACAAAAACATAAACCTTACTGAATTAATTGCTTTAAATAATATTAGTTCGATTGGAGGTGGGTTTATTGTTTCTGACAATTATAAATTAACTAGCTTACCTATTTTTAAAAAAATTACTTCTATTAATGGTCATTTAACTATTACAAGTAACCCTAAACTAATAACTTTATCTGGATTAAATAACCTTACCACAATTGAGGATGATTTAAAAATCACATTAAATAGAAATTTAACAAATGTATCTAGTTTAAATAATATTATTTCAATTGGTGGTTCTTTATTCTTTGAGGATAACAATAAAATAACAAACTTACCAAAGTTTGATAAAATTTCTTTAATCAAAGGTCATTTGTCAATTTCTAGAAACGCAAATTTAGTTAACTTATCTGGTTTAGAAAATGTTACTATTATAGAAAAAAATATTAATATATATCAAAATAAAAGTTTGACTGATTTATCAGGTTTAGAAGGTCTAACTACAATAAAACAAAGCTTTAAAATAACTCATAATGAAAATTTAACTAATTTATCGGGTTTAGAAAATTTAACTTCTATATCAAATGATCTTTTTATTAAGAAAAATAATAGTTTAAATAGTCTTACTGCTTTAAAAAATCTTAATAAAACCTCTTTTGTTGTAATTTTAGAAAACGGTTATGCTTTAACTAATTTATCAGGTTTAGAGAACCTTACCTCTTCTGTTCAAAGAATAAATATTCATCTCAATGAAGGACTTATTAATTTTTGTAGCATTCAATCATTACTAAAAAATAATCCTTTAATTTCTTTAGCAATAACGAATAATAGGTACAATCCTTCATTAGAAGATATTATAAATGGTAATTGTAGTAAGTAATATATAATACTAATTCTTATTAAAAAATAAAAATCCCAATGAAAATTCATTGGGATTTTTTATACTTTTTTTTAAGTAAAAATTACACATTAAATCTAAAGTGCATTACATCACCATCTTTAACAATATATTCCTTACCCTCTACTCTCATTTTTCCAGCTTCTTTCACTTTAGATTCACTACCATAAGTTACATAATCTTCATAAGAAATGGTTTCTGCTCTAATAAACCCTTTTTCGAAGTCAGTATGAATAACACCCGCTGCTTGAGGTGCTGTTGAACCAATAAGAATGGTCCATGCTCTTACTTCTTTTACACCTGCTGTAAAATAAGTTTGTAAGTTTAATAATTTGTATGCAGAACGAATTAAACGAGATACACCTGCTTCTTCTAAACCAATGTCTTCTAAAAACATTTGCCTTTCTTCATAATCTTCCAATTCTGTAATATCTGCTTCAGTTCCTACAGCCAACACAATTACTTCTGCATTTTCATGAGCAACAGCCTCTTTTACTTTATCTACATAAGCATTTCCAGAAACTGCAGAATTTTCATCTACATTACAAACATATAAAACAGGTTTGGAAGTGATGAATTGTAAAGGATTTACAAACACCTCTTCTTTTTCAGAAAATTCTAAAGAACGTACAGATTTCCCTTCTAATAAAGTATTTTCTACTTTTAACAATACTTCTAACTCAGCTTGCGCTTCTTTGTTTCCAGTTTTTGCAGTTCTTTTTACTCTTTCTAATCGCTTTTGAACGGTTTCTAAATCTTTTAACTGCAATTCTATATCAATCGTTTCTTTGTCTCTAACAGGATCTATAGAATTGTCTACATGAATAATATTATCATTGTCAAAACAACGTAAAACGTGCAAAATAGCATCTGTTTCACGAATATTTGCTAAAAATTGATTCCCTAATCCTTCTCCTTTACTAGCTCCTTTTACCAAACCTGCAATATCTACAATCTCAACGGTTGCTGGTACTACTTTTTCTGGATTCACCAATTCTTCTAATTTCTCTAAACGAGCATCTGGCACGTTTACCACCCCTAAGTTAGGTTCTATCGTACAAAAAGGAAAGTTTGCACTTTGCGCTTTTGCATTAGATAAACAATTGAATAAAGTTGATTTTCCTACGTTTGGTAATCCTACAATTCCGGCTTTCATTTGTATAAATTTTGCGATTGCAAATATAGTTTTTTAGTTTCTAAAAATCAGTCAGATTTGTTATCAAAAAAAATCAGATTCAATAAAACTGAATCTGATTTAAAATATTTGTAATCTTATTTTAAGAACTCCAAAACTCTCGTTTTTTATTTAATTCTTCTTCTTCTTTTAAATATTCTTCCGCATCTTTTTTAGAAAGCACTTTTAAGAAAGATGGATGTTGTTCTATTGCATATTCTATTTTTGTAACAATATCGGCAATTTCTTCATTATCATAATCGATTTCTAAAGGTTCTTTTATAACCATAGATTGCAATACGTTGCGCTTTTTAATATTCAATCCTTTTTTATCAAAAGAACGTCTAAAACCATCTATAACTATAGGTACAACTACAGGTTTAAAAGTTTTAATAATATGTGCTGTACCTCTTCTAATAGGTTTAAAAGGTGTTGTTGTTCCTTGCGGAAAAGTAATTACCCAACCATCCTTTATAGCTTTACCGATATTAGATATGTCAGAGTTTTTTACTTGTCTATTTACATTTTTCCCCGCGCTTCTCCATGTTCTGTCAATAGAAACAGAGCCTGCATATGCAAACAATTTTGGCAACAAACCTGCTCGCATTGTTTCGCCAGCAGCTACAAAATAAATATTCAATTTTGGATTCCAAATGTAACCTACATTTTTTATAGAATCATCTCTACCACTTAAAGCCGCATTAAACACATGAAACATTGCTGCAACGTCTGCAAAATAAGTTTGGTGATTTGAAATAAATAAGACTCCAGATTCTGGTAAATTTCTTAGAATTTCTGATCCTTCTATATGCAAACTATTAAATTTACGATATCGTCCATGGGAAACGAGCCCAAAAATTCTTATAATCCACTTTTTTAGAAATAAAATATGTCCAAATGGATTCCTTTTAAATAAAGGCATTCTAGTTAGTTTTTACTTGGTTTTTACAAATCTACAAAAACAATTAAGAAAGAGAACTATCTAAAGAGTTCTTTAATTTCTGAAAGCATCATAGCTGTAGCTCCCCAAACGATGTAATCATTTAATTTAAAGCAAGGTACATCTATATTATCCATATATGAGGTATTCATATTTATCCATGTTAAATTTATATCATCCAACAAATCGTTCAATAAAACTTCTATAGTTTTATTTACTTCGTGATTTTTAATAAAATTAGGTTTATGATTTACAAAACCTAAAAAGGGTGTCGCTAAAAAATTACTTGGCGGAATGTAAACATCAGTTAATTCTCTTATAATATGTATCGATGACTCTTTAATTCCTACTTCTTCATTTGCCTCTCTTAAAGCTGTGGATTCTAAATTTTTATCTGTTTTTTCAATTTTTCCACCAGGAAAACTTATTTGAGCAGAATGTGTACCCTTGTAACTTGCTCTCTTTGTTAATAAGAAACAGGTTTCATTTGCATTATTGGGGTAAAACAAAGCTAAAACAGCAGCTTTTTTAGGATTATTTGCAATAATTTTATCTTTATCATATTTAAGACGTAATTTAGGTGCTAATTTAAACTGAGCATCTAAGCCTCCTAATTTAGTAGTTTTTAATTCTTCTAATTTATTTTTGAAATCGTTAAAATTCACGAGAAATATTTACTTTTAACAAACTTATCAATTCACTTTTAAATATAATAGTATTTGGCAAGAATTTTGATTTAATAGAATTATGAGTAAAAATTATAAAAAATTAGCGTTAAGTATTGCTTTTGATGCCATTGGTATGATACCTATTCCTTTTTTTGATTTGCTTTGGGCGCCAACCTCTGGTTATTTAATGACCAAAATGTATAAAGGAAAAGAAGGTAAAATTGCAGGTATTATCAGTTTTATAGAAGAAATTATTCCGTTTTCAGATTTTATCCCAACATTTACAATTATGTGGTTTTACACTTATGTGTTTCATAAAAAGGAAGATGATAAGATTATTGAGCTTTAGTTCTATTTTTTAAATAGAAACCCTAAACCTAATCTTGATAAAAACTTCTTTTCAAACTCCCAAAAGAATTTAAACTGACCAAATATCCAGCCCACAAGAGGCAGTGTTAATTGATAAATTGGGAAAATTAAAAGAATTCTTAGTGGCCAATAAATCCAACCCGATATTGCATCAGGGTTTAGCCCTAAAAAGTTGCAAACCGGTTTCGCAACCCAAGCTGCAAAAGAACCATTGACTGCAAAAGCACAAAAAATAAAAAGAATTGCCCAATTACTTTCTATCCCCCAACGTTGTTTTAATTTTTCCATAATAAATTTAAGCTTCTTTTTTTGACGTTCTAAACATCAACCATATTCCTATTAACACTAAAGGTATACTTAATACTTGTCCGGTATTTAATGGACTAAAAAACCACTCTTCTCCACGTTGTTGTACCTGTGGCTCTTTTAAAAATTCTATTACAAAACGTAAAGACCAGAGAACTACCATAAACAAACCAAACAAATAACCCGTTTGTTGTTTTTTATCTGTTTTCCAATACAAGTGCCACATTACAAAAAAGAGTATTAAATAACTGAAAGCCTCATACAACTGAGTTGGATGTCTTGCCGCTTTTTCTCCAGCTGCTTTAAAAATAACTCCAAAATTAGAACCTGTTTCTTTTCCATAAATTTCTGAATTAAAAAAGTTTCCAAGTCGGATAAAAAAACCAGCCAACGCAACCATTATCGCTAATCGATCTAAAATAAATAACCAAGGTTTTTGTAAATGCTTTTTAGCATAAAAGTACATTGCTATCGGAATTGCTATAGCTGCTCCATGACTAGCAAAACCAGTAAATCCAGTGAATTTCCAAGAACCATTAATTTGCTTAAATGGTAAAATTATTTCTAATAAATGATCTTTATAATGATCCCAACTATAGAAGAAAACGTCACCTAAACGCATACCAATTAACATAGAAACAAAAACATACATAAAAATTACATCAAGCTTTTCTGCTGGTATTTTATCTTCAATGTAGATTTTTTTCATCAAACGCAAACCTAACAAGAATGCTGCTACAAACATTAAGCTATACCAACGAATGGTAAAGAAACCTAAATCTATTCCTATTGAAGGATCCCAAGTAATTGCTAAAAAACTCATATTTTTATTCTTTTTTTGTTATTGCGAATGTAATGAAGCCATTTGTATCCTAAAAAGATTACTTCATTATTTTACTTGTAATACTGTATTATTTATCTTTTTCTGGAACAGGATCATACCCACTTCCACCCCAAGGGTGACAACTAAAAATCCTTTTTAAAGCTAACCAACCACCTGAAAAAAAACCGTGTTTTTGTAATGCTTCTATGGTATAATGAGAACAACTTGGGCTATACCTACAAGTTGCTGGTGTATATGGTGAAATGGCTATCTGATAAAAACGAACCAATAAAATAAATGGATATGTCAATATTTTTTTCAACTTAATTTATTGAAAAGGTTGTTCCTTCTCTTCCGTCTTTTAATTGAATGCCAAGTTCAATTAACTCATCTCTAATTTGATCAGATAAAGCCCAATTTTTATTTTCTCTGGCTTCTTTTCGAAGTTTTATTAATAATTCTACAACTCCATTTATTTTATCAGAGCTGTCTTGGGTTGCTTCATTCATCAACCCTAAAACATCAAAAACAAATGCGTGTATAGTTGCTTTAAATTCTGATAAATCATCAGCATTTAAAGTAGCATTATTTTCTTTAATTTGATTAATAACTTTTACCGCTTCAAATAAATGTGAAATTAAAATAGGTGTATTAAAATCGTCATTCATTGCTGCATAACAATCTGATTTCCATTTTTTGACATCAAATGTTGATGCGTTTCCTGGATTAACTTTTTCTAAAAACTGAACAGCTTCCATCAATTTCGCATGCCCTTTTTCTGAAGCTTCTAAAGCATCACCAGAAAAATCTAAGATACTTCTGTAATTAGCTTGCATATTGAAGAAACGAACTACTGAGGCAGAAAATGGTTTTGGTAAAATGTTATTTTCGCCTGATAAAATCTCATTAGGTAAAATGTAATTACCAGTTGATTTTGCCATTCTCTGACCATTTAAGGATAACATGTTTGTATGCATCCAATAATTTACTGGTTTTACACCTGAGCAAGTTTGAGATTGTGCAATTTCACATTCGTGATGTGGGAATTTTAAATCCATTCCACCTCCGTGAATGTCAAATTGCTCGCCTAAATATTTTGTACTCATTACAGAGCATTCTAAATGCCAACCCGGAAAACCATCAGACCAAGGAGAAGGCCAACGCATAATATGACGTTCATCAGCTTTTTTCCAAAGTGCAAAATCTTGAGGATTTTTCTTATCTGATTGTCCGTCTAAAACACGTGTATTATGAATTAAATCTTCAACTTTTCTTCCGGAGAGAATTCCGTAATTTTCTTTTTTGTTGTATTCGTGCACATCAAAATATACAGAACCATTTACTTCGTAAGCAAAACCTTTTTCGATGATTTCTTTAATCATTTCTATCTGCTCAACAATATGCCCTGTTGCAGTTGGTTCTATACTTGGTGGTAAAAAATTGTAATTTTTTAATACGTTATGAAAATCGACAGTATACATTTGTACAACCTCCATAGGTTCTATTTGTTCTAAACGCGCTTTTTTTGCAATTTTGTCTTCACCTTGTTCTGCATCATTTTCTAAATGCCCTGCATCTGTAATATTACGAACATAACGTACTTTATATTCTAAATGTAATAGATATCTGTACACAACATCGAAAAACATAAAGGTTCTTACATTTCCTAAATGCGCATTACTATAAACTGTGGGTCCACAAACGTACATACCAACGTATCCGTCTGTTAATGGTTTAAAATTCTCTTTTTGTTTAGAGAGAGAATTATATATTTTAAGTTGATTTTCTTTGTAGCGTTCCATTAAATAAGTGACTATTTACAGCGGATAAAGATAGGCACTTTAGAAAGAATAGAGAAATGGAAAATGTTAGAAGTTTGATAAAGAAGTATGAGGTATTTTATTTAATAATGATACTACTATACTCTCCTAAAACTTTGACAAGATTATTAGAAGTTTTGTTTTTACTAAATAGAGCTGTTCTTTTATTATCTAATTTTACCCTATTTACTTCGTATTTAAACCTAGAAGCCACTTTACCAAGAGTAATAGTAGCATCTGAATAACTTAAATCTAGAATAAATTCAGTAAAATTAGGGTGAAAACTTTCTATAATTAATTTTCCGAATTTATCTTTAACTTTTGCTTTTTCATTAATTCTTAAAATATTTACACCAGAAGAATTGTTGGATAAAAAGGCATTAGTAACTGATGCAATTTTTGCATCAGTTACATTATTTAAAAATAAACTACAAGTGTTTAGGTTGTTGATGTTTACTTTAGAATAATCTATAGTTAGCTTTCCTCCTATTAAATTATTCGCATTAAAAGAACCATACTTTACATTACCGGAAGCTACTGTATTAGGTAATTTTACTTTACAATGACGTGTGTTTAAATCAAAAGTAGCATTCTTAGGCACCTTAATTTCTAGTCTCTTTTTAATTTTAATTTCTTTACCATCAATGATTAATTTACCAGAATCATTAGAATGAAAATTAAACTTTATTTCTTTTAATTTTGCTTGAGCTTTTGCTAATTTTTCTTTAATTTTTATTTTATCTACTTTGGCAAATTCTACTTTGGCTTTAGCAAATTGTTTTTTCATTTTAGCTTTAGACTCTTTGAATTCTTTTCGCAATTTCTCTTTGCTTTCCGCCATTTTCTTCTTTAACTCTTTGTATTTTTTTGTCTTTTTGAAGGCTTCCCATTCTTTTTTTGTTTTAATCACGATTTTATCTTTTCCATCATTCCATCTAAAATCATATCGTCCATTTTTGCCAATAGAATCCTCCAAATCATCTAAATCTTCGAAGTCAAAATCGAAATCTGACATAAAATCAAAATTCATTTCAGGAAGTACAATAACATCTATATCGGGTATATTAATATCTGGGAAAGAAAAATCCATATCGTTAAAGAAAATAAAATCGGTTTTGGCTCCAATTCCATAACTTCCTTTTGAAGTAATCTCTACTTTCCTACTGTTTCCTAAAGCTTCAAAATCCCAATTTTTAAAATATTTTTCAGCTTCTATTTTAGACAATCCTTCTATTTCTATGAAAGCTTGAACTTGAACTTCATTTTTATTCCAAGAGGTTACATTAATTTCTGTATTCGTAGCGTTTATTTCTACTTCTACATCTTTATTTGTTTTAAAGTTTTCAGTAATTTTTTTATCAAATTTTTGAGCAAATGCTGATCCTAAAAAACAGATAGCTACAAAAGTGATGATATTCTTATATGATTTGTGTTTCATTTTGATTTGTATTTAAATTTTTAAGTTGTTGTAATTGCTTTTTCAAGCGTTGTAACAGCTGTAAGCGTAATTGTAAATTACGAATCAATGCATCTATAGTAGCATCATTAACTCCTTTTGTATTGAGCTCTTTAGTTAATGATTTGTATTCTTTAGTAAGTTCTGCTATTTTAAGTAAATAGCCATCTACCATTTCTTTATTTTCATCAGTTAATTCTAGTTGACTAATTTCTAAATTTATACTATTGGTATAATAAGTTTCAATAGTTTGAAACTCTGGAGAAATGCTTCCTAAACTAATTTCTTTTGGAGTTATTTTTGGGTCTTCTTCTATGGTGTTAGAAGGATAAAACTTAATTGCTAAACTAACTAACAAAACAACTGAAGCCGCTATAAATAACCATTCATAGTTTTTTTTCTTTGGTTTATGTTGATGCATTTCTTGTTGTAACAAATCTTCAAATTTAGATGAATGGTTTGCTGACAATTCAACATTTTTTTCTTTGTAATTTTTTAATGATTCTCTAATATCCTTCTGCATAGTTCAAATTTTTTAATTGTTCTTTTAATAGTTTTTTTCCTCTTAACAAGTGTGTTCTAGATGTATTTTCTGTTATTTTTAAAACCTTAGAAATCTCTTGGTGATCATAACCTTCTAATAAATAAAGCGTTAAAACCAGTCTGTATTTTTCTTTTAGATTGTTAATAATGGCTATAATTTTATCAGCAGAAACGTTTTCTTCCACTTTCCAATCTTCATTATCTTCAACTTTGTAGACCTCTTCATTTATGGAAACCAATTCTAACTTTTTCTTCTTTAAATAATCTATACTTTGATTGATGACAATTCTTTTTAACCATGCACCAAAAGCGACTTCATTTTTATAATTTTTAATGTTTTTAAACGCTTTTATAAACGCATCTTGCATTACATCTTCAGCAATAAATCTATCTTTTACATATCGAAAAGCAATATTCAGCATTGCTTGACAATACAAATTATACAACTGAATTTGCGCTTTGGCATTGTTGTTTTTGCATTGGTCAATGATAGGTTGATGTAACTGTTTGGTTGCGTTCATTGATACTTTCTTGTCTTATAGACGATACTTTTTTTGCAGTGTTGCAAAAACACAAAGAATTTATTGAAATTTGTAAAACTCTAAAGTGGAACTCGAATTATTGCACTTGTTCCTGAATTTACACTAGGCTGATAATTAATGGTTCCATGAACCATATCTACTCTACTCTTAATATTTAAAACACCATGTCCTTTTTTACTTTTATGCTGCATTCCAACACCATTGTCTTCAATCATCAGAACTAAATTATCTTCTTGTTTATAGAGCAAAACATTTACTTCTGTTGCATTAGCGTGTTTTATAATATTATTTAGCAATTCTTGAGCAACTCTATATAAACTAATTTCTATGCGTTCATCAAAACGATTATTTACTTCAAAATGTTCAAACTTATATTTGATTTCTGAATAATTAAAAGTTCCATATAACAAATCGTTTATCGCTTCTAATAATCCATTTTCCATTAATGACCTTGGCATCATTTGATGAGAAATATTACGTATTTCATCAGCAGATCTAGAACAATTGGTTAAGATTTTATCTAATTCCTCTTTTTTGGTTTCATCAGTTTCTTTGTTTTTAACATGACCAATTGCCATTTTTAATGCTGCCATTTCTTGTCCAATTCCATCATGTAAATCTTTACTTATTCTTTTACGTTCATCTTCAGATGCTTTAACCACAGCCTCAAAACCTCTTTCTTTTTCATCTAAAATTGCAGCTTGTAGTTTTTGTTTTTGTTTTGCTTTATTTCTGTTGTAGAATAATAATCCTCCTAAAACTAAAAAACCTAAACCTCCAATTAATAATAACTGTGTGTTTCTCTGTGAAGCTATTGTAGCTTCATTTGTCTTAATTTTTAAATTTTGTTTGGTAATTTGTTTTTCTTTCTCAGCTGTTTGGTACTTAACTTCCAGAGTAGAAACTTTTGCAAGATTATTTTCGTTCAGAATAGAGTCTTTATAAATGTTTTTAAGCTTAAAATAATCCAGTGCTTTTTTATAATTTTTCTTTTTGGTTTCTAACACATACAAATAATTGTAATTATCTACTAAATTCAGTTTGTTTTTTAAACGTTTAAATAACTGTAGACTTTCCTTAAGTATCGTTTCTGATTTCTGAAATTGATTAATATTATAATAAGCTTCGCCCAAATTCATTTGTGCAACCCCTACGCTATTTTCATCTTGAAATTCTTTGGCTTTGTTAAGGGATATTTTATAATATTCTATGGCTTTATTAAAATCACTCTTATAGAAATAAATAGCGCCAATGTTAGAATAAATGGGCGCAATCCCCTCAAAATAACCAGTTTCTTCTGTTAATTTTTCAGCTTTTTTATAAACTTTTAATGCATCATCCAATTTACCAAACATTAGAAGCATATTTCCTTTTTCTAAATAAACAGGAGCTAAAACATCTACACCAAGATTTCTAAACTCAGCTATTTCTGTAGCCTTAGTTATTTGATTCAGTGCATCTTTATATTTTTTTAATCTCCAATAATTCTGTCCAATTACTAAATCAGCCATTACTCCTGTTAAAGTATCTTTATTGGAATAAGACAAATCTCTAGCCTTAAAAACATAATCCATTGATATTTCAAAGTCACCTAAGAATTTATAAATAACTCCAAGTCTTTGGTATGCTTTTGCAATTAAAAGTGGATTATTTATGTTTTGAGCAATTCTTAGCGCTATCAATTGCTGCTCTCTAGCTTTATTATATTCTGCTTTTTGTGAATAATAAACTCCTAAAGAAGAGTTATATCTTGATAACCAAGTAGAATCATTTGGTTTTATAGCTTTCTCTAATTTATTAAGATAAAACCTCATTGAATCTAATTGAGCATATTGTGTTCTTACTGTTTTTTCATAAAGAAATTCAAGTTTTTCTTGATAAGTTTCTTGACTATTAACATTCAAAACAAAGAAAAGCAAAACAAGGAAACATCTTTTTTTCATAACACTTATTGATTTAATTAGTTTTATTGTTAAATATAAATTTTATTTTTAAAAGTGTAAACTTTTAATTTTTCAATCCAAAAGTTTATTTTTACAATAGATGTCAAATAAGAACAAATCTACATTACACGAAAAAAAAGGAGTTTCTCAACCAGAAACTACTAGTAAATTAAGTGCCCAAAAAATTAAACTAAATAGAGCCAAAAAAAACTCAGTTAATGAATTTGTAGATAAAATTTTAGAAGGAAATATTACTTTTTTAAGTCGCGCAATTACATTAGTAGAAAGCACAAATGCTAAGCACCAACAAAAATCCAATGAAATTTTAGAACAGTGCTTACCTTATGCTAATAATTCTGTAAGAATTGGAATTACGGGTGTTCCAGGAGTTGGAAAAAGTACTTTTATTGAAGCCTACGGAAGACATCTGACTTCTAAAGGAAAAAAAGTAGCCGTTTTAGCTGTAGATCCTAGTAGTTCTGTAAATAAAGGTTCTATTTTAGGTGATAAAACTAGAATGGAACAGTTAGTTACTGATAAAAATGCATTTATTAGACCTTCTCCTTCTGGAACGTCTTTAGGGGGTGTTGCTCAAAAAACAAGAGAATCAATCATTTTATGTGAAGCAGCTGGTTTTGATACCATTCTGATTGAAACTGTTGGCGTAGGTCAGTCTGAAACTTTGGTACATTCTATGGTCGATTTTTTCTTGCTTTTAAAACTAGCTGGTGCTGGTGATGAATTACAGGGTATTAAAAGGGGTATTATTGAAATGGCAGATGCAATAGTTATCAATAAAGCTGATGGTGATAATGAAAAGAATACAAAAATTGCTAAAGTAGAATTTAATAGAGCACTACATTTATATCCTTTAAAAGAGAGTAAATGGCAACCTAAAGTTTTAACAGCAAGTGCTTTGAAAAATATTGGGATTACTGAAGTTGATGAAATGATTCAACAATATTTTGAGTTAACTAAAGCAAACAATTATTTCTCTCAAAAAAGAAATGACCAAAATAAATATTGGTTAATGTCAACAATCGAGAGACAACTAAAAGACAATTTTTATACGAATCCAAAAATAAAGTTGGCACTAGACAAAGAAATTAAAAATCTAGAAAATGCAAAAACGACTCCGTTTAATGCGGCAAAAAGATTATTAAAATTTGATTAAAATGAAAACAAAAAAAGCCACAATAACTGCAGCTTTTTTTTATTTGGGTTTTGTTTTAATCTATTTCTGCTTTAGAATATGTAGTGTCTGCCCATCTAATTTGAGCTCTACCTCCTTTAACTCTATAAGCACCATATCTAATACCAGATTGTGTTCCTCTATCAGGTTCAGGGATATTCCAATTAAAAGCTGTTCCTCCAATTATAGCATCTGCATAATGTATTTTTTTACTAGCGTCATTAGGATCTTGTCTAAAACCAACTTTTAAGTCTATAGCAATTTCTTCATTCTTTTTTACATTTTTTAGAAAAACAATATCTCTACCAGATCCTTCACCACCTCTTACATTTATTTGTTCTCTGAAAATATCAAAAGAAACTTGAACTTGACTACCATTACTATCAGCTCCATAAACCGGTTTAGCTAAATATAAACAAATTGCAGGGTCTGCTGAACCACCTCCCCCTGTATGCTTTCCTTTGGCTTGCATAATATAAGTTCCATCACTGCTATCACTAGAAGTTTTCCCAACTTCAAGAATTCTAACTGTACCTTTAAAATGTGCAAAACTTCCAACTCCAGTTTTTTGAGACCTCGCCAAAGAACGTTCCATTCTTGGTTGCAAAGTTGTACCTAAATGATTAGAACCATCTGTTATATTATATACTCCCCATTGCTTTCCATTAACGGTGCTTTCGGAATAATCTGAGTAACAAGTTCTATCATCTATTGTTCCAACATTAATTGCATTTGGTAAATCGGGTGCATTTCTTGAAGGATTACTAAATCCATCATTACAAGTTGTATAAGCCCCTACTAATTCATCACTTGCAACCCCAGAATTTGGGTCTGGATCTGGATCCGGGTCAGGATCAACAATAAAATCAACTAGTATTTCATCTGTTTTTTCTTCAGGATCACATGATGTAAATGAAACAAAGAAAATCAAGATTAATATTGAACTGTATTTAAAAGTTAAATTGTATTTTTTCATATGTTTATATTATAGGTTCCCAAAAATAATTTCATGTAATACCTCAACTATCCTGAGCTATCCTGAAAGCTAAGTAATTTAAGACAATTTTATCATTAATGCTATTAAAATAATGATTAAGTGTTAGTTAAAATTATTTTTTATGGTTTTTTCTATATCTTTAAATTATAATTAAATAATAATGAAAAATCAAAAATTAACTATAGTAGCTAAAATTTTAGCAAAACCAGAAAAAAAGACATTAGTAAAAAAAGAATTACTAAAACTGATAGAAACTACGATAGCAGAAAAAGGATGTATTAATTATGATTTACATCAAGATAATGAAAATAAAAACCTATTCTTATTCTATGAAAATTGGGAATCTAGAGAATTATGGCAAAAACATATGAATAATAGCCATTTAGCTGCATATGCTAAAGCTACAGAAGGTGCTATAGATGATTTTAAACTGTTTGAAATGACTCCAATTAGTTAAATAAAAGTTACCATAAATTCTATGATATCAATTAAACTCCAAAATATTGGGATACAATTTTCTTAATTTTTCGATTTAAAGATTTTATCGCATTATAACTTGTGTGTTCTAATACGATAACAACCAAGTCATCATCTAAATAATTGTTAACTCCTGTACTAAAACCATTCCATTTTCCATGATGATATATCGTATTTTCATTTTTTGAATCAATACGAAATCCAAAACCATAAGGTACTTTTCTTCCATATATTGTTTCTCCTTTAGAATACATTAAATTTAAAGATTCCTTAGAAAGTAGTTTACCTGAATTTAACCCGTATGTCCATTTAAACAAATCATCTGCAGTAGAATATACATTTTTGTCTCCTACAACTGCATCATTAACGGTATTTCCTATTTTAATATGTTTCCACCCTCTATACAGTCGATAACCTTTTAATTGGTTTTTGTAAACTTCATCATTCTCACTACTGTATACGTAAGAATGTTTCATTTCTAAAGGATCAAAAATATTTTCTTTAAGAAAATTACTAAAAGAAGTTCCAGAAACTTTTTCTACAATAGAGGCCAGAACAAAATAGCCTGTATTAGAATAATCAAAATTACGTCCTGGTTTAAAAAAACGTCCTACATTAGATGTAGTCAATAGTTTCATCATTTCTTCATTAGTAGGTGCTTTTTTCTTTTTCCATTGATGTTCTGCAACCCAAAAATACTTTGGTAATCCTGCGGTATGATTTAATAGATTTTTAATAGTAACATTTTCGAAAGGAAAATCTGGAAAAAAAGTATTAATAGTGTCGGTAATTTTAATTTTATTTCTCTCGATTAAGAGCATTATTGCAGATGCTGTAAACTGTTTACTTACAGAAGCTAGTTGAAAAGTAGATTCCTCTTTAATTGGTATTTTCTTTCTAAAATCTGCATATCCAATATGATTCTTATAGACTATTTTTTTATTCTTTGCTACCAAAATAGTTCCATGAAAATCGTGTCTTTTGTGAATACGATTTAACAAAGAATCTAATTTTTGTTTTACTTTTTTTGTGAGGCTTTCTGGATAAAATTCTACTGATATCTTTGGTTTAATATCTATTTCATTAGAAGCAACCGCTTTAGAAACCTGCGTATTTTTTTTACCCTCGGAAGTATTACAGGCAAAAATAAAGATGCTAAAAAATGCAATTATAAGAACAGATATGTATTTACTATACTCTTTCAAAAACAAAATTAAAGGTTGGGTAATTTAAACATCATACAACAAAAATAAAAATTAACTAATATTACTCCAAATTTTTGAGGTTTTACTCATTTTAGTTAACGCTTTATTTATGAATATATTTTCTTTTGCATTAAGGTTTGGGTCTTTGTGTAAAACATCTATAGCAGTATTTCTTGCTAGAACTAAAATTTGAGAATCTTTTACAACATCAGCAATTTTAAGATTTAGAACACCACTTTGTTGAGTTCCCATAATGTTTCCTGGACCTCTTAATTTTAAATCAACTTCTGCTATTTTAAAACCATCGGAAGTCTCGGTCATAGTTTTTAATCTTGTTTTTGCTTCAGGTGACAATTTAAAACTAGATAATAAAATACAATAACTTTGATCTGCTCCTCTACCAACTCTTCCTCTTAATTGATGTAGTTGCGATAAACCAAAACGTTCTGCACTTTCTATCACCATAACACTCGCATTAGGCACATTTACACCAACTTCAATAACAGTTGTTGCCACCATTATTTGAGTTTCACCTTTCACAAAACGTTGCATTTCGTATTCTTTATCTGCAGGTTTCATCTTACCGTGAACAATACTAATTTGATATTTTGGTGATGGGAATTCTCGAGAAATACTTTCATAACCATCCATCAAATCTTTATAATCCATGGCTTCTGATTCTTGAATTAAAGGATATACCAAATAAACTTGTCTTCCTTTAGCAATTTCATCCTTTAAAAACTTGAACACAGACAATCTATTGCTATCAAAACGATGAACTGTTTTTACCTCTTTTCTTCCTGGTGGTAATTCATCAATTATAGAAATGTCTAAATCTCCATAAACAGACATTGCCAAAGTTCTTGGAATTGGTGTTGCTGTCATCACTAAAATATGAGGAGGAATAGTATTTTTCATCCACAATTTTGAACGTTGTGCAACACCAAACCTGTGTTGTTCATCTATAATTGCAATTCCTAAATTTTGAAATTTAACTTTATCTTCCAATAAAGCATGAGTTCCTATTAAAATTTTTAAAGTTCCATTTTCTAAACTTTCGTGAATGGCTCTTCTTTTTTTAGTTTTGGTAGAACCAGTCAACAATTCTACTGTCAACATCATATCATGAGTTAACTCTGCAATCGCATTAAAATGTTGTGAGGCTAGAATTTCTGTTGGTGCCATAATAGTGGCTTGAAATCCATTATCTATAGCCAATAACATGGTTAACAAAGCAACAATTGTTTTTCCAGAACCAACATCTCCTTGCAATAAACGATTCATATGCGCACCAGAACCCAAATCTTTACGAATTTCTTTTAAAACTCTTTTTTGAGCGTTGGTTAAGTCAAATGGCAAATGATTTTTATAAAAGTTATTAAAGTTATTACCAACAGTATCAAAAACAAACCCTTTTATTTTTGTTTTGTTGATCAGTTTCTTTCTTACCAAATGTAATTGAATAAAAAACAACTCTTCAAATTTTAACCGATATTGTGCTTTTGCTAAATTCTCTTGACTTTTAGGAAAATGAACATTCAACAATGCATCACGTTTCTGCATCAGTTTAAAATTATCAATTATTTCTACTGATAAACTTTCTTGAATTCCATCATAAACTTGTTGCAGTAAATTCTGAATATAAGTTCGTATAAATTTATTAGAAATTCCAGAGTTTGCTAATTTTTCTGTTGATGGATAAACAGGCTGCATTTTGGTTTGCAACTTTTTTTTATATTCAGTTACCAATTCCATTTCTGGATGCGGAATACTATAACTCCCATTATAATAATTTAATTTACCATAAACTACATAAGGAGTATTCATCTTTAATGAATCTTTAATCCATTTCTGTCCTTTAAACCAAATCAACTCCATACTACCAGAAGCATCTTGAAAAGTAGCCACTAACCTACTACCTCTTTTTTGAGCAACAGATTTTACTTGTGTTATTTTCCCTACAACTTGCACCTCAGAAGAGTTAGGTTGCAATTCATTAATTTGATAAAACCTAGTTTTATCAATATATCGAAAAGGGAAAAAATTCAGTAAATCATTACAAGTTTTTATCCCTAACTCTGTATATAACAAAGTAGCTCTTTGTACACTAATGCCTTTAATATATGTTATGGGATAATCTAAATTCAATTTTAAAATCTATGAATAACGAAAATACAGAAATCGTTATAACTTTAACATAAACTAAACCTTTAATTTACCTTATATTTGCCTCCCACTAATCATTTAACATGAGATTACACAGAAATTTAACTTTTGCTGTCATAGATAGCATCAGAGATATATTCAACGAAGGGGTTTACGCAGATAAAGCTGTAGAAAAAGCATTAAAACGTGATAAACGTTGGGGAGCTAGAGACCGTAAATTTGTTGCAGAAACTATCTACGATATTGTCCGTTGGAACCGATTATATGCTGAAATTGCAGAAGTAAAAGTACCATTTGATAGAGATAATATCTGGAGATTATTTTCCGTTTGGTGCGTTTTAAGAGGGATTGATTTACCAGATTGGAACCAAATTGGAGATGTACCTGTAAGAAGAATTAAAGGTCGTTTTGATGAATTATCTAAAATAAGAAAATTTAGAGAATCAATTCCAGATTGGATGGATGAATTGTGTGTCTCGGAATTAGGGGAAGATACTTGGACTAAAGAAATAGCTGCTTTAAACAAACAAGCAAAAGTTATCTTAAGAACCAACACCTTAAATATTTCTAAAGAGCTTCTTCAAAAAAAATTAAAAGCAGAAAATATAAATACGCAGTTTGTTCCTAATCATTCTGACGCATTAATTCTAGAAGAGAGAACCAATGTATTTAGAACAGATGCATTTCATAATGGTTATTTCGAAGTACAAGATGGTTCCTCTCAATTAGTTGCAGCATATTTAGATGTAAAACCTGGAATGAAAGTTATAGATACTTGTGCTGGCGCTGGAGGAAAAACATTACATTTATCTGCATTAATGGAAAATAAAGGACAAATTATTGCGATGGATATTTACGAAAGTAAATTGAAAAAATTAAAAATTCGAGCAAAAAGAAACAAAGCTCATAACATCACAAATAAAGTTATAGATTCTACTAAACCGATTAAAAAATTATACGGAAAAGCAGATAGAGTTTTAATTGATGCACCTTGTTCTGGTTTAGGTGTTATCCGTAGAAATCCGGATTCTAAATGGAAATTACAACCAGAATTTATAGACAATATAAAAAAGATACAACAAGAGGTTTTACAACAATATTCTAAAATGGTAAAACCAGGTGGAAAAATGGTTTATGCCACTTGCTCTATCTTGCCCTCTGAAAATCAACATCAAGTTGACAATTTTTTAACATCTGAAGCCGGAAAAGAGTTTATATTTGTGAAAGACAAAAAAGTTTTAGCTCATATTTCTGGATTTGATGGATTTTACATGGCTTTATTAGAAAAAAAAATGTAAAAAAAAGAGATTCTTAATTTTTTAAATACTTAACAATGAAAAAAAAATTACTTTATATTTTTGCATTTATCACCACATTTTTAAGTGCTCAAGAATCATATTACAGTGATGTAAATCTTCAGTTAACAGGTTTAGCACTTAAAAATGCTTTAGCAACAAAAATTACCAACACTCATACTAAATTTTTAGACTACACACCAGACGTATGGATTGCATCAAAAATAACAGATGTTAACCCTAATAATGCTAATGAAGTTTTATTAATCTACGGATTTGAAAACGGTACAGATTCGAATCTAGATAATGACAGAACAAGAGGTATAAATAATAATGGTGGTAGCACAACTAACTGGAACAGAGAACATGTGTTTCCAAGATCTTTAGGAAACCCTAATTTAGGAACCGTTGGTCCAGGAGCTGATGCTCATCACTTAAGACCTTCAGACCCTAGTAGAAATTCATCTAGAAGCAATCGTAAATTTGGTCGTGGTTCTGGTAATTCTGGTTTTTCGAGTTTAGATTTTCATGATGGTTTAGATGGCCCAAATACTGCTGCTTATTATCCTGGTGATGAGTGGAAAGGAGACGTGGCAAGAATGATAATGTATATGTATTTGCGCTATGGAAATCAATGCTTACCTTCTGCAGTAGGTGTTGGTAATAATAGTAACACACCAGATGATATGATCGATTTATTTTTAAGATGGAATGTAGAAGATCCAGTTTCTGATTTTGAAAGAGCAAGAAATACTTACCATGAAAACTCAAATAATACAGCTGCTCAAGGTAATCGTAACCCTTTTGTAGATAATCCATTTTTAGCAACAAGAATTTGGGGTGGAGATTCTGCTCAAGATACTTGGGGTATTTATACAACTAATGATACTGAAGCGCCTTCCATTCCTACTAACCTTTCAATAAGTAACATTAACTTTACTTCTTTCGATGTCTCATGGACGGCTTCAACAGATAATGAGGCAGTAACAGGTTATGATATTTTTGTAAACAATGTTTTAACCAAACAAACTACAACAGCAACATCAGTAACAATTACTGACTTAACCCCCAATACAACTTATGCTGTAAGTATTCTTGCAAAAGATTTAAAAAATAATAAGTCTGCTAAAAGCACTGTTGTTAATGCAAAAACTTTAGAAGATACTTTACCCCCAAGCGCGCCTTCTAACTTAAACTCTAGTAACATTTCTGATACTTCTTTTACAATTTCTTGGACTGCTGCTACAGATAACAATCAAATAGCTTCATATGATGTTTATGTAAATGGTATTTTTAACACAAATGTACAAACCTTATCTGCTTCCGTTACTGGTCTAACTCCTTTAACTTCATATACTAGTTATGTAATTTCTAAAGATACTTCTGGTAATACATCACCTCAATCTGCATCAATAAATATAACAACTGTAGCTGCTGGTACTGGAGTTGCTACAGAACTGTTTATCTCTGAATATGTTGAACCAAATGGTGGTAATAATAAAGCAATAGAAATTGTAAATCTTACCGGAAAAACAATCAATTTAGCGGGTTACTCTCTTCAAAAACAATCTAATGGTGGTAATTGGGTGGATAACTTACCTCTAGATAAAACTGAGTTTATTGTTCAGGGTTCTTCTGCAAATATTTTACCAAATGATGTATTTGTTATTCTAAATGCTGGCGCTTCGAATAGTAAATTAACGTCTAATGCTGACTTAGTAGTTCCTAGCAACCAAGACGCTCCCTACAAATATGCATCTCCTGTAAATTTTAACGGAAACGATCCTGTTGGCTTATTTAAAAATGGAGTTTTAATAGATATTGTTGGAGAACTAAACAACAGCAGTAATCATATAAAAGACGTAACTTTAAGAAGAAATGGAGACGTTAGTGGACCTAATACAACTTTTAGTGAACGAGGTGAATGGACATCTTTTCCGGAGAATACTTTTGATGGAATTGGGTCTTTTACAAGTACTTTAAATGTTAATAATATAAAAACTTTTAAAGATGTTAAAATATTTCCAAATCCTGCTGATGGTAATAAACTATTTATTTCTAGTTTAGATAATATTAAAGCCGATATTTACAATGTTCTAGGAAAATTAATTCGTAGAGAAAACATCTCTTCCGGAACTAACTCAATTCATTTAAAAGACTTACAACCTGGGGTCTATGTTATTAAGTTAATTTCTGGTTCAAAATCTACTTCTAAAAAGTTTATAAAACAATAGTAAAATAATTCATTAATTTCCACAAAAAAATTCATTATAATTCAGTCTAAAAAAAGTAAATTTGCATTTTTACAACAACACGCAAACACAACTTTATAATGATTCATTTCTTTGGAAACAAAAACAGCAAAGTTTTCGCTGTTCAAACAACAAAAGAATTAAACACTGAAACAATTTCTAAATTAACTTGGTTATTTGGAAATCAACCTAAAATAGAAGCGTCATCAATCGACGCTTTTTTTATTGGTCCAAGAGCAGCAATGATAACACCTTGGAGTACAAATGCTGTAGAAATTACTCAAAATATGGGGATTTCTGATATTATTAGAATTGAAGAATTTAAAGCTTGTACAGAAGATTTTTCTGATTTTGACCCAATGATTTCTGAAAAATTTTCGAGCTTGCATCAAGAAATGTTTACCATAAACATTACACCAGAAGCTATTTTAGAAATTGATGATATTGCAGCATACAACCAACAAGAAGGTTTATCTTTAAGTGATGAAGAAGTTGATTATTTAGAAGGTGTAGCTAATAAAATAGGAAGAAAATTAACAGATTCTGAGGTTTTTGGATTCAGTCAAGTAAACTCAGAACACTGTCGTCATAAAATATTTAATGGAACTTTTGTTATTGATGGAGAAGAACAACCAACTTCTTTATTTAAGATGATAAAAGAAACGTCTCAACAAAATCCTAATGATATTGTTTCTGCTTATAAAGACAATGTTGCGTTTATAAAAGGTCCAAAAGTGGAGCAATTTGCTCCTATAACAGCAGATAAACCAGATTTTTACGAAGCCAAAGATTTTAATTCTGTAATTTCTTTAAAAGCAGAAACGCATAATTTCCCTACAACTGTAGAGCCGTTTAACGGTGCTGCAACTGGTTCTGGTGGAGAAATTAGAGATAGACTTGCAGGTGGTAAAGGTTCTTTACCTTTGGCAGGAACTGCGGTATACATGACTTCATATTCTCGTTTAGAAGAAAACAGACCTTGGGAACAAAAGTTTGAAGCTAGAAAGTGGTTATACCAAACACCTATTGATATTTTAATAAAAGCTTCTAATGGAGCTTCTGACTTTGGAAACAAATTTGGGCAACCTTTAATTACAGGTTCTGTATTAACTTTTGAACACGAAGAAAATGCAGCTTCAAGTGATGCAGCTCCTAGAAAATTAGGTTTTGACAAAGTAATTATGCAAGCTGGTGGAATTGGGTATGGAAAAGCAGAACAAGCTCTAAAAGATACGCCTACAGCTGGTGATAAAATTGTAATTCTTGGTGGAGAAAACTATAGAATTGGTATGGGTGGTGCTGCTGTTTCTTCTGCAGATACTGGAGAATTTGCTTCAGGAATCGAATTAAACGCAGTACAACGTTCTAATCCAGAAATGCAAAAACGTGCAGCAAATGCGGTTCGTGGAATGGTAGAAAGTGATGAGAATTTTATTGTTTCTATACACGACCATGGTGCAGGTGGGCATTTAAATTGTTTGTCTGAATTGGTAGAAGATACAGGTGGAAAAATAGATTTAGACAAGTTACCTGTTGGTGATCCAACATTATCTGCTAAAGAAATTATTGGGAACGAATCTCAGGAAAGAATGGGATTGGTAATTGCCCAAAAACATACAGAAACGTTGCAAAAAATTGCAGAACGAGAGCGTTCTCCAATGTATACGGTTGGTGATGTTACTGGTGATGATCGTTTTACTTTTGAATCGGAAACCAAAGGTGACAAACCTATGGATTTGGCAATGGAAGACATGTTTGGTTCTTCTCCTAAAACCATCTTAACAGACAACTCTGTTAAAAGAAATTACAAAAACCCACGTTATAAAACCAAGAATTTACAAATCTATTTAGAGCAAGTTTTACAATTAGAAGCTGTAGCTTGTAAAGATTGGTTAACAAATAAAGTAGACAGATGTGTTGGTGGTAAAGTTGCGAAACAACAGTGTGTTGGTTCGTTACAAATTCCATTAAACAATGTTGGTGTTATGGCGTTAGATTATAAAGGAAAAGAAGGAATTGCTACTTCAATAGGGCATTCTCCTATTTCTGGATTAATTCACCCAGAAGCGGGTAGTAGAAACTCTATTACAGAGTCTTTAACCAATATTATTTGGGCTCCTTTAAAAGACAATTTAGCTTCTGTATCACTTTCTGCAAACTGGATGTGGCCTTGTAAAAACGAAGGTGAAGATGCACGTTTATACAAAGCTGTAAAAGCAGTTTCTGAATTTGCAATTGACTTAGGCATTAACGTTCCTACAGGTAAAGACTCGCTTTCGATGAAGCAAAAATACCCAGATGGAGATGTAATTTCTCCAGGAACTGTAATTATTTCTGCAGCCGCAAACTGTAATGATATTGCTAGAGTTGTAGAGCCTGTTTTACAAGTTGATGGAGGAAATATTTATTATATAAATATCTCTCAAGACGATTTTAAGTTAGGAGGAAGTTCTTTCAATCAGGTTTTAAATACTATTGGAAATGAGGCTCCTGATGTAAAAAATACGGCTTACGTAAAAACCGTTTTTAATACTATTCAAAACTTAATTAAAGCAGATAAAATTACTGCTGGTCATGATGTTGCCTCTGGTGGATTAATTACCACTTTACTAGAAATGTCTTTTGCTGATGTAAATTTAGGAGCAGATTTTAACATTTCATCTTTACACGAAGAAGATTCTATAAAAGTGTTATTTGCAGAGAATTCAGGAATAGTTTTCCAAGCAGACGCTTCTGTAGAAACTGTTTTATCAGAAAACAATATCGAATTTTTCAATATTGGAACTGCAAATAATTCAGGAAAAATAAACATCAAAAATAATGAAGATAATTTCTCTTTTGATGTTGCTCAATTAAGAGATGTTTGGTACAAAACATCATTTTTATTAGATCAAAAACAAACGGCTAATAATTTAGCAAAAGATAGGTTTGATAATTATAAAAGTCAACCTTTACGTTATACGTTTCCAGAGAATTTTACGGGTAAATTGCCTGAAACTGGTAAAAAAAGACCTAAAGCTGCCATAATTCGTGAAAAAGGATCTAACTCAGAACGTGAAATGGCTAATGCTATGTATTTAGCTGGTTTTGATGTAAAAGATGTTCATATGACAGATTTAATTTCTGGTCGTGAAACTTTAGAAGATATTCAGTTTATTGGAGCTGTTGGTGGGTTCTCTAACTCAGATGTTTTAGGTTCTGCAAAAGGTTGGGCAGGTGCATTTAAATACAATGAGAAAGCAAACACAGCTTTAAAGAATTTCTTTAAAAGAGAAGATACTTTATCTGTAGGTATTTGTAATGGTTGTCAACTTTGGATGGAATTAGACCTTATAAATCCTGAACATAAAGTTCATGGAAAAATGCATCATAATGATTCTCAAAAACACGAAAGTTCATTTACTTCTGTAAAAATTCAAGAAAATAATTCTATAATGTTATCATCTCTAGCAGGAACAGAATTAGGTGTTTGGATTTCTCATGGTGAAGGAAAGTTTAATTTACCATTAACAGAAGAAAAATACAATATTGTAGCTAAATATGGTTATGAAGGTTATCCTAACAATCCTAATGGTTCTGACTTTAATACAGCTATGTTATGTGATAAAACAGGACGTCATTTAGTTACTATGCCACATATAGAACGTTCTATTTTTCAGTGGAACTGGGCTAATTATCCGCAAGGTAGAAAAGATGAAGTTTCTCCTTGGTTAGAAGCTTTTATAAATGCTAAAAATTGGATAACCAATAAAAATTAGAGCTTTATAGAATTTTTTATCTATTTTTAAATTAGATATTTAGATTCTATGAAGCTTACCTATTTTGATATCCATAAAACATCTCATTTAATTGAGGAGTTTTATCATATTTCTTATTCAAAAGAGCGTCTTCCTTTTAAAACCATAATGATTCCATTAGGGTTTACTGGATTTACTTATGTTTATGGAAAAGGACAAAAAACCTGCATCAATAATAACACTACAAATCTTAAAGGTTTAATTTTAAATGGTCAGTTTTACAATTCATACGAATTTATGGTTGACGAGGTCGGATTTGCATGTGGTTTTAACTTTAAACCAACTGCACTATACAAACTCACCAATTTAGATATCTCAAAATTCACCAATAAAAATCATTTTTTCAAACTAATAGACACTGAATTGTCAAAAAAGTTTGAGGAAATTTGTGAGAAATACAATCAAAATTTTAAAAAGCTTTTCGAAGAAGTAGAGAATTTACTTTTACAATTACCTTTAATTGAAAATAAAAACACACTTGCTATAGACAAAGTAGTAGCAATCATTCATCAAAAAGAAGGAATGCTTTCTGTAAATGAATTGCTAAATTTTATTCCTTTTGGTCAAAAGACTTTAGAAACTCAATTTAAAAAAATGGTAGGCTTAACACCTGCGAAGTACATTCGTCTTCATCGTTTTTTAAACTTAATGAGGCAATATGAAAACAACGCTGTAGAACTTAAAGATTTAATTTATATGTACAATTATTATGATGAATCTCATTTTTCAAGAGACTTTAAATCCTTTACATCGAAATCTCCAAATCAGTTTTTTAAGGAAGAATATGTAATTGTAAAAGAAGCGCTAAAAAATTAAACCTTACGATTTTTTACATAACCATTTTTTTCATCTTTACTATATTTGTTTTAATTATATATTAAATATTTTGGGGGAAGTATTTATAATATAAAAATAAAAACTTGTTATGAAGTTTAAAAAGGCCAAATTTATTTGGTCTTTTTATATGTCTAAAACAAGTACTTTTATTATTGATGAAAATTCGTAAAACAAAACCCAAAAGCTTATAAACTTCTGGGTTTCTTCATCAATTTTTATATTATGGAAATATTATTGAATTGATTTAATAGTAGCCTGCGCAGACACCAATCTTGCAATTGGCACTCTAAAAGGTGAACAGCTTACATAATCCATTCCTGAATTATAACAGAATTCTACTGAACTTGGTTCTCCTCCATGTTCTCCACAAATACCAACTTTTAAATTTGGTTTAGTATTTCTACCTCTTTCTGTTGCCATTTTAACCAATTGCCCTACTCCTTCTTGATCTAAAATTTCAAAAGGGTCATTTTTAAGAATTCCTTTTTCAATATAAATAGGTAAAAATTTTCCTGCGTCATCACGAGAATATCCAAATGTCATTTGTGTTAAATCGTTTGTTCCAAATGAAAAGAAATCTGCTTTTTCTGCGATTTTATCCGCCATTAAAGCTGCTCTTGGAACTTCGATCATGGTTCCAACAAAGTACTCTACTGTTTCATTTCGTTCTTTAAATATACCTTTTGCAGTAGCTCTTACTATTTTCTCTTGAGCTTCAAATTCTTTTACAGTTCCTACCAGAGGAATCATTATTTCTGGTTTACAAATTATACCTCTCTCTTTTAAATTTAAAGCAGCCTCAATAATTGCTCTCGATTGCATTTCTGTAATCTCAGGATAAGTATTTCCCAACCTACATCCCCTATGACCTAACATTGGATTGAATTCCTCTAGTTCTGCTACTTTATTCTTAACCGCTTGTAAAGAAATATGCATTTCATCAGCTAAATCTTTTTGAGTTGCCAATTGATGAGGCACAAACTCATGTAATGGTGGGTCTAGCAAACGAATGGTTACAGGTAAACCTTGCATTGCTTCAAAAATACCCTCAAAATCTTCACGTTGCATTGGTAATAAGTCTTCTAAAGCTAATTTCCTACCTTTTACAGTGTTTGCTAAAATCATTTCACGCATTGCCTTAATTCTGTCAATGTCAAAAAACATATGTTCAGTTCTTGTTAATCCAATACCTTGAGCCCCGAAAGTACGAGCAATTCTTGCATCTTTAGGACTATCTGCGTTGGTTCTTACTTTCATAACAGCATATTTGTTAGAAAGCTTCATTAACTCCGCAAACTCACCACTCAATTCTGGTTCCATTGTTGCTACTTTTCCTTCAATGATGTTCCCAGTAGAACCATTTAATGAAATCCAATCTCCATCATGATACTCAATACCATCTACCATTAAAATACGTCTCTTATAATTAATTTTTAAAGCACCAGCGCCAGAAATACAGCATTTACCCATTCCACGAGCTACAACAGCAGCATGAGAGGTCATACCTCCTCTTGCTGTTAAAATTCCTTTGGCAATATTCATACCTTCTAAATCTTCAGGTGACGTTTCAATTCTCACTAAAATACTGTTTTTGTATTTAGCTGCCTCGTCTGCAAAAAATACAATTTTACCTGTTGCTGCTCCAGGTGACGCTGGTAAACCTTGAGCAATTACGTTTGCACTTTTTAAGGCATTTGCATCGAATATTGGGTGTAATAATTCATCCAATTTATTGGGTTCTACCATAAGTAATGCTTCTTTCTCATCAATCATTCCCTCTTTTAGCAAATCCATAGCTATTTTAACCATAGCAGCACCTGTACGTTTTCCGTTTCTAGTTTGCAATATCCAAAGTTTACCATCTTGCATCGTAAACTCCATATCTTGCATATCTCTATAATGTTTTTCTAAAATATCTTGATAGGTATTTAATTCATTAAAAATCGATGGCATCAACTCTTCTAAAGAAGGATAATTTTCTATTCTATCTACCTCCTCAACTTTCGCTAATTCTGCCCAACGTTTAGAGCCTAATTTTGTAATTTGTTGTGGAGTTCTAACCCCTGCCACAACATCCTCACCTTGCGCATTGATTAAATATTCTCCATTAAACACATTTTCTCCAGTACCTGCATCTCTAGTAAAGCAAACTCCAGTTCCAGAGTTTTCGCCCATATTTCCATACACCATTGCTTGCACATTTACAGCTGTTCCCCATTCTGCTGGGTAACCGTTCATAGCTCTGTAATACACAGCTCTATCTCCATTCCAACTATTAAAAACAGCGATAATAGCTCCCCAAAGTTGATCCCAAGGATTGGTTGGAAAATCATTTCCTGTTCTTTTTTTAACGGCTGCTTTAAAATCAAAAACTAAATCTTTTAAATCTTGTATGGTAAACTCGGTATCTAATTCTATGCCTCTTTTTTCTTTTAGGTTTTCCATGATTTCTTCAAAAGGATCAATATCATCTTTTGAAGCTGGTTTCATTCCTAAAACAACACCACCATACATTTGTATAAAGCGCCTGTAAGAGTCCCAGGCAAATTGTTGGTTATTGGTCTTTTTTGCCAACCCTAAAACTACTTCATCATTCATTCCTAAATTAAGCACAGTATCCATCATTCCTGGCATAGATACTCTAGCCCCTGATCTTACAGAGATTAATAAAGGATTTTTTTTGTCGCCAAATTTAGTCCCCATTAAAGTTTCAATATTTTCTATAGATTCTTCAACTTCTCTTTTAATTAAATTAACAACCGTATCTTTTCCTAATAAGTTATACTCTGTACAAACTTCTGTGGTGATTGTAAATCCTGGAGGAACCGGAATTCCTATTAAGCTCATTTCTGCCAAATTTGCTCCTTTTCCTCCTAAAAGATTTTTCATTGTACTGTTTCCGTCTGCAGATTTATCCCCAAATTTATACACACGGGATTTTACTTCTTGTAATATTTCCATAATATGTCTATTTAAAAATTATTAATCGCAACTTTGTCTTTAGTTGTTCTAAAAGTAACAGAAATCTAAAAAAATAAAAATGATAAAAATCATAAAATGAGTATCTTACACTACAACTAAAGCTATATTAAACAAACGGTATTCACTTTTGGTTATTCCTTAATTTTTTCTTTAAAAAAGATAAGAATCTTTTAAAAATACTCTGAATGTGTCACAATTTAAGATATGAAATGTCATTAATGTGTAAACACTTAAAAAACTCAAAACAATGAAAAAAAAAATTACTCTTATAGCATTGAGCTTATTTCTAGTTTCTACAATTGCATTTACTCAAAAAACAGTAAAAGCATCAGAAATTATGAAAGATATAAAGGCTAGTAAATCAATATCTATTACAAATTCTACAATTGTGGGAGTTTTAGATTTTACTTATATGGATGAAGCTATGACCAAACTTCCAAAAAGAAAAAAGAATAGTTGGTGGAATGGTGATAATGACAACACCATAAAAAAACTAATAGATGTAAAAATTTCTTTTAAAAACTGCACATTTCAAGATGATGTTTTAGCTTATATTCCTGATGAGGACAGTGGTTATACATTTGTAGCAAGCTTTGAAGATATTGCTATTTTTAAAGACTGTAAATTTGAGCGTAAGGCAATGTTTAAATACTCTCGCTTTGAAAGAAACTCAGATTTCTCTGGAAGTTCTTTTGATGATGATAGCACATTTAAATATGCCAAGTTTGATCAAGATATTAGTTTTGCTAACACTACTTTCGATGAAGTTGCCACATTTAAATATGCTAAATTTAGAAAGAATGTCAGTTTTTCTAACTCAGTTTTTAAAAATTCTGCTACTTTTAAATACACTCAATTTAATAATGGTGTTTCCTTTAAAAACACAAACTTCGAAGAAGATTTAAATATCAAGTACATGAAAGTCTCTGGAGATTTTAACATCTCTAACATGAAAGTTGCCTACGATATTGATTCTAAGTATACTAAAATTAACGGAAAAAGTTTCAGTAAATATTTAATTGATAAAAAATAGGTATAAATACCTGTTTTTTATATCTCAATTAATTTTAAATTGCACCAATATTGAAATGGGTTGGATTAGGGGCTAACCTGTAACAAAACTGGCTAACTGCTTTAAAAGTAGTTAGCCTATTTTTTTACTTAAATTTATTTTCAACTTTTAGTAAAAATACTTTATTATATTGTACTATTAATTTAATTTTATGTACAACCAAGTTACTCGTCTTTTCGATTTTGCTTATTATCAACAAATAAACAAACCCATTAATAAGAGTTTTAATTTTAAGAAAAACGATGTTTGGCATTCCATTTCTACTCAAGAATATATTAATTCGGCTAATAAGGTTAGTGCTTCGTTACTTTCTCTGGGAGTAAAACCAAATGACAAAATTGCTGTAATTACTGAAAACAATAATCCTAATTGGCATATTTTAGATATCGGTGTATTACAAATTGGCGCTCAGAATATTCCACTTTACGCAACGCTATCAGAAAAAGATTACGAATATATTTTAAATCATTCTGATGCAAAATATTGTTTTGTTTCTAATAATGAAATTTATAAAAAAGTAAAATCTGTAGCATCAAAAACACAACTTAAAAACATTTATTCTCTAGAAGAATTTGAATCGGATTATGGATGGAATACTTTTCTTGAATTGGGCGAAAAAGAGAATCATCAACCTAAAATAGAAGAACTCAAACAAAAAGTAAAATCAGAAGATTTGGCTACTATTATATACACATCGGGTACCACAGGTACTCCAAAAGGAGTCATGCTTAGTCATAAAAATATTATTACTGCCGTTTTTGCCACAAAAGCATCTTTACAAAATATCGATAAAAACTCGATTCGAATTCTAAGTTACTTACCCATATGTCATATTTTTGAAAGAGCTTCATCTTACTACAATCAATATAGAAGCGCCGAAACTTATTTTGCGGAAAGTTTAGAGAAAATTGGAGACAATATTAGAGAAGTGAAACCCCATTATTTAGCAGTTGTACCAAGGCTTTTAGAGAAAATATTTGATAAAATTGTAGATAAAGGCAGTAGCTTAAAAGGAGTAAAAAAATGGCTTTTCTTTTGGGCACTTGAACTTGGAGAAAAATTTGAACCTTATCATAAAAATGGTGCTTGGTATCATTTTAAATTAAGAATAGCTAACAAACTTATTTTCTCAAAATGGAGAGCTGCATTAGGCAACCACATAGAATATATGGTTTCGGGTAGTGCTCCTCTACAGCCAAAACTAATTCGAATTTTTACAGCAGCAAACATCCCTATTTTTGAAGGTTATGGGATGACAGAAGCTGCACCAACAGGTTCTGTAAACGATATGAGAAATCACAATTTTAAAATTGGAACTGTTGGTAAACCCTTAAAAGGCGTTATAATTAAAATTGCAGAAGATGGAGAGATTTTGATGAAGGGTGATAATATTATGATGGGATATTACAAACAACCCGAACTTACTAAAAAAACAATTATTGAGGGCTTTTTACACACAGGTGATATAGGTATTATAGATGATGAGGGCTTTTTAAAAATCACTGATCGAAAAAAAGAAATTTTCAAAACTTCTGGTGGTAAATATATTGTACCTGCGGCCTTAGAAAGCGAATTTAAACAATCTCGTTTTATAGAACAGATTATGGTAATTGGTGAAGCCCAAAAAATGCCAGCTGCCTTAATTCAGATAAATTTTGAGTTTGTAAAAGAATGGGCAAAAAGACATAATCACAAGATTGTAGATGTAACTACCGACAAGAAACTGATTAAACGAATTCAAAAAGAAGTTAATTTTTACAATCAAAAATTTGGGAAATGGGAACAAATTAAGAAGTTTCAAATTACTCCAAATGAATGGACTATTGACGATGGTCACCTCACACCTACTATGAAAATGCGTAGAAAAATCATTTTAGAAAAATATCAAAAATTGTATCAAAAAATTTATAATTAACCATAAATATTATATTATTCTCAATAAAAAACTCTTATAATAAGTATTTGTTAAATCAAGGGAATTTAACTAATTTGCCTACTTCAAAATAAAATATATGGCAGTAGAAGTAACAAGACTATTCGATTTCCCTTATTATCAATTAGAAAAATACAATTTAGATAAAGCATTCATTTCTAAAACAAGTGGCGAATGGGAGAGTATTTCTACAAAAGAATATATTGATAAAGCCAATCAAATTAGTAGAGGATTAATCAATTTAGGTGTAAAACCAAATGATAAAATTGCTGTAATTTCATCAACAAATAGAACAGAATGGAATATTTGTGATATTGGAGTTTTACAGACTGGTGCACAGAATGTTCCTATTTATCCAACTATTTCTAAAGAAGATTATGAGTATGTTTTAAATCACTCAGAATCTATTTATTGTTTTGTTTCTGATGATGAAGTACTTCAAAAAATCAACAAAATAAAAAAGAAAACCAAACTAAAAGCCATTTTTACTTTTGATGATATCAAAGGAGAAAAAAGTTGGAAAGAAGTTTTAGAGTCTGGAAAAGATGAAAGTAATCAAAATGTTGTTGAAGATCGAAAAGCCAATGTAAAAGAAGATGATTTAGCTACTTTAATTTACACCTCTGGAACTACAGGAAAACCAAAAGGTGTAATGTTAAGCCATAAAAATATTGTTTCTAATGTTCTTAGTTCTTTCGAAAGAGTTCCTCTTGATAATGGCAAAGACAAAGGATTAAGTTTTCTACCTGTTTGTCATATTTTTGAAAGAATGATTCTTTATTTATATCAATACTGTGGTGTATCTACATACTTTGCTGAATCTATAGAAAAACTTTCTGAAAATGCTCAAGAAATTAAACCAAATGTAATGACTGCTGTTCCACGCTTGTATGAAAAAATTTATGATAAAATAATTTTAAAAGGCGAAGCTTTATCTGGAATTAAAAAAGCATTATTCTTTTGGGCGGTAAATTTAGGCTTACAATATGAGCCAAATGGTGCAAATGGATGGTGGTATGAGAAAAAATTAAGTTTAGCTAAAAAACTTATTTTCTCTAAATGGCAAGCTGCTTTAGGAGGCGAATTAAAATTGATGGTTTCCGGTAGTGCAGCTCTACAGCAACGTTTAACTAGGGTTTTTACAGCTGCTGGAATGCCAATAATGGAAGGTTATGGATTAACGGAAACTTCTCCTGTTGTTTCTGTTAACGATCAGAGAAATAACGGCTTTAAAGTAGGTACTGTTGGTAAAATAATTGATGGCGTTGAAGTAAAAATAGCAGAGAATGGAGAAATACTTGTTAAAGGGCCAAACGTAATGCAAGGTTACTATAAAGATGAAGAAAGAACAAATAATGTAATAAAAAATGGATATTTCCATACTGGTGATAAAGGAAAAATTGATGAAGATGGATTCTTAAAAATAACCGGAAGAACCAAGGAAATGTTTAAAACATCAGGTGGCAAATATGTTGTTCCTCCATTATTAGAAGGAGAGTTAAAACAATCTTTATTTATAGAACAAGTAATGGTTATTGGTGAAGGTGAGAAAATGCCTGCAGCCATTATTCAACCAAATTTTGAGTTTCTTAGAGATTGGATTAAACATAAAGAATTACAGATTGGAGATTCTAATGAAGAAATTATTGCCTCTGATAGAATTATAAAAAGAATTCAAAAAGAAGTAGATAAATGTAATAAAAACTTTGGAAAATGGGAACAAATTAAGCGTTTCGAACTTACACCAGATGTTTGGTCTATAGATGAAGGGCATTTAACACCTACTATGAAAATGAAACGTGCTGTGATTAAGAAAATTTATCAAAATTTATATGATAAAATTTATAAAGAGTAAAAATCATTCTTTTATAGCCTTTCTAAATTGAAATGCTTTTTTAAATTTTACCATTTTAATTTTTGACATAAACTAATTTGAAAACATTTTCTTTTAAATCCCTAATGATTTTGGTGTTTCAATAATGCTGGAAACTTCTTTTTAAATCGATTTAATCTTGGAATTGAAACTGCTTTTACATAACCTTGGTTTGGGTTTCTTTTTTCAAAATTTTGATGATACTCTTCTGCTTTGTAAAATTTTTTAAACTTTTTAACCTCGGTTGCTATTTTACCACCATAAATATCCTTATTTAATCTGTAAATGGTTTTTTCTATAATTTGTTTTTCTTTGTCATTATTGTAAAATGCAATTGAACGGTATTGTGTTCCATAATCTGGATGTTGCCCATTTATAGTCGTAGGATTATGAGAACCAAAAAATACTTTTACTAGAGTTTCAAAACTTACTTTTTTAGGGTTATAATACACTGCCACAGTTTCTGCATGTCCTGTTTTTCCCGTTCCAATTTTTTTATAAGTGGGATTTAATGTATTGCCACCAGCGTAACCAGAAACTGCTTCTTCTACACCTTTTACGCTTTCAAAAATAGCTTCTACACACCAAAAACAACCACTAGCAAAATAAGCTACTTTTGATTTTTTAGTTGGTATAAATTCTGTTTTAACTTCATTGTCATTTTTATTAAAAAAACCTAAACAAGAGAATATTAAAATTGATAATCCTACAGTAAAAATTGATCTAAAAATTTTCATCTACAAATAATTATATTTTTTAATAGAAAACTGCACCAAGAGTAATTTAACCAACTCTTAGTACAATTTTCAGAACTTTTAAAACGAAATTAATAATTCCGATGCTGTCTTAGACGAATTAATTACCTATAATTTACAACTTGTTTACAACTTTAGCATTTTGTTAAGAATACATGTTGCAGAAATCTTAATAGAACCTTATTTTTGTTGTGAACTTTAACAAATCTATGGAGCATTTTATAGTATCAGCACGTAAATACAGACCTCAAAATTTTGAGGATGTTGTTGGGCAGAAAGCTATAACAAATACCTTAGAAAATGCTATAAAAAATAATCATCTAGCTCAGGCATTGTTATTTACTGGCCCACGTGGAGTTGGTAAAACTTCTTGTGCAAGAATTTTAGCAAAGAAAATTAATCAGCAAGATACAGAACACCCTGAAGATGAAGATTTTGCATTTAATATTTTTGAATTAGATGCAGCTTCTAACAATTCTGTAGACGATATTAGAAGTTTAACAGATCAAGTTCGTATTCCGCCTCAAACTGGAAAATATAAAGTTTATATTATTGATGAGGTACACATGTTGTCTCAAGCCGCATTTAATGCCTTTTTAAAAACTTTAGAAGAACCTCCCCCACATGCTATTTTTATTTTAGCAACTACTGAGAAGCACAAAATAATTCCGACCATTTTATCGCGTTGTCAAATTTTTGACTTTAAAAGGATTGGGATTTTAGATGCAAAAAATTATCTTAAGATTATTTGTGAAAAAGAAAACATTTCTGCAGATGATGATGCCCTTCATATTATCGCTCAAAAAGCAGATGGAGCAATGCGAGATGCCTTGTCTATTTTTGATAGAGTGGTTAGTTTTTCTGGTAATCTATTAACTAGAGAAGCGGTTACAGAAAATTTAAATGTATTAGATTATGATACATATTTTAATATGACGGATTTATTGCTTAACAATAAAATACCAGACGTTTTAAATGCATTTAATACCATTTTAGGTAAAGGGTTTGAAGGTCATCATTTTATTAACGGATTAGCAAGTCATTTTAGAGATCTATTGGTTGCCAAAGATAAAACAACACTTGGACTATTAGAAGTCGGTGATAATGCCAAAAAAAAATATTTAACACAGGCTATTAAAGCTAGTATTCCTTTTTTAATGCAAGCTATTGATAAAGCTAATGATTGTGATTTAAAATACAGGGGCAGTAAAAATCAACGGTTATTAGTTGAACTGACCTTAATGCAAATTGCCTCTATCACTTTTGATGGAGAAAAAAAAAAGTCAGCTAACTACATAATTCCTGCAACATTTTTTCAAGCACTTTCTCCAGCTGCTAAAGAAATTGCAAAACCTTCTCAACAAAAAATAGAAGTTGTTCAGCCTAAGAGAAATACTGAGCCAAAACCTAAACTTGAAAAACCTGTTTTAAAGTCTGTTCAAAAAAGAACTTCTTCCTTATCTTTAAAGAGTATTCAACAGAAAAAAGAAGTTAAAAAATCTGATATTGAAGAGAATTTTGAAAATCATCCAAAAGATATATTTACTGAAAAACAATTGCAAACTCTTTGGAAGGAATATGCTGATTTACTTATCAAAAAAGGAGAAAAAAGTATGGCTTCCATTGTAAGCACTGACCTTCCTAAACTTCAAAATAACTTTAAAATTTCATTTACAGTACCCAACAAATTGATGCAAGATCAGTTTCATAAAGGAAGACCAAAATTACTTAAGTTTTTAAGAGAAAAATTAAACAACTATGGAATTGATATTGTTACTATTTTAAATGAAACTGTAGAGAAAAAATTTGCCTATACTCCGCAAGAAAAATACAAAAAATTAAAAGAGAAAAATCCGTTATTAGAAAAATTACGTCAGACTTTTGAACTAGATTTATAAGCATCTCCAATATCTTTCCCTAGATAAGATAAAACTAAATCTTGTTTGGTTTCTTCGGTTTTTTCAAATTCGGGGATTAAGTAAATACCATCTCCTTTTTCTATGAACAAAGGAATTGATTTTTCTTCTTTAGACAATAACTCTAATATGTTATTGTATTCTTCTTCAGAAGATATGCTTACTTCAATAATATCTGGATTATCTCTAAAAGCTTCACTTAAATTGATATAATCATCATTTGGTGTAAAAAAGTGTTCTCTCTTTTCTAAGTCTCCTTCTATAGCTTCTTGTGTAGAAGCAATTTTATAAGCCCCATGCTCTCCAAAAATCTTAGAAAAACTATTAATTGCATGATTATTAACCGCATCACTTCCTGTAATTGCAATTAAATACCCGACATCATTTAGTTCTATATTATTCGTTAAATCATCATCGTAAACGTCAACTTTAAAAGCTTCAATATCATCTTTTAAAGCTTCTTGAATAAAAGCCTGATTAGAATCTATCAGTATAACTCTTTTACCTTTATCTCGTAAATATCCTGCTATTAATCTTGAAGGATTCGAAGCCCCAACAAATAAAATTGCATCAGATTTCTTTAGAAAAACTCCAACCATTTTCGCAAAAAGTCTTGCAGTTGTTGCGTTTAATAAAACGGTACCTAAAACAATCATAAAAACTAGAGGAGTAATATATTCTGCACCTACTACACCTTGTTTTAATAATTTACTACCAAATAATGAAGCGATTCCTGCTGCAACAATACCTCGTGGTCCAACCCAGCTAATAAAAAGCTTTTCATTAAACTTTAGCTTCGATTTTCGAGTACTAAGAAAAACTGCTAAAGGCCTAATTACAAAAACTACAATACCAAAAAGAGCAGCAGTTTTCCAAGTATATAAAAGCATTAAATCTTCTATATTAATGTTTGCTGCTAGTAAAATAAAAAGAATGGAAATTAATAAAACACTTAGAGATTCTTTAAAATATAAAAGTTCTTTTAGGTTGCTGAGTTTACTATTTCCTAGTACCATTCCCATAACCACAACTGCCAATAAGCCAGATTCATGTGCAAATATTTCTGACTCAACAAAAACCAATAAAACAGTAGATAGAGAAACTACGTTTAATAAATAATGTGGAATTAATTTTTTATTAATTGCATAAGCCAATGCATGGGCAAATGTAAACCCAAAAGTAGTCCCAAATAGTAGAATTTTACCAAATTCTGTTAATGCTGTTTTAGTAAACCCGCCTCCACCTCCAACACTTATAAACTCGAAAACCAATACTGCTACTAAGGCTCCAATTGGGTCTATTAAGATTCCTTCCCATTTTAAAACTGTAGAAACATCTCTTTTCATTGGGATGTTTCTTAAAATTGGTGTAATTACTGTTGGTCCTGTTACTATAATTAAACCAGAAAATAAAAATGAAAGCTCCCAACCTAAATTAAAAATATAATGCGCAACAATTCCTGCTCCAAAAAAAGTTACAGCAGAACCCAAGGTTATTAATTTAGTAATTACTGGCCCAACATTTTTGATTTCGCTTCTTTTTAAAGTTAACCCACCTTCAAAAAGTACGATACTTATTGCTAAAGAAACAAAATAATACAAACCTTCACCTGGAAAGAGCCCTTTTTTGCCATTCCAAATGGGTTCTATCCATTTAGCACCATCATCACTAAAAAATTCAGCAGCTATTGGTCCTACCAATAAACCGATTAAAATTAATGGCAAAATTGCTGGGATTTTGAATTTCCAAGCCACCCATTGTGCTAATATTCCTAAAATGATAATTCCGGCTAATTCTAACATAAAAATTGATAATCGATTAAATGTAAATTTAAGAATGTTTCCTCATCCTAAAAATAAAAATATAGTTTTTTTCTTTCTTATAAAGTTTCCTATATTGTACCAATAACCTAACCTTTATTCCTATTTTTTGCAAAAAATTCATAAAATTTTAATTGGTTTTGCTTTTTCTCCAAATTTAAAAGCTAATATTTTTGAAGCTGTTAGACTCGCTAATATGTTTGATGCGCAATTAGTTGGTGTGCATGTAGGTACAAAATCTAACCAAAAAAAAACAGATTTAAACGTTCTTTTATCTGAAGCTGATAAATTAAAAAACCCTTTTAAAAGTATCTGGAAAGAAGGGAATCCTGTAAAAGTGATTTTAGAAACATGTTCTCAAGAAAGAATAGACTTATTGATTTTAGGTGCAATTCAAAAAGAAAATTTATTAAAATATTATGTAGGCTCTATTGCCAGAAAAATTACTCGAAAAGCGCCTTGTTCTGTGTTACTTTTAATAAAACCTTCTTTAGAAAGAGTTTCTTGTAAACATATCGTTGTTAATGGATTAAAAGACGAAAAAACTGAAGAAACCATTAAAACAGCTTTTGTTGTTTCAAAATATTTAGAATGTACTAAAATTACAATTGTTGAAGAAGTTAGTCAAGAAGAATTACATGTTAAAGTAAATGATGATAAAACTTTACGAAAAGCAAATATTGCCAAAGAAAGACTGACAACTAGAGAAGATCAACGCGTTAAACACATTTTAGAGGATATAAAAAGCAAAAACATTACTGTTAAAACACAAAGTATTTTTGGAAAAAGAGGGTATTCTATTGGTCATTATGCTAAAATTAAAAGAGCTGATTTATTAGTCATGAACGCTCCAAATAAACTTGGGATTTTTGATAGAATTTTTCCACATGACATTGAATATATATTATCTGAATTACCAACTGATGTATTAATAGTAAAATAAATGAAAAAGAAAAATACTTTTAAAACGTTTTTGGGTGATGTTCCACAAAATTTATTTTCTGGGTTTGTAGTTTCATTAATTGCACTACCTCTTGGGTTAGGGTTAGCTTTAGCTTCTGGAGCTCCTCCAATTTCAGGAATTATAGCTGCTATTGTAGGAGGAACTGTTGTTGCCTTGTTAGGTGGGTCAAATGTTACTATTACCGGACCTGGAAACGGTTTAGTTGTAGTCATACTTGCCTCTATTACCACACTTGGAAATGGAGATATGCAACAAGGTTTTTTGTACACTCTAGCAGCGATAGTAATTTCTGGTATTATTATGGTTATTCTTGGGTTTTTAAGAATGGGAGCTCTAGGTGATTTCTTTCCTGCTTCTGCAATTCAAGGAATGCTAGCTGCAATTGGAATTGGAATTTTTGCAAAACAGATTCACGTGATGTTAGGTAATCTTGATGTCAAAGGAAGTATTGTAGAATTATTAATTCAAGTTCCAGAAGGCATTTATAACCTTGTAAAAAGCGATAATTCTAGTACATTTTATGCAGGATTAATAGGTATTGGTAGTTTGTTAATTATGGTTTATTATAGTAAAATCAGAAATAAATATCTCAAATTAATTCCAGCTCCAATGTGGATAGTAGTTTTAAGTGTAGCTATTTATTATTATTTTGATTTGCTTTCTGTTTCAAATTATCCCATTGATAAAAAATTACTAATCAGTTTACCTAATGATATTTTATCAAATTTTGCTTTTCCAGATTTCTCAATTGTCTATCAAACCAATTTTATAAGTGCAGTTATAGGTATTACCTTAATTGCTAGTATAGAAAGTTTATTAAGCATTAAAGCAGTTGATAAATTAGACCCTTTAAAAAGGCGTTCTAACGTAAATAAAGACATTCGCGCTTTAGGTTTCGCTACTGTTATTAGTGGTTTTTTAGGAGGTTTAAATGTAGTTACAGTTATTGCAAGAAGTTCTGTTAATGTAAATAATAAAGGGACTAATCGATCTGCAAATTTTTTTCACGCATCCTTTTTAGTTGTTTTTATTTTACTTTTTGCTGCAGAATTGCGTAAAATTCCTTTGTCAGCTTTAGCTGCTATTTTAGTTTTTACAGGTTATAAATTAGCTTCACCAGAAAACATTAAAAAGGTGTTTGAAATTGGTAAAGAACAGCTTATTATTTTCTTAGTTACTTTATTTACAACAATTTTAACAAATCTAATAACAGGTATTTTAGTTGGTATATTCATAACTTTCATTATTCATATCATTATTAATAAAAATATGATGTTGTTTCTAAAAAACATCTTAAAACCTAATGTTCTAATGTTTAAAGAGGATGAAAAATTTTATGTAAGTGTCAAAAATTTTTCTAGCTTTTTAAATTATACAAAGCTTAAAGGAAAATTAGACCAAATACCTCAATCTGAAGATGCTATTATCGATTTTTCATTATGTGATTTTGTAGACCATTCTGTAATGGAGAATATGAGCAACTATGCAGAATCATTTTCAAGAAAAGGTGGACATTTTGAAGTAATTGGTTTGGATGATTCTAAATCTGGCAGTGAGCACCCATTTGCCTTACGTAAAACTCAGCAAAAAAATGTAATTAATGAAAATGTTGTACTTACAAAACGTCAAATATCTATACAGCAAATAAGTGAAGAAATGCATTGGAAGTACAATGCTTTTTCCGCTCGAGAGATGGAAGAGCTACCTACCTTTGGGTATTTTAAAACCCGTAAAATAAATAAAGTTTCTAACGTGTTATCAAATGAGGATTGTACCATTTTTGATGTAGAATATTCTGAGGGTGCATTAATTGCAAAACAAATATATAAAGCAACAATGCTACACATTCACACTTTAAAGCCTATTCCCAATTTTACTTTAGATAAGGAAGGTATATTTGAATATATTTTAGACTTTGCTGGCTATACTGATATTGATTTTGATGAACATCCAGATTTTAGTAGACGTTTTTATCTGGCGGGAGAAAATGAAGAAAAAATTAGAGATTTTTTTACAGATGAACTAATTTTGTTTTTTGAAAGTAACAAACAATATCACATAGAAGCTTCAGAAAATGGACTTTTAATAATTGGTAAAGGACGTATAAAAGGCATAAAAGAAATTAAAGCACTCGCCTATTTTGGTATGGGTTTGCAAAAAACGATATAATACAAATGTTAGGATTACAATTTGAAACTGAAACTTCTTGGGCAGAAATTGCAAAAGACAATCTACAGCAAATATTAACAGACCATGCTTTTTTAGAGCAAAAAGCAGCTTCTAATGCAGTTTCTATCATCATTAATTATTCCGAAGAAACTGAACTTGTTAAAGAAATGAGCAATATTGCCATTGAAGAAATGCAACATTTTAAAATGGTGCATTTATTAATGGTAAAACGTGGAATGGTTTTGGGTAGAGAGCAAAAAAATGATTATGCAGTAAGGTTGCAAAAATTTTTCCCAAAAACCAAAGACAGGACAGATGCTTTAATTCAACGTTTGTTAGTTGCTGCATTAATTGAAGCTAGAAGTTGTGAGCGTTTTAAAGTGTTTTCTGAAAACATGGAAGATGAAGAATTGTCTAAATTCTACAATAACTTGATGATTTCTGAAGCCAATCATTACACCACTTTTTTACAATTTGCTCGTAAATATCAAGATAGAGAAATTGTAGATAAAAAATGGAATAATTTACTGGTTTTCGAAGCTGAAATGATGCGAGAACGTGGAAAATTAGCTAAAATTCACGGGTAATGTTCTCTAAAGAAGAAGCTGCTAAACTCAGAAAAGAATTCTGGACCAGTTTTGGAAAATCATTTCCAAGAAAATGGTTATTATACAATACAAAAATAAAAGGATTATCTTTTAAGTTTGTAGCAGATAGAAAAAAAGCTGCTGTTTGTTTAGACATTGAAACCCCGGATGAATTGGTCAACTTATTGTATTACGAACAAATGATTTCTTTAAAAACTTTACTAGAAAATGAACTTCCAGAAGTTATTTTTGATGATGGTTATCAATTAGAAAACGGAAAGCAAATTCATAGAATTTATGTTCCATTTGATGGTAAATTTAGTATTCATAACAAAAATACATGGAGAGATTGCTATGAATTTTATATTGAGACCATGAACGCATTTGAGCTCTTCTATTATGAATATGAAGACGTTATTAAGAATATATAAACTTCTCTTTTAATCTAAAAATTAACAAATACACCTACGTTAAGGATTGCAACGGCATCCCCTGAACCTGTTTCAGGGATATAGTGAAAAGCCCGACCTGAAAGGTAACGCCCTTAAAAATCACCCAAAAGAGCGATTTTATTGCTACCATATTTCTTTTTCTATTTTATAAAATTGATACTAAAAGGATAACTTGGAGCTTCGTTATTACTCGCTTTTACAGCATTAATTATAGGGAAAATTAAATAGAAAAACCCAATTGCAATTAATCCTAGAATACCTAATCCTAATAATAAAATTAAAGGAATACAAATTAAAATATAGATAAACATAGAAATTCTAAAGTTTAAAATTGCTTTTCCGTGCGCATCCATATCTAAAACTTCATCTTTTTTTGTAAGCCATAAAATTAATGGTACTATAAAACCACCAATACCCGTTACAAAATCTAATAATTGGCTTAAATGTGTAAGTACTAATAATTGTCTGTTTTGTTTCATTTTTATATTTAAAGTTTAGTTATGTACTTATTTGACGCACAAATTCTTGTTTTGTTACAAAGATACATTTACAAACTAATTAAGCTGTGTATATTTGCAATATGATTAAAAACGATACTATTATTGCTTTAGCTACTCCTTCTGGAGTTGGTGCAATTTCTGTAATTAGACTTTCTGGAGAAAATGCAATTAGCATTGTTAATACATTCTTTAAATCTGTTAAAAAAGGAAAATCGCTTAAAAACCAGAAATCGCATACTATTCATTTAGGTCATATTATTAATAATACTGTGATTATAGATGAAGTTTTAGTGTCTGTTTTTAAAAATCCAAATTCTTATACAGGAGAAAATGTGGTGGAAATTTCTTGTCATGGATCGAGTTTTATTCAACAAGAAATTATTCAGTTATTTTTACAAAATGGTTGTAGAATGGCTGATAATGGTGAATTTACCATGCGTGCTTTTTTGAATGGAAAGATGGATTTATCTCAAGCAGAAGCTGTTGCTGATGTCATTGCTTCGAACTCAGCTGCAAGTCATCAAATGGCAATTCAACAAATGCGAGGTGGAATTACTAATGAATTAAAAGAATTAAGAGTTCAATTACTAGATTTTGCTGCTTTAATAGAGTTAGAGCTCGATTTTTCTGGAGAAGACGTAGAATTTGCAGATAGAACCAAATTTAAAGAATTAGTCGCAAAAATCTCTTTTGTTTTAAAACGTTTAATCGATTCTTTTTCTTTTGGTAATGCCATGAAAAATGGTATTCCGGTTGCTATTATTGGAGAACCTAATGTTGGAAAATCTACACTTTTAAATGCACTTTTAAATGAAGAAAAAGCCATTGTTTCTGAGATTGCAGGTACTACAAGAGATGCTATAGAAGATGAGTTGATTATTGATGGTGTTGCTTTCAGGTTTATTGATACTGCAGGAATTAGAGAAACCAAAGATGTTGTAGAGAATATCGGAATTAAAAAAGCGTACGAAAAAGCAGAAAATGCACAATTGATAATTTTTATTATAGACCCTAGAAAAGAGAAAAAAGAACAAAGACAACAAGAAATTGACAGCATTAAAAAGCGTTTTCCTAATAAAAGACTTTTAGTTATTGCCAATAAAACAGATTTAATTTCTACTGATGAAATTGAAAATTTAAAATCAGAAATTGAAAATTTAATTCCTCTTTCAGCAAAAAACAAAACTGGAATGGATGGACTTAAAAATGAGTTAACTTCTTTAGTAAATATTGGTGCTTTGAGTAATAATGAAACTATTGTTACCAATTCTCGTCATTTTGAAGCACTGAATAATGCATTAATGGCTATAAACTCTGTTCAGGAAGGTATTGATTTAGAAATTTCTACAGATTTGTTTTCTATTGATATTAGAGAATGTCTGCGTCATTTAGGCAACATTACTGGAGAATATGACATTGACAAAGACATTTTAGGGCATATTTTTGGAAACTTTTGTATTGGAAAGTAATTACCTTTCTTTTATTACATAACTACTTGTTTTTCTTTAATTTAACCAAATATATCTTCCTTTATTTGTTGCTTATTAGCTCTTTTTTGATTAAATTCGTTGTATAATCGTTGCCTTATTTCATTATTTGTTGCCCAAATAGATAAATAAAAACACATAGGAAATATTATGCACCATAATGCTACCTATTGACCCATAAGGCTACTTAACGCACCAAAAGGATGAGTAGTAACATATATCTTTTAAAAAATTGTCAGCAATGTAATAAGACATTTACAGCGCGAACAACAGTAACTAAGTATTGTAGTAATTCTTGTGGCAAGAAAGCTTGGAAACTAAGAAAAAGACAAGAAAAAATAAATGCTGCTATTTCTGAAACTGAAATAAAAAACGAAACAATCAATAATACTAATACAGTTCTTAATACAAATAAAGAATACTTAAGTATTACAGAAGCTTCTCAACTTATTGGTGTTAGCAGGTGGACCATTCAGAGAATGGTTCAAAATGGACGATTAAAAGCTGTACCATTTGGTAGAAAAAGAATAGTATCTAAAAAACAAATTGAAAATTTATTTAATGAATAAGCTATGAAAGTAACGCTAAGAAAAAGAAAGAAGAATAAAAATATAAGTTTATACCTCGACTATTATCATAAAGGTAAAAGAAAAACTGAATATTTAAGACTATACCTCACTCCTAACCCTAAAACTACAACAGAAAGAGAGGTTAATAAAAAAACCTTACAACTAGCTGAAACTATTTGCGCACAAAGACAGATTGAATTACAAAATGGAATCTATGGTTTTGATAATATTGAAAAATTAAAAGGCAGTTTTATTAGTTACATTAAGACATTAGCTGAAACCAAAAACAATAGTGCTGGTAATTATGGCAATTGGAATAGTATGTTAAAACATCTTGATAAATTTTGTCCAAATGATATAAGCTTTAAAGATGTTGATAAAACGTTTGTAGAGAATTTCAGAAACTATTTAGATAAAGATGCCATTGGTAGAGCAAATAAAAAACTATCTCAAAACTCAAAGCATTCTTATTTTGGTAAATTTATGGCTGCACTAAAACAAGCTGTTAAAGATGATATTCTAAAAATTAATCCTGGGCAAAATGTAAAGCATTTTAAACAAGGAGAACCTCAACGTGAATTTCTAACCTTAGATGAATTACAAGCAGCAGCAAAAACAGAATGTGAAATTCCTATTTTAAAAACCGCTTTTATATTTTCTACTTTAACAGGCTTAAGATGGTCTGATATAGTAAAATTAAAATGGTCAGAAATTCAACATTCTAAAGAAATGGGATATTACATCAGATTCACTCAAAAGAAAACAAAAGGAACACAAACCCTTCCTATATCAGAACAAGCAAGAACATTATTAGGTGAAGAAGATAATCAAGAAAACCAAATTTTTAAAGGTTTGAATTATAGTGCTTGGTCAAATTTAAAATTACAACAGTGGATGATGAAAGCAGGAATAACAAAAACAATAACTTTCCATTGTGCAAGACACACCTATGCTACCCTACAATTAACACTAGGAACAGATATTTATACAGTTTCAAAACTATTAGGACATAAAGAATTAAGAACAACTCAAATATATGCCAAAGTTATTGATGACAAAAAAAGAGAAGCTGCTAACAAAATAAATTTAGACTTATAATGATAAACGATATTTACGCTTCCTTAATTTCCATAACAGAAGGAATCCATAAGGACAAAAAAAACGAACGTGATTATAAAGAACTGAATAATAATTTTAAAAACAGCGTTGCTTACAAAACTCCTCCTCTATTTACAATAAGTTTTACCGAAAAAGATTTTGGAGCTAAACGAAAATATTATAAAAAATTAATTGATATTGAAACTTGCAATAAGTTTAATAAATTAATTGATAGCTTTCCAGAGAATGCAATAGAACACGAACATATTTTCAATTATCAAAAAATCTTTGACCAATACAAACATCATCTACGAAATGTAGATAATTACATCAAAAAATATAATTTTCATAGAGAAAACATCCAAGAAGAGAACACCTTTGTTATTCAGTATTTAAAAACAAATATGATCTGGTTGTATTTAGAATTACAAGAACGATTTGCTGAATATGGTGAAGAAGACAGATTTACAGTTGAGGAAATCTATAAACACCATTTTAATGAAGTTTTAAATGAATACGATATTGTTAAAAACAAGGATAAAACCACTAATAAAACAGAATTAAAATCAAATACAAAAGTCTCTAAGAAGCTAAATAAAAAAGTTTCATTTGGTTATTTAAAAGAAGATAAAAATTGGCTTTTAAAAATTTTAAAAAGATTACAGTTTAGTATTGATTTACTAGACACTTCAACAGATGTAGAAGATTTATATAAATTATTATTGACTGAAAATTTCAATCAAATTGAAAAGAAAATATATTTAGATTGTAAGACAACTGAATTTAAGTACGTTGTAAATAAATTAAAAATGCATTTTAAAAACTTGAATCCTACAATAATAGAATCTACAGGTCTATTTTATACTAAACTAGGGAAACCTTTAACTGCTCAAAACCTATATTCTAAAAATAACAATCCGTTAAAAAAAGAAAGTATAGACAATATCTTCAAACAAATACAATAAAAAACAATGAGATTTATTAGAAATCTCATTGTTATCTCCCACTCACCTAAAACTCTCACACTTTAAAAATCATTGTTTTTAAACCTTTGTATCGTTCTTGATAACCAAGAATGACATTTGGCCAGATGTCCTAATTTATTTTAAATCAATTTAAAGATGGACACAAATATCATCGAAAAATTAAACAGCATTGAAAAACTCATAATTGAGCATCAAACAATGCAAAAGCAAGTATTAAATTTTAATGAAACGTGTAAGTATTTAGAGTTATCTCAATCTCACTTATACAAACTAACTAGTACAGGAGCAATTCCACATTACAAACCAAATGGTAAAAAAATCTATTTCAATAGACCAGAATTAGACCAATGGTTGTTACGTAATAAAATTGAATCGCAAGACGAAATCGAACAGCAAGCTGCTAATTATTTGATTAATGCAAAAACGGTAAAGCTATGACTGAAATAATCGATTTGCTACTAACAATGTCTCAAGAAATAAAAGACATTAAAGCACGTATAGATTTAATCAAATATCAAAAAGCTGAAAAGCTAAAAGATAATTGGATAGACAATCAAGAAGTAATGCAAACCTTACACATTAGTAAAAGAACATTACAAACTTTTAGAACAAATGGAACAATACCATATAGTAAGATTCAAGGTAAATTTTACTATAAAGTATCTGATATAGAGCAAATACTGCAAGACAATTACTACAACCATAATTTTAGAAAAGATGGAAATAAGTAAAGCAGCAATACTAAACAAAACACATTATGGCATCAATATTTATGCTTATGTATTAAAGCAGTATTATTCAAATCAAACAGTTCTTTCCTTAACAGGAAGGAGCTGTAAAATAATCAAGAATCCTTTTAATAAAGATAAAGAGACTTTAAAAATTACGATTGAAAATAATATTGCTATTCATATAGATACTGAATTAAGTAGTTTTAAAGGAGATGTTTTTGATTTTGCTCAATTGTATTTTGATACTGAAAATTCTGAACAGTTGCTTATAAAAATAAGTGTAGCGTTACAATTAAATTTAAAATCGAAACCTAAAGAAGAAGATAAATTCTTTCACAATGCAGAAAATACTTGGATTGCAAAATGTAGCTTTTTCAAAGCTCCAATTAGAAATGTTTTTCCTGCATATACTTTATGGCTTCATCAAATACATAGCTTAATCATTAGTACTAAATATAAAAGTGCTACAGAAAGTTATAGAAAAATAACTGATACAAAAGAAGCACGAAAATTCAAAGCAAACAATTTCGACTATGTAACTTTTTCAGGAATTTTTAAGAAAAGAAATGACAAAGAATTAATCAAACATTCAAATTTGTTAACCTTAGATTTCGACCATTTAGAAAATATCATTGAACTAAAAAAACATTTACTAAATGATGATTATTTTGATACTGAACTATTATTTACCTCACCTTCTGGTAAAGGTTTAAAATGGATTATTAGAGTAGAGATTTCTGAGATAACACATTCAGAATATTTTAAGGCAGTAGCCAATTATTTAAGTTTCACCTATAACATAGAAGTAGACCAATCAGGTAAAGACGTTTCCAGAGCTTGTTTTTTATCATATGATCCAACTGCTTTTATAAATAAAAGACATCAATTAGTATGAATAAGAAGTTCCAACCTAAAGAATGGCTAAATAAACCCATTAAGGAGATAGCAACAATTAGCAACAAAACAGCAACAATCGTTGTTGAGCCTACTAGCAACAAAATAGAATCCTATATAAATGAAATAGAACGAAATGGTATTGATATTACTGTAAACTATACAAATTGGAGAAATATTGGTTTTGCAATTGCAGAAGAATATGGAGAATCTGGAAGAGAATACTTTCATAGAATAAGTAAGTTTCATTCAAGTTATGACAGTAAAGATTGTGATGAACAATATTCCAAATGCATCAATGCAAAAGGTCACGGAATTTCGATAGCTACTTTATATCACCACATACATCAAGCAGGAATCAGAATCACAGAACAACAAGAAAGCAACAAATTTACAACAGCGAATGCAACAAGTTATGAAACAGATAGTACAACACCAGTTGAAACTATTAAGGATAATTTACCTACAATTTCAGAAAATGTATATCAAACCATTCCAGAGTTTTTAAAACTAGTTGTTGAAACTGCATCCAGTGATGAAGAAAGAGATATTTTATTGTTAGGTGCTGTTACAGCTTTTAGTGCGTGTTTACCCAAATTATTTGGCATTTACGACCAAAACAAAGTGTATAGCAACTTGTATTTATTTGTAACTGCTCCTGCTTCTGCAGGAAAAGGAAGATTAAATAAAATTAAAAACTTAGTAGACCCAGTTCATAAATCAAAAAGAGAACAATCTAAAGTTTTAAAGCAACAATACGATTCAGAAATGAATGTTTACAATCTACATAAAGGGAAAAGTGAAAAAGCAGAAAAACCATCTAAACCACCAGAACAAATGCTATTCATTCCTGCTAATAATAGTGTAACTGGTGTATATCAATTAATATCTGACAATGAAGGTAAAGGATTAATTTTTGAAACTGAGGGAGATACATTAGCACAAGCCTTTAAAAGCGATTATGGTAATTATTCTGATGGTTTTAGAAAAGCCTTTCATCACGAAACAATAAGTTATTACAGAAGAACAGACAGAGAATATGTAGATATAGATAAACCTTGTTTATCAACAATTCTTTCAGGTACACCAAAACAAGTAGCTACATTAATTCCGAATGCAGAAAATGGGTTGTTTAGTAGATTTATGTTTTACTATATGAACATCAAGCCAATTTGGAAAAATGTTTTTAATAATAATAACAAAGTAAATTTAGACGATTATTATAACAATCTAGGGCTTCAATTTTTAGAGCTATATAAAACGTTAAAGAACAATGGTGAGATTGAAATTCAACTATCAACAACACAGCAACAACAGTTCAATTCTTTTTTTGAATCGTTACAAACCAAATATGTAAATCTACAACCAGAGGAATACATTGCAACCATAAGAAGATTAGGTTTAATAGCATTTAGAATAATGATGATATTCTCAGTATTTAGAATTATGGAAGATGGGGATGTAAATACTATTAGACAATGTGAAGATGAAGATTTTAACAATGCCATTTCTATAATTGCAACACTGGTAAACCATAGTAGTAAAGTGTTTAATGATTTACCTATTGAACCTAAAACACAAAAAAGATTGAATAAAAAAGAGCGTTTTTTAAATGAACTTTCAGCAAACTTTACAAGACAAGAGTATTTAAATATTGCAGATAAATTTAGCATCCCTCACAAAACTGCTGAAGGCTATATTACTTCTTTTGTAAAAGCTAATTTAATTCATAGAGATGCACATAATTGCTATACAAACCCTGCAAAAGAAACCTAAGGATTTTAAGGAAACTAAGGAAGCAAAGGAGCAATCAACTCTTTTGCTTTTTTTCTTAATATCCTTAAATCCTTCAAATCCTCATAGACATAAATTAAAGGTTTCTTTTTTGTTAATGATTAGTTAGTAACTATTAATTGCCTTTAATTAATTCTTCTTTTCTTTTATTATATTAGTGATGTTTTTTAATCAACTTTATTTCAAAGTTAGATTATTGTGAAAAAGAAAAATAAATGTCATTATATCAAACATCTGTTCTAAAGAACCATATCAACTTACAAGAAAAAGAGGTTATTGTAAAAGCCTATAAAAAGTATGTCAAATATTTTTTAAATCCTACCATTCAAGAAAATATACGTAGTTCTAAAGAAGAAGAATATCAAGGTATATTTTTAACAGAGTTATTTGTAAATATTTTAGGCTATACACTAAAACCAAAAGCAGACTTTAATTTAGTTGCAGAATATAAAAACCAAACCAATTCTAGAAAAGCAGATGGGGCAATATTACATAATGATATTGCTATTGGAGTAATAGAATTAAAAGGCACAAAAACCAAAGATTTAGAAAGCATACGTAAACAAGCATTCGATTATAAAGCCAATCAAAAAGGATGCGTATATGTAATTACGTCTAATTTCGAGAAGTTACGTTTTTATATAAATGATGCCACCGAGTTTGAAGAATTCAACTTATTCGAACTCACTAAAGAACGTTTTCAACTCTTCTATTTATGTTTACAGAAAGATAATATTATAAACAATGTTCCTTTAAAAATTAAAGAAGCATCTATAGTACAAGAAGAAAAAATAACAAAAGATTTTTATAAAGATTATTCACTCTTTAAAAGAGAATTGTATAGAGACTTGGTAAAGCAAAATGCCAAACGTCTTAAAACTCAAAATGTCATTTCGAGCGCAGTCGAGAAATCTCCAGAAGAACAAGCAGAACAACAACGCTTAGAAAAAAATGTAAAACTCACATTATTTAAAAAATCACAAAAATTAATAGACCGTTTTCTATTTATATTCTTTGCAGAAGACCGTAGTTTATTACCTGCAAATAGTACCCAGCAAATATTAGACAAATGGAAAGATGATGTAGATTTTGGTGACGACAGACCATTATACACGCTATTTAAACAATATTTTAAATTCTTAGACCAAGGAAGAGCAGGTACATCTAAAAGGGCAGAAATATATGCTTATAATGGCGGATTATTTAAAGAAGATACGTTATTAGATAGTTTACTAATTGATAGTGATTTACTATACAAACACACCCATAAATTAGCAGGTTACGATTTTGAAAGTCAAGTTGATGTTAATATTCTAGGACACATTTTCGAAAACTCTTTAAATGAAATTGAAAGCGTAAATGCAGAAATTGAAGGTGCTAATTTTGACAAGCAAACCAGCAAACGTAAAAAAGACGGAGTATTCTACACCCCAAAATACATTACCAAATACATAGTAGAAAATACAGTAGGTAAATTATGCGAAGAAAAGAAAGCAGCATTAGGTATTAAAGAAGAAGAATATTTTAAAGGACGTAAAAACAGAAATAAAACCACCATAACCAAGTTAGTTGGTTTGTTAGACACCTATAGAGATTGGTTATTACAATTAACCATTTGCGACCCTGCTTGTGGTTCTGGTGCATTTTTAAACCAAGCCTTAAACTTTTTAATTGCAGAACACACCTATATTGATGAACTAAAAACAAAAGTATTAGGTGGAGGTTTTCAATTCTCAGATATAGAAAACACCATTTTAGAAAACAACATTTTTGGGGTAGATTTAAACGAGGAATCTGTAGAAATAGCCAAACTTTCTTTATGGTTACGTACAGCACAACCACGTAGAAAATTAAACGATTTAAGTAGTAATATTAAATGTGGTAACTCTTTAATTGATAGCAAAACAGTTGCTGGTGATAAAGCTTTCCATTGGGAAACAGAATTCCCACAAGTTTTTGATCCTTCGTCAAGCTCAGGAGGTGGTTTTGATGTGATTATTGGGAATCCTCCTTATGTTTTTGCTAGAGATAATTTTTCTCAAGAAATTAAAGACCATTATTCTAAAAAGTATGTATCAGCAGAATATCAAATAAATTTGTATTTGTTATTCATAGAGAGAACAATTAATCTTATTAAAAACAAAGCGAATTACGGCTTAATAATACCTAATGCTTGGTTAATGGTTGACTCAGCAAAGGGTCTAAGAAATTATATATTAAATACTTGTGAAGTAAATCAAATCATCAATTTGGCAGGTTATTCATTTGAAGGTGTTAATGTGGAAACCATAATTATTATTGCAACAAAATCTAAAGAAGTTACTATTACAAATAAAGTTGATGTATCATTAAGTCAAGGAAAAGAGTTTCGATTTGCACACCAACGAAAACAAATTGACTTTAAAAATAATGAAGGTTTTGAATTTAAAGTTTTTTCTGATGAAACAAGTGTAGCCTTAACTAAAAAATTAAAAAAAGGTTCTGAAATTCTGGATAATTTAGTGTTGATAAAGGCAGGGTTACAGGCTTATGAAAAAAACAAAGGAGAACCAAAACAATCGGTTGAAGATGTAAAAAACAGACCTTATGATTATGATTTTAAGTATGATGAAAACACTCATAAGTATCTTGAAGGAAAAGATGTAGGTAGATATTTTACGAATTGGTCTGGACAGTATTTGAGGTATGGTAAAATGTTAGCATCACCAAGAACAATAAATTTATTTGATGGGGAAAAAATTATAATTCGAGAAATCACAGGCAAGTTTCCAAATAGTATTATTTCTACCTATTGTGAGGATTTTTATTTATACAATAGAAGTAATATAGGTATTATAAAAAGAGATAAAAAAAACATTTCTTTAAAGTATATAGTCACTATTCTTAATAGTAGGTTAATGGCGTATTATTTTGTAAAAAACACTGCAAAATCAGTTCGTAAAATGTTTCCTAAAATTATTTTAAATGATTTAAGAAAGTTTCCTATTAAAGAAATATCAACAGAAGCGCAACAACCATTTATAAAAAAAGCAGAACGAATATTATTCTTAAATGAAGAATTACAAACATTATCTTCTAAATTCCAAAGAACCTTAATAAGAAAATTTGAAACTTTAGAAAAGCTACCTAAAAAATTAGAAAACTGGTATAGTTTGACTTTTGCAGATTTTGTAAAGGAATTAAAAAAGAAAAAAATAAAACTTTCTTTATCTGAAGAATCAGATTGGGAAGATTATTTCCTAACAGAACAGACAAAAGTAACTGCTTTAGAATATCAAATTAATACACAAGATACTCGCTTAAATTGGTTGGTTTATGAGTTGTATGGCTTAACAGAAGAAGAAATCTCAATAGTTGAAAACTCTTAAGATTCACGAACACCTTAATAAAAATAAAAAAGGGGTGAGCTAAATTGCTATAGTAGAAAACTCGTAAGTCATTGTAATAACGTATGTCATTGCGAGTTTACGAAGCAATCTCTTAAAAATTGAGAAATAAAAAAAATGAAAAAGAATAACAATACATTATGTCAGAAAAATTGCATTTCAATATCCTATCCTTTGATTGGCCAGAAATAAAACCAATATTCTATTTTACAGTAGAGGAAACAGAAAATAGTCATCCTATCCATAAATCCAAATGGTCTCCTAAAATATTAGAAGCCTTTCCAGAAGTAAACAGTTCAGATAAAGAGTTTATTTATACAACCTACACACAGCAAGTAGATGGCGCTATTGGGCTAGAAATAAAAATGTTTAAAAAAGAACTTCAAATATATAAACAGTACCTCAAATTCAAAATTAGAAATCACTTTAAAGAAAAAGGGTTTATCGTAGTCAAAAATTTTATTGGAGATGTTCAAATATGGTTAAAAGAAAAAAAAGAAATTCACCCATTATACAACAGGTATTATAAGTTTTCTTTAAAAATTCAATTTGCTCAGGTTTCAGAACACCCAGAACTAATTGTTTCTTTTGATGGTATGGCCAAAGTAATGAACATTCCTTTATCGGAAATTGAAGACACAACATTGGTAAAAAGAACGGTTTATAATAACAGTGTATTCAATTATCAAAAATTAAACGATCCTGATAAACAAGACTTTTACAATACCATAGAATTTGAGAAAGCTTTCCCTTTATTGCGCAGAGATTTGGCAAAAGCATACAATATACCAGAGCCAACTCCAGAACGTAGTAATAGATATACAAATTATCTAAAAAATAGTACAACTTTTGCAAATGCTTACCTGCTAACAGAAGAATTTAAAGCAATAATTCCAATATATGGCAAAAAATTTATTGAAGTACCTAAAAAACTAATAAACCACATAGACCCACAAAAAGGTTTATTAGAGTATGCGAACAAGAATAAAGGTCTCATACCAAAAAGAGAACTTGGTAAATTCAAACCATATAGAAGACCAGAAAATCCAAATATCAAATTCTTTTTCATTTATCACGAAAGTCATCAACCTCAAATAAAAACGCTCTATAAATATTTAACAAAAGGTACAGGTGAAGGTACTTTTTATCAAAGTTTAGAAAGTTACATCAATATCAAAGCAAAATTGTCTAACGACCATTTTATAAAATATACAGATGTACACAATCCTATTCCAGAAATTATAGCGCAATTAGAACAAAAAGAATTTGACAAAGATTCAATAAGATATGCTGCATTTTATATCAGTCCTTTTGATAAGTTTACACCCAACAAAGAAGACAAATTAGTCTATGTAAAAGTGAAAGAACTATTACTCAAAGAAGGTATTATTTCTCAAGTAATAGATTACAATAAAATGCAAATAGATATCAATAAACCTAAGAGTTATCAATATACATTGCACAATATATCTTTAGCTATACACGCTAAATTAGGAGGTGTTCCTTGGAAGTTGGCAGTTACAGAAAAAAAAGAATTAGTAATTGGTGTAGGTGCATTTACTTTTCAAGATGCAAATAGACGCTATATTGCAAGTGCATTTAGTTTCCAAAACAATGGTTTGTTTAATGGTTTCGATTATTTTTCTGAAAGCAATAGTAAAGCTTTAGCAGGTAGTATTTGTAATAAAATAAGAACTTTTTCCTCTCAGATAGAACCAGAAAAAGTAGTCATTCATTTCTATAAAGATATGAGCGAAAAAGAAATAGCACCTATAAAAAAAGGAATGAAATTGTTAGGCTTAAATGTCCCATTATATATTTTAAATATCAATAAAACTGAAGCACAAGATATTATTGCTTATGATAGTAATTGGTCTAATCTAATGCCAAAAAGTGGTACATATATTAGAATAGGTTTCAATAAGTTTTTACTATTCAATAATGCAAGGTATAAAAATGATTATAAATATCCTGCTGCAGAAGGATACCCCTTCCCTATAAAAATTGGTATTTCAAGTCCAGATGAAGACGCTTTCGAAGATGCAAATATTATTACGGTGCTACTCACACAAGTGTATCAATTCAGTAGATTGTATTGGAAATCTTTAAGACAACAAAATGTACCAGTAACCATAAAATACCCAGAAATGGTTGCACAAATTGCACCTCTTTTTCAAGGTACAATTCATAAAGATTCTAAAGATAAATTGTGGTTTTTGTAAATACTTTGCACAACCATTGCATCATTAAATTTTTATCTTTGTAATTGTGAAATTTGTAACAGTCATATTATCCTTAATAATACTATTGCTTTCAGCAAAGCCTTGTTCTGATGGTCAAAACATAGAAGACCAGCATCAAGACAAAATAAGTGTTAATCACAATCATCAAGAAGATAGCGACGATTCTTGTCCTGTAACTTGTATTTGTAATTGTTGTGGTATGTCTATTACTTACGAACCAATCAAGACATTTGATTTAAAATTCAATATTAAAATTTCAACGGAGTTAATTTCTACATATCAACCTGTTTATAGGTTTAATTTTATTTCTAATATTTGGCAACCGCCACAAGTAATAAGCTAAAACAACACGATTTTAAATCAATTATTTAGTTAATTACAATTATAATTCAATGAATAAATACATATTGAGCATAAAGCTCATTTTAATACTTTGCCTATCATTACAGGCACAAACAACTAACATACAAATTAAAGTTATAACAGAGGCTGAAAACGAGCCTTTAATGGGTGCTACAGTTTACTTTGAAGCATTAGAAAAAGGTGCTGTAACTAATTTTGATGGTATTGCAGAATTTACAGAAATACCAGACGGTCAGCATCAAATAATAATTTCCTTTTTAGGTTTTGAAACATTTGAGACAACAATTCAAATTCCAAGTAATAAAAAATTAGTGTTTAAACTAAAAGAGGGTGGCAATCAATTAGATGCTATAGTACTGCAATCTACAAGAAGCACAAGAACAGTTCGAAAAACACCTACACGCATCGAGTTTATAGGTGCAGAAGAATTAGGAGAAAAAGCAATAATGAACCCCACTAATATTTCTATGGTGCTTCGTGAAAGTACAGGAATACAGATGCAACAAACTTCTTTAAGTAGTGGGAGTACTAATATTCGTATTCAAGGTTTAGATGGTAGGTACACGCAATTATTAAGAGATGGGTTTCCATTATATGGTGGCTTTTCAAGTGGATTAAGTATTTTACAAATTCCACCTTTAGACTTACAACAATTTGAGATTATTAAAGGTAGTTCCTCTACACTTTATGGAGGTGGAGCTATTGCAGGTTTGGTGAATATGGTTTCTAAAACACCAAATGAAGAACCTGAATTAGACATTATGCTTACGCAGACTCAAGCATTAGGAAGTACAGCTAATATATTTTATAGCAGACGAAATGAAAAATTTGGTTTTTCACTTTACGGATCTGGGCACTATCAAAAACCTTTTGACCCAGAAAACGACGGTTTTAGTAATTTACCAAAAACAACATCAATTTCTTTTAATCCTAAAGTATTTTATTATCCATCAGAGAATACAACAATTTGGTTTGGATTAAACGGAACGTATGATGATAGAATTGGTGGTGATATTAACAAAATTGAAAGTGGAGAAAATGGCTTCCATCAATATACTGAAGAAAACAATTCTAAAAGATTAAGTAGTCAATTGGTGTATCAAACGCAATTAGATTCTGTTAGTTCATTAGAATTTAAAAATAGTGTCTCTTTTTTTGATAGGAATTTAACTGTTCCTGATTTTAATTTTGATGGTCAGCAAACAAACACTTTTACTGAAATCACATATTCCAAAGCATCAGAAAAAACAGATTGGATAATTGGAGCTAATCTATATACATCAAATTTTGATGAAAATGACAGTGCACCTTTACAACGTGACCAAAAGGATGTAACTGCTGGAGTTTTTGTAAATAATACTTATGATATATCAGAAAACTGGATTTTGGAAACAGGTTTAAGAGCAGATTATAATACTGATTTCGGTTTCTTTCCACTTCCAAGAATTTCATTACTATATAAAAATAATAGTGGATTTTCAAGTAGAATTGGTGGAGGTTTAGGGTATAAAATTCCAGATATTTTTACAGAAGAAGCAGAGTATATAAATTTCGAAAATGTTCTTGCAATAGATAAATCCACAGTAAATGCAGAACGTTCTTATGGTGTTAATTTCGATTTCAACTATCAAACACGTTTAACTGATGAGATTGGTTTTTCTGTAAATCAATTATTCTATGTTACTGCTATTAATGATGGGTTGCTTTTAAATTCAACAGATAACGGATTATTTCAGTTTGAGAACGCAACAGATAAGATTTTAAGTAAAGGTTCAGAAACGAATATAAAATTTACATACAAAGACTTTAGATGGTTTTTAAACTATGCGTTTATTGATACCAAACTAAATTATTTACCTGGTAATCCTCAAAAACCATTAACAGCAAAACATAATGCAGGTAGTGTATTAATGTATGAGTCTGAAAAGTGGCGAATTGGTTATGAAACCTACTATACAGGAAAACAATTTTTATCTAATAGAACAGAAACTACAGATTTTGTAACTATGGGATTATTAGTAATGCGTAATTTTAAGTTTTTGAGTGCATTTATAAATTTTGAAAACTTTACAGATAGAAGACAAAGCAGATTTTCACCTTTGGTTTTACCACCACACGAGAATCCTGTATTTCCAGAGATTTATGCACCTACAGATGGTTTTATATTTAGTGTAGGGCTTATTATTAAACCATTCGGAAACGAAGACCACGATTAGTTATGCAAACCATAGAACAATTATTAGAGTTAAAAAATATTCGCGTTACGGCAATGCGTTTATTGATTTATAAGTTTCTTGCAGAGAAACAAGTAGCAGTAACATTAAGTGATATTGAAAATGCTTTTGACAAAGCCGATAGAACGACGTTATACAGAACTGTAAAAACTTTTGAAGAAAAAGACATTGTACATCAAATAGATGATGGTACAGGTATTACCAAATATGCTTTATGTGAACAAGGTTGTAGTTGTGATATAAATAAAGATTTACACTTACATTTCCATTGTAACAATTGTAATGAAACCATTTGCTTAACAGACCATAAAATACCAAAAATTAAAGTGCCTGATGGCTTTGTTTCAGAAAATGTAAACTTGGTTGTAAAAGGTATATGTGATAAGTGTAGTGGATAACAAATGCACTTCCATTGCACTAACTATTGTACTACTTTTATTGAAAATTAATGTATATGAAGTTAAATACTAAAATACCAAGCAATTTAAAAGTTGCTTTTGAAAGTGAATTGGAAAAATATAGACAACATCTTAATTCTGGTAATTATAAAGATGCTTGGTATCATTTAGAACGAAGTCATATCATAGGGCAATCTTATCCTATAGAACATACTTATTCACATTGGTTAATGCTAAAATTTGGATTTATGCAAAAAGATACTAAAGAAGTACTCGGTCAAATTATTAGGTTACTTGTTGGTGGTTGGAAATCATTTATTGACCACGTTCCACTTGGCAATACAGGTGGTGCAAACGTACCACCATTAAAGCGTATGCCCATTCCTAAAGATATTAAAGAATTATTATATAAATAAAACGCCAGTTGAATGATATTTAAAAATAAAATTATTCTTTTTTATTTTTTTGTTAAATATTTAAAAGCAAAACAATGATTCTATTTACTTATTTTATATTTTATTTCCTATTTGTTTTTGTAATCAGGTCTATATTGTTGTGGCAGAGAACAGGTATAAATCCTTTGACCTTCAATAAAACTGATGATGCTCACGGTTTTAATGGTAAGATTTTTACATTTATTACAATTTTTGAACTCATTATTGTTGGTATCTATGCTTTCAAAAAAGAGTGGTACGAATATTTATTACCTTTTTGGTATTTAGAAAATCCTATTTTACAAAAAATTGGATGGGCATTTTTGTTTACATCATTGATTTTAGTGTGGATTTCTCAAAGCCAAATGTCAACCTCTTGGAGAATTGGAATTGATGAAAAGAACAAAACCAAATTAGTAATAAATGGAATGTTTTCAATTTCAAGAAACCCAATTTTTCTTGGAATTATAATAGCAAATATTGGATTGTTTTTAGTAATTCCGAACGCTTTTACTTTATTGATAATTTCATTATCTACAATAAGTATAAACACACAAATTAGATTAGAAGAAGAATTTTTAAAACGAGAGTTTGGAGATGAGTATATAAAGTATGCTAAAAAAGTAAGACGTTGGTTATAAATTTTTCTAATCTAAAGAATTAAAAAATGATAAATAAAAAGAAAGTTAGTTTAAATGACTTAAAACCTGATTCAGAAAAAGAACATAATCACAATGATGGTCACAACCATAATAATCAATCAAATAATTTCAAAGAGTATTTTCCTGCCATAATTAGTTTTACAATGCTAATAATAGGGCTAGCTTTAGATTATTTTAAGGTATTATTCTTTAATGATTGGCAACGAATTATTTGGTATGGAGTTGCTTATCTCCCTGTTGGTTTCCCTGTGGTTAAAGCAGGTTGGAAAAACATAAAAAAAGGCGATGTTTTTACTGAGTTTTTCTTAATGTCGATAGCAACAATAGGCGCATTTGTAATTGGCGAGTTTCCTGAAGGTGTGGCAGTAATGCTTTTTTATGCAGTTGGAGAACTATTTCAAGCTGCAGCAGTAAATAGAGCAAAAGGAAATATTAAAGCATTATTAGATGTTAGACCAAAAGAAGCCAATCTATTTCGTGATGGTGACTATATAAGTGTGTCGCCAGAAGCTGTAAATATTGGAGAGAAAATTCAAGTTCGAGTAGGTGAAAAAATTCCATTGGATGGTATTTTATTATCCGAAAAAGCATCTTTAAATACTGCAGCATTAACAGGCGAAAGCAAACCAGATTCTATTCAAAAGGAAGCCAAGGTTTATGCAGGTAGTATTAATTTAGAAAGCGTTATTGAAGTTGAGGTAACCAATAAGTTTGAAGATAGTTCTATAGCGAGAATTTTAGACTTGGTTCAAAATGCGACAGCACGCAAATCTAAAACAGAATTATTTATTAGACAGTTTGCTCGTATCTACACACCAATTGTAGTGTTTTTAGCTATTGGTGTTACTTTTATACCTTACTTTTTTGTAGATGATTATGTATTTAGAGATTGGTTATACAGAGCATTAATTTTCTTGGTAATATCTTGTCCTTGTGCGTTGGTAATTTCAATTCCTTTAGGATATTTCGGTGGATTGGGAGCAGCTTCAAAAAATGGAATCTTATTTAAAGGTGCTTCATTTTTAGATGCAATGACCAAGATAAATACTTTGGTAATGGACAAAACAGGAACAGTTACCAAAGGTGTTTTTAAAATCAAAGAAGTAAAAGCAATCGGTTGTAATGAAACCGAATTTATGCAATACTTAATGGCGATGGAAGAACAATCCACGCATCCAATCGCTAAAGCAATTTTAGAGTATAAAGCAGAAGGAGAATATTTTGAAGCTAACAAAGTATCTGAAATTGCAGGTAAAGGTTTAAGAGGGATTGTAAATAGTAAAACAGTTTTAGTAGGAAATAAAGCCTTAATGATTGCCAATAGTATTTATGTTCCAACTGAAACGGAATCTATTGTAGAATCGATAATATTAGTAGCAATCGATAATCAATTTGCAGGTTATGTAGTAATAGCAGATGAATTAAAAGAGGATGCAAAAGAAACAATTACAGATTTACATAAAGTAGGTATTAAAAATATTATGATGCTTTCTGGTGATAAAGATTCGATAACGCAACAAGTAGCCAAAGAGTTAAATATTGAAATTGCTAAAGGTGGTTTACTACCAGAAGATAAATTAAACGAAGTAGAAATTTTAAAGAAAAATCCTGAAAATAAAGTAGCTTTTATAGGTGATGGTATTAACGATGCACCAGTTTTAGCAGCGAGTAATGTTGGTATTGCAATGGGTGGTTTAGGTAGTGATGTCGCTATTGAAACAGCAGATGTAATTATTCAAACAGACCAACCTTCAAAAGTGGTAAAGGCGATTAAAATTAGTCGTTCTACACGTAAAGTAGTTTGGCAGAACATCATATTAGCTTTTGGTGTTAAAGTGATTGTATTGTTTTTAGGAGCAGGTGGTTTAGCTACAATGTGGGAAGCGGTATTTGCAGATGTAGGAGTGGCTTTATTAGCAATTTTAAACGCAGTCAGATTACAACGAATGAGATGGAGTTAACCACTAAACTTCTGTTAAACAAAACCAACATTTGTTAAATTTTCGTAACTTCGCAATCAGTATGAAACAAGTATTCCATAAAATAATGTCTTTAGCAATGGCTTTTGTAGTGTTATTCTCTACAATGTCATTTACTATGAATATGCATTATTGCGGAGATACTTTAGTAGAAACGGCTATTTTCCATAAAGCCAAAGGTTGCGGTATGGAAATGGAAAAACCTTCTACTGAAGGATGTTCAATTACTAAGAAAAATTGTTGCGATGATAAACAATTAGCAATTGAGGGTCAAGACGAACTTCAATTACAAGTTGACAAAATTTCATTTGAACAACAGGTATTCATTGCTTCATTTGTTTACACATATATTAACCTTTTTGAAGGTATAAAAAATAATGTATCTTCTTACGAAGAGTACAAACCGCCACTCGTCATAAGGCAACTCTACAAAATTGACGAGACGTATTTAATTTGATTTTTAAACTTTAGACTGTTTTATCCAATGGCTTTGTGTCATAAGGATAATTTGTTGTATTCGGTGTTTTCTAAACATCAATGTCTAACTGTTTAATAATCAAAATATATGCTTAATAAAGCAATCAAATTTCTTATAGAGAATAAACTCGTTGCAGTACTACTACTCGTCCTTTTCGTAGGATGGGGAACAGTAAATGCACCTTTCGATTGGGATACAGGATTTTTACCAAGCAATCCTGTAGCTGTAGATGCAATTCCAGATATTGGAGAAAACCAACAAATTGTATTTACAAAGTGGGACGGTCGTTCACCACAAGATATTGAAGACCAAATTACCTATCCATTAACCACATCTTTGTTAGGTATTCCTGGAGTAAAAACCATTCGTAGTTCGTCTATGTTCGGCTTTTCAAGTATCTATATCATTTTTGAAGAAGACATAGAATTTTACTGGAGTAGAAGTCGTATTCTCGAAAAACTAAACTCATTACCAAGTGGTTTATTACCTGAAGGTGTTAATCCTGCTTTGGGTCCAGATGCAACAGGATTAGGACAAATATTTTGGTACACACTTGAAGGACGTGATGAAAACGGAAACGTAACTGGTGGTTGGGATTTACAAGAGCTACGAAGTATTCAAGATTACTATGTTAAATATGCACTATCCTCTGCAAGCGGAGTATCAGAAGTTGCCTCTATTGGTGGTTATGTTCAGGAATATCAAGTCGATGTTAATCCAGAATTGATGCGTCAATATAATATTGGTTTGCACCATATTGTGAAAGCAGTTAAGGAAAGTAATAAAGACATTGGTGCACAAACTATTGAAATTAATAATGCAGAATATTTAGTACGTGGTTTAGGTTATGTCAAGTCTATTTCAGACATAGAAAATGCAGTTGTTACTTCCGAAGATTATACAGCAATACGAATTAAAGACATTGGAAAAGTATCATTAGGTCCTGCAACAAGACGTGGTTTATTAGATAAAGAAGGTGCGGAAGTTGTAGGTGCTGTTGTAGTTGCGCGATATGGTGCAAACCCAATGGAAGTAATCAATAATGTAAAAGAGAAAATTAACGAATTAAGTGCAGGCTTACCTTCAAAAGTATTAGCAGATGGTAGAACATCACAAGTCACAATAGTTCCATTTTACGATAGAACAGAATTGATTCAAGAAACGTTAGGTACACTCAATGAAGCCTTAACATTAGAAATACTAATTACCATTTTGGTCATTATCATTATGGTATTCAATCTTCGAGCATCAGTATTAATTTCTGGCTTATTACCTGTTGCGGTTTTAATGGTGTTTATAGCTATGAAGTTCTTTGGTGTAGATGCAAACATTGTCGCTTTATCAGGTATAGCAATTGCTATTGGAACAATGGTCGATGTTGGTGTCATACTCTCTGAAAATATTATAAGGCATTTAGATGAAGATGATGGAACAAAACCCATTAATACGGTAGTTTATAACGCCACAGCAGAAGTATCTGGTGCAATCGTAACCGCAGTAATGACAACAATAATTAGTTTCATTCCTGTATTTACTATGATTGGTGCAGAAGGAAAATTATTTAGACCATTGGCATTTACAAAAACCTTTGCGTTAACAGCATCTATTATTGTTGCTTTATTTTTAATACCACCATTTGCAGCATTTTTATTCAGAAAGAAAAGCATTAAAAACACTTTTAAAACTATTTTAAATGGTGTTTTAATAGCATTAGGTATTGCAGCGATAATCTACGGGTATTGGTTAGGGTTGATTTTAATAGCTTTTGGAATTACAGCACTTCTCAATCTTCAAAATAAAATAACAGACAAACAAGCTAATCTTGTCAATATCATTATTTCAGCATCAGCAATCATATTTCTGTTAGCCGAATATTGGAGACCATTAGGTGTTGATAAAAGTATCTTCTGGAATCTCATTTTTGTTAGTGTTATATGTTTTGGTTTATTAGGTGTTTTTTCGCTATTCATCAAATACTATACGCGTATTTTAAGTTGGTGTTTAGATAATAAATTATTGTTTCTATCTGTACCAACAGCTATTGTAATTGCAGGGTTTTTCATTATGAAGAACACAGGCAAAGAGTTTATGCCATCCTTAAACGAAGGCTCATTTCTACTTATGCCAACATCAATGCCACATTCTGGCGTAGAAGAAAATAAAAGAGTTTTACAACAATTAGATATGGCAGTAGCCAGTATTCCAGAAATTGCAACAGTTGTAGGTAAAGCAGGTAGAACAGAATCAGCGTTAGACCCAGCACCACTATCAATGTATGAAAATATCATTCAGTATAAGCCAGAATATATGCTGAATGCAGATGGAGAAAGGCAACGCTACAAAGTAAATGATGATGGTTTGTTTGAATTAAAAGATGGTCGTTTTATTGCAAATCCAAATAATTCTAAAAATGTTACTTATAGTACAGTTAAAAGGTCTCAATTAATTGAAGACAAGGATGGCGAATACTATCGTAATTGGCGACCAGAAATTGAATCACCAGACGATATTTGGAATGAAATCGTAAGAGTCACCAAATTACCAGGTGTTACGTCAGCACCAAAACTACAACCCATTGAAACGAGATTGGTAATGCTTCAAACAGGAATGCGAGCACCTATGGGAATAAAAGTAAAAGGTCAAGACTTAAAGCAAATTGAATCGTTTGGTGTGCAATTGGAAAACATTATCAAAGAAGCTGAAGGAGTTAAAAAAGAAGCTGTTTTTGCAGACCGTATCGTTGGTAAACCCTATTTATTGATTGATATTGATAGAGAGAAAATTGCACGTTATGGAATTTCTATACAAGATGTTCAGGATGTATTAAAAGTAGCAGTTGGTGGTATGGTATTAACACAAACGGTTGAAGGCCGTGAGCGATATGGTGTTCGTGTGCGATACCCAAGAGAATTAAGAGCTAACCCAACAGACTTACAACAGATTTATGTGCCAGTTGAAAAAGGCAGTCCTGTTCCATTAAGCGAATTGGCAACTATTCGCTACGAACAAGGTCCACAAGTCATTAAAAGTGAAGACACCTTTTTAGTAGGTTATGTCTTGTTTGATAAATTAGATGGTTTTGCAGAAGTAAGCGTTGTTGAAAATGCACAAGCATTGATTCAAGAAAAGATAGAATCTGGTGAGTTAATTGTGCCAAAAGGTATCAATTATGCATTCACAGGAACGTATGAAAATCAATTACGAGCAGAAAAAACGCTATCTGTTGTTGTGCCATTAGCCTTGGCAATTATCTTTTTAATACTGTATTTCCAATTTCGTTCTGTGGCAACCTCATTAATGGTATTTACAGGTATCGCAGTAGCGTTTGCAGGTGGATTCATAATGATATGGCTCTATGGTCAAGATTGGTTTTTAAACTTCAATTTCTTTGGCGAAAATTTGCGAGACTTATTTCAGATGCATCCCATTAATTTAAGTGTAGCGGTTTGGGTTGGGTTTATTGCACTCTTTGGTATTGCAACAGATGATGGTGTAGTAATGGCAACGTATTTAACGCAAACTTTTGATAGAAATACACCAGAGAATAAAAAGGAAATTAGAGCGTCCATAGTAGAAGCTGGAGAAAAACGTATCAGACCTTGTTTAATGACAACAGCAACGACCATATTAGCATTATTACCAATACTCACATCTACAGGACGAGGAAGCGATATAATGATTCCAATGGCAATACCAAGTTTTGGTGGAATGCTTATAGCCTTAATAACCTTATTTGTAGTTCCAGTATTATATAGCTGGAAATCCGAAGTTCAACTTAAAAGAGCAACAAAATGAAATATATAAAAATCAATATAAAAACAGTCTTTGTTCTTTGTGCTTTATGCTTCGTGCTTTCTGCACAAAGTCAAGAGTTAGAAACGCTTATTGATGTTGCATTAAATAACAATCCAGAAATTCGAAAATTTGAGTTGCAATACAAAAGAGCTTCTGAAAAAGTAAACGAAGTCAATACAATTCCTAATACCGAATTTGGTGTAGGTTACTTTGTGAGCGAACCAGAAACACGAACAGGTGCGCAACGATTTAAAGTATCGGCTAAACAAATGTTACCGTGGTTTGGCACAATTACTTCACGAGAAAATTATATCAGTTCATTAGCCGATGCAAAATATGAGGACATTGTTATTGCAAAGCGAAAATTGATGGCTTCTGTATCACAATCCTATTATAATTTATACGCTAACAAAGCGAAACAAAGGGTGCTAACAGAAAACATTAAACTATTGGAAACCTATGAGACATTAGCACTAACATCTGTTGAGGTTGGTAAAGCATCTGCTGTAGATGTGTTGCGATTGCAAATGCGTCAAAACGAAATGCAACAACTAAAAGATGTTTTAAGTCAACAGTTTTTAGCAGAACAAACAAATCTGAATAACCTTTTGAACAGGGAAAATGATATTATTGTTACTGTGGTAGAGAGTTTAATAATGCCAACAGAAGACTTTGAAATCACTACTAAAAATTTAGCATTACATCCTGAATTGTTGAAGTATGATAAACTCTATCAGTCCATAGAACAATCAGAATTATTAAACCAAAAAGAAAGCAGTCCTATGATTGGTTTTGGCTTGGACTTTATCAATGTTTCCGAAAGGCCAGATATGAATTTCTCGGATAACGGTAAAGATATTGTGATGCCTATGATTTCCGTGTCAATCCCAATTTTTAATAAAAAATATAAATCTCAAACCAAGCAAAATGAGTTAGAAAAGCAAGAAATAACAGCTCAAAAACAAGAACGATTAAACACTTTGGAAACACTTTTAAGTAATGCGATTAATGAACGTATTTCGGCAAGAATAAGTTATGAGACTCAAACCAAGAACTTAAAACAAGCTAAAGATGCAGAAGACATCTTAATCAAAAGTTACGAAACAGGAACGATAGATTTTAATGATGTTTTGGATATTCAGGAATTGCAACTAAAGTTTCAAATGAACCAAATAGAGTCTATTAAGGGCTACTATGTGCAAAGCACAATTATTAATTATTTAATTCAATAACAATGAAACATACATATAAAATAACAGGAATGACTTGTGGCAGTTGTAAAGCATCTGTAGAAAAAAGTTTAAGTAACATTGATAATATTACCAATGTTGAAGTTAATCTCGAAAAAGGAGAAGCTACTATAACTATGGAAAAGCACGTTAAGGTAGAAGAACTTCAAAAATCTTTAGCTACAAAATATACCATATCTCAAAAAGAGGAAAAGAACGTCTTTTCGTCTTCTCAATTTAAAAATGTTGAAGCTGTAGAAGAAAAAAGCAAACTACAGCAATTAAAGCCTTTACTACTAATCATCTTTTATATAGCAACCGCAAGTGTATTATTACATTATAAAGATTGGAGTTGGAATGCATTTATGCTCGACTTTATGGGCTTATTCTACATTGTGTTTAGCTTCTTCAAGATGTTAGATTTAAAAGGCTTCCCAGAATCTTTCAAAATGTACGACCCATTAGCAAAACGAGTTCCTGCTTATGGTTGGATTTATCCATTTATTGAAACTGCCTTGGGTTTAATGTTTTTAATGCGCTTTAAAGTAGAAATTGCTTTAATAGTAACACTTGTTGTTTTAGGTATTACAACTATTGGAGTTACAAAAACATTATTGGATAAAAAATCTATTCGATGCGCTTGTTTAGGTACAGCTCTGAAACTTCCTATGACAGAAGCCACATTTATTGAAAATGCCATTATGATTGTAATGGCAGTATTAATGTTAATAAATATTTTTTAAGAATGAAAAAAATACTACAAATATCCGTGATAATTACACTTCTTTTCGCCTGTAAAAACGAATCCAAAAAAGAGGTAAAAGATGAGCTTCAACAACACAAAGTTGAAAAGAAAGAAACACCAAAGAAGAAACCATTAAGCCCACATACATCTACAATGGCAATGATTGGAGATGCACATATTCATATAGACTATTCATCGCCAGGAGTTAGAGGACGGATCATCTTTGGTGGATTAGTTGGTTATGATAATGTCTGGCAAGCTGGAGCACATATGGCAACTTGGATTGAAACCAATAAAGATTTAATTATAAATGGTGAGGTGCTTCCAAAAGGAAAATATGGGTTTTTCACGATTCCTTCAAAAGAGGATTGGACTATAATGATTAATAAAAACTGGAATCAACACGGTAAAGACGATTATAATGTAAATGATGATGTGATACGATTTAAAGTGAAACCAAGTATTTCAGACAAAATTACAGAGCATTTAGAATATAAAGTAAATAAGATTAGTGAAACAGAAGGAAGTATTTCTCTTGCTTGGGAAAAGGTGACAATTAGCTTTCCATTCAAAATAAATCAATAAAATGGTAAACAGACATACAGCATTAAAAATTAGAAAATCCCATAGATATTTAGGCTTGTTTTTGGGTATTCAATTTTTGTTTTGGACAATTAGTGGTCTGTATTTTAGTTGGACAGATATTGATGAAATACACGGAGACCATTTTAAAAATATGGAATATCAGCCTAAATCATTTAACAATCTAATTAGTCCATCACAGCTTAATGTTTCACAAGGTATCAACACTATTGAGTTGAGAGACATTAATGATTCGCCTTACTACTGGGTAAATAAAAAACAATTATACAATGCTATTGATGGAAGCCCAAAGAATAGCATCACAAAAGAGGAAGCACTTTATATAGCAAAAAACTATATGAAAAGTGATTTGGTAGTTGAAAATGTAGAGCAAATTAATGAGACTGGAAAGCACCACGAGTATAGAGAAAAGTTATTGCCAGCTTATGTGATTTCTTATAAATCTGACGAGGCATTGAAAGCTTATGTGTCCGTAAAAGATGGAAAATTTCAAACTGTAAGACATCGTAGTTGACGTTGGTTCGATTTTTTATGGATGACGCACACAATGGATTATGAAGGTAGAGATAACTTTAATACAGTAGTTTTAAGAGCATTCTCGTTGTTAGGCTTAATAACGGTTTTGAGTGGCTTTTTACTATGGTACACATCGTCACCATCAATCAGAAAAATATTAAAAAGAAGAAAAAATAATTAGAGATGAAAAAATATATAGTTTACATAGGAATATTAATAATTGGTTTACACTTGGGTTGGTTGCTATTTGGAAGTTCATCCAATGAAAGTACAGAGCACAATCATACGGAAACAAAAAAAACCAATCAAATGTGGACGTGTTCTATGCATCCACAAATTATGCAACCAGAACCAGGTGATTGTCCTATCTGTGGTATGGATTTAATTCCTGCCGAAAGTAGTTCAGATGGTTTGCTAGCAAACCAATTCAAGTTAACTGAAAATGCGATGGCATTAGCCAATATTCAAACGACTGTTGTTGGTAATGGAAATGCTGAAGGTAATACGATTAAGCTATCTGGTAAAATTGCTGAAAATGAAGAAGCAAACGCAGTACAGGTAAGTTATTTTTCAGGTAGAATAGAACGTTTGAATATCAGTTTTACAGGAGAAGAAGTCCGTAAAGGTCAATTATTAGCAACCATTTATTCGCCAGAATTGTATGCAGCACAACAAGAGTTAATTACAGCATCATCTTTAAAGGAATCACAACCTGCATTGTACAAGGCGGTTCGCAATAAATTGAAGTTGTGGAAGCTATCTGAAAATCAAATCAATCAGATTGAAGAAACTCAAAAAGTAAAAGAAAACTTTCCAGTTTATGCAACCGTTTCAGGAACAGTTACCGAAAAATTAGTAGAACAAGGTGATTACATCAAACAAGGTCAACCTTTATTAAAAATTGCGAATCTAAACACGGTTTGGGCAAACTTTGATGTATATGAAAATCAAATCTATTTATTTAAAAAGGGACAAGAAGTTTTAGTGACTACAAACGCTTATGCTAATAAGGAATTTAAAGGGAAAGTAGATTTCATTGACCCAATTTTAAATACCAGAACAAGAACAGTAACCTTACGTGTGGTCCTTAATAATAAAAACGATGTATTTAAACCAGGAATGTTTGTAACCGCCAATATTGAACGAGTTTCAAGTAGTAATGATGAGGTATTAACAATTCCAGCATCTGCTGTACTTTGGACAGGTGAACGTTCTGTTGTCTATTTAAAAACCAATCCAGACCAAACCGTTTTTGAAATGCGTGAAGTTGTTTTAGGTAATCAAATTGGTAATGAATATGAAGTTTTGGAAGGTTTATTTATTGGAAATGAAATCGTGACTAACGGAACATTTACGGTTGATGCAGCAGCTCAATTACAAGGCAAAAAATCAATGATGAATAAGGAAGGTGGCAAAGTAATGACAGGTCACGAAGGACATTTAGGAATGGATAATAATGCATCAAAAAAAGAAAGTGACCATACTAATATGAACGAAAGATTGACAGTGTCAGAGAAATTTCAAGAACAATTAAAAGTTGTTTACAATGATTATATCAATTTAAAAGATGCTTTAGTTAAAGAAGATTCAAAAAATACTTCAGTTAATGCAACAAGTTTATTAAACAATTTAAGTAAAGTGGATATGAAATTATTATCAGACAATAATGCTCATACACATTGGATGTCATTAGTCAAAGAAATACAATCTTCTGCAACATCTATCTCTAAAACCTCTGATATAAAGGCTCAAAGAGACCATTTCAAACATCTATCATCACATTTAATAAATGCTGTACAACTGTTTGGTGTTAATGAAAAAGTGTATGTGGAATTTTGTCCTATGGCAGATAACAACAATGGAGCATATTGGTTGAGTAAAGAAGAAAAAGTAATCAATCCATATTTTGGTGAAGCAATGCTAACCTGTGGAGAAGTAAAAAAAGTAATAGAATAATAAATCAAGTAATAACAATTAAATTTTAAAACAATGAAGAAAGTAATTTTAAGTTTAGCTGTAATAGCAGCATTAGGTTTAACAAGTTGTAAAAACGAAACTAAAAAAGAAACAGAAACCACAACTACTGAAATATCAAAAGATATGGCAATGACAGACCTGTCTTTTGGTGTAAGAGGAAATTGCGGAATGTGTAAAAGTACCATTGAAAAAGCTGCCAATAGTGTTGAAGGTGTTGCAAGTGCCAATTGGGATGTCGATAAAAAGAAGATTGATGTTTCTTTTGATGATACCAAAACAGATGCTATGACAATTCACAAAGCTATTGCAGCTTCAGGGTATGATACCGAAAAAGTAGCTGGTAGTAAAGAAGCTTATAACAATTTACCTGGTTGTTGTAAATACGACCACGAAATGGCTATGAATCAGTCAGGTGAAATGAAATCGGAAGACCATTCAAATCACGACCATTAAGCCAATAATTTAAGAGTCTTTTTAGAAAGGCTCTTTTTTATTCCCCACAACCCAAAACCCAGTTTTTTCGTGCCTCAAAATCCTCTGTCTTTTGTGTTGTTCCGCTCGCCACAAAAGTTTAGCGTTTTTTTTGTCTTTAAGGTAATAGCATATTACAGCTTTGGTTTTCATAAAATCAAACCAAACTGCAATAAGCTATTCTTTTATTATTCTATCATAAAACCCTAAACTCACCCAAGCTATGTTACATAATACAAGTTATAGTAGCAAAAATCCTTACAAGGGTTTGCTAACGCAGTATTCTTATATTTTCGTAGCTATAACTGGTATTATGTAAAATATCCGCTTTTCTCACGCTCACATCCGTTATTAACAATGAAATTTAGATATTTAAATAATATTCAGTCTTTAATGCATTGTTTTTATAAGTGCTATTATAGTTTCGATAAGATGCTCTTGTTAGAATGTAAAATAGCACTTTATAAGATTAATTGTTAAGCACCTATAAAATCAAAAAAAGCCAATAAGAGTGTAACTTATTATTTGTCAGAAAATTCGTAAAGTTGTTTTCACTAAAATTGTATGCTATGGTAATGCTATAAAACTAAGTTAAAGTATAATACATAGCAGTTCTTAAAAGTAATTTTTAGATGCATCCAATTTTAAAGAAACCAATCAAGAAACAAAGAACAAAACAAATAAAAAGTTACACACTTATTTTCGCTGCTGCACACGCACTAGGTACTCTGTCTTTAATAATTTTAAAAAGAAACCCACATCGTGGAGAGGTGGGTAAAAAATTGCTATGAAAAAGAATGTGAGTCTAAACTCACAGTAGTAAAAATACTAAATTTTAAAGAACATTAATAGTTTATTATTTATTATCTTATTCATCTGCACAAAACCATCGCTAAGTCCAAGTATTCCTTATCTCAAGTCTTTGTTTGTTTCATTTCACTAACAAAAAATAATTTTAATCATATAAATCAAAAGTCATTTCTTAAATAAATCAATAAATAAAAAAAGATAGCAAATATAAGTGCCTTGCATCATCCAACGCTTTTAGGTTATCAAGGTCAAGCCCTCCGGGTTTTGAATAAAACTTTTTTTTATTCACATTCTCTCATTAAAACAATACTCGAACTTAAAAAAACTTTTATCCAAAAACCTTGACAACCTATCCTAAGGCACTAGTCCAGGGCATATCTCTTTTTACTTCCAAAAAAATGTGCGAAGCGCAGCGAAGCATAATTTTAATTGGATACCTATGTCAACTTTTGAAATCAAGACCCACCAGATTGGGCGCACTTACTCAAACCCACATTTTTTTATTTTAAACAAAGGGCTAAACAGCGGAAAACCTTTAACTCTCTCCTGCCCTAATTGTTTTGTAATAATAACAAAAACAGAAAAAGAAAAAAACACATTATATCATTTATCTATGATGCTGCAAATTGGCGGATATTATGCATATTATTTAAAAGGCAGTGTTATTCCTTTTATTTCTATAAACGATTGTAAAAACACTTTATTAAAAGGTTTTGAATCAAGTAAAAATTTAGAATTTAATAAGCATATAAAAGCTGTCAGTATAATTTCTAAAAAAGAAAAAGAACTACAATATGTCATCGAAAAAATGGCACTTTTAAAGAAATCTTATATAGAAAGTCTTTTTAAAAACGCAAAGTAGGGCAACAAAGGGCAACAAAAATAGAACACGTCAAATTGCATAATAATTGCAGTATATTAATATAGTTGGTACAAGTTAAAACCAAGTCCGTACCAACTCCAAATGTATATTAATATTTAAATCGTAGTAAAATGGGTAAAATTTCACAAGGTATTTTAGGTGGATTATCTGGTAAGGTTGGAAACGTTATCGGAGGAAATTGGAAGGGAATTGATTATTTAAGAATCAAACCTTCAAGTGTTAAAAACCCTCGAACAGAGGGACAAGTAAATCAACGTAATAGATTCTCTATTACTTTAAACTATTTGCAACCAAATTTAGGTTTTATTAAATTAGGTTATAAATCGTTTGCAACAAAAAAGACTGAATTCAATGCTGCAATGTCTTATGTATTGAATAATGCAGTTAGTGGTACAGCTCCAAACTTCACTATTGATTACTCTTTAGCATTGTTAAGTAGAGGTACTTTATCAGGAGTATTAAATGGTACTACTGATTTGTCAACTGCTGGAGAAGTAACTTTCAATTGGGATGATAATTCAACAGAAGGAAATGCAAATGCAGATGACAAAGCAATGATCCTTGTTTACAATCCTGAAAAAAAAGAATCTATTTATACATTGGATGGAGCAAATAGAACAACTGGAACAGATGTAATTTCAATTCCAAGTTCTTATGTAGGTGACACTGTACACCTTTTTATGGCATTTGTTACTTCTGATAATAGCACAGTATCAAATAGTATTTATTTAGGCTCTGGAACAGCTATTTAATTTTTGATGTTTTAATTGAAAAGCCACTCAAATGAGTGGTTTTTTTTATGCTATATTTGTTCTTCAATCTATTGTTATTTATTCCCAAGTTTCCTTTAATATGTATAATCTGTACCCTATTTGTTGCCCTATCACTTCAAACCTACTAAAATCAAGGGTAGTTAAATATTGTATCGGAAAATAATGACAATTCAAGATTTAGTAGGCAACTTCTCAATTATAGGCAGTAATCAAGATGATTCAGAAAACACTTATACAGGAGAGTTAAACTTGTCTTTAAATCAAGAAAACCAAATTATTGCCAAGTGGTTAATTAATAAAAATCAACAGCAATTTGGTATTGGTTTTTTTGAGAACAATACTTTAATTATTAATTTTCAGTACCAAGGAGATGAAAACAACCTTTATAAAGGAACTGTAACTTATAAATGTTTAACTAAAGATATTCTGGAAGGTACTTGGATTGAAGAGTATGGAAACCCGGAGTTTTTAGGAACTGAAAACTGTTTTCGAATAAATGAAAAATATTTAAACTAAAAAAGCGACCAAAAGGCCGCTTTTTTTAAGGGGTTAAAAAGTAATTTATTCAATTACTACCTTTCTAGATATTTCTCCTTTATTGGTGTTTAGTTTTACAATATAAACACCAGTAGGTAATTCTCTTTGAATCTTTAATTGTTTTTTATCTTCTTGCTCCTTAATAATCCAATGACTTATTTTTCTACCTAAAATAGAATACAATTGAACTTTTTTGATAAAAATGTCCTCATTTTTTGATATAACCAATAACTTGTTTTTATTATCTGTATAAATTTTTGTAGTGCTGTTAATAATCACATCATCTACTGATAAAGTATTACTTGGTTTAAATGAGAGAAAAAACCTATCTGTATATTTCCCTTTTTCTAAAGATATAGTTGCTTTTCCATTTTTTATATTATGAGAAGTACCACTAACTTTATCAAAAATAAATAAATCACCAGAATAATTTTTTATTTCATCTACTACTATAGTTATCTCACCAGAATAATTGATATTTATTTCTAATGGTACCTCTAGATCATTATAAATTGATTGAACTCCTGCTATAACATATTTTTTATCATCATTTGGAAATTTCCAATATATATCAGTCTCTCCAACATCAAACATCTCAGCATCATACCCTTTATCATAACTAAAAGATTGAAAAGGACCAAATGAAACAGCTAATTGTCTGTGTAAACTTATATTATTATCCCCTTTATGATCCATGCCGATTTTTAAAATTGGAATACCTTGGAAATTGGAAGATTTTTTTGCCTCTCTAAAAAACACAGAACCACCATCTTCTGTTACATATTCTCTTTGACTATTATCAAAAATAATATCACCACCATCAGTATCACCAGCAACAAAGAAACCTTGTCCAATAGGTATAAAAGCTTCAGGTTCTTGAAAAATATTATCACCAGAAGTTGGAGAACAGCTAACTTCTCCATTCATATCATATAGGTTTAAATAATCAATGATAATTGAATCTGTATTATTTGATGCAATGGTAATATTATTACCTACCAAAACACAAAAAGAAACAACTTCTGTATTAAAGTCTCCAGAAGTTGAAGGTAAAGTAATGGCAGTTTTAAAAACATCATTTACTTTTAAGTTAATTGTTTTACTTAAGGTAGATTTATACCTAATTCTTAAAGAATCTACACTTCTACTTATATTATTAAAAGTAATAGAATCTGTAGCTGAATTTAATAAAATAGCTGTACCTTCTATTTCTCCACTAGTTACGTTTTCTGTAGATTCTGCTTCTAAGGTAATATCTACAGTACCTGTTACACCATTCAAATTTTGTGCTTTTGCAGTTACTCCTGTAGCAATAGTTCTTGTTGCATAACCACCAACATATCCTGTAAAAAAATGTCCATCAATTCCTGAAGACACATTTTCACCGGCGTGTTTCCAGAAATATAAGGTACCCGTTATAGAGCTAATATTATCTTCTATAAATTCTTTTACACTTATGGCAGAGGCATAAGGGTTTCCTATTAGATAAGATTCATCTGCTCCAATAGAGGTTTGTACATTTCCGTCTTTAGGGACACCTAAAAACGTATAATTTTGAGGTCTACCAGGACCTTTAAAAATAAAACCATTAGTATTTTCTATAGTTCCAGTACTTCTTGTTTGCGTCCAATTAGCTCTACCACCAGAACTTGATGCAAAAGTATACATCCAATAATCGGCTAGTGTTATGGGTAAATTATTAGTTTCGTCAAAAGTTCCATCATAATTTAGACCTACTAAGAAAGTGATGTCTTTGGCAATATTAGTCTGAGAGTTTCCAACGACTCCATCGTAACTTGTAGCATTTGAACCATCTTTAAAAACACTACCTATAATGTAGTTACTAGATCCAGCACTACTTTTAACAGGAGAACTCATATAGTTATATCTATATTTACTTGGTACTGTAGAGTTTTGATCTACTAACAAATTACCACTACCTGTAACTAAACTTGCAGAAGTATGTGTTTGAATAAATTGAGCTTTACTATTACCTGTTGCTCCTGTAGAATTGATTAAACGAATCTCTCCGTTTAAGACAACATCGTTAGTAACTACTAATAAATTATCTGTAATCCCTAATTTTCTTGAAGCATTAACCGTTAATTTTCTAGCACTTAATTTTGTATTAAGTGCATCGTGATTATAATCTTCATCAATAATCACAAAACGAGAACGATCAGGGAAACCATTGTTCCAAGAACTACCAGTTCTAGTTGTGCTAGCTGTTCTATGCAAACCAAGTAAGGTATTAGCATCTGTGTTAGAACCTGTAATTTCAGAAATTAAAGGAGCGTGTGGGTGTCTACCATCTTGTGCTGCTGCAGATTGATTACTATATGTTAAAATAGTATCATCTATAAAAGCTACCCATTCACTTGCAGTGTAATCGGTATTGGTAGAGGTAACTTCGTCAATTCTTACAAATGAGGTTTTATTTGGTATGCTCGAAACTACGTCATACCTGTTATCCCAAGAAGTACCATCAGTAGTGGTAGATAAAGTAATAATATCATTACCATCGCTAATGTTCGTTATGCTTGCATTAGTAGATGTTCTTGCACTACCATTTGTATTTGTTACATTAGTAAACGCAGAACTTGTACCAATTAATAAAGATTGTCCAGCAGTTAAGGTATTAGTACTAAAGGTAAATACTCCATCTGGAACTTGACCAGAAAAAACTCTAGTTTTATCTCTAAATAATAATAAATTTATTTCTCCTGCAGGTATGGTAGTTGTACCTATATTGGTTACTTCTATAAAAACGTCTCCACCAACTTGATATACTTGAGTAATCATAGGTGTGCCAGATAAACTCAATACCCTTGCTGTAATAACATTACTTTCTGCTGTACACATATTGGTAACGCTTGTTGCTATTCTTTTGTAATACGTAGTTACGGTTACTGTGCCTTCATCATAAGTTGCAGCGGTAGCTCCTCCAATAGGAGAAAAACCATTTGTAGCGCTTGTAGTGCTTTTCCACCATTGATAAGTAACACCACCTAAGCCTGTTGCGTCTTCTGTAGAAGTAAAAGCTGTTACATCAGTACCACTCAGAATTATTTGATCTCCCGCAATTAGACCACCATTAGTTTTTTCTACATTTATGGTTATGGGGTATTCTTCGCTAATTTTTCCAGAAGATGCAATTCTTACAGTTAAAACCCCTGTGTAAGTGCCTCCAGCAGCAACTGTTGGTACCGTAACTTGTATTGGAGATAATGGTAAAGCTGCGTTCGAAATATCTACAAAACCTTGTAAGTTAGCCGCATCTGTAAAATCTATACTGTATTGATCTGGAGAATTTGAAGTTCCCGAATATGCAAAATTAGCCGTTGTAGTTCCAGAACAAAGACTAACAGATGGGTTTGTTAATGTTATTGTAGGTGTTGTAGTATCAGTTATGGTAATGGTTATTGGGTAACTTTTTTCACATCCATTTGTAGCTTCTCTAATTGTAACTGTAGCGGTATAAACACCAGCAGTTAAACCAGCAGGAACTGTAATTTGTATTGGTGATACTGGTAATGCAGTGTAAGGTACATCTGTAAAAGCCGCATCATCAAAATCTATTTTATATTCGTTAGGTGAATTTGTTGTTGCAGAATAAGTTAAATTAACAATTTGAGCTGCAGGATCTTCAGTTGCTGAAGGATTTGGACCAAAAGTAATGGTTGGTGATGGATTTACAGTTATAGAAATAGCGTTAGACTCTACAGTTGTACAAGTGCCAAAAATTTTAGAGGCACTTACTTTAAGAGAAGTAGTACCAAACGGTATTGGATCTGTATCTATAGTTTTATTACCAGCTGTTGCAGGACCTAAAAAACTTGGCCCTACAGTATTATTATCTTGATCTAATAATTGATATAACAAACCTGGTTGGGCTGCTAATACTGTTACTTGGAAAATTCCGTTTTCACAAATAGGTGTGCTAGAAACTGCAGTTATGGTAGGTACTGCAGGAGGGTTACAAATTACCACTTTAGAGGATGATTGGTCACTCTCACAACTACCAGCTTCAGTTGCTGTAACTGTAACCACTGCATCTGCATATAATATCTCCAAAGGTGTGTCTAAACCTGTAAATGTCCAATTACCGCTACCATCTGTGGTCGTTGTTAATTCATTACCACTACTATTAAATGCTTTATCTCCATCTAAATACAATTGTATGGTAGAACCTGTTGGTAAACCTGTGCTAGTACCTGTAATACTTGCATCCCCTTCTGTAATTGGGTCAGAAGAAATTGTCAAAGAGGTAAACGTTGTTTTAGAACTTATCAATACTTCGTTAGAAATGTCACTTAAGGTTTCACCTGTATTTTGAGCTGTAGCAGCTACATAATTTCCTGAAGGTATATTGAGTCCTGTTACTGTCCAATTACCGTTTGCATCAACAGTTGGTGTCGTTCCAACTTGAGAATCACTTGTGGTAACCCCGACCCCAACACGAGTATATAATCTTATAGTACCACCAATTTCGCTAGAAGTACCAGAAATTGATGTAGCGTTTCCATCAAAACAACCATCTATGGTAACTACTGGTGCTATGGACTTTGCTATAACAGTTCTAGAAGTACTTACTGATGTACAAACAGCTGTTGCTTGTAAATTAGAAACATACAAAACATCACCTACTTCTAAAGTTAAACTAGAAATATCTATAGACCAAGCAGTATTACCATCTGAAGGGTCAAATAAACCGGTATATACATTGTTCCTGTACAACCTAATAGTTGAGTTCGTTTGTGCTGTTCCTGAGATAGCAGATGTATTTACTATTAAAGATGTAGGACTATTAAATGTAATTGCACCACTAGTTACACTACCATCATTACCTCCACAATAACTAAAAGGTGTACTTGCTGTAGATTGACAAGTAGTATTTGACGCTAACATTACAATTACCGTATAATAACCTGAGTTGGCTTTAAAACCTCCACCTCCATTGAATGACCAAGCCCCTCCAGTTCCTGCTGTGGTAGTAAATCCATTTGTACCTTTATTGATACTCCCCCAAGTAGTTAACTCTGTTTCATTGTTAAAAATACGAACTATAATGGCTGTACCACTAGTAAAACCAGAGGTACCTTGTATAATTTTTCCTCCACTACCTCCAATACCAGTTATAACAGGGGTTGCAGGGGGTGTACAACTAGAGTCTGCAACAGTTTCTGTATCACAGTTACCTTCTGAAGTACCTTTTACAAGTGTGTTAGAAGAATCTCTAACAGTTGCAGTAGCTGTAATTTTTTGTCCAGGAGTAATTGCTCCTGCAATAGTATAGCTCCAAGAAGTACCTGTAGTTGTAGTAGTTCCTTGCGAAACACCATCAACAAAAACCTCAATAGTTGTAGTATTACCACTTTCTAAGGTTGTAGTTCCGTTAACTGTAACTCCAGTACCGTCATTAATAGGTCCTGTTATTTGAGGACAATCTGCTCTTACTATAGGATCTCCATTGGTTGGGGTTTGAGTGTCTATAGCTATTTCATAAGAAGTATCTGTATTGTTTTGAGAGTCATTTACTCCTGCTACATCAGAGGTTCCGTTATTACCAATAATACCCTTAGGGTTTATAGAGGTAACAGAAACCATTCTTAATTTTGTAGTTGGGTCTATTCCTGCAATACTACTAAAAGGAATGTAAAAATCATAAAAATAATCGGGGTCATCACAAACAGTGGTTAAAGCTAAAGATTTTATAGCATGAGTTGTATAAGGAAGTGCTGCTAATTCTATAACGTTTGAAGGGTCGACTACATTATAAGCATTTACTTCAAAATTTGTTCTTAGCACTATTTCAATTTCAAAACCAGGGTTTCCAGGAACGGCATCAGGATCTGCATTAGGCCCAGTAAATCCAAATTTTTCATCAGTATCGATTAAAATTGAATACCCTTTAGAGTTAGATGCAGCACCACCTAATCGAAAACGAAAGCGCATATTTTCAGTTCCATCTATTGTTGCAGGGTTTACATCATCTTTATTGTAGTAAGAAGATCTACTGTCTGCATCTTGTACTAAATCTGTAAATGCACAACTAGGACCTTTATTTAAATCTGCTGTTGGTTCTGCAGTGATTTCTGGTATGCCCACATAGGCAATTTCACTATATAAAACATCATTTATATCAGTAGCAAGAATATTTGGAGGAAAGCCAATATTTGTAAATTGACTAGGGGTTTGTGAAGGTGGTAAAGAGACGTATCCATCTCCATTAGGATCTAAAACCGTATTAGGAAAACCTTCTACAATGACACCAGGTGTTTGGGCATTACTATTTATTGTGTAAAAACAAACAAATAATAATACTAAAAATCTTAGTATAAATTTCTTTTTCTTTGATTTCATATTATGGGGGGAAATAATACTATAACCAAATATAAGTATAAATTTTTGCACATATAGTTTTAAAATTAATTACTTATTAATTATTACTATTTTACTACTACGAATTAGACCTCATATACAGCAAAAAGTTTATTTACTGTATTTTATCTTGTAATAATTTAGAAGAAAGTTTAATATTTTTATGACACCGCTTTTTTCTAAAAGTCACATAATTATTACTTTAAGTGATTTTTATTACTACATATTTCATCCAACAATACAAAAAACACACATTTTTCTAAACAAAAAAACTCCAACTTTTCAGTTGGAGTTTCCCGTCTCAAATAATCAAATTAAATCTATTTTCTAACAGATTTTACAATCGCTAAAGCAGCTTTTACATCCTGCTCTAGTTTACTATAATCTTTATTGGCAATAATATCTTTAGATATTAATTTAGATCCCATACCAACACAAGTTACACCAGCATCAAACCATCCTTTGAGGTTTTCTTCGGTTGGAGAAACTCCACCAGTTGGCATAATACTTGTCCATGGTTGAGGACCTTTAATTCCTTTTACAAATTGTGGTCCATAGATATCACCAGGGAATAATTTTACGATTTCACATCCTAATTCTTCTGCTCTAGCAATTTCTGTTAATGTACCACAACCTGGAGACCATAAAACTTTTTTACGGTTACAAGCTATTGCAATATCTTCTCTTAAAACCGGAGTAACAATAAAATTAGCTCCTAAAGCCATATATAAAGATGCAGCTGCTCCATCAGTTACAGAACCTACACCCATGATCATTCCAGGTAATTCTGCAATTGCATATTTTGTTAACTCACCAAAAACTTCGTGAGCAAAATCTCCACGAGCAGTGAACTCCATTAAACGAGCGCCACCATCGTAACAAGCTTTTAAAACTTTTTTACTTAATTCTATATCGTTATGAAAAAATAAAGGAATCATCCCCGTTTCTTTCATTGCTGCTGCAACTTCTATTCTTGTAAATTGTGCCATATTTTATGAGTCGGAAGTCCGAAGTTGGAAGTCCGAAGTTTTAAATTATTAATTTATAGAAGTTTGAAACTCAACTTCAAGCTTCAAACTTCTATCTTCATTTTTTTATCTAGCTACACGCCCTGAAGCATCACCTCCCATTAATTTTTCTACCTCTGCAACTGTTACTAAGTTAGCATCACCTTTAATTGTGTGTTTTAAACAAGAAGCAGCAACTGCAAAGTCTAATGCATTTTGATCATCTTCTGGGTATTTTAACAATCCGTAGATTAATCCTCCCATAAATGAATCTCCACCACCTACTCTATCTACAATATCAGTAATTTGGTATTGACGTGTTTGGAATAATGTTTTACCATCATATAATACTCCTGCCCAAGTGTTATGAGAAGCAGAAATAGAACCTCTTAAAGTTGTAATTACTTTTTTAGCTCTTGGAAATTTTTCCATCATTTGCTCACAAACTGATAAAAAAGCTTCTGCTTTTACGTCATGTCCTTGAGTTTGTACTGTAATTCCTTCTGGTTTGATACCAAAGTGCATTTCTGCATCTTCTTCGTTTCCTAAAACGATGTCACAATAAGAAGTTAATTCTGTCATAACAGCTTCTCTATGCGCTGCGTCACAATACTTCCATAATTTTGCACGGTAGTTTAAATCAGTAGAAATTGTAATTCCTCTAGCGCTTGCAGCTTTAACAGCTTCTAAACATACATCTGCAGAACCTTGAGAAATTGCTGGTGTAATACCTGTCCAGTGAAACCACTCACATCCTTCAAAAACTGCATCCCAATCAATCATTCCAGATTCAATTTCTGCAATTGCAGAATGTGCTCTATCATAAACTACTTTAGAACCTCTAGATACAGCTCCAGTTTCTAAAAAGTAGATTCCTAAACGATCACCACCCCATACAATCTTATCTACACCTACGCCTCTTTTGCGCATTTCCATCATTGCACACTCACCAATATCATTTTTTGGTAAACGTGTTACGAAATCTACATCTACACCATAGTTTGCTAAAGAAACTGCTACGTTAGACTCTCCTCCACCATAAATAGCATCAAAACTATTTGCTTGTGAAAATCTTAAAAAACCTTGTGGAGCTAATCTTAACATGATTTCTCCGAATGTTACAACTTTTGCCATTTTTAAATTTTATTCTATTATAGTTAATTGGTTAAACGTTTAAGCAGTTTAACAAAATAAAATCAAAAAGACATATTTACCTAATCTTCTTGATTATTATGAATTATCGCTATATATTTGCTTGAACGATTAAGCAAAGGTATAAAAAAAATTATTATCAAAAAGAAAACTACCATAAAAGATATTGCAAATGTTCTAAACATCTCTCCTGCTGCGGTTTCTAAAGCGCTTCACAATGATTCTAGAATTAGTGAAAAGACAAAAAAAGCAGTTAGACAGGTTGCAAAAAATCTAAATTATCAACCAAATCATCTAGCAAGTGCATTAAGAAGTGGAAAAAGTAACTTGGTTGGTGTTATTGTACCTAGAACAAATAGTAATTTCTTTTCATCAGTTATTCAGAATATTGAAGAAGTTCTAAATAAAGAAGGTTATAATATTATTATTACACAATCTAACGAATCTTACAAAAAAGAATGTGATAGTATAGATACCTTATTATACACTCAAGTTGATGGTATTATAGCTTCTATGGCAAATGAAACTGTAGATTTAAGTCATTATGAAAAAGTAAAAGCCAAAGGAATTCCTTTAATTTTATTTGATCGTGGTGAAAATGATTTGAATGTAGATTATATTGGTATAGATGATTATAATAGCAGTCATATCATTGTAGAACACCTGGTAAGTCAAGGGTGTAAAAGAATTGCACATATAGGTGGTTATAAACATACTCGAATTTATAATAACAGAATTCGAGGATATATTGATGCTTTAAAAAAGTACAACCTCCCTTTAGATGATGAATTATTGCTAGAGGGTAATTTGACCATTAAGGATGGAAAAGCAAAAATGCTTCAACTGTTAAATTTAAAGAACAGGCCTGATGCGGTTTATGTAGCAGGTGATTACGCAGCTTTAGGTGCATTAAGAGTTTTAAAAGAGAAAAATATTAAAATCCCACAAGAAATTGCGTTGGTTGGCTTTAGTAATGAACCCTTTACGTCTATGGTTACACCTACCATATCTAGTATAGAACAGCACAGTGAAGAAATTGGCAAACAAGCAGCTTATGTATTTTTAGAACATGCAAAAAAAGATACTGTATCTCAAACGCTTTCAAAAAGAATATTAGATGTTGAATTGATTGTTAGAGATTCTTCTGATAGAAATAAGAAGTAAGCTTTCTCTTTCTTATTAGAAACTTTTACCTATTTTTGTTTAAGACCAAACAAAATTTCTTATCATGAAACAGCTAATTATTTTACTGCTTTTAATTATTGCTTTTTTTATTGGATATGGAAAATACCAACAATACAAAAGATATAATTCTCCTAGTGTTGATTACAAAACTGAGAAAAAATTAGACTTGGAGTATCATAACCAAGAATTGGTGATTAATTATCATAAAGCTATTGAAGACTTGAACAGTTTTGTGATGATGCAATGGACTGTAAATGGAATTGATGTTAGAACGCCAGAAGATGATGATGAGGAAACAAAATTAGCAGTTAATAAATATACTAAAAAATTAGCCACTATTAAATATTATGAAAGTAAATTAGAAAAATCTGCTGCTTTAAAAAGTGAAGGTTTATCCAACAAAGAAATTAAATTTTTAGAAGAAAAGGGTACAGATCTAAAAGCGTATCTACATCAACAAGAAGTTAATAAAATTAAAAGTATGTTCGATGCTGATAGTAAAATGGTTTACGGGCAAAAAAGTGCTTTGATTTATGAAGTCCAAAAGAAATTATTGGCCAGTGGTATAGAGTTAAAAGTAGATGGTCTTTATAAAATCGAAACCTTAAATGCTATCAAAACTTTTGAAGAAAAAAACAATCTTTATCCAGATGGATTATTAGATGTTTTAACTTTGGATGCTTTGTTTCAATAAAAAAGATGTTGATTTAAAACCAACATCCTTTTTAAAATAAGAAACCAAATCTTCTCTTTGTTTTTTCATTTGGATTTTCAGTTTCTTTCTCTTTTATTGAATCATCTTTTATAAAACTTTTAGTTTTAATTCTTTCCTTTTCATATTTTAAATATTCAATAAATTCATTATTAAAAGCATATATATGTGCAAACTTTAAGGTTTCTAAAGCTTTAGTATATTCTTTTGTGTGTTCATATAAATTTGCTTTTTTTAAATATAACATTGCTTTATCTGAACCTCGCACTGTTATTGCATAATTAATATATTCTTCCGCTTCTTTATAGTTTTCATTCCATAATAAAGCGTTGATGTAATGCACTTGTACCTCTAAATTATTAATATTTTCTGCTAAAACTAATTTATAGTAAGCAATTCCTTCTTCGTAATTATTTAGAATCTCTGCATATACTCTACCCATTAAACTTAATGCCATTTCATCATTTTCATTATAAGATAAAGCATAATTTAATGCTTCGATACATTTTTCTAATTCATATGGATAAGCATCTAATGCCTTAAACACATAGTTGTTATTTATTGTACCCATTTTATTTTGATTTGTTTAGTCTGTCACTTCGAGAGAAATTATTTGTAACTGAGTGAAAAATAATTTTGTATCGAGAAGTTGTTTATTGTTCTCGATACAAGTTTTCTTCATTTCATTTTGAAAAATCACTCGAACTGACAATCTATATTTTTATTCCAATTGTTTTCTTAAATCATTCTTAAGTTTGTTTCTTTTACTCTTAAATGATTTGTCCTTTTTTACTACGTTAAAATCTGTTCCTTTAAAAACTCTCACTGGATTTCCTCTTTCTAATGCTTGATGATTTTCCCATTGATTTTTAAGTTGTTCTTTTGCTTCATCAAGAGTAAATTCTTCCAACTTTTCTTGTAGCCTTTTTATAGCTATTTTTTTATTCTGATGTTGAGATCTGCTGTCCATAACCAAAACTTGAATTCCTGTTTTTAGATGTTTTGCTCTAATTGCAGAACTTACTTTATTTACGTGTTGACCTCCTGCTCCTGAACTTCTAATAGCTTGAAATTGAATGTCTTTTTCTAGGATTGTATTCCCCACAAAAGCAGGAATTTCATCAACCTCAAAACAACCTACAAACCAGTTTTTACGTTTGTGAAACTTTCTAAATGTTGAAGTACCAATCCATTGAATGGTACCCAACCAGTTTTTTAAAAAATCAGCAAGATGGTTTCCTTTTAGCTGAATACTTACAGATTGTATAGTGCCATTTTCTATTCCTGTTTCTCTGTTGAGAATTGTATAATCAATCTTATTGCTTATCAATTCTAACAAGAATATTCTTAACACTTTTGCTACTACATATTCACATTCTGCTGGTCCTTTTCCTGCTGATATTTGTATTATTTTAGTTTTCATTTTTTTTCTATTTTTCTGTCATTTCGACTTTACGGAGAAATCTCAGAGACCTTTCGTTTACTTCGTAAGCTACTTTGTAAGTAAAATATATTTTGCTTAAAGTAATGCTCAAGGTGACATTAATAACTCCATTAGTTGATAAATACGCCCGCGTTAGGGATTGAAGCATTTGTTTGAGCTCTTTTTTCTTTTTCAGAAAAAAAGCGAGTGCGTAAAGCCCGACCTTTAGGGAACGCCCAAATATTACTTATCCATTTTTACAATTTTTGGTGTAAATGTGCCTAACACCTCTACCAATTCTTGCTGATTTGCCATCACTTTTCTGATATCTTTATACGCCATTGGTGCTTCATCAATTCCACCTCCAATTAAGGTAACATCGTTCATTTTTAACTGATGTTTGATATCACTTTTAGTGAACTTTTCTTTACACTTTCTGCGAGAATGTTTTCTACCTGCTCCATGTGAAGCCGATTGCAAACTCGCCGAATTTCCCAAACCACGAACGATAAAACCTGGTGCTGTCATAGAGCCTGGAATGATACCCAACTCGTTCTTTTTAGCGGGTGTTGCTCCTTTTCTATGCACAATGCATTCTTTACCATTTACGGTTTCTTTCCAAGCAAAATTGTGATGATTCTCAATTTTTGCTACAGGTTTTGAACCTATTAATTTTGCAATTCTGGAGTGGATATCATCGTGACAAGCCTTGGCATAATCGCCTGCTAAATTCATTGCTTGCCAATATTCTTGCCCATCGTGCGTATTTAAATCTAACCAAGCTAAATGCTGCACATTTTTTGGTAAATGGCATTGTTTTGTTGCCAAATACGTGTAATGTTTTGCAATATTTGCGCCCAAACCTCGTGAACCACTGTGTGATAAAACACCTATATATTCGCCAGTTTGCAATCCGAATTCATTGTTGTTTTCTGTGATAGCAACTGTACCAAATTCTACAAAATGATTGCCACTTCCTGAAGTTCCTAATTGTTTATACGCTTTGTCTTTTAAGCGTTTTATCAACGGAATTTCTGTAAACTCATCTCTATAAAATATTTCGTGATCGTTTTTTTTATCGTGCGTTTCTCGCATTCCGAATTTTGTATGATCTTTTAAAATATTTTCAAATTGATGTTGTTTCCCTTTTAAAAATGAAACTGGAACTGGATAAACCGTCAAACACATTCTGCAACCAATATCTACACCTACTCCAAAAGGAATTACTGCATTATCTGTGGCTAAAACTCCGCCAATTGGCAAGCCATAACCATAATGTGCATCTGGCATTAAAGCACCTTGCACAGCTATTGGTAATTTTAAAGCATCATACAATTGATACTTTGCTTGTTCGTCAATTTCATTTTCGCCATAAATAGAAAATGGAACTCTAGTGTTTTTTAATTGATGCATTTTTACTTCAACTGGTTTTACCAAACCTTCTGCAACTTTTCCCCAAATGGCATTTCCTTGAAACTTTTCTGGAGCTAATAAAACTTCTTTGGCTTCTTCTAAAATGCGTTCTTTGGCTTCTCTTTTTCTGTATCTATTAATTTGCCCTAAAGCAATATTGATACTATTGTTCTTTGGAAATCCTAATTTGATTAGGTCTTTTCCTTTTAATTTATTTCCCATGATATTTTTCATTTATAATATCCGTTATTGGATATTTTTTTAGGTTCTTAAGAGTTCTTTTCGTGCTTAATTTCTCTTTTTTATACACTCTTAAGTTCCAATCATCTTTGTATTTGCACAACTTTTGTTCTGCTTCATAATATCCTCTTTTTAAGAGTTGATTATTTAACAAAGCATACTCGCTTAAAAGTAACGGGTCTATTATTTTTGAATGTGTTACATAAGCTCTTGTATACTTAATTTTGTATGCTCCTTTCGGAATTCTGATATAGAATCTCAATTTTAATTTTTTATGATATCTGTAATAAAAAGGGGTGCATAAACTTTTGGCTTTAGTACTTAACTTATTAAATTGCTTCTTACTTAAAGTTGGTAAATCTTTATAAATAAGATTTTCTGAGGTATACTTTAACCATTGTTTTTGGGCTTCTTCTTTTGTTCTGCCCCAAAACATTTTTTTACCTTTTTTGTATACTTCTAAAATAGCTTCTTTGTTTTTATAAAGTTCTATTTTATGGGTAATAACAATTTCTTTAAACCAACCATTTCTTATAGGTTTATCAAGCTTTTTATATCCTAAATTTCTTAATTTTTTAGAAATTTCTCTTTGTCTTTTCCAAATACAACGTACCTCATTTAATCGTTTTGATTTCAGGTTTTCTGGTTTCATTTTCCAAAATTTTTGAGTGTTAAATTCTATTGATGTCAACTTTTAAGTTGATACCAATTCTTAAAATTTTAATTCGGAAAGTTCTTTAGGAAATTAAATCATAAAAAAAGTCCGAAATTTTACAACTTCGGACTTTTCATATATAATAGAATAATGCTATTTGTATTTGTGAAAGTCGCGAAGTAAACAAGCAACAAAACCTAGTTCTGTTTGTATGTTTTTGTTTAATGGATAATTGAACATTTTACTTCGTTTTTTAATATTATTTGTTGCTTAATTGCGATGCAAACCTAAAACGTATTTTTGAATTACACAAATAAAATTTTAATTTATTTTACTGATAATCAATACTTTAAATAAAAAATAGACAATAGATTTCCTATCCGCTTTTTAGCAGATACTGAGTTTAGAAGTAACTCTTTGGCTTTGTGATATGTAACTAAAATCTACATTTGGTATTATCATCTAAAAAAAATTTCAAAAAAAAACGTCCAAAAATCAATTTTGGACGCTTTTACTATTTCATTTATAATTCCAAATCTAGAATATAGACTGCAATAGTCGCAAAAAGCGTCCGTTTTTATGTAGTTTATATCTATTCATCAATTAAAAATTTTGTTTTTTTTATTATTTCTGTGTTGCAAATATGTAAAAATTATAGATAATAAAAAAACGCTCAAATTAAATTTGAGCGTTTTACAATTTAAGTTATCCCCCAATAACCCTTATTGTTTTATAAATTTAGCTGTACCTACTTTACCTGCAGATTCATATTTTACTAAATAAATACCAGAACTTAAGTCAGAAATATCTAAAGTTTTATTTGTGCTATTAACTGCAAAAGACTTTACTTTTCTTCCAAGTACATTGAATAGATCTGCTCTAGAGATAGATTCTTTTGCAGAAATCGTTAATTGGTTTTTAGCTGGATTTGGATACATCGCAAAACCTAAGGTTTTGTTATTTTCTGTACTTGCTGTACCAGAAACATATAGATATACATTATCTAAGTAATAAACACCTGAAAAACCAGCTTGAGTTATTAAAAATTGTTTAATTGCACCTCTATCTCCATTTAATTCAAAATCTTTAGACTGCCAATTCTTAACTTCATCTTGACTGTTTATTGGATTAGAAATGTCAATTGCAGAAGTTTCTCCTGCTTGAGCTGCATGATTAGATAATTTTGGATTCATTACTTGACCTGCTTGAAAATCTTTAGCAATCCAATAATCCATATGCAAATGCGTCATACTTGAAGCGTTTAAATATTGATCTAAATCCATTCCTACGAAATTAGTACCAGTAACCTTTAAAACTTTATTCCCTGCAATAGTTACTTCTTCAAAAACAGAATCATCCCAAGAAACATTAGATAAAGTAGCCGAGGCTGTATATGCTTCACTGTATAAAGAGATTACGTTTGAAGCAGAAAAACTAGGAGGGGTGGCTGGTGCGTCAGTTGGTTCTGGGTCCATAGGTGCAGCTCCAGCTTTAGGACCTTTAATATTATCTACATAAAAAGTTCTTTCGTCTTTTGTAACATCTCCAAAACCAGTAACACCGGCTGCCCAATAAGCATGTATCACAAAATTCGCATATTGACCATTTGCTGTAGCAGCTTTACCATCTAAAGCTGTATTAAATGTAAATGAAAGCGTTTGCCAAGTACCATCTCCATTATGAGTGATAGCTGCTGCTGCCTCTGCTGCTCCACTTAGACCTCCATTTACTTTAACAAGAAAAGAAATTGCTGTTGATGATTTAACATCAATAGTCATAGTTTGTGTTCCAGAAAGATCAACATTGCTTGTAAGAGCTAGATTAGTTCCTTGCCAAACTTCTCCTGCACTATCAGCTACAATTTTTGCAACTTGCGTTGTATTTGTTCCTGTTCCTGCTTCAACTGTGTAAGCACCACCACCAAAGGCTCCAGTTAATCCTCCGCTTTCTCCACTTTCAAAACCCAATAATGTTTCTGATGCTGGAGGCGGCACAGTAGCTTTAGGCCCTTTAATATTATCAACATAAAATGTTCTTTCATCTTTGGTAACATCACCAAAACCTGTTGCACTTGAAGCCCAATATGCATGTATTACAAAGTTGGCATATTCTCCATTTGCAGCAGCAGCTTTACCATCTAAAGCTGTATTGAAAGTAAATGAAAGCGTTTGCCAAGTACCATCTCCATTATGAGTAACAGCTGCTGCTGCTTCTGCTGCTCCATTCACACCTCCATTTATTTTAACAAGAAAAGAAACTGCTGTTGATGATTTAACATCAATAGTCATGGTTTGTGTTCCCGAAAGATTAACATTACTTGTAAGAGCTAAATTAGTTCCTTGCCAAACCTCTCCAGCACTATCAGCTACTATTTTGGCAACTTGTGTCGTATTTGTACCTGTTCCCGATTCAACTGTGTATGCACCACCACCAAAGGCTCCAGTTAATCCTCCGCTTTCTCCACTTTCGAAACCTAGTAATAAATCTTGTGAAAACCCAATTGAAGAAATCAATAAGGCTAATAATAAAGTAATTTTTTTCATAATTAAGTATATTTAAAATGATTATACAACAATATTAACCTTAATGTGTTTAATATTAACATTATTCACCTCAACAAAAAACATACAAATAAAAATACTTAAAAAAGGAAAAAACAAACTTAAGAAAAACCCAATAAGAACAGTACTTTTAAGCCTTTTTAAAAAACGTTAAAATTTAAATATACACATTGAAAAAAATTAGTTGTATAGGTAATGTATAGTCTTAAAAACCTATGTTAAGTCGTTTAATTTTAAAGTATGGTTTATTAAACAAAAAAAACTTTGCAAATATTACATATTTGCAAAGTTTACAAACAAAATCCACTATACATAATTGTAATACTTTACAATTATAATTTTAATATTTTAAATTTTCATTCTTATCCCATAATCCCCAGTACGCTCCAACATCTCCTTCAGCTCCAACTTTCCAAGATTCATCAAAAGAAGAGAAATAAAAGATTTCAACATCATCTTTTTCTGCCCATACTTGAGTGTTTATAAAATATTTCATTGTATTCTCATCAGAAGAAACTGCATCACCTTCATTACCTCCTTTACTTGGCCACCCAGTTTCTGTAATTATTATTTTTTTACCATTTGCAGCTTCTATAACTTGATCGTACATTCTTTGCATATGCCCCAAAGAATAATCTATTGGACAACCTTCCCAATATGGATAACAGTTTGAAAGAATAACATCGCTAAATTCTACCAATTCTGGATGTCTAGAAAATTCGTAATAAGCATCTACATAGCCAACACTAACATCTGGAATTGCTTCTTTAACCCTTTTTATATATATTAATAGTTCCTCTAAAGTTAAATCGTTTCTATACAAAACTTCGTTACCAACAGCTGCAATATCAACACAACCTTCTTTAGCCAATTGTATTAAAGCTTTTATTTCTTCTTCGTTTTTTTCCATATCATCACCTAACCAAGCACCCACCATAGTTTTCATTCCATGTTTTTTAGCTATTCTAGGGATATGCTCATTACCTTCAATACATGAAAAAGAACGAATCCATTTTGTATAAGGTTTTAGGATTTTGATTCTTCTTTCTACTTGCTCTTCTGTTATTGTATCTCCTGGCTCTTGACCATCTTCATACATACTAAAACAGATTCCATGCATTCCTTGATTTAAAGTTTCTCTCCAAAGTTTTTTTAAATCATCAAAATTATATGATGAATAATCTACTCCAGAATCTCCTGACCCTTCTTTAAGTGTTAAAGAAAAATGATGATTTTCTCTGTATGACATTTTATTTAATTATTTTCTTATTTATAATTCCCCTCTACGTTCTACCAATATTTCTTTTATTTCTTTTGCTCTTTTCTCATTAAGACTGTATTTCCACATCACAATCATAGCTAAAGCAGCTGTTGATGCAGGAACTACGATATCAGCTACTCTCAAAGAATTCATTGTTTCTGCTGCTTGATTTGTAATGTTTTGATCAAATCCAACAATTTTTAAGATTACACCACTTAAAATAATAGCAATGGCTTGTCCTAATTTTACCATCCACCAATAGATTGCTCCAAAAGTACCTTCTTTACGAGGCATCCCATTTTCTAATTCGTCTAAATCACAAACATCTGCAGTCATAGACATCATTAATGTAAATAAACCTCCCATACCAAATGCAAACAAAGGAATAGGTATAAAGATTAACCATGGAATACCATTACTTGCATCGATACTAAACCATGACATTCCCATACTATCTAGATAAGGGTTTAAAAACTCAAATATAGAAGCCACTCCATTATTCATAGATTGCCCTAAAGAAGTTTGATTAAAACTATTATTTAGTTCTATATCAAATCCCCACCATTTTAAAATATACCCAATTATTGATAAAAAAGTTGAAATTAAGAAAGCCTTTCTTTTTCCCCATTTTGTTGCCATTCTTGAAATAATAGGAATTACAATAAAAGCCGTAATAATTGCATTTAAAGTATTGAACCATGCAGGCCAAGTACCCGCTTGTTCCCAACTACCACTATTCATATAAAAAACGATAATAAATACAGAAAATGCTGCCACTAATTGAAATCCATTAAAAACCAAAAAAGTAGCCCCACATAGTTTCATAAAAGGTTTATTTTTAGAAACTTGCTTAATTCCTTCCCATAGTTCTTTCATATTAGAAGCTAAAGATTTTAAACTTATTTCCTTTCTATTCTCCATATGAGAAGAATCAATCCCTCTACAAAAAAATGCTGGAAGAATTCCAAATAAAATACAGACTGCTCCCACAATTACTGCCATTGTTCTTACACCTTGAGCAGGGTTATCAAATGTATTTACATCGGGTATAATAACATACAACCAAGGCACTATCATCCACGCTATTTGCCCCATACTATTAGCTAAACTCATTAAACGTGTTCTTTCGTTATAGTCTGATGTCATCTCATAACCTAAACCAACTAACGGAGTTGCAAACATTGTGTTCCCTACTAGGAACAAGATTTGCAAAATCATGACATACCAAAAATTAAAGGTCTGAGAAGCATTTTCATCTAGTTGCCACATTAAAATAAATAAGATTCCACTAATTATTGCTCCGCTAAAAATATATGGTCTCCTACGTCCCCATTTCGATTTTGTATTGTCTGAAATGAATCCCATAACAGGATCAGTAATTGCATCAAATATTCGTGGCAAACCACCTAAAAGTCCGGCCCATACAGGATCCATCCCAAAAGCAGTTAATATGAATACTTGTAGATAAACCCCTAATACTCCTGGTAAAAGATTTAATACAAAATGTCCAGCTCCAAAAGCAGCTTTTTGTCCAAATGGAACTTTTCCTCTTGTAGTTGTCGTAGATTGATTTGACATATTTATTCGTTTTAGTTAATTAGTAATTTATTATTTACTCAACATTATAGTCTGTAATGCTTGTGCGTCGATATTTATAATTGTTTCTTTTTCTCCTAACTGCAATTTGAAATTTTTCTTTGTTAATCCTTCATTAAAAACTACAACTGCAATAGATCCATCTGTATTTTGAGCTGCTGCCACTTGTAAGTCTTTGTCAGATTTATCTACCCCAATAACTTTAGCATCTGGTCTTATGTACTTACTAAAATGTGCCATTGTATAATACAAAGGTGTAAAATACACTTCGTCTTTTACTGGGTCTACAATAACAGGAGCAATACACCAGTTTTTAAACCAGTTTGGTCCTCCTTTTGTGTCTAAAACCATATTCCAGTCTACCCATCCATCAACAAAATTGTTTAAACAGCCAATAATATCTCTTGCATATCTATTTACTGGAGCGTATTTTGGATGTAAATGTTTATCCTTTTCAGGAGCCCAAGTATATCCCCAATCTGTTGCTTCTTTTTTCCAGTACCAAGCATCATCTTGCCAAACAGGAACTTGAGCATCTATACAAGCTTCTGACTGAATTAAATATTTATTAGGTGCTTTATGATGAGCATATTGTAATTCGTCTGGAAATACTTCGAAAGTACTTGCGTACCAGTGAATAGCAGTTCCATCAAAATATTTTGAAGTTTCTTCATTTTTAAATTGAGAATCTACCCATTCTTTTAAGTGTTCTCTATTCTGATCGTATCCTAAAATTTTAATATTTGGATAGTCTTTTCTAAGTTTAGGACCTAAATGATTTTGTACGAAATTGGTCATTTCATCAGGAGAATAATGCATGCTTTCCCAATTATTACCATTTCCAAGAGGTTCATTTTCTACCGTAAAACCCCAAATATCAATTCCTTCTTTTTTGTAAGCTTCAACATATTTAGAAAAGAACAGCGCCCAGGTATCATAGTATTTTGGCAATAATTTTCCTCCAACCCATTTGTTATTATCTTTCATCCAAGGAGCTGCTGTCCATGGTGAACCAAATATTTTAAAACCATCTTTAGATGCTTTCATTGCATCTTTTATAAAAGGAATTAAATCGTCTTTATCTTCTTCGATTGTGAAGTGTTTCAACTCCATATCATCTTCCACAGGAGAATAAGAGTATTGAGATATCGAAAAATCACAAGAATTCATATGACTTCTTGTTAGAGAATAATTTGCTCCTTCTCTTGAGAAATAAGCCTGAATTATAGTGTCTCTATTCTTCTTACTTAATTTGTTTAATAAGTAAGCAGATGATTCTGTAAAAGCACCTCCAAAACCAGTAATGGTTTGAAAAGTTGTATCAGGATTAATTTTGATTGTTGATACATTTTCTGAGGTTATAAAATCAGAAATTTTAGTCAATTTATTTCCTGCTGCTGATGTTTCGTATACATCAACTACTAACGTATCTACTTTTTGGTTGCAACTAATCATCATCAATAAAAAAAGTGTTGAGAAAAAATAATTTGTTTTCATTTTGTTGGTTAATTTTATCTTGGATAATCTGTATTTGGTACTAAAACTGTTTTCATCATTTCTGCTTTATCGCCATTAAAGGTTTTGGTAATTGGTTTTCCGTTTCTCATTAATCCTTTAAAAATTCCTTTATCTACTAAATCCCAAATCGGGAATTTAGCCTCTCCTTTTAAGTTGATTAATCCGAAATGATTTTCAGACCCTAGTGGATTATTTGCATCTTTCCATTGCTCATCAAAAGCTTCAAAATAGAAACAAGAAATTCCTTCTTTATTGGTCCATTCTCTCATGTGTTTATAATACAAACCTTGTTTGTATTGGTCTGTTGCTCTAGAACCGTTTTCACCATAATGTCCGCTAGAAATAGTTGCCCAACCAGTTTCTCCTATATGAATTTTCTTAGTAGAATCGATACTTTTTACATAGTCTGAAACATCTTTAAAGAGCTGTTTAGATTTCTCTAAAGCACGTAACATTGCTTTATCTATTTTTTCTTGATCAGAAAGATTTTGCTCATCTTCTGGTATTTTCCAAAAATCTGGAGCATAATGCGAATAATGATATGGATAGGTGTGCATAGAAACATAATCTACAGCCTTAATTAAATCTTCTAAATCTTTCACTCTATAACTTTCGTCTCCACCACCCCAAGAAGAAAAATCATCTGAACTAGTGATCCATAAATCTTTAGATAGCTCTCCTTTTTTCTTTAAATTTTGTAAGTGATTTACCCATTTTAAAATCACACTAGGTTGCACAAAATAACTTGTTGCCCACTTTACCATAGCTTCATTACCAACTGCAATTACTTTTACAATATCTGGATATTGGTTTGCTAAAGCTACTGCCCTTGCAATCTCACCTTCGTTTTGAGGACTTTCAATATTATGATCTGGTTCTTTGTCTGTCCAAGCATTTAAACAATCTATCCAAGCTCCTAACATTACATACATTTCGAATTTTGGATCTTCCTTTTTAAGCTCGCTGATAGCCTTTAAAACATTAGCTGCGTGAGGTAATTTCGGTTGTACATTATAAGTTCTCAAAATTCTAATTCCCATTGCAGAAAGAATTTTTAAATCCTCTTTTAATTCTTTTATAGTTGGTTGTATCTCTCTTGAGTTTTCTCTGTATCCACCATAAGAAATTGCCAAATAATCTGCATTTCCTAAAATTTGTTTCGCCGTCATTGTTGTTGTTTTCTCTTTAGTATCTTTTGTCTCTTCCTTTTTAGAACTACACCCGAAACCAATGACAAAAATTAAAATTGCTGTTGTTGTTTTTAAAATTGATTTCATACGCGATTGTTTTATATTATTCTAAACTTTTCTTCTATTTTTTAAATGTTAAACCGTATCCAAATGGATATAATGGTTCTATGCTAGCATCCCAAAAATTAGGGCCATATTTACCTTTAAAATCATCTATTGATTTTGGCCAAGAGTGAGGTAATTTTCCAGAGAAATTATAATCTCCAAATAAAACTTCTGCAACTCCATCACCTTCTGAACCTGGTAACCAAGCAGCAACAAAAGCATCTGATTTTTTTATCTGCTCTGTAACCACTAATGGTCTTCCTGAAATTAAAATTACCAAAGTCTTTACTCCATTTTCTTGATACTTATTGATGTAATTTTGATGTTCTTTAGTAAGGGTTAATTCTAGTTGATTGGATTCGTGTCCAATATCTCCAAAGAATTCTGCATAAGGATTTTCACCAACTACAATAATGGCTAAATCTGCATCATAATGATTTCCTGTTGCGTCTTTATCGTAAATTACTGTTCCTTTTGATTGCTTTTTGATTCCGTCTAAAATGGTGGTTGCTCCTTTATAATTTTCTTTAGTTCCTTGCCAATTCACTGTCCAACCTCCAGATTGTAAGCCCGAATTGTTTGCGTGTTCGCCAACCACAATAATTTTCTTTGTTTTTTTATCAATTGGTAAAATGTTATTTTCATTTTTTAACAAAACCAAGGATTCTCTTACAGCTCGTTTTGCCACTTTTCGGTGTTCAGTACATCCTATTTTGGCAATAAAACTTGGATCAGGAAAAGGATTTTCAAACAATCCTAATCTATATTTTTGACGTAAAACTCTTCTTACTGCATCATCAATTCTTGACATAGAAATCGAATCATTTTCAACTCCTTTTTTTACTCCAGATTGAAAATCATCCAAATCTCCATCAACAGCCATCACTACATCTACACCTGCATTGATAATATCATTTCCTCCAAATCTTGAATATCCTTTCCAATCAGAAACTACGATGCCTTTAAAGTTCATTCCGACTTTTAAAGTATCTGTAATTAACCTTTTGTGAGCGTGCATTGAAATTCCTGTAACGGTATTGAATGATGCCATAACTGCACCAATTCCTTCTTGAACAGCAGCTTTATAAGGTGCTAATAATTTAGCTTCTATTTCTGTTGCATTTAAAGAAGTTTCTCCACCTTCTACTCCATAATCAGTTGAACCATCGCCTACAAAATGTTTAGCAGTTGCCATAACCGTTTTTGAGTCAGACAAGTTTCCTTGATGTCCCCTAACTGATGCTTTGGTTAACTTTTCTGTTATTTCTGTACTTTCTGAAAACGCCTCATAAACTCTACCCCATTTTTCATTAAAAGGTATGGCTACACAGGGAGCAAACACCCAATTAAAACCTGTAGCTTGTGCTTCTACAGCAGTTATTGCTGCAGCTTTTTCGACTAATTTTTCATTTGCTGCTGCACCCAAACCTATATTATGTGGAAAAATAGTTGCACCATTATACGTATTTTGACCATGAACAGCATCAACACCAAATAACAATGGGATTCCTAATCTAGTGGAAAGCGCTTGTTTTTGTAATTTGACAAATTTTTGTTGCCATTCTTCTGCAGTTTCTCCAGGATTAATGCCTTGTGTATGAATCACAGAACCAATGAATTTGGTGGCGATATCATCATCTTTAGTATCCCAGAAATGTCTAACCTGAGTCATCTGCCCGATTTTCTCCTCTAGGGTCATTAGTTTTAAAAGAGAATCGACCTTTTTTTCAATCATAATATCTTCATCAACCTTTGAATTCGATGTATTTTTACAACCAATAACCGTAAAGATTAAAGGAATAAAAATTTGATATTTATGAAATTTACTAGGCATTTCTTATTTTTTGATAGAAACTACTATTTTCTTTATTTCTCCTGATCTTTTAAACAACATATCGCTGTTTTGTTTATCTATTCTTAAACTATTTACTTCATAAGCTTTACCATCTGTATAAAATACTTTTAACTTATTATCATCTGATAATTGATATACAATTGGTACTTGACAATAAGTAAATGCTAAGGTTTCTGAATCTAGAATTAAAGTTTTCTTATCGCTATTAACATCAACATAATTAAAGTTTTTAGCTTCTTTTAAGAACTCTTCTTTTCTTAATAATCTTGGATTAAAGTTTAGTTCTCCATTTTTAACAAAAACCCCAAGCTCACCCATTCTTGATAAGATATCTTCCTTTACTTGACCAGTCATTCCTGGTTGTTGTGCACCTTTTGTAGCTGGCGTGTGCGAATACGGATCTGTTGGAAAAGCACCATACAATTTTGGTGATTTATGCACTCCAATTCCTTCGTTTATTTCATAATAATGGTCTAACAATCTACCTATAACTTCTTCACTTTCGTTATTGTTAATTGCTAACAAGCAGTTTTCTTGAACTGCTAATAATAACTTAGAAACCATATGCCAATAGATTGAGCCTAAACCTTCATAACCGAAAAATGTGCCTGATCTTCCGGTAAAAGATTTATGGTCGAACATTTCTTCGTAAATTTCTAAGAGCAAATTCTCTTCTTCTTTTACTAAAGATTGATATTCTTCAGAAAGGTTTTCTAAACCTGTTTTTAAAACATCAGCATTATTAAAATTACCGTTAAAGTGATAATTTCCTGCAACATCTTTATTGATGATTTTATGATTACCATCTGCTAATAATTGCTGTAACAATTTTGATTTCTCAACTGCTTTTGATGGAATATTATTCTTATCTATAAACCTTCCTAAGTCTTTATTAGGATATAAAATATAGCTGTATTGATCTTCTCTGAACAATGCACTTGCTTTTAAACCATCTAAAGTGGCTAAAGCTTGTTTTGGTGATAAATGCCCAGAACTTAATACTGCAACTTGACCTTCTAACATTTCTGACAAGTAAGAAATCGATACTTCTTTCTCATTTTCCACGGTCATTAAATTATACGCGTGATACATATTATCATCACGTTTATTGGCATCTATAGTTTGTTCTGTATATTTTTTTATGATGCTAAAGAAATCTAGTAAGTCGTTTTTAGAAATGGATGTTTTTTTGTTTTGGAATCCGTTTTTGTAAATTAATAATCTATAATTACTACCCGCATTTCCTACTCCATCTAAAACAGTTTTTCTATCAGCATCAGAAATATTTTTCGATAAAATGTTTTCATTTTCTTTTAGTGATACAACTACTGTATTAAAGAAAGTTACCAACTCATCAGAAATAGAAATCTTATCTATATCTGTGTTTGAAACTACATTTTCGAAAAAGTTTATAAAACGATGTAAGTAACAAAGTGTTACCATAGAAACACCATTACCCACCAAAGCATTGTTGGCGTCATTCCATTCTGGTCTTTGTGTATTCATCCAAATACCACCTTCAGGAATAAAATTAGATACTTTTGCCAACACAGTAGCTAGCAATTTCTCCATCATATTTACTCTATAGATACTATTGTTTGCATCTCTTAATAGCGCTCCATCTGCTCCTATTTGAATTCTTAATTCATCAATTTTATGATTTAATTCTTCATCAAAATCAATGGTATCTTTTGGATTTTGAAGCGTTTCTTGATAACTTTTAATCTTATAAGGTACGTTTGCATATACAAACACCTCTTCTGTAAAGTTTTCTGCTAATCTACCTGGATAATAATTTTCTATAAATTCTAAGAATTTTAATAGATAAATAATTTGATGATCTCCCCAATATCCGATATACGACCAAGGGTCATCTGGTTCTATGATTTCCCAATCAAAACCTCCTTTTGTAACTCTGTAGGGATTGTAGCCGTCAAAAGTAGAAGCGTTTAAAAACTTATGAATCATACCTTCCATAAACTCAGGATATGAATGCGCTAAAGCCTCCCAATTCTGAAAAATATCTCTCCAGTTTCCTTCGTAATCTAAAATTTTAGAACCATCAATTTCACTTCTAGTGTTAATTGAAAAACGGTTCCAAGGTCTACTTGGGTCTCCGTGTCTACGACTAAACTTTAACGGTAGATACTCTAAACATAACCTTTTAAAGTCTTTGTCTTCATTGGTTTTTGCTATATTTTTCAAGTAATCTACCGTAAACTCTTCTGGTAAATTATCTACTATATTTCTTTGATTTTCATATACCTCTTGATTAGCCTTTGCTAAATATTTTTCGAAATCTTGTTTTTCAATTTGATAGTTGTTGTCGAAAATTCCACCTCTCATAATATTGAAAAGCGTATTCGCAAAATGCCTTGTATTTCTTGGTTGAATTTGACCTATTTGTAAACCATCTGAAGCCGCTGTTAACTCTATTAAGTTGTCTGTGCCTTCATCTATACTCTTTTGGATAAGTTCAGTTAAATTCGATTCTTTTTGAATTAAACTAGCCAAACTATGGTAAGAGTTTAAATTTTGATTTACATTGGCAACCAGCGTCCAAGATTTTTTTTCATTAGCATTTAAGGTTAATTCTTGTATCGTAAAATAAGCTCCTTTTTCTGCTTTTACATCTACTTCTTGATGAATTTCTTCACCATTTCTAAACGCATCTAATTGTCTTGATGAAATTAAATATTTAGGATTTTGAACCCCAAAAGACCAAGCTAAATTCGATTTTAAGGCTTCACTAGGTTCTGCTTTATCTACAATAATGGCACTTAAAGCATAAATACCAATTCCTGAATCAGTTTCTAGTTCACACTTTTTATAAGCATCCACTAAATTACTACGAATACCTTGAATTGCAGAAGTAACCCCGTAAGGCAAAATATTTTGAATTCCGTCTAAAATGGTAACCTCGATTTTAGCAGAAGTGTTGTTAATTAAGTTTGATTTTCTTACAAAACCATGCTCGTTAGAAGTGTTCCAATGATATCTATACGTTAATCCTAAATCTTCGTTGATTTCTTCAAAAACAACTTTGTTTCCGTAATTGTTTTTGTATAAATTTCTTTTGATTTGATAAACACCTTCGTATTTACTAGAAAAAGGTTCCCAAAGAAAGGTTTTACCTTCTTTATGAACTTGTACAATAGTCTTACTACCAGTGACATCTGCAGATTCAGTAATTTTATCATCAGTATAATAAGGAAAAAGAGAATTTTCTGCATCCTTTCTACCCGCAGTTAAACCTCCATTGCTAGAGATAAACATCCAATGATTTGAATTACTTACAAGACTCATAAAAAATGGTCTCATTTTATCGCTATTCGTAATTTTGTAATAGGTTTCATTATCAAAATTCACCAATTCTCCTGTTACTTCTAGTTGAGGATTCTTTGCAATATTTTTACCTAAATAAATAGTATTCTTGGTCATTATAAAATCATACTTAAAACATATCCACAGATATGAAAAACAATGTTTTTATTTTAAATTTTAGTGTTATTTTTTAAGAAGTCTTAGTTTAACTTCTATAAAATTTTTAATTTTAAAAAATGAGTTGGCAACTTCTTGAGTTACCAACTCACTATATTTTATTTGTAAACTCTTACGTAATCCACAATCATTGTTTGTGGAAAAACTGTATTTGCATCTGGATTATCTAAGAAATTTCCACCCACAGCTAAGTTTAATATGATATAAAATTGGTTACTATTAAACACCCATTCTGTACCTTCTGGCAAGTCTGCTGGAGTGATTTGATTATATAAAACATCATCTACATAATAATTAATATAGTTCTCTCCCCACTCAATGCCAAAAATGTGAAATCCAGTATCAAACCGATCATTAGTTAATTCGTAACTTTTTGTAATTGGGTTTCCTCCTGAATACCCTGGTCCATGCACACTTCCATGAGTAATGGTAGGCTGTTGCCCTCTATATTCCATAATATCTATTTCACCGATATTTGGCCAAGCAACGGTACCATTTGAATCATCACCCAACATCCAAAAAGCTGGCCACAAACCTTTACCCCAAGGTAATTTTATACGTGCTTCAAACCTACCATATGTAGTTTCATACAAACCTTTTGTTAAGATTTTGGCTGAAGTATAATTAGCTCCCATAAAAGTTTCTCTCTTTGCAGTAATATGCAACATACCATCTTTTACTTCTATGTTTTCTGAACGATTGGTATAATATTGTAACTCATTGTTTCCCCAACCAGGTAATCCTTGAGCACTTCCATCGCCCAAATCAAACTTCCATTTTGATTGGTCTACTCCTCCATTTGTATCAAATTCATCAGCCCACACTAACTCTGATTTAGTTGTAGTTATTTGGGTTTCGTTATTTTCGCAGTTTGAAAAAAACACTATTGCAAATGCGAATAGAGATAAACGCATATGTGATTTATATTTATTTATAAAATTCATCTTTTAGTTTTTTAATTATTTTCTGAAATAAACATTATCAACGTATACTTTAGTTTGACCATAAGGTATACCCACAAATATTATCTGAGCAAGCTTGTCTCTTTTTGTTAATCCGGTAAAACTAGATAAAGGTATATCATGACTTACCCATTGATTTTGAGCTGGGTTATTTACCGTAATTTCGTGTTCTACATTATCACCACTTGTAGTGATGTCTCCATCAGGTCCAGCATCGACAAGTTTTATTTTAAATTCTGTATAAGTTGCAGACCAAGTATCTACTCTAAAATGTGTCATAGATGTTGCATCTATAGTATTTGCATCCTTAAATTCTACACCTACAAAACCTAAGTTATTATACTCTTTCATATTATCATTTACGATAACAACATCTTGTAATACTGTAGCTCCAAAAGACCAATCTGTTCTCCAAGTATCTACTGCAACATCTGTGTAAGCATCACTAAATAATGAAATTACATCTGCTGAAGGATTAGAAGGGACTGGTGATGCTATTGATGGTGCTGTAGGTATTTCATAGAAATACATATTATCTACTAAAACATCTTGTATAGTAGCATCAGATACTAACACAATTTGACCTAAATTAGATTTATTAGTTAGACCTGTAAAGTCAGAAAGTTTAAAATCAAAACTTACCCAGCTTCCTCTAGTTAAATTTGTTCCAGGTATAGTTATACTTCCTGAAGAGTCATCTCCTCCTCCAAAAGTATCATCACCACCAATATCTTGTAATCCAATTCTAATAAAATCTCCTGGATTTATATCTTCTTGAACTTGAATATCAATATGAAAATTAGTCATAGAAGATGCATTCACTGTTGGTACATTGATATGAAATTCTACACCTACATAATTTAAAGCCTTGTAATTAATGATTTCATTTCCGTTGATATTTATATCATTTTGACCTTGGGTAGTAGACCCTCCCCAATATCCATTATAATGATCTACTGCAATATTTGTATATGTATCACTAAACACAGATATTACATTAGCGGCACTTTGAGTTGGTGTAGGTGCTGGAGTAAAAGCTCCAAGAGATTCTAAAGAGTATTTCCCTTTAGCATCTATACCGTTTAATTTAGCTGTAATTTCTGCTTTACCAGTTCCTGAAACGGTGATTTTGCCTTTTTCATCTACAGTTGCAACTGATGGATTTGATGAAGTAAAATTAAAATAAGCAGGAGCAGTGGCCACTGTCTGCTCAGTACCATCACCTAAATTAAAAACTTGGTTTAAACCATCAAGAGTAATTACACCTCCAATAAAAGTTTGTTCAGATTTTTCAGAACCATTTAATATTTGTGGTCTTGGTTGTGCAATTGTTCCTAATTTTTCAAATTTCATTTCATCAATCCAAAATGTGTAACCAGAACCATTTGTTCCTTGTGTTCCTGCAGAATATCTAAACAATCCTCTTTCTTGTATTAATTTAGATGGATCTGGAATTGGAATAATTATTTTTTGCCAAGATGTACTTAAACTTGTATTTTGAATTGACGTTACATATTTATTATCCAAAAAATCTTCTCCAAAACCAAGTTCGCCTATTGTAACTCCTTGAGAAGCTTTTGCCCAAAATGTAAGGGCATCATATTTTCTTAAATCTCTTCCGGCACCATCAATTCTAAAAATAGCACCAGCATAATTTCCATTTGGATCGTTACCATTAGGAACATCAAATCGCATTGATGCTGTACCTTCATAACTCTCTTTTTCATCTACAGACCATGCGGTAGGTTTTGAGCCTCCATAAGGAAAATAAAAATCACTACCAAGACCTACAGGCGAGTCTATAAACACATCTCCGACAGAAGAAAAGGTAGCCAAAACTGCTTCATCAGAAACTTCTCTATCGCAACTGGTTACAGTTACTAAAATCAATCCTAGACAGAATATGATTTTTGAATATATATATTTTATTGTTTTCATTTTCTTATATTTTATTTTCCAATATTGATATGAATATATGTTCTAATCTCCCACTCTGAACCATTAGGAAAACCTACTGGACTTATAGTTGGAGCCGTTGCAAATGTACTTGATGTAGCATTTGGAGAATATCTAGGCGAAAATTCATTTAAAGATCTCCAAGTACCCCTTAAACCTACTTTTGTATCTGGTAAAATGAACCAGTCTGGTTTACCTAATGATGTAGAAATATCTAACATTAACTGTGTTGGAAATGTTAAGTTAAAGTCTCTATGATAATCAAAAGGTCCCCAGTCATTAAACTTTGCTATAGCAGTTACCTTCATTTTATTAAATATCATTCTAAGATCTCCACCACCTCTATATATTGTTCTTTCGCTATCTCCATTAGCTTGCGCAGTACCATAGTAGAAATTTGCTACCAAACCTAAATCTGTATGTACTTTTGAAACCATTCTAGAGTGTACTTCCCATAAATCTTGAGCTGGTGCAGATTTAGAAAATGCGAAGAAAGAACGATCTGCTAAGAATCCAATTGCTGCATCTTGTGTTGTGGGTAGGTGACGAAATACAAAACCTAAATTGAATGCAAATTTGGCATCTTCTGCTTTATCATTATCCCATTGGTACATGTAGGTTGCAGGAGTTGGATCGAAAGTAAAAAGAATTTCTCCTGCTGTAGTTTCTCGATTACCTCCTCTAACTGAAAATGGATCATCTACCCAATTTCTTAAACGCCCGGGTGCTCCAACACCATTAGGCATAGGATCAACTAAAGGCTGCTGATACAAGAAGTTTGGCGCAATTTGAAATTTACCTCCAAAATTATAAGCTATACCAGTTAAAAAGTTACTCATGTTACCGCTACCAGAATCTTTTAATTTCCATCCTGTAAAAGTTAATGTAGGATCAACCCCTCCATTAGCAACTAAACCCATTATAGAACTTTGGGCATACCAATTAAAACCTCCGTTAGTATAAGTGATTTTTGCTTTACCTCCCCAATTATCTTTAGATTGAACTCTATCATTAACTACTTGTCCTTTATCATTAATATCTTGATACACTCTACCATTTAAAGGTTTACCAGCCCAAATTGCACCTAATGTCCATCCAAAGTGTTTTCCTTTTCTTTCAAAAGCTATGGTTGCTCTCTCTGTAGGCAACGCTGGAATAACCCCTGATCTAGCTTGTGCTGGATCTAAAATTCGGTTTCCATTTTCATCAATTCCGTTACCATTTACAATATCTTTATGATATATTGCTGAGAAATCTAATCCACCTATTTTTCTATTATATTTTAACAAAACTGCTGGATTTGCTCCCCACCAAAGTTGTGGCCCAAAAGCAGCTTTTAAACCTTTTAAAGCTCCTTTTCCATCAACTTCCATTCCTAAAATCTCTCCGTTATAAATATCTAAATTAGGACCATAATTTGCTTCTGGATATAGCCCAAAGAAATCTCCTTCATACCCCCAGTGATAATGCCCGGTTCTATAAAAACCTCTTAAATCGAAATCTTTAGCATTCCATTCAAATTCAGCGTTATAAACTCTTAATCTATTATTATCGGTAATTGTTGTAACTCCATTGGGTGAATTAACTTGTATAGGTCTACCCACGTTTTCATAAAAAATATCATCTATTGGATTCCCAGCAATATTTCCTAAAATATTAAAGTTAACTTCCGCTTTCATATTATTAGACGGCTTCCCTTGAACCCCAATAAAATAAGATTGCATGTGATCAAAACCTCTTCTATCTGGAATTGTTTGACCAGTTCCATCAGCAACATCAGGTGTTGTTAATAGAGAACCTCCCGTATTAAAAGTTGTAAACTCTGCTCTTAAATTCGATAGAGACAACTTCTCTGTTCCACCAACAGAAGCTTTATCACCTCTTGCTTTTAAAACTGCAGCCATTAAATTAATTTTCTTAAAATGACTTTGAAATTCAGTGACATTACTTTTAAAAGGATTAAATTCATGTGCTTCTTTAAGTGCATAGTACGAAGCTCTTGGGTATAATGTGTATAAACCTCTAATATCCGTAGGACCTTTAGCAGCAATACCAAACCACTCTTCGTTCATATTTTTATCACCTTCTTTAGCTTGATCTCTGCTGTAACCATTACTTGGCCAAGAAGCTTGAGTATCGTGGATATCAGCATTTTTTCTTTCGTCGAACCCTGCTTTAAACCACCCATCACTAGATTGAAATGTAAAACCTCCTAATGAGTTTTGTGCTTTCCCTAAGCCATAAGCATTAGCATATATTTCTTTCCAATTGCTAACCATATAATGAGCTTGCATTAATTGATCTTCTTTATTGTCTCTTGCATTATAAGCATCAGAACCAAACTCTGTAAATAAAATTGGTTTACCGAATTCTTTCTTAACTCTATCAAAAGCATCATAAAAAGATTCACCTCTATACATGTTAGTACCATATACATCCAAATCTTTACATTCACTTGCTACGATATCTAAGTATAATAAATCACCGTTACAAATACCTATAGGATGATTTTTATCAACTCCTTTGATAGCTTTAGCAGCATCATTAAATAACTTGTACATTGCTCTTGCTTCTGCTCTTTTGGCTTTATCCTGGTCGTTTATGACAATTCCTTCATCTGTTTCAGCTCCTTCCCATGTTAAATGATAATTATTTTCATTACCCAACATAAATAACAAAAGGCCTGGAGTGTTTTTATAGATATTAGCCATCTTAACAGACTCTTCTATAAGATGTTTTCTCACCTTAGGATCTGCATATTTTGTTTTTGGATACCAGACACCATTTAAAGTTAAACCATAAGCTCCGAACTGATGGTTTATCATAGTATAAATACCAAAGTTCTCATACATATAAGTTATCCATTTGGGAGGTACTCCAATATATGTCCTAATAGCATTTACCCCCATGTTTTGCCATAAAGGCATTTCACCATCAAGAGCAGCTTTAATAATATCATCTGGCTTTTCCCAAAATTTAGCATCAAGTACATTATAACCAATTGGAACATAATCCCAATTTATACCGTTTACAATAAATGGCTTACCATTTACTTCTAGTCTTGTTCCTTTTTCATCTTTAACAATAGAAACCTTATCGCTCTGAGCATAAAAACTTAAGGTAAACATGAAAAGTACTAATCTTAGTAAATTGTTTCTCATAATTTATTTATGTTTAATTGATAATAAATTTGACTTCGTAATTAAACTTCTGTTTTTTTTAGAAGGCCTAAGATGTTAAAATCAAATTATTATGATTATTTGAATATTATAAAGTTAATAGTTAAATATTGTTAATATGTTAAAATACACCTCAACAAAAAACATACACCACAAAAAACATCTAAAAAACTTAGTAATTACTTGATTTTTTGTTTGAATTTTAACATATAAAGCTAAACGTTAAACTATATTGTTGTGGTAATGTATAGTTCTAATTTTTTATTGATGTGGTAAAAAAAAGGATGAAAAAAAATGTAAAGGCAAAAACTCATTTCATCTATTGTATTAAAAAAGGGTCAGAAGAAATTCTGACCCAAAAAAGTATCTTAATAAAGGTCTTTATATTGAATAAATTACTCTAATACAATAATAAACCACCAATCAAATGAAGCATCAGCATCTGTAGTTCTTAATACCATTTCATTAGGTGTACCTCTATCAAAAATTTCGTACTTATGATTACCACCAGTATAATATCCGATAAAACCATTACCGGACAAACTAATCGTTTCTATTCCTCCTGGAGCAGTTAATGTATAACTACCAGTATAATCGGGATATGCATAATTTAGTATGTCTGCTCCGTCAACTGTTCCATCTGTATTTGCACCTAAATCATTAACAATATGTGGATCCCTTCCAAAAACATCTCCATTTGTAATATGCTGAAAAGTACCATCTGAACTAAAAACAAACCTATCATCATACATCCCTACTGTAGCTTTTTCATTTGGACCAGCTCCATACCATTCTACAGGAGTAGAACCACCTACTGGCCCCAAACCAAAGTGACCAGGTTTAGAAGATTGAATTTTCCACGTTCTTGAAGTTACAGCATTTGGGCTAGCTGGATCAAAACCAAATAATTTAGCCGTTAGGTCATTTGGTGGAGAATATGTAGATAAAACTTCTACTTGAATTGATTTACTTGCAGTTAAACCTGCTGTCCCTGAAGCTACAACAGTAACAGTATATTTATTTAAACCTAACTTACTAAAACTTATAGAAGTTTTACCTGATAGGGCAACAATTTCTGTTCCATCAAAAACATATTTAAAAGAAACAGCTTGATCAGCCGTTGCTGAAAAATTAACAACTCCACTTCCATCTCCATTAGGATTAGCTGCATCTGCTCCAACAATTTCAGCTGTAATTTGGATATTCGATGGTGTTACTATCTCTCCAAAAGAATACTCATTTTCTTGACATCCTGTAAAAATTAGGATCACAAAGAAAAATAACGCTTTTATATATTTTATTTTTTTCATTGTATGTATTTTATTGATATTTAAAGTCATCTATATAAGCTTTAACATTATCGTTATTATTTTCTCCATTAACCTGAATAACAACTCTATTAAAGTCAGTTCTGTTTAAAGGATCGGCAGCACCAACAGTGGTATCATTTTTAAAATCAAAAGTAACCGTTTGCCATGTATCTAACTGAATTGGCTTTATTACCTCTGTTTGTAACACCCAAGGTTGACTTGCTGTACCATCTTGTAATTTTAATGAAACTTGGTTAGGTGAACCACCTGTTACACTAGTAGAGGCTACGTATATTTTAAAAGAAAAAGTATGCTTTTCCATATTAAAATTAGCATCAGCATCAAATCTTATATTTGCATATTGACCTCCAGTGTCGTCATACTCTAAAACCGTATTAGAATTATTATCAGAATTTTTAAAAGGATTTGCTAAACTAGTATTTAAACCTGCACTGTCTCCTGCCCAAGTTGTAATATTTCCTCCTCCTTCAAAATCATCATGAGGAATTGGGCCTGTAAAAAGGTCATCACCCCAAGCGATATCATCTATATAAGCTATAACGTTATCATTGTTATTTTCTCCATTTACTTGAAGTACAACTCTATTAAAATCTGATCTATTTAACGGGTTTGGTGAACCAGCTGTTGCATCGTTTTCAAAATCGAAAGTTAGAGTTTGCCAAGTATCTAATTGAATTGGTTTAATTATTTCTGTTTGAGAAACCCAAGGTTGAGCTGCAGTACCATCTTGCAGTTTTAAAGAAACTTGATTAGGTGAACTACCTGTTACACTACTTGAAGGTACATATACTTTTAATGAGAATTTCTTTTTTACAGAAAAATCAAAATTTTGAGCTACATCAAAACGAACATTAGCATATTGCCCCCCAGTGTCTTCGTACTTTAAAACCGCATTTGAAGAGTTGTCAGTATTTTTAAAAGGATTTGCAAAACTAGTGTCTGCACCTGCACTATCTCCAAACCATGTAGTTATTGTACCATTTCCTTCAAAATCATCAAATACTTTTGGAAATGTTGTTGGGGCCTTATAAAAATATAGATTATCTATAAATACAGTTCCAGAACCAACAAATTTAAATTGTTTTATATCTGATATAACTAATCCTTGACTTGTAAATTCAGATAAAGGTATATCAAAACTGTTCCATTCATTTGTTTTTAATTGTTTAGTCACAAAAAATTCTGATGATGAAGAACTAATTGGATAAATATCTATTGAAGTTGCATCTGCAGTCCAAACATCTATGTGTAACATCTCCATAGAAGATGCATCTTGTAAATTGTTAGAAAAATCAATACCTTGATAGTTTAGGTTGCTATACTGTAAGATAGCATCTCCATTTAAATCAAAAGCTGAATAAATTGTTGCTTGATTCCAGCTAGGATTATAATCTACACCACTAATATTAGTATAAGCATCACTAAAAATAGAAATAACATCTGTTGCATTTCTCACAGGAGGCGTAACTGCTGAAGCAATTGGTGCTAAAATTGCAGTTACTTCAAATTCTGCGGTATATTCTGTTGTAGCTATAGCACCACCTTTAGCAGTTACTTTAACTGAATATTTTCCAGCATCTTTATATTGGTAGTTAATCGTATTCCCGATATTTGCAGTTGCTACTGGTTGAGTAATTCCCGTTTCTCCTGAATCAAATTCAAACATAGCTGCAAAATCTGCATTTGCAGTAATATTAACTTGTTTTGAAATTGCTTTATCATTTTCTATAACCACAACTAAATTTTGAGGCGCTTTAAATGACACTACTAATTGTTGTATTAATTCCGTTTCATCTCCACCTAAGTTATAAGCTACTACTTTAACATCGTAGGTACCTTCTGCATAAGTATGATCTATACTTTGTCCAGGAGTTAATGTCTCAGGATCTTTTGTAGTATCTCCAAAAAACACTTTAAAACCTACAGCACCATCAGCACTTGGAGTAATAGTTACCAAACCTGTATTATCTTGTGTGATATCGTATATAGCTGCAACATTTGATGGTGGAGCCATATTCTCTACAAAAGAAATATCTCTTAAATTATCTGTACATGCGACCAGAACCAGCAACACTATACATATCTTATAAATATTTTTTATTTTTTTCATCTTTAATATTTTTAGTAATTAGGATTTTGAGACCAACGATCACCTGCTAATTGAATTTCAATAGCTGGTATTGGGAAAATTTCGTGTTTACCTGAAACAAAACCATTGATTTCTTGAGCTGCTTTACCTGTTCTTACTAAATCAAAAAATCGATGTCCTTCTCCAACTAACTCTACCCTTCTTTCTTTATATATATTATCTAGTAAAATAGTTCCAGTAGCATTGATATCATGATTGGTATCACCAAAGGCTCTTCTTCTTACTCTATTTAAATACGTTTGTGCTTTTGTATCGTTTGGAGTTGAACTTCTATTAAATGCTTCTGCAGCCATTAATAAAACATCTGCAAAACGAATAGCTCTGTAATTGTTTGGATTTGTTAAATTACGATCTCCTTGTGCTGTTGCACTTCTCTTTCTAGGTATGTATTTTCTATTAAAATAACCTGTATGTTCGAAACCAGTTCCAAATGTTGCTCCATTAGCAGTAGCCCAAGCATTAATATCTAAAATAGCTACATCTTTTCTTAAGTCACCTGCTTCGAATGCATCAACTACTTCTTGAACAGGAACATTAAAACTAAATCCTGAAGAGAACTCAGGACCAGTGTAAGCTCTAACACCACTGAAGCCAACAGCTACATTACCTTCACTACATTGCAAACAATCGAAACTTGCTCCTTGTCCATCAAAATACTGAACTTCAAAAACAGATTCTATATTATTTTCTCCTGCCTCTTCAAAAATTGATTTGTAGTCTGTTACCAAATCATAAGGTCCATTGGTAATTAAGTTATCAAGTACTACTGAAGCCTCATCAAATTTATTCTGATATAAATAAACTTTACCTAAAAGAGCTTGAGAAGCCCCTTTGGTCACTTTACCTGGAATAGATTGTGTGTAAGGTAGGTTGTCTACAGCAAAAATTAAATCTTTTTCAATTTGAGCATACACTTCTGCTTTAGGTGTTCTATCAATATTAAATTGCTCACCAAATTCTATTCTTTTATCAACTGCTAAAGGCACATCTCCGAACCATTTTACTAATTCGAAATAGTAATAAGCTCTTAAAAACCTTGCTTCTGCTAGTAATTTTTCTTTTCCAGAAAAATCTGTTTTGTCTTTAAATTCTAAGATATAATTAGCTCTGTTTACACCAGCGTACATCCAACTCCAAATATCTCTTAGTTGAGCATTTAAAGGAGTATGAATCATATCATCTATTTCTTGAATACCAACAACATCAGTGGCGCTTTCACCTCCTGCTAGAGTATTATCGGAAGCTATTTCACCTAACATAACATTTAGGTATGTAGATTGTAATAAATCATAAGCACCAATTAAAGCATCATTATAATCTTGCTCTGAGTTAAAGAAATCTTCAGAATTATTAGATGTTGGTTTTACATCAACAAAATCATCACTACATGAATAAGTTATAACTCCCAATAGAATTAATACTAAATATATTTTTATGTTTATTTTTTTCATCTTACTTTTTTTAAAAATTAACATTCATACCGAATATAATTGTTCTTGGACTAGGATAAAACCCTTGGTCTATTCCACCACCAATAGGACTACCATTTGAGGTCGTAGGATCAAAACCTCTATACTTTGTAAATGTCAATAGATTTGTTCCTGAAACATATAGTCTTAGTCTACTAAATTTTGCTCTTTCTAAAACTTTCTCGCCAAAACTATACCCTAACTGAATACTTTGTAGTCGAACAAAGCTACCATCTTCTACATAAAAATCTGAGAATAAATTATTACCATTTGCTCCAGTAGTTACTCTTGGAAATGTGTTACTTGATCCAGGTCCTGTCCATCTTTCTAAATAATAAGTTGGTCTGTTTGTTAATGGTAAATTTCTTTCATAATTTCTAACGATTTCATTACCTATAGATGCAAAAGCATAAGCATTAAAATCGAAATTTTTATAATTGAAAGATAAGTTTAGACCCATTGTTAAATCCGCAATAGGATCTCCAATGTATGTTCTATCAGTTTCATCTACTAAACCATCATTGTTTGTATCTACAAATCTTAAATCTCCAGGATTAGCATTTGTTTGATATTTGGTATCTTTTGTATCAATAACACCATCTTTATTTGTATCAGAATTTAAAGCATCTACTTCTGCCTGTGTTTGATATATACCATTCGTTTTGTATCCGTAAAAATATCCTATTGGAAAACCAGCTTCCATTCTAGATGGAGGTTCTTGACCAACACCAAAAGTTCCTCCTTCTATAATTCCTGTAGAATTACCAACAAAAGTTACATTGTTATCTAACGTTGTAAAATTATAATTTATATTAAAATTAAAATCTTCTGAAATTACTTCTTTATAACCAATAGCAAATTCAAATCCTTTATTCTCTACTGTACCTGCATTAACAACAGGAACTTGAGATCCAGGTGCTGCAACACCAATAATACCAGATGTTTGAGCAGAAACTAATAAATCCTCAGTAGTTTTCTTGAAGTAATCAGCAGTAATGTTAATTTTATTAAAAAGCTCCATATCTACACCAATATCTAAAGGAATCTGCTTTTCCCATCTAATTTCAGGATTTGAAATTGGACCAGGAGCAAGACCTTGTTGAATTTGATTATTGAAAACATACTCTGCCTGACCATTTAATATTGACACGAATCTAAAACCTGGTATTCTATCATTACCTACAATACCATAACTTGCTCTAAATTTTAAAAAGTTTACAATATCAGAATCGTTAAGAAAATCTTCTTCTGAAGCCACCCAACCTATTGAGGCTGTTGGAAAATATCCAAACTTATTTTTTGGACCAAAACTAGAAGACCCATCTCTTCTTACTACTGCAGATAGCAAATATTTACCATCAAATCCGTATTGTAATCTTGCAAAATATGATAATAAGCGACTATCAAAACTTAAATTTGAACCATTATTAAATGATTTATGAATAGCAAGACCATCACCCAAAGGTGCAACACCTAAAAGATCTACATCACTTAAATTAGTACCTCTTGCATTACTGGTAAGGTTTTTTTCAAATCTACTTATTGTTTTGAAAACTGATGTTCCAACCATTGCTTTCACATCATGTACATCATTAAAAACTCTTTCGTAATTTAGTACAGCATCAAAAGTATAATCGTAATAACTTTGACTAAAATCGTTAAATGTACTTTGATCAACATTAAAGACATTATTATTTCCGTATGTATATAATCTACTAAAACTATTACTATTAGCTACAGAATAATTTGCTTGAAATCTTGTTACAACAGTAAAATGATTTAAAAACTTATAATTTAAACCGTAACTACCTGAAATTTTATTAACCCATCTTCTATTACTAGCATTATCTACCTGAGCCAAGGGGTTTGCTACTTCTATACCTGTTCCTGTCGCTGGAGGTGTTGAAAAATCTCCATTTGTATCAAATACAGATGTAGTAGGTGGCATATTAACAGCATTAAATAATACCGATCCTAAAACATTTTCAATTAAACTTCTTTGATTGGTGTTGGTATAAATTGTAGAGGTAGTTAATTTTAGGTTATCAGTAATATCTGTATTAAAATTAAATCTTAAATTTCTTCTGTTAAAGTTAGATTTCTCTCCACCTACAATACCATCTTGATTCAAAATTGATAACCCCAAAGAAAAAGTAGATTTTTCAGTTCCTTTATTTAAAGTATAGTCAATACTAAAAGTTGGTGCGGTCTGAAATACTTCTTTTTGCCAATTAGTTCCTTGTCCTAAACTACTTATATTAGAGAAAGGTAACGGTTCACCGTTAGCTGCGAAAGCTTCATTCGCTAATAGTGCATACTCGGTAGCATTAAGTAAAGGAATCTCCCTTGTTGTCTGCTGAAAACCTGTTTGAATGTTTAAATTAGATTTGAATTCAGTGTTCTTTCTTCCTGATTTTGTCGTCACCAAAATTACCCCGTTTGCTGCACGAACTCCATAAATACCCGCAGATGCATCTTTTAAAATATTTATAGATTCTATATCTGAAGGATTAACAACACTCAAATCTTCTATTACCCTTCCATCTAATAAAATTAATGGTCTACTATCTCCGTTTGTCGAAACCCCTCTAATTCTTATGTTAGAAGCTGCTCCAGGAGCACCAGAAGATTGGGTAATATTAACACCTGCAACTTGACCTTGTAAAGCTTGTTCAATTCTTGTAGGTTTTAGATCTTCAATTGTAGCACTAGAAACTAATGATACAGCACCAGTAACTTCTTTTTTTCTCTGAGTACCATAACCAATAACAACAATTTCGTCTAATGATTCTGCTGACTCTTCTAACCCAACATTTATAGTTACTTGATTAACTGATACTTCTTTTACTGAGTATCCTAAATAAGTAAAAACTAATACAGCACCCTTTTGGACTTTAGGAAAACTATAAAGTCCATCAAAATCTGTCTGAGTACCACTAGTGGTTCCTTTAATTTGAATGCTTACTCCAGGAAGTGGGTCTCCAGTTTTGGCATCTTTTACAACACCTCTTACATTTATAGTTTGAGCCGTAACTGCAAAACCAAAAAATAAAAGGAGTAAAATTGTGAATGTTTTTTTCATTTAGTTAATTATTTTATTTGATGTATAAAATTATGCTTAATAAATTGTTAAATCTATAATTAAAGCCACTACAAAAAACATACAATGCAAAAAAAGTAAAAAAAACCTAGTGTTTATATGAGCTTAAGAAAAAATAAACAAAATACAAAACTCACTAAAAAAATGAGTTTGTTGTGGTAATGTTAAGGGGAAAATTGAGATGTGTGAGGTATTAAATTTCTAAAATATAATTTGTTAAGTTCGAATCATGAGATAAATTCATCTTTTTTCTTAATCTATATCTTTTTACCTCTACACTTCTTGGGGAAATATTCAGCAAAGGAGCAATTTCTTTTGATGATAGATTTAATCTTAGATAAGCACATAATCTCAAATCGTTTGGAGTTAAATTTGGATGCTTATCTTTAACTTTGTCTAAAAAGTTTTTATCTGCATTATTAAAAGCTTCTTGAAACATTTTCCAATCGTCGGTATTGTTTAAGTTATTATCAATGATTTTAATAACTTTTGTAACATGCCTATCACCTCCATTCATCAACTCCATTTTAATAGTACTTAAAAACTCATTCTTTTTTATCATATTCATTGTCGATGTAGCTAATTCTTTATTTTTATTAGCTATATCATTTCTAAGCTTTTCATTATTTAACTTAATAATCTCTTGAGAGCTTTCTAACTCTTTTAATTCAGATTCTCGTTTTGCTTTTTCTAATAAATCTTCCCTTTGTTTTTTATAATATCTTTTGGAAGCTAAATGAACACTATAAAAAGAAAATAATGAAATTAAAACATATATACTTATCAATAAATTTGACAAATACCATGGCCTTTCTATTTTAAAAGTATAGGTAGACACATTACTACTTAATTTACCTCCTATTATTGCTCTTACATTGAATACATATGTTCCGTAAGATAAATTATCGAATAAAACAGAATTAGAGCTAGTTGGTTTACTCCAACTTTTATTAAATCCATCTAATTTATACTGATATTTAGTAGTAACAGTTTTATCATAATTAGGTACACTATAAAAAAATTCGAGATTATTACTTTTATATTTTAAATTACTTTTTTCAGTTAAACTTAGGTTTTCTTTCGGTTCATCTATAATAAAACTTTTAATTTCATTCATGTAAATATTAAATTCTGGAACTTCATTTAAAGATTTTAAATTAATTATAATATATCCATTAGAAGTACCAATAAGATAGTTGTCATTGTTAATATGAATAATGTTCTCATAACCAGAAGCTGCTTTGGGTATAGATTCAGCCAAGGAAATGGTCTTAATTTTTGGTTTATTACTTAATTTACCTGGAGATAAATATTTAATATGGTCTTTAGAGAAAGCCCATAATTTATCATTTACAGGACTGTAAACTAGTTTTGCTGAAATAAAAGAAGATTCAAAAATTAAATTACTAAATAAACTATCTTTACTAAAAGAATCTTTTTCTTTATTGTAAACATAAACCCCTTTTTTGTTGGCATATAAAATTTTATCTCGGTATTTTAAAATACTTGAATGAATACCTTTGGCTAGAGTTTGCTCAATCTCAAGATTTATAACTTCTGTAAAATCTTTATCAAGAGTAAGCTTATATACACCTTTGTACTCATGATTTACAAAAATCTTGTTATCATCTGCTAGTACTATAAATTTACTTGAATTTTTAAACCCTTTTATTTTATTCTTTAACTCCCAACGAAAACCATTATTCTTTAATATATATAAACCATCATAACACCCCTGTAAAATTGTATTATTATCTATTTTTAGAATAGTCCATGTTCCTTCTTTACTAAATATATTATCTGCTTTATTATTATTAATAATAAAAGTACCTGAATTATGACCACAAAATAATTCTTCATCAATTATTGATAAACTCCAAACCTGTCCTTGAGTATTCTTTATAAACTTAAACTGATCTTTAGAATTAATTTCTCTATAAAACAATCCTTGGTTAGTACCTAAATAAATGTTGTTTTTATAAATAATTGAAGTATAAATAGTGCCTAAAAAATCACTCTTTTTATTATACATCTTAAAAGGAGAAATATTATTCACACAATTTATTCCATTATCTAAACCTAACCACAAATTATTTTTTTTATCTTCTAATATGGAAAGTATTGTATTATTACTTAAACCAGAACTTTGTTTTATTTGGTACTGTAATTCTCCTATTTCATTAAAATATATCAAGCCATTTGATATTGTTCCAATAGCAAAACTCTTATCTCGCAATTGCTTTGCACTATATACTGTTTTAGATAATAATAAGTTTTCTGAAGGAATTTTCCATTTTTCAAGGCCATTACTATTCAAATAAAAAAAACCATTTTCTTTACTTAAAAGTAGAAGCCTGTTGTCTTTTAAAAAAACATTTACTATAAAATTATCTTTAACTATTTTATCGTTAGAAACTAACTTTGGCGCTCCATTTTGAATTTTAAATAATCCTTTATTAGCTTCATGAAAATAAATTACACCAGCCACTTTAGCTAAACAATTAATCCTATTAGCTACATTAATTACTTTAATCTCTTTTGAGCTTAAATTATAAAGATATATTCGCTGTAATGATCTAAAAATCATCCATCCATCTATTTCCAATATTTGCCATATTTGCTCGTCTTCGAGCATCTTTACATTCTGCTCTTTTACAATAGAATTATATTTTAAATCTCCATAAATATCTTTCTCCCAAAAACCAAACCCCATGTAAAAACCTGTAAATACTTTATTTTCAAAAACTTTAACAGATCTCATTATGGTTTCATTTGGAGTTTCAAATAACTTCCATGAAGCGCCATTATATTCTAAGAGACCTTTATTGTTGGCAACATAGATAAAATCATTTTGAGATTGAGAAATATCCCAGTTTTGATTTTCTGCTTGATAATCTTCTGTATAGAAAATATTAATAGGTGGAAATTCTTGTGAAAAAACCAAACTACTAACAAATAAAAACAAAACCTGAAGCAAATATCTAAACCATTTCATACTATTAAAAGACTAATATGTTTGGTTACTAAATTACATAAAATATAGTAAAATTATATAAATTATTATTTATTGTATTTAAATGTATGGTTTTTTATAATCCAAGAAATAACAAATAATATTCAATACAAACAATTTCTAATAATTTTTACAGAAAAATCATTAACTTTATTAAAATTTTTAAACTGTATATGAATTTTATAAAAAAATTAGGTATTGCAAACTTTTTAATGTTGGCTTTATGTATTTTGATAATTCTTGTAGCAGAATATCTCTTTCTTAGTGGAGATAAATTGCATGGGATTTTCCTCGGACTTTGGGCTCCAACCTTATTAGGAGTAATGATTTACTTAAAACTAATCAACCGTGAGCGCAGATAGTATTGTCCTTTATTTTTCGATTTTTGTAGGAATATGTGTAATTATTTGGGCTTTTCTAATGATTAATGAATTTAATAAAGTTAGTAAAGACTAATTTTTCTTCTTTAAACTAATCGCCAATCCACCTCCTGAAGCTAGGTTAAATTTTAATTTAGAGTTCTTATCCAACTCTTTATTATTTATTATTATGTCTAACGGGTTTTTATTCCAATGAGCAGTTTTACCATCTTTGTAAATTGTTGCTTCATATATTGTTTTTGCTTCTAAAAAACTGAAATCAATTTCAATTTCTCTTGCATTTTCATCAGTAATGCTTCCCAAAAACCAATTATCTGTTTTTCGTTCTTTTCTAGCAATTGTTACATAATCACCTACTTCTCCATTTAAAACTTTGGTTTCAGACCAATCTACGCCTACATCTTTAATAAATTGTAAAGGTTTTGGATTTGCCTCATAATGCGCTACCAAATCAGCAGCCATTTGTACAGGGCTGTAAATAACCACATACAAAGCCAATTGATGCGCAAGAGTTGTGTTTACTTGATTTTCTTTACGATATTCATCAAACTTGATATTAAAAATACCTGGTGTAAAATCTATTGGACCTGCTAACATTCTTGTAAAAGCAACTATTGATAGGTGTTCTGGAGGATTCCCACCATCTGGAGACCAAGCATTAAATTCTTGCCCTCGTAAACCTTCTCTAGAAATAATATTAGGATACGTTCTACGCAAACCTGTGGCTTTAATGGGCTCATGCGCATTTACAGCAACTTGATATTTAGCCGCTTTTATAGCTGCATTGTTATATTGATATACCATGTACTGCCCATGATGATATTCACCTTTTGGAATGATTTTACCCACATAACCCGATTTTACTGCATGCATTCCATATTTCTGCATTAAAGCGTAGGCTGTATCTTGCTGTTTTTCATAAGTTTGAGTTGCTGCAGAGGTTTCATGATGCATAATAATTTGTACTCCTTTTTCTTTAGCATAAGCTGTAACTTCATCTAAATTATAATCAGGATATGGAGTTACAAAATCGAAAACTCCTTCTCTATCTTCAAAACCAATCCATCTTTCCCATCCTGTATTCCAGCCTTCTACTAAAACACCTTTGATGTTGTTTTTTGCTGAAAAATCAATAAAACGTTTCACATTTTCTGTAGTTGCTCCATGTTTTCCATGTGCTTTTCCTGTATCTTTCCATTTACCATCAACCATTTCCATTCCATAATCCCAAGAAGATTTTCCTAAATGCATTTCCCACCAAACACCTGTATATTTCATTGGTGTAAACCAAGAAACATCACCTAATTTATTAGGTTCATTTAAGTTTACTATTAAATTTGATTCGATTAAATCTGGTGCATTATTAGCAATTTGAATGGTTCTCCAAGGTGTTTTAAAAGGTAATTCTCTTTTTACCTTATGTTCAGTATTTTTAGAACCTACCAAATTACTTGTAAATTTCAAATTCTTAGTATCTACTTTTAAGGTCATTCCTGAATAATCAACTAAGGCAGCTTCGTGAAGGCTTAAATGTATGCCATCCTCACCTACTAAAGTAACAGGAGTGTTTACTGCATTTTCAGGAATGCTTGTTTGAGCCAAAGCACTGTTTACTTTGTAATTTTTTGCATCAATTTCTGATAACTTAGTAGTGCTATACAAGTGTTCGTAAATATCCCAATCTCCTGGAATCCAAAAAGTTTTGTAATCTTCAGTTAAATTGAATTCAGTTTGTTCTTCTTTTATAAATACTTCTTTTAAATTTTCTTGTTCTGGAAACTCATATCTAAAACCTACTCCATCATTATACACTCTAAAAACCAAATTGAGTTTGCGTTGTAAATCATCTCTTTCTTGCAATTCAACAACGATTTCTTTGTAATTATTGACAACATTTAGTTGCTCACCCCAAGGCATTTGCCAGGTTTCATTTACTTCATTTGGCTTTTTTACTTTGGCAATAAAACCTTTGTTTAATGAAGGTGCGTTTGTAAATTCAAAACCAACATATGAAGTATCAATAATTGCTTTTTGATTGTAATTGATGGTGTAAAAAAAACTTCCTTCTTTATTTAGAAAAAATTTCACATTTACATTTTCATCTGGTGATGAAACTCCTGAAGATGCTACATCACAAGAAATTAAAGTGATGAAACTAAAAATAAAACACAGAATTCTAATTTTCATAATCGTTTCTTTTCTAACAAAACAATATCAAAATCTGAATCAATCATAACTTTACCATCTTTTACCTGAACAATTTGATTTGAATAAACATCATTTAATTTGTCGCCATTTTTAAAAATGGATGAAACATCAATACTTTTTTCTCCTTTTGATAAATTGATACCAATGACAACTTTATCGTCTTTTCTAATTCTCGAAAAAATCAATCCATTTTCCTCTGAAATTATTTGATGTTTTCCTGCACCAACTGCCATATGATTCGCTCTAAACTGTCCTAATTTTTGCCAGTGTTTTAAAACTTCTTGGGTTTTATCATCAGACATAGCATCCCAATTCATAAAAGAGCGTAAAGTTGCATCACCAACAGCCCCTTCTATTGTTAAATTTCTTGCAGTTTCATCACCATAATACACTTGTGAGGTTCCTGGAGTTAAGAACAACATTGTGGCAGTTTTGAAAGGCATTTTACGTTCTTTATCAAAAGGTTGACCATCATCATGAGAAGTCATATAATTCAAGACTCCATAACCCTTTAAATTTGTGTTTAGCAATGAATCGTATTTGTGAAATACATCTTTTTCTGCCATTTGTTTTGCATTCCATTTGATTTCAAAATTGATTAAGCTGTTAAATGCTTTATCGAAATAATTAACTTCTTTATCTCCAAAATCAAATGCTTTTCCATGAGAAATTGCATAATTATATACTTCTCCAACCAAATAAAAACCATTGTCATCAAGTGCTTTCTCTGGATTATTTTTCTTGTATTGTTCAAAAGCATAATCGCACTCAACTTTAAATTCTTGCCACACAGATTCTTCTGTATGCTTCACAGTATCAACTCTATAGCCATCAATTCCAAATTCTGTAATATAATCTGTTAGCCACTTCATAATATAAAAACGTGGGGCTCTTGGATAACCAGTTCTTTTAAAGAACACATCCAATTCTTTCAATTCTTGTTCATATCGTCCTTCAGCTTTCCATTTAGCCACTAATTGAGGAGGTAATTCTACATTGTCATTGCTATCCGTTCTAATGTCTGGTAAATTTTTAACTAATGTACATTTAATCGTATTCTCGTAATTCGAATATTGACACTGCGGTTCTGTTCTTACCCAATCTGAAGGCCAAACAGGATCTTTTGCTGTTACTGGCCCTGTATGATTGATGACAGCATCTAATAAAATTCGAATTCCGTTCTTATGAGCAACCTCAACCAATTCTTTTAAGTCTGCTTTTGTTCCGTAATTAGAATCAATATTTGTCCAATCTTTTGCCCAATACCCGTGAAAACCATAAGTATTACCTGTACCTTCATCTGTAGCTCCATGAATTTGTTCTACAATTGGGGTCATCCAAATGGCATTGATTCCTAAATTTGTAAAATAGCCTTCTTTAATTTTTTGGGTAATTCCTTTGATATCTCCACCTTCAAAACCTCTTAAAACACCTGTTTCTTTAGTTCTATCAAAATTGATATCATTACTCGTATCTCCATTATTAAAGCGGTCTGTTAGTAAAAAATATACATTTGCTCCTTCCCAAACAAACTCTTTAATTGGTTTTTGAACTTCTTTCTTTGGTTCTTGACAACTTATAATTGTTATCGCTAATAAAAGAATTGAAATATATCTCATAATTTATTGTAATTGTAAAATGAATGATTGAAATGGAGCTAATTTTAGACGAACTAGACCTTCTCCTTTTTGAACATTTAAAGTAAATTCTTCAATACTATATAATTGATCTTTTAATTGATATTCCCCATCTTGCAAATTCCATTTTGTAATAATTTCTGATGGGATTTTCAATTCAAATCTATGATTTCCAACAGCATCAAAATTTGAAACAATAATCAGTTTTTCATTATCTGACCAACGTACAAATGATAAAACTTTAGAATTATAATTTAATGTTTTTTCTCTGTTATATTGATGAATATCTTGATATTTACCCATCAAAGCATCAGAAGAAATGGTGAAATTTAAAAGTCTTTTGTAAAAATCTCTTAACTCAAGTTCTTCTATGGTAGATTGCCCACCATCAAACTGTTTTGCATTCACCCAACGTTGTAGTGCAGGTACACCAACATAATCAAAAATTGATGTTCTTGAAGGACTTCCAAAACCTGCATTTTCTGAACCATCTTCACCCAATTCTTGTCCGAAATAAATCATAGTTGGTGCAGTAGAAATGGTTGCAGAAACAACCATTGCTGGTTTTGCTTTATCAGGATTTCCAGCAAATTCTGGACTCGAAATTCGTTGTTCGTCATGATTTTCTAAGAAGTGTAACATATTGTGTTCAATATCATTTAAATCTTCTTGAATTGGCGGAATGTTATCCGTTAAACCTTTACCTTGCATTATGTTTTTTATGGTATCATACAATTGCACTTTATCATATAAATAATCCATTTTACCTTTTCTAATATAATCTCTATATAAAGAAGGATTATACACCTCAGCTAATAAAAAAGCATCAGGGTTTTTCATTTTAATTGATGAATTCATATAACTCCAAAATTCTACAGGAACCATTTCTGCCATATCGTATCTAAATCCATCAACTCCTTTTTCAATCCAATACAGAGCAATATCTCTAAATTTAATCCAAGAATCTGGTACAGTTTTATCTTTCCAAAAATTGAAATGTTTTTTGTAATCTTCGTTATCAAATCCTTCTGGTAATTCATCAAAATCTTTTTTACCATCAGGAGAAATACCATAATTCACTTTTACAGTTTCATACCAATCATAAAAATTGGGTTTTGGAGAACGTGATCCATTCCCTGTCCATTTTGCAGGATTCTCATCAAATTCTCTATCTGATAAAGGATGATTTTCTCCTCCTAATGGTTTGTATCCATTTAAAAAATCAGGTACTTCAAATTCTTGTTTTGGTACGTAATAAAAATTATTATTCACCTTGTAAGCAACAGTTTTATCATCATCTGCACCAAAATCTTTTGTTCCTTTAGGGTTCGTCAAACTCTTGTAATTCCGAGCGACATGATTAGGCACAATATCAATAATTACTTTCAACCCATTTTTATGAGAACGTTTAACTAAAGCTTCAAACTCTTGCAATCTATTCTCTACATTTACTGCCAAATCTGGGTTTACATTGTAGTAATCTTTCACTGCATATGGAGAACCAGCACGTCCTTTTACAACATCCGGATCGTCATTTGAAATGCCATATTTTGTATAATCGCGAATTACATCATGATGAGGAACACCCGTGTACCAAATATGTGTAACACCTAAATCTTTAATTTCAGTTAAGGCTTTATCAGTAAAGTCATTAAACTTTCCTACTCCATTCTCTTCTATTGTTCCCCAAGATTTATTTGTAGTATTTGTATTTCCAAAAAGTCTTGTAAACACTTGATAAACGACAACTTTACGTTTCTTTTTTTTATCAGTTTCTGCAACTACATTATTTGATGTTTTTTCTGGTTTACAGCCTACTAAAACTGAAAGAAAAACTGTAAATATGATAATGTTTTTTCCCATTATTTTAATGAAATTTGTATTTTTAATTCTTTCCTTGGATTCCATTTTACAGGAATTTTTATTTGATTTTCTTTTACTGAAATTCGTTTTCTTTTTCTATTAACTTTTATCTTTTTTGGATTCCAATTAATATTATGTACAATCAATTCTACTTCCTTTTCTTGCGGATTCCAATTGCTACCAAATGCTGCCTCAAAATCTATTTCTAACCATTTTTTTTCTAGCTCAACTTCAAATTCTAACAACTCATATTCTCCTTTTTCAAAAGCGTTGGCTGTTTCCCCATCATCATTATACATGGTTCTTTCTGATTCTTTTACAGAAGCATCAAACCAATAATGTAATTCTAACTTATTTCCACTATAATTATCAGTAGTTTGCACCAACTTTGTCATCGGAATTACAACTCCACCTCTTACATAAGTCGGAATTGCTTTCTGTTTTACTTTTACCGATTTTGTCTGACCTCCTTTAACTTTTTCATCAAAATAAAAATTAAACCAATTCGCAGTTTTTGGAAAATAAATTGCTGTCGTTTTTACGGAGTCTTTTAAAATAGGTGTGATTAAAAAATCTTTTCCCCATAAATATGTAGATGAGTTTTTCATCAATTTTTTATCATCTTCTTCAAAGAAAATAGGACGCATTAAAGGTATTCCTTTTTGGTTGTTTTCAAACGCCAAATTGTAATTGTAAGGCAGCATTTTATATCGCAACTCAATGGCTTTTTTTGCGTGTTTTTTTGCAAAATCACTTCTAAAAACAGGTTCACTTGCTACATCTTCTTGTGCATGGGGCCTATAAATTGGTTGAAAAACCCCATATTGTAACCATCTCACATACAAACTGTCATCTAAATTCGCACCTGCAAATCCACCTAAATCTGAGTGCATATAACCCAGACCTTGCATTCCCATTTGTAAAGAAATTTCTGGTTGCGATTGCAAACCTCCCCAAGTTCTATTTACATCTCCTGACCAAGGAATCATTCCGAAACGTTGTGAACCAGAATATCCTGCACGCATTAAAATAAAAGGACGCTCATTTGGGAAATCTTGTTTGTAATTTTCAGCAATTAATCTTGCCCAATCACGACCGTAAATATTATGGATTTCATCTGCTTTTTGATGGTTACCAAAAGTTACCCAAGCAGGAAGCACTTCAGGTTCACCTAAATCTCCCCACAAACCTTTTACACCATAATCTAATATTTCTTTGTAAATGTTCCAGAACCAATCTTTACCATCCTTTTTATAAATGTCTACAATTCCTGTATTCCCAAAGTAAAAATCGTATCTAGCAGACTTACCAACTGTATCTTTAGCTAACACTTGTTTTTTATCGGCTTCATCCCATTTTTTTGAGGTTGATAAGACAAATGGTTCTGTAATTAAAACGGTTTTAACACCTTTGTTTTTTAAATTCGTAACCATTTGTTTCATATCTGGAAATGAATCTTTGTCCACTTCCAAATTCCCCATAGTACCTTGTACCGTTTTTCCAAACCAATACAAATCTAAAATTACACCATCTACAGGAATCTTTTCTTCTTTAAACTTATCAATTGTGTTTTCAGTTTCTTTTTGAGAATGGTATCCAAATCTACTTGAAAAATTACCCAAGGTCCATCTTGGTGGCAAAGGTTGTTTTCCTGTTAAATCAGTATAATTATCTATTAAATCTTCCCAGGAATCGCCAATGATTATTTGATATGTTTTTCGTCCTGAAATGGTTTCATAAGTTAATGAATTGTCTTTTTTACTATCCAAATCTAAATATCCAACTGGTGCATTGTCAAAATGAATCATGTATTTTTTGGAAGAAATAACTATTGGTATTGTAAAATTCATCAATTCAGAATGCGTTTCATAGCCATAATGTGCTCTGTTGTATAAAGCTAAACGATTACCTCGTCTATTCATTCCTAAAGCCCTTGCTCCTCCTCCAAATAAAATTTCATCATCTTTTAAATTAAATTCTATTTTTTCAGTTTCATCATATACAATATTTCCTTTTACATTTTCTAAATGGATATGTTTTGATTTGAAATAACCTCGTTTTTCTGAAGTAATTTCGTTGTTCTCTTTATCAGAATAGGATATTTGAAAAGGTTTATGAGTAATATCTAACGAAATCCCATCAGAAATTGCTACAGTTCTATTTTCTGATGTATGCAGAACCAAATCTACTTTTTTCGGTTGCAAAACCACTGCATGAGATGCATCTTTAAAATTTTGATTTTGCGGAATAAATGTAGTTTCTACAATTTGTGGTGAATAGTATTTAATAAGGTATTTTCCATCATTTACAATAATAGTAATCTTATTTCCATCTTGTTCTAAATTTTTTAGAAAACGAAATTCGTTTTGTGATAAAGAAATTTGAATTGCAAAAAGAAAGTAAAAAAGGGAAAATAGTTTTCTCATAATTGGTTTTAAAACTTTTTAATGTTCTCGATACAAATTTATTCGTCCGTCATAAATTTAATAGAACTGACAATTTGTACTACTTTTTTAATAAAAATGTAATTGGAATATCCACTCTTTTTTGCCAAGACAATTCAGAATGATTGGTGTTTTCAAAAAATACATTTTTAAAATTTTCATCCATAACATATCCGTTACTCACAAAGATTTTATCTACAATTGAGGCATATTGAGGATAGTATTGATCTAATGTTTTATTACCATAATCGAAATACATTTTATGTGTTTTAGCATCAGGAACATTATTCTCTAAATAACTAAAAATTGCTTTTGGCAACGGATTATTTTCCATTGGCCTTCCTCCTACCCAATGCGTAGAAATACAAGCCGCACCAGCAAAAACATTTGGATATTCTGCAACTGCATACATAGACATTAAACCTCCCATTGAAGAACCGGCAACAAAAGTGTTTTCTTTATTTGTAAAAACAACGTATGTTTTATCTATGTAAGGTTTTAATTCTTCAACCATAAATTTTAAGTACTCATCTCCATTTAAATCTTCAACACTTACCTTATTTTTAGAAAAACTTATTAAATTTTCTAATTCTTCTTTGGTAAGATATTTCATAGATTTTTCAGGATATAAATCCAACCACCTAATTTCTGATATGTTATGAATAGCAACTACAATAAAATTTTTAGTAATACCATCTTTCATTAGTTTTGAAGCAACCTCATCAATCATCCATTCTTGTTTGTTCCAAGTAGTTTTTGCATCAAATAACATTTGACCATCGTGCATATATAACACTGCATATTTTTTTTCTGATGAATAATTTTCCGGCAACCAAACATCAACAGGTCTTGGAGTAATATTTGTTGAAGGAAAAGAATCTACTCGAATTAATTTTCCTGATGATAATTTTGCAGATGTTAATTCGTATGAGTTTATTTCAGATGCATTTGCATCTTCTTTTTGTTCTTGTTTTGTTGAAGATTTACAAGAAAAAAATATAATTATTAATAAAATTGAAATTAGATTTTTCATAATTAAGATTTCTTGATATTATTTTTTTCTTTAGAAATTTACTTGAACTGATAGTTAGTTTTAATCAGTCTTTAAGGTTTTAAAAACCGCAAAGATCTTATATATTAATTCGATTTAGTAGTTAAAATAGTACTTCCTTTTTGTTTTAGATGGATAACATCGCCCCAAATAAAATCTTCTCCAGAAACAATATTCTTTAAAGTTTTACCTTTTAAACCAACCTCTGCATATCTTTTTAAATCGATACTTATTGGTTTTTCATTTTTATTGATGATATGTACAACTGTTTCATCATCTTTAACTCTAAACAAGAAATAAGTCCCCGTAAAAGGTGAAAAATGAACTGTTTTTCCTTCTTGAATTGCAGCACTATTTTTTCGATAATTTAAAATTTTACTCACAAAAGACTGCATTTCTTTTTGATTTCCTGTTAAACCTTCTCCCGTAAAAGCATTTACTGAATCACCTTTCCATCCTCCAGGGAAATCGGTTCTTATCAATCCATGATCTCCAGGTTTTGCAGTATCATCCATCAAAATTTCAGTTCCGTAATAAACCTGTGGAATCCTTGGTAATATCAACAAATAACTCAATGCCATTTTAGATTTTGTAAAATCTTCTCCAACTTCTGTGTACAACCTACTTTTATCGTGATTGTCTAAGAAAGCCATAATATCTTTAGGTGTTGCGTAATGAAAATCGTTTGCTAAACCTTCGTATAATTTTACCAAACCTTTGTCCCAAGATTCTTTTTCATTAATTCCGTCTATGATTGCTTTTTGCATCGGAAAATCCATTGATGATTTTAAATTAGACTGATAACCATCTTTATTTTTTGCGCCTTTTTGCCAATAACCCACCAATAACGGATTGTAACTCCACTCTTCTCCAACTATAGAAAAATTAGGATATTCTTTCATTATTGATCCAGCCCAATTGCTCATAAAATCTTTATCTGGATATGGATACGTATCTTGACGAATTCCGCCCAAACCTAAAGTTTCTATCCACCAAATTGAATTTTGAATGATGTAATTTGCCATAAATGGATTACGTTGATTCAAATCTGGCATTCCAGCCACAAACCAACCTTCATTATTTCCTTTTCTATCAGCTTCCGAAGCATATAAATCTTGATTAGTCGTTCTTCTATGATTAGAACCAATATTTGTTTTCCAGTTCCAGTTTTTAATATTGTCTTCGTAGTTTTTTTGATGGTTTACCCAATCATCAAAAGGAATATCTTTCATCCACCAATGTTCTAATCCGCAATGATTAGCCACTTGATCCATAATCAATTTCATTCCTTTTTTGCGCAATTTTTCAGCTAGTTCCTTGTAATCTTTCATTGTTCCAAAACGTGGATCAACCTGATAATAATCGGTAATTGCATAACCGTGATAAGATCCTTTAGGCATATCATTCATTAACACAGGAGTTGGCCAAATCGCTGTAAAACCTAAATCTAAAATGTAATCTACACCATTAATAATTCCTTGTAAATCACCTCCGTGTCTTTTATAACCATCTGTTCTATCTAAAGATTGGTCTTTTAAATTTTTGTTGATATCATTACTCTCATCAGCGTTTGTAAAACGATCTGGGGTAATTAAATAAATCGCATCAGAACTATCAAAACCTACATAATCTTCAGCAGATTTTACTCTTGATTTTAACTCGTAAGTGTGAATTAAATTCTCTGAATTTTCTTTTTTAAAAGTGATATCAAACTTACCTGCTTTAGCCGTTTTATCAATTTTAAAGTCGATAAATAAATAGTTTTTACTTTTTTTTGAGTTTGTAACTTTTGCAATTGAAATCCCTTGATAATTTATTTCTGGAGTATAGTCAGAAATATTTGGATGATGAACTAAAAGTTGTAATTCATCATTCTTCATATTTACCCACCAATGAGGCGGCTCAACTCTTTCTAAAGATGAGTTTGAAACAGAAACTTCAGAAACATTTTTAGAAGTTTCAGTAGGATTACAAGAAACAAAAAAGACAATTGATAATGAAAACAAAATGTTTCTGAAGCGTTTCATAGTGTATATTTAAACAGTTACTAATTGATTTGGTGAAACAGAAATAGACTCACCATTTACTAAAATTTGAATTTCCTTTTTTCCATCAATCTCAAAATGAGTACCTTTTTGAGTAACATTCACCGTAATTATTTGATTTCTAAAATTAACTTTAAAAGAATATGATTTCCATTCTTTAGGAATTTTTGGCGAAAAAGAAAGTGTATTATTTAGTACTCTCATTCCTCCGAAACCTTCTACAATACTCATCCAAGTCCCAGCCATAGATGTAATGTGTAAACCTTCTTCTACTTCGTGATTGTAATCGTCTAAATCTAAACGAGAAGTTCGTAAATAGAACGTATAAGCCTGTTCCATTCTGTCTAACTTTGCAGCCTGAATACTATGTACACAAGGTGAAAGCGAACTTTCGTGAACTGTAAATGGCTCGTAAAAATCGAAATGTCTTTCCAATTCTTCCGTAGAAAAATGATCTTCGAACATATAAAAACCTTGTAAAGTATCTGCTTGTTTGATGTAAGGTGAACGCAAAATTCTGTCCCAACTCCATTTTTGATTGATAGGTCTTTGACTTTTGTCTAAATCTGCAACTGTGATTAATTCTTTGTCTAAAAATCCGTCTTGTTGTAAGAAAACATTATGCTTTTCAGAGTAAGGAAAATACATATTATCAACCACTTTTTTCCAAGAAGATAATTCTTCATCAGTAAAATTAACTTTCTCTTTAATTCTGATATAATCAGAAATATGGTCTGTTTTTACAGTATTGATATTCTCTAAAGCATACTCAATACACCATTTTGCGATGTAATTTGTGTACCAATTGTTATTTATATTGTTCTCGTATTCATTAGGACCTGTTACCCCTAACATTACGTATTTATTTTTGTCTGTAGAGAAATTTACTCTTTGATGCCAAAAACGAGCAATTCCGATTAAAACTTCTAGTCCTTTTTCTGGGATGTAAGAATAGTCTTCCGTAAATCTGTGATAATTGTAAATGGCAAATGCGATAGCTCCATTTCTATGAATTTCTTCGAAAGTGATTTCCCATTCATTATGGCATTCTTCACCATTCATCGTAACCATTGGATACAATGCTGCTCCATTTGTAAAACCTAGTTTTTCAGCATTTTCAATAGCTTTATCTAAATGTTTGTATCTGTATTCTAACAAAGTTCTAGCTACAGATTGGTCTTTGGTTGCCATATAAAAGGGAATACAATAGGCTTCAGTATCCCAATAAGTACTTCCTCCGTATTTTTCACCAGTAAATCCTTTTGGACCAATATTTAAGGTAGCATCTGTACCTAAATACGTTTGATTTAGTTGAAAAATATTAAAACGAATTCCTTGTTGCGCTTTCACATCTCCTTCTATAGTGATGTCTGACATACTCCAAATTTGCGCCCAAGATTGTTTTTGCATTTCTAATAAAGCATCAAAACCAAAACTTACAGCTTTGTCTAAAACATCTTTTGCAACTGCAACCAATTCGTTTTTATTGTGGTTTCTATCCACTACATATCCACCAAATTTGTGAATGGTATAAGTTTGATTTTGATTGATTTCTTGTTGATAAGAACAAGTTGCAGTTTTATCAGTTTTTTCATTGGTACAATCCGTTAAAACCTCTTCATTATCAACAAATAAGCGAGATTCCATAAATGTACACGTATAAAAATGAGTTTTCATTGTACGTGCTTGAATAAAAGATTGCTGATTGTTTTGATGTACTTCTAAAACATCCCAAAATTGGTCATCCCAATTGGTATCTTCATTGGTAATACTTGCATCTAAATAAGGAGAAAAAGTAATTTTCGCATTGGCATTTAAGGGAGTAACTGCATACCTAATTGCACCCACTTCATCTAATTCCAAGCTCAAAAAACGCTTAGTTTCTACTTTTATTTTTATTCCGTTTTGTAATTCTGCTTCAAAACTACGAGACAACCAACCTTCTTTCATGTTGAGTTCTCTCTTAAAATTTGACACCTTATTACAGGCATGTAAGTCTAATTCTTCATCGTTAATTTGAACGTTAATTCCAATCCAATTTGGTGCATTTAGGACTTTAGCAAAATACTCTGGATATCCGTTTTTCCACCATCCAACACGTGTTTTATCAGGATAATACACTCCAGCAATATAACTACCTTGAAAAGTGTTTCCTGTATATGTTTCTTCAAAATTAGCTCTTTGTCCCATTGCACCATTTCCGATACTGAACAAACTTTCTGAAGATTTTACCATTGTTGCATCAAATCCTTCTTCGAGGATTGACCAAGCATTAGGTATGATATAATCTTGATTCATCTTTTTTCTTTTTAAGAGAAAAGAACAGAGAAGAAAGAAGAAGGATAAACCTAAAATACATTAGATTATTTCTTTTTTCTTGTTTTTATACTCTTGTTTCTTTTAACTAACTATTAATTCTTTAATAAAATCGGTACTGATTTCTGTAAAATCTTTAAAGTTAAATTTTGCGTGAGATAACACTTCATCATCACCAATACCTATACTTACCATTTCTGCAGCATTTGCAGCTTCTACACCTGCAACAGCGTCTTCAAACACAATACAATGATCAGCATTTACACCCAATTGTTTTGCTGCTAAGAGAAAAACTTCTGGATCTGGTTTTGCTTTTGTAACATTATTTCCATCTACAATTGTATCGAAATAAGGTAATAAACCTACTTTTTCTAAAATTGGTTGTGCATTTTTACTTGCTGACCCTAAGGCAATTGGAAATTTGTTTTCCTTTAAAAAAGTTAAAACCTTAGGAACATCTGGAAGAATTTCTGATTCATCCATATTTTCTATGAACTCTAAATAATCGAGATTTTTCTCGATCATCCAAGTATCAAATTGATCTTGAGAATACGCTATTTTACCAATGTCATTTAATAAAATATCTAAACAACGTTTTCTACTAACTCCTTTAAATAATTCGTTTTGTTCTTTGGTAAATTCAAAACCTAATTCGTTTGCTAGCTTTTTCCAAGCTAAGTAATGATATTTGGCAGTGTCTACAATGACACCATCCAAATCGAATATAAATCCTTTTTTCATTTACTTTTAATTTGATTGTACTACATCATCTACATCTTTTACTTTGTAGACTAAAACTGCAGCAATTAAAAAACTAAATCCACTAATAACCAAAGCAAATATGGCTTCGTTGTTATAAGCGTATTTTACTAATGGACCACCAATTAATGCGTTGATAATTTGAGGGATAACAATGAAGAAATTAAAAATCCCCATATATACTCCCATTTTTTTGGCTGATATTGATCCTGCTAAAATTGCGTAAGGCATTGCTAAAATACTTGCCCAAGCAATTCCAACTCCAATCATTGAAACTATCAACCAGTTTTTATCTGGCATTATGTAAATTGATAAAAGCCCTAAACCTCCAATAATTAATGAAATAGAATGCGTTTTTTTTCTCCCTAATTGTTTTGCTATATATGGTAGTGCAAAAGCATAAAATGCAGAAACTAAATTATAAACTCCAAAAAGAATTCCAACCCAATCTCCTGCATCTTGATAAGATGTACTACTGCTATCATTGTGTGGCAAACCATAAATATGTTGCGCAATTGCAGGTGTAGAAAAAACCCACATTCCAAAAAGTCCAAACCAAGAAAAGAACTGCACCCAACTTAGTTGACGCATTGTTGCAGGCATTTTTTTGAAATCATCAAAAATATCCATTAAACTAGAACTCTCTTCATCAGAAACTTCTTCAGATTCATTATCAAAACTTGCAAGTTCCTCTGGAGAATATTCTTTTGTAGTAGTTACTGTAACTAAAATAGAAATGATTAAAATAGCTGCTCCAATAATAAAAGACCAAATTAAATTAGCAGGAACAACACCTTCTGATGTTTCATTTGAAACACCAAACCAATTTGTGATGACATAAGGTAACCATGAGCCAACAACAGCTCCAAAACCAATTAATGCAGTTTGAACACTAAACCCTAAAGTTCTTTGATCTGTTCTTAAATTATCACCAACTAAAGCTCTAAAAGGCTCCATAGCAATATTAAAAGAAGCATCCATAATCATTAAAAAACCGGCTCCAACCCATAATGCAGGTAAGAAAGCAATGAAAATATCCGCTTGCGGCATTAAAACTAAACCTATTGATGCTAAAATAGCCCCAACTAAAAAATATGGTTTTCTTCTTCCAAATCGTCCCCAAGTTTTGTCACTATAATGACCTATAATAGGTTGTACAATCAACCCCATCAAAGGCGCAATAATCCAAAACCAAGAAAGTTCATGAACATCTGCTCCGAAAATTTGTAAAATTCTGCTTGCGTTTGCATTTTGAAGGGCGAACCCCATTTGAATTCCCAGAAATCCGAAACTCATATTCCAGATTTGCCAGAAGCTTAATTTATGCTTCTCCATTATCGTAATTATTTTAGTGAATACTACGATAAGTGTTTAGACTTATCAATTATTGAGTGTGGAATGAAATTTATTGATAAATCGTAATTATGCAACAAAGATATATGTTTTCTTTTAATTTGATAAAAAACATAAGAAAAATCTACGACGACGGTTTCGTAAAATTAGTAAATTCGTAAAAAAGTTACGACGACGGTTTCGTAGATTCTCGTAGTTTTAAGTCGCTAGAAATTACAATCTTTTTTGGTTTAATAGTTTCAGATTCTTTTTCGATTCTCTCAATTAAAAGTTCAACCGCTTGCTTTCCCATAGTAAAGCCATGTTGTGCAATTGTTGTAATTGATGGAGAGGAATATTCAGAAATTAAGCCATCGGTAAACCCAATAACAGCAATATCTTCAGGGACTTTTAACCCTTTTTCTTTTGCTATTCGCATGGTTTTTGCTGCGTAAATTTCATTTACCGCAAAAACACCATCTATATCCGACTCAAAAGCTTTTCTAATTTGCTCTTTAATGTTGGCTTTTTCATCAATTTTTATAATGATATTATCGTCTTTTTTAATGTAAGATTCTATCAGTGCTTTTTCATAACCTTGTCTTCTTAAAGCTCCAACATTAACATGATCTGGCGTGGTAATTAAAGCTATTTTTTTTCTTCCATAATCTAACAAATGTTGTGTGGCTTTATAGCCAGCACTCACATCATCTACAACTACTTTGTCACATAAAATTTCATCTACTACTCTATCAAAAAGCACCAAAGGTATCTCCTCAGAAACCAAGCCCTTAAAATGATTAAAATCCTTATTTTCAAGGGTTTCACTTGCTATGGAAACAATAATTCCATCAACACTTCCATTAGATAAAACTTTCAATGTTTCTACTTCTTTCTTATAAGATTCGTTAGAGAAACAAACCATAATATTGTAACCTTTTTCATTAGCTCCATCCTCTATTCCTTTGATTACTGTAGAGAAAAAATGATGTACAATTTTAGGTAGAATAACACCTATTACTTTTGTTTTTTGATTACGTAGTTGAAGTGCTAAATGGTTTGGCTTGTAGTTGTATAGATTTGCATAAGCTTGAATTTTCTCTTTAGTTTCATTACTTATTTCATGACTATCTTTTAAAGCTTTAGAAACTGTAGAAGTAGAAACACCTAATTCTTTAGCTATTGTCTTTATGGTAATTTTTTGCTTCATTTTTTATTAATAGACAAATTTTGGTGTTATTTTTTGTTAATATAGTGATAATTCACAAATAAAAGTTGTTAACACGAAACCGTTTTCGTGAATTTTTAAATATTGAAAATACAGTTTTACGTTATATCTTTACTATGTGGAATGTAAATTTATTGTTAAATCCAAGTCAAATTTACAGTTATTATTTAACAAATTATACATGAAAAAATTTAAATTATTGTTAATTGGAATTCTTTTGACTTCATCATTTACTATGTTTGCTCAACAGACAGTAAAAGGTGTTGTAAAAGAAAAAGCAACAGGTGAACCTTTACCTGGTGTTAGTGTAGTGGTAAAAGGTACAACTAGAGGTACCCAAACCGACTTTGATGGAAACTTTTCTATTGATAGAGTTAAAACAGGAGACATCCTAGTTTTTCAATATTTAGGGTTTGCAGACAAAGAAATAACTATTGGAACTAGTTTTAATCTAACAATTCAACTTGATGAATCTGCCGAACAACTTGATGAGATAGTTGTTGTGGGTTATGGAACAACTACTGTAAAAGATGCTACGGGTTCTGTAGAATCTATTACGGCAAAAGATTTTACTAAGGGTAATATTGTTACTCCAGAAAATTTATTAAGCGGTAGAGTATCTGGGGTTAATGTTACTACGAGCGGTGCACCAGGTTCTGGTTCACAAATTACTATTCGTGGTGGTTCTTCTATTGGAGCCTCTAACAACCCTTTAATTATTATTGATGGTTTACCAATTGAAGAAAGTGGAGTTACGGGTTCTAGAGGTGTTTTAGCAAGTATTAACCCCAATGACATTGAGTCTTTCTCTGTGTTAAAAGATGCTTCTGCAACTGCTATTTATGGTTCTAGAGCTTCTAATGGTGTAATTATTATAACCACTAAAAAAGGTAGAACTGAGTACACTTTAGATTTAGATGCCCAATATACTTTTGGAGAAGTATTAGACAGAGTAAATGTTTTTTCTGCTGGTGAATTCAGAAATTTAGTTTCTCAAAGAAGACCTGGAGATTTAGGTTTATTAGGAAACGCTAATACAAATTGGCAAGATGAGGTTTTACGATCTACAGTTTCTTCTTTATATAACTTAACCGCTAAAGGACAAATTTTTGGAGCAATACCAACAAGATTATCTATTGGTTTTGCAAATCAAGAAGGTGCTGTTTTAACTTCTCAATTTAATAGAAAAACAATTTCTTTATCTATGAACCCATCATTATTTGATGATCATTTAAAAATAAACTTAAACTATAATAGAGCTTTTGAAGATAGTAGATTTGGTGATGCAGGACAAATTGGAGCTGCTTTACGTTACGACCCTACTCAACCAATTTACGATTCTAGTTCTCCTTTCGATGGTTTTTATCAACATAGAAACGGAAACATTGTTTCTAACGGAACACAAAATCCTGTAGCTTCTTTATTATTAGCTAACAGCACAGGGTTTAACTTTAGACAATATGGAAATTTAAATTTTGATTATAAATTCCATTATTTACCTGAATTAAAAGCTGTGGTAAATGTTGGTTTTGATAAAACAAAAGGTTCTTCTGAATATTTAAATAAGTTCCAAATTGGAAATGGAGATTTAACACAGCAATTTGCTGGAACAGAATCTAACGGTACTCAAGAAAGATCAAACCAGTTATTTGATACTTATTTAAATTATGTAAAAGAATTAGAAAAATTAAAAGTAGATGTTACCGCGGGTTATTCTTACCAACGTTTCGAAAACTTTGGACAAAATTCTGGTAACTTAAAAGACCCTGATTCTTTTGCTACTTCTTTTGCAGATCCAGATGTTGTTAATATTGGTTTCTTTGGTAGAGCAAAATTCTCTTTCTTAGAAAAATATTTACTTACTATAAACTATAGAAGAGATGGTACTTCTCGATTTAGCGAAAATAATAGATGGGGAGATTTTGGTGGTGCTGCAATTGCTTGGAACATTAGTGATGAAGATTTCTTAAAAGATTCTAAAGTAATTTCAAATTTAAAATTAAGAGCAAGTTATGGTTTAACTGGTCAGCAAAACTTACCTGGTGTTAATGACTTGTACTTAGATAGATATCGTTTCGGTAATATCAATTCAAGATACTTATTTGGTAATGCTGCAATTCAATCAACTATACCTTCTGTTATTAATCCTAATTTAAAATGGGAAGAAACGACAACAATTGAATTTGGTGTAGATTATGGATTGTTTGATAATAGATTTAACGGGGCATTAAGTGTTTTTCAAAAAACTTCAGATGATTTATTATTTAACGCAGCTTTAGCAGACGGAACTAACTTTAGTAACAGTACAATTCAAAACATTGGTCAATTGCAAATTAAAGGTATCGAGTTTACTTTAAATGGAGATATTCTTAAATCTGATGATTATAATTGGAATTTCACTTTCAATGCAACTTATCTAGATAGAGAAATCACAAAATTATCCAATGGTCAAGATGTAAGAACTGGTGGAACTTCTGGTGGAACTGGTAATACAATTCAATTATTAAGAGAAGGATTTGCACCTAATTCATTTCATGTTTATAAACAATTATATGATACAGCAGGAAAACCAATTGAAGGAGCATATTTAGATTTAAATGGAGATGGAATTATCAATGATGATGATAGATATTTAAAAGAAAACCCTAATGCTGATGTTACTCTAGGGTTCCAATCTAATTTTAATTATAAAAATTTTGATTTAGCTTTTAACTTAAGAGCTAGTATTGGAAATTATGTGTACAATAATGTAAAATCTTCTAGAGCTCAATTTGAGTTATTACAAGACAATGCAGTTCTAGGTAATATACCTACCTCTGTATTAGATACGAACTTCTTAAGAACTTCAGATGTAATTAATTCTGATATTTATATAGAAGATGCTTCTTACTTAAGAATGGACAATATTACATTAGGTTATACTTTTGAAAATCCAATCAAAAAATTCTCATACAGTAGTATAAGATTGTGGGCAGGTGTTCAAAATGTATTTACTTTAACAAACTACACAGGTTTAGATCCTGAAGTTTTTAATGGAATCGATAATTTAATTTATCCAAGATCAAGAAACTTCTTATTTGGAGCTAATATTAAATTCTAATAAAAATCAAGATGAAAAAATATATAGAAACAATTAAAAATCTATTTGTTGTTATTTTAATAACATCAGTAGTGGCTTCTTGTACAAAAGATTTAAACATTGTACCAGAAGATGATCAAACTGTTTTAAGTGATGCTTTTTTTGGAAGTGAAGATGCTTATTTAGAAGTTTTAGCAGGCGTTTATGCAAACTTTTCACTAACAGGTGTTGACGGACCAGGGAGCTCTAATATTGAAGGTTTAGATGCAGGTACAAGTCAATACGGTAGAGTATTGCTTTATTTACAAACTCTTTCTGCAGATCAAATGATTTGGTCTTATGAAAATGACCCAGGAACTAGAGAAATTCAACGTAACCTATGGACGGCTCAAAACCCATTAATCGTTGGTATGTTTAGTAGAGCAATGGTTACTGTATCTTTTGCTAATAATTTTTTAAGAGAAACAACTACAGAAAAATTAGATGCTAGAAAAGTTTCTGATGCCACAAGAACTAACATTGTAACTTTTAGAGCAGAAGCAAGATTATTAAGGGCTATGGCTTATTATCATATGATGGATTTATTTGGTAAGGCTCCTATGGTTTTAGAAACTGACCCAACTGTAAAGTTTTTTCCTCCACAAGCTAGTAGAGCAGAATTGTTTACTTTTATAGAATCAGAATTGAATGCTATAGAAGGAGATTTAGCAGCTCCTAGAACAAATAATCATGGAAGAGCTGATAAAGCAGTAGCATGGACAATTTTGGCTAAAATGTATTTAAATGCGAATGTTTATATTGGAGAAGATAAAAACACTGAGTGTCTTACTTATACCAAAAAAATTATTTCAAGCGGATTTTCTTTAGCTGATGATTATGCGCATCTTTTTATGGCAGATAACAATACAAATTCCGCTACTAAAGAAATTATTTTCCCTTTAATTTCCGATGGGTTAATTACTCAAAATTATGGACCTACAACTGTTATAATTAACGGTCAGGTTGGTAGTTTAGAAGAAAACGGTGCCGCTTTAGGAGTTGGTGCTGGTGGATGGGGAGGCGCCCTAAGAGTAAGAAAACAATTTGTTCAATTATTTGATGGAGGAATCTTTGCAAACGATAGTAGAAATACAATCATTTCTGGAACAAGAGATATAGAAATCTCTGACATTTCAGATAAAGACCAAGGTTTTGTAATTGAAAAATACTCAAATGCTACTTCAACGGGTTCTTTTGGTTCAGATCAAACTTTTGTAGATACTGATTTCCCTTTATTTAGATTGGCAGATGTGTATTTAATGTATGCCGAAGCTCATGTAAGAGGTGGTGCTGGAGGCTCCGATTCAGATATGGAAGCCTATGTGAACAGCTTAAGAACTAGAGCAAATAATCCTCAAAATAATCTTACAGCTGCAGACATCACTTTAGACTTTATTTTAGATGAAAGAGCAAGAGAATTACATTGGGAAGCTCACAGAAGACAAGACTTAATTCGTTTTGGTAAATTTACTGGAGGAAATTATAATTGGACTTGGAAAGGAAATGCTAGTAATGGTATTGCTTTACCTGCAACAATGGATGTTTATCCTATTCCAGCATCAAGTTTAGCTTCTAACCCAAATTTAACTCAAAATGAGGGGTATTAATTTAACAAACAAACTACAAATGATGAAAAATATAAAAAGATTTTCAGCACTAAGCATTATAGGATTGATCCTAATATTTTTTCAATCTTGCGAAGATACATCTGAAACATTTACAATATCAACACCAACTAGTCCTGTTTTAGAAGCTTTAAGCTTTAATAAAATAGAGCTAGATGCAGTAAACACTAACAATCCTGCCGTAACATTAAATTGGAAAAAGTCAGATTACGGTGTTCAAGCGGCAATTAATTATGCCGTTGAAATTTCTAAAGATGATGTTTTTACCGCACCTGTTGTTGCGTCTAATGTTACAGGTAGAAATACTGTAACTTTATCTGTAAGTGAGTTAAATGCTGCTGCAGGTAATGCGGGTTTAAACCCTTTTGAATGGGCTAACATATATATAAGAATTGTAGCTTCTTTAGGAACTCAAGGTAATGAACAAGTTATTTCTAATGTAAATACCTTAGAAGTTTATCCTTACTTTAATTATGTATTTAATGATTATTTCTTGGTTGGAAATGGTGTAGCTCCAGGATGGAACAACAACAGTAATAATCCTGCTTTATTTAGAGATGCATCAGACAGCAATCAGTTTTCTTATACAGGTTACTTTAAAAACGACAATTCTGATTACAACGAAGGTAGATTTAAAGTCTTAGAAACAATAGGATTATGGCAACCTCAATGGGGTGTTTCTGATAATGAAGGAAGTGATGATTTTAAAACAGAAGGGACTATAGCTGGAAACCCAGGTACACAATCTAATGACCCGGGTAGATTTGGTGTAGAAAACTCTGGTTTCTATACATTTACAATTAATTTTGCAACACAAAAATATACAATGACACCTTATAATGCTTCAGGGAAAACAAGTCCTGCAAGTTTAACATTAAAAGGAACAAGTACAGCAGATGTTGCAATGACGGCTTTAACATTCGATGGTCATATTTGGTATGCAAAAAGTGTAAAATTAGTACCAGGAGAAGTTGAATTTGTTACAGATACTGGAGCAAAATGGGGAAGCACAACTTCTTTCTCTGGAGTAGCTACAGATGCTGGTGGTGCAATTCCTGTCATTGTAGAAGATGATTACGATGTTTGGTTTAATGATTTAACAGGAGATTATATCTTAATTCCTTTAAACTTATAATATCAATTTAATTTTTAAAAAGATAAAAAATGAAAATATATTTAAAAAGATTTAGCTTTTTGCTTTTATCATTAACACTCTTATTGGGTGCTTGTGAAACAGAAGAAAGCTTTACAATTACAAGTCCAGACCCTGAGTTTAAATTAAATACTCCTGGTATCAGTAGTGTATTCTTAAATTTTTCTCTACCTGATAACCCTGCATTTACCATTAGTTGGGATGATCAAATAGGTTCGGGTACAGATTATACTGTAGAAATGGCAACGGAAGCTACTTTTGCTTCACCAGTTGCTTTAGGAACAAGTCAGGCAAGTAGCTTTTCTATGTCTGTAAAAGATTTTAATGAAGCCATTAATAACGCAGGAATAACTACTTTCAAAGATGTCGCAATTTATATGAGAGTAAAAACTTCTAATGCTACATCTAATGAAATATTGTTATTGGTAACAACATACCCAACTAAAGAGCCTGAAATCGATGGTATTAAGGAAGGTGATGCTTTTGTTTTATCTTTAGATAATAACGATGCTGTTGCGTTAACATTCAACTTAAATGACCCAATTTTAGATTCTTCGCTAAATATTGATATTGAGTATATCATTGAAGCTGCAGCTCCAAATACAGATTTTGCAACTCCAATAGAAATAGTAAAATCTAAAAATAATGGTACTATATCAATCACCAATTCACAGTTAAACGCTGCTGCAATTCAGTCTGGTATAGCGGTAGATACTGCTGGAGATTTAGAAATAAGAGTAAGATCAATCATTACTGATAAAACTACACAACAAACTCTTGAGAGAATAGGAACACCAATAAAAATTAATGTTACTACTTATCTTACTGTATTAGATTTATCTACATCATGGGGTATAGTTGGTTCAGCTGCTAACGATTGGGGAGCTACTCCTGATTTACCCTTATACAAAACCGATGTTGATGGTGTATTGGTGGCTTATGTAAACCTTACTGATGGTGAATATAAATTTAGAGAAAATAATGATTGGGGTAATAATCTAGGTACAGGTGGATCGGCTGGATCTTTAAGCTCAGGCGGAGGAAACATAGCTGTAACTGCTGGATCTTATAAAATCACTTTAGATCTAAATAACAATACGTACACTCAAGAAAACTTTTCTTTAGGTATTGTTGGAGGTGCATATAATGATTGGGGTGCTTCTCCAGACTTTATGCTAGAATACGACCCATATTCTGATGTTTTTAGAGGAATGGTTACACTTATAGATGGTGAAATGAAATTTAGAATGAATAACGATTGGGGTACCAATTGGGGTGATGATGGTAAAGATGGAACATTGGATCCAGGTGGAGCTAATATTGTAGTAACTGCAGGTACATATTTTGCTACTGTAGATATGAATGATTTAACTTATACTTTAGAGCCAGTAACCAATGTTTGGGGTCTAGTAGGTGGAGCATATAATAATTGGGGTGCTACTCCAGATGCACAATTTAAAAGAGATTGGTCTAAACCATTTAATGACATTTGGATCTTAAAAGATGTAACTTTAATTGATGGAGAATTTAAATTTAGAGCCAACAATGATTGGGGTGTAAATTATGGAGATGATGGAAATGATGGAACTTTAGAAGCTGGTGGAGCAAATATTGTAACTACTGCTGGTACATATAGTTTTGAATTAGATTTCTCTGACCCTAATGCACCAACGTATAAAAAAATATAATTTTATTAAACTTTACAAAGGCTATCCTAATTAGGATAGCTTTTGTTTTTTTAATTTCTATCTGATGAAAAAAATTACACTTTTATTCTTGTTATTTTCTACTATTACATATTGTCAAGTAATAATTACACCAGCTACCTTTGATATGAACCAAAGCATTACAATTAGCATAGACGCTAAAAGTAGCGCTACAAATTGTAACAAATTTAGTAATCCTCAAAAAATATATATCCACTCTGGTGTTGGTGATGATAACAATCCTTTTGGAAAAAGTGTAGTTGGTAATTGGGGACAAGATGATGGTATTGGTGAAATGACATTAAATTCGACAAACAACAGATGGGAAATTACTTTTATCCCTAAAACATATTATAACCTAACAGATTCAGAAGTTGCAACAATTACAAAAATGGGAATGGTATTTAGAAATGAAAATGGTTCTCAAGAATTTAAAGATAATGGTTGTAATGATTTTGTTTTTAACGTAGGTACTTTTCAATTAACCTTAAATTCTCCATCAAATACTACGACTACTTTAAATTCAGGTCAAATCTATTCTATAAGCGCTTCAACATCAAAAGCAGCTAATTTTACTTTAAAAGCAAATGGAAATATTATCGATCAAAAAACAAATTTAACCAACTATAATTATCAACATACAGTAAACCAAGATATCGATTTTACTCTAGAAGCTATTCACAATGGAGAAACAAAAAGTGTAACTTTTAATTTTATTGTTAAACCTACAATTACAGAAGCTGCTATACCTTCTGGCATGAAAGACGGTATCAATTTTAATCCAACAGATAACACAAAAGCAACTTTAGTTTTTTATGCACCCATGAAAGAATTTGTTCATGTTATTGGCGATTTTAACAATTGGACAAGAAACAACATGTACTTACTAAAAAAAGACACTGCTAAAGATCGATTTTGGATAGAACTAACTGGTTTAACTCCACAAACAAATCATATGTATCAATATTTAGTTGATGGTGTAATAAAAGTTGCAGACCCCTACTCTACATCAATTTTAGACCCTTCTAACGATCAATATATCAACTCAACAACATACCCTAACCTACCTACTTATCCAACAGGAAAAACTAGTCATGCAGTAACACTTTTAAGAACTGGTGATGAAGAATATCAATGGAAAACTACTGATTTTCAAAGACCCGCTAAAACAGATTTAGTTATATATGAGCTTTTAATAAGAGACTTTGATGCTTTACATAGTTTTGATGCTGTAAAAGCAAGATTAGATTACTTGCAAGGTTTAGGAATTAATGCGATAGAATTTATGCCTGTTAATGAATTTGACGGAAACGAATCTTGGGGTTATAATCCTTCATTTCATATGGCTCTTGATAAATATTATGGAACACCAAAAGCTTTCAAACAACTCATTGACGAATGCCATAGAAGAGGAATTGCTGTAATTATAGATGTAGTTTACAATCATGCAAGTGGTCAGAATCCATATTTTAGAATGTATAGTTCGGATAGCGAGAACTACGATGCACAAGTAAATGCCAATAGTCCCTTTTTTAATCAAACTGCTACACACAGTTACAGTGTTTTTAACGACTTAAATCATAGCAAGCAAGCTGTAAAAGATTATGTAAAAAGAACTGCTCAATATTGGATTGAAGAATTTAAAGTTGATGGATTTCGTTGGGATTTAACCAAAGGGTTTACTCAAAATTGTACAAATAATGAAGGTTGCACCAACTCAGAACAAGCAGACAGGGTTGCTATTTTAAAAGAATACGCAGATTATCAATGGGAAAAAGATGCTGACTTCTATGTAATTTTTGAACATTTAGGCCCAAATTCTGAAGAAACTAAATGGGTTAATTATCGATTAAATGAGGGGAAAGGAATTATGGTTTGGAGTAATCATAATTGGAATTATTCTTCAGCAACTAGAGGAAAACATACTGGTAGAGATACTAGACATAATAGAGATTATTCTTCAGATTTCTCTTGGATATCATATAAGAATAGAGGGTGGTCTATACCCGCAAACATTAGTTATATGGAAAGTCATGATGAAGAAAGATTAATGTTTGAAAATTTTGATGATGGTAATTCTAATGGTTCATATAATATAAAAAGTACCAATATTGGATTACAGAGATCAGAACTCGCAGGAGCCTTTTACTTTACCGTTCCTGGGCCAAAAATGATTTGGCAATTTGGAGAATTAGGATATGACATTAGTATCAATCAAAATGGTAGAGTTGGCAATAAACCTATTCTTTGGAATTATTTTAACAATCAAGAAAGAAAAGATATTTATAACACTTGGAATAAATTAATCCAACTAAAACTTAAATACGATATTTTTAAAACATCAGATTTTACATTGGACGTCGCTAATATATTAGGATTAAAGAAAATACAACTTTCTTCACCAAACTCTCCTGAGATTAAATACATTACAATCGTAGGTAATTTTAGTACAACCACCCAAAACATCAACCCTACTCTACAAAAAACAGGAGTTTGGTATGATTTATTAGACAATAATAAAGCCCAAAACTTTACAAATACCAACAATTTAATCTCATTAGCACCAGGTGAGTTTAAAATTTTAGCAAGTGCTCCAGCTACACTTGCTACTGAAAATCTAATATTAAACCATGAGGTTTTAATTTATCCAAATCCTGTCAAAAATTCATTCAGATTAAATATTAAATCTAATAAGTTAACTCTTTTTGATATTAACGGAAAAAAAGTAAAAGAATTTAATGGTGCTTTTAACATTGATAAATCTTTTAATATTCAAGAATTAAAAAAAGGATTTTATATCTTAAAAATAGTCAACTCAAAAGGAAAATCTTATAAAAAACTAATTATTAATTAACCTTTTTTTCTTAACTATGAAAACTATCTATTTGGTTTTATCACCTCTATGATGTATATTTGTAAGGAGTAGCTATATAACTGTATAGCAGAGCTTTAAAAAATACATTATGAAAATTATTATTTCGAGAGTATTTGAATTTGGGGGAATTCAAAGCTTAAAGAATAATTTAGCCTCCTTTACTTTTATTGTATTACTTACTATACTTAGCATTCAAACCAATGCTCAGACAATTCCAAGTACTGGTTCTTCAGCTACAACTTGTGGAGACTGTACTCCAACTGGTTGGTTAGATTTTTTAGGAACTCCAGATATTTCGAATAGAAATGTTGCTGGTGGTCAAGGAACTATTGGTTCAGAAGCAACTTGGACAAATGCACCACTACCTTTACCTCCAACTGGAGATGCTACTTGGATAACAATGAAAGATTTAGGTGGAAATGGAACAGAAGAATCTGTTAAAACTAATATGGGAAGTATAGTTTCTGGTAAAGTTTACAGATTAACCCTCTATACAATGACCGCTATTAGTAACGCAGATGGTGGAACAGGAAATGATGAATATTATGGAGGAGCATACAAATCTAAATTTGATTATCAAATCGGCAAAAACGATGCTAATTTACAACCAAGACAGGTTGTTTCTGGATTAACCCAAAACTCTTGGGGAAAAACATTTTTTTATTTTTTAGGAGACCCGGATGTGGATAACTCAATGGTTCTAAATATTTTTCCCGGAGAGTATTCTGCTTATGCGGGTATTGGAACAACTTCTCCTGAAAATCTATTTGTAGAACCTTTACATATTGCTGTAGAATTAAATGCTCTAGACGAATTAGATTCAGATGGAGATGGTGTGCCAGATTCTGTGGATATAGATGATGATAACGATGGTATATTAGACACCGAAGAACTAACTGTTAGTGGAACAACTTATGACCCATTAGGTGATGAAGATGGAGATTTGCTTCCTAACTATTTAGATGTTAGAGATGATAATGGAACTTCAGACGGTAGTACAACAGATTATAATGATATTAATGGAGATGGAATACCTGATGTTTATGACTTCGATAAAGATGGAATACCTAATCATTTGGATTTAGATTCAGACAACGATGGTATCCCAGATATTATAGAAGGTCAGCCAACAGCCACATATGTTGCTCCAACTGGAGTTGTAGGAGCCAATGGGTTAGATAGTGCCTATGAAAACAATGATACACCAAGCGCTACAAGTTATACTGTTGTTAATACAGATAGTGGAGTAGATACAATTCCAGATTATTTAGATTTAGATTCAGATAACGATGGAACTAGCGATGAAATTGAAGCAAATTCGGCATTAACAGAAGAAGTTGGAGACAATGGCTTAGACAATGCTTATGATAATGGAGATGATTATTCTGACCCAAATGGTAGCTTTGACAATACACAAACAGACAACTTTCCAGACACAACAGTAGGTGGTGACGTTAACTGGAGAGATAATGGAACCACGGTTGGTAAAGATACTGATGGAGATGGTATTTTAGACAATGTAGATATAGATGATGATAACGATGGTATTCCTGATGTAAACGAATGTGCTACATCAAATACTGTTGCAAGTGATGCCTCTGGAATTCAAGCAGAAACTAGTATCACAACTTCAGCAAATGCCATAGGTTCTAATAATGCTTATGCTATTTTAGATGATGTTGGAGATAGTTTAACCATAGATTTAAATAGCGATACAGATGTTGCCGACAATACTCTTATTTTTATTGAATCTTCCATAACAGGAGACAATACTCATACCATGAGAGTAGAACAATCTGCAGATAATATTACATTCTCAAATCAAAAAATATTTACCTGGACAACTACCGGAGCTGATGAAAACAAAGAATATAGATTAGATGGAGTTGCAAGATATGTCAGAATTCGATTAGAAGTAGATAATGGAGGAACATTACAAATAGACAATGTAAGTTTCGAAGGCTTTACTATTACTTGTGATGAAGATGGAGATGGAATCCCTAACGAGTTGGATTTAGACTCAGATAATGATGGAATTCCAGATAATATAGAATCTCAAGTTACTTCTGCTTATGTTCCACCTGCAGATGTAGATTCAGATGGAGATGGTTTAGACGATGCTTATGATCCGGATTGCACCCCTTGTGGAGCAGTAACTGGTGTAGATTTATCAACACCAAATAATCATGACGGATTGGATAATCCAGATTATCTTGACTTAGATTCAGATAACGATGGAACCTCAGATAGAATAGAAGCTAACCTCTCTCTTAGTGGTTCTCCTGGAGCCAATGGTTTAGACTCTAATTACGACAATGGAGATAATTATGTAGATGTTAACGGAAATAATGATGACACTCCTTTCGGTGAATATCCTAACACAAATGGTGCTGATGTACCAAATGATGTTGATTGGAGAGATAACACAACAATATATACAGATAATGATAATGATGGTGTTCCTGACACCACAGATTTAGATGATGACAACGATGGTATCTTAGACACAGAAGAAACAGGTGGTTACGACCCATCTGCAGATGCAGATACAGATGACATACCAAACTATAAAGACCCTGATTTTGCAACTGGTGTTCCTGGTGATACTATCAATACTTTTGGTATTTGGACCAGCTTAGACCCAGACAATGATGGAGTTCCGAATCATTTTGATTTAGATGCAGATAACGATGGAATACCTGATAATATAGAAGGACAAACTACTAATGGATATATCATTCCAAATGGAGTTGTAAATGCAAGTGGTATAGATACGGCATATGGTATTAGTGGATTAACACCTATAGATACAGATACAGATGGAGATAATGATTATTTAGAACTTGACTCAGATAATGATGGCTTATTAGATAATACAGAAGCTGGTGTTACCTTAACAGGAATTGTTGGTAACAATGGTTTAGACAATGTTTATGATAATGGTGATAACTACACAGACGTAAATGGTAGTTTTGATGGTTCTCAAACTGATAATTTCCCAGATGATGATGGTGATGTTTTTTCTGGTGGAGATGTAGATTACAGAGATAATACGTTTACAATCGATACTGATGGAGATGGCGTAAACGATGAAATAGATTTAGATGATGACAATGACGGTATTTTAGATTCCATAGAACAAAGTACTAATGGAGATTGTGTTGGAGCCGATAAAACTCTAGACTGGGGAGACACTAGTGAATTTGGAGGAAATACTACTACTGAAGACCCAACCACTTTAAATGGAGGTGTTACTACAGAAAGTAAAGTAGATATTACATTAACTAGAACTACAACTGTAGGTAGTGATAGTAATTATCTCATTGGTAATTCTGCTGTTTCGAATAGCACAAATGCATATATTTTTACGCAAAGAGCAGCTGTTTCGGCAGAATCAAGACACATATTTACCTTTAAAGCTCCTGTAAAAGACTTAAGCTTTACCATTTATGATATTGATGAAGATAATGGTGCTGGTGGAACATCAAAAGACAAAGTTCAAATTATTATTACACAACAAGATGGATCTACATATACTATGGTTGGAGGTACAGACTATACAACACCAGCTGCAACTATAACAGATTTAGGTTCAAATACTTTCGAGGCAAATAACGACAACACCAACGAAGACCTAGTTATTAACTCAATTCCTGTTTATATTACAAAAATTCAAATAGTTTTTTCTAATACTGGGTCTGGTTCTATATCAAACAATCAAAGTTTAGCTGTTGGAAACTTTACGTATTGTTCACCATTAGATTCAGATGGAGATGGTATTTTCGATTATATAGATTTAGATTCTGATAACGATGGTATTCCAGACAATATTGAAGCACAATCAACAGCAGGTTACATTACTCCTTCTGGTAGTTACAGTATTACAGGTATAGATTTAGCATACGGAACAGGTCTTACACCAGTTAACACAGATGGTGATGCTAACCCAGATTATTTAGATTTAGATTCTGATAACGAAGGAGGTTTTGATATTGTAGAATCTGGTGCTGGTTTAACAGATGGAAATACAGATGGTATAGCAGATGGTGCTCCTTCAGTTTTTGGCACAAATGGTTTAATAAACACTCTTGAAACAGGAGATACAGATCAAGGTTACACTGATGTTAATGGTGAATATGACAACACTTTTAAAACCGTTTTTACAGATACAGATGGTGATGTAGATATGGGAGGTGATTTAGATTATAGAGATGATTTAGCTGGAATAGATTTAGATAATGATGGTTTTGTGAATTCTGTCGATATAGATGATGATGGTGATGGAATACCAGATATTAATGAAAGTGGTGGTAATGATCCTGATGGTGATGAAGACAATGATGGAACACTTAACTATCTTGACACATCAGATGATGGCTCAGGTGGCCCAGGAGGTACAACCAATTACACTGATGCAGACGGCAATGGTATTCCTGATGTTTATGATTTTGATGGTGATGGTGTTGCTAACCATTTAGACATAGATGCAGACAACGATGGTATTCCAGACAATGTAGAAGCACAAACAACTACAGGTTATGTTCCACCTGCAACTGTCGGTGATACAGATACTGATAATGATGGTTTAAATGATGCTTACGACCCAGATTGTACACCTTGTGGTAGTATAACTGGTGTAGATTTATCAACTCCAAACAATCATGATGGTACAGACAACCCTGATTATTTAGATACAGATTCAGATAACGATGGAACTTTCGATATTGCAGAAAATCAAGTAAATAATGCTACTGATGCAATTTTAGATGCAAATACTGGCAATACTACTGACGGAACTCCAGACGGAATTGTTGACCCATCAAGCTTTGTAGATACTGATGGAGATGGTTTAGCAGATGTTTTTGAAGGCATAGACAATAATGATGGCTATGATGTAAATGATGAAATAGATACACCACAGTCTGACTTACCAGATGTAGATTCTGATGTTCTTACAACTGGAGATGTAGATTTTAGAGATAATACGTTAGATCCTGTTACTCCTGGAATTACAAATGGTATTCTTTGGTTAAGAGCAGACAGAGGTGTAACAGAAGCCTCAGATGAAGTTACAGCATGGGTAGATCAAACCACACCTTCTTTTACAGCTACATCTCCAACAGGAGAAGCTCCAGATAGATTAGATGCTACTGCCAACTTGTTAAATTTTAACCCAGTTATCGATTTTGATGATACAAATAATGAAGATTTAATAATTACAGGTGGTATCTTAGGGAGTGGATCAACATATGACAATTTATGGACATATGTTGTTACAAATCCTAATACACATAAAAACTCATTTATATTTGTGGAAGCTTTAACAGGTTCAAGTGTTAACTTCCATGTTAAAATTAGTAACGATGCTCCTACTGATCCTCTTGTGTGGAGGCAACGTTTTGGAGCAAGTGGGACTATTTTTGCAACTAATAATCCACCAAATTTTTTAAATAATTATTCATTATACACTTTTGGAACGGCTACTTCAAGCACAGATACCCCAACAGGATTTGAACAAGCAAATCATCAATTAGGTGCTGTTTTAAATACTACAAGTGGTAATACAATAGCTACTATAACCGGTGCTGGTTCCAATATGGGTATTGGAAGTAATGCAGGAGGAAGTAACCGCTATTGGGATGGACAAATTGCGGAAATAATGGTTTTTAATGAAAAACCTACAGCATTAAAACAACAATCCATAGAAAGTTATTTGGCAATAAAATACGGTTTTACGTTAAGTACAACTTCCTATTCTGCAGACATTGTAGAAGGAGATTATATTTTATCCGATCAATCTACAAAAGTTTGGGATTACAGTGCTAACAGCTCATATCATAATGATGTAGCTGGTATTGGTAGAGACGATGCTTTAGATTTTATCCAAAAACAATCTAAATCAGTTGGCGTAAGTTCGGATGCCATTATAACTATTGGTTTAGGAGCAATTGCTTCTTCAAACACTGCTAATGCTAATTCATTTAGCAGTAACAAAGATTTCTTAATGTGGGGTAATGACAATGGTGTAATTAATACAACAACAGAAACTGAAATTATTTGTGCTCCCGAAAAAACTATTGGTAGAACTTGGAAAATTGTAGAAACTGGTAATGTTGGTTCTGTTCAAATAGCCGCTAATAAAGCCATTATTGATGGTGCTTTAAACACACCATTTACCATAAAAGTTTTAAAAGTAGCTGATGATGAAGCCTTTACTACAAATGTTAATTATGTTCCATTAAATGACACTACTATAAACTCAGAAAATGTTTATGAAGCCAACTTCGACTTCAATGGTACTAAATATTTTACCTACAGTGAAATAAACGGAATCTTTTGGAATGGTGGTGAAGCTTTAGAAGCAGATAGATGGATTGGTGGATTCAATTCTGGGAAGCCGACTACAAATGTAGCTGATAAAGATAAGGTAATGATTATTGATGCTCAAGGTACCTCTAACCACCCAACTCTAACAGAAGATGCCATTGTAGAATGTGTTTGGATTAAAACTGGCTCTAAATTAATGGTAGATGATAACAAATATTTAGAGTTTGATGAAGATTTTATTTTAGATGGTGAATTACGTTTAATTGACAACGGACAATTAATACAAACCCATACAGGTTTATCAAATGTTCAAGGTAACGGAAAGCTATATAGAGACCAAGCAGCAATTGTACCTAGCATATACAGATATCATTATTGGACTTCTCCAGTAAGAGAACTAAATAAAGACACCTTTAGAGTTGGAGAAGTATTATTTGATGGGAATGACTCAACATCTGAAACATCTATTTTGCGACCTATTACTTGGTCTGGAGAGGGTAATATTTATGATGGTGCCACAGGAACTGTTTCTCCAGATTTACCCATTAAAATTGCACCTTATTGGATTTATTCTTATTTGTATGGAACTACTCAAGCAGATTGGGCACAACAGTTTCAAACAGGTGTTTTACAAAGAGGACAAGGTTTTTCAATGAAAAGTACTGGTCAAAATCCACAGAATTTCACTTTTGCGGGTACACCAAATGATGGTTCAATTACCTTTAATTTTCCAGCAAATACTACAAGCTTATTAGGTAATCCCTACCCATCTGCGTTAGATGCTGTAAATTTTATCAGCACTAATTTAAGTTCTATCGATGGTACTCTATATTTTTGGGAACATACTGGTGAAGACGATTCTGTTTCTTCTGCTACAGAAGGTCATAATTTAACAGGTTATCAAGGTGGATATTCTCAAAGAAACATAGCTATGGGAATTGCAGCTAATAGTGTTCCAGCTGTTGCACCTTTCACATTCGATTTTGAGAATGCCATAGACAATACATCAGATATAACTCAAACAGTAGAAGGTTTTTCTGTTACGTATACTACTTCTAACAATAAACAAGATTTAGACACCACTGAAAATGAAGCTGGTGGAACAACGGGTAAATATTTAGATTTGAATGATGAAATTTCAGCATCATACACCTCAACATTTACTTTTAATAGTGATGTAGATATTGTAAGTGTTTATATTGCTAAAAAAGGAGCTGGAACTTTGAATGTTACATTTAGCGATAATGGACCTGAAGATAATGATGATGTTGTTCAGGTTCTTACAGATACAAACGGAGTTACGGTTAATTTAAATTGGGTTGATGTATCTTCTTTTACTATTAGTGCTGATAATGAATATAATTTAATAATAGATGATATTAAATTTAGAGAAGGTAATTTACCTGGTATAGATCCCGCAGATACTTACCATGCCCCAAACCGATATATCGCTGTAGCTCAAGGTTTTTTTGTTTCTGCATCACCTTCTGGAGGTGAAGTAAGGTTTGAAAACTCCATGAGAAATTTTGAAACAGATATTTACAGTGACCCAAGTAATGATGGTAGTGGTACAGGAACATATTTCTTTAAAGGAGTTAAACAACAAAAAAATGCAAGTAACAACAATATACAAGATGTAAACCTCTTGCCTATTTTAAAATTAGGGTTTAACTACAAATCTCCTAGACAAATTGATTTACATAGACAAATCGGAATTTCATTTAGAAGAGGCAACACATTCAACTATGACAACGGATATGATAGTGAAGTTTACGATGTTGGAACAACAGATTTCTATTGGCATTTTCCTGATTATTCAAATAAGAAGCTTATTATTGCGGGCGTTTCAGAAATTAATAAAGACTTAGAAGTTCCTTTAACGATTTCTGTAGATAATAATACACCTTTTACTATTGAAATAGATCATCAAAGAAATATTGATAAAGATATTTTTATTCATGATAAAGTAACGAATATTTATCACAAATTATCAGATGAAACTGCTATAGAGTTTAAACTTGATAAAGGCGAATATAGAAAACGTTTTTATTTAACCTTTAATGAAAGTAGCCCTACTTTAAATACTGATGAAAATATAATACTTAAAAAAATTAATATTTATTTAAATAACGATTCAAAAGAAATAATTATTGAAAACAAAGACAATATTATAATAAAAAATATAGAAATCTATAACATATTAGGGCAAAAAATAAAAACTTGGTCTAATATAAAAAGAACCTTAGAAAATAGATTAGAGGTTAAAACTTTATCCAATTCTTTTTATATTATTAAAATTAAAACCGAAAAAGAAATTTTATCTAAAAAGATTTTTATAAAGTAGTATAATAAGAACTTAAGTTAACAAATTATATTTTAACAAACACATCTCATAGGTTATGTTTTTTTTATTAAAAAAAATAACATTACTTTTGCAGTATTCCCCCCAATTATTTATTCAACAAACAATACATGAAAAAAATGTTTTTCAGTGTACTAGAATTTGGGGTAATTCTATTCACTAAAAAAAAACAATACAAGGTTTTAATTACTTTACTATTGTTTTTGACTTCTGCAGTAACTTTTTCACAAACGATACCAGGTACGGGTTCTAATAATGCTACTTGTGGGGACTGTACACCCACAGGTTGGTTAGATTTTAATGGAACACCAGATATTTCTAGAGGAACTATTGCTGGAGGTCAAGGTACTATTGGTGCAGAAGCAACATGGTCAGCTGGTATTCTACCTAACCCTCCAACAGGGCATGCAACATGGATAACTATGAAAGACTTAGGAGGTAATGGTACAGAAGAATCCGTTAGAACTACTATGGGAGATTTAGAAGTTGGAAAATTGTATAGACTTACCATATATACTATGTCTGCAACAAGTAATGCCAACGGTGGCACAGGTAATAACGAATATTATGGAGGTACACACAAACAGAAATTTGACTACCAAGTAGGTAAAAATGCGGCTACTTTATACCCAAGGCAGGTAGTAAATAGAATTTCTAAAAACGAATGGGGTAAGACATATTTTTACTTCATAGGAAATCCAGATAATATTGTAGGTGGCAAAGGTACTATGGTGTTAAATGTTTTTCCTGGTGAATATTCTGCTTATCCTGGTATTGGAAACGAAACCCCAGAAAATACATCTGTTGAACCACTTCACATAGCTGTAGAGTTAAATGCTATCGAAAAAATAGATACAGATGGAGACGGTATAGATGATACAATTGATATTGATGATGATAATGATGGTATTCTTGATACTGTAGAACTTACAGTTAATGGAACCACCTATGATCCACTTGGTGATGAAGATGGAGACTTCCTTCCGAACTATTTAGATGTTAGAGATGATAACGGTGTTGGAGACTCTAGTACAACTAATTATGATGATATCAATGGAGATGGTATTCCAAATGTATATGATTTTGATAATGATGGTATTCCTAATCATTTAGATTTAGATTCAGATAATGATGGTATACCAGATATTATAGAAGCACAATCAACTTCTGGTTATATCCCTCCGAATGGTGTCGTGGGTGTAAATGGTCTAGACAGCGCTTACGAAAGTGGAGATGATACTGTAAATGCTAACGGTTTAGGTGGTTTAAATGGTGCTGGACTTATCAATTTTGATAGTAATGGAAACCCCGATTACTTAGATTTAGACTCTGATGGCGATGGTGTTTCAGATACGATCGAAGGTAATATAAATCTATCTGGAGATGTTGGTGAAAATGGATTAGACGATGCTTATGATAATGGTAGTAAATATACAGATGTAAATGGAAGCTTTGATAATACACAGCTCAATAACTTTCCAAATACAAGTGCTGCAGATTCTCCTGATGATGTCAATTGGAGAGACTCTGGAACCATAATTCAAAAAGATACTGATGGTGATGGAATTCCAGATTCTGTAGATATAGATGATGATAATGATGGTATTATAGATACTGTCGAATGTGCTACAGTCAACAGAACTCAAAGTAATGCATCATCAGTTCAAAGTCAAAGTAGTGTTACAAATTCAGGTAATTCAATTGGTTCAGATAATTTAAGAGCAACATTAAATTCTACTTCAGATGTATTAACTATAGATTTAGGTGTTATAGTCCCCAAAAACACTATTATTGAAATAGAATCACGTATTACAGGCTCATTAAGTAATGAAATGAAAATTGAGCAATCTTCAACTACTTCCAATTTTACAAACCCAAAAGTTTTTAACTGGATAGCTCTAAACACAGAACAAAACAAAGAGTATAAATTATCTGCAGATGCAAGATACATTCAAATTACATTAGCTGTTTACACCTCAGGGACTCTTGAAATAGATAATATATTATATCAAGCTCATGACGTAGTCTGTGATTCTGATGGAGATGGCATACCCAATATAGTAGATTTAGATTCGGATAATGACGGAATCCCAGACAATATCGAAGCACAAGCAACAACAAATCAAGGAGGTTCTCCTTATATAGCTCCAGGTGGCTCCGTTGGTGCTAATGGTTTATACAGTGTTTATGAAAATAATGACACAGCTGGAGCAACAGGTTTAGGTGGTGCTGGTGGTGCTGGATTAATAAATACAGATAGTGGAAATGATGCTATTCCTGATTATTTAGATTCAGACTCTGATAATGATGGTATTTCTGATAGAGCTGAAGCTAACCTATCCATAAGTGGTAATTTTGGTGCTAATGGTTTAGATGCAAACTATGATGTTGGTGATGGTTATACAGACACTAATGGTAGCTTTGACAATACACAAACAGACAATTTCCCTGATGCAGATAATGATGTTAACGATGGTAGTGGAGATGATTCTGGTGATGTAGATTATAGAGATGCTGACTCTTCTTTTAGTGATAACGATAATGACGGTATCCCTGATGCTACAGATTTAGATGATGATAATGATGGTATATTAGATACAGAAGAAGGTTTTGACAACTGTAGTGGCACAATAACTTCTTCAATTTTTACAATAACCACTGCTGGAGGTACTACTACAGACAATATAAATTTAACTTCTTTAGGTGTAGCAATTGGTAGTCAAGTTGTAATAAGTAATATTCAAGCGGAAGGTGATTTAGATGGAGGTTCCGAAACATTCACCGTAAATATTAATAGTGGTAGTTATGTCTCTCCATCAGTAAATACAGGGGTACAATGTAGCACCACCCTTGGTTTTAACCCACTAACAAGTCCAATAACACAAACCGTAAGCGTCATAGATATCGGTTCTGGAACACCAGGAATAACAATTTTAGCAGATGCTTCAGCAGATGTAGGTGTTTTAGGAGGTTGTACAGGTGCAATGCGATACACAATCCAAGTAAGCTGTTCTCCAGCTCTTGATACAGATAATGACGGAGTCCCTAATTACTTAGATTTAGACTCAGATAATGATGGTATTCCTGATAACATCGAAGCACAAAGTACAATAGGTTATATTACTCCTAATGGTGTATTTAATGCAAATGGTATTGACACTGCTTATTCCACTGGCACAAATGGTTTAACTCCACAAGACACTGATGGTGATGGTCTTAAAGATTATTTAGAAACAGACTCAGACAATGATGGCCTATTGGATAATACTGAAGCTGGAACTTCAATTTCTGGAGTTTTTGGTACAAATGGATTAGATGCTAATTATGACAATGGTGATAACTACACAGATGTTAATGGTAATTACGATAACTCACAAACAAATAACTTTCCTGATGTAGATGGTGATGTTTTTTCTGGTGGAGATGTAGATTATAGAGATGATACATTTACAAATGACATCGATGGAGATGGTGTAAGTAATGAAACAGATTTAGATGATGATAATGATGGTATTCTAGATACTGTAGAAATAGGCACGTGTTCCGTAAATAACGGTATTTTAGATTGGGATGCTGAATATACAGAAGGTACAACAACAGAAACCTCTGGAGATGATCCAATTACCACAAATGCAAATATTACAAATGCAAATGTAGAATTTAGAATGTCTAGAACTACTAACGTGGGTAGTGACAGTAATTATCGTATAAATGATTTTATTACTACAAATTCTTCTTACACTATCAGACAAAGAGCTTCTATTGGTGCGGAATCAAGGCACATTTTCGATTTAAGTGCTCCAATATATAATTTATCTTTTACTATTTATGATATTAATAGGGAAACTGCAGCTACGGCTACAGACGATGTTCAAGTAATCTTAACAAAGCAAGATGGTTCTACTTATACACTTTTAGCAACAGACTACACAACTGGAGCATCTTACACCTACAGCGGAGGAACTTTCACAGGTACTACAACAGGAACATCAAATGTAACAATTGGAGCAATACCGGCTTGGATTGTTAAAATACAAATTGTATATAAAAATGTAGGTACTGGTACTGTTACTCCTTTTAACGAATCACAAGATATTGCTTTAGGTAATTTTACATATTGTACCCCTTTAGATACAGATGGTGATGGGGTTTTCGATTATATTGATTTAGATTCAGATAACGACGGAATTCCTGATAACTTTGAAGCTCAACCCACCGGTAGCTACATCCCTCCTACTGGAAGTTATGGTATTACAGGTATCGATTTAGCTTATGGTAATGGAGTTACTCCAGAAAATACAGATGCAACTGCTATTGGTCCATTAGTTTCAGACACTATACCAGATTATTTAGACCCAGACTCAGACGGTGATGGAACAAATGATGTATTAGAATCAAGTTTAGGTGGAGCTTTACCAAATGATGGCAGCAAAGTTACTGGTACTTTTGGTACTAATGGATTACTAGATACATTAGATAACGGAGATACTTACAATGATGTAAATGGTAGTTTTGACAACACCGTTTCAGATAATTTTACTGATAGCGACAATGACGTTACTATTGGCGGGGATTTAGATTATAGAGATACCGTTGTTGGTGTGGATACCGATAAAGATGGTATTGGAAATGCTACAGATATTGATGATGATAACGATGGTATTACTGATATTTCAGAAAGTGGGGGAAACAATCCTGATGGTGATGAAGATGGAGATGGTACACCAAATTATAGAGATAATTCTGATGGAGGTAATGGTGGTGATGGAAGCACCACTAATTATACAGACACAAATAATGATGGAATCCCTGATGTGTATGACTTTGATAATGATGGTGTTCCAAATCATTTAGATATAGATACTGATAATGATGGTATTCCAGATAATATAGAAGCACAAACAACAGTTGGTTATGTTCCCCCTTCTACAGATACAGATAATGATGCAGATAATGATGGTTTAAACGATGCGTACGATACTGATTGTACAGTAGGTAGTCCTTGTGGAACAAGTAATACAGTTGGGGTAGATATCTCAACTACACCAAGAAACACAGACAACACAGACAATCCAGATTATAAAGATTTAGATTCAGACAATGATGGGAAACCTGATATAGAAGAAAATGGAGATTCTGATAACTCTATTAGTGGTAATGATTCAGATGGAGATGGACTAGATGATAATTTTGAAGGTTCTGACTTAAATGATGGTTATGATGTAAATGATGAAATAAACACTCCTCAGACTGACTTACCAGATGTAGATTCTGATGTTACAACCGATGATGTAGATTATAGAGATTCAGATGATGATCCAGTATCTCCAAATTATTCTGGTAATACATTATGGCTTAGAGCTGATAAAGACGTTACTGGAGGTAATGATGTAACTCTTTGGTCAGATCAAACACCTGGTAACGCAGATTTTGTTGGAGATGGTACACCAGATGTAACTGTAACTGCAAATAATTTAAACTTTAATCCTACAGTTACATTTGTTCAAGCTGATAATGATGTACTTAGATATACAGGAAACCTAAACCCCAGAACAATGTATATTGTTTATAAGGATGCAGCAACAACAAATTGGACAACTCCATTTACAAATGATGATGCAGATGGTATTGGGCATGGGCATTCAGACGATTCTCAATTGTACAACACTACTTGGACTCCTCCTGACGTTAGAAATGGTGCAGAGTATGTAAATGGTCTTTCGTCAGATTTTCTAACAAAATCAAGACCAGACAATTACGAGATACACTCAAGAGTTTACCTTTCTAATATTTCTAACGAATCTAGAAATTATTATGTTGGTAGAGATAGAGAACAAGGTACAGATAGAGTTATAGATGGTGCAGTGGCTGAGGTTATTTTATATAGCGATGCCCATACAGATGCAAGAAGACAAGAAGTAGAAACTTATCTAGCTATAAAATATGGATTTACATTGGATGTAACTGATAATAGTGGCTCAATCGTTGAAGGAGATTATATTCTTACTGGAGGTAACCCAACTATTTGGGATTATACTACAAATGCGGCTTATCATAATGACGTAGCCGGTATTGGTCGAGATGACGCTATGGATTTAGATCAGTTTCAATCAAAATCAGTAAATTCTGATGCTATTATTACTATTGGTTTAGGTGCTATAGCTTCCACCAATTTAACTAATGGAAATTCTTTTACCAACAATAAAGACTTTTTAGTTTGGGGTAATGATAATGGGGTAATCAACAATACAACTACTTCAGAGTTAGTTTGTGCACCAGAAATTACTATTGGTAGAAAATGGAAAATTGAAGAAAATGGAACTGTTGGTTCTGTACAAATTGCAGTAAATAGAAGTACTATTGATGCCGCTTTAGTGACACCTAATACTTTAAAAGTTCTTAAAGTTGCAGACGATGCTAATTTCACTTCAAATGTAGATTATGTACCCTTAGAAGCTACTTCAATTACAGATTCGGCTGGTAATAACGAAAATGTTTACTCTGCTAATTACGACTTTAACGGTACTAAATATTTTACTTACACAGAAATAAATGGTATTTTCTGGAATGGAGCAACAACCAATGCTGCAGATAGATGGAAAGGTGGTAATAGTGGTTCTATTACAGGTGGACCAAGTACTAATGCTGCCGATGTAGATAAAGTTATGGTTATTGATGCTCAAGGTTCATCCAACCACGCTACTCTTGCTGAAGATGTAGAAGTAGAATGTGTTTGGATAAAAGCAAATTCTAAATTAATGGTTCAAAACAACAAGTTCTTAGAATTTGATGAAGATTTTATTTTAGATGGTGAACTTAGATTAATTGGTAATGGACAATTAATTCAAACTCACACAGGACTTTCTAATGTTCAAGGAGATGGTAAATTATTTAGAGATCAGGCTGCAATTGTTCCAAGCATTTACAGGTATCATTATTGGACTTCTCCGGTAAGAGAATTAAATAAAGATAACTTTAGAGTTGGTCAAGTAATGTTTGATGGTAATGAGCCTACTGCTGAAAACTCTCCTATAAGAAGTATAACTTGGGATGGAAATGGAAACTTATATGATGGTAAAACAGGTTCTGCTTCTCCATATGAAGCTATCAAAATTGCCCCATATTGGATATACTCTTATCTTAATGGTGAAGATCAAAGCGATTGGGTACAACAATGGGCTACCGGAGTCATAGAGAGAGGACAAGGTTATTCTATGAAGAGTACTGGGCAAAACCCTCAAAACTTTACATTTATTGGAACACCAAATGATGGCTCTATAACTTTTAACTTTACTGCAAACAGAACAAGTTTATTAGGTAACCCATACCCAAGTGCTTTAGATGCTGTTAATTTTATAAATACAAATATAAATGAGATAGATGGTACATTATATTTCTGGGAACATACAGGTGAAGATAACATTATACCTGCTAGTTCAGAAGGTCATAATTTAACGGGATATCAAGGGGGTTACTCTCAAAGAAACATAGCTATGGGAGTAGCTGCAAATAGTGTTCCTGCTTCAGCTGCAGTGGTATTTGATTGGGAGAATGCAACTATTAGTAATAATAAGGTTGTACAAACTGTTGATGGTATTACAGCTACTGTAGAATTTTCTTCAGGTAATGCCATAAAAGAAGATATTAGTTTAATTGCTCAACCTACAGATTATGCAATTGAAAACGAAGACGGAAATGGTTCATATACAATGACTGTTAGTTTTAACCAAAAAGTTGATATGGAGAGTATTAAAATATATAATGATATTTTAGGTACAACTCCTTTAAATTTAACTATTTCTGCAGGTATCAATTTTGATGATGTTACAACTTCTTTAACAAATACAGCTTCATTAGTTATAGATAAAACCGTTTCATTATCATGGAAAGATGTCTTTAGTTTTACAATTAGCAGCTCTACTCCATTTAAAATTGGACTTAATGATATGAAATTAAGAAAAGGTAATCTACCTAGCATAGGTGGTGGTACATATCATGCTCCAAATAGATATATTGCTGTTGCTCAAGGTTTCTTTGTTTCTTCTTCAAATACTGGTGGAACAGTTAGATTTGAAAACTCTATGAGAGCTTTTGAAGATGATAATTATACCACAGATGGTTCAGGAGGAGGTTCTGGTACTTATTTTTTTAAAGGCAGTAAGAAATCTTCTAATCATAAACAAATAAACCTGTTACCTATTTTAAAACTTGGATTTAATTACAAAGATTCGAATAATGCTCAACTTCATAGACAATTAGGTATTTCATTTAGAAGAGGTAACGATTTTAAATATGATAATGGATATGATAGTGAAATTTACGATTTAGGTTCAACAGACTTTTATTGGCAGTTTCCAGAGTACTCAGATAAGAAGTTAATTATAGCTGGGGTATCTGAAATTTCAAATTCTCTTAGAGTTCCTATTGTTCTTAAAATTGATACAGATAATCCTATTTTAATACAAATAGATGAAAAAAATAATATTTCCAAAAACATATATTTACAGGATGCATTATCTGGAAAATCTTATGAACTATCAAAAAGTAACCTAATAGAATTAAATATTGAAAAAGGTATTTACACCAATCGTTTTTTCTTAACTTTTGGAGATAATAATGGTGCTTTAAATAACCAAGACAATCTTCTTAACAATAAAATTAGTATTTTCTTAAAAAGAGATGTTAAAGAATTAATATTACAAAACAGCTCCGGTTTGGTAATTAAAAAGCTAGAAATGTTTAATATTTTAGGTCAAAAATCTAAAAGTTGGAATACAATTGAAACAAAAAACACAAATAAATTTAGCGTTAAAAACTTTTCTAATGCGGTTTACATTGTAAAAATAACAACAGAAATTGGGATTTTTACTAAAAAAATAATAATAGAATAAACACCAGTTATAACTTTAATTTAAGTAAAAAAGAAGCAGGATTATCTGCTTCTTTTTTACTTAAATTAAAGTATCTTTTTTTATTATTAAAAAATTAATTTATATATTAGCCAAATATTATAAACCCAAAAGGTTTTTAGTAGCCCCTAAATTAATTACTTTATGACCCCTAAATCTAAAAGTAAATGGTATTTATTACCATTTGTTTTACTATTTATTAATTTAAATAGTTTAGCACAAATTTACAATATTAATGATTTCTCTGTTAATGCTAATACCATTTTAACAGATGTATGTAATTTTTATGATTCTGTAATATATATTAAAAATTATAAAAATTTACTTGTATCTCTTCAATCGACAGAAGCTTCCTCGTTCAATTTCAAATCAATAGAGACAAAAAAACAAACAACTTGTTCTTTTAATAAATTATTCGTTTCTGATTTAGAAATTTTAACCAACAGCAATTCTAAAAGTAATACGAAAAACGTTGTTGATTTAAATGAAATCTACATCACTTTAGTAACAGAAAAAAATACAAATATTAATGACCCCACGAATTTAACGGATATAGATGGGGATGTGCTCACGATAGGTGATGTAGATTATAGGGTTACACACCTATCTGGCACTCCATTAATTGTTAAAATAATTCAAAACCCTATAAGTAAAATATTATATTATAGATTATCTAAAGAATTAAATAGAATTCAAAGTTGAGTTATTAATTTAAAGAACCTATACAATTTTGATCTAAAAACAAACAAAACTTTTAATAAACCCATATATAAAATAAGGAAAAGATAAACAAGAAACAAAAATCCCCTAACCCCTAAAATCCCCTTAACCCCTATGTTTAATTTTATAAAGGTATTATTAGTAATGCCTCCACCGCCTTCACCAGGTCCTCCAGGTCCTCCGGGGGTACCCATAGACAACATTAATTTCTTTTTATTCTTTACAGCTATCTTATTTGGCGGAATATTGATGTACAGAAAAAGAAAAATAACCTAAACTTAAATAATTATTTAACCTACTAATTTTAACTATTATGAAAATTATTAATCAAAGTACTCAAAACATTAAAAGTTTTTCTAAATTATTCTCTAGTTTTTTAAAAATATTTTTAATTTAAACTATTAATTTAAAATTTCTTTAATTTTATCAATTGTTATAGAGAGTTCTTGTATTGTAGTATACTTTGAGAACGAGAATCTTACTGAAGTTTTATCAGCTTCTATAGGGTTAAGGATTTCTGCTAATACATGAGAGCCTTTGTTGCTACCACTTTGGCAAGCACTACCTCCAGATACAGCAATACCTGCCATATCTAGTGTAAACAATAACATATCATTTTTAATCGGAAAACGAACGCTTAAGATAGTATAGCTGCTATGTTCTAAATTTGAAGAAAATCCATTAAACTCCATATTCTTAACTATTTTTTTGAGTTCTGATATAAAATATGTTTTTAGAGATTCTATATGTACTTTATCTTTCTCTAAGTTAAAAATTGATATTTCAAGAGCTTTTTCCATACCCAGAATAGAATGTACATTTTCAGTACTAGATCTTGCTCCTTTTTCTTGATCTCCACCGTGTAACATTGGTAAAATACCAAATCCTTTCTTAAAATAAGCAAAACCAACACCTTTTGGGCCGTGAAATTTATGAGCACTCGCTGTTATAAAATCAATAGGAGTCTTTTGCAAATCTATATGATAATGTCCAATAGCTTGAACTGTATCGGAATGTAGCAAAACATCATAATTTCTGCACACATTACAAATTTTATCAATGGCCAAAATATTTCCTATTTCATTATTAATATACATTAAACTTACCAATGTTTTTTGGGAGCTTTTTTGTAATAACTCCTCTAAATGTTCTAAATCTACGCTTCCATACTTATCAACATTTACAAAGTCTAAAACTATATCATAAGTCTTTTTTAAATAGCTACATGTATGCATTACGGCATGATGCTCAATTTTGGTTGTTATAATTCTTTTTACACCTAGATTTAAAACAGAATTATATAGAATTAGATTGTCAGCTTCAGTTCCACTACTTGTAAAAATAATTTCACTAGCAGATACATTAAAATGTTTAGCTATATTTTTTCTTGCACTTTCTACTGCTGATTTTGCTTTTCGTCCAAACTGATGAGTTGAAGATGGATTTCCAAAATTATCTTGCATTGATGTATGCATAACTTTTAAAACCTCATCATCTATTTTAGTTGTTGCAGCATTATCTAGATAAATCAAATTCATATTACAAAAATACAATTAATTAGAGTTCTGATAAACATAAACTTCTGTTGCTCCTAATCCATATTTTTTATACGAAGCGTCATAAAATTTAACTGGATACCTACTTAACAACCTATGTAACTCTGATTTTAAAACGCCTTGACCAACACCATGAATAAAAATTACTTTAGAAATTTTTTTTGATAAAGCATATTCAACTTTTCTTTTGGCAGTATCTAACTGAGTGTTTAACATATCATAGTTATCCATATTTTTTGTAGTCTTTACTAATTGATTAATATGTAAATCAACCTCTAAGAGTATTTCATTTTTTTCTTTTTTAAAGAGTGTCTTTTTTGTCGATTTTTCTTGAGATTTTTCTCTTAAAAGTGGATTATTTATATCAGAAAATTTACTCAATTCTTTCTGTTCAAATTCAATTTTAACCAATTCTCTAGAATCAAACTTAAAAACCATACCATCAGCAGTTTGAATAGCAATTTCATCTCCAGAAATGGCTATAACTTTCCCTTTTAAAACATCATCTAAAACTGCTACATTATTTCCAATTTCTAAACGCATACTTAACCTTCTCTTAATTTGGTTTCTATTGTAATGATACTATCTTTGTACAAAAATAACAAGATGATTAAGACTTCTAGAACTTCTCCGTTAAACTTCTTTAAAAATGCCAATAAATCTTCCAAATTATCAGAAGAAAGATACATTTTATTACAAAATATTGCCAGCAAAATTAGAGATGAATATGTAAAAAATAGTGTTGTTAATTTAAATTTTATTTGCACTCATAATTCAAGAAGAAGTCAGTTAGGTCAAGTTTGGTCTTTTTTTGCAGCAGATTATTTTGGTTTAAATATTAATTCGTTTTCTGGAGGCACAGAAGTAACTGCTTTTTATAGAAATACTGTAAAAACATTACAAAAAACAGGGTTTTCATTTAAAATTGCTGATTTTAGTCATCAAAACCCTAAGTATGTAATTTCATTTGAGGGCTCTCAAAAATCTATTCTAGGTTTCTCTAAAAGGTATGACCATCCAGACAACAAAAATCCTTTTATAGCTATAACAACTTGTAATAATGCGGATACCAATTGTCCTTTTATACCGGAAGCATCAGAAAGATTTCATTTGCCTTTTGTAGATCCAAAATTTTCTGATGGAACTGAACAACAAGATGAAATCTATTTAAAAACAAACCAACAAATTGCTAGTGAAATTTTTATTATTTTCTCTGAAGTTGAACGACTAATTTCTTAAACATTTAAACTTTTATCATACGGAATACTGTCTAGAATATGATTGATTACATTAACTCTAGCCTCAGTTTTCCTGTTAGCCCTTATAATTTTCCAAGGAGATATTTCGGTATTTGTTTTTTCAAACATTGCATTTTTGTATTCAGTATAGTGATCCCATAAGTCTTGTGCTTTTTCGTCTAATTTCGTTATTTTCCACTGTTTTAAAGGGTCACTCTTAATTTCTGCAAACCGTTTAGCTTGTTCTTTTTTAGAAATAGACATATATATCTTTACCAATCGAATTCCAGATTCTAAAATCATTCTTTCAAAATCATTAACCTGATTCATAAAAATTTTATACTCTTCTGAAGTACAAAAATTATTTACAGGTTCTACCACTGCCCTATTGTACCAACTTCTATCAAAAAAAACGATTTCACCTGCTTTTGGAAACTGTTCTACATATCTTTGAAAATACCACTGTGTTTGCTCATCTTTTGTTGGTTTTGACAAAGCTACAATTCTCATATAACGTGGGTTAATTCGTTCTGTTACTCTCCTTATAGCTCCACCTTTTCCAGCTGCATCTCTTCCTTCAAACACCACAACAATCCTTTCATTGTTATTAATTGCCCATGTCTGCAATCGAATAAGTTCTACCTGCAATTTTTTAAGTTTTCTTTGGTAGTCCACATACCTTAATGCTCTATCTACATTAAGAGGTTCTTTAGACAGAAGCGCCAATAAACCTTGTTTACTATTTAATTTTCTTACTTCTTTATCTGATAATTCTCTTTTCATAAACTAATCTATCTGAATATTAGAGCGATAATAACGCATAACTACATTTGGATCTGGAGATATGACGGTTTTAGCATTTTCTTTTCCTTCATAGTCAAATTGAGAAAGCACATGTCTCATAGCTTCCAATCTAGCTACTTTTTTATCATTTGTTTTTATCATCATCCAAGGACTATAGGATGTATGTGTTTTAGAAAACATTTCTTCTTTATAATGTGTATAACGATCCCAAAGCGCTTGTCCTTGTTTATCAACCGGACTAAATTTCCATCTCTTAAGCGGTTCTTCCATTCGAGCATCGAATCTTTTTAATTGTTCTTCTTTAGTTATAGATAACCAAAATTTTATGATAATAACTCCATCCTCATACATCATATGTTCAAACTCAGGAACTTGAACCAAAAACTCTTTATATTGTTGTTCAGAACAAAAACCCATTACAGGTTCTACAACTGCTCTATTATACCAACTTCTATCAAAAAAGACAATCTCTCCTGGATTAGGTAATTCTTTAATATAACGTTGAAAATACCATTGCCCTTTTTCTATTTCTGTAGGCTTATTTAACGCAACCAATCTTGAAGATCTTGGATTTAAATGCTCCATAAACCTTCTTATGTTTCCTCCTTTACCTGCTGCATCTCTACCTTCAAAAATAATAGCTACTCTTTTTTTCTCTTTAGATATCCAGCGCTGTAATTTAACCAACTCTATTTGTAAAGATCGTAACTCTTTATCATAAAGAACAGTGCTTTTAACCTTATCACTAATCTCGCTTTTTTCTTCTAAAGCTGTTAACAATTGATGGTTACTTTCAAAACTCTCAAAGTCTTCTTTAGTTAATCCTAATTTTATGCTCATTGATACGATTTAAAACATAAAAATAATCACTTTTTTTGATAAAACTGTTAAAAAAACACGATTTTATACAAGTTCTTATATCTTTGTTTGCTATGAAATATTTGACCCTAATTTTACTCTTGTTTTGCTCATTTTATTCAGTATGTCAAGAAAAATTTTCTAAAGAAATAGGTTTTGTAACAGATAACGACTTATATATTTCAAAAAGCAGAGATAGATATTATACCAGTGGTATTTTTATCAACTACAGATTCATTTCTCATAAAAAAAGCCAAAGTTTAGAAAAATTGATTTATGAGTGGCAATTAGGTCATGAAATGTATACACCTAACAAAGCTATTGTTACCAATATAATTTTTCATGATAGACCTTTTGCTGCTCATCTTTATACTGGTTTTAAAATGGATCGTATTTATAAATCTAAAAAGATATTTTCTACTAATATTCAACTAGGTTTTATTGGACCTAATGCTCTTGGAAAAGAAGTTCAAGATTTTATTCACAACATTTATGGATTTAGAAAAGCTGTGGGGTGGAAACATCAAATAAAAAGTGCTTTATCTTTAAATTTTAACTTTGGATATTCTCATTTTTTATTAAAAAACAAAAAAAACAATTTAGATGTTACATGGATAAATAAAGTAAGATTAGGCTCTACTTTTACCAATGCTTCTGTGGGCTTATATGGGCGATTTGGTTTTAAAGCTTTACAATCAATAGTTAACTCAATTGCATTTAATACAAACTTAAATAACAACAATAATGCAGGTTCAAGAGGTATTGAATCGTTTTTATTTGTAAAGCCTACTTTGCAATATGCAATTTACGACGCTACTTTACAAGGTAGTTTTTTAAATACTAAAAGTGAAGTAACTAAAGAATTAATACCAATAGTATTTAATATTCAAATAGGATATAAATTTACTGTTAATCGTTTTAATTTTGGTTATATTTTTAATTATAACACTAGTAAATCTAAAGGTTTAAAACATACTTATGGCAATAAATATGGAAGTATTATTATAAACTATTTACTTCATTAATTTTCAAAAAAATCATCGTTAAACCCAATTAAATATAATTTATCCTGAGTTCTAGTTATTGCTGTATACAACCATCTATAATACTCTTTAGAGACTCCATTTGGCAAATATGGTTGTTCAACAAAGACTGTTTTCCATTGCCCTCCCTGAGATTTATGGCAAGTTATCGCATAAGAAAACTTAACTTGTAAAGCATTGAAAAATTTATTCTTTTTAATGGCTAGATATTGTTTAAACTTAGATTTTTCATCAACATAATCTTCTTTTACAGCTTGGTACAATTTATTACTATCTTCATAAGTTAAAGAGGGCATTTCACTTATTAAAGTATCTAATATTAACACTGTTTCAAATGGTTTCATTTGCGGATAATCTATCATTCTTACTTCAACTTCAGCAAACTTAAAGCCATATAATTCTTTAATAGAAAAAATTTTAAGTACCTCACAAATGTCTCCATTTGCAATAAAACCCGCCTCAGAAGATTCTTTTAACCAGAAATAATTATTTTTTACAACCATAATATAGTCGCCAGCAGAAATTTCGTTTTCTTGTCCACGAATATTATATCTAATTTGTTGATTATATTGATTAGCTCTTTTATTAGATCTAACTATAAATGCAGTATCTTCAACTCCAGCATAGTCATATGCATTTACGATGGCATCTTCTATATCAAAACTATCTTCCAATCTTTTTATATCTGGGTATTGTAAATTAAACTGAAATTGACTTCCATCATTTTCAATTTGCTTTCTTAACATAGTTGCATTCATTAGAATTCCAGATTTATTATGTTGTCGCATTACTTCATCCAACTCTATTTCAATAACTTTTTTATCAAAACAAACACTTAATTGTGATGCTTCTAACGCAGGACTTATATTTAACTTTACAGGAGGTAATTGGGCAGTATCTCCAATAAAAATTAATTTACATTGACTACCAGAATCAACATACCTAATTAAATCTTCTAACAAAGATGAATGATCAAAGTAATTTTGTTTTTGCTTTTCATCTGGAATCATAGAAGCTTCATCTACAATAAAAATAGTATTTCTATGTTTATTTTGCTGTAAAACAAAATCAACAGAACCATTGGGTTGCTTTTTTGGAAAATATATTTTCTTATGAATAGTATAGGCAGCTTTATTTGAATATACAGCAATAACTTTTGCTGCTCTACCCGTTGGTGCTAATAATACAGCTCTTATGTTTGTTTTATTTAAACAATTGACAAAAGTACTAATCGTTGTAGTTTTTCCAGTACCCGCATAACCTTTTAATAAAAATAGTTCACTTTTATTTTCACTAAAAATAAAACTGCTTAATAAATTGAATAATTCACCTTGCTTTAAAGTAGGTTTGTAAGAGAATTTTCTGAGTAATTCTTTGTAAAAATCGATGGGTAATTTTATCATATAAAAATTAAAACATCAAAGATACATTGAATTGCAAATAAAAGTTTTTATCATAAAAAAAAAATTGTAGATTTGCGTAGAGACTATAAATAAAATATATTAAAATGGGATTAATTGGAATGATTTTAGCAGCTGTTTTAGTTGCTGTATTAATAGCTATCGTAGTAGTTAAATATTTACCATTAAAATTAAGATGGATTGCATCTTTGTTATTATTGGCTTCAACGGTTTTTTTAGTTTATAAAATTTACAATGGTATTATGGAACCTATAAATTTTAATAAAATTAAAGTTAAAAAGTTCGCTAAAGTTGTTGAAAAATTAAAAATCATTCGAGATGCTGAAGTAAAATACAACGAAGTTTTTGGAAAATATACTAAAGATAAAGCAGGGTTAATTAAATTTATTGACACAGCTCAATTAGCATTAACTCAAACTAAAACAATTGTAGAGAAAGAAGATAGAGGTGGAGGAATTATTATCGATGTAGAAAAAAAGATTGTTGATACAATTGGATATGAACCAGTTTTAAAATACTTTAAAGATAAAGATTATCAAAATATGTTTGCTGTACCTGGGGTTCCTAATAAAGAATTTGATTTAGAAATTGGTACTGTAGAGAAAGTACAGGGTTTAGTAGTTCCTACCTTTATGGCTAAAACAGAAAAAAAAGATATTTTAAAAGGTATGGATGAATCATTAGTTAAATTAGAATTAGAAGCTTTAGCAACTGACCAAATAAAAGGTGAGTATGTTTCTGTAGGTTCTTTAGACGAAGTAACCACTGGAGGTAATTGGCCACCTTTTTATGATAAAAAAGAAAGTGCAAAAAAGCAGTAATACATCTTTTAAGAAGACGATAAACAATAAACTGTCCATCCAATTTAATTTGGATGGATTTTCTTTTTGTATTTCAAACTCAACAACAAATAAAGATATTTTCTTTTCAGAATATCTTTTTAAAGAAACAATAACTACTCCAGAGCAACTACTGTCTAAAATCAAAGATATTTTTAAGACAGATAAAAATCTACAATACGATTTTTCTAGCGTTTTGGTCATTCACCAAAATGCTTTGTCTTGTTTGGTTCCAAATGAATATTTCAATGAAAATAAATTAGAATCCTATTTATCTTATAACATAAAATCATTAACAACAGATTACATTACATTTGATAATTTAGAAATATTAAAATGTAAAAATGTTTACATTCCATACGTAAATATTAACAATTATATTTTTCAAAACTTTGGTGAATTTGAATACAAACATCACAGTACAGTATTAATAGAAAAATTAATTTCTATCAAAAATGGACAAGAAAAGAAAATGTATCTAAACGTTTCTAAAACCTCTTTAGACATTTTCATTTTCGAAAAAAACCGTTTATTATTTTATAATTCATTTAATTACAGTAGTAAAGAAGATTTTATTTATTATATATTATTTACTGCAGAACAACTGAAATTAGATACTGAAAATTTAGCAGTTTTCTTTTTGGGTGATATAGAAAAAGACTCTGAAACTTATAAAATTGCTTACAAATACATTCGCAATATAAATTTTTTAGAAAGTAACAACCCTATTTTTAATCAAATTAATGCATCAAAACATTCAAACTTTACACTTTTAGGGTTATGAGAATTATTTCAGGAAAATTAAAAGGAAGACGTTTTAATCCACCAAAAAACTTACCTGTTAGACCTACAACAGATATGGCCAAAGAATCTTTGTTTAACATAATAAACAATCATTATTACTTCGAAAACATTTCTGTTATAGATTTATTTTCTGGCACAGGTAGTATTAGTTTTGAATTTGCTTCTAGAGGTACAAAGAATATTTATGCAATAGACGCTCATTTTGGTTGTATTAAATATATATACAATACTGCTAAGGATTTAGGATTAAATGTAAATACTTACAAAAGCGATGTTTATAAATTCTTAGAAAAAACATCAATACAAGCTGATGTAATTTTTGCCGACCCTCCTTATCATTTTGAAGAAGAACAATTTTTGAAAATTATAGATCTTGTATTCGAAAAAAAACTCCTTACAAATGAAGGAGTTTTAATTATTGAGCATTCCAAACATACTGATTTATCGAAGCATAAAAAACATACTTATGATAAACGTTATGGAGGCAATATTTTTAGTTTTTTTGAAGCAATCTAGTTGTTATTCCTATCAAGATATTGTTGTGCCTTATTTCTAAGTTCTGTCATTAACTCAGAAGGTAATAATTTTGCACACTCAATAAAATATTTTTGATATTTGTTATCTTTAGACATATAAACATCAAATAAAACACCATCTTCTTTTTTGTCCATTAATTTCAAAATTTCTGCAATAATTTTCTTTCCTGATTCTTTATTTGAAAAACCTGAACAAACTTTGGCCATAGAATTATAAAAAGTTACTAAACATGCGGTATCAGCACATCCATTAATCCTCTTAACAATTTTATTTGCTAAATCACTTGTATCAGTTTTGTTAGTGTTATTTACTGGCACGCCATCACCTCCTTCAGATTGAGCTTGTGTTTGGAATGAGATGAAGAATACCAACAAAGCTGTACATAGAATTTTCATAATTTTGTTATTTTAAAGTTACAGTACAAATATCTATAAATATACAAATAAAAAAAAATACGGCAAATGCCGTATTTTCTTGAGAAAATTATTAAAATATTAGAGTTATAATAAAAATAAACTATATCTTCTGCTATTACATAAGAGATGTAATAATATCAGAAATTGTAACTCCTTCTGCTTCTGCTTTATAATTTTTTACAATTCTATGAGATAATATAGGTATAGCCACAGCTTTTACATCTTCAATATCTGGAGAAAATTTTCCATTAACAGCAGCATGTGCTTTTGCTGCCAAAATTAAGTTCTGAGAAGCCCTTGGACCCGCTCCCCAATCTAAATATTGCCTAACTAGTTCTGTTGCTTTATTAGATTTTGGTCTTGTTTTACCAACTAAATCAACCGCATATTCTATAACATTATCAGCAACTGGTACTTTACGGATTAGTTTTTGAACCTCAACAATCTCTTCTCCAGAAAATAAAGAATTAATGGCAGGTTTTACATTACCAGTTGTACTTTTTACAACTTGCACCTCCTCTTCAAAAGAAGGATACTCTAAGTTAATCGAAAACATAAACCTGTCTAACTGTGCTTCTGGTAAAGGATAAGTACCTTCTTGTTCGATAGGGTTTTGAGTTGCTAATACAAAAAATGGCAAATTTAATTTATAATGATTACCAGAAACAGTAACCGAGCGTTCTTGCATTGCTTCTAATAAAGCTGCTTGTGTTTTGGGTGGCGTTCGGTTAATTTCATCTGCCAAAATAATGTTAGAAAAAATGGGCCCTTTAATAAATTTAAAGTGACGATTTTCATCTAAAATTTCACTTCCTAAGATATCTGAAGGCATTAAATCAGGAGTAAACTGAATTCTTTTAAAATTTAAACCTAATGCATCAGAAATTGTATTTACTAGTAAAGTTTTAGCCAAACCAGGAACTCCTATTAATAGAGAATGCCCTCCACAAAAAATAGATAAAAGTGTATAATCTACTGCTTCGTTTTGTCCTATAATAACTTTACTTATTTCTTCTTTTAAAGCATTATACTTTTTTACTAAATTATGAACCGCTTCAACGTCTGACATTATCTAGGAGATGTTTCTTTTTTCCAATTTTTTTTAAAAGTACAGCTACTATATTCTTTACCTAATTTAATATAAGTATCTCTAATTTTACTTTTAGACCATTTCTCTATAGTCTCTTCTTTCTTTTTTTGGAGTGCTAATTGTTGTATTTTAACATAATCTTTTACTAAATCCGCTTTATGAGTATTAACTCTATCTCTCATTAAGATAAATTTAAACATCTTTCCATTTTCTCTATCTTCATCGTAAAAAACATCTGTCATCCCTCCTTTTTCCAAATCATTAACTCTAGCATAAAAAGCAGGATCCATTCTAGTCAAGTCAAATCTAGATTCTCCTGTAGATGGATTAATAATTAAACCTCCGCTATTTTTGGTTTCTATGTCTTGAGAGTACTTCTTAACTGCCTCTTGAAAGGTGATTTTTCCACTTTTAATATCTTGAACAATTCCTTCTACCTTTAATTTAACTTCCTTAAGTTTTTCATCTGGCACTTCTGGTTTCATTAGAATATGAGAAGCAACTCTTGTATTTCCTTTAATAGAATGCAACTGCATTATGTGATAACCAAAATTAGATTTAAAAGGTTTAGAAACTTGACCGACATCTAAACTAAAAGCCATTTCTTTAAACTCTTTAATAAAAGAGGATTGTTTTGTTATCGTATATTCACCACCATTTTGTGTAACTCCTGGGTCATCAGAATTAATAATGGCCTTCATCTTAAAACTAGCTCCTTCTTCTATTTGTTTTTTTATTTCATTTAATTTAGCAATAACTCTTTCATTTTCTTCTTCTGTTGGAGAGGCTAATACAACAATCTGAGCTAATTCAATTTCAGCAGGAAATTGAGGTAACTCACCTTTTTCTTTTAACCCATTAAAATACAAACGAACCTCTTCTGGAGTAACATCGATTTTTTCAGTTATTTTCCGTTGCTCTTTTTCTATAAGAAGGTTCTCTTTCTGCACTCCATAAAGCTCTTTTTTTAGGTCAGCTAAATCATTAAAACCATAGGCTTTTACCACTTTTTTAACATCTCCGTATTGTTGAGTAAAAAACTGAATACTTCTTTCAACTCTTTGATTAATTTCGCCTTCAGAAACTGTTACGCTATCAATTATAGCATGGTGTGCTAATAATTTCTGTTGCATTAATTCTTCTAACATCTCGCAATTAGAAATCGTAATTTTACCCTCGCTTCTTATTTCTACTTCTTGTTTAAATTTAGCGATATCTGATTCTAAAACTATATTTTTACCTATTACAACAGCAACTCCATCAATTTTAATACTTTTTTGTGCATTTAAGTTTACACTAAAAAAAACTATGAAAGCTGTTAAAAGTTGTATTTTAATATATTTTGAAACTGTTGTTTTGTGTAGCATCTTTTACTAATATTTTTTCAATCTCTCTAATTAATTCAATTTTACGTTTGTGTAAAATCATCTGTTTTATGGTTGGTTTTATATAGCTTAACGGTGCTATTGAATTCCGCTTTAAAACATCTTTTATAGCGACCAAATATAAACCTATTGAGTCTTGTTTTTGAATGAATTTTGTTTTTTTTAACAGTTTTTCTTTAGAAAAGGGAAGTTTTAACAAAATGTTATCTAAAGGAATCCAAATTGAATCGTTAAACTGATGAAATTTAAAACTTAACTGTTGCTTTTCTAATGTTTCTAAATCTTCTATATCATCAGATTTAAACAACTCTACAAACTCTTTTTTATCAATTACATTTGCATCAAAATGAAGATATCTAATTTTAACAAGCTCTTCATTTAATCTAAAGTTATTATTGTTTAATTGATAATACTCTTCTACCTCTTCATCAAAAATTAAAGTATCTAATCTTTCTTTTATAAGTTGTTCTTTATATTTATTTATTAAAAGACTCTCTTTGTAATCAAGAACCAATTTATCAATTTCGTTAATATCATTTAAAGAACTATTATTGTTAGCTTTCTTTAGCAAAAGTTTTTTTATAGCCCAATCTTGAATATAACTTCTTACTATAACCAAACTATCAGCTTTACTGATATTATTTGGTAATATATTTTTTAAATCTTCTCTAAAAAGTTTATCTGTGTTAACAATTGCTACAATTTCTGACGATTTATCATTCTTCTCTTGTATATTAAAATAATCACAAGAGACTAATAGTAAAACCAATAAAAAAAATGCAATTTTTTTCATCTATTTCTTATAGAATTTTATTAACTTTTTAAGTTGTCTTTTATTAACTTTTATTTTGCTTTTCTTTCTTAAATCTGCAATCCATGTTTTTTCTAAATAATTTTGGTAATCATTCATTACCTGCCCTTTAACTGATTTAAGTTCTTTAGAATTATAATTTTTAAGGTTCTTTTTGTAATAGTTTTTGAGTCCTATGGTGTCTTTAGAAGACTTGTTCCAAATTTTTTCTTGCATTAATTCAAACAGTAACAAACCATCTTCATATTCTTTTAAAGTATTAGCATATTCTGGTTCTGTATAAATTAGGTTTTCTTTATAATACTCAATAATTTGATTGTCCTTAAACTCTTCAAATAAAACATAAACTGGTTTATGTCTTCTATTTCTAATATACTTAATAAACGTTTCTTGTTTAATTTTTTTATCATTTATTGAAAATAAAGTTGATTGTAAAGAATCTACAGGTAAAGATCTAATGTTTTTTCTATTTAAAATCTTTTTTGATTCTTCATTTTCTAAAATAGAATATTTACTCTTTAATTTATTAATTACAGCTTTATCACTTAACTGCATTCTTGAGCTCGATTTTATTTTCTTTTTCAATTCGCCTTTCATCTCTTCAAAAGATTTCACAGGATGAATTTTAATTAGTTTTGCAATATGCCAACCATAGCGAGTTCTAAAAGGTTTAGAAAATTCTCCAGGAGATTTTAAACTAAGAATAGCATCCGAAAAAGGTTTTACCATTCTACTAGGTTTAAATTTACCCAATTTTCCACCTCTATTTTTTGTACCAGAATCTTCTGAGTATTGTTTAGCTAAATCTTCAAATTTTTCATTTTTCAACAGCTTATTATAAACACTATCAATTTTGGATTTCCCTTTATTACTTATATCTCTCACTAATATATGTGCTCCTTCTATTTCTCCAAGAGAAGCCCTAAGATCATCAACTTTTAAAATATGATATCCAAAACGAGTTCTAAACGGCATAGAAGTTTCTCCAACTTTAGTTTCATAAGCTGCAACTTCGAAAGGATACACCATATTAAATGCAGAAAAATAACCTAAATTACCTTCATTTCCTTTTCTTCCAGTATTGGGATCATCTTTTGCAGAAGGATCTTCTGAAGTTTCTACTGCTACTTTTTCAAAGCCTTCACCGTTCACAATTCTTTCTCTAATTTTAAGAATTTTATTGTAAGCTAATAGTGTATCTTTTGGCAATGCATCTTTTGATGTTCTTATTAAAATATGCTTAGCTTTAACCTCATTAATAGTTCTATAATAAGCATCTTTAATCAATTTGTCAATAAAAGATGTGTCTTGTAAATAAGGAGCGGAAAGCTGATTTTTATACGTTTCCATCTCTCTAATGTAAGTTGGTAAAGTATCTAATTTCAAATAATAAGCTTGTTTTACTTTTAATTTATAATTAATATATAAATCTAAATTTTTAGTAACATCTTTTGCTTCAGCATTATCTATAGCATCTAAGTTTTTTTCATAAACACGTTTGAATTCTGAAACGGTCGTTTCCTCACCGTTAATTGTAACTAAAACTTTATCTTTTTTTTGTGAAAAAACTGATGCTGATAAACTTAAAATAAATAATAAAACTATTTTTTTCATAAACTAATTATTATAACGAAATGATTCCTTTAATTTTTTCTGCTTTTTTATAATAAGAGATAATCTCTTCTGATTTTTCTATTTTTAATACGATGGAAACACTAATATATTTTCCTGTTTTAGATTTTTTTGTATTAATTATTGCCCCTTTGTTATTAAACAATTCTTCTACTTCGTCTACTTGACTACCATCAGAAGGTACAATAAACTTATACATATAATCTGCAGGAAATTTTGTAGTTTCATCCAACTGATTTTTTAGCTTGGTGTAAAACTCATTTTTATCACTCATATTTATATTTTTAGTAAAAAATTACCAAATCACAATTTACAAAATTACATTAAAAATTAGTTTTATAAAGGGAATGATTTATTTTTGTGAGATGCAACAAAAAATTGTGCTTATTGGAGGTCCAGGAACTGGCAAAACATCTGTTTTAAATGAATTGATACAAAGAGGTTTTTACTGTATGCCAGAAGTATCTAGAGAAGTCACTTTAAAAGCCAAAGAACAAGGAATAGAGCAATTGTTTTTAACAGAGCCTTTAGTATTTAGTGAAATGTTGTTAGAGGGTAGAGAATTACAATATCTTAATGCGGATAAAAATGATAATAACATTGTTTTTTTTGATAGAGGAATTCCTGACATTCACGCCTACATGGATTTTTTTAAAACTAACTATCCTGATACTTTTCTAAATAAAAGCAAGAAATATCAATACAGTAAAATATTTCATTTTGCTCCTTGGAAAGAAATACATACAACTGATAATGAACGTTATGAAAGTTTTGAAGAATCTAAAACTATAGATAAATTCTTATTGAAAGCATATTCAGAGTTAGGTTATAAAATTTGCAATGTTCCTTTTGGTTCTATTAAAGAAAGAACTGATTTTATTTTAAACTCACTTTCTTGTGATATATGATAAAGTCTCCAAAAGAAATATTAAAAATTTATTGGGGGTTTTCTGATTTCAGACAGTCACAAGAAGAAATAATCAATTCAGTTTTAGCACAAAAAGATGTAATTGCGCTATTGCCAACAGGTGGCGGAAAATCTGTTTGCTTTCAACTACCCGCAATTCTTAAGGATGGAGTATGTTTGGTTATTTCTCCTTTAATTGCTTTAATGCAAGATCAAGTTGAAAATTTAAAGCAAAAAGGCATTAAAGCTGCTGCAATACCTTCTGGTGCAACACAAGACGAAATCATAACTTTTTTTGATAACATTAAATTTGGTAATTATAAGTTCTTATACATTTCTCCAGAAAGGTTACAATCCAAATTTATTCAGCAAAAAATAAAAGCATTAAACATAAATTTATTTGCAATAGATGAAGCGCATTGTATTTCTGAATGGGGACACGATTTTAGGCCTTCTTATAGAAATATTAAAATTTTAAAAGAACTAAAACCTGCAACAAATTTTATAGCTTTAACAGCAACTGCAAACCAAAAGGTAATTGATGATATTTCTAAAAACTTAAATCTTGAAAATCCAGAAATTTTTAAAAAATCTTTTTCAAGAGAAAAATTAGCTTATCAAATTTTTAAGGTTGAAGACAAATTACATCGTTTACTCCAAATCTTTACAAAAACAAAAACTCCTGCAATTGTATATGTAAACTCACGTAAAAATACAATTGAAATTGCTAACTTTTTAAATGCAAATGGATTTAAAAGTTCTTTTTATCACGGAGGTTTATCAACTATTGAAAAACAAATTTCTTTCGATAATTGGATGTCAGAAAAAACACCTGTTATGGTGGCTACAAATGCTTTTGGTATGGGAATTGATAAATCGAATGTTGGTTTGGTTATTCATTACAATTTACCAACAAGTATCGAAAATTACATACAAGAAGCTGGAAGAGCAGGGAGAAATAGCAAAAAATCTTTTGCAGCACTTTTATACAATGAACATGATGTTTCTTTGTTAGAGTCACAGCAAGAAAAATCATCACCTACAATTAAAGAAATAAAAGAGGTTTTAAAAAATTTATACCAACATTTTAGAATTTCTTTTGGCGAATTATCAATAGGAAATTTTGATTTTAATTTGTTAGATTTTTGTAAAAAATATAACCTCTCTACTTTTAAAATTGATGTAGTTTTAAAAATTCTATCAAACAATGGTATTATAGAAATTGATTCGAATTTCAATCAAAAATCAATATTACAATTTAAAGCAACAAGTAATCAAGTTTTAAACTATGCTAAAAACAATAAAAATATCAGTCATTTTATAAGTACCATTCTAAGAACTTATGGTGGTTTGTTTGAACAGGAAACTAAGATTAACGAGTTTATCATTGCAAAAAAAGTAGGAATTACTTCCAAACAAGTGCTTTTAAATCTTAAAAAATTACACGAAGATGAAATTGCTACATATAAAGGAGTAACTTCTAATGCTAGTATTTCTTTTTTAGTTCCAAGAGAAGATGATAAAACAGTAAATAGATGTTCTAAAGAAATTAAGATTTATCTAAACCAGAAAAAGAAAAAAACTAAAGATTTTATCAAATTTGTGAAAAATGATGAAATTTGTAGAAGTATTCAGGTTTTAGAGTATTTTGATGAGAACTCAACAAAAAAGTGCGGTATTTGTGATGTTTGCTTAAAAGAGAAGAAAAAAACTAAGGTTGATATATCGCAAAAAATACTTCAACTTTTAAGATGTGGACAAACTTTATCTTCTTCAGAAATAAGAACACATTTAAGAATTGATGAAAAAGACATTTTAATACATTTGCAACAATTATTAACATCAAATAAAATAAAAATCAATCATCAAAATAAATACCAATTAAATTAAAATTATGAAAGACTTACGTATAGTTTTTATGGGAACTCCAGATTTTGCAGTTACTATTCTAAAACACTTGGTAGAGAACAATTATAATGTAGTTGGTGTAATTACTGCCACAGACAAACCTGCTGGTAGAGGAAGAAAACTAAACGAATCTGCAGTTAAGAAATATGCAAAATCTGTAGATTTACCTATTCTACAACCTAAAAATCTTAAAAACGAAGATTTTTTAGATGATTTAAAAGCTTTAAATGCCAATTTACAAATTGTAGTTGCCTTTAGAATGTTGCCAAAAGTTGTATGGAAAATGCCTAAATACGGCACTTTTAACCTACACGCATCGCTCTTACCAGAATATAGAGGTGCAGCCCCAATACATTGGGCGATAATAAATGGAGAAACAAAAACGGGTGTTACCACTTTTTTTATTGATGATAAAATTGACACGGGAGAAATTATCTTACAAGATGAAATTTCGATTGCTGATAATGAAACTGTAGGGAGTTTACACGATAGAATGATGTTTATAGGAGCTGAATTGGTTGCTAAAACTGTTAATTTAATCTCTACAGAAAAAATAAACACCACTAAACAACCAGAACGAGAGGAAAAATCTGCACCAAAACTAAATCCTGAAAACACAAAAATTAATTGGAACGATACTATTGATAACATCTACAATAAAATTAGAGGTTTAAACCCTTTCCCAACTGCTTGGACAATTTTTTGCAATAATAATGAAGAAATAACCGCTAAGATTTATGCGATTCGGAAAGAATTAGAAAATCATAATTTTAAAATTGGCGCAATCATCACCTCAAAGAAAGATTTAAAAGTTGCGGTAAAAAATGGTTTTATAATTATTGATGAAATTAAACTTTCTGGAAAGAAAAAAATGGACTCAAAAAGTCTTTTAAATGGTTACACTTTTCATAAAGACTCTAGAATGTTGTAAAGCCTTTATCCACAAGGATTGTAGGGTTTTTTATTTTTCCAACTAGCTTTATTAACAATTTACTATCATTTATTAACAAAATGATGCTTTTTTAAGAATCAAATTTGCATAAGCCCTTAATCCGTCTATATTTGTTAAGCTTTTAAGCAAAAAATAATATTCAATAATTTAAAAATCTATTTATTATGAACAAGTCAGATTTAATCGATGCAATGGCTGCAGATGCAGGAATTTCTAAAGTAGCAGCTAAAGCGGCATTAGAATCTTTTACAGATAATGTAACTTCTGCATTAAAAGGTGGTGGTAAAGTTGCTTTAGTAGGATTTGGAACTTTCTCAGTATCTAACAGAGCTGCAAGAACAGGAAGAAACCCTCAAACAGGGCAAACTATCCAAATTGCTGCTAAAAATGTAGCAAAATTTAAAGCTGGAGCTGGATTAAGCGACGCTGTAAACTAAAAAAATTAGTTTAATAGTATATTCAAAACTCTCTTTTTTTAGGGAGTTTTTTTTATTCCTTATTTTTTTATACTTTTAGAATAAATCTTAAAAGAATAATTTGAAACTTGATAAAGGAAAACTTTTAATTGCTGAACCGGCCATTCTTAATGATAGCTCTTTTAACAGAGCTATAGTTCTACTTACAGAACATACATCAAACAATTCTGTTGGTTTTATTTTAAATAGACCTTTAGAATATACTGTCAATGATCTTTTACCTGATGTAAATTGTCACTTTCCAGTTTATCAAGGCGGTCCTGTGGAGCAAGACAATTTGTATTTTGTTCATAAAATACCAGAATTAATCCCTGATAGTATAGAAGTCGCAAATGGTATTTTTTGGGGAGGAAATTTCGAATCACTTAAAGAATTATTAAATGATGAAGTTTTAAAAACTTCTGATATTCGATTTTTCTTAGGATATTCTGGTTGGGGAAAACAACAACTAGTCAAAGAAATGAATCAAAACTCTTGGTTTGTTGGAGAAAATGATTTCGAAAATATTTTCTCTTTGGACGAAAAAAGTCTCTGGAAAAATAAATTGTTGCAAAAAGGTGGAGATTACAAACTTTGGGCTAACGCGCCAAGTGATTTTAATCTAAATTAGTTCCCAGCTACTTGTAGTATTCTTAAATTATTTGCTAATTTCTTACCTACTTCTGTTTTAAAAGTTTTTTTCTTGTAATTCGTAACAGGTTGAATTCCAATAATTGCATTAGTAATAAAAACTTCGTCTGCTTTTTGTATTTCAAAAGGAGAAATTACTGTTTCTTCAATTGTAAATTCTTTATTTTTAGAAATCATTTCTATCATTTTTTTTCGAACAACACCTTTTATACAACCTTCGGTTAACGCAGGGGTTTTTATAATGTTACCTTTAATAATAAAAATATTTCCGTTGGTTACCTCAACAACCCCTTTTCTCTCATTCAATAATACACAATTATCCAAATCATTTTCGTCAGCAAAAATACTTGCTAAAGTATTAAGCATTCTGTTATTTGTTTTTACAGTTGACAATAATCCTGAATAATTGTAAAAATCTTTAAAAACATCTAATTTGTATACTTCTTTGGTTAAATAAGTGTTTACATCAACTTCAATTGTATATTCAATCTTATTCGTATCGGGTTTGTATAAACCACCATTTTTTCTAAAAATATTAAAACGGACTCTATAATCACTCACTTGTTCTTGAACAGCAACTGTTTTTAAAATTTCTTTTTCTAAAAATTCTAAGGTAAATTCCATAGGAATCTTCATACGCAACATTCGCATAGAAGCCATTAATCTAAAATAATGGTCCTCCCAAAAAATAATTTTTTTATTGATTATTCTAATTGTTTCAAAAATAGCATCTCCATATTTAAAAGCTCTATTTTCAGTAGATATATTTATATTTTCTGGGTATAATAATTCACCATTAAAATTAATCATAACTAAGAATTTAAAGTTGCAAAATTAGTGTATTTAAAAATATGAAGGCATAAAAAAACTCAACAAAAGTTGAGCTTTAAATTTATTTTTTTTGCCAATTAAGCACCAATAGTATGCTTTAATTCGTCTATCTGATTTTCCCACAATTGTTTGGCTTCTTCTATCTCATCTTCTTCATCAGCAAAATCAGTTATGATTAAAGATACATCTTTAGTTAATGCGTCAACTTGAATTGCTATTTCAAAAAAACTATCATCATCTTCACTTTCTAACCATTTAAAACGGATTCTTTCTCCTGATTTCTTTGCGATTAATTCTGCTTTCTCCTCTACTCCATCCCATTCAAAACTAAAAACTTTCCCTCTAGAATTTACCTTATCTGCAAACCATTCTTGTAAACTAGATGGTGAGGAAATATATTGATACAACATGTTTGGTGATGCATGTATGGGAATTTCTAATTGATATTTTACTTTATCCATTGTAGATTTCTTAGGATGACAATATAGGTATTAATTCTATTTAAAAAAAATTAAAAACACATCTTGGTAATCTCCAAAAATCAATTATATTTGCAGCCTCAAAACCTAATGGCGAGGTAGCTCAGTTGGTTAGAGCGCAGGATTCATAACCCTGAGGTCGGCAGTTCAAATCTGCTCCTCGCTACTAAAATCTCAAACTAAAAGTTTGAGATTTTTTATTTTATATTACAACCGTTTTACATTTCTACAAAACTATATGTAAAAAAATAGAATTAGATGATGTAAATATTGATGAGTATTATTAGGATAATAACTTGGAAAACATTTTTTTATTGAATAGATAATTTTGTAAAAGTTAAAGTTGTAAATGTTTTTGAATTAAATGCTTAGGTAAGCAATCAAAATCTCACAAATTCTACTATAATTTGGTTTACATCATCTATAGATTACATAACCAAAAAGTATTGAAAACATTTGAATTTTTATTAATTTTTGACGCAAAAAATCTTGTAGAATTCAAAAATCATTTTATATTTGCAGTCCTTTACCATGCGAAAGTAGCTCAGTTGGTAGAGCGTCAGCCTTCCAAGCTGAATGTCGCCAGTTCGAACCTGGTCTTTCGCTCAAAAGACTTCATCTTCTTCAGATAAAGTCTTTTTTTTATGTTCTAAACTTAACTAAACTAAACTAGAGTTTTATTAGAAGAAGTTTAAAACGAGATAAACTTTAATAGAATAGGTTAAAAGAAAATTTTGTTAAAACATAGAATCATCTTATATGTTTTTTAACTTATCCCCAAAAAACAATAATAATACAATTGGAATTCCAAGTGCTATAACTAATATTTTATTTGTGGTAAATATAGACGGTTCTAATAATAAAGTTGCAGCAAAACCACCTATTGCTCCACCTAAATGTGCCGAATGGCCAATATTACCTAATTGTTTTTTCATACCATAAATAGAATATAGTAAGTATCCAACTCCAAAAATATACCCTGGAATTGGTATTGGAATAAAAAACAAATACAACTCCATTCCTGGATATAATAATATTGATGAATACACAATACCAGAAACAGCTCCAGAAGCACCTACAGCGCTATAATACGGTTCATTTTTATGATATTGTAAAGAATACAAACTACCAAACAGTAAGCTTCCAAAATAAATTATTAAAAAATCTGGCGTTCCTAAAATCTTAGCAACAATATCTCCAAAAAGATATAAAGCATACATGTTAAACCCAAGGTGCAACCAATCTACATGCAAAAACCCAGATGTTAACGCTCTTATTTTTTCACCATTTAAAATTCTACTAACTTGAAATTTATATTTATCTAAAAAAGAATAATCATTAAATCCTTTCATAGAGACCAAAACGTTAGCAATTATAATTAATAAAACTGCTTGATTCATATTATTCATCATTAAACAAACATACTAAAAACAGTTTAGTATTACTATTCTAGTTTTAAATTATATACGATATTTGCATCATTAAAAAACATTTTATGAATTTTGCTGTTTTTGCAATAGCTTACCCAATAATTTGGATACTTTCTAGATTACCAATGAAGATTTTATATATAAAGTCTGATTTTCTGTATTTTATAATGTACTATCTTATAGGTTACAGAAAAAAAGTGGTTTTCGACAACTTAAAACTTTCATTCCCTGAAAAATCTGATGATGAATTAAAGAAAATCTCAAAAAAATTCTTTAAACATTTTATCGATTTAGTAATGGAGAGTGTGAAAGCATTTACGATATCCGAAAAAGAAATAAAAAGAAGATATATTTATAAAAACTCCGAATTGGTTAATAAATATGCTGCTGAAGGAAAAAGTATTGCTTTGGTTGGTGCACATCAAGCAAATTGGGAATGGTCAATTAGTTTACCTTTAGCTTTAAATATTGATGTTTACGGGGCTTACACAAAGCTTAACAATAAATATTTTGAAAAATGGGTTAGAGACTCAAGAGAAAAATTTGGTGTGCTAGGTTGTAAGACCTCTGAAACGGTAAAAACAATTCAAAAAAATTATAATGAAAAAAAACAAGGTGCTTATATTCTATTAAGTGATCAATCTCCACAGCCTCATAAAACTTTTTATTGGAAATCATTTTTTGGAACAAAAGTTCCTGTTCATACTGGTGCAGAAATGCTTTCTAAAAAATTTGATTTTGTTGTAATTAATTACGTTGCTAAAAAAATAAAAAGAGGATATTATGAAGTTGAATTTCAACTGATAACTGAAACTCCTAAAAACTATAAAAATTATAAAATAACCGATATCTATACTGAGCTTACAGAAAATAACATCATTCGTCAACCAGAATTTTACTTATGGTCTCATAAACGCTTTAAGCACAAAGATATTTATGATGAATGGAAAGAAATGATGGCTAAAAATAAAAAAGAGAAGAAAATTTAATTTCTTCTCTTTTTTATTTTTATAATTTAAACTCTAAATGCCCGCAACTGTTTTTATTTCTTCTATAAAACGTTCAGCCAAAGCATCTGCTGCATCTTGAGATTTTGCTTCTGTATATATTCTTATAATTGGTTCTGTATTCGATTTACGTAAATGAATCCACTCTTCAGCAAAATCTATCTTAACACCATCAATCGTATTTACATCTTCATTTGCATATTTAGAAGCCATAGTTTCTAAAAGTTGATCTACATCTATCTGTGGAGTTAACTGAATCTTATTTTTACTCATAAAATAACTTGGATAAGAATCTCGTAATGCTGCACAAGATATTTTTTTGTGTGCTAAATGAGATAAAAATAATGCTACTCCAACTAATGAATCACGCCCATAATGTGATGCTGGGTAAATGATTCCTCCATTTCCTTCTCCACCAATTACAGTGTTTGTTTCTTTCATCTTAATCACCACATTTACTTCCCCTACAGCAGAAGCTGTATAGGTTCCTCCATGCTTTTGAGTCACATCTCTTAATGCTCTAGAAGATGATAAATTAGATACTGTATTTCCACCACCTAATCTTCCTAAAACATAATCTGCACAAGCTACCAAAGTATATTCTTCACCAAACATAGAACCGTCATTACAAACCAAAGCGAGTCTATCTACATCTGGATCAACTACAATCCCTAAGTCAGCACTTTCTTTAACTACTAATTCAGAAATATCCGTTAAATGTTCTTTTAAAGGTTCTGGATTATGAGGAAATTGTCCGTTTGGAGTACAATATAATTCAATACATTCTACATTAAGTTCTTTTAGTAAAGCTGGAATAAAAATTCCTCCGGTAGAATTTACAGCATCTACCACAACTTTAAAATTTGCTTTTTTAATAGCTTCAACATCTACAAATTCTAAATCTAAAACTTCATTAATATGTTTTTCGACATAAGTCTTATTTTTTGAATAAGTACCTAAATCATCAACTTCTGCAAAATTAAAATTTTCACTTTCAGCTAACTCAAGAATTTTCTCTCCTTCTGCACCATTTAAAAACTCACCTTTTTCATTTAACAATTTTAAAGCATTCCATTGTTTTGGATTATGAGAAGCAGTTAAAATGATTCCTCCTTCTGCTTTTTCTAGAGGTACTGCTACTTCTACTGTTGGTGTAGTTGATAAACCTAAATCTACAACATCTATTCCTAGACCAACTAAAGTGTTGGCTACCAAACTAGAAATCATTTTTCCAGAAATACGAGCATCTCTACCAATTACAACTTTAATTTTTTCTTTATTTTGATTTCTTTCTTTTATAAATGCTCCATAAGCTGAAGCAAATTTCACAGCATCTATTGGTGTTAAATTATCGGCAGTTTTACCTCCAATGGTTCCTCTAATTCCTGAAATTGATTTGATTAATGTCATTCTTTTAGTTGTCTTTTTTTATTTAGCGGAACAAATATAATTATAAATTAACAAGTAGTAGCCTATATTAATATTCTGTTTGCTAACAAAAAAATACGACAGAGATTGTAGCATTTGTTTGAGCTCTTTTTTAAAAATTAGCAAAAATAAAGTGCGTAAAACCCAACCTATAAAAAACGTCTAAATAAATTTTGTACCTTTAAAAAAACTCCAAAATTCATGATTCATTATTTTAGAAAGATTAGAACCAAACTACTTAAAGAAAGTAGTTTTAGCAAGTATTTAATTTATGCTATTGGAGAGGTTTTTTTAGTAATGATTGGTATAATGTTGGCATTGTATTTTGATAATTTAAATACTCAAAATGAAAATAGCAAGAAAGAAAAATGGTATTTAAACAATATTGTTGAAGACATTGAATTTCAAAAAGTCATATTAAAAGACATGAAAAGACATTGCCTAGAATCTATAGATATTGGTAAGTCTATAATTAAAGATTTTGATAAGCATAAAAGTTTTGTACAAATTGACAGTTTAAATGATAAATTAAACTTCTTAATAGAAACATATAACTTCCCTAACACTAACAACACCTATTCAGAACTTGTTTCTTCTGGTCAACTTAATCTTATTACCAATAAGATACTTAGTGTAGATATAATAAACTATTATCTTTCCTCTCAAGGAAATTATGATGATGTTAGAAATAATATAGATAATATTTTTTATCCTGAGATATATCCAATTATTAAAAAACTTTGTCAAATAACAATGTATGATGAAGATATAGGGAAAGGTGAAGAGTATTTATTGGGAGAATATATAAATTTAACTAGTCTTATTGAAAATAGATTAAAATCATCAGAAACAAAATTAGACTTGTTAAATGCTATTAAAATTAGAATTCAAATTTCGAGTGTTCATTTATATATGGTAAACGACACCTTGGAAATTGCTGAAGAACTAATAAAATCTATATATGAAGACTTAGGTTATACCAATAAAAAGGCAACTACAGTTTAATTACTCTTAATTAAGATTAACTCTTCTTGAGGTTCAATTAAATATCTTGCACCGCTTTTTGTAACAACTGCCATTTCTTCTACAGAAATAGTTTTCAATGTACCATCTTTACTTTTCCATGAATGAAAACCATCAAAAGCAAAAGTCATACCTTCTTTTAATTCTTTTTGAGAGGCTGGACGTACATGCGTTGCTTGTGAACCTCCTAAATTAGGGCCTACATCGTGAGCTACATATCCCACAGGATGACCTGTACTCCACATTACATATTCAGATTTATTTTTCTGCATTAATACTCTTTGTGCTTTATCTACATCTATACCTTTTACACCAGGTTTCATTGATTGTAAAGCAATTCTATTTCCAGATTTTCCACTCTCCCAATAAAACTGAATATCTTTTGGTGCTTTGGTTTCTCCTTCTTTTAAAACATAAGCAAAACGCTGAATATCACTTACCCATCTATTATAAACTTTAATTCCAAAATCAATTTGAATAACATCTCCAGGCATAATAACTTTATTAGTTGCATGTGAATGTCCTCTGTCTGGACCAGAATTTACGTTTGGATTTTGATCTGTTGCCCAACCATCTTTAACTCCATATTCAGCAATTTTCTGCTTTAAAAACTTTGCAATATCAGCATCTGTAGATTTACCTGGTATTACTTTTTTATATGCTTCTATTTGCCAATCAGCTGTTAATTGTGCAGCTTTTCTTAAAATTTCAACTTCTTCTGGTAATTTTATAGACAACCAATTATATACTAATTCTGTTGCAGAAACAAGTTTTTTCTTATCTTCTCCCATTAAATTCTCAATAGCTAATCTTTGTGTAAATGATAATCCATCAGCCGTAGAGTTTGAATCTGAAGAATTTACAGCAATCTTTTCAAATTTTTTTTCTTTAATAAAATCTACCGCTTTTAAAATAGAAGACACTCCCCTTTTTACTGGTATTACTTTATCATGAATATCCAATTCATCTAAAGCAGTTGCTTCTCCTGAGGGTGAAAAAACAATAGAATGAAATCCTTTTTCATCATTAAAAAATAAAAATGCAGCTGTACCACCAGCATTTTCCCCTCCTATATGATCTGCTAATGGGTCGTTATTATTTTCTCTACAAATCACCACCCAACAATCTACATTTGCTTCTTTTAAAGCATTTGGTAAAAGTGTCTGAATTCTTTTCTTTCTTATTTCTGGCCAAGGATTTTTGCCCCAATAAGTAATTGGATTAATTTCTTCTTCAGCTATCTTTTCTTGATGACAGCCTAAAAACAATAGAAGTAAATAAAAAACAACTAGTATTTTTTTCATTTGTATTAAATATTATATAAATATAACTAAAAAAACATCAGTATTAGATTGGAAAAAATAGTGTTGATTTATTTAGGAATCCAAACATTTCTCCCATTTTTCTTATTATATATATATATAAAACTGCCCTCATTTTTATTTAAATTATAATAAATGCAACCTATTGGAACTTCTATATCGCATTCAATATTGGGATCACCATACCCTTCTATTGCTCTAGGTTCATTAAAGGTTCCGTTTAAAATTACGATATTTGGTTTTTTATCTTTATAATATAACTCTCTTTCTAAATCAACAGAGAAATACATTAGTTTTTCAACTTTTTCAATTAAAAAAAACAAATAATCACCAATTAAATTTAAATTAGAAATCATCATTTTATTTATTTTAGGTTCAAGATTAGAGTTGTTAGACAATATTCTGAAACAATATTGCAATTTATTTTTATCGTATTCTTTGTTACTATAAAACTTAGAATTTGAAATATTAACAACATCAATTTTTGGAATTCCAGATAGATTGATATCACTAGTTATTGAGTCTACAAAATTTATCTGATTTAAGTCTAACATATCTAAATTAGAATTATTAATACTTAAAATTTTAACAGGAGAAATACCCCCAAAAGATGAGTAATTATCTAGTCTTATTTTTTTCATATCTCTACCTATAACAAAAGAACAAGCAGATTTAACTAAACTTCTTTTTAAGGAGATATTTATGTTTTTAAACTCTAAAACATTTGGCATATTGGTATTTATATGGATATATCCTAAACTAAAATTATCACCTTTAAAATTATTAAACTTCCATTTTTTTATGGTTGCATTAGATTTCCCTATATAAACTAAATAATTTTCATTGGAATAACCTTTATTGAATATTGACATACCATTAATTTCTAAATTATTAATAATTGCATTATTAATAATTTTTTTCCCATTATAATTATAGTTGGATGGTACACTTATACCTGCTGTAGAAATATTTGTTCCAATAATATTCTTACAATAAATAGATACATTTGCATTCTTACTTACATTAATTAATGTAGATAAATCTCTGCCTTCACAATTTGTAATGTAATTTTCACCTCCTCTGAAGCCAAACAATGGGGTTTGGTTCTTTCTAAGTCCAATCCATCTCTCTTTATTTGGTGGAAGAAAACCAATATTAGAATTGACTAAAGATTTATAAACCCAGCCTTCATATATAACTACATCATTTTTATTATAAGATTTTTTAGAACTAAATTTTGGAACAGGTATTGGAATAGAGTCATTGGTAATAGTACCTATTCCAATACAATTTAGCCAATATACACGTCCAACTGAATAATGAGTGTCAAAAATATGATGATCTAGCACTCCAGATCCAGTAACAGAAACTTTACAATCCCAAGAAACACCTCCTTCATCACCTGTACCACCAAATGCAACAGAATGCCTACTTCCCATAGCAATACCAGATATTATGCAATTCATAGAACTCCCTTCAATTGCTATTCCATAACCTTGACTTTTACTATATGTATTGTAAGAATTTATATTAATACTTACACCATAACAATGAAAAATTTCAACGAAAATCTCATTATTATTTTTACCTACAACATTATTTAATTTAAAATCTACACCATAATCAATTCTCATTCCTTTACCTAAAATACTATCATTTTCAAAGTATAATTTTTCACTACATATAATTGAAACTGGGTTTATTTTAGCTATTCTTGCACTATCGGTAAGTAAATAAGTATCGTTTAATGTTGTATTTAAATATATTATTTGACCTTCAATTTTTTTAACACTATGCATTTCTCCTTGCTTAATATCTTCATTACCTAACTCACAAAATTTCTTTTCTGAAACAATTTTTAGAATATCTCCTTTAGAAAATTTATTTGCCATTTTTGAAAGAATATATGATTCCCCTTTATTTACATCGCTTTCAATATTTGTCATTTTTTTTGATGATTCAAAAAAATTAGAAGACCCTGAAACTTGCAATAAGAACTCTTTATTAATATTTCCTTTTAAAGATAAATTCCCTATAATTGTTAAATTGTCTACATCCTTAACTATAATTTTTTTTGTAATGTAAAAATTTCCGCCTCTGAGGGTTTTCTGTGGTGTAAGTTTTAATAACTCTATCGATTTTAATAAAGGTAAAGTATCATCTGATTTACCGTCTGATTTTGCGCCAAACCATAAAGGAGAAACAATATCTACATTCCATTTTCCAGTAAAATTAAAATTTGATATATCATTAAAAATATTTAAAGAAGTGTTATTTATTGAAGTATTTTTTCCTTCTAGTGATATAATATATTTCTGTTTTAAGTTGTTAGTTTTTTTTGCACAGAATTTACCTCCTTCGAATTGTAATATGATATTTTCAGGAAATTTTATTACTTTTTTAAGAGAGTTAAACACATTGTATTCCTCCCTTAAAATCCATATAGAGTTTTTATAATGTTTAGGAATATTAAAAAAATCAAAATCTTTTGGAATTTCGTAAATCATATAAATTATTTAATTTCAAAATATACAAAAAAAGCCGATGCATATAGCATCGGCTTTTCAGATATTATAAATATCAGCTTAATAGTGAAAAGAATTATTTCTTTTTTGACCCAGCTTCCATTTTCTTTTTTAAATCTGCAAGACCACCAATATCTCCTAAGGTAGTTTTTTCTGCTTCTGCTGCTTTTTTAACGGCTGCTTTTACATTTCTTTTTTCTTGCTCTCTAAAGATAGATGTATGAGAAACAACTACTCTTCTGTATTCTTTAGAAAATTCTAAAACAACAAATTCTGCTGTATCTCCTTTACCTAATTTAGAACCATCTTCTTTATCTAAGAAACGAGTTGGTGCAAAACCTTCTACATCTCCAGCTAAAGTTACAGTTGCTCCTTTATCATTCTTATCTTTAATAGTTCCTTCGTGCTTAGAACCGATTGCAAACGTAGCTTCATGCTCATCCCAAGGGTTTTCTTGAGTTTGCTTGTGACCTAAGTTTAACTTTCTGTTCTCTACATCTAATTCTAAAACTTGAACTTCTAATTGTTGACCAACAGTGACAAAATCTGATGGATGCTTCACTTTCTTAGTCCAAGATAAATCAGAGATGTATACTAAACCATCAATACCTTCTTCTAACTCAACAAATACTCCAAAGTTTGTGTAATTTCTTACAGTACCTGTATGCGTTGAACCAACAGGGTATTTCGTTGTAATATCTGTCCAAGGATCTGGGTGTAATTGTTTGATACCTAAAGACATTTTACGATCTTCTCTATCTAAAGTTAAGATTTGAGCTTCAACTTTATCTCCAACTTTTACGAAATCTTGTGCAGAACGTAAATGTGTTGACCAAGACATTTCAGAAACGTGAATTAATCCTTCTACTCCTTGTTCAACTTCTACAAATGCTCCATAATCTGCCAAAACAACAACTTCTCCAGTTACTTTATCACCAATTTTTAAATCAGCACTTAAAGCTTCCCATGGGTGAGCAGATAATTGTTTTAATCCTAATTGGATTCTAGATTTGTTATCATCAAAATCTAAAATTACTACATTTAATTTTTGATCTAATTCAACAACCTCATTCGGATGATTGATTCTTGACCAAGATAAATCTGTAATATGTACTAAACCATCAACACCTCCTAAATCAACAAATACACCGTAAGAAGTAATGTTTTTAACAACACCTTCTAATACTTGTCCTTTCTCTAACTGGCCAATGATTTCTTTTTTCTGTAATTCAATATCTGCTTCGATAAGCGCTTTGTGTGATACAACAACGTTTTTAAATTCGTGGTTGATTTTTACAACCTTGAATTCCATTGTTTTCTCAACATATTGATCGTAATCTCTAATTGGTTTTACATCAATTTGAGAACCTGGTAAAAATGCTTCTATTCCGAAAACATCCACAATCATACCACCTCTTGTTCTACATTTAACAAAACCGTTAACTACTTCACCTGTTTCATGAGCGTTATTTACACGTTCCCAAGCTTTAATTACTCTTGCTTTTTTGTGAGATAATACTAATTGACCAGAAGAATCTTCTCTTTTATCTACTAATACTTCTACTTTATCACCAACAGCTAAAGCTTGATTGTAACGAAATTCATTTAAAGAAATAACTCCTTCAGATTTAGAGTTAATGTCAATAATTGCATCTCTGTCTGTAATTCTAATTACAGTACCTTCAATAACATCACGTTCATTAACAAAACCAACAGTTCCTTCTAAAGCTTTTTCAAACTCTTTTAATTTAGATTCATCAACTTCATCAATTCCTTCTTCGTATTTGTGCCAATTAAAATCTGCTAAAAATTGTTCAGGATTTACAGTTTCTTCTACAGCAGGAGCTGCAGTTTCTTGTACTTCAGTAGCAATTACTTGCTCTTCAGTGTTTTTAGTTTCTTCAGACATATGTCTAAAATAATTTGTATCTTATTGTTTTCCAGATTTTTAACAATAAAAACAGTAAGAGATGTTTTTTAATTTTGTTTTCTAAATATCCTTTTTCAAATCTGTTATCGTAAAAAGGAGTGCAAATTTACAAAAATCATTTGATTTTTAATTACTTAGATTAAAATAAATCACTTTTATTCTGATTATATTTGTAATTGAAAATCAAATTTTTATGAAAACTACTATAAAAACAATCTGTATATTATTGCTATTTATAAATTTTGGATGCAAAAAAGAAATAAAAACAACAATAAAATATTATAAATCTCACGAAAAAAGCAGAGCAAATGTTCCTTTTTCTGATGCAGTTCAAGTAAACAATTTGTATTTTTTAACTGGTCAAATTGGTAGGAATCACAAAACAGGTAAACTTGTTGACGGTGGAATTAAAGCAGAAACCAAACAAGCAATTCTAAATATTCAAGAGGTATTAAAACAGCATAATTTAACCTTAAAAAATGTAGTAAAATGTACAGTAATCCTTTCTGATATAAATGATTTTTCTAATATGAACTCAATTTATCACACTTTTTTTAACGATAATTTACCTGCAAGAACTACATTTGCAGCCAATTTAGTTGCAGGTGCAAAAATTGAAATTGAAGTAGTTGCCGCAAAGAAATAAAATGGATAAAAAAACACAAGATTTAGTCGATAAAGGAATTATGCTTCCGTTAATGGAAGAATTTTACACCATACAAGGTGAAGGATGTCACACTGGTACAGCAGCTTATTTTATTCGAGTTGGCGGTTGCGATGTAGGTTGTCATTGGTGCGATGTAAAAGAAAGTTGGAATGCAGATTTGCACCCACCAACCTTAGCTGATACCATTGTAAGTAACGTAAAAAAACATGCCAATACTGTTGTTATTACAGGTGGAGAACCGTTAATGTGGTCCATGGATTATATTACTAATTTACTTAAAGAAAATCATATAAAAACCCATATAGAAACCTCCGGTGCCTATTCATTTTCTGGAAAATGGGATTGGTTTTGCCTTTCACCTAAGAAAACAAAACTACCATTACAAGAAAATTATAGAGAAGCTGACGAATTAAAAATGATTATCCATAACAAATCAGATTTCGATTTTGCAGAACAACAAGCCGATAAAGTTGGTAAAAAATGTCAATTATTTTTGCAACCAGAATGGTCTAAAAAAGAAAAAATGACCGAAGAAATCGTAAATTATGTGATGAAAAATCCTAAATGGAAAATATCTCTTCAAACGCATAAGTATTTAAATATTCCTTAATTTTTTTAAAGTGATTTCCTGCTTTCCGCACTCGCTTTAATCAGGGTTAAGACTACTTAATAATTTTTAGCTAATCCTCTAATTTACTGTCAACTAAAGAACAAATTCGATCAAACTGTTCTTTAATTCCCATATCAGAATTATCAAATTCAATAGCATCTTTAGCTTTAATTAAAGGAGAATCTTCTCTTGTAGAATCAATCCTGTCTCGTTCTTGAACATTAAAAAGAATTTCATCAAAATTTACTTTATCGCCCCTATCAATTAATTCTTTATAACGTCTTGTGGCTCTTTTATCTGCAGAAGCAGTCATGAATAATTTTAAATCTGCATCAGGAAAAACAACAGTTCCAATATCTCTTCCATCCATTACAATTCCTCCTTCTTTTCCCATTTGTTGTTGTTCAGCAACTAATTTTTTTCGAACTTCAGATATTGCTGCTACTTTACTTACAAGTTGAGATACTTCAAGTGTTCTGATTTCTTTTTCAACATTATTTCCATTAAGATACATCTCTGCAAAACCTAATTTTTGATTAAATTGAAACGAAAGCCTAACCAATTGTAACTTAGATATCAATTCATCTTTATTCAAGAAGTTTTTACCTACAAAATTATTTTGCTTTGAAAAAAGAGTTACCGCTCTATACATAGCACCAGTATCAACATAAATATAATTATATTTTTTTGCTAATAACTTAGCAATAGTACTTTTACCTGTTGATGAAAAACCATCTATTGCAATTGTAATTTTTTTACTCATCTATCTTGTTCTATCTAAATCTATTAGCAAACTAAATGTACTTGCATTTGCTGCAGAATGAAATTTAGAATATGCATAGTTCAATTTAAATTTATTCATTTTTAATCCAAAACCAAAAGAAATACCACTAAAAGTTCTAGCATTTTGCAATTTCAATTCTGCCGCTCTTCTAAAGTTATATCCTAACCTTATATTAATTGCACTTTTAGGAAATAATTCAGCACCAATTACAAAGTGTCGTAAGGTATTTCCAATAAATCCAATTTTTTCTTGAGTAGTATTTCCTTCTAAATCTGTAGTTTGATCAGATGGATTTGGTACAGATAAGTTCCACTGCTGCAAATTATCTAAAGTTACATACCATTTTAAAGGTACATGTTCCAACTGAAATGAGCCTCCTAAAGCTAATCTAAATGGTAATCTTTCTTGTTTTCCATTAAAAGTCTGTACTTGAGTTCCTATATTTCTTGCAACCAAAGTAACTGTAAAAGGCTGATAAGGATTATTATATAATAATGCTAAATCTGTAGAAATTCCAGTTGAAGAAAAATTTGCGATATTAGAATTAATAATTCTAATATTAGAACCTAAATATAAATTGGTCCAAGGTAGATTTACTGCATATCCGATAGATAAAGCAATATCATTTGCATTAAAATTTCCAGTTTCATTTCCTTGCTCATCAGCACCAATTAAAGTACCATAATCTAAATATTTTATACTACTATGAATAGTCCCAAATCTTCTTGAAATAGTTTTAGCATATGATAAAGAACCAATATTAATTCCAGCCAAATAACTAGTATAATTTAAAGAGAGTTTATTATCTAAATCCTTATTAATAACTGAAGGATTCCATATTGGTTGATTAACATCATCCAAAAGCGTCAAAACATCACCTCCTAAAGCTATCTGTCTTGCAGAAGTAGACAAATTCAAAAATTGATATATTTCTTCTCCACCAACTTGAGCTTTAACAGAACAAATTGATAAAAAAAAGATCAATAATAATACTTTGTTTTTATTCATTTAACAATAAAAAAACGACTATAAATCAATAACGAAAATACATCAATATATTACATAAAATCTAACAATTTTTCATAAAAAAGCCTCATATCTTAAAGATATGAGGCTTGTAAGTCTTGACTATATCAAGATAAAGAAAGGCAG
>NZ_QFFG01000005.1 GCF_003129485.1 Polaribacter aquimarinus
ATAACGTTTAGTCCAGGACTCATATTTTGTGATGCAGATGGTGATGGAATTCCAAATTCATTAGATTTAGATTCAGATAACGATGGTATTCCAGATGTAATCGAATCTGGAGGTACAGATACCAATAGAGATGGTAGAGCAGATGGTACCGTTGGTACTTCTGGGAATACAGAAGGGGTACCAAGTTCTGCAGGTACTGGGAATACACCAACAAATGTAGATGGAGACATAATACCAGATTATTTAGATATTGATGCAGATAACGATGGTATTCCGGATAATATAGAAGGGCAAACAACTGCTGGTTATGTTGCTCCAAGTGGTGTAGGTTCAGGGATTACAGATGCCAATAACAATGGTGTAGATGACAATTACGAAAACGGTGCAATTATTGGTTTAAACCCAACTAACACAGACAATACTGATACACCAGACTACAAAGACGCAGATTCTGATAACGACGGAATTACAGATATTAACGAAAATGGAGATACAGACAATTCTTTGTCTGGAACAGACACAGATAGTGATGGGTTAGATGATAATTTTGATGACAATAACGACTCTGCAATAGCAGCGGCAACTGTAAACGACAACCACACTCCACCAAATGCTGGAAATTTAGGAGATGTAGATGGAGACATTAATACAGGAGGAGATTTAGATTACAGAGATATCACAGGTGTTGATTCTGATAATGATGGTGTTTTAGATACCACAGATTTAGATGATGACAATGATGGAATTCTAGATACTGTTGAATCCGGTGGTAATAATCCAAATGGTGATGAAGATGGAGATGGTACACAAAATTATTTAGATAATACAGATGGTGGAAATTCTGGTGATGGTTCTACCACAAACTATACAGATTCCAATGGTGATGGTATTCCAGATGTATATGATGCAGATGGAGATGGTGTTCCAAATCACTTAGATATCGATTCCGATAACGATGGTATTACAGATGTTGTAGAAACAGGAGGGACAGATGCTGATAATGATGGTAGAGCAGATGGTGTTGTAGGAACAACGCCTACTACAAGAGGTATTCCAAGTTCTGCAAGTACAGGTAATACACCTACAAATGCAGATGGTGATGGTTTAGATAATTATTTAGATATAGATGCAGACAATGATGGTATTCCAGATAACGTAGAAGGACAACCTACAAAAGGTTATGATGCACCAAGTGGAGTTGGAAACGGAATAACTGATGCGAATAATAATGGTCTTGACGATACATATGAAACAGGTGGTTTTGTAGGAATAAATCCTGAAAATACAGACGGAACTGACACCCCAGATTATTTAGATGCTGATTCTGATAACGATGGAACTACCGATATCAATGAAAATGGAGATACAGACAATGCTTTAGCGAATGCTGATGCAGATGGCGACGGATTGGATGATAACTTTGATGATAATACAGATGCAGCTGGTGCAGGATATACCGTAAATGACAATCACAGTCCTCCAGCAGTGGGTAATTTAGGAGATACAGATAATGATTTTAATAGTCCTTTTGGAGATGTAGATTACAGAGATACTTCCGAAGGTCAGGGTACACCAATGATTACACAAGTGTATCAATTTGGTAACGAAAGATGGATTGAAATTACAAATATTAGCACTACGAGTTCAATTGATGCCAACTTTATTCAAGTTCAGTTGTACAAAGATAAATCTGGAGATCAATCAAATGTTGTACCAGACACAAATATTGTCATAAATACTGCCTTAAGTCCCGGGCAATCGGTTTTAATAAAAAACTCAAATAATTCTATTACAAATATTGTTGCAGGGATTGTTACAACTGCAGAAGTAGTAACTAATAATCAAGCTACAAGAATTGAAAATGGTGATGATATTATTACACTTTCAACTTCTTCAGATGCTACTTCTTGGTCAAACAGATACGATGTTGTTAGCGGAGTAACAAATAAGACATCATTTGTTAGAATTGACGAGGCTTTAGTACCAAATGCTACATATACACCAGCAGAATGGGTTGTATTTGTGAATGATATTCAATCAGATCCAGATTATTTAGATCCATATAGATTATTAGGAGCAGGAGGTGCGGCACGTCATCCACACGACCCTTTAGTTTCTGAGGTTATCAATTCAAATACTGATGCTAATACTTTGTTAGGGCTTCATAGAATTAACATTACCACAAGAACAGGTGGTGATTGGAATAATGGTGTTCCAGATAGATCTAGACATGTTGTTATTGATGAAAATTACAACCATACTAGTTCTCGATTAAGCGCAAGAAGGTTAACGGTAAATGCCACTAGAAAATTAGGAATTACGGATAATCTTTTAGTTGTAACCAATGATGTAATTTTAAATGGAGATATCCGTTTGATAGATGCAACTGGTGAGAGTAAAGCACAATTAATTCAAACGCATACCTCTGCTAGTTTAGTCACAGGAACAGGAAGATTATTAGTCGATCAAAATTCACCAGTTCCAAGTAAGTACAGATACAATTATATAGGTTCGCCAGTAACATCAAGTGCTGGTTCTTCTGCTTACACTGTTGCAAGTGTTTTAAAGGATGGAACAAACCTAACAGATTTTGTGAGCGATATAGATGACAATGCTGCTACTGGAATTGCAAAAAGTATAAATTGGATTAGTGGTTATGATGGGAATTTCTCAAAAAGCCCTCCACCTAATCCTGGAGGCGGATTTGGTAGTAAAAGCAGTGGTTCAAATTTTGCCATAGATTTAGCACATTATTGGATTTACACCTATGCAGCAAATGGAGGAACTAGAGCTTCTTGGCAACAAAAATTTAGCACTGGACCTATACCAAACACAGATGGTTTTATATTTAAAGGCCCTGGAAGAGCGCAAAATTATACATTTATGGGGACTCCAAAAGATGGGAATTTAACAACTACAATTGGTAAAGACGAGTCGTATTTAGTAGCGAATCCTTATAGTTCAGCAATTAGCGTTAAAGAGTTTATAGAAGATAATATCAATTCTATTTCAGGAACACTTTACTTTTGGGAACATGCAAGTGAAACAACAGTAGATGAAGGTTCTGCAGGTCATAATTTTGCAGGTTATATTGGGGGTTATGCAACAAGAAACCTATTGGGTGGAGTTAATGCTAAAGTCGCTACAGGAGGGGCAGTAAATATTACTTTAGAAGCAGAAACTGCTGATGCTAGTGATGGGAATACCGCAACATCTTTACAAGTTTTAGATAATGATGATATAACTAATATCAATGTTGTTCGATTAGATACCATAGGAGGGTTAATAAAATATGAAAATATTGCAAGAGGTGCAGATACTTTGAGAATACGTTATAAAGCAGCTGCTGACGTAAACATTATTTTAAAAATAAAAGGAGAATTTGATATAGATTATCCAATTGCATTGCCTGCTACAGCAGATAATAAGTATGAAATCTACGAAATTGAAGAATGTTTTGAACCATTTGATGATATCTCTATTATTATTGATTCGAATAACCCTATAACACAAGATTCAATATTAATAGATCCATTACTTATAGACTATGTTAATTTATTTGATGTAGATGGGCAAATAGCTTGTGCACCTAGTTTAGGAGGAGATGATTTTGTATTTGATTTTACAGAACCAGAACCTTATATTGCAATTGGACAAGGGTTCTTTGTTCAAGGAGATAACATAGATGGAGGTACTATAGTATTTAACAATAGTCAAAGGGAATATAAAACAGAAATTACCGGCTCCTCAGTATTTTTTAAATCAACAGGAAAGAAATCTGGAGATAAAACTATTTTAAGCCTACCTGTTATCAAATTAGGAATGGATTTTAATTCAATAGCTAATAAGAACGAACAATATCATAGACAAATAGCGGTTGGTTTTAGTCCTTACACCTCATTTAGTTATGATAAAGGATACGATTCAGAAATATACGATGTAGGTAATACAGATTTTTATTGGAAATTTCCAACTGATGATAGAAAGTATGTAATCGCTGGAGTACAGTCTATCTATAGAGATTTAGAAGTTCCGCTAGAAATTACAATGGGATATTCTGGGATGATAACCATTAAGGTAGATGAAATAAAAAATATTAATCAACCAATATATCTTACAGACAAAGTAACTGGAGTTTCACAAGAATTAATTAAAGAAACTGCAACATTATTATTAGACCAAGGTACTTACACAGATCGATTTGTATTGGCATTTAAGCCTTCAAGCGCTTTATCTGTAACTGATGCTATAGCAAATGCATACACAAACATATACGTTGATAATAAAAACGATTTTGTGAATATTAAGAAAAATCAAGAAATTGATATTCGTAAAGTAAAACTAATTAATCTTTTAGGAAAAACAGTTTCTTCTTGGAATATCAAAGAGCAAAAAGAAAATTTTGAACTTAAGATTACCAGAAAATTACCAACAGGTGTCTATATCGTAAAATTAAACTCTGATAAAGGAGATATTAATAAGAAAATTGTAATAGAATAATAAAAAACTATCTCAATTATGATGGTTGAGATAGTTTTTTAAGAAAAGTTTATAAAAGAAAGGTTGGATAAAGTTTTACAACATTTTACTTTATTTTAGTTTCCCCACAAATTAAAAACATTTCTTTTTTATCAATTACCAAAAGTTCTAACGTTCTAAAAAAGATTTTAAATCTTTATAAGTAGCTATTTTTGTAGCTACTTTTTTGTTGTTAATCACTTTTTGAATTTGCTCAGGAATTTCAACCTTTACAGGTAAAGTTTCTTCTACAATATCTAAAAACTTTACAGGATGCGCAGTTTCTAAAAACACACCATATTCGTTTTCTAATAAACCGTGTTTTTTCAATCCTAAATAACCTACTGCCCCATGAGGATCTGCTATGTAACCAGAATTGTTGTAGATTTTTTTCATTGTTTCACGAGTTTCGTCATCGGTAAAACTATATGATGAAAAAGCACTTTTTAAAGTTTCTAAATTATTATTAAATAATTCTTGGATTCTGATAAAATTACTCGGATTTCCAACATCCATAGCATTAGAAATTGTTGCTTTAGATGGTTTTGGTTTATAAACTCCATCTACTAAAAAGTTAGGAACAGTATCATTTACATTTGTAGAAGCCACAAAATGTTTTACAGGTAAACCTAATTTTTGTGCCATAATTCCCGCACAAATATTTCCAAAATTCCCACTTGGTACAGAAAAAATAATATCCTTATGTTGTTTGTGTAATTGTTTGTAAGCAAAGAAAAAATAGAACATTTGTGGCAACCAACGTGCTACATTTATAGAATTTGCAGAAGTTAATGTTCTTTCTATTTCTTCATCTAAAAAAGCAGTTTTCACCATGTCTTGGCAGTCATCAAAAACACCATCAACTTCTAAAGCCGTAATGTTCTGACCTAAAGTTGTCAATTGCTTTTCTTGTATATCACTTACTTTTCCTGAAGGATATAAAATTACAACATTTACGCCTTTTGCACCTAAAAAACCATTTGCAACTGCACCACCAGTATCTCCAGAAGTGGCTACTAAAACCGTAACTTCATCATCATTATCATTGTTAAAATACTCTAAGCATTTTGCCATAAACTTAGCTCCAACATCTTTAAAAGCCATTGTTGGTCCATGAAATAACTCTAAAGTTCCAATATTTTCATCAACAGGAACAACAGGGAAATCAAAAGAAACAGTTTCTGCAATAATCTCTTTCAACTTCGTTTCAGGAATTTCATCACCCACAAATTGTTTAATCGCTTCAAAAGCAATTTCGTGATTTGAGTATTCAGAAATATTTTCAATAAAATCTTTTGATAACGGAGTAATAGATTCTGGAAAGTAAATTCCTCTGTCTTTCGCTAAACCTTCAATAACTGCGTTTTTAAAAGTTGTTTTTGGTGATTTATGATGTAAACTATAATAGTTCATTATTTTAAAATTTTTATTCCTTCTTGATTGATTTTTGACACGTGAATATCAAAATCAATTCCAATATTTTTATAAATTTCGCCCATACTTTTAGCAACTTCTTTTGCAGTTTCCTCACCTTTACTTAATGCAAAAATAGAAGGCCCAGAACCAGATATTCCACTTCCTAATGCTCCAGCTTTTAAGCAGGATTTTTTAACATCATCAAAACCAGGGATTAAGATAGAACGGTTTGGTTCTACAATTTCATCGTGTAAAGAATTACTGATTAAATCGTAGTTTTCTGTGTATAATCCACTAATCAATCCACCTAAATTCCCCATTTGTTTTACGGCCAATTTTAAAGTGACTTGTTGTTTTAGCACAGAACGAGAATCCGCTGTTTTAATTTCTATCTGAGGATGAATAACAGTTGCGAACAATTCTTTTGGAGAATTGATTTTAATCACATCTAAAGGAGTATAACTTCTTACCAAAGTAAATCCGCCTAAAATAGCAGGAGCAACATTATCTGCGTGTGCAGAACCACTTGCTAGTTTTTCACCTTCCATAGCAAAAGGAACTAATTCTGCTAAAGAAAAAGGTTCTCCTAACAATTTGTTGATACCAAAAACAGCACCAGCAGAACTCGCTGCAGAACTTCCAATTCCGCTTCCAGGTTTTATGTTTTTATAAATTTCAATATCAAAACCACAATCTGAATCTACTTTTTCTAACAAAGCCAAAGCAGCTACACCAGCTACATTTTTTTTTGTTTCCAAAGGTAAAATCTGACCCACAATTTTGCTAATTGTAACTCCTTTTTTTGCTGTTTTTCTGATGATCATTTCATCACCAACTGAATCTAAACAAAGACCCAAAATATCAAAACCACATGAAACATTGGCAATAGTTCCAGGAGCAAAAATTTTTATTGAATCCATAGTTTTAAATATTTCCTATTCTAATAATATCAGCGAAAATACCAGAAGCTGTGACATCTGCACCAGCACCAGCACCTTTTATTAATAAAGGATTTTCTGGATATCTGTCTGTAAAGAATAATACAATATTGTCACTTCCTTCTAAATTATAAAAAGGATGATCAGATGGAATGTGTTGCAAACCAACATTTGCTTTTCCATCAACAAATTCAGCCACATATTTTAACCTGCAATTTTTGTCATTTGCTTCTTTAAAAATACTTTGAAAATGTGCTTCGTTTTTAGTTAATGATGCGTAAAAATCATCATTATTCGTAGTATTTAAACTTTCTTCAGGTAGAAAAGCGTTTTTTGCAATGTCTTCCAATTCTAAGTCGTAACCACTTTCTCTTGCAAGAATTAAGATTTTACGAGCCACATCAACACCACTTAAATCAATCTTAGGATCTGGTTCTGTGTATCCTTCTTTTTGAGCTTGTTCAACAACATCGTGAAATGTTGAGTTCTCATTAAAATTATTAAAAACGAAATTTAAACTTCCAGATAAAACTGCTTGAATTTTATGCACTTGATCACCAGAATTGATTAAGTTTTTCAACGTATCAATAATTGGTAAACCAGCACCTACATTGGTTTCAAATAAAAATGGTGCGTTGTATTTTCTTGAAACAGCTTTCAAGGTTTTGTAATTATCTAATAAAGATGCACAGGCAATTTTATTACAAGTTACTACACCAATACTTTGTCGTAAATAGCTTTCGTAAACCTCAGAAACTGCTTGATTTGCAGTATTATCTACAAAAACACTATTTCTTTGATTTAAATCTTTTGTTTTATTAAAAAATGCTTCTAAACTAGTTGGTTCTCCGTTTTCTAGCGCTTCTTTCCAGTTTTTTAAATCGATTCCTGATTCATCAAAAACCATTTTTCTAGAGTTTGATAATCCGATAACGCGAACATTCAATTTTAAATTCTTTTTTAAGAACTTTTTTTGTTGCTCTAATTGTGCTAAGAATCGTTCACCAACATTTCCAACACCCGTTACAAACAAGTTTAATTGTTTAGTTTTTTCTTCAAAAAATTGTTCGTGAAGCGTGTTTAATGCTTTTTTTGCATCACTTTTATTAATAACTGCAGATATATTTTTTTCTGTAGAACCTTGAGCAATTGCTCTAATATTTACATTGTTTTTACCTAAGGCGCTAAACATTTGTCCGCTTAAACCTTGGTGGTTTTTCATATTATCACCCACTAAAGCTATGATACATAAATCTTGCTCTAAAACAGTTGGATTTACTTTTTGTTGATGAATTTCAAACTCGAAAGTCTCATCAATCACATCTTTTGCTTTAGCAGCATCTTCATCAGAAATACCAATACAAATGGACAATTCTGAAGAAGCCTGAGTAATTAAAATGATGTTAATATTATGAAAAGAAAGCGCCTCAAATAAACGCTTAGAAAAACCAGGAATACCTACCATCCCGCTTCCTTCTAAAGTGATTAAAGTGATATTCTCTATATGGCTAATTCCCTTAACGGGCTTTTTATTACTAGTTTCTTTGGCAATTAAAGTTCCTTCTTCTTCTGGCTTAAAAGTGTTTTTAATTAAAATAGGAATTTCCTTTTTTAATACAGGTTGAATTGTTGGAGGATAAATTACTTTCGCTCCAAAATGCGACAATTCCATAGCTTCTTGATATGAAATATGTGGAATTGGAAAAGCTTGTTTTACCACACTTGGGTTAGCAGTAAACATTCCGCTTACATCTGTCCAGATTTGTAATTCATCAGCATTTACAGCAGCAGCAATAATGGCAGCAGTGTAATCTGAACCACCACGTCCTAAAGTGGTAGTTTTTCCTTCTGGAGTTCTAGCAACAAAACCAGGTAATAAAATAACTTGCTTGTTATCTCCATTAAAATAATTCTGTAAATTTTGGTTGGTTGTAGAAAAATCTACAATAGCTCCTAAATAATTATCGGAAGCAACTAATAATTCTCTACTGTCTTTATAATCTGTTTCAAATGATAAATTAGCCGCTTTTGCAATAATGTAAGAAGAAAGTAACTCCCCAAAACTTGAAATTTTAGCCAAGGTTTTTGGAGTTAATTCTTGCAATAAAAAACAGCCTTCATAAATAGTTTCTAAATGATTAAATAACTGTTTTACATAGCTAATAATAGCACTTTGATTTTGAACAGGAATTAAATCTTTAATCACACCAAAATGATGTTCTTCTAATTTTTTAAGAACTTCTTTATAGCCTTCATTTTTATTGGAAGCTAAATTTGCACCTTCTATTAATGCATTCGTTGTTTTGCCAAAAGCAGAAACTACGACTGCTATTTTTTGGTTTTTAGATGCTTGCTCAACAATTGCTAAGACTTTTTTTATGTTTTCTGAACTCGCGACAGACGAACCGCCAAATTTTAATACTTTCATTGGTAATGAATAGTTTGTGTAATTTTATTTTTTATTGATTTTGTTTCAGTTTGATGTGAAACAATAGATAACCTTTGATAATATGAATATAGTATAACCCCTAAAGGGTAATTGTTGTAGTTGAGCGAGTAATTGTGCGCATAGAAAAACCAGCTACAGAAGTAGTTGCAGTAAAATTATTGTATGTGTTTAATAAATCCACGAGACAAAAATAGAAGTATTATTTAAATTTTTGCTCTGAAGTACTGATTATTTTATGATTTTAACTGATTTATATAGAATTGTTAAAAATCAATCACCTCAAATACTAATCTTTTATTATTTACCTAATTGATTTGTCTTTTCTTTAATAATTAAAGCAATAGGTTTATTCTGAATTTTACTTTCTAACCAAGATAAAATATCTAAATACAAGAAAGCTCTTTTTTCATAAGGATGATTTTCGAACACTTTTAATTTCGCGTGAATTTTCTTGAACTCGTTTTTAATTTCGTGTGGAAAAACATCACTTAAATCTCTAATAGATTCTAAAAATACTTTCTGAACCTCTTGTAAATTCTGCATTTTTAATAAGAATTTATAAGTGTCTACAAATTGTCTTTCCAAGTCATAATCTAAACCACATTCATAATGAGCGATTAAATTTAAAATTCGAGCAAAACATTGTAAATCTTCCGCAGAACTTAAGTTCTTTGATTTTATGATTTTTTGTAAATAAGCTATACATTCTCTGTTCTTGCCCATTCCAAAATACAAACAAGCTATCTTATAATAGAGTAGAACTACATAATGATTGTCTAATCTATTTTTATATTTATCAATTTTGTTATTAATAACATCTACTAAGTATTCTCCTTTCTCAAAAGAGCCCTCTAAAAAGTGTAAATGCAATTTGTTCGAATAGAAATACAAGAAAATTAACAACTCGGTATTGGTGTTCATTGGAATTGATTTCTGATCAATTTCTGATTCAAAATGATTCAATTCTTGTTTAAAAACAGTAACGTTTTTTACCAAAAATGAAGCTTCTAATAGGTAATTTTTAGATTTTAGGTAAAAAACAGGATGGAGATTTATCAGTTTAGAGCTTTCAAATAAATCCACACATTTTCTGGCGTATTTATAGCTTAATAAAAAGTCTTGTATCAAAAAACTATGCCATAAATGTGCCTTGTTTAACCATAATCTCTCACGAAAACCCAATTTTTGATATTCATATTTAGGCATTCTATCATTAAAATATTTATCGATAAACCTTAATTCTTCTTCGTTTTTTACATAGCCGTTTTGTAATAAATGACTGTATAATTGTAATGATAAATTAGATAATTTACTGGCAATTACATTTTGCTGGCTGAGTTCTTTTGCTTGCACAGAAAGTTGATCAGCTCTATTGCTTAAACTTCTGGTAATGTACTGAGTTTCAATTACTTTTTCTAGTTCAACAATTTCGTAGGCAATATTTTTTTCTTCATTATCTAAAGCCATATTTTTAGCTTTATCTAATAGTTTCAAACTTTGTTTATATAATCCTTTTTGGTACAAAACAGTTGCAAAATCTAACTGTTCTCTAATCTGAATTCGTACATTTTTGTGAGCTGGATTTAGACGTAAACTAATAAGAATTTGTTTGTACAAATGTGCTTTTAGGTTAGATAATTGTTGTTTAGAAACAATTCCACTTCCAATAATTACCTTTTCATCATAGACCTTAAGTTTTTCTAAAAACTTAAATAAAGAGAAGAATTTAGCATCTACGTTACCATCTAACCTACCTACATATAAGTTAAATTGTCTCTTTTCGGATTTAGTCAATGACTTGATTAAAACAAAAAGAGCATCATTTTGTTGATTGGCTGATGTAACACTTTTACTCATATACCTATGATAATCAGGTTTTTATGTTTTTTTTGACGAAATTAGAAATCGTACAGAATGGTAAAAATAACTATTTATTTTAATCTCTATACATACATTTGAATATATAATAAGATAATCTTTACAGAAATTATGCAAGATAATAAGGTTCAAATTTTTGATACAACATTGAGAGATGGAGAGCAAGTGCCTGGTTGTAAGTTAGATACTAAACAAAAATTAGTAATTGCTGAAAGATTAGATTTACTAGGTGTAAATGTTATTGAAGCTGGTTTCCCTGTATCGAGTCCTGGAGATTTTAATTCAGTTACAGAAATAGCAAAAATCGTAAAAAATGCAACGGTTTGTGGTTTAACAAGAGCAGTTGAGAATGATATTAAAGTAGCATCAGAAGCTTTAAAATATGCTAAACATCCAAGAATTCATACTGGTATAGGTACTAGCGATTCTCATATTCAATTTAAATTTAAATCTTCTAGAGAAGCTGTAATAGAACGAGCAGTAAAAGCTGTTTCTTACGCAAAATCATTTGTAGAAGATGTAGAGTTTTATGCAGAAGATGCTGGTAGAACAGACAATGAATATTTAGCAAGGGTATGTGAAGCAGTTATTAAAGCTGGAGCTACAGTTTTAAATATTCCAGATACAACAGGGTATTGTTTACCTGAAGAATATGGTGCTAAAATGAAATATTTGCGTGAAAACGTAAAAGGTATAGATAATGTTATTCTTTCTTGCCATTGTCACAACGATTTAGGTATGGCAACTGCAAATTCAATTTCAGGTGTAATCAATGGGGCGCGTCAAATAGAGTGTACTATAAACGGAATTGGAGAAAGAGCAGGAAATACTGCATTAGAAGAAGTAGTTATGGTACTAAAACAACATCCATACTTAAACTTAGAAACAAGTATTAATACAAAGTTATTATATGATACTTCGATAATGGTTCGTGAAAGTATGGGGATGCCAGTGCAACCCAATAAAGCCATTGTTGGAGCAAATGCATTTGCACATAGTTCTGGAATTCATCAAGATGGAGTGATTAAAAACAGAGAAACATACGAAATTATGGATCCTGAAGACGTAGGCGTTACAGAAAGTGCAATAGTATTAACCGCAAGAAGCGGTAGAGCAGCTTTAGCATATAGAGCAAAAAAGATTGGATACGAATTAACTAAAGTTCAGTTAGATATTGCTTATACTGCTTTTTTAAATAAAGCAGATCAACAAAAAGAAGTAAAAGATGAAGATATTCATCAAATTATGAGTGAAGTTAACAAAACTTCAAAAATAGCAACAGCTTAAAATATAAAAAATCAACCTTAAACTTTGTCTTCATTGGTAGCTACGCGTTTCTAGTCAACTATTGAAATAAATAGCTACCTTTGATAAGACAGAATTTAGAGAATTACTTAATGAAGTATACTATTGCAGTTATCCCAGGAGATGGAATTGGACCAGAAGTAACCAATCAAGCAAAAAAAGCATTAGATGCCGTTGCTGAGGTGTATGACCATATTTTTTTATATAAGGAAGTTCAAATGGGAGCTTGTGCAATCGATAAAACCGGAGTCCCATTACCAGAAGAAACTATCAAGGTTTGTAAAGAAGCAGATGCAATCTTGTTTGGCGCAGTTGGTGATCCAAGATTTGATAATGATCCAACTGCTAAAATTAGACCAGAACAAGGTTTATTACAACTTAGACAAGAATTAGATTTGTTTTGTAATGTAAGACCAGTTAAAGCGTATCATCATCTGCTTAAAAATTCTCCTTTAAAAAAAGAAATTATTTCCGGAACAGATGTAGCTATTTTTAGAGAGTTATCTGGTGGTATTTATTTTGGTAGAAAAGAATTAAGTAAAGATGGAAAAGTTGCTTTCGATGGATGTCAATATTCAGTTGATGAAATTATAAGAATTGCACATTTAGCTTTTAAAGCGGCTCAAAATAGAAAAAAGAAACTAACATTAATAGATAAAGCAAATGTTTTAGAAACATCTCGCTTGTGGAGAAAAACTGTTGCAGAAGTTGCTAAAGATTACAAAGATGTAGATTTAAATTTTATGTTTGTAGACAATGCAACCATGCAAATTGTTCTTAATCCTAAACAGTTTGATGTTGTTTTAACCGAAAATTTATTTGGCGATATTATTTCTGATGTCGCCTGTGTTATAGGTGGTTCTATCGGTATGTTGGCTTCAAGTTCAATAGGTAAAGAAAACGCATTATTCGAGCCAATTCATGGCTCTTATCCACAAGCTAAGGGTAAAGATATTGCAAATCCTTTAGCATCGATTTTATCTGCGTCTTTATTATTAGAGCATTTAGGTTTACAAGATGAAGCAGATGCGATTCAAAGAGCAGTGGAAAAATCTTTGGATTTAGGAATTACAACCAAAGATTTAAGAAGTAAAAATCAAACTTTTACAACAACCTCAAAAGTAGGTGATTTTATTGCAGATTATATTGAAAACCAAGAGGATAGTAATATGAATTTTAAAAATATTCATATGGGGCAAAGTACAATTATTTAAAATTTTAGAAATTTTGTTTGGAAAATCAGATATATTTTTCAAATATTTAAAGCATTATGAAAAAACAAATTGTAAAGATTATTTCTATTGTCCTTGTCATTGATTATTACATGACGAAGGAGTGATATTTATATATAAAATTTAAATTGAAACCTTCCTCATAAACGGAAGGTTTTTTATTGCATTTTTTTTACAATTGGATATCATATTAAAAAGGGGTTAAATAATTGATAATAAAGGTTTTGTGATATTTTTTTAACATCTGAAAGTAAAGAACATAATTGAGTTTTATGCAACAAAAATCTAGAAATAGAATAATTTAGTCAACAAAATTAAGAAATCATTAAATGAAACTTAACAAACATAGTAGTAGATTAACACAAGACGAATCTCAACCAGCATCTCAAGCAATGCTGTATGCTGCAGGATTAACTGATGAGGACATGCAAAAAGCACAAATTGGTATTGCTAGTACTGGGTACGATGGTAATCCTTGTAACATGCATTTGAATCGTTTGAAAGACGAAGTCAAAGTGGAATGTAATATTGCAGATATGGTTGGTTTAGGATTCAATACAATTGGTGTTTCTGATGGAATTTCTATGGGAACTTCTGGTATGAATTACTCGTTGGTTTCTAGAGATATTATAGCAGATTCAATCGAAACTGTAATGAATGCACAAAGTTATGATGCATTGGTCGCTATTGTTGGTTGCGATAAAAACATGCCTGGAGCAATTATGGCAATGTTGCGTTTAAATCGTCCATCAATAATGATGTATGGTGGTTCAACTGCATCAGGAGAATACAAGGGAAAAAAATTAAATATTGTTTCTGCTTTTGAAGCTTTAGGGCAAAAAGTAGCAGGAGAAATAGACGAAGCAGAATATAAAGAAATTATTAAACGTTCAATCCCAGGAGCTGGAGCTTGTGGAGGAATGTACACCGCAAACACAATGGCTTCAGCTATTGAATGTATGGGGTTTGCATTGCCTTATAATTCATCAATTCCAGCTGAAAATCCAAATAAATTATCTGAAGCGGAAAGAACGGCTAGAGCAATAAAAAACTTATTAGAATTAGATTTAAAACCATTAGATATTATCTCTAAAAAATCTCTAGAAAATGCAGTCACATTGGTAAATGCTTTGGGGGGTTCTACTAATGCAGTATTACACTTTTTAGCTATTGCACATGCAGCAGATATCGATTTTAAGTTAGAAGACTTTCAAAGAGTTAGCGATAGAACACCTTTAATTGGAGATTTGAAGCCTTCTGGTAAATATTTAATGGAAGATGTTCATAGTATTGGAGGAATTCCTGCAATCATGAAGTACTTATTAGAAAATGGGTATTTACATGGAGACTGTATGACAGTTACAGGTAAAACATTAGCAGAAAACTTAGCAGATGTAGAGGCTATTGAATTTGAAGAACAAGATATTGTATATCAAAAAGAAAATGCCTTAAAAAAATCTGGGAATTTACAGATTTTGTACGGTAACCTTGCAGAAGAAGGTGCTGTAGCAAAAATTTCTGGAAATGAAGGTTTATTATTTGAAGGAAAGGCAGTAGTGTATAATAGTGAGCAAGATGCTAATACAGGAATTTCTAACGGAGAAGTAGAAAGAGGTGACGTAGTCGTCATTAGATATGTAGGTCCAAAAGGAGGTCCTGGAATGCCAGAAATGTTAAAGCCAACTTCTTTAATTATGGGAGCAGGTTTAGGAAAATCTGTAGCGTTAATTACGGATGGTCGTTTTTCTGGAGGTACTCATGGTTTTGTTGTTGGTCATATTACACCTGAAGCAATAAACGGGGGTGCTATAGGATTGATTGAAACAGGAGATAAAATTAGAATTAGTGCAGAAGATAACTCTATCAATGTGTTAATTTCTGATGAAGAAATGGCAGAAAGGAAAGCAAAATGGACTGCTCCTGAGCCAAAACACAAAAAAGGAATTTTATATAAATACGCGAAATCAGTAGCGTCAGCATCTAAAGGATGTGTAACTGATTTATAAAAAAATAAAAATATGGATACACAAACCATAAAAACTCAGCAAAAATCTACCAAAGCTACAGAGCGTATTTCTGGTAGTGAGGCAATTGTTAGATGTTTGATTGAAGAAGGTGTTGATATTCTTTACGGATATCCTGGAGGAGCAATTATGCCTGTGTACGATGAATTGTACAAATATCAAGGTAAAATCCATCATGTATTAACAAGACATGAACAAGGAGCAACTCATGCGGCTCAAGGTTATGCAAGAATTTCTGGAAAAGTAGGAGTAGCAATGGCAACTTCTGGCCCAGGAGCAACAAATTTAATTACAGGTATTGCAGATGCTCAAATAGATTCTACACCAATGGTGTGTATTACAGGGCAAGTACCTTCTCATTTATTGGGTTCAGACGCATTTCAAGAAACAGATATTGTGGGTATTTCAACCCCAGTTACAAAATGGAATTGTCAAGTTACTAGGGCAGAAGATATTCCTTCTGCGATTGCTAAAGCATTTTATATTGCTAAAAGCGGAAGACCAGGACCAGTTTTGGTAGATATTACTAAAGATGCGCAATTTAATGAATTTGATTTTTCTTACGAAAAATGTGAAAAAATTAGAAGTTATAATCCAATCCCTAAAACAGACATAAATAAAGTTTCTGAAGCTGCAGCTTTAATTAATGCTGCAAAAAAACCGCTAATTGTTTGGGGACAAGGAGTTATTTTAAGTAAAGCTGAAGAGCAATTAAAATCAGTGGTAGAAAAAGCAGGGATACCAGCTGCGTGGACTATTTTAGGCGCTTCTGCGATTCCAACTTCACATCCTTTAAATGTTGGAATGGTAGGTATGCATGGTAATTATGCACCCAATATATTAACCAATGAATGTGATGTGTTAATTGCTATTGGAATGCGTTTTGACGATCGTGTTACAGGAAGCTTATCTACCTATGCAAAACAAGCTAAAGTAATTCATTTTGAAATTGACCCTGCAGAAGTTGATAAGAATGTAAAAACTGATGTTGCAGTTTTAGGTGATGCCAAAACAAGTTTAGAACTATTGTTACCTTTATTGAATGAAAGCTTCCATAACGATTGGCATCAGAAGTTCAAAGATTTGTATCAAATAGAATACGATAAGGTAATCAAAAACGATTTATACCCAACAAAAGAAGGTTTAACCATGGCTGAAGTGTTGAAGGAAATTAACATTCAGAGTGAAGGTAAAGCTGCTATTGTTAGCGATGTAGGGCAACATCAAATGATTGCTTGTAGATATGCAGATTTTAATGTAACCAAAAGTAACATTACCTCAGGCGGATTAGGAACAATGGGATTTGGTTTGCCAGCAGCAATTGGTGCTAAAATGGCAGCTCCAGACCGTGAAGTAGTTTCTATTTCTGGAGATGGAGGTTACCAAATGACATTGCAAGAATTAGGTACCATTTTTCAGCAAAAAGCAGCGGTTAAAGTGGTGGTGTTGAATAACGATTTCTTAGGTATGGTGCGTCAATGGCAACAATTATTTTTTGACAAAAGATATGCATCTACAGAAATGGTAAATCCAAACTTTGTAGCAATTGCAGAAGGATATTATATCAAAGCAAGAAAAGTTACAAAAAGAGAAGAATTGGCAGAAGCTGTTGCAGAAATGATGCAAAGTAAAGAAGCTTATTTTTTAGAAGTTTGCGTAGAAAAAGAAGATAATGTATTTCCTATGATTCCATCAGGAGCTAGTGTTTCAGACATAAGATTAGAATAATGAGTACAGAAAAAGAACTATTTACAGTATCGATTTATACTGAAAATAATATAGGATTATTGAATAGAATTTCAGCAATCTTTCAAAGAAGACATATCAACATAGAGAGTTTAAATACTTCTCCATCGGAAATTGTTGGAGTTTCTAAATTTACCATAGTTGTATATATGACAGAGGTAAATATTAAGAAAGTAATCGGTCAAATAGAAAAACAAGTAGAGGTAATTAAAGCATATTACCATGACGAAGATGACACCATTTATCAAATTTCAGGGTTGTTTAAAATTAAGTCAGATTTGTTATTTGAAGAACGTCAAATTCAGAACATTATTAAAGAAAGTGGTGCTCGTATTGTAACTGTGAATAAAGAGTTTTTTGTTCTTGAAAAATCAGGAAAAAGAGAAGAATTAATAGAGTTACATCAGCAATTAAGCAAATTTGGTATAATGCAATTTACTCGTTCGGGAAGGATAGCAGTTACTAAAGACGAAATGAAAATATCAACATTATTACAAACATACAACAACTAAATATACAGAGATGTCAAATTATTTTAACACATTAACATTAAGAGAGAAATTAGAGCAATTAGGACAATGTCGATTTATGGATGCTTCAGAATTTGGAGCTGGAGTAGATGCATTAAAAGGAAAGAAAATTGTTATTGTGGGCTGTGGAGCTCAAGGATTAAACCAAGGATTAAATATGAGAGATTCTGGTTTAGATATTTCTTATGCGCTTCGTCAAACAGCTATAGATCAAAAGAGAGATTCTTTTAAAAATGCAACTTCTAATAACTTTACAGTTGGTACTTATGAAGAACTTTTGCCAACAGCAGATTTAGTAATTAACTTAACGCCAGATAAACAACATACTAATGTTGTTAAAGCGGTAATGCCTTTAATGAAAAAAGGAGCAACATTAAGTTATTCTCACGGTTTTAATATCGTTGAAGAAGGAATGCAAATTCGTGAAGATTTAACAGTTATAATGGTTGCACCAAAATGCCCAGGTTCTGAGGTTCGTGAAGAATATAAAAGAGGGTTTGGAGTACCAACATTAATTGCTGTTCACCCAAATAACGATCCAGAAAATAAAGGTTGGGCTCAAGCAAAAGCATATGCAGTTGCAACCGGAGGTCATAGAGCAGGAGTTTTAGCGTCTTCATTTGTGGCAGAGGTGAAATCTGATTTAATGGGAGAGCAAACAATTTTATGTGGTTTGTTACAGACAGGTGCAATTTTATCTTTTGACAAAATGGTTGAGGAGGGAATTGATGCTGGTTATGCAGCGAAGTTAATTCAATATGGTTGGGAAACTGTAACTGAAGCATTAAAGCATGGAGGAATCACAAATATGATGGATAGATTATCTAATCCAGCTAAGGTAGAAGCCTTCCGTTTATCAGAAGAATTAAAGGATATCATGCGTCCATTATTCCAAAAGCATATGGATGATATTATGACTGGTCATTTTTCTAAAACAATGATGGAAGATTGGGCAAATGATGATGTAAACCTATTAAAATGGAGAGCAGCAACTGGAGAAACAGCATTTGAAAAACAACAAATAACAAATCAAGAAATTCCTGAACAAGAATACTTTGATCATGGAACTTTATTAGTTGCTTTTGTTAGAGCTGGAGTAGAATTAGCTTTCGAAGCAATGACAGAATCTGGTATTATTGATGAGTCTGCTTACTATGAGTCTTTACATGAAACGCCATTAATTGCAAACACAATTGCACGTAAAAAATTATTTGAAATGAATCGTGTAATTTCTGATACTGCAGAGTATGGATGTTATTTATTTGATCATGCTTGTAAACCTTTACTAGCTGATTTTATGAAAACAGTTTCTACCAACGTAATTGGTAAAACTTTTAGTTCAGAAAATGGAGTTGACAATCAAGAATTGATTAAGATTAATAAGATTATTAGAAATCACCCGGTAGAAATTATTGGAGAGCAATTAAGAGCTTCTATGACAGCAATGAAAGTGATAAAATCTGCCTAAATAATAATAAAAAATTTTTATTTAGATCCTTCAGATTTATGAAATCTGAAGGATCTTTTTGTATTTTTGAGTATGCAAAAACAAGTTTATTTTCCTTCAATAGATAACATAAAGCAAGCTGCTTTTGAGCTCAAAGGAGTTATAAGTAAAACTCCTTTAAGTGTAAATACTCATTTATCAAAACAGTTTAATGCAAATGTTTTGTTTAAGAGAGAAGATTTGCAAGTAGTACGTTCTTATAAAATTAGAGGGGCTTATAATAAAATGTCTTCGTTAAATGAAATTGAAAAACAAAGAGGAATTGTTTGCGCAAGTGCTGGAAATCATGCTCAAGGAGTGGCTTTATCTTGTAAATTATTAAAAATTAAAGGTACAATTTTTATGCCTTCACCTACACCAAATCAAAAGATAGAACAGGTAAAAATGTTTGGTGAAGAGTTTATCGAAATAAGAATAGAGGGAGATACTTTTGATGATGCGTACAATGCTGCAAAAGAAGAATGTGATGCAGAAAGTAGAACTTTCATTCATCCATTTGATGATGAAAAAATTATAGAAGGTCAGGCTACAGTTGGTTTAGAAATTATCAATCAAGTAGATAATAATATTGATTATTTATTTTTACCCATAGGAGGAGGAGGTTTATCTGCGGGAATTTCAACAGTATTTAAAAATCTTTCTCCGTCAACTAAAATTATAGGAGTTGAGCCTAAAGGAGCGCCATCTATGTTAACATCCATAAGTAATAAAAAGAATACTACTTTAGAGAAAATCGACCCGTTTGTAGATGGTGCTGCAGTAAAAAAAGTGGGAGATTTAAACCTAGCCATTTGTCAGAAAAATTTAGAAAAAGTGATTACCGTTCCAGAGGGAAAAATCTGTCAGACAATTTTAGATCTATATAACAAAGATGCTATTGTTGTTGAGCCTGCAGGAGCATTAAGTATTGCTGCATTAGATTTTTTCACTCATGAAATTAAAGGGAAAAATGTAGTTTGTGTAGTTAGTGGAAGTAATAATGATATTACAAGAACTGCAGAAATTAAAGAACGCGCTCTATTATATGCCAATTTAAAACACTATTTTATTGTCAAATTTCCCCAAAGGGCAGGGGCTTTAAAAGAATTTGTTGCAGAAATTTTAGGTCCAAATGATGATATTACTCATTTTGAATATACTAAAAAAAGCAACAGAACAAATGGTGCCGCTGTAGTTGGGTTAGAGTTGCAATCTTCTGAAGATTTAAAGCCTTTAATCAAAAGAATGAAAGCAAATAATTTTTTTGGAGACTACTTGAATGATAAACCAGATTTATTTCAGTTTTTAGTTTAAAATCTAGAAAATAATCTTAGAAACTCGAAATCCTTTTCGTGATTAAAGTTAAATCTGAAAGGAAAAACAGCTAAATTTTGCTAATTTCGTTCGGTAACAGCAATAAAATTGATAATAAACAATTTATGAAGACTAATTTTCAAGATATTCCTACAAAATATCAGATTACTGAATTAAAATATCAAAAAACTTATTTAATAGGAGGTGAATTAAAAGAATGGAAGGGAGAAATGGCAGATGTGTATTCTACAATTTCATCTACTAAAGATTATAAACCGACTTTATTAGGGACAGTTCCTAATTTGACTGCTTATGAAGCTATAGAAGCTTTAAATTCGGCTTACCGAGCTTATGATAAAGGACAAGGTTTATGGCCTACTATGCGTGTAGCAGATAGAATCGAATGTATGGAAGAGTTTGCATCGCAAATGAAAACCAAACGTGATGAGGTGGTAAAACTATTGATGTGGGAGATTGGAAAATCTCTACCAGATTCTGAAAAAGAATTTGATAGAACTGTAGAATATATTTATGATACCATAGAGGATTATAAACAAATGGATAGAAACTCTGCCAAGTTTCAAAAAAACAGTGGAGTTTATGCACATGTTAGACGTGGACCTTTAGGTGTTGTGTTGTGTTTAGGGCCATATAATTATCCTTTAAATGAAACTTTTGCATTGTTAATTCCGGCTTTAATTATGGGGAATACAACTATTTTTAAGCCAGCAAAACATGGAGTTTTGTTACTGTCACCACTCTTGGAAGCATTTAAAAATTCGTTTCCAGAAGGAGTGGTAAATATTATTTATGGTAGAGGTAGAGTACTGGCAACTCCAATTATGAAAACAGGAAAAGTTGATATTTTAGCTTTGATTGGTAATAGTAAATCTGCAAATGCAATACAAGCAAATCATCCTTATAAAAATAGATTGCGTTTAGTGTTAGGTTTAGAAGCTAAGAATCCTGGAATTGTATTGCCAGATGCAGATTTAGACTTGGCTATAAATGAGTGTATTACAGGTACAACATCTTTTAACGGACAACGTTGTACAGCTTTAAAAGTGTTATATGTACACGAGCATATTATTGATAAATTTAATAAAAGATTTGCTGAAAGAATAGATGCTTTAAAGTATGGGAATCCTTGGGAAGATGGTGTAAAATTAACCCCATTACCTGAACCTGAAAAACCAGCATATATTCAAGAATTGATTGATGATGCTACAGCAAAAGGTGCAGTAATCATGAATAAAAAAGGGGGAGAAACTACAGATAATTATATTTTTCCAGCTGTTTTATATCCTGTTACTAAAGATATGAGAGTTTATCAAGAAGAGCAATTTGGGCCTGTAATTCCAGTAGTTTCGTTTAAAAATATTCAAGAACCTTTAGACGACATGGCTGAATCCAATTACGGACAACAAGTAAGTGTTTTCGGAAGTGAAGTTAGAACACTAGCTCCTTTAATTGATACTTTAGTAAACTTAGTTTGTAGAGTAAACTTGAATAGTGCTGCACAGAGAGGGCCAGATGTATATCCATTTACTGGAAGAAAAGATTCAGCGGTTTCAACCTTGAGTGTTCATGATGCGCTACGTTCTTTTTCGATTAGAACTTTTGTAGCGTCTAAAGATACTCCTTATAATAATGCTATTTTAGAAGAATTATTAGATAAAAAAACCTCTAATTTTATTAGTACAGATTATTTGTTGTAAAATTTTCTTCATTGAAATACCTAAGTCTTGGCTATATAATTTAACCAAGGCTTTTTTATGAAATAAATTGGAATAGTTTTTGAGAAATAACAATTTACCAAAACTATTTTATGAAAAAAACATTACTACTAAGTATAACTCTATTGTTGTCTATACAGTTGTTATCACAGGAACGATTTGGAAAACCATTTTTTACAGGTGGCGCAAATTTAACTTTAGCTATAAATGAGTATTATACCTTAAATACTGATGATGATGAACCTTTTTTAATTCCCACAGGGATTTTTTTTAGAACAGGTTTTGGATACGAGTTTAAGAAAAGAGTTGGGTTAAGTTTTAATCTAGGATTAGATTATCATTGGAACTATGCTGTAAGTGCAATTCCAACATATGGTAGTTTACGGTTTAATATTTCAGAGAAGAATGATAATGCCTTCTTTCTTGAAACTAGCTATGGTAAAATGTGGCGTCTATCATCAAGATATTCAGATGGAAAATATTATAGTTTTGGTATAGGAACTCAATCAGCTGGAAATGGAAGATGGAATACAATTATCCGATTAGATTTTCATAGAAAAGCTATTTTGGGTTTTGAAAATAATAGATTAGATAGTGTTTCTTTAGGGGTTGGATTTATTTTTTTCTAGTTAAAAATCAGCATCAACTGTAAAACTCATTTTTTTTTCTGTTAATGGATGTATAAACTCTATAGAAGAAGCATGAAGATGTAATCTATTTGCTTTTTTTCCATACAAATCATCTCCAATAATAGGTAAATTTAATCCGTTTTTATGAGCAGAATGTATACGTAATTGATGGGTTCTACCGGTAATAGGGTAAAAATGAATTCGAGTTTTGTTGTTTTCTATTTTAACAATTTCCCATTTTGTTTTGGCTGATTTTCCGTATTTATAATCAACCAACTGTTTAGGTCTGTCATTTAAATCTACACGGAGAGGGAGTTTAATTATTCCCCTTTTTTCAGATAAAACACCATCTAATAAGGCTACATATTTCTTTTTTATGGTTCTTTTAATAAACTGATTTTGTAAAAAAGTGTTAGCTTCTTTTGTTTTAGTCAGTAGTAAAATTCCAGAGGTAGACATATCTAATCGATGTACAATTATTGGTCCTGTAGCATGTGGATATTTTTCTTGAATTCTTGTGTAAACGGAATCTTTAATTTTTTTTCCAGGAACAGATAAGAACTCTGCGGGTTTGTTTATTACAATTAAAACATCATCTTCGTAAATAATAGGAAGTTCTAGTTTTTCAGATAAACTTTCTAATAAAGGATTTTTATCTATTGGTAAACCTCTTAACATATGCGATAAAATAGGTTTACACCTACTTTGGCAAGCGGGGTAATAGTTTTGATGTCTTCTTACGGCTGAATTTGGAGAAATTCCCCACCAAAACTCCGCCATTGTTATAGGTTTTAAATGGTTGGCAAAAGCATAGTTTAATAATTTAGGAGCAGCACATTCACCTGATCCGGCAGGTGGTTTTATATTAGGGTCATTAAAAATAGCCAATAAACTTTTGCGTTCTTTTTGAGCGTTTATAAATGTGTATTTACTAAAAAGTGTTTGTTGTAAATAATTAGATTTTTGCTTTCTTTTATTTTCTAAGGTTAAAATTTCATTCTCAAATACTTGAACTTTTTTAGAAACTTTTTCAAGTTTAAGAGCATAATATTCTTGAAGTTCTCGCATAAAAAATTGATCGTTGTAACTCTCTTGCTCTAACTTTTTTATTAGTTTTTTAAATTCGGTTTTATTTAAAATAGTAGCGGCTTCTTTTTTTCTAATTTTTCGTTCTGTTTTAAATGCTTTTAATTTCTTTTTTTGAACTTTTAAGTCTTTGCTAATTTCTTTTCTTAATTTTTTTTCTGATTTTTTTAAAGCGATGTAATTTGCATCAGATTTAATAAGTGCTAGTTTTACATTAATTTGATCAATTTCACTTTCACCTTTTACAAAAAAACTACCTTCTGTTCTCATGTTAAAAACGGGAGGAACAAATTTTTTTGGTAAACTATGATCTGCTAATTTTCCAGAAAAAGCTGCAAGATACCCTAGTTTACCTTTTTTGCTTTTAACAACTAAAACTCCAAACATTTTACCAATTGCAATTCCGTTTTTGTTTTCATCTAACCCAAAATTATGTGCAAAATCGTTTTGTTTTTTTAAATAATCTTGCAACTCTTCTGCAGCAGTTTTTGCAAGAAAATGTGGTTCATAATAAAAAGGAAAAGTGAACTTTTCAGGGAGAGTTTCTCTAGAAACATCGGTTTTAAAATCTTGAAAATAGTTCAATGTAAAAGAGATTATAAAAATTATAAAAATCGGTTGTACCAACTGTCCTCTACAGTAACTTTCCAGTAATTTTCAAAATCTTGCTTAGTAGTTATCAAATTGTCAAAAATGATAGTTTTTCCTGTTACCGCTTTGTCTTTTAAAAGTTTTTTAAAATCTTTTAATTCTTTATACTGAACAAATTTACCTTGTTTAAAACAAACGTTCATTTTGTCTAGTAATTCCACTTCATATTCTTCTTGTAATTTTAGAATAAAAGAAACAGATGCATCAATATCTGAATTGGTAAGAATTGATTTTTCATCATCAGCAAAAAGAATGATAAATCGATTGTGCAAAAATTGATAAGAAGCTTTAAAATCTTCATCATTAGATTTCCATGAAGTAATAAATGCTGCAATTTTATTTTCTATTACTTCAATTTCGGTGTTGTAAAATTTTCTGCTAGAAGGATAAATCCAAATTTTAGCATCATCTGGAATTTTGGAATAATCAACAAACATTTAAATGTATTTTTCTTGGCAAATATACAGAAAAGAAAAGGCCGCAAACTGAATTTCAATTTGTGGTTTTGTATTTTGTAACTAGAAGTTTGTTTTAGACTTCTTTTATTTCAATGTTTTTAACAATTTCAATGAAATCATTTTGAACATCTTTCCCTTTATCTTTATTGTACCAAACTTGTAAATTTTGTTTAAAGTCTGCATCTAAACTTCCATGTTTGGCTTTATAATCTGCAACCATTTTTGTAGCAGTTGTAGGTCTAGGTCCCCAAGTATCAATGACATTATTGTTGCTATCTAGAGCTATTAATTTTGGGATAGCTCTACCGCCATTTGTTAAAAATAAATTCATCAATTCTTCATGATCATCTCTCAAAACCAATTGTAAGTCTATATTATCAGAAAGAGATGCTATTTTATTGATTACGGGTATGTTTTGGGCAGCATCACCACACCATCCTTCAGTGATTATTAACCAAGTTTGAGGTTCGGTAATTGCCTTAATTGTATTAGAAGTTTCTTCGTTAATTTTAATGGTTTTATCCAACCGTTTCATTCTTCTATCATTAAGCATACTATAATTGGTTAATGCCTCAGATTGTTGATGACCTGTAGATTTACCTTCAGCCAATAGGTCTTTTACTAAGTTTATATATTCTTGGTATGTTAGGGTGTTTTTTAAGCTCTTTTCTATAATGCTTTTCATCATGTTGATTTTTAATACAAAAATACTTTTAAAACCTATTTTTATAAGTAACTTTAGTTACATAAAAGTAAGCTTTTACATACGTATAGACGTTTAAAATTAGAATCCTTACATGAACTCTTTTAACAAATTCTTTTTTAAGTTTTTAATGATATCTGTCGTCATGGAAGATAGATTAAATTGATGTTTCCAATTCCAATCTTTTCTAGCATAATCATCATTAATCGATTGAGGCCAACTATCTGCAATAGCTTGCCTAAAGTCTGGATTATAAGAGATTTTAAAATCTGGGATATGTTTTTTTATTTCGGAAACTATTTCTTTAGGAGAAAAACTAATTGCAGCTAAATTGTATGAAGTTCTTATTTTAATATCTTCTTTTTTAGCTTGCATCAGTTGTACAGTAGCATTAAGAGCATCATCTATATACATCATTGGTAAGCGAGTGTTTTCTGATAAAAAACAATTATAACTTCCTTTTTCTAAAGCTTTAAAATAAATATCTACTGCATAATCTGTTGTACCACCTCCTGGTTTAGATTTCCAAGAAATAATACCAGGGTAGCGTAAGCTTCTAATATCTACTCCATATTTTTCGTGATAATAATTACACCAAAATTCACCAGCTAATTTACTGATTCCATAAATAGTAGAAGGTTCCATTACAGTGAACTGTGGAGTGTTTAGTTTTGGAGTTGTAGGTCCAAAAACTGCAATAGAACTTGGCCAATATACTTTGTTTATGTGCTTTTCTTTAGCTAAATCTAGGACAGCTAAAAGAGAGTTAATGTTTAAATGCCAAGCTTTTTGTGGATGTTGTTCTGCAGTGGCAGATAACATCGCTGCTAATAAATAAATTTGTGTAGCTTTATATTTTTGAATTACCGATAAAATGGTTTCTTTATCAGTAGCATCAATAATCTCAAAAGGACCAGAAGACATCATCTCTTCATTACCTTTTCTAATATCAGAAGCAATAACATTATTGTTACCATAAATTTTACGCAGTTTCTGAGTAAGCTCAATGCCTATTTGTCCGCTTGCACCTAAGATTAATAATGTTTCCTTCATAAAAGTAAAATTATAGTATAATCAAAAACAAAGGTACTTATTTTTATTATTCGTAAAATAAAATACTTTAAATAAAAATATGTTAAAATTTTAAATAAAAACACGTATTCTGTTAGTGTTTTCTTAAAACTATAAGTAATGTCTTTTATTTATGTATTTTTGAGCTTTAATTGAAGATGTGAAAAACCTAGTTTATTTTTTTTTAGTGTTCATATTATTCTACGCCTGTGGTTTAGATAAAACAGAAAAAGCTAATGCAATTCAACAACAAAAACCATTGCTGAGTATTGTTAAGAAACATGTAAAATTAGAAGCAATTCATCCAGAATTTAAAGACAGTATTAAAGATTGGAAAGAGTTTAACTCCGTAGCCGATTTTATTGAGAAATTTAAAGAGGTTTCTCCTAACGAAGCTTTAAGTAACGCTCTGCAACTAAGAGATTTGACCAAAAGTTTAAAAGATAGTGTAAAACCAAAAATGTTTTTGATTCCTTCTTTTATGGCTAGACTTAATGTTTTTTATAATGAAACTTTAAGATTAGCAGATATTACTTTTATTCCTGCAATTAGTGCTAAAGAAATTAATGAACAAGTAGATAAAACGATTCAGGCTTTTTCCGCAATAAACTCAAAAGTAAATACTTTGTACTCAAAAAAAAGATTTGAAGCTGCAATAGATGTAGATTTCGATTTTGTTGGGATAGATAGTACCAAGATGGATACCATTACCAAAAAATCTATAAAAAATAATAGCATAGAAAAAATTAAAAAGCAAAAAAAAGTACCCATTAAAACAAAGCAATAAATGAAAAATTTAGCACTCGTTTTAATAACTTTATTTTTGTTTACAAGTTGTAAACAAGATAAAATTGTTGCATCAATTCAAACAAAAGTGTTAGTAAAAGAAAATGTTAATGCTGTTTTAGACCATTGGCATGAAGCGGCATCTAAAGCGAACTTTAGTGATTATTTTGGTGTAATGGACAGTATATCAGTTTTTATAGGTACTGATGCTACTGAAAATTGGAATAAAAAAAAATTTGAAACCTATAGCAAACCTCATTTTGATAATGGTAAAGCTTGGAATTTTAAAGTCCTAGAAAGAAATTTATATATATCAGATTCTAGAGATTTTGCATGGTTCGATGAGAATTTAGATACCAAAAGGGGTACGTTTAGAGGATCTGGAGTTTTAGAAAAGAAAGGAAACCAATGGAAAATTAAGCATTACGTTTTGTCGGTTCCAATTCCGAATGATAATATGAATGAAGTAGTTAGAATTACACATAAAAACGATTCTATCTTTAGAAGTCAATTCAAATAAGTTAAGAAACAATTTCATTTACGGTTTTGTAAATCAATTCAGATTCATATCCTTTTCTCATTAAAAAATCAATTAACTTTTTCTTTCTTTTAAATTGATTGGTATCAGAAATTATTTCGTTTCTATTTTCTGTAATTCTATAAATAGTTTTTAAATACTCATCTTCTTCTATTTCCTTAAGCGCGGTTTTTATATTGTAAGCAGAAATGTCTCTAAATTTCAGTTCTCTAACAATACGTTGTTTTCCCCAGTTTTTTATTCTGAATTTTCCACGTGCAAAACTTTTAGCAAAGCGTTCTTCATTTAAGAAATTGTCTTTTAATAAACTCAAAAGAATCATTTCTTTTGCTTCGGGAATAAGGTTGTATTCTCTCATTTTCTGCTCCACTTCTTTATGACATCTGTCTTGATAAACGCAATATTGTTCTAATTTTCGTTTAATTTCATCAACAGTAAAAGAAGGTTTTTGTAGCATATATCAAAAATACAAAAAGGGATGAAACCTTAAGAAGTTCATCCCTTTATTATAAGAATAATTATTATCCAATTTCTTGAATTTGTTTGGTTAATGTTTGTTTTTCCTCACTTTTGTTTCCTTTTAACCACATTTTAAACCTAGTAATTAGATAAAATAATATTGGAACCACTATTAATGTTAAAAAAGTGGCAATAAATAGTCCATAAATAACTGTCCAAGCTAATGGACCCCAGAAAATAACATTGTCTCCTCCAAAATAGATATGAGGGTTAAATTCACTAAACAAAGTGAAGAAATTAATGTTTAAACCAATTGCTAATGGAATTAATCCCAAAATAGTTGTAATTGCTGTCAACAATACTGGGCGTAAACGTGCTCTACCAGCTTTTACAATACTATCAAACAATTCTTTTCTTGGTAAATACTCATCTTCACTTAAATTGAATTCTATTTTTTTTCTATCTATTAATAGTTGTGCATAATCTAAAAGTACTACGCCATTGTTTACTACAATTCCTGCTAATGAAATTATTCCCATCATGGTCATCATAATTACAAAAGGTGCTCCAGAAATTACTAATCCACCAAAAACTCCTATGAAACTTAAAAAGATAGCCAACATTATAATTCCAGGTTTAGAAACCGAATTAAACTGGAAAATTAAAATAAAGAAAATTAGGGCTAGCCCTGAGAAAAAAGCACCCACTAAGAATTTCATTTGTTTCTCTTGTTCTTCTAACTGACCAGTATAATCAATTTTAATTCCTTTAGGCAGGTTTTTAAAGTTTTTCATCTCATCTCTAATCTTATTTACTACAGCTCCGGCATCTGTTTCTCCTGGAGATAATGCAGAATAGACGGTAACGACTCTTTTTAGTTTTTTATGCTTAATTGCACTAAAACCCGAGTTATTTTTTTGAGTAGCTACTGTAGAAACTGGAATTTCTTTTATCTTACCAGAAGCCATATCTCTAAAGATTATATTCTGATTAAATACAGCACTTTTGTTGTATCTATCTTCTTTTTTAAAGCGAACATAAATGTCATAATCTTCACCAGATTCTTTGTAAACACCCGCTTTGTTTCCGAAAATTGAAGCTCTTAATTGTTGTCCGACTTGACCAGTAGAGACTCCTAATTCTCCAGCTTTTTTACGGTCAACAATAACTTGCATTCCAGGTTTATCTCTGTTTACATCAATTTTTAATTCATCAATTCCAGAGATACTTTTTGTGTTGATGAAATCTCGCATTCTTTGGGCAGTAGTTATTAATTCTGCATAATCATTACCCTGAATTTCGATATTAATAGGGGCTCCAACAGGTGGCCCATTTGCGTCTTTTTCGACAGAAATTAAAACTCCAGGATAAATTCCTACCAAACCAGCTTGAACTCTTTGGCGCATTAATTCACTATCTAACCCTCTTCTATATTTATATTCTCTCATAGAGGCAGTAATTTTACCTTTATGAGGCATTTCAGCAGCCGAACCTCCATCTGTTTGTGGGTTTCCTGCGCCTTCACCAACTTGAGATACCACACTTTCTATCATAAAATTGTGATTTCCGTCCATGTAATCATTATCGTATAGGATAGTAGATACTTTTTTCTCTATTTGTTTCGTGATTTCGTTGGTTTTCTCGATATCTGTCCCTTCTGGATATTCGATATAAACAATAATTTGATTTGGTTTATTGTCTGGGAAAAACTCAACTTTTGTTCTTTGCTCTTTCAAAGACCATCCAAAACTGGCAAATGCTGCAAATAACAACCCAAAGGTTAACCCAATTAAGATATAAGGTGTCCAACCTGTTAAAGCACTTTTTAATCGTTTTTCATACCAATTTTCTAAAAGTGGTAAAATTTTATTTTGGAAACCATTTGCCCAATTTCTTAGAAATAATCGATATATCCAAAGCAATATTGTTGTAAAAATCATTAAAGTACCTAAAGCACTATATGAACCTGCTGTAAAGTATACTATGAGACCTAAGCCAACCATAATAATTGTCATAATTATGATTCGTTTTGCAGGCATATTTTTATCTTCTACACTCATAAATTGTGATACCAATACAGAGTTAAAAAAAATAGCAACTAGTAAAGATGAACCTAATACTGTAGATAAAGTTATAGGTAATAGAATCATAAAATCACCCATCATTCCTGGCCATAACCCTAAAGGGATAAAAGCAGCAACTGTTGTTGCTGTAGAAATGATAATTGGAAAAGCAATTTCACTAATTCCTTTTTTTGCAGCTTCAATTCTGTTCATTCCTTCCTCATCCATCAAACGGTAGACGTTTTCGACGACCACAATTCCATTATCCACCAACATTCCAAGTCCCATAATTAATCCGAAAAGAATCATTGTGTTCATTGTATAGCCTAACATATTTAAGATCATCAAAGACATAAACATAGACATTGGTATTGCAAAACCTACAAAAACGGCGTTTTTGAATCCTAAGAAAAACATTAAAACGGTTACCACTAAAATTACTCCAAAAATGATGTTATTTACTAAATCATCCACTTGTCCAATTGTTTTTGGAGATTGGTCGTTGGTAATTGTAACTTTTAAATCTTTTGGGAAATAATTTTTTACTGCATCATCAACAATTTTTTGAATTTTCTCAGCAGCAGCTACCATGTTTTTTCCTGCTCGCTTTTTTACATCTAGCATTACTACCGCTTCATATTTCTGAGATTTTGTGTTAAATTCTCTTGCATAAGTGGTTTTGTCTTTATCTTTAAAAGTAACAGTAGCAACATCTTTAAGGTAAATAGGATTATTAAATTCTGATTTGATTACAAAATTATTTAGTGCATTTGGTTTTTCAATTTCTCCTAAAATTCTTATCGTTCTCCTTTGTCCGCTTGCAATAAAGTTACCTGCAGACATTGTAACATTTCCATTACCGATGGCTGAAGTGATATCGTTAAAACTTACTTTGTTAGCCATCATTTTATAGACATCAACAGCAACTTCAACTTCTTTATCTTGTGCTCCTCTAATATCAGCCTTTTTAATTTCTGTTAAATCTTCAATTTCATCTTGAAGATATTCTCCAAATTCTTTAAGTTTATAAACAGGATAATCACCAGATATATTTATGTTTAAGATTGGCATTTCTTCAGAAAGGCTTAAGTCAAATACATTTGGTTCTACTTTTGCACCGTTAAATGTTGGCCAATCTTCACTTGAGGTTTCAGTATCTATTTCGTCTTTAATCTTTTGTTTTGCTAATTCTACAGTAATGTTTTCGTCAAATTCTACAATCACCATAGAATAATCTTCTTGAGAGGTAGAGGTAACTTCAACGACATTACTAACAGTTTTAACCTTATCCTCTAAAGGGTCAGTAATTAGTTTTTCAATATCCTCGGCAGTATTGCCAGGGTATAATGTGCTAATATATATTTTAGTCTCTTTTACTTCTGGAAAATTTTCTCTAGCCATACTAAAATAAGCACTAATACCATAGAAAAATAACACTGCCATTATTACGTATATGGTAGTTTTGTTACCAATTGCCCAAGAAGATAGTTTAAACTCTTTATCTACTTTCTTTTGTTGTTTTGCCATTGTAAGGTTTATTTATTGATAACTTTTACAGTTTGCCCATTGTTTACGCTACGTGCTCCTTCTTCAATAATTTCTGTTCCTGCAGGTAAATTTTCTAAAACTTCAATTAAGTTTCCTTGTGTTTTACCAGTTTTAATAACCAGTTTTTCTGAAATTGCTTCATTGTTGTGGTTTTTATCTTTAATGATATATACAAACTGCTCTCCTTTTGAGTTTTCAGAAATAATACTTTGTGGAATTAAAATTGCACTTTTGTTGGTGTAATCGTTAATTTGGAGTTTAGCAGTTAAGTTTGGTTTTACATTTCCACTTTTGTTTGAAACAGGGATTTCTACTTTAAATGATCTATTGTTTGGGTTAATAAAGCTACCTACTTGTCTTATAGAACTTGTTACCGATTCTCCTAAAACAGGAAATTTTACGTTCACTTTTTTGTTTTTTGTAATACTTGAAATATACCTTTCAGGAATTTCTGCCTCTACATACATATTATTCAAGTTTACAATTCTAAATATTTCAGAACCTTGCCCAGGGGCTATTACCGTTCCTGGTTCTTTAATTACATCATCTATAACTCCTGTAAAAGGGGCGATAATAGATGCTTTTGCTTGTTGCTTTTTTAATTGTTTAAGTGTGTTTTTTTGTGCTTCGTAATTGGTTTTTGCTTGTAAAAATTGAATTTCTGAACCAATTTTTTGTTCCCACAAACGTTTTTGGCGTTCGTAAGTGGTTTTTGCTAATTGAGAAGTTGCTTCTAATTGTGCTACTTGATTGCTTAAGCCACCATCATCGATAGTAGCTAACAATTGTCCTTTATTTACTTTTTGCCCTTCTTTTACATAAATGCTTTGCAAAACCCCCGGCATTTCAGGATAAATTAAGATATTTTGTTTCGTTTTCACATTTCCTTGTACTTCTAAAAAATGTGTAAAAACTTCTGATTTAGCTGTAAAAGTTGTAATCAGTGGAAGTTTCTTAACGGTGTCTTTTTTAGAGATTGCTTGGTTAATAGTTTCTAAATCTTTAGTAATAGTTTCTAGTTTTTTACTAATTTCTTTCTTTTTAGCATTTAGCTCTTTCAGGGTTCCAGAAATCACTAAATCTTCTAGAGAAGTTTCTTTTTTCTCTCCACATGAGATAAAAACTAGGGTGATGATTAATATTGAATATAATGTTCTCATTGTTGTTGATTATTTAATTGGTAGGTTTAGTGCGTTTTCTAAAGCAGCTTTTTTTGCAATAACATCTAACATAGATTGAATATAACTTTGCTGCTGTGTGTATAATTGGTTTTGAGCTTGTAATAAATCGAAGCTTGATGAAATTCCTTCAAAAAACTTTATTCGTTGCTTTTTTTCGATACGCTCAGCAAGTTTTACATTTTTCTTTGCTGTGTTATAATTTTCAATACTTAATTGATAATCGCTTTTAGCCTTTTTTACTTGAAGATTTAGTCTTTGTTTGGTTTCTTCTAAGCGTAAATCTGCTGTTTCAAGAGCAATTTTTGCTTGTGTTGTTTTTGCAGTTCTTCCTAAGCTACTAAAAATAGGAACATTTAGACTTACACCAAAAAGAGAAGACTGAAACCAACGTTGTTCGTTTTCAAAAAAAGTAAATGAATTAGAGAAAGCCTGCGTTCCATAGTTGATAAAAGCGGTTAAACTTGGTAACGCTTTACTTTGCTCCAAACGCATCATTAACCTTTTAGACTCTCTATCGTTTTCAGCGATTTTGTAATCAATATGATTGTCTACATTAAAAGCAGTTGAAATTAAATTCAAATTAATATTTCCAATAGCTAACGAATCTAACGAATCTGTTAAAATTAATTTAGTATTGATAGGGTTTCCTAAAGCGAGATTTAACATTTGATATGCAATATCTTTCATTCGCTTTACGCTATTTAATTGACTTTTTAAATTTCCTAATGTAATTTCTAACTGTTCTACATCTTCTTCTTCATTCAATCCATTCTCATAAATTTTCTTAGCATCATTATAATTTTTTTGAAGTATTTTAACGTTCCCTTCAAGTATTGCTATACTGTTTTCTGATACGAGAACATTACCATATGCATTAATAACAGCCTCTCGAGTTAATAGTTCTGTTTTTTCTTGAGCTTGCTTAGAAATCTTCAGATATGTTCTAGAGGCTTGTAAACCTACTAGGTAAGAACCATCAAATAATAATTGACTTAAAGTAATAGAAGCATTTAGGTTTTGTTTTGTTCCAAAAACAAACTCTTCATCAATACCATCTCCATTAATGTCTGCAACACTTATTGGTTGTTTTAAGAAGTTTTGGTAATCTACTTTAGCATTTATTTGAGGTAAGCCAATAGTGGTAGTTTCCCAAACTTTCTCTTTTGCAGAAGAAATATCTTTTCTAGCTGCTTTGGTATTGTAACTGTTCTCAAGGGCATAATTTATAGCTTCTTTTAGCGAGAGTTTAATTGTTTTTTCTTGTGCAGTAATTTTAGCAGATATTAAGAAAAAACAAAAAAAGTATAAATATTTATTCATTTATATTTGGTTGTTTTTTAATTGTTTTTCTAATTCTAATAATCCTCTTTTAGTAGCAATTGCTCTAGTATGGTAAGCCAAAACATCTTGTTCTAATTTTGGAATTTTGTAGTTTTCTATAGTGTTTTCATGAATGCTAAATACTAGTGAAAAATAAAATTTTGTCACTAACTCAATATTAATGTCATTTCTATAATATCCTTCAACTATCCCTTTTTCAACATTTTTTTTTAAGCATTCTGAAAACATCACCATTTCTTTTTGCATTGTTTTTTCATGAATCTTTGGGTAATATTTTTTTAACTGATAAATTGGTGATGATGATGCATTTTGAAACATTTCTCTAAACATTTTTTTAATTTCAAAATTTTCTTTAATAGCGTTAAAACCTTGTTCAGTAATTGTTTCTATAGCTAAAAAACAAGAGTTATGGATTGTTGATGTAGTTTCCTCTACTAAACTCTGTTTGTTATTAAAATACTTGTACAATGTTTTTTTTGAAATACCTAATTCTTTTGCAATATCATCCATTGTTACACTCTTAAAACCTAAGTTTAAGAATAACTCGCTTGCCTTTTTTATTATTTTTTCTTTCATAATTATAATGCAAATGTACAAACGGAAACTCAAGAAACAATAAAAGTTTCCATAGTTTTATCGATTTTTTAACATTTCTTTGAAAAAGAGAAAAAGTATTGCATTATTTTTACAAAAAAATACAGATTTGGACATTTTAAATTATCAAAAGGACTTTATAGACTATTTAGAATCAAAGAAATGGGTGCGCGAACCTAAAAACTTGTACCAACCTATTGATTATATTATTAAATTAGGAGGTAAGCGAATGCGACCTATTTTAACTTTAATGGCATCAGATATTTTTTCTGATGATTATAGCAAAGCGATGCCAGCAGCACTTGCTATTGAAGTTTTTCATAATTTCACTTTAATCCATGATGATATTATGGATGATGCTCCTTTAAGGAGAGGGAAAGAAACTGTGCATGAAAAATGGGACATAAATACCGGTATTCTCTCTGGCGACGCTATGTTGATTTTAGCATACCAATATTTTGAGAACTATGAGCCAAAGGTTTTTCAAAAATTAGCACAATTATTTAGTAAGACAGCTTTAGAAGTATGTGATGGTCAACAGCTAGATGTCGATTTTGAAACTAGAAAAGATGTTACTATTGATGAATATATTAATATGATTCGCTTAAAAACATCAGTTTTAGTAGCAGCAGCATTAAAGATGGGAGCAATAGTAGCAAAAACATCTGATGAAAATGCAAATTTAATTTATGATTTTGGCTTAAATTTAGGTTTGGCATTTCAATTACAAGATGACTATTTAGATACTTTTGGAAACCCAGAAACCTTTGGAAAACAAGTAGGAGGAGATATTATTGAAAATAAAAAAACATTTTTATATATAAAGGCTTTAGAGGTTGCTAATAAAGATGATAAAGAAAAGTTGCAATTTTTTTACAATCAAAAATTAGAAGATAACTCTGTTAAAGTTTCTGAAGTAACTCGAATTTTTGAGTTAAACGATATTCCTCTTTTAATAAAAGAACAAATTAAAATTTATACTGAAAAAGCTTTTGATACACTTTCAACCATGAATCTATCAAAAGAAAACAAAGCAGGTTTAAAAAACTTTGGACTTTGGTTAATGAATAGATCGGTGTAATTATTGTTATAATTTATTTGCAAATAATTTAAAATAAATAGTACATTTGCAGCCACAATATTAATTATAATTTTTTATAGAATTATTAATTAATAAAGGTCCTATAGCTCAGTTGGTTAGAGCACCTGACTCATAATCAGGTGGTCCATGGTTCGAGTCCATGTGGGACCACTAAAACCTTGATAATTTAAAATTATCAAGGTTTTTTTAATTATTTAAAAACTGCATTTGGATAAATCTGTTCTAAATTGAGAACATTTTTTATTAAAAAAGGATTAATTTTTTAACGTAAAGGCTTTTTACTCTATATTTGTAAACTGAAGCGAATTTTGTACTGCTTTACCAAAATAGATATTTATTTTTAATATAATAACCTTATATTTGCAAAAATAAATAAAAAAGATTTCAAAATTTTAATCTGGGGGGATATAAAATGAAGAAAAGAAATTATTTAGCATTTTTTATAATGCTTATATTTACTAGTGTTATGAGTAGTCAAGTGGTACCACCACCTGTACCACCACCACCACCACCTGGTCTTCCTATTGACGGGGGAATAGCTTTGTTGTTATTTTCAGGAATTCTTTACGGTTACAGAAAATTAAAGAGTAGCTAATCTGCTAACATATTTACCAATTACATCGAATTCTAAATTAACATTATCTCCCACTTTGATGTTTTTGAATGTTGTATTTTCTAAAGTATAAGGTATTATAGCTACACTAAATTCGTTAATTTTCGAGTTTACTACAGTTAAGCTTACTCCGTTAACCGTAATTGATCCTTTTTCTATCGTGATATTCTTGTGCGAAAAATCGTATTTAAAAGTAAAAAAAGTACTTCCATTTTGTGGGGAAATTTCTGTACAAACTGCAGTTTGATCTACATGTCCTTGGACAATATGGCCGTCCAAACGATCTCCTAATTTCATTCCTCTTTCTAAATTTATAGAATTTGAAATAGAAAGATTTCCAATATTAGTCTTGTCAATTGTCTCTTTTATTGCCGTAACAGTGTATTTGTCATTTTTAATATTAACAACTGTTAAACAGACGCCATTGTGCGCAATACTTTGATCTATTTTTAACTCGTTTGTAAAATTACTTTTAACAGTTAAATGTATATTACTATCTTCTTTTATAATATTTGTTATTGTCCCAATCGTTTCTATAATTCCAGTAAACATATGTGTAAATTTTAATTACTTTTGTGCTATTCAAAAATAAGAATAATACAAGAGTTACTATGGATAAATCTGATAAAATTATAGTTGGTATTTCAATTGGAGATTTAAATGGAATTGGAGTAGAGGTAATTCTTAAAACCTTCCAAGATAAGAGAATGTTGGATTTTTGTACTCCTGTTATATTTGGAAGTACTAAAGTAGTTTCATATCATAAAAAAGCCTTAAAATTAGAGGTTCCTGTACATGGGATTACTTCTCTTAATCAAATAAATCGTAATAAAATAAATATTATGAATATTTGGAAAGAAGAAGTTGAAATAGACTTAGGGAAAGCCACTAAAGTATCTGGATTATATGCAGCTAAATCTTTAACTTCTTCAGTTAAGAGTCTAAAAGAGGGTAAAGTAGATGTTTTATTAACGGGGCCAATTAATAAAGAAACAATCCAATCAGAGGATTTTAATTTTCCAGGACATACCGAGTACTTAGAAGCAAATTTAGAAGGAAAAAGCTTAATGATTTTAATGACTAATAAATTAAGAATTGGTTTAATAACAGGTCATATTCCTATTTCTAAAGTTGCAGAATCTATAACTCCAGAGTTAATCAAGGAAAAAGTATTTACAATGCATAATTCATTGTGTCAAGATTTTGGAATTAATAAACCAAAAATTGCTGTTTTAGCTTTGAATCCTCACTGTGGAGATAAGGGGGTAATTGGTAAAGAGGACGATGAAATAATAAAACCAACAATAGAAGAAATTGCAGCATCAGGTAAGTTAGTGTATGGACCTTACGCGGCTGATGGTTTTTTTGGTTCAGAAACATACAAACAGTTTGATGGTGTTTTAGCAACTTATCACGATCAAGGTTTAGCACCTTTTAAGGCTTTGTCTTTTGGAAACGGTGTAAATTATACCGCAGGACTTAAAGAGGTTAGAACTTCTCCAGATCATGGAACTGGTTTTGATATTGCTGGTAAAAACTTAGCAAACCCATCATCTTTTAAAGAAGCATTATTTACTGCTATTCAAGTTTTTAATGTTAGAAAAGAATATATAGAACTCACAAAAAATCGGCTTTTAGTGAAGTAAAATTCTTTTTAAAGAAAAGATTGTAAAATAATATTTTTTTATATCTTTGCACGCTCAATTGATGTTTGGTAATGAAAGACTTAAAGCAATTCAACATACAGTTTGTAGGATTAAAAGAAGGAAGTCATTTATTTGAATATGAAATTGACAATGCGTTCTTTGAAACTTACAATTTTGATGAGTATAATAGTTCATCAATTAAAGTATCATTAGATTTTATAAAAAAGAGTACATTATTCGAGTTAACTTTTACAGCTAAAGGTTTTGTAGAAGTGCCATGTGATGTTACTAGTGAATTTTATAATCAAGAAATAGATTCAAATTTACCTTTAGTTGTAAAATTTGGACCAGAATTTAATGATGATAATGAGGAAATTTTAATTTTACCTCATGAAGCTTATGAATTTAATGTGGCTCAGTTTATTTATGAAATGATAGTTTTATCAGTACCAAATAAAAGAGTTCATCCAGGTGTATTAGATGGGACAATGGAGTCGAAAGCATTAAATAAGTTAAAAGAATTAGAAATAAAAGAAAAAAAAGCTGTTGAAGAAACAGACCCTAGATGGGATAAATTAAAGAATTTAATAACAGAAAAAAAGACATAAAATGGCACATCCTAAAAGAAAGATATCTAAAACAAGAAGAGATAAAAGGAGAACACATTATAAAGCATCAGCTCAACAAATTGCTACAGATCCAACTACAGGAGAAGCGCATTTATACCACAGAGCTCACTGGCATGAAGGTAAATTATACTACAGAGGTCAGGTAGTATTAGAATCAGCAGCAGCAGAAGCATAAACAATTAAAAAGATTGTAAAAAACCCTCATTTTTGAGGGTTTTTTTGCGTTTTTTAGGCAAAACTTACACGAATAGGTTAATTTTGCCGTAAAAGGTGAAATAATTTTCATTACTTTTGACTATTCTAAATTTTTAGATATTAAACCACTATTATGACTAAAATCACTGCAGCAATTACAGCAGTAGGGAAATATGTTCCTGAGTATGTATTAACCAACAAAGAGTTGGAAACCTTTGTAGATACAAATGATGAGTGGATTACCACAAGAACAGGGATCAAAGAAAGAAGAATTTTAAAAGGAGAAGGTTTAGGTACTTCTTATATGGCTATTAAAGCAGCTGAAGAATTGCTTCAGAAATCTTCAACACAAGCATCAGAAATAGATTTGGTAATAGTTGCTACTGCAACGCCTGATTTACCAGTTGCTTCTACAGCAGCTTATGTAGCATCGGAAATAGGAGCTACAAATGCTTTTGGTTATGATTTACAAGCTGCATGTTCAAGCTTTTTGTATGGAATGTCTACGGCAGCAAGCTATATTGAGTCAGGTAGATATAAGAAAGTGTTGTTAATTGGTGCCGATAAAATGTCATCAATTATCGATTATAAAGATAGAGCAACTTGTATTATTTTTGGAGATGGAGCAGGAGCTGCATTATTTGAACCTAATACAGAAGGTTTAGGTTTGCAAGATGAATTTTTAAGAAGTGATGGAATTGGTAGAGATTTTTTAAGAATAGAAGCTGGAGGTTCTTTAATGCCACCAACCATTAAAACTGTTGAGCAGAAAAAGCATTATGTTTACCAAGAAGGTAGAACAGTATTTAAATATGCGGTTTCTAATATGGCGGATGTTGCAGAAAAAATGTTAACTAGAAATAATCTTACAGAAGCAGACATACAATGGTTAGTAGCCCATCAGGCAAATAAAAGAATAATTGAAGCTACCGCAAATAGAGTAGGAGTTTCTGGTGAAAAAGTAATGATGAATATCCATAAATATGGAAATACAACTTCAGCAACTTTACCACTTTTATTGGCAGATTACGAAAATCAATTAAAAAAAGGAGATAATTTAATTTTTGCTGCATTTGGCGGTGGTTTTACTTGGGGAGCTGCTTTCGTTAAATGGGCATATAATTCATAAATTCAACAACTAAATAATAAGAAACATGGATATTAAAGAAATTCAAAATCTTATAAAATTTGTAGCAAAATCTGGCGCAAGCGAGGTTAAGTTAGAAATGGAAGATGTAAAAATTACAATTAGAACGGGTTCTGGAAAAACAGAAACAACTATTGTTCAAGCTGCACCAATAGCTAATATGCCACAAGCAGCACCTGTAGCACCTACACAAGTAGCAACTCCGGTTGAGCCAGCTGCTCCAAAAGTAGAGAATGATGATTCTAAGTATATTACTGTAAAGTCTCCAATCATTGGTACTTTTTATAGAAAACCATCTCCAGATAAACCAAATTTTGTAGAAGTAGGTTCAGATATTAGTGTTGGTGATACAGTATGTGTTATCGAAGCAATGAAATTATTTAATGAGATAGAATCTGAAGTTTCTGGTAAAATTGTTAAAGTTTTAGTAGATGATTCTTCTCCAGTAGAGTTTGATCAACCTTTATTTTTAGTTGATCCTTCATAATAAAGAGTTTATATTTTTAGAGTTCAGATTTTAGATTTTCTAGCTCAAAACTCAAAACTCATCATTTAATACTCTTAAATTATGTTCAAAAAAATATTAATTGCCAATAGAGGTGAAATAGCACTTCGTGTTATTAGAACCTGTAGAGAAATGGGCATAAAAACTGTAGCTGTTTATTCTAAAGCAGATGAAGAAAGTTTGCATGTTAGATTTGCAGACGAAGCGGTTTGTATTGGCCCCGCTCCAAGTTCTGAATCGTATTTGAAAATGCCTAATATTATTGCCGCTGCAGAAATTACTAATGCAGATGCAATTCATCCTGGTTACGGATTTTTATCTGAAAATGCTAAATTTTCTAATTTGTGTGAAGAGCATAATATTAAATTTATTGGTGCATCCGGAAAAATGATAGACCAAATGGGAGACAAAGCCAATGCAAAATCTACTATGATTGCAGCTGGAGTGCCATGTGTACCAGGGTCTGAAGGTGTTATTGCCGATTTTGAAGAATGTGAAAAATTAGCAATAGAAACAGGTTATCCTGTGATGTTAAAAGCTTCTGCTGGTGGTGGTGGTAAAGGAATGCGTGCTGTATGGAAGCCAGAAGATTTAAAAGATGCATGGGAATCTGCAAGACAAGAGAGTAAAGCTGCTTTTGGTAATAATGATATGTATATGGAAAAGCTGATTGAAGAGCCTAGACATATTGAGATTCAAATTGTAGGGGATTCATTCGGAAAAGCTTGCCATTTATCAGAAAGAGATTGTTCTGTTCAGAGACGTCATCAAAAATTAACAGAAGAAACACCTTCTCCTTTTATGACGGATAATCTAAGAGATAAAATGGGAGAAGCTGCTGTAAAAGCTGCTGAATATATTAAATATGAAGGTGCTGGAACAGTAGAGTTTTTAGTTGATAAACATAGAAACTTCTACTTTATGGAAATGAATACTCGTATTCAAGTAGAGCACCCAATTACAGAAGAAGTTGTAAACTATGATTTGATTAGAGAGCAAATTCTAGTTGCTGCTGGAGTTCCAATTTCAGGAAAGAATTATTACCCGCAAATGCACTCTATAGAATGTAGAATTAATGCAGAAGATCCTTATAATAATTTTAGACCAGCACCTGGAAAAATAACTACTTTTCATGCCCCAGGAGGTCATGGAGTTAGAATAGATACGCATGTTTATGCAGGATATATGATACCTCCAAATTATGATTCTATGATTGCTAAATTGATTACTACTGCTCAAACTAGAGAAGAAGCAATTAATAAAATGAAACGAGCTTTAGATGAATTTGTAATTGAAGGAATAAAAACAACTATACCTTTTCATAGACAATTAATGGATCACCCAGATTATGTTTCTGGAAATTATACGACTAAGTTTATGGAAGATTTCGAAATGCAATCTTAAGTAAAGATTTAGTTTTAAAATTATATTAAAAATAGAGAATACGTTAAGTGTTCTCTATTTTTTTTATCTTTAAGGTTAAAGATAGAAAGATGAAAATAGACGGAATCGACAAGAAAATAATCAGAAGTTTAGTAAAAGATGCTAGAATTCCTATTTTAACAATTGCTAGAGAAGTGGGTATATCTGGGGCTGCAATTCATCAGAGGTTAAGAAAATTAGAGAAAGCAAAGTTGATTCATGGGTATCATATGAAAATTAATCATTCATCAATTGGTTATGATACAACTTCTTTTGTAGGGATTCATTTAGAGCCAGTAGCAGTTTTATCATCAATAATTAAAAGGCTAAAAGAAATTCCAGAAGTACTTGAAAGTCATTATACCACTGGTGATTATTCAATTTTTATAAAAATAATGTGTAAGAATAATCAAGATTTAATACGCATTTTAGAAACTAAAATTCAACAGATAAAAGGAGTATCTAAAATTGAAACTTTTATTTCTTTAGAGCAACAAATTGATAGACAAATACATATATAAAATAAAGTTAACCATAATTATTTTACCGTTTAACGAGTTTTTTAAACAGATAAACTAAGTTTTATCTCTACTTCTTTTTTTTAGTTCATTTTTACATTGTAAAAGAAATAATTGTTGTAATAAATGAAATCCCTCTCTATTTTACTAATTGATGATGATGCTATAGAAAGAATGAAGTTTAAACAGGTTTGTGAAAAGAATAATTTTTCTTGTTCTATTTTGGAAGCCGAAAATGGTAATGAAGCCTTAGAGTTTTTAAATAACACTGAAAATTCTTTTGATATAGTAATATCAGATTTGCAAATGCCAAAAATGGATGGTTTAGAGCTTCTTAAAAGTGTTAGAAATATCAATAGGATAAAAAATATTCCAATGATTATTATGTCTAACTCTCAAGACAAAAATCATTTAAAAAAATGTTACGAATATGGAATTTCTGGTTACTTTACAAAACCAGCTAGTTTTTCTAAATATTCGAAGAAAGTTGTATCATTGCTTAAATATTGGAAAAGAAATGAACTTATTTCATAATTTATATTCGATTTACTAAGATGGAATCTCCTAATTTAAATTACATAAAAGAACTCTCAGGAGGTGATTTAGCTTTTGAAGAAAGTATTTTATTGGTTTTAAAAAAAGAGTTTCCAGAAGAGTTCACCCTCTTTAAAAATAACTTTCAAGCCAAAAACTACCAAGAAGCGGCTAATAATGTTCATAAAATAAAACATAAAATTAGCATTCTTGGAATGACTAAAAGCTTAAAAGTAGCTTCTGCATTTGAAAAAGAGTTAAGAAATGGAAAAACCAAACTAAATTCTAACTTTTTAAATATTCTTGATAAAATTCATGTATATTTAGGGAGTTAAATTTACCTCTAAATTACTATGGATTGTATAATAATAGATGATGATGCTACTGCTAGACTAATTATAAGGCAGTTATGTAATAACTCTAATCAGGTTACTGTTATAGAGGAATTTGAATCTGCAATTAATGCAATTAAATATTTAAATTCTAATGATATCGATGTTATATTTTTAGATATTCATATGCCAAGTTTTTCTGGTTTCGATTTTATTCAGACCCTAAAATCTCCACCTAAAATAGTACTTACTACATCTGACAAAAACTTTGCCTTAGAAGCTTTTGAGTATGAATGTGTAGTTGATTATTTAGTGAAACCTATTACTAAGGAAAGGTTTGAAAAATCACTACACAAACTATCAAATTTTGAGACAGTTAAAGTTTCTGCTAAAGAAACTACTTCTAAAGATGAGAATAGTTTTATCTATGTGAGTGTAGATAGAAGGCTAGTTAAAATTAATATACCTGATATTTATTATATAGAAGCTAAAGGAGATTATATTAGCATTAAAACTGCACAGAAAAATTACATTGTTCACTCGACACTAAAAAAAATTGAAGATAAATTACCTTCTTCTTTATTTATTAGAATTCACCGTTCTTTTGTGATTAATATTTCAGAAATCGTAGATATAGAAGATAACAGTGTTGTAATTCAGAAAAGTGTTATCCCTATTAGCAGATCTAATAAGGGAGAATTAATGAAAAGATTAAATCTTTTATAAAACCTTCACCGACAGAAAAATCCCATTCACCTTTATTAAAATCCCATTCGTCGAAACTTATTAAAATTACTTCTATTAGCGTAGTATCTTTGATATATAATTAATGGTAATAGTTAATTAAAGTTTAGGTTAATTATATTACAATCATAAGTTGGGGGATTTATAGATTGAATAGAAAGAGTTGGTAGAAACTACCAACTCTTTTTTTATATAAAATGAAGTTTACTGTATGATTTGTTTAAAATAGAAGCGTCTTCTACTTTTAGCCATTTGTCTAAAATAGTTGCATAAATAGATCTAAAATCTACAGTATGTATTAAATCTCCATTTTTATCTAAATTAGAAAGGTTAGGAGCATCGTTATAAAATCCTTTTTTATTTAAGTTTTTTCCAACTATAAAAACATTATTAGCAGCTCCATGATCAGTACCTCCAGCAGCATTTTGTTTTACTCTTCTCCCAAATTCAGAAAAAGTAAGAATTAAGGTATCTTTAAAAGTATCATTTTTCTGTAAGTCTTTAACAAAGATCTCTAAAGATTCGGAATATGTTTTTAAAAGGGCTTTTTGCCTATTTATTTGTCCAGCATGAGTATCAAAACCACCCATAGAAACATAGTAAACTTTTGTGTCTAGATGAGAGTTTATAAATTCTGCTATAGTTTTTAACTGCTTTCCAAAAGGGTTATTCGGATAGTTAGATTTGCTTTGATATGTTTTAGAAGTATCGTAAATATATTTGGCTGATGAATTTGCCTCTATCATTGTTTTGTATAAATACCCTAGGTTATGCTCGCTTAGATGTTCATTTGTTTGTTTCTGTAAAATTTTTTTAAAATAAGGGGTTCTTACATTATTGTATAAAATTTTAGCATTTTTAGTTGCAATGCCGTTAATTGATTTTCCTTTCATTATTAAGGATAAGCTATCATCAATTTCAATTCCTGAATAAGAATTTTTTCCGTAAGCTTCTATAAATCTACCTAACCAACCAGAACTTAAATATTCTTCAGAATTACTTGCGGTATGCCAAATATCTGTAGATCTAAAATGTGATCTATTAGGGTTTGGGTATCCTACATTATTAATAATAGATAAATACCCTTGGTCATATAAATTTTTAAGTGGAGCTAAATTTTTATGAAAACCTAATTCACTTGTTGCTTTTATAAGGTTGTTTTGCTTGATAGATATTTGAGGCCTATTTTTATAATATAAGTCATTTGTGTAAGGTATAATAGAATTTAATCCATCATTTCCACCTGATAATTGTATGATAACTAATTTTTTATGACCTAAACTATTTTTAGTTACATTTTCAAAAGCTTTCACAAAATTAGGTACAAAAAATAAACTACTAGCTAGTGTACTATGTTTTAAAAAATCTCTTCTTTTCATTTTAAAAGATGTTTAGCATAATTGATATTCTGGAATTGACATTAACTGAATACAATAATTTTTTTTCGATTTGATATTCAAGTTATTTAAAAACTGATTTGTATCCTCATCAATTTTAGAAATAATTAATTGTTCTTTTAACTCTGTATAAGTTAGGTTACTATATTCACTTAAAAAAAAATTCCAGTTTTTCGAAATTTTAAGATACCTAGTTCTTTTTTTTACTTGCTTGTAGTACATATTAAAATCATCTTCAAACTCACCTTTTTCCTCTAAATTAATAATTGCATTATTTAGAATTAACGAGGGTAATTTCATTCTAAACATTAGTGTGTTAGAGTCTATCCAAAATCTACCGCCTTTCCAGCCAGAAACATTATTTGGGTAGAGTAATACCTGTCCCATCATTTTCTGTAAATAGTTTAATTGTTTTTTCTTTTGAAAAGTTACAGGCACAATAGTGTTAATACCTACAATCAACTCTATTGGTGATTTAATTTTTACACCAATATTTTTATCATCATAAAACCACTTTGATAAAAAAATGTGCTTCATTACTTTTTCTATATCATAATCTTTATAAAAGATTGTTGTGATTTCTTCTAATCTTTTTTTATCAATTCTAGGATTTATAAAATAGGTGTATATTTTTTCACATATATATTTAGCACATTGCTTTTGATTCAGAATAATATCTATTATTTCGTCACCATCAAAATTACCCGTTTTCCCAAAAAAAGTTTTTTTACCATAATCATGATGTTTTTTTCTAAGATAAAATTTTCCTTTCTTATTAAACGACCAACCTGTAAAAGCTCTAGCTGACTCTTTTATATCTTTTTCTGTATAATTTCCAACTCCTAAGGTAAATAACTCCATTAATTCTCTCGCAAAATTTTCATTAGGACTCTTTTTTTTATTCTGTCTATTGTTCAGGTATTTGCTCATAGAAGGCTCTTTGGCAATAGCTTTTACAAATTCTCTAAAATTTCCTAAGGCATGTTTTCTTAATGTATTGTTATATTGTTGGATAAAAAAAATATTATTGTCTCTACACACAAAAACATTTGCCCAAAAAAGAGTCATTTTCTCTCTAAAGGTATTGTTGTGCTCACATAATCTTTCTATCCAGGCTTGGTTTAAATCTCTAACCTTTCTCTGACTTTTTCTCTTAAGTTCTCTATATTGTTTTTCTCCTAATTCTTTTTTTATACTTTTTGTAGGTTGATCTAAAAATATTAAAAATTCAGATAAATCTAACTCTAAAGGGTTATAATGGCTTGCTTGTTTAAATAATTGAAGTATTAGCTTGGACTTTGAAAAAGATTTTATCTCTTGAAATTCTTTATTGCTTAATCCAAAACCAGAGCGCCAATATAGATGTTGTAAGTGTATTTTTTTCATAAGATTATTTTTCCAAACTCTAAAGTTTATTATTTGACAATTTTTTAAAGAAAAGGTTTAAAAAAATATAAAATTAAGATTTAATTTATATGTAAATTTAGTGTTCTGTAAATTAAAAGTTTAGGATAGATTTTTATAAGAAGATGTTGTTTAAAATCTAGAGAACATTCATAAAAAAAACCGTAACAAATAAATGTTACGGTTTTTGTACTGAAGATGGGACTTGAACCCATACGGGCATTACTGCCCACTGGATTTTAAGTCCAGCGTGTCTACCAATTCCACCACTTCAGCATTGGTATTATAAAAATAGAGCGAAAGACGGGATTTGAACCCGCGACCCTCACCTTGGCAAGGTGATGCTCTACCCCTGAGCTACTTTCGCAGTCATTATTTGTATGAACTTTTATGCTTTTAGATATATTAAAAACAATATCTAATTATTAGAGCGGTGCAAATATATAAAGATTTGTTTATTCAACAAATACTTTTGCTCTTTTTTAAAGAAAAAAATAAAGACCATTTTGTTATGTCTATTGATTTATTATTACAGTAATTATTTATGAAAATCAGTAAGTTATGTGGTTAATAATTTAAATAGTATTTCAATATTTATATTTCAAATGTTTTTTTATGTTAAAAATCTTTTCTATTTTTGGTAAACCAAACTGGTAAACCAATTTTTTAAATCAATGAAAAATTTCCTTTTTTTTAGATTATTTATATCATTAATTTTCTTGTTATCTATGAATAGTATTTTATCTCAAGAAAAGATCGCAAGCAACATTACAGAGTATAATTCATATATTAAAAAAGCTAATCCAGGAGATGTTATTGTATTAAAAAATGGTATTTGGAAAGATGTTAAATTGAACGCCTATGGTAAAGGTGAAGAAGGGAATCCTATAATTGTAAAAGCAGAAACAGCTGGTAAAGTTATAGTTTCAGGAAATTCAACATTAAACATTTACGGAGAACATATTATAGTAAGTGGCTTGTGGTTTAAAGATGGAGAATCGTCTTATAAATCGGTTGTTCAGTTTAGAAAAGATTCTAAAACTTTTGCTAATCATTGTCGTTTTACCAATTCTACAATCTCTTATTACAATGTAAAGAATGGCATAAAAGATCATTGGGTTGATATTTGGGGTAAAAATAATAGAGTAGATCATAATAATTTTACAGGAAAAACTAGTGAAGGAACAACTCTTGTGGTTTGGTTAAAAGGGGATAAGCATATAAATAATAACCATAGCATTGATAATAATATCTTTGGACAAAGACCAGATTTAGGTAAAAATGGAGGGGAGACTATTAGAATAGGAACAAGTACAAATTCTAAAAAAACTTCTAAAACGCTTGTAGAAAGAAATGTTTTTGCAGGATGTAATGGAGAAATAGAAATAATTTCAAATAAATCTGGAGATAATATTTTCAGAGACAATTTATTTGTTGGTAGTAAAGGTGCATTAACCTTAAGGCATGGAGATAATGCTCTAGTAGAAAGAAATGTTTTTTTAGGAAATGGAGTTTCTAAAACAGGTGGGATTAGAGTAATTAATTCTGGTCATATTATCAGAAATAATTTAATGATAGGTTTACAGGGAGACGGTTACAGGGGGGCTATTGTGTTAATGAATGGAGTTCCAAATTCTCCTTTAAATAGATATGAGCAAGTTAGAAATGTAGATATTCAAAACAATACCATTATTAATTCTGGACCAATCTCTTTTGGAGAAGGAAAAGATACTGAAAAAAGTTTGGCGCCAAAAAATGTTAATTTTTCAAACAATTTAGTTTATCATAATTCATCTACAAAAAATCTTATTTTTGTTGATGAAGCCTCTGATATTAAATTTAATAGTAATTATATTGATGCAAATGCATCAACTGAAAAAGGATTTAAGAGCACAATAATTAATTGGAAAGAGATAAAATCTTTTCCTATTCCAACAGCTCAAAATCCAGATTTATTATTTGTTTCTAAGAATGTAAATAGTCCTAAAACAGATATAAATAAAGTTGTCAGACAAATTTTTAATGCTGGGGCGTTTAACTTAGATGCTAATAAGTTGCCAAAAGCGTTAACCTTAAGAGCAGGACCAGGTTGGAAACCAAAAATAATTGCTCCAATTATTAAACCATCCGATGTTACAGTAGAACCCGGGTTAGAGACTTTGAGAAAAGCTATTGATAAAGCTGCATCGGGATCTATACTTCGATTAAAAACTGGAGAATATATTTTAGAAAAAAGTATAAAAATTTCAAAAAACATCACCATAATTGGAGATAAGGGTGGAGCATCTATTTTAACGGTTAAGAAAGATCTTAAAAAATATTTTACGTATATATTTAGATTAAATGAAGGATCTAAACTTAATTTAAAACACCTTATCATCGATGGTGAAAATTCAAAACCTAAATATGCAATTGTATCACCTGATAAAAATAAAATTGGGGTCTATGATTTATTTGTTGATAATGTAATATTTAAAAATTTTAATAATACCGATGGAGGTTCAATTTTTAAAGCATATAATGGTACAAAAGCAGATACTTTAAGTTTCAAAAACTCAAGGTTTATGAATAGTTATAGAGGTCTAAATTTGTCATATGATAAAGATGTAATGGGTTTTTTCAATGCAAATGTAATTGTTTTAGAAAACTCTGTATTTAAAGATATAAAGGAGGCAGCAGTTAATTATATTCGTAAAACTCCAGCTGTAGATTTACCTGGAGGAAAATTAGTTGTTAAAAATTGTATATTCAGTAATGTTTACAATACTGAAAAAGGAAAGGTTTTAAGAACAACAGGAATTCATGCTGTTGAAATAACAAATTCTGTCTTTAGTAATAGTTATGATATAAAAAATTTTGTAGACCTAAAAGGTAGGTTTAATTTTATATCGAATTGTTTGGTTTACGCTAGTGGATTTATAAAAGTATCTCAAGGAGCTAAACAAGATAATATACTTTTTAAAAACCCGAAATGGCAAGACGACGACCTATTTATACCAAGTAAAAAGTCACCACTGTTAAAAGAAAAAAATGGTGTTGGAAATATTGGTTTAAAACAGTGATGTTTTTTAATTAGAAATCCATAAAACAGGATTTTTAACAATGGTGTTTCTAATAATTTCTGGAGTATTATTGTAAGATAACGTTTTCCATAAATCCAAATATCTTTGATCATTTGATTCTAGTCCAATAAATAATAGAGAAGCTTGTTTTATTGGCCAATTATTCCAGTACATTACATCTTTTTGAAATTTCCAATCCTTTTTATTTTTGATGTAGGGATATAAAAATTCCATTCCTAATTGTATACTTTTGCCATCTTTAGTCTTGTAGTTATAAAGATTATCATCATCTTTTGATAGAATTTGACACAAGCTAACCATAGCGTCTAGATTAAACAAAGAGTATCCATAAGGTTTCGTTCTTGCTGTTTCTTTTGGGAAACTCCCATCTGTTGCCATTTGATCAGGTAATAGAGTATTTTTGTAAAAGTCTTGACATTTTTTTAATTGAATTTTATTATCAACCAAATAAGCAAATGCCGCTACTTGCAATGCCCAACAGGTGCTATGGTTATTACCATTATTTTTTTCTTTTTTTCCAAAAGGATGTGTGATTAACCAATTTAAATAATCTGAAAACCATTTTTTTATGATGAATAACTCACTTTTATTTATAGTTGTAGAATTTTCGATAGCTTTTATGCCTAGGGCTACTTCAATTAAATGGAGTGTATCTATAATTCCAATTCCACGTCCTGTAACTTTACCTTTAATTGCCTGAGCATACAATAAGCTAGGATTCATTTTAGTACTATCATTTACAAACCAAGCATTTAAATGAGGTAAAAGTGCAGTAATATATTTTTCATCTTTAGTAATCTTGTACGCAGACGCCAAGTTCCCAGATATTTCACATAAGCGAATCATAGCTTTTCTATGGGCAATAAAATTACCAGGGTTAGATAATCCATCTTTTCTAATATAAGCTCCCTCTTTATCATTAGGATTTGGCCACCAATAATCACCTTCTGAATAAAAGTCATGTTTACTACCAGCACTTCTTTCTGCAATGTAAGAAGTAACAGTAATTGGGTTTTTATTTAATGATGAGGTCGCTTTTGTTAAAATAGTATCTTTTTCTAAATCGATTAAATTAAAAGTATTAGTTTTTTTACAACAAAATCCTATCAAAATAAAACTGAATAGAAATATTTTTTTGTTCATTATGAAATTTTTTAATAATCCTATTTTTTTTAAATTAGATATGTGTTATTATTCTATTGTTAAGTATGTACCCTTAAAATTTTGGTTTAATACCATCATAACTATTGGTTTTTCTTTATTATTTCTTTCTACCTCAATAGATGCTTTACCATTGGCCATTTGAATAGATTCGCTTCCTGTTGGTGTTCCTAAGCTTTTCATAGTTTTTCCACCAGACATACATTGAAAATAAACTCTATTTTCATAATCTAAACATCTTAATCCTTTAGCGTCTTGAGCAATTGCAGTAACTAAATAATTACTGTTTTCTAGTTTAGTATAAGATAATTTAAGGCTTTTTGCTTTACTGTTTTTAGTAAATCTATAGTTAACTTTTAGTTGGTCTTTAACTATTTTTCCATCAACTGTTTTCCCTTTAGAAACTAATATATTTTCCCCTTCTTTAAATTTAATAGACCAATTTAAACCTGAAGCAGGAAATGCTTTGGTGTTTCTGGTTTTTGTGCCTAGACTTTTTCCGTTTACAGATAATTCTACTTCAGGGCAATTACTATAAACGCTAATATTTCTTGCTAACCCTTTTGGGCCTTGTCTTTCGGTCCAAGTATGTGATTCGATGTAAGTAAAAGGTTTTTTACTCCAATAGCTTTTAAATACATAAAATGCATCTTTTTTGTTCCCTGATCTGTCAACCAAACCTTTTTGATTCATATATGGGATTGCGTTTTCAGGTCTTAAGGGTGTTCCAAAATCTTTAAAAGCCCATTGTATGTTACCTACAAAGTTTGGATCGTTTTCAGATATTCTTAAGTGCCAATCAAATAAATCTACAATGTAGTTTTCACTCCAGTCTCCAATTTGAGCAATATTAGCAACACCTGTTTGTACAATTGCTTCTTCCCAACCGTCAGATTGAATTTTACCTTCGCCCGTAATCGGATTTTCTGTGTGACGTCCTAAATGGCTCGAGCCTCCATACTCCGCATGTAAAAAAGATTTGTATTCTTTTTTATATTTATTTACTGCTTTTTGATAACTTTTGTAACTACCAGAATACCAACCAGACCAAATTGATGGCGAAAAAACATCTACGATATCTGCACCTTCATAATACTTTCTGATGGCAGTTTTTCTTGTTGGATCTAATTGGTGTGCTAAATCGTTAATTTCTGATAAAAATCCTGTCATTTTTTCTTCGCTTCCACCATCTTCAAAATCTGGTAACCAGTACATTTCATTTCCTAAAGACCAAATAACAATACTAGGATGATTGTAGTTTTGTTCAATAATTTCTGATAGCATATTTTTGGTGTTCTTTTTCCAATTATCATTACCTACGCCACCTCTACACCAAGGCAATTCATCCCAAACTAATAATCCTAACTCGTCACATGCTTTGTAAATTTCAGGATCTTGTGGGTAGTGCGCTAGACGCACAAAATTAGCTCCCATTTCTTTAATCAATTCCATGTCTGCTCTATGCTGTTTATTGCTCATTGCCGCACCAACACCAGCATGTTCTTCATGCCTGTGAGTTCCTCTAAGCAATACTCTTTTTCCATTTAAAAAGAAAGCTCCATAATCTTTAAACTCAAACCATCTAAAACCTACTCTATCAGAAATTTCATCGATTTTAATATCTTCGTTTACTAAAGAAACTTTTATAGTGTATAAATTTGGATTTTCAGTATCCCACAATTTTGGGTTTGCAATTTTATCAAAAGTGATTTTTGCTGATTTATTTACAATATTAAAATCATTTTCTATTACTGTTTTCCCATCAGCATCTATTAGCGAAACGTTTACTTTTGATTCAGAATTTGCATTTATTACAGAAACAGACCCTTCTAATGTTGCATTTTTTTTTGAAACGTTAGGAGTTGTGTATTTTAAGTTTGCTAAATAAGTTTTAGGTTTTGTTTGTAAGAAAACATCTCGTGTAATACCTCCAAAAATAAAGAAATCACTTTTTTGTGAAGGAATAACTTCTGGATTATAACTATTATCTGCTCTTACTATAATTTCGTTTTTTCCATCTTTTATTGCATTAGAAATATCAATGGTAAAACCAATATAACCACCAATATGGCCACCTACTTTGATTCCATTAACATAAACTTCTGATGTAATGTTTACACCTTCAAAATATATCTCATAAATTAGGTTTGGATTAAAAGAAACATCTATCTTTTTTTTATACCAACTTCCACTTCTTCTGTATCCAGGTTGTGTATCTGTAGCATCTAAGCTATTCCAAGAATGGGGTAAGTTAACCTCTTGCCAATCTTTTTGAGTTAGAGCATCAGAAATTTTTTGAGTATCATTTTCTAAATACTTCCAATTTTTATTGATGTTTATTTTTGTTCTTGTTCCAGTTGTTTTATTATTTGAATCGCATGAAGTGATTATAACAAGTAAAAAACCTACAAAAATTGTGTTTATAATTGATAGATTTAAAGTTGGTTTTTTCATATTTAAAGTGATTTTAGGCGTAATAGTGTTTCTAAAAAGTAATAATCTCCATAAACAATAGGTTCATCTATTTCATCATTTTTAGGCCAATTTCCTGTGCTATGATTTAGAATAAAAGGAGCATTTAAGCTTTCTGGTAAGATATAATTTTCACTTTTTAAAGTGTTGATAACCTTTTTGCTGTACTCTAAATATTTTGTATTATTTGTGTGTTTGTAAAGTTCTACTAAAGCAGAAGATATTACTGTTCCGGCAGAAACATCTCTTGGCTCATTAGGTATATTGGGAGCATTAAAATCCCAAAAAGGAATTCCATCTTCAGGTAAATTTTTATGACTCAAATAAAAGTTTGCTGTTGCTTCTGCTTGGTTTAAATACTTTTTGTCTTTGGTGTATCTATATGCCATCGTATAACCGTAAATAGCCCAACCTTGACCTCTTGCCCAAACAGAATTATCGTTATACCCTTGGTGCGTAACTTTCATTCTAACTTTACCAGTTTTTGGACTGTAATCTAAAACATGAAAAGTGCTATTATCTTTTCTAAAATGATTTTTTAGTGTTGTATTAGCATGAGTTACCGCAATTTTATGATACACACTGTCGCCAGAAATTTTTGTAGCTTCGAATAACATTTCTAGGTTCATCATATTGTCTATTATAACAGGGAATTTCCATATCTCTTTATTAAAATCCCAAGAACGAATACTTTTTATTGTATCATTATATCTTGTAATTAAGGTTTGAGAACTCTTAATAATAATGTCTTTATAATTTTGATTTTCTATATGTTTTAATCCTTGTCCAAAACTGCAAAAGACTTTAAAACCCATATCATGTGTTCTATTATTGTACTTTTCTTTTTCTATAAAAGAAGTCCATTTTTTTGCCAAATCTTTGTATTTAGTATTATTTGTGATTTCAAAGAGTTGCCATAAATTACCAGCATAAAAACCGCTAGTCCAATCCTTAGACGGAACTTTGTTTACCTGTTTTTTTTCAAAAGAGTAACTTCTAGGAAAACTTAAAGAATCTGCTTGATATTCTAATAAATTAGAAAATCTTTTTTCTAAAGCTTTATCAGGGTTAAATTGTTCCTTTTTTTCTGATTTACATCCTAAGAAAAAAAGGGAAAAAAGTAAGAATGATTTAAAAATATTACGCATAAATTTTAAGTTCTTTAGTTATAGAAATAACTTTTATTTAAAATTTTAATTATTTAAATAATTTGTATTTACACTTGAATAAGTAAACTGGATAAGCAATATATAATATGAGCTTAAATTGTTTCTTTATTTTATTAAAATTGGGTTTACAAACTAATAATTGTTGTAAACCCAATAATAAATAAAAAACTAATTCAAAAATAAATTTTTAATATCCGGGGTTTTGTGGTAATAAATTAGGGTTTCTTGCCAACTCATCAGCAGGTAAAGGAAATAAATAATCTTGATTTGGATCAAAATTAGTTTTAGCTCCTTCTAAACCAGAAGCATTAAATACTTGATTACCAAGTTTTCTTCTTGCAATGTCATACCATCTTTTAAACTCAAAAGCAAGTTCCCATTTACGTTCTTCTAAAACTTGAGTTCTAAAAGCATCTTGCGATAAGCCAGAAATATCTGCAGGAAAAGCAGTCCCATTTCTTGCTCTACCTCTTACTCTGTTTACATAGCCATGAGCTTCTGCAGAGTTTGCTTGTATTTCGTTTAGTGCTTCAGCAGCTATAAGTAAAACTTCTGCATAACGCATCATACTATGATTGTGTTGAGATGCTCTACCATTATTATTAGCAGTTACTCCAGTAAATCTTGTATATTTTGCAATATGTGGTCTATTTACAGCTCTACTATGGAAAGTTCTAAATTTTGTAAAAGGTTCTACATTACCTTTAAAAACTCCTGTTGCATCAAAACTAACATCTTTTCTATAATCTCTATTATCCCAAGAATTATAAACCGCTAAAGAAGGAACAGCAACAGACCAACCACCACCGATTCCATATTGTTCATCAGCTCTAATACCAGTTAATGCCGCTTGGTAATCTTGTCCATTATCACCATCTCTAAAGCCATTAAAATCTAATGCAAAAATTGGCTCTAAAGAACTGTCTATTTTTCCTGCATTAAATAAATTTTGGTAATCAGACTCTAAACCAAGTTTGTAAACTCCTTCATTATCAATTACACCTTTAGCTTCGTTATATGCTTTTTGATAATCGCCTAATGTAAGATGTACTAAGGCTAAGTATGAATGAGCGGCAGATTTAGCAGGAATCGTTCTTGAATCTTGTGTATTTGGTAGCCATTCTTTTGCAAACTCTAAATCTGCAATGATTTTTGTGTATACATCTGCTGTCGAAGTTTTACTAATTGAACCTGCTGCGGCTGCATCAGTTACAGGTTTGTCTAAGTATGGAATGTCACCAAACTGTCTTACCAAATGGAAATAAGCAAAAGCTCTTACAAAATATGCTTGCGCAGTTATCGGGTTTTTTTGGTTATCTGGAACATTTACCAATTCAGCTCCTGCAATGGCTTGATTAGCCGCTGCAATAATCTGATAAACTCTATTCCAATATCCTGAAATCATACCATTATCTGCAGGAACATTAAAATCATTATGCTCAATTCTACGAGAAGAAGTAGTTGGATCTCCGATATCAACCATATCACTTCTTAGTAAAAGGGTTAGTGACATTTTTCTTCCCCAAAAATCTTCATGAGTCATATGTCCATAAGCACCATTAACTGCTGTTTGAATATCTTTTGTGGTTTGGAAAAAGCCTTCAGGAGCTAATAATCCAATAGGTTGTTCTTCTAAATTAGAACATCCAATTATAGATGTTATAACTAATAAAAACAAATATTTATATTTTTTCATCGTTTTGTATTTTTATTTTGTTTACTTAAATTTTTAGAATCTAATATTAAGACTAAAGTTAACAGATTTTACTGTAGGGTAATTACCAAAGTCAAATCCATTAAAAGTATTATTATCAGAGCTGTTTCCTCCACCTGAACCAAAATAGCTAACTTCAGGGTCTAATCCAGAATAGTTTGTAAAAGTTAATAAGTTTTGACCACTTATAGAAAGCCTAACATTATCCATACCTAATTTTTCGGTAACTTCTTGAGGAAATGTATATCCTAATGCAATATTTTTAAGTCTTATATAACTTCCATCTTCAACAAAACGTGAAGAAATTTCTTTACCTCTTAACTTTGCACGAGGAATATTAGTATTTGTATTAGATGGTGTCCAAGAATTCAAAATATCTTTAGTAGCATTAGAATCTCCATTAAATAACTGTACATTGGTAAGATTCATAATGTCGCCTCCATTTACACCTTGAAAAAAGATGTTTAAATCAAAGTTCTTGTAGGTAAAGTTATTTGTGATACCAATTGACCAATCTGCATTTGGGTCTCCAATTATTTTTTGATCAGAAGGAGAAATGTCTCCACTTCCATCTACATCAGCAAATAATTGATCACCTGCTGCTGCTCCTGGTAAAAGTGCTGTTCCTGCTGGTAAGCTACCTCCTTGATATACTCCTTTGTATTCATAACCCCAAAATACTCCAACTGCTTCACCTTCTCTTAAAACGTGAGTTCTATCTATGTTAAAATATCCTGGTGAGGCGTCAAGAAAAATATCTTGACCATCTAATAAGGTAACAAATTTGTTTTTGTTGGTAGACCAGTTGAAATCAGTTGTCCATCTAAAGTTTTCTGTAGAAATATTTCTAGTATTAATTGAAATTTCAAAACCTTTGTTATTTACTTCTCCTACATTTCTTAGACTAGCAGGTGTTAAGAAACCAAAGTATTCAGGTTGACTAGAGTCATTTATAATAAGATCTTTAGTGTCTATATTATAATAGTCTAACGAAAGCGAAATTTTATTATCTAATAAACTTAAATCTACACCAATGTTTGTTTGATATGAAGATTCCCATTTTAGATTAGGGTTTGCTGCTTGATCTGGAGTAACTGCACTAACCGTTTGTCCGTTAAGTACTGAATAAATATTATTAAAACGAGCTAGAGATTGGTATGGAGATATAGCTTGATTACCAGTTACACCATAACTTGCTCTAAGTTTTAAATTTGTAATAGCTTCGATGTCTTGAATAAACTTTTCATTAGACATTTTCCATCCTAATGCAGCAGAAGGAAAGATTGCATATTTTTCATTAGCGGCAAAGTTAGAAGCTCCATCTCTTCTTACTGTTGCTGTAAGTAAAAATCTATCATCATAATCAAAATTTAATCTACCAAATTGAGATTGAATTTCTGATTCTGTTAAAGAAGATGTAGGTATTAGTTGAACAGCTCCTCCTTCTAAGTTATGGTATGAAAACGAATCAGAAGTAAACCCTTGAGCACCTGCTGCAAATCTTTGAGTTGAATTTTTTTGGTAAGAATATCCTGCTAGTAATGTCAAGTTTCCTTTTCCTATTTCTTTATTATAAGTTAAGTAGTTTTCACTTAAAATATTAGTTCTTTTAAAACTACCAACTATGGCTCTACCTCCAGTATTACCTCCTGCTGTTGTGATTAAAGTAGATGGTCTGAAAAGACCTTCTGTTTCATTAGTAGAACTAAAACCAGCTGTAGTTTTAAATGTAAGATTTTCTAGGATATCATAGTTAGCATAAAAGTTTGCTCTAAAGTTATCTGTTTTAGCTTCATTAACACTTTCATTAGCAATGGCGTAAGGGTTATCTACATCATCACCAATATTGTTAACGGTATTTAAACCATTAGCGTCTTTGATACCTAAATCTGGAGAAAATCTAAATGTTAGAGATACTACATCATCACCACCACCGTTTGCAGTTTCACCAGTAGATTGTGTCGGGACACCATTTTTAGCACCTCTGCTTCCAAAAAGATTTAAGCCTAATTTTAACTTGTCAGTAACTTGGGCATCAATGTTGGTTAAAAATGATAATCTATTAAAATTAGAATTCATAATAACACCATCTTGATTAAAGTATGTTGCAGATGCATAAAAATTTATTTTGTCTGTACCTCCTGAGAATGAAAATTGATGATTTTCAGTAAGACCTGTTGTGTATAATAAATCTTGCCAATCTGTATTTTCTGATTGTTGAATGTAATTTGAGTTTATTAATTTTTGATATGTAGCAAACTCATTTGCATCAAGTAAATCTAACTTATTTGATGTGTTTTGTACTGAGTAGTTAGTGTTGAACTCGATAGATAATCTACCTTTTTTTCCTTTTTTAGTGGTCACTAAAACTACACCATTAGATCCTCTAGAACCATAAATAGCTGTTGCAGAAGCATCTTTTAAAACTTCTATAGATTCTATATCGTTAGGTTGAGGCATAACAGCACCTACAAAACCGTCAACGACAATTAAAGGAGCACTACTTGCATTTATTGAAGTATTACCTCTAATTTGAATTTTTATGGGAGCCCCGGGTTCGCCTCCATTGTTAGATTGAACAACCACACCTGCAGCTCTACCTTGTAATGCCTGACCTGCATTAAGTACTGGAAATGCATTTAGCTCTTCAGATTTTACTGATGATACAGCACCGGTTACATCGCTTTTTTTACGAGTTCCGTATCCAACAACAACAATTTCATCTAAGGTACTTGCGTCTTCTATCATTGTTACATTAATAATGCTTTTTCCGTCAGTTTTTATTTCTTGGTTTTTGTACCCCAAGTAATTAAAAACTAAAGTTCCTGACTTGCTTTTTAATGTAATAGCATAGTTACCATCAAAATCGGTAGTAGTACCTAGAGAGGTGCCTTTTACCTGTATGGTTACTTGTGGCAAAGGGTCGCCTGTTGCTCCATCTGTAACTTTACCTGTTATTTTTGTTTGCGAAAACAGTGCAAAACTGAATAACAACAAAGTAATTAAAGTTAAATTTGATTTTAATTTCATAATTTGTACTAATTTGAATTATTACTGTTAATTTTTGGTTCACCAAAGTGGTAAACCAAATTGGTTTACCAAAAGTAAGTGTTTTTTTAGAATCTTGCAATTTTTTTTTAAGCAACTCTGAAAGTGCTAGTAGTAATTTTGTTAATGCATTTATTTTGTTTTTAGTTAATTAATAAAAATAGATAATGGCTAAAAAAGAAATAATGATTACTGTAATAAGTAATATTTCTGCTATTGTTTCTTTTGAAGATCCTTTCATGTTATAAAACTAATAGAATAGGAAGAAATAAAAGTTCAAAAAAAGGGGTAAAATTATACAAACCCTTATGTTTATTGATGTTAGTGTTATTAAGATTTATGTTTTTTATAGTTCTGAAAACTTTTTTTGATACTGAGAAGGTGTTTTTCCGTACTTTTTTAAAAAACATTTACTAAAGTATTTTGGGCTTTTAAAACCAACTTTATAACTCACTTCAGAAATATTAATTTTACCTTGCTCAAGAAGTTGTGTAGCATAATTCATTCTAATATTATGTATAAATTCATTTGGGGTGAAATTTGTCCAAGCTTTAATTTTAGTAAATAACATAGTTCTACTAACTCCTAATTCTGAGCAGAAATAGGGAATGTCAAAATCTAGATTAGAAATATTATTTTCAACAATTTTAAGTGCTTTCTTGTGTAGTTTTTCATCTAGAGATGATATAATTACCTCATTAGATAAAATAGAGTTTACTCCAGAAAACTTTTCTTTAGTTCTATTATTAGAACTTATTATGTTTTTAACTCTTACCTTAAATTCTTTTACATTAAAGGGCTTGCTAATATAATCATCAGCTCCATTATTAAGTCCGTCTAATTTGTATATTAAAGAAGTTCTTGAAGTTAACAAAATAATGGGTATATGACTTGTTTTTATATTGTTTTTTATTTCTGCACATAGTTCTGTGCCAACCATAACAGGCATTACTACATCACTTACGATTAAATCTGGTTGGTTTCTGATTGCAGATTTTAATGCTGCTTTTCCGTTTTCTGCTTCTAAAATATTATATTTTTCTTTTAAAAGACTTTTCATGAATTTTCTAAGTGGTTTATTGTCTTCTACTAATAAAATTGTTGATTTTGAATTATCGATAATATTATCTTTGAAATCATCTTCAATTAAAACCACGGGTTCAGATAATTGATTTACATACTGTGATATGTCATCGCTAAATTTAAAGTCATTAATAATTTCATCTTTAGTTAAATGTTCTTTGCCTAAAGGTAATTCTACTGTAAAGATAGATCCAGAAGAAATATTGTTATCCTCAACTATAATTTTTCCTTTGTGCAGTTTTACGATATTTTTAGCTATGGATAAACCAATTCCAGTTCCTTTATTGTAAGTTTTTTCAGGATTGTTGTTGGTTGAAAGTTCAAAAAAACGATCAAAAATCTTATCTTTATTTTCATTAGTTATTCCTACACCAGAATCTTCAACGGCAATTAATATTTTATATTCTTCTTGTCTAATTCTAATATTTATTACACCATTTTTAGGTGTATATCTAAAAGCATTGGATATCAAATTATAAAAAACACGTTCTAATTTGTAGCGATCGTAATAAACCAGTATTTTATCATTAGTTGTATGAAAGTTATATTCATATTCTCCATCTTTGGCATACTCAGAAAAGGATAAATAAATTTCTTTTAAAAACTTAACAATATTTCCTTCAGCTGTTTCAAGCTTAAAAAGGTTTTTTTCTAGTTTTCTAAAATCCATTAAACGATTTATAAGTTGTAGCAGATGGTTGGCATTATTGTCTACAACTAAAAGTTTTTTGTAAACTTTACTGCTACCCTTATATTCCTTTAAAATTTGTTGTAAAGGACCCAATATTAGGGTAAGGGGTGTCCTGAATTCATGGGAAATATTTGTAAAGAACTCAAGTTTAGCTTTGTTTGCTTCTTCTATCTTTTCGTTTTCTATATATTCTAAATCGAGCTTGTGTTTAAGCGATGATTTTGCTTTTTGAATTTTAAATAAAAGGTATAGAGCTATTATTATTGCGAGTCCATAAATTGTAAAAGCCCACCAACTTCTCCAAGGGGCAGGTTCAACAATAATTTTTAAACTTGTAGGGGTATTGTTCCATAAACCGTTGTTATTAGCTCCTTTAACTTCAAAAATAAATTCGCCTGGGTTTTGAATTGTATAAGAAGCGGTGTTTTTGGTAGTATAAATCCAATCTTTTTCTAATCCTTTTAATCTATATTGGTATGCATTATTTTTTTGGTTTATATAATTTGGTATAGCAAAATGTAAGGTGAAATTACCTTGTTTATGAGATAGGTTTAATGAATTTGTGTATTCAATTGTTTGGTTTAATATTCCTAAAGTTGAGTTAATCTCTAAGGGTTTGTTTTTTATTTTAAAATCTGTAATTAAGACTTGAGGAGAGTAATTATTTACGGTAAAAAACTTTGTATTAAAAGAGGTCAAACCATTTGGCCCTCCAAAGTAGAACAATGATGAGTTTATTTTTATACTAGCATTATCATTAAATTCATTACTTACCAATCCGTCTTTTACATTGTAAATAATTGTTTTCTTAGATTTTAGGTTATGCTTTACAATTCCTTGGTTAGTACTAATCCATAAATTATTGTCATTGTCTTCAAGTATACTATGAATAGATGTTACTGTTTCTTTTTGTGTTTTTAATGGTGTTTTAATAAATGATTTTCCATTAAATTTAAAAAGGCCTTTTGCTTTTGAGCCAACCCAAATAGTTTGGTTAGCATCTTCAAAAATTGATGTTATATCTTCACCAGATTCTATTTCAGAATTGTAAAAATACCTAGAAATATTACCAGATGGGGCTATTTTACTTAACCCTTTTTGTGATCCCACCCAAATATTTTCTTGACTATCTATTGCAATAGTTCTAATCAAGTCATCTGTTATTGTGTTTAAATCTTTAGTGCTTTTAGTATAGATTTTAAAACTCTTATTTATATCATTAAAACATATCAAACCCTTGCCAAAGGTACCAATCCAAATATTGTTTTGGTTTTTTTTAATAGAATACACACCAGTATTCTTTAAATATTTTTTTAATTCAAAAGGTATAGAGCTATTACGAAATAAGTTCTTTTTTATATCAAAAACATTAATTCCAGAATTTAAAGTACCAATCCAAAGTCGATTGTTATCAACTAATAAAGATTTTATATTCTCATCTGAAAGTGCTTTGTAATTATCATTGTTAATATATGAAATTGAATTGTTTATTCTGTCTAAAATATTTAATCCTTTGCCTTCTGTTCCAATGAAAAGTAATTTGTTTTTGTAGTTCTCTATAGAACTAACAACATTATAACTAAGACTATTTTTAGAACGGTTAGTAGTAAGATTTTTAAAATTAATATTTGAGTTGTCCCATAGATTTATGCCTCCGTAATAGGTGCCAATCCAAATAGAACCTTTTTTATCTTTAAATAATGATTTTACAGAGTTTTTGCTTAAACTTTTAAAGTCATTTATTTTATTTTTTAAATTTATAATAGTATTGGTAGTGTCATAAATAAAAAGACCATCATAAGTTCCAATCCAAAGATTGTTTTGGTTGTCAAAGCATAGTTTTCTTACATTTTTATGGATATTTTCTTTTTCTATGAAGTAGCTAGTACTTCCGTTCTTAATATTTAAATTTAAAACACCATCACCATTTGTAGCTATTAATAAATTATTATCTTTTTGAAGGATATCTTGTACAGGAAATTTAATGGCTTTGTAATTTAAAAATTCAAAATGTAATTTGTTTCTAGATACCAGTTTACTGAGACCATTATTAGTACCTATAAATATTTCTGACGTATCAGTTTCTATAATAGACAATATGTGGTTTCCGCTTAAGCTTTTTTCGTTTGAAGCATTATGGTAAATGTTTGTAAATTGATTCGTATTCCGATTAAAAATAGAAAGTCCATCTGAGGTTCCTATCCAAATTTCACCGTTTTTCATTTCTTTAATACACCATATGGTATTGTTGCTTAATGAGGTGTTTTCTTTTTTATGAAAATAATTTACGAAAGTATTGGTTTTGGGGTCAAACTTATTTAAGCCGTTGTATGTGCCTAGCCATAGAAAACCTTTTTTATCTTCGGTTATTGATAAAATATCATTATTGCTAATAGAGTTTTTATCATCAGTGTTTCTATAAATGGTAAAAGTATTTCCATCATATTTATTTAAACCATCTCTAGTTCCAAACCAAACCTGACCAAAACTATCTTGTTGAATTGCAATTACAGAGCTTTGAGAAAGTCCTTCTGAAGTAGATATACGTTTAAGAGGGTATTCTTTTAATTGCGAGAATCCAAAATAAGAAAGAAATAAGATTGAAAAAAAAAATATTTTTTTAAACATATTCAAATAAATAAAAAAATGTTTTATGCAAAATTATACAATAATATATGATGAACATTTTGAGTAAATATATACTTTTTAGGGATAAAAAAAATTCATAAGAAGTATATTTTAGTACAATTGTATAAAATTAAGAATTGAGTATGTTTATAATTTTAGCCGATGTATATTTTTAAGTCTATTTTGGTTTATAATTTTTGTTCATAGTTTTTTTAACTTGATTTAAAATTTTTAACGTATATTTGGTAAACCAAACTGGTAAACCAATTTTAAAAATGAGAAACTATATTTTATTTTGTTTATTTTTAATTTCTCAAACGGCATTAAATCAGGTAGTTTTAAATGCCGATGGTAAAACAAATACGTACGATTTAATTAACTCTGTTTTGGCATCAGCAAATAGAAATGTTATAGAAGTACCCGATTGTAATCATAGTAGTTTTGGGAAACATATTACTCAAATTTTCGATGCTGAACTAAATAAATATGTATTTCAGTTTCATATTCATGTAACTCCAGATAACGATCGTTGTCAAAAATTTGATAGGCAGAGAAATGAAATAAAAACATACAGTGGTTCTCCAGAAAATGTAATCGCAAGATATAATGAGACTGTAGAATACAAATGGAAATTTAGAATTAGTGATGATTTTAAGACCTCATCAAGTTTTACTCATATTCATCAGATAAAATCGGTTGGAGGTCCTTATGCTTCAATACCTATGATATCTTTAACCTTAAGAAAATCAAGCCCCGATAGATTAGAGTTAAGATATACATCTACAACAAATCAGAGTACTTTAAAAACTGCGAATTTAAACCTATTTAGAGGAACATGGGTAGAAGTTAAAGAGGTGATTGAATATGGAAATAATGGTAGTTATCAAATTGAAATTAAAAAGAATGCAACCAAAGAAGTTTTATTTAGCTATAAAAGCAATTCAATTGATACTTGGCAAGATGGAGCTGAATTTGCAAGACCAAAATGGGGAATTTATAGAAGTTTAAACAATCAGCAAGATTTAAAAGATGAAATTGTTAAATATTCTGATTTTAGCATCGAAGAGATTACAGGTTCTTTATCTGTTGATTATTTAAAAGCAAAAGCAGCAAATATTTTACTTTTTCCTAACCCAGCATCAAAAGAAGTTGAGTTTAAAAATGCCAATTCAGGAAATTACAATTCTATAGAATTGTATGATTTTTCTGGTAGAAAAGTAAATATTAAAAAAAGAATTCAAAAAAATAAACTAGATATTTCTGGTTTTTCTAAAGGATTATATTTTATGGTATTTAAAAAAGATACCGTAACTACTAAGATTTTAAAGTGTTATATAAAATGATTTTTAGAAAAACGGTTTTTTTAGTATTTGTTTTACATTTTTTTCTGTTTAGTTCTTGTTCTTCTAAAAATGAAATAGAAGAAGAAATTGTCGAAGAAGATTCTTTAGATGAGATAGACAATCCTGAAAACACAATAATATATGCCGATATTGATTTTTCTAATTGGAAAGTTACTTTGCCAGTAGATGAAAACAATAATGGTAGTCCGGATGAATACAGACCTTCAGATTTAATTAATGGAGGTTATAGAGCATTAAAAGCTGTTCAGCCTTTTATGTACGATGAAATTTCTGATTCATCAATTGTGTTTTATACCTTTCCAAGCCAATCTACGGCAAATAGTTCCTATTCTAGAACAGAGTTAAGAGAATTGATAGTGCCTTCTAATTCTAAGATAAACTGGACTCTAGAGACAGGTGGTACCATGAAAGGTAAGTTAAAGATGATGGAGATTTCTAAAGATAATTCCTCGAGTAGAGAATACCATAGAACAATAGTGATGCAAATTCATGGCATTTTATCTATTACTGATAAAAATAGATTAGGAGTAAGTTCCAATAATGGTCCTCCATTAATAAAGATGACCTGGATAGATGGGGATTTATGGGTGTATAAAAAATCTTTGGTAAATGAAAACACAACCGGAGACGATTTGTTAGATGTGAGTAATGCTACCTGGAAAGACGAAAAATATAATATGGGAACAGTTGGTTTTGACGAATTCGAATTTAGAATAACTGCATCTAAAGGAAAAATAGAATTACAGTTAAATAATAATACACCGTATATATTTGAAGATATTAGTTTGGCAAAATGGCCCTTCGAAAACTACTTTAAAGCGGGTAATTATTTAAGTACTACACAATCTGGAGCTTTTTCTAGATTAAAATATTATAATTTAAAAGTAACACATTAAATAGAGATCATTTCATGAAACAAACATTCTTAATTATAAGTTTATTTTTACTACTTCTTTCCTGTGATAATAAAACTTCAAATAACATTTTAGTAAGTAATAATACAGAATTACAAGAAGCTATAGAAAAAGCAAAACCAGGAAATGAAATTGTGCTTAAAAACGGTGTTTGGAAAGATGTAGAAATTAAGTTTATAGGTGAAGGAACCAAACAAAATCCAATAAAACTAAGTGCAGAAACTGCTAGTAAAGTTTTTATTGAAGGGGTATCTAGTTTAGAAATAAGTGGAAATTATCTAGAAGTAAGTGGTTTGTTTTTTAGAAATGGACATTCGCCCAAAACAAATGTAATTGCTTTCAGAACTAGTAAAAGTAAAGTTGCTAATCATAGTAAAGTTACCAATTGTGTTATTTTAGATTATAATAATTTAGAAAGAGATCAAGATAATCTATGGGTGCAGTTTTATGGAAAACACAATACTTTAGAGAATTGTTATATCGCTGGAAAAACAAATGGAGGTCCAACAGTTAGAGTAGATTTAAAAGGAAATCAAAGCATTAGAAATTATCATAAAATCATTAATAATCACTTTGGTCCAAGACCAAGAAAAGGTGGTGCAAGAGGAGAAACGATTCAGTTAGGAAGTAGCTTTACATCAATGTCTCCAAGCAATACTTTAATTGCAAATAATTTGTTTGAAGAATGTAATGGTGAAGTAGAAATCATCTCAAGTAAAACCAATTTTAACATCATTAAAAATAATGTGTTTTACAGAAGTGAAGGTTCTGTAGTTACAAGACACGGAAATTATGTAAAGGTTGATGGAAACTATTTTATTGGTGATGGGGTTAATGATCAATATGGAGGAATCAGAATTATAAATACAGGTCATTGGGTTACTAATAATCTATTTTATAAAATAAAAGGAAAGAACTTTAGAAGTCCAATCGCAATTATGAACGGAATTCCGAAATCTCCATTAAATAGATACAATCAAGTAACAGATGTAGTTGTGGCTTATAATACGTTTGTAGATTCAGACTCGCCTTTTCAATTTGGAGTTGGACAAAATTTAGCACAAAAAGATGTGTTGCCAAAATCTGAAATTAGATCTGCAAGGCCTTTAAGAACTGAAGTTGTAAATAATGTAATTTATAATTCTAAAGGTGATGCAAACCCAATTATAGAACACGATAAAGCAGACGGAGTTACCTTTAAAAGCAACGTAATAGATAATAATGGTGTAGCGTTTTCAAAAAGAGTTGGACTCATTTCAAAAGAATTAACACTTACAGATATAGGTTCAAATATTGCTGTGCCAATTGCTGGTTTTGACGATGTAGAACCATATAATGGTTTCGATTTTGAAACCATTACTGAAGATTTAATTGGGAAATCCAGAAGTAAATCCAATCAAATTGGGGCATTGCTAAATTCAGAAAACATCAAATTGAATTTGTTAGATAAAACTAAATATGGTGCAGATTGGTATTCTAATGAAGTTGAAGAAAAGGAAGGGGAAATTCATTTTGTAAATAAAGCTGATGAATTTGTAACAAAACTTCAACAAGCCAAAAGTGGAGATTTTATTAGTTTAAATGATGGAACTTATCTAGTTCCAAAATCTTTAGCGATTAACAAATCCATCACAATTCAATCCAAAGGAAAAGCTGAAATAATTTTTAATGGTGAAAAAGACACTCCATTATTTTCATTACAACCTTATGGAAAATTAACATTGAGAAATATCAAGTTAAAAGGAAATAACAACAATTATGCTTTTTCAACTCTAAAAAAGAATATGTCTAATCACTTCGGATTAGAAGTTATAGATTCTGAAATCAGCCATTTTAATTATGCTTTAAGAGTCTATAAACAAGCATTTTCTGAAGAAATAATATTTAAAAACTCTTCTATTTTAAATTGTGAAAACGGATTAGAATTATCAGAAGAAACCAATGATAGAGGAGATTATAACACAGAATATTTAACCATAGATAGTTGCACTTTTAATTCTGTAAAACAAAACGTAGTAGATTATTACAGAGGAGGTTATGATGAGTCTACAATTGGTGGAAACCTATTAGTAACTAATTCTACATTTACAAATTGTGGTGCCAAAGAAAAGAATAAAATGTTGTTAAATCACAGAGGTATTGTGAATGTGAATATTAATAACAATACTTTTAAAAATAATAAAGTTCAGTTTGTATCTATTTTATGGGGCGCAAAAAATAATGTTGAATCAAGCAATACTCTGATGAACTCAGGAAAGATAAAAACTGAGGAGAATTTGAAACAAAAATTAATGTATTAATAAGAAAAGTGATGCCTAAAAAATTAATAACATTTGGAGAAGTGATGATGCGTTTATCGCCTCCAGGATATGAGAAATTTTCCCAAGCATCTTCACTAGAATTGGTGTATGGTGGTGGTGAAGCAAATGTTGCTATTTCTTGTGCCTATTTGGGTATGAAAGCTGCACACGTAACTCGTTTTCCAGACAATACGCTTGGTAAAGCTGCTACACAATTTCTAAGAAGACATTGGTTAAGTACTGAGCATGTTGTTTATGGAGATAGCATGATGGGAAAATATTTTTTAGAAAAAGGTGCTGTACATAGACCTAGCGAAGTTATTTATGAGCGCGAAGGATCTGCTTTTTCTATGATAGAACCTTCAATGATCAACTGGGAAGATGTTCTTAAAGATGCAGATTGGTTTCATTGGACAGGGATTACTCCTGCAATTTCTGATGGAGCTGCACAATGTTGTTTAGATGCTATTAAGACTGCAAATAAATTAGGGATTACTGTTTCTGGGGATATCAATTCGAGAGATAATATGTGGAAATATGGCAAAACTATGCAAGAAGTTATTCCTGATTTGGTAGAACATTCTGATGTTGTAATTACTAGTAGTCGTGGAATTCGAGAAATGTTTGATATTGGAAAAATTGAAGATAGTTTTAAATCTTTAGCCAAACAATTAATTGAAGTTTATCCTAAGATTAAAAAAGTTGTCAAAAAGACAAGAAGAACTTTAAGTGCTTCTCATCACCAAATTCAAGGTAAAATATATAATGGTAAAGAATATATTAAAAGTGATATGTTAAACATTACCCATATTATTGATAGAGTTGGTACTGGTGATGCCTTTGCAGCAGGTTTAATTTACGGTTTACTACATTATAAAGATGAAGAAGCAATTGAATTTGCATCTGCCGCGTGCGCATTAAAACACACGATTCCTGGTGATGTAAATATGGTTTCTTTAGAAAATGTAGAAAGTTTAATGCAAGGAGATACATCTGGTGCTATAAAAAGATAGTTCCTTTTATCACTTAAAATCTAAGAAAAATGAATATTAAATTAACTAGCAAACTTTTTTTTATAGCTTGTTTTGCACTATTTTTAAATAGTTGTTCAAGTAAAAAAAGTGAAAAAACGACGAGTAAAGCTGCAAAAAAAGTTAAATCTCCAAGTGATGTAATTCCGTTTATGGACAAATGGAAAATCCTTTTAGGTGATGGAACAAAGTCTAATGATTTAGTTGGTTTTCAAAAAGAAGGTTTTTTTTATGTTCAAAATGATGGAAAAACGGATTGGGTTGTGTATAAAACACCTAATTCTGGAATAACCTCTAGAACATCAAGCAACACCAGAACTGAGTTAGGAGAAAAAAGACATTGGATTCCTGAAGAAGGAGGAAAATTAACAGGTACTTTAAAAGTAATGCACGTTTCCACAACTGGTGATGCTACTAAAGCTTCTGCATATTCTGTGGTTGTTGGGCAAATTCATAGTGGAGCAGGTCACGAAAATGAACCTCTAAAAATTTATTATAAAAAATTCCCAGGACATACAAAAGGCTCTGTTTTTTGGAATTATGAAATCAATACAAAAGGAGATAATATTGGAAGATTTGACCATTCAAATGCAGTTTGGGGTCACGATTTTTCGATAGTTGGAGAAAGTGCAAAAGTATATCCAAAAGAACCCGAAGATGGTATTGCTTTAGGTGAAGAGTTTAGTTATGAAGTAAATGTGTATAAAGGAATTATGTATTTAACATTTGCCAGTAAAAATCATAAAACAGTAACTTTTACAAAAAGTTTGATAAAAACAGAATTTGGAACAAGAGCAGATGTGCCAGAACAAGTAAAAAGAACATATGCCAACAGAGAAAAAGGTGGTGGAGTTGAACGTGAAATTGCATATGCTGGCGAAATCAATTATTTCAAACAAGGTGCATACAATCAGGCTAATGTTAAAACAGGGTCTGAGATTTATGAAGGTGATATAGCAAAGCAATATGCAAATGGAAGTTATGCAGAAGTTTGGTTTAAAGAAGCTACAGTTGGAGATGCTCAACCTCCAAAGAAATAAAAATGTCTCTCTATAAAGTGTTTTTTATAATGGGCGTTTCTGGTTGTGGCAAAAGTACAATCGCCAACCTATTATCAAAAGAACTCAATATTCCTTTTTTTGATGGCGATGATTATCATCCTGAAAAGAACATCAAAAAAATGACTTCAGGTCAAGCTTTAAATGATGATGACAGACAAAGTTGGCTAGAAACTTTAAACAAGTTAGCCCAAAAACAACTCATTCATAACAGTTGTATTATTGTTTGTTCTGCGTTAAAAGAAAAGTATAGAGAAATCTTAAATAGGGATATTTCCAACAAAACAAATTGGATTTATTTATCAGGTACATTCAATCAAATTAAAGAACGTATTAACGATAGAGAAGGTCATTTTATGTCTTCAGATTTGTTGCAATCGCAGTTTGATATTTTAGAAGAACCTAAAGATTGCCTGAAAGTAGATATCAATCTATCACCAGAAAACATTGTAAAAAAAATCAAAGAAGAACTTATGAATAAATCAGAATTTGGATTATTTGGTTTAGGAGTAATGGGGAAAAGTTTGTGTAGAAATTTAGCCAATAATGGCTTTAAAATTTCGATGTTTAACAGACATATAGATGCCATTGAAGTTGATGTTGCTAAAAAATTTAAAGAAAATTATCCTGAATTATCAAACTCTTTAGCTTTTGATGATATTGCTGCTTTTGTTAACTCTTTGCAAGAACCTAGACGCATAATGTTGATGGTAAATGCTGGCAAAACCATAGATTACGTTATTGAAGATTTATTACCGCATTTATCTGAAAATGATATTTTAATTGATGGCGGAAATTCTAATTATTTAAAAACGAAAGAACGCTTTGATTACCTAAAAACGAAGAACATCCATTTTATTGGAGCAGGTGTTTCTGGTGGAGAAGAAGGCGCTTTAAAAGGACCTTCTATTATGCCGAGTGGAAATGAGAACGCCTATAAAGAAATTAAACCATTTCTAGAAACGATTGCTGCCAAAGATAAAAACGATTTGCCTTGTTGCACATATATAGGAACTGAAGGAAGTGGGCATTTTGTAAAAATGGTGCATAATGGCATTGAATATGTAGAAATGCAATTGTTGGCAGAAGTGATTACCATCTTTCAATCTTTAGAGTATAATCCTGATGAAATTGCTAACATTTTAGAATCTTGGAAAGCAACTACCAATAGTTATTTACTAGAAATTACAGTTGATATTTTAAGAAAAAAAGAAGAAAATGATTGGTTGATTCACAAAATTGTAGACAAAGCAGGTAATAAAGGCACAGGAAACTGGACAACAATTGCTGCTGCTCAATTAGGAGTACCAAATACAATGATTGCATCTGCATTATTTGCTAGATATACTTCGTTTTTTAAAGAAGAAAGAACTGAAGCAAGTAAAAATTTTGAAGCAAGTTCTAAATCAAAACCTAATATTTCTACAGAAGCTATTTCAGAAGCTTATCAATTTGCGAGAATTATTAATCATTATCAAGGATTTCGCTTGATACAACAAGCTTCAGAAAATTATAATTGGAATATCAATTTAAGCGAATTGGCTAGAATATGGACAGGTGGTTGTATTATAAAATCTGATTTAATGACAGATTTAGTTCAAGTCTTTAAATCACAACAGAATATTTTAAATGATGAGACAATTAAAAATCAAATTTTAAAATTAAAGGCTTCAGTAAAAAATGTAGTTTCAGAATGTGTTTTAAATGAAATTGCAATTCCTTCTTTAAGTGAATCTATAAATTTCCTACATAATTTTGCTAAAGAAAACTCATCAGCAAATATTATTCAAGCACAACGCGATTATTTTGGAGCGCATACTTATCAAAGAAAAGACGATCCTTCTGGTAAATTTTATCATACGCAATGGAAATAAAAACGAACTAAATTTAAACTAGCCAATATTATGGACACAACAACATCAAAAAAATCTTTTCTCAAAAAAATCATTGCTATCATTTTGGGTTTTGGTCCTGGAATATTTGCCATTGGTTATACCATTGGTACAGGTAGTGTAACATCTATGATTGTTGCTGGTAGTAAATTTAATATGCAATTATTATGGGTATTATTATTAAGTTGTTTGTTTTCTGGTGTATTAATGTTTGCATATGGTAATTATGGATTAATTACGGGAGAAACGGCACTTTATGGATTTAAAAAGCATTTAAAATTTGGTAAAGGGTTAGCCATATTAATCATTATTGGTATCACGTTTGGTCAATGGAATTCCTTAATGGGGATTTTAGGAATCTCGTCTAATATTATTTATGAAATCTTATCATTAAATTTTGAAGGATTAACAGCTTATAAATATGAAACCGTTTTAACAACTGCAATCGTTATTATAGTTACTTTTTATTTATTGATGTTGGTTGGTAAGTATACTTTTTTCGAAAAAATATTAGTCATTTTCGTAACCTTAATGGGATTCTCTTTTATATTTTCTTTGTTCTTTGTGCAACCTCTTCCTTTAGATGTTGTTAAAGGATTAATACCTACTATTCCTGATGTTTCTGGAGGTAAAATGTTAGTTGCTGCTTTTGTGGGTACAACAATGGCTTCTGCTACATTTTTATCAAGACCATTATTTGTAAAGGGAAAAGGCTGGACTATTAAAAATTTAGATCAACAGAAAAAGGATGCTATCACAGCAGCCATTTTAATTTTTATCATTAGTGGAGTAATAATGGCGGTTGCAGCTGGCGCGTTATTTTACGAAGGTAAAGAAGTTACGCACGTTTTAGATATGGCAAATACCTTAGAGCCAGTAGCAGGTAAATGGGCAGTGACAATTTTCTTTTTTGGGGCTTTAAGTGCAGGTTTATCTTCTATTTTTCCTTGTTTATTAATTGCTCCTTTGTTGGTGGCAGATTATCAATCAGGTCAATTAGATACCAGCTCTAAACAATTTAGAATTATAACTTTTATAGCTTGTTTGGTTGCTTTAATTGGTCCTGTTTTTGGAGCAAATCCTATTGAAATCCAAATTTTATCACAAGTATTTAATGTGTTTGTATTACCAGCAGTAATCCTAGGTATTATTTTAATGGTAAATAGTAAAAAAGTAATGAAAACATATAAAACTGGTTTGGCAGTGAACGTAGGACTTTTTGCTGCTTTATTCTTTTCGTTAGTTATTTCTTATAACGGAATTATTGCACTCACAGAATATTTTTAATATTAATAAAACATCATAATTATGAATAATAAAATTGTCACTTTAGTAAGTTGTGTTTTGATTTCACTTTTAACATTAAATAGCTGTAAGGATAAACACAAAAAAACATTAGAGAAAAAGACTGAAAAAACCATCTACGCAAGTGATGTTATTCCGTTTTTTGACCAATGGAAGTTAATTTTAGGTGATGGTTCTAATGCGGGTATTCCTATTAATTTTGAACATAAAGATTACTTTTTTACTAAAAATGATGGTGAAAATAACTGGGTAGTTTTTAAAACTCCAAATGGAGGAAATACACACGGAACTTCTAATAATACCAGAACAGAATTAGCGCAAACCAAAAAGTGGTATCCAAAAACTGCAAACGACAAATTAACGGCAACCTTAAAAGTAATGAATGTTTCTTCTACTGGTGATGCACGAGTAGCAGCTTCTTATTCTGTTGTAGTTGGCCAAATTCATAGTGCAGATGGTCACGAAAATGAGCCATTAAAAATATTTTACAAGAAGTTTCCAGGCTATACAAAAGGTTCAGTGTTTTGGCATTATGAAATTAATACAGCAGGTGATGATAATTCTGGTAGATGGGATTTTTCTTCAGGAGTTTGGGGTCACGATTTTTCTGTGATTGGAGAAACTGAAAAAAAGTATCCAGAAGAACCAAAGGATGGAATTGCTTTAGGTGAAGAGTTCAGTTATAAAATTGAAGTCAAAAACGGAATTATGAAATTGGAGTTTAGCAGTAAAAATCATCAAACAAAAACATTTACTAAAAATTTAATAGAATCTGAATACGCAACTAAAGAAGCAATTCCAGAACAAACTCAAAAATTATTTTTTCCAATTGGTCAAGATGGTGTAGAAAGAAAAGAAGCTTATACAGGTGAAGGATGCTTTTTTAAATTAGGAGCTTACAATCAAACTAACGGAAAATCACCAGAGGTAAATAGAAATTGGTGTTCTGGTGCTGAAACACATAATGGAGACCTAAAAAAACAATATGCGGATGGAAATTATGCAGAAGTTTGGTTTAAAACAGGAAGTATTTTAGTAAGTGAAAATGCTGTTTCAAATGAAGGGTATTTTAGTAAAAATGATAAAGTAAAATAAATTATAATTAGATGAAAAATAGTAAACTTTTGTCAAAAAACATATTGATTACTGCTGGAGCACAAGGAATTGGTGAAGCTATTACAAAACACTTTATAGATAGTGGCGCTAATGTTGCAATTCATTATTTTTCTAGCGCTGAAACAGCGAATGAATTAGTTGATTATGCAATTCATAAAGGCCAAAAAGCAGTTGCAATAAGTGGTGACTTAACCAAAGAAGAAGATGCAAATTTATTAGTTGATAATACCATAGATGCATTAGGTGGTTTAGATATACTGATTAATAATGCTGGTTCTTTGGTTGCTCGTAGATTATTAGGAGAAATGGAAGCTGATTTTTGGCATAAAGTAATGGATATAAACCTTACTTCTATGATGTTTGTAACCAAAGCAGCAGCTCCTTATTTAACAAAAAATGAAAATAGTAGTATCGTAAATTTAGCCTCATTGGCAGGAAGAAAAGGAGGTCACCCAGGTTCATTAGTTTACGCTACAAGTAAAGGAGCTATATTAACTTTTACAAGAGCCTTAGCTTCCGAATTGGGTCCAAAAGGAGTTAAAGTGAATGCTGTTGCTCCAGGTTTGATTTTAGGTACTTCTTTTCACAATACACATACAACAAAAGAATCAGCAGCAGAAACAATTGCAGGTATTCCTATTCAAAGAGCGGGTAATACAGATGATGTAGCAAGAGCTGTTTTGTATTTAGCATCAGAATATGATGGTTTTATTACAGGTGCTACTTTAGATATAAATGGTGGTGTGTATAATATGTAGATTTTTAAATACCTAAAACTTTAACATTCAGTTTTTTGTAAAATTATTTTGTTGAGTCATAATTATTTGTATTTTTGGTTTACCAATCTGGTAAACCAATTTTATTTATATTAAATTTAAATAATTATGCAAAAAACTACTCTCCTATTATTACTATTTTTTACAATTTCTATAATTGGACAAACTACGCACAATATTAATGCCCCTGAACAAATAGAAAGTTTAAGTTTAAATGCAGGTGATATTGTTATTTTGGCTGATGGTACTTATACATCTGATGAGAGGATAAAATTTTCTCCATCAACAGCTACAGCTGCTTTACCAATTACTTTTAAAGCTGCAACTCCTGGAGGAGTAGTATTTACTGGAGGTTTAAGGATGAGTATTGGTGGAGATCATGTAATAGTAGATGGTTTTCACTGGAAAGGTGGTTATGGTGATAGCAACTTTATTGAATTTAGAGATGGTTCAGATTATGCAAATAATAGTACCATTCAAAATTGTGCAATAGACGGTTTAGAAATTAGTCCAGATGATAAAGCTGATGATGGAACTACATCTATAACAAAGCATAGATGGATTGTTTTATATGGAACTAATAATACTGTAATTAATTGTTCTTTTATGAATAAAGAAAGTGCTGGAGCTCTAATTTTAGTTGAACTTTATTACAATGCCTCTCAAGATGGTTCAACTAATACAAGTTGTAATAATGTTGGACATACAATTACTAAAAATTACTTTTATAAATATGCGAAAATAGACCCTTCTTTAAGTAATTCAGGAGATAGTGAAACGATAAGAATTGGTAGTAGTAATAATCAAAATGTAAATAGCAATACAACTGTAAGTAATAATTATTTTGTTGAAGCTGATGGAGAAAATGAAATTATTACCAATAAAAGTAAAAACAATAAGTTCATCAACAATACTTTTAGAAGATGCAGAGGTTCTTTAGTTTTACGTCATGGTTCTAATGCAACTGTGGATGGAAATTATTTTCTAGGAGAAGATGTTGATGGAACAGGAGGAATAAGAATTACAGATAGCGACCATACAATTACCAATAATTATATTCAAGACTGTATAACTGTAGCTAGTCAAGCAAAATGGAATAATGGAATTACTTTTATTGGAGGAGGAGACAATGCAGCAGTTGCATGTGCAGCATCTAATACCACAAATGGGTATCAGAAATCTAATAACATCACAATTTCTAACAACACGATTATCAATACAAATGCACCTTTATTTTACAATACAAGTAAAGGTACAAATGATGTGACTGGTACACTTTCAAACAACTTAATATTTTTTGCATCAGGTGATGCAAATGTATCTGATGTTATTTCTGGCGATACAGCTTCTGCTTATAATAATATGGGTACCTCTTTAACATATGCTGATAATGTTTACAAAGGAACCTCTTTAGGAGTTACCAATTCAGGATTCTCTGAAGAAACAGGAATTACAGCAACAGCAAATGGAGAAATTTTCACACTTTCCGGAACAGGTTCTACAAGTAAAGGGGCAAATATGGGTTCTTATATGCCAACCACAGACAATATGGTTGGTTATGGAATTGGTGCATGCTTTTTAAATAACTCAGGAGCAAACATAACAAATGGAAATTGTACTATTCAAGTAAGTGAGTCGTTAACTATAAGTAGTTTAACAACATTACCTTCTGAAGCCGGTAGTTATAACGTCGATGTTACGGCAAATGTTGGTTGGACTGCAGTTTCAAATGATTCTTGGATAACGATAGATACAAATTCTGGAACTGGAAATGCTACTGTCTCTGTATCAGTTACAAAAAACGAAGATACAAATGCAAGAACAGGCTCTTTAACTTTTACTCAAGTTGCTGGGGGTGATGATATAGTGAGAACATTAACTATAAATCAAGAAGGAGCAGATTTAACATCGACCTCTACTCTAATTAATACAGGTGATAGTAACGATCCAGTTTCTATACATTCTTTTTCAAAAGAACAAGTTGATGGCTCAACAAAATTTAACTATGCAAAAAACATTCTTGATAAAGATACAGGAACACAATGGACTGCAGATGATGGAGATATTTTAAATGGAGATTACAAAGGTGATGGCGAATATGTTATTTTCGATTTAAGTGAAGAGTATAATCTTGAAATAATTCGAATTGCAACAGATAACAAATCAGATCCATACGGATTTCAAATTTGGGTTTCTACATCTGGTACAAGCGCATCAGATTTTACAAAAATTATACCCTTAACAGAAAATTTAGCTATAACAACAACACTTGGAACACGTGATGAGTATGACCAATATAAAATTACATCCAAAGCGCGTTATATTAAATTAGTAGGTTTTGGAAGATTTAATACAGAGGGTGATACTAGAAAAAGCCAATGGAATAACTTTACTGAAATAGAATTTTATGGAGAACCAACCGCCCTTTCGACAAATAATTTCGAAACTTTCAGTTTTCAAATATTACCTATTCCTACAAAAGATGTTCTTCACATAAGAAACATAAATCAACCTATAAAAGAAATCAAACTTTACAGTATTGACGGTAAAAAAGTATTAGAAAAAAAAATAAGAAATACTGTTCAAAATTTTAGTTTAGACATTTCATTTTTACAAAGTGGCTTATATATTGTTAAAATTGACAATGAACAAAAATCATTCTCAAAATTGATAACAATTTCAAATTAGATTTTTTCACAATTTTTATTAAGATTGATGTCATTTTAAATAAAGACATCTATCTTATTTTGTCTATTTAAGTATTTAAATGATAGTTTTTTACAAATAAGTTTTGATAACTCAATTAAATTTGTATTTTTGGTAAACCAATTTGGTAAACCAATTAACTTTAAAATTTTTACTTATGAAAAAAACATTACATTTTACAAGAATGACTAAACTATCTTTTTCGATTTTAGTTTTTTCTTTACTTTTCAATTTTGGCTACAGTCAACAAATAATTGGAGAATTTCCAATTATGGATGGTGGCCTAGAAAATCAAACTGCAGGTAATTTAAAAAGTCAAGGTTCATCTGCAAAAGATACACCATCAACTACTTGGTCTATTTCTACAACTGGAGGTACTACTGATGAAAAAATTTTAGATACACCCAATGATGCAAGAACTGGAAGTTTTTCTGCTCAAGCTCAATTGAACAACGATAAAGATAATGCACGTCTTCAAGTGCCTTCTACTTTAGCTCCAAATGCTTTGGCAGTTAGCACGAAATATACAGTCCAATTTTTTTACAAATCTCCAGAAGCAATAGCAGAAGGAAATTTGAAACCAGGTGTTTATTTAAATAACACTTCAGGAGGAAAAACTACAAATAGAACTGATGTTGGAACTTTTGCACCAAATACTTGGATAAAGTCTTGGGGAACAGTTACTACAAATACTACATATAATGTTTCTAACTGGGCTGTAGTTAGGTTAGGAGGAGATAAAGGTGTAGATAAGCCATTAATATCTTTTGATGATTTTGTAGTTTATGCCGGTGAGTATGATAATACAGCTCCAGATGCTCCTATAGCGGGTAGTTATAGTAATAACGCAGGGACAGCAACAATAAGTTGGACAGCACCTGCAAGTGGTGTAGATAATGGGGGTTATGTAGTTTTTAAATATTCTTCAGATCCGAACGAAGATAATGACCCTAACCAAAATGGAATTTATAATGTAGGGAGTACAACAACAAATGGAACAGGAAATTTAACTGGAACAGTTGCCTACATTGGAACAGATACTTCATTTACAGAAACTCATGTAGCTGGAACTTTTTATAAAGTTTATACAGTGGATAAGGCATTTAATTATTCTGATGAAATCGAAATTTCTAGTAGCGGAACAGCTTCTGTTGATGATGTTTTTAACTCAAAAATTAGTATTTATCCAAATCCAACTAGAGATTTAATAAATATTTCAACTTCAGAAAGTATTTTATCAGTAGAAATATTTAACATCATTGGTAAAAAAGTGTTCTCTAATTCTAACCTCCAAAATAAGAAAATTGACATTTCTAATTTATCTAGAGGTGTATATATGATGAAGTTTACAAACGGGACATCTTTTGCAATAAAAAGAATAGTTAAGAATTAATCTTCTTAAAATTGAACAAGGGCTTCAAAATTAACTATTTTGAAGTTCTTGTTTTATAAATCCATCTTCAAATATCTTTCAATGCTAAAAATTTCGAAGCTCTTTTTTGTTTTTTTAATAATTTTTTCTTGTACTAAAAATGAAAAAATTGATGTTGTTTCTAATGAATCATCACATCCAAAATTAATACTAACAGCTCAAGGAGTTAGAGATATAAGAGCACAATTAGGTAATATTCCAATTTTCGACAATTCTCTAAAAAGGGTAAAAGAAGAAATTGATGCAGAAATTGCTCTAGGAATTGATGTGCCAATACCAAAAGATTACTCTGGAGGGTACACACATGCAAGGCATAAACGTAATTGGGTTGTATTACAAAAAGCAGGAGTTTTATATCAGATTCTTGATGATGAAAAATATGCAAAGTATGTAAAAGACATGTTGATGAAATATGAAGAAATGTATAAAACATTGCCACTTCACCCAAAAACAAGGTCTTATGCAAGAGGTAAATTGTTTTGGCAATGCTTAAACGATTCGAATTGGTTAGTTTACGTTAGTCAAGCTTATGATTGTATTTATAATTATTTATCTGAAGAAGAGCGAAACAAATTAGAAACAAATTTATTTAGACCATTTGCAGATCATATTTCAGTAGATAGCCCTCAATTTTATCAAAGAGTCCACAATCATAGTACTTGGGGAAATGCAGCAGTTGGTATGATCGGTTTAGTAATGAATGACCAAGAATTAATTGATCGAGCTTTATATGGTATTAAAGGAGTAAATTTAGATAAGAAAGCAAAAGATGATGATGGAGGGTATTTAAATAAGGATGGTAAAGCTGGATTTTTAGCAAATATCGAAGAACCTTTTTCACCAGATGGTTATTATAATGAAGGGCCATATTATCAGCGTTATGCTATGTATCCTTTTTTAGTTTTTGCTGAAGGATTACATAATGTAAAGCCTGAATTAAAAATTTTTGAGTACAAGAACGGTGTGCTTTTAAAATCGATTAAAGCGCTTCTAAATTTATCTGATGCTGATGGAGATTTTTTCCCGTTAAACGATGGCCAAAAAGGGATGTCTTACTATAATGATGCATTAGTTACTGCGGTAGATATTTCCTATCATTTTGGAAAACAAGACCCAGGTTTATTATCAATCGCTGCAAAGCAAAATAAAGTGTTATTAGACGATTCTGGTTTAGCGGTTGCTCTTGGTGTTAAAAATGGTAAAACTAAACCTTTTGATAAAAAGTCGATTAATTTATCTGATGGTTCAAAAGGAAAACAGGGTGGAGTTGGTATTTTAAGAAATGAAAATATAGAATTGGTATTTAAATATGCCTCTCAAGGTTCAAGTCATGGTCATTACGACAAATTATCGTTTTCATTGTATGAAAAAGGCGAAGAAGTTATTCAGGATTATGGACTAGCACGTTTTGTAAATATTGAACAAAAAGGTGGAGGAAACTATTTGAAAGAAAATAAAACTTGGGCTAAACAAACCATTGCTCATAATACAGTAACTCAAAATGAAACATCACATTATAATGGTAAATATGAAATAGGAAGTCAAAATCATCCAGACTTACATTACTTTTCATTTACTAATAAAAATATACAAGTTTCAAGCGCAAAAGTTGCGAAAACATATCCAGGTACAGATATGCAAAGAACAATAGCAGTTATTAAGGATGAAGGTTTTGAAAAACCTTATGTTTTAGATATTATGAAAGTTGTAGCTAATAAATCAAATCAATATGATTTTCCGTATTATTTTTTAGGTCAGGTTTTGAGTACTAATTTTAAGTATTCAATACCAGAAATTTTAAAGCCTCTTGGTAATAAAAATGGATATCAACATTTATATTTAGAAGGTTTTGGAAAATCAAACAAAGACAATACTAAATTTTCTTGGTTAAATAATGGGAAATTTTATAGCTTAACAACTATTTCTAATACTAATGATGAAATACTTTTTACTAGAATAGGGGCAAATGATCCAGATTTTAATTTGCGTAGAGAAGCGGCTATTATGCTTAGGAGAAAAAACACTAAAAACACACTTTTTGTTTCTTCAATAGAAGCACATGGAAGTTATAGTCCAGTTTCAGAATCTGCTGTTAATTCTAAAAGTAACATTAAAGAATTGAAAGTGGTTATTGATACTTTAGATTACACGGCCATTTCAATAACTACTTTAAATGGAGATACAAAATTATTTATCACTGCAAATACTGAGGCGTCAAAAGAAGCAACACATAAATTAACAATTAACAATGAGAATTATGAGTGGTCAGGTTCTTATTATTTTAAATAAACAAATAAATGATGAAACGATTTAGTGAAAAGTATATTATAGCAAAAGACATGGAGTGGGAAGAACTTGGAGGTGGAGTATCAAGAAAATTTTTAGGTTATGATAATCAAATCATGATGGTGAGAGTTAAATTTGATACGGGAGCATTAGGATCTCCTCATCAACATTTTCATACACAAGCTACATTTTGTGTTTCTGGTAAGTTTGAGTTTGAAATTGATGGAGAAAAGAAAATAATTGAAGCAGGGGATGGAGTTTATATAGAGCCTAATTTATTACATAGTGCAGTTTGTCTAGAAGAAGGTGAGTTAATAGATACATTTAGTCCTGTTAGAGAAGATTTTTTAAGTGGAGATGGGGTGTCTTATTTTGGTGATAAAAAAGCATAAAATACCTTTTTCTGTAGTAAAAACAGAGTTCTACTAATGTATTTAGTGTTATTGAAGAAGATTTTATGAAATAATTAACAAAACTCTTTTTTATTAGTAAATAAAAGAATATATTTGGTAAACCAATTTGGTAAACCAATTTGGTAAACCAAATTGGTTTACCAAGAATAGTTAAGTTTTATCACTTAACACAATTAACTAAAAAATTAAATCAAATAAATTATGAATTTAAAATTTAAGTCTATTTTTATTGTAGCACTTCTCTTTTGTGTAGCAACATTTGCTCAGGAAGTCACAGTAAAAGGTACGGTTACTTCTCAAACTGATGGAGAGCCCATTTTAGGAGCTAACATCATTATTGTTGGAACTAAAAAAGGTACTTCTACAGATTTTGATGGTAATTATCAAATTAAAGTTAAGCGAGGAGAAGTAATTCAAGTCTCTTATTTGGGTTTCAAAACTAGGACCATTCCTTATGCAGGCCAAAAAAGAATTAATGTACAGCTTACGGAGGATGCTGCTCAGTTAGAAGAAATTGTAATCGTTGGTTATGGTACTCAAAAGAAGAGTCATTTAACAGGAGCGATCTCTAAAGTAAAAACTGAAAAATTAGATCAGATTGCTGTTGCTAGGGTTGATGATGCTTTGGTAGGGCAGGTTTCTGGTGTTAACATTCAAGCTACAGAAGGAGAAGCGGGTTCAGCGCCAACCATTAGAATTAGAGGTACAGGTTCAATATCTGGAAGTTCTGATCCAGCAGTAGTGGTTGATGGAGTTGTAGTAGATGCTGATTTTCTTACTAATTTAGATATGAATGATATCGAATCTTTTGAGATTTTAAAAGATGCTGCATCAGGATCTATTTATGGTTCTAGAGGGGCAAATGGAGTCGTTATTATAACAACTAAAAGCGGTAAAGAAGGGAAAACAAAATTTAGCTACAATACGTTTACAGGTTTCAAAGAGGCGAGACAGAGTAGTAAATATTATTTTACAGTTGCAGAAACAGCAAGAAAAGAAATGGCAGCTACTGGTAGTATTTCAGATCAAACCAGGTATAAACAGTTAATAGGTGTAGATAGAGATTGGCAAGATGTTATTTTCGATGGAGGTATGATAGAGAGTCATTCTTTTGCTGCTCGTGGTGGTAATGAGAATACAAAGTTTAGTATTTCACTAGGTTATCAAAAAGATGAAGGTGTGCTTTTAACAGATGAATTTAAAAAGTACTCTATGAGAATTAAAGTGGATACTAAGCTTAATAAAAAATTAAGTTTTGGAGCTAATATTTCTCCATCATATTCAGATAGAAGACGTTTTGATGGTTCTACTCATGATATTTTAAGACAAACGCCTTGGTTACCTCTGTATCATGATGAAAATACTATTAAATTTGTGAATACATTTAAATATCCAAATGTAAAAATTGGAGATTATGCAACTCAAAGACATTTTGATGATTTTGATTTAACTACGATGATGCCGGTTCCGTCTGGTGGTACAGATATTAGTAATACTTCTAATACTAACCCAGCTGCAAAAGTATTAGAAAGAGATAGAAATGACTATAAGTTTAAGCTTTTTGGTAGCTTTTATGGTAAATATAAAATCATGAAAGGTTTAACTTTTAAAACAAGCTTATCAGGAGATTTTGGAAATACAAGAAGAGATAGATGGCAAGGAGTTATGGCAAGTAGAAATGGGGCAGCAGCTGCTCAATTAGATTTGTCTTCTGAAAATAGAATTCATTATGTATTAGATAACTTATTAACCTACAGCAAAGAATTTGGAAAACACGAAATAAATGCTGTAGCAGGTATATCTAGAGAAAAATGGAATTGGGATTTCGAGAGCTCAAGAGGTACAGGGTATGAGTCGGATTTAATTAAAACAATCTCTGGAGCAACTTTAATTGCAGATGCTCAATCATATAAATATGAAAGAAGTTTGCAATCTTATTTAGGAAGAGTTAACTATGCTTTTGACGATAAATACTTAATTTCATTAAGCTTTAGACGAGATGGTTTTTCATCTTTTGGACCACAGCAAAAATATGGTAATTTTCCATCAGCATCTGTTGGTTGGACAGTAAGTAAAGAAAATTTCTTTAAAGAACTAGATTTCTTTAATTTCTTGAAATTAAGGTTTAGTTATGGTACAACAGGTAACCCAAGTTTAAGAACAGGAGATCCAGTTGTAGATAGTTACCCATATTTATCGTTAATTCAAGGTTCAACTGCAGTAATAGATAATAATGTTGTAGGAGGGTTTAATCCTATAAATATAGAAAACCCAAACTTACAATGGGAAAGATCCGTGGAAATGAATCCAGCTATAGATTTTGGTTTCTTTAATAATAGAATCTCTGGTTCTATAGATTATTACCAAAGAACAAGTGATAAATTATTGTTATTTAACCCTGTATCGGCAACAACAGGTTTTACAGAGGCAATATCTAACTTAGGTAAAGTAAGAAACAGTGGTTTCGAATTTGAATTAAGAACTAGAAATATTGCGAAACAAGATTTTAAATGGAATTCTACATTTATTGCATCTAGAAATAAAAATGAGTTATTAGATTTTGCAGATTCTGATGGACAAATTCAAAATGTAGATACTAAAAGAGCTGCAGAATGGATTAATTCAGTAGGTAACCCAATATCTTCTTTTTATGGTTGGGTAGTAGATAAAGATATTCCTTTAGAGTTTCTTAATAACCCTTATCATCCAGTTGGAGCAGAAGCACAAGATGTGTATGTAAGAGATTTAAATGGAGATGGACTTATAGACGATGATGATAAAACAATCTTAGGTAATCCATATCCGGATTTAGTTTGGAGTATTACTAATGAGTTTAAACTAGGTAATTTTGATGGTAGTTTTATGTTTCAAGGAAGTCATGGGGCAGAAGTTAGAAACATGGGAGATCAATACTTGTTTAATCACTTTAATTCAAGACAAGATTTTAATACATCAACTACTCCGAACCAACAATTTATAAAACAAAAAATCTTTACGAACGATATTATTCAAGATGCTTCTTATATTGCATTAAGAACTGTTAACCTAGGTTATACGCTTGATTCAGATGCAGCAGCTAAACTAAATATATCTAAACTAAGATTCTTCGTTTCAGGACAAAATCTAATGTATTTAACAGCTAGTGATTATACAGGTTTTAACCCAGAATCAATTAATACAACTACTGCAACTACTTATGGGTATCAAAGAGCTGGTTCTCCAATAAATAGAACTATAACTTTAGGATTAAATATAGAATTTTAAAATGTCAATACAAATGAAAAATATTAAAACACATATAAAAATAGTAGCATTACTAGGAGTATTGTTAAGTACATTTTCTTGTAGTGATGAGTTCTTAAGTCCTGCACCAACAGCAGCTGTTAGTGGAGCTAATTTCTACACTACAGAAGATCAGGTTTTTGCGGGAATAATTAACATGTATGATGGTATACAAGGAGTTAACGATACACGTTCGGATAGTAATCATGGAATTCAAATGGAGTTTTATGTAACAGAAATGAGAAGTGATAACACAAGAACTAAAAGTGGAGAAGGAGAGGCTTCTGACTTTGATTTCTTTAGAGTTCAACCAGAAAACGGTTTGGTTGCAGATCATTACAGAAGTTTTTACAATGTAATATTTAGGGCTAATAAAGTTTTAGAAAGTTTAGATGTTGTCTCTTCAGCAAACAAAGATAAATTCGAAGCAGAAGCCCGATTTATAAGAGCTTACGTTTACTTTAATATGGTTCGCTTATATGGTGATATTCCATTAGTAGATAAAGTAATCACTCCTGATGATACTGATATTCAGTTTACAAGAGTGCCAACTGCTCAAATTTACGATTTTATTATCAACGATTTTCAGTTTGCAATTCAACATTTAGATAATTCAGGTTCAAAAAATAGAGGCTCAAAAGCAGCTGCTCAAGGTCTTTTAGCTAAAGTGTATCTTACAACAAAAGAATATACTAAAGCGCAACTTTTATTAGAAGAAGTAATGAAAGGAAGTTATATTTTAGAACCTAATTTTAGTGATGTTTTCTACAATGAAAATAATAAAGAAGTTATTTTTTCTATTGGTTTTATTCAAGGTTTAACTCAAGATAGTCAAAATTTTTCTGCTGAGTTTTTAAATGGAGTTGGTAGAACAGTTGGTGTAAACTATGTTACAAATGATGCTAAAACAGCACTCGATAATTTAGGAGGAACTAGAACAGCAGTTTCTTATAGACAAGATAAGCTTCAACTTACTCAAAATCAAGTAGCAAAATATTTACCTAATGGTGAAGATGGAGGTGCTGATGGAAAAACGTTTACAGGCTTAGATCCAAGATTAGCAGGTAATGATTGGATTGTTTTAAGGTATGCAGATATTTTATTAATGCATGTAGAAGCTATTCTTGCTGGAGGAAATGAAACAAGTGTTGGTGCAGCATTAGCATCTTTTCAAGCAGTTAGAAACAGAGCTGGTTTAACTACAGCAGTAACTAAAGTAACCTTAGAAGAGTTGTTGGATGAAAGAAGAGTAGAATTGGCTTTTGAAAACCAAAGAATGTTTGATCTGATTAGATTTGGTAAAGCTCAAGAAATACTATCTGCTTTTTCTATAGCTATTGGCGGTAGTTTTAGTTCTACAGATTTATTACTACCAATACCTCAAAATGAGATTGGTTTAAGTCGAGGTAAACTTACTCAAAATCCTGGGTATTAAAATTTAAAGAGAATAGAATAATTTAAAAATATAATTATGACATTAAAAAACAAATTAATTTATTTTGTAGCTCTGTTAGCTCTTTTTTCATTGCATTCTTGTGATGAATTTGGAAAGTATGAGTTACCTGAAGCAGGGTCATTAGCAGATGATACACCACCTGCAGCAAAATTTACTTATAAACAAGGAGAAGGTCTTGGTGATATATGGAAAACCTACAGTTTTTCTAACCAATCAGTAAGTGCTATTACATATTCTTGGAACTTTGGAGATGGAAGTACTACTTCCACAGAGTCTGAACCAACTCATACCTACTCAGGAGAAGGAACTTGGACAGTTTCACTAACAGCTACAGATGGTTTAGGTGTTTCAAATACCTATACTGAAGAAATAACTGTTAAAGAACCACCAGCACCAGCTGTTACGGATCCAGTTTTGGTTAATGCAGATTTTGTTAAACAAGCTAAATCTTCTGGTTCAGATTGTGTTTGTTCTGGTTGGATAAATAAAAGTATAGGAGATCAAGGAGAGTCTAGTTCTGGAAATGGAAGTGACGTTTTTAAATTTGATAATGACGAATCTGATGCTGCATATCAAGAATTTGAAGTGCAAGCAAACGCAGATTATACAATAACAATAGTTACACAGTTTAAAAGTCTAACTTCAGGAGGTTCTTTTCCAAGTATGTTAGAATTAAGAGTCTTAGCAGGTTCTGGTTATGTAAGTGGGTATACTCCAACTTATTATGCTACGGGTAAAGAATATCCGCAAGATGGTTTTGGTTATACATCAATTCCACAAGTAGAAGATGCTTCTAATACTCTTTTTGTTAAAGTATTAAGTAATCCAAATGATGATGGATATTTAACAACTCAATACACATTTAATTCAGGTGCAAATACTAGTGTTGCTCTTTTTATAAGAGGTATTGGTGGCGATGGAACAGATCCAGATAAGAGAGGTCACCCATATAATAATGGAGATGAAGAAATAAGGTTAGACTCTGTATTAATTGAAGCGTTATAAAAAAATATACCGCACATTATAAAAAAAAATGTGGTACTTAATATTGTGCGGTATTACTATAATAGAATAATAATAAATTTTATCTTAGCAACTATTTTAATCAGCTTAAATTATGAAATTAGAGATACTTACAAAATCAGAAAACTTTAGTATTCAAAAAGATATTATTTCAAAAATTAAAGAATTAATAAACTTTAAGAATTTAGAACCTGGAGACAAACTACCTTCAGAAAGAATGTTGTCTGAAAAATTTGAAGTATCTAGAAGTAATGTAAGAGAAGCTATTCAGAAATTAGAATTTTATGGTTTATTAAAATCTATTCCTCAAAGTGGAACTTTCGTGGCAAACATAGGTGTTATAGCTATGAATGGTATGATTGAAGATATTTTAAGATTAGATGACCCAGATTTTAAATCGTTGGTAGAAACTAGAATTTTGTTAGAACTTAAAACAGCAAGTTTAGCAGCTTCAAGAAGAACAGATGATGATTTAGCTAAAATGAACGAATCTCTTCAAGCTTATAAAGATAAAGTAATAAATGGAGAAGATGCAGTTCAAGAAGATTTACTGTTTCATTTAGCAATAGCTAAGGCAAGTGGTAATAGCACAATGAATACTTTTATGCTAATTATTACGCCAGAAATTATCACTAATTTTCAAAAGCATCATGTTTGTGACTCTGATTTAGCTCAACGAGGTATAAAAGATCATCAAGCTATTTATGACGCTATTAAGAGTAAAAATCCACAATTAGCAAAGCAAAAAATGAAAGAGCATTTTAAAGAGCTCTACAATTATTGCTATAATTTAGAATAAACACAGAATTTATTATGAAAATTAAAGGCTTACGCTGGTGGATTATAACCCTAATCTTTATTGCCACGGTTATAAACTACATAGATAGAACCGCTTTTGCGCTATTATGGCCGCAAATGGGAGAAGATTTGGGGATGGATAAGGCAGATTATGCTATTATGTTAAACGTATTTATGGCTTGTTATGCTGTAGGTAAATTTGCATCAGGTAAATTATATGATAAAATTGGAACAAGACTTGGTTTTACTGTTTCTATTATCATTTGGTCTGTCGCATCTGCTTTTCATGCTTTTGCAAGAGGAATTATTACTTTATCAATTTTTAGAGGGCTTCTTGGAATTGGAGAAGCTGGTAATTGGCCAGGAGCCGTAAAAAGTAATGGTGAATGGTTCCCAATAAAAGAAAGAGCTGTCGCTCAAGGTATTTTTAATGCTGGAGCTTCTATAGGGAATGTAATTGCACCTTTTGTAATTGTATTTTTATATACTAGATTTGGTTGGAAAACCACTTACATTATCCTAGGAGCAGTTGGATTACTTTGGGTGATACCTTGGTTGTTTTTGAATAAATCAACTCCAGAAAAACATCCTTGGGTTACACAAGAAGAAAGAGATTTAATAGTGTCTGATAGAATTGATAAAGAAGAAAATACTTCAGAAAAAGCAAAAAGCTTATCTGTTGGTAAGATTCTTAGTTATAAACAATCATGGGGAGTCTTACTTTGTCGCTTTTTCATTGAGCCGATTTGGTGGTTCTTTGCAGGTTGGATGCCTATTTACTTAAATAGTAAATTTGGATTAAGTATAGAGCAAATAGCTGCTACAATGTGGATATCTTACTTAATGGCAGCAGCAGGAAGTATAATTGGAGGTATGTTTACTGAAAAATTAATGTCTAAAATGTCTGTAGATAAATCTAGAAAAATAACAATATCACTAGGAAGTGCCTTAATTTTAATAGCTTTTGTATGTATTATTACTTTAGTAAAAGCTGATGACTTTATGATGTTTATATACTTCGCTGGTTTGGCATTATTTGGTTTTCAGTTTGCTATTGGAAATATTCAAACAATTTCAAGTGATTTATTTAGAGGTCCATCAGTAGGAACCTTAGCTGGTTTAGCAGGTACCGTTGCTGCAGTTTCTCCAATGATTATGAACTGGTTTGTTGGACAAATAACTGCAAATTCTTATACACCAGCATTCATTGCAATATGTGTATCAGTAATATTTGGAGTTTTATCAATTTTGTTATTGATAAAAGAAATAGGGCCGGTAAGAAAAACAATACAAGAATAAAATAATAAAGAAAATAAATATGAGTAATACTGAAAATAAAATAGCAATTATAACTGGAGCAACAGGAGGTATAGGATTTCAAGTTTCTAGAAGATTAGGCAAAGATGGATATACTGTAATTTTAAACGGTATAGATGATGAAGCTGGTGCCAAAAGAGTCGAAGAACTTATCGCCGAAGGAATTAAAGCGGAATATTATGGCTTTGATGTAACAAAGGAAGAAGAAGTTACTTCAAATATCAATAAGATAGGAGAAAAATATGGTAAAATCGATGTGTTGGTAAATAATGCAGGTGGTTTAGGGGGTAGATCTCGGTTTGAAGAGATGACTACTGAATTTTATAGGTTTGTAATGGCTTTAAACTTAGATTCAACTTTTTTTGCTTCAAGAGCTGCGATACCTTTTTTAAAAAAGAGTGATAATGCATCTATTATAAACTACACCTCAATTGCTGGATGGAATGCAGGAGGACCAGGAGCTGGAATATACGGTACATCAAAAGCAGGAGTGCATGCAATAACAAGAGCTTTAGCTAAAGATTTAGCAGAATATAGTATCAGAGTTAATGCAGTGTCTCCAGGTACAATTGATACTCCTTTTCATGCCCAAATTAAATCTACAAAACCAGAAGTGTTTGCTTCTTGGAAAAACAATATATTGTTAGGAAGATTAGGACAGCCAGAAGAGGTAGCTTCTGTTGTGGCTTTCTTAGCAAGTAAAGATGCAGCCTTCATTACAGCAGAAACTATTCAAGTTGGTGGAGGACAAGGTTTAGGAATATAGTGAAGTTAATTTTTATATTTGATTATTAAAGCTGTTTTGTTTGTTTCACAAAACAGCTTTTTTCTTTAAAATTTTCAGTTTTTATTAAGCTTAGTTGTATTTCTATACTGTAAATAAAAAAGCCTTATCATAAATTTGATAAGGCTTTTTTGCTCCCCCTCTTGGGCTCGAACCAAGGACCCTCTGATTAACAGTCAGATGCTCTAACCAACTGAGCTAAGGAGGAGTTTGCTTCCCTGTATTTGGGATTAGCGAGTGCAAATATATATCTTTTTACAATATCCCCAAATACTTTTTAATTTTTTTTCAATAAAAAATTTATTGTTATAATTAAATTTTAAAAGTTGATTAACAACTAAAAATTGTATTTTTGTTGGTTCCAATTGCTTACAAGAAAGCAAAGACTAAACTATGGACAAATTTTCGTTTTTAAACGCAGCACATACAGGCTATATTGCCGATTTATACGATAAGTATTTACAAAATCCAGATGCTATTGAACCAAGTTGGAGAAGTTTTTTTCAAGGTTACGATTTAGCAAATGAAAACTATTCTTTAAAGGATGATGAAGATTCGATAGAAATCCCTCAAGAAGTTCGTAAAGAATTCTTAGTAGTAGATTTAATTAATGGCTATAGAACTCGAGGGCACTTATTTACAAAAACAAATCCTGTTAGAGATAGAAGAAAATATCATCCTACTTTAGCTATTGAAAACTTTGGATTATTTAAAGAAGACTTAGATAAAGAGTTTTCTGCAGGAGAAGTTTTAGGAATTGGTAAAGTAAAACTCTCAAAAATAATCGAGCATCTACAACGAATTTATTGTGATTCTATAGGTGTTGAATATACATATTTACGTAATCCAGAAAAATTAAAATGGTGGCAAGATCGCTTAAATGAAAATGATAATCATCCTAATTATTCTGTTGAGTCTAAAAAATACATTTTAGGTAAATTAAACCAAGCTGTTACGTTTGAAAGTTTTCTACAAACTAAATACGTTGGACAAAAACGTTTTTCTTTAGAAGGAGGAGAAACTCTAATTCCTGGTATTGCTGTAATGTTAAGAGATGCAGCAGAAAAATATGGAGTTAAAGAATGTGTTTTAGGAATGGCTCATAGAGGTCGTTTAAACACACTAGTAAATATCTTTAAAAAACCAGTAAGAGAACTTTTTAGTGAGTTCGAAGGGAAGGATTTCGAAGATCAAGATATAGATGGAGACGTAAAATACCACTTAGGCTTGACTTTAAGTAAAACCTATAGAGATGGAAACGAAATTAAGATGAATTTGGTGCCAAATCCATCACACCTAGAAACAGTTGCCGCTGTTGCAGAGGGAATTACCAGAGCAAAGATTGATAGAAAATATGCTGGAGATTCTAGTAAAATTCTTCCAATAGTAATTCATGGTGATGCAGCCATTGCAGGTCAAGGAATTGCTTATGAAGTAGTTCAAATGGCAAAATTGAATGGTTATAAAACAGGTGGAACTGTTCATATCGTAGTGAATAATCAGATTGGTTTTACAACCAATTACTTAGATGCACGTTCAAGTACATATTGTACAGATGTTGCTAAAGTAACCTTGTCTCCAGTATTACATGTAAATGCAGATGATACAGAAGCGGTTTGTCATGCTATGGAAATGGCTTTGCAATTTAGAATGCGTTTTAAAACGGATGTTTTTATTGATTTATTAGGGTATCGTAAATATGGTCATAACGAAGGGGATGAACCTCGTTTTACGCAACCAAAATTATATAAAGCAATTTCTAAACATAAAAATCCAAAAGATATTTATGCAGCTCAATTATTAGAAGAAGGTTCTATTGATAATAATTATGTGAAAGAAATTACTACTGAATTCAAAGAAATGTTAAACACTGAGTTTGACAATTCTAAAGAAGATAAAACTTCTAAAGTAAAAGAGTTTATGAAATCTACTTGGGAAGGTTTCGAGAGAAAAGATAAAACAGCAATGTTAGAATCTTTAGATACATCTTACCCAATAGAGAATCTTAAACACATCGCAAAAGTGGTTTCAACTGTTCCTGAAGGGGCAAATTTTGTTAGAAAAGCACAACGTATTTTACAAGGTAGAGCAAAAATGGCATTCGAAACCAATCAATTAGATTGGGGAATGGCAGAAAATCTAGCCTATGGTTCTCTAATGGAAGAAGGTTTTAATGTGCGAATTTCTGGTCAAGATGTGGAAAGAGGTACCTTTTCTCATAGACATGCTATTTTGCGAAATGAGGTTACAGAAGAAAGAATCAATTTATTAAATACAAATCCGAATAACAAAGGACAAATGACGATTTACAACTCGTTATTGTCTGAATATGGTGTTTTAGGATTCGATTATGGTTATGCAATGGGTAACCCAAATACATTAACCATTTGGGAAGCACAGTTTGGAGATTTTTCAAACGGTGCTCAAATTATGTTCGACCAATATATTTCTGCTGCTGAAGATAAATGGAAAGTTCAAAACGGAATTGTAGTTTTATTACCTCACGGCTATGAAGGACAAGGTTCTGAGCATTCATCAGCAAGAATAGAACGTTATTTACAATTGTGTGCAGAAGATAATATGACAGTTGCCAACTGTACTACTCCTGTAAATTTCTATCATTTATTGCGTAGACAAATGAAACGCGATTATAGAAAACCATTAATTGTATTTACACCAAAAAGTTTATTACGTCATCCAAAAGCAGTAAATTCTATTCAAGAATTAGCAAATGGAGAATTCCAAGAAGTAATTGACGATTCTGTAAATGTAGATGGAGTTACAAAAATGGTATTCTGTATGGGTAAATTTTATTACGATTTACTAGCAGAAAGAGAAGAATTACAAAGAGAAGATGTTGCTTTAATTAGAATTGAGCAATTATTCCCTTTACACCAAGAGAAAATACAACAGATTATAGACAGATATCCAAATGTAACAGAATATGTTTGGGCACAAGAAGAACCAAGAAATATGGGAGCTTGGAGTTATATGTTACAGCGTTTTGAGTTGAAAAACTTAAGTGTTTGTTCTCGTAAATACTATGCAGTACCAGCAGCAGGTTCTAGTACAAGATTTAAAAAACGTCATAAAGCAGTTATCGATAGCGTTTTCGATCATAAATAAGCGGCGTTAAGGATTGAAACGGCATCCTTTTTTGAAGAATATGAAAAAAAGATACAGTGGAAAGCCTGTTTAAACGCCCCAAAAAAAAGTAGAAAAGTAAAATTAAAAGTCAGAAAAACCTGACACAAGTAAAAATAAAAAAACATGAGTGTTTTAGAAATGAAAGTTCCTTCACCAGGAGAATCAATTACAGAAGTAGAAATTGCAACTTGGTTAGTTGAAGACGGAGATTATGTAGAAAAAGACCAACCTATTGCAGAAGTAGATTCTGACAAAGCAACTTTAGAATTGCCTGCAGAAGAAAGCGGAATTATTACTTTAAAAGCAGAAGAAGGCGATGCTGTAGAAGTGGGTGCTGTGGTTTGTTTAATTGATATGAGCGCTGCAAAACCAGAAGGCGATGCTGCTCCTGCTAAAACAGAAGCTCCAAAAGAAGAAAAGAAAGTTGAAGCTACTGCACCAAAAACAGATACCTATGCAACAGGAACTGCTTCTCCAGCAGCTAAAAAAGTGTTAGCAGAAAAAGGAATTGACGCTTCTACTGTAAAAGGAACAGGAAAAGATGGTAGAATTACCAAAGACGATGCTGTAAAAGCAGTACCATCTATGGGAACTCAACCTGCAAATGGAACTCGTGGAACTGAGCGTAAGAAAATGTCTATGTTGCGTAGAAAAGTTGCGCAACGTTTGGTAGCTGTTAAAAATGAAACTGCTATGTTAACTACGTTTAACGAGGTGAATATGCAGCCAATTTTTGATTTACGTTCTCAATTTAAAGAAGATTTTAAAGCTAAACACGGAGTTGGTTTAGGGTTTATGTCTTTCTTTACGTTAGCAGTTGTTAGAGCATTAAAACTATACCCTGATGTCAATTCTATGATTGATGGAGATTTTCAAATAAAACACGATTTTCAAGATATTTCTATAGCAGTTTCTGGACCAAAAGGTTTAATGGTGCCAGTAATTAGAAATGCAGAAAACTTATCTTTTAGAGGTGTAGAATCTGAAGTAAAACGTTTAGCTTTAAGAGCTAGAGATGGTCAAATTACGGTAGATGAAATGACAGGTGGTACGTTTACAATTACTAATGGTGGTGTATTTGGTTCTATGTTGTCTACGCCAATTATAAATCCTCCACAAAGTGGAATTTTAGGAATGCATAATATTGTAAACAGGCCCATGGCTGTTAATGGTGAAGTTAAAATTCAACCAATTATGTATGTGGCATTGTCTTACGATCACAGAATTGTAGATGGTAGAGAATCTGTTGGTTTCTTAGTAGCCGTTAAAGAAGCTTTAGAAAATCCTGTTGAATTGTTAATGGACAATAACCCAACAAAAGCATTAGAAATGTAAATATTTTTTGGTTTAAGAGACATACTCAAAAAAAGGTAATTATTTACAGATATTATTTTGATAATAAAATATTTTATGGTTAGGATTTAAGAACAATATTTATTACTCTATTCAATTTAATAACTTAATAAAATTGAAAAGTAATGATTAGAAAAAAAGAATCTTGATGTATTTAATAATTTCGACATATAATATAATTAAAAAGAACAAGATCATCAAAAGTAAGAGTACTTCTTATTTTTTTCTATCCGAAAAATAAGAATTGTTAGTTTTTAGAACTGATTATTTAAATATAAAAAGAGATTATAAATAAAATAATATATGCCATGAACTTAAAATATTTTATTATTATAACTTTGATATTATTTTCTTGTTCAAGAAATGAGAACCTAATATCTAATGTTGTTAAGTTATCAGGATATGTAAAATCAGCAAAAAATATTCCTGAAGAAAATGTTAAAGTCAGTATCTCTGACTTTCAAAATTTAACTGTTTTAACAGATTCTGAGGGGTATTTTGAAATCAATAATTTGTCAAAAGGTGAACATGAACTCATTTTATTTAAAAATAAAATCAATTCAAATTCTGATTTATTTGTTAGGAAAACTTTTAATATTTCTAGTAATTCAGATACTGTTTTAGACAATTTAATTCTTCCAAATCCAGTTTTTTTACAAAATGCTATTAATATCACTTCGTCAAGTGCGACTATTAATTGGAATAGCTCAAGTTCAGTAGGGTTTAGGGAATACAAGCTTTATCGTCACTCTAATTCAGGGTTAGATGAGACAACAGGAAAATTAATCCATGTTACAACTGATATTAATGAAATAAGTTTTACAGATACAAACTTAAATAATTCAGAAACATATTACTATAGAATTTATGTATTAGATGAGTATGGTCAAATTGGAGGAAGTAATGTTATTAATTTTAAGACTGATGAGGTTAAAGTTATAAAGAATGGAGGTTTTGAAGATTTAATTAATGGGAAACCAGATTACTGGAACCTTGTTCCTAACAATACTAATAACCCAAAAAATACAATAGAAATTGACAATTTAGAATTTGAAGATGGTGTATATAGTCTTAAATTTAGAAATGCAGATATTAATGGTTGTTACGAGCAATGGATAAAACAAGATATAAAAAGTGATATTCTCATAGAAGGTGCTACTTATAGATTAGTTTTCGATTACAAATCTGATTTTACATTATCTAATAATAATTCAGTTAGTATCGTAATAAGAAATTTTTCTGATTTAGATAAAAGATGGTATTTAGGTTTTGATTTTATTGATGATGGGCAATGGAGAAAAAGTATTACAGAATTTACACTACCAAATCAATTTACTAATAATAATATTGATTTTATAATTCATTTTTGTATAAATCCTACAGGTTATTGGTGGTTAGACAATGTTTCAATTGATAGAATAAAATAATATTTAGGCATGAAGTTTAAAATACAAATATTGTTAATGGACAACAACCCAACAAAAGCATTAGAAATGTAGGCAACCATGTTGACAGATAAATATTAAAATCCTGAGCTTTTGCTTAGGATTTTTTTGTGTAGCTATTTCCAGCTTTTCACTATATCTTTTTGTGAAAAACAAAAAGGATGTCGTTTCAATCTGGGCTAAACTTGTTTGCTAACTTATTTACTTTCTCAGAAACAAGTGTTTTTACTTATTGACTTTTATAATAAAAATATCGAACTTCGTTAACTTCTGATGTAAGTCATTAAAAAGACATCATATCAGTATAACGTTAGCGAATTTTCAAAATAATTACTTTTTTTTAATAAATAATTTTTAATTATTTACCTTGCATCAAAAAGCTGCAATGCCCAAAAATCCTGAGTTAGAACTTGCCTTTAATTTTATCAATAAAACAGATAGAAATCTGTTTATTACAGGAAAAGCAGGTACAGGTAAAACTACGTTTTTACATCAAATAAAAAATGAATCCTTAAAAAGAATGGTCATTGTTGCACCAACAGGTGTGGCAGCAATCAATGCAAAAGGTGTTACGATTCATTCGTTTTTTCAAATGCCTTTTGGCCCTATTCTACCCAATCAAATTGCAAATACGAATCAGCAACGTAAGTTTTCTAAGACAAAAATCGATATCATCAAGTCATTAGATTTAGTAATTATTGATGAAATTTCTATGGTGCGTGCAGATTTGTTGGATGGTATAGACCAAGTAATGCGCAGATATAAAAACAGAAATAAAGTTTTTGGTGGTGCACAGGTTCTAATGATTGGAGACTTGCAACAATTGGCACCTGTGGTAAAACCTAACGAATGGAGTTTATTACGAAGCTATTATGACACAATGTATTTCTTCAGCTCAAAAGCGTTTCAAGAAGCCAATGTAGTGTCAATTGAGTTGAAACACATTTATCGCCAGAAAAACGAAGATTTCATTACGATTTTAAATGAAATTCGTAACGATAATTTGTCTGACGCTTCTGCTAAAATTTTAAATGAACGTTACAATCCTACTTTTTCTCCAACTAAAGAAGACGGTTATATTACCTTAACAACACATAATAAAAGAGCGAATACAATCAACGAATCTGAGTTGAATAAACTCAAAAACAAAAGCTACTTTTTTGAAGCTGAAGTTTCTGGAAAATTCAATGAAAATGCGTTTCCTAATGACGAAAAGTTAGAGTTAAAAGTGGGCGCACAAGTAATGTTCATCAAAAATGATTCATCACCAGAAAAAAGGTATTTTAACGGAAAAATAGGAATTGTAACCGACATTTCTAGAGAAAATGTTACTGTGCAATGTGGCAATGAAGCAGATGAAATTGTTACAGAAAGAGAAAACTGGGACAATGTAAATTACTCCATTAACGAAGAAACCAAAGAAATTAAAGAAGATGTCATTGGTTCTTTTTCTCAAATTCCCTTGCGTTTGGCTTGGGCAATTACCATTCATAAAAGTCAGGGGTTAACCTTTGAAAAAGCCATTATTGATGCAGAAGCATCTTTTGCACACGGACAAACCTATGTGGCTTTGAGTAGATGTACTTCTTTAGAAGGTTTGGTTTTAAAAACACCTATTTCTAGCAATGCCATTATTAATGATAAAACCGTAAGTGTTTTTAATGAAAGTGTAGAAGAAAATCACCCAGATGAAAGTATTTTAAATGAATCTGAAAAAGAATTTCAACTCAATTTAATTGCTGAATTATTTGATTATCAGTCGTTTTTGTATCCAATAACAAGATTGATTGACATTTTTTATAAAAATCAAACTTCTATAAAAGGTGATGTTATCAATCATTTACAAACCATAAAAGATGATGGAGTTGTAGCGTTGATGAAAGTTTCTAACGGATTTAAAAATCAATTACAAAAACTATCAGAGGACAATATTTTGCCTGAAAATAGTTCTCAAATTCAAGAACGATTTACAAAAGCGGTAGATTATTTCTTATCAGAAACCATCAATAAAATTGTACAACCGTTATCAAAAATTGAATTTTCATCAGACAATAAAGCCGTAAAAAAAGATTTTACCAAACAGTTTGACAGCCTTCAAGAAAAGTTATCAGAAAAGGTTTTTGCGCTTAAAAAAATGACGGAAAATTTTAAGGTTAAAAGTTATTTAGAAGTTAGAGCCAATGCTGTTTTACAAAAATCTGAACCCAAAAAGAAGAAAAAATTATCAACTAGAAAAGACCCGTTATTGGCTTTAAAATTACGTGAATTACGTGATGAAATTCGAATTGCAGAAAATATTCCTGCTTTTCAAATTTTTACACAAGAAACATTATACGCCATCTGTGATGCTTTACCGAGATCTGAAAAAGAATTGCTAAAAGTTAACGGAATGGGGAAAATTCGTGTTCAAAAATACGGAGAAGAAATTTTAGATGTTATTGAAGCCTATTGCAAAGAAAACGGAATTAATAAATTCAACGAACAAAAAAAGGAAGACAAAAAAAACACCAAACAAATTACTCTAGAGTTGTTTAAATCTGGGTTATCGCCTAAAGAAATTGCCAAAGAACGTAGTTTAACGCTGAATACAATTCAGAGTCATTTAATGACGTTTATTCCTACGGGAGATGTTGATGTTTTAGAATTGATTCCTTTAAAAAAGTATAAAAAACTCATTAATCAAATCGAAGAAGTCGAGTTCAAAAATCTCACAGAGCTCAAAGAAAAAGTAGATAAATCGTTTACTTATATGGAACTGCGAATGGTTTTGCTGTCTATGGAAAATTAATTTTATCTAAAAATGCAAGTTTTATAAAAAACTAACGTCTAAAGAAATATGATAAGAACTTCTTATCATTTCTTTTTCATAGCAATTTTCCCACTTCTAATTTAGAAGTGGGTTTTTTATTAAAAAAAACATTGGTTTAAAAAACAAAATAATTTCTTAACTTTAAAACATCAATCAAAAAATTACAATTATGAGATTAGGTGCAATGTCTATTAGTTTAGCCGTAAAAGATATTCATAAATCAAAAGCATTTTATGAAACGTTAGGGTTTACCGTTTATGCAGGACAAATTGAAAAGAATTATTTGATTCTAAAAAACGGAAATGCATTAGTAGGTTTGTTTCAAGGAATGTTCGAAAATAACATTCTAACTTTTAATCCTGGTTGGGATGAAAATGCCAACAAGTTGGATGAGTTTGATGATGTAAGAGATATTCAAAAACACTTAAAAGCAAATCACGTGAAATTAGAAAGAGAAGTTGACGAAACCACTTCTGGACCAGGAAGTGTTGTCTTTTTTGACCCAGATGGAAATACGATTTTATTGGACCAGCACGTTTAGATTTCTTGTCATTTCGAATTGAGCTTTTTTTTAAGCGATTGAGAAATCTCTATATAAAAGATGATAATTTCGTAGATTCCTCGTCGTTCATTCTTCACTCTGTCGGAATGACATGCGTTAAGTATTTTTAACCTTATCTATTATTTTCTAGCTCCTTATAATTGTTTGGAATAGTAATGGAATAGTTTGATGTTTTGATTAAGATTTCTAATAATTTGTTTATGTCTTCTTTTTTATATTCTTTGAGGCCTATTTTTATTTTATGGCCTTTATCGAATTTTAATTCAAATTGCTTATAAATTCTATCAAATAAAATCTTATTTAACCCACTAATATTTCTTTTGTGAGTCCATCTATTTATTACAATTAGTTCAAAATTTTTTATAAATAAAGTATAAGGTTTTCTTTTTTTATATAGATAAGATATTACTAAATTAACAATAAGGGGAGCCCATAATATAGGAAAAAAAAGAGCTTTATATTTGATAGTGCTGTTACCCAAAAAAATAAATATAGTCCAACAAACAGCAAAAATAAAGTCATAATATTGAAATGATTTTTTATGAGACCTAATTTTAAAATCCTCGTCTATTTTTTTATCAAAAATTGAGTATTCCCAAAAAAACAGAGTTAAATAGAAAAAAGGAATAATCAAAATGTTAAAAAAGAATACAACTGTATTATCAAAAAATATTAAGATAACAAATACAATTAATAACGATATAATTATTGTAAAATATTTCATGTCTTTCACTTCAAATCCTTTAACACCAATTGTATCGATTTATACCCATTCCATTCGTTTTCATCAAGAGCATAAACAATATCAAATTCATCTTGTACAAATTCCATTTTTTCACCTAAATTGAAGCCAATAGCTCCAAAGGTTTGTTTATTATCACCTTGAAAAACATTGAGTTTTAAATGGGTTTGCTCCTTCCCTACTTTTTTACCGTAACCATTATCTCTTATACAAGTACTTTTAAAAACAGGTCTCATATTCTGCGGTCCAAAAGGCGCCATTTGTTGAATAATTCTAAAAAACTTAGGCGTAATTTCAGTGAGTTCTACTTCTGCATCAATGGCAATTTCTGGAATTAAAAGTTCTCTGTCTATGGTTTTTGAAACTACTTCTTCGAATTTGTTTTTAAAATTCTCGTAATTTTCTGAGAGCAAAGTTAAACCCGCTGCATATTTGTGTCCACCAAATTGTTCTATAAATTCCTTACACTCTAATAAAGCTTCATAAACATCAAAACCTTTTATAGAACGAGCAGAAGCCGCTAATTTATGACCACTTTTGGTAAACACTAAAGTAGGTCTATAGTATTTTTCAATCAACCTAGAAGCTACAATACCAATAACACCTTTATGCCAATTTTTATCAAAAACTACAGTTGTAAAACGTTGCTGTTCTTCATTATCAATAATCTGAATTAAGGCTTCATTAGTGATTTTTTTATCTAAATCTTTACGATCTGCATTAAAAATTTCAATAGCTGCAGCAAAGTCAATAGCGGAATCTAAATCCATTTCTGTTAAGAGTTCTACAGCATAATTTCCGTGTTTCATTCTACCAGCTGCATTGATTCTTGGCGCTATGATAAAAACCACATCAGTAATGGTGAGTTCCTTTTTTTTAATTTGATGAATGATGGCTTTGATTCCGTTTCTGGGATTTTGATTAATTACTTGTAAACCAAAATAGGCTAATACTCGATTTTCTCCATTCATAGGCACAATATCTGCTGCAATAGCAGTGGCAACCAAATCTAAATAGGGTAATAAATCTTCTATAGTTTGATTCCTTTTTGAGCCTAAAGCTTGAATCAATTTAAATCCAACTCCGCAACCACACAATTCATCAAACGGATAAGAACAATCTACTCTTTTCGGATTTAAAACAGCAATTGCATCCGGAATTTCATCACCAGGTTTGTGATGATCGCAAATGATGAAATCGATATTTTTCTCATTTGCATAAGCTACTTTATCAATTGCTTTAATACCGCAATCTAAAGCAATAATTAAGGAAAAATCATTGTCTTGGGCAAAATCAATTCCTGTATAAGAAACCCCATAACCTTCATCATACCTATCAGGAATATAAGTAGCAATATTTGGTGTAATGGTTTTTAAATAAGAAGAAACTAAAGAAACAGCTGTAGTTCCATCAACATCATAATCACCATAAATCAAGATGTTTTCGTTATTGGAAATAGCAGTTTCAATTCTGTTTACAGCAACATCCATATCTTTCATTAAAAAAGGATTATGAATATCTTCTAAACTTGGACGAAAGAACTTTTTTGCTTTGTCAAAAGTGTCAATATTACGTTGACATAATATAGAGGCAATAGTGTTATCTACTTGAAGTTCTTTTGCTAGTTGTACTACTTTTTCTTTTTCTGGTTGCGACTTTAACGTCCATCTCATAGCAATTATTTTTTGAACATAAGGTACAAAAATGTGCCGAAAATAATAAGTGGTGAAATATAAAAACCAACAAAACCCAAAAGTATTCCAATAAAACCAAGCTCAATAGATGGATTAAAGAGTGGGAATAAAATTGGGAGGCTTAAAAGAAATAAGATGAAAGTGGTTTTTCGTTTCATACTATTTTGCTATATCGTGTAAGAAAATTTCTATTTCTACATCAGCAAAATGACGGAACATTTCCATCACTCCACAATATTTTGTTACTGATAAATTTACAGCTTTCTGAATTTTTTTCGGTTTCAATTCAGCATCCTTAAAATGATAATCTACTTTTACTTTATTATAAAACTTTGGGTGTTCATCTGTTAATTCTGCTGTAACTTCAATTTTAAAATCGGCAACTTCTGCATGCATTTTCTTTAACAAAGAAACTACATCTAAACCAGAACAACCCGCTAAAGAAGAAAGCATCAATGCTTTTGGTCTGTATCCTTCACCTTTTCCACCATTTTCTTCTCCTGCATCCATAAATAGATTTAATCCACTTGGATTATCAGATTCAAATTGCATGTTTTCTTTCCAAACTGTTGTCACTAAATTTTTACTCATTTTTATGTTTTTTAGATATTGAAATCTTAAATTGTGCTTTTTTACAAAAGTAAGAACAATATTAAACTTAAAGATATAAATATATGGCTTTAGTAACACCTTTAGGAGCAGAACACGATTTAGAGACCAAAGAATTGGCCGAATTTTTTAATGAAACCTTGGGATTTTGTCCAAATTCAGTTTTAACAATGCAGCGTAGACCTGCTATTTCAAAGGCTTTTATCAACTTAAATAAAGCAGTTATGGCAAATGAAGGTAGAGTAACTTCTGCTTTAAAAAGGATGATTGCCTGGGTATCTAGTAATGCTACTGGTTGTAGATATTGTCAAGCCCATGCTATTAGAGCTGCAGAACGTTATGGAGCAGAACAAGAACAATTAGATAATATTTGGGAATACAAAACACATGCTGCTTTTTCAGATGCAGAAAGAGCTGCATTAGACTTTTCTTTGGCGGCTTCTATGGTGCCAAATGCTGTAAATGCAGAAATCAAAGAAGAGTTGTATAAATATTGGGATGAAGGAGAAATTGTAGAAATGTTAGGTGTAATTTCACTTTTTGGATATTTAAACAGATGGAATGATTCTATGGGAACAACTTTAGAAGAAGATGCAATTGATTCTGGAAATCAATATTTAGGAAAACATGGTTTTGAAGTTGGTAAACACGATGGTTCTAAATATTAAAAAAGAACTTTTTAAATTGTAGAAATAATAAAAAACCAAAAGAAAAACAAACAATAAGTTAATCCTAAAGTATTTATAAGTAATAAAACGGGGTTTTTAAAATCTTTTTTCCTTAATACGGTTATTGAAGAAATTAAAAATAAGTTGGGAAATAAGGTGAAAGGTAAAATGATGTAACCAAATCCAAATGCACCACCATTTTCAAACAATATTGAAATACTTACAATAAGAAAGAAAATATTTACTAAAATTAATAGAACACAAATTGTTAGATGGAATATCTTAAACATAATTAATTATTTCAGCAACTCTTTTCTGTAATTCAGGTATTACATTTTGTTCAAACCAAGGATTTTTCGTCAACCAAAAACGATTTCTAGGTGATGGATGTGGAAGCGTAAAATAGGTAGGTAAATATTCAGGATAATTATCTACTGTTTCTGTAAGTGTTCTTTTAGCTTTGTCTTTCAGATAGTAATTCTGAGCATACATTCCTATCAAAATAATCAACTCTAAGTTTGGCATCAGCTCAAATAATTGTTGATGCCATTTTGGAGCGCATTCTTTTCTTGGAGGTTTATCTCCGCTTTTTCCTTTTCCAGGATAACAAAATCCCATTGGTACAATAGCAAACTTTTCTACATCATAAAAATCTTCACCAGAAACATTGAGCCATTTTCTCAATTGTTTGCCACTTGCATCATCCCAAGGAATTCCAGATGCATGTACTTTAGTTCCTGGAGCTTGCCCAATAATTACAATCTTAGAATTTTGATGACCAGTAACCACAGGATTTGCTCCCAAATCTAAATGAGGTTCGCAAATTGTACATTTTTTTATTTGGGATAAAAGGTTTTGCATTTATTCTTTTAAAGATAAAGCATCACTTTGAAACGACAAACCCTCAAAACCCGTTTTCATAAAGTTTCTAATATTTTGATGTGAAGTACCCTTTTCATCTTCTAAAACAGATGTATAATGTTCTCCAAAACAAAATAAGGTTTCTTCTTTGGTTAGTTTTTGACGTTTGGCAAAAGCGAACAACTTACATGAACCTGAGTTTTCTCCTGCATTATTTGTTACATCTCCGTTTGTAAATGCTGTAGGAGTAAAATTATAAATGTCTTCGATTACCTGCATCGTTTCTGCAAACGTAATTGCTGTTGGATTTTCTTTTAGTTTTGTTTTGAATTCTTGGATTGTCATTTTAAATTTATATGTTATTTCTTCCCCTCAACCACAACAACAATTTCTCCTTTTGGTGGTTTTGCAGTATAATGTGCTAATACTTCAGTAGCAGTTCCTCTAATGGTTTCTTCAAAAAGTTTTGTCAATTCTCTAGACACAGAAACTTTTCTATCGGCTCCAAAATACTCTACAAAATTACCTAAGGTTTTTGCTAATTTATGCGGAGATTCGTAAAAAATCATAGTTCTGGTTTCTTCAGCAAGTAATTTTAAACGCGTTTGTCGCCCTTTTTTTACAGGTAAAAAACCTTCAAACACAAACTTATCATTTGGTAAACCAGAATTTACCAAAGCAGGCACAAAAGCGGTTGCTCCAGGCAAACACTCCACATCGATATTGTTTTCTACACAAGCTCTCGTTAACAAAAATCCTGGATCAGAAATAGCAGGAGTTCCTGCATCCGAAATTACAGCACAGGTTTCACCACTTTTTAAGCGATTGATAATTCCTTCAACAGATTTATGTTCATTGTGCATATGATGACTGTGCATTTGCGTAGCAATCTCAAAATGTTTTAACAATTTTCCACTGGTACGTGTGTCTTCTGCTAAAATAAAATCGACTTCTTTTAAAACATTAATCGCTCTAAAAGTCATGTCTTCTAAATTACCTATTGGTGTAGGAACTAAATACAGTTTACTCATACAACAAATGTAATTATTAATTTAAATTTAGCTACTTTAGTATAGGTAAATGATATAAAAAAAATCAGTATTATGGACAAAGCTTTACAAACAATGATTAATAATATGCCTGAAAAAACAGGCAAATCGTTAAAAGAATGGAAAGATATTTTAAAAATAAAATCTTTTGAAAAACATAGTGAAGCTGTCAAATTTTTAAAGAAAGATTATAATGTAACTCACGGATTTGCAAATACAATTGTTTCACTATCTAAAGAAGATAACAGTTCATCAGACGATTTGGTAAACAATCAATATAAAGGTAAAGAAGAATTACAACCTATTTATAATAAACTGATTTCTGTGGTTTATGATTTTGGCGAAGATGTAAAAATTGCACCTAAAAAAACTACAGTAAGTCTTATTAGAAAAAAACAATTTGCACTAATAAAACCAGCAACAAAAACAAGAATAGATTTAGGCTTAAAAATAAAAGACAAACTCACAACAGAAAGACTTGAAAATTCTGGACCTTTTGGCTCTATGTGTACTCATAGAGTAAGATTATCAAATTTAGATCAAATAGATAATGAATTAATTTCGTGGTTAAAAGAAGCTTATAGTAAGGCAGATTAGTCTAAATTGACTCATAAGTTTCCACAGTAATATCAGCAACAACATCACCAGTATGTTTGGTAGAAAGTGGTTCAAATAGTAAAATATGAACTTCTTCTTTAGCAACAGGTTTATGTTCTACACCTTTAGGAACAATGTAAAATTCTCCCTCATTTATAGTGATGATTTCATCACGCAAGTGCATTTCTAAAACACCTTTTTTTACGAGAAATAACTCGTCTTCATTATCGTGTTTATGAAAAACAAATTCACCTTTTATTTTTGCCAATAGAATTTGCTGACCATTTAACTCGCCAATTTTTTTAGGAGACCAATGGTCTTGAAATAAATCAAATTTTTCTTGAATATTAACTGCGCTCATAAGACAAACTTACGAAGATTTTACGGGAATAAATCAATCTTAAAAAGAATCGGTATTTCTTTAAAATTGATTAATTTTGCAGCTAAATTTATAGAGATAATTAATGTATAGAAGTCATTCTTGTGGTCAGTTAAGAGCATCACACATCAATACAGAGGTAACCTTAGCAGGTTGGGTTCAAAAATCGCGTGATAAAGGTTTTATGATTTGGGTCGATTTAAGAGACAGATATGGAATTACACAATTGATTTTTGACGAAGATCGCACACCAGCAACAATGATGGAAAAAGCAAAGTCTCTAGGTAGAGAATTTGTGATTCAAGTTACAGGAACTGTTATTGAGCGTGAGTCTAAAAACGCTAAAATGCCAACGGGTGATGTTGAAGTTTTAGTATCGGATTTAAAGATATTAAATGATGCGAAGTTACCACCATTTACTATAGAGGATGAAACTGATGGAGGTGAAGATATAAGAATGAAGTACAGGTATTTAGATATTCGTAGAAATCCAGTAAAAGACAGTTTAATTTTTCGTCATAAGGTAACAATGGAAGTTAGAAAGTATCTTTCTGACCAAGAATTTATTGAAGTTGAAACCCCTTATTTAATCAAATCTACTCCAGAAGGTGCAAGAGATTTTGTAGTGCCTTCTCGTATGAATGAAGGGCAGTTTTATGCGTTGCCACAATCTCCGCAAACCTTTAAACAACTATTAATGGTTGGTGGAATGGATAAATATTTTCAGATTGTAAAATGTTTTAGAGACGAAGATTTACGTGCAGACAGACAGCCAGAATTTACACAAATAGACTGTGAAATGGCGTTTGTAGAACAAGAAGATATTTTAAATATTTTTGAAGGATTAACACTTCATTTACTAAAAGAAATTAACGGAGTTGAGGTTGATAAGTTTCCAAGAATGTTGTTTGATGATGCAATGCGTTTGTATGGAAATGACAAACCAGACATCCGTTTTGGAATGGAATTTGGCGAGTTAAATGCAGTTACGCAACACAAAGATTTTGGTATTTTTAACAACTCAGAATTGGTGGTTGGAATTGCAGTTCCTGGTGGAAATTCATATACTAGAAAGCAAATAGACAACTTAATTAAGTGGGTAAAACGTCCGCAAGTGGGTGCTTTAGGAATGGTGTATTGTAGAGTTAATGAAGATGGAACATTTAAGAGTTCTGTAGATAAATTTTACGACCAAGAAGATTTAGCAAAATGGGCGGAAGTTACAGGTGCAAAAGCTGGTGATTTAATCTGTATTTTATCAGGAGAAACCAATAAAGTAAGAACGCAATTGTCTGCTTTACGTATGCACTTAGCAGAAGAGTTAGGTTTACGTAAACCAAATGAATTTGCACCACTTTGGGTAATTGATTTTCCATTATTAGAATTGGATGAAGAAACAGGGCATTATCACGCAATGCATCACCCATTTACATCGCCAAAACCTGGTCAATTAGAGTTGTTAGATTCAAAACCTGGAGAAGTAAAAGCAAATGCTTACGATTTGGTATTGAATGGAAATGAAATTGGTGGAGGTTCTATTAGAATTCACGATAAGCAAATTCAAGCAACCATGTTAAAACATTTAGGTTTTTCTGATGAAGAAGCCAAAGCTCAATTTGGTTTCTTAATGGATGCGTTTGAATATGGTGCACCACCTCATGGAGGTTTGGCTTTTGGTTTAGATAGATTGGTTGCTATTTTAGGTGGTCAAGAAACCATACGTGATTTTATTGCATTCCCTAAAAATAATTCAGGTAGAGATGTAATGATTGATGCACCAGCTTTTATAGACGATGAGCAATTAAAAGAATTGAATTTAAAATTAGATATTCAAGAATAAATAAAAATCCCGCTTTTGCGGGATTTTTTTATACATTTAAAGTATGAAAAAACGAATCACACTTTTATTACTTTTTGTATCAATAATCACTTTCTCACAAGAATTAACAGGAAATCAATTGTTAGAAAAAGCGATCCAATATCACGATCCGAATGGAAATTGGGAAACGTTTAAAGGAGAACTTTTTGTAACAATGGAAACCCCAAAAGGAAGTCCTAGGAAAAGTAAAATTAATATTGATTTACCAAAACAATATTTTGCTGTAGTTGCAAAAAGAGATACTATTTCTACAGAATTTATAGTTGATAAAGATGAAATTTATTTTTCATTAAATGGAGATAAAAACCCATCAAAAGAACTCAAAAAGAAATTTAGCTTAAATGAAAAAAGAGCAAATTTGTATAAAAATTATTACACTTATTTGTACGGATTGCCAATGAAATTGAAAGATGAGGGAACTATTATTCATCAAAAAGTAGAGAAAAGACTATTTAAAGGAAAAGAGTATTTGGTGTTAAAAGCAACTTATAAAAAAGAAGTAGGTAAAGATACTTGGTATTTTTATTTTAATCCCAAAACCTATGCAATGGAAGTCTATCAGTTTTTTAAAGATACAAAAGATAGCGGAGAATATATTTTGCTATCCGATTTAGAAACTATCAACGGGGTAAAAATGCCAAAAGTAAGAGCTTGGTATTATAATAAAGACAATAAATACCTAGGAACGGATATTTTATCAAAAATAAAATCAATAAATGTCATTTCGAAATGAGTGAAGAATTAATGATTGGGAAACCTCAAAATATCAAATGATTTCTCCACAAGGTATAAATGACATAGGATAACAAAAATGCCATCAACAACAAAAATATTTAGAAAAGTACTATTATGGAGATATAAGCATATTTCTGAGCGACAATTTGTCTATATTTTGAGTGTTTTAGTTGGTTTTTTAGCAGGATTTGGAACCGTTATCTTAAAAAACTTGACGCATTATATTCAGCTATTGTTAGATGTTGATTTTTTTAAAAGTTATCAAAATTCGCTTTATTTTATATTTCCAATTATTGGATTGTTAATTGTGGCAATTATTAAAAAAACGTGGTTAAAAAAACATATTGGCCATGGAATTTCTACAACGCTTTACGCCATTTCTAAACGTAAAGGAATCATTCCTAATTATAATATTTACGCATCATTAATAACGGCACCAATTACAGTTGGTTTTGGTGGTTCTGTTGGTTTACAAGGGCCTGCAGTAAGCGCAGGAACTGCTTTGGCATCATATACGTCAAAGTTGTTTCACATGAATACCAAAACACGAATGTTGTTAATTGGTTGTGCCACTGCAGGTGCAATGTCGTCAATGTTTAAGGCGCCCATTGCGGGTATCGTTTTTGCTTTAGAAGTTTTCAGTTTAGATATCGCATTTGTATCATTAGTTCCGTTATTGTTGGCTTCGGTTTCAGCAATTGTAACTTCATATTTATTTTTGGGTTCTGATGTCTTATTAGGTTTTGAATTGAATGATAAATTCGAAATAAATGATATTGGTTTTTATGCCATTTTCGGAATCATAACAGGAATCGCTTCTGTATATTTTTCTGTAATTTATTTTGCGATTAGAAAGTTCTTTTACCAATTTAAAAACCGGTTTGTAAGACTGATTATTGGGAGTGTTATTATTGGTTTTATACTGTATTTAATGCCGTCATTATATGGTGAGGGTTACAGTTTAATAAACAACCTTTTAAAAGGAAATCATATTGCCGCAATTGGAAATACACCGTTTTCTTTTGATCATGAAAATATCTGGTTAATTATTATATTTTTATTATTAATTACATTATTTAAAGCCATTGCCATGAGTACTACTTTTGCAGCTGGTGGAGTTGGGGGTATCTTTATTCCGACACTAGTTATGGGTTCTGCACTTGGAAATGCTTTTGCAAAAATTATTAATAATTTGGGTTTAGGCTTCAATGTTTCTGAAGCGAATTTTACCTTAATTGGAATGACAGGATTAATGGCAGGAGTTTTACACGCACCTTTAACCGCAATTTTCTTAATTGCTGAAATTACAGGAGGTTATGACCTATTTGTGCCATTAATGTTGGTAGCTGCCATTTCTTTTTCCATCACAAAATATTTTGTTTCAAATTCCATTTACACCTATAAATTGGCACAAAGAGGAGAACTTATTACACATAACAAAGATAAAAATGTGATGATGATGTTGGATGTTGATGATTTAATTGAAACCAATTTTAAGTCAGTTCAGCCCGAAATGATGTTAGGCGAAATGTTAAAAAAAGCAGTTGCTACTTCTGCAAGAAATATCTTTCCTGTGATTAATGAGGAAAAAGAATTTTTAGGAATTGTCTTGTTAGATGATATTCGTCCAGTAATGTTTGATACAGAAATGTACAATAGCGTTACTGTAGAAGCAATTATGAAATCTGCTCCAGAAATTATTCAAGAATCAGAGTCTGTTGAAACTGTGATGAAGAAGTTTAAAACTAGTGGGGCTTGGAATTTACCTGTTGTAAATGATGGAAAATACATTGGCTTTATCTCTAAATCGAAACTACTTACAGCTTATAGAAATAAACTAGTAGAAGTAACTGCATAGAAGTTTTACCTTTTGCTACTCGCTTTTTGGTTCCTCAAAAGAGTTCAAACAATTCGCTGTCATTCTTGCGAAGTCAGGAATTTAAACTTACTTTATTGTAGTTGTCTGTCTCTGCAAAAAAGACAATACTTTATCTGGAAAATCTGTAAAAGCACCATCAGCATTGGCTTCAACTAAAATTGTCTGCATCATTTCTTTAAAAGTAGAAAATTCATCTAAATTATCCGCTCTAAAAGTGTATGGATGCACTTTTAAATTTAAGTTATGTGCATTAGAAATTAAGGAAGTAAATTGCCATTTATCATTTACTTTTTTATCTAAAATTTGCTTGTACCATGGTCCAATTCCATTTGCATAAGTAGCATAATGCTTGAGTTGATTGGTTTCTTCACTAAATTCTATCAACTGGACTAAAAATAATTTAGATCTCAATTCAACACGTATCCTCTCTAATTCTTTAGCATCAAAACATTGTAAAATGCAATTATCCTTTTGGGTTTTGTAACCATAATCCGAAAGAATTTTTAAAACAACTTCAGTTAAATTTTTCCCTTCTTTTTGATGAAAAACAGGTGCTTTTATTTCGGGATAAATACCAATATTTTTCCCTGTACTTTTGTTTAATCCTTGAATCAGTTCAATTTCTTCTTGTAAAGAATGGAGTTTAAAATTTCCTTTATCTTTTGGAAATCGATTAGGGTACACTTGTTTGCCAGTTTTTGGATAGAATCGCTCTCTTACATTAAGAGTTTTTAGTTCATTAAATGTAAAATCGATGACGTAAAATCGGCCGTCATTTCGTGCTCTTTTAGGAAATTTTATAGCAACATCAGTAACATCATCTAAATAAATATCATGAATTACTATAGGAACATCATCTTTACTCAATACTAAATCTTGTTCAATAAAATCGACATTCATTGCATATGCCATAGCTTTGGCTTCTATAGTATGTTCAGGTAAATACCCTGAAGCACCTCTGTGTGCAATGACTATTTTTTTATCCATTTTTGATTTCAATTAAAAAAATAAAGATAGAACTTTTGTATTTTTGTAAGATGAAATTAGCATTAAAAATAATGTTTGTCATTTTTGTGGTTTGGATGATTATTGGTGCATATCTGGTGAACACCGAACACGAAAAAGCACAAATTGTCATGGGGTTAGGTGTTTTATATTTATCATTTCTATTTATGCCTCTTTTTATTTATTACAGATATAGAGATGGTAAATACAAAAAATATATTATTAATGATGAAAAATTGAAAAATGCTTTTAAAAATATAGGCAAGGATTAATCTTTCTTTTTTAAAAATGCATATACAGGAAAGTGATCTGAAAACCCACCTTGGTACCATTTACCAATATAAGTTCTAAATGGACTTCCTTTTAACTTACCTCGAAAAACTTTCATCCATTTTTTGTTAAACACTTCAGCGTGTTTAAAATATAAATCACCTTCTTTTTTTTCTAAAAAGCTTTTACTGAAGATGATTTGATCGAATAAGTTCCAGTTTCCATTATAAGTTAAAGTTCCATTTCCTTTAGCTAATAAACTTTGCATTGGGTTATAGAAGTCGTCTAAAACTAAATGTTCTTTGATGCTTTTACTAGTTGGGTCGTCATTAAAATCACCCATAATTATAATTTTTGGATTTAATTCTTTTTCACGAATATCATCGATAATACTTCTTGCAGTTTTTGCAGCTGAAATTCTTTTATGTTCTGTTGCTTTTGCTCCTTCTCTTCTTGACGACCAATGATTGACTAAAATATGTACCAATTCACCTTTTAAATTTCCACTCACTTTTAAAATATCTCTAGTGTAATCTCTTGCTCCTTCTTCATCTTCTAAATACACAGGAAAGGTTTCTGAATCGATTAACTCAAAAACTAGTTTGTTGTACAGAAGCGCAACATCAATTCCGCGTTCATCAGGAGAATCGTAATGAACAAAACCGTAATGATGCCTTCTTAAATTGGAAGAATTTACCAAATCAGAAACTACTTTTGCATTTTCTACTTCTACCAAACCAACAATGGCAGGAGGTAATTTAGAACGATGAATTCCTAATTGAGAAATCACAGAACTTAATCTTTTAATCTTTTTTTTATAACGTTTGTATCCCCATTTTTTTTTTCCATTTCTGGTAAAATCATCATCTAAAGTATTTGGGTTGTCTTTAGTATCGAATAAATTTTCAACGTTGTAAAATCCTACTGTTATTGTGTTTTCTTCTTTTTTTGATGAGAACATATAATATGTTTTAAACGTAAATGTAATAAAATAATATGACCAATTTCATAACCTAAAAAATATGTTTTGATAACATTATAATGAACTCTATTGAAATTACTAGAATTAATTTTGCATTACTAAATATTTCTAGAAAAAGAAGAAGTATTGAATTTGAATTAATTAATAAAACCTCAATCTAATTGAGGTTTTTTTGTACAAAGGAATCAAATTGTTATACTTTTGTATTCTATGATAGATCAAAAAGAAGCAAAATCTGAAAAAGCGGTTTTAATCGGAATTATAACCCAACAACAAGACGAAACAAAATCTGAAGAGTATTTAGACGAACTTGAGTTTTTAACTACAACTGCTGGTGGAGTTACCGTAAAACGTTTTGTGCAGAAGATGGAAAGACCTAATCCTAAAACTTTTTTAGGAACTGGAAAATTAGATGAAGTTAGAGATTATATTCAAGCACATCATATTGGTACTGCTATTTTTGATGACGAGCTTTCTCCTGCTCAACTTAGAAATATTGAGAAAATTTTAGATTGTAAAATTTTAGATAGAACTAATTTAATTCTAGATATTTTTGCGCAAAGAGCACAAACAAGTTCTGCGAAAACACAAGTAGAATTAGCCCAAAGCGAATATTTACTACCTCGTTTAACACGACTTTGGACGCACCTTGACAAACAAAAAGGGGGGATTGGAATGCGTGGACCTGGAGAAACAGAAATAGAAACCGATAGACGTATTATTCGTGATAAAATTGCGATCTTAAAAAAACGTTTGAAAACTATCGACAAGCAAATGGCAGTTCAACGTAAAAATCGGGGAAAAATGGTTCGAGTTGCGTTGGTTGGTTATACAAATGTTGGGAAATCTACCTTAATGAATGTGATTAGTAAAAGCGATGTTTTTGCAGAGAATAAACTATTTGCAACTTTAGATACCACAGTTCGTAAAGTGGTGATTAAGAACATTCCTTTTTTAATGACAGATACTGTTGGTTTTATTAGAAAACTACCTACGCAATTAGTAGAATCGTTTAAATCTACTTTAGATGAAGTTCGTGAAGCAGATTTATTACTGCATGTAGTTGATATTTCCCACCCAAATTTTGAAGATCATATTGCATCTGTGAATACCATTTTAGATGATATAAAATGTGCTGACAAACCTACTTTAATGGTGTTTAATAAGATTGATGCGTATTCTCATGAAACGATTGATGAAGATGATTTAGTAACAGAAAGAGGAAAAGAGCATTATACTTTACAAGACTGGAAAAAAACGTGGATGAATGATTACGATGTGGAATCTATCTTTATTTCTGCCTTAAACAAAGAGAACTTAGAAGATTTTAAAGAGAAAACTTACGAAGAGGTAAAGAAAATTCATATTCAACGTTTTCCTTATAACGACTTTTTGTATTATGAGTATAAGGAGGAGTAATAAATAATAATGAAACCAACTATCGTTAAAAATGAAAAAAATTTAAAAACCTTGAATAAATTAATTTCAAGAGGTTTTTATGAAGGTTTTATAGAGAATAACAAGATTAGTTTTACTCTTATTTCCCATCCTCAATAATTCCCATTTTTTTGGCGCGATTTTCCCAAGATTTTCTAGCGTAAGATTGTAAATCCGCAATGTTATCAGATTCGTCCATAATTTCTAAACCTAATAAAGTTTCTATAACATCTTCTTGAGAAACGAGTCCACTTACAGAACCATATTCATCTACCACTAAAGCTATATGTTCTCTTTCTTTAATTAATTTGTCAAACAAATCCGGAATAGATAAATCTTTTTTTGTTACTAAAATGGTTCTTTTAATACTTTCTAGTTTACTTTCTCCTTTTCCATCTATGAGCGCTTTGTACAAATCGTCTTTTAAAAAATAGCCAGTAATTTCATCTGGATTTTCTGCAAAAACCGGAATTCTAGAAAAGCGTAATGTTTTATGAGCATCGTAAAAAGACTGTATTGTTTCGTTTTCGTCAGATAGTTTTAAAACAGACCTTGGAGTCATAATGTCATTAACTTGTATCTCTTTAAAACCTATTAAATTTCGAATAACTTTACTTTCGTTTTCTTTAAAAACACCTTCTTTTTCTGCCATATCTGCCATTACTAAAAAGCTTTCTCTGCTCAAAACACTTCCATGACCTTTTCCTCCAATTAATTTGGTTGTTAACTGTAGTACCCATAAAACACCTGAATATTTCAATGGAAAAATCATTAATTTTAAGGCTTTAGAAGTAAAGTTAGCTAACTGTTTCCAATATGTAGCACCAATAGTTTTTGGTATAATTTCTGAGGCTACTAAAATTAATATTGTCATGATAGTAGATACCAGACCAACCATAATATCCTCTGTAAATTTTACCCCCAAAATATTTCTAGTTGTTGTTCCATAAATTTCTGCATAAGCTACTTTTGCTTGTACACCCACTAAAATTGCACCTACCGTATGTGCAATAGTATTTATGGTTAAAATGGCAATTAAGGGCTTATCTACATCTTTTTTTAAAGTTTCTAATTCAGAAGCATATTCAAGCCCTTCACTCTTTTTTAAATTGATAAAGGTTGGCGTAATACTTAGTAAAACAGCTTCTAAAATAGAGCACAAAAAAGAAAAGAAAATAGAAATGATTGCGTAAATGATTAGTAACGACATCTAAAAGGTTTTATGGCAAAAATAGTAAAATAAAAAACCCCAAGAATCTCTTCTTGAGGTTAATCATTAAAAAAAATGTTTTTAAAAGCCGTAGCTTAAACCAAACAACCAAAAAGATTGTAATTTGTTGTCAGCGGCAGCTAAAGCAACTCCTTGAGAATTGGCAGCTTCTTGTTGATTATCTCTTAATCCAAACTCGAAACCTAAACCAATTCCTTTCCATAATTTGTATCCAAAAGAGTTGGTCCAAGTCCAGTTAGATAAATCTCCATCTTTATAACTTTTAAACATCGAAAAATTAGATTTTACACTAATATTATTATGTTTAGCGGTATAATCAGCAACTAGTTTTCCTCCAGGAGAAGAAGTAAATATAGAATTTCCTTTACTAAAAATGGTATTGTAATTGGCTGGATGTATCACTACAACTAGTCTACTTGTTGGTGTCCATGTAAAACCTACACCAAAGTCTAAAAAACCTGGATTATTAAAGTTATCTATTAATGTAGTTCTGTATTCAGCTAAAGCAGAAAGTGCCCATTTTTTGTTTAATCTTTTACCATATAAAGACGTTAGCGTAAAAACATCTGTTGCAGTTTCAAAATTTTCGTCTCCAGTAACAGCTGGATTTTTATCGTCTAATTTTACCCAACCTAAATTTATACTTCCAGAGTTTCTCCAAAAGAATTTTTCTTCTATTAAATTTGCAAATGCATTTACAGTAATACCAATATTACCAGCACTAACATCTGGTGAAGTTCTTGCATACCAATTATTAAAACCAGATAAACTAGCTCCAATTGTACCAAAAGCACCTTTTCTCCAACCCGGAAGAGCATTTATTTTTGCTTGTAAAGCATTAACTTCTCCTTGTAATTTAGCTATTTGAGCTTTTTTAGGAGCAATTTCCTTTTTTAATTCATCAGCAGTTTGTGCAGTAGCTGAAAAACTGATACATACCAATAAAATTAAGATTGATAGTTTTTTCATTTTTTATTTTATTTTTTGATTTAAACGTGCAAAAGTACACTTTTCTTCTTTAGACCTAAAAATAGTTAATAAGTCACTTTTTCATGGAAACTATAATTTACCCCCAATCCAAAAAGTTGTCTAAATTGAATTCTACTTGAGGCATCATCATCCATAATAGTATGAAAAGTCATTTGCATTTTGATATGCTTATTTACCTTAAAACGTATGTTAGTCTGATAGTCGATATCAATATTACCTACTTTGGCTAAATAATCGGTATACATGGTAATAATATTTTCCATTTCAACATTCTCCATAATAACAAATTTGTAATATCCAGAAAGGTTAAAACCTAAAGCAAGAACAGAATTTTTTCCTTTCTCAACACCAAATTTTCCAGAAAAGAAATCATTCACAAAAGTAAATCTGGCAGTAGCTGGTGCAATATTAAAATTTAATTTATCAGATTTTTTCCATAACATTCCTGGTCCAAAAGTTAAATATGCAGGAGATAAAAATTCAGAAACTAACAGTTTAGGATCTTTTTTGTAATCATAACCTTTGGTGTATTGCGTCCTAAAATTTCCAATAAAAGATAAAAACCAATATTTACCGGTTTTTAAACCAAATAAAGTGTTGAATTCAAATCTATCATCTGTTTTTCGATACCCCTTCTCGCTAATATGACTTATACCATAACCTGTAATAATTCTGCTATCCCAGTTTATGTTGTCTTTTTTGTAATTAAAATCATAATTAACGTTTATGTTTCCAGCAATAGTATTTTCACCACCAGAAGCCCAATTAGAGAACGATGATTGGTTAAAAAGAAATGCAAATCTTCCGTGAATCTTCCATTTAGGTTTGGGTGCATTTTTTTTCTTTTTACTTTGTGAGTAAGAAGTAAGAGAAAGTGCAATTAATAAAAGAATTACCCATTTTTTCATTTTGAAAACCTACGATTCTAAATTAAAACTTTTATTTTTTTGATTTATATAGTGGCACCGTTGAGCAAGCTTCTCCAAACATAATAGATTTTACAATTGGTTGTAGTTTTTCTATTAAAAATGCATATGCCGAATTTGGAATTGCTTTGTCTGCACAACCTTTTATGATTACCGGCAAATTTGCAAAATCTTTAAAATCTAAAAAACTGATTAATTCTTGGTAGATAACTGTTTCTAAAATTTCTAAATCTCCAATGACTACTTTTTTTACGTAGGGAGTTAATTCTGATGCAATTAGCATAAACGCCCAAGAAGGAATAATTGCATCAACAGAACAAGTAACAGCAACAAAAGAGTTTTTGTATTGAGACCAATTGTGATTTTTTACAGATGTTCTAAAATCAGTTTCTTTTAAAATGATTTCTTGAAACAACCAATCTTTTATATCAAACAAAACTCTTTTTCCTTCTGGATAGATTTCTTCTAAATCAAAAGTTTTTAGTTTGCTATTTGCAACTCTATTTATAATTTCTTCTGCCATTTATTAAGCTATTAAGTCATTGTGGTCAAAGTGAAATAATCTCTAGATATAGATTATTTCGTTGTTATTGCTCGCAATAACAAATTTAAAGCATTCCTAATTCTAGTTTAGCTTCTTCACTCATCATTTCTTGTGTCCAAGTTGGGTCGAAAGTAATTTCTACTTCGCACTCATTTATCTCTTTTAAAGTTTTTACTTTGTCTTCGACTTCAACTGGTAATGTCTCTGCTACAGGGCAATTAGGTGATGTTAATGTCATTAATATTTTTGCATTGTTTTCATCAGATACAAAAACATCATAAATTAAACCTAATTCATAAATATCTACTGGAATTTCTGGGTCAAAAATTGTTTTTAAAACGCGTACAATTTTATCTCCAATCTCTTCTAATTCTTTATCTGTCATCTTTAAAAATCTTAGTTAGGTAATTTAGTTTGTTGTGCAATTGCGTACATTTTAATATGTTTAATCATAGAAACTAGTCCATTTGCCCTGGTTGGAGATAAATGTTCTTTTAAACCAATTTTATCTATAAAATCATTATTTGCAGTTAAAATATCTGCTGGTTTTTGATTCGAATACACACGCAATAACAATGCCACAATTCCTTTAGTTAAAATTGCATCGCTATCTGCAGAATACTTTATTGTTTCTCCTTCTAATTCTGAATATAACCAAACTTTTGATTGACAGCCTTTTATTAAATTTTCATCCAATTTGTTTTTGTTGTCAATTATTGGTAAAGATTTTCCTAATTCTATAATATACTCATAGCGTTCCATCCAGTCATCAAACATCGAAAACTCATCAATAATTTCTTCTTGTATTTCTTTGATAGTCATTTTTAAAACTTATTTTTGCGCTTTATAATAGCTTTTTGCAATTATTATGCAAAATTAGGGATTAAATTTAAGAAATGAGCAAATTATTAGCAGTTGGTACAGTAGCATTTGATGCCATTGAAACACCTTTTGGAAAAACGGATAAAATATTAGGGGGGTCTGGAACTTTTGTAGGTTTGGCGGCTTCTCAATTTGGTGTAGAAACAGGTATTGTTTCTGTTGTTGGAGGAGATTTTCCGGATTCGTATTTAAAAATGATGAACTCTAAAGGAATAAATACTGATGGAATAGAAGTAGATAAAAACGGAAAAACATTTTTCTGGAGTGGAAAATATCATAACGATATGAACTCTCGTGATACTTTAGTTACAGAATTAAATGTATTGGAGACTTTTACTCCTGTTGTTCCAGAGAGTTTCAAAAATGCAGGAATTGTAATGTTGGGTAATTTACACCCGTTAACTCAAGCATCTGTTTTAGATCAAATGAATGAAAGGCCCAAATTAGTAGTTTTAGATACGATGAATTTTTGGATGGATATTGCTTTAGCAGATTTACATGCTGTTTTAAAAAGAGTAGATGTTATTACCATTAATGATGAAGAAGCGCGCCAATTATCTGGTGAGTATTCTTTGGTGAATGCAGCAAAGAAAATTCATGAAATGGGACCTAAATATGTGGTGATTAAAAAAGGAGAACATGGAGCATTATTGTTTCATGAAGGGAATATGTTTTATGCACCAGCATTACCATTAGCAGAAGTTTTTGACCCAACAGGAGCAGGAGATACCTTTGCAGGAGGTTTCTGTGGTTACCTGGCAAAAACAGAAGATATCTCTTTTGAGAATATGAAAAATGCTATTATTTATGGATCTAATTTAGCTTCATTTTGCGTAGAGAAATTTGGTACAGAGCGAATGCAAGAGCTTACAGCAGACGAAGTTGAAGCACGTTTACAAGCTTTTAAAGAATTAACACAATTTGACATAAAAATGTCTTAATTTTAATCCGCGGTTTTTTGCTGCGGATTTTTTTATTACAACAACACAACAAAAACGACTAAATACTAATGAGTGACGCTATTAAACATGAATGTGGAATTGCACTTGTTCGATTAAAAAAACCTTTACAATTCTATAAAGATAAATACGGATCTGCTTTTTATGGAATCAATAAAATGTATTTATTGATGGAAAAACAGCACAATCGTGGTCAAGATGGAGCTGGTTTTGCAAGTGTAAAATTTAATGTTGAACCCGGAACAAGATATGTTAGTAGAATTCGTTCTAATAAATCGCAACCCATTCAAGATATTTTTGCGCAAATTAATGAACGTTTAAATGGTGTTTTTGAATTAAATCCAGATAAAAAAAATGATGTAAAATGGCAAGAAGAAAACATGCCATACATAGGAAACTTGTTTTTAGGTCATGTACGTTATGGTACTTTTGGAAAAAACAGTATAGAGAGTGTACATCCTTTTTTACGTCAAAGTAATTGGAAACATCAAAATTTAATAGTTGCAGGTAATTTTAATATGACCAATTCCAATCAAATGTTACAAGAATTGGTTGAGTTAGGTCAGCATCCGAAAGAGTTTACAGACACTGTAACTGTAATGGAAAAAATCGGACACTTTTTAGAAGATGAAGTAGCTAAACTATATCAAAAAGCAAAGAAAAAAGGATTTAATAAAAGAGATGCATCGCCTTATATAGAAGAAAATCTTAGTTTAAAAAAGGTCTTAAAAAGATCTTCTAAAAATTGGGATGGAGGTTATGCTATGGCAGGTTTAGTAGGTCATGGAGATGCGTTTGTTTTAAGAGATCCTAACGGAATTCGACCAACATTTTTTTATGAAGATGAAGAAGTTGTTGTTGTTGCATCTGAAAGACCTGTGATTCAAACAGTTTTTAATGTTTCTATCGAAGAAGTTAAAGAGTTAGAAAGAGGGCACGCTTTAATTATTAAGAAAAGTGGAAAAACATCTATTAAATTAGTAAACGAACCTCAAGAAAAATTATCCTGTTCTTTTGAGCGAATTTATTTCTCAAGAGGTAGTGATGCAGGGATTTATGAAGAACGTAAAAATTTAGGAAAATATGTGTTTCCTCAAATTTTAAAATCGATAAATTCTGATATTTCTAACACAGTGTTTTCTTACATCCCAAATACTGCTGAAACTTCGTTTTATGGAATGACAGAAGCTGCTGAAGATGTTTTAAATGAACAAAAAACAGCTCAAATTTTATCAGGAGGAAAATCATTATCAGCTCAAAGAGTTACAGAAATATTATCCGAAAGACCTCGTTTTGAAAAAATAGCAATTAAAGACGCAAAACTAAGAACTTTTATTGCTGATGATAACAGTAGAGATGATTTGGTAGAACACGTTTACGATATAACTTATGGTGTTGTGAAACCTACTGATAACTTAGTAATTATTGATGATAGTATTGTTCGTGGAACGACGCTAAAGAAAAGTATCATTAGAATTTTAAATCGATTAAATCCTAAAAAAATAGTTGTTGTTTCTTCTGCGCCTCAAATTCGTTATCCAGATTGTTACGGAATTGATATGGCAAGAATTGATGCTTTTATTGCTTTTAAGGCAGCAATTGAGTTATTAAAAGAGACCAATCAATATCATCTTGTAGAAGAAGTATACAAACAATGTAAAGAACAACAATCTAAAGAAGATATTGAGATTGTAAATTATGTAAAAGGTATTTATAGTCCGTTTTCTGCTGAACAAATTTCGGATAAAATTGCCCAAATGCTTAAAACAGATGATATTGATGCAGAAGTTGAAGTAATTTATCAGTCTATAGAAGGATTACATAAAGCATGTCCCAATAACTTAGGAGATTGGTATTTTACTGGAAACTATCCTACCCCTGGAGGACGTAGGGTTGTAAATCAGGCATTTATCAACTTTTATGAAGGAAATGACAAAAGAGCTTATTAATAAGCTCTTTTTTTTATCTTTAGCAAATGAGATTTTGTTTGCGAATTTTATTCTTTTTTCTAATTGGAATACAATTTTACGCTCAAAATTCTAAAATTGATTATTTTAAAATTGTTAATGATAAATCTACAATTGATAAGCAATATGTTTTTAGTGAGAAAACATTTTCAGCAGACATTAATTTTGTTTTAAAAAATGATTCTGTCTTTAAACCGTTTTTTAAACCATTTGTAAATTTAGGAATTTATAATAAACGTCATTGGCTTAAAATACCACTTTACAACAATTCTGATATTACAAATTTTGTGTACGAATTTAACCAAACTAACATAGATTCGTTAAGTTTATATTTGGTTAAAAAAAAGAAAGTTATAAGGCAATTTAAAGAAAAAGGGCTTTATTTCCATAAGAATAATACACCTGCCTTTTTACAAAATAGATATGCTTATGTATACGATATAAATATTCCAAAACAAGACTCTATTGTTTTATATGTAAAGGCAAATGTATTTGATGATTCTTTTAAAACGATGAACGTTTTATGGAGCAAAGACAATTATAAAAATAGAGAAAGAGAAATAAAAATACGATCTACATACTTAGTCGTTTTCTTGGGTATCGTTTTTTTAATCATCTTACTTTCTTTAGCAATGCTCTTTTTTACAAAGCAAAAATTATATTTTTATTACATAGGATTTCTTTTTGTTGTTTTTTTGCAAATAACTGGAGTTAGATATTTTATTTCCCCTATTCTTATTGAGAATACATTGTTTTTTGGTAACAATTTCGAAGAAATGTTAGGCTTTTTGGTTATTTTTTTTGTAATGCATTACACTGATAATTTTTTGAATTTAAAAGAGTATTATCCAAAAGTTTCTAAGGCTACAAAATATGGAGCTAATTTTTCATTACTAATATTTTTTTTAGCATTATTCTTAAGAAAATATGAATGGTTTTATTCCTTTTCTTATGTTTTTTCAAAACTATTTCTACTTATTATAAGTGTAACATTATACTTTTTTGCGTACAAATTAGCTCGTAAAAAAAAGTTAATGGGTTATTATTTCTTAATTGCGTATGCACCATTAATGTTGTTTATGGGGCATTTTATTCTGACAGCAATGAAACTTACAAATTCTTATAATCCTTTAGAATGGGAAGTTGTTATTTTTATAGAAATTATTGTATTAACAATTGCCATGGCACATAGGTATTATTTAATGATGAAACAGAACTCTGATTATCAAAAAGCTATCATTAAAGAACAAGAAAGAGGAATACAGGCCATGATTGAAGCCCAAGAAAAAGAAAGAAGTAGAATTGCAAGAGAGTTACACGATGGTGTTGTGCAACAAATAGGAAGTGTTATTTTAAAATCGAGGAGCATACTTGCTAAAATGAATCTGTTAGATACCAAAGAATCTCGAGAAATGTTAGAAATGTTAGAAAATTCCAATCAAGATTTAAGAACTATTTCGCATCAGATGATGCCAAGAGCTTTAAAAGAATTGGGAATTGTATCTGCTTTAAATGATTTATTAGAGAATAGCTTAGGATATTCAAAAATAAACTACAGTTTAGAACACTTTAATATTAAAGAAAGGCTCCCCAAAAAAATAGAAATAACAATTTATAGAATTGTTCAAGAACTCATCAATAATATTATAAAGCATAGCAAAGCATCAGAAGTAAGTATTCAAATTTTTAATACTAATAATACAATTATATTAATCGTAGAAGATAATGGGGTAGGTTTCGATAAAAAAATAAGTATAAATGGAATTGGTTTGTTGAATATATCTAGTAGATTAGACATGGTAAATGGTGATGTAAATTTTGAACCAAGCCCTAAAAGTGGTACTTTAGTTACTATTAAAATCCCCTTAATTAATTCATAATTCAATTTTAAGTTGATGAAATTCTTTTTAAGGGTAATATTCTTTTTATTTATTTCCACAAGTTTAGTTGCACAAGACTCTTCTTCAAGAATAGAGTCAGGTATACCTAAAACGACAATTTTTTTGCCTAATGATTATGGAGGTGAAGCTCAAAATTTTGATTTTATTCAAGATGATAAAGGAGTACTTTATATAGCTAATACTGTTGGTTTTTTAGAGTTTAATGGTACAAGTTGGCGAAATTTCAAACCAGATAATGACGGTGTCCCGGTTAGTTTTTTAAAAGATACTAAAGGGAGAATTTTTACAGGAGGTACTGGTTTTATAGGTTTTTTAGAGAAAAATAATTCTGGAGAAACATATTTTGTTAGTTTAAAAGATAAACTACCAAATGATTTTGCTATAGGAATTGTTTGGGATATATACAGTATTGATGATAGAATATATTTCAGGAATGATAATAATATTATTAAGTATGAAAACTCAAAGATAGAAGTACTTATTGCTCCAGAACCAATTCAAAATTTATTTACTTTCAATAAAACTATTTATTGTAATACCGGTAGAGGTTTATATAAACTAGAAAATAAAAAGTTTGTCTTTATTGCTTCTTCAGAAATATTAGCCAAATTTAATGTAAGAAATATATTTGAACTGAATACTAAGTTAATTATTGTTACCTTAAAAAATGGTCTTTACATATTAAATGATAATATAATAAAACCTCTTCAATGTGATATTTCTACTTTTATAAAAGAGAAAATGTTATATACAGCAGGAATTTTAGATGACCAAACAGTATATTTTTCTACAATAAGAGGAGGAGTTTTATTAACTGACAAAAACTTAAGTCCAAAATTTAGAATTTCTGAAAAATCGGGTTTGTCTAATAATAGTGCCAAAAAAATAAAACAAGATTACCAAGGTAATTTATGGATTGGAAGTGATAAAGGAATTACAAAGATGAATTACCCAATTACAACAACTTTTTATCATAAAAACAAATCTAAAATAGGTACTATAGAAGAAATTACTTCTCACAAGAAAGAGATATATCTCGGTGCAAGCTTAGGTACTTTTAAATTAAAAACAATATCAAAAAAAGATTTACTTACGGATAATTATTTTGCAGAATTCTCTCATTTGCCAAATGATATGGTTGATAATTTCGCAAATTTCTCGTTAAAAAGTAAGCTTTTATTTAGCGGATTAAATGGTACTCAAGAATATAGAAATAATAAAACTTCGTCATTTAGCCCTTTTAGTGCGCGTAAATTTTATAAATCCATTCACTACAAAAATATTGTCTTTATGGGGCATGCTTTTGGGTGCGAAATTCTTATCTTAAATGAAAAAGATGAAATTCAAAAAATAGAAAATATTACAAATCTTCCTGAAATACGAGGAATTGCAGAAGATATAGATAAAAATTTATGGTTAACCACTGTATCGGATGGTGTACTTAAAGTTGTGTTTAAAGATTCATTAGGTAAACCAAAATTAAAAAAGTTCGGGTTAAAAGACGGTTTACCATCTTTAAGAGATAATCTAGTGTATAACATTAATAATAATGATGTTCTTTTTACCACTCATAAAGGGTTGTTTAAATTTGATAAAAATTCTCAAAAATTTATTCCTGAAACTCGTTTTGGAGATAAGTATGCAGGAGGAAAAGACGAGTTTATTTATGCTTTTAATTTTGATAAAAACGAAAATTCTTGGATGCATTCTTTTAGAAAAAAAGTGTCTATTGTGGCAATGAAAGATTCTCTAGGAAAGTACACTTTGTATGAAAAACCTTTGAAAGACATTGGACAGATGCAGGCTTACGAAATTTTAAGCGAACCAGAAAAGAAAGTAGTTTGGTACGGCGGTTCAGATGGTCTTGCCCGTTTTGATTATAGTAAAATTAGAAAAGAAAAAATAATTGATTTTAATGCGTTGATAACAAAAGTTATTGGTGTTAATGATAGTATTTTAATTCGTGGGCATCAATTTAATAGAAATATAAAAACGATGCTAAAGCCTAACCAAAGAGATTTTCGTTTTGAAGTTGGGGCTACAGATTATACTAACCTAGAAGAGATTAAATATCAATATAAATTAGAAGGATATGATAAAAATTGGTCAGATTGGACCAAAGAATCTTTTAAAATCTATACAAACTTAAATTATGGCGAGTATACATTTAAAGTGAAGTCTAAAAACTATTTAGATAACATTTCTAAAACGGATAAATACAGTTTTCTTATTAGTCCTTTTTGGTACCAAACAACCTTTTTTAAAATTCTTGTTTTAATTTTAGTCTTAACATTTTTAATTTATATTATTAATTATTTTTCAAAAAGAAAATTTGTAAAAAAAGTTCATGAATTGGAACTTGCTCAAAAATTCGAAAAAGAAAAAAATGAGGCAATAGTTAAAGAAAAAGAGCGAGGTTTAAAAGCTTTAATAGATGCTCAAGAATCTGAAAGAAGTAGAATAGCAAGAGAGTTACATGATGGAGTTGTGCAACAAATAGGAAGTGTTATTTTAAAGTCCAGAAACATACTTGCTAAAATGAATTTGCTACAGACTAAAGAATCTCAAGAGTTATTAAAAAGCTTAGAAAATTCCAATCAAGACTTAAGAACTATTTCACATCAAATGATGCCAAGAGCCTTAAAAGAATTAGGAATTCTATCAGCATTAAATGATCTTCTAGAAAATAGTTTGGTCTATACAAATGTTGCCTACAGTTTAGAACACTTTAATATTAAAGAAAGACTCCCTCAAAAAATAGAAATAACAATTTATAGAATTGTTCAAGAACTTATTAATAATATCATAAAACATAGTAAAGCAACAGAAGTAAGTGTGCAAATATTTAATGCTAACAATACAATTATATTAATAGTAGAAGACAATGGAGTTGGTTTTGCTAAAGGGAAAAGTAAAAAAGGAATCGGACTTTTGAACATATCAAGTAGATTAGATATGGTAAATGGTGATGTAAATTTTGAACCAAGCCCTAAAAGTGGTACTTTAGTCACTATTAAAATTCCTTTAGAGTAATGCCAATAAAAATTCTAATTGCAGATGATCATCCTTTAATCGCTGAAGGAATAAAAAATACTTTTGATAATCAAGAAGATTATCAAGTAGTAGCTGTAGTGAATAATGGTAAGGAAGCAATTGATTTTATAGAGCAACATTTAGTAGATATAGCTCTTTTAGATATTAATATGCCAATTATGGACGGTATTGAATGTGCTAAAAAAATTACTTCTGATTTTAAAGATGTAAAAGTTGCTATGTTATCTATGTATCAAGAGTCTTCTATTATCAAGAGTTTAATAGATATTGGAGTAAAAGGATACATGCTAAAAACCATACCAAGCGATGAACTACTCCTTGCGATTAAAAATATTTATAAAGGCAAAGAATATTTTAATGCTGATGTAACTAAAGCATTATTATCTGATGACTCTTCTACATTTCACAAATACAAGAAAACATCACCAATAGTAGAAGAATTAACTTCTAGAGAAAAAGAGATTATTAAATATATTTCTCAAGGCCTTACTAATATTCAAATTGGTGAAAAACTATTTATTAGCCCAAGAACAGTAGATACACATAGAACTAATATTATGCGAAAAATTGATGTGCATAATGTCGCTTCTTTAATACGTTTTGCTTTTCAAAACGGTTTAACTTCATAAACTAAGGGAAACAACGTAGTTAATTACGTAAATTACTCTATTTCAAAATTCATCGTAAGAAATTACTTTTGAAGTGTTAATTCAGTATATTCTAAAAAACTCAAAAATATTGTGTAAACAGTATCCACTCACATTCTTTTTTTAGGATGAATTAACAATTGATGATTGGATACTGTTGTTTTTTAATAACCAAAAAACATAATATGATGAAAAAACTACTACTATTCAATTTATTGTTAGCAACTTTAATAAGCTTTGGACAAGCAACTTTGGTTCAAGATATTAATTTAGGTACCTTTTCTAGCAACCCTTCAAATAAAGTAACTTTTAATGGTTATACATATTTTACTGCAGATGATGGTTTAAATGGTGCCGAATTATGGAGAACAGATGGTACAGAATCAGGTACCGTAATTTTTAAAGAATTTATTACAGGTTCAGAAAGCGGTATGACAGCAATTACTCCTATTGTGAGCAATGGTAAAATGTACTTTTTCGCTGCAGATGGAGGTAATTATTTTCTTTGGAAAACAGATGGGACTCTAGCAGGAACTGAAAAAGTAAAACAATTTTCAACCCTTCAAACTTTTCACGATACCATAAACAACGAATTAATTTTTACAGCAGAAAATCAATTATGGAAAACAGATGGTACAGAAGCAGGAACGATAAAAATTAACAATTTTACAATTTTTGGAAGAACAAGGTTTGTGAAATCCGGAAATGAAATTTATTTTTCTGGAGAAGCTTCTAATGCTATAGGACAAGAATTGTACAAAACAGACGGAACAACAGTTTCTTTGGTAAAAAATATCTATCCTAATTCAAATAAAGATTCTTATCCAAATAATTTTGCAGCTTTAAACGGTGTCGTTTATTTTTCTGCAACCAATGGCACCAATGGTTTTGAATTATGGAAAACAGATGGTACAGAAGAGGGAACAGTAATGGTAAAAGACATTGTTGCTGGTTCAGGAAGTACCTTTTCTACTAATACTCCCATTGTAGTTTTTAATAATGAAATATTTTTTACAAGTAATAATAAGCTTTGGAAATCTGATGGTACAGATGCAGGTACAGTAGAGGTAAAAGATGTAGAAAGTTATGTGAAGAAAGTTTTAGTTTTTAATGCTAAACTATACATTTTTAATCAAAATAAGAGTTTTTGGGTTTCTGATGGAACAACAGCAGGAACCACAAAAGTTGAGGTTCCAGTTAATGAATTCTGGCATAATGGAGAATATGCAATTGTTGGTAATAAATTATTTTTTCAAGCAAATAATGAATATGGTTATGAAATTTGGGTAACAGATGGAACCGCAAATGGAACAAAACTTCTAAAAGACATTCATCCAGAATTTGATGATAATAATATTGAAAATATTGTCGATTTAAATGGAAAAGCCATTTTTACGGCTTCGGATAAAAATTGGTATGGTAAAGAACTTTGGATTTCTGATGGAACTGAAGCAGGAACAATGCTTTTAAAAGATATTAATGAACAAGGTACAAACTCATCATCACCTCAAAACTATTTTGCTTTTGGTAATAAAGTTTTGTTTTCGGCAGACAATGGTGAAAATGGTAGAGAATTGTGGGTTTTAGAAAATGGAAATCCTTCATTATTAAAAGATATTAATGTTGGACCTGGATATAGTAATCCTTCGAATTTTATAGAATTGAATGGTGTCGTTTATTTCTCAGCAACAACACAAACGAATGGTAAAGAATTATGGAAAACAGATGGAACAGCAGCAGGAACTGAATTGGTAAAAGACATCAATCCAGACGCCAAAGATGGATTGGCAAATAGTAATTTTGCTGTCCTAAATAATAAATTATATTTCTTTGCAAATGATGGAACAACAGGAATGGAACTTTTTGAGTCTGATGGGACAGCAGCTAATACAAAACTAGTTTCAAATATTAATGGTACTGATGTAAGTAGTATTAATAATTCTGCATTAATTACAATGAATAATGAGTTGTTTTTTGCTGCAAATGATGGAGTAACTAATGTCGAATTATGGAAGTCTGATGGAACTGATTCAGGAACTGTTTTACTCAAAGACATCAATACAAGTAGTGGAAGTTTTGCTAGTAATTTAACTGTGCATCCTCACACCAATAAATTTTATTTTTCTGCATATGATGGTAGCGGAACTTATTTATGGGAAAGTGATGGAACTACTGCAAATACTAAAAAACAAAATATTAAAAATCCATCCAATTTTACATTAAGTGGTACTAGAGATATAGGCGATAGAAATGGGACTACCACTATTTATAATACAGAATTGTTTTTTACAGGTGATTCTCCAAGTCTAAACAGAGGAACTGAGTTGTGGGTAGCTACATATTCTGGAACTATTCAGCAAGTCTTTGATGTAAATTCAGGAAGTGATAGTAGTTATCCTTCAGTACTAACAAATGTGAATGGTAAATTATACTTTAGAGCTAATAATGGTGCAAATGGATACGAATTATGGAAGGTTACTAATAATTCTTTTGCAGAAATGGTAAAGGATATTAATTCTGGCTCTGGAAGTGTGCAAATTACAAGTATGGGAAGCTTGGGAGATTTAGTGTTTTTCAATGCGCCAGAAGATCCTGTGAATGCTCCTAATTATAATTATGAACTTTGGATATCTGATGGAACTGATGTAGGAACTAAATTGTTTCAAGACATAAATCCCTCTACAGTACAATATTCTGGAGGAAGTAATCCAAGTTCTTATTTTACTCATAATAACGTGCTCTATTTTTCGGCAACAAATGGTACATCTGGTTACGAATTATGGAAATTAGAACAAACCGCTTTATCTGTAAAAAATGAAACAAGAAGTCAATTGGCTGAATTATCTATTTACCCAAACCCTACATCAGATATTTTAAATATTCAGGTTGAAAATCAACAAATAGAATCTGTAAAAGTATATTCTTTATTTGGCAAAGAAGTAATGCATATTTCTGACAATACAGGAGTTGAAAAGGTAGATATTTCTAACTTGTCTTCAGGGGTTTATTTATTGAAACTAAAAACAGAAGTTGGTTTCTTTACTAAAAAAATCATTAAAAAATAAGGCATATGCCCTATATCCAGAAATAGTAATAGCATCTATTTTTGTAAAAACAAATATCACCTAAAAAACAACCAAAATGGATTTCAAAACAAACAGAATTATTCTAGCATTAATGTTATTTGCATTTTTGCCTACTAGTGCTCAATCTTTTTTAAAGAAAAAAGAGAAGAAAGCATATGAATGCGGTTATGTTCATAAAGAGAGCTTTTTTAATAAGCTAAAACCAATGAAGTTAATCTCTAAAGTTACTGGAGGTTTAATAAAAGCGAAACCAAAATCAGATTTAAATGATGTTGCCTTGGCAGTTGGTTACGCTTCTAGTTTAATACCAAAAAGTCAGTTAGATTTTGCTACTAAAACTCCAGGTTGGGAAACTTGCGGAGATGGAGTTTCGGTATATTTTTTAAATAAAACAGGTATTGGTTTAACAGATACAGACGGAGAAGTAAAACTTAATGGGGCTAAACTTGAAAAAGCAGGAATGGGAACTTATTTTCAAGGTTTTTCAGCTGATAAAAGAGGAACTCAAATAATAGAAGTTACAAGTTCTAATGGAGATAAAGTTTTGGTAAATATTGAACCAGCAAAACCTTTAGAAATAATATCGGTAAATGGTGTTGAAAAAGGAGGAGATATTATTATTGATGGAACTAAAGATGTTGTAATTGAATTAAAAGGAGGTGATGCAGACCCAGATTCAGAATTATTTGTAGAGATGATTATTAGTGCAATGAGTTTAAAAGTTCAGACACATTTGTATCCTTCTAAAGCTGTGAATAGAATAGTAATACCAAAAGAATCTTTTAAGAACTTTGAGAACTCTCCTTTACCAATAATTAAGAAAAATACATTATCTGTAACTAGGGTAAAAAACGAGATGCTATACAATACAGCAGCTGGTGTTATTCAAAAAACAGCAACTTTTTCTGACTTTGTTCCTTTTTTAGCGAAGGGAGATATTGCAGGAGGAAGTTTAATTGGTAATTCATTTAGTAAGGATAAAAACACAAAAGCTTCTGGGAAATTTAAAACTGTAGAAGGTGAATATAATGTTAATATAAACAAAGGTAATCCTTACACACATCCTCCAATGGATAAAATGAAAAATGTTGGTGTTTCATCTTTCGTGGTAAGAGGAAATTTATACAAAGGTAAAACAACAACTTCTACGAAAACAACCTATGGATTTCAAACCAAAACAATAACCACAACCAAAACTACCATAAAAAAATGGTTTCCGAAGTTAACAGATGATAATTGGCAAGCCTTTGTTAATAATTTATATGATCAGTTTAAAAATAAATTAATTGGAATGGGAGTGAATGTTGTTTCTGTGGATGATGTGTTAAAAACAAAGGCATATGCAGGTATGAAACCTATTACAGATACAGTTACAGCAACGTTTATAGAAAAAGGAGCTTATGGTACAAAAAGATTGATAAAAACTGGAACTATAGATTATTTAAAAGATATAAAAACTACTTTTCCAGCAGATAGAACTAACGAAAAAATAATTCAAGAATTAAATTTAGATGGTTTAATTGCGGTAACGATTGATTTAGATTTCGATTTAGAAAGCGAAGGATTAAATCCTGTTGTAAAAATTACAGCATTTTCTCCAAATGTTACTTATAGAATGCCTGGTAAATATTTCGAAATGAATTTTTCGACAAAAGCAAAATCCTTAAAAGAAGCAGGTAAATATAATAGTTCAGTAGGAGGTCCAGAACAAGCAATTTTTAAAATTATAAAAGGAGAGGAATTCCTTAATGCATTTCAGTTAGCAATAGAAGTATTAAAAAAAGGAGAAAAAGAAAACTCAGCATATCATAAAATATGGAAAGATAGAATGTAGAATTAGTAAAAAGAAAAAGTATTCCCCCAAGAAAAGCATCCAAGTTTGGATGTTTTTCTGTTTTAAAAGTATAACCATAATTGTCATTTGTACATTTTTTTAAGCTATTTATACAAGATTTATACTACAATGCTATTTAAAAAGAAAAAATGAATTCAATTTTTAGTACATTTAAGAAGAAAAATATAAACTAGCAAAATGAAATTTAGCTTTACTATATTGTCATTGTTTTTTATTGTAGCAATCTATGGGCAAACAGGACCAGGAGGAGTGGGTACTATAGACGGAACATCGTCCTTAAAAATTTGGCTGAGAGCAGACGATTTAGATGCAGATAATGATATTACAGATAATCCTGCAGATGGAACATCAGTATCTACATGGTCTGATTATAGTGGAAATGGAAATAACTTTACCCAATCTGGCGCAAATAGACCTACTTATTCTATAGGTACTTTTAAAGCTGTAAATTTTGATGCAAGTGCAGCTACTGTGCAATATATGAATGCAACAAGTACCGGTTCTTACAGTAATTCTAGTGCTTTTTTTGTTTCTAATCCTGTTAATGTAAGTAATTCGCACACATTGTTTAATGGTTCTTCTACATCTTTAAGAATGGAGCAATGGAACAATACCAATAGAGTAGGTTTTACAAGATACGGAGTGGCAGATTATTCATCTAGTTTATCAACACCTTTTGGGTCAAATTCGATCATACAATTCCATAAATCTTCTGGTTCATCAACCTTAAATGTTAGAAGAAATAATGGAAATAATAATGTAAATATAGGCTCTACAACAGCAGGTATTCCTTATGACGCCATTGGAAGAAATACAGCTGGAACTGATGATGCAACAGGAGATTTTTTTGAAGTAATTCTCTTTAATAGTAGAGTTAACAATGCACAAAGAATTATTATTCAGAATTATTTAAGTGCTAAATATGGCAATATTTCTATTTCTCAAAACTATTATAATGAAGACAATGCAGCAAATGGTAATTTTGATTACAAAGTAGCAGGAATTGGTAGAACAAATGCATCAAATATTCATTCAGATTCTCAAGGTACTGGTATTATTAGAATTAACAATCCATCAAGTTTAGGGAATAATGATTTTTTATTTTGGGGAGAAGATGTAGAGGATGCTGACTATACTTTTTCTGAGTCGGCATCTAATAATTATATATCTAGAATTGACACAAAGTGGAGGGTCAGCGAAAGAAATAATGTAGGTACAGTAACAGTAAGTGTTAATGCTTCTGATATCAATTTTAATGATACTGATGGATGTAATCAATTGCAATTAGTTGTAGATAACAATAGCGATTTTTCATCTCCAACATCAACCTACACTTTTACTTTAGGAAGTGGGGTTTATACTGCAACAGGGGTTAATTTTACCAATAACGATTACTTTACCTTGCAATATACAGATGTTATTGTTTTAGACGGCTCTACAGCTTATAATGGTTCTGGTACTGCTAATAAACCCAATACCTCAGATGATTGTTATAAATTATTCGTAAAAAGTAATACTTTAACGTTATCAGAAGATGCTGATGTTAGGGAGGTTGAAATAGAGTCTGGAGCTATATTAGCAGTAGATAGTGGCTATCGTTTAAAAGTTATCAACGGAATAAACAATTCAGGCGAAATACGATTGGTAGGTTCGTCTCAATTAGTCCAAACTCATACAGGGACAGATTTAAATACAGGAACAGGAAATTTATTTGTAGATCAAACAGCAAGCACATCATCAGTTTACCATTCTGGTTATTGGACATCACCAGTAAATGAAGGAAGTGGGGTGTTTACAATAAGTGGTGTTTTAAAAGATGGTACGGTTCCAACAGCGGCAACATCTACAGTTGGAGAAGCTGTAAATATTAATTTTATCTCAGGTTTTGATGGAGATGCATCTGCTTCTCCCATTGAAATAAGTACAAGATGGTTAGCAAAATTGGTAGATGCATCAGATTGGACTCGTCTAATAGGTTCTGGAGCTTCGCTTAATATAGGTGAAGGTTGGAATATGAAAAGTATGGGAGCAACTTTTACTTTTAAAGGAAGACCAAATGATGGTACTTATACCATACCTATTAGTCAAGATAATTTTAGTTTGGTTGGTAACCCATATCCCTCGGCTTTAGATTCAGAAACTTTTATTTCAGATAATACAAGTGCAATAACAGGAACTTTGTATTTATACAATAGTTCAAGCGATAATACACATATAAGAAATGCGTATACAGGTACTTATTCTACAATAGTTTCAGGTGTAACTATTGGTGGAGGAAGGTATTTGCCAATTGGTCAAGCGTTTTTTGTTACAAGAACTGCAGCTGGATCTGGTACTATTACTTTTCAAAATTCTCAAAGATCAATTTTTACACTTTCAGATACTGCGCCAATAGTAGCGAAAATCGCTATTAAAAAGAAAGGAATAAAATCCAAGTTTGTTACTAATCATAAAGGTTTTCCGATATTGCGTTTAGGATTCAATATCAAGACTGATGATAATTATAACTACAATAGACAAATTGCAGCTGCTTTTAGAAAAGGGAAAACCTCGGGATATGAAAACGGTTATGATGGTAAAATGTTTGATAAAAAACCAAGTGATTTTGCATTTAAAGTAGAAGGAGAAGAAAAGCCTTTTGTAATTTCTACAATGCAAGAGTTTGATGAAAATATTAAAATACCACTAATACTAGAAGTCGATAAAAATAGGGAAGTCACCTTTAAAATTGATTTGCTAGAGAATTTTGATGACGTAACAATTTATTTGAATGATAAATTAACAGGTGAAAAATACGATTTAAGGAAAAGTGATATCAAAATTAATGTTATTCAAGGCAACTATCCAAATCGTTTTTTCGTTTCCTTTAAATATGAGTTTTTAGAAGATGATGGTTTTGACTTTGTGAAAATGTATCATTCTAAAAAAGAAAATAGCATTATTTTAAGAAAATCAAAACCAATAGAAATTAAAGAATTAAGCATTTATAATATTAATGGAAGTGAGGTTTTTAAAATGCATAACTCTAGTTCTAGTAATAAAATAGAGTTTAAGTTACTAAAAGAATTTTCTGCAGGTGTTTATTTTGTAAAAATAGAATCAGATAAAGGTGTTATTACACAAAAAATAGGGATTTAGAAACTTTTTTAAAGTTGTAAAAATGTTGAAATTATTGATCAATTAAAAGTTAATAGAAAAGAAATCTTAATTAATATTTAGGATTTATCTAGTTCTATTTTACTCTTATAGAGGCCAATAATGAAGAGGTTAAAAAGAGTTTTACAAGTTTTAATACTCAAAAAGCATCCTAAATTAAGAATGCTTTTTTTGAGTTTTGTAATAATTATAAAATTGTAAAGTTAAACTATGTTGCTTATTTAGCAGCAGCATACCTTCTTTCAACTTCATTCCAATTGATAACTTTAAAGAAAGCGTCAATATAATCTGGTCTTCTGTTTTGGTAGTTTAAGTAGTAAGCATGTTCCCATACATCTAATCCTAAAATTGGAGTTCCGCCACAAGTAACACCTGGCATTAGTGGGTTGTCTTGGTTAGGAGTAGAGCAAACTTCTACTTTTCCTCCTGGAAGAACACACAACCAAGCCCATCCAGAACCAAATTGAGTTGCAGCAGCATTAGAAAAAGTATCGATAAAAGCTTCTTTAGAACCAAATTCTGCTTCAATAGCATCTTTTAATTCTCCTGATAAATAACCTCTATCTTCTGGGTTCATTACTGTCCAAAATAAAGAGTGATTGTAAAATCCTCCTCCATTATTTCTTACAGCACCATTACTCATATCTAAATTTGATAATATGTCTTCGATAGATTTTCCTTCTAATTCAGTTCCAGCAACTGCTCCATTTAACTTTGTTGTATACCCATTATGGTGTTTACTATGGTGTATTTCCATAGTTCTTGCATCTATATGTGGTTCTAATGCATCGTAAGCGTATCCTAATTCTGGTAATTGAAAAGCCATTTTTTTGTCTTTTAAATGTTAGTATAATTTTGTTGTTGTAAAATTAAATAATATAGAATTGTTAAACAAAATATTTAGGTTTTGTTAACTTATACTACTATAAGTAAGATTTATTCTCCGAACTTCTGCATGAATTTTTCCAATTCATCAACCATATTTTTACTTCCACAAATAAAAGGAACTCTCTGGTGTAATTCAGTTGGTTGAACATCCATAGTTCTTGTGTAACCATCTGAAGATTTTCCATTAGCTTGTTCTGCTAGAAATGCCATTGGGTTACATTCGTAAAGTAAACGTAATTTTCCATTAGGGTTTCTAGATCCTTTGGGATACATATAAATTCCACCTTTTATCATATTTCTATGAAAATCTGAAACTAAAGAACCAATATATCTACTGGTGTAAGGTCTATTGCCTTCTTCTTGTTGACAGTATTTGATATATTTTTTAACTCCTAGAGGGAAATCTTGGTAATTACCTTCGTTTACAGAATAAATTGTTCCATCTTCGGGGAACTGCATATTTGGATGTGATAAATAAAAAGAACCTATTGCAGGGTTTAACGTAAACCCGTTAACACCATCTCCAGTGGTGTATACTAGCATTGTAGAGGTTCCATAAACCACATAACCTGCAGCAACTTGCTCGCTTCCTTTTTGTAAAAAATCTTCTAGTTGAACTGGAGTTCCAGTTGGAGTAACTCTTCTGTAGATAGAAAAAATTGTTCCTACTGAAACATTTACGTCAATATTAGAAGAACCATCTAAAGGATCAATTAAAACTACGTATTTGTTCTGATGGTTTTCATCAATACTATTAATAGTTATAAAGCTATCTTCTTCTTCACTAGCAATTCCGCAAACAATATTCCTTCTTGTTAAAGTCTGAATAAATTTATCATTTGCGTAAACATCCAACTTTTGTTGGTCTTCCCCTTGTATATTGGTATCTCCATGAGCACCAATAATGTCAACTAAACCTGCTTTATTAACTTCGTGATTTACTACTTTTGCAGCTAATCTAATAGAGTTTAGAAGGCTAGAAAGTTCTCCTGAACTATATTTAAAAGCATGTTGATGTTCTATAATAAATTCACCTAAAGTTTGTTTTTTTTCTGTCATTTTAGTTAAAATGTTGTTGGTTTTTACAAATATCAACTTTTTTTAAGAACTAGCTATCCTTTTCTGTCTGTTTTACAATCTTTTTGATTAAAATTTTTAAACAAATAGAAAATAAATGTGTAAAATATTTAAATATTTTTGGACGCTACCAAAAGAACTATCTTTGACCAAAATTTTAAATAATATGGATTTTTCAATTAGATTAGGAGAGCAAAAAGATATGCAATCTGTATTAGATTTAATTACAGAATTGGCGGTTTTTGAAAAAGAACCAGATGCGGTTGAAATAACTGTAGATGACTTAATTCAAGATGGCTTTTCTGAGAATCCGAAATTTAAAGTTTTTGTTGCAGAACAAGAAAATGCAATAATTGGAATTGCTTTGTTTTACGAAAGATTTTCTACATGGAAAGGAAGAACTATTCATTTAGAAGATTTAATTGTTACTAAAAAAAAACAAAAAATAGGAGCTGGAAAAGCATTATATACTGCTGTTCTTAAATACGCTCATGATAATAATTTTAATAGAGTTGCTTGGGAAGTTATTGATTGGAATACCAACGCAATTAATTTTTATAAAAGTACTGGAGCAACATACTTAAATGATTGGTCTGTTGTGCAAATGAACAAAGAGAATTTAGCAAAATTTATTCAAAATAGTTAAAAGTTGTCACCTTGAGCAAAGTCGAAAGGTCTAAGGTTAAATTATACAGAAATGAAAATTTTTAAATTTGGAGGAGCATCTGTAAAAGATGCATCCAGTGTAAAAAATGTTACTCAAATTTTACAGAGTGAAGGTTCAGGAAATACGGTGGTAGTAATTTCTGCAATGGGCAAAATTACCAATGCTTTTGAAGAAGTTATTGATGCCTATTATAATAAAACAGATGAGTTATCTGATAAACTTGGTGTTGTAGAAGATTTTCATAAAAATTTAATGAATGAATTGTTTGATAAAAACGATACTATATATAAAGAAATAGATATCCTTTTAGGAGAACTTAGCTGGTTTTTAGCAAGAAACACTTCTAAAAGATATAATTATGTTTATGATCAAATTATTTGTTTTGGAGAGCTCTTATCAACTAAAATTGTAAGTGCATATTTAACAAAAATAGGAGTTGATAACAATTGGTTTGATGTACGCAATTACATAAAAACAGATAGTAATTATAGAGATGCAAAAGTAGATTGGGAGTTAACTCAAGAATTAATTTCAGAAAAAGTAGACACTTCTAAATTAAATATAACACAAGGTTTTATTGCTGCTAATGATACAGAAAACACTACTACTTTAGGTAGAGAAGGTTCTGATTATACAGCTGGAATTTTTGCTTACTGTTTAGATGCAGAAAGTGTTACCATTTGGAAAGATGTTCCTGGAGTTTTAAATGCGGATCCAAGAGTTTTTACAGATACCACTTTACTAGAACAAATTTCTTATGAAGAAGCTATTGAAATGGCTTTTTATGGAGCTTCTGTAATTCATCCTAAAACCTTACAACCCCTAGAAAGAAAAGAAATTCCTTTATTGGTTCGTTCTTTTGTAAATCCCAAAGAAACAGGAACTAAAGTTACAAAAGGGGTTAGATTAGTACCTTATATACCTTGTTTTATTGTGAAGAAAAATCAGATTTTAGTGTCTATTTCTGCTCTCGACTTTTCTTTTATGGTAGAAAATAATATTAGTTATATCTTTCAAAAGCTACACGACTATCAGTTAAAAGTAAATTTAATTCAGAATTCAGCCATCAGTTTTTCAGTTTGTATTGATAATAAATTTAAAAAATTTGATGCTTTTTATGATGAACTAAAAACACAATTTAAAATTGATGTTCAGAAAGAAGTTGATTTATACACAGTTAGACATTTTGACGACGAAGCAATTTTGAGTATAGAAAATAGAGGAGAATCGCTTTTGACTCAAGTAAATAAAGAAACTTCTCAGATTGTTATAAATCCGAATTAAAAAAAATAGAATTTTATTTTTTTGTATGTTTGCTGTTCGCTCTAATAATATTTTATGGCATTAGTAACATCTAAAGAAATTGCTCAAGTTATAGGTTTACAGAAATTTGGATTTCTAGGAACTTTTATTGGATGGTTGCTTATTAGAGTTTTGCGTATTTCTGCTTTAAACAGAATTTACGAAAAAAACAAAAATAAATCTGATTTAGATTTTTTAAACGGCGTTTTAGATGATTGTGAAATCAAATTTGAAATACCTGAAGAAGATTTAAAAAGAATCCCAAAAGAGGGTCCTTTTATTACAATTTCTAATCATCCTTTAGGAGGTGTTGATGGTATTCTGCTGTTAAAACTTTTATTAGAAAAAAGAACTGATTATAAGATAATTGCTAACTTTTTATTACATAGAATTGAGCCTTTAAAACCTTATGTTATGCCAGTAAATCCTTTCGAAAACAGAAAGGATGCAAAATCGAGTGTAGCTGGGATTAAGAATGCATTAATACATTTAAAAGAAGGAATGCCCCTTGGTATATTTCCTGCAGGTGAAGTATCAACTTATAAAGACGGAAAATTAAATGTAGATAAACCTTGGGAAGAAGGTGCTGTTCGTTTAATTAAAAAGGCTAATGTACCTATAATTCCTATTTATTTTCATGCCAAAAATAGTAGATTGTTTTATTTACTTTCTAAAGTAAGTGATACCTTAAGGACTGCAAAATTACCATCAGAATTAGTGTCACAGGGAGGCAAAGTAATAAAGGTTAGAATCGGAAAACCTATTTCTCCAAAAGACCAAGATGAGTATAAAGAAATTTCAGCTTTTTATGAGTTTATTAGAAAGAAAACGTATATGTTGGCTAATCCTTTTGAGAAGGCTAATAAATTGATTTCTACTGAGAAAATAAAAATAAAGAAGCCAGCAAAGAAAATTACCCCGCAAAGAAGCGCAGATTTATTTGTAAAAGAAGTAGAGACTTTAAGAAATGAAAATGCTAGACTTTTAAAAAGTAAAAACTATGAAGTGTTTTTTGCTAGTGCAAAACAGATTCCGAACTTATTACATGAAATAGGAAGGCTTAGAGAAATTACTTTTAGAGATGTTGGTGAAGGAACTAACAAAGCTATTGATTTAGATAAATACGACAAATATTATTACCATATGTTTCTTTGGGATAGTGAAACCAATTGTTTGGCTGGAGCTTACAGAATGGGATTAGGTAGTGAGATTTACAAAAAATACGGTATTAATGGCTTTTATGTTCAGACTTTGTTTAGAATAGAACCTGAACTACATCAAATGATGGAAAATACCATTGAAATGGGAAGAGCTTTTATTATTGGTGAATATCAACAAAAACCAATGCCTTTATTTTTATTATGGAAAGGGATTGTACATGTTACTTTACGTTATCCAGATCACAAATATTTAATGGGGGGAGTTTCGATTAGTAATCAGTTTTCAGATTTCTCGAAATCATTGATGATAGAGTTTATGAAGTCTCATTATTACGATCCATATATTGCGCAATACATTTATCCGAAGAAAGAATACAAGGTGAAATTAAAAGATGGCGATAAAGATTTTGTCTTTGATGCTACAAAATCTGATATGCAAAAGTTCGATAAGTTTATTGATGAAATTGAACCAGGTGCATTGAGAATTCCAGTTTTAATTAAGAAGTATGTGAAACAAAATGCGCGTTTAGTAGCGTTTAATGTAGATCCAAAATTTAACAATGCTGTAGACGGATTAATGTATATTAAAGTTGCAGATATTCCTGATAGTACAGTAAAGCCTGTGATGGAAGAATTTCAAGCAGAGTTAGAGCGAAAAGCAGCTGAAGAATTAGAAAAATAAAAGAATTTTTCTAATTAATGTGATAGTTTTTCTTTAATAATAGGTGACATGATTTCACCCCATGCTTTATATCCTAAACCCGTTAAATGAGTTCCATCAAGTGAATATTCCTTCTTTAATATTCCGTTTTTTGATAGCTTTTTATTTAGATTAATGAAATCAATTCCATTAATTGCACACATGTCCTTTAACTTTTGGTTTAAAAATGTTACCGACATATTAAAATCTTTGTAATTTGGATATGCTTTGTCAACATATAAAACTGAAAATATAATTGGTATAATCTTTCTTTCTTGAAGTAGTTTAGAAATTTTAAGTAGGTTATTAGTTGTAGTTTCGATATCTATACCTTTTCTCAAGTCATTTACACCTCCCATAATAAAGCATAGTTTAGGATATACATTAAATATAAATTCCATTCTATCTAAAAAGCCATTTGTGATATCACTTTCTACGCCTCTATTAATAATGTCACCTCTATCTAATAACTCATTCCAATTAACTCTGTATGTTATAGAATTTCCTAACATAACAATTTTTCCTTTTTTACGATAATGTTCGTATAAACCTAATTGCTGTTTGAAATTTTCGTTTTTTAGGTGCGAGGATTCTGAAAATTTTGTTGGTTTTATTTTGTTGTAAATTTTGTAGGGGTATTTTTCATAAATGAATATTGAAATCATTATTATAATTAATAAAATATTCAACATTTTTAAATTCTTTTTTTGCATGATTAATTTATCTGAAGTCTGAAACAAAAATAGTTAAAATAAGCTATGACTTAAGTAAGTTTATTATATGCTCTATACGTATCTAACGATAAGATTTGTTAAACTATATTTTTTATAACTAATTTAAATTCAGAAAATAGAAATTAATATTAAAAATGAGAAAAGAATAAAGTGTTAAATGGTTACTTTATTTTTGATGTAAAACCAACAGGAATTTTTAACTTTTCAAAGTCATACATATTTATATATAGAGAAAGTGTGTCTTTAGATCCTTTCCAAAAAATTCTGTAATGATCTAACAAACCAGTTCCTAAAATACCATTTTCTGTTTTAAAATGACAACAACTTCCAGCTCTAAAATAATTAATTAGTTCTCCATTTGGACCAGCTAAAGCATTCAAAAATCTTCTTTCGTTTATTGGACCTTCAGATTCTTTAACACCACCAACTTTTATAGGGTTTTTCTGAGTATATCCATAAGATTTATCAGTGCTTTTTTCTGTAATAGCAAAGGCATTATTTAGTATTTGAGGTTTAACCAATAATTTTTTATTATTTGTAATACTGTTTTTTTTAGTTGCACAAGCAATAAGAAGTGATATTGATAAAAGGATAAAAAAGATTTTTTTTACTGGTTTCATATTTTTTTATCAAACTTAATAAAAAATCCTTAAATCTGCCAAAAATTCAGTTTTTGAATTTGGTACACTTTTAGCTTTAAAGATGTTAAATTAATATATATGAAAACATTTTTAAAAATCTTATTAACGGCTTTAGCAGTAATTGTCTTAGCCAATATTTTACCCGGAATTTCAGTAGCAGGTTACGTATCTGCAATTATAGTAGCTGTAGTAATATCGCTGTTAAATATGTTTGTACGTCCGCTTTTAATCTTTTTTACCTTACCAGCAACCATTGTAACTTTAGGTTTGTTCTTATTTGTAATTAATGCTTGTATTATTTTGTTGGCAGATAAATTAGTAGATGGTTTTGCGGTTTCTGGCTTTTGGTCAGCATTGTTTTTCAGCATTTTACTGTCAATTTTTAGGTCAGCATTATTTTCTTTATTAAAAGAAGATAAGAAATCATTAAAATAACTGAAATAGAAGTATTTAAACATTTGTGCAATCAATTTAAATGATTAATTTTGCACTCGATTTTTTTAAGAACAACAGAACAAAGAAATGAATATTACAAAAGAAAACATAGATGCGTTAAACGCAGTTGTAAAAGTTGATATTGTTGCAGATGATTATCAAGCAAAAGTAACAGAAGTATTAACAGATTATCGTAAAAAAGCTGACATTCCTGGTTTTAGAAAAGGGCATGTGCCAATGGGAATGGTAAAAAAGCAATATGGTAAATCTGTAATGATAGATGAGGTAAACAAGCTTTTACAAGATTCTTTAAATAAATTTATCACTGAAGAAAAATTAGATATTTTAGGAAATCCTATTCCTAGAGTTCAAGATGAATTCAATTGGGATGCAGAAACGTTTTCTTTTGAATTCGAATTAGGTTTAGTACCAGAATTTGAGGTTGATTTAAACGCAAAAAACAAAGTAAAACAATACAATATTGTTGCTACTGAAAAATTGATTGATGAAGAAGTAAAAAATATCCAAACGCGTTATGGTAAAATGTCTTCTTTAGAAGTAGCTACTGAGCACTCTAATGTTACAGGTACTTTTGTAAATGAAGAAAACGACATCAATAAGAAATCTACTTTCTTAGTAAACGACTTAAAAGGAAAGAAAAACGAGAAAAAAGTAATTGGTGCTAAAGTAGGTGATGTAATTGAGTTAGATACTAAAAAATTATTTGAAGACGACCATAAATTACAACACATTTTAGGTGTTTCTCACGATGTAATTCACGATTTAGACATTACAGTTACCTTAACTGTAGAAGAGATTACAAAAACAGAACCAGCTGATTTAGATAAAGAATTATTTGATAAACTATTTGCTGACGGAAGTGTTTCTACAGTTACTGAATTAAGAGAAAAAATTAAGGAAGATGCAGAAAAGCAATTCCAACAACAAGGTGATCAACAATTATTAAATGCAATTACAGAGCATTTAATTGAAAATACAAAGTTTGATTTACCAGCAGAATTTTTACAAAAATGGTTAGCAACTGCAGGAGAAAAAGAATTAACTGCAGATGAAGCTGCTGCTGAGTATGAAAAATCAGAAAAAGGATTGCGTTATCAATTAATCGAAGGTAAGATTATGAAAGATAACGATATCAAATTAGAGTATCAAGAATTGGTAGATTACGCAAAAGGATTTATCAGAACGCAAATGGCTCAATTTGGTAATATGAATCCAGAAGAAAAAGAATTGGATGATATTGCTGGTAGAATCTTACAAAACCAAGAAGAAGCTCAGAAATTACAATCTCAATTAATTAGTCAAAAATTATTGACTTTCTTTAAAGAGAATATGAAATTTAAAACAAAAGAAGTTTCTTACGAAGATTTCATTAAAGAAGTTTACAAATAACAGTCACAGACATGTTGCTATTGTTCTAAAAATGATGATGTCATTTCGAACAAAGTGAGAAATCTTAAAAACCTGAATTGTAAAATTCAGGTTTTTTTAGCGACAAACACCAGTAAAAAGGTAAGAAAATAGTTCTTATCTTTACAATATTAAACACAAAATAGAATTACAAGAATGGATTACGGAAAAGAGTTCGAAAAATACGCAACAAAACATCACGGAATAAGCAGTACTTCTTATACAAAAATAACAAGTAGTTTAACGCCATATATTATGGAAGAGCGTCAGATGAATATAACTCAAATGGACGTTTTTTCTCGTTTAATGATGGATAGAATTATCTTTTTAGGAACAGGGATTAACGACCAGGTAGCAAATATTATACAAGCACAATTGTTATTTTTAGAAAGTGTAGATGCAAATAAAGATATTTCAATTTATATCAATTCTCCAGGTGGAGGTGTGTATGCAGGTTTGGGTATTTACGATACTATGCAGTTTATAAAACCAGATGTAGCTACAATTTGTACAGGTATGGCAGCATCTATGGGAGCTGTTTTAATGTGTGCTGGAGAAAAAGGAAAACGTTCTGCATTGCCACATTCAAGAATAATGATTCACCAACCATTAGGTGGAGCACAAGGACAAGCTTCAGATATTGAAATTACTGCAAGAGAAATCTTAAAGTTAAAAGATGAATTGTATGCAATTATTGCAAATCACTCAGGTCAAACAATTGAGAAAGTACACAATGATTCTGATAGAGATTACTGGATGAAAGCAGAGGAGGCAAAAGCCTACGGAATGATTGATGAAGTTTTAGCAAGAAAGTAGTAGTTGTTAGTTGTTGGTTTTTTGTTGTTGGTTACTTTTTGCCAATAACTGCAAACTACCAACCAAAAACCAAGGAAAATGTCGAAAGAAGAAAACTTAGAATGTTCGTTTTGCGGACGAAAAAAAGCGGAAACAGACTTGTTAATTGCAGGTATGGACGCCCATATATGTGATAAATGTATAGAGCAAGCTCACGGAATTGTAGAAGAAGAAATTTCTGATGCAAAATCAAGTAGTTTGTCTAAAGATTTAACACTAAAAAAACCGTTAGAAATTAAGGAGTTTTTAGATCAATACATCATTGGTCAAAATGAAACAAAACGAGCAATGGCTGTAGCTGTTTACAATCATTACAAACGTTTATTGCAAGATAAAAATGACGAGGATGAAGTAGAAATAGAAAAATCTAACATTGTTTTGGTTGGAGAAACAGGTACAGGAAAAACATTAGTAGCAAGAACCATTGCTAAAATGTTAAACGTGCCATTTTCTATTGTAGATGCTACTGTTTTAACACAAGCAGGTTATGTTGGTGAAGATGTAGAGAGTATTTTAAGCAGATTGTTACAAGCTGCAGATTATGATGTAGAAAAAGCAGAAAGAGGAATTGTTTTTATTGATGAAATTGATAAAATTGCCAGAAAAGGTGATAATCCCTCTATTACAAGAGACGTTTCTGGAGAAGGAGTTCAGCAAGCATTGTTAAAATTATTAGAAGGAGCAGTAGTTAATGTTGCGCCAAAAGGCGGAAGAAAACATCCTGAGCAAAAATTTATTGAGGTAAATACCAAAGATATTTTATTTATTGCTGGAGGAGCATTTTCTGGTATTGATAAAATTATTAGCAAGCGTTTAAATATGCAGGCTGTAGGTTTTGGAGCTTCTTTAGATGAAGATAAAGTAGATCAAGAAAACTTATTGCAGTACATTACTCCTTTAGATTTAAAATCTTTTGGTTTAATTCCTGAAATTATTGGGCGTTTACCAGTTTTAAGTTATATGAATCCTTTAGATGCTAAAACGTTACGAGCTATTTTAACAGAACCTAAAAATTCAATTATCAAACAATATGCAAAATTGTTTGGTATGGATGAAGTCAATTTTACAATTGATGAAGATGCGTTAAATTATATCGTAGAAAAAGCAGTAGAGTACAAGTTAGGTGCAAGAGGTTTACGCTCTTTATGTGAAGCTATTTTTACAGATGCAATGTTCGATTTACCAAGTTCTGATCAAAAAGAATTTAATGTAACTAGAGAATATGCAGAAGCAAAATTAACAAACACTACCTTAAAGAAATTAAGAGCAGCATCTTAATGATTTAAAATATGATTAATAGAAACCTCACTATAATGTTAGTGAGGTTTTTTGTTTTTTAAAAAAATCTAATTGTTATATTTGTTTTCACTTTCCAATAATTTTATTTAATGATATCAAGAAGTACCATAGACCGAGTTTTCGAATCTGCAAGAGTAGAGGAGGTTATTGGTGAATTTGTACAACTTAAAAAAGCGGGAAGTAACTTTAAAGGACTAAGTCCGTTTACAGATGAAAAGTCGCCTTCTTTTATGGTGTCACCAGTAAAACAAATCTGGAAAGATTTTTCTACAGGAAAAGGTGGGAATGCTGTTTCTTTTTTAATGGAACACGAACATTATTCGTACCCAGAAGCCTTAAGATGGTTGGCAAAAAAATACAACATAGAAATAGAAGAAACTGAGCAAACAACAGAAGAAAAAGCTCAGATGAACGAAAGAGAAAGTATGTTTTTGGTGTCTAGTTTTGCCAAAGATTATTTTCACGATGTAATGTTGAATTCCAACAAAGGGAAAGCAATTGGGTTAAGTTATTTTAAAGAACGTGGTTTTAGAGAAGAAACCATTAAAAAGTTCGATTTAGGATATTGTATAGATGAGTGGGATAATTTTACAAAAGCAGCCTTAGCAAAAGGTTACGATTTAAAATACTTAGCAGCTACAGGTTTAACAATTGTAAAAGAAAATAAACAATTCGATCGTTTTAAAGGTCGTGTTATGTTTCCTATTCACTCAATGTCTGGACGTATTTTAGGCTTTGGTGGACGTATTTTAACTGCGGATAAAAAAGCAGCTAAATACTTAAATTCTCCAGAAAGCGATATTTATCATAAGAGTAAAATTCTTTACGGAATTTATCAGGCTAAAAAGGAAATAGCTAAACAAGACAATTGTTTTTTAGTAGAAGGGTATACAGATGTAATTTCTTTCCATCAATCTGGAGTTGAGAATGTGGTGGCTTCTTCAGGTACAGCGTTAACTTCTGATCAAATTCGGTTGGTAAATAGACTAACCAAAAACATTACTGTTCTTTTTGATGGAGATGCAGCAGGAATAAGAGCTTCTATTCGTGGAATAGATTTAATTCTGGAGCAAGGAATGAACGTAAAAGTAGTTCAGTTTCCAGATGGAGAAGACCCAGATAGTTTTGCGAAAGCACATTCTGATGCAGAGTTAAAAGAATATTTAGAAAATTCAGCCCAAGATTTTATCAACTTTAAAGTATCACTTTTATTAAAAGACTCTAATAACGATCCTATAAAAAAAGCAGGAGTAATTAGAGATATTGTGACAAGTATTTCTAAAATTCCAGATGGAATTCAACGAGAAGTTTATGTACAAGAGTGTGCAAGAATAATGGACATTTCTGAACGTGTTTTGTTTAGCGAGTTAGCGCAGTTGTTAAAAAAAGGACTTCAAGAAAAAAATAAAGTTTCCAAAAAGCAAAATGCTTCTCAACAAGATCCTAACCAACCACCACCAGAATATTTTATGGCTCAAGAGCAAGCTCAAATGGGTTTGGTTAAAGGTGGTCAAAAAGCTTCTCAAAAAGTAGATCAATTATCTATTTTAGAAAAAGAAATTATCAGGATTTTATTGTTATATGGAAATGAAGAAATAGAATTTTCTGAAGAAGTGATTAATATGGATGAAGATGGTAAAGAAACTATTTCTAATCGAAAATATCAAAATACAGTTTCTTCAGAAATTTATTTGCATTTACAAGAGGATGAAATAGAGTTTACGAACTCTCTTTTTCAAGAGATTTATATAGAAATAATTCATCAATTAAACCAGTCTGAAAAATTAGATGTAGATAGCCTAATAAATCATAAAAACTCTGAAATATCTTCTATAGTTACTTCTATTTTAATGGATGAAGAAAAACATCAGTTAAGTAATTGGGAAAGCAAAAATATTGAAGTAAAATCGGCAATTGAAGTAATGCCAAAAGCTGTATCTGATGTTGTTTTTAATCTGCGTAGAATTCTAATAGATAAAATAGTTAGTAAGTTTATGGAGAAAGGGAAAGAATATACAAATGATGAAAAAGAACAAATAATGAGTTATAATTCTCTGAGAATTAAGCTTTCAGAAAAACTTAAAAGGGTAGTTTAAATTGCTCTAATAACTAACAAAAAATAAAACTTTACTTTTTACGCAACCTTTTAACAGTTTCTTCATCTATAATAAAAGCGTTTATTACAAAAAGATGAAGAAAATACTAATTTTATTAAAAATTGTCCAATTATCTCTTTTTTTGCCATTTGAAATATCTAAAGGTTCAAAAAGAAGAGCACATAAAAAAATAAAAAAATTAATGATTTCTTTATAATTTATTTTAGCTCAAATTATTTAATATCTTTTGGTATTTGACAAACAGGTATTGGCGTCATTTTATGTTGATTATTTCTATTTAATCTTGAATAAATTATAAAAACTTCTAACTCTCTTCCAGAGAAATTACTTTCTGTTTTACCTTTATCTTGCATTTTCATAGCCCATTCGAGTTCATCATAAGAAGCTCCAAGTTGGTCTTCATCTGTTCTACTGTCTCCAAATAAACCGTCAGTTGGTTGTGCTTTTTGAATAGAATTAGGAACTCCTAAAAATGCTGCTAGTTCGTATACTTCAGATTTCATTAAATCTGCAATCGGACTTAAATCTACACCTCCATCACCATATTTAGTATAAAAACCAACACCAAAATCTTCAACTTTATTCCCTGTTCCAGCAACCAAATAACCATATATTCCTGCCAAATAATATAAGTTAGTCATTCTAAGTCTTGCTCTTGTATTAGCTAAAGATAAATCTACTTTTGCTTGGTTATCTACAATAGGAACTTCATTTTTAAAAGTTTCAAAAGTAGAAGTTAAATCAACACGCGTATCAGAAACATTATCAAAACGATTTTTTAATTGAGCAATATGTTCTTGAGCTCTTGAAACTTGACTTTTTGCTTGATGAATTGGCATTTCAACACAAAGGGTAGGGAAACCAGTTTTAGCACAAAGAGTAGAAGTTAACGCAGAATCTATTCCGCCAGATACGCCTACAACAAATCCATTTACTCTAGCATTTTCTGCATATTCTTTTAACCAGTTTATAATATGTTTTGCTACTTTTTCGGTGTTCATAAATAAACTATTTTAGTATTTTTATCGTTCTTAAATTGAAAGACTAAGATACAAAGAATATGAGATTTTATTTTACAGTTTTAATGGTTTTATGCTTGTTTTTTTCATGTTCTGATAAAAATAAAACTAAAATTGATGTTTCTAATATTAATGTAGAATTTTCAATTAAAAGATACGATGTAGATTTTTATAATTCATCAAAAGAAACACTGCCAAATGTAAAAAAGAAATACCCATATTTATTTCCTGATTCATTTCCTGATAGTTTGGCTATTGCTAAAATTAATAGCAAAGATGAACAAGAACTTTTTGCTGAAACTCAAAAAGTATTTGAAAATATATCTGATTTAAAAAATAAGTTAACATCACTATTTAAGCACATAAAATATTATAAATCTGATTTTAAAGCACCCAATGTAGTTACAATGTTAACTAATATTGATTATGAAAATAGAGTGATTTATGCAGATAGTTTACTTTTAATTTCTTTGGATGTATATTTAGGTAAAAAACATGTGTTTTATGCTGATTACCCAAAATATATTAAAGAAAACAATTCAAAAGCTAATATAATTGTCGATGTTGCAAATACAATAATAGATCAACAGGTGTTAATTAATAAAGACAGAAGTTTTATTGGAAAAATAATAAATGAAGGTAAGAAGTTATATTTGTTAGATCTTTTTCTTCCTTTAGTTTCTGATCATATAAAAATAGGATATGAACAGACAAAGCTTGATTGGGCGATAATAAATGAAGAGCAAATTTGGAAGTATTTTATTGATAAAAAACTCTTATTTAGTACAGATACTAAATTGAATAAAAGATTTATAGATAATGGGCCTTTTTCTAAATTTTATCTATCTGAAGATAGCTTATCTCCAGGTAGAATTGGAGTTTGGTTAGGTTGGCAAATTGTAAAATCTTATATGAAACATAATGATGTATCTTTGCAGGAATTAATTAAGATAGAATCTGAAGATTTATTTAGAAAATCAAAATATAAACCAAAAAAATAATGTCAGTAAAACATAATTCAGAAATTACTTTTAAAATCGGATTAGATGAAAATAAAGTTCCAGAAGAAATTTCTTGGACAGCAAAAGATGGTGGTATAGATAATGAAACCTCTAAATCTATTATGATTTCTGTTTGGGATCATAAAAAGAAAGATACTCTTCGTATGGACTTATGGACCAAAGACATGCCTGTTGATGAAATGAAACAGTTTTATCATCAAACATTAGTGTCTATGGCGGATACTTTCGAAAGAGCTACAGATGATCAAAAAATGAGCGCTACCATGCGCGATTTCTGTGATTATTTTGCTGAAAAATTAGACTTAAAAAAGACTAATTAAGTATGTGTTTTTAATAGAATTGCCTTCTAATTTTAGAAGGCAATTCTATTTTTATTTGGTTTATTAACCCATACAGATTCTCTATAAAAAAAGCTACCAAATTAATTGGTAGCTTTTTCTTTTGTATTAATATTTAATATCTCTTAGTCTAATGAACCAACTGGTTTAATTTCTACCCTTCTGTTTAACTGTCTTCCACCTGCATTATCATTAGAGAACTTTGGTCTAGATTCACCATAACCTTTAGACTCTAACCTTTCATTAGGTATACCTTGTTTAATCATGTATTTTCTCACACTAGCAGCTCTTCTTTGAGATAAATAAAGGTTATATCTATCGCTATTTCTATTATCTGTATGTCCTTCAATAACAAACTTAACATCTGGTATCTTCTTCATCAAGTTAATAATTTTGTCAATAGTTGCAAATGAGATGCTTTTAATTCTATCACTATTTGTGTCAAAGTAAATACTTGCAGCAAGCAATCCAATTTGTTGCGTTACATTTGTTGGAGATGCGTTATCTTGTAAAGGACAACCTCTATTTTCAATAACACCAGGAGTATTAGGACATAAATCTTCTCCATCCATAATTCCATCTCCATCAGTATCAGTATTTAAAGGGCAACCTTGATTAGAGATGGGGCCATATTTTAAAGGACACTTATCTTTATAATCAGGTAAACCATCTTTATCAGAATCAACAGCTTTACCATTACCATAAACCATTACCCCCGCAGGAGTATTTGGTTCAATATCTAATTGATCCATTACCCCATCATTATCTGTATCAACAATTTTAAATTGGTCAGCTCCACCATTCTCATCACCCCATATTGTAAAGATTTTCTTTTTTCCTAGTTTAACAGCTAAACCTACACTAGACACAAAAAATGTTTCCCAATCTTGTTTGTTAGAAATAGCAGCATCTAAATGATCTTCATAATTAAAGTACATACCTGTTCTAAATTCTAAATCAACTCTCTTATTGATTCTTCTCTTTAATCCAAATTGAGCAGATAGATATATAGAACTTGCTTGATTGACACTATTTCTAGCTGGATTTTTTCCGAAATCAGCAGCAGGTATTTTTTGAAATGATCCATTTGGTAGCTTTTCAAATAAGGCTGAATTGTATAAATGATACCCAACTCCAAAGTATCCAGCAGCATGCCATTTACTTGCAGTTGTTTGATATAAGTTTGTAAAACTAAAAATTAAATTTAATTCGGCTCCATAAGCTCTACCTTCAAATTTCATGTCATCTCGAATAACTGCATTGTTTACATATAAAAGTTCATATACAGTTGAGAAATATTGAGCACCACCTGAAATTTTTGAATAAGAAGCTTTTAGTTCAAGTCCTAATAAAGGGTTAAACATCTTATTTACATATCCGTAAAATCCAAAATTCCAGTAATTTGTATCATCGCTAGTTCCTAAAGAACGCATGTCACCATGCATAATAAAGTTATTAAAACCTGCTCCAATAGCCCAACTATTACTATTTTCTAAATCAATTCTATTTCCGTAAGTAATTTCATCTGTAGTAAATTGACCGAAAGATTCAGCTACAATAAATGTGCTGAAAAAAATCAATAAAAAAATTCTCCTCATCTTTTTAGTGTAATTTTCTGTTTTAAATAATTGGGGGAATCATTTCCCCGCAAAAGTATCATTTTTTTTTTTAAAATTCTTTATTTTGTTTACAATGTAACTATAATCTGTTCTTTTATTTACAAAATCTATTTTTGATACATCAATTAAAAGTATTTTTAAGTTTTTTTCTGTATTGATAAAGTTTTTGTATCCATCTTGAATATTTTTTAGATAAGAAGATGTTATACTTTGTTCATAATCTCTTCCTCTTTTTTTAATATTTTCTAATAATCGTTCAGTATTTTGATACAAATAAACATACAAATCAGGTTTTGTGATTTCTTTATACATAATATCAAATATTTTTCTATATAAGAAGTATTCTTCTTTTTGAAGAGTTACCTGTGCGAATATTAATGATTTAAAAATATAATAATCAGATACAATAAAGTTCTTAAATAAGTCGAATTGCGCTAAATCATCGGTTAACTGCTGGTATCTATCTGCTAAAAAACTCATCTCCAATGGAAAAGCAAATCTTTCTTGATCTTTGTAAAATTTTGGTAAAAAAGGATTATCTGCAAAACGCTCTAATACTTTTTTTGCATTAAAGTCATCGGAAAGCATTTTTGCTAAAGTTGTTTTTCCTGCACCAATATTTCCTTCAATAGCAATGTAATTGTATTTTTCTGTAATAGAAATTGGTATTTTTAATTTTTTATTTACAATTGTAATTTTTGAAGAATCATCACAATTTAGTAAACAAATTGAAATCTCTTGCTTGTTTAGAGGATGTACAAAAGTTGGGGCAATCTCGTTTAAAGGTACCATGACAAACTTACGCTCTAGCATTTTAGGATGAGGAATAGTAAGTTCTTTAGAAAATATTATTTCATCATCATAAAGTAGAATATCAATATCTATCCTTCTGTTTTGATAACCTTCTTCTGAGGAACGTTCTCTGCCTAAATCATTTTCTATAGCTAACAAAGAATCTATTAAGGCTTCAGGTTGAAGATATGATAATACTTTTACACAAATATTATAAAAGTCATCACCCTTAAAACCCCATGCAGGAGTGGCATAAACTGAAGATATTTTTAAAATTTCACCTATTTTTTCATCAATTAAATTGATGGCGTTCTGTAGGTTTTCAATCTTGTTTCCTTGATTGGTGCCTAATGATAGATATGTAATTGATTGAATTTTCATTAAGAATAACAAAGAAACAAAAAAGCATAAAAAAATCGCCATAATTAAATGGCGATTTTTGATATTAATTGAAAAAGAATTTAGTCTTCTTTTTTCTCTTGTCTTGGTCTTCTATCATCACGTCTGTTATCTCTTCCGCGATTATCTCTACCTCTATTGTCTCTACCTCGATTATTATCTCTTGGAGGCCTTGGAGTCCAACCTTCAGGTTTTTCTAATAAAGCTTTTCTAGAAACTTTTTCTTTACGAGTTTTAGGGTCTATACCAAAGTATTTTACATCTAAAGTATCACCTAATTTAACTACGTCAGAGACGTTGTCTGTGCGTTCCCAAGCTAGTTCGCTTACGTGTAATAAAACTTCGTTTCCTGGAGCTTCTGTATATTCTACAACAGCACCAAAATCTAACATTTTAATTACTTTCACTTCGTAAACAGAACCTTTTTCAGGTTTGAATAACATTGACTCAATCTTAGCGATTACTGCATCCATTCCTGCTGGTTTAGTACCTAAAATTTCAATGATACCTTCTTCAGTTACTGGATCTTCTGTAATTACAATTGTAGTTTCTGTTTCTTTTTGTAATTCTTGAATATGTTTACCACCTGGACCAATAAATGCACCAATTAAATCGTTAGGGATTCTTCTGGTAATCATTTTTGGAGCGTGTGCTTTAACATCAGCATTTGGTGTTTCTATTGTATCTGTTAATTTAGATAAAATATGTAAACGACCATCTCTTGCTTGTTTTAAAGCGTTTACCAAAATCTCGTAAGAAAGTCCTTTGATTTTAATATCCATTTGACAAGCTGTAATACCATCAGCAGTTCCCGTTACTTTAAAGTCCATATCTCCTAAGTGATCTTCATCACCTAAAATATCAGATAAAACTGCATATTTATCACCATCAGAAATTAATCCCATAGCAATACCAGAAACAGGTTTCTTTAATTGAACACCAGCATCCATTAATGCCATTGTACCAGAGCAAACAGTTGCCATAGAAGAAGAACCATTAGATTCTAATACTTCTGACACCACTCTTACTGTATAAGGGCAATCAGTAGGGATCATTCCTTTTAAGGCTCTTTGTGCTAAGTTACCATGGCCAACTTCTCTACGTGAAGTTCCTCTTAAAGGACGTGCTTCTCCTGTAGAAAAAGGAGGGAAGTTATAGTGTAAATAGAATGTTTCTTCACCTTCAAAAGATGGCATATCTATTTGGTTTGCTTCTCTAGAAGTTCCTAAAGTTACAGTGGCTAAAGCTTGTGTTTCTCCTCTTGTAAATATTGATGAACCATGAGTTGATGGTAGATAATCTACCTCACACCAAATTGGTCTAATTTCATCAGTTTTACGTCCGTCTAAGCGTAAACCTTCGTTTAAAGTTAAATCACGAATTGCAGTTTTTTGTGCTTTTGCAACATATTTATGAATTAATTTTCCTAATTCAGCTTGCTCTTCTTCAGAAAAAGTATTGAAAACTTCTTCTTTAATTTCGCTAAAAGCGGCACTTCTTTCATGCTTAGCAGAACCTGCTTTAGCAATAGCATATGTTTTATCGTATACTAATTCTTTAATTTTTGCAGCCAAATCCTCATCTTCTACTTCTGGCTCATATTCACGAGTTTCTTTTTTACCAAAAGCTTCAGCTAAAGCAACTTGTGCAGCGCACTGTACTTTAATTGCTTCATGTGCAAATTTAATTGCATCCGCCATTTCTTCTTCAGAACATTCATCCATTTCACCTTCTACCATCATTACAGAATCTGCAGAAGCTCCAACCATCATATCTATATCAGCGACATCTAATTGCGCTCTTGTTGGGTTGATTACAAATTCACCATTTACTCTTGCAACTCTAACTTCAGAAATTGGAGTTTCAAATGGGATATCTGATAACTGAATAGCCGCAGAAGCAGCTAACCCAGCCATTGCATCTGGCATTACATCATCATCATGAGACATCATCTGAATCATAACCTGAGTTTCTGCGTGATAATCTTTTGGGAATAATGGACGTAAAACACGGTCTACTAAACGCATTGTTAATACTTCTCCATCACTTGGTCTTGCTTCTCTTTTAAAGAAACCTCCAGGGTAACGCCCTGCAGCAGCAAATTTCTCTCTATAATCTACTGTTAAAGGTAAAAAATCTACATCTGCTTGATGATAATTTGATACAACAGTACATAATAACATACATTTTCCTGATTGAACAACAACTGAACCGTGAGCTTGTTTCGCTAATTTACCGGTTTCTAACGAGATGGTTCTTCCATCTCCAAGGTCTATCACCTCTTTAAATACTTTTGGAATCATAAAATTTTAATTCTAAATTTTTAATTTGTTTGTTGTTGTGTTGCTGTTGTTGTGGATTTTCCAATGGAAATTCAAAAGGATTGTTAGTTCTTTTGATTTTTTTATTAAGATTCTGTTTGTTAGGCAGAATGAAATACGTGTTAAAATAAAAAAGAGGCACGTTTATAGAGCCTCTTTTTTATTTAAGAATTATTTTCTAATTCCTAATTCTTTAATGATTGCACGATATCTTGCAATGTCAGTTTTCTTTAAATAGTCTAATAAACTTCTACGTTTACCAACCATTCTTACTAAAGAACGCTCTGTGTTAAAATCTTTACGATTTTGTTTTAAGTGCTCAGTTAAATGGTTAATTCTGTGCGTAAATAATGCAATTTGACCTTCTGAAGAACCAGTATCATTTTTTCCTTTACCGTGTTTTTCGAAGATTCCTTCTTTAATTTCTCTTGTTAAGTACATGCCAATATTATTTAAATAATTTTTATGTGTATCAATGATGATTTCATCGAAGCTGCAAATATAAAACTATTTTTGATAATATAGATGCGTTATGTGTTTCTTTTTATAAGCTTGTAGAAACAAAAAAGTCAGCACTCGCTGACTTTTTTGTTTATGATACTGATTCTTCTTTTCGAATAGGAAGATTTTGTATTAAGTCGATATATAAATTGACTTGCTTTTTTAAGTTTTTACGTTCATAAATAGCATCTAAAAAACCATGTTCTAAAACAAATTCAGATTTTTGAAAACCTTCTGGTAAATCTTTACCAGTAGTATCTTTAACTACTCTTGGTCCAGCAAATGCAATTAAAGCGTTTGGTTCTGCAATATTAATGTCTCCTAACATTGCATAAGATGCAGTTGTACCACCAGTTGTTGGGTCTGTACATAATGAAATGTATGGTAATTTAGCGTCTGCTAGTTGCGCTAATTTTGCAGATGTTTTTACCAATTGCATTAAAGACAGTGATGCTTCCATCATTCTTGCTCCACCCGATTTAGAAATCATTAGAAATGGTAATTTGTGTTCTATCGCATAGTTAATAGCTCGCGCTATTTTTTCTCCAACAACAGATCCCATAGAACCTCCAATAAATGCAAAATCCATAGCTGCAATAACTAAATCTTTTCCTAAAGATTTACCTACAGCAGTTCTAACAGCATCTTTTAATTTTGATTTCTCTTGAGCTGCTTTTACTCTATCTGTATATTTTTTGGTGTCAACAAATTTTAGAGGATCTTTAGATGTAAGGTTTTTATCTAATTCTTTGAATTTATTGTTGTCAAAAAATAATTCGAAATAATGCTTACTACCAATTCTAACATGATATCCGTCTTCAGGACTAACATATAAGTTTCTTTTTAGTTCTTCAGTGTCTATAATTTTACCACTAGGAGTTTTGTACCATAATCCTTTAGGTGTGTCTTTTTTATTTTCTGTTGAGGTTTGAATACCTTTGTCTGTTCTTTTAAACCAAGCCATAGTTGTCGTTATGTTTTTTAGGTTGTATTCTTTTTTTTAAAAAGAAATAGAAATACAAATGTAAAAGATTTTTCTTTAAACTGTTCTTTTGAATAAAGTATTATCATAAAAAAAGCACTTTGAAAAATCAAAATGCTTTTAATGTTTTATATAATTAAGAAACTATAAAGTATCTACATTGTTTAAATCTGAGAATGCTTGTTTTAAACGTTCTTTAAATGTTTCTTCACCTAAACGCAACCATTTTCTTGGGTCGTAATGTTTTTTGTTAGGTTGATCTGCACCTTCTGGATTACCAATTTGGGTAGCCAAATAATCAGCTTTTTCTTGCATATAATCTCTAATACCTTCAGTAAAAGCAAATTGTAAATCAGTATCTATATTCATTTTAATAACGCCATAACCAATTGCTTCTCTAATTTCTTCTAATGTAGAACCTGATCCACCATGAAAAACAAAATCGATTGTATTATGAGGAACATTGTATTTTTTAGAAATGTATTCTTGAGAATTTTTTAAGATTTTTGGGGTTAATTTTACATTACCAGGTTTGTAAACTCCGTGAACATTTCCAAAAGCAGCAGCAATTGTAAATTGAGGTGATACTTTTAATAACTCTTCATAAGCATAAGCAACTTCTTCTGGTTGAGTGTATAACTTTGAAACATCAACATCAGTATTATCAACACCATCTTCTTCTCCTCCAGTGATACCTAATTCAATTTCTAATGTCATACCCATTTTGCTCATTCTTGCAAGATAATCTTTACAGATAGCAATATTTTCTTCTATAGGTTCTTCTGATAAATCAATCATATGAGAGCTATACAAAGGTTTGCCAGTTTCTGCATAATGTTTTTCTGATGCATCTAATAAACCATCGATCCAAGGCAATAATTTTTTAGCACAGTGGTCTGTGTGTAAAATTACTGGAACACCATAAGCTACTGCTAATTCATGGACATGTTTAGCACCTGCAATACCTCCTGCAATTGCAGATTTTTGGCCTTCATTAGATAAACCTTTTCCGGCATTAAATTGTGCACCACTGTTAGAAAACTGGATAATTACTGGAGAATTTAAATCTCTAGCAGTTTCTAAAACTCCATTAATAGTATTTGAACCTACTACATTTACTGCTGGTAGTGCAAATCCTTTTTCTTTAGCAAGGTTAAAAATTGCTTGTACTTCTTTCCCTGTTGCTACACCTGGTTTTATGTTATGACTCATATTATGTGTTTAAAAAAGTTGATAGGTGTCAAAAGTAATGAAAAATACCTGTTTTACTGTCCTTTAGGATCTTTAAAATAACGAAAACGTTATAGGTTTTTGTTCTTTTAGAATGGGTAATTAATACCAATATTGTAAACAGCACTTTTAAAATTATAGTTTTTAAACCATTTTTGTCCAGATAAATAAGGTTCAAAGGTTTTAAAACCTACATCAAATCGAAGAATTAAAAAGCTAAAATCTAACCGAGCTCCAATACCAGATCCAATAGCAATATTTTTTAAAGATTTTAAGCCATTAAACTTTGCGTCGTCATCAACAAATTCTGAGTTTGTAATATCCCAAATATTACCAGCATCTATAAAAAGGGCTCCTTTTAATTTACTAAATACTGGAAACCTGTATTCTACACTTGTTAGAAATTTTAAACTACCAACATTAAATTCTAGACCAGTATTTCTACTACCAGGTCCTAATTCATAAGTTTGCCACGCTCTTATATCATTAGATCCACCAGCAAAATAACTTTTAATAAAGGGAATGTCTGAATTGTTGTAAGGAATAATAGCACCTAAAAAGGTCCTAAATCCAAATACTGAGCTAAATCCAACATCCCAAAATTGTTTAAACTCAAAGTCAGTTTTAAAATATTGAGCTAAAGGTATATCTAAGAAAGTTTTTTTATTATTTGAATTTGTTTTGTTAGATATTAGGCCAAGTATATTTCCAGAATTTGCTATTCTTAATCTAAAAAACGAGAAATTATTGTCTTTAAAATCGGTCTGACTATTATAGTTGAATGTATAAGCTAGTGTGGGTATTAAAAAATCTGATGTAATTATTTTATAACGATCTAGAATATTAACAGTTGTATTATAGTCTTGCGGATTGGAGGCTCTAAAACTGTTGTTGCTAGACACTTTTTCCATAAATTTTATTGCCTCTGAAGCTTGATTATCTAAATTATCTGATAGAGGGTGATTTGGAGTCGATGGGTTAACGGTATCGTCGTAAGTTTTGGCAATATCATCTAATGTTTTAAATTCTGAACTATAAATGTCAAAATAACGATTTACATTTAAGTTTTGAATGTATTGCAAGTTAATCGCTTCTATTTGTATTGTTTTCTTTGTGTTATAATTCCATTTATAATCTGCTAAAACAGTAAATGTTTTCCTATCTAAACCTATGTTTTTTTGAAAACTTGCACCAACGGAAAACAATGTTCGGGGCGACATTCTTTTGGGAACTAATCTTCTTAAACCAAAAGGAGCTACAAATCTTGGAATTTCTATAGAAGCATCTGATCCGATTTCCCAACCTGGTCCGTTTATGGAGTTAAAATAAGATCCTAAAAAAGAAAGTTTTAGTAACTCTGCTCCTCTAAATGTATTTCTGTTTGCGATAGAAAATTTAGCTGAAGTACCAATGTTTCTTATATTAGAATGTGTTAGTTCTGTTTCTAAACCTAATGTGTATTTTTCTATTGGAGATAGTAAAATATCCATTTTTAAATCAGTATCAGAACCAAGAATTTCTGTAAATTTTATATTAGTAGATTTAAAGTTTTTAAGAGATTTTAAATGGTTTCTTGTTAAGTTTCTTAGGGTGTCTTTATAGATGCCATTTTTTTTTATAAAAATAGATTCAGATAAATATTTTGGATTAAATCTGTTTTTATCAAATGCTAAAAAGTTCATCCCATTGTATGTGATAGAATCTTTTATAACCTCGTTTTTTTTACTAAAAGAATAATCTGTATATACATTAATTTCTTTAACCTTATGGACCTTATAGGGTTTATTTACATAAGTGCCGTTCTCATCTTCTAACCTATTTCCCGAAATAATAAAGTCAACATTTGTCTTGTTGTCTACTCTAGTAGAGTCTACATAAAAACCTAGAGAAGATTCTTTAAAATTATAAATTCCATTGTTCTTATACAGTTTTATTACTTTACTGGCTTCATTTCTAAAATTATTATCATTGTATTGGTCTCCACTTTTAAGTAATGATTTGAAGTTATTGGAATAATATATTGAATCTAAAACAGGCGATTCAATTTTTAGTGTTATTGTATCTAGTACAGTTGGTTTTCCTCTAGAAATATAATATTCTACTGTAGCTTTTTTATCATTATACCTATTTATTTTGGAGGTGACTTTAGATTTGAAATACCCCTTTGTTTTATAATAAGACCAGAGATTGTTTTTAGTATTGTTAACTTTTCTGTCGTTTATTATTTCAGGACCTTCGTAACTTAAAAACCAATTATTAATAGATATAAAAGATTTTGCATAAGCAATACTTTGTTTTTCTGAAAAAATCTTTTTTATCAAGTTATAAGATCGTGGGTTTTTTTTTGCCCATTCAGTTGGCGTTTTAGGTTTGTTGTGATTTCCAATGTTATGAAAGTATAATGCAAAAGGTAAATCTAAAAATCGTGGATTTGGTTTTTGTAAAATGTATTTTTGTAATTCGGTACTTTTATCTCTAACGCTATCTACATAAATATAGTTTTGAGTTAACATATGAGCATCCTTGGCAACATGTTTTGTTGAGTTGCAAGAAAAGAGTGTAATAATCAAAAATAAAAACGAAATGAGTTTTTTCATAACTTTACAGACGCTATCAATTTCAAAAATAGTATTTTTCGACGGTTTATTTCTATTTACAATCAATTAATGAGTATATCAAAAAATCAATTTAAAATCATAACAAGTTTATCTCAAAAAAAGTATAGACAAAAACATAAATTATTTGTTGCAGAAGGCATAAAGGTGGTTCAAGAATTATTAAATTCTTCTTTCGAACTAGATTTGCTTTTTTGCACCAAAGATATTTTTGATAATATACCTCAAGAAAAAGTAATTAAAATTACAGAGAGTGAATTAAAAAAGGTAAGTAATTTAAAAACACCTAATAAAGTGCTAGGGTTATTTAAAATACCCACTAATGAGGTTTATAATGAGAAAGGGTTAATTCTAGCTTTAGATGCAATAAATGATCCAGGAAATTTAGGAACAATTATTCGTTTGTGTGATTGGTTCGGAATAGAAGAATTAATGTGTTCTAAAGATACTGTAGATTGTTTTAATCAAAAGGTTGTGCAATCAAGTATGGGGTCTTTAAAAAGAGTAGCAATTCATTATGTAGATTTAGAGATCTATTTAAAAAAAGTAAAGTTACCAAAATTTATTGCAGATATGGATGGAGAGAATATTTATAAAACGGAACTACCCAAAGAAGCAGTTTTAATTATGGGGAATGAAGCAAATGGCGTTTCTGAAGAAATAAAAAAGCTAGTTTCTAATATAATTTCCATCCCTAGATTTGGAGAAACTAAAGAAACAGAAAGTTTAAATGTGGCAACAGCTACTGCTGTTTTATTGAGTGAGTTTAAAAGGTCAGTAATCAGTTTTAAGTAAATTTTATTACTTTGAACCTTTGTCGCAAAACCTTACTCAAAAGCAAAGTTTAAAAATACACCTCTAGTTCCCATAAAGTTTATTGGCGCAGTCCATTGGCTAGTTCCATTAGAAGGGTTGTCATATTTTATCTCGTTGTTAATTGCAAAAACTCCACGAATTGAAGGTGAGAATTTAAAGAAATATAAATAAATGTCGATACCTATTCCAACTTCGTACATGAAATTAGTAGAATTCATTCTAAATTGTCCAGAAAAATTATCATCAGGATTTTTTTCGTTACTCGAAAAATTATAATCCAAAGAAACACCTGCTAACAAGTATGGACGGATGTTTTTATATCTATCTGTACTAAACTTAAACAATAGAGGAACATGCAAGTATGTAGAGCTTACATCTCGAACACTATCTTGTGCTGTTGCTATATGGTTAAAAAATATTTTTTTAGAATTGGTCATTAAACCAGGTTCAAGACGTAAATTTAGATTTTTATGAAGACGTAAATCTGCAATTAGACCTACATTAAAACCTGGAGTAGATTCTACAGAAATATTGGAATTAGGAAGGGTGTTAACATTTTTTAAGCTAACCTTAAAATCATTTTGATTTAAGCCTAAATAAAATCCATAGTGAAATTTCTTATTGTCAAAAGTAGGAAGATATTCTACCTTTTCTCTTTGAGCAAAAAGTGCAAGAGAGTTCAAAAGAAAAAAACTGATAATTAAAAACCTTTTACAAATCATTATTTATATGCAGTATAAATTGTTGCAACTCCAAAAGTTACAGGTGTGTCTTTTGTATGTGTAAACCCATTTTTTTTTAAAATATTGTTGAAAGCATCTCCAAATGGAAAAGAATTTGCAGATTCAGAAAGATAAGAATACGCAACTTTATCTTTAGAGAATAATTTTCCGATTACGGGTAAAATAAAATTAGTATAAAATTTATAACCTTGTTTAAAAGGGAATTTCGTAGGATTAGAAGTTTCTAAAATAACTAAAACCCCAGTTGGTTTTAAAACTCTTGCAATTTCAGTTAATCCTTTATCTAAGTGTGCAAAATTACGAACACCAAAAGAAACAGTAATCGCATCAAAAGTATTATCTTTAAAAGGCATTTCTTCAGAGTCGCCAACTATCATTTCTATTTTGTCAGATAAGTTTGCTTTAGCAATTTTTTGTTTACCAACTTCTAACATTCCGGCAGAAATGTCTAAACCAACAATTTTTTCAGGTTTTAACGAAGCCATCATTAAAGCTAAATCACCAGTACCTGTTGCAATGTCTAAAATTTGTTTTGGATTGTTTTTACCAACAATTTTCACAACTTTTTTACGCCATTTTACGTCGATCCCTAAAGAAATAACTCTGTTTAAACCATCGTAATTCTCAGAAATATTATCAAACATCTGAGCAACTTGTTCTTTTTTACCAAGCTCGGAATCTTTATAAGGATTTATTTTTTCTGCTGACATTTTTTATCCATTAATAGCTACAACTTCATTAATTTGATTGGGTAACATTTCTTTTAGTAAGTTTTCTATTCCGTTTTTTAGTGTTGCTGTAGAAGATGGGCATCCGCTACAAGCGCCTTGTAAAATTACACTAACTACTTTGTTTGTTTCATCATAAGAACGAAAAGCAATGTTACCTCCATCACCAGCTACAGCAGGTTTAATGTATTCGTCTAAAATGTCTACAATTTGTGCAGAAATACCTTCTAGCTTAATACTTGGTTGCTCTACTTTGTTTGATGAATCTTCTTTCTCTTGATTAGGTAATTCTTGAATGATGGTTTTTCCCGAGACTAAATATTCACGAATAAAAGTTCTTACTTCAGCAAAAACTTCATTCCATTCTACCATGTCGTATTTTGTTATAGATACGTAATTATCTGATATAAAAACCTCTTTAACAAATGGAAAATTAAAAATTGCTTGTGCTAAAGGTGATGATTTACTAGCTTCGTCAATATTTTTATATTCTACATCTCTTTGCGTTAAAGATTTGTTAGTACCAAACTTCATTACTGATGGATTGGGAGTTACTTCTGCATAAACCTCAATAGCTTCTTTTTTTGAAGTTCGTGTTTCTTCATTTACCACCACACCATCATCATTTAAATAACTTTCTAATTGAGAAGCTACCTCATCTTGTACATCACTCCACTCTACAATATCAAAACGTTGAACGGCAATAAAATTTGCTGTAATAAATACCTTTTTTACAAACGGAAGATAAAATAGTTGTTGTGCTAAGGGCGAATTTTTAGCATCATCAATATTGCTATATTCATAGCTACCACCATTAATTAAAATGGTATTCGTATTAAATTTTATAATAGTATTGTTAGTGGTTTCTTGAACCGTAATTTTTACTTCCTGCATCTTTCTAAAAATTAAGTTGCAAAATTAAGGAAAAAAGAGGAACAGTATTGTTATAATACGTTAAATAAAATATCCTTTAGAAATTAAGAATATAATTTCTAAAGGAAATATTGAATTGTTTTTTGGGTTACAGATTTAAAGTTATTGTAGCTGCAAAAGTTCTATTGTCTAATTGCAATTCTGCAGAGTTTACGTTAAAACCTGAATAAAAATTGTAAGGAGCAGTCCGGTTGTTGTTAGAATATGAAAAATCTAATTTAAAACTCCCAAAATTGTAACCTGCTCCAAAAGAATACCCTTCGAGATTATCAGAATTTATAGCTAATGTATCTGGATTTTGTTCAAAATGATATCCACCACGTACACTAAATCTATCTAGTCTCCATTCAGTTCCTATGTTGTAAGAATGTGTATTTCTTAATTCGTTTTGAAAGAATTGATTTTCAGTATCAAATCCAGAAGTATTAAATCTTGTATTGGTAAAAAATTTATTGGTGTAATCAAAACTTAAAAGACCACTTTTGCCAAAAATAAAAGCAGCACTCGCTGTTAATTTTCCTGGTGTTTTTAGTCTGTATAAAAGATTCTGAGTAGGGAAGTTGCCTCCAGCAGTATTGTCGTAAATTACATTATCGTTACTAACTGAAATTTCGGTATCTCCATCATAGCCATCATTATTTACGATATTTGTTTCTTCAGTAATGTCATAAAAAATTGTTGGAGTTTGGTAAGATGCACCAAACCTAAAGTTTTTATGAGCCTTGTATATAAATCCTAAGTTCGCAGAAACACCTGTTCCGATAGTAAAATTTTCTTGATATAAATTAGCGTCTAACTCATTTCCATTAACATCACTATTAAATTCAGTTAATGTAGATTGCTGTGAGAAGTTTAAATCATAGAAATTTAAACCAAAACCTAAGTATATTTTATTTTGATGTACCGTAGAAAAAGCCATATTTAACTCACTTATTTCTCCGTTATAAAGTGTGTTAAATCTTTGTCCATCAGCAATATTATAATTTAGTGTTGGGGTGTTGTTGTCTAATGGAAATTCTGTAAAAGTTGCAACTCCGCTATTACCTCTAACTCTAAAACTATCAGAAAAATCTTTAGTTATTCTGTAATTAAATCCAATAGAAAATTTATTCCATTCTGAGTTATAAGCAGTGTCAAAAACTAAAACTGCACCGGCATGAGATAAATTAAAAAACTGATCTTGAGTTGTTTGTGAATTTCCGTAATAATTAGAAATAATCTCAGAATTTCTAGAGTTTAGAGTTCCCGAAAATGCGCTATTATTAAAAACAGCTATACCTGCAGGATTTATATTCATTACAGAAACATCCCCTCCAAGAGCTCCAAAAGCTCCACTCATTCCAGTAAAACGTGCTGAACCATTTCTGTCATCTTGAGAGAATAAAATCGCTAAATCTTGATAGCCTAAAGATTGAGAATAAGACGTAAATGTTGCTGCGAATACTATCGCTATGATTAAAATTTTCTTCATTGTAATGGTTTTTGTAAAGTGTTATTCTATCCTCTTTTTCTAGATGATGACCTTCTTGAAGAAGAACTCCTAGAGCTGCTTCTACTTGGAGTGCTCCTGGTAGATGAACTTCGAGAAGAAGATCTTGTGGATGAGCTTCTAGTAGAAGGTTTATAAGTGCTCCTTCTATTTGTACTCGAATTTCTTGTAGCTCTTGAATTTGTTCTAGACGTTGTGTTCCTAGAACTTGAACGATATCTTCTAGTTGAGGAATTAGTACTTCTATTGTTGTTTGAAGAACGTCTTACCACAACAACCTGTCTATTATTGTTGCTATTTCTACCGTTAATACTTGCACTATTGTTTCTTCTTGAACTTGAACTTCTTCTTGAAGAGGAACTTCCTCTTGAACTACTTCTTCTTGAGGTGGAACTATTTCTAACACTTCTTCTTGATGAAGAATTTCTATTTATTGTACTACTCCTTCTGGAATAACTTGAATTATTATTTCTTCTTGAAGTAGATGATTGTCTATTTGTGGTAGAATTTCTTCTGCTTGTATAGTTTCTGTTTCTGTATGAAGAGTTACTTCTTCTGTAAGTGGTATTAGAAGCGGTTCTCCTTCCGTAATTCCTGTTGAAACGATTATTGTTTCTAAAGTTATTAAATCGGTAATATGGTTGATAGTAATAAGGGGTAATAAAACCAATGTTCCAAGCGTAAAAATTGTGATAAGGATGCCAATAAGGGTTTAATGAACCACCCCAAAAACCAAAATTTCTATATCCCCATCTGTTAAATCCCCATCCATTATTAAATGCAAATCCTCGGTTCCAGTAGAAATCATTCCATAAAAAAGAATTATTCCAATAAGGGCTTGTCATTAAGTCTATATTTACAACAACATCATTATTGTCTCCATAACCCCAGGGTTGATTTGCATTATAATTTAATGTTTCATCAATAATCTCATCATCAACATAAATAGTATCAACAGTGTTGTAATTATCGATATCTGTAAAAATATGATTTTCATTATTATTTTCTATACTCTGAAGTCGTTTTGTAAAGTAGTTTTCTTCATATTCTTCGTATTCTTTTTGGTCAACTACAATTACTTTTTTCTCAGTTTTTTTCTTTATTTCGTCTCCGTAAATTCCATCATCGTTATATACACTTTGGTAAGATCCACATGAAACCAATACGAAGTTGACTGCAAGTAAAAAAACAAGATGATTTAGTTTGATGTTTATATTAGTTAACTTCATGATGAATTTATTTAGATGAATACTTATTTAATTGATAATTCTTGCTAAAAACTCTTTTAAATATACTAATTTTGTACCGTTTTTGTAAATGCAAATATTGGTTTTAACAGAAATTTCACTAAGAAATATACAATATTTGTGCCAAACTTTTGATTATGAGTAAACATTTAACAAAAAGAGCAGTCGATTATTCTAAATGGTATAATGAATTAGTGGTAAAAGCTGATTTGGCTGAAAATTCAGCAGTTAGAGGTTGTATGGTAATAAAACCATATGGCTTTGCAATTTGGGAAAAGATGCAAGCAGAACTGGATAGAATGTTTAAAGAAACAGGGCATCAGAATGCTTATTTTCCTCTTTTTGTTCCTAAAAGTTTATTTGAAGCAGAAGAGAAAAATGCAGAAGGTTTTGCAAAAGAATGTGCAGTAGTTACACATTATCGTTTACAAAATGATCCAGAAAAAGAAGGGAAATTGAGAGTAGATCCAGAAGCAAAATTAGAAGAAGAGTTGGTGGTTAGGCCAACATCGGAAGCTATTATTTGGAATACTTACAAAGGTTGGATACAATCTTATAGGGACTTGCCATTATTAATAAACCAATGGGCAAATGTAGTGCGTTGGGAAATGCGAACACGTTTATTTTTAAGAACAGCAGAGTTTTTGTGGCAAGAAGGGCATACCGCACATGCAACAAAATCTGAAGCTATAACAGAAGCAAAACAAATGCAAGATGTTTACGCTGAATTTGCAGAAAGTTTTATGGCAATGCCAGTTGTTAAAGGTGTGAAATCTGATAGTGAACGTTTTGCAGGAGCAGAAGACACTTATACTATTGAAGCTTTAATGCAGGATGGGAAAGCCTTACAAGCTGGAACAAGTCATTTTTTGGGTCAAAATTTTGCAGAAGCATTTGATGTTAAATTTACCTCTAAAGAAGGAAAACAAGAATACGTTTGGGCCACATCTTGGGGAGTTTCTACACGTTTGATAGGAGGTCTTATTATGACACATTCAGATGACAACGGATTAGTTTTGCCTCCTAAATTAGCCCCAATTCAAGTTGTAATTGTACCGATATATAAAGGAGAAGAGCAGCTAGAAGCAATTTCTGAAAAAGTAAATGTTCTTGTAAAAGATTTACGTAAAAAAGGAATCTCTGTAAAGTTTGATAACAGAGATACCTTTAGGCCTGGAGCAAAGTTTGCAGAATATGAACTTAAAGGAGTGCCTGTTAGAATTGCAATCGGGAATCGAGATTTAGAAAACGGTACACTAGAAATAGCAAGAAGAGATACTTTTGAAAAGCAAACCATTAATCAAGAAGATGTAATTTCTTATGTAGAAAATCTTTTAGAAGATATCCAAAAGAATTTATTTCAAAAAGCAATTGATTATAGAAAAGAATATACCACAGTTGTAAGCGATTTTAAAGAGTTTAAAAAAGCAATAAAAAAAGGAGGTTTTGTTTCTGCACATTGGGACGGAACAGAAGAAACTGAAGATAGAATAAAAGAATATACTAAAGCCACTATTAGATGCATTCCTAACGATGCAAAAGAAGAGGTTGGTGTTTGTGTTTTAACAGGTAAACCCTCATCAAAAAGAGTGCTTTTTGCAAAGGCGTATTAAATTTTTAAAATTTTTTAAAAAAATATTGCAGAGTTTTAAAAACGTTGTATATTTGCATCCGCAATTGAGAGATATTTAATTGTTATGGTCCGTTCGTCTAGGGGTTAGGACGCCAGGTTTTCATCCTGGTAACACGGGTTCGATTCCCGTACGGACTACAAAGTTTTAATAAAAACAAGAAGTAAAGAAATTATGGCAAATCATAAGTCAGCATTAAAAAGAATTAGAAGTAACGAGGCTAAAAGGTTACGTAATAAATATCAGCACAAAACTACTCGTAATGCTGTAAGAGATTTACGTACAATTGAAGATAAAAAAGATGCAGAGAGCAAATTAGGTAAAGTTATTTCTATGTTAGATAAGTTAGCTAAAAATAATATTATTCACAAGAACAAAGCTGCAAATTTAAAATCAAAATTAACAAAGCACGTTGCTGCATTGTAAGATTTTATTTTTATAGAATATAAAAGCTCTGAATTATAATGATTCAGAGCTTTTTTTTATGTAACATTTTTTTTGAGTAAGTTTTTTACCAATCGTAATTTTTATGCGCATCTAATCTAATAAATATAAAAAGTAGAATTGTAAAACCCCAAAGAGAAGAACCTCCATAACTAAAAAATGGGAGTGGAATACCAACAGTTGGTAACAAGCCAATAACCATCCCTATATTAACAATTAGATGAAAGAATAGTATAGAAGCTACACCGTAGCCATATATTCGCCCAAACTTATTGGTATGAGTATCTGCCAGATATATAATTCTAAATAACATTGACATAAATAGTACAATCACTAAGGAGCTTCCTAAAAAACCCCATTCTTCACCTACAGTACAAAAAATATAATCTGTATGTTGTTCGGGTACAAAGTCTCCTTTTGTAATATCTCCTTGCAAAAACCCTTTGCCAGAAAACCCTCCAGAACTTATGGTTAATTCTGATTGATGAGAGTTATAACCTATATTTTTTGTATCAGTCTTAAGTCCTAATAAAATTTCGAAACGATCTCTATGATGTTGCTTGAAAATATTCTTATAGGCAAAGTCAGTTCCAAAAATAAATAATCCAACAATTAAATAAAGCCCAAGTACTTTATGCCAATTAAACCGGATAAATCTTTTACCTCCTTTGTATATTACATAAAAAAAACCAATTGTAATTAAAGTTAGTAAAATTGATATAACCCAAGTTGTTCCAAAAAAAATTGAAAGAATAAAAATAAGAATAGCTAGAGATCCTATAATGGTATAATTAAGTGTTAAACCCTCTCTGTTCAATACAAAAAAGAATGCTAAATAAATTATTGCTGAACCAGCGTCTGGTTGAAGAGTGATTAGTACTGCAGGGGTAAAAATAATGATAAACGCCTTAATTTGGTTTTTTATCAATTTAAAATTGTATTGTCTGTCACTTAATAATTTGGCAACTGCCAAAGCGGTAAAAGCTTTTACAAATTCGGAAGGTTGTAAACCTAAAACTCCAAAATTATACCAAGATTTTGCACCATTTATTTCTTTACCAAAAACAAATAAACCTAAAAGTGAAATAAGAGAGATGATGTAGAAAATACTGGCGAATTGTTCGTAAAATTTTGAGTTAAAAAACAGAATAAGGACAATTAATGGTATTGTTAAACTTATAAATATAAATTGTTTCCCATATTTGGAGGTAAAACTTAATAGTTGAAAATCTTCATCACCCTTTGAAGCTGCAAAAATATTCATCCAACCAAAACCCACAAGAATTAGAAATAGGATAACTAAAATCCAATCGATACCAGCAAAAATGTTATTTCGTTCCTGACGCAATTTCTTGAGGTTTTAGATTTAGTTTATTATAAATATCCTGTAAACTTAAGTTTAACATATTTTGTTCTCTATATTTATTGGCTTTTGATATTTCTTTGTTTAAATATTTCTCAATTAATAAACTGGTAATAGGGGCTGCAATTGTTGATCCATAACCGCCATTTTCTACAAAAATTGCTAAAGCAATTTTTGGATTTTCTTTAGGGGCAAAAGCCACTAAGATAGAGTGATCTGGTAATTGTATTTTCTGATTCTCAATTATTGCAAAATTTTCTGCAGTTCCAGTTTTTCCGCAAATTTCAATTCCTTTTACTTGACTCCACTTTCCTGTCCCTGTTTTAAAAACTTCGTGCATAGCATCAACTACAGGTATAAAGTGTTTTTGATTTATTGTGGTTTTTTTTGGTATAGTATACTTCGAGTTTTTAATCGGTTCTTTATTGACTTGTTTTAAAATATGTGGTGTATAAAAAAAACCTCTATTAGCAATTGCAGCTGTAAAATTAGCTAGTTGAATTGGAGTAGTTAAAACTTCGCCCTGACCAATAGCATTGGAAATATTGGTTGAAGCATTCCAAGAATACTTATAGCGATTATCATAATATTTTCCATCAGGAATTAAGCCTGGGCTACCAGCTGGTAAATCATATCCTAAGTAATTGCCTAAACCGAAACTAGAAATGTGTTTTTTCCAATTATCTAATCCTTCTGAAGGCTTTTTGTTTTTCTCTACTATTCTTTTATAGGTGTTAGAAAAATAACTGTTACAAGATTTTGCTATGGCTGTTCTTAACTTAATAGGTTTTGCATAAATACCACAATGACATCCCATAAAAGCATCTTTTGATCTACCATATTTATATCCATTATAGCAGTAAAAATGAGTTTCTTCATTAATAACATTTTCTTGCAAGCCAATTAATGCATTCATCATTTTAAATGGAGAACCTGGAGCATAAGTGGCTTTTAAGCCTCTATCAAAACTGGGTCTACTAATAGTGTCATTAAATAATAAAACGGAATTTTTAGAACGTTTTCTACCAACTAACATATTTGGATTATAGGTAGGTGCAGTAACTAATGCTAAAATTTCTCCAGAAGAAGGTTCTATAGCAACAATTCCACCTCTTTTACCTTTCATTAGGCTTTGAGCATACACTTGCAAATCAATATCTAATGTTAAGGTTAGGTCTTTACCGTTTTCGGGCAATGTATCGTATTTACCTTCTAAATAAGATCCAGTAACTTTATTAAGGTTGTTTCTTTGTAAGTATTTTTTTCCCTTTTTACCTCTTAAGTAATTTTCATATTGTCTTTCAATACCATCTTTACCAATTAGTTCTCCTGGTTGGTAATAATCATTTTTTTTTGCCAAAGCTTCATTTACTTCTCCGATATAACCTAATACATTTGCGGCTGCATTTATGGGGTATTCTCTAATGATCCTCTTTTGAATAAAAAAACCTTGAAACTTATGTAGTTTTTCTTGTAGAAAGGCAAAATCTTCTTTAGCCAATTGTTTTAAAAAAACAGAAGGTAAATAGGGGGCATAATTTTTAGCCTTTTTAAATCTTTTGTGAAAGTCATCTTTACTTATTTTTAGGAGTTTGCAAAACTCTAAGGTATCTATTGGTTTTACCTGATTGGGTTGCACCATAACATCATAAGAAAGTTCGTTAGCTACTAAAAGCTTTCCATTTCTATCATATACATAACCTCTTTCTGGGTAATCATATTCAATTTTTACAGCAGAATTGTGTATTGGATCGTAATTAGCACCTCTAATGATTTGCAATTGAAACAACCTTCCAATAAAAATAATTCCGATAAGAGTAATTAATATATAAAGTAAAAAACTTCTTTGCATTATTGACTTTTAGTAAAAATATAGGTTCCTAAAAAAAATAAAATCAATGTAAAAAAACTAGAGTATAATGTATTTAATAATACCATCGAGATATTTTGAAAACTAAAATTAATAAAAGTAAAATAGATAAGGTGGTGTATAACTGTTAAAGTTATTGTATAGTTAAAAACTTTACCAAAAGATTCGCTTCTAAGATTAAAAAAAGGATAATCTGCTGGTAATTTTCTGAAATAAATTTTTACAAAAAATAATCTTAAATAAGCAATTAATAAAATTGAAGAAGCATGAATTCCACCTGAATCTGAAAAGAAATCTATAGATAATCCTAACAAGAAGCTTAAAAAAAGGAATGTAAATCGATTTTCTTTTAAAGGGTAAAGAAATACAAAAGCTATGTATAAATATGGATTTATAAACCCTAAAAAATTAATGTTATTTAATAGTAATACTTGTAGTAACAACAATAGTAAAAATAGCAATCCGTTATTTAGAGTCTTATTCATCTTGTAAGGTTTCTAAATTATTGACTTGAATTTTATCTAAACTTTTTATTACATAAACATGCTTTAAATTACTCATATCATTAAAAAGAGTAATATCAATTTTATTATCGGCAGTATTACCTTCGTTAATTTTCGATATTGTTCCGATAGGAATGCCTTCTGGGAAAATAGTTGATTTACCTCCTGTTTCTATAGTGTCTCCAATTTTTACTGAAGCTTGTCTTGGGATATCATATAGTTGAACAGTGTTGTAATCTAATCCGTTCCACTCTAAAGATCCAAAATAAAAGGTTTTCCCTTTTAGCCGAGCATTAATTTTACTGTTTTTATTTAAAATAGATTGCACTCTAGCGTATTCTGAAGAAGTGTTTTCTGTAATTCCAATAATACCTTTACTATTAATTACAGCCATTTCTCTTTTAATTCCATGATTAGAACCTTTGTTTATCAAAAGAAAATTAAATGCTTTTGAATATTCATTTTTATGAATTTTAGCGGTGGCGTAGGTAAATTTTTGATTGTATTTTATTGTATCATTAACAGTAGAATCTATATTTATAATTACTGATTTTTGTTTTTCTAATAAGTTTTTTAAGTAATTATTTTCTTCTACCAAAAGGGCATTTTTTTCTTTTAAACTAAAATATTCTGATGTATTCGAAATAGAAGAATAAATTCCGCCTGTTACTAAATTTGCGGAATTAACAAATTTACTTTTATGAAAATTTAAATTGTTAAAGGTAAATGTAAGAGCTATTATTTCTAAGAATAAAAAAAACAGAAAATACTTAAACTTCTGAAAAAAATAGATAATCTGTTGCATTACTCTAAGATATAACCGCTATTTCATTAATACATTTTTGTATTTGTTTAATTCTTTTAAAGCAATACCAGTTCCACGAACAACAGCTCTTAAAGGGTCTTCAGCGACATATACGGGTAAATCTGTTTTTCTAGACAAACGTTTGTCTAAACCTCTTAGCATAGAGCCTCCTCCTGCAAGATAGATTCCGGTATTGTATATATCAGCAGCTAATTCTGGTGGAGTTTTAGATAAAGTTTCCATTACAGCATCTTCAATTCTTAAAATTGATTTATCTAGTGCTTTAGCAATTTCTCTAAAGGAAACTTGAACTTGTTTTGGTTTTCCACTTAACAAATCTCTACCTTGGACTAGCATTTCATCTGGAGGAGTTTCTAAATCTTCTGTTGCGGCACCAATTTGAATTTTGATTTTCTCAGCAGTAGTTTCCCCAACATGTAAATTGTGTTGGGTACGCATATAATACATAATATCACTGGTAAATAAATCTCCAGCAACTTTTACAGATTGGTCGCAAACAATACCTCCAAGAGCTATTACTGCAATTTCTGTTGTTCCTCCACCTATATCAATGATCATATTACCTTTTGGCTCCATAATGTCTATTCCAACACCAATTGCTGCTGCCATAGGTTCGTAAATTAAATAGATTTCTTTAGCATTCATGTGTTTTGCAGAGTCACGTACAGCTCGCTTTTCTACTTCAGTAATTCCAGAAGGAATACATATTACCATTCGTAATGCTGGTGGAAATAATTTCTTTTTTATGGATGGAATTTGTTTTACAAATTCTTTAATCATCTGTTCAGAAGCTTCAAAATCTGCAATTACTCCATCTTTTAAAGGACGTATAGTTTTAATATTTTCATGGGTTTTTCCTTGCATTAAATTGGCTTCTTTACCAATAGCAATAATGTTACCAGAAATTCTATTTCTTGCAACAATAGAAGGACTATCAATAACCACTTTTCCGTTGTGAATTATCAATGTATTTGCGGTTCCTAAATCAATCGCAATATCCTCCGTCATAAAATCGAAAAAACCCATAAAATATCTTTGTTGTTTTATTTTTGATGTATTCTTACAAACTTACTAAATTTCTGTTTGCGAATTACATATAATTTATTAATGTTTAAAATGTCTCGTGCCTGTCATTACCATTGATAAATCATTGTCATTGCAATAATCTATACTCAATTGATCTTTAATAGAGCCTCCTGGTTGGATAACACTTTTGATTCCAGCTTTATCTGCAATTTCCACACAATCTGGAAATGGAAAAAATGCATCACTTGCCATTACAGCACCGTTTAAATCAAAGTTAAAAGAATTTGCTTTTTCTATAGCTTGATTTAAGGCATCAACTCTACTAGTTTGCCCAGTACCACCTGCTAATAATTGTTTGTTTTTTACTAAAATAATAGTGTTAGATTTTGTGTTTTTACACAATTTAGAGGCAAACAATAAATCATCTAACTCTTTTTTAGTTGGTTTATTGTTAGTTACATATTTTAAACCTTCTAATTGATCTGTAATATTATCTTTATCTTGAACTAAAGTACCATTTAAACAAGTTCTTACGGTTGTAGTTGGTAATTCAACGTCTTTTTGAACTAGAATAATTCTATTTTTCTTTCCTTTTAAAATGGTTAAAGCTTGATCAGAAAAAGAAGGAGCTATAACAACTTCACAAAATAAAGAATGAATTTCATTTGCAGTTGATGCATCAATCTCTGTGTTTGCAATTAAAATACCACCAAAAGCAGAAACTGGATCTCCAGCTAAAGCATCAACATAAGCCTGTTTAATAGTCTCTCTTTGTGCGAAACCACAAGCATTGTTGTGTTTTAAAATAGCAAAAGTGGGTGCTTCTCCTTTAAACTCTTCAATTAAATTTACAGCGGCATCTACATCTAAAAGATTGTTGTAGCTTAATTCTTTTCCGTGTAATTTGTCGAACATTGCTTCTAAATCTCCAAAGAAATATCCTTTTTGATGAGGGTTTTCTCCATATCTAAGAGTTTTTGAAGTTTGTTCGCTTGCTTTGTAAACTACTTCATCTTCATTAAAATAATTGAAAATTGCCGTATCGTAATGAGAAGAAATATTAAATGCTTTTGCAGCAAATTTCTTTCTGTCAGAAATAGAAGTTTCCCCATTGTTTTTAGAAATAAGAGATAAGAAATCTTCATATTGATCCATTGAAGAAACAATAATTGTATCTTTAAAATTTTTAGCAGCAGCTCTTATTAGAGAGATTCCGCCTATATCAATTTTTTCTACAATATCTTGCTCTGGTGCACCAGAAGCAACAGTTTTTTCAAAAGGATATAAATCAACAATAACTAAATCTATTTGCGGAATATTATATTCAGTCATTTCTGCAACATCACCTTTATGATCTTGTCTATTTAAAATTCCTCCAAAAACTTTTGGATGTAACGTTTTAACTCGTCCTCCTAAAATAGAAGGATAAGAAGTAACTTCTTCTACAGGAATAACGTCAATTCCAAGCTCTTTTATGAAATTTTCTGTCCCTCCTGTAGAGTAGATAGTTACATTTAAGTCGTTTAATTTTTTTACCAACGGTTCTAAACCGTCTTTGTGAAATACCGAAATTAATGCGGATTTGATTGTTTTTGAAGTGCTCATTTAGTGTTGTCTTGTTAAGATTACAAATTTAGTAAAAGCAATCTTGTAAGACAATAAAAGATAATAACAAAAACGATAAAAAATTAACAACTATTCCACCTGAATTCTAGTTTTAAAATTCTCTACCAGAGTGGTGTAGTTTCTGGGAGTTCTCCTATCTTGTTTTTTGTTTAAGAAAGGAAGCATTTTTAATAAAATGCTATTGGATTGTTTTCTCATAATTAGGGGGTTTAAAAATTAAAAACTAAAAAAAAAACTATTCAGCATTTTCAATAAAATCTCTAAACCAATTGACAAATTGATGGAGAAATAATTGATTTTTAATGCTGTATCTTTGACTGAAGTTGCTCGATGCAACTAACGATGTAGTATGTTCTTTATTCATTACTTAGGGGTTAATGATTAATAGAATTAATTAAATTCGTTAAAATATTACAACAAACATAAAAAAAAAACTAATAATATGCAATTTTAGTTTAAAATACTTGAAACTTTTTCACAAACATATTCTAAAATTTCTTCATCTTTAATCGTAAAAGTGTTAGCAATATGAGAGTCTATATCTATCTGACCTATATTTTCTCCATCAACAAAAATTGGGACTACGATTTCTGATTTTACTTTCCAACCACACGAAATATAGTTGTCTTGCTCACTAACATCTTGTACAACAAAATTTTGATTAGAAATTGCAACTTGTCCGCAAATACCTTTTCCAAAAGGGATAATAGTGTGTTCGGTTTCTTCTCCTGTATATTGTGCCAATTTTAATTCTTTTTTATCACCGTTTTTAAAATAAAAACCTACCCAATCATAATAAGAGATTTCATTTTCTAAATAATCACAAATAGCTTGAAGCTTATTATCTATAGAAGAATTACTGTTTATTATTTTATCTATTTGTACTTTTAGAGTTTCTATATTCATTTTGTATATTCGTTATATAAATAGGTTGCTAAATTAAATTAAAATTCATTGTGAAAAAACATAAAAATATTGTCGTTTTTTTGATTAAGTTTTTTGCTACGTATTTTATATTAGTAACCATTTATAATTTTTACTTACAAAATTCTCAACAAAAAGAAGGAGGGTTTAAAACAGCTTCAATTACAACGTTAGTTGCGCATCAAACAGAAAGTTTATTAGAGTTTTTTGGGTATCATGTAGATGCTTTACAGCACAAAAAAGAATTGTCTGTAAAACTTTTAATAGAAAATCAATATACGGCAAGAGTTATAGAAGGATGTAACTCTATAAGTGTTATTATTTTATTCATAGCTTTTATTGTTGCATTTTCTGGTTCAATTAAAGCTACAGTTCTTTTTTCTCTTTTTGGGGCATTATTTATTTACACAATAAATGTTGTTAGAATTGCTTTTCTAACAGTTTTAATTTATAAATACCCAGAAAGACAAGAGTTTTTACATAATTTAGTTTTTCCAGCTATAATTTATGGGTGTGTTTTTTTACTTTGGGTAATTTGGGTGAATAAGTTTTCAAATTATAAAAAATGAACAAGTATTTAAAGATTTTTTTCTTGATTTGTCTTTTTCTATTACTTTTTCTAATTAGAGGTTTTTCTGATGAATTATTTTACGACCCACTAATTATTTATTTTCAAAATGATTATTTGTATACTCAAATGCCTCAAATAAATGTTTGGCATTTAATTGTAGATATGCTGTTTAGATATGTTTTAAATTCTTTAGTTTCATTAGGTATTATCTGGGTTTTATTTGAAAGAAAAGATTACTTAAAATTTACAGGTTTTTTTTTAATGTTGGCTTTTATGATATTGATAATCTTATTCGTTTTTTTACTTAAAGATAAATTCGAGTCGGGATATTTATTACCTTTTTATGTAAGACGATTTATTATTCATCCAATATTCTTATTATTACTTTTACCTGCATTTTATTATCAAAAATTAAGCAACAGGTAATTTTAACACCATTTTAGATTTTCTTATTGTAAATTTGCATCAGAAATGAAACAGAACCTATCTAAAATATCTTCTTTTTTATTGGCGCTTTTAGTGTTGTTTTCTACTTTTTCTTTCACTGTAGAAAAACATTATTGTGGTGAGTTTTTAATGGACGTTTCTTTTACTGGTGATGCAGATGATTGCGGAATGAAAATGGAAGCAAAAGCATTAGCAAAAAAGAAAAGTTGTTGTAAAGATGAAATTCATAAAATAGAAGGTCAAGATGAATTGCAACAATTTTCTTTCGATGATTTCGATTTAGATAAACAGCAGTTTGTTGCTGCATTTGTTATTTCTTATCAAGATTTATTTCTTAAAAATGAATCTAAAAAAACGTATTATAAAGACTTTTCTCCTCCTGATATACCCAAAGATTATCAGGTTTTATACCAATCTTTTTTAATTTGATTTTATTTTTTAACACCTCATATTCATCTTTTTAGGTGGAAAACAGTCATGTTGAATAATAATAATCAAAACAATGAAAAAAATAATTATAAGTAGTTTTTTGCTATTTATTCCGCTCATAATATTCTCGCAAACAACGTTTAAAGGAATGATTATGGATAAAAATAATCCAAAAGATAATTTAGGAGTTGAAGGTGCCAGTGTACATTGGCTCAATACAAATGTTAGTGCAATAACTAACAAAAAAGGATGGTTTACAATCCCATATAAAAAAGATTACAAGAAGTTAATAGTGAGTTATTTAGGTTTTAGAACAGATACAATTACTGTAACTAGTTTAAAGCCAATTCATCATTTTTTAACTCCACAAAGCGAGTTGGATGAGGTTACAATAAGAACTCAAAAGAAAGCCACTTTTAGATCTACATTAACTACTACTAATATGTTTACTGTAAATTCTGAGGAATTACTAAAAGCGGCTTGCTGTAATTTGGCAGAAAGCTTTGAAACAAATCCTTCTATAGATATTAGTTTCTCGGATGCGTTAACAGGAACAAAACAGATACAAATGTTGGGCTTAACAAGTCCGTATTTGTTAATCACACAAGAAAACATTCCTTCAGTTAGAGGCGCTTCTCAAGTTTTCGGACTCACATTTACTCCAGGAACTTGGGTAGAGAGCATTCAGATTACAAAAGGAGCAGGTTCTGTTGTCAACGGTTTCGAAAGTATTTCTGGTCAGATAAATGCAGAATTGGTAAAACCTTTTTCCGATGATAAATTCTTTTTAAATGCTTACTCTTCTTTAAACGGTAGATTGGAATTAAATACACATTTTAATCAAAGAGTATCAGAAAAATGGCAAACAGGTTTATACATTCACGGAAATTACAGAGGTCAAAAATTTGATAGAAACAAGGATAATTTTTTAGATATGCCCTTATCTAATCAAATTAATGTGATGAATCGTTGGCAATTTACAGATGCAGAAAAAGGTTGGGTAAGTTTTATAAATGTTCGTTTTTTAAATGATGAAAAACAAACAGGTGAACTTAATTTTAATCCAGCTATAGATAAAGGAACCACAAATGCCTGGGGAAGTGAGATAGAAACAAAACGATTTGATACTTCTGCAAAACTTGGGTACGTTTTTCCTGAGTTGCCATTTCAAAGTATTGGTTTTCAAATGGCGTATAGCAATCATCAACAAGATTCTTATTTTGGTTTAAATGGTTATGATATCAATCATCAAAGTGTGTATTCTAATCTAATTTTTAACTCAATTATTGGAGATACTAGAAATAAGTTTAAAACGGGTTTAAGTTTTACCTATGATAAATATGATGAGCTTGTCAATGCAAATAATTTTGATAGAATAGAAAACTCATTGGGTGCTTTTTTTGAATATGGATTTGACAATTTAGAGAACTTTAGTTTTACTGCTGGAATTAGAATTGATACTCATAATTTATTAGGAACATTTTTAACTCCGCGTTTACACTTAAGATATGTTCCTTGGGAAAACGGTGTTTTTAGAGCTTCTGTTGGTAGAGGGAAAAGAAGTGCGAATATTTTTGCCGAAAATCAACAATTGTTTGCAAGTTCAAGGCAAATTAATATAGATAATTTAGGTGGAAATATTTACGGATTAAACCCAGAAATAGCTTGGAATTACGGAGTTTCTTTTATGCAGAAATTTAATTTATTTGATAAAAAAGGAGATGTTACATTCGATTTTTATCAAACGGATTTCCAGAATCAAGTTGTGGTTGATTGGGAAAATCCTCAAGAAGTTTCTTTTTATGATTTGAATGGTAAAAGTATTGCCAATAGTTTTCAAGTAGAATTAAATTATAACATTGCACCTTTTTTTAATTTAAGAACGGCTTATAAATATTTTGATATTTCTGTAGATTATAAAAATGGCAACTTGCAGAAACCGATTCAGCCTCAAAACAGATTTTTTGCAAACCTTTCTTATGAAACATCAGAAAAGGAAAATGCTGCCAAATGGAAGTTTGATGTTACTTTTAATAGCATAGGAAAACAGCGTTTGCCTATTACGAGTTCAAACCCTGTTCAATATCAATTGCCTGAGTATTCTAACTCTTTTCAGTTGTTGAATTCTCAAATCACAAAGGTGTTTTCAAATAAATTTGAAATATATTTAGGTGCGGAAAATTTAACAAATGTGCAACAGAAAAATCCTATTTTAGCAAGTGATAACCCTTTTGGTTCAAATTTTGATACCACAATTGTATATGCGCCTATTTTTGGACGCGCAATTTATACAGGATTAAGATTTAAAATTAAATAATCCACATAGTGGAGTTTTCTATAAAATAAAATTATTTTATCATTCCTATAAAGATAGGAACTTAAAAAAAACAATAAAAAATGAAAAAAATAGTATTTATATTCAGTTTGTTCTTGATTGGTTTTTCAACACAATCACAAGAAATAAAAAAGAAAAAAAACGCAAAAGTTACTTTTGAAGTTGATGGTATTTGCGGAATGTGTAAAAAGCGTATAGAAACTGCAGCTCTTAAAACTAAGGGAGTAAAGTTTGCACTTTGGAGTACAAAGACACATCAATTAAACCTAATTATGGATGAACGTAAAACAGATGTTTCAACAGTTCAAAAAAATATTCTAAAAGTTGGACATGATGTGATTTTAGATGAAAATAAAAAATTAGAAGCAAAAACGGAAGCTTATAACTCTGTACATCCTTGTTGTAAATATAGAGATGAAGAAATTGTTTTAGACCACACTGGTGGGTTGAAAAAACAAAAGAAAAAAAATTAATTTAGAAAGTAAGTATCAATTGTCAATAATAAAAAATCCGATAGAAATTTCTATCGGATTTTTTTATTAAGATTTCTCCATAAAATCGAAATGACAAGTATGTGAGAAAAATACTTCATCTGTAGCGATTCGCTACTACATCATTCCTGGCATTCCACCACCCATTGGAGGCATTCCTCCACCAGCAGGAGCATCTTCTTTAATATCAACTAAAGCACACTCAGTAGTTAAAATCATACCAGCAACAGAAGCAGCATTTTCTAAAGCAACTCTAGTTACTTTTTTAGGATCGATAATTCCAGCTTCAAGCATATCTACATATTGATCAGACTTAGCATCATAACCAAAATCTTTTTTACCTTCTAATACTTTATTGATGACTACAGAACCTTCACCACCAGCATTTTCTACAATAGTTCTTAAAGGAGATTCAATTGCTTTGTTTACAATCTGTACACCTGTAGTTTCGTCTAAATTATCAGTAGTTAATTTCTCTAAAACTTTTTTAGCACGCACTAAAGCAACACCACCACCAGCAACAATACCCTCTTCAACTGCAGCTCTCGTAGCATGTAAAGCATCATCAACTCTATCTTTCTTTTCTTTCATTTCTACTTCAGAAGCAGCACCAACATATAAAACTGCAACACCACCAGCTAATTTAGCCAAACGCTCTTGTAATTTTTCTTTATCGTAATCAGAAGTAGTAGTTTCTATCTGTGCTTTAATTTGATTTACTCTTGCTTTTATAGCTTCAGCATCACCAGAACCATTTACAATTGTAGTATTGTCTTTATCAATAGTTACAGTTTCTGCAGTTCCTAATAAATCTAATGTTGCATTTTCTAGAGAGAATCCTCTTTCTTCAGAAATTACTGTACCACCAGTTAAAATTGCGATGTCTTCTAACATTGCTTTTCTTCTGTCTCCAAAACCTGGAGCTTTTACAGCAGCAATTTTTAATCCTCCTCTTAATTTGTTAACTACTAATGTTGCCAATGCTTGTCCATCCACATCTTCAGCAATAATTAATAAAGGTCTGCTAGATTGTGCAACTGGTTCTAAAATTGGAAGAATTTCTTGTAAGTTAGAAATCTTTTTATCAAATAATAAAATGTATGGATTTTCTAAATCAGCAATCATTTTATCAGCATCAGTAACAAAGTAAGGAGATAAATAACCTCTGTCAAATTGCATGCCTTCCACAACATCTACATAAGTATCTGTTCCTTTTGCTTCTTCTACGGTAATTACACCTTCTTTACCAACTTTTCCAAAAGCAGTTGCAATTAAATCACCAATAACAGCATCGTTATTTGCTGAAATTGATGCTACTTGTTGAATTTTATCAGAAGAATTACCAACTTTTTGAGTTTGTTTTTCTAAGTCTTCTGTGATAGCAGCAACTGCCTTGTCAATTCCACGCTTTAAATCCATTGGATTTGCACCAGCAGCAACATTTTTCAATCCTTCTTTTACAATTGCTTGTGCTAAAACAGTAGCAGTTGTAGTTCCATCACCAGCTAAATCATTGGTTTTAGAAGCAACTTCTTTTACCATTTGAGCTCCCATGTTTTCGAGCTCGTTTTCTAATTCTACTTCTTTTGCAACAGAAACACCATCTTTTGTAACAGTTGGTGCTCCAAAAGATTTAGAAATAATTACGTTTCTTCCTTTTGGACCTAAAGTTACCTTTACAGCGTTTGCTAATGCATCGACTCCACGTTTTAAGCCATCTCTAGCTTCTATATCAAATTTTATATCTTTTGCCATTGTTTTTATTTTTAACTTTTAGCTATTAGCACTTGGCTTTTCGCTAAAATAGTTTGATTTAAATTTTTTAATATTTTTTGCTGAAGGCAAATAGCCAAAAGCAAATAGCTTATACTTATATAATTGCTAAAATGTCGCTTTCGCGCATCATTAAATAATCAGTTCCTTCTAGTTTTAAATCAGTTCCACCGTATTTACTATATAAAACTGTATCACCAACTTTAACGGTTAAAGGTTCATCTTTTTTACCATTTCCAACGGCTACAACAGTTCCTTTTTGTGGTTTTTCTTTTGCGTTGTCTGGAATTATTATTCCAGAAGCTGTTTTAGTTTCTGCTGGAGCAGGTTCTACAAGAACTCTGTCTGCTAAAGGTTTAATGTTTACACTCATTTTTATATAAATTTTTGATTTAATAAATTAATTTTTACGTGTACAATTTGTCAGAAATTATGCCATTGCTTAAAAACTGACAATTTTTCTTGGAATGATTTTATCTTTAAATTTTGCGAATAAAAAAATGCCAACGTGTCATTTTCGTTGGCATTTTTTATGTTTTTAGATGCTAAATTTAGATACTGTCTTTCGTATTTGAAGGAGTTGTATTTTCTATTGGAGTTGTAGTTTCAACTCCATCTAACGTATTGTCTAATTTAAAGTTGCTGTCTCCTTCTCTAGGGATAGCAAAGTTTGCTAACAAAATTAATGCAAACATTGCAATCGCTAAAGTCCAAGTGGTTCTATCTAAAAAGTTATTTGTGTTTTGCACGCCACCTAAAGATTGAGCTCCACCACCACCAAAAGAAGAAGATAAACCCCCACCTTTAGGATTTTGAACCATAACAATTAAGATTAATGCGATTGCAACAATCAAAATTAGGATTAAAAATGCTGTATAACTCATAATTTATTTTTTTGTAAAATTTGTACTCTTTTAATTTGGTCTGCAAAGAAACCACTTTTTTCTGGATATTTCAAACTTAAAATTCGATAAGCTTGTATTGCGTTTTCATACTTTTTTTGCTCTAGATAAACTTTAGCTAAAGTTTCTGTCATTAAAGCTTCATCTTGCTTGTTTTTTGAAACTGGTACAACAATATTTTTATCTTTAGGTAAAGGTTCTATCTTAGGATTTTTTTCAATGAATTTATCAATTAATTCTTCTTTCTTTGGAAGTAAATCAGTTGGTTTTCTTTTTTCTCTAAGAATAGGTTTTTTTCTAGATAATTGTAACCATTCACCAAAAGAATGACTTTCTGTAGAAGTAAAAGAAATTGGTCTTCCAATATTTAATTCTTCCTTAATTTCAGTGATTGTTTCTTTAAAAGATGTTGTTTTTTCTTCTGATATTTTATCGTTAATTTGTTGATGAATATCTTCTTTTTGAAGATTAAAATTATTTGAAGTTATAAAATTAAATAAAACGGTTCTGTCTGTTGTATAGGCTGCTGTTGTTTTTAATTCGTTATTGTATTTAAAACTATCTTGGTTTTTTAAACCTTTTAAATACAAAGCTCTTGCTGCTTGGAAATAGGGGTGTTTCTCGACAATAGATTTTAATTCAACAGTTTCTAACTGCTGAATGTTTTTTTTCTTTTCTAATATTTCTATGAATGTGTTTTCTTTCAATTTCTTCTAACTTCTAACTTCTAACCAATTTACCATTTTGCTACTGAAGCATTAAAAATATCTTGTGTAATTCTTTCTAAAATTTCTTCTAAAGCCGTTTCTAAAACACCTCCTGTTAGTTGTGCTGTAGCATCGACATCAGAATAAAAAGAGAATTGTTTTTCAAAATCGTCTTTTTCATTTAACTTATTTACAAAACGAACATTTACTGTAACTGTTAATCTATTCTGGGCTGCAGTTTGATTAGCAGAAGCACTCATTGGGTTTATTCTATAATCGGTTATTTCGCCGCTAAAATACAAATCACCATTAGAGTTTACTAAAGTTAAATTGGTTTGACGTGTAAATAAATCTTGTAGATTTTGTGTAAAAGTTTGACTTAAAGTGGGTTCTACTAGAGGTGCTTGATTTGGAAAAAAATCAATTTGAATGGTTTTTGCGGCACCTGTATTTCCTCCGGTAAAAGAGTAGGCTCCGCAACCAACTAAGAATAATGTGCTAATAGAAAATAAAATTATAAAAGTTATTTTTTTCATCAATTTACAAATCGTATTGTTTAATTTTTCTATACAAAGTTCTCTCAGAAATTCCTAACTCTTTAGCGGCTAACTTACGTTTATTGTTGTTTTTTTCTAAAGACTTTTTAATCATTTCTATTTCTTTGTCTTGTAAAGATAAAGATTCATCTTCCTCTATAGTCTCAATAAAATCATAATCTTTTTCTGCTGAGGTTTCTTGAGGTATATTTAAAACTTCAACATTTGTATTCTGAGTTTCTTGATTTCTGTAGATTTTCTCAATCAATTGGTGATGTTCTTCTTGCACTTCTTCTACATTACCAGTCTTCATTAAATCTAAAGTTAGTTTCTTTAAATCGTTGATGTCATTACGCATATCAAACAGAATCTTGTACATGATATCACGTTCTGTAGAAAAATCATTTTCTTTTTTACCACCAACTATTGCTGGTAGATTTCCATTATTATTTGGAAGGTATTGTTGTAATTTTGAAGCAGAAACTGTTCGGTTTTCTTCAATTACAGAAATTTGTTCAGCCAAGTTTTTTAACTGACGAATGTTTCCTGGGAAGCGATAATTTAGTAATACATTTACTGCATTTTCATCCAATCGAATAGAAGGCATTCTGTATTTCTGAGCAAAATCTGATGCAAATTTTCTAAACAACAAATGTATGTCTTCATTACGTTCTCTTAATGCAGGTAAATGAATTTCTACGGTGCTTAATCTGTAATACAAATCTTCTCTGAATTTTTCTTTTTCAATCGCAGATTGCATATTCACGTTAGTGGCAGCAACAATTCTAACATTTGTTTTTAATACTTTTGATGAACCTACTTTTATGAATTCACCATTTTCTAAAACACGTAGTAAACGCACTTGAGTGGTTAGTGGTAATTCTCCAACTTCATCTAAAAAAATGGTTCCACCATCAGCTACTTCAAAATATCCTTTTCTGTCTTGTGTTGCGCCTGTAAAAGCTCCTTTTTCGTGACCAAACAATTCACTGTCAATAGTCCCTTCAGGAATCGCACCACAGTTTACTGCAATATATTTTGCATGTTTTCTGTGAGATAAAGAATGTATAATTTTTGGAATATTTTCTTTACCAACACCACTTTCTCCAGTAACCAAAACAGAAATATCAGTAGGAGCAACTCTTACTGCTTTTTCTAAAGCACGATTTAGGTGAATATCGTTACCGATAATTCCAAAACGTTGTTTTAAAGCTTGTAAATTTTCCATTTTTCTTTTAGTTTCATAGTCACAAAGATTCAAAGTTTCAAATTAAGTACCCATACTTATCATTGAGGCTTTGACCCTTTGCAACTTCGTTGCTTATTTCTCTATATATTCAGAAACGCCTTTTTCTTTGTTTCCATTTAGCCATTGCCAATTCAATTTTAAAAGCATTTTATTTTCTTTTGTGTAACTGATTTTTGCAATTGCTGTTCCAGCTTTTAATTCGTTTTCTGATGTAACACATTGATACAGCATATGTAAAATGTCATTATCAAGTGTTGCAATTATTTTTCCGTATTTTATAGTTCCTCCAGAATAATCAGCAGTCACTACGTTTTCTTTTTGTTGATATTTAAAAACGGTGTCAGCGTTTACTTTTCCACTTTCAGAATTTTCTACTAAATAAAAAGTCTTATTATGAAAATTAAATGCACTCATTTTTAATTATTATCAGAATACCCAACAGCTTTACCAATTAAGGTAGCAGATGTACAATCTTCAATCTTAACATTCACAAAATCACCTAATTGATAATGTTCTTTAGGAAAAACTATTACAGTGTTTTGTGTATTTCTTCCTTTCCACTGATTTGGGTCTTTCTTAGAAGTTCCTTCAATCAAAACTTCCTCGGTATTTCCTAAATGTTGTTTAGTTCTATATAAAGCGTGTTTTTGTTGTAAATCGATCACTTCTGTTAAACGACGTTTTTTTACATCATTTGGAACATCATCATCCATTTTTTTTCCTGCTAAAGTTCCAGGTCTTTCAGAATAAGCAAACATAAAACCAAAATCATATTTAACGTATTCCATCAAATCTAAAGTATCTTGATGATCTCGCTCAGTTTCTCCACAAAAACCAACAATCATATCTTGTGATAAAGCCATTTCCGGAATTATCTTGTAGATATTATCTACTAACTCCATATACTCTTCACGTGTATGTTGTCTATTCATTGCTTTTAACATGGCATTACTTCCACTTTGCACAGGTAAGTGAATGTATTTGCAAATGTTTTTATGTTTTGCCATGGTATGAATCACGTCTAAACTCATATCTTGAGGATTAGAAGTTGAAAAGCGAAAACGTGTTTTTGGGAATTGAGTTGCACACATATCTAACAATTGTGCAAAATCAACTGCTGTAGCTTGCGCCATTTCTGAAGCTTTGTTGAAATCCTTTTTCAAGCCTCCTCCATACCATAAAAAACTATCTACATTTTGTCCAAGTAGTGTAATTTCTTTGAAGTTTTGATCAACCATTGATTGAATTTCGGCTAAAATACTTTTTGGATCACGACTTCTTTCTCGTCCACGTGTAAAAGGAACCACGCAAAACGTACACATATTATCACAACCTCTAGTAATCGATACAAATGCAGAGACTCCGTTAGAATTTAAACGAACAGGAGCAATGTCTCCATACGTTTCTTCTTTAGATAAAATGACGTTTACAGCATCTCTACCTTCGTTTACTTCTTCTAATAAATTTGGTAAATCTTTATAGGCATCAGGTCCAACAACTAAATCAACAATTTTTTCTTCTTCTAAAAACTTTTCCTTCAATCGTTCTGCCATACATCCTAAAACGCCAACCTTCATTTTCTTGTTAGACTCTCGTTTTACACGATTGTATTTTTGCAATCTTTTACGAACGGTTGTTTCTGCTTTTTCACGAATAGAACAAGTATTTACCAAAACCAAATCAGCTTCTTCTAAAACTTGAGTTGTATTGTAACCTTGTTTATCTAAAATTGCAGCAACAATTTCACTATCATTCATATTCATTTGACAGCCATAGCTTTCAATGAATAATTTCTTTGAGTTTTCTTTTTTATTTTCGGTTACAAGCGCCTTTCCTTGTATTTTTTCGTCGATAATTTTTTCTACGTGTTCCATCTTTCAATTTATCATTTGAAGGTGAGCAAAGATACAACCAAATTTGAATTTTTATGACAAATTGGCAGAAAATATAATGTTGTAATTCTGTTAATTATTCATTGAAAATTCAAGAAAAAATTTTTTTTCACAAAAAACTGACTACTTTTGCAAACCAAAATAGTGCATTTTTAAAGCGTTTTAGCGACAAAAGAAAGATAAATGGCAAAGAATTTAGTAATAGTTGAGTCACCTGCAAAAGCAAAAACTATCGAAAAATTTCTTGGAAAAGATTTTCAAGTAGAATCGAGTTATGGACATATTGCAGACTTACCATCCAAAGAATTAGGAATAGATGTAGATGGAGATTTTAGTCCAAAATACATTATTTCTGATGATAAAAAACCCGTCGTTAAAAAATTAAAAACCTTAGCTAAGAAAGCAGAAACGGTTTGGTTAGCAAGTGATGAGGATCGTGAAGGAGAAGCTATTGCGTGGCATTTAAAAGAGCAGTTAGATTTAAAAGACGAAAACACAAAACGTATTGTTTTTCACGAAATTACTAAGAAAGCTATATTGAAAGCAGTTGAAAATCCTAGAGATATCGACTATAATATGGTAAATGCACAACAAGCTCGTAGAGTTTTAGATAGATTAGTAGGTTATGAGCTTTCACCTGTTTTATGGCGTAAAGTTAAAGGAGGTTTATCTGCAGGAAGGGTTCAATCTGTGGCTGTAAGATTAATTGTTGAAAGAGAAAGAAGTATTCAAGAATTTAAAACAGAAACACATTATAAAGTAGTTGCAGAATTTCTGAACAATGAAGGAAAGAAATTTAAAGCTACAATTCCAAAGAATTTCGATTCTAAAACAGCAGCAGAAGATTTTTTAAAATCTTGTGCAAATGCTGATTTTTCTATTGCAGATTTAACAAAAAAACCAGCAAAAAAATCACCAGCAGCACCATTTACAACATCAACTTTACAACAAGAAGCATCTCGTAAATTGGGTTATCCAGTGGGTAAAACAATGCAAGTTGCTCAACGTTTATATGAAGCGGGTTTGATTACCTATATGAGAACAGATAGTGTAAATTTATCTGTGGATGCTAGAAATGAAGCAGAAGAAGAAATTGTAAATTATTATGGTGCTGAATATAGTAAACAACGTGTTTTTAAGTCGAAAGCAAAAGGAGCTCAAGAAGCGCATGAAGCTATTCGTCCTACAAATATGAAAATGCATTCTATTGATACAGAATATGATAAAAATAGATTGTACGATTTAATTTGGAAAAGAACCTTAGCATCGCAAATGAGTGATGCGCAATTAGAAAGAACTAACGTAAAGATTGAAAACTCTAAAAATGATAAAATCTTTACTGCGAATGGAGAAATGATAAAGTTTGACGGGTTCTTAAAAGTATATTTAGAAGGAACAGATAACGAAGATGAAGAGCAAGCAGGTATGTTGCCTAACTTAAAGATTGCGGATGAATTATCTTACAGTTTTATAAATGCAACACAACGTTTTACAAGTCCACCTTACCGCTTTACAGAAGCTTCTTTGGTAAAACAATTAGAAGAATTAGGTATTGGTAGGCCGTCTACATACGCACCAACAATTTCTACAGTTCAAAGAAGGGGATATATAGAAAAAGGGCAAGATGAGGGTAAAGAAAGAAATTACGAGCAGTTAATTTTAACTGATGGAGCTATAAAAAGTGAGTCTTTAACAGAAAAAACGGGTTCGAATAAAAATAAGTTAGTTCCTACTGATATTGGGAATATTGTAAATGATTTTCTGGTTGCTAATTTTTCTAATATTTTGGATTTTGGTTTTACTGCCAAAGTAGAAAATTCTTTTGATGATATTTCTGAAGGTGATGAAAATTGGATAGAAATGATAAAAGATTTCTATACAAAGTTTCACGACAATGTTGAGGATGTAAAAGAAAATGCAGAAAGAGAGAGTGGAGAAAGAATTTTAGGAAAACATCCAGTTTCTGGTAAAACAGTTTTAGTACGTCTAGGTAAATTTGGTCCTATTGCTCAAATTGGTGCACCAGAAGACCAAGAAAAGCAGTTTGCGAGCTTAAATAAAGATCAGCATTTAGGAACAATTTCGCTTGAAGATGCTTTAAAGTTATTTCTGTTGCCAAAAACCTTAGGCACTTATGAAGGCGAAGAGGTTGTTGTAGCTAATGGACGTTTTGGACCTTATATTCGCTTTGGAAAAATGTTTGTCTCTTTAGATAGAGGAGAAAATCCAATGGAGGTTGATTTAGAAAGAGCGCAAGAACTAATTGTAGCAAAACAAAAAGCAGATGCTCCTATTTATCATTATGAAGAATTGCCTGTACAAAAAGGAGTTGGGCGTTTTGGCTCTTTCTTAAAATGGAATGGAATGTTTATTAACGTAAACAAAAAATACGATTTTGATAATCTTTCAGATAATGATATTGTTACTTTAATTGAAGAAAAGAAACAGAAAGAAATTGATAAAGTAATCCATAATTGGGAAGACGTTGGTATTAGGGTAGAAAAAGCAAGATGGGGAAGATTTAATATTTTAAAAGGAAAAATTAAGATTGAACTACCTAAGACAACCAAAATAGAAAAACTTTCTAAGGAAGAAGCAGTCAAGATGATTGAAGCAAAAACGCCTAAGAAAAAAGCAACTAAAAGAAAAACTACCAGTAAAAAAACTACCAAAAAGAGATAAGTATTTCTTATATTGCATTCGTTTTTAAAAAAAATTGATGAACCAAGATTTTTTAACCCCTATAAAAGATTCGGTTGTAGCACATTTAGTGTTGCAGTCTTCTTTATGCTTTGGTGAAAAAATTAGGTTTTACTCTTCACAAGATGGTTTTCCAGATTTAGAAAATGTGAAAATTGCTATTTTCGGTGTTCAAGAAGATAGAAATTCAGAAAATAATTTTGGTTGTGGAGAAAATCTGCATTTTATCAGAAGAAAATTGTATGCTTTATTTCCTGGAGACTGGCATACTGAAATTGCAGATATAGGAAATGTACTAAAGGGGAATTCGGTAACAGATACCTACTTTGCTGTATCAGAAATTATTACAGAGTTACTCAAAAAAAATATTATTCCCATAATTATAGGCGGAGGTCAAGACATAACTTATGTTAATTATAGGGCTTACGATACGTTAGAACAATCTGTTAATATCACAGCAGTAGATAGTCGTTTTGATTTAGGTAATTTGGATGATGAACTAACCTCTCAATCTTATTTGAGCAAAATTATAATGCAAGAGCCAAACAATTTATTTAATTATTGTAATGTCGGTTTCCAAACATATTTTAATGCGCAAGACGAGATAAAATTATTAGATAATTTATTTTTTGATGCGTATAGATTAGGAAACGCAAAAGAATTAGAAAATATTGAGCCGGCTTTTAGAAATGCAGATATTGTTTCCATCGATTTAGGCTCTGTTAGACAAAGTGAAGCTCCTGCTAATAACAACGCATCTCCAAATGGTTTTTATGGTGAAGAAATTTGCGCCATTTCAAGATATGCTGGTTTAAGTGATAAAGTGTCTTCTTTTGGAATTTATGAATACAATTCTAAATTAGACAATAATCACCAAACTGCCAATTTGATTGCACAAATGATTTGGTATTTTATAGAAGGTGTAAATTTTAGAGTTAAGGATTACCCTTTTTCAGGTAAAGAAAATTATCAGAGATTTACAGTTTTACTAGAAAATGATGATCCGCTAATATTTTATAAAAGTAATAAATCTGGGAGATGGTGGATGGAGATAAATATTTTATCAGATAATAAATACAAAAGACATGCGTTAATACCATGTACATATAAAGATTACACTGACGCCACAACCAATCAAATTATACCAGAAAAGTGGTATAAAGCGATGAAGAAATTGGTGTAATTAATTAAATATTTAAAATAGTAAGTTAAATTCAATTTGAAGATTGTTTTTTAACGAAAAAAATAATAGGTTTACGAACTTTTTAGTAAAGATATATTAGAATATGAAGAAAGCAGCAATATTTGCACTTTTAATAGTTGTTATTTACAGTTGTGGTTCCAATGATAGAGGTGAATTAGTAGGTGTTAAAGCCAAAAAGAAGTGGTTCTCTGAAAAACCATTTGGTATGGCACTAATTCCTGGGGGTTCTTTTACAATGGGTAAGCAAGATCAAGATGTTTTGGGAGGGATGAATACTCCGCCAAAAACAGTTACGGTAAGACCTTATTATATGGATGAAACTGAAATTACAAATAACGAATATAAAGAATTTGTATATTGGGTTAGAGATTCTATAGTTAGAACTAGGTTAGCCTACCAACAAGAATTTGCAGAAATGTCTGTTAACCCAGATCCAAATGGTACAGCACCATCTGGAGGAATTCATGAATTTAAGTTTGCAGTTGCAGATACAACTGATGCTAGTGCTTATCAAAAGTACATGTACGAGAATTATTGGAGCTTAGGGGATGGTATTGACTCTATAAAACCTTTAAATTGGGGGCCTGAGATAATTTGGGAAAAAGAAGATTTTCCGGATTTAGATTATGTAGAAGTTATGGATTCTCTATACATAAGTAGAGAAGAAGCTATAGATGGAGTAAGAACTTTTAATACTAAATTTTTAAAGTACAGGTATTCTTGGTTTGACAGAGATAATGCTGCAAGAAAAGGTGGAAATAGAAAGGATTTTGTTAAAACAGAGGTTTTAAATATTTATCCAGATACTACTGTTTGGGTAAAGGATTTTAATTATTCCTACAATGATCCAATGCATCAAGATTATTTTTATCACCAATCTTATGGTGACTACCCTGTAGTAGGAGTTACTTGGGGACAAGCAAATGCTTTTTGTAATTGGAGAACAAAAAAGAAAAATGACTACTTAAGAGGAAGGAAGAATGCAACATCTGTTCCTGATTTTAGATTACCAACCGAAGCAGAATGGGAATATGCTGCCCGTGGAGGCTTAGAGTTTGCAACATACCCATGGGGTTCTGGAGGTACGACGAGTGATAGAGGTTGTTTCTTGGCAAATTTTAAACCAGTAAGAGGTAATTATGCTGTTGACGGAGCGTTATATACAATGGAAGCTAAGTCGTTTAATGCAAATGATTATGGTTTGTACAATATGGCAGGTAATGTTTCTGAATGGACAAATACAGCCTATAATTTATCTTCATACCAAATGGCTTCTACAATGAATCCGAATGTAGAAGATAGAAAAAATAAAAGAAAAATAATTAGAGGTGGTTCATGGAAAGATGTAGCTTATTTTCTAGAAGTTGGTTCTAGAGATTATGAATATGCTGATACAGCAAGAAGTTACATTGGCTTTAGAACTGTTCAAAATTACATAGGTACATCAAATAAATAAAAAAAATAAAATTAGGAAAAATATTATGGCACAATCAAGATCTTACAAAAAAACAATGAATTTCGTTTACGGAATGGGAGCAGCAGTTGTTATTATTGGAGCTTTATTTAAAATTCAACACTTTTCAATTGGTCCATTAACAGGAGGGCTAATGTTAACAATAGGGTTAGTTACAGAGGCAATTGTTTTTGCAATTTCTGCTTTTGATACACCAGAAGATGATTTTGATTGGTCTAAAGTTTATCCCGAATTAGGTGAAGATGGATTAGAATCTCAAACTGAAAGTACTCAAGGTTTGTTATCTCAAAAATTAGATAACTTATTGCAAGAAGCAAATATTGATGCAGGTTTAATGGAAAGCTTAGGTAATAGTATGAAGAATTTTCAAGGAGCTGCTGAAGGTTTGTCTGCGGCATCAGAATCTATTTCTTCTACAAATAAGTACAATGAACAAGTATCTATGGCAGCTGCTCAAATGGAAACATTGAATAACCTATACAAGGTTCAAGTTGAAAATGCAGATAAACAAACAGAATTGAATACTGCAGTGGTAGAAAATACAGAAAAACTAAAAGAACAAATGGAGTCTTTAGCACAAAACTTATCTTCTCTAAATGGGGTGTATGGTGGAATGCTTTCTGCAATGTCAAAATAATAATTAGTTAAACTAATATAATATTAACATTAAAAACTAATTAGAATGGCAGGAGGAAAAATGTCCGCAAGACAGAAAATGATAAACCTAATGTATCTTGTGTTTATTGCAATGTTAGCAATGAATATGAGTAAAGAGGTTTTATCTGCTTTTGGATTTATGAACGAAAAGTTGACTGAAAATAATATTTCAACTACAGTTAAAAATAATGATGCTTATACAAATTTAGCAACTAAGGCTTCAGAACAAGCTGCAAAGTTTGGACCATTGAAAATTCAAGCGGACAAAATTAAAAAAGCTTCATCTGATTTTTATACATATTTAGAAGATTTAAAAATCAAAATGACCGCTGATATTGAAGATAAGACTGATTACGAATCTATGGATAAGACAGCTTTTTTAGATGAATACTTCTTTAAAGGAGATAAGTATACTAAAGAAGGTCAAGATTTTATAGATAGAATTAATGGTTATAGAAATAATTTAATTACTATTTTAGGAAACGATAGTAAGTTTGCAAACGTTATAAACAAACGTTTTAGTACGGACCCTGTTGTACCTAAAAAGAAAGATGGTTCTAAAAAACCAAGACCTTGGTTAGACTATCGTTATAAAGGTTTTCCTCTTGTTGCGTCATTAACAAATCTTACTCAAATGCAAGCAGATATCAAAAATACCGAAAGTGATATTGTTACAGATTTGTTAGGAGGACAATTGGAAAGTGAAGTTTCTATGACCAATTATAATGGTATTGTTAAACTAGAGAAAAATGCTTTTTACCCTGGTGATGAAGTTGTTGGGACAGTTGTTTTGGGAAGAGAAGATCCAAGTTTAAAACCAAGTAGAGTTGTTTTAGATGGAAAGCCTTATGATAATTTTAAAGAAGGAGCTGTTAATCTTAATTTAAGAGCTGGTAATGTTGGTGATAAACAGATAAAAGGAACTATTTATTTTATGGAAAATGGTGAAGAAGTTCCTGTACCTTTCAGTACTTCATATTCTGTGATTTCTAAACCAAATTCTGCTGTTGTTTCTGCTGATAAAATGAATGTTGTATACAGAGGTGTTCAAAACCCTTTAACTATCTCAATTCCTGGTGTGCCAGCTAATTTGGTAAAAGCTTCAGCACCTGGTTTAAGACAAGTAAAAGGTAGTAGTTATACCATAAGCCCCAAAGGAGGTAATGAAGTTACAATTAATGTTTCAGGAAAATTACAAGATGGTACTCCAATAAAAACCCCTAAAACATTTAGAATCAAAGATATTCCAGCTGCTATGGCAAGCGCTAGAGGACAGTATGGTATTGTTCCAATGCCAAAGACGAGTTTAGGAAGAACACCTATTGGTGCTGGTTTACCAGATTTTGTCTTTGATTTAAAATTAAAAGTAAATAGTTTTAAAGTCAAAGTACCTGGACAAGTTACTGTTTTAGTTAACGGAACAGTTTTTAATGCGAGAGCTAAAAAAGCGTTATCTAAAGCAAAGAGAGGCGATGTGGTTACTATTTTTGATGTAAATGCATCTATTGTTGGTAATTCTTCTTACAAATTAAAAAAAGTTTTACCTGTAAGTATTCAAATTACAAATTAGAAAATAGAATATGTTTAAAAATTGTTTAATAATATTTTTCTCCTTGATAGTTAGTAGTTCAATAAATGCACAAGCTAATTTATTGAATGCGAAAACTGTAGGTCAAATAGGGAAAAAAAGTACACAGCAAATTGCAGCTGATAATGATGGGCCGATTCCTTACGGTTATATAGATGATAGAGATGTGATGTGGTCTAAAGTGGTTTGGGAATTTATTGATTTAAATCAAAAAATTAATTTACCTTATTATTTTCCAATAGATACAGCAAATATATCTAATGATAGAAGATCTTTATTTGACACTTTGCTAAAAGGGATTAAGCAGGGAAAAATTAAAGAAGCCTATTCAGATTCCTTTTTTACCTCTAAAATTACAAAAGCAGAAATAGATTCTCGTTTGGTAAATATTCGAGACGAAAATGGTTACCAAGATACATTTAGAATTCAAACACAAGATGTAGAAGGGTATATGATTAAAGGAATGTGGTATTTTGATAAGCGTCAAGGTGAATTAAAATATAGATTGTTGGCTTTAGCTCCAATGGGTAAAGATGTACAAACACTCGGAGTTGCTGAAATAGAAGATGAAAACCTCTACGAACTATTTTGGATTTTCTTCCCTTCTGCAAGAGATGTATTACACCATGCTAAAGTATTTAACCCTAAAAATGCATCTCATCCAATATCTTTTGACCATATGTTAAATGCAAGAAGGTTTAATTCTGTTATTGTAAGAGAAGAGAATATTTATGGAAATAGAGCCATAGAAGACTATGTTAGGGGAAATTCTTTGTTCCAATTATTAGAAGCTAATAAAATAAAAGAAGGAATTAGAAATAGAGAAATGGACATGTGGAACTATTAAAAGTCTAAATATAAATAACATAAAAAAAGCATTCCGATTAAGGAATGCTTTTTTGTTGAAATAACTTATTTTTAAAGAGTGAAAGTAGATTATATAATTGTTGGTTTAGGTTTAGCAGGATTGGCTTTTTGTGAAGAATTATTATCTGCAAATAAAACATTTATGGTGTACGAAGATGATTCGCAAACATCATCTTTAGTTGCAGGCGGAGTATATAATCCTGTTATTTTAAAAAGGTTCACACCTGTTTGGAATGCTGCAAAACAACTAGAAAAAGCACTTCCATTTTATAAAAAATTGGAAAAAAAATTATCTATTAAAATTGATGAAAAATTCATCACAAAAAAGGTTTTTAAGTCTATAGAAGACCAAAACAATTGGTTTGCAGCCTTAGATAAACCAAAACTGACTCAATATTTAGATGAAGAATTAGACAAGTCTGAATATAGTGGAGTTTTAGCTGATTTTAATTTTGGAAACGTAAAAGAAACAGGCAGAATTGATACCAAAAAGTTAGTGGATTCTTACAGAAGTTTTTTAAAAGAAAAGAGTATTATTTATTTCGAAAAGTTTGAGCATAAGAAAATATCTTTTGAAGGTAAATTCATAAATTATAAAGATTTTAAAACTTCAAAAATTGTTTTTTGTGAAGGTTTTGGAATTAAACAAAACCCTTTTTTTAATCATTTACCATTAAATGAAGCTAAAGGTGAATTAATTACCATTCACGCTCCTGAATTGAACATTAATTTTTTATTAAAATCTACATTGTTTGTACTTCCTTTAGGTAATAATCTTTATAAAGTGGGTGCCACTTTTAATTGGAAAGACAAAACCTCTAATCCTTCTGAAGAGGGAAAAGAAGAATTGATAACCAAACTTAAAAAAGTGATAAATGTTCCCTATAAAATAGTTGATCAAACAGCAGGAATTAGACCCACAGTTAAAGATAGAAGACCTTTAATAGGTATTCATTCAAAATATTCGCAACTATGTATTCTAAATGGTTTGGGTACTCGTGGCGTAATGATTGCTCCAACCGTAGCAAAACAGCTGTTTAATCATTTAGAACATGATGTGGAATTAGATTCAGAAACAGATATTAAGCGCTTTGATTAGAGGTTGCTTTTTCATCATATTTTACAAACATATTTATCCAAATAATTCTAGATAACCTTAAGTTAAAAGGAGCAAGAATTAAAGAGGTTATGATGATTGCTGCAAAACTCTGAATAATAGTTAAATCTAAAATTAACTTGCAAATAATAAACACTGCCACAAAAAGGGCAACAATAATCCCGTAATTTACATACATAGCTCCATAAAAAAAGGAAGGTTCCATCATATATTTTAAATTACATTTTGGGCAATTGTCATGCAATTGTATAATTTTATTAGGATTAAGAGTAACTCCATACTTAAAAAAATCACCTTCATGACACCTTGGGCATTTTGCTTTAGAGATACTGTATAGCTTTGTTCCTTTTTTAAGCATTTCAATACTAAATTTATATATTTTTGCAAAGGTAAATTTTTTACTGCTCTAAATCTGTAACAATTATTACAATACATGTTAAACGTACATAATTTAACAGTTTCTTTTATGGGAACTGACTTGTTTTCTGGAATTACTTTTAAACTAAACAAAGGCGATAGAATTGGTTTAATAGGAAAAAATGGTGCTGGAAAATCAACACTCTTAAAAGTACTTTCTAAAGACATAGAAAGTAGTGGAGGAACTATGGCGTTTGATAAAGATATAAAGATTGGATTTTTACGTCAGGATATAGATTTTGTACAAGGAAGAACCATTTTAGAAGAAGCTTACCAAGCATTTGAAGAAATTAAAGAAATTGAGTTAAAACTTGATGAAATTAACAATCAATTAGCAACAAGAACTGATTACGAAAGTGAAGCATATACGCAGTTAATACATGATTTAACTGATTTTACAGAACGATATGAACTTTTAGGAGGTTATAATTACCAAGGAGATACAGAGAAAATTTTACAAGGTTTAGGTTTTCAAAGAGAAGATTTTGATAAATTAACAGATACTTTTTCTGGTGGATGGAGAATGCGTATTGAACTCGCAAAGCTCCTTCTTCAGAATAACGATATTTTATTATTGGATGAGCCAACAAACCACTTGGATATCGAATCTATTATATGGTTAGAAAACTTTTTAAAATCTTATGCGGGAGCCATTGTATTAGTTTCTCACGATAAAATGTTTTTAGATAACGTAACAAACAGAACTATAGAAATTTCTCTAGGTCAGATTTACGATTATAAAAAACCTTACTCTCAATTTTTATTATTGAGAGGAGAAATTAAAGAAAAACAATTACAAGCTCAAAAGAATCAAGAAAAAGAAATTAAGCAAAAGCAACAATTAATAGATAAGTTTAAAGCCAAAGCAAGTAAAGCGTCTATGGCACAATCTTTAATGAAGCAACTAGATAAAGTTGAGTTGATTGAAGTAGATCAAGATGATAATCAAGCAATGAATGTGCGTTTTGCAATTTCTAAAGAACCAGGAAAAATTATTGTAGAGGCAGAAAATTTATCTAAAAGTTATGGTGATAAACATGTTTTAGAAGGTGTAGATTTATTAATTGAAAGAAATAGTAAAATTGCTTTTGTAGGTCAAAACGGACAAGGAAAATCTACGTTGGCAAAAATGATGGTGGGTGAAATTCCGTTTGAAGGTCATTTAAAACTAGGTCATAATGTTGAGGTTGGGTATTTTGCTCAAAATCAATCTGAATATTTACCACCAGAAAAAACGGTTTTAGAAATTATGGAAGATGCTGCTACAGACTCTAACAGAATGCGTGTTAGAGATATGTTGGGTTCTTTTCTTTTTGGTGGAGATGCAGTAGATAAAAAAGCAAAAGTACTTTCTGGAGGAGAAAGAAACAGGTTAGCCTTATGTAAGTTGCTTTTACAGCCTTTTAATGTGTTGATAATGGATGAGCCAACAAACCATTTAGACATTGCCTCAAAAACAGTTTTAAAAGAAGCTTTAAATAATTTTAATGGTACTTTAATTGTAGTTTCTCACGATAGAGAATTTTTACAAGGTTTAACCACAACTGTTTATGGTTTTAAAGATAAAGAAATTAAAGAGTATTTGGGTGATATAGATTATTTCTTAGAGCAGCACAAAATGGAAAGTTTGCGTGATGCAGAAAAGAAAACGGTTGTTAAAGCTGAAAAAGACAGTTCTAAAAAAGAAGCATACCAACTATCTAAAGAGCAAGAAAAAGAGTTGAAGAAACTCAATAATAAGTTGTCAAAAATAGAAACTGAGATTGCAGATTTAGAGTCTGAAATAGAAAAGATAGACTTAGAGTTAGCAAATAACTACGATGAAGTTTCTGCAAGACCTAACTTCTTTGAAAAGTACAAAGCCAAAAAAGCAAAAGTTGATCAGTTGATGGAAGAATGGGAAAAGATTGAAGAGCAAGTCACAAATTTTTAACAAATTAGCGATAAGTACTCTTATACCTATTTTTTTGTGTTAGTTTATAAAATTAAATTTAACTCTGAAGTGTTTGATTTAAAGAAACTTGTCTAAGAATATGAGTTGTGTAACACATGTGCTAAGTATTTTATAATTTGAATTTTATACTTTGAAATATAGAAATAGCATCATCATAATATTTTGTGTAATATTCTTTTAGTGACGAGTAATTGTAATAATAATACTCTCCTTTATGCTCTATATATATAGTCTTTTGTTTATATTCCTTTCCGTTCCATGTGGTTTCGCTATTTAAAATGTAAATGTTTCCAAAATCATTTTTTTCAGTTAGAATCTCTTGCGAAGAAATATTCAGTGTTTTTTCAAAGAGTTTAATTTGATCCTCAACAAACTCTTCAAATTTTGGTTTTTCTTTTAATTTAAATTGAAAAATTGAAACCAAGTTATTAAAGAAATTATCTCCTTTTTTAAATGGTGTATAGCCAACATATCCGTGATGTTTAATAGCTCTCCAATTTTGAGGTTTAATAACAGTAAAGTTTTGAGAATTTATCCAATTTTGAGTTTCGGATATGTTTTTTTTTGTTGATTCGCAATTGAATGAAATCAAAATTAAAAACATTAGTATAATTTTTCTCATATCTACTTTTATATTGTATGCAAAAATGGCAATTTATGTTGATAAAGCCAAACATGTTGTTTGGTTTCAAAATTATATCTACTATTTTTGTTTTTTATGGATAATGTACCAAATTCTTTTTTTGATCAAGGTTTTGTTTGTAAAAACCAACAAGTTTTTCTTCCAATTTTGAAAGAAAAAAAAATTGAATTGTTTATCAAAAGAGAAGATATAATTCATCCCTTTGTCTCTGGAAATAAGTTTCGAAAACTTAAATACAATATTCAGGAAGCAAAAAATCAACAAAAAGAGATTGTTATTACCTATGGAGGAGCATTTTCTAATCATATTTTAGCAACAGCAGTTGCTGCAAATCTAAGCGGGTTTAAATCTGTTGGAATTATAAGAGGAGATGAACTTGGAAATAAGCTAGCAAGAACTCTAGAGATTAATTCTACATTAAGAGAAGCACATAAAAATGGAATGACTTTCGAGTTTATCTCTAGAGAAAACTACAGAAGTAAATCCAAGCAAAATTTTATAAATCAACTACAAGATAAGTTTGGTGGTTTTTATCTAATTCCAGAAGGAGGAACCAATGCATTGGCTATAAAAGGCTGTGAAGAAATTTTAAATATCGAAGACGCTAAATTCGATTATATTTGTTGTGCTGTTGGTACTGGTGGAACAATTTCTGGATTGATAAATGCATCGAAAAGGAACCAAAAAGTTTTTGGTTTTCCTGCTTTAAAAGGGGATTTTTTAAATCATGAAATTAGGCAATTTGTAAATAAAAAGAATTGGAGTTTACAAACTGAGTATCATTTTGGAGGTTATGCAAAATATAACGAAGATTTGATTCGTTTTATTAATAGTTTTCGAGAATCTACTGGAGTATTATTAGATCCAATTTATACCGGAAAAATGATATTTGGTATTTTAGATTTAATAAAAAAAGACAAGTTTTCTAAAGGAAGTAAAATTTTAGCGATTCATACGGGTGGAATTCAAGGAATAGAAGGATTCAATCAAAAATTGAGAAAGAAAAATCAACAGGTTATAAAAGTTTTATGAAGTTAAGAGTTCTATTATATTGTTTATGTGTTTTGATTTTAACAAGTTGTTTTGGAAAGAAAAACATTGTTGAAAAAAAGAAAAACCCTGGTGTTGTTTTAATAGAACCAAAACCAGTAAAATTGCCATCGGTAAAAGAGGGTAAACATATTAAAAAGCTTCATAAAACGAATAAGAAGCTTAATAAAACAACATTAAAGTATATAGAAAAATATGCAGCAATTGCTGTCAAAGAAATGCACATTCATAAAATACCAGCAAGTATCACGTTAGCACAAGGAATTTTAGAATCTGGTAGTGGAAATGGTCAATTAGCAAAAAAATCTAACAATCATTTTGGGATAAAATGCCATACGCAATGGAAAGGAGAACGTGTGTATCACGATGATGATGAAGATCAAGAATGCTTTAGAAAATACCAATATGTCGAAACTTCTTACAACGACCATTCAGAATTTTTAACCAAAAGAAGACGTTATGCTTTTTTATTCAATTATAAATTAAGAGATTATAAGCGATGGGCAAAAGGCTTAAAAAAAGCGGGTTATGCAACAGATAAAAAATACCCAAATAAATTAATTGGTATTATAGAAAGGTACAAATTGTATGAGTTTGATAAAGTAAATAAAAGAGATTTTAAGTTTTCTAAAAATTCAACTAAAAATAAAAATCAGAAAAAGGGTAAAGAAAAATATTACAAAGTAAAAAAAGGGGATACGCTTTATTCGATTTCTAGAAAATTTGGAATTTCAGTTAATAAATTAAAAGAAATCAACGGATTAAAAGATAATACTATTTCTATTGGGCAAGAGCTGTTGGTAAAAAAAGCCTATTAAACTAAGTTAAATAGGCCTTTAAAATCAACTAACCAATATTTTACCAAGAATAATTCTTCGTTTTTGCTTGTCTCTTTATTGCTTTAATCATCACATTATCTAAAACATCTTTTTTATTTTCATTTTTTTGCTTCTTGGCAATATAACTTCTTCTTTTTTTGTCTAATTCTTTAATTTTTCCCTGAATCTTTGCTCTTTCTTTGGCTTTTAATTTAACGTAAGCCTTTATTTCTGCTTCCGATTTGTTTTGCAATATCTTTGGCAATTTAGATTTCTGAATTTTTTTATAATCTACTTTTTGTTTTTTTTCAGCATCAACTAAATCCCAAGTAGAGTTCTCATACAAACGAGAACTTTTACTAACCGCTCTTTTAACAATAACAACTTCATCTAAAGATTCTGCGTTTACATCTTGTTGTTTTTGAGAAGAAAATTTTGAATACCCTTTGTTGCCGTAATAAATATAAGTTTTGTTTAATTTTTTATTTAGAATGATAATTTCATTATCATAAGGAGTTACAATATGTACAATTTTTTTATCCTGATTAATGGTCATATAATCTCCACCGCCTAAATCAGCTCCATCTTTCCACATTCCAGAAATTCCGTTATTATAGTTTCCGCAAAAAATAGTGTTAATGATAATATCTTTTTCTTTTGCGTCTGTGATTGCTTCTTTATAATTGATTTTTCCTTGTGTAAAAGGTTCATTACCTGCAATAAAAATTAAACGTAAATCATTTTTATTTTTCCCCCAAGAAAGTTCATTTAACGATGTTTTAATCACCTGACCACAGAATTCATTACCACCATTTGTTTTTAAAGAAAATAGTTTTTCAGAAATTTCATCTAAGTCGCTACTAAATTGTAAAACCTGTCTAATAAAACCTTCTTTACTTGGTAAAGAAGAATTTCCATACTCGTATAGTGCAATTTCTAAATTCGGCTTTTGAATTCCGTATTTGGCATACGATAATTCATTAACAATTTCCCAAAGTTGGGCTTTAGCTTGATTAATTAAACCGTCCATACTATTGCTTGTGTCTAATAACAAAGCAACTTTAATAGTTTGCTTTTTGGGTTTAGGTTGATTTGATGCATAACTATTAAAAGAGAGACTAAAGAATAGCAATGCAATGGCTTTTAATACAAATGTTTTCATAATTTTTAATTTAAGATTGTTTTTTAGGTTTACAGATGTTTAAAAGTTTGGTTTGTGTTTGATGTTTCAATAATACAGCCAACTTAATTCTTAAAAAAATGAGAATGAGTGAAAAGGCTTTATGATTGAGTGAATGAGTTTGTAGAATTATTTAACACTGATTTTTAGTGGTTTTTCTATGCTGTTATTGATTTTTTTGATTTTTTTTGATGGTTTTTTGTGATTAGATTTACTCAGAATTAATAAAGAAATAAGATGAAGTATAAAATTAAAATAGCTGAACCTTGTCACGAAAAGTGGAGTGAAATGACACCAACTCAGCAAGGAAAATTCTGTGCGAGTTGTAATAAAGAAGTTATTGATTTTACCAAATTAACAAATGGAGAAATTTCTAAGAAAGTTTTAAATGCGCCTAATCTTTGCGGACGATTTAACGCTGCACAACTGGATAAAGAAATAGAAACAAATCAAAAAAATAATTTATCTAAAATTGCAGCAAGTTTAGCTTTAATTTCTGCCATTTCAGCTTCAGGACCTATTTTTTCTCAATCTAAAAAAGATACTTTACAAGAGGTACATCTTACAAAAGGGAAAGTATTAATTAAAAAGGATTCTTTAGATAAGTTTATTACCATAAAAGGGAAAGTTAAAGATTTGTCGGGTGTTTTGCTAGGGGCTTCTATTCTTTTAAAAGGCTCTAAAATAGGTGCTCAAACTGATTTTGATGGTAATTTCTCTATAAAAATCCCTAATAAGAAAAGAAACTCTCATATCTTAGTTTTTTCTTATTTAGGTTACAAAAACCAAGAAGTAGATATTTTATCTATTAAAAAACCTTTGGTGGTTAAAATGGAAGAAGATGATACTGTTTTAGGAGATATATCTATTATTGCTGGAATGGTTGCTGTAGAGAAAAAGCCTAATATTTTTAAAAGAATTGGAAATATATTTAGAAAAAAAGAGAATAAAAAACAGTAATGAATTTAAAAAAACACTTATTTATACTTTTACTATTCGTTGCAAATATCTGTTTGTCGCAAACGTATAACACCCAAAAAGGAGTTGAATTTTCGATTAAACTTATTGTAGAAGGAAAAGAAAATGGACAAAGAATTAACAATGCAGACGTTTATGTGGGTGGAAATTTTTTTAGATATTCTCAAATATACGGGCACTACATAATAAAAGCAAAAGTTGGAGACGAATTACGGGTATCTCACCCAGATTTTGAAACAGTTTACTACACAATAAAATCGGATGAGGAAATAAAAATTTTAGTCGAAGGTTATATTGAAAATGCAAAATATTCATCAAAAAGAAAAATAATTTCCAAAGTAACAGATTTCTATATGCTACATATAGATTCGGCTAAGTTTTACAAAGAAAAGAATATTGAAAAGAGTTTGTCTTTTATCGAAAAAGCCTTAAAAGGTAAACAACCTAGAGAAAGAAATGCATCAACCTATAAGCTTCTAGGTGATATTTATTTGTATTGGAAACAATACGATTTAGCGGTTAATAATTACAAATTATCCATTCAAATAAAGAAAGAAAAAATTATTAAATTTTCTTTGGCTAAAACTTTGTTTTTAAAAGGTGATTTAGCAGCAGCAGAAACTGTTTTTAAAGCACTTGAAAAAGAAAGATTAAACTACTATGATAAAATTATTGTCTTTGAAGGTTTAGCAGATATTTACTTTAAAAATAAAAGTTATAATAAAGCTATTTTAAATTATAACAATGCACTTACTATAGCAAAAGAGAATGTTGTTACCCCCAAAATTACTGACTTAAATTCTAAGATAGCAGAAGTTTATGCAGCACAAGGTAAGGTGGTTAAAGCAACGGAGCGATATAAAAACTCTTTAAATCTTGCCCAAAAAGAAAATGTAAAAAGAGCCTTAAAAGAAGAAGAAAAAGTAGCGGATTTTTTCAATTCTAATAGTCGTTTCGACGAAGAAATAAAACTTAGAAAAGAAAGTCTTAAAAAAACGGAGTTAAGCTTAAACCCCAAAAAAAATATTAAAAACGACCCAGATTCTATTACATCTCAGAAAATAAATTATAAAATTGGTAAAGCTTATATTCAAAAAGAAGCCTATAAAGAAGCAATTCCTTTCTTAAAGAAAAGTATAAAAGATGCAGACGTTAAAAAAGATATTATAATTCAAAAGGATGCAACAAGAAGATTATCTGAAGTATACGCTTCTGTTGGAGAGTATGATAAAGCCTTAAAAAGCTATCAAGAGTATGTAGACTTGGTGGATAAACTTTACATTAGAAAAGAACAAGAAATTCAACAGGTAAAACGTTTTTCTAAGAAAATTTCAGACAACCAAAATCGGATAGCTAGTTTAGAAAAAGATAAAGAATTAGCCCAAAGTAAAATTAGTTTAGCTTATATAGATCAACGCTTGTCAGAAGAAAGTAATCAAAGGCAACGTTTAATTATTTATTCTCTAATTGGCGGTTTTTTGTTAATGTGTTTGTTGGCGTATTTTATGTTTAGAAATATAAAACAGCAAAAATTAGCCAATAATTTATTGGCACTTAAATCGATGCGTTCACAAATGAATCCACACTTTATCTTTAATGCATTAAATTCTGTAAATAGTTTTATAGCAGTTAACGATGAAAGAAATGCAAACAGATATTTATCTGAATTCTCCGTTTTAATGCGTTCAGTTTTAGAAAATTCGGATGAAGATTTTATTTCATTATCAAAAGAAGTATCACTTTTAGAATTATATACAAAATTAGAGCATAACCGATTTAAAGAAAAGTTTGAGTATTCTATTTTTGTTGATGAGAATATCAATTTAAAGCAGTTTTCTATCCCGCCAATGTTATTACAACCCTATATAGAAAATGCAATTTGGCATGGATTAAGGTATAAAAAAGAGAAAGGTTTCCTAGAAATTGCAATCACAAAAAAAGATGAAGAAACCGTAAAAATTACTATCAAAGATGATGGGATTGGGCGAAAAAAATCTCAAGAAATTAAAACCAATAATCAATTAAAACAGAAATCTAAAGGAATGAGTACAATACAAAATAGAATTGCTATTTTAAATGATATGTACAAAGAAAGAATTGTTGTAAAAGTTTCTGATGTAAATGCAAACCAAGAAGGAACAGTTGTTGAATTGTTACTTAAAAAGAAATAAAGATGAAGAAAATCGTGTTGTTTTTATTTATAACAACTTCAGTTTGTGAAATTGTCGCTCAGCAAGAAGAATTGGACTCTTGGGTTTTAAATTTAGAGAAAGAAATTAAAAATTATGAAAAAAGAGCTAAAGTAAAAATGAAAAATTTAGATACTTTAAGCCCGTTGAAAATAAAAACAGTTTGGTATAAAAAGAAAAAGAAAATTTCTAAAATTAAAATACTTTATTATTTTTTAAATAAGCATCCAGCTGAATATACCTATTATTTTAAAAATGATTATTTAATAAAACATACAATTTCTGGAGTACTGCCTAAACCTACAAACTCAGAAAAGAAAAACTCAAGGTTTTATATTTTTGATGATAGTATCTATTTTAAGAATAAAGAAAAGGTTATAAAAAAAATTAAACGTCAGGTAATTAAAGATGAAAATGCATTTTATGCTTCTTATGTAGAACTTTTAAAACTTAATTATAATGTGAAAAAGTTAGATGCTATCGAATCAAAAAATGAATATGAGAGAGTGTATAAATTAGTTGGAGGATTAAGAATTTATTAAATATGAAACTTAAAGCAATTATTGTAGAAGACGAGAAAATTAGTAGAGAAATTCTACGAAATTACATTAGTAAATATTGTCCAAACGTTACCTTGTTGGGTGAAGCAGAAAATATTGAAGAGGCCTATCTACTCATTCAAAAACACGAATTAGATTTGGTTTTTTTAGATGTTGAAATGCCTTTTGGAAATGCGTTTGATCTATTAGATAAAGTAGAAGATAGAACTTTTGAAACAATTTTTGTAACAGCTTATGACCATTATGCTATAGATGCGTTAAACAATGACGCAAGTTACTATTTGTTAAAACCAATATCAATTGATGAGTTGATTAAAGCTGTAAATATTATTGTAGAAATTAAAGAAAAAGAAAGTCAATTACAGCATCAAATATTAGTGCCAAAAAGAAATTCGGCTAAAGGCAAAATAACCATTCCGCAACAAGATGGTTTTGAAGTCTTAGATATTAATGATATTATTTTTTGTAAAGCGGATGATAATTACACCGAAATTCATTTGGCAAATTCTAAGAAATTAGTCAGTAAAACCTTAAAGTATTTCGAAGAGGTTTTAACCGAATATACTTTTGCAAGAATTCATAAATCGTATTTGGTAAATGTAAATGCAATTATCAAATACAAGAAAGGAAAAGGCGGAAGTGTATTGGTTTCTAACGGAAAAGAAATTTTGGTTTCTGCTTCTAAAAAAGCTAATTTGCTGTCTTATTTTAAATAAAAGAAAATGCCAATAATAAAACCCGTAAACGGAAAACACCCAAAAATACCAGAAGATTGTTATATTGCAGAAAACGCTACCGTTGTTGGTGATGTTTCCTTAGGAAAAGAATGTTCTATTTGGTTTAATGCTGTAATTCGTGGAGATGTGCATTACATTAAAATGGGAAATAAAGTAAACATTCAAGATGGTGCTGTAATTCATGCAACCTATCAAAAATCGCCGACAAATATTGGTAACAATGTTTCTGTTGGACATAATGCAATTGTACATGGTTGCACAATTCATGATAATGTTTTGGTTGGTATGGGGGCTATTATTATGGATGATTGCGTGATAGAGTCTAATAGTATTATTGCAGCTGGTGCAGTTGTTACTAAAAACACAAGAGTTGAAAGTGGAAGTATTTATGCAGGTATTCCTGCAAAAAAAGTAAAAGATATTTCTGAAGAACTCATCTCTGGTGAAATAGACAGAATTGCCAACAACTATGTAAAATATTCTAGTTGGTTTAAAGAATAGATATAAAAACCCGACTTCAGTATAGAAGCCGGGTTTTAAAATTAATCAATCAACCAAATTAATTTATTTTCTGTCTTTTTTTTGTTTCTTCATTTTTCTCTTTTTAGCCATCATTTGTTTCTTCTTCTTCATTTTTTTCATAGCCATCAATTTTCTTTTTTTCTGCATTTTTTTGAACTTCTCGAATTGCTCTTTGTTCAAAATGTCTTTCATTTTGTTTTTCATCATAATTCGATTGTCTAATTGCTTATCTTTCATCGCATAAATCTCTTCTGCGGTTGGTCTCTTTTTGTTTTTTCGAGCTTCTCTTCTTTTTTCCATTGCTGCTTTTCTCTGAGTAGCCTGTGCTATAAAAATTGGCTTTAATTGCTTTTGCTGTTTATCAGATAAGTCTAAAGCTAAAGTCATTTTTTTAATTGCCAAATTCACACGTTGTTCAATAGTAAAATTTGGTTTCTTTTCTTTTCTTTTCTTTTGTGCTTGAGTAGTAAATGTAAAAGCAAATACGAAAGCTAAAATTGTTGCTAGATTTTTCATAAGTATAAATTGTTAAGTATTATTTTCAGTTTTAAGACAATAAAAATTTAAAAAGGTTTAATTTGTTTTTTGCTTTAACAGTGGTTTAACATTTTTTAGTTAAAAAATAAAACTCGATTTCAATAATGAAACCGAGTTTTTATAAACTAATCAACCCAAAACTAATTTACTGTAATTTTCTCTTTTTTCCTTTTTCTTTTTTTGCTTTAGCAATAGTTTTAAATTTTTTGAATTGCTCTTTATTTAAAATGGCAGCCATTTTTTTATGCATTGCAGTTTCTTTTTTAATTCTGTCTTTTTGAAACTGTATTCGCATTTCTTTTGTTGGTCTTTCACCAGCTTCTCTCATAGCTATTCTTTTTTTATTCATAGCTTTTCTATCTGCAATTTGAGCTACTAATAGTGGTTTAATTTCACTTTGTTGTGCTTTAGTCAGATTTAATTCTTTTGTCATTTTTTTTAGCACCTGTTCAACAGAAACTTTTCTTTCTTTTCTTTGTGCTTGTATGTTAAACGCAAAAGCAAATACTAAAAGTAGAATTGGTATTATTTTTTTCATCAGTTATAATTTTAATTTCTCTTCTTTGACACATAGAAAAAGAAATAGTTTAAATTTGTTCTATATATTAACAAGGTTTTAACGTTTTTGTTATGAAAAAAATATTTAGATTATTGCTGATCATTCCATTTATTTGTTTTGCACAAACAAATAAACAGGATAGTATAAAAGTAGATTTGAGTAACCCTCATGCAACTGTTTATACGCATTTGTATTTTTTGCAATTAGATTCTTATCAACCTCAAAAAGCGGCTCAAACCATTTTAGGATATTCTGAGGAAGAATCTATTAGGAAAGCGATAAAAATTAAAAAAGTCTTAGACGGAAAAGGATTGTTTGTAGACTTGAATAGAATACCTACAAACCCTAATTATAAAGACACCATAGGGTATTCTTCATATAAAAGATATGTTTTATTTCCTCAAAGAATGCCGCAGATATATATAGAAAAAATAGGAGAAAAGTGGTATTATTCTTCCGAAACTGTTGCTAAAATTGAAGCTTTATACAAGGAAGTTTTTCCTTGGTATGTTCAAAAAATACAGAATATAATCCCAGTTTCTGGGCATAAAAAAATTTTGGGGGTAGAGTTGTGGCAATTTGTAGCATTGCTTATCGTTTTAGTTTTGGCTTATTTTTTACTTTTAATTGTAAAACGAATCGCTTTTTATATTTTAAGAAAAATTCAACAACAAATAACTAAAAATACTAATTTTGAAGTTGATAAAGTGCTGAAAAAATTAGCGCATCCTCTTAGTTTATTGGTAGTTGTTGCTTTTTTTGATAAAGTTTTTCCTTCACTGCAGTTTAGTTTAGATGTAAATACTTGGGTGTTTCTAGCTTTAAATATAACTAAAACTGTTTTTTGGATATACGTTTTTCTAAAGTTAGTTCAAGTTGTAATGCGTATTTATTCTGAGTTTACTGAGCGTACTCATAGTAGATTAGATGATCAGTTAGTGCCAATATTACATAGTTTTTTTACAGGAGTTGTCATTGTAGTTGGTCTTTTTAGATTATTAATTCTTTTTGGTGTTGATGCAACCACAATGTTAGCAGGTGCAACAATTGGAGGATTAGCTTTTGCATTGGCTTCTCAAGATACTGTAAAAAACTTGATAGGAACTATTATGATTTTTCTAGATAAACCTTTCCATATAGAAGATTGGATTGAGGCTGGAGAAGTTGTGGGTACTGTAGAAAAAGTTGGATTTCGATCTACTAGAGTTCGTGCTGCTGATACATCAGTATATCAAATTCCCAATAGTAAATTATCTGAAATTGTAATTAATAACAAGGGGTTACGCTTGTTTAGACGTTATAATACTAATTTAGGATTGCGTTATGATACACCACCAGAACTAATTGAAGCATTTGTAAAAGGTGTAAGAGAAATTATTATTGCACACCCAGAAACTCGTTCTGAAGCTTATAATGTAGAGTTTACTGGTTTTGGAGACTCGGCTTTGTTAGTGATGGTAAATGTTTATTTTAAAAGTTTAGCTTGGGGTATAGAACAATCTTCTAAACATAGATTACATATTGCCATTGTAAAATTGGCAGCTGAACTGGGTGTAGATTTTGCATTTCCATCAACAACAGTTACCATAGAGCAGTTTCCAGAAAAGAAAGATTTATTGCCTAAGTACAATACTAATACAGACCGAATTAACAAAGCAATATCTAAAGTTTTAGAAGATTTTAAAGGAGAGAAATTTGAAGGTGATACTTAAAGAATTAATTATCTAACCAATATTAACCTCTTTGAATAGCATTTTCAATAGCCTTATTAATATCTTCAAAAATCCAATTTGGAAACCCTTTTGCATTCGTTGGAGTTAATAAAGAGGTTATACCATTTTTAGATTTTTCTGAAACCAATATAAGAACTGGGAAGCTAGGTTCTTCCTCTAAGTTATCAGAATCTTTGAGAAAAGAAATGTATTCAAAAACATTTAGAATAGTATTACCCCAATTGTATTCTAATGCTCTAAAATCTAAAATAATAGCTTCAGGATTAAATTCAATTAAACTAGAAATTGTTTTTCTTGCAATAAATCTTGCATGATTTTTTCCTCGAGAACCATAAGGGTATTTTCCAGAAAAAGAAGTGATTAGAATATCAATTTTGTGTTTGTTTCTTTCTTTCAGCTATAAAATATTTACAGCTAATAGATTCTGGGTTTAGAGGTGTTTTTTCTATGGTTAAATAATTCATTTTTAAATATAAAAAAAACCTCATCTTATTTGATGAGGTTTTTAAAAATAAATTATTGTTTTTATTTAGGATCTAAAATCATATCAATTCTATCAACAGTATCTTGTAAGTGATATCGTCTTAGTGTATTTCCAGATTTTGAAGCATTGTTAGCATCACGTTGTAAACGTTTTAATTCTCCTCGAATTACAGATCTTACATCAGACTGATTGATAGTGATTCCACTTCTTTTAAAATAACCACTATTAAAACCTCTTTGATCTTTTGCATCATTTAAAAGGTAGTTCATTCTATCTAAATAAGCTCTTTGCAAGTTTCTTCTGTAAGTATCTATAGTACGTCCGTTATACATTTCTGTCCAAACTCCTTTGCGTAAATCACTCATCATATTCACTAAAGTATAAGAAGATGCACCGTTTAATGTTTCGTTTTCTATCATACGAGCCATTCTTCCTGGATTTAGAATGTTATTTAAAGTTCTTGACTGTAAACTACGAACTCTTTCAATAGAACCAGAAAATTCAGTTTTACTAAATATGTTTTTATTTAACATCCAAGTAGGTGTTTTAAATAATTCATCAATTACAAATTGTAAAGCTTCTTTTTGAGTTGATTTATTAACATGAGTGTAAACGGCCCCATCTTGGTCAGAAGTTTTAAAATATTCGTAAACACCACCAACATTAGCTGTTACATGTCCCATGTAACGATTAAACTGACTTATTAACTGTCCATACATGGTTTGTAACTCGTCGTAATTTTCCCCTTTTTCAGAAGTCCATTTTTCTAAGTTTGGTAAAATTCTTTTTAAGTTTTTAATGCCATACATAGATGCTTTCATTGCATTATCACCTAAATCTTCAGTTTGAGAACTTGGGTCTACAACACCACCTGCTTGTTGGTGCCCAAAACGGTACATTGGGTTATCAGCTTTTGCTAAAATCCATTGATCAAGAATTGGTTTTTCTTCTTTAGCAGTTTTTTCTAAAATAGGTCTATATCCCCAAGAAATTGCATATTTATCATAAGGACCAATATTTGGCATTAGAGCTACGCCTTTATCTTCTGGTTGTGCAACGTAATTAAAACGAGCATAATCCATAATAGATGGTGCCGTTCCGTATTTTTGTGTAAAAGTTGCAGAACGTAAAGAATCTACAGGGTAAGCGACAGAACTACCCATATTATGAGGTAAACCTAAGGTGTGTCCAACTTCATGTGATGAAACAAAACGAATTAAACGTCCCATAACTTCAGTTTTAAATTCTTTACTTCTTGCATCTGGGTTAATAGCTGCAGTTTGAATAAAAAACCAATTTTTTAATAAAGTCATTACATTATGATACCAGTTGATATCAGATTCTAAAATCTCTCCAGATCTAGGGTCACTTACGTGAGGTCCGTTTGCATTTGGTATTGGAGAAGCTAAATAACGTACTACAGAATAACGCACATCTTCTGGACTCCAATCTGGGTCTTCTTCTTTACTTGGCGGATCTTTTGCAATAATTGCATTTTTAAAACCTGCTGCTTCAAAAGCAACTTGCCAATCGTTGATTCCTTGTTTTATAAAGGGTACCCATTCTTTTGGGGTAGCTCTATCTACATAATATACAATCTGTTTTTTAGGTTCAACTAATTCGCCTCTTTTAAATTTTTCTAAATCTTCATCTTTAACTTCTAATCTCCATCGATCTAAAAAGGTAACAGATTTACTTTTTTGAGCTTTTAATCCATAATCGGTTTGACTTCTAGCAAACCAACCAACTCTTTCATCAAAATAACGACGTTTCATTGGTACTTTTGGTAGTAAAACCATAGAGTTACTCATTTCTACAGTAATAGATCCTAAAGCGGAATTGGATGGTGCTTTATTTGCAAAATATGTTTTAACGTGACGAATTTCAATATTTTGAGGGTAACTGCTAACTCTATCTACATAAGAACGAGTTTTATCTATTCTAGATACTTGATAAAATTTTCTATAAAAACCAGGGAATCCAAGTGGTTTAACATCTGAAGATAATAAAGAAGTAGCATCAATTACCGTAGCTGTTGAATCTTTACTGAATGCTTTTATTGGAAACGAAAATAAAATTGGTTCTAAATTAGAATTTACAACTGCTTCATGAACTGGCAATATTGTGTCAGCGACAACATTATGAGAGACTACTCTTAATAATATTTGTTTGTTTTTCTTTTCCCAGCGCAAAACTTGAGTGTTGGTTTTTCCTCCACCAAATCCTATTCCAGAAGCAGTTTTAGCGATTCTTGTAACCATTAACATTTCTCTTTTAAAAAGAGAATCGGGTATTTCGAAAAGATAAGAATTGTCTTTTGTATGAACTTTAAAAAGACCTTCATCTGTCTTGTGGTCTTTGGTAACTACTTTATTATAAGGTTGTATGTCGCCTTTTTTTGGTCTTGGTTTAGGTTTTACGGATGTTTTTTTTACTTCTTTTTTCTTTTTTTTCCAGAATTGAGCGTTAATTTCGGTAGAAAATCCAAAAACCAAGGCAACTAGAAGTAGTTGCGAGAGTATTTTTTTTGTCATAATTATATTTCATTTGAATTGACTTCGAAATTAAGCAAACAAAGAAAGATGAGGTCTTAAATTAATGTTAAAGAGACAGGCTTTACTCTAAGAATTTTATGAAGAAAAAAACCTCCAAAACAATTAGTTTTGGAGGTTAATAATATTTGAAAAAAAATTAAAATTTAAAAGCTTGTTTTACTTTATCTACATAGTCTAATTTTTCCCATGTAAAGGTTTCAACTTCTTCAGAGATGGTTTCTCCCATTGGGTTTGTAAATGTTACAGTTTTTATTTCTGGAGTTCTTCCCATATGCCCGTAAGCAGCAGTTTCAGAGTAAATAGGTGTTCTTAATTTTAAGCGTTTTTCGATAAAATAAGGACGCATGTCAAAAATTTCTTCTACTTTTTTACTGATTTCTCCATCAGTTAAATCAACTTTTGCAGTGCCATAAGTTTCTACATTTATACTTGTGGGTTTTGCAACACCAATAGCATAAGAAACTTGTACTAATACTTCTTTACATAAACCAGCAGCAACTAAGTTTTTGGCAATATGTCTAGTTGCATAAGCTCCAGATCTATCAACTTTAGATGGATCTTTCCCAGAAAAAGCACCGCCACCATGAGCACCTTTTCCACCATAAGTATCTACAATTATTTTACGCCCTGTTAAACCTGTATCTCCGTGAGGACCTCCGATTACAAAAATTCCTGTTGGATTGATATGATAGGTGATATCATTAGTGAATAATTTTTGAATATGAGCAGGTAAATTTGCTACAACTCTTGGTATTAAAATTTCAACAATATCTTTTTTGATTTTTGCCAACATTACTTCTTCGGAAGTATCAAAATCATCATGTTGTGTAGAAATTACAATCGCATCAATTCTTTGGGGAACATTATCGTCAGAATATTCAATAGTAACCTGACTTTTAGCATCGGGTCTTAAGTAAGTGATGTCGTTATTTTCTCTTCTTAAGGCTGCTAATTCTTTTAACAATCTGTGAGATAATTCTAAAGCCAAAGGCATATAGTTTTCGGTTTCGTCGGTAGCATAACCAAACATCATTCCTTGGTCTCCTGCACCTTGTTCTTCTGGTTTAGCTCTATCAACTCCTTGATTAATATCCGGAGATTGCTCGTGAATTGCAGAAAGAACACCACAAGAATTTCCATCAAACATATACTCTCCTTTTGTATATCCAATTTTATTAATCACATCTCTTGCAATCTTTTGAACGTCAAGGTATGTTTTTGACTTTACTTCTCCGGCCAAAACTACCTGACCAGTTGTAACCAAAGTTTCACAAGCTACTTTACTGCTTTTATCAAAAGCTAAAAAATTATCAATTAATGCATCAGATATTTGATCTGCTACTTTATCTGGATGCCCTTCAGAAACACTTTCTGATGTAAATAAATATGACATACTTAATGTGGTTTTTAGTGTTAAAAAAAAGATTGCTAAATGCTAAAAGAAGTATAAAATTACTGCTTTAGCATTTTGTTTCTTCTGATGTTTCAGAAAAAGAGGTTGCAATCAGTTCAAATTTATCCTCTTAATTATGTGGCAAATTTACACTATAAAATGAAATATCACTATTTTTTTATCATAATTATTTTTGATACTATCATTAATAAAACAATTTTATAAGCTTTAAATTAATGATTTTGAATAATGGTTAAAGCATTGTAAAAAAAATTACGAATTCAATATTAAATAAAAAATAAACTTCATTTTATTTGGATACTAAGTTTTTCTGTTGCAATATTTGCATTCACAAAGTTCAATAACTTATTGAAATGTTATCAAGAAAGGTGTAGGGATTAGACCCGTTGAAACCTTAGCAACCCTTTAAACTTTAAAGAAGGTGCTAAATTCTACTCAGTTTTTTAATTGGATAGATAACAAAAAAGAATTTCTTAATAAAGAAATTACTGTTTTCTTAATAACATTTTTCTTTTAAGTACATCAAAAAAAATGATGCATTTGACTTTTGTTTTAATGATTTATTAACTCAAAAAAATAGAAAAATGAGTACACACAAATTAGCAACAAATGCGTTGCACGCAGGACATGATGTAACACAGACTTCAGGTACAAGGGCAGTGCCTATTTATCAAACTACATCTTATGTTTTCAATGATGCAGATCATGCAGCAAATTTATTTTCTTTAGCAGAATTAGGGTTTATTTATACACGTTTAAACAATCCTACAAATCAAATCTTGCAAGAGCGTTTAGCTGCAGTTGAAGGTGGGATAGGCGCAGTAGTTTTTGCATCTGGTACAGCAGCAATTTCTACAGGATTATTAACCTTGTTAAAAGCAGGAGATCATATTGTAGCATCTAGTAGTTTGTATGGTGGAACTTATAATTTATTAAATGTAACTTTACCAAGATTAGGCATTACAACGACCTTTGTAGACGCATCAAACCCTGATAATTTTGCAGCTGCAGTCCAAGAGAATACAAGAGCAATTTTTGTGGAATCATTAGGGAACCCAAAATTAGATGTGTTAGATTTAGAGGCAATTGCTGTACATTCTAAAGCAGCAGGAGTTCCTTTTATTGTTGATAATACGGTGGCGACTCCAGCATTGTTAAACCCATTAAAACACGGAGCGAATATTGTAATTCACTCGTTAACTAAGTATATTGGTGGTCAAGGAAATTCTTTAGGTGGTGCCATTATTGATGGTGGAACTTTTGATTGGAGTAATGGTAAATTCCCAGAATTTACTGAACCTTCTGCGGGTTACCATGGATTAAAATACTATGAAACATTAGGTGCAGCATCATATACTTTTAAATTGATTTTAGAAGGATTACGTGATTTTGGTGGAGCAATTAGTCCAACCAATGCGTTTAACATAATTCAAGGTTTAGAGACTTTACCAGTTCGTATCAAACAACATTCAGAAAATGCGTTAGAATTGGCAAAATGGTTAGAAGCTCAGGAAGAAGTTGCTTGGGTAAATTACCCAGGATTAGAGAGTAGTAAATACAATGCTTTAGCAAAAAAATACTTACCTAAAGGACAAAGTGGAATTGTAACTTTTGGAGCCAAAGGAGGTTTTGAAGCTGCCAAAACCATTTCTAATGAAACAAATATTTTCTCTTTACTAGCAAATATTGGTGATACAAAATCGTTAATCATTCATCCTTCAAGTACAACACATCAACAATTAGATGAAGCCCAACAAGCAAGTGCAGGAGTTTCTCAAGATTTAATTAGATTGTCTGTCGGTATTGAAGATATTGAAGATTTAAAAGCAGATTTAAAAGCAGCTTTTGCAAAAATATAATACTACAATTATTACAGTTCATGCCTACAAGATTTTAAATCTTGTAGGTGTTTTAACTCATACTTAAAACAAATTATTTAAAAACCATTCTAGTCAATAATTTGAAAAATTTACTTCAACATATCAAAATAATTGATTTTAAAACAGAATCTGGAATTCAAGTTTCTGAATTAAATTTAAGTTATCAAGTTTTTGGAAAAGAGCTAGGTACAGCACCTGTTGTTTTAATCAATCATGCCTTGACAGGAAATAGTGAAGTTGGTGGAAAAAATGGCTGGTGGAAAGATATTGTAGGTAAAGAGAAAGTTATAAATACTGATGTTTTTTCAGTCTTATCTTTTAATATTCCTGGAAATGGTTTTGATGGCTTTTTGATTGATAATTACAAAGATTTTATTGCTAGAGATGTAGCTAGAATTTTTTTAGAAGGATTACAAAAATTAAAAATAGAACAGCTATTTGCATTAATTGGAGGTTCATTAGGTGGCGGAATTGCTTGGGAAATGGTAGTTTTAAAAAATAATTTAACCCAACATTTTATTCCGATTGCAACAGATTGGAAATCTACAGATTGGTTAATTGCTAATTGCCAAATTCAAGAGCAATTTTTAATCAATTCTAAAAATCCGGTGCATGATGCAAGAATGCATGCAATGCTATGTTATAGAACACCAGAATCTTTTAAAGAACGTTTTCAACGCTCGAAAAAAGAAGATTCAGACTTTTTTAATGTTGAGAGTTGGTTATTACATCATGGTAAAAAATTACAAGAACGTTATCAGTTATCTTCTTATAAACTAATGAATCAATTGCTAAAAACGATTGATGTTACTGTTGGAGGAGAAAAAGCTATAGATATTTTAGATGAAATTGATGCCAATATTCATATAATTGGTGTGGATTCTGATTTGTTTTTTACTGCTGAAGAAAATAGAGAAACACATAAACAAATTGCGCTCACAAAAGAGAATGTAACATATAACGAAATTAATTCAGTGCATGGGCATGATGCTTTTTTAATAGAATACGATCAATTAGAAAAAATTATTGAATCTATTTTTAATAAAGATTACAGAGAGAAAAAAATGAAAATCATCAAATTTGGAGGAAAATCTTTAGCGAATGGAAAAGGTTTAAAAAATGCTATTCAAATTATTTCTAATAAGTTTAAAAATGGCGAAAAAATTACCGTGATAGCCTCTGCAAGAGGAAATTCAACAAATGATTTAGAGTCAATTTTAGAAAAAGCATTACTAAAGAAATCTTATCAGTCTGATTTTGAAAATTTTAAGAATTATCAAAATGAACCAAATTTAGAGATTGACTTTTCTAATGAGTTTTCAAAATTAGAAACAATCTTTGAGGGAGTTTCTTTATTAGGTGATTGCAGCCAGAAAATAAAAGACGAAGTTTTAGCACAAGGAGAGTTGTTATCAGTAAAGTTAATTTCACGTTTGTTAGAACTTGAGGGTATTCCTGCAGATTTTGTGGATGCAAGAGCTTTAATTATTACTGATGATAACTTTGGGAATGCGCAGCCAATTAACACTCTTTCTAAAGAAAAAGTAAACGAATATTTTAAAAAGAATTCTCACAAAATTAATATTGTAACTGGCTTTATTGCATCCAATAAAAAAGGAGAAACTACAACTTTGGGAAGAAATGGTAGTAATTATTCAGCAGCTTTATTAGCAAACTATTTAGATGCAGATGAATTGCAGAATTATACTCACGTTAGTGGGATTTATACAGCGAATCCAGATTTGGTTGCAGATGCAAAAAAGATTGAGCAACTTTCTTACTCTGAAGCAAACGAATTGGCAAATTTTGGAGCATCAATTTTACACGCAAAAACGATTATTCCTTTATTAGAAAAGAACATTAACCTTAGAATTTTAAATACTTTTAATAAGAATGATAAAGGAACATTAATTACATCAGAATCATCTACAAAAGGAATTAAATCTATTTCTACCATAGATAATGTGGCATTAATTAATTTTGAAGGTAGAGGATTGTTGGGTAAAGTTGGTGTAGATGCAAGAATTTTTAAAGCTTTAGGTGATAAAAATATTAGTGTAAGTATTATTTCTCAAGGTTCTTCAGAAAGAGGAATTGGTTTAATTATAGATGCAGATAAAGCTAAGGATGCTGTTGTTGCTCTAGAAAATGAGTTTGAGAAAGATTTTTACGCTCAAGATGTAAATCAGATTTCTGTAATTAATAATGTATCTGTAATTTCTATTATAGGTCAAGATTTGAGTGAGTTTCATCTACCATATAACGCTTTAATTAAAAATCAAATCATTCCAGTATTATTTAATAATACAGTTACTGGTAAGAATGTTAGTTTGGTTGTAAAAAAAGAACAACTGCATAAAGCTGTTAATGTAATTCATGGTCAGGTTTTTGGAGTTACTAAAAAAGTGAATATAGCCATTTTTGGTAAAGGTTTAGTGGGCGGAACTTTAATCGATCAGATTATTGAGAATACACAATCTGTTTTAGAAAGACGTAAGATTCAATTAAATGTTTTTTCTGTAGCTAACTCTAAAAAAGTTTTGTTGAATAAATCTGGAGTTGGTAAAAATTGGAAAGAAGATTTGCTTAATAATGGTAATGAAAATATAACTGTTAGAGATGTTATTGAATTTGCTAAATCAAATCATTTTGAAAATTTAATTGCTGTTGATAATACAGCGAGTGTAGATTTTGTAAGTAATTATATTCCTTTAATTGAAACTGGTTTCGACTTAGTTTCTTGTAATAAAATAGCCAATACTTTGTCTTTTGATTTTTACCAAGAAGTAAGAGCAAAATTAAAAGAGCATAAAAAACAATATTTATATGAAACTAATGTTGGTGCAGGTTTACCATTGATAGATACTATTCGTTTATTGCACGAGTCTGGTGAGAATATCACGAAAATTAGAGGTGTTTTTTCAGGAACTCTCAGTTATTTATTTAATAATTTTTCAGCAAAAGATGTTCCTTTTTCAAAAGTTTTAAAAGAAGCAATTGACAAAGGATTTACAGAACCCGATCCAAGAGAAGATTTAGGGGGAAATGATGTTGGTAGAAAATTGTTAATTTTAGCAAGAGAACTCGATTTAGAGAATGAATTGGATGAGGTAGATATTACAAATTTAATTCCTAAACATTTAAGAGAAGGTACAGTTTCATCTTTTTTAAGTAATTTAGAATTATTAGATGATGAATATCAGGTGATAAAAAATAATCAAGAACCAAATCATGTTTTACGTTATATTGGTGAGTTGAGTGGTGATTTATCACAAAATAAAGGAGACCTAGAAGTAAAATTAATATCAACTCCAATAAATACACCTTTAGGTTCTTTGCAAGGTTCCGATGCTATTTTTGAGATTTATACAGAGTCTTATGGTGAGCAACCAATTGTAATTCAAGGAGCAGGAGCAGGAGCAAGTGTGACCGCAAGAGGAGTCTTTGGAGACATTTTAAGATTAGCAAAACATAACTACTAGCAAATTTATTTACATTATTCTAAATTTTTGTTTTTTCAAAGTCAAAAAGGTATAATTAGAATCTTATTAAAAGAAAAATGAGTCAATCAAAAAAATTTGAAACCCAAGCCATAAGAAATCAAACTGAAAGAACACAGTTTTTAGAACATTCTACACCTTTATATTTAACTTCGAGTTTTGTTTTTGAAGATGCGGAAGAGATGCGATCATCTTTCGCAGAAGAAAAAGAAAGAAATTTATATAGTAGGTTTACAAATCCAAATACATCAGAATTTGTAGATAAAATTGTAGAAATGGAAGGGGCGGAAGCGGGTTATGCTTTTGCAACAGGTATGTCAGCGATTTTTTCATCATTTGCAGCTTTATTAAACTCAGGAGACCATATTGTTTCTTGTAGATCTGTATTTGGTTCAACGCACAGTATGTTTACCAAATACTTACCAAAATGGAATATTGATACATCATATTTTAAGGTGGATGATGTTGATGTTTTAGAAAGTTTAATCAAAGAAAATACGAAAATTCTTTATATCGAAACACCTACAAATCCTGCTGTTGATATTTTAGATTTAGAATTGATTGGTGAGATTGCCAAAAAACATAATTTAATTTTTATTGTTGATAATTGTTTTGCAACACCATACATTCAGCAACCTATTAAATTTGGTGCGGATTTGGTAATTCATTCGGCAACAAAATTGATTGACGGACAAGGTCGTGTTTTAGGTGGAGTTTCAGTTGGTAAAGCTGATTTGATTCGTGAAATCTATTTATTTGCAAGAAATACAGGGCCAGCAATGTCACCATTTAATGCATGGGTATTGTCTAAAAGTTTAGAGACCCTATCTATAAGGGTAGAAAAGCATTGTGAAAATGCCTTAAAATTAGCGCAGTTTCTAGAAGAAAATAAAAATGTTGAGTTGGTTAAATATCCATTTTTAAAATCTCATCCACAATATGAAGTTGCTAAAAAGCAAATGAAATTAGGAGGAAATATTGTAGCTTTTGAAATTAAAGGCGGAATTGAAGCCGGAAGAAAATTTTTAGACAGTATTAAAATGTGTTCATTATCAGCAAATTTAGGGGATACAAGAACTATTGTGACACATCCATCTTCTACGACTCATGGTAGATTATCAGTAGAAGATCGATTAGAAGTTGGAATTACCGATGGTTTAGTTCGTGTTTCTGTTGGATTAGAAAATATTGAAGATATTATTGCTGATATTGCTCAAGCTCTTACTTTAAAATAATTATTTTATTTTCCTTAGTTTTGTTTTATGCTTTCTAAGAAAACAAAATATGGTATTAAAGCGCTAACTTATCTAGCAAGACAGGAAAATAAAACACCTGTTCAAATTGCGACTATATCTCAAAACGAAAACATTTCTTTAAAGTTTTTAGAAAGTATTTTACTCACTTTACGTAAGAATGGATTGTTAGCTTCTAAAAAAGGAAAAGGTGGTGGTTATTATCTTCTAAAAGATCCTAATGAGATTCAAATGACTACTATTATGAGGATTTTAGAAGGACCAATTGCAATGGTACCCTGTGTAAGTTTAAATTTCTACGAGAAATGTGAAGATTGCCCAGATGAAAAAACTTGTGCGGTCAATAAACTAATGATTCAGGTAAGAGATAGCTCTTTAAAAATCTTTAGGAATACAACATTAGCAGATTTGTGTAATTGTTAAAATACCAGCTTTTTTTAAATTAATTCTTTAGTTAAATAAAATCTTTCAACTACATCCTTGTAGTAATTTCATATTCTTAAAAATAAGCTCGTTTTTTTATTAATCTACTAAATCGGTAGGAATTAAGTGTTTTTTAAGTTTTTTATTTCATTTTTATGCTATAAATAATGTATGTTTGCATACCCTATCAAAGTAGTAGGGTAATTATTTGAATTGATTTTTTTATGATTTTAAACCAAATCATTTTTAGCAAAAAAGCACACAGTAAAGGTTTTGAGGAAGATAAGAATTCCGAAAAACCTTTACGAAGTGTACTAAAAGCATTAAGCTGGAGAGTAGTAGGAACCATAGATACATTAGTGGTTTCTTACTTTTTAACAGGAGAAATTGCATTAGCAACTTCTATAGCTTCAGTAGATTTTTTAACAAAATTAGTTCTCTATTTCTTTCACGAAAGAATTTGGAATAAAATAAAATGGGGAAAATAATGAACCTAGATTTAGATAAAATAAATAACGAATTAAAAGACAAAAGTCCAGCAGAAATAATTGCTTGGGCAATTTCTTTTTCTAATAACCCTGTAATTACAACCAATTTCAGACCTTATGAAGTAGCAATTTTAAATGCAGTTACAGAGGTAAAAAAAGACATCAAAGTAATTTGGTGTGATACTGGTTATAATACTGTACAAACCTATAAGCACGCAGAAGAAATTATTGAAAAATTAGATTTAAATATCCAATTGTATTCACCAAAACAAACTGCGGCTCATAGAAATGTTGTGTTAGGAGTTCCATCTATAGAAGATCCAAAACACGTTGTTTTTACTGAGCAAGTAAAGTTAGAGCCGTTTGCAAGAGCAATGAAAGAGCATCAACCAGATGTTTGGTTTACCAATTTAAGAAAAGGACAAACTGCTTTTAGAGATAGTATTGGTGTAGTTTCTCAAAGTAAAGACGGTATCATTAAAGTAAGTCCTTTTTACAATTGGTCAGATGAACAATTAGATGCTTATTTAGAAGAAAAAGGTTTGCCAAACGAATTTACATATTTCGATCCAACAAAAGTAGAGAGTAACCGCGAATGTGGATTACATATCTAAAAGACAATATATTATGAGTCAAGAAACAATACAAGTAGATGCTTTAGAAAGTGAAGCAATTTATATTTTTAGAGAAGTAGTAGCGCAGTTTGAAAAGCCTGTGTTATTATTTTCTGGAGGAAAAGACAGTATTACGTTAGTGCGTTTGGCGCAAAAAGCGTTTTATCCTGCTAAAATTCCTTTCCCTTTAATGCATATAGATACAGGTCATAACTTTCCAGAAACGATTGAATTTAGAGATAGATTGGTTGAAGAATTAGGAGTTGAATTAATTGTAAGAGATGTTCAAGATAATATCGATTCTGGTAGAGTTAAAGAAGAAACAGGTAGATATGCAAGTAGAAATATGTTGCAAACTGAAACTTTATTAGATGCTATTGAAGAGTTTGGTTTTGATGCTTGTATTGGTGGGGCAAGAAGAGATGAAGAAAAAGCAAGAGCTAAAGAAAGAATCTTTTCTGTTAGAGATGATTTTGGACAATGGGATGAAAAAAACCAACGCCCAGAAGTATTTGATATGTTAAATGGTCGAATTGATTTAGGTCAGAATGTACGTGTTTTTCCAATTTCTAACTGGACAGAATTAGACGTTTGGTCTTATATAGAAAGTGAGAAAATCGAAATACCATCCATCTATTTTGCGCACAAAAGAAAAACATTTGTTAGAGATGGAATGATTTGGTCTGCAGATGATGAAGTTGTGTATAGAGATGAAGAGGAAGAAGTGGTAGAAAGAATGGTTCGTTTTAGAACAGTAGGAGATATGAGTTGTACAGCAGCAGTGTTGTCTGATGCAGTAGACATTGTAAAAGTGGTAGAAGAAATTAGAGATTCCTCCATTTCAGAAAGAGGTGCAAGAATAGATGATAAACGTTCTGAAGCAGCAATGGAAAAAAGAAAACAACAAGGTTACTTTTAATCAAATTACCAAAAGAGAAAACAAAATGAAAGTATTAAAAATAGCAACAGCAGGTAGTGTAGATGATGGTAAAAGTACCTTAATTGGACGTATTTTATACGATACAAAATCATTAACTGATGATAAATTAGAAGCCATAGAAGAAAAAAGTCGTCAAAGAGGATTTGATTATTTAGACTTTTCTTTAGCAACAGATGGTTTAGTAGCAGAAAGAGAACAAGGAATTACTATTGATGTAGCGCATATTTATTTTTCTACACCTTCTAAGAGTTTCATTATTGCAGATACTCCTGGTCATATAGAATATACCAGAAATATGGTTACAGGAGCATCTACAGCACAAGCTTCTATTGTGTTAATTGATGCAAGAAATGGAGTTGTAGAACAAACATACAGACACTTTTTTATCAATAATTTGTTGAGAATTAAAGACGTTGTAATCGCTGTAAATAAAATGGATTTAGTTGATTTTTCAGAAGAAAAATTCAATCAAATAAAAGGAGAAATTGAGTATTTAGCGAGTAAAAGTGAGTATAAAAAACAGAATTTAACTTTCATTCCTTTATCTGCTTTAAAAGGAGATAACGTAGTAGACAAGTCTGATAATATGGATTGGTATCAAGGGGAAACGTTAATGCATCATTTAGAAAGATTAGATGCAGATGATATTAATGATGAATCTCAAACTCGTTTTCCTGTACAAACGGTTATCAGACCAAAAACTGAAGAATATCACGATTATAGAGGTTATGCAGGTAAGATTTATGGAGGAGATTTTGAAGTAGGTGATGAGGTTACAGTACTACCTTCTTTAACAAAATCAAAAATAAAAAGTATCAACTTTTTTGATAAAAAATATCAAAAAGCGAAAAGAGGAAGCTCAGTAACCATCACTTTGGCAGATAATGTAAATGTAAGTAGAGGTGATATGTTGGTAAAAGTTGATGAGCAACCTACTATAGCAAAACAATTAGACGCAACAATTTGTTGGATGGATAAAGAGCCATTACAGGCATCACAAAAATATTACATCAAACACGGTGTAAATGATGCGCAAGCAAAAATTACGCAGTTAAATAGTATTATAAAAACGGACTTTTCAGGAATTGAAGAAAGTCCATCAGAATTAGAATTGAACCAAATTGGAGACATTCAATTAAAATTGAGTAGACCCTTATCTTTTGATGCCTACAAAGACAACAAATCAAATGGTTCATTTATTTTAATCAATCCAAAAACAAACAATACGGTTGGTGTAGGATTTATTAAGTAAAAGTTTATCAAATGATTAGGGCTATTTTGATAAAGTTTTTAAAGATAATGATTTATAAAATCTATTAACCCTATAGGATATAAAGAAATAAATAACAATATTCTTACACCCAAGTAAGAATCCCTTCTCTTTTGGAAGGTTAGGATGGGCTTTATTATGCAAAGTTTTAGAACAGAAATAGAAAATCCGGTTGTAGAAAAAGATATTATTGAATTAGCAAATAAAATTGCTGCATTCAATAATCTACAAATAGATGAAGAAAAATTTAGAAGTTTACGTTTAGCAAGAGGTGTATATGGTCAGCGACAAGAAGGCGTACAAATGATTCGTATCAAAATACCTTATGGTAAATTAAAGAGCAATCAATTACGTAGAATTTCTGAAGTTTCTGACGAATATTCAAGAGGAAGATTACATATTACAACACGTCAAGATATTCAAATTCACTATGTTGATTTGAACAGAACTCCAGAATTGTGGGCAGAATTAGAACGTGATGATGTTACGTTACGTGAAGCTTGTGGTAATGTGGTTAGAAACGTAACTGCATCAGAAACTGCAGGTATAGATGTAAATGAGCCTTTTGATGTTTCTCCTTATGCAGATGCATTGTATAAGTTCTTTTTACGTAATCCAATTTGTCAAGAAATGGGGCGTAAATTCAAAGTTTCTTTTTCTTCTACAGATGAAGATACAGGATTGTCTTATTTACACGATTTAGGATATATTGCTAAAATTCAAGATGGTGTAAGAGGTTTTAAAGTGATGGTTGCAGGAGGATTAGGATCTCAACCAAGACACGCAGATGTGTTATATGATTTTTTACCATCAGACAAAATAATTCCAGTAATGGAAGGTGTTTTAAGAATTTTTGATAGATATGGTGAGCGTAAAAGTAGAGCTAAAGCTAGAATGAAATTCTTATTAAAAGATATCGGTTTAGATGCATTTAGAGATTTAATTGCACAAGAACAGAAAGCAATCGAGTTTAAATCAGTTGTTATTGATGCCGATGGGTATGTGCCTTCAAAACCAGTTTCAGTTGAAGCTCCTGAAGTTGCAATTAAAGATCAAACTGCTTTTAATTTGTGGAAATCAACAAACATCATTCCTCAAAAACAGGAAGGTTATGTTGCCATCGGAATTAAAGTTTTATTAGGAGATTTTTATACAGACAAAGCAAGGTTATTAGCAGATTTAGTTGATAATTATGCAGCAGGTGAAGTGCGTTTAACTTTACGTCAAAACATTGTAATTCCTTTTGTGAAGGAAGAATTAGTGCCTTTTTTCTATCAAGAATTAGAAAAATTAGGATTTGTAGAAGCTGGTTATAATAAAGCAGTAGATATTACAGCTTGTCCAGGTACAGATACGTGTAATTTGGGGATTGCAAGTAGTACAGGAATTGCAGAAGAGTTAGAAAGAGTTATTGCAGCAGAATATCCTCAGTATTTACAAAACGAAGATTTAGTCATTAAAATTAGCGGTTGTATGAATGCTTGTGGACAACACAATATGGCAAATATTGGTTTCCAAGGGATGACTGTTAGAACGAAGGATAAGTTAGTAGCTCCAGCATTACAAGTATTGTTAGGTGGAGGAAATTTAGGAAATGGAAATGCACTTTTCGCAGATAAAGTTGTAAAAGTACCAAGTAGAAGAGGTCCAGAAGCGTTGCGTAGAATCTTAAATGATTTTGAAGCAAATGCAAACGGAAAAGAGTTTGTGCATTACTATAAAGAAAAAGGAGAAAAGTATTTCTATGATTTCTTAAACGATTTGCAAGATGTTACCAATTTAACTCAAGAAGATTTCATTGATTGGGGAGAAGAAGAAAAATATGTAAAAGCAATTGGAGTTGGAGAATGTGCAGGTGTAGTAATTGATTTAATTGCGACGTTGTTTTTAGAAAGTGAAGAAAAAATTGAAAATGCAAGAGAAGCATCTGAAAATGGAGTGTATTCAGGGGCAATTTATTATGCATATCAATCTTTAGTAAATACAGCGAAAGCAATGTTGTTGGCAGAGAATAAAAAGACCAATACACACGCGGGTATCATTGCACAATTTGACGAGTTATTTGTTGCTTCAGGTAAAATTGAGTTAAATACAACTTTTAGTGAGTTAATTTATCAAATTAATAAAAATGCACCTAATAAAGAGTTTTGTTCGCAATATATCAATGATTCTGAAGATTTGTTACAAAAAGTGAAAAGATTTAGAGAGTTATCTAATACTTTTGCTGAAAGTGTAATCTAAAAATTATGATATTCAAAACTCCTAAATTAACGGTTGTTGGTGCTGGTCCTGGTGATGTAGATTTAATCACGGTAAAAGCAATTAAGGTTTTAAAAAATGCAGATGTTGTTTTATACGATGCTTTGGTAAACGAAGAGTTGTTAGACTATATCAATCCAGAAGCAGAACAAATTTTTGTAGGAAAACGAAGAGGTTGCTACAAATACCAACAAGAACAAATCAACGAGTTGATTGTGTCTCGTGCAAAATCAAATGGGCACGTTGTTCGTTTAAAAGGTGGAGATCCTTTTATTTTTGGTAGAGGTGCAGAAGAAATGGAATATGCAGCAAATTTTGGAGTAGAAGTAGCAGTTGTTCCAGGTATTTCATCATCAATGGCAGTAGCTGCTAGTCAGAATATACCTGTTACAAAAAGAGGAAGTTCAGAAAGTTTTTGGGTAATTACTGGTACAACTAAGGAGCATAAAATATCTGAAGATATTAAACTCGCAGCAAAATCAAATGCAACTGTAGTTGTGTTAATGGGGATGAGTAAATTGCCTCAAATTGTAAAATTATTTCAAGCTGAAGGTAAAAACGATTTACCAGTTGCGATTATTCAAAACGGAACAAGACCTGATGAAAAAATAGGAATTGGAACAGTTGATACCATTGAGAATATTGTTACAGAAATAGAATTGAAAAATCCAGCAATTATTTTGTTAGGTGAGGTGGTAAATCATCGTCAAAGTATTTTAGAGTTGCACGAATTTTATGCAAACGATTTAAGAGGATTAGTATAATGGAAAGAAATAATTTATATCCAATTTTTTTGAAAACAAAAAACCTTCAAGTTTTAATTGTTGGAGGTGGTTTTGTTGCTGAAGAAAAATTGACTTTCTTATTAAAATCGAGTCCAGATGCTAATGTAACTATCGTTTCTCCTATGTTTAGAGAGGGTACAATTGCTTTGGCTAAAAAAGGAAATGTAACCTTAATAGAAGATATTTATAAAAAAGATTTCATCCAAGGGAAACACATTGTTGTAGCAACTACAGATATTCCAGAAGTAAACGTAGATGTTTACAAAGATTGTAGAGCAGAAGCAAAATTGGTAAATGTAGCTGACAATCCTCCATATTGCGATTTTTATATGGGAGGTATAGTTACCAAAGGAAATGTAAAAGTGGCAATTTCTACAAACGGAAAATCGCCAACAACAGCTAAAAGATTACGTCAATTTTTCGAAGAGGTTATTCCAGAAAACATTGATGATTTGGTAAAGAATTTAAACGAATATAGAAAAACCATCAAAGGAAACTTTGAAGAAAAAGTGGAAAAACTAAACGAATTTACCAAGAGTTTAGTTGAAAAAAAATAAAAGAGAAACTGTCATTTCGAGTGTTTTTTGAAAAATGAAAAAAATGTATCGAGAAATCTCAAATTGACAAATTTTAAGCAATATGATTACAACAGACATACTAATTATCGGGGCAGGACCAACAGGATTATTCACAGTTTTTGAAGCTGGATTATTAAAATTAAAGTGTCATTTAATTGATGCTTTGCCACAACCTGGTGGACAATGTTCAGAGATTTATCCAAAGAAACCTATTTATGACATTCCTGCATATCCAGAGATTTTAGCAGGAGATTTAACGCATAAATTAATGGAGCAAATCAAGCAATTTGAACCTGGTTTTACTTTGGGTGAAAGAGCAGATACTATAGATAAGCAAGATGATGGTACTTTTATTGTAACGACTAATAAAGGAACAAAACATCACGCAAAAATAGTTGCAATTGCAGGAGGTTTAGGTTCTTTTGAACCAAGAAAACCATTAATTCCAAATATTGCAGATTTCGAAGATAAGGGTGTTGAGTACATTATTAAAGAACCAGAATTATACAGAGATAAAAAAGTAGTGATTTCTGGTGGTGGAGATTCAGCTTTAGACTGGGCAATTTTCTTGTCAGATGTAGCTTCAGAAGTAACTTTAATTCATAGAAGAAATGAATTTAGAGGCGCTTTAGATTCTGTTGAAAAAGCGCAAGAGTTAAAGAATTTAGGAAAAATAAATATCATAACTCCTGCAGAAGTAAAAGGAATTATTGGTACAGATAAAGTTACAGGTGTGGCTGTTGAGAAAAAAGGCGAAGACGCTTTTATTATTGATACAGACCACTTTATTCCACTATTTGGGTTATCACCAAAATTAGGGCCAATAGGTAACTGGGGATTAGAAATCGAGAAAAATGCCATCAAAGTAAACAACGCTTTAGATTATCAAACCAACATTCCAGGAATTTACGCAATTGGTGACGTAAATACGTATCCAGGGAAATTAAAACTGATTTTATGTGGTTTCCACGAAGCAACTTTAATGTGCCAGAGTGCGTATAAGAGAATCTTTCCAGATAAAAAATACGTAATGAAATACACAACAGTTGGAGGTGTTCAAGGTTTTGACGGAACCAAAAAAGAAGCGCCAAAAGCAGTTGTAAAAGCAATACAATAAAAAAAGTAGATAGGTGTTAGTAATTAGGTTTTAGAATGCTCAATTTAATTTTAAATTAGCTTTCTAAAATTTAATTGTAAAATACGAATGCTATGGGAGTTCAAAGATTTGAAGATTTAAAAGTATGGCAAAAAGCACAAGATTTTTCTGTGATAATTTATGCTAATTTTAAAAATAATAAAGACTTTTCTTTTTCAGATCAAATAAAAAGAGCTTCTGTTTCTATCTCAAATAATATTGCAGAAGGCTTTGATAGAAGCTCAAATCTTGATTTTAAAAGATTTTTATACATATCTTTGGCGTCAAATAGTGAAACTAGATCAATGTTGTATTTAGCAGTAAGATTAAAATTTATTTCCGATGAAATTTCTGAAGATTTAATCGAGAAATCTAATGAAATTGCGAAAATGCTATCGGGTTTAATAAAGTCATTAAAATAAACGAACTACTAGTACCTAATTACTAAAAACTAATACCTAGAATGATGCAAGACATCAATATAAAAATAACAGACAGAAACGGTGTAACACACGATGTTGTAGCACCAACAGATATGGCAATGAACTTAATGGAAGTTGTTCGTTCTTACGAATTAGCTGAAGAAGGAACCATTGGTATTTGTGGAGGAATGGCAATGTGTGCTTCTTGTCAATGTTATGTAAAGTCAGATCACGAATTACCTGAAATGACGGATGATGAAGACGCAATGTTAGCAGAAGCGTTTAATGTGGAAGATAACAGTAGGTTAGGTTGTCAAATCCAAATGACTCCAGAAATGGAAGGTTTAGAAGTAGAATTAGCACCAGAAAGTTAAATCTATAATGGAACAAACAGAACAAATAAAAGCAACAGAAAAATTAGTTGGTTTTAAAAACTACAGAATGTGTTTAAAAGATGCAGTAGGAGTTTTTACAAAGCAATTGATTAATAATTTGTTTGATGTAAATCATTTAGCTGAAAGTGGTCCAAAAACAAGAATACAATTCTTAAAAATTTTAGAAAGATTATCCGTTGAAAACGGAGAAGAAATTTGGAATGATTTTGAAAGTTCTTTTATTACGATAAGAAAGAAATTAGATTTAGATGCAGAAGCGGCTCATAAAAATGACCCTGCTGCAAAAAGTTTAAATGAAGTTTATTTAGCATATCCAGGTTTTTATGCAATTGCAGTGCATAGATTAAGTCATCAATTGTTAAAATTAGGTGTTCCAGTTTTACCAAGAGTAATGAGCGAATTTGCGCACAGTACAACAGGTACAGATATTCATCCAGGGGCAGAAATTGGAGAATCTTTTTTTATAGATCACGCAACAGGAATTGTCATAGGAGAAACCACTGTAATTAGAGATAATGTGCAGATTTTTCAAGGTGTTACTTTAGGTGGAATTCAAGTAAAAAAGAGTTTAGCATCAACAAAGAGACATCCAACTATAGAAAATGGCGTAGTTATTTATGCGAATGCAACTATTTTAGGAGGAGATGTAGTTATTGGAGCAAATTCAGTAATTGGAGCAAATGTATGCATTACAGAATCTATTCCAGAAAATTCGGTAGTTACAGTACAATCAGAAAATAATATTTTTCAAAAAAGAAATTAAAGAATGCAGACAAAAAGCATCATAGATTTTGTAGGAAATACACCTTTGGTGGAGGCTCAAAATATTTTTAAAAAAGAAGGCGTAACATTATTGTTAAAGTTAGAGGGAAATAATCCAGGAGGAAGCGTAAAAGATAGAGCTGCGTATTATATGATTTCTGAGGCTATCAAAAGGAAAAATATAAAAAAAGGAGATACATTAGTTGAAGCTACAAGTGGAAATACAGGTATTGCTTTAGCATTAATGGCTAAAGTTTTGGGTGTAAATATGGTCATTACAATGCCAGAAAATTCCACAATAGAAAGAGTAAAAACAATGCGTGCCTATGGTGCAAAAGTAATTTTAACTCCTGCTGAAAAAGGAATGGAAGGTGCAATTGATCACGCATTAAAATTGAAATATAAAAAGGGCTATTTTCGTTTAAATCAATTTGATAATTTAGATAACCCTAAAGCACATTATAATACAACAGGTCCAGAAATCTGGAGAGATACAGAGGGGCAAGTTACCCATTTTGTTTCTGCTATGGGAACAACAGGAACCATAACTGGAGTCTCAGATTTCTTAAAAGGAAAAAATAAAAATATTCAAATAATTGGAGCGCAACCTAAAGACGGAGCAAGAATCCCTGGAATTAGAAAATGGAGAGAAGAATATTTGCCTGCTATCTTCAAAGCAAATAAGATTGATAAAATTTTAGAAGTTTCAGAAGAAGAAGCAAGAGAAATGACCATTCGTTTGGCAAAAGAAGAAGGGATTTTTGCAGGAATGAGTAGTGGAGGTTCTGTGGCAACTGCTTTAAAAATTGCAAATTCTATTGACAAAGGTGTTGTGGTTGCCATTATTTGTGATAGAGGAGACAGATACTTATCATCAGATATCTTCGAATAAATTATAAAAAGAAGAAAAAAGTTCGTTACTTTGTCTCGAATTTAGTTCATAAACTTATTGATACGTTATCACGAAAGGCAGAGGGATTAGACCCTATGAAGCTTTGGCAACCTCTCAAATTTTGAGAAAGGTGCTACATTCTACTTTATACTGAACTTGTTTCAGTAACTAAGACAGATAACAGCGAAAAACTTCACTTTTCCTGATGACATATTGATAGAAACATCAAAATATGTCAAATATTTACAAAGCTTTACAAGAACGAATTTTAGTTTTAGATGGTGCTATGGGTACTATGCTACAAGCGTATAAATTCACTGAAGAAGATTTTAGAGGAGAACGCTTTAAAGACTATCCAACACCTTTACAGGGCAATAACGATTTGTTGTCAATTACGCAACCAGAAGCTATCAAAACCATTCACGGAAAGTATTTTGAAGCGGGTGCAGATATTGTTGAAACCAATACGTTTTCTGGAACTACAATTGCTATGGCAGATTATCAAATGGAAGATTTGGTATACGAACTAAATTATCAATCAGCTAAAATAGCCAAAGAAGTTGCCAATGAATTTACAGCTAAAGAACCTCATAAGCCACGTTTTGTAGCGGGTTCTATAGGTCCTACAAATAGAACTGCAAGTATGTCTCCAGATGTAAATGATCCTGGTTATAGAGCAGTAACTTTTGATGAATTAAGAATTGCCTACAAACAACAAACTGAAGCTTTATTAGATGGAGGTGCAGATTTATTACTGGTAGAAACGGTTTTTGATACTTTGAATGCAAAAGCGGCTTTATTTGCCATTGAGCAAGTAAAAGAAGAGCGTAATATTGAAGTTCCTGTGATGTTAAGTGGAACCATTACAGATGCTTCAGGAAGAACATTATCAGGGCAAACAGCAGAAGCTTTTTTAATTTCTGTTTCCCATATTCCATTATTATCAGTAGGATTCAATTGTGCTTTAGGTGCTAATTTATTACAACCGCATTTAGAGGCAATTGCCAATAAAACTGAGTTTGCAATTTCTGCGCACCCAAATGCAGGATTACCAAATGCTTTTGGTGAATATGATGAAACTCCAGAAGAAATGGGAGAGCAAATTGAAGAATATTTAAAGAAAAATTTAATCAATATTATTGGAGGTTGTTGCGGTACAAGTCCAGAGCATATAAAAGTAATAGCAAATATTGCTGCTAAATATAAACCAAGAGAAGCTGCCACTTTGAGCGCAGTAGAAAGGTCTTATTAAAAGGAAAGAAAGAAGATGAAAGTGAAACAAACCAAATTTATGCGTTTATCAGGATTAGAACCGCTAATCTTGAATGAAAACAGCAACTTTATCAATGTTGGAGAACGTACAAACGTAGCAGGCTCTCGTAAGTTTTTACGCTTAATTAAAGAAGAAAAATTTGATGAAGCCTTAGATATTGCAAGGCATCAAGTAGATGGTGGTGCACAAATTATCGACATTAATATGGATGATGGTTTGATTGATGGTAAAGAAGCAATGGTTCGTTTTTTAAACTTAATTGCTGCAGAACCAGATATTTGTAGAGTGCCTATTATGATTGATTCCTCAAAATGGGAAATCATAGAAGCTGGTTTACAAGTGGTGCAAGGTAAATGTGTGGTGAATTCAATTTCTTTAAAAGAAGGTGAAGAAAAATTCATATGGGAAGCTACTCAAATAAAACGTTATGGAGCAGCTGTAATTGTAATGGCTTTTGATGAAGTTGGGCAAGCAGATAATTACGAACGCAGAATAGAAATTGCAAAACGTTCTTATGATGTTTTAGTAAACAAAGTAGGTTTTGCTTCAGAAGACATTATTTTCGATTTAAACATATTTCCTGTAGCAACAGGAATGGATGAGCATAAAAAAAATGCCATTGATTTTATTGAAGCTACGAAATGGGTAAGAGAAAATTTACCCAACGTTTCTGTAAGTGGAGGTGTGAGTAACGTGTCGTTTTCATTTAGAGGAAATAATACTGTAAGAGAAGCAATGCACTCAGTTTTCTTGTATTATGCCATTCAAAATGGAATGAATATGGGAATTGTAAATCCTGCAATGTTAGAGGTGTATGATGATATTCCAAAGGATTTATTAGACCACGTAGAAGATGTAATTTTAGATAGACGTGATGATGCTACAGAACGTTTACTTGATTTTGCAGAAACTGTAAAAGGAACTTCAAAAGAGAAAACAGCAGATTTATCTTGGAGAGAAAATCCGTTACAAGACAGAATTACTCACGCTTTGGTAAAAGGAATTGATGCGTTTATTATAGAAGATGTAGAGCAAGCAAGACAAGAAGCTACAGCTCCTATTGAAGTGATTGAAGGGCATTTAATGATTGGGATGAACGTGGTTGGCGATTTGTTTGGAGCAGGTAAAATGTTCTTGCCACAAGTGGTAAAATCTGCACGTGTAATGAAAAAAGCAGTTGCGTATTTAAATCCGTTTATTGAGGCAGCAAAATCCGATAAATCAGAACCTGTTGGAAAAATATTAATGGCAACTGTTAAAGGTGATGTGCACGATATTGGTAAAAATATTGTTAGTGTGGTATTGGCTTGTAACAACTACGAGATTGTAGATTTAGGAGTGATGGTTCCACCAGAAAAAATCATTAAAACTGCAATTGATGAACGCGTTGATGCTATTGGTTTAAGTGGATTAATTACACCATCTTTAGATGAAATGGTGTATTTGGCGAAAGAAATGCAGCGTCAAAATTTCGAAGTTCCTTTGTTAATTGGTGGTGCAACAACATCTAAAGCGCATACAGCTGTTAAGATTGATACGCAATATAAAAATGCAGTAGTGCACGTAAATGATGCATCAAGAGCAGTAACAGTTGTGGGTGATTTATTAAACAAAAAAACCGCTAATGCATACGTTGCAAAATTAAAGAAAGATTACGATGAATTTAGAACTAAGTTTTTAAAACGAGGTAAAGAAAAGTCATACATTTCTATTGATGAAGCTCGCAAACGTAAATATAAAATTGATTGGGAAACTTCAGAAATTGTTAAACCAAAAGAATTAGGTATTCAAACTTTAGAACAATTAAGTTTAAAAGAATTGGTTCCGTTTATAGATTGGAGTCCGTTTTTTAGAAGTTGGGATTTACACGGTAAATTTCCAGATATTCTAACAGATAAAGTTGTAGGTGAACAAGCTTCCATAATGTATGAAGAAGCCCAACAAATGATCGCAGAAATTATTGCAAATCAATCTTTAAAACCAAAAGCAATTTTTGGGTTGTTTGAAGCAAACTCAATCAATGAAGATGATATTTCTGTTCAGAAAAAAGGCAAAGAAGTTGCCATTTTTAGAACCTTACGTCAGCAATTAAAAAAACGCGAAGGAATTCCTAATATTTCTTTAGCAGATTTTGTTGCTCCTAAAGAAAGGAATAAAACAGATTATGTTGGTGCATTTTGTGTGGCTATTTTTGGAGCACAAGAATTGGCAGATTCATACAAAGCCAAAGAAGACGATTACAATGCAATTATGGCACAAGCCATTGCAGACAGGTTTGCTGAGGCTTTTGCTGAGTATTTGCACAAACAAATAAGAATCAAACACTGGGGTTATGCAGCAGATGAAGATTTGTCTAATGATGATTTAATAAAAGAAAGTTACAAAGGAATTCGTCCTGCACCTGGTTATCCTGCTTGCCCCGATCATTTAGAAAAAGAAACGATTTGGGATTTATTAGATGTGGAAAATCAAATTGGAGTGAAGCTTACAGAAAGTTTAGCAATGTGGCCGGCAGCAGCAGTTTCTGGATATTACTTTGCCAACAAAGAAGCAAAATACTTTGGTTTGGGTAAAATTACTGACGATCAACTTACTGATTATTCAGAAAGAAAAGGGATTAAAAAAGAGAAAGCAAGAAAATGGTTACATCCTAATTTAGCAAGTCAATAAAATGGAGTTTATAGAATTACATTTAGGAAGTTATATTATTTCTCACGGTTTTGATAAGAATAATAAAGAAATTGTTGTGCATATTCCAGCAGATAAATTCGGTAAGAAACTAATAGCAATTTCTAGAATTAAGTCGTTAAGTGAAAAATATATTTTGACAGATTATGTAGAAGGAAGATGGATATATTGGGAATATCAAGAGAATTTCGAAGATGTAAAAAAGCTGCTAAATAAGTAGCGTTAGCGATTGAAGTGACATCCTTTTTGGCTGTCAGTTCGAGTAAATTTTTGAGGAACGAAAAAATTTGTACCGAGAACAAAGCAAAAAAGATAAAACGTAAAGCGCGACCTGAAAGGTAACGCCCAAGAAATATAAAATGAAGATTACAGATCACATAAAAAACGCGAACGGAAAAACATTGTTTTCGTTTGAAATAATTCCGCCAAAAAAAGGGAATAACATTCAAGATTTATATAATAATATAGATCCGTTAATGGAGTTTAAACCGCCTTTTATAGACGTAACCACATCTAGAGAAGAGTATGTTTACATAGATAAAGGCAATGGTTTATTAGATAGAAAAATTACCAGAATGCGCCCAGGAACTGTGGGTATTTGTGCAGCAATTAAGCATAAATATGATGTAGATACTGTGCCTCACGTGTTGTGTGGTGGCTTCACCAAAGAAGAAACAGAGTACGTTTTGGTAGATTGTCATTATTTAGGAATAGATAATGTAATGGCTTTAAGAGGTGATGCTATGAGTCATCAAAAATATTTTATTCCAAATGAAGGAGGAAATCATTATGCTACAGATTTGGTAAAACAGATTCAAGATTTAAATTGTGGTAAATATTTACACGATGTGATTGAGTCTACCAACAAAGCAGATTTTTGTATTGGAGTTGCTGGATATCCTGAAAAACACTTAGAAGCTCCTTCTTTGCAAACAGATTTAAAACGTTTAAAAGAAAAGGTAGATGCGGGTGCAGATTATGTGGTAACTCAGATGTTTTTTGATAACAATAAGTATTTTGCTTTTGTAGATGCAGCAAAAAAAGCAGGAATTAATGTGCCAATTATTCCCGGTATAAAACCAATTGCTGTAAAACGCCACTTGCAATTATTACCTCAAGTATTTAGAATCGACTTACCAGAAACCTTAATCTCTGAGGTAGAAAAGTGTAAAACAAACAAAGAAGTTCGTCAGGTAGGAATTGAGTTTGCTATACAACAATCCAAAGAATTATTGGCAGCAGGAGTTCCTGTTTTGCACTATTATTCTATGGGTAAAAGTGATAATATTCAAGCAATTGCATCAGAATTGTTTTAATTTTTTTTGGGCGTTTTAACGGGCTTTACACTATATCTTTTTTTCGTTCCTCAAAAAAGGATGTCGTTTCAATCCCTAACGCGCTCACTCAACGAATTCAAAAGAATAAAGACTATTGATAGATAAATAGTAAAAAGCAATTTTTTTTAAATATTGAAAGTAAATAAAATGATTACTTTTGTATATCTAAAATTAAAGTAACATTAAAAAATATAAATAAAATGGCATTAGAAATCACAGACGCAACTTTTGATGAAGTAGTATTAAAATCAGACAAACCAGTATTAGTAGATTTTTGGGCTGCTTGGTGTGGACCTTGTAGAATGGTAGGGCCAATTGTTGATGAAATTCACGCTGAATATGAAGGTAAAGCTGTAGTTGGTAAAGTTGATGTAGATGCTAACCAAGAATTTGCTGCTAAATATGGTGTAAGAAATATACCAACGGTTTTAATTTTTAAAAACGGAGAAGTAGTAGACAAGCAAGTAGGTGTTGCGCCTAAAAATGTATATACAGGTAAAATTGATGCAGCTATTTAATAGTTTAACATTTTATAATATCACAAAGGTTTGGCTAACGTCAAACCTTTTTTTATTTTAGAACTTTACAATTCAAACAATTTCACTTCATTAATTTTTAGAAATTATATTCTATTTTTTTCTGTATGTTATTTTGTTTTTAAAGTTTAAAGCCTAAAACTAAATCAATGAAGAATTTACTATGTTTTTTAATTCTCTTGTCTTTTTTTTCTTGTGATAATAAACAGGAAAAATTAACCTTAGAAAAAGGAATTTCTTTCGAATTAGCAAAATATAGAAAACAACAAATTTCTGATGTTGTTTATGATGTGCACTTTAAAATTCCTAAAGAGAAAAAAGCTCCAATAGCTTCAAGATTAGAACTCAATTTCACAATTAACGACTTAAAAAATGATGTTTTTCTAGATTTTAATGAAGATGCTTCAAAAATAAAATCGATTAAAATTAACGGAGAAATATCAGAGATTAAACATCAGAAAGAACACGTAATTATTGATAAAACTAAACTGAATTTAGGTAAAAATTCAGTAGAAATATTTTTTGATGCAGGCGAAGTTTCTCTCAATAGAAATGATGAGTTTTTATACACATTATTAGTTCCAGATAGAGCAAGTACGTTGTTTCCTTGTTTTGACCAACCGGATATAAAAGCGAAATACAATTTAAGAATTACAGCACCTAAGGATTGGAAGGTTTTAGCTGGCGCTTTCGAAGAAAGTGCAATAGAAATTGATGGTTTTGTAGAGCATACTTTTGCAACATCAGATGTAATGAGTACCTATTTATTTTCTTTTGTGGCTGGTAAATTTACAGAAGAAACTAAAAACCCTGGGACGTTTGATATGCGCTTTTTATACAGAGAAAACAATAAAGAAAAAATAAATGAAAGTGTAGATGAAGTGTTTAAAATTCACCAAAATTCTATAGATTTTTTAGAGGATTATACAGTTGTGAAATTCCCGTTTCAAAAAATGGATTTTGCAGCAATTCCCCCTTTTCAATATGGAGGAATGGAACATGTTGGCGCAATTCAATACAGACAATCTTCTTTGTTTTTAGATAAAAATGCTACTCAAAACAGAAAGTTAAGAAGAGCAAAATTAATTGCACACGAAACCTCTCATATGTGGTTTGGAGATTTGGTAACAATGCGTTGGTTTAATGATGTTTGGATGAAAGAGGTTTTCGCCAATTTTATGGCAGATAAAATTGTGAATCCAGTATATCCAGAAGTTAATCATAGATTAAGTTTTATGATGTCTCATTACCCAAGTGCGTATTCAGAAGACAGAACAAAAGGCACTAATGCAATTCGTCAATATTTGGGCAATCTAAAAAATGCAGGTTCTTTATACGGAAGAATCATCTACAACAAAGCGCCCATTATGATGCGTCAATTAGAGTATTTGTTAGGCGAAGAAGCGTTTCAACAAGGAATTCAAGAATACATTAAAACTTACCAAAACTCCAATGCAGATTGGAATGAGCTCGTTTCAATTTTAGATAAAAAATCTGCAGGAGATATTAAAAGGTGGAGTGATGTATGGGTGAATTCTTCTGGAAGACCTATTTTTTATGAAGAAATTGAAACCAATGAAAAGGGCAATGTCATTAAGTTTGTAATCCATCAAAAAGCAGAAGATGGTTCTAATAAGATTTGGACACAATCTTTTAAAATCAAATTGATAGATGAAAGAGGATATCAAAAAATTATTGGAATTAAAAATATGGGAAAATCTTTTGATATTACTTCAGCTACCAAAGATTTTAAACCAGGTCAAGTTTTATACAATACCAACGGATTTGGTTATGGTGTTTTTCCCATTTATAAAGATAAAATCAATACTTATAAAGATATTAAGGACGAGGTTTCAAGAGGATATCAGTTTATCAATTTATATGAAAATATGCTGAATGGAGAAGTTTCTCCTTTAGAAACCTATAAAGTCTATTTAGATGCAATTCAATCTGAAAAAAATGAGTTGATAACTAATTATTTATCTGGGAGACTTCAGAATGTATTTTGGACTTTTTTAAATGATAAAGAACAAAAAAATATTCAGAATGAAACTGAAATTAAAATATATAATTTGTTAGAAAGTGAATTACCAAAAAATATAAAAAGAACACTTTTTGGTTTGTATCAATCTATTGCTTTTTCTAAAGTTGGGGTCAATAATTTATATGATATTTGGAATAAGGAGAAAACCATTAAAAACCTCTTTTTAAATGAAAATGATTTTAGTTCTTTAGCAATGCGATTGGCTATTTTTAAGCATCCAAAAGCAAAGGAAATTTTAGAGCAACAACAATCACGAATTTCAAATTCAGATCGATTAAAACGTTTTAAATGGTTATTACCCTCTTTATCCTCAGATGAAAATGTGAGAGATAATTTTATGAAATCACTTTTAGAAAAAGAGAACAGAGAAAAAGAATCTTGGGTGCAAACAGCTTTGAATAATATGCATCATCCATTGAGACAAAAATCATCCTCTAAACATTTAAAATCAATTTTAGATAAATTAGATGAGGTACAACTAACAGGTGATATTTTCTTTCCTAAAGGATGGTTAGCTAGTTCTATTGGAAATTATTCTTCAAAAGAAGCCAAAAATATTTTAAATACGTTTTTAGATGATAATCCAAATTACAATCCTATTTTGTTAAAGAAATTATTACAAACAACTGATAATTTAAAGCGAGCACAAAACATTAAAAAGTAACATGAATTTATCAGAAGTTAAATCAGCAGAAATAAAAAACTTAGACTTGTTAGCAAAACAAGTGGTAGAGGGTTTTATAACGGGTATGCATAAGAGCCCATTTCATGGGTTTTCTGTTGAGTTTTCAGAGCATAAATTGTATAATAAAGGAGAGAGTACACGTCATATCGATTGGAAATTGTTTGCAAAAACTGAAAAACTATACACCAAAAAATATGAAGAAGAAACCAATTTAAGATGCCATATTATTATCGATAATTCTGCATCAATGCATTATCCCATTGTAAAAAAACAATCTGTTGATAGCTTAAATAAAATTGGTTTTTCTACAGTGGCAGCGGCTGCTTTAATGGAAATTTTAAAAAGACAAAGAGATGCTGTGGGCTTAAGTATTTACTCTAATATATATGAATATTATGCTCCAGAAAAGGGGAGTGAGCGTCACAGAAAAATGTTGTTACATCAATTAGAACAGTTATTACTTTCAAAATCGAAAGCAAGTACAGAAACCTATAAATACCTTCACGAAATTGCAGAAAAAATACACAGGCGTTCTTTGATTTTTTTGTTTACAGATATGTTTCAAACGACTAAAGAAGATGAAGCGTTATTCGAAGCTTTAAGGCATTTAAAATATAACAAACACGAGGTGGTTTTGTTCCATACATACGATGCTGAAACCGAATTTAACTTTGATTTTGACAATTCTCCTAAGAAAATGGTAGATCTAGAATCTGGAATAGAAATAAATATTCATTCAGAAAATGTTCAAGATCAATATATGAAATTGATAAATAATTACTTTAATAATTTGAAAAATAAATGCTTACAGTATAAGATAGACTATGTTTCTGTGGATATTAAATCTGGGTTTAATCCTGTATTAACTAAATATTTGGTGAGTAGAAGAAATTTTAAATAAAATTTATCTTTTTTGTTTGCAAATATTAAAATCTATTATATATTTGCACCCGCTATAAGCAACGGTCTGGTAGTTCAGCTGGTTAGAATACCTGCCTGTCACGCAGGGGGTCGCGGGTTCGAGTCCCGTCCAGACCGCAGAAAAGGGAAGTTTTACTTCCCTTTTTTTATACTTGAAATTTTGTTTTCTTTTCCTTAAAATTTTTGCTTTTTTGTTTATAAACACTTGTTTTTAAGATAAATATTGATTTTTAATTTTTTTTTATTTAAGTTTGTTTCTTAAATAATGTCATTAAATCCCTATATAATGAATAAAAAAACACTTCGCTTCTCTCATTGCTTTATGCAATTAAAAATTTATTTTCCAAAAAGAATAATTGTTAGGTTGCTTAATATGAGTAACTTGTAATCGTTTTTTATTTAAAAAATTAAAAATCCCCTCCCCTTATGATTTTAAATAAAAAGAAATTATTCAAAGAAATAATTTATTCATATAATAAGACTGCTCTTTCAATATTAGTTTTAGCATTATTATTTCCTTTGTTTACTTTTTCTCAGGCAACCTTTGTTGGGAGTAATTCTAATTGTATTAATACTAATGTGAATTCTATTACAATTAATATCCCTTCAGGTAATGTTAATGATTTACTTATTGCTGCAATAAGTTCTGATGAAAGAAATACTCAAACCTTTAACACTCCTTCTGGTTGGACTTTAATTCAATCTAATATTGCTCCTAATACCAATGCTTCATTAGCAGTGTATTATCGAGTTGCAGATGGTTCAGAAGGAGCAACTCAGGCATTTACTGTAGGTCTAAATGACGAACTTTGTGGGGCAATTATAAGATATGATGATGTTGATAACTTGCCAAATCCAATAGACGTTTCTGCTCTTGCAAGAGCCAATACTGGATCGGCAAACCCTCCAGCTATAACAACAAATAATAATTCTTCTACAGTAATAAATATTGTTGCTGTAGATGATACAGGTTCAATGTCAATACCATCTGGAACAACCGAAAGAGTCAATAATCAAAGTGACGCTCATCGTTTAGGTATTGCAGATGAGCAGCAATCAGTTGCAGGTTCAATTAATCCAAGTACATGGGGAAATTCTAGTCAAGAATGGGTAGCGGTTACTTTAGCTTTTGGAGGTGTTGTAGTTATAGATCAATGCGATCCGGCAGCTTCTGGTAACACAGATTCAGATGGAGATGGTGTTTCTGATATTTGTGATTTAGATGATGATAACGATGGTGTCATAGATACAGATGAATATAATGGAACAACATACGGAAGCCAGGATTTAGGAGGTCTTTTAGCTTCTACAGGTACAGGTACTTTTGATCGAAAATCTGGAGTTGTAAATAATCTTACGTTTACATCTTCACCTGTAGGACAAGATGGTACTTATATTTATACAGATATTAAAGAAACAGAAGTAGGTGCAGGTTTTATTAAAGCAACTTTTTTTCAAGATGGACAAGGAACAGGTGGTACATCTGGGACAAGTCTAGGAGTTGTAGATGTAGATGCAGATAGAGTAAGTGAAACTACTATAGCAGACTCTTATATAGCATCAAACTATATAAATATGATAGATTTTGATACCGACATCTTTACATTTACAATACAAACATGGTCTACTACAGGTTTATATACCTCTCCATCTGATATCAATTTTGTAGTTTATGATGGAACAGCTACTTTATCTGCTGCAACAGATTTAGGTGGTGGAGTTTTTGAATATACCCTAACCGGTACTTTAGAGAATAATTCAAAACTTAGATTATCTTCAGCATCTGGCGAATTAATACAGCGCTTTATTTTTACTGGTATTGCAATGCCAAATAGATCTGGAGATAGAATACAGTTCGATTTTCAAAACAATATCGAAACTGCTATAGACACTGATAAAGATGGTATAGCGGATTACTTAGACCTAGATTCTGATAACGATGGTATACCTGATGTTGTAGAATCTGGAGGAACAGATTCAGATAGAGATGGTAGAGCAGATGGTATAGTTGGTGCATTAACTACAACCTATGGTATTCCTAGTACAGCAACTACTGGTCTTTCTCTAGTAAATTCAGATAGTGATGCAATACCCGATTATTTAGATATTGATTCAGATAATGATGGTATTCCAGATAATATAGAAGCACAAACATCTTTAGCTTACATTCCACCTAGTGGAATTGCTACTTCTATGAATGATGCAAATAATAATGGTGTTGATGATGATTATGAAATTAGTGGTAATATTGGTTTTGATCCTGTAAATACTGATTTAACTGATAATCCAGATTATTTGGATGCAGATTCTGATAATGATGGATACGACGATATTTCTGAAAATAGAGATACTAATAATACTCTAAGTAATTCTGATACTGATGGAGATGGTTTAGATAATAATTTTGATGATAATAACGACTCTAGTATTAATGGTTTTACTGTAAACGACGGATTAGGAACCAACCATAAAGTTACAGATATTGCTAATTTAGAAACTGCATTTGGAGATGAAGATAGCGATTTTAATCCAGGCTCTGGTGATGTCGATTTTAGAGATCGATTAGATACCGATAGAGACTCTATCGATGATGTAGAAGATTTAGATGATGATAATGACGGTATTTTAGATGTAGACGAATGTAATGGTACTATCAGTACAGAAAAATTAGGAGGTCTTTTAGCTACTACAGGTAGTACTTTTGTTCAGAAATCTGGAGTTGTAAATGATCTTTCATTTCCTTCTTCTCCAACTCCACTAAATAGTACTTATACTTATACGGATATTAGAGAAACAGAAGTAACTTCAAACTCAATTAAGGCAACCTTTTTTAGAAATAATCAAGTTAGTTCTGGTGGTATTGGAACGTTAGACGTAGATGCAGGCAGCGTCTCTGAAACTACATTAATCAATTCTTATGTAGCTTCAAACTATGTAGAATTTATAGATATAGATGCAGATGTATTTACCTTTACACTACAAGTATGGTCCGTTTCTGGTCTCTATACGAATTCATCTGATATAACTCTGACTAAAACTGGAGGCTCTGGTACTTTATCTGCATTAACAGATCTCGGCGGAGGCGTGTTTCAATGTACAGTATCTTCAGCTAGTAGTGGTCATAATACTAAGTTTACCCTTTCTTCCACTTCAGGAGAATTGATTAAAAGATTTGTATTTACAGCTACAGATATTCCAAATACCTCGGGAGATAGGATACAAGTTGATTTTATAAATAGTATTTCTACCTGTACTGATGAAGATGATGACGGAACCCTAAACTCATTAGATACAGACTCAGATAATGATGGTTGTCCTGATGCTTTAGAAGGTAATGGAGGTTTTGTGTATGCAGATTTAGATACTAATGGTAGAATAGATAATCCAGTAAATGACAATGGAATTCCTGTTTTGCCAGGAACTGCAGGCGCTGGTACTACAGGTCAGTCTGATGTTAGTTCAACAAATGCAGCAGTACAATCGGCAGAATGTGATTCTTGTAATCCTTTAAGTACTCAATTTGTAGATACAGATTTAGATGGAATAGGAAATCGTTGTGATTTAGATGATGACAATGATGGTGTTTTAGATGCTACAGAATGTAATGGTACCCTTACTAATGAAAAATTAGGAGGCCTTTTAGCTTCTACTGGTAGTACGTTTGATCAAAAATCTGGAGTTGTACATAATCTTTCATTTCCATCTTCACCTATTTCGCTTAATGGTACCTATTCTTATACAGATGTTAGAGAAACGGAAGTCTCCTCAACTTGGATTAAAGCTACATTCTTTAGAAATAATCAAATTAGTTCAGGTGGTTTAGGAACTATTGATGTAGATATGGGTAAAGTGTCAGAAACTACTTTAGCAAATTCTCACGTTGCTTCAAATTCAATAGAATTTATAGATTTCGACGCAGATATTTTTACATTTACGCTACAAGTTTGGTCAGTTTCTGGTTTATATAACGTTCCAACAGATATTAATTTGGTAGTTAGTGGTGGTTCAGGAACCCTATCAGCAGCTACAGACTTAGGAAGTGGTGTATTTCAATACACGATATCTTCAGTAAGCAGTAATCATAATACGAGATTTATTCTTTCTTCTGCTTCTGGAGAGTTGATTAAAAGGATGAAATTTACTGCTACGGACATACCAAATCAATCAGGTGATAAAATACAAGTTGAATTTGTAAATGTAGTTTCTACATGTAGTGATACTGATGGTGATGCAATAGCAGATTATAAAGATTTAGATTCTGATGGTGATGGTTGTCCAGATGTTTTAGAAACTGCTGTACCAGCTTTATTAACAAGTGCAGATATTGTTAATGGAGATGGAATAACCAATACTTCTATCAATACAGAAAATGCAATAATTAACACAGCACTAATACCAGTTGGTACAAATGGATATGCCAATATTTTAGAGAATGCAGACACAAGTTCTGCCACCGCCCTTAATGCTTTTGTAGCTTCGAATTACACAACATATGCAACAGAAAATAATGTAAATGGTTGTGGTGTGCCAATGATAACGCAAGTGTATTGGAAAGGAACTGAAAAAATAATCGAAGTTACAAATAAAGAACCTGCAAAAATAGTAGTTCCTTATGCTGTAAATGTGAATTTCTTTAATGAAGGTACAACAACATCAAGAACAGCTACTACCGCAAATACTTCTGAAATTACTGCAGGTTCTTCAATTTTAGTTTCTGCTGGTTCAATCACAGCACAAACAAATGGAGCTACAGTTTTAACAAGTTCTGACGCAATTGCTTTTGATAATATAGATGACATTATTACAATTTCTAGAAGTGGTAAAGCTAGTGATGTTGTTGCCTATAACTCAAGAATTGATCAAGTAAGTGGTTTAACAGATAATACTGCATTGGTAAGAAAAGATGAGGTTTTAGAAGCTAATACAACCTACACAGCAACTGAATGGGTTTCTTTTGTTGATGATAATTTAAATCCTTACAGGGATCTAGATTTAGGTGGGCCAGAAAGACATCCTCACGCTCCATTACTCTCAGAAATTACTTCAGGAGTGAATGCCGAGGCAAATGCTTTATTAGGTTTACATAATTTTGGGTCAACAAAAAGAGTAGGAGGTGTCTGGGATAATGGATTTCCAGATAGGTCTAGACATGTAGAAATAAATGAAAACTACAATCATAATTTGTTACAAACTAAATTAGAAGCAAGAAAATTATCTGTCAACAATAATAGTAAATTTGCGGTAACTAATAATTTATTAGTTGTAACTGATGAAGTGGTACTTACAAATACTAGTGATCAGATTCGTTTAGTAGGCAATTCTCAGATGATACAAACTCATACTGGTGATAAACAAGTTTCGGGTAATGGTAAATTATTAGTAGATCAAAACTCAACAGTCTCTAGTTTATATAGATTTAACTATTTTAGTTCACCAGTAAATAATGCTTCTGGAGATACTACATTTTCTGTAGAAACCATTTTAAAAGATGGTACCACTCCATTAGATGCCAACAGTTCAATTGGAACAATTGCAAAAGATATAACATTTGTAAGTGGTTATGATGGAGCTGCAACAGATCCTATTTCTCTAGCAGATTATTGGATTTTTACATTTAAACCTTCTTCAGGTAGAGTTTCTAATTGGGTTCAAAAAGGTAAAAGTGGTTTAATTTCTGAAACCGATGGATTTATACTAAAAGGACCAAATAAAGCTCAGAACTATACCTTTGTTGGAACTCCAAAAGATGGTGATTTAGATGCTCCAATAGATATCGGTGCTAATCAATCTTATTTGATTGGTAATCCCTATGCATCATCATTAAGTAGTAAGAAATTTATTGAAGATAATATCAATTCTATAACAGGTACCCTGTATTTTTGGCAACACGTAAGCGAAGTAGATAATAGTGGTTCAGGGATAGGGGGTCATAATTATTCTGGCTATATTGGTGGTTATGCGACAAGAAATATAGCCATGGGTTTATCTGCAAATGATCCTTCTAAAGTAGGAGCATATGATGTTACCCTTGAGGCAGAAGATGCTTCTATAAGTGGTACTATAGCATCTGTTCAAGGAGCAAGTACAGTATTAATTAATAGTTTAGATGATGTAATAGAATTTAAAAATATCATTAAAGGAGTTGACACTTTATCTATAAACTATTCATCAACTTTATCAAAAAAAATAATTATTAAAGTCAATGGTATTGTTCAAGGTAATTACACGTTACCAAGTTCAGTAGCTCTGTCAACATTTGATATAGTTTTATGTATAGAAGCAGGTAGTGATGTAGTTATAGAATCTGATGATTTAAATTTAGCTTATATTAATAATATTCGCCTACAAGACGATGACGGGAAAATTGGTTGTTCTTGGTCTCCTGTAAGTTCTAATGCAGATTTAATCCCGAAAGCTTATATTCCGATAGGACAAGGCTTCTTTATACAAGGAGATGATGTAGATGGCGGACCTATTGTATTTAATAATAGTCAAAGGGAATATAAAATAGAAGGTTCAGATTCTCAATTTTTTAAAGCATCGAAAACAAATTCTAAATTCGAAAAAGAATATAAATTGCCTATTCTTAAATTAGGTATGGATTTTTTAAATGAAAACGGAATAAGTATTCATAGACGAATGGGAGTGTCTTTTAAAGAAAATAATTCATTTGCTTTTGATAAAGGATACGATAGTGAACTCTATGATCTTGGATTAACTGATGTTTTTTGGAAATTTCCAAACAACGAATCAAAATATATAATTGCTGGTGTACAAGATATCTCTGACGATTTAGAGGTGCCTTTTGATATTGTTATGAACTACGATGGTAGTGTTGTAATAAAAATTGATGACATTGAAGCTATAGATAGAGAAGTGTTTATTAAAGATAAAATTACCGAAAAAACTTACTTGTTAAACAATAAAACTGTAGCCTTACAATTAAATAAAGGATTGCATTCCAATAGATTTACTTTAGCCTTTAAAGGAACAGTTTTATCTACTAGTACCAATACAAATGAAATATTAGAAAATAATATTTTAGTTTTTACTAATACAAATGATTTAATTATTAATAACTATTCTGAATTAGAAATTGATAAAATAGAAGTTTTTAATATTTTAGGAAAAAAATTAAATCATTGGAAAATTAATGAAAATCTTAAATCTTATAAATTAAGAATTAACAAAGAACTTTCTACAGGAGTTTATATTGTAAAAATTAACTCTGATAAAGGAGAGATAAACAAGAAAATAATCTTGAAATAACTAGAATTTATTAAAATAATAATATGTCCCTAAGAATTACCCATCCTATTGTTTTTGTTTTGCTTTTTATTATGAGCAATAATATTCAATCTCAAAACCCAAGTACTTTATATCAAAATTGGGTAAATGCACAAGTTAATAGTACTACACCTATATTACCTACTTTTAGTTATGCAGGCTATTATAATGGCGAAATTGGCTTACCAAGCTCATTCACCCAGACGGTTTATGATGTTACTCAAAGTCCATTTAATGCAGTACCCAATGATAATAAATCTGACAAAGAGGCTATAAAAGCTGCTATAGCAGCTGCCGAAGCAAACCCAAATGGAGGAATTATTTTCTTTCCACCAGGGAGATTTATTGTTCATGATACAAATCCAGAAGAATCTGGGGTGGCTGCAGATAATGGTTTTGAAGTAATTAGAATTTCTAAAAGTAATATAGTAATTAAAGGTAGTGGGTCTGGAGTTGGAGGTACAGAATTATACCAAAAGAGTTATACAGATCACGTTGATAAAGCAACCAAAGATTATGTGTGTCCGTATATGATTTTGTTTTGGAATGGAGAAGATTCAGCCAATACATTTATTACTAACGTTACTGGAAATTCAGATAGAGAAACACATACTGTTACTGTTGCTAGTACAACAAATATTGCTGTTGGACAGTGGGTAGAATTGTATGTGAAAAATACAGATTCTAATTTTGTAAATGAAGAGCTGTCGCCTCATACTACAGCAGATTTTTATCAACCTAATAGCTTAAAAATTGTAAATGATGGGGTAGAAGTTAGAGAAATTCATAAGGTTGTAAGTAAAACAGCAACTACCATAACTTTTAAAGAACCCATTCATAGAGCTGTAAATGCTGCATATGGTTGGAAAATAAACAATTTTAAAGCATTAGAAGGAGTTGGAGTTCAAGACTTAAAATATACAGGAGGTTTTATCTGGGATCACATTCATCATAGAGCGCCTCAAGAAGCTGATCAATATCCAGGAGAAGCAGTCGGAGGACCTCATGCTTTTTTAAGTTCATCTGGTTGGAGTGGAATTCAATTTAACCACGTTGTAAATGGATGGATAACGAATGTAGAATTTTCTAACATGTCTCAAGTAGCTCAATTTAAGTTTTCTGCCTATTCTACAGCGTTAAGTAATACATATACAGGTAATCCTGGTCATAATTTTATAACAACTAACTCTGCAACAGGTTGTTTAATAGGTAAGAATATAGATAATACAACTGGGGTATGGCATAGTTGTGGTGTTAATGCGTTATCAATAGGGAATGTGCTTTGGAGAAATGAAAGTCCACAGAATGGCGAGTCTGGAACAGAAATTCATGCAAGTCAACCAAGATCTACTTTAGTAGATGTTTCTAAGGGTGGTTTCTTTTTTAATCAAGGTGGTGCCACAGGATCATTACCAAATCATTTAAAAAACCTTGTTTTATGGAACTTTGAAGGAGTTTCTTATCAAAGCACTGATGTAAAATCGTTTAGGCCTAACTCTGAAACAAGATATGCAAAGTTTATAATGCCTATTATTTCTGGGTTAAAAGGATTTACCATGTCTACAGATGCAAATCAGTATCAAGTTAATGAATCTCAAGGAACTCATGTAGATGAAACCTCTTTATACGAATCGCAACTTGCTTATAGATTAGGAGCATTACCAAATTGGATTACAGGTGCAGTAACAGAAACACCATTAACAAAAAGAACCATTTATTTTGAGGACTTTAGGTATGCAAATACTGGAAGAGGTTTCGAAATTAAAACAGTTAATCTAGGAGGTCAAACAAGTGGTAATGTATTTAAAAGAATTAATGATATTGTTGGCGTTAGCTACGGAAATGCAAATGAAGATAGCAATAACCTTTTTGATGTAAATACTGATAGAGAATTAAATAGAATTCCTAATGGAACACCTTTAGCGGTTTCAGGTTCCAACCCAACTTCTCTTAGAGCTCTGGCTGTAGTTGGTAATAATGGTACCGATAATTTTGGTATTGATTCGTATGCAGTTTTTACAACATTAGATTTAACGAGTTCTAACGGACTTATTGGAGCTGACGATGATTATATATATGCAAGTTTTTGGTCGCAATTAAGATATGGTAAAGATGCTGGAGCAAATATTTCACTTAAAGTCTCTACAGATTATTCTGGAGATGTAGCTACAGCAACTTGGTCTCCAATACCTCTACACTCAGGCAAGTTTGGTAATGAAGTAGATCACCTAAAATATGTCAAAGGAATTGTAGATCTTAGCTCTTACAATAATAGTACTACAGTAACTCTTGCTTTGCACTACGTTGGAAACGCTGCAGATGGTGATGCTAATCAAGTAAATGGTACTTTTTATTTTTCAGATTTAAAATTTACAGCCCAAAATAAACCTCTGTCAAATACCTGGGATGGTAGTACTGATTCTAATTTTAGTGAACCTGCAAATTGGGATACCAAAGCAGCACCTGTAGGTAATGCAAATAACATAGCGATTCCTGCTGGTTTAACAAATTATCCAACACTAACTAGTGGAACAAATTTGAACGTAAATAGTATTTCTATCGCTTCTGGGGCAACCTTTAAAGCAGATGGTAGTGCTACAGTTACAGGTAATGTAACCTACAATAGAAACCTTTCTTATATGGCAGGTAATGGAGAAGGATGGCATTTAGTAGGATCTCCAGTATCAGGTCAGGTATATAATAATGCTTTTGCAACAACTAATTCTATAGCGTCTGCTGGGACTAAAAGAGGTATAGCAACCCATAACAATGAATCTTTAACTAATCATTGGTCTTATCTTGAAAATAATGACAGTAATAGTGGAACTTTTGGAGTAGGAACAGGCTATTCTATTAAAACGAGTAAAACAACAGATATTTCATTCACAGGCTCATTAAATACCAATGAAGTAAATAAAGGTATCACTATTGGAGCTGGGTCTGCATATAATTTAATTAGCAACCCTTTTACTACGTTTATTAATAGTGGTGCATTTTTAAGTTTGACAGAAAATTCTAATAAATTAACAAGTCAAACGATATGGATTTGGAATCCAACATCTAAAAATTATGAGAGTAAGATTACTCTAAATGCTTTTAAGGTGGCACCAGGTCAAGCTTTTTTTGTTAAATGTGCAGTTGCAGGAGATTTAAAATTTAAAGAGGAAATACAGAGTCATCAAAATTCAGATACTTTCTTAAAGTCAAAGGCTATACCAGAAATACAATTAAATATAACCGATGGTAACTTAGAGAGATTTACAAAAGTTTTTTATTTAGAGAATGCTACAAGAGGTTTTGATAATGGTTATGATGGTGAAACATTTGCGGGAGCTTCAAATTCTTTGGATGTTTTTACGCAGTTATTAGAAAATAATCAAGGAGTAAATTATCAAATTCAATCATTACCAAATTCAGACTTAGAATCTATGGTGTTACCAGTAGGAGTAATAGCAGGAAATGGTAAAGAAATCACTTTTTCTGTTCAGGCGTTAAATCTGCCTCAAGGAATAAAAGTTTTTTTAGAAGATAAATTAACCAATACTATTACTCGTTTAGATGAAACAAACGCATCATACAAAATTACACTTTCAGAATCTATAAATGGTATAGGTCGATTTTTTCTACATACAAAACCATCTTTTACTTTAAGTTCTGTAGATGATTTATTGAAAGATATAAGTGTTTTTAAAGTGAATAACCATACTTTGAGGATTGTGGGTTTACAATCAGGAAATGCGAATGTTAAAATGTTTAATGTATTTGGACAAAAAATGATGGATTTAAATTTTAAAAACAAAAATGTTAAAGATATTTTTATTCCAAAATTATCAAAAGGAGTATACGTAGTAAAGGTTTCTTCTAAATATGGTAAAATGAATAAAAAAATAATTCTAAAATAGAATACCAAGAAATTATCTAAATAAAGAAGAGCCGATATATCTAGTTATCGGCTCTTTTATGTAAAATAGAAATAATTTGTAGTTTTGGAATTACTTACATTTTGAACCATAATTATTTATGAAATTTTTAATTAAAAAAATCATAAATAATCAATAATTTCGTACTAATAAAAAAAGGCTACTATATTCGTCTTTTTAATTTTGAAATTATCGAGTATGAAAAATATTCTTACTGTCTTTTTTTTTCTTTTTACTATTGTTCTCTTTTCTCAAATAGAAGATCCAATTAAATGGGAGACATCAGTTCAAAAGAAATCAAAGAAAGAGTACACTTTAATTACTACCGCTACAATTGATAAAGGTTGGCACTTGTACTCTCAATCTGTACCCGATGATGGTCCAATTCCAACTACTTTTTTTTATGATGTATCAAAAGGAGATTTCTCTCTAATCGATAAAACAACAGAAGAAAAAGGACATACCGTTGATGATCCAGTATTTGGAATGAAGATCAAATTTTTCGAAAACTTAGCAATATTTGAACAAAGAATCAAAGTCTTGGGCGAAGTTACAAGTATAAATGCTTCTGTAGAGTTTATGGTTTGCGATGATACCAAATGCTTAGCGCCAACAGAAATTGATTTAGTTTTCAATTTAAAAAAAGGAAATACTAACAATTCAAACAAATCAATAATCATAAATAATAACGAGACAAATAACTTACTCTACGGAATGAGGAAAAGTGATATGTCTTTATCAATGAAAAAATGTAAAGACGAATTAATTACCACTACATCAGAAATTAAAGATAAAGGAAATTCCTTATGGAGTATTTTTGGTTTAGGTTTTTTAGGAGGATTGTTAGCACTGTTAACACCTTGTGTTTTTCCAATGATACCTTTAACTGTTAGTTTTTTTACCAAAAAAAGTGGGCAGAATAGAAGCGCAGGAATTTCTAAAGCCTTACTATATGGCTTCTTTATTTTTGCTGTGTATGTAATTTTAAGTGTGCCATTTCATTTGCTAGATTCTGTAAATCCAGATATATTAAATGAAATATCAACCAATATTTGGCTCAACATTATTTTCTTCGCCATTTTTGTGTTTTTTGCCTTTTCATTCTTCGGATATTATGAGTTAACGCTTCCTTCTAGTTGGACGTCTAAAACTACAGAAGGAGAAAGTTCTGGAGGATTTATAGGAATCTTTTTTATGGCATTAACCTTAGCAATTGTGTCATTTTCTTGTACAGGACCTATTTTAGGTTCATTACTAGCGGGCTCATTAACTGCTGATGGAGGTGCGTGGCAACTTACAGCAGGTATGGCAGGATTTGGAGTGTCATTAGGTTTGCCATTTGCATTATTTGCAATGTTTCCTAATATGATGAATGCTTTGCCAAAATCTGGAGGATGGTTAAATACGACAAAGGTAATTTTAGGTTTTTTAGAATTAGCATTAGCATTCAAGTTTTTATCAAATGCAGATTTAGTTGCACACTGGAATCTCTTAAAAATTGAGCCTTTTTTAATTTTATGGATATTAATTTTTGCAGGTTTAACCTTGTATTTATTTGGTAAATTAAAATTTCCACACGATTCGCCAATTAAGAAATTATCTTTCTCAAGAATTGCAGGTGGTATTCTAGTTGCATCTTTTGTTATTTATTTGGCTTCTGGGTTTAGAGTAAATCAAGAAACAAAAACGTTTACGCCTTTAACATTATTAAGTGGTTTAGCACCGCCTGTAGGGTATAGTTTTATGTATCCAAATGATTGCCCCAATAATTTAGATTGCTTTAAAGATTTAAAAACGGGCGTTGAATATGCCAAAAAAGTAAACAAACCAATATTGCTCGATTTTACGGGATATGCATGTGTAAATTGTAGAAAGATGGAAGAACATGTTTGGCCAATTAAAAAGATAGATAATTATTTAAGAAACAATTACGTATTAATTTCTCTCTATGTTGATGATAAAAAGCTCTTACCAGAAGAAGAACAAATTTTAGTGAATCGTGCCAATGGAGGAACAAGAAAATTAAAAAATTACGGACATAAATGGGCAAATTTTCAAACACAGTTTTTTCAAACAAACTCTCAGCCCTATTATGTTTTATTAAATTCTGATGGGACAAAAATCTTAAATAAAGCAGTTGGGTATACACCTGATGAAAACAATTATGCTCAGTTTTTAGAATGTGGATTAGAAGTATTTAAAAGCAATAAAAAAGAGTAATTTTAAATCCCTATTTTTGATAAGTAAATATCAAACTTTTAAGAGGTATGATTTCAACTAATGAAACGAATATAAAATCAGATTTAGAACAATATTTTAATCAGTTTAGAGAAAATATTGTAGGAATCAATCAAACATTTCAATCTCCTTATGGAGAACAAAAGTTGATATATACAGATTGGACTGCAAGCGGTAGATTGTTTGCGCCTATTGAGGATAAACTTTCAAATCAATTTGGTCCTTTTGTTGCAAACACTCATACAGAAACATCTACTTCTGGGGCAGCTATGACATTAGCCTATCACGAAGCACGTAAGATTATCAAAAAACATGTAAATGCAAATGATGATGATGTTTTAATAACTACCGGTTCTGGTATGACGGGTGTTGTCAATAAATTTCAAAGAATTTTAGGTTTAAAGGTTTCTGAGAATTTAAAAGAGCACACTGTAGTTCCTGAAGAAATAAAACCCATTGTTTTTGTCTCTCATATGGAGCATCACTCTAATCAAACTTCTTGGTTAGAAACCATTGCAGATGTAGAAGTGGTTCCTTGTGACCACGCGGGTTTGGTTTGTTTAAAAGAGTTTGAAAAATGCATTCAAAAGCATCAACATAGAACCATTAAAATAACGTCAATTACTTCTTGTTCTAATGTTACAGGTATTAAAACTCCTTATCATGATGTGGCAAAACTAATTCATAAATACAACGGATTGTGTTTTGTGGATTTTGCATGTTGTGCGCCTTATGTAGATATTGATATGCATCCAGAAGATAAAGATGCAATGTTAGATGCAATTTTCTTTTCTCCTCATAAATTTTTAGGTGGTCCAGGAAGTTCAGGTGTCTTAGTTTTTAATAAGAGTTTGTACAAAAATACAGTACCTGATAATCCAGGAGGTGGTACAGTAAGTTATACAAATCCTTGGGGAGAGCATGATTATTTTGATGATGTTGAAACAAGAGAAGATGGTGGAACACCAGGTTTTTTACAAACGATACGAATTGCACTGTCCATTCAGTTGAAAGAAAAAATGGGCACAAAAAACATCAAAAAGAGAGAAGACGAAGTCAATAAAATTCTTTTTAAAACATTAGAAAGTTTACCAGATGTAAAAATTTTAGCGCCTAATCATAAAGAGCGTTTAAGTATTTTTTCATTTTATTTTGAAAAACATCATTTTAACTTGGTTGTAAAATTATTAAACGACCGATTTGGAATTCAAACAAGAGGCGGTTGTTCTTGTGCAGGAACTTACGGACATTTTTTACTAAATGTAGATCAAGAAACATCCAACAGAATTAAAGATGAAATTTTACACGGATGCAATACAGATAAACCAGGTTGGGTGCGTTTGTCTATTCATCCTACAATCACTTCAGAAGAATTAGAATTTATATGTAATTCTTTAAAAGAACTTTCAATTCATATTGAAGATTGGTCAAAAGATTATCAATATAATGCTATTAAAAACGATTATTTCCATAAAACTATAGAGCCTATTGAGAAAGAATTGGTGAAAGAGTGGTTTAAATTTTAGAATATTCTTTTAGATTTCTTTTTCATTAATGAATATCATAATATCATTGTTTTTTTTTAAACAGTTTTTAATAATCTGTCAATTCTTTTATAAAAAATAGGATATTATTTGTTTGTTACAATATAATCTTTAGATTTGTCCCTCAAACAAGAGAACACAAATGTTAAATAACAATTATACTCGTTTCTTTTTTTACTTTTATTTTTACAATAAGAGGAGAGACTTTGTATGTTGTTAGGAAACATTCATAAAATATAAAGTCTCGAATTTACTTCGAGGCTTTTTTTTTGAAATTAAAATGGATAAAATAATAGCCATACAAGGAGCAGAAGGCTCAAATCATCATAAAGTTGCTCGTGACTTTTACGGAACATCTATCAAGTTAAAAGAATGTATGTCTTTTGATATTTTGGTAGATAGTTTGTTGGATGGTTCTGCAGATTTAGGTGTCATGGCTTTAGAGAACACCATCGCAGGTTCAATTATTCCTAATTATGCTTTAATTGATAAACACAATTTACATATTACTAACGAAGAATACTTAAATATTCATCATCATTTAATGGCTTTAAAAGGTCAACAAATTGAAGATATTAAAGAAGTTTGGTCACACCCAATGGCTTTGTTGCAATGTAAAGAGTTTTTTAAAAATTATCCTCAAATAAAATTAGTAGAAGATGTAGATACTGCAGAAGTTGCTAAAAGAATTTCAAAAGAAAATTTAAAAGGTATTGCTGCAATTGCTCCAAAAATTGCTGCTGAAATTTTTGGTTTAGACATTCTTGAAGACGAGATTCAAACCATAAAAGATAACTCAACAAGATTTGTAATTGTACAGACTGATCAACCAAAAAATGGAATTGATCAAATAAACAAAGCTTCATTAAAATTTCAATTAAATCATAAAAGAGGAAGTTTGGCAGCTATTTTAAACGTGTTGAGCGATTGTAAAATGAATTTAACCAAGATTCAATCTTTACCAGTAATAGAAACTCCTTGGAAGTATTCATTTTTTGTTGATGTTACTTTTGATGATTATCAAGACTATAAAAAAGCCGAATCAATTATTGAAATTATGGCTGAAGAATTCAAGATATTAGGAACCTACAAAAACGGTAGAAAATGATACAACCTGCCAAAAGATTAGATACAGTTCAAGAATACTATTTCTCTAAAAAATTAAGAGAAGTTAGAGGCTTAGTTGCTGCCGGAAAACCAATTATTAATATGGGAATTGGTTCTCCAGATTTACAACCACCTGCAAAAGTTTTAGAAGCAATTTCTAATAGTTTGGGTGATGCAACTGCTCATAAATATCAATCTTATCAAGGTTTACCAGAGTTAAGAGAAGCAATTGCCAATTTCTATAAAAACAAGTTTTCTGTAGATGCTAATCCAGAAAATGAAATATTGCCTTTAATGGGTAGTAAAGAAGGAATTATGCATATTTCTATGGCTTTTTTAAATGAAGGTGATAAAGTGTTGATTCCCAATCCTGGATATCCAACATATACATCCGTAACAAAATTAGTTGGTGCAGAACCCCTTTTTTATAATTTAAATGACGCATCAAATTGGCAACCTAATTTTGAAGAATTAGAACAATTAGATTTATCAGATGTAAAAATTATGTGGGTTAATTATCCACATATGCCAACAGGAACAGATGCAACTTTAGAAACGTTCGAAAAATTAGTTGCGTTTGGAAAAAAGTACAACATTTTAATCATCAATGACAATCCTTATAGTTTTATTTTAAATGATAATCCTATCAGTATTTTACAAGTTGATGGTGCAAAAGAAATTGCTTTAGAATTAAATTCTTTGAGCAAAACTTTTAATATGGCTGGTTGGAGAGTAGGAATGTTGTTAGGAAACGCAACATTTATCAACGAAGTTTTAAAAGTAAAATCTAATATGGATTCTGGTATGTTTTACGGAATTCAAAAAGGAGCCATAGAAGCTTTAAAATTATCAGACAATTGGTTTTCAGAGCAAAATAAAATTTACGAAGAACGCAGAAAATTAATCTGGCAATTGGCAGATAAATTAGACGCAACATATAGCAAGAATGCAACAGGGTTATTTGTTTGGGCAAAAATTCCTAAAGGAAAAAAGTCTGAAGAAGTTACAGATAAAGTATTGTATGAAAACGATATTTTTATTACACCTGGAACAATTTTTGGAAGTCAAGGAGAAGGTTATATCCGTTTTTCACTATGTGTTACCTCAGAAATCATTAAAGAAGCAATATCAAGATTATGAAAAATATTTATATGATTGGTATTGGTTTAATTGGAGGTAGTTTTGCTATCGATATTAAAGAGCACAATCCAGAAGTGATCATCCACGGAATTAGTAGAAAAGAGACAACTTTAGAGAAAGCTTTAGAGTTAGGCTTAATTGATAAAAAAGCCACTTTAGACGATTTAGAGAATGCAGATTTGGTAATTGTATCAATTCCTGTTGATGCCACCGTAAAATTACTACCCACAATTTTGGATAAAATATCAGACAACACTTTAGTTGTTGATGCGGGTTCTACAAAAAAAGCAATTTGTAAAGTTGTTGAACATCATAAAAATAGACGAAACTTTTTAGCGTGTCATCCAATTGCGGGTACAGAAAATTCTGGACCAACGGCTGCAATTTCTGGCTTGTATAAAGGGAAAACGAACATTATTTGCGAAGTTGAAAAAACAACTTTTAAGCTACAAGAAAAAGCTTTAGACCTTTTTAGAGCCATTGGAATGCGTATTCGTTATATGGATCCAGTTTCACATGATAAGCATATTGCGTATGTTTCGCACTTATCTCACATTAGTGCATTTATGTTGGGAAAAACGGTCATTAACAAAGAAAAAAACGAGCGCGATATTTTTGATATGGCAGGTTCAGGATTTGCATCTACTGTGCGTTTGGCAAAAAGTTCGCCAGCAATGTGGACGCCTATTTTTAAACAAAATAAAGATAACGTAATAGAAACGTTAGAAGAATACATCAGCAATTTACAACATTTTAAAGAGCTGATGCAACAAGATAATTTCTCTGAAATTTTTAACGAAATGGAGAACACAAATTATATAAAACAAATATTAAACGGCATAAAATAAGAAGCCACAATCGTTGTTATTTTTGGAATAGTCCAGAAATCGCAACACAATTATTATTAAAAATGAAGAATACAAAAGAATTGAGAACATGGTTGGATGATATGAATTTGCCACATCCACTAGTAATAGCAGGGCCTTGTAGTGCAGAAACCGAAGAGCAGGTTTTAAAAATTGCACACGAATTAAAAGATTCTGATGTAAACTATTATAGAGCAGGAATTTGGAAACCTAGAACTAGACCAGGAAATTTTGAAGGTGTTGGAGCTTTAGGATTAGGTTGGTTAAAGAAAGTAAAAGAAGAAACAGGTATGAAAACCTGTACAGAAGTTGCCAATGCTGCACACTGCAAATTAGCACTTGAGAATGATGTAGATTTACTTTGGATTGGTGCTCGTTCTACAGTATCTCCATTTATTATGCAAGAAATTGCAGATGCTTTAGAAGGTACAGATAAAATTGTTTTAGTAAAAAATCCAGTAAATCCAGATTTAGCTTTATGGTTGGGTGGAATTGAAAGATTATACACAGCAGGAATTAAAAATTTAGGAGCAATTCACAGAGGATTTTCTACGTATGATAAATCTAAATACAGAAACAATCCAAACTGGCAATTGGCTATTGAATTCCAAAATAAGTTTCCAGATTTACCATTAATTTGTGATCCATCTCACATTACAGGTAACAGAGAAATGATTCAAGATGTTTCTCAAGTTGCTTTAGATTTAAATTTTGACGGTTTAATGATAGAAACACATCATACTCCAGATAAAGCTTGGTCAGATGCAGCACAACAAGTAACACCTACAAAATTGAAATCAATTATGGAGGAGTTAAAAATTAAGAAAGAAACAGAAACAGCATCTAGTTACAGAGAACCACTAGAAAACTTAAGGGCTCAAATTAATGTGGTAGATGACCAATTGATAGAGTTGTTAGGAAAACGAATGGAAGTTGCAGATAAAATCGGTGCCTTAAAAAAAGAGCAAAATGTTGCAGTTCTTCAATCTAGACGTTGGAACGAGATTCTTGGAAATATGGTTATAGAAGGAACCGGTAAAGGTTTAAGCGAAGAGTTTGTTTTAAAAATGTTTAAAGCAATTCATCAAGAATCTATAAATCATCAAGAAAAGATTATTAACGGATAGAATTTTCTCAATAATATTTTAGCCACGAATTCTCTAATAATTAGTGAATTCGTGGCTTTTCTTTTTAAAAAGGTTTTTTATTCTCATCTTTGTAATAATGACAGGAATCGTATATAAATCTACAGGGAGTTGGTATCACATAAAATCTGAAGATGGAGCTTTTTATCAATGTAGAATAAAAGGGAAATTCAGAATTAAAGGGATAAAAAGTACCAATCCAATTGCAGTTGGAGATAAAGTTGTTTTCGATTTAGAAAAGAAAGGTGATGAAGAAATTGGTGTAATTAAAACCATTTTAGATAGAGAAAATTTTATCGTCAGAAAATCTGTAAACCTTTCCAAGCAAACTCATATCATTGCTGCAAACGTAGATCAGGTTTTTTTGTTAATCACCATAAATAATCCACCAACTTTTACCGCTTTTATAGACCGTTTTTTGGTAACATCTAGAGCGTATAGAGTAGATACTGTCTTGGTCTTTAATAAAATTGATTCTTATGAAATAGAAGAGCGAGCAGAAATTTTATACCTTAAAGACATCTATGAAGCTATTGGCTATACATGTATAGAAGTATCTGCAACGCAAAATAAGAATGTAGATATAATCAAAGAGATGATGTTAGACAAAACATCAATGTTTGTTGGACATTCTGGAGTAGGAAAAACAACTTTAGTAAACGCTATTGAACCTTCTTTAGATTTAAAAACCAAAGCAATTTCAGACCAACATAAACAAGGGCAGCATACAACTACTTTTGCAGAAATGTTCGATTTAAGTTTCGATGCTAGAATTATTGACACTCCGGGAATAAAAGGTTTTGGTGTTGTAGATATGGATAAATACGAATTAGGAGATTATTTTCCAGAGTTTTTCGAGTTAAAACAACATTGTAAATTTAATGATTGTCTGCATTTAAAAGAACCACAATGTGCTGTAAAAGAAGCTTTAGAAGACGAAGAAATTTCTTGGTCAAGATACAGAAGTTATTTGCAAATTTTAGAAGGCGAAGAAGAAACAGAGCATTACAGAACTGATGTTTGGAATGAAGATGATAATGAATAAGTTATGAAAGTAGTTATTCAAAGAGTTTCTAAAGCAAGTGTAACTATAGACAATAATATAGTAGCAAATATTAAAAAAGGTTTACTCATTCTAATAGGAATTGTAAACGAAGATACGCTAGAAGATATTAATTGGTTGGTCAGAAAAATTACAAACCTTCGAATTTTTAATGATGAAAACGGAGTGATGAATACATCACTGTTAGATATCAAAGGAGAAGTAATTGTTGTGAGTCAATTTACCTTACACGCTTCAACTAAAAAAGGAAATAGACCAAGTTATATAAAAGCTGCAAAACCTGAAGTTGCTATTCCTTTGTATGAAACTTTTATATCAACCTTAGAAAAAGAAATTAGCAAAAAAGTACAAACTGGTGAGTTTGGTGCAGATATGAAAGTAGAGATCTTAAATGATGGTCCAGTAACTATTATAATAGATTCTAAAAACAAAGAATAAATTCACTTTTGTTAAAGTTCTATTAAAAAGAGTTGAAATACTTTCCGTGGAAAATATTTTAATCTTATATTTGCCTAGGAAAATAATTTTTAAAACAAATCAAATTTAAATAAAATGAAAAAATTAGTATTATCATTAATTGTTTTTGCATCTGTATTAACTGCTTGTAAAGAAAAAAAGGAAAAAGTAGAAACTAAAGAAGCTGTAAAAGTAGCTGTAAATGTTGAAACACTAAACAATGTAGATACTTCTTCTTCAATATTAAATTGGAAAGGAACAAAACCTACTGGAAGTCATAACGGTACGGTAGCTATAAAAAGTGGAAGTATTTTATTAGAAGATGGTAAATTAACTAAAGGTCAGTTTATTATAGATATGGCTTCAATTAAAGTATTGGATATTCCTGCCGATAAAAAAGGAAATGGAAAGTTAGTTGGACATTTAACAAGTGCAGATTTCTTTGACGTTGCAGTATATCCTACTTCTAAATTTGTGATTACAAAAGTAGAGGACAAAGGAGATATAATTCACGTTACGGGAAATTTAAACATTAAAGATGTAACAAAAAGTATTACAATTCCTGCAACAATATCAACAGAAAATGGAGTTACAACTTTTAAAAGTGAAACGTTTGTAGTAAACAGAGCAGATTTTAATGTAAAATATGGTTCAAAGTCTTTCTTTGATAATTTAAAAGATAAATTTATTGATGATAATATGGAGTTGTCATTTGAAGTTAAAACAAAATCATAGTTAAAACAATATAATTATGAAAGCAGATAGACCAAAATGTGGTTGTGGAAACACAGCAGATAAACAAGGATATTGTGATGGATCTCACTCAAAAAAAAATAAAAACTAAATGTTAATTTAGAATCAATTCAAATTCTATTACTGAAGTCTAAAACTATATGTTTTAGGCTTCTTTTTTTTAACTTTTTTTTAACTTTGTAAAGCTATCAAATTTATGTTATGAAAAAGTTAATATATATCACTCTATTCATTAATTTTTTTTCTGCTACTATTATTTTTAGTCAGAAAGGAAATTACTCCTCACTATTAATTCCACCAGAACTTAAGCAAGATGCTAATGCAGTTGTAAGAGATAATTCTATCGAAATTACTATAGAATCTATAGATAAAATGATAGTTCGAAAAAAAATGGTAGTTACGGTTCTTAATAAATTAGGAAACGTAGATGCGAGAATGGGAGAAAGTTATGATAATGATACTAAAATCACCAATTTATCAGCTTATATATATAACGCATTTGGAAAACAAATAAAAAAATATAAAGAAAGAGATTTTTTAGATGTAAGTGCCGTTAATGGAGGTACTTTATATTCTGATTCTAGAGTGAAATATGTAGACTATACTCCAATTTCATATCCTTATACTGTAGTTTTTGAATCTGAATACAAGACTTCTACAACTGGTTTTGTACCTGGGTGGTTTCCAGTAAATGGTTATTATGTTTCAGTAGAAAGTAGTACTTATAAAATTCATAACAGTAACAAAATCCCTTGGAGAATAAAAAAAACAAACTTTAAAAATTTTGATATTACAACAACAGAATCTAACGTAAAACTCAGTTATCAATTAAAAAATCAACTTGCATATAAATATGAAAGAAATGCGATTTCATCTAGAAAGATATTACCTAAACTAGCTTTAACTTTAAATAGATTTAAATTAAAAGGGGTAGTAGGTGAATATACTAATTGGAAAGGGTTTGGAAAATGGATGTACCAAAAACTACTAACAGGTAGAGATCAATTAGATGAAGAAACAGTTTTAAAAATGAAAGAGTTGGTCAAAGGTGAAACCGACCCAATTGAAAAAGCTAAGATTGTTTACAAATATATGCAAGAGAAAACCAGATATATAAGTGTACAAGTTGGAATTGGTGGTTGGGAACCAATAGCAGCAAATAGAGTAGATGATGTTGGGTATGGAGATTGTAAAGGTTTAACAAATTACACAAAAGCTCTATTAGATGCGGTAGGTGTAACATCTTATTATACTGTAGTTTATGCCGATGAAAAAAGAGATATTGATAAAGATTTTGCTTCAATGCAAGGAAACCACGTTATTTTAAATTTACCCAATAAAGGGAAAGATATTTGGTTAGAGTGCACAAGTCAGAGTATGCCTTTTGGTTTTTTAGGTGATTTTACTGACGATAGAAATGTTGTGGTAATTACACCAGAAGGAGGTGTGGTAAAAAGAACAGCGTCTTACAAAGATGAAACAAATCTACAAAATGTATCTGCTAAAATTCAACTTTTAGAGAATGGAGATTTAAAAGCAAAATTAGAAAGAGTATCTAAAGGGCTTCAATATGATGATAAATTTGGTTATGAAAAGCAAGGAGAAAAAGAACTTATAAAACATTATAAATCTAAAGTTTGGAATTATAATAATAATCTAGAAATAGAGTCTGTTAGTATTAAAAACAATAAAGATAGCATCATTTTTAATGAAGATTTAAAAGTAAATATAAGTAATTATGCAACTGTTTCTGAAGCAGAATATCTTTTTAGAGTTAATGTTTTTAATAAAGAGAGTTTTGTCCCCAAGAGATATAGAAAAAGAAAATTGCCATTAAAAATAGCTAGAGGCTACAAAGATATAGATGAGTATGTATTTAAGATTCCTAAAGGATACACCTTGCCTCTTTTACCTCAGTTAAAAGAAATTACTTCAAAATTTGGAATATATAAAGTGAACTTTGAGAAAGTTAATGAAACTACTTTTAAATACAAAAAAAGTATTTTGATTAAAGAAGGAGTATATCCAAAAGAAGATTATAAAGCATACAGAAGCTTTAGAAGAAGTATTGCTAAATATGAAAATTTAAGAATTGCAATCATTAAAAAATCATAATATGAAAAGAATATTAATTACACTATTACTAATAAGTCAATTTTCTATAGTTGCTCAAAATTATAAATTTGGTAAAGTATCAAAACAAGAATTAGAAGAAAAGTTTTACCCTTTAGATTCTACTGCAGATGCAGCATACCTGTATAGAAGTAGAAGAACTTATTTTGATTTTATACTATCTGAAGGGAATTTTCATGTTGTAAATGAATATCACGAGAGAATTAAAATTTATACCAAAAAAGGTTATGAACTGGCTACAAAAATAATTCCCTACTATTCCCCAAGCTCAGGAAGTAAAGAATCTGTAAATAATATTAAAGGTTATACTTTTTCATTGGAAAAAGGAAAAGTAGTTAAAGAGAAACTTTCTAAAAAATCTGTTTTTAGAGAAAAAAGAAATCAATATTATAGCATCAAAAAAATTGCAATGCCAAACGTTAAGGAGGGTGTTGTATTAGAAATAAAGTATAAATTAATATCTCCACGTTTTTGGTCGGTAGATGATTTAAAATTTCAGTTTAATATTCCTGTAAAAAAAATAGATTATCAAATTGAAATACCTGAATACTATGGCTTTAACAAGAGGTCGACAGGTTATTTTTATGTAAAAATGGAAGAAAAATCAAAAACAGGAACCATTGGAAGTGATTTTACTTACGTAATCGATATTTTTAAATTTAATGCCGATAATATTCCAGCAATTCGAGATGACGAACCCTTTGTTAGTAGTGTTAGAAATTATAGAGCTGGATTGAAATTAGAATTGAGGCATATAGACATGATAGGTATTGGAGGTGATTTGAAAACTTATTCTACAAGTTGGAATAATGTTAGTAAAAGTATTTATAAATCTTCTAAGTTTGGATCAGAATTAAATAAAAGTAATTTTTATGAGAAAGATATAGAACAAATATTAGCTGTAGCAAAAACTCCAGCTCAAAAAGTGGGTGCTATTTTTCAGTTTGTAAAAAAGAGAGTAAAATGGGATGGAGTTTATGGTTTATATACAGAAAAAGGGGTTAAAAAAGCTTATAAAGAAAGACTTGGAAATGTAGCAGATGTAAATTTATTGCTTACTTCTATGTTACGTTCTGCAGGGTTAAATGCGAATCCTGTTTTAGTAAGTACTAGAGATAATGGAGTTCCTTTATTTCCAACAATGGATGGTTTTAATTATGTGATTTCTATTGTAGAATTTAGAGATGGAAGTTATGTATTATTAGATGCAACTGAACCCTATAGTTTGCCAAATTTACTTCCTGTAAGAGATTTAAACTGGAATGGAAGAAAGATTGAAAAAAGTGGTTATTCTTCATGGGTAAAGTTAGGTTCTTCTAAACCTGCAACAGAAGAAAATACAGTAATGGTTAAAATTTCTGAGGATAAGGTTGTTGAGGGAATGATGAGAACAAGATACTCGAATTTAAAAGCTTTAAATTTTAGAAAAAGAAACAATCATAAAAAAGATGAAGATTTAATAACCAATTTAGAAGAAAATAAAAACCTTGAAATTGAAGATTTTAAAATTCAGAATCAAGATAATATTGGTAAGCCCATTATTAGAAATATTCGTTTTACTAGCGAAGATTTAATTGAAGAAATTAATGGTAAACTTTATTTAGAACCATTATTATTTTTATCAGAGCATCAAAACCCTTTTAAATTGGAAGAGCGAAAATTTCCAGTAGATTTTGCTACTCCATGGAAAGATAAACATGTAGTAATTATTTCAATTCCTAAAGGGTATAAAGTAGAATCTATACCAAAAAGTATTGCAATAGGTTTACCAAACAGCATGGGTGTTTTTAGGTTTAAGGTTGTTCAAATGGGTGATAATATTAATACTACTGCTTCGATTGAAATTAATAGATCGATTATTGGACCAAAACACTATACTGCTTTAAAAGATTTTTTCGGACAATTGGTGTCTAAAGAATCCGAGAAAATTGTTTTAGTAAAAATGTAGAAATATCAATTATGAAAAAGATATTAGTTATTACGTTATTATTGAGTCAAATCTCTTTAATAGCTCAAGATTATAAATTTGGTAAAGTTTCTAAAGAAGAATTAAAAGAGAAGTTTTATCCTTTAGATTCTACAGCTGATGCTGCTTATTTGTATAAAAAAGAATATGTTATGTTTCAATATGATGGAACATTAGGTTGGACTGTTGTTAAAAGTGTACATGAAAGGATTAAATTATACACTTTAAAAGATATTGAATTTGCTACTGAAAAAGTAAGTTTATATCAAAATAGAGGCAATAAAGAAACTTTAGTAGGTTTAAAAGCAACTACTTATAATTTAGAAGGAAGTAAAATTGTAAAAACTAAATTAAAAAGTAAAGATGTTTTTAAAGAAAGTTTAACAGAGAGTTATATTTTAGAAAAGTTCACAATGCCAAACCTTAAAAAAGGTTCAATAATAGAATGGAAATATAAGAAGGTATCCCCATTTTACTATTATATTGATGATATCGAATTTCAAAGTACCATACCTATAAAAAACTTAGAAGTAAAAGTGAGGATTCCTGAGTATTTCTTTTTTAAAAATCACTATAAAGGACATTTGGGTAAATATTTTAAAAAAGGTAAAGTAGGTAGGTCAATAAAGTATTCTTACAGAGAGCAATCAAATAAAAGGAGGTTAAAAACAACTTCCTATACTGAAACTGTTGATTTAAATGAAAATACTTTCGAAATTAGAGAAAAAGATATTCAACCATTAGATGATAAAGAACCTTTTGTTTATAATATAAATCAATATCAAGCTGGGGCAAAATTTGAATTATCTTATGTTAAGTTTCCTAATTCTCCCATAAAATATTATTCTACTTCATGGGGCAAAGTGAGTAAACAAATATTTAAATCTTCACTTTTTGGTAGAGAAATAATTAAAAATAAATATTATAATAATGATTTGCAGAACCTTTTAAAGAGTACAAACTCAGATTTAGAAAAAGTTGCTTTAATTTTCAATTTTGTTAAGTTTAGAATGAAATGGAATGGAAAATATGGAAAATATACAGATAAAGGAGTTGTAAAAGCTTATAAAGAAAAAGTAGGTAATGTAGCAGATATTAATCTTATTCTTATTTCAATGTTACGTTCAGCAGGTTTAAATTCGAATCCAGTATTAGTTAGTTCCAAGGGTAATGGTATACCGCTATTCCCAACATTAGATGGTTTTGACTATGTGATTTCTATGGTAGAGTTTCCCTCTGGTGGATATGTTTTATTGGACGCTACTGAGCCTTATAGTCCTCCAAATATATTACCAGCAAGAGCCTTAAATTGGAATGGTAGAAAGGTAACTAAAGAAGGGATTTCTTCTTGGGTAAGGTTAGATGCTCCGAGTCATGCATTAGAAGAAAATAATTTAATAGTCAAAGTTTCTGAAGATTTAATGCTACATGGTATGATAAGAACTAAGTACAGTAATTTAAATGCTCTGAATTATAGAAAGAGGTACAACCATGTAAAAGATGATAATGTATTAAGTAAAATTGAAGAAGACTATAATATTGAAGTAGATAATTTTAAGGTTGAAAATAAAGTTAATTTGGGTAAACCCATTGTGAGAAGTATAAAATTTTCAAGTGAAAATTTTGTTGAAGGAATTAATGGTAAATTATATATAGAACCATTATTGTTTTTAACACAATATAATAATCCATTTAAATTAAAATCTAGAAATTTTCCTGTAGATTTTGCTACTCCATGGAAAGATAGAAATATTGTTTCTATTCAAATTCCCAAAGGGTATAAAGTTGAAAAGCTTCCTGAAAGTATATTTATAAGTTTGCCTAATAATTTAGCTGCGTTTAAATATGATATAATCCAAAAAGGGTCAAAAATCAATACGGTTTCTACTTTGCAATTTAACAAAGCAAAAATAATTCCTGAAAATTATAATAATTTAAAAGAATTTTACTCTCAACTAGTTAAAAAACAGTCCGAGAAAATTGTTTTAGTAAAAATGTAGAATATTAAAACCTCAAAACAAAAGTTTTGAGGTTTTTTTATACTGTAATTTCGGTAGTATTTTTTACTTCTTCAATAGCAAAAGTACTATGTGTGCTGCCAATATATTTAATTGCGGTGAGCTTTTTTACCATAAAATCTCTGTAGGATTCCATGTCTTTTACGTAGATTTTTAGAATATAATCGTAATCTCCACTTACGTGGAAACATTCAGAAACTTCCTCTAGTTTTAATACTTCACGTTCAAAAGTAGTTACGTATTCTTTAGAATGTTGAATCAGTTTGATGTGGCAAAACACCAAAAATGATTTCTCAATTTTATTTTTATTGATGATGGCCACATACTTTTCTATAATTTTTTCCTTTTCTAGCTTTTTAATACGTTCATAAACAGCGGTTACCGATAAATTTAACTGTAAAGACAGCTGTTTTGTAGTTTGTTTACTATCGGTTTGCAATAAATTGATGAGTTTTTTATCTGTAGAATCTAACATGATGAAATTTCTAAAAATTGAAAATTAAAAGACTTTTTTTAGTTTTTTAAATTATGAATCAATTCAAATTTAGAAAAATAATCTATATTTTATAGTTTATATTGATATTATTTCTAAATAGTCGTCAATTTGTATAATAAAAATCTAAAATTATGAAATTCAATCCAGCAGAGAGTATTCAAGATTTACAATATTTTGGAGAATTTGGAGGTGTAAATCCATCTATATCAGATTCATCAACTTATACATTCTTATCAGCAAAAACCATGTTCGATACTTTCGAAGGAAATGCAGATGGTTGTTATTTGTATTCTCGTCATTCATCACCTTCAAATTTATATTTAGGTGAAGCATTAGCGGCTATGGAGGGTACACAAACCGCCAATGTTACAGCTTCTGGAATGGGTGCAATTACTCCAGTTTTAGTGCAATTGTGTAGAGCTGGAGATCATATCGTTTCTAGTAGAACTATTTATGGAGGAACGTATGCATTTTTAAAGAATTTTACTCCAAAGTTTGGTATAGAAACCAGTTTTGTAGACATTACAAAATTAGCTGTTGTAGAAAAAGCCATCACAAAAAACACCAAAGTTCTGTATTGCGAATCTGTGAGTAATCCGCTTTTGGAAGTGGCAGATATTCAAGGTTTATCAGCTTTAGCAAAAAAATACAAGCTAAAGTTAGTTGTAGATAATACCTTTTCGCCATTGTCAATTTCTCCTGCAAAACTAGGTGCGAACGTGGTTTGTCATAGTTTAACCAAGTTCATCAATGGTTCTTCAGATAGTGTTGGTGGCGTAGTTTGCGGAACTCAAGAATTCATCAATGATTTACGAAATGTTAATGATGGAGCTAGTATGTTGCTAGGTTCTACAATGGATAGTTTAAGAGCTGCATCCGTTTTAAAAAATATGAGAACCTTACATATTAGAATGAAACAACATAGTTTTAATGCAGCTTATTTAGCAGATAAATTTGAAAAAGAGGGATTAAAAACGGTTTATCCAGGATTAGCATCTCATCCATCTCACAAACTTTTTAAAAGTATGATGAACAAAGAATATGGTTTTGGTGGAATGCTAACTATTGATGTTGGTTCTTTAGAAAAAGCCAATGAATTAATGGAATTAATGCAGCACAATAATTTAGGTTATTTGGCAGTAAGTTTAGGGTTTTATAAAACATTATTTTCTGCTCCAGGAAGCTCTACTTCATCAGAAATTCCAGAAGATGAACAAAAAGAAATGGGTTTAAGTGATGGGTTAATTCGTTTTTCTATTGGTTTGGATAATAACATTGAAAGAACCTACCAAATGATGAAAAAATGTATGATTGAGGTTGGAGTATTGTAGTGTTGAAGTTTGAATAATGAAGTTTGAAGTGGGAAGTAAGAAGAATGAAGGTTGAAGGATGAAAATTGAAGTTGGAGGTTTGTCATTTTGAGCGAAATGAAATGAAGTCTAAAAATCTATTTTTAGATTTCTCCATAAGGTCGAAATGACATATTTAACTAAATTCCCTTAATTCGCTCAACAAATTTGCTAAAATCTTCTTTGTTTGGTGGACTTCCATCAAAAGGCAAAATATCCCATTTTCCATTTTCAAAAAAGATTGTAAAATTAAAAACGGATGTACTTGGGTCTTCAGGATTTAACATTGGGTAGCGTAAATCTACATACTTATAAGTACCCACTTTTTCCTTTTTAGAAAGATTGTAATAGTGATTGCTAAACCAAGCTAAAGTTTTTAAATTTTTGTCAGACATATCAATCAAATCATGATTTTTATCAACAGTAATAACCTTCTCTGAAGTGGCACTTTTATCAAGCAAAGAATAAAACGCCAAGTGATATTGGGTTTTAGTTTCTGCTACTGCATACCATAAAATATTGTTCAAAATAGTTGGTTGTGCAGAAAAACGTTGATAAGAAATGTTTGCTTTTTTAAAGGATTCTTTAAAAACGCTATCGATATAGAATTTATTGATAATCGTAAAAATCATATATGCAGAACTTATATAAATTCCTGCTTTTAACCACCAAGTTCTTCGCGTTCTTGTTCTTTTGAAAAACATCATGACAATTAAACACAATAAAAAAGGAACTGTATATAAAGGATCAGCAACAGAAATGTTGTTAAAAGCCACTCTGTAATCCCAAAATGGTGCAAAAAGTTGTGTGCCATAAGGCGTAAAACAATCTAAAAGTGGATGCGTAAAAATGGATAAAAAGAAGAGCCAAATCCAATCTTTTACTGTAGTTGAATCTTTTCTTTTTCCCCAATTATAAATTTTATGAGTAATCCATCCAAAGAGAAAAGAACCTAGAATAGCAAATAGAAAGGAGTGCATAAATCCACGATGAAAAGCCATAGCTTCAATTTCATTGCTGTACAACCATCTTCCAATAAAAACATCTAAATCTGGTATGGTTCCTCCAATAGCACCAAACAATAAAGCTTTGTTTCCAATTTTTTTACCAAGTGCAATCTCACCACAAGCAGCACCCAAAACAATTTGAGTTAATGAATCCATTATGGCAAATGTAAGTTAACAGAATCAATTTGCATAACATCTTGTAAAATCGTAACATTACAAGACAAAAATTAAAGGAATGCAAGACCAAAAAAATCTTTCAGAAATAGATATTGAGAATCAAAAAATTATCGATAATAAAGAACTAAACCTTTTGGAATCTTTAATTCCGGTTGTTATTTTGATGGGATTATTAGCTTACAATATCTTTTTCGTTGAAGGGCAAGAGTGGTTTGGAGCCTATACCAATCAATATACCTTATTGTTGGGTGGTGTTGTGGCTGGTGCTGTTGGTTTTTTTAATAAAGTATCTCTAAAAACAATGATTGCTGAGGTTTGGGAAAACTGGAAAAGTGTTTTTGTGCCTATTATGATTCTTTTTTTAGTGGGTGCTTTAGCAGGTACTTGGTTGGTGAGCGGAATTATCCCAGCAATGGTTTATTATGGATTACAAGTTTTGAGTCCAGAAATATTTTTACCAGCATCAGTTATTATAGCAGCCATCATTTCGATTGCAACTGGAAGTTCTTGGACAACTTCTGCAACAGTAGGAATTGCTTTAGTTGGTATTGGAAGTGCACTAGGAATCCCAACAGGAATGATAGCAGGAGCAGTAATTTCTGGAGCGTATTTTGGAGATAAAATGTCTCCACTATCAGATACAACAAACTTAGCACCAGCAATGGCAGGAACAGATTTATTTACGCACATAAAATATATGGCATTTACAACTGTACCCACCATTTTAGTAACTTTAATTGTGTTTGCCATTTTAAGTGGAACAATAGATACTACAGGTAGCGCAGATGTAAGTAGTTTATTAGTTTCTATTGATAATACGTTTAACATTACTCCTTGGTTGTTTGTAGTTCCATTAGTGGTGATTGCAATGATTTTAAAGAAAACCAAACCCTTAATAGCTTTAGGTGTTGGAGTTGTTTTGGCAGGAGTATTTGCGTTTATTTTTCAAAGTGATGTTTTAGCAAGTTTGTCAGATTCTAAAATAGGAACTGTTATAAATTCTGTATTAACGGATACTCAAATTCAAACGGATAATGAAAAGTTAACTGAATTATTTGCATCAGGAGGAATGAACGGAATGTTATGGACTATCTTTTTAATTATTTGTGCCATGGTTTTTGGTGGTGTAATGGATGCAATTGGTGCATTAGCTAAAATCACTAAAAGTTTATTAGCGGTAGCAACATCAATATTCGGGTTGTTTGCAAGTACTGTAATAAGTTGTTTGGGATTAAATGTGATTGCTTCAGACCAATATTTGGCATTGGTAATTCCTGGGAAAATGTTTAAAAAAGCTTATGAAGATAGAGGTTTAGCGCCAGAAAATTTAAGTAGAACTTTAGAAGATTCAGGGACAGTAACCTCTGTTCTAATACCATGGAATACTTGTGGAGCTTATCAGTCAGGAGTTTTAGGAGTTTCTGTAGCTGACTATTTTATATATGCTATTTTTAACTATTTAAGTCCGTTTACAACCTTGTTATTTGCTGCGTTAAATATTAAAATTAGACAATTGGTTAAAAAATAATGATTGTTTCTGCAGATATTTCTGATGTAAAAAAACTTACAGAGATAGCTTTACAATCCAAGGCCTTTTGGGGATATTCTGATGAATTGATTGCAAGTTGGCGAGAAGATTTAACGGTTACTCCTAAAATGATCGAAGAATGGAACATACATAAATATGTGATTGATGAAGAAATTGCAGGATTCTATATTTTAAATAGAGTGAATATTAGAACAAGTTTTTTAGAGTTTTTATTTATATCACCAAAATTTATAAAACTAGGAATTGGTTCAGCATTACTAAATCATGCCATTGAATATTGTATTGAAGGAAGTTCTACAATCTTAAATGTCTTATCAGACCCTAATGCAAAGAACTTTTATGCAAAACATGGTTTTAAAGTTGTTGCAGAAAGAGAGAGTTCAATCCCTGGTCGTTTTTTACCAGAAATGGAGTTTGAAATTCTTGAGAATATGTAATTATTTCTTCTTGAAAAAATTTAGAAATAAAGAGATAATTAATAATAGCCAAGGAGTTCCGTGCAATACAACATCAAACCAATCTTGTGTTTGCATCGCATTTTCTCCTGAAAAAGCATTTCCACCCAAAACCCATTGAATTTTACCTAGAATATGCGGAGGATTAAAAGGTGCCAACCCTAAAGTTAGGCTTGCTACTAAAAAAAGTTTCCAGTTATTTTTCATATTTTTTATTCTTAAAAACTCCAAAGGTTGAAAGGGTAAATAAAATAATCAGGTGTAAACTTAAGCATGTTATCAATCCAAAGACAAAATAAAAATCATATTTATTGTCACTTAAAAATAAGTTTTTAATTAATAATATTATTGAAAAATAAACAACACTTATTGATATATTAAAAAGGATTAAACTTAAAAATTTTTTCCACGAGGTAAAATATATAATGAAAATTGCCCATAACATAATAAAAACGAATGATAGATATCTTAAATCCATAAACTATATAAACCAATTCCAAACCAATCCAAAACGAATGGTAAAATCTCTGTATGGATAATTTGGCGAAGAAAAATAATTTTTCTTTGAAAAGCTAGAAGTTACATTGTCAATTTTAAAATATAAGCGTGTTCTTCTTACTTGTGCATTAAAAAAGACATCAATAGTTGGAAATCCAATTTCTTGGGTGTTTTGAAGTGTGAATTCAGATAATAAAGGATTGTAAGCATTTACCTTATATTTTGTAAAATACTTAAACGTAGTACCAATGTTTACTAACATTGGCTTTCCTTTAAACCAATAATCGGTGTAGTAGAAAGTGTTTCTAGTAACTAGTTCAGGAACTCGAAAAACAGAACTTCCGCTACTCACATTTTGATACATTAAAGTATTGTCCAAGGCTAGTTTCCAGTATTTGAACTCTTTATTTACTCTTGCTTTTAGATATACTATTTGATTTGCAAATTGTTGAGGCGTATTGTTTTCGTCAAAGTAGGTGTAGTTGTCTATATTGGTAAGGTTTAAAGAGCCATTTAGCCATTTGGATTGTAAATCAAAGCCTAAATCTCTAGTGTTTACATTACTAAAAACATCATTTTGCCAATTGTAATCATCGAATTTGCTTTGATGTAAAAGTGTATTAAAATTTGGAGATTTAGAACTGAGTACCAAGCTTCCTTTTATACTAAAGACACTATCTTTTTTATAGACAGCTTCTCCTTTAATGAAGCTTCCAGACAACCTACTATTTCCAGGTGTTAAAAGACTAGTTGCATTTAATTGAAAATTTTTAATTTTTGCATTCCAATCTGCTCCGATAGAAATTGCATTCCCTTTAAGTTGTGTTTTGTTAATTTTGCTACTACTATTTAAAATAGAGTCATAACCATAAGTGTAAGATGTTAATACTGTTTTTGCTTTAAATTTTCCTAAAACATATTTAGAGTTAAATTCTAAATTAAACTCGTTATTGGTAATTATGCTTTTTGCAGTATTATTTCTAGCTTTAGCGTCACTAGTTGTTCCAAAAATTGCTGAAGAACTAGGTTGTGTAAAACTATAAGATTTACTTTCGTTAGTTAAAACATGACCAATTTTTAAATTTGAAAAATCTTTTTTGTTGATAGAATCTTTACTTGATATTAGTTTGTAACTATGTTCTATGTATATTCGATTTCCATCAAATTGATTTTCAGCGTCTGTAAGGTTAACATCTAAACGTCCACGATTTTGAAAGTTTTCATCATCAATAATAAAATTATTTAAAGAGTTGGCATCTAAACCACCACTTTCTTGATGAAAGAAATCTTGTGTTGTTAAATGCCCTCGAATTTCGTATTGATTTTCTTTGGTTCTATAAGTAAAAGTTCCTCTAAAATTTCCGTTACTTACTAAAGATCTTCTGTAGGCACCTAAAGAACGAATTCCTTTGTAAGATAAAGATACATTTAATCTTTTCGAAAAATTTAAAGTAAATAGGGCATCTAAAACTTGTCCTTGTTCTAATCCTGTTCTGTATAATATTTCTGTAGTCGGAGTGGGTACTTCGTAATATTTAATATCTTCAATGCCTAAATAACTTACTTGCTTTGCTTTAAAACCGATATCCGGAAAAAAAGAGAGGTCTTCAAAAGTGTATCCTAAATTATTAAAAGTTTGCCCTTGGTTGTGAAAAGACAGTAATTCAAAGTTATCCCTCCTTAAAAAATTAAATTTATATTCTTTCTTTATAGATAATGTAGTGTCTATGTATGTTGTATCTCTTTTATGACTAAATACTTTGTAATCTGTGTATTTTGTTTTTCCTGAGAGTTTAACATTGATAGCTTCTGAGTTTCTTATGGTATCATTTCCAATATCTTGAAAAGAATTTCCATTTGTCGATTGCAATATTCTCTGAGAATATGTAATACTCAAAGAAAAAATAAAAAATAAGAAAGTGAATATTAAACGTTTATTCATGTTACAAATCTGCAAAGGCAAATGTAAAATAATTAAACGAAAATAATCGTTAATAATTATGATGAAATCTGTTAATTTGTAGTATGTTAAAATCAAATCATAGCGGATTTTCTTTAGAAGCAGGCACAGATGAAGCAGGTAGAGGCTGTTTGTCGGGTCCAGTTGTGGCAGCAGCTGTAATTTTGCCAAAAGATTTTTCGCATCCTTTTTTAAATGATTCTAAACAATTATCAGAAAAAAGAAGAGATGAGTTAAGACCTTTTATAGAAGAAAACGCGATTGCTTTTGGAGTTTCTTTTGTGTGGCAAGAAGAGGTAGATAAAATCAATGTTTTACAGGCTTCAATTACAGGAATGCATCGTTCTATAGAGATTCTGAAAATCCAACCAGAATTTATCATTGTAGATGGTAATAAATTTAGAAATTATAAAGAAATTCCTCACGAAACCATTGTAAAGGGCGATGCAAAATACCTGAGTATTGCTGCAGCATCCGTGTTGGCAAAAACCTATAGAGATGAATATATGACCAAAATTCATCAAGAATTTCCAATGTATAATTGGCAAAAAAACAAAGGATATCCAACCAAAGAACACAGAGATGCAATTCGTGAGTTTGGGGCTACAGATTATCATAGAAAATCCTTTAAATTACTGCCAGAACAATTAAAGTTAGCATTGTAGCTTTTTTTAGAAGCTATTTCCTGCTTTCATTACTCGCTTTTTTTTCGTTCCTCAAAAAAGAGCTCAAACACGCCATTCAATCAGGGCTAAACCTGTTCATAAACTTTTAGAATCTCACTAATTTATTTCAATAAAATTAAAAAACTTCTACTATTTTTACCTTCCAAATTTTTCAAATGATGATTAAAAAAACAAGAGCAGAAATTACCAAATGTATCCTTCATAAAGTTGCGAATAAATTCAATAGCGGACACAATGTTTTTTCTGAAGATTTAATTCGTTTCGACCAAGAAAGCTATGATTTAATGAAAAGTTTTTTGTTAAAGCCATTTGGAAGTTTAACACAAAGTTATCGTTTTACACATCATGCAGATGTGCGTTTAAACGAACTAAATAATTATGCTTCAGAAGTTTTTAAGGAAGAAAATACATTTATAGAATATTCTAAAAACATTGTCAATCATTTGTACGAACAATCCAATTCGGCACAAATAAAAACAGGAGATGTTATTGTTGTTTTTATAGAAGGTTTGGAGTATAAAGATGTATTAACAGAAGGAATCGGTGTTTTTAAAATAGAAAATAAAGTCGATTTTTTTCAGACCTATTTAGACGACAATGAAAGTTGGGATGTTGTGGTTCAAAAAGGAATCTCCACAAAAAAGATAGACAAAGGTTGTTTAATTTTAAATACATCAGATACAGAAGGAACAGTTGTTTTTTCTGTAGATAATAACAATTACGATGCACAATATTGGATTAAAAATTTCTTATCGGTAAAATTAGCAGACGATTATAATTCACACACTCAGAATTATTTAGAGTTGTGTAAAGAATTTTCCGAAGAAGTAATTAAACCAGAATTAGGAATGCACGAACAAGGTAATTTCTTAGCAAATACGGTAGATTATTTTAAAGAACACGAAGCTTTAGACTATCATAATTTTAAAGATGAAGTTTTTGAAGAAGACAAGCATAAAGAATTGTTTGACGACTATAAAAAACATTTCGAAACCTTAAACGATGTTTTAATCAGAAATAATTTTGATGTTTCTGGAGTTGTTTTAAAAAAAGAAAAAAGTAAGTTAAAAACAGAGATTAAGTTAGATACCAACATCAATATTAAGTTAGATGTAGATGCACCAGAAGCGGCTTCAGAATATTTAGAAAGAGGATATGATGAAGAAAAGAAAATGAAGTACTACAAAGTGTATTTTAATGAGGAGAAATAATAAATTCTTCTACTTCAAATAAAGTTTTAAAATGCTTTAAAATTTTACCTTTCACTTCGTCTAAATCTACTTTTTGATTAAGTTCAGCTTCCATAGAAGTGACTGCTTTCCCTTTTATTCCGCAAGGAATAATATTGTCAAAATAACCTAAATTCACATTGGTGTTCAGTGCAAAACCATGCATGGTTACCCAACGTGAAGAACGAATTCCCATAGCGCAAATTTTGCGAGCAAATGGAGTGCCAACATCTAGCCAAACTCCTGTTTCTCCTTCGCTTCTAGTTCCTTTTATTCCATATTCAGCAATAGTTAGAATAATCGTTTCTTCTAAAAGTCTAAGGTATTTATGAATATCTGTAAAAAAATTTTCTAAATCTAAAATAGGATAACCTACAATTTGCCCAGGACCGTGATAAGTAATGTCTCCACCACGATTTATTTTGTAAAAAGTTGCTCCTTTTTCAGATAATTGTTCTTCGTTTAATAACAAATTACTCATATCTCCACTTTTACCTAAAGTGTAAACATGTGGATGTTCGACAAACAAAAAATGATTTTTTGTTAAGTTTTTCAGATTATTTCTTCGATTATTAATCTTTACATCAACTATTTCTTGAAGTAAATTCGTTTGATAATCCCAAGTTTCTTTATAATCTTTTGCAGATAAGTCCTCTAGTAAAATGTTTCTATTCATAATTCCAATTGCAAAGATAAATATTTCCTTATATTTGAAAGATTCAAATTGTTCGATTTTAATACTAAGACCTATGAAAATTAGATTATACTTTCTTTTTGTTATTGCAATTTCGATACTCAATAATGGTGCTTTATTGGCACAAGAAGTTTGGAAAAAAGTCAATAAGGAAGTGTACCATCTTAATGAAAATGAAATTTTAGAAAAGCAAAATTTCCCTAAACAATTTGATTTGTTATCTTTTGACTCAAATATTTTTTCTAAAAAGATAAAAAGCGCAAAGAAACCTTTATTGTTGCTTCCCAATTCAGAAGGGGGTTTTTCTAGATATCAAATAGTAGAAACATCTAATTTATCATCAGAGTTATCAAGAAAATTTCCTATGATTAAATCTTATACGGCTTATGGAGTGGACAATCCTACTTCTATAGCTAAAATAAGTATTGGAACAGATGGCTTTCATGCAGTTGTTTTTTCTCCAGGAAAAGAAACTTTATATGTTGACCCTTATTCGAAAGATAGAAAAAAATATATTTCTTATTCAAGAAAAGATTTGAGCCCAGAAAACAAACAGTTTGCTTGTAGGGTTGAACAATCTGAAGAAAATAGAGTTCAAAGTTCTTTGTTTTCAAGGACTTCAAACAACGGGGTTTTAAGAACTTTTCGTTTAGCTTTGGCCTGTACAGGAGAGTATGCTCAATTTCATTTAACTCGACAAAATGTACCAAATACTGCAACTTCAGAAGTAAAAAAAGCAGCAGTACTATCAGCAATGAACACCTCTATAACTAGAGTTAATGGGGTTTTTGAAAAAGACTTATCAGTAAATTTAAAAATTATTGATAATAATGATCAGCTCATTTTTTTAGACCCGAATACAGATAACCTTACCAATTCAAATGAAGGTGTTTTGATTAATGAAATTCAGTCGGTGATTGATAGTAAGGTAGGTAACGGAAGTTATGATTTAGGGCATGTTTTTAGCACTGGAGATAATGCAGGTATTGCTGTATTTAGATCAGCATGTAGTTCATCCAGTAAAGCTCAAGGGGTTACCGGAAGAACATCACCAATAGGTGATGCTTATGATATCGATTTTGTAATACACGAACTAGGGCATCAATTTGGTGCAAATCATACATTTAATAATTCGTGTGGAGATAATAGAGAGTCAAGTACGGCAGTAGAACCTGGAAGTGGTTCTACAATTATGGGGTATGCAGGTATCTGTAACCCTAACGTTCAAAGTGGTAGTGATGATCATTTTCATTCCATAAGTGTTACTGAAATGCTTAACTTTATTCAAACATCAGCTACATGTTATACAACAACAAATACTGGTAATAGCGCTCCAACGGCTAATGCTGGTTTAGATTATTCAATCCCAAAATCTACACCATTTATATTAAGAGGTTCAGCAACGGATGCAGATGGAACTTCTGGACTAACCTATAATTGGGAACAAATAGATACTCAAATTGCTACTATGCCGCCATTAGAAACTAGTATTGGAGGACCAATGTTTAGATCGTTTGCCTCTCAAACAACGCCTAACAGATATATGCCTGCATTAAATACGGTAATTGGAGGAAGTACATCATCTACTTGGGAGGTGGTTCCTTCTATAGCAAGAGATATGAATTTTTCTTTCTTAGTAAGAGATAATCATGTGGGAGGAGGATCTGTAGCAAGAGATGATATGAAAGTAACGGTTGTTGATGCAAATCCATTTACTGTTACTGCACCTAATATTCCTGTTTCTTGGGATGTAGGAACTTCTCAAACTATTTCTTGGAATAAAGGAACAACCGATACAGCGCCTATTAATTGTAACAATGTAAATATTAAGATGTCTACCGATGGTGGAATGACTTTTCCAATTACATTAAAAGCAAACACCCCAAATGATGGATCAGAAAATGTTTTAATACCTAATACCCCTTCCACTCAAGTTAGAATTATGGTAGAAGCGGCAGATAACATTTTTTATAATGTTAATACTGTAAACATTACTATAAATTCTTCTGAACCTACATTTTTACTAGTGGAAAATAGTGGAACTCAATATGCATGTAATACAGGTAATGAAAAAGCAACTTATAGCCTAAATTTTGATTTTATTAATGGTTTTTCAGAAACCGTAACATTATCTGCAACAGGTCATCCTAATGGGGTTAATGTAACTTTTAATCCTAGCACAATAAGTAGTGATGGAAACGTAACGATGGAAGTTTCTAATTTTAATGGGCAATCTCCTCAAGCCTACATTATAAATGTTTTGGCTAGTGCAAATAGTTTGAGTCGAAGTATTAATTTAGGGTTTAATTTAACATCCAGTACATTTACCCAAGTTAAACTTACTGCACCTGTTAATGGAGCTCAAAATGTAAATTTAAGTACAGAATTTAATTGGGAAGCTGACTCTAATGCTTCTTCTTATGATATTCAAGTAGCTTCAGATAGTGGTTTTTCTACTATTTTAATTAGTACTAATGTTACGACAAATTCTTATAAAGCTTCTGGGCTATCTGGCAACACTACTTATTATTGGAGAGTAAAACCTAAGAACAGTTGTGGAGAAGGTACTTTTTCTAATGTTTTTAGTTATAAAACTTTAACCCCATCATATTGTGTGTCAACTTTTACAGATGAAGCAGGTGGTTCAGAACATATTACAAATGTTACTTTTAATACAATCAATAATGATTCAGGAAATGATACTGTTGATGGATATCAAGACTTTTCTTCGATAACTACTAATGTAAAAAGAGGAGATGCACATCAAGTTAGTGTAACTTTTAATACAGGAGGGTATCAAGATCATTGCTATGTTTTTATTGATTGGAATCAAGATTACATCTTTGATAAAGATGAAGAACGTTACGATTTGGGTTCTAGATTTGATAAAGATGGAAATACAAGTACAACAGATGAAAGTACAATAACATTTTCAATTAATGTGCCTAATGATGCTGCATTCGGAAGAACGAGAATGAGAGTAGTTGTTGAATATGATGACCCAACTGATAATTTTGGCGACGGGCCTTGTGATGCAGATCACTTGACAGAGTGGGGAGAGACAGAAGATTACTCGATAATTGTTGATAATACTGCTTCTATAGAAGATGTTGTTTTTCAGGGGTTTAATTTATTTCCGAACCCAACAAAAGGAGAGTTTACTTTAAATCTAAAAGTCATAAATACTGATAAAGTTTCTGTTCAATTATTTGATGTAAGAGGAAGGTTGATAGATGAGAAAAACTATGTAAATACTGTAACTAATTTTTCAAAGAAAATTTTCTTTCAAAAAGCTTCTAGCGGATTGTATTTGTTAAAAGTTATTAATGGAAATAAACAGACTACAAGAAAACTAATTATTGATTAATGAGTTTTACTATTAAAAAAGCCTCAATAGTTGATATTGAGGCTTTTTTTTAAGATTTTTTTATCCTAAAAAAGGATATTTGTAATCTTGAGGACTTACAAAAGTTTCTTTAATTAACCTTACTGATGTCCAACGTAATAAATTTTGAGCAGAACCTGCCTTGTCGTTAGTTCCAGATGATCTTGCGCCTCCAAAAGGTTGTTGACCAACAACTGCTCCTGTAGGTTTATCATTAATATAAAAGTTTCCTGCTGCATTTTCTAAAGCTTTAGATGCTTGCTCCACGATATACCTGTCAGTTGAGAAAATAGCACCAGTTAAAGCATATTCTGTAGATTCATCCACTAATTTTAATGAAGATTCCCATTCTGCATCTTCGTAAATGTAAATTGTAATTACTGGCCCAAACAACTCAGTTGTCATGGTTGCATATGTAGCAGATTTTGCTAAAATTACAGTGGGTTCAATAAAATATCCTTTAGATTTATCATGATTTCCACCTATAATAACTTCTGCATCAGAATCTGCTTTTGCAGCATCAATATATTTTGAGATTTTATCAAAAGAGCCTTCATGAATAACCGCATTTACAAAATTACTGGGATCTTCTGGAGATCCCATTTTTAATTCAGATGTTTGAACTTCTAGATGTTTTCGAACATCAGTCCAAATTGAAACAGGAATATAAGCTCTAGAAGCAGCAGAACATTTTTGACCTTGGTATTCAAAAGCACCTCTAGTAATAGCAGTCGCAACTTGTAAAGGGTTTGCGGAATTGTGTGCCCAAATAAAATCCTTACCTCCAGTTTCTCCTACAATTCTTGGATAGGTTTTATAGGTATGAATATTATTACCTATTTGTTTCCATAATTCTTTAAAAACAAAAGTAGAACCAGTAAAGTGTAATCCTGAGAAATCAGGAGAACTTAAAACTGTATCTGTAATCATTACAGGGTCACCATAAACAACATTAATAACCCCATCTGGTAAACCAGCTTCTTTAAATAAATCTACAATTACTTGAGCAGAATAGGCTTGATGATCAGAAGGTTTCCAAACAACAACATTACCCATTAATGCTGCTGAAGCTGGTAAATTAGCAGCAATAGACGTAAAGTTAAAAGGAGAAATTGCATAAACAAACCCTTCTAAGGGTCTGTACTCAACTCTATTCCAAATTCCTGGTGCAGATGCTGGTTGATCTTTAAAAATATCAGTCATGTATTGCACATTAAATCTAAAAAAATCAATCATTTCACAAGCTGCATCTATTTCAGCTTGATGTACATTCTTAGATTGTGCAATCATTGTCGCTGCGTTCATTTTCGCTCTGTAAGGTCCAGCTAATAATTCTGCAGCTTTTAAAAAAATAGAAGCACGTTCCATCCAAGAAACAGAAGACCATGCTTCTCTTGCGGCTAAAGCGGTAGTTATGGCTTTATCTATATGTTTTTTTTCTGCAATATGATATTGGCCAACAATATGTTGATGGTCGTGAGGAGGAGTAATATTTCTGGTGTTACCAGTTCTAATTTCTTCTCCATTAATGTGCATTGGTACATCAATATTGCTATTAAACATTGTTTTGTAAGTAGCTAATAATTCTTCTCTTTCGGGAGAACCAGGAGTGTATCCCTTTACAGGTTCATTAACTGCTTTCGGAACATTAAAAAATCCTCTTGTCATATTGTATGTTTTTTAGATTTAATCGACTAATTTTGAGAATTACAAAGTTACAATTTTTGTTTCAATAAATTTAAAGGATATTTAATGTCTTTTGTTGCAGTAAATTCAATAAAATTAACAAATTACAAAGTTTATCATAAATAAGATGCTATTGCCATGTGTACAGTAACTTACCTGCCTTTAGGGAAAAATGATTTTATTTTAACTTCTAATAGGGATGAAACTCCTTTAAGAAAAACTATCGAACCCAAGAAGTACATAGAAAATGGAGTGGAGTTAACTTATCCAAAAGATGAGATTGCTGGAGGAACTTGGATTGGTTTTAGTGAAAAAAAACGTTTGGTTTGTTTATTAAACGGAGGTTTTGTAAATCATCAAAGAAAATTACCTTATAAGATGAGTAGAGGTATTATTGTAAAAAATATTTTATCTTCAGATGATGGAATATTGTTTATTAATAGTTTTGATTTTGATGGAATAGAACCTTTTACTTTAATTATGGTAGATTGGAATAGTGGTTTAGAAACTTTTGAATTGATTTGGGATGGAAGTCAAAAATATTTTTCGAAACTAAAACAAGAACCAAAAATTTGGTCTTCTTCTACCTTATATACTGATGATATGAAAAATGATAGAAAAATTTGGTTTTCGAATTGGTTGCAGAATCATAAAAAATATCAACAAAAAGATATTTTAGAATTTCATCAGAATGAAAGTTTAGGAAGTACAGAAATGTCACCTAAAATGAAACGCAGTTTTGTAGAAACCGTAAGTGTTACGTCTATACAAAAAACAGATAAAATTAGTCTTGAATATATAGATTTTTTAAAGGAATTATAAAATCATAAGGGCTAAAGATACAATTAAGCCAGCGCCAATTGTGGCTACAAAACCATAACTTATATTAAGTAGTATAAATTTAAAAAACGTTTTGAAATACCCTTGTTGGTAAAACTTTTTTAATGCAATAAATAAGTATAACAGAAATAAAGTAAAAAAGACCCATACACCTGGTTTAAATTTAAAAATTAAAAATAAAAAGTATATCGAAAACAACATAAAGAAAACAGTTTGTATATGGAAAACAAATACAAGATGATCTACATAGGTGTATTTTCTTCGGATGTAAAAAAACTTTAGAAAAATTGTAAAAATTGGCAGCAGTATAAATAAAGCTACCGAACCATAAGATAATAGTTGGTTTAATTTTTCTTCTCTTGTTTCTTCGCTTTTAGCAAAAGAGTATATGGCCTTAGCTCTTGTAAATAAAAAACGATTGGTAAAGTTTTTTTCATACTTTAATGAATCTAAGGCAGGATCAATTTTTGTGTCTGGATTTACTTGTACGTATTTTACAAATTTATCTAATCTAGAATCGTCACCAAATTGAAATGTAAAATTATCATTGTTTTTTTTGGTTTTAATAGTGTCTTTTGCTTTTTCTTTAATCTTTTGTATGACTTTTTCTTTAGCTTTTTTAGGTGTAGGAATTACAAAACCATCCATTTGTTTGTCTACATTATTGATAATGGTGTCTAATTCTGCTTTGGTGAGTTTTTTCTTTTTTTGCTGAATAGAATCTTTTTTTACAGAAACAGCAGTTTCATTTTTTGTTTCTTTTGTTAATGCTTCAATTTTTTGAATAGATTGGTGTAAACCAATTAACAAGAAGAAAATAATTGAGACAGTTAAATAAAATCGAAAAGGATTAGAATATCGCTGTCTTTTTCCTTCAATAAAGTTTCTAGAAACTACTCCAGGTTTTATTAAAAGCGGAATAAGAGTATTCCAGAATTTTGCTTCGAAATTAAATAATCCATTAAATATTTCATAAATGAAACTCTTGAATGTAATTTTATTTCCTTTGTTAGCCTGTCCACAATCTGGGCAAAAATTTTCTTTACCAGAGAAAGGGTGCCCGCAATTTAGACATTCTGGGTCTTTATATACGACTACTTTTTTCTTTTTAGATTTTATTAGTTTAATAATGTTTTAGTTGAAAGTTGAAAAGTGGGAATAATTACTTTAAATTGTTCGAAAGTTTGCATGTTTATCATGGTGTAAAACCCTTTCATTGCACCGATATTTGATTCTAAAAAACAGCCAGAACTGTAAGTGTATGTGTCGTTTGGTTTTAAAACAGGTGTTTGTCCAACAACTCCCTCACCACTTACAATTTCAGTTTGATTTAGTGAATCAAAAATTTTCCAAAAACGGTCTGTTAGTTTTACCGTGTCTGAAGACTTGTTTTCTATAGTGATATAATAGCTAAATACATAGTACAACCTATTATTTCTGTAGCTTGTGCCATTAGCTTTGGTTTTTACCGAAATTTTTATGCCTTTTGTTATTTGCTGAAACATACTTAGTAAATGTAGCTTTTTTGTTTTTTATTGACAAACTTTTTTTTAAAACAAAAAAAACCACAATATTTAAGTATTGTGGTTTTTAATTTTTAACTAAAACTATTTATTAGTTTTCGGTTTTTTTAACACTACTTCTTTTTTTTGATTGAATAGCTTGCCATCGATTTTATAGCTTAACATAATGGTTTCTTTTTTATTAGAATCGGTTAAGTCAAATTTTCTAAAACCAAATAGATAATTACCTTTTGATAAAATTTCATTTATTTTTGTTGAACTTAATCCTGTACTTAAATCTTTTAGATATAAACTTTCTTTTATCTCGGTTCCATTAAGTGTGATGCTTTTAAAAGTTATATCCTTTTTAACCTTTATAGTGATATAATAGGCTAAATGATTCTTACCTTTTGAAAGTCCAGAAATATTCAATGTTTTATTAGCTTCTATAATAGATATATATTCTGAGCATCCGAAAAATAAAAACATACTAATGAGAAGAGAAAAAAGTTTTAAATGTTTCATAAATGGGTTATTTTGATAATAAAAATTTCTTAGTAGCACTGTATTTGTCATTAAAAACTCTGATTAAATATACATTATTCACTAAACTAGAAGTATTTATTTCTTTTGTAGAATTAAGTTTTCCCTTTTTTACAATTCCTCCAACAATGTTGTAAATCTCAAAACGCAAGTTGTTTAAATTTTCTTTGGTTGTAATCTTTAAAATATTATTAGTTACCGGGTTAGGATAAATATTTAAAGCAATAAAGACGTTTTTAAGATCATGAATGTTTAATGCGTTAGATGAAATATCTACAGCCCACAATCCTCTTCCAAATGTAGCAGCTACTAGTTTATCTGCTGTGTAATTGATTTCAATATCTTTAACATCTACATTAGGTAAACCGGCTCCTAATTTTGTCCAATTTTGACCATCATCAATAGTGTAATAAACGCCAATATTAGTTGCTACAAAAAGAGTGGTAGAGCTGGCGGCTTGTTTGTATAAAATTTTATTGATGATAACATCTGGTAAGTTTCCGGAAATATTTGTAAAGTTAATACCGCCATCTGTTGATTTGAATACTTTATTACCTTTATTGTATCCTTGGGATGTAACATAAATCAAGTTACTGTTTGAAGCGCTAAAATCAATAGATTCTATAGTAACATTGTTGCCGATATTTGCTGCTCCGTTGATAGAAGAAGGGGTAGAGCCATCTGTAGGTATTTTTCGAATTACATTGTTGTCTGAAATAGCTAGGACTAAATTAGCATGAGTGTTAAATTTGTAAGTTTTTGTTCCAGAATCCATGTTGGTTTCTGTTAATTGAGTTCCATCATCAACAACTTTATAAAATCCAGTCGGTAATGGATTTCCATCATCATCTGTACCTTTTCCTGCGTTTACATATAAAATAGAAGGATTGGTTCTATCTAATTCCATGTAATGATTAAAAGCTACTCCGCTAAGTTGTGTCCAATAATCTCCATTTCTTTCACCTTTAAAACCGTTGTCAGATTTAATAATAACTCCAGACTGATTTGTTCCATACCTAACATTTGGATTGTTGTAATTAATAGCAGTTTCAATTCCATCTCCTAATGCTAAAGCATACCAAACACCATCTATTTTAGAAAAACCATCATTATCTTGATTACCAACCATATAGCTATCTCCGTTAACATTTGGGTTAATAGCAACGGAATAATGTTGAGTAACTATGGTCTTAGCTGATTTATATTCAATTGTTGGTTTTTGGTCTGAATTAGATGTGTAAGTCATATAGTTTAAACCTCCATCGTTAACGCTCCAAAATTTTAAATTGCCATCTAAACTACCTAATTTATGATGATCTGAGTGAATATAATTACCGTCGCTACTATTATCGTCCCAATATCCATTTAAAGATCTATACCAAGAATTACCATTGTCTGTTGAATGTGTTCCGTTAAATTCTCCGGAAATCATCATATTGTTTTTTACAATAAGCGCTTGATTATAACCTTGCTGAGAATTATATTCTGCAGGAATTGTTCCAACGTTAGAAAAACTATTATTATTTTCATCATATTTTTTTATTTGTCCACTCATGTCTTGAATATAGAAGAGTCCATCTTCCCCAACAGTTACTGCAGTTTTATTGAAATTACCTGAAGCACCTTGCGTAATTTTCCAATTATTATCATTTGTGTAATCATTTGTAAACGCAATATCCCAAAATCCAGAATACATTATTTTTGTGCCAGAAATAGCCATTCTACCATAGCTTACATTAGTAAATTGTCCTGTAAAAGCTTCAGTCCAATTAGCACCACCGTCTGAGGTTTTACTAATTCCAGTAGTAGTACCTACAAAAACTGTATTATCATCGACCACAACTAAATCTCCAGTAAGTTTGTTTTGGTTTAAGGCAAAGGTTAAATTAGTTGATGAAAAAGTTTCTCCACCGTCTGTAGATTTTAATACACCAATAGACTTTACATGTTCAGCATCGTAATCACCAGTAGAAATGTAAATTGGTTTGGTTGTGTAGTTGTTAAAATTAGTTGTGCTAGCAGTTTTTATGTCGGTTACTCCGATACCAGCAACATTATCTAATTTGGCAGACCAAGTTGCTCCACCATCTGTGGATTTCCATATTCCACCATTTGGAGCTCCAACAAAAAGAACGTCTTTTGTTGCGTCTGAAGGATGTGCAATTCGTAAAAAAGCATTTAATCTTCCCATTTGTGGATAGTTGGAATATCCATTAGCATCAGGCAAGTCTTGTGCGCCAATATTAGACCAAGTGGGTTGATTGTTAATGTTTGATTTCTTTTCAATTCTTACAATTTTTCCATTTGAATCTAAAATTCCAGCATTATAAAATGCTAAATTTTCATCTGTAAAAGAACCATCTGGTTTTACTCTAAGACGCCAGTATTCTGCCCATCTATTGAAATGTTTGTATTCTTTTAAATCATTGATGTTGTTTAAATCGTAAGTTTTGAATTCTTCTTTCTTTTTTGCAATAATTTTAAAATAATTTGCTTTTTCTTTTTTTGCAGCTGATTTAAAATTATATTTCTCGATTCTTTGAGAAAAAATACTTACTGAAAAAAAAGTGAGTAATAAGAATACAAAAAAAAGAAATTTCTTTTGGTTTCTTTTTGGGGGAGTAATAGTTTTCATAGGTTAGGTGTTTTTAAAAAAGTTCATAGCAAAATAGCTATTTTTTTTTAAAAAATTAACTTTAGGAATAGAGAATGTGTATATAATTTATTAATTATATGAGTGTTAAGTTATTTATTTTGGTTAAAATAACCAGAACCTACACCAATAACTCTCTCATAAAAACTACCAAAAGGTTTGTAGTAAACGATGACTAAATATTCGTTTTCGGTTTCAAAAAATGAACCATTTATTTCATTTGTATTAACTTTTCCGTTCGAATTTACTGTTGCATAAGTATAATTGTAAAACCCCTGTTTAAGAAGGATGCTAGCTTTATAGGCTTTTTCATCATTATTATAAATCATCTTATTCTCTTCAGATATTGAGAAATCATTAAAAGCTCCATAGACATAAGCTTCTTTATTTCTAAAAGGTTTATCAGATAAAAGAGAAAAATGCATTATTGCATAATCAGCCTCTGTATTTGAGTTAGATGCTTCGATGGTTCTTATGATAAACTGACCATTAATATCTGGGTTAAACTTATATTCCCTGTAAGGATTGTAAGTAAAAGGATATAAATAATGATGAAAAATATCTTTTTTGATAACTTTTACTACATTTAAACTATTATTTCTAATGATTTTGGTGTCGAAGTTTAAATATTCATTACCTCCCCAAAAATTAGTCTTGTTTGTATATGTATATAATAATTGATTAGGTTTAAAAAAATTAGGTTGCAAATCTGTAATTTTTTCATTCCAATTGTTATTCTTTAAAACCACAACATTTATTTCTTGTTGTGGGTTGTTGATCCTTAAATTAGGGTGATTTACAGAAAATTGAACGGTTTGTTGAGTCTTAATCGTTTTTGCATTTCTACTTCTAATTACAGATACGCCAATAGTTGCAGCATTTTCATATAAAACAAAACGTCTAGTAAAAATAACTTCATCATCATAATTTAAAACAGACAAAAGATAGTTTCCGCTTTTTGTAATGACTGTATTTACATTCGGAATTTTAACTGAATAATGTGTATAGTTTTGAAAAGTATTAAATGAATTGGTAACATTTATAATTGTATTCTGGTCAAAACCATCTATATATTGACTTGAAGATAATCTGCTAGATTTCCAATCGTGAGTCATATGTTCTATTTTATATTGATAGTCTTTGCTATCTGCATCTAAATCATCAAAAGACAATTCTAAAACAGTACCTAAAGGAACTATTGTAGAAAAATTATTTTCTTGTAAAGGTCTTAGTTGAATTGATTTAATGTTCTGTGAAAATGATATAAAACCCACAAAAACAAAAAATAGAAGAAAGAATCTTTTTATCATTTCACAAAAATACTATTTCATTTCACATACTTTATCAAAATGTAAGCCAAATATTTATGGCTTAAACATTTATTTATTAAACCTATTATTTAGAATAATTATAAATAATAAATTTTAACGAACATATAATAAGTTTTATATTTAGAATAAACGTTAAAAGCTGTATTTTTGCGTGATTTTTTTAGATAACTAACAATTCCAATTTACTATGTCAAAAGACATTCGTATTAAAAAAGGCTTAGATATTAAGCTTGTTGGCGAAGCAGAAAAAACAACTACTAATATTTCATTAAGTAGTGTTTATGCGGTTAAGCCAGAAGACTTCCATGGAATTACACCGAAACTTACAGCTAAAGAAGGAGCTACAGTAAAAGCAGGAGAATCACTTTTTTATTCAAAAAGTGACGAACGCATTTTATTTCCAAGTCCTGTGTCTGGTAAAGTAGTTGAGGTTATTCGTGGAGCAAGAAGAAAAGTGTTAGCAGTGAAAATTGCAGCAGATACAACACAAATTTACGCTGATTTTGGTAAAAAAGATGCCGCTAAAATGTCTGGAGAAGAAGTGAAAAACCACTTGTTTACTTCTGGATGTTGGCCTTTTATTAAACAACGCCCTTACGATGTTGTAGCAAATCCAAATCAAACACCAAAAGCAATTTTTGTTTCTGGCTATGCTAGTGCACCTTTGGCTGCAGATTTAGAATATACTTTAGCCGGTAAAGATGCAGAACTACAAGCTGCAATTACAGCAATTTCTAAATTAACAGAAGGTAAGGTTCATATTTCTGTTGGTAAAAACGGAAATTCTCCATTAGCAAATATATCAGGAGTAGAAATTCATAAAGTTTCGGGGCCACATCCTTCAGGAAACGTTGGGACTCAGATAGCCAATATTGATCCTATTAATAAAGGTGAAGTGGTATGGGTTCTAACACCGCAAGATTTGGTGGTTATTGGTGAATTATTCTTAACAGGAAAATTCAACTTAGAAAGAACAATAGCTTTAACTGGTTCTAAAATTAATAAACCACAATATGTTACTGCAATTGCAGGGGCAACCATTGCAGATGTAACTTCAGAGAACTTGAATGACGATAACACAAGAATCATTAGCGGTAATGTGTTAACTGGAAAACAAGTTAAAGAGGATGGTTTCTTAGGATATTATGATAATCAAATTACAGCAATTCCAGAAGGAGACGACTATGAATTCTTTGGTTGGAATAAGCCTGTTTTTAATAAAATATCAACTTCAAGAGCAATGACTTTTTCTTGGTTAAATCCAAAGAAAAAATACGACTTAAATACTAATACAAATGGTGAGCATAGAGCATTTGTAGTTACAGGTTCTTACGAAGATGTTTTTCCATTAGATATTTATCCAATGCAATTGTTAAAAGCATTTATGTATAAAGATTTAGATGAAATGGAAGCTTTAGGAGGTTACGAAGTAGCTCCAGAAGATTTTGCACTAACAGAATTTATTTGTGTATCTAAACAACCTCATCAGAAAATTATTCGTGAAGGTTTAGATTTAATGAGAGAAGAATTAGGATAAGATTATGGGCTTAAAACAAAATTTACATAATTTAAAAGAGAAATATAAAGGTACTAAAATGGCACCTGCATTTAATGCAATCCATACCTTTTTATATTTACCAAATGAAGTGACTCACGGAGGAACTCATATTAAAGTAGCAGATGATTTAAAGCGTACGATGAATACAGTAATTATGGCTTTAATTCCGGTGTTAATCTTCGGGATGTTTAATGCTGGTTATCAACATTACGCTGCTATTGATACTTCTTTAAGAGCAGATGTGTTAGCAAACTTTTTTACTTGGGACAATCTTTGGATTGGTATTATAAAAGTATTACCATTAGTAATTGTTTCTTATGCAGTTGGTCTTGGTGTAGAATTTATTTTTGCAGTTATCAAAGGTCACGAAGTAGAAGAAGGATACTTAGTAACAGGTATGTTAGTACCATTAATTGTTCCTGTAGACACACCATTATGGATGTTAGCAGTAGCAGTAATCTTTGGTGTTGTAATTGGTAAAGAAGTATTTGGAGGAACAGGAATGAATATTTTAAATCCTGCCTTAACTATTAGAGCATTTTTATTCTTTGCTTATCCAACTTGGATGTCTGGAGATAAAGTTTGGGTTTATGATGCTGTAAATAGAACAGGAACTGCTGATGCAATTTCTGGAGAAACTATTTTAGGTAGTTACGCGCAAAACCAAGAAGTTGTATATACTACATTTGATAAATTTATGGGATTCATTCCAGGGTCAGTTGGAGAAACATCAACTTTCTTAATCTTATTAGGCGCAGCTTTTCTGATTTTTACAAAAATTGGAAGTTGGAGAATTATTGTTTCAACTTTCATAGGAGCTGCTGTAATGGGATTCATCTTTAACCAAGTTGTTGCCACAGATATTATTACAGAATCAAGCAAGTTTTATGGATTAATGAACACAGTTTGGTGGGAACACTTAATGATTGGTGGTTTAGCATTTGGTGCTGTTTATATGGCAACTGATCCTGTAACGGCATCACAAACAAATAAAGGAAAATGGATTTATGGTTTCTTAATTGGATTTATTTCAATCATGATTCGTGTTTTCAACCCTGCATATCCAGAAGGAGTATTCTTAGCAATCTTATTAATGAATGTTTTTGCTCCAACTATAGATCATTATGTAGTTCAAGGAAATGTAAAAAAGAGATTAAAACGTACTAAAGTTAAAACTGCCTAATTATGAGTAAGAGAACAGATAGTAATGTATATACAATAATATTTACCATAGTTATGGTAGTTGTTGTAGGATCGATATTAGCGTTTTTGGCATCGTCTTTAAAACCAAATATTGATGAAAATAAAAGAATAGAAAAGCAGCAAAACATCCTATATGCAATGGGTGTAAATGAAAATGATGATTCAAGTGCAAACTTTGTTTCTACGGATGTTGCTGGAACAGAATTTGCAAAATATATTAAAAAGCAAATTGTTATTCAAGGTGATAAAATTTCTGAAAATGACAAAGCTTATTTAATTGATGTAAAAAAAGAGCAAGCTTCTGCAAAAGCAGGAAATCAAAGAAGATTACCTTTATTTATTGGAGAAAAAGATGGTAAAACATTTTATGTAGCACCAATTAGAGGAAAAGGTCTTTGGGATGCCATTTGGGGATATGTAGCCATGGATGAAAATATGATTGTTCAAGGAGCATATTTTGATCATAAAGGAGAAACTCCTGGTTTAGGAGCCAACATCAAACAACGTTTCTTTATGGATGATTTTACTGGAGAACACTTAATGTCTAAAAGTGGAAACTTTAAAGGAATTACTGTTAAGAAAGGAAATAACGATCCAAAAAACGAGGATAAAACAGATTATGAAGTAGACGCAATTGCTGGTGCAACAATTACTGGTGATGGAGTTACCGCCATGATCAAATCTGATTTAGCATTGTATGCACCTTATTTTAAATCATTAAAAAAATAATTTATGGGACTTTTATCAAAAAAAGACGCAGCATTAATTAAAGATCCATTATTAGATAATAACCCAATTACAATTCAAGTATTAGGTATTTGTTCTGCATTAGCAATTACTGCAGAATTAAAAGCTTCTATTGTAATGGCAATTTCTGTAATGTTCGTTTTAGGGTTGGGTAACGTAGTAATCTCTTTAATGAGAAATATTATACCATCGAAAATTAGAATTATTGTTCAGTTAATTGTAGTTGCAACTTTAGTAATTATTGTTGATTTAGTTTTAAAAGCATTTGCTTACGAGTTAAGTAAAACACTTTCGGTTTTTGTTGGGCTAATTATTACTAACTGTATTATTATGGGACGTTTTGAAGCCTTTGCTTTAGGTAATGGTCCTTGGAGGTCTTTCTTAGACGGAATTGGGAATGCTGTGGGTTACGGGTTAATTTTAGTTGCTGTAGGTTTCTTTAGAGAGCTTTTAGGTTCTGGTACTTTATTAGGATTTAAAGTTTTAGGAGATCCGATTGAAAAAACTGGTTTATATGCAATTGGATACGAAAATAACGGTTTTATGCTATTATCACCAATGGCATTAATTGTGGTAGGTATCATTATTTGGATTCAGAGAACTAAGAACAAATCATTAATTGAAGAGCACTAGACAGTAGTGTAAAAAAATATACAATATGGAACATATAGAATTATTTTTCAAATCGATATTTATAGACAACATGGTATTCGCAACCTTTTTAGGGATGTGTTCTTACCTTGCTGTATCTAAAAAAGTATCTACTGCTGTAGGTTTAGGGGCTGCTGTAATTTTTGTATTAGCAGTTACTGTACCTTTAAACTGGTTGTTAGATCAATATATTTTAAAAGAAGGGGCATTAGTTTGGTTAGGTCCAGAATATGCAGAATACGATTTAAGTTTCTTATCATTTATCATGTTTATTGCAACCATTGCAACCATGGTTCAATTGGTAGAGATAATCGTAGAGAAATTCTCACCTTCTTTATACAATTCGTTAGGTATTTTCTTACCATTAATTGCTGTAAACTGTGCCATTTTAGGAGGAAGTTTATTTATGCAATCTCGTGAAATTGCAACATTTGGTTTGTCTGTAACTTACGGAGTTGGTTCAGGAATTGGATGGTTCTTAGCTATTTTAGCAATTGCTGCCATTCGTGAAAAAATTAGATATTCTTCTGTTCCTCCAGCATTAAGAGGATTAGGAATTACATTCATCATCACAGGATTAATGGCAATTGGATTTATGAGTTTTGGTGGAATGTTAACTGGAGGTGATGAGAAGAAAGAAGAAAAACCAAAGGTTGAAGCACAAGTAGAGAAAGAAGAAGTTAAAAAAGAGGCTAAAGAAATTGTAGCTGAAAACACAACTATAAACTAAACAAGAATGATATTAGCAGCAGGTACAACAGGTACTATTATCGCAACTGTAGCAGCTTTTTTATTATTAACACTGTTATTAGTAGCTTTATTATTATTTGTAAAACAAAAATTATCTCCATCTGGTCCAGTTAAGATTACCATTAACGGAGAAAAAGAAATTGAAGTAGGTTCTGGTAGTACATTATTAACCACTTTAGGAAACGAAAAAATATTTTTACCATCAGCTTGTGGTGGTGGAGGTTCTTGTATTCAATGTGAATGTCACGTTTTAGAAGGTGGAGGAGAAGCATTACCAACTGAAGTACCACACTTTACAAAGAAAGAATTAAAAGCTGGTGCACGTTTGGCGTGTCAAGTAAAAGTAAAACAAGATATGAACATTACAATTCCAGAAGAGGTTTTTGGAATTAAAAAATGGGACGCAACTGTTGTTAGAAATTATAATGTAGCTTCATTTATCAAAGAATTCGTTGTAGAAATTCCTGAAGATATGGGCTATAAAGCAGGTGGATATATTCAAATTGAAATTCCTCCTTGTACTGTAAATTATAAAGACATTGATATTACTGCACATCCAGAAGAGCATGAAACGCCTGATAAATTTCAAGCAGAATGGGATAAATTTGGTCTTTGGCCATTAGTAATGAAAAATGATGAACTAGTAGAACGTGCCTATTCTATGGCTTCTTATCCAGCAGAAGGTAGAGAAATTATGCTAAACGTACGTATTGCTACTCCACCATGGGATAGAGCTAAAAATGGTTGGATGGATGTGAATCCAGGTGTTGCATCATCTTATATTTTCAACTTGAAAAAAGGAGATAAATGTGTAATTTCTGGTCCTTATGGTGAGTTCTTTATTAACGAATCTGAAGCTGAAATGTTATATGTAGGTGGTGGTGCAGGTATGGCTCCAATGCGTTCTCACTTATATCACTTATTCAGAACCTTAAAGACAGGTAGAAAAGTAACTTATTGGTATGGAGGACGTTCTAAAAGAGAGTTATTCTATTTAGATCACTTCTACAAATTAGAAAAAGATTTTCCTAACTTTAAGTTTTACCTAGCCTTATCCGAACCAATGGAAGAAGATAATTGGAAGGTTAAAAAAGATATTGATTCAGAAGGAGATGGTTTTGTTGGTTTTATTCACAATTGTGTAATAGAGAACTATTTAAATCATCATGATGCTCCAGAAGATATCGAATTATATTTCTGTGGTCCACCATTAATGAACAAAGCGGTTCAAAAAATGGGAGAAGATTTTGGAATTCCAGATGAAAACATTCGATTTGATGATTTTGGAGGCTAGACTTCAGTAAGAAAGCTTAAAAAACCGATTCAGAAATGAATCGGTTTTTTTATGCTAAAAATGTTTCTAAATGATAAACAGGTTCGCCATTTTCATGCTCAAAAAGTTTAGAATAATCCATTATATTATCGATGTTGTCTAATTGACACAATAAATCTACCACAGCAGAAAGCCCGTTAAATAAATTGTCTTTTGAAGTAGGATTTATAGGTTTAGGATTATAATGACATAAAGGTGTTTTAAAACCACAGGCTTCTAAAAAGACTTTTTCTATTTTTAAGATTTCTAAAGGTGAATATCCGTTGAATTTTCTCTCTAAGTTTTGATGAACCCTCCCAACATAATTCAACTCTAAAGAACCGTGTTCATTAGATAAATGTTTCCAGCTGTCATGATTATCTAGAATATTACCCACAGCACAAGCGGCACAATCTTCAGGATTCAATCTGTTATTATGATAAGCATTGTATAGTTTTAACAAAGCTTCTTCTAATCGTTTTGTAGTTTTCATATCATCATAATTTTCTTCAACACTTAAAAATAGGAAATAATTAAATTGAAGTCAATTTTTAGAATGTTAAAGTTGATTTTTTTATTCCTTAAATTTCAGTAGTTTAGTAAAATTAAAATCAATAAATGAACTGGACTAATTACCTCATCATATTTATTTGCGTTGTTGCAACTGTTAGTTTGTTTCTATATTTTTTTCAAGAACGATTTTTATTCCACCCAGAAAAACTGCCAAAAGATTTTCAATTTCAGTATGAAAATCAAGAAGTAAAAGAATATAATTTAGAAATTAAAGATGGAGTTATAATCAATGGATTGCATTTCAAAGCTAAAAATTCTAAAGGTTTAGTATACTATTTAAAGGGCAACACAAAAAGCATTAAAGGATGGGGGAAATTTGCAGTAGATTTTACTTTACACAATTACGATGTTATCATGATTGATTATCGTGGATTTGGAAAAAGTACTGGTAAAATGAGTCAAGAAAGCATGAAGCAAGATGCTTTATATGTCTATGATAAGTTGAAAGAAGTGGTTAAAGAAGAAAATATAATTGTTTACGGACGTTCTTTAGGTACTGGTTTAGCAACCAAAGTTGCTTCTATGAACAACCCAAAAATGTTAGTTTTAGCTTGTCCATATTTTAGTATGAAAAAAAATGCAAAACGTTATTTACCTTTTATACCTTTAGGTTTGGTAATGCGTTATTCGATGCCAACTTATAAATGGATTAAGTATGTAAAATGCCCAATAAAAATTATTCACGGAACGAATGATAAAGTAATAAAATTTGCGTCTAGTCTTAGGTTGTCTAAAATGAAACCTGATCAAACAAAATTATTTCCAATAATTGGTGGCGGACATAAAGATTTGCATAATTTTGAAAGCTATCACAAAACTTTACGAGAAATTTTAACTTCTACAGAAGAACATCAAATTGATAGAGAAAAAACAAGTATCGATTTTATAAGAACTAAAAAAGGAAAGAAAAAGTGATTAAAAAAATTATTGCTTCCATCAGTTTTATATTGATTATTGGAATGGTGTTTTTCTACTTTTTTCAAGAGAAATTCATTTTTATCAATTGGAAAAAATTAGACAGAAATTATCAATACAAATTTTCGAATCAATTTGAAGAAGTTTTTGTGAAAAGGGATGGAGACAATGAAATCAATGCATTGCATTTTAAATTACCCAATCCAAAAGGAGTTGTTTTGTTTTGTCATGGAAATAAAGGAAACTTAACACGATGGGGAAACAGAGTTTCATACTTTTTAAAATACAATTACGAAGTCTTAGTTTTTGATTACCGTAATTACGGAAAAAGCACAGGGGATTTTGATGAAGAAGCAATGTATAATGATGCACTTTCTGTTTACGATCACCTAAAAAAGTCATACAATGAAGATAAAATTGTGGTTTACGGTTTCTCTTTAGGAGGAACTTTTGCAATCAAAATAGCAGCTAAAAATAAACCTAAAGAACTCATTTTAGAAGCACCTTTTTTTAATCTAAAAAAAGCATTGCAATGCTATTCTAAATTAGCACCAACATTTTTGTTGAGATATAAATTTAGATCAGATTTGGATATTTCTTATGTAACTATACCCATTACTATTTTTCATGGAAATGAAGATAAAACAACTTCTTTTCAACAGTCTGAAAAACTATTAAAAAGAAATAAAAACAAAAAAAATCAATTTATAGCTATTGATGGAGGTACACATCATAATGTAAGAACATTTAAGAAATATAAACAAAAACTTAAAGAAATTTTAGAACGATAGTTTACTCTTGCTATTTTAAATCGTATTTTTGATATTCAGATTAAAAGAAGATGAAGCGATTAGAAAAGATTTTAAAAAAGAACAAGTATATCAAAATTAAGCTACAGAAAATTGCTACCAATCATTTAGAATTAAAAGCTAAAATTAACGGAGTTAAGGGCAGTTTTATTTTAGATACTGGTGCTTCAAACTCTTGCGTAGGTTTGGATTTGATTGATCGTTTTAATTTAGATGCTCAAGAAAGTGAAACTAAAGCAGCGGGGGCAGGAGCTACAGATATGGAAACACAACAATCAGAAAACAATTTTTTAAAAATCGGTGAATGGAAAACTAAGAAATGCCATTTGGTACTTTTTAATTTATCGCATGTAAACACAGCATTAGAACAACATCATGCCAACAAAGTTCATGGAATAATTGGTGCAGATATTTTACAAAAAGGAAAAGCATTTATAGACTACAATAAAAACGTATTGTATTTAAAAAAGACAAATAAATAATTAATTTAAAATAGAAAAGAATGAGTTTGCAAAAACAAGTAATGGAGAAAATGAAAGAAGCGATGAAAGCAAAAGACACTGTTGCTTTACAAGCTTTAAGAGCAGTGAAATCTGCATTTTTATTAGCAAAAACTGAGACTGGTGCTGGAGATGATTTAACAGAAGACCAAGAGATGAAAATCATTCAGAAGCAAGTAAAACAAAGAAAGGATAGTGCAGATGTTTTTCTAAAACAAGGAAGAGAAGATTTAGCTAATCCTGAATTGGCAGAAATTGCTGTTTTAGAACAGTTTTTACCAGAAGCTTTATCTGAAGAAGAAATTGAAGGTGTCGTTATTTCTACAATAGAAGGAATTGGAGCATCTGGAATGAAAGATATGGGGAAGGTTATGGGAATTGTGTCTAAAGAATTAGCAGGACAAGCAGATGGTAAAATCATTTCGCAATTTGTTAAAAAACATTTAATGAGTTAAACATCAATAAAGGCTCCATAGTTCAACTGAATAGAATATCAGATTTCGGCTCTGAGGGTTGCAGGTTTGAATCCTGCTGGAGTCACAAAGAAATAAAAAAGCGACCGGTTGGTCGCTTTTTTATTTCTTATATTAATGTAGTTATTCTATGATTACTTTTTTATTAATATCTCCTTTATCAGAATTTAATTTAACAATATAAACACCAGCTGGTAAGCTTCTTTTAATTTTCAGTTCAAAGTTTTCTTTTTGTTCTTTGATATTCCAAACAGAAACTGTTTTTCCTAAAAGGTTTATTAGTTTTACTTTATTAATTTCTACTTTTTGATTTTTCTTAATATTCACAAAATCGTTCTTATTGTCTATATATATGTTTGTGAATGCATTTACTGTAGATTCTGTAACATATAGTGAACTTGTTGGTTTAAACGCCAATACAAACCTTTCTGAATAGGTCCCATTTTCTAATGTAATTTTAGCTTTGCCATTAATCACATCATAAGAATCTCCTGTGAGTTTATCTATAATGTAAACATTATCAGTTACATTTTTCATTTCATCTACTTTAATTTCGATATCACCAGAATAGTTTATAACTACTTCTAAAGGAACTTCTAAGTTAGAAGAAATTGCATTAACACCAGCAATGACATATTTATCTTCATCTCCTGGGAACTTCCAATAAAAATCTGTGCTTCCAATATCGTAGATTTGTGCATCATATCCTTTATCGTAAGCAAATGAGGTAAATTGACTGAATGAAATTGCAATTTGCCTATGATACTCATTACCATCTGATGTATCTTTAAAGTCCATTCCTAACTTAATTACAGGTAGATTTGTTATGCTATTAGCATTAGACTTTGCTCTAGAACGTAAGAAAACAGCATCTGTACCTTCAAGTTTGAACTCTCTTTGACTATTGTTAAAGGTAATGGTACCTCCATCAGCATCACCAGAAACAAAAAATCCTTGTCCTATCGGAATATAAGCTTTAGGTTCGGTGTATGTAATTCCTTCTCCACCAAGATTTGGAGCACAAGAAACCTCACCATCGTCAGTAAGATTTAAATAATCTATTCGAATTGGATCGTTATTAGTGGATGATAAAGTAATATTACTTCCAGTAACAATACAAAGCGGGATTTCTGCAATATTTAATGTATCTGCTGTAGCCGGAAGTTGAAAATCTAATTTAAATTCATTATTCTCTTTAATTCGAATAAGTTTTCCATCACTGGTTTTATATCTTATTCTTAAAGTATCTATTCCTTTAGGTATATTTTTAAAGATGATAGAATCTGTAGCAGAATCAAGTAAAATAATGTCTGCTGTAGATTGAGCTTGCCCTCCATTTACTGATTGTCCATCAGTAATATTTTCTGTAGTCCCACTATAAGTAGCACTTTCTGCTTGTAAATCTGTGTTTATTGACCCACTTGTAGCATTTTTAGCTGTTACACCCGTTGCAATGGTTCTTGTAGCATATCCACCAATATATCCTGCAAATGTATGACCCTGTATAGAGGTGTCAGTATTACTTTCACTAGCGTGTTCCCAAAAGTAGAGAGTACCGGTAATAGAGTTAGTGTTGTCTTCTATAAATTCTTTTACACTGATTGACGAGGCATAAGGGTTAGCAACTAAATACGATTCATCTCCACCAACTGTAGTGGTTAAAGTTCCATCTTTAGGAATCCCCATAAAAGTGTAATTTTGTGGTCTTCCAGGACCTTTAAAGATAAAACCGTCTGTATTAGGGATAGGTGTATTGCTTCTTTTTTGAACCCAACTAGCTCTTGTTCCTCCATTAGCAGCATAGGTGTACATCCAATAATCTGCTAATTGTATAGGTACATTTGGGCTATTGATAAAATTGCCGTCGAAACCACCAATAAAAGTTATGTCTTTAGCAATACCTGTAGCAGTTGAAGCATTAATAACTCCATCAAAATTAGTAGGATTAGTACCATCCTTTAAAACGCTAGCAACTGTATAATTTGTAGCTCCTGAAGTGTTTTTTACTGGTGAACCGACATAGTTATATCTAAACTTGCTAGGAACGGTAGAGTTTTGATCTACTAATAATCTTCCAGAACCATTAACCAAACTTGCAGAAGTATGAGTTTGAATAAATTGAGCTTCGCTATTTGCAGAAGCTCCTGATGAATTCATTAAACGAATATCACCATTTAAAACTACATCATTGGTAACTACTAATAAATTATCTGTAATTCCTAATTTACGAGAAGCGTTTACAGTTAACTTTCGAGCACTTAATTTATTTGAAGTATGATTGTAATCTTCATCGATTACCACAAAACGAGAACGATCTGGATACCCATTAGACCATGCAGCACCTGTTCTGGTGGTAATGTTAATTCTATGCAAACCTAACAGGGTATTGGCATCTGTATTCGAATTGACAATCTCAGAAATTAAAGGGTCATGTGGATGTCTTTCTGCACCTCCAGCACCTAATAATCTATATGGATTTAATGCGTCATCTACAAAAACCACCCATTCTGCTGGAGTGTAATTTGCATTTGTAGTAAGTGTTTCATCTATTCTTACATAAGATGTTCTATTACCAACTGATGTGATAGCATCATACCTATCTGCCCAAGAGGTACCAAAAATAGTTAGTGATAAAGTAATAATGTCATCTCCTCCCTCTATATCTGTTAGCAAATCATTATCTACAATACTTGCGTCTGCACCTAAATTAGCAATAACATTACTTGCATTTTTAAATAAAATAGATTTCCCTGGAGCTAATGATGTTGGTACTGTGTATGCTACATCTGGTATAACTCCTGTTTGATCTCCTGTTTTGTTTTTATATAATTGTATTTTAATTAAATTACCATCAATAGAATTGACAGTACTCACATTGGTAATTTCTATCCATCTTTCATTACCAACTTGATATACTTGAGTTATCATAGGAGTTCCTTGAGAACCTACTGTATCTCTATAATCTAAATCTCCAAAAGGACTCGTTGCATCATTATCTCCATCACCTAAATTACCTGCCGCTGGTGGATTGTGATTATCATTTACAGTTGAGCCTGAAATACCAGAATCGTCATTATCGTCAAAAATATCATATAAACCATCCCCATCAGAATCTCCTCCAGTTAAAGTATCGTCATCATTGTTTTCTTGTAAATCTGTTAAACCGTCATTATCTGAATCTGAATCTATATAATCTGGATTGTCTGTACCATCTGTGTTTTCTGGATTTAATCCAACAAAACCTCCTGTTTCGTAATTATCATCTACACCATTATTATTGGCATCTGTAATTCCTGTACCAACTCCAGAAGGGGCTATATAACCAGTGGTTGGTTGCCCTTCTATATTATCTGGAATTCCATCATTATCAGCATCGATATCTAAATAATCTGGCAATGTATCTATATCTGAACTTGTTGGTGTATTTCCAGTACCCGCAGAACTTGGAACTCCATTATCATTAACTCCTGTACCAACTGTACCATCTGCTCTTCCATCTCTGTCTGCATCTGTACCTCCAGATTCGATTACATCTGGAATACCATCATTATCTGAATCTAAATCTAAATGATTTGGTATACCATCTCCATCTGAATCTGTAGTTGTTTCAGGAGTAGTTACACAATTTGATTCAACTGTAACCTCTGTTATTTCAATTCTACTTGAATTTCTTATTGTCATATCTATTAATAGATACTGTGTAGATGCATTTAATGTGTAAATAAAAAATCCACTAGTACCCAAACCTTGGTAATTTACCTGTAAAGGATTTGTGCCAGGTGTATTAGTTGTGCTTGTTGCAACTTGTGTTATGGTATGTTGGTTGACATTTGCAGAACCATTTTGCCACCAATCGAAACGAATTGTACTCATTGATTCTCTTACACTACCTAAATCAATCACTGCATAATGAGTTGTTCTATTCATTGCTAAACCTTCATCAGCTGTCACAACACCGTCATTGATTTCAGGAAATGGAGCTACTGCTTGTCCTGATTGTACACTGTTACCACCTACTCCATCAACAGGCGCGTTGATTGTTGTACAGTTAGTGCTTTCTGCTGTATACCCCTCTTCAGTATCTAAAATACCATCATTGTCATCATCTAAATCATCTACATCAGCAATACCATCATTATCAGAATCTAACCCAGGAGTATCTCTGTAATCTACGTTTCCACCTGAACCAATATCACCATCTGTATCTCCAAAAGAGTTTACGATTGATGTTGTATCTGTAATTGTAGTAGTTGGAGTAACACCATCATTTACGGTAGAACCTGAGATACCAGAATCATCATTGTCATCAAAAACATCTACCAAGCCATCACCATCAGTATCAGTTGCAGAGAATGTATCTCCATCTCCATTCTCATTTACGTCTAAAATACCGTCATTATCTGCATCTGTATCCTGATAATCTGGATTATCTATATTATCTGTATTTGTTGGATCTAAACCAATATTACCTCCAACTTCGTAATTGTCGTCTACACCATTATTATTAACATCTGTAATACCAGTACCTACGCCACTTGGTGCCACATAACCGTTTGTTGTTTGTCCTTCTATATTATCTGGAATACCATCGTTATCTGCATCGATATCTAAATAATCAGGTAGAGTGTCTCCATCTGCAGTTGCTGTTGGTGTATTTCCTGCACCTGCAGAACTTGGTACACCTTCTGTATTCCCAGAAGTACCAACGCTACCATCTGCTCTACCATCTCTATTAGCATCTGTACCTCCGGATTCGATTACATCTGGAATACCATCGTTATCTGAATCTAAATCTAATGAATTTGGAATTCCATCACCATCTGCATCACAAAATATGAGTCCTGGACTAAACGTTAT
>NZ_QFFG01000006.1:0-195412 GCF_003129485.1 Polaribacter aquimarinus
TTACCTAAATAGCATATTAAATAAAAAAATAAAAGCTCAAAAAACGAATGAATAGATTTTTGAGCCTAGAAAAATATTGTAAAAATTTAACGAAGAATTTATTTGTTTTTTAACTCAGTTCTTTGTTGTAGGTAGTTTTTTTATTCCACCATGCATATCCAATCAGTCCAATTCCAACAACTGTCATTCCTACTATTCCAATTTTCAGTCCTAACATTGGATTGTCATATAATTTGTGGTTAAACAGACCAAAAATTAAGGAAATTAATCTTGTCGGTAAAAATGCTAAACTCATTAGTATTGCCAAGTATTTTGGATTTGCATATTTTGTTGAAATCGAAAGAATTATTGGTGCAATATGAATTTCCGAAATTCCGAGAAAAACCAATGATATTAAATATGTAATTGTATGATTTTCGGTTGGAATTTCTGGAATTACAAATAAAACCCCAAATGATATTGCTCCAAAAATAAAACCAACCATTAATTTAAAAAATTGAGAACTGTAGAAAAAAGTCCAAAGAATAATTGCAACTAATGAAATAGGAAGAGTGAAAATAGAACCAATAGTTTGCCATAGACTTTTAGAGATATTCCACGCTGAAATTTCGCTGAATTGCATTTGTAAGTCAAAAATCCGAATATTTGATATTTCGTAAATACCCCAAAACACTCCAACCACAATAAAAACAATTAGAATGTTTAAAATTCTTTTGCTTATTGATGTCTCGCCTTTTTCAAACTCTTCTGAATTAAACTCTTTTGAAATAATGATTGGAACAATTGACAGTAACATCAGTATTCCAGATATTACAAACCCAATATTGTAGGCAAATTTTTCTCCAGAATAGCCAATTAATGAAATTCCAAGAAATGAGCCTAAATTTATTGCGAGATAAAAGATTGTAAATCCTGAATCCAATAATTTAGTTTTGTTCAAATATGATTTTCCAAAATTTGAAAGGATATTAGGCGTAAAAAATCCGCTACCTAAAACGACAAGAAACAAACCTAAATAAAGACCAGTTGTCGAAGGTATACACAAGCTAAAAGCTCCGATTGCTTGAATAATTCCACCAAATATAATAGCTTTTTTATTTCCAATCAGTAAGTCTCCAAAAAGTCCTCCGATAATTTGAGAAAAAACCATTGAACCTGCAAACCAGCCATATATACTTAACGCTTCAGTTCTGTCCATTTTCAGGGTTTCTCCAGTCATATACAGAACTACTAAAGCTCTGAAACCATAATAAGAAGCTCTTTCAAGCATTCGGGTTAAACTGTAATAAAAAGTCTCTATTGAGTGTTTCCGATTTTGAATTTTTTCCATTCAGTTTCTTGGGTTGGTAAATTACCCACAAGGGTTACACGAATATGCAACGTTTCAATGTTTTATATTCGTAGTTAGTGAAGTTCTAGTTTTTTTAACTTAGAAACAAACTAAATTATCCCATAATACCTATTACAAAACAAAAAAACTCACAACTTTCGTTATGAGTTTTTACTAAATATATTTTAGACTAAGAATTACTAAAATTCTTATTGTCTTTAAAACTGCTCTCTACCAGAAAAGTGGAAATTTCCTTCAATTTCTGCATTTTCATCAGAATCAGAACCGTGTACAGCATTTTCTCCCATAGAAGTTGCATATAAGTTTCTAATAGTACCTTCTGCAGCCTCTGCTGGATTAGTAGCTCCAATTAAAGTCCTAAAATCTTCTACAGCATTATCTTTTTCTAAAATTGCTGCAATAATTGGTCCACGAGTCATAAACTCTACCAATTCTCCAAAAAACGGACGCTCGTTATGCACAGCATAAAAAGTTTCAGCATCAGCTTTTGTCATTTGGGTTTTCTTTAATGCTACAATTCTAAATCCTGCAGTATTAATTTTTTCTAAAATAGCACCAGTGTGTCCGTTTTCTACAGCATCTGGTTTAAGCATTGTAAATGTTCTATTTGTTGCCATTATATTGACTTTTTTGTTTCTAATTTGATTAATGTGAAACTATTCACAAATTCGCCGCGAAATTACATAATTTTTTTAATTAAATTGTATATTCGCCACTTATGATTTTAAAAGGATTTGAAGCTCTAAAAAGCTTTCTTGTTGCGCCAAAAAATATTGTAGTAATTGGTCATAGAAACCCAGACGGAGATGCTATGGGATCTACATTGGCCTTAAAACTTTATTTTGATAAAAAAGGACATCAGGCTACTGTTGTTGTGCCAAATGAATATCCTGAGTTTTTACATTGGTTGCCAGGTTCTAAAACAACATATAGGTTCGATTGGCAAAACAGTCAGTCTCAAAGAGCTATTAATAATTCTGATATTATTTTTCTATTGGATTTTAATGCGTTGCATAGAGTAGGAACTGATATGCAAAATACCTTAGAAAAATACCCGAATGATTTTGCTATGATAGATCACCATCAGCAACCAGAAGATGTAAAATATATGTATTCTGATGTTGAGATTTGTTCCACTTGTCAAATGGTATATCAATTTATAGAAATGAATAACGATTTGCATTTAATTGATGCTGATATTGCTACTTGCTTATATACAGGAATTATGACAGATACTGGTTCTTTCCGTTTTAGATCTACTACAAGTAAAACACATAGAATTATTGCAGACTTAATTGATAAAGGAGCAGAGAACGATAAAATTCATAATAATGTATATGATGTTAATTCTTACAATAGGTTATTATTATTAGGGCAAGCCTTAAGTAATTTGCAAGTTTTGCCATCATATAAGACGGCTTATATTACTTTAACTGATGCAGAAAAAAAACGTTTTGATTTCAAAAAAGGTGATACAGAAGGTGTTGTTAACTATGCTTTATCTTTAAAAGGAATTATTTTTGCAGCTATCTTTATTGAAGATAAAGAACAAGGAATTATAAAAATATCTTTTAGATCTAAAGGTAGCTTTTCTGTAAATCAGTTTGCAAGAAACCATTTTAATGGAGGAGGACATGATAATGCGGCTGGTGGTAAATCGGATTTGCCAATGGAAAAAACGGTTACAGAGTTTGCATCATTATTACCAAAATATCACAATGAATTACAAACTTCTTATGAAAGTTAGAATTTTAATTTTTTGTTGTATTCTATGTTTTGGTTGCTCTAGAGTTGAACCAAGGAAACCAATTCATCCAAAGCCATCGACTACAATTTTACTAGAAACAATTGAAGAATCTAAAAAGTTAAATAAGTTAGAAGACGATAAAATTATCAATTTAATAAAACAAGATTCTACTAAGAAATATCAAGTTTCCCCAAATGGTTTTTGGTATTCTTACATTCGCAAAGTACAAGAGGAAATACCTTTTGCAAAAACCGGTGATGAAGTTGAAATAGAATATAATATTGCAGATTTAAAAGGAAACATTATTTATTCTAAAGAAGAATTAGGAGTTAAAAAATATAAAGTAGATAAAGAAGATTTTTTATCAGGACTTCAATCAGGAATAAAGTTGATGAAAGTAGGAGAAACTATTACATTTGTTATTCCATCCTATAATGCTTTTGGTATTTCTGGAGATGGAAATAAAATTGGAATTAATCAGTCAATTATAAGTACCGTAACATTAATAAATATTAAATAATACAAAAAAAATGAAAATTATAAAAATTATTTTAACGTTAACAGTCGTAGTATCTATGACTTCTTGTGGAAAACAAAGAAAAGAAGTAAAATCTTTAAATTCAAAAATAGATTCAGTAAGTTATGCAGCTGGTATGAGTTATGGTGTTAACATAAATAAGCAGCTTAAAAATGGTTTTGAAGAGGTAAATAAAGAGATTTTTATTCAAGGTTTCTTAAATGGTATTGATTCTTTAAATTTTTTAATGCAAGAAAAAGATATCCAAAATGTAATTACTACTTACTTTCAGAAAAAACAAGAAGCTAAAATGAAAGAACAGCAAGAAAAAGCGATTAAAGAAGCAGAAGCTAAATTTGGTCACATAAAAAAAGCTGGAGAAGAATTTTTAGCTGCTAATAAAAGCAAAAAGGGGATAAAAACTACAGCAAGTGGATTACAATATATTGTATTAAAAGAGGGTAAAGGAGATTTAGTAAAGCCAACTGATAAAGTAAAAATTCATTATCATGGAACTACAATAGATGGTAAAGTTTTTGATAGTTCTGTAGAAAAAAAGTCACCTTACACTGCAAGAGCTAATCAATTTATTCCAGGTTTTAATGAAGGATTAGCAATGATGAAAGAAGGTTCAAAATATAAGTTTTTTATTCCTTATAAAATTGCTTATGGAGCTCAACAAAGAGGCGAATTAATAAAACCTCTTTCTACATTAATTTTTGAAGTAGAAATATTAGAAATTATAAAATAATATGAATAGAACTATTTTATACATTTTAGCTTTTGTTACAATAACAGCCTGTAAGCCTACTAAGTATAATGATTTAGAAAAAGGTCTATACGCAGAAATTCATACTAATAAAGGCGATATTTTATTAGAGTTATATGCTGATAAAGTACCGATGACAGTAGCTAATTTTGTTTCTTTAATTGAAGGCACAAATAATAAACTTCACGATTCTTTAAAAGGTAAAAACTTTTATGAAGGCATTATTTTTCATAGAGTTGTTAATAATTTTGTGATTCAAGGTGGTGGTTTTACGCCAAAAGGAAGGAAACCTGCGGGTTATGTTTTTGGTGATGAATTTCCAAAAAATAAAGAAGGAGACTTGTTATATAAACACGACGATGTTGGAGTATTATCTATGGCAAATGGTGGTCCATCTACTAATAATAGTCAGTTTTTTATTACGCATAGAGCAATTCCACATTTAAACGGAAAACACTCTGTTTTTGGAAAAACAACTGTAAATCCAAATCAATTAAAAGAGATAAAAACCAAGTTTAAGGATTCAGAGAAAATTAAAAAAGCAATAGATTCAGTAAGAATGTCTGTTGTAAATTCGATTACTCAAGGAGATACTATAAACTCAATAGAAATTATTAGAGTTGGTTATAAAGCAACATCTTTTAATGCTGCTAATGTTTTTGATAATGAACTTCAAAAATTTTCAGCTAACGAAAAAGATAGAAAAGCAGAAGAGTTTAAAGTTGAGCAAGCTAGGTATACTAAATATTTATCCAAAAAAGTGAAATTTTTGGAGAAAATGGAAGAACCTATAGCTACAAAAACAGAATCCGGTTTAAGAGTTTTAATGCTGAAAAAAACTAAAGGGAAGAAAGTAGATGCTAATAAACCTTTAACTGTACATTTTACACTTTTTGTTGCAGATGGTACTAGAATTCAATCTTCTTTAGACCCAGGTATGGAGCCTTTTTCTTTAACATTAAGTGATCCTCAAAGACCAATGATAGCTGGTTTTAAAGAAGGATTACTAAAAATGAGAGAAGGTGAAAAAGCTAGATTATTTATACCTTATTATATTGGTTATGGAGAAGAAGCTTTTGGACCTTTTCCTAAAAAAGCCGATTTAATGTTTGAGGTTGAAGTTTTAAAAGTAGGTGAATAATTTGATAGAAGATATCATACAAATAGATAAAAAGCTTCTTGTTTTTTTAAATAATTTAGGAAGTGAACAATGGGATTCACTTTGGTTGACAATTACAAATCAGCTAAATTGGATTCCTTTGTTTTTACTAATTTTTTTTTTAATCATTAAAAGTTATGGTTGGAAAAGAGGTGGATTTATGATTTTGGCTATGGTAGTATTAGTCGGCGTATCTGACCAATTTACCAATTTAGTTAAAAATACTGTTCAAAGACTAAGACCAAATAATGACCCTCAGATTTACCAACTATTAAGAAATTTGATTGACCCACAGAGTTATAGCTTTATGTCTGGACATGCTACAACTTCTACTTTTTTCACCATTTTTGCAATATTGTTATTAAAAGAAAAATATAAGTATCCCTATTTTTTACTTTTATTTCCAGCATTTTTTTCTTACTCAAGACTCTATTTAGGAGTTCATTTTCCAATCGATATTATTGTTGGAATATTAATCGGAGTTATTTTTGGAAACCTCTATTTTAGACTTTATCAAAAGTTAGATAGGGTATCATTCAACTAATTTTTTATTATTAAAATATAAATATTTTGTAGCATGATAATATGCATTTAATAAACTATCCATTTGTTTTGTAATTTCAGGATAGATAGATTTATAATCTTTTACTTCTTTTTCATTTAGATTGTATAGTCCGTTAGTTTTTGTGACATTGGTTCTTGAGTAGTATAAACTATCTTTTAGTAATCCTACTGAAGGTTCTCCATTGATTTTTAGATATACAAAAGAAATATTTTTATTGCTCGAGATAGAATCCATTAGGTTGTCTCCTAAGGTATAATTCGTGTGATTAACTCTTGCGATACTGGCTAAAGTTGGAAAAATATCAGCTAGCTTTCCATTAGTATTTATAGTAGTATTTTTTACAAAATTTGGAGCATGAATAAAAAAAGGAACATGATGTGGTTGAATTTCTAAATCATATTCTTTAGAAAATAAATCTGTTCTTTTCATTGCTGTATTATGGTCTCCAAAAAATGCAAATATGGTATTCTTATAATAACCAGATTCTTTTGATCTATCTAAAAAACGTTGAATATTAAAGTCTAAATATCTTAGTGCATTAAGCTGAGCAATTGATTTAAAACCAGATTTTTCAAGCAATTCGCTACTAATTTCGCTATTAGTTAAAGGTTTATAATTTTCTTTTTTATCTGGTACTGTAAATGGCATATGGTTTGTTGCAGTTTGAATATAAGCAACAAAGGGTTTTCCTTTTTTATGTAGTTTATAAAGTTCTTTATCAGATTCTTTAAATAAATCATAATCATCTATCCCCCAAACATCAGCTCTATCTTCAATCTCATAACTACCTTCTTCAAAAATTTTTAATCCTTTTATATTCGATTGAAAAATGCCTCTAATATTTGCCCAATTTGCACTTCCTCCCAAAAAATATAGCTTCTCATATCCTTCAAATTGATCAAAAATAATTCTCTGATTTATAACCATTGGATTTCTAGAAGCAGTTTTAACATCATCGATATCTGGTAAACCTGTAACACTTGCAAAGACACTTGCAGCTGTTCCTGCTTTATGAACAAAGAAATTAGAAAAATTTAAACTTCTTTTAATGATACTATCCATATAAGGAGTACTATTTATAGGGTTTCCATAATAGCTCATTGGTTTTACACCAACAGACTCCATCATTATAATAACTAGATTCGGTTTTTTGGTAAAGGTAGAATCAAAAGCAGTTTTTCTCTCGAAAGAAATTTTATCTTTAGGTAAATCTAGGTGTCTGGCAATAACAGGGTAATATGTATTCAATTTATTAATGTCTACTCCTTCGCTACGAAAAGCAAAACTGTCAAAAAAATATAACACTGGATTTAAAGCAAATTGGTTTACTGCATTGTTTTTGGAGAAAAAAGCCTGACTCCAGCGTAATGGATAATGTGTGATGCTATTGTAAATACCGTATGACATCAGTAAAATTGTACCAATAAAATAGATAGCTTTTAGCTTTTTTGAAATGGTTTTCTTTTGACTAGAAAAATATATAAAAATGAATTTAGAAAATATAAAAATTAAAAAGCATAATATTAGTAAACCTAATAACCCCTTGTATATAGGATAACTTTCAATTAATACCTGGCTAGATATTTTAATATCATCTAAGAAACGTAAAGAAGAAGCATCTAATCGAATATTTAGATAATCATAATAACCAAAATCAAAAAGGTAGAATAGGGTTAAAACGAGATAGACTAAAACCAAGTATAGTACAGCGATTTTTTTATACGTTTTATTTTTAAAAAAACGATAATTTACTATTAAAATTAAAGACGCTAGAGGAAAAAAAGCAATTACAGATATTTTAATGTCAAAACGAACACCTAACCAAAAAGCTTTTTGTATTTCTATAGTTTGTGCTTCATCAAGTTGAGAGAAAAAAGTGTAAAAAATCATTCTAAATACTAAAGAGAATAGAAATAGAAAAAAAATATTTGTAAAAATATATTTAATATAATTGGGAATACTCTTTAGCATTTGTTAGATTTAAGTTGGCAAAGATATTTATTTTAGAATTATTAAAAATAAACTTATACTTTTTAAAATGAAAATGAATGATAAAAAGTAGAATTTAAGTAAATTTGCGGCTAACAAACCCGATAGAAAATATGAAAATTTCATACAATTGGTTACAACAATTCTTACAAGTTGATTGGGAACCTGTAAAAACAGGAGAATTGTTAACTGATTTAGGTTTAGAAGTTGAAGGAATTGAGACTAAAGAATCTATAAAAGGAAGTTTAAAAGGTGTAGTCGTAGGTAAAGTTTTAACTTGTAAACAACACCCAAATGCAGACAGATTAAAAGTTACTTCAGTTGATTTAGGTGATGAAAAACCAGTTCAAATTGTTTGTGGTGCACCAAATGTAGCTTCAGGTCAAAAAGTACCTGTTGCAACTATTGGTACAACTTTGTATGACGAAAAAGGCGATGGTTTTAAGATAAAAAAAGGAAAAATTAGAGGAGAAGAAAGTTTTGGAATGATTTGCGCTGAAGATGAACTAGGTCTTGGTATAAGTCATGATGGAATTATGGTTTTAGATAAAAAACTAAAAGTTGGAACTCCTGCTGCTGAGGTTTTTAATATAGAGGTAGATTATGTTTTCGAAATCGGATTAACACCAAACAGATCTGATGCAATGAGTCATTTTGGAGTGGCTAGAGATTTACGTGCTGGGTTAATTCAGCAAGATGAAAAATTAGAATTAATATCACCTTCAGTTAGTGATTTTCATGTAGATGAAAGAAGACTTCGTTTTGACGTTGAAGTAGAAGATAAAGATTTAGTGCCTCGTTATTGCGGAATTACAATTACTGATGTCGAAGTTAAAGAATCTCCACAATGGATTCAAAATCGATTAAAATCGATTGGTTTGGCTCCCAAAAATAATATTGTAGATATTACCAATTATGTATTACACGAATTAGGGCAACCATTGCATGCGTTTGATGCCCAGAAAATTAAAGGAAATAAAATCTTAGTAAAAACTTTAGAAGAAGGTACTAAATTTATTACTCTAGATGAAGTAGAAAGAGAATTATCATCAGAAGATATCATGATTTGTGATGCAGATTCTAATCCACTTTGTATTGGTGGAGTTTTTGGAGGATTAAAGTCTGGAGTTACAGAAAATACTACCTCAATTTTTTTAGAAAGTGCTTATTTTAACCCAGTTTCTATTAGAAAAACAGCAAAAAGACATGCTTTAAATACTGACGCTTCTTTTCGTTTTGAAAGAGGAATTGATATTAACTTGACTGAATATGCTTTAAAAAGAGCTGCTCTTTTAATAGAAGAATATGCTGGAGGAAAATTAGCATCTGATATCTCTGATTTTTACCCTGAAAAAATAGAAGATTTTCAAGTGTTTTTATCTTACGAAAATGCATATCGTATAATAGGACAAGAAATTCCGAAAGAAACGATTAAGAATATTTTAGCTTCATTAGAAATAAAAATTAATAGTGAAACAGAAGGTGGTTTAGGATTAACAATACCTTCTTACAGAACTGATGTTCAGCGTGAAGCTGATATTATTGAAGAAATTTTAAGAGTCTATGGATACAATAACATAGAGTTTTCTCATAAATTGAATACATCAATTTCTTTTGATTCTAATAAAGAAACAAAGATTGAAAATATTGTTGCCAATCAACTAAGTGCACTTGGTTTTAACGAAACTATGGCGAATTCATTAACCAAGCCAGAGTACTCAAGTTTATCTGAAAATATTAATGAAGAAGCTAATGTAGAGATGTTAAATCCATTAAGTAACGATTTAAAAGTGATGCGACAATCTTTATTGTTTAGTGGATTAGAATCTGTTGGGTATAACATTAATAGAAAAAATAACGCACTTCAGTTTTATGAGTTTGGTAAGACCTATCATAAGTACAATGAAAAATATGAAGAAAATAAGCACTTAACTCTTTTTGTAACAGGAAATCGAACAAAAGAAACTTGGAATATTGATAATAAAATTTCAGATTTCTTTTATTTAAAAGGAATTATTACTTCTTTACTTGAGAGGTTAGGAATAGATAAATCAAAATCTTCGCCTTCTAAATTGGATGTTTTTACAGAAGGGATTTCTTTAGGTTTAGGAAAAATTAAATTAGTTGAATTCGGAGTTGTAAAGCGTTCAATTTTAAAAGAATTCGGAATTAAGCAAGAAGTTTTATTTGCAGATTTTAATTGGGATGCTATCTTAAAATTAGTAGGGAATAAGAAAATTAAAGTATCAGATTTGCCAAAATTTCCAGCGGTTAAACGTGATTTAGCATTATTATTAGATGGTAAAACTGAATTTAAAGAAGTGTATAATTTAGCATTCCAGTCAGAAAGAAAACTTTTAAAGGAAGTCGATTTATTTGACGTTTACCAAGGAGATAAATTACCAGAAGGTAAAAAATCTTATGCAATAAGTTTCTTATTACAAGATGAATCAAAAACATTAGAAGACAAACAAATAGATAAAATAATGCAAAAATTACAGCAATCTTTTGAAAAGAATTTAAATGCTGTTTTAAGATAATTCTATAGCTCCTTGGTTGGAGCTTTTTTTATATTTAAATATATGTACAAATTATTAATACGTCCAATTTTATTTTTATTTGATCCTGAAAAGGTTCATTATTTTATATTTTCTTTAATTAGAACTTTATGTAAAATTCCTTTAATGACATCAATTTTAAGAGGATTTTATCAAATAAATGATAAAAAATTAGAGCGTAACCTTTTTGGTCTTACTTTTAAAAATCCTGTCGGTTTAGCGGCTGGATTTGATAAAAATGCAGTTTTATATAACGAACTTTCTAATTTTGGTTTTGGTTTCATAGAAATAGGAACTGTAACTCCTAAAGGACAAATTGGGAATCCAAAGAAAAGATTATTCCGCTTAAAAGATGATAAAGGAATTATTAATAGAATGGGATTTAATAATGATGGAGTTGAAGCGGCAATAGAGAACTTAAAACAAAATAAAGGAAAAGTTATTATAGGTGGAAATATAGGTAAGAACACCAATACTAAACCAGAGGATTATACGGAAGATTACCTTGAGGTTTTTGAACAATTACATCCATATGTAGATTATTTTGTACTGAATGTGAGTTGTCCTAATGTTGGAAGTCATGCTAAATTAAATGATAAAGAATATTTAGTAGAACTAATAACAGCGTGCCAAAAATTAAATAATAGCCAATTAAAGCAAAGACCTATTCTATTAAAAATTGCTCCTGATTTAAACAATACTCAACTAGATGAAATTATAGAACTAGTTGCAGAAACAAAAATTGATGGTGTTATCGCTTCAAATACATCAACGACAAGAGATAATTTAAAAGCATCTAAATCACGTTTAGATGAAATTGGTAACGGAGGTGTAAGTGGTCAACCCATTAAAAATCAAAGTACAAAAGTTATCCAATATTTAGCGAATAAATCTGGTAAATCATTTCCTATTATTGGGGTAGGAGGTATTCATTCTGCTGAAGATGCACTTGAGAAGATTAATGCTGGAGCGGATTTGGTTCAAGTTTATACTGGTTTTATTTATGAAGGACCAAGTTTGCTTAAAAAGATACATAAAGCCATTTTAGAACAATCATAATTATGATTGAAACATTGTTTTCCTTTGGAGTGGCCACTTTGATTTTAGCCATTTCACCCGGACCAGATAATATTTTTGTATTAACACAAAGTGTTGTAAACGGTAAAAAATATGGTTTAGCTACTGTTTTTGGGTTAATTTCTGGTTGTATAATTCATACAACGCTCTTAGCATTTGGTGTATCTGCAATTATTAAAGAATCAGAAAATTTGTTTTTTGCAATTAAGTTATTTGGTGCTTTCTATTTACTCTATTTGGCTTTTAAAGCTTTAAAATCGGAGGCTTCTATTGCGTTGAATTCTAATAGTGTTCTTAAGAAAACAACGTTACAATTATTTAAACAAGGGTTTACAATGAATGTTTTAAATCCAAAAGTTTCTATTTTCTTTTTAGCTTTTTTCCCCGGTTTTTTATTTAGTAAAACCCTTCCAACAGTAATTCAGTTCTATATTTTAGGTTTCTTATTTATGTTGGTTTCATTAATTGTATTCTCTTTAATTGCAGTTTTAGCAGATGTAATATCACAAAAAATTAGAAATAATACCAATATTGCATTTTACTTAAAATGGATTCAAGTTATCGTTTTTATAATGATTGCAGTTCTTATTTTAATTTAGCATTATTATAAAAAAACCTTCAATTTTTAGATTGAAGGTTTTGGGATATTCCGGTATGTAATTTTATCTTTCTCTACGTCTTCTTCCGAAGCCTCCAGATTTTCTATCTCCAGAATTTTTAGGTCGGTCAGATCTTCTGTCTAATTTTCTTTTTCCTCCTTCATCTTTTCTCCTAGAAGAACTTTCAGAATTTCTTCTTCTTCCAAAACCACCATCTTTATTTCCAAAAGGTTTTTTTCCGCGTCTTTTTCCACCACTAGAACGATCTTTTTTAGTAATTTCTACATTGACTGAACGCCCATCAAAATCTGGCTGATTTGTTGCAAATGCTTCTAAGGTTGCACTTTCAAAGTTTTTATCAACTTCAAAGAAAGAGAAAGTGTCTAAAATATCTATGGCACCAATTTCAATTTTATCACCAATATTTTGGTCATTGATTAAACCAATTAATTTCGCTGGATTAAGTTTGTCTTTTCTTCCAATATTAATAAAAAAACGACTCATGTCTTCACTACTAGATCTTCCTCTAGAATTGTCTTTTGAGGACAAATCGTTTAAATCTTTAGCGTTTTCATAATATGATAAAAAGGTGTTAAATTCTAAAGAAACAAATTTTTGAATTAATTCTTCTCTAGAAAAACTTTCTAATTTTTCGTAGATGTTAGGTAAAAATTCTTCTATTTGAGATTTATTAACTTCAATATTTTGCACTTTATCAATCAAATGCATTAATTGGTTTTGGCAAATTTCTTTTCCAGATGGTACCTTAGTTTCTACAAATTTCTTTTTAATTATTCTTTCAATAGGTCTTAATTTCCCTTTTTCTTTGTTATTTACTAAAACTATGGAAATTCCTTTTTTACCAGCTCTACCAGTTCTTCCACTTCTATGGTTGTAATTCTCTATTTGATCTGGTAATTTATGGTTAATAACGTGTGTTAAGTTATCAACATCTAAACCTCGTGCAGCAACATCTGTTGCAACTAGTAATTGAACTGTTTTTTTTCTGAATTTACCCATTACAGAATCACGTTGAGCTTGCGATAAGTCTCCATGTAGTGAATCTGCATTATAACCATCTCTAATCAAATTATCTGCTACTTCTTGAGTTTCTCTTCGAGTTCTACAGAAAATAATTCCATAAATGTCAGGATTTAAATCAGCAATTCTTTTTAAAGCAGGATAACGAGTTCTTTCTGTAACTGCATAATATTCATGACTAACATTATCTGAACCTTGATTTTTTTCACCAGAAGTTACTTCTATAGGTTTAGTCATGTAGTTTCTGGCAATAGCCTCTACCTCTCTTGGAAACGTTGCAGAAAATAATAAAGTTTGTTTAGTTTCGGGAGTTACTTCTAAAATATTATCTAGTTCTTCTTTAAAGCCCATATTTAACATTTCATCGGCTTCATCTAAAACTAACCATTCTATATTTCCTAATTTTAAAGCTCTTCTATTAATTAAGTCAACAGTTCTACCAGGAGTTCCCACAACTATTTGGGCACCTCGTTTTAGTGCTCTAATTTGCTCTTCTATGTTTGCTCCACCATAAACTGTAACAACTTTCATATTTGGTAGATATTTTGAAAAGTCTTTAATATTGTTACCAATTTGAACCGCTAATTCTCTTGTAGGAGATAAAATTATAGCCTGTGTGTTTTTGTTATCGGAATCTGCTAATTGTAAAATAGGTAAACTAAAAGCTGCAGTTTTTCCTGTACCAGTTTGTGCAAATGCCTTTAAATCGTCTGTAGATGATATAATTTGTGGAATTGCTTTTTCTTGAATAACGGTAGGTTTTTCGTAACCTAAATCCGCCAATGCTTTGTTTATAGGCTCTTTTAAGCCTAATTCTAAAAATGTTGACATTACTGTGTTTTTGTGGATTCACAGAACGCCCACCTGCAAACCCGTTTATAATTCGGACTGATTTTTTACGAGTTACCCCATAAAATTAAAATCGTGCAAATGTACATTAAATAAAATAGATACTACTCGCTAATTAATTCTTTTAGCTGATTGTAAATTTTTCTGGAAGAAATAGATGCATATCCATTTTGGACAATTCCTTTTTTGTCAATAATAATAGAACGAGGCATTTTACTTGTTAGAAAATTATTTGCTTCGCTTGTAGCATCTATGTAGAATTGATTTTTTATATCTAACTTATGAATTCTATCTTTCGAATTTCCGTCAATTTTTATTTGTATAAACTGTATGTCTGGAAATTTTTTTGATAAATAGTTCATTCTTGATGAAATATACATTGGAGAAACATATTCAGGATTCCAAAAGAATAAGAAAGAATTTTTATTTTTTATAATTTTATGAATGCTTTGTTTTCTTTCATTAAAATCATATACCTGAAAATTATTTATTTTTTTTCCTTTGTGAACAGCTTTATTATCTGTTAGTAAGAGTCTAACATGGTTTTTGTCTTCATCACTAGTACTTAATTCAAAATAGGTGTTGAATGCATCTTTGTTTACATCACAACTAGATTTTCTATAAAAATGCCCAATTACGGTTTGCTTTAAAAAAGCATTTTTAGATTTTTTGGACGATATTTTAGTATCAATAGTGTTTAATAAATCTTTAGTAAAATCTGAAGAGTATTCATTTGCCATGGGTTTATGACCTAATGAATATGTAGAATTATATAAATAGTTTCTAACATATTGAGTGTAAGGAGGATAATACATCAAAGAATCTTTATTAATATTTACTACTTTTCTGTGTTTGAAAAATGTTTCATCTAAATCATGAAAATCTTTTTTGTTAGAATATTTTAAATGAACTATGGGGTATCTTTCTATACGTGCATATATAGGATAAGTTAGAGCTACATTTAATACAGTATTAAAACCAGAGGTTTCATCTGGGTGCTCTGTGATATATTCTTTGTATGTAATATCTTTTAAAAATAAAATTGAATCAGTTTTTTCCTTGAATTCTCTAGGTTCTAAATGATTCAATTTGTAAAACACTTTGTTATCCTTTTCATCTTCTAAAAAACAATCAATTAAGATATTATTTCTTTCAGCCCCTTTACCTGCAAAAACCAAAGATTCATCAAAATCCCATGTGTTTAAACGTAACATTAAACTGTCTTTTGGTTCTAAATAAATATATTGATTTTCGATTCCATGAACAAAATAGTATAAACCTTCGCTAATATTCTTAAACCTCCCTAAAAAACGATTATTATTATCTAGAAATAGCGTATCAATAACCTTATCCATAGCATAAAGAATAACATGATTCGTTTTTGGATTAATAATCTTACCGCCAAAAAATGTGTGCGAATCTTTATCTGATTTGCAACCTATTATGGCGTTGAAAATAATAATATAAAAAAGTAAGTGTTTTATCATTTAAAAATATACATTTCTGCAATCACAAATTTAACTATTCAAGGAAGCTATTCTTGTTAATTCGTTGTTAAAATAGTTCTTAAAAAACTATATTTTTTTGTAAAAAACGGTTTAAAATACTAATAGAAAAGAGAAATCTAATTTGTACTTTTGCAGCAAATTTTAAAAAAGTATTATGTTATCAGTTTCTAACTTATCTGTACAATTTGGTAAACGTGTTTTGTTTGATGAAGTAAATACCAAGTTCCTAAATGGAAATTGTTATGGAATAATTGGCGCAAATGGAGCAGGAAAATCTACCTTTCTAAAAATTCTTTCAGGCAAACAAGAACCAACATCTGGTCAGGTACACTTAGAACCTGGTAAACGTATGTCTGTTTTATCTCAAAACCATAATGAATTCGATGAATTCCCTGTGTTAGAAACAGTGGTAATGGGTAATAAAGATTTATTTGACATAAAAAAACAAATCGACGAATTGTATGCTGATTATACTGATGAAAATGCTGAAAAAATAGGCGAGTTACAAATTGTTTTTGAAGAAATGAATGGCTGGAATGCTGATTCAGATGCAGCAGCAATGCTATCTAATTTAGGGATTTCTGAAGATTTACATTATACACTAATGAAAGATTTGGATGGTAAACAAAAAGTAAGAGTTTTATTAGCGCAAGCATTATTTGGTAGCCCAGATGTATTAATTATGGATGAACCTACTAACGACTTAGATTTCGAAACAATTGGTTGGTTAGAAAACTTTTTAGCAAATTATGATAACTGTGTTATTGTTGTTTCACATGATAGACACTTTTTAGATGCGGTTTGTACACATATTTCTGATATCGATTTTGGTAAAATAAATCACTATTCTGGAAACTACACGTTTTGGTATGAATCTTCTCAATTAGCAGCAAAACAAAGAGCTCAACAAAACAAAAAAGCAGAAGATAAAAAGAAAGAACTTGAAGAGTTTATTCGTCGTTTTTCTGCTAATGTTGCAAAATCTAAACAAGCAACATCGCGAAAAAAAATGATTGAGAAATTAAATGTAGAAGATATAAAGCCATCAAGTAGACGTTACCCTGCAATTATTTTTAAAAGCGACAGAGAAGCTGGAGACCAAATTTTAAATATAGATGCTTTATCAAAAGATTTCGAAGGTGAAAAACTTTTTGATAAAGTAGATATTAATCTTAACAAAGGAGATAAAGTTGCAGTAATTTCTAAGAACTCTAGAGCGGTTACTGCTTTTTATCAAGTTATAATGGAAAATGAAAAAGCTAATTCTGGTAAATTTTCTTGGGGAGTTACAACAACACAATCTTATTTACCTCTAGACAATTCTTCTTTTTTTCAGAATGGAGAATTAAATTTAGTAGATTGGTTAAGACAATATGCACAGACCGAAGAAGAACGTGAAGAAGTATTTTTAAGAGGTTTTTTAGGTAAAATGATTTTTTCTGGTGAAGAAGCATTAAAGAAAAGTAATGTACTTTCAGGAGGTGAAAAAGTTCGTTGTATGTTGTCTAAAATGATGATGAAAAGAGCAAATATTTTAGTTTTAGATGAACCCACAAATCACTTAGACTTAGAATCTATACAAGCCTTAAATAACTCATTAATAAATTTTAAAGGAACTGTTTTGTTTACAACTCATGACCATGAGTTTGCACAAACTGTTGCCAATAGAGTAATTGAATTAACTCCAAAAGGTGTAATTGACAGATTAGGTACTTTTGATGAATATTTATCTGATCCAAAAATTAAAGAATTAAGAAGTAAGATGTACGCTTAGTATTACTATTTAACAAATACCCGAAAAATTTAAATTTTTCGGGTATTTAGTTTTAGGTTAATTGTACTAAACCTAGTTTACTATTATTTAGTCTTCTGTAAAGGACTAACTATTTTAACATCAGAAAAAGCAATTGCACCTTTTATAACACCATCAATAGTTTTCTTCAAAGCTTCAATCAATTGCATTTTTAATTGTGATTTATGGTAAATTAAACTTACCTCTCTAGCTGGTGGTGGGTTTGTAAATTCACGCAAATATCTTTTGTCAGTTTCGTTTATGTCTAAAGTATGTAGGTAGGGTAAAAGAGTCATTCCAAGACCCTCTTTTGATAGTTTTATTAATGTATCAAAACTTCCACTTTCTAGTTGAAAGCCTTTCTTGTTGTCAATTTTATGATTTCTACACAAGTTAATTACACTATCTTTAAAGCAATGCCCATCTTCTAATAATAGAATATCTTCCATTTCTAATTCATCAGAAGTAATATATTTATTATTAAAAAGTCTATGATTTTGAGGTATTAAACCAACGAAGGGTTCATAATATAAAGGTCTTTCTTTGATCGCTTCATTTTCTAGAGGAGTTGCTGCTATAGCAGCATCTATATGTCCATCTATAAGCTTTCTAATAATTTCTTCGGTGGTTAGCTCTTCGATAATCAACTTAACTTTAGGATATTTTTTTGTGAAATTATGTAAGAACATAGGTAATAAGGTAGGCATTATTGTTGGAATGATACCTAGTTTAAATTCACCCCCAATATATCCTTTTTGTTGATGGACAATATCTAATATTCTATTGCTTTCATCTACAACTACTTTAGCTTGTTCTACAATTTTTTTCCCTACCTCTGTAAGTTCTATAGGTTTTTTTGAACGGTTAAATATTTGAATGTCTAATTCATCTTCTAATTTTTGAATTTGCATACTTAACGTAGGCTGTGTAACAAAACTATGTTCTGCAGCTACCGTAAAATTTTGATACTCTGCTACAGATAAAACGTATTTTAATTGTGTGATAGTCATTTTGAATAAAAAATTTTGATAAAGATATTAAAACTATCAATAATAATTATAGTTTATTAAAATTATTTTCTGATAATTTTGACTTATCAAAAAAAACAATAAAATGAACAAAACAATATTAGGTTTAGACAAGCATCAAACTGCAAATTTAGTTAATGAATTAAATGGATTGTTAGCAAACTTTCAAATTTATTATCAAAATTTAAGAGGTTTACATTGGAACATAAAAGGTAAAAACTTTTTTGAATTGCATACAAAATTTGAAGAATTTTATACTGATTCTCAAGTTAAAATAGATGATATCGCAGAAAGAATTTTAACTCTACAAGGTAAGCCTTTGCATACTTTTTTAGATTATATTGATAACGCTTCAGTTCCTGTTGGTAAAAACATTTCTAATGATGTACAAGGTATAGAATTGGTTGTAAATTCGCTTTCTGAATTACTAAAAATAGAAAGAGTAATATTAGAATTATCTGATCAAGCTGATGATGAAGGAACAAACTCAATGATGAGTGATTTTATTTCTGAACAAGAAAAAACAATATGGATGCTTAATTCCTGGTTAGGATAGTTAATATATTATTAAATGAAAAAGGAACTTAAAAAAAGTTTCTTTTTCTATTTTAATTGATAACTAATTCCTATTTCAAAACCTACAATATTAAAACCACTATTCGGTTTCTGGAAATCAAAATTAGAAACATGACCAATATTAGTACCCAAATATAAAGCAGTCTTTAATGAAGTTTGATAAGTAAATCCTATAGAGCCATTTTCTATAAAAGTAAATCCTTTTGCAAGACGTTCAGTTTCTGTATCAATAACAGATAAACCAACACTGGCAGTAATCTTTAAAAAAAGGTTCTCTATAATTAACTGATTTATAGAGAATCCAAATTCTATAGAATACAAATTCATATTCTTTAATTTTGTAAAACGAAGTCTTTTTTCCTTAAAATTTTCTTCATTAGGTAAAACAAACTGCTCATTTAATAATTGATGCTTTAAAAATTGAATTTGAGGTTGAATAACTAGTTCAAAATTTAAGGTTTTCCAGTTACCAAGATTATAAAAAAACTGACTTTTAAAAGTATTGGTTGTGTAATAATAATCAGTATCATCAAACAAAAAGTTCTTCTCATTTGCATAATTATAAAGAAAACCAATCTTATTCGGTTTAAAAAAATAATTTTTATTATTTTGACTGTAAATGAAGGAACAAAAAAATAATAAGAAGAATAGAAAGCGAAAATTCATTTTTTAAGAAAACATTTTAGCAACTTTTTCTGCTTTTCTACTTTCAGTATAGTCATAAAAACCTTCACCAGATTTTAGACCTAATTTTCCTGCCGTTACCATATTTATTAATAATGGACAAGGGGCATATTTTGGGTTTTTGAATCCATGATACATCACATTTAAAATAGATAAACAAACATCTAAACCAATAAAATCAGCCAATTGTAAAGGTCCCATCGGATGTGCCATTCCTAATTTCATAACAGTGTCAATTTCATTTACACCAGCAACTCCATTATATAGTGTTTCAATTGATTCGTTAATCATAGGCATTAAAATTCTGTTAGCTACAAAACCTGGATAATCGTTAACTTCTACAGGAATTTTATGAATTGCTTGAGTAAGTGAAACAATGGTATCCATAACAGCATCTGAAGTATTATACCCTCTAATAATTTCTACTAACTTCATAATAGGTACAGGGTTCATAAAATGCATTCCAATAACCTTATCGGGTCTTTTTGTAGCTGCAGCTATTTGAGTAATTGAAATAGAAGACGTGTTGGTGGCTAATATTGTTTTTTCGTTTGAAAATTCATCTAAATTTTTAAAGATTTTTGTTTTTAAAGCTTCGTTTTCAGTAGCAGCTTCAACTACCAAATCTACATTAGAGACTCCTTCTTTTAAAGAAGTAAAAGTACTAATGTTGTTAATGGTTTGCAATTTATCAGCTTCAGAAATTTTTTCTTTTGCAACCATTCTATCCAAATTTCTAGCAATTGTATACATTCCTTTTTCTAAAGAAACTTCAGAAATATCAACTAAGTGTACTTTAAAATTAAATTGTGCAAATGTGTGGGCAATTCCATTTCCCATAGTTCCAGCACCAATAACTGCAATGTTTTTCATAAAAAAATATTAAAGATTATTATTTGGGCGTTTTAACAGGCTTTCGCTATTTGCTTTTTTTTAGAATAAAAAAAGCACTCAGTACCTAACGTATTTTTTAATTACAAAGTTGTTTAAAAACAATCAATTACCATTTGAGCAACTCTTAGTGCTTCAGTTCCTTGACTTAAACTTACAATAGGAGTTGTGTTATTATTAATAGCATCAGCAAATGTATTTAATTCATCTAAAATGGCATTGTTATTTTCTATCTCAGGATTTTCGAAATAAATTTGCTTTTTAACACCTTCTGCATTTTGTAAAATCATAGCAAATTCATCTGGATTTTTTGGGACATCTTTCATTCTCACCAATTCAGATTCTTTACTTAAAAAATTTACAGAAATGTATGCATCTTTCTGAAAGAAGCGTGATTTACGCATATTTTTCATTGAAATTCTACTAGCTGTTAAATTGGCAACACATCCATTTTCAAATTCAATTCTTGCATTTGCTATATCTGGAGTGTCAGAAATTACAGAAACACCGCTTGCGTGTACCTTTTTTACATTAGATTTTACAACTGAAAGAATAATATCAATATCATGAATCATTAAATCTAAAACTACAGGTACATCAGTTCCTCTAGGGTTAAATTCTGCAAGTCTGTGAGTTTCGATAAACATCGGATTGTCAATCTTGTCTTTTACAGCTGTAAACGCAGGGTTGAAACGTTCTACATGCCCAACTTGACCTAAGACTTTGTGATGTAAAGCTAATTTTTTTATGGTTTCGGCTTCTAAAATAGTTTTGGTAATAGGTTTTTCAATAAATATATGTTTACCTTTTTCAATGGCTTTTTTTGCACATTCAAAATGCGATAAGGTAGGAGTAACAATATCTACAACATCTACGGATTCAATTAAAGCATCAATAGAATCGAAAGATTTATAACCAAATTCTTCAGCAACATTTTTGGCATTTTCTTTAGAAGGGTCATAAAAACCTACTAACTCATATTTTTCTGATTGTTGTAATAAACGAAGGTGAATTTTTCCTAAGTGGCCAGCACCTAAAACTCCTGCTTTTAGCATAAATAATTGTTTTTGTATGTTTTCTGATTCTAAAACTGAACCACTAACAAAGATACAATTTTATGCCTATTTATTGGGATTAATTACTATTTTTAGAAACTAGAAATTTTATACTATTGAAAGATACTTCTAAACACCAAGGACTTAGAAATCAGCTTGCTAAAGTGTTACAAGCTAAAGGAATTAATGATGAAAATGTATTAAACGCAATTCGTAAAATTCCACGCCATTTGTTTATTGATAGTAGTTTTGAATCGCATGCTTATCAGGATAAAGCATTTCCAATTGCAGCTGAACAAACAATATCTCAACCTTACACAGTAGCTTTTCAGTCACAAATACTAACAATACTGAATGGAGAAAAAGTTCTAGAAATAGGTACTGGCTCTGGATATCAAACGGCAGTTTTATTAGAGTTAAAAGCTGAAGTATATTCAATAGAAAGACAACACGAATTATTTAAAAAGACCTCTTTGTTTCTGCCTAAATTGGGGTACAAGCCCAAGAAATTTATTTTTGGTGATGGCTACAAAGGTTTACCAGAAAAAGCACCATTTGATAAAATTATAGTCACTGCTGGCGCTCCTTTTGTTCCTAAACCATTATTGTCTCAATTAAAAGTGGGAGGGAAGTTGTTGATTCCTGTGGGTGATAAAACCCAAATCATGACCTTATTTATTAGAAAATCGGCTAAAGAATTCGAAAAACACGAATTAGGTGATTTTGCTTTTGTACCAATGTTGGAGAAGAAAAATTAAAGCCCATCTAAATCTTCCCAAAGGGAAGACATTGTATTTTAATTAAGTAGTTTTGAATACTGAATACTGAATACTGAATACTGAATACTGAATACTGAATACTGAATACTGAATACTGAATACTGAATACTATTCCTTAGCTCTGGTCCAATAGGCAGTTTTGCCAATTAAAGCAAATCCAATATAACCTCTAATTTTTAGTTTATTAGGCTCTTCTAATTTTATGTAGCATTTATAAATTTTTCCATTTCTTGGATCTAAAATTTTACCTCCAGACCATTCATCATCATCTTTTTCTAAACCTGTAAGTATATTTAAACCTAAAATGGGTTTGTTATTATTTTTTCCTTCACACAAATCACAAACAGCATTTTTTCTATCAGGATTTTTAATTTCTATAATTTTAGCGTAAGCTTTTCCATCTTTTTTATAAACTTCAATTACTGAATCGATTTCCCCAGTATCTTCGTTTGTTGAATGCCACTTACCAAAAATAGATTGCGCATTTATTGAAAAAGACATCGTAAAGATTAGCAGTGTAAAAAGTGTTTTTTTCATATTAATCATATTTAGCATTAAAATTATTTTCCCATTTTCCTTGAACTTTTAAAATTTGTTCAATAACGTCTCTCACGCATCCTTCACCACCTTTTTTATCAGAAATATATTTAGAAACGTTTTGAATTTCTGAAGCTGCATCATTTGGGCAACAAGGCATTCCAACTAATTTCATTACTGGGAAATCAGGAATATCATCACCCATATATAAGACATTTTCTGGTTTTAAACCATACTTTTCTGTCAACTCATTATACTGTTGAATTTTATCGTGAGCACCTAAATAAATGTCTTCAATTCCTAAATTTGCTAATCGAGTTCGTACACCTTCGTTTTTTCCGCCAGAAATAATACAAACATTTAATCCTTTGTCTACAGCCGTTTTTAAGGCATATCCATCTTTAATGTTCATATTTCTAACCAACTCTCCATTTGGCATTATGGTTACTAATCCATTGGTAAGAACTCCATCTACATCAAAAATTAAGGTAGTAATATTATGTAATAACTGTTTGTAACTAATTTCCATTTTGGATTGATTTTGTTAAGATTTGATAGATTTTTTGTTGTTTTTTATCCAACAAATCTAAATGATTTTTTATAGTTTTTTTATCGTTTCGAATTGCAGGTCCAGTTTGTGCCTTTTCTGGTGATAAGGATTCAATTTTTAATGCCGTTTCTTGAATTAAAGGCTGTAAAATTTCAAAGGGAACGTTGTGTTCTTTACAAATATCATTCCCAATTTTATAGAGATGGTTTGTGAAATTATTTACAAAAACTGCTGATACATGCAATGCTTTTCGTTGTTTAGAGTCAATTTGATACACTTTTTTACCTATTGATTTTGCTAATTTCTCAAGAATTTTATAATCGTCGTTATTTTCAGCTTCTAAACAAAATGGAACTTCAGAAAAATCTACCTCCTTATCTTTAGAAAAGGTCTGTAACATATAGAAAACACCTTTTCTTTTTGAGTTTTGTAATTCATCTATTCCGCAAGCACCAGAAGTATGCACAACCAAATATGTATTCATTTTAGATGAAACTTCTGCGATAGCATCATCAGAAACTGCAATAATGGCTATATCTGCTTGAGGAATATCCTCCAACTTTCTGGAATTGATTTGCGCAACAGCTATATTATCAGCTGTTAAAAAAGCTTTGTGTAAATGTGTGGCTACATTTCCATTTCCCACAAGTAAAACTGATATCATAAAACGAAGATATTGAAATTTTAAGAAAAGATAATTTAAGAATTGTTAATTTAGCGAATAGAAATTTATCAGATGAAAGAATCAAACAAACTAGGAATTAACACAACGTGTGTTCACGTTGGTGAAGTAAAAGACGAACAGTTTAAAGGAGCAGTTTCGCCAATATATCCTTCCACTTCTTATGCTTTTGATGGTGTAGATGTAAAACGTTATCCTCGTTATTTTAATACTCCTAACCAAGAAATGTTGCATCAAAAAATTGCAGCTTTAGAAAAAACGGAAGATGCATTGATTTTTACTTCTGGTATGGCAGCTATTTCATCAGCATTAATGGCATTTTTACAAAAAGGAGACCACGTAATAATTCAACAAGTTATTTACGGAGGTACTTATAATTTTATAGTTTCTGAATTTGATAAATACGGAATAGAGTATTCTTTTACAGAATCTGATAAAGTGGAAGATTTTGAATCTTTGATTAAAGAAAATACAAAGATTTTATACATAGAAACTCCTTCAAACCCATTATTGGGAATTACGGATATGAAAGCAATTTCTGAACTTGCAAAAAGTAAAGGAATTTTAACAATGATTGATAACACATTTGCATCACCAATTAATCAGAATCCAGTAGATTTTGGCATTGATATTATACTGCATTCCGCTACTAAATATATGGGTGGTCATTCAGATATTTCTGCTGGAGCCATTGCTGCTTCTGCAGTTCATATAGAACAAATCTGGAAAACTGCTATCAATTTTGGTGGAAATTTAAGCGATCAAACAGTTTGGTTATTGGAAAGAAGTTTAAAAACATTGAATTTGCGTGTAAAGGAGCAAACAAAAAATGCTCAAGTAATGGCAGAATATTTAGAAATCAATTCAAATATTGATTTTGTTTATTATCCAGGATTAAAAAGTCATCCACAATATGAATTGGCTAAAAAACAAATGAAAGGTTTTGGAGCAATGTTATCCTTTGAGCTTAAAGAAGGAATTGATGCAATGAAATTTCAAAGAAGTTTGCAATTGATAAAACCTTCAATGAGTTTAGCAGGATTAGAAAGTACAACAGTAAGTCCTACACAAACTACACACGCTTTGTTGAGCGAAGAAGAACGTTTAGAAAGAGGAATTAAAGATGGATTAATTCGTTTTTCAGTGGGAATTGAAGAACCAGAAGATTTAATTTCGGATATTGAACAAGCCATAAAAAAAGCGAAGATTTAAATCTTCGCTTTTTTCTTTTTATTAATATGTGTGATTAAAATGGCCATATAATTGGTACTAAAAGCAGAGTGGTGATTATAAATATGATTAATAGAGGTAATCCTACTTTAAAGTAATCCATAAATTTATAATTTCCAGAACTCATTACCATAGCATTTGTAGTCGTTCCAATTGGAGTTAAAAATGCTGTTGATGCACTAATAGCAACAGTAATTAATAAAGGTTCAGGAGAAATACCTATCGTACTTGCAGCTAAAAGTACAATTGGTGCCATTAAAACCGCAGTTGCTGAGTTGTTTATAAATTGACTAAAAGTAGTTGTTAGTATAAAGATTCCTGCTAATAATAAAGTCGGATTGTCTTTACCTAAAAAGCTAATTAAAGAATTCGAAATCATTTCAGCTGCACCTGTTTTTTGAATAGCAACACCCATAGGAATCATTGCTGCAATCATTACAACACTTGTAAAACTGATGCTTTTATAAGCTTTTGTAAATGGCACACATCCTGTAAATAGAACAATACCTGCAGAAATTAATGCCGCAATTGCCCCTGGAACTATTTTTGCAACTAACATAACAATCATTAAAACTAAAGCTCCTAATGCGATGTAAGATTTTGGTGTTAATTCATCAACATCTTTCAACATTTCTTCAGGACTACCAACTACAACAATGTTTTTATGTTGATTTTTTAGTTTTTCTATATCTTCCCAAATACCTCTAATAATAAAACTATCGCCAGCATTTACTCTTATTTCCTCTTCTAAATAAGGTGCTCTATTTCTAGAAGCTGCTAATAATTGTATTCCATATCTTTTAAAATATTCTTTTAGTTTTATTCTTCTACCAACTAATAATGATTTAGGGGTGATTAAAATTTCTGCCATTCCTACCTCTTGGTTAATTAAATTGTGTCTTAATTCACTTTCTGCAGATTCTTTTGGCAATAAGCCTAATCTGAATTTAATCATTAGTTTGTTAATATCTTCTGTATTTCCTTTTACAGTAATAATATCGTGATATCTTAAATCTGTTTCATAATCTGGAAACTCAATGAAAGGTTGTGTTCCTTTTAACCTATTTGGATGTCTTCTTTTTAAACGAATTACGTTAATTTTAAACTCATTTTCTAAATCCCAATCTTTTAATCTTGTTCCAATTAACTTAGAAACTGAACGTATTCTTAATTGATAATAATCGTTATCAATTTGATAGGCTTCAATCCATTCGTGTAAAGTTGAATCAATATTAATAGGTTTGTTATTGGTTTTGTTTTTTGGTAATATTTTAAAACCAACATATCTAAAATAGATCAATGCAATGATTAATAATGGTAAACCAATCAAACCGAATTCAAAGAAAGAAAAGCCTTCAAAACCTGCATCAATTAAAGCATTATTAGCAATAATGTTTGGAGGTGTTCCTGTTAATGTTAATAATCCACCTGTGTTAGAACCAAAAGCAACTGGAATTAATATTTTAGAAGGCATTGTACCAATACTCCAAGCAGAAGAAATGGTAGCGGGTAATAAAGTTGCCACGGTACCTGTATTACTTACAAAACCTGACAAAACACCTGAACCTAAAGTTATAATTACTAATAGTTTAGGTACACTTTTTCCAGCAAGAGTAATTAACTTTTTACCAGCTAAAGCAGTCCAACCTGTTTGAGATAAACCTTCTCCAATAATAAAAAGGGCAGCAATCATGATAACTGTTGGATTGCTAAAACCACTCAAAGTTTCACTTAAATTTAAAATTCCACATAAAAATAAACTCAACATAGAGACAAGTGCGACTACATCTGGTGAGTATTTACCCCAAACAAATAATCCAATGGTAATTGTTAGAATAACGAGCATTAAAATCATAATTTTTGATTTAGTTTAGTTTGTTTTTGTTTATAAAGTAAAATTATAGCCAATGTTAACGGTGTTTTATGACATATGTCATTACTTTATGTTTATTTTAATTTTTGTGATTATCATAATATTTTTTATCTAAAATACAGAAAAAATGATACGAAATCGAAATAGAAATACCAGCTTTTTAAATAATGTTTTTAAAAAGGTTATTTTTGATTTTTATAATGTTACTTTTTTTAATTTTATATTTTATTTTGATGCATGATATATGTCAAAACTTACAAATTAAAATAAGAATAATAACGTTTTAATTAAGTATTTATATAATATATTTATGAAATTAGATATTTTGGCATTTGGTGCTCATCCTGATGATGTAGAGTTAGGTTGTGGTGCTACTATTGCAAAAGAAGTTTCTTTAGGGAAAAAAGTAGGAATTGTAGACTTGACAAGAGGAGAGTTAGGCACACGAGGTTCTGCTAATTTAAGAGATAATGAGGCAGCAAAATCTGCAAAAATTTTAGGTATATCTGTACGTGAAAATTTGGCCTTTGCTGATGGATTTTTTTTAAATGATAGTAAACATCAATTAGAAGTAATTAAAATGATTCGTAAATATCAACCAGAAATTGTGTTGTGTAATGCTATAGATGATAGACATATAGATCACCCTAAAGGCAGTAATTTAGTTTCTGATGCTTGTTTTTTAAGCGGATTGTTAAAGATAGAAACAGAAGTAAAAGGTAATTATCAAGAAAAATGGAGACCAAAACAAGTGTATCATTACATACAATGGAAAAACATAGAACCTGATTTCGTTCTTGATGTTACAGGTTTTATTAATCAAAAAACAGAAGCAGTTTTAGCATATTCTTCTCAATTTTATAATCCGAATAGTAATGAACCAGAAACTCCAATAACCAGTAAAAACTTTATTGATAGTATACATTATAGAGCTAGAGACTTAGGTAGATTAATTGGTGTCGAATTTGCAGAAGGTTTTACCTCAGAACGTTACGTTGCAGTAGAAAATTTAGGCAAATTAATTTAATTATTTCTTTTTTTAGAACTTAAAAAATATTTATATTTGCACCCGCAAGTTACATGGTGGTTGTAGCTCAGTTGGTTAGAGCGTCGGTTTGTGGTACCGAAAGTCGCCGGTTCGAATCCGGTCTTCCACCCAAAAGTAGAATCCTTCTCAATTTGAGAGGGATTTTTTTGTGTTTTAATAGCTATATCTTTTTTAAATAAAAAAAACTCCTCGAATTGAGAAGTTTTTTTAATTTATTTGAAGCTTAATCAAATATTGAAGGCCTTTTCAACGAAACTTAGTCTATATTAGGGGGCGACTTCGTTTAAGAGTTGTTATTTTTATTCTATGGGGAATAAGTTAATTATTTAACAGACTCTTCAATATTTGATATTCTTTGAAGAATGTCATCAGATAATTCTTCAAATTGCTTCCTAACTATGCTTTTTATCTGAAATTCTATAGGGGATCGAACTTCGCTTAGGGGTACATAGTTGTTGTTATATTTTCCTCTACCAGTAAGCAACCACATTGGGTCTATTGCTGGTATGTTATCGATGATAGCAAACAAAATAGTTTCATTAGGTTTTTTAGTATAGTTGACAACCGCACTTATTAATTGCTGAGATACTCCAATAAGTTCCGAAAATTGTCTTTGATTCAATCTACTATCTTTAAAAACCTTAATTATTCTATCTGATCGTTGTCTATCCTCACTCTTCATTTTAATTAATTACTCCAAATGTAGTAAAAATTTACTACAAACAAAGTTTTTTTAATAAAATTTTTTTATAACCCTTTTAAAAAATGAATTACATCTGTTCTTTTTCTTACAGATACAGGGATGTTTGAGTTATCTTTTAAAATTAAATATCCTCCATCAGACTTTATATATTCTTTTATTTCAGATTTATTTATTAGATGACTTTGATGAGTTCTTAAAAAGTTATAATCTTTTAAAATATCAGAATAATATTTTAATGTTCTAGATACTAGTACTTTGGTGTTGTTTTTGAAATAGAATGTAGTATAGTTGTTATCAGATTTACATCGAATAATGTCTTTAATGTCGACTATAATTATTTTGTCTTGGGTATGTAGAGATATCTTTTTTAAATTGGTATTAGGTTTTGTGACAGCTTGTTTTAGAATGTTTAATTGTTCTTTTCGAGGTTCTATTTGAAGTTTAGCTTTATGAATTGATTTTTCTAAATCTTCTAATGAATAAGGTTTTAATATATAATCTATTGCTGCAAACTTAAATGCTCTTATTGCGTAATCATCACTAGCTGTAACAAAAATAATTTTTGATTTTAGATTCGGAAAAATTTCTAACAAATCAAATCCTGTATCATTACCTAACATAATGTCTAAAAACAGTATGTCTGGTTGTGTTTTCTGCAATAATTTTGCAGCCTCTATAACACTTTTAGCGGTTCCAATGATTTCTATTTCTTTAAAGTTTTCAGAAATATCATTCACTAGCATTTCTAATGCTAATAAATTATCTTCTACCACAAATGATGTGAGCTTTTTCATAATTAATGTTAATAATCCGTTTTTAAAGGAATTCTAAAAGAAACTTTAGTTCCTTTAATTTGGTTGTTTTTTATAATTTCTTCGATTTTAAAAACACTTTTGGGCGATAAGTTGTCAATTCTTTCTTTAGTTACAGACAATGCTACAGACTTATGATTGCTATTTTTTCTCTTTTTAGATTGAAGAAAACCAATTCCGTTATCTTCTATTACAAAATGTAAAAATTGATGTTTAACTTCAAATGAAATTATAAGATTAGGGTTGTCTATTTGTGTTAGAAATCCGTGTTTGATTGAATTTTCTACAAAAGGTTGAATTAACATTGGAGGAATAAGAATTTCTTCTGTGTCAATATTGTTCAAATTGGTTTTAAAACAAAACTTAAAATCTTTAGAACTCATTTTTTGCTCTAATTCTAAATAGTTTTTTAAAGTTTTTATTTCATCTTTTAATGTGATTTCTTCTAAACGAGAATTGTTTAACACACTTCTTAATAATACTGAAAATTGAGAAATCGTGGTATTTAATTCTTTAGATTTTCCTTTATTACCAAGTGCTTTTATTCCGTTTAAAACATTAAAAATAAAATGAGGATTCATTTGTAATTGCAATGCTTTTTGCTCTAAACTTAATAAGTGTTTTTCGGTTTTTAATAGGTCAACTTCCTTTTTATTTTTTTTCTGTATTTGTTTTAATCGAAGATCAATAAATAAAGCAATAATGAAAAATAGGAGAGAAGTACTTAATATAATAAACCAGGTTTTCATATATAAAGGTTTGTCTATATAAAAATGAAAAAGCACTTTTTGACTGAATTTTTCTCCAATTTTAGATTGTACTGAAAACATATACTTCCCAGGTTTTAAATTCGCAAATTCTATACTATTTTTAGAACTCCAGGGTGAAACATTATTATTTAATGAATATTGATATTGAATATTTTTTGAATTCTCTAAATCAATTGTTTTAAAGCTGATAGAAATATTGTTTTGATCTGGAGTTAATTTCAAACTTTTATTAATTAGAGATATATTTTTATAATTAATAGCAATATTTTCTATGTGAACCTGTAGTTTTTCATCACTTAAAGATGTGCCAATAGATCTGTATTTATATAAACCTTTATCTGCGCTCCCAATCCAAATTGAGTTTTTATTGTCTTTATAAACTGCTGTAATTTGATTAGAAATGTTGGAATTGTATTTGTTTATTTTTCTTTTAAAAGAGAATCTATAAGCATCTAAAACTTCAATTCCATTACCGTTTGTAGCAATCCAAAGCTCGTTGTCAATTAGTTTTACAACACTTATATTTTGTTCTGTTTGAATTGAAGATACTACTTTATTTTTTTGAATAATTTTAATTCCGTTGTTTTTTGTAGCTGCAAGTATTTTATCGTTAATTTCTATAATAGATACAACTTCATTATTTAAAATAATTTTTTTCTTAACTACATGAAGTAGTTTGTCAATAATCCATAGAGCTTTATTTGTGGCTACATAAGCGGCATGTTTTGTTATTAAAATATCTTTAATTGGAAAGAAATCTATTTTTGTGTGAATTTGAAGTGGCTGTAAATACTCTTGTTTAAGTTGATATATACCTTGTTGTGTTGCTAAAAAAAAATGATTATCATTTACCAAAATCTTATTTATTATTTCTTTTCCTAAGAATTTATATGTTTTGTTTTTATAAAGAAATAACCCTTTTTGATGCCCTATAAATAAAGAATCCTTTTTTAAATAAAGAACATTGACTTTGGAGTTTGTGCGTTTTTGAAGATTTTCAAATTTTTCTCCATCAAAACGAATCAAACCTTTATCAGTTGCTAACCATAAATAACCTATTTCATCCTGAATAATATCATTTATAGAAGTACTTGATAATCCATCGTCAGTTGAAAAATGTAGAAGATTACTTTGTTGTGAGAAACTATTAATAGTAATCATCAATAATGAAAAAGACAAGATTTTATAAATTTTTTGCATCTATACAAACTTACTAATTAAAACGCCATTACATCATTTAAAATTATGTGTAATGACGTTTATTAACAACAATTTCCATTCCAAATTACTTCATCGCATACAAACGTTTGTTATTTGTATCGGGTTTGATATGTTTTAAATCTCCATAAGGTTTAATTAGTGGTTTTAATACTACCAAGCCAGTGGTTCTTCCTCTAATGATTAATGTGCTATTTTTCACATTCCAACTCCATCTAAACTTTTCTATAGGTATGTTGTATTTATTTAATTCTACCATTAATTCTGGTTGTTGCTCAATCCAATCCATAACTTCTTCTTGCATTGTAAATATTGGCATTTCATCATCTGTATTATGGAAACCAAATTCCCATTTAATCGGAATTGAAAATTGTTTAGTATATGCTTCTCCTACATATCTTTCTTCCTCGTTATTTAGGGCTTCATACCAATCTATGTCTTTTTCTTCAGGATATTTTTTAGCAATTTCTTTTGATAAATCTGTTTTTCCTGGAGAGTTTGCGGTTGGATAGAAAACATAGTAGGGTTGTGCTAAATAATGATTCGCAAATTTTCCTCCAAAAATTGTGTGATAAGGAGAAGCGATTACTTTTGGCAATTTTTTTGCTGAAAAAGCATCTTTTAAAGTTTTTAAAAGTGCTGTATTTTCAACCAATCCAGATGCATGAAATACAATTTTTGAGTTGTTATTTACTACATTTTTAAGTGATGGCAAAGTGCCTTGAGTTATACTTTTTCTTAAAGTTTCTGTGGTAATTTTTTCTCCTCTTATAATAGTTTCTAGGTTCATTCCTTTGTATGGATTACTTTGATTTACAATATGAATTTCTCCATAAGGATTCTGATTCGCATTTTTATTTAACCAAGTAATAATTTCTTCTAATGAATATTGACCATCTATAACTTTAAGTCCTTTTTCTTTAAAATACCTTCTAGCGTTTGCATAAAAAGTTTCATTGCCTTTATCAAAACCAGCTATAAAAACTATTGGACTTCTAGCTTCAATGTTAACTTCAACTTTTTCTTCTTTTGGGAAGTTGCTTTCTGCAACAATTATTGGTTCTTTTTCTGTTTTAATTTCTTTTTTATCACAACTGATAAAAGGGGTGCTTAAAACAATTAAACCTGCTGCTAATACCGAATTTTTTAGGAATGTTTTCATAATTTCTACTTTTTTAATGTTAATACATTGTAAAAGTAGAAGAGAAGTAAAGTAAAATTTTGGTTATATTAGAATTCGTGAAAAGTGAATTAGAATTCGTTGCATAATGAATAAATCAAATACAAATTCATAAATTATTTTCTATAATCGTGATTATAAACGACCAATTTTGTTAACCCTTTTTTGTTTGGATTTTTGGCAAATGAGCATAAATACACATCCATATATTGAATAATCCTTTCTTCTGGGTAAAACAAAACTTTATTATCGTATTGTGCCCATTCATTCATATTTAAATATGCTTTACCATTTTGAAAACGATAAAAAGCTTGAATGTGTTCAGGTAAAGCTTCTTCTAACTCCTCATCAACAAAAACATTATAATAATTTAAGTCTGCTGTAAAAAAATGAAAAGATAAAAGATTATCGTAAAATCCTGTTAAATTATTTGCCAATGGTAAGCAAACTGTAAATATTAACATAGCAATTTTTTGCTTGTTAAAGAATTTTAAGAAAAACTCTAAAGGATTGTAAGTTTTTAACGTCCAAAATATAATAACAACCGAAAACATATTCTGAATGTTCCAAGGCACAACATTATAGCCATATCCTAAATAGAAGAGTAGGAAAGTAATAATTCCGTGCATTGATAATATAAAAAGCACTCCAAATTTTCGAGATTTATTAAATAATAATAGCACGCCCATTAAAGCTTCTAACCAAGGTACAGCATAAGTAAATACTTCTAAAAACCATTGAGGTAAACAAATTAATGCGGTGTTAGTAACGTCTACACAGCTAAAATGTTTGTTTAAAGCGCTTAACCATTGAATGTAAAAATCTTCATTTACTTTCTGAATTCCACTCCAAAAATAAGTGGCAAAAAAGATCAGGATTACAGTGTATAAAACTTTTTTAGGATTTGCTTTTTTTCTGAAAATTTCAATCGCGAAAATGGTTAAAAAGCTTTGATAAAAGTAGGGTTGCAATCTGTTTTGGTCTACTAAAGCTAAATATAAATAGAGTAAAACAATTACCCAACCTTGCCATCTTTTATTTTGGAAAATGTAAACGATTTGAATTAAAAAGAAAAATCCGGCTAAAATATAATCAATAGGATTTGTAGGAATTGGTATCCAATCAAACAAAGGAATTACAGGGAAAACTTTTGTTGTAATCCATAATTTTGGTGCATAAACCATCAAAATTAAAACAGCAAGAATTGCTAAAATTCTTACATAATTTACTTTTTGTTTGTCTGTTAATTCTTTAATTATTTGTAGCATTTTCCAAATTCTTAATAGTAATATTTAATCCGTCTATTTTTTTGAATTGACTAAAAGAAGTCTTGAAATATTTCTGGTATGATTTACTAATTAACCAAGTTAATTGATTTTCTCTTCCATCAAAAATAAATTTATGAATCTTGCCTTTAATTTTATATGATAATATTCCACTTCCAAAATTAAGTGGTTCAAAACGAAACTCTTGTAATTCATATTTGACAATTGAATCTAATTTTTTTTCAATATCATTTCTAAAGTCTTCAAAATTCATTTTAAAACACCAATTTCTCTGCTAAATATTTAGCAGTATGTGATTCCTTATTTCTAGCCAATTCTTCAGGAGTTCCTTGGAAAATAAGATTCCCTCCATTTTTTCCTCCTTCTAAGCCTAAATCAATAATATAATCTGCACACTTAATCAATTCTATATTATGTTCTATCACAATTATAGAATGTCCGCGTTCAATTAAAGCATTAAAACTAGCTAATAATTTTTTAATATCGTGAAAATGCAAACCAGTAGTAGGTTCATCAAAAATAAATAAGGCTCTGTCTTTGGTGTTTCCTTTTACTAAAAAGGAAGCTAATTTTATTCTTTGTGCTTCTCCACCAGAAAGGGTAGAAGAAGATTGTCCTAAAGTTACATAACCCAAACCTACATCTTGTAAAGGTTTTAATTTGCTCGCTATTTTTGTGACTAGATTTTCAGAGAAAAAAGTAACAGCATCATCAATAGTAAGGTTTAGGATTTGGTCAATCGATTTTCCATCAAATTTTACTTCTAAAACTTCTTTTTTGAAACGCTTTCCATTACAAACATCACATTCTAAGTGCACATCTGCCATAAATTGCATTTCAATAGTAACTTCACCTTCGCCTTTGCAAACTTCACAGCGTCCACCTTCTACATTAAAAGAAAAATGTTTGGGTTTGTAGTTTCTTATTTTTGATAATTTCTGATTCGAAAACAAAGCTCTAATATCATCATAAGCCTTGATGTAAGTAACAGGATTTGAGCGAGAAGAGCGTCCAATAGGATTTTGATCGATAAATTCTACGTGTTTTAAATTTTCAAAACTCCCTTTAATATCAGTATGTTGCCCAATCTTATCACCATAACCATTCAATTTTTTTTGCATTGTAGGATATAAGATTTTCTTAACCAAAGTACTTTTTCCAGAACCAGAAACCCCTGTAATTATAGACAAACAATTTAGTGGAAACGTAACATCAATATTTTGTAAATTATGTTCTCTTGCTCCAATAATTTGGATGTTATTTTTTGATGTTCTTCTTTTAGTTGGAACTTCAATTTTTAAATCTTCATTTAAATATTGAGCAGTTAACGAATCTGATTTTAGAATTTCTTTGTAAGTTCCTTCAGCCACAACATTTCCTCCAAAGGTTCCAGCTTCTGGACCAATATCGATAATGTAATCTGCTTCTTTCATAATATCTTCATCGTGTTCAACAACCACAACTGTGTTGCCTAAATCTCGAAGATTTTTTAAAACACCAATCAAACGCTCAGTATCTTTTGGATGCAAACCAATACTTGGTTCATCTAAAATATACATAGAACCTACCAAAGAACTTCCTAAAGAAGTAGCTAAATTAATACGCTGACTTTCACCCCCAGAAAGTGTGTTAGAAGTTCTATTTATAGTTAAATAAGACAAGCCAACATCCGTTAGAAATTGTAATCTATTATTGATTTCTGTTAACAAACGCTTCCCGATTTTTTTCTCGTATTTGTCTAATTTGATGTCTTTAAAGAAGTCAGCTAATTCATCTAAAGGCAGAGAAACCAAGTCTGAAATAGTTTTATTGTTGATTTTTACATAATTTGTTTCTTCTCGTAAACGTTTACCATTACAAGTGGTACATTTTGTCTTTCCTCGATAGCGAGAAAGCATTACCCTATTCTGTATTTTATAACTTTTTTCTTCTAAAGTTGTAAAAAAGTGATGAATTCCGTTGAAAGACTTGTTTCCATTCCAAACTAATTTTTGTTGTTTTTCTGTTAATTGGAACCAAGGTTTGTGAATTGGAATGTCAAATTGATACGCAACATTAATTAAATCTTCTTTATAATGAACATAAGAAGGTGTTCTAAAAGGAAAAATTGCATCTTCGAAAATAGATAAACCTGTATTTGGAATTACCAAATCTTCATCAATTCCAATTACATTACCATAACCTTCACAAGTAGGACAAGCTCCATAGGGATTGTTAAAACTGAATAAATGTGTGTTGGGTTCTAAAAAAGAGATTCCGTCTAAATCGAATTTATTGCTAAACTCGCTAACCTTATTGTCAGCTAAATTTTCTACAAAACAAACACCTTTTCCTTCAAAAAAAGCGGTTTGAATAGCATCAGCTAATCTGTTGTAAAAATCTTCATCATCTTTAGTTACAATTCTATCAACAACTAAAAATAGGTTTTCATTCTTAAAATCGTTTTGAGGAAAATCTGCAATTCTGTAAACAGTGTCTTTCCATTTTAACCGAGCATAACCTTGTTGTTCTAAAACTTGTAAAACTGTTTTTAAATCACGATTTTCATCAATAGTAATAGGAGCTAAAAGCAGTAATTTTGTTCTTTCTTCAAACTTTTTAATAAAGTTTACAACATCAGAAACGGTGTCTTTTTTTACTTGTTTGTCAGAAATAGGAGAGAAGGTCTTACCAATTCTTGCATATAGTAATTTTATATAATCATAAATTTCTGTGGATGTTCCAACTGTAGAGCGTGGGTTTGTAGAATTTACTTTTTGCTCTATAGCAATTGCCGGAGCAATACCTTTAATGTAATCTACTTTTGGTTTGTGTAATTTTCCTAAAAACTGACGTGCATAGGCAGATAAACTCTCAACATAACGTCTTTGACCTTCTGCGTACAAGGTATCAAAAGCCAAAGATGATTTTCCAGAACCAGAAAGACCTGTAATTACAACTAGTTTATTTCTTGGTATAACAACGTCAATATCTTTTAAATTATGGAGTTTTGCTCCTTTTATAATGATGTTTTCTTTAGGGTTTATCGTTGAAATATCAGTCTTCATTCATAAAAAATATAAGCTATAAAAATACCACTTTTTTGAATCAATTTAAAAAGATTATAAAATGATTTTTGTTAAAATATTTGTTGAATTGAAAAATAATATTCATATTTGGCATTCATAATAACCACAAAATAAGACGCATATACTTGAAAACTACTTTATAAATTATTAATAAAATAATAAATAGGAAGAGTCACTTAATCTTCTAAAAGGTAGTTATGATGCGTAAAAATTCAATTTCAGACAGCACTTTAATTAGTGAATATATACAAGGAAAAGAAGCCGCTTTAGGTGTTTTAATACAAAGACATCAACAAAGATTGTTTAGCTTTATTTATAGTAAAGTTCAAGATAGAGACATTACAGAAGATATTTTTCAAGATACTTTTATAAAAGTTATTAGAACTTTAAAAAGAGGAAATTACAATGAAGAAGGTAAATTTTTACCTTGGGTTATGAGAATAGCTCATAATTTGGTAATTGATCATTTTAGAAAATCAAATAGAATGCCTTCTTTTAAAAATACAGATGAGTTTGATATCTTTTCAGTTTTAGGTGATGGTAGCTTAAATGCCGAAAAACAAATAATTCAAGAACAAATACATAGTGATGTTAGAGAGCTTGTCAATGAGTTGCCACAAGAACAAAAAGAAGTTTTGGTAATGAGAATGTATAAAGATATGAGCTTCAAAGAAATAAGCGAAAATACCGGTGTAAGTATTAATACAGCTCTGGGTAGAATGCGTTATGCACTCATAAATATGCGTAAATTAATAGAAAAACATAAAATAATTTTAGTTAACTAACAATAAAGTTTAAAAGTCATCGTTACTATTTTATAACCAAGATATTAAAATAGAATATATGATGCAACTTTACTCAAAAAAGTCATCTGAAATTCAGATGCAACCCAAACAAGAAACAGTTCAATTTTTGATTAATTTTTCCAAGTCGCTAACTATTGTAAAAACCAAATCAGAAGACTTCATTGAATTGAATTTGAATTAAGAGTGGAAAAAGCTTCAACATTGTTGAGGCTTTTTTTATGGATTATTTTTTTTGGCGTTCCCTAAAGGTCAGGCTTTACGTTGCAATCTTTTTTATTAGTTTTCTCTTGCTATCTTCAGTCAAAATAAATTTTGATTTCGATAATTTTACAAATTCACTCGAACTGACATAAAAAAGGATTTCCACTTCAATCCCTAACGCAAGTATTTGCCAACATTAAGAAAATTAAAATTTAGTAGATAATTTAAAGGTTCAATTCTTTTTTTTGCCTCCAACTTCCAACTTCATACTTCAGACTTCTCACTTCATAATTCCCACTAATAACAATCCTTACCTTCCTCTATAATACTCGTCTAAAACCGATTTTCTTCCAATAGTTTTGGTAATAATATCCTTTTCTAAATCCCAACCACGAGCAGGGGAGTATTCACGACCATACCAAATAATTTGTAAGTGTAAATCGTTCCATAATTCTCTTGGAAATAAACGTTTTGCATCTTTTTCAGTTTGTTGTACGTTTTTTCCGTTGGTTAAATTCCATCTGTACATCAACCTGTGAATATGAGTATCTACAGGAAAAGCAGGAACTCCAAACGCTTGACTCATTACTACACTTGCTGTTTTATGACCAACAGCGGGTAATTCTTCTAAACCTTCAAAAGATTGAGGAACTTCGCCATTATATTTTTCAATTAGAATTTTTGATAAACCATAAATTCCTTTACTTTTCATTGGTGATAATCCACAAGGACGAATAATTTCCTTAATTTCTTCAACAGTCATTTTAACCATATCAAAAGGATTATCCGCTTTTGCAAATAATAAAGGTGTAATTTGATTTACACGAACATCCGTACACTGTGCAGATAATAAAACAGCTATTAAAAGTGTGTAAGGATCTTTATGGTCTAAAGGAATCGGAATTTCAGGATAATATTCTTGAAGCGTATCAATTACAAATTGAACTTTTTCTTGTTTGGTCATTTTAATAAGTTGCAAAGTTGGCAAGTTACAAAGTTTTAAAGTTAAATTAGAATTAAAATTTACTTTGCGTTTAAAAATTTAGAGTGTTGCTTTGTATCTTTGAAACTAAAAATAACAAATGACATCATTAAAAATAGGAGATAAAGCTCCACAATTTGAAGCTAAAGATAATGCTGGAAATACGGTTAAATTATCTGATTACACTGGTAAAAAGTTAGTTCTTTTCTTTTACCCAAAAGCAAGTACACCTGGTTGTACAGCAGAAGCTTGCGATTTAAGAGATAATTATCAAACTTTTTTAACAAAAGGATATGATGTGTTAGGTGTAAGCGCAGATTCTGCCAAAAGACAACAAAACTGGATTAATAAACACGAATTACCTTTCTCACTTTTAGCAGATGAGGACAAAACGGTTATAGAAGCTTTTGATGTTTGGGGGCCAAAGAAATTTATGGGACGTGAATATGATGGAATACACAGAACGACTTTTGTTATTGATGAAAAGGGAATCATTGAAGATGTAATTACCAAAGTAAAAACAAAAGCACACACTGCTCAGATATTAAACTAAAAATTATAAAAATATCAAATTTGAGATTTTGTCAACTCTTTTTTATAACTTCATTCCAATTTTAAAATTAAGCACTCTACCAGTCATAAAATTAGGTATTCCAAATTGTCTTTTGGAGTAAGCATCTCTTACCCATGTATTTGTTATGGAGTTCTGAATGTCAAACATATTAAAAAGCTCAAGGCCAAAAGTTAATTCTTTAAATTTTGAAAGCCATCCAGATTCATATCTTTTATTGGCGTCAGTAAAAACATATGAAAGACCTAAATCTGCTCTTTTATAATCTCTAAGACGATCTTGGAATTGATAAACATCAGCATATGAAGGAGATCCTCCTGGAACTCCAGTGTTGTAAACTAAATTTAGGTACGCTTTTAAATTAGGTATTGTTGGTACATAATCTTGAAATAAAATCCCCAATTTAATTCTCTGATCTGAAGGCCTAGAAATATTACCTCTCTTATCTATGTTCTCTTCTGTTTTTAAATACCCTAAACTTATCCAACTATCGCTACCAGGAATAAATTCTCCATTTAATCTTAAATCTATTCCATTTGCATAAGCAGTTGTATTATTGTCGGCTCTGTAACGAATACGAACATTTTCTAAAGTATAAGAATTTACATTTTTTAAATCTTTATGATAGGCCTCTAGAACAAATTTAAAAGGTCTTCCCCACATTTTAAAACTATAATCCATCCCAACAACTAAGTGAATTGACTTTTGTGCTTTTAAATTTAAATTTATTTCTCCATTAAAATTTCTTAATTCTCTATAGGAGGGAGGTTGAGAATACCAACCACCAGAAGCTCTAAATAACATGTCTTTAAACCAATTAGGTTTTATAGCAAATTGTGCTCTTGGACTAAAAGTAAATTGTCCTTCAGATGAGAGCCCATTTTTACTTACTGTCCAATATTGAGATCTTACCCCAATGTTATACCAAATTTCATTGCTACTCCAAAATAATTTTTCAGAAAATTGTGCAAAACCCGAAATTCTATTTATTTGAACACTGTTATCTTGTCTAATATTTTGAAAAGGAACTATTTCCCCTTCAAAAGGTTCATAAGGTTGGTTATTTTTTATTGCGTGATTTGGAGGTCTGATGGAGAAACCTACTGAATCAATAATTTCCCATTCTCGAATTCTATCTCTAACATCTTCTTTTTGATACTTAACACCAAAATCAATTTGTATATCATCAATTTTATAATTAGCTCTTATTTGTGCATTTGTATATAATGCATCTAAATCGTTTCGGGCATGGTTTAGCTGAGAGCCAATACCTTGAGAAAATTCTACTTCGCCAAAATTTTCAGAACCAATATTAGAATCAACTTCACCTAAATTATAAGTTGCAGCAATATCAAAATGTTCTTCTTCTTGTGTATTATATCTTGATACAGTTCCTGTTAAAGTCAAAAAATCATTAACTTCATATTCAGTTGAAAAAGCTCCAGTTAATGTTAAAAATTTATCTTTTTCTTCTCCACTGTAAAAAACAATTAATTCTAAAGGGTCTGCAACGGTTCCAAAACGAGTTCTTCTTGATAACGGTTGATAGTTATAATCATTTAGAGAAAAGTTACCAAAAAATTTAAAGCTTAAATAATCAGAAGCGTCATATTGTAGAAATGTTTGGAAATCTGCAAAAATTGGTTTAAAATTTGTTTCTATTTGCTTACTATTTACAAATAAACTATTATCTCTATACCTAAAACTAGTTATTGTACTTAATTTTTTATCGAAAAAAGGACTTTCAAAAGTAGCACTACCTCCCAAGAAACTGAGGTCAATCATGGTGCCAACCTCTTTTGGTTTTCTATAGGTGATGTCTAAAACAGAAGACAGTTTATCTCCATACTTAGCTTGAAACCCACCCGCTGAAAAATTAATATTTTGTACCATATGAGGATTGATGAAACTAAAACCCTCTTGCTGACCAGATCTAACTAAAAAAGGTCTATACACTTCAATTCCGTTAACATAAACTAAGTTTTCATCAAAATTACCGCCTCTTACATTGTATTGAGTACTAAGTTCGTTATTATTGTTAACACCAGGTAAAGTCATTAAAATGTTTTCTACGCCGGCATTAGCACCAATTACATTTTTAATTTTTTTAGTATCAATTTTTATAACACCTTGTGCATTTTTAGAATTATCTTTTATTACAATTTCATTTAACTCTTCTGTTTTTGAAGCTAGAGTAATAGAGAATCGAACTCCATTTCTACTTTTTGCAGTGAATTTTTTTGATACAGTTCTATAAGAAATATGTCTAAAAACTAGAGTAATCTCTTTTTTAAAAGGAATTTTAATAGAATATCTACCATTCTTGTCTGTTATTGTCCCTGTATTGTTATATTTTATCGAAACGCCTTCTATAGGCTGTTTGTTTTTATTTTTTATAGTTCCTTTTAAAACTGTCATTTTTTGCGCAAAAGCAAAAAGAGGAAATAAAAATATAAATAGAAAGATTTTTTTCACGTAAATGAATTAATTTGCTTGTTTCTTAAAAAACGTTGTAGAAAGCGTATTCGTATTTCCTACATTGTCCGAGACTACAATTTTAAAGATATGTTTGCTACCAACCAATTTTTTATCACTAAAATTATGAGTAAGTATCTTTTTTTTATGATTATACTGCATCAAAATCCATTTTCCGTCGATAGTTGCTCTCCAATTTTTAATTCCAGAACCTATATCAGATATCTTTACTTTTAGGGTTTTATGCTTGGTAATCCATTGCTTATCTTTAAAAAACAATAGCTTTATTCTAGGTTTTATAGTATCTGAAACCAAAGAGTAGTTTCCTAAAGTTTTTGTTGTAGTATAAAAAATACTGTCTTTTTTTCTTGTATACTGATAAGTAGGGTATTTAGGCTGCTCTATATTTGCAATGTATAGTTGTTGTTTTTCAATTTCGGAGTAATTTTTAACGTTAAAAGTTAATGTAAAACTTTTATCTAAAGGAACTGTAGGTGTATGAATTTTTGCGATCCCATTTTTTACTTTAAAATCTAGATAAATATCTTTATAAAATGTTTTTTTAGGAAAAGCTACTGTAACATTTTTTATTGTAAACTTGTTAAACTTTTTTGTATTGATTTTGTATCCTGAAGTGTCTTTTGTTTTCGAAAAGATAGGATTATTCTTTTCACCAACAATCGGAATGTAAACAGTACTCGTATTTCCCTTAATATCTTTAGCTATAATTTTAACAGTATAGTTTAACCCTTGTCTTATATTTATTTTACCATTATTAATTAGTTTCTCATATGTAGAAAGCTTATTTGTAGTCTCTTTATATGTTTTTTGATATTTTCTTTTATATTTTTTATAGTACTGATAATCTATATGTAAATTAATAAATTTACTTTCTGCAAAAGAAAAGGTTTCTAAATCATGATAATAAAAACGTTTACCATTTACATACATTTCTAAACTAAAAATTCCGTTTTTATTAGGTGCTAAATTTAACCTATCAAAAACACTTACACCAAAACCTATCATACCAGAAGCTCTTATTTTATCTGTAATGTATTTTCCCTTTTCTATGTTTTTTAGAGGAAGAATAAAACTTTTATTTTGATTATTAATTCTTGATGAGTTGTTTAACGCATATACTTTTAAAGATTGGATAACAGGTGATTTAGAATCTTCAGGTTCTAACCCAAAAAGCAACGGATTAATAACAAACTCTGTTTTTGTATCTCTTATTTCATAATGTAAATGAGGTCCACCCGAGCTACCTGTATCACCCGAAAAAGCAATTAGCTCACCTAGTTTTACAGGAAATCTATCTTCTTTAAAAAATAAATTACCAGTAGCATAATTTTCTCTCTTGTATTGAATTGCTTTTACATATTGTTCAATTTTATTAGCATACTTTCTTAGGTGGGCATATACAGTAGTATATCCATTGGGGTGGGTAATGTAAAGAGCTTTTCCAAAACCATATTGCGATACTTTTATTCTAGATATATATCCATCCGCCGCCGCATAAACTTTAAGACCTTCTTTACCTTGTGTTTTAATATCTATGCCTGAATGAAAATGGTTGGACCTTAATTCACCGAAAGTACCAGCTAGAATAGTTGGTATATCTAAAGGGTTTCTGAAATAGTTTTTAGGATATTTATCTTGAGAAAAGTTAAGAATTGTAAATAAAAAAAAAAATATTAAAAATGCTTGTTTCAAAATGCAATTATTTTACTGTAAAAATAGTAAAAATGATTTTTTAAGTAATTGGCTATTTTTCAGAGGTTTAGTAAAAAAGTGATAAAATGTTGTAAAAATTAAAACAGAATGTTAACTTTGTAGATATAGTTTTATTCTTATAACTGAGATGAGTAATATAACAGAAGCAATTCATTTATTGGAAGATAGGTTACAAAACTTACTTTCTAATTATGAGTTTTTAAAGAATGAAAATGAAATATTGCTTCAAAATATAACATTATTACAGCATCAACTCAAGGAAAAAGAGCAACTGTTTGCAGAGCAAAAAAAACAATATGATTTGTTAAGAGTTGCAAAAACTATAGAAGGCAGTAGTACAAATACAAAAGATACAAAACTCAAAATAAATGCTTTAATTCGAGAAATCGATAAATGTATCTTTCAGTTACATAAATAAAGTTCTTTAAAATGTGGGAAAATTAAAAATTAATATCGTAATAGCTGGTAGAACTTATCCATTAAGTGTAAATAACACAAAAGAAGAAGAAGGTATGAGAAAAGCGGCAAATTCTATTAATAAATTAATTTCTATGTATGAGCAAAACTATGCAGTTAGCGACAAACAGGATGTTTTAGCTATGTGTGCATTACAGTTTGCGTCTAAAGTAGAGATATCATCAATTGAAAAAGATTCCACAAATAGAGAAGTAGTAAATAAAATAAAAGAATTAACCAAAATAGTTAATTCATGTTTAAAATAAGTTCTTTAAAATAAACATTAACAACACACTGCCTACGTTAGTAATTTGTTTGATAAACTCAACGAGAATCTATTATAAAGGATAAGTCTTAGTTGCTAAAGCGAGCCGTCTAGAACGGATACTTGATCAGCTAGTTAGTCCTAAACCTGTAATAATGGAGTTTATATAAACCACACTAACGTAGGCTTTTTTTTATATATTAAACTAAAATTATGGATGGAATGATACTTCCCATTGCTGTGGGAGTTTTAGGTATTGCGATTGGTTTTATTATTGCAAAAGCATTACAAAAAGCAACAGGAAAAAAAATACTTAGTAGCACAAGAAAAGAAGCTGCTGCAATCATAAAAGAAGCAAAAATTGATGCTGAATCAATTAAAAAAGATAAAATACTTCAAGCTAAAGAAAAATTTATTGAGTTAAAAGCAGAGCATGAAAAAGTAATTCTTGCAAGAGAAAAAAAGATGTCTGATGTTGAAAAACGTATTAGGGATAGAGAATCTCAAATTGCATCTGAAGTTGATAAAACTAAACGTTTAAATAAATCTCTAGAGCATAAAGAAAATGATTACAATAACAAACTAGATTTTTTAGATAAAAAAGAATCTGAGCTTGAAAAAATGCACAAACGTCATGTAGATATGTTGGAACAAATTTCTGGATTATCTGCAGATGAAGCAAAAAAAGAGTTGGTTTCTTCTTTAAAAGATGAAGCTAAAACAGAAGCAATGGCTTTTGTTCAAACTTCTATAGAAGAAGCTAAATTAACTGCAGAGCAAGAAGCTAGAAAAGTTGTTTTAGGAACTATACAAAGAGTAGGAGTTGAACAAGCTGTTGAGAATTGTGTCTCTGTTTTTAATTTAGAATCTGATGATGTTAAAGGTAGAATTATTGGAAGAGAAGGTCGTAATATTAGAGCCCTAGAATCTGCAACAGGTGTAGAGATTATTGTTGATGACACTCCTGAAGCAATTATTTTATCTTGTTTTGATCCTGTTCGCAGAGAAATTGCTCGTTTATCAATGCATAAATTGGTAACAGATGGTAGAATTCATCCTGCGAGAATAGAAGAAGTTGTTAAAAAAACTGAAAAACAAATTACACAAGAAATTATAGAAGTTGGTAAAAGAACAGTTATTGATTTGGGTATTCATGGATTGCATCCAGAATTGATAAAAACTGTTGGTAGAATGAAATATCGTTCTTCTTATGGACAGAATTTATTACAACACTCTCGAGAAGTTGCGAATCTTTGTGGAATTATGGCAGCAGAAATGGGCTTAAATTCTAAAGTTGCAAAGCGCGCAGGTTTATTACATGATATTGGTAAAGTACCCGATACGGAAAGTGAATTGCCACATGCACTTCTAGGAATGCAGTGGGCCGAAAAGTATGGTGAAAAACCAGATGTTTGTAATGCCATTGGAGCACACCATGATGAAATAGAAATGAAGAGCTTAATTTCTCCGATTGTCCAAGTTTGTGATGCTATTTCTGGAGCAAGACCTGGAGCAAGACGTCAAGTTTTAGATTCATATATTCAGCGTTTAAAAGATCTAGAAAATATAGCGTTTGGTTTTAATGGAGTCCAGAAAGCATATGCAATACAAGCTGGACGTGAATTGCGAGTTATGGTTGAAAGTACAAAAGTAAACGATGCTAAAGCAGCTGAATTATCTTTTGGAATTTCTCAAAAAATACAAAATGACATGACCTACCCCGGTCAAGTAAAAGTAACAGTTATTAGAGAAACAAGAGCTGTAAATGTAGCTAAATAAAATAGGCGTTTTATAATATTAAGAATCCCGCATTAGCGGGATTTTTTATTTTCTTGGATGATAAGTTTCGACAATTTCTTTTAAATAACTATTATCCAAATGAACATAAACCTCTGTGGTGGTAATGCTTTCATGACCTAACATTTGCTGTATTGCTCTTAAATCAGCACCATTTTTTAATAAATGTGTAGCAAAAGAGTGCCTAAATGTATGCGGACTTATTTTTTTCTTTAGCCCAATTTTTATTGATAAGTTTTTGAGAATTGTAAAAACCATTTGTCTAGTTAAATTTTTACCTCGTCTATTTAAAAATAAAACATCATCATAACCTTTTTTAATTACTGTGTGTTTTCTAACATCTTTAATATAGAATAAAATGTATTTCTGTGCCTTGTAATGTATTGGAATAAAACGCTGTTTGTTTCCTTTACCTATAACCCTTATAAAACCTTCATCAAAAAATAAATCAGAAATTTTTAAAGATATAAGTTCACTAACTCTTAAGCCACAGCTATACATTGTCTCTAGTATGGTTCTATTTCTCTCTCCTTGAGGATGACTTAAATCTACAGATGAAATAAGTTCGTCAATTTCTTTTTCAGATAAAATGTCTGGAAGTTTTCTTCCAATTTTTGGAGTTTCAATTAAATCCATTGGATTTGACTGCCTATAATCTTCAAAAATTAAGTAATCAAAAAAACTTCGTAGACCAGAAATTATTCTTGCTTGGCTTCTAGTGTTCAGCTTTTTTGCAACATCATAAATAAACTTTTGAATAATATCATTATCAATGGTAATTGGAGAGATGTTAATAATATTATCCTTAAGAAATAAAATCAGTTTATCTAAATCATTAGTATAACTTTGAATTGTGTTTTTAGAAAGTCCTCTTTCGATCTTTAAGTATATTTGGTAGTCTCTAATTGCATTTTGCCATTTCATTTGCTAAAAATAAAGCATATATTTACAACTTTTAATATTTTCATGAAACTAATTATTATAAACGGACCAAACTTAAACCTTTTAGGCAAAAGAGAACCAGAAATCTATGGTTCAGAAACATTTGAGGATTTTTTTAAAACTTTGCAATTAAAATTTCCAACTATAGAATTGTCTTATTATCAATCTAATATAGAAGGTGAAATTATAGATAAATTACACGAAGTTGGTTTTGATTATAATGGAATTATACTAAACGCTGCAGCATATACGCATACTTCTGTTGGTATTGGAGATGCAGTAAAAGGAATTACAACTCCAGTTGTTGAGTTGCATATTTCAAATGTTCATGCCCGTGAGGAATTTAGACACCATTCTTACATAGCTCCTTCGGCAAAAGGAGTTATTTTCGGTTTTGGTTTAAAAGGGTATGAATTGGCAATTCAAAGTTTTTTATAATTCTAAACGCATTTTAATATCTGAACGCTCATAATGAGAGTTTTCTTCTAAAGGAATTTCTTTAAAACCTAGCTTACTATATAGATTAATGGCGGCAACTAGTTTTCTATGAGAGTATAATGTAATACTTTTCCAGCCTTTAGTTTTAGCAAATTCGATACAGAAATTCATTAATTCTAAACCAATTCCTAAACCCTGATATTTAGGAGAAACTGCCATTTTACTTAATTCAAAAAATGTTTTTTGATTGATTAAAGATACAACACCTGCAATTTCATTATTGTACTTTGCAAAAAAAATAAATCCACCAGGTTCTAAAACATATTTTTTTGGATTACTTAATACCTTTTCATCATATGGTTCTACGTAAAAATATTTTTTTAACCATTCTACATTTAGATTGTAAAAATGAGATGCGTATTTTTTTTCAAATGAAATAATATTAAGTTTAATTTTTTTCAATATAAATCCTTTACATTAATTGTTTTTATAGTATTTTTAAAAGCTTTTCAGACTTTTTTATTAAGTTTGTAAAGATATTAAAATTGTAGTATCTCTTCCCTCGTTAAAAATATAAAGTTCTTTATGTAACCTAAAATTGCTATTGCAATAAATAGAAAAACAAATAAAAAAAATTATATTTGTTTTAAACAACATTTAATGAAATTAATAGCTATTTCACAATCTAATTATATACCTTGGAAAGGATATTTTGATTTAATAAAATCAGTAGATGAGTTTGTTATTTATGATGAAATGCAGTACACAAAAAATGATTGGAGAAATAGAAATATGATTAAAACTATTAATGGTGTTGAGTGGATTACTATACCAATAAAGCATAGTGGTCATTTCGGGCAAAAAATTAATGAGACTAAAACCACCAACGTTTTATGGAAAAAGAAACATTGGAAAACTTTAAAACAAAACTATTCTAAAGCACCTTTTTTCAATCAGTATTCTACTTTTATTGAAGCATTATATCTTAATAATACTGAAGTAAATTTAAGTATGATTAATTATAGCTTTATAAATGTTATTTGTAAAATTCTTGAAATTGATACCAAAATAACTTTTTCTAAAGATTTAAATTTGGTAGGTAACAAATCTGAAAAAATTATAAACATTTGTAAGCAACTTAATGCTAAATCTTATATTTCAGGTCCTGCTGCCAAGAACTATATTGATAAAGAATTATTTAAAAAAGAAAAAATAGATTTAAAATGGATGGATTATAGTAAATACAAACCATATCATCAATTACATGGAAGCTTTAACCACAATGTAACTATTTTAGATTTGATTTTTAATGAAGGAGAAAATGCAAAAAACTTTTTATAATGGATATTTCTATTGTAGTTACTTGTTATAATGATAGTGAAATTATTTTACCATTAGTTGATAAATTAGAAACAAATATTCCTACCAATTATAAGTATGAGATAATTTTGGTGAATGATTTTAGTACTGATAATACTGAAACGATTATAGAGCAATTATGTAATATTAATAAAAGAATTAAATTAATAAGCTTATCTAAGAATTTTGGACAACAAATTGCTATGAGTGTTGGAATAAATAACACAAAAGGAGAAATAGTTATAATTATGGATGGAGATTTGCAAAATCCGCCCAATGCTATACCTCTATTAATAAAAGAAATAAATAAAGGGTTTGATCTTGTTTATACAGTTTCAAAAAACAGAAATAACTTAAAAACTAAAGTATCCTCTTATTTATTTTGGTTTTTTGTTACAGAAATATTTAAAGTTGATATTGTAAAGAATCAACTAATGATGAAAGCATTCACAAAAAAAATTGTAAACTCTTATAAAGAATATTCAGAGAATAGTAGAACTGTAGCAGGTATTTTAAAAAATACAACATCAAATTACTCTATTTTAAAAATTGAGAACTCTAAAAGATACAATGGAAAAAGTAATTATAATCTTGTAAAAAGATTAAATTTAATGGTAGATTTAGTAATAGATTTAACTACTTATCCTTTAAATGCAATGATTTTCTTTGGTTTCTGTACATTTATTTTAACAATTTTTGTTTCTATCTATTTTATAGTTAATTATTTTATAACGAGTAACATTCCAGTTGGTTATACATCTATTTTATTGTCAATTTTATTCTTTGGTGGACTTACAATTTTTATATTAGGCTTTATTGGAAGATATTTAGCAAATATTTATATAGAGGTAAAGTCTAGACCTTTTTATCATGTAAAAAGAAAATTAAATTTTTAATGAGTATAATAAAAAAACAAATAGAAGCTTATCGGGAAAATTTTTTAGAAAACTTAGGAACACCAGAAGGCACTTTCCAAAACAATTTAGAAACACAGTATTTAAGATTTTCAAGATTAATTAAGTTTTTTAGGTTAGAACAAGAAAATACTATACATGATATTGGTTGCGGTATTTGTGATATGTATAAATATTTTAAAAGTATTAACCTAAAAAACTTCATTTATTCTGGTACAGAAATAGTTCCCGAAATGGTAAATTATGGCAAAGAAAAATATAAAGACATTAAAATATTTAATCAAGATATTCTTAAAATAGATGATAGTATTAAATACGATTATTTAGTACTTAGTGGTGTTTTTAATTTACCGGGAAAAACAGACCGAAAAGAGTGGAAAGAATTTTGTTTTAAAATGATAGATAAAATGTTTGAACTTTGTAATAAAGCTATTTCATTTAACTTTTTAACAACAAACGGAACTTTCCAAGCACCAGAATTATTTTATTTAGACCCAACAGAAGTTTTTAATTATTGTCTAAAAAAACATTCTAGATTTGTAGTATTAGATAACAATTACCCTTTGTATGAATTTACAATAACTGTTTATAATGCCAAAGAAATGGAGAAAGAATTTGATAGTAAACCGTTTAAAAAATACTTTAAAAATAATAATGAATAAATATGAAGTTGTAGTTATCGGAGGAGGTTATGCTGGTTTATCTTGTGCTTTAGAGTTAAGTAAAAATGATGTTAAAAGTATTTTAATAGAAAAAGAAAAAGAGCTTGGAGGTTTATCTAGAACATTTAGTATTGGTGATTCTATTTTTGACATCGGTCCTCATATTTATTTTAATAAAGATAAAGAAGTTGTAAAGTTTTGGAAAAACTTAGTAGGAGATAAGTTACAGACTAGAAAAAGGAGTAATAGTATATTTTATAACAGTAAATATATAAAATCTCCATTACAAGTTAGCAATACACTTAAACAGCTTGGAATTTTTACAACAGTAAAAATTTTTTATTCTTTTTTTATGAGTAAAATTAAAAACAGAAATAAAGCACCTAAGACTAGTAAAGATTGGGTGGTTTTTAATTTTGGTAAAGAACTTTACGAACGTTTTTTTAAAGTTTATAATGAAAAAATTTGGGGTTTACCTTGTGAAGAAGTAACATCTAATTGGGCAGGTCAGAGAATAAAATCATCGCTATCTAAGATGATTTATAAATCATTAACAAGAGATAATGATTTTATAATAAAATCTTTTGATTATCCAGAAAAAGGTTCTCAAACTATAATAAATGCAATCGAAAAAGAAATTATTTTACATAAAAAATGTGAAATTTTAAAAGCTGACAAAATTGTTTCGATAGAATTGAATAAAAAACAAAAAGAATATTTAGTTAAAACCGAATCAGGAAAACAAATTCTGTCAAAAACTATAATATCTTCAATACCAATAGAAACTACATTAAAATTTCTAAATAATAAAAACACATTCATTAATTCTCTTTTAGATAAATTAGTTTATAGAAATCTGGTGTTATGCTTATTAAATATAGAATCTACTATTCCAATTAGTTTTAAAAATCAATGGATAGATATTCATGACCCAAATGTAAAAGCCTTAAGAGCAACTAATTATGCAAACTATGATTGTAAAATGAATTCTAGTCAATATGTACCAGTTTCATTAGAATATAATTGCTTTAATAAAGAAGAAATTTGGAATGCATCAGATGAAGAAATATATAAAATTGCTATTAATGATTTAATTAAGTTAAAAGTAATTTCTAAAGAAATTAAAGTTTCATATAAAATTGTAAAATTAGAAAAAGCTTACCCAGTATATTTTAAAGGATATGAAGAAATAATAAAAATATTAAAACAAGAAGTTAGTAAGTTTCCTAATTTAGAAGTAATAGGTCGGTTAGGTATGTATAAATGGAACAATATGCATCATTCTGTAAAGACAGGAATTTTAGTTGCTAAAAACTGTATAGAAGGCACTAATCATAATTTATGGGATGTTAAAGGTATGGTAAGCATTGGTAAAGAGTATAACGATTAATATGATTCCTTTTAACAAACCATATTTTACAGGCAAAGAAACAAAGTATATTAAAAAAGCGGTTGATTTTGGTCATATTTCCGGGAATGGTTCTTATACAAAAAAGTGTCAAGATTTTTTTCAAGAAAAGTATAACATAAAAAAAGCTTTATTAACTACATCCTGCACTGATGCACTAGAAATGTGTGCCATTTTACTTAACATTAAGAAAGGAGATGAAGTTATAATGCCTTCTTTTACATTTGTATCAACAGCAAATGCATTTGTTCTAAGAGGTGCAAAAATTGTTTTTGTAGATTCAAAAAAAGAGAATCCCAATATTGATGAATCAAAAATTGAATCTTTAATAACTAAAAAAACTAAAGCAATTGTTGTAGTTCATTATGCAGGTGTTGCTTGTGAAATGAATACAATTTTAGACATTGTTAAGAAACATAATCTCTACTTAGTTGAAGATGCAGCCCAAGCAATAAACTCTTATTATAAAGGAAAACCTTTAGGTAGTTTTGGTCATTTGTCTACCTTTTCATTTCATGAAACAAAAAATATTCAGTGTGGAGAAGGAGGAATGTTAGCTATTAATGATAAACAATTTATTGATAGAGCAGAAGTAATTTGGGAAAAAGGAACAAACAGATCTGCTTTTTTTAGAGGAGAGGTAGATAAGTATGGTTGGGTTGATATTGGATCTTCTTTTTTACCTTCAGAATTAAATGCAGCTTTTTTGTGGGCACAATTAAAAAGAGTTCAAAAAATTCAAAATAAAAGAATTCATATTTGGGATTCATATTATAAAAGACTTAGTCAACTATCTCAATTTGGAGTTAAGCTTCCTTTTATTGATAATTATGCAACTAATAATGCACATATGTTTTATTTCATTTGTAATTCAACGAGTGAAAGATCAGATTTAATAAATTTTTTAAAAAAGGAAAATATATATGCAGTATTTCATTACCAAAGTCTTCATAAAAGTGATTTTTATAAGAAAAAGTATGATAGAGAAGAATTAAAATACTCAAATTTATTTTCCGATAGATTAATAAGAATCCCTTTATATTTTGAGTTATCGAATAGTCAACTTGAATTTATACAAGATAGCATTATAAAATTTTATGAATAAACTTCAAAAAAACATTACTACAATAAATTTTTTACTACTGTCAATAGTATTATTAATTTATTCATACTTGAGAATAAACAACACTTTATTAAGAAACATCGCTGTTGGCGATGAACCAGCTTTTTTAAAAGTATTTGAGTTATATATTAAAGAAGGTTACTATTCGGCTAATGCTTTTGGAAATTCTACAATATTCAATTTGTCATCAGGTTTTATTAATTATTTTATTGATAATCCGTTGCTGTCACTTAAATTGAGTAGCCTTATATTTGGTTTTCTATGTATAGTTTTCTTGATAAAAATTTTGAACTTAAAAAAAAGTTTAACCTACCTTGAGAAGAGACTAATTATTATAACAGCTATAAGTTCATTAGTGGTTTCTAGTATAATTTTTACGGGTTATAATGATGTTTTAGTATATTTTTTTACAGTACTACTTTTTTATTTTTTAGAAAAATTAAACTTGATGAAAAAAAATATTAAATTAAGTATTTGTATTGGTGTTTGTTTTGCTCTAATGTTTTTGGTAAGAAAAATGGCAGTTTTATTTCTAGTCCCTTTTTTGTTGGTTTTTTTTCATATGCATTATAAATGTTACTTTTCTAAAGGTTTACAATACATAATAGTCCGTTTTGTGAAAAACATTTTTATTGTTACAATCACATCTGTATTATTGTTGTCTTTTTTTAATTACCCCTCATTAAAAGAAAAAAAAATATTTTCCTTTACGGTTAAAGCACCTGAACCTTCTGTAAAAGTAAACTGGATTCAAAGACAATACTTATCAGCTTTAAAGGTCGAACAAGGTGAATTAGAATTTGGGCAACATATGAGTTGGTCTCAAACAGAAGATTATATAAAAATAAATGGTGATAATTCTTTACCTAAAACTTATTTCGAATCGATAACTTTTAATTTTAAAAATACCTTAAAACACTTTGCTTTTAATGTGTTTTATCAGATAAAACCAATAACTAGGCTCATAGGTTTATTATTTATTATATTCTTAATCTTAAAAATAATTTATATAAAAAGTAACTTAAAGTTTAATGTTTTAACTTGGAACAAAATATTAATTTTTTTCATCTCATATCTCTCAATATTATGTTTTATTACCTTTAGTTATGTAGAACCAAGATGGTATATTAATACTTTAATACTTTTGCCAATTCCACTTGTTGGTTATATTTCTAAATTTAAATCAAATAATAATAAAAAATGGTTAGAATTTGTTTTTTTTAATTCTCAATTAGTTTTTCTCATAATAATAAATATCCCTTATATCATTAAAAATATATAAGCGCTATGCATATTAATAAATCATTTTTCACCATGTTAAGATGTATTTAAAATATTATATTTGTTTAATATAGATTATATAGTTAATGAATCAAGAAAAGTGGCTTTTCGAAATAACACCCAAGAAAAGTTTATTTAGTATAAACCTCAAAGAAGTTTGGCAATATAAAGATTTATTATTTTTATTTGTTAAAAGAGACTTAGTAACAAAATATAAACAAACGGTTCTAGGCCCGTTATGGTATATTATCCAACCACTTTTTACTTCTGTTATTTTTACCTTAATATTTAATAACATTGCAGCAATACCTACTAACGGAATTCCTCCTTTTTTATTTAACCTTGCAGGAATTACTTGTTGGAATTATTTTAAAAGTTGTTTAACTGAAACATCAGATACTTTTAAAAAGAACGAAGCAATTTTTGGTAAGGTGTATTTTCCAAGAGTTATAATGCCAATGTCTACTGTATTTTCTAATTTAACAAAATTTGTAATTCAATTATTAATTTTTATATCATTCTACATTTATTTTGTTGCTAATGGCCTTTCCGCTAACTTTTCTGAATCTATTATATATCTACCTATCCTGATTATATCTATGGGAGTTATAAGTTTAGGATTAGGTATGATTATATCTTCTATGGTAACAAAATATAGAGACTTAACTTATTTGGTTTCTTTTGGAGTTCAGCTTTTAATGTATTTATCAGCAGTAATGTATCCTGTTGAAGTAGCTGTAGATAAAATGAGTAATTTTCCTATGGCAGTTAAATTCATAGAATATAACCCAATGACTATTATTATTGATAATTTTAGAAGAATAGTTTTTAATACTTCTCAAGTAGAAATTTTTGACCTTTTTTATATGCTATCTATATCCTTACTAATATTTTTGATAGGTTTAATTATTTTTAATAAAACAGAAAAAAGTTTTATTGACACTATTTAATATGGATATGGAAACTAATACGATTTTAAAAATTGAAAATTTGTCTAAACAATATCGTTTAGGTGTTGTTGGTACTGGAACAATTGCACACGATATAAATCGTTTTATAGCAAAAGTAAGAGGTAAAGACGATCCTTATTTAAAAATAGGAGAATCTAATGATAGATCTTCTAAGGGGAATTCTGAATATGTTTGGGCATTAAAAAATATTAATTTTGATGTAAATAAAGGGGAAGTATTAGGTATTATTGGTAAAAATGGTGCTGGCAAATCTACTTTACTTAAAATTTTATCAAAAGTTACTGGTCCTACTACTGGGTTTATTAAATCTAAAGGCCGAATAGCTTCTTTACTAGAGGTTGGTACAGGATTTCATCCCGAGATGACTGGTAGAGAAAATATTTTTTTAAACGGAGCTATTTTAGGAATGACCAAAAAAGAAATTCAGTCAAAACTAGATGAAATAGTTAGTTTTTCAGGTTGTGAACGTTATATTGATACTCCTGTTAAAAGATATTCAAGTGGTATGACTGTTCGATTGGCATTTTCTGTAGCAGCGCATTTAGAGCCAGATATTTTAATTGTTGATGAAGTATTAGCTGTAGGTGATGCAGAATTCCAAAAAAAAGCTATTGGTAAAATGCAAAACATATCAAATTCTGATGGGAGAACAGTGTTATTTGTTAGTCATAATATGTCGGCTATTAAAAACCTATGCTCAAGAGTAATAGTGTTAGAAAATGGTACAGTTAAATTTCAAGGTAAAACTGAAGAAGCTTTAGATGCCTATCTTTCAAAAAACTATCAAACCAATTACTTTATTAATTTTCTTAACAATAAAACATCTTCAAATAAAGAAATACAATTTAAATCTATTCAATTAAGAAATCAACTAAATAAAAAAACTAAAGATTTCTCAATTGGAGATGATTTAAATATAGACCTTACAATAATAAATGCTTCTTCAGAAGCAAAAATCGATTTAGGTATTCAAGTTAAATCAATAGATGATTTTCCTATTTTCCATATTATGGGTAGAGATTCTAATTATGATTTAGTCTTAGAAAAAAAAGAAGAAACTTTTTCTGTTTCTATAAAAGATATTAGATTATTTCCAGGCGTATACTCTATCAACTTGACGTGCAATAATTTATCAGGTCATCAAATTTTTGATGCAATAGAAAACGCAATTACTTTTGAAATAATTGATGGAGGTAAATATACAAATAGGCAACTTCCAAAAGCAGCAGGATTGTTTTTTCTAAATCCAGAATGGAAAAAATTGGATTTATGAAAATAGTTAAATTAACTTTCAATTACGATTTTCCAATTTTTAGGCAAACTCCAAATTATAGCCAGATTTGGGGGGATTATAAATTTATTATAAGCAATGATATTGAAGAATGTGATTTTTGGGTAATTTATACAAGTTATAATTTGGCTTTAAAAGAAACTGTAAGGTGTAATAAAAATAATATTATTTTTATTTCAGGAGAAGCAAAAGATACAAGTCCTAAATATAGTCAGAAATTTTTAAATCAGTTTGGAGCAGTAATAACGGTTCAAAGAGAGTTAAAGCATAAGAATATATTATTCATTCAAAATGCGCTTCCATGGTTTATTAATAAAAGTTTTGATGAATTAAATAATAAAATTGAACCTAAAAAAACTAAATTACTATCTATTATATCTTCAGATAAAACAATTACAGAGGGTCATAGAAAAAGATTGAAATTTACAAAAAAAATAAAATCTTATTTTGGTGATAAAATTGATGTATATGGAAGAGGAATTAATGATTTTGAGGACAAAAGCACTGCTTTGTCTGAATATAAATATTCCATAGCTATAGAAAATACATCATGCGATGATTATGTTACTGAAAAATTTTTTGATTGTTTGTATTCAAATACTTTTGTGTTTTATTATGGGTGTCCTAATTTGAGCTCTTATGTAGATGATAGAACATTTGTTAAAATAGATATAGATAATATAGACGAAACAATTAAGGTAATAGAACAAAGTATATTTAAAAACTTATACGAAGACAGAAAAAAGATTTTAATAGAAGAAAAAATAAAGAGTCTTCATAGAGATCAATTTTTTCCATTTATTTCTAATATTTTAAATAGTTTTGATGCTAATTTAAAAAAAGAAAAGTTTACATTGAAAAATGAATTGGAACTGTCAAAACCCTCAAAATATCATGTAATCCAAAAGAAAATAAAAAATTTGATCAAGAAATGCATATGATTTTAAGAATTAAAAAATTTATAAAAAACTGTTTTAAAAGTAACAAAAACAGTAATAATAAAATAAGCCATAACGATTTAATTCAGCATAACAGAGTACAACCTTGGTTTAAAATAAATGGAGATGAAACATTAAGGTTAGATTACGACTTAAATTCAAATTCAATAGTTTTTGATGTAGGAGGCTATAATGGAGATTTTTCGTCAAAAATTTTTTGCAAATATAATTCTAGCATATACATATTTGAACCTGTGAAAAAGTTTTATTCAAATATTGAAAAAAGATTTTCTCATAATGACAAAGTAAAGGTTTTTAACTTTGGGTTATCGTCTAAAGATGATGAATTAGAAATAAGTTTATCAAATAACGCATCTTCAATTTATTTAAATGATGTAAATAGCGAATTGGTTTCTTTAAGATCTATAAATTACTTTATAGAAAAAAATAAAATTAAACAGGTTGATTTGATAAAAATTAATATTGAAGGTGGAGAATATGAATTGTTAGAATCTATTCTAACTAATGGTGATATTAAAATGTATAATAATATTCAAGTTCAATTTCATGACTTTTTGTTTGAAAATGCAAAGGAAAGAATGAATTTGATTCATAAAAAGTTAGTTAAAACACATAAATTGAGTTATCAATACGAATTTGTTTGGGAAAATTGGGAATTAATAAAGTAATTATTTACATAGATGGTGGTTTAGGAAATCAAATGTTTCAGTTCGCATTTGCTAGTATTATTGCAAAAAAAAATAATTCTAAAATTTTAATTGACAACAGTTTCTTTGATGCAAATAATAAAGATATCAACTACATTTTAAGAGATTTTGGTCTAAGTATTTTTAATATAAACTATAAGGTTTATAAAAGTTCTTTTTTAAATAATTTTTTTTTAAAGTTTATAGCTTTAGAAAAATACATAGAACCTTCTTTTGATTTTAATCAGAAAGCACTAAAATTAAAGCCCCCTATATATATAAAAGGATATTTTCAAAGTCATAAATATTTTTATGGTCATGAAAGTTATATAAGAAAAATATTTACTTTTCCAGAACATTTAATAGATCTTAAAAATATTAAAACTTTAGATGAAATACAGCACACAGAATCAATTTCTATTCATATAAGAAGAGGAGATTATGTAGATGACAAAACAACCAATAAAGTTCACGGTACTTGCAGTTTAGAGTATTATCTTGAGTCCATAAAAATGATAACAGAAAATAAATTAAAAAACTTTTGTATCTATTTTTTTTCTGATGATATAGATTGGGTTAAAGAAAACTTTAATGATTTAGAATTTAAAAAACAATTTATTGATAACAATAAAGATGATAAGAGCTGGATTGATATGTTTTTAATGAGTAAATGCAAACATAATATCATAGCCAATAGTTCTTTTAGTTTTTGGGGAGCTTGGTTAAATTCTAATAAAAACAAACAAGTAATTGCCCCTAAACAATGGTTTTTAGATCCAGATTTAGAAGCTCAGTCAAAAAATTTAATTCCACCTACATGGATCAGAATTTAGAAAAGCCTTTAGTTTCTGTTTTAATGCCTGTTTATAATGCTGAAGAGTACATTGAAAAATCGATAGAAAGTATTTTAAATCAGACCTATAAAAACTTTGAATTTATAATTGTTGACGATTTTTCCTCTGATAATTCTGTTAAAATAATTTGTCTCTTTTCAGACTCTAGAATTAGATTAATTACTAAAAATAATAATTCGGGTATAGCTAAAACTCTTAATATTGGACTAGAAAACGCTAAAGGTAAATATATTATTAGAATGGATGCTGATGATATTTGTCATCCCAATAGAATACATAAGCAGGTAGAATTTCTTGAAAATAATGAAGACTACATTTTGTGTGGTTCTAATTATAAAACGATTGATGAAAACATAATTGTTAAACTCCCTCAAAATAATGAGTCTATTAAACTAGGGTTATTAAGTAATTGCTGTATAGCTCATCCGACAGTTGCTATAAGATTTAATGTTTTAAAACAATATAATATTCATTATGATTCGATAATGGAACCTGCTGAAGATTATGATTTATGGGTTTCACTTGCTTCAAAAGGGAAATATTATAATTTGCAAGAAGAACTATTGTATTATAGGGTTCATGAAGAACAAATATCTAACAAAAGAAAAAAAGAACAAGATCAAAAATCTTTTGCTGTAAAAATTAAGTACATTTCTAGTTTTTATAAAAAAATAATAGAGAAAGAAGAGGTAATCTTAAAAAAAATACTACTATCTAGTGAAAGAATAACTAAAGAGGATGTTGAATCTTTTTCAAAATTTATAAAATCAATGAAAAAGAATAATGAATCAAACAGTTATTTTAATAAAGATGAGTTTAATATATTTTTATCAGGTTTAGAAGAATTGCTTTTAGAAAATTATTTTGCAAAATATGAAAGATATACGATTTCTGATATTATTAATTACTACAAAATAAATAGAGAATATGGGTTAAAATTTAGTTTTAAAAAGAAATTTGGTTTGTTTCTAAAATCTGTATTTTTTTATAAAATAAAAACTAGATAAATATGATTCCTAAAATATTACATTATTGCTGGTTTGGAAAAAGTCAAAAACCTTCAATGTTTTTAAAGTGTTTTGATTCTTGGAAAAAATATTGCCCCGATTATAAAATCATTGAATGGAACGAAACTAATTCAGAAATTTTTTCAAACTCTTTTTATAAAAATGCTCTTAGAAAAAAAAAATACGCTTTTGTATCTGATTATGTAAGATCTAAAGTGCTTTATGAATATGGAGGTATATACATCGATACTGATATGTTACTTTTAAAACCAATAGATAATTTATTACAGTATAATTTTTTTTCAGGATTTGAAGTTGATAATAGAGTTGCTTATGGATTATTTGGAGGTGTTAAAAAAAATCATTTTTTCAACAAAATGTTACATTTTTATAATGAAAATAACTTTGATGAATTCAGTCCGCCAGTAATTACTCATACATTTAAAGAAGTAATATTAAATTCTAACCTAAATGAAAAAGAAATTTTATTTGATTCTTCATATTTTTATCCCTTAACTTATCAAGATAAAGATAAAGATTATAAGAAATTTATCAATGAAAATACTTATGCTGTTCATTTATGGAATCATTCTTGGGCGATTAATAAGAAAGAAAACATACCAGTTCTTTTAGAGAAAATAAAGATTGTGATACTAGATTATCTGTTTTTTAATTATTCTAAAAAATATTTTAGAAGGTATTTCAAAGAGTTTTCCAGAAAAATATATTTAATTTTGGTCAAAAGGTAACATGAAAGTTCTGCATATTACATATTCATCTAAGGGAGGGGCTGGAATTGCTGCTAAAAGACTGCACCATGCTTTAACTGAAAATGGTATATCATCAGCTTACATATCAACAAATTTAACAATTGACTTTAACAATAAACATATTAAAGATAATTTTTTCGACTACCATAAATTAAATATCGTTAATAGAATAATTAGAAAAATTAAATTTTTGTTTTTTTTATCAAGAAAACAAAAAATTGACAATAAAATTAAGTCATTTTCTAACGAAAATAATTTTGAAATCATATCGTCCCCTTATAGTAAATTTAAGATAGAGAAACATCCATTATTTTTAGAGGCAGATATTATTAATTTACATTGGGTTTCTGGTATCATAGACTATACCTCTTTTTTTAAAAAATGCAAAAAACCTATAGTTTGGACTTTACATGATATGAATCCATTTATGGGTATTTTTCACTATGAGAATGATGCGTTAAACAATTCAAAAGAAATAGAAGATTTTAATTTAAAGATAAAAAAAATTCAAAAGGAGAATATTAATTATATTAAAAGAGGGGCTATTGTTTCTCCATCTCAATGGTTATTGGAAACGGCTAATAAAAGTGGTTTTTTTTCAAATTTAAAAATGAAAAAAATTACAAACTCTATTAATTTGGACGTATTTTGCATTAAAAATAAAGAAGACATTAGAAATGAATTCTCAATAAATAATAATGAATTTGTTATTCTTTTTGTGGCAGAAGATATTAGGAATTTTAGAAAAGGTTTTGACTTATTAATTAATGCTATAAACCTAATTGATTCTAAGACTATAACAATTGTTACAATTGGAAAAGATGATATCAAAGTTAACGATAATATAAGAGTAATTTCTTTAGGTAGAATTTATGATGAACATAAAATAGCAGAAATTTATAATTTGTCTGATGTTTTTGTTTTACCTAGTAGGGAAGATAATTTACCAAATGTTATTTTAGAATGCTTTGCAACAGGTACACCATTGTTAGGTTTTAAAATTGGAGGAATTCAAGAGCACATTTTAAAAGATAAAACAGGACTTTTAGTAAATAACATAAATCCGGTATCATTATCAGAATCAATTTTAGAAATTATTGACAAAAAAAGTACTTTTGATAATACTAAAATTCGTGAATATGCAAAGACTAATTTTTCTTTTCAAAAACAATATACAGAATACTATTCTTTATATAATGAGCTTTTAGATTAATTATATGAAATTCTAATCGCTTTTCTTTAGATTTATTAAAGTCATTTTATTAAGAAGATACACAATGCCATGAAGCAATTATCTATCATAACTATTAATTATAATAATGAAAAAGGGTTAAAAAACACCATAGATTCTGTAGTATCTCAAACTTTTAAAGATTTTGAATTTATTATTATTGATGGAAATTCTAATGATGATAGTGTTAACCATATATTAGCCGCCCAAGAAAAAATTACTTTTTGGTTAAGTGAAAATGATACAGGTATTTATAATGCTATGAATAAAGGCATTAACAAGGCGAAAGGAGAATATTTATTATTTTTAAATAGTGGTGATTCTTTAAATGGAATAAATGCATTACATAATTTCATCAACCATAAAGGTTTTTTCGGTGATATAATTTATGGTGACTATAAGTTTGATATAGGAGAAAAAATTTTCCCAAATAATTTAACACCACTTTTTTTTATTAAAAGTTCGCTTCCACATCAAAGTACATTTATAAAAAAGAGTATTTTTAAAGAAATGGGAAACTATAATGAACAATATTCTATTGCTTCAGATAGAGAGTTTTTTATAAAGTGTTTTTTATCAGAAAAATATAAATTTAAGCATATTAATATATTGCTTACATCTTTCGATTTGTTAGGTATAAGTAATAATCCAGAATATGCAACGATTAAAGAAAAAGAAGATAGAGAAATTTTAGAAAGCAATTTTGGTATTTACTATAAAGATTATAAACATCTGCTTATATTAGAAAAGAAAATTAACGAATTCAAAAGAAAAACTTTTAGAGGTATTTTTAAGAGAATTATAACAAAAATAAAAACTTATGCAAAAGCCTAAAGTTTCTGTTATAATAACAACATACAATAGGCCAAATTATTTAGAAGAGGCTGTAAAAAGCGTTGTAAACCAAACTTTTCAAGATTTTGAAATATTGATTATAGACGACGGTTCAAAAGAAAAATATGCTAAAGATGTCGTAAACAAATATGAGAAATGTCTTTATTTTTTTAAAAATAATGGCGGAGTTTCGTCTGCAAGAAATTATGGCATAAATAAAGCGAAAGGAGATTATATAGCTTTCTTAGATGATGACGACTATTGGAAAAACAATAAATTAGAAATTCAAGTAAACTTATTAAATAATAAACCAGAAATAGATTGTATTCACTCATCAATAGAAGTTGTTAACGAAAAAGGAAAGCTTTTAAATAAAAGACTTGGGGCTTCAAAAAATAAAGCACACAAGAGGTCAGGATATGTTTTTTGGAATGCTTTAGGGGTTTGGCTTGTTAAAGCATCGACACCATTAATTCGGAAAAAAGTTTTCAATAATAATAAAATGATGTTTGATGAGACTTTAGAAGTGGGAGAGGACACAGATTTTTACCAAAGGATGTTTTATAAACATAAGGTAATTTATATTGAAGAACCGTTAACTTTTTATAGAGAATATAATAACATTTCTAGGCTTTCATTACAAAATAGTAAGTATATTGGATTGGAAAAGAAAATTTATAATAACTTTGTTAAAATGGGTATAAAAAATCCATTTGTTATGTATAAAATTGCTTCAAAATTATTGATTTCTGGGGTAAATAGATATAACTTTCAATTTCCTAAATCTAAAATTAAATTAAATTTATTAGATAAATATATTTACCCTATGAGAAAACTTAAAAACATTAAATTTAATTAGTGTGAATTTATTAATAACTGGAGCCAATGGTTTTATTGGTAGAAACATAATAAATAAGATAAGTATAACAGATGAGTATAATTTATTTTTTATCTCAAGATTTAACGATAGCATTTACCCATATACTCCAGATAAAATTGATTTCACCTTGCATTTGTCTTCTGTGCACAGAGCAATACCAGAAAGCTTAATTTATGATGAAAATATAAAAATTAATCAGCATTTAATTGATGTTTTAAACAACCATAACTTAAAAAGTAATATCTTATTCACAAGTTCAATTCATGAGAATAAAGATACTTTTTATGGAAGATCAAAAAGAAAAAGCAGTTCAACCTTGCAATATACATGTAAAGATTGGGGTACAAAATTTGTCAAAATTGTTTTTCCTAATATTTTTGGTCCATTTGCAAAACCTAATCATACGTCTGTAGTTGCAAATTTTTGTAGTGACATTATATATGGAAAAAAAAGTTTTATAAATGATGTTGATTTAAATTTGTTATATGTTGATTTCGCAGTAGAGGCTATCTTAAATTTTAAATCAAAAGAAGAATTCACAACTCATAAAGTAAATTTATTAGATTTACACAAAAAATTGAAAAATTATTATAATTTATACAAAGATGAAAAACCTATTGTCTTAAATTCTAAATTCGATTTTCAATTATTTACAACCCTAAAAAGTTATTTGAATGAATAAAAATATGAAGTTATTTATAACTGGTGGTGCTGGTTATCTAGGTAGAGAAATTGTAAAGAGATACTATAATAAAGCTCAAATAACGGTTTATAGTAGAGATGAAGCAAAACATTATTTTTTAAAAAAACAATTTCCAGAAATAAAATGTATCATTGGAGATGTAGCTGATTTTGATCATATGAAAAAAGCTGCAAAAGGGCATAATTTTGGCATTTTTGCAGCTTCTTTAAAGCAAATCGAAGCTGTAGATCAAAATGTGGACATAGCAATAAGAACTATAATAAATGGTGCTACCAACTCTAGAAATGTAGCTGAAGAAAATAATTTTGAAGCAGCTTGTTTTATTTCTTCAGATAAAAGTAGAGCAGCAACAACACTTTATGGAGCAATGAAATTCATAGGAGGAGAAGCATTTATTGTTAATGCCGAAGAGTCTAATGTAAGATTAACAACAGCTATTTATGGCAATGTATTAAATTCTACAGGAAGTATTATTCCATTAATTTTAGATTCTATAAAAAACAATTATGAAATAAAGCTATATTCTCCTGAAATGACACGCTTTATGATAGATGTAGAAGAAGCAATAAACCTTATCGATAACTCTTTTAACTATTCAGGATATAATATTATACCTAATATATCAAGTTTTAAAGTTTTAGATCTATTTGAAATTTATAAAAAAGAATTTGGTTTAAAGTATTCTTTAGGTGTACCAAGAATTTCTGAGAAGATTCATGAAATTATGATTGCTAAAGAAGAAATACCAAGGACTTTTTTAGATGAAAATACAAATATGTATATGATGCACTATAAAAAAATATTCAATGACTCTAAAGTGAATTTTAATGAATTTTCAAGTGAAAATGTCGTAGTTTCTAAACAACAATTATATGACAAATTAAAAAAGAATAATTTTTTCCAAAAAAACAACAAGTGAGGATAGGAACTAACCCCAATATTCATAAAGAAATTGACATTCTTCAGAAATCTCATAGAGTAATTATACCTGTATATATTCCAAATTTTGAGGGATATTTTAAAGATTCTCTAAATGTTTTTAAAGTTTGTATAGAATCATTATTGCTTACTATAAATACTGATACAGTTATATCTGTAATTTCCAATGCTTCATGTGATGAAGTAAATCAATATATTTTTAACTTAAAAAAAGAGAAAAAAATAGACCGAGCCATTTTTAATGAAGAAAATGTAGGTAAAATGAATGCCATAATTGCAGAAGCAAGAGCAAGTTTTGAAGATATAATTACTTTTTCTGATGCGGATGTCTTTTTTGATAAAAATTGGCTTTCTAATACTTTCAATATATTTAATAATTTTCCTAAAGCAGGTTTAGTTTCTATGAATCCAATGCCTGGGAGTTATGGTTTCGCAGCTTCAACAATTTTTAGCAATATCTTTGTATTAAAAAAAGAGAAAACTAGTGAATTATGTAGTTTTAGTGATTTAGAAAATTTTCATAAAAGTATAGGGAGAGATAAAAAATTAACAGAACAACTTTATAATAAAAATATTGCATATTTAAAGTCAAATAATGTTAATGCTCTTATTGGTGCAGGACATTTTTGTTGTACTATAAAAAGGACATTAACTTTAAATTATGTACCTAAAGAAAAGTCAAATAAAGCAGCTTCTGGAGGTTCTGAAACTAAATATTTAGATATTCCATTAGATATATCCCATCAATGGCGATTATCTTCTACAAAAGCTTATATATGGCATATGGGAAATACTTTAGAAAAAGAACTATACTTAGAGAAACTCGAAAGCTTAAAATCATTTAAAGAGAAAAACTTCAATTTTCATGGTCTAATGCATGATAATTCTTATTTATTTTCTAAATTCATTCCTTATAAATTAAAACTTAAATTAGTTTCTTTTATTAAAAAACAATTTTTAAAATAAATGTTTACTATAGCAGAAATAGCACAAGCCCATGATGGTAGTTTAGGTATAGCACATTCTTATATAGATGCTCTAGCAAAAACTGGTGTGGATGCAATAAAATTTCAGACCCATATTGCTGAAGCAGAGAGTAGTGTTTACGAACCTTTCAGAGTAAAATTTTCTAAACAAGATAAAACTCGTTTTGAGTATTGGAAGCGAATGGAATTTACGCTAAAACAATGGAAAGAGCTTAAATCTCATTGTGAGGAAGTTGGTTTAGAATTTATGAGTTCTCCATTTAGTAACGCTGCTGTTGACTTATTGGAACAAGTTGGTGTAAAAAGGTATAAAGTAGGTTCTGGAGAAGTAAATAATTTTTTATTGCTTAATAAAATTGCAAAAACAAAAAAGCCAGTAATAATTTCTTCTGGAATGAGTTCTTTTAAGGAATTGGATAATACTGTAAAATTTTTAAAAAGTAAGAATGTAAAATATTCAATTTTACAGTGTACAACAGCTTACCCAACTAGTCCTAATCAATTTGGTTTAAATGTTATTCAGGAGTTAAAAAAACGTTATAATGTTCCAGTGGGCTTTTCAGACCATTCCGCTAAAATAGAGACATCTATTGCTGCAACAGCTATGGGGGCTGAGATACTTGAATTTCATGTAGTTTTTAATAAAGAAATGTTTGGTCCTGATGCTAAATCATCTTTGACAATTGAAGAAACGAAAAAAATGATTACTGCTGTAAAAAACATAAAAAACGCTATAAATAATCCTATTAACAAAAAAGATAATATTCAATTTTTAAACTTAAAGTCCATATTTGAAAAATCTCTAGCAATTAATAAAGATTTGCCGAAAAATCACACAATTACTTTTAATGACTTAGAAGCAAAAAAACCAAAAGGATATGGTATTTTAGCAAGTGATTATGAAAAAGTTTTAGGAAAAAAAATTAAAAATGATATAAAAAAATGGAGTTTTATAAATTATGAAGATTTAATTCTATAATATGTCGCAAAAAAAAATATGTGTTGTTATTACTGCTAGACCCTCTTACAGTAGAATTAAAACGGCTTTAACTGCAATTAAAAATCATCCTAAGTTAGAATTACAACTAGTTATAGCTGGATCTGCTTTATTGGGCAGGTACGGAAATGCAGTAAATTTTATCGAAAATGATGGATTTATAATATCTGAGAAAGTTTTTATGGTGCTTGAAGGAGAAAATCCTTCTTCTATGGCAAAAACAACCGGACTTGGTGTTATGGAGTTAGCTAATGTGTTTTATAATTTAAAACCAGATGCAGTAATTACCATTGCAGATAGGTTTGAAACTATAGCAACAAGTATAGCTGCCTCTTATCAAAATATACCATTAATTCATATTCAGGGTGGTGAAGTTACTGGAAACATTGATGAAAAAGTAAGACATGCTAATACCAAATTAGCAGATTTACATTTCGTAGCATCAGAAGAAGCAAAAAAAAGAGTACTTAAAATGGGTGAAAACCCGAAAATGGTTTTTAATACTGGTTGTCCTTCTATTGATTTAGCAAAAAAAATTAAATTAAACCCAAAATTAGATTTTAAGCCTATAGAAAAGTACGGTGGTGTTGGAGAACAAATAAACTGGGAAAAAGGTTATTTAGTTGTAATGCAACATCCTGTTACAACTGAGTATAATTCTGCAAGAAAAGATGTTTTACAAACGCTAGAAGCAATACATGAGCTAGACATACCTACTTTTTGGTTTTGGCCTAATGTAGATGCAGGTTCAGACGGCACCTCTAATGGAATTAGGTATTTTAGAGAGACTAAAAAACCTCAAAATATTCATTTCTTTAAGAATATGGAACCAAAAGATTTTTTAAAACTTTTAATAAATAGTAAGTGCCTAATAGGAAATTCAAGTGTAGGAGTTAGAGAATGTTCTTATTTGGGGGTACCTACTGTTAATATTGGTTCTCGTCAAAATAAAAGACAAAGAGGTTCTAATATAATTGATGTAGAATATGATAAAACTGAAATTATTAATGCTATTCAAAATAGATTAAACGCTAAAGATATTGTTTCTGAAAGCATTTATGGCGATGGAAACTCAGGAAATAAAATTGCTGACATTTTAGCAACAACAGATTTTACGTTTCATAAAACGATTGAATATTAATGAAAGTTTTAGGAATTATACCAGCCAGAGGAGGTTCTAAAGGAGTAAAAAAGAAAAATATTCGTTTATTAAATGAAAAACCTCTCATAGAATATTCTATAAATGCAGCTAAGAAAAGTAAACTTTTATCACATTTTACAGTAACTACTGATAGCGAAGAAATAATTGATATTGCTAAACAAAATAATTGTAATTACCATAGAAGAAGTATTGCTAATTCTTCAGATTCATCACCTATAGAACCTGTAATTCATGAAGTGCTTGATAGTTTTGATACTGATTTTGATATCATAATATTATTGCAACCAACTGCACCTGCTAGAACAGGTAAAGATATAGATGAAGTTATAAAAATGTTTAAAGATGATGAGAAGTTAGAATGTGTTGTATCTGTAGTTGAGTTAAATGACATTCACCCTGCAAGAATGTATAACATTCATAATCAAAAATTAAATTCATTAGAAAAAGAAAATGAATTTAAAAGAAGACAAGATTTAAAACCTGTTTACCTTAGAAACGGTGCTTTTTATGCTATAAAAAAAGATTCTTTTTTATCAAATAATAGATTAATTCTTGAGAATAAAAAAGCGTACATAATGCCCGAAGAAAAATGGATAAATATTGATACAGAAAGAGATTTAATGATTGCTAATCTACTTATAAAAAATCTGGATATTTAAAATATGGATAAAGTAATTGCTCATATTTCTGGTATAAAAAAATTAACAAACCAAGCTTTAGATATATTATCAAGTATTTCTTCTGTTTGTTATGTGAAAATAAATTCTGAATCAGAATTAAAAAAATCATTAAAAAATTGTGATATTTTTTGGTTTAGGTTAAACCATAAAATTACTGAAGAAGTTTTAAAAAATGCAAGATGTAAATATATACTTTGTGCTGTTACTGGCTTAGATCATATAGATATTATTGCATGCAAAAAATATAATATTAAAGTTATAAGTCTAAAAAATGAAAAAGAATTTTTAAAAGAAGTTAGGGCAACTGCAGAGCATAATTTTGGACTTCTATTGGCTTTAATAAGAAAATCTAAAAGTGCTTTTAAGCATGTAGAATCTTACCAATGGAATCGAAATTTATTTCAAGGAGAAGAATTATATAAAAAAAAAATCGGTATACTAGGCTTAGGTAGATTAGGTAAAATTATTGCTGAATATGCAAATGTTTTTGGGATGGAAGTTTATTACCATGATAAAATAGATTTTGAAGAAAGCATATATACAAATTGTGAATCTCTAGAAGATTTAATTACTCAGGTAGATATATTATCAATAAATATTACCTATGATGATACTACTCATTTTATAATTAACAAAAGGATTCTAAGTAAAATTAAAAAGTCATTATATATTGTAAATACCTCAAGAGGAGGTGTAGTTAATGAAGACGACATTATTACTTTTCTTAATAAAGGTAAAATAAAAGGCTATGCTACAGATGTTTTGTATGGAGAGCCTGATATAGAAGAAAATAAACTCATCAAATATGCTGAAGAAAATGAGAATGTTATTATAACACCTCATATATCTGGATATACCAAGGAATCTATTGAGAAAACTGAAATTTTTATAGCTAATAAGTTTTTGAAAAACTTTAATAAAAACTAACCTATGTGTGGTATTGCTGGTATAGTTGGTGAAAAGTCCAATAAAAAAATATTGACTAAGATGTTGGCTTCTCAAAATCATAGAGGACCAGATAACACAGGGATTTATGGTGATAATGAAGTTATGTTAGGGCATAACAGATTATCTATTATAGATTTAACAAAAAATGCAAATCAACCTTTTACTGATGTTAACAAGCGCTATTATTTAACTTTTAATGGAGAAATCTATAATTATTTAGAACTAAGATCTGAACTTAATTATTGTTTTAAAACAGATTCTGATACTGAAGTTTTATTAGCAGCTTATTTAAAATGGGGAAAAGACTGTCTTCATAAATTAAATGGTATGTTTTCTTTTGCTATTTGGGATTCTGAGAAGAAAAAACTATTTGCAGCTAGAGATCGATTTGGTGTAAAACCGTTTTATTATTGTCTTTATGAAAAAGATTTCTATTTTTCTTCTGAAATTAAAGCTTTATTTGAAACAGGCATAATAAAAAAACCAAATAAAAAAGTATGGGCTAATTATTTTTCTTATGGTTCTTATGGTTTACCGCATGAAACTTTTTGGAAAGATATTCATCAACTTTCCGCTGGACATTATATTGAATATGAAAAAAACAATTTAAAAATTAGTAAGTGGTATTTTTTTGAAGAAGAAATTAGAAAATATTCTACACAAAATTTATCATATCAAGAATCCAAAGAAAAATATACAAAACTTCTAAAAGACAGTATAAAACTTCGTTTTAGAGCAGATGTTTCCATAGGTTTTAATATAAGCGGTGGAGTGGATAGTTCTACTTTATTGGCATTAATAAATAATGAAAAAAGCACAAAGAACATAAAAGCTTTTACTTTTTATTGTGATAATAAAGAATATGATGAGCTTCCATGGGTTGAAGAAATGATATCTCATACTAATAATCCATTAGAAAAAGTTTTACTAAAATCTAATGATGTAAAAAAATTATCAGCAAAAATATCAGATTTACAAGACGAACCATATGGAGGTATACCTACAGTAGCTTATGCTAATATTTTTAAAAAAGCACGTAATCTTAATACAATAGTTTTATTAGATGGACAAGGTATGGATGAGCAATGGGCTGGTTACGATTATTATTTGTCAAATAATAACACTAATACCATACAAGGGGTAGTTAATTCTCCATTTAAAAAAAATGTTTTAACTAAAGAATTTCTAAAATATGCAGATAAACCTACTTATCCAAAACCATTTTCTGATGATTTGTTAAATAAACAATATAGAGATTTATTTTACACAAAAATTCCAAGGGCATTAAGGTTTAATGATAGAATATCTATGGCTTTTTCAACAGAATTAAGAGAGCCCTTTTTAGACTATAGATTAGTTGAATTTGCATTTTCTCAACCATTGGAGTATAAGATTAAAAATAATGTTCAAAAAAAAATGATTAGAGATATTGCGTCAGAATATTTGAGTAATTCAATTTCTTACGCTCCTAAAAGACCTTTGCAAACACCACAAAGGGAGTGGTTACAAAATGAATTATTTGATTTTGTTCTTAATAAACTAAAAACACTTAAAGATTCAGAATATTCTTCTTGGTTTAATTTTTCTGAAATAGAAAAAGAATTAAAACTATATAAGGAGTGCGAATTAGACTCTAGTTTTCATATTTGGCAATGGTTAAATTTATCGCTTTTAATTAATAAATAGTAAATATTGATGAAAAAAAAAGAATTAATAGTGTTTGTAGTTCCTGATGGAACTGGTATAAAAAATTATCTTTTTTCTAATATTATTCCTATTTTAATTCAAAAAGGAAAAGATGTTTTTATTTATCATTCATTAGACGAGAATGCCTTAAATGAAGTTAGAAAAATTCATAATATAGAATTTGAATCTAAAGCTATTCCTACTTTTAAAGAACCTTTTAAACAAAAATTTTTAAGAGAGGCAATTGCATATGCAAGATTAAATTACAATTCAAAAATAGTAAATAACCCTACTATACTAACAAATTGGAATTCTAGTAAAAAAGGGGTTTTAAAGAAAGCTTTTTATTTTTTGGTTGAAAAATCAGGAAAATATTTGTCAAAAAAATATTCTAGAATTCTAAATTTTGAAGAGAAGTATCAACAAACTATAAAAAGTACTATATACAAAGACATTCAATTTCTAGAAAAATTAAATCCTGAGAGTTTATTTTTTACACATCAAAGATCTGTAAAAGCTATACCTATTTTGCATGCTGCAAAACAATTAAAAATAAAAACTATTGGAGCGATTTATTCTTGGGATAATATTCCTAAAGGAAGATTAGCTTTAAGAACACAAAAATATGTTGTTTGGTCTAATTATATGAAAAAGGAGCTTAAATTTTATTATCCCGAAATTAATGAAGAAAATATTATTATTACAGGGTCTCCACAATTCGATTTTTACAAGAAAGAAAGTATAATAGACAAAAAAGAAAATTTTTACAAAACATATAATTTAGATTTAAGTAAGAGAACAGTATGTTTTTCTGGAGGTGATGAATTAACTTCTCCTTACGACCAAAACTATTTACAAGATATAGCAGAAGAAATAAAGAAAAACAAAAAAGAAAATGAAATACAGATTCTTTTTAGAAGATGTCCAGTAGATATTTCTAGTAGATATGATAAAGTTATAGAAAAATACAAAGATTTAATAATACCAATTCATCCTCTTTGGAGTAATGATAGCAAGCACTGGTCTACTTTGTTTCCATATTATGATGATATAAAATTATTAGCCAATATTTGCAAACATAGCGACTTAGTTTTCAATATAGGCTCTACAATAGCGTTAGATTTTGCAGCTTTTGATAGGCCTGCTGCATATTTAAATTATGACACCTGTGAAGATAAAAATTGGTCTGTTAAAACTATTTATAATTTTGAACATTTTAAATCTATGCCTGATAAAAACCAAGTTTTTTGGGTGAATTCAAAGAATGATATTCTTAAAATTATTGAAAAAGCTAGTAAAACTAACTTTTCCTTAGGAAAAGATTGGTTTAATATTATTAATATTGATAATGATAATATATCTTTGAATATAGTTAATCAAATTATAAAATAGTGCATATCATTTTTCTTACGAGTGAATTTCCAGATAATCAGAATACTTATGGAGGTATTGGCACATTTGTGAAGTTTTTAGCTGAAAAATTAGTGGCACAAAATGTTAAAGTATCTGTAATTGGCATTTATAAAAATGATGAATCTATAGAAGTAAATGGGATTAAGGTACACAAGCTAAAAAAATCTAATTGGATTTTAGGTAAGTTTTACCATCATAATTTGAAAATTCAAAAAAAAATAAAAGAAATTAATAATTACTCTCCTATAGATTTTATCGAAGGCAGTGAATTAAATTTTGCTTTTTTTCCAAAAAAAACTTCTTATAAAAAAGTAATAAGATTACATGGAGGTCATCATTTTTTTGCAAATGAACTAGGGAAGAAAACTGCTTTTTGGAGAAGTTATCAAGAAAAAAAATCGTTTAAAAAAGCAAATTACTTTATAGCAGTTACCAATTATGTAGGAAATCAAACAAAAAAGTTTTTAAAATTTAATTTTAAATTTATAACAATTTTTAACACAGTTAAATTGGATGCATTTTATAATTCTAATCCTATAAAAGAAATTCCATTTAAGCTCTTGTTTATTGGTACTGTTTGTGAAAAAAAAGGAGTAGAAAATTTGATAAATGCTTTTTATTTTATAAAACAAAAGTTTCCAGAAGCAACTTTAGATATTATTGGAAGAGATTGGTCTTTTAAAGAAAATGCATCTTATACAGATTATTTAAAGATAATAATAAAAGAAAAGAATATTAGTGGTATTAAATTTTTAGGAGCTTTGCCATATGATGTAATTCCTTCTGAAATAGAGAAAGCTCAAATCTGTGTTTATCCTTCATTAGCAGAATCTTTTGGTTTAACAATTATAGAATCAATGTCAATGGGTAAAGCAATTGTAGCGAGTAAAATAGAACCTTATAAAGAAATAGTTGGAAACAGCAATTCTGTTCTTTTTCATGATGTTAATTCTATTGAAGATATTGTAGATAAAATTTCTTTATTATTAACCTCCCAAAAACGAAGAGAGCAGTTGAGTTTAAAAAGTAGAGATTATGTTATAAATAAGTTTAAAATAGATAAAATCATAGAACAAAACTTAGAATTTTATAAGTCGATATCTTAAATCCTAAAAAATAAATTAATATTTTGTTTAAATCAGATATTTTAAAATATAAAAAATATAGTGGTAAACCAGCACTAATTCTTATAATAACTACCCAAGGTTTATGGGCTATCTGTGTCTATAGAATATCTAATTTTATTTATAAAAGTAATTTGCCAAAACTAATTAAAAAACCACTTCTATTAATCTCTATTTTGTTTCAAAAGTGGATTGAAATTATCACTGGAATTTCTATTCCATATTCAGCATCAATAGGTAAATCATTTTATATTGGACATTTTGGAGGTATTATTATTAATGCTAAAAGCGTAATAGGTGACAATTGTAATATATCTCAAGGGGTAACAATCGGAGTTAGTGGTAGAGGTGATAAAAGAGGAATTCCAATTATTAAGAATAATGTTTATATTGGTGCAAATGCAGTTGTTGCAGGTAAAATCGAAATAGGTAACAATTGTGTTGTTGCTGCAAATTCATTAGTAATTAATTCAATAGAAGATAATTCTACAGTAATTGGTGTGCCAGCAAAAATTATCAATAAAAATAGTTCTATCGGATATATTTAATGAATTTTTTAGTAATCTCAGACGCACCAATAATAAAGCAAAAGGATAAATATTTTGCTTACGCACCTTATGTTAATGAAATGAATATCTGGATGAAATATTGTGAAACCACAATTATTTCACCAACAAAATATCATAAACCCTTATTAATAAAAAATTTTAATAGAGAACCAATTGTTAAATCAATACCAGCATTAGTATTTAATTCTTTTGGTAAATCTTTGAAGAGTATAATTAGTATGCCATATATTTTTTTTATGCTCTTTTTTCAAATATATAAAACAGATCATTTACATTTAAGGTGTCCTGGTAATATTGGATTATTGGGTAGTTTAGTTCAAATTTTATTTCCAAATAAGAAAAAGACTGTTAAATATGCCGGTAATTGGGATCCTAACAGCAAACAACCATTAAGTTATAGAATTCAAAAATGGATTCTCTCTAATACATTCTTAACTAAAAACTGTAAAGTATTGGTTTACGGAGAATGGAAAAATCAGTCTAAAAATATTGTTCCCTTTTTTACAGCCTCATACAGAGCTACTGAAATAGAAGTTATATCTGATAAAGATATTTCTAAATTGATTAGGTTTATCTATGTTGGCGCATTCTCTGAAGGTAAACAACCTATGTTAAGTGTAAAAACTATTGAAAAATTGTTGACTACTAATTATAATATTCAGCTTGATATGTATGGAAATGGAGATGAGTTTGAAAAGGTGAAAAATTATATCAAAGAAAAATCTTTAGGAGAATATATTTATTTACATGGCAATCAATCAAAAGACATTGTGAAAGAGGCTTTTAAAAAAGCTCATTTTTTAATTTTTATTTCCAAATCCGAAGGGTGGCCAAAAGTTGTAGCAGAAGCTATGTTTTGGAAATGTTTGCCCATTTCTTCTAAAGTTTCATGTGTTGAATTTATGTTAGGTTATGGTAATAGAGGGATATTAGTTGATGATAAAACTGATGAAAACCTTCTGTCTAAAATTGTAATAAATATTTTAGAAAATAATAATTACCATAAAAAAGTAAATCTTGCTCAAAATTGGTCGCATAATTTTACATTAGATAAATTCGAATCAGAAATAAAAAAGCTTTTAATCTGATGAGAAAATTAAACATAATTCAGATAATAGATAGCCTTAATACTGGAGGTGCTGAAGTACTAGCAGTTAATATTGCAAACGAACTTCATAATTTAAATTATGGCTCTCATTTATGTACTACAAGAAAAGAAGGTAAATTAAAGAGTAATCTAAAAAAAGAAGTAGGTTATGTTTTCTTAAATAGAAAAAAAAAGATTGACATTACATCGGTATTTAGCCTAAGAAGTTATATTATTAAAAATAATATTAGTATTATTCATGCTCATAGTACTTCTTATTTTATTGCTGTCTGTGTTAAATTTATTTACCCTAAAGTTAAAATTATTTGGCACGATCACTTTGGAGTTATTCAGAGTTTAAATCATAGAAAATTATTTCCTTTAAAGTTTCTTTCTTTATTTTTTAAGACAATAATTAGTGTTAATTCTGACTTAGAAAAATGGGCAAAAGAAAAACTATTATGCAAAAAAGTTTATTTTTTAAACAATTTCCCAAACTTCAATAATTCAGATTCTAGTACAATTTTGAAAGGCTTAAATGATAAGAGGATTATACATTTGGCGGCTTTCAGAGAACAAAAAGACCATATAACATTAATAAAAGCGTTTAATTTATTTCATTCAGTTAATAAAGAATGGACTTTACATTTGGTTGGACAACAGAATAATGAAATCTATTCTAAAAAAATATTAGATTTAATAAAAAAAATGGGATTACAAAATCATATTTTTGTTTATGGATCATGTTTAGATATTGAAAATATTTTAGATCAATCTTCAATTGGAATTTTATCGTCTAATTCTGAAGGTTTACCTTTAGCTTTGTTAGAATATGGTTTGGCCAAATTACCTGTTATCGTAACTGATGTTGGCGAATGCTCTAAAGTTGTTATTGATGGTGTTTCTGGATATGTTGTTAACTCTAAAAATTATAATGAATTATCAGAAAAAATATTACTATTAGTAAGTTCTAATAAAAAAAGAAAAGAATTTTCCGCTAAGCATTATGCTAACGTTTTAAAAAACTATTCTAAAAAAAGTTTTTTTAAAAAAGTAATTGAAATATATAAAGATTAATTGTGCAGAATAGAATTTTAAATAACAAACTTACTTTTATTATTGTACATCTTGTATTTGGTTTTTTGGGAACATTCCCTTTGTTCCCCAGTATGATGGGTTTTTTAAGTATTGTAATACCATTATATTTAATTTTTATTGAAGGTAATGAAAATGAAATAGCTTTTCTTTCTGCCGCATATTTAGTTGGTGCAGAGGTATTTATTAGAATGACTGGAGGTTTCATTTTATATGAATCAGGTAAATATGCTGTTATTGTTTTTTTAGTATATGGTATGTTGTCGGGAAGATTCAAGCAAATTTTTTCAATTCAATACTTAGCCTATTTATTTTTATTGCTAATAGGTATTGTTTTTACACAAGTGCCAGAAGGAGAATCTTTAAGAAAAAATGTATTGTTTAATTTAAGTGGTCCAATAGTTTTAGGAATTTCAGCATTTTACTTTTTCCAAAGACCAATAAAACTAAAATTGTTAAAAGACGCTATGTTCTTTATGTTATTACCATTGTTTTCAATGATAATTTATCTATACTTTAGAACTCCTGACTTAAAAGAAATTGTTTTTGGAGGTGAAGCTAATTTTGCAACTTCTGGAGGTTTTGGACCAAATCAAGTAGCTACAGCTATTGGATTAGGAATGTTTATTTTAACAGTATTTATACTTTCAAAATATAAGTTAACTGGATATCTTTTTTTAGATTCAATTTTTTTAATTTATTTTAGTTACAGAGGCTTATTAACTTTTTCAAGGGGTGGTATTATAACATCTTTTATTACCCTATTAGTTTTTTCATTGTTTTATATTCTCTATAAAAAAATTGCTTTTTCAGTGCTTTTAAAATATATTTTTATTGCCGGATTCTTTATAGTAGCTGTTTGGCTTTATACATCTAATATTACTGGAGGCATGCTTAACAATAGATATACAGGAAAAAATGCGGTTGGTATACAAAAAGATATTACTACTGGAAGAATAGATATTTTTGAAGTTCAATTAGATAATTTTTTAAAAAACCCTTTAGGTATTGGAGTGGGTAATGGAAAGTATGAAAGATTAAAGAGTATAGAACATGTTACTGGAGCATCACATAATGAAGTTGGAAGATTACTAGAAGAACATGGTATTATAGGTTTTTTCTTACTTTTATTATTAATGATTGTACCTCTGTTTAATTTTTTTAGAGGTAATTTTTTGCAAAAAGCTTTTATTATTTCTTTTTATACCATTTGGTTTTTGACAATAAACCATTCTGCAATGCGGATTGCTTTACCTGGTTTTATATATGGTTTAAGCTTGATAAGAATTGAAAATATAGATGAATAAAAAAATTCTATATATAGGTAATAATTTGAACATGAAAACTAAATATCCGACTGCGTTATTAAGTTTAGTTACAAATTTAAAAAATGAAGGGTTTGATGTAATTGTTAGCTCTAATATGCAGAATAAAATACTAAGATTATCAGATATGATTTTTTCTACTATAACAAAAAGAAAAATAGTAGATTATGTTTTAATAGATACTTATAGTACAACAAATTTTTATTATGCTTTAATAATATCTCAATTAGCGAGATTTTTTAACTTAAAATATATTCCAATTTTACATGGTGGTAACCTTCCGAATAGATTAGAGAATAATAAGTTTTTATCTAATTTAATATTTAAATATTCTTACATAAATGTTGCTCCTTCAAATTATTTAAAATTTATTTTTGAAAAACATAGATTTAAAACTTTAAATATTCCAAATACCATTTCCATAGAAAAATATCCATTTAAAAAAAGAGAATTTTATAAACCTAGGCTATTATGGGTAAGATCTTTTAAAAGTATTTATAATCCTATTCTAGCTTTAAAAGTTTTAATTTTGTTAAAAAAAGAATACCCAAAAGCTACTTTATGTATGGTAGGGCCTTTTTTAGATACTTCTTACAAAGAATCAATTAACTATCTTAAAAATAATAATTTAGAAAATTCTGTAGAATTTACAAATGTCATTACAAAAGAAGAATGGCATAAGAAATCTGAAAGTTATGATATATTTATAAATACCACTAATATTGATAATACACCTGTTAGTGTTATAGAAGCTATGGCTTTAGGCTTACCAGTTGTTTCTACAAATGTCGGAGGAATACCTTTTTTGATAAAACATAAAATTGATGGAATGTTAGTTGAGAAAAACAATGTTATTGAAATGAAAAATGCCATAACTTCAATTTTAAATAATGAATATCCTAATATAGCAATTAGTGCAAGAAAAAAAGTTGAAGAATATGATTGGAGTGTGGTTAGAAATAAATGGTTAAGTATTTTAAATTCATAAGTATGAACCTGATTGATTTATCTTTAAAATTAAACGGCTTCCCTATCAATAAGGCAGAAAGAAAACTAAAACAAATTGAAGGTATTCAAGCTGAAAAATATGAAGAGTTTATAAATAATCAAAAACTAGCCATTGTTAACTTTCACTTAAAAAACAATAACTTTTACCGAGAAATTGTTAAGTTAAAAACGCATAACTGGGAATCACTCCCTGTTCTAGAAAAAAAAGATTTACAAATTTCTTTGCAACAAAGGTTAAGTGATAATTTTACCTTAGACAGAATATTTAAAAATAAAACTTCTGGATCCTCAGGTAACCCTTTTTATTTTGCCAAAGACAAGTTTTCTCATGCTTTAACTTGGGCTGTTATTAAGAATAGATTTAATTGGCATCAACTGTATGGAAAAAAACAAGCTCGATTTTATGGAATCCCTCAAAATGGTTTTGATAGAAAAAAAGAGTTATTGAAAGATTTTTTTTCAAATAGATATAGATTTGATGTTTTTGATGTTTCTCATTCTGCAATAGAGAGATGGTTGAAGAAATTTGAAAGTTCTAAATTTGTTTACTTAAATGGTTATACAAGTGTTTTAGTAGTTTTCGCGAAATATTTAATTTCACAAAAGAAATTATTAAAAGACATTTGTCCAACTTTACAAGCTTGTGTTGTCACCTCAGAAATGTTATTTAAAAGTGATAGAACAATTTTAGAAAAAGGATTTGGTGTTAAAGTTATTAACGAATATGGAGCTTCTGAATTAGATTTAATAGCATTTGAAGATGCCAATGGAAATTGGATTTTAAATACAAGTACTTTGTATGTTGAAGTTTTAAACGATTTAAATAAACCTGTTAAAGATGGAGAAATAGGAGACATTGTAATCACCTCATTATTCAATAAAGCCCATCCATTTATACGTTATAAAATAGGAGATAGAGGAGCAATTAAGAAAGTAGATTCAAAAAAATATTTATTAGAAAAACTAGAAGGTAGAAACGAAGATATTATTAAATTGCCCAGTGGTAAAGTATCTCCTGGACTCACGTTTTATTATATTACTAAATCTGTGATGGAAGATTCTGGTAAAATTCGAGAAATTAAAGTAATTCAAAATAGGTTGGATAACTTTACAATTGAATATATTTCTGATATGAAACTGACAAAATCAGAAGAAATAAAAATAACAGATGCTTTAATTAAATATTTAGAGCCAGATTTAGACATAAATTTTGTTAAATTAGAGAAATTAAAGCGTTCTAAAAGTGGAAAATTAAAACAGTTTACTTCATTAATTAAATAACATACTAAATGAGAGTAACTATAGTTGCAGGAGCAAGACCAAATTTTGTTAAAATAGCGCCAATTATTAATCAAATCTTAGATGCAAAACCAAAAGGAAATTCTATTGATTATAGATTAGTACATACTGGGCAGCATTATGATAAAAAATTAAGTGGAACTTTTTTTGAAGAATTAAACATACCAGAACCACATATAAATTTAGAAATAGGTTCTGGATCTCAGGCAGAACAGACTGCTGGAATAATGATTGCTTTTGAGAAAGAATTATTAAATAATCCAACTGATTTGGTTTTAGTTGTTGGAGATGTTACATCAACAATGGCTTGTACAATTGTAGCGAAAAAAAATCAAACCAAAGTAGCTCATGTTGAGGGAGGTATTAGATCTTTTGATCAGACAATGCCTGAAGAAATAAATAGAATGGTAACAGATGCTATAACTGATTATTTCTATGTTACCTCTGAGGTTGCTGTTAATAATCTAAAGAGAATCGGTGTTAAAGAGGAAGCCATTTTTTTTGTGGGAAATACAATGATAGATACTTTAATAGCAAATTCTAGTAGATTAAAAGAACCTCAAATTTTTAAAGATTTAAGTTTAAAAAAAGAGAAATATATTGTTTTAACTATGCATAGACCTAAAAATGTTGATGAAGAGTCTAAGTTAAAATCATTTTTGGAAGAAATTATTAGTTCATCAAATAACTTTCCAATTATTTTTCCTGTTCATCCAAGAACAAAAAACATTATCTCAAAATTAAATGTAAATTTTAATAACTTACATTTGACAGAACCTTTGGGGTATTTAGAATTTAATTATTTAGTTAAGAATTCCTTATGTGTAATAACTGACTCTGGTGGAATTACAGAAGAAACAACCTATATGAAAGTACCCTGTTTAACTTTAAGAGATAATACAGAAAGACCCGAAACAATAACTCAGGGCACAAATAAATTAGTAGGAACAAACCCAAAAAAAATCAAAGCATCATTATCTATAATTTTTGACGGAAAATGGAAAAAAGGTAAAGTTCCTAAATTTTGGGATGGCAAAACTGCTTATCGAATTGTACAACATTTACTAACTTTAGATATCTAAATTTGAATCAAAAGATTGTAATTATTACAAATTATTTCCCTCCTGAAATGGGAGCAGCAGCCAATAGAATTAAAAATCTAGCTGAAGGATTAAAAAATAATGGATATGAAGTAACCATTATATGTCCATTGCCTAATTATCCTAAAGGAAAAATTTATGATGATTATAAAAATAAATTTTTTGTTAAAGAGACTCTAGAAAATATTAAAATTAAAAGATATTGGATATTTCCTTCAAAATCAAAATCTCCTTTTCTTAGGTTATTAAGTATGTTATCTTTTGCAATTTCATTGTGGTTTTCTTTTTTTGGATTTATTAGTAAAAGACCAAAAACAATTATAATACAATCTCCACCTTTATTAGTTGCTTTATCTGGTTTAATTCTGAGTAAAATTTTATTTTGTAAAAACATTTTAAATGTTTCAGATATTTGGCCATTATCAGCATTAGAACTTAAAGTCATAAAAAAAGGTGTTTTTTATAATTTTTTAAAAAAAATTGAAAAATATAATTACAAATTGGCTGATAAAATTATTGGTCAATCAGAAGAAATTATTTCTCATATAAACAAAATTGTAATTAAAAAAAATATCATTTACAGAAATGTTCCGAAGTATAAAAGTTATCCTGTAAAAAGTAAAACAAAAGGAAATTTAAAAATTGTTTATGCAGGTTTATTAGGTTATGCACAAGGAATTTTACAAATATGTGAGCATATAAATTTTAAAGAATTACATTCTGAATTCCACATTTATGGAGCTGGTATGGATGAAGAAAAAATAAAAAATATTGCTAATAAAAATAATAAAAACATATTTTTTCATGGCGTTAGACCAGCAAATGAAATAAAAGAAGAAATTATAAAGTATGATGTTGGTCTAGTACCATTAAAAAATAAAATTTATGGAGCAGTACCTTCAAAAATATTTGAAATGATGCAGTTAGGAATGCCTATTCTATTTATTGGTTCTGGTGAAGCTGCAAATATTATTATTAAACAGCAATTAGGTATAGTTTCGGCACCGAATGATTATAATCATTTGAAAAAAAACATTCTACAGTTTAAAGGCATAGACAAAGAATATTATGCTCGTTATTCTTCTAATTGTATTACAATTCATAAGAATAATTATAATTTAGATTATCAAATGAATAAAATTAAAAAGTTTATTTAATTATCTATAAATATGCTCTTTAACTCAATAGATTTTGCAATTTTCTTACCAATAGTTTTTATACTTTATTGGTTTGTATTTTCAAAAAAAGTACAACAACAAAATGTATTAATTTTAGTTTCAAGTTATGTCTTTTATGGTTTTTGGGATTGGAGATTTCTTTTGTTAATTTTCTTTAGTTCGTCTGTAGATTTTATAGTTGGGATTAAATTAAAAAAAGCATCAAAAACTATTAATAGAAAATTATTGCTATTTGTAAGTATTTTTATAAATATTGGCTTACTAGGTTTTTTTAAATATTTTAATTTTTTTTTAGAAAACTTTGCTAATTCTTTTTCTTTTTTTGGAGATAATTTTTCAGTAAATCGATTAAATATAATCTTACCTGTTGGTATTAGTTTTTATACATTTCAAACTTTAAGTTACTCTATAGATATTTACAGGAAAAAATTAGACCCCACAGAAAACTTTATTGAATTTTTATCATTTGTTAGTTTTTTTCCACAATTAGTTGCTGGCCCTATAGAAAGAGCTTCTAATTTATTACCTCAGTTTTATAAAAGAAGAATTTTTGATTACGATAAATCAGTTTCTGGAGTAAGATTAATTATTTGGGGATTCTTTAAAAAAGTGGTTATAGCTGATAATGCCTCAATTATTGTTAATGGAATTTTTAATAATTTTGAAAATCAGTCATTTGAATCTCTTCTTATAGGAGCTTTTTTATTTTCTTTTCAGATTTATGGTGATTTTTCAGGATATTCAGATATCGCTATTGGTACTGCAAGACTATTTAATTTTGATTTAAAGACTAATTTTAGATATCCATATTTATCAATAAATATAAGTGAGTTTTGGAAAAGATGGCATATTTCTCTTTCTACTTGGTTTAGAGATTATCTTTATTTTCCATTAGGTGGTAGTAAATATGGATTAAAAAAAACGATTAGAAATATTTTTATAGTTTTTCTTGTTAGTGGTTTTTGGCACGGTGCAAATTGGACTTTTATTTTTTGGGGTTTTATACATTCAATATTATATATCCCCTTATTTATATTAAATACAAAAACAAAAAAACAAGCTATAGGGATTAAAAAAGTAAATATTTTAATAAAAACAATATTAACTTTTCTTATGGTAATGTTTTCTTGGATAGTATTTAGATCTGATACAATTTCAAATTCATTAATTTATATTCAAAGAATATTAACTCTTGAAGAAGGATTGAATTTCTTTGTGCAAACAGACAAGTATATGGTAATTACTCTTATATGTTTTATTAGCATCATTTTCTCAATGATAATAGAATTATATAACGAGAAAAAGAATAGGGTAGAAGTGTATTTTAATTCATATTTTTTAATTTTTTTATGCCTTATAATTACATTTTTTGGGGCTATTAAAAACCATGCTGATTTTATATATTTTCAATTTTAAATAATGATAAAGTTTATAAAAAAAATTATTTTCTATTCCTTTCTAACCTTTATTTTAGGAAATATAATTTCTTTTTCTGCAAATTACTTCTTAAAAAAATCTCAATTTTATAAACCTAGTTTTTTGGTAAATGGTTTTAATCCAAATGAAAAGTTAGATTATTTTATAGTGGGTTCTAGTCGTGGTTTAACATCACTAGATTCAAAGCAAATAGATGAAAGTTTAGATGTTAAAGGTATAAATTTATCTATGGATGATACAGATTTAAAAACGCAATTTTTAATGATTAAACACTTCTTTAAATCTGGTTTCAAGTCTGAATACTTAATACTATCACTAGATGAATCTCATTTTATAAATACAACTAAAAACTTAGGTAGTAACGATTATAGGTTCTCTCCTTTTATAGATAGAGATTATGTGAAAAGTCATTTTAAATCTTATGAAAAATCTATATTAAAGATAATTACTAATTCCAATTTAAACCCTTTATTTAATTATTCCTATCATAATTTTGAGTTACTTTTTCCTGCAGTTCTTAGTGCATTAAAACCTAAATTTAGAAATAAATTTGATGAAAAAGGAAATTATTCTTACCCAAACTCAGGAGTAAAACTATTATATCAAGAACCTAAAGTTGAGAATTTAAAAATTTCCAACCCGATTTTAATAAACATTAATTCTTTTTTAAAACAGAATAATTGCAAACTTATAATTTATATAGGTCCTTATTTTAACAAAAATTATGTTTTTGAAAATAATTATAATTTTACCATAATAAATCATTCTAATATTTTAAAGGATGATTTAGATTATTATTACGATTATATGCATGTTAATTTAAAAGGTAGAAAAATTTGTTCAAATTTATTTAGCCTAGATTTTAAATCTTTTTTAAAGTAAGTAATAAGCTGTGTTTTTTTTTTTAAATTTGCTTGTCCCTCATTATATCAATTATTTTATGTCCCCTAATTACAAGTAAAATTACAAGCACTTGACAGCAAACAAATCTTATATTAACATATCAGAAAGAAAAATATTTTTAAGAATAATCGATTTATTGGTTGTTTTTTTTAGTCTTTGGATGGCGTTTATCTATATTGACTTTACTTATATAGATTTTAAGAGTGAATTAGTTTTTAACTGGTTTATATTATTGGCTTTTTATTTTTTGATTTTTGGTCAAATTTTTCAACTTTATAATTTAAATGTATCTAACAATAGATACCTTGTTGTTAGTGCTACTGTTCTTACTGCTTTCGCAACAACTATATTTTATACTTTCACTCCTTTTTTATCGCCTATTTTACCTCAAAATAGATTACAAATTGTTTATTTCTTTTTAATATTATTTATACCTATTATTATATGGAGGTTTGCATATATGTCTTTAATATTTTCACCAAAATATTTTAAGTCAGTATTATTTATTGGGAAATCTGATAAAATTGAAAAATTATTGCATAAAATTAATAATGATTCTTTTCATAATATAGCTACTTATATCTCTGATAAAGAAATTGATGGAATTAAAGGTTTTAAGAATATAAATAATACTAAAATTTCAAAATTTATTGATAAGAATTATATTACAGAAGTTGTTGTTTCTAATAAAGGTTTATCTGAAGATAATATCAAACTAATCAATAAAGAACTAATTCTTTTGTTTGAACAAGGAGTGAATATAATAAGTTATGAGAGTTTCTATGAAGAAGTTAATGCTAGAGTGCCAAGAGAATATCTAAATCATAATTTTTATAAACACATAAACTTTAGTAAAAATAATACGAATCGATTTTATCTTTTTGGGTTAAGAATAGTAGATATAATTGTTTCTTTTATAGGTATGTTATTTTTTATTACTTTATTACCATTTTGTCTAATAGGAAATTTATTCGCAAATAGAGGCCCATTATTTTATACTCAGAATAGAGTAGGAGAAAATGGAGTTATTTTTAAAATTTACAAATTGCGATCAATGATTAAAAATGCTGAGTCTAATGGAGCGGTTTGGGCCAAAAAAAATGATGTTAGAATTACATCTTTTGGTAAATTTTTAAGAAGAACTAGGTTAGATGAATTTCCTCAATTTATCAATATTTTAAAGGGAGATATGAGTATAATTGGGCCAAGGCCTGAAAGACCAGAGTTTGTTATAGACCTAGAAGAAAAGATTCCATTTTATGCAATACGCCATATTGTTAGACCAGGTTTAACAGGTTGGGCGCAAGTAAATTATCCGTATGCAAATACAATTCAAGAACAAGAAACTAAATTACGTTATGACCTTTATTATATTAAAGAAAGAAGTGCTTTTTTAGATTTCAAAATTTTAATTAAGACCATTACTACAGTCTTATATTTTAGAGGTCAATAAGTATTTTTGTAGAAACCAATATCTAAATATTATTAATATCAGTAAAGGTATAATTACTAGTGGGTATACTTGAACTTTAACAATCCAAAGTATTGGAATAATTATTAATAAAAGAGTTATTATTTTTAAGTAATTGATTATCCAATTTGGTAGTTTCTTTTTTAAGAATTGAAAAGAAAAAATTAAATTTAATGGAAATGCCCAAAGTATATTAAAATTATTTGGTGCAGTAGAATGACTAGAGAAAAACCATAGAAAGAAAAGTATACTACCAATAAAGCCTGTTGTAAAAAAAAGTAAAAAATCTAAACTTTTAGTTCTTTTTCTATTTTTAATATCTTTATAAGTAATAAAAAATCCTAATAGAGAAATAAAGCCAAATATTAAAAGAGGATTAAAAATAGAAACGCTTGGTTGCTTTTCTTCAAAAGCTAAAAGTATAGTTTCTTTTTTAACTAGACTTTTAGTTTGATTTTCATTGTAAATAATAGCCTTTCTAAATTGTGTATAAACATAATCAGGCAAATACATATATTCTTCTGCAGTTGCTTTTTCATCTAATTTTATGCCAGCGATTAAATTCAAAGCAAAACTACCCCAAGTATTCCAATTTAATTCTTTGTTGGTTAAATCTCTAAAACTTAATTCTTTTTCGAAATCATCATTATTAAAAACAACTTTATTTTTTAAAATTGATTTGGTAATATCTCTTAATATTGTTGCACAATTATCGAAATATGGATCGTATTGATAGTTTCTGTTTTGTGGCAAAGCATTATTTTCTAAAAAAGAAAAATAGGCTTGCTTTTCTTGTTGATTCAAATTTAATACTTGTTCTTTTAACCAACGTTTATCTCTTTTATAGCTTCGTAAAAAATATTTAAAATCGTAGCGTGCTAAACTGTAAATCATATTTCCTTTTGCAAAATTAGAATAGAAATTTGGTTGATTAAAATCAAAAACCCCATAGTTATAAATTAAATCAAAGTTTAAAACAGGATCTTTAATTCTTATAGCAGAATGCCCAAAAGCTTCGTATAATTTATCACCAGGACCAGCAGTAACAATACTAACTTCTGCATAAACAGAAAGGTTAATTTGTGCTTTAGCAGTATAGTAGAATATGAAAAGTAATAAAAAGGAAAAATATTTTTTTTTCATAAAAAATTAGCGTCTAAAAAAACTATAATCAATAGTAACAGAAAAAATGTTAGAAAATAATGCGTTTCCCACACTTCCAATATTGGTTAAAGCGTAATCAATTTGAATTCCATTGTATTTAAAACCAACTCCAAAATTAGGTTGTAAAGAAAGTGATTTAGAGTTATCGAATTCTGTGATGTATTGAAAATTACCGATACCGGATCTTAAATAAACCAAATTATCATAATCTATTTGAAAACCAGCTGCAGGGTCTATACTTGCAAAATTAGATGATAGAATATCATTAGTTTTTGCAAATCTAACGTTTAAATCTAGTTCTGTGAGTAAATTAAAAAAACGACCAATTCTCCAATTCTTAGCAACACCTAATTGTAATTTTGGCTTTGTTATTTCTGTAGATTCAGGTGCTTGTTGATTTTGTCCTGGAATAGCATTTTTGATTTTATTAAACTCATCATCATTAACAGACCAACTGTTAAAAGTAGTAGTAATATCTCTAGCCATTAGACCAAAATACCAATTATTTCTTTCGAACTGAAGACCAATATCAAAACCAAACCCCCAAGATGAAGCGAAATCGCCAATAATTCTTCTCACAATTTTAGCATTCACTCCAAGTTTTAAATCTCTAAATGGTAAGTTTCTTGCATATGCAAGATTAAAAGCATAATCTACCGAAGAAAAAAGTTGAATTCTATTAAAATCAATGTTTCCTTGGCTATCAATTAATTCTGTAGTATTTAAAATATCATCTACACCAAAACGAATAATAGATATTCCAACAGAACTCTGTTGGTCTACTGGCATTGCAAATGCAGCATGATTATAGTTTGCAATTCCTGCAAAATAAGAAGCATGCATTAATGAACCTTGATAATCTTTAATTCCAACTAAACCAGCAGGATTCCAATATATTGAATTTACATCATTTGTAGTAGCAACAATACTTTTACTCATCCCCAAACCTCTAGCATCAACACCAATATTAATGAATTCATTAGAGTAATTTCTAAATGCCTGTGTATATATTAATGTTGGAATGGTAATTAAAAAAAAGGCTATTATATATTTCAAATTGAAAAATTTATGGATAACAAATATCTAAAAACATACTAAAATAACAGTAGTTTTTTAAAGTTATTGTTTATTCAACATGAATCTTAATGTTTTGTTTAATAAAACGTGCTATCCTTTTTTCTAACCATATATTATCAGAAGGTTTAAAAGATGTCATAAATCCAACATGTCCTCCATAATTAGGAGCTTCAAAGAAGAAATTATCAGAATCGTGGGCAATATCAAATGGAAAACATTCTTTGGATAAAAAGGTATCATCTTTGGCGTTTATTAGAAGAGTTGGCTTTTTAATTTTTGCTAAATAAGGTTTAGAACTTGCTTTATGCCAATAATCTTCTGGGCTTTCGAAACCAAAAACAGGTACAGTATATAAATATTCTAAATGCTTAAATTTTGTAGCTTTAAATAATTTGTCTTTATCTAAATTATACTCAGGAAATTTATGTGCTTTTTCTAGAACTTTGTTTTTCATTGTTTTAAAAAACATTTCCATATATAATTTATTTTTTAGCTTGTCCATTTCTATTTCAGCAGTAGCAATATCAATAGGAACAGAAACCGCAATACCTCCTTTAATTTTTTGTGACAAATCATCACCTTTTTCACCCAAATACTTTAAAGTTAAATTTCCGCCTAAACTAAAACCGGCAATTATAATATTTTCATAGTCATAATTTTCTATAAGATAATTAATAACAAAATCTACATCTTCTGTTTTTCCACTATGATAGGTTGATAACAATAAATTATCTTCACCAGAACAACCTCTTAAATTAAAGCAAACAGTGTCTAAGCCTTTAGAATTTAAATACTTAGTAGTTGATGCCATATATCTAGATTCTGAACTACCTTCTAAACCATGAATTAACAAAACTAAAGTACTTGAACCGACTTGAGAAAAATCTAAATCTATAAAATCGTTATCCCAAGTAGTAACTCTTTTTCTTAAGTAGCTACAAATATCTTTCATAAACAATGGCCTGTACATAGTATTAAAATGACCATTTTTAAACGGTAAAGTAGGAGAGAAGTCTGAGGTAAAAACTGGCATAGCGATTTTCTTTGTTTACAAATATGACAAAAAATTAAGAATAATGAAAACTACCAAAATTTGATTTCTTATTTTAGCTTTTAAATAGATAGTTAAATGAACATTAAAAAACATATTCCTAATTTATTAACACTAGGTAATTTATTTTCTGGAACTGTTGCTACGATTTATGCAGTAGAAGGTAGTTTGGAAATGGCTGCATTATTTGTAGTTATTGGAATTTTGTTTGATTTTTTAGATGGATTTACTGCACGTATATTAAATGTTTCTGGAGAATTAGGGAAACAATTAGATTCTTTAGCAGATATGGTTACTAGTGGAGTTGTTCCAGGAATTATTATGTTTAGAATGATTGAACAAAGTAATATTAAATTTACTGATGGTGGATTTGATGAAGACTTGGTTATACCTCTGTTTGGAATGGATGAATATTTGCCAAATGTCATATATTTAATAGGTTTACTACTTACTTTAGGTGCTTGTTACAGACTTGCAAAGTTTAATATAGATTTTAGACAATCTGATTCTTTTATTGGTTTACCAACACCAGCAATGAGTTTGTTTGTTATTTCTTTGCCTTTAATTTTAGAGTATTCTGATTTTGAAATTGTACATCAATTAATAACTAATAATTACTTTTTAATTATTGTTACAGTATTATTAACTTACTTAATGAATGCAGAAATCCCTCTGTTTTCATTGAAATTTAAAGATTATGCTGTGAAAAATAATGTAATAAAATACTTGTTTTTAATTATATCATTGTTGATGATTATCTTTTTGCAATATATATCTATTCCATTAATTATTATTCTTTATGTGGTTTTATCAGTAATATCAAATTATGGAACTAAAGTCTCAATTTAAGTCGATTAGAAGTTTTATTGGTGCTAAAGACTTTGAAGAATCTAGCAATTTTTATAAAGATTTAGGTTTTTTAGAAACTGTTTTATCAACAAACATGTCAGTTTTTAAGGTTGATGAAAAATTAAGTTTTTATCTACAAAAAGCATATGTTAAAGATTGGGTAGATAATTCGATGTTATTTTTGGAAGTTGATAATTTAGAAAATTATTTAACAGCGTTAAAATCTAAAGAGCTTACAAAGAAATATTTTAATGTTAAATTATCTGAAATTGTAGTTAATAAGTGGGGAAAAGAGTTCTTTTTACACGACCCTTCTGGAGTTCTTTGGCATATAGGTTCTTTTTATTGAAAAACTTTTTTTCTTTTCAATTCAAAATCTTTACCTAAATATACTTTACGAACCATTTCATCAGCAGCTAAATCTTCTGGAGTACCGCTTTTTAAAATACTTCCTTGGTACATTAAATAGGTTTTATCAGTAATGGCTAAAGTGGCTTGTACATCATGATCGGTAATTAAAATACCTATATTTTTATTTTTAAGTTTTGCAACAATACTTTGAATATCTTCTACAGCGATTGGATCTACACCAGCAAAAGGTTCGTCTAATAAAATAAAATTTGGATCAGAAGCTAAACAACGTGCAATTTCAGTTCTACGTCTTTCTCCTCCAGATAATAAATCTCCTCTATTTTTACGAACATGTCCAATATTAAATTCTTCAATTAAAGATTCTAACTTTATCTTTTGTTCTTTTTTTGATAGACCTGTAAATTGTAAAACCGACATAATATTGTCTTCAACCGATAATTTTCTAAAAACGGAAGCTTCCTGTGCTAAATATCCAATACCTTTTTGAGCACGTTTATACATAGCATCTTCTGTAATTTCTTCATCATTTAAGAAAATCTTACCATGATTAGGTTTAATCATTCCAACAATCATATAGAAAGAAGTTGTTTTTCCAGCTCCATTAGGTCCTAAAAGTCCAATAATTTCACCCTGCTGGACTTCTAAAGAAATACCTTTTACCACTTTTCTACTCCCGTAGATTTTTTGAATATTATCTGCTCTTAAAATCATAAATCAAATATAGTAAATGATTGAAGTTGAAGTCTTAAATATATTATAAATTACTTTCTTCTAAAGCCTCCCAATATTCAACAGCCCTTCTTAAATGAGGAATCATAATGGTTCCACCAATTAAGTTAGCGATAGACATGGTTTCCATCATTTCTTCTTTTGTAACCCCGTTTTTCATTGCTGCTTCTAAATGATATTGTACACAATCATCACATCTTAATACAGCAGAAGCTACCAAACCTAAAAGCTCTTTTGTTTTTACTGGTAAATGACCTTCTTTAAAGGCATTTGTATCTAAATTGAAGATTCTTTTAATTACTTTGTTATCAGAATCTAAAATTTTATCGTTCATTTTTTCACGATATTCTTTAAACTCTTGGACTTTTTTGTGCATCTTTTTGTTGTTTTTTTATTACTCTTTTCGAAACAGTAATTCCAATTTCATATAAAATTAGTATTGGAATAGCTACAATTACTTGACTCGCAATATCTGGAGGAGTTATAATAGCAGCTAAAATTAATACAACTACTAAAGCGTGTTTTCTATATTTTTTTAGAAATTCAGGTGTAATTAATCCAATTTTTGTTAAAAAATAAATCAAAACAGGTAACTCAAATAATATTGAAACTCCTAATAACATATTGGTTATTAGACCAATATGTGATTGTAATGTGAAACTATTTACAATACTTTCAGATATTTGATAATTGTACAAAAAATGTACTGAAATAGGAGCAATTACATAGAAACTAAATAATAAACCTATAAAAAATAAAAATGAAGCTGTAAAAATAAATCCTTTTGATTTACTCACTTCTTTTTCTGTTAGACCAGGAGCTACAAATCGCCAAATTTCCCATAATAAATAAGGAAAAGAAACAATTACGCCTAATATTAATGAAGACCAAATAGAATTCATTAATTGCGAGGTTACTTTAATACTTTGTAGTTTTTTATCAGCAAATGTTACATTACAAAAATCACTCTCGAGCCCAAATAAATTAAAAAAGTCACAAAAAACTTGATAAGTAATAAAATCAGGTTTAATATGAGCTAATAAGAAATTGTCATATACCTCTTCAGCAAACACAAAAAATACAATTGCTAAAATAAATATTGCTGATGCACCTCTTACTAAATGCCACCTTAATTCTTCTAAATGTCCTAAAAAGGACATTTCTTTTTGTTTTTCTGCCATTAGAAAATACCTTCTTTAATTAGATCATGCAAATGTACAACACCTACGTATTTATTTTTGTTATTAATAACCAGCATTTGAGTAATGCTGTTTTTTTCCATAATTTGAAGCGCATCAATAGCCATAGCGTTTTTATGAATCGTTTTAGGGTTATTACCCATAATATCTTTTGCTGTAAACTTAGAGATTTGAGTCGTTTTAGAAAGCATTCTTCTAATATCTCCATCTGTAATGATGCCTACTAATTTTTCTTTATTCATAACAGCTGTGACTCCTAATCTTTTTTCTGAAATTTCTATAATAACTTTGGCTATACTGTCAGATTCATTAACTTTTGGAATTTGATTATTTTTAATCAAATCAGAAACTCTTAAATATAATTTTTTTCCTAAAGCACCTCCTGGGTGATATTTAGCAAAGTCTTTGCTTGTAAAACCTTTTAGCTCTAATAAGCAAACTGCAAGTGCATCACCTAAAACTAATTGTGCAGTTGTACTTGTTGTTGGAGCTAGATTATTTGGACAAGCTTCTTGTTCTACATAAGCATTTATAGTAAAATCGGCATGTTCTCCTAAATAAGAATCAACATTACCAGTAATGGCTACAATTTTATTTCCATAATTTTTTATTAAAGGAACTAGAACTTTTATTTCTGGAGTATTACCGCTTTTAGAGATACAGATTACAACATCATCGGTTTGAACATTTCCTAAATCACCATGAATAGCATCTGCAGCATGCATAAATATAGCAGGAGTTCCGGTAGAATTAAAAGTAGCTACAATTTTGGCGCCAATATTTGCACTTTTTCCAATTCCGGTTAAAATTACTCTTCCTTTAGAATTTAAAATAAAATTTACTGCTTTTTCAAAGTCAGCATCAATTAAATTTGCCAAATTAGCAATAGCATTACTTTCAATTAAGATTGTTTTTTTAGCGGTTTTTATAATTGAGTTTGTCTTTTTCAATAGTTTTATATTTTATCAGAACAAAAAAAAGTTATATCTTTAGTTTAAGAAACAAGCAAATTTACTATAAAAAATAGTTAGAACAAATATTTAATAGGTTTGTGTTTGTTTTGAATGTTAAACAAATATTTTACATAAATGGATTTATACAATCCTCTTAAAAAGTTTTTTGGATTTACAAAATTTAAAGGCTTACAAGAAGAAGTAATTAAAAGTATTGTTAATGGTGATAATACTTTTGTTATAATGCCTACAGGTGGAGGGAAATCTCTTTGTTACCAACTGCCTGCCTTAATGCAAGAAGGAACAGCAATAGTGGTTTCTCCTCTAATTGCTTTAATGAAAAATCAAGTAGATGCAATCCGAGGTATATCTGAAAACAATGGTGTTGCACATGTTTTAAATTCGTCTTTAAATAAAACTGAAATTGCTCAAGTAAAAGATGATATTAATAATGGTATTACTAAATTATTATACGTAGCTCCTGAATCTTTAATAAAAGAAGAGTATGTAACTTTTTTAAGAACTCAAAAAATATCTTTTGTAGCCATAGATGAGGCACATTGTATTTCTGAATGGGGTCATGATTTTAGACCCGAATATAGAAATCTAAAACATATTATTAAAGCTATTGATAATGTACCTGTTATATGTTTAACAGCTACAGCTACCGAAAAAGTGCAAGAAGATATTTTAAAAACACTTGGTATTTCTGATGCAAACAGATTTAAAGCTTCCTTTAATAGAGCTAACTTATTTTATGAAGTTAGACCAAAAACAAAAGAAGTTGAAAAAGATATTATCCGTTTTGTTAAACAAAGAATAGGTAAATCAGGTATTATTTATTGTTTAAGCCGTAAAAAAGTTGAAGAGATAGCCCAAATATTGCAAGTAAACGGAATAAAGGCTGTTCCTTATCATGCTGGATTAGATGCTAAAACACGAGTTAAACATCAGGATATGTTTTTGATGGAAGACTGTGATGTTGTGGTCGCTACAATTGCTTTTGGAATGGGGATAGATAAACCAGATGTGCGATATGTTATTCATCACGATATTCCCAAAAGTTTAGAATCTTATTACCAAGAAACAGGAAGAGCTGGAAGAGATGATGGAGAAGGATATTGTTTGGCTTTTTATGCTTACAAAGACATTGAAAAGTTAGAGAAATTTATGGCAAGTAAACCCGTGGCAGAACAAGAAATTGGTCATGCTTTATTGCAAGAAGTTGTGGGTTACGCAGAAACCTCTATGAATAGACGTAAATACCTATTGCATTATTTTGGTGAAGAATTTGATGAAAAGAATGGTGAAGGTGCTGATATGGATGATAACTCTAGGAATCCTAAGAAAAAACACGAAGCAAAAGATGATGTTCAAACTTTATTAAGGGTAATTAAAGATACATTACAAAAATATAAAGCAAAAGAAGTAGTTAATACACTCATTGGCAAAGAAAATGCGCTTTTAACTTCGCACAAAACCCACTTACAACCTTTTTTTGGCATTGGTAAAGATAAATCTGCTTCTTATTGGATGGCATTAATTAGACAGGTTTTAGTTATTAATCTTATAAAAAAAGAAATTGAGCAATACGGTGTTGTAAAATTGACAAAAGCAGGAGAGGAGTTTATAGAGAATCCAACTTCTTTTATGATGACAGAAGATCATGAGTATAATGAAGAAAATGATAATTCGATTATTACTAATTCGAAATCTGCTGGAGGAGCAGCTGATGAAAAATTAGTAAAACTCTTAAAAGATTTGCGTAAAAAAGTTGCAACAAGACAGGGAGTTCCGCCTTTTGCAGTTTTCCAAGATCCTTCGATAGATGATATGGCTTTAAAATATCCAATAAATTTAGAAGAACTATCTAAAGTTCATGGTGTTGGTGAAGGTAAAGCAAGAAAATTTGGAAAAGATTTTGTGAAATTAATTTCTGATTATGTTGAAGAAAATGAAATTCTAAGACCTGATGATTTAATTGTAAAAAGTACTGGAGTTAATTCAGGGTTAAAACTTTTTATCATTCAAAATACTGATAAAAAACTTCCTTTAGATGATATTGCTAAATCAAAAGGGCTGGAAATGAATGAATTAATTAAAGAAATGGAGGTTATCATTTTTTCTGGCACAAAAATTAATATAGATTACGCTTTAGATGATATTTTAGATGAAGATCAACAAGAAGAAATTCATGAATATTTTATGGAGTCTGAATCTGATGATATTCAAGAAGCATTAGATGAGTTTGATGGTGATTATGATGAAGATGAATTGCGACTTATGCGTATTAAGTTCATTAATGAAGTAGCAAATTAAAACTGATATTTCATATCAATAGCATATTTTACCAATTCGTTTCCAGAAGATAAATCTAATTTTCGTATCATATTTTTTCTGTGAGTATCTACCGTAGTTTTTGCTATAAATAAAGTTTCAGCGATGTCTCTTGAGGTTTTACCTTCTGCGATTAAATTTAAGATTTCTTTTTCTCTATTAGACAATACTACTTTATCAGATTTTCCAATAGTAACATTATCATCGATATAATCATTCATAAAATTAAAAGCTACATTTGGGTCAAAGAAAGTTTCTCCACTAGCTACAGTTATAATGGCTTTCGATAACATTTTAATTCCCGAATTTTTTAGGATATACCCAGTAGCCCCAGCAACTAACATTTGTTTAATTGCATCGGGTTGATCAAACATCGTCATAGCCAAAATATTAATATGAGGTAATTTCTTTTTGATGATTTTTGTAGCTTGTATACCATCCATAATTGGCATTCTTATATCGGTAATTACTAGTTTAGGTTGCTTTAAAGAAACTAATTTCACCAATTCTTCACCATTATTAACAGACCCAATAATTGAGATATCTTCATCATATTCAAAAAACGATTTTACACCGTCAATTAGCATTTGATGATCCTCTGCCATTATAATTGTTATCATAGTTTATTTTTAATAAAAATACTATTTTAAATGAATATAAATATACCTACAATTAAGGAGTTAAATAATTGGGATATCAATAATTATAGAACTCCCTTTTCCAATAGTTGAATCTACTGTAAAAGAACCTTTTAAATGCTTAATTCTAGTTTTAATAGAATTTATTCCTATTCCATTTTCTGATTTTATTTTACTGGCATTAAAACCTGTACCATTATCTTCTACAATAACATTTAAATTTTTATCATACAACGAAATATTAATAGAAGCTTTTGTTGCATTTGCATGTTTAATGATGTTTGTTATAAGTTCTTGAATAATTCTAAAGACAGTTATTTCTAAACTGTTTTCTAAACGTTTATCTAGCCCATAATCAATTACTTCGATATGAATTTTATCAGCAGAAGATATTTTTTTTGCCATCATTTGTATAGCAACCAATAAACCTTGATTAGCAATAACTCCAGCATTTTTAGCATGTGCAATTCTACGTACTTTTAAATACGCCTCATCAATTAAGTTTTCGGTTTTATCAAATAATTTATCCTGATCTATTTTCTTTTTGTTTTTATTAATTTTTAAATTTTCAAAATGTAATTTTAGAGTGGCTAAAACAGAACCTAAATTATCATGTAAATCTTCTGCAATTCTTTTGCGTTCTTTTTCTTGACCGTCTACCATGGCATTTATGGTTGTAATTTCTTGTTCTTTAATTAAAGTAAGATTTTTTTGTGTTTCTAGTGCTTTTTGTTGCTCTGCAAGTTTTCTTTTTCTTTTAGAGTTTTGTAGGGTTAGTGTTGCAATTGTTCCTCCTAAGGCTATAAATAGAACTGAACCTATTAATAGGTTTCTGTTTTGTTTATTATTTTGTCTTTCTATTAAAATTTCTTTTTCTTTTTCAGCAGTTTTATATTTTTTATCTAGTTTGGCAATTTCAGATATATTATTCTTATAATCCAATTTTGCTAATTGGATACTAGATTCTTTAAGGTAATCATAAGCTCTTCTATATTTTTTCCTGTCATAATAAATAAATGATTTGTATATGTTAAGATAGTATTCAGAACTCAAAGAATCCGAATCGTTAATATGTTTAGCGGCATGATCTAATTGTTTTTCTGATTCTAAATAATTATTATTTTTTCTATAAAGTTCCGATAAATGTATGTGTGATCTAAAAAGAATATGTTCCAAATAAAAATGCTTTTTTGAAATATTAATTGCTTTTTGAAACATGATTCTTGATTCATTCGTTTTGTTGTCTAACTTCAATAAAATACCTAAGGAAGAATAATAATCTGCGTAAAATGGATGATTTTCATCAAAATTACTCATGATTTTTGAAAAACTTTTCAAAAAGCCTTTGTTTAGATTAACATTGTCCGTAACTGATCTAAGTTTAAGATGAATAAAATGAAGGTAGTAGTAGTAATTATCCGCAGGAATTAAGCTGTTTTTTTTTAATTCATTTAAATAAAATAAACACTCGTTATTAGATTTGTAAATTTCATTATAGTATACATCCAATATTGCAACTAATGTTAATCTTAGTAAAAGAGTATTTTTGTTTTTTTTAGCTAAAACATATGCTTCACTAAATAACTCAAACGATTTTATATCATATGGTGTGGTATATAAATAATAATAACCCCTAGAAATTAGATATATTATTTTGGTATCATTTTTTTTAGGGATTATAACATTTTTTAAAGTAAACCTTTTTTGACCAGCATAAAACTTTATTTTAACTAAATCTAAACAAAGAATTTTTAATTCTTCATTTTTAATAGATAGAGCTTTTTCTGTTGCTTTATCATAATTTAAATTGTAAACTTCTATTAAAAAATTATTAAATATATCTTTTTCTTCGTATTTGCCTTTAAAAGAAAACAAAAAAAATGGTATTAAAACAAAAAAGATATATTTCATGAATTAAATTATTTTATTTCTTGACCTTGGACATCTAGGTGTACCTAAACTAATCAATCCAGCAGAGTATTGGTTATCATCAATATTTACTTCAATTTGTCTCTCTTGAGAGGCTATGTTAACGTTTCCTTGTGAATCTTCATTAATACCATCTCTGTAAAAAAACTCTTCATCAAAAATACCATTTTCAAAGTTAACACCTTGGGGATGCATCTTTGAGAGTTTTCTATCAACAAATAAATATGAATTATTTTTTGGAAAAGGATGGTTCTCATCACAACAATGCACATCCGCTTCATCTTTATCTAATGCTTTTAATGTAATCTTTAACGTACCTCCCAAAGAAATGTCATCTGCATCAAATTCTTTTATAAATGAAGCATTTTCGATACCAATATTTATGAGACCTTTGTAGTTTATTATTTTTAATTTTATTTCTTTTACATAATAATTGTTTTCATCTTCAGTAGTTTTAAAATTTGCGTAGACTATAAAAAATGTACCATATGATTGACTTGAATAGATGGCTTGATAATAATCTTGAGGTTGATGTTTAGTTGAAAAATTGATGTGATTGATAAGTTTCATATTTGCTTATTTAATTAATAATTTATACTGGTGATTGGACGAATCCATAGCTACAATCTCTAGAATCAGTATCCAGAGGTTTACATAACTTTTTTAGTTCAGCTTCTATTTGGTATGCATTAAAATTAGGATATTTTTGATAAAGTAATGCAACAATTCCTGTTACAAAAGCAGTTGCCATACTAGTACCAGAATCATTTTTAAATTGCTTTTGAGGGTCTCCTGTTATAGACCAAGAAGAAAAAATAATTTCTGCAGGTGCAGCAAAATCAATCTTTTGGTTTCTTTTGGCCCTATTAGAAAAATTCGATATTTTCATTTTTTCACTAATACCAGTAACAGACAAAGATGTTGGACAGCTGGCAGGAGATCCAGCAGAAATTTTTATTCCAGATTCTCTATCACTATCATTTCCAACTCCAGAAATACATAATATATTTTTGTTTTTACATTTCCTAATTACTCGTTCGAATACAGTGTTGTATATTTCATGCCTTTTATTTTCTTGAGAAAAAGCTAAACATATAACATTACATTCTTCTTTCATTGCCCAATAAAAACCCTGTAATACATTAAACTGTGAAATATTTATTGATGAATCAGTAACTTTACAGGCATATATTTTTGCTTTCGTAGCAACTCCATACCTTTTATTATTATTGATTCCTCCACATGCTATTCCAGCAATATGTGTTCCATGCCCAACAAAATCTTGCGCAGTATCACTTACAACTGATGTAGGAATAACTCTTCCACTAAAATCTTGATGTTCTAAATCTATTCCAGAATCTAAAATTGCTACTTTTATATTATCACCATCTAGAGAGTTTTGTTCATTGCTTAAGTTAAGTGATTCTATCCCCCAATTACTCGAGACTTCTACATCAGTAAGATTAGGTGAAAGTTTCATAAAAGCTTCTTCTAAAATTTTTGCTCTTATAGATATAGCTTTTGATTTATTAGATAATAAGTTCGAATTTAAATAAGCAATTTTTAAATTCTTAAAGTAAATTACAAATTGAGAATATTCATTTAAATCTTTTATAAATCCGTTATCATGAAAAACTTCTTCATAAATGATAATGTTTTTAGTTATTTCATTTTTTATTTTATTGATGTTAATTGAATGTTTTGAGTAATTCTCAAAAAATAAAAATTTCCATTGATTCATTAGCAAATAAACTTTAGTTCAAATATAAAAACTAATTTTATTAATTATATACCTACAAATAAGTATATTATCTTCCTAAAAATACACAAAAAATTAAAGTGTAGCAATTGTAAGTAGTACCCCTAAAAGGATTGCAATAAACTTTTGCAGGTTAAATTTATGGTTTTCAGTACTTTCAAAAAGAATGATGGTGGAAATATGTAAGAAAACACCTATTATAAATGATGTAATTTCAGTAGCATAAGTTGTAAAAAAGCTAATTCTATCGCCTAATAATACACCAAAAGGACTCATTAAAGCGAAAGTAACTAAAAATGTAAAGACTATTTTTTTAGAATATTTGCTATGAATTAAGAAAGTAGTTAGTACAATAGCAATCGGAATTTTGTGAACCACAATTGCCCATAATAAATTATCGCCAGTGTTATGAATGGGTAATCCTTCTGAAAAGGCATGAAAACATAAGCTAATAAATAATAATGAAGGAAATTTAGTTCCATCCGAATGGATATGAATATGTCCGTGTTCTGCTCCTTTAGAAAACGATTCTAAAATAGATTGAATGATAATCCCAATTAAAATAAATACACCTATTTTTTTATAATCCGTAGTTTCTTGATATACTTCTGGTAATAAATGTAATATAGTAACGGATAGAAGGTAAGCACCACTAAAAGCTAATAATAGCCTTACAATACTTTTCTTCGGTTTTAAAATAAAAACTAAGAATGCGCCTAAAAAAACTGATGCTATTAGTAAGATGTAACTCATTTTGCAACTAAAATTAAACGATCTGATCTTCTAGCTGAAAAGTTATTTAAGTGATAATCTCCAAAAACATCGCAAACTTTAAAGCCAACTTTAGTAAAGAAAGAAGTCATTTTTTCTAAATCTAAATACTTTACTTTTTCTGTATAAGAATGATTGTTTCCATCAGCAAAAAAAGAAATGTGTTTTAGAATAAAACCATTAGTAATTTCTCTTTTAATATGGAAAGTTATGTTATCTACAATTTTAGTTTCTTCAGCAACTAAGTTTAATTTCACTTTTTCAGCATTTAAAAAATCAAAGACAAAATAGCCTTCTGTATTTAAGCCATTTTTTATATTTTGTAGAATTTGAATATCTTCTTCATCATTATCAAAATAACCAAAACTTGTAAATAAATTAAAAACCGCATCATACTTATTATTAAAAGGTTTACGCATATCATGAACTTTAAATTTTAAAGTGTCATTCTCGAAATTTTTAGCTAATTGAATACTGTTTTCAGCTAAATCTCCGCCGGTAACTTTATAACCTAAAGAATTTAAAAAAACTGAGTGACGGCCTTTTCCACATGGCAAATCTAAAATATGTGTAGTTTTTGGTAAATCTAAAAATGCAGTTATATTTTTCATAAATAACTGTGCATCTTCATCATTTCTATCCTTATATAAAATATGATAGTAAGAAGTATTAAACCAATCTGTAAACCAATCTTTTTGTTTCTTAAGTGAGTTATTCAATTAATATTTTACTTTTAAATTTTTGATAATTATTCGCAATGACTTCAATAATATACAATCCGCTTTCTAAAAAATTAGTGCTTATTTCTAATGAGTTTGAATTTGGCTTGTATTGCTTGTTAAAGTTTTTTTTGCCATTCACATCAAAAATTGTCACTTCAATTACAGAAAAATTATTTTTTTGCAAATTTAAAGTTATTTTCTCTTTTGAAGGATTAGGATAGATATTTTTTACAATTAATGAAAGATTTTTTTGGTTTGATAAAGTTGAGGTGTCATAAGTAAAAATGCCTTGTCCTAATGTTCCCGCATATAAACTTGTTCCATCTTTAGAAAAAACTAAACTTGTAATAGCTCTATTAGATAATCCAGAATTTACAATATTCCAACTTTTACCTCCGTCTATCGACATATGTATCCCGTTTTTAATGTCCCCAGCTACAATATTATTTTTATTGGTAGGGTTTACAGCAATAGCGGTTAATAATTTATTAGAAGATCCTTCTAATAATTGTTCCCAAGAGATGCCATTATTACTAGATCTGTAAACACCATTACTTTTAGTTGCAACGTAAATAACAGCATTGTTTTCTGCTAAAGCAATTCCAAAAACACTTTTACCCGGCAAATTTAAACCAATAGGGCTCCATGTAGTTCCTCCATTTGTAGAGTGGTAAATTCCAGAACCTACAGATTCTCTTAATCCAATGTAAATATTATTCTCATCAGTAGAGTTTACAGCCATAGCCGTAATATTTAAATTGGTGTTAGGTATAGAAGTTTGATGACCAACTTGAGACCAATTTTCTCCACTATCTATGGATTTATATACTCCATAACTATTTTGAAAATTTGATTTTGAAGGATTATTATAGAATTGTTGATATGCAAAACCAGCATATATAGTTGAGGGGTTACTTGGACTTATAACAATTTCTTTGACACCGTGTCTGTCTGTAAAAGCACCAGCACTTGCATTCGGATGGTTAAACTTTTGAACCCAATTCTGTCCTCCATCTGTACTTTTTAAAATTAATCCTTCATGCTCATCTGTTATAAACATTATGTTATTATTAGAGGGGTGTATAGCTGCAGAATACCATTCTGCAACCCCGCCAGCATCACCAAAGTAAAGACCTGTATAGGAAGCACCATTATTATCAGATCTAAATGGCCCACTTCGACCAACTGTTAAAAAAGATTTTGAATTTTGATTATCGATAGCAATTTTATGAACAGTAGCACCTGTATAACCAGTACCTAATACATTCCAAGTTTGGGCTCCATCAGTAGATTTAAAAATTCCACCTCCATAATTAGCAGCAAAAATAGTATTTGCATCCTCTTTATCTATTACAATCTCAATAGGAACACCAGCTCTAATTCCTTTAGGTCCCCAAGGCAAAGGAGCGCCATTTACGCCTCCTCTATAACCAGACCAATTAACACCTGCATCAGTACTTTTAAAAAAAGCATAAGCACTAGCAGCATAGACAATATTGTTATTTGATGGAGCAATCTTTACGGTATTAAAAATTTTTTCTGAATAACCTGGTAAAATCATTTCTGTTGGGGCAATTACTTGAGTCCAAGAGTTTCCAAAATCAATAGATTTAAATACGCCACCAGAAATTGAAGGATTCATATTCACTTCAGCATTATTACCAGTTGCAGCATAAATTAAATTAGGGCTATTACCCGCATCAGTCATTCCTCCGATAAATAAACTACCAGTGATTCCAGAGTTCGATTCTACCCAGTTAGTACCTCCGTCTATAGATTTTATAATGCCAACTCCAGAAGTATTATTTGCTTCTCTATCAAAAATACCAGTAGAAACGGTAAGAATATTTGCATTATTTCCGTTAATACAAAGCCATCTAGCTAAACTATCTCCTTCCCAAATTTTCATCCAATTTTCACCTCCATCAATGGTTTTGTAAATAATACCTTTAACCTTTTCAAATTCATTTCCTTGATTTCCAGTAGGAACTTCACCACTCGCATAAACAATGTTAGAGTTCCCGTTGATAACACTAATTTCTCTAAAAACTATATTAGTTTCAGTAATTCCATTATTTTTTTTTGTCCAATTTTCTGCGCTGTCAGTAGATATGTAAATTCCACTATCATACTGAGTTCCAGCCCAAATTGTAGTGGGATTGTTTTGATCAATTCCAATTACAAATACGGGGATTTTGTCGTTTGAAATTCCAGATCTTGAAGTAATTCCATTATTTTTTTGCACCCATGTCTCTCCACCATCAACACTTTTATGTACACCGCTAAATGCATCTGTTATATAAATAATTTGATTATTAGTAGGATGTATTTTAATATTATAGCCCAACCCGCCAATAGGACCTCCAGTTTTATTCCATTGTTGTGCAAAAATTAATGAACAACAAAAGAATAACAATAGTGTTAATTTTGTTTTCATAATAAAAAAGAATTTGATTGTTTGCATACAAGTTACAAAAAAACGACTATTATTTTCTGAATTGAACTACATTTGTTGCATTATTAGTTTGGTTATTTATGAATAAAGATTTTAAAATGGTTGCCACTACACTTTTTGGTTTAGAAAGTGTTTTAGCAAACGAATTAAAGAAATTAGGTGCACAAGATGTAAAAGAGGCAGTTAGAAGTGTTTCTTTTAGAGGAGATAAAGGTTTTATGTACAAAGCCAATATTGCTTTAAGAACCGCTGTTCGTATCCTAAAACCGATTAAGACCTGTAAAGTTTATGATGAAGAAGATTTGTATGAGGCGATTCAAAAAATAAAATGGGAAAAATATCTAGATGCAGAGGGTACTTTTGCAATTGGAGCAGTAGTTAATTCTAAGAATTTCACCTCCAATTCCCATTATATTTCTTTAAAATCAAAAGATGCTATTGCTGATTATTTTAGGCATAAATATCATAAAAGACCAAATGTTGATTTAAAATATCCAGACGTAAAAATTCATGTGCATATTCAGAAAGATTGGCTAACCGTTTCTTTAGATTCCTCAGGAGATTCTTTACATAAAAGGGGGTATAGAACTGCCACAAACATTGCTCCAATAAATGAAGTTTTAGCGGCAGGAATGATTCTTTTATCTGGGTATACAGGTGATGAAAATTTTATAGATCCCATGTGTGGTTCTGGTACCATTTTAATTGAGGCTGCAATGATTGCTAACAATATTCCAGCCAACATCAACAGAAAGCTTTTTGCTTTTGAGCATTGGAAAGATTATGATGAAGGTTTGTATTTTACCATACAAGATGCATTGTTAAAGAAAATACGTTCATCACACTTTAAAATTATGGGCTTTGATAAAGCACCATCAGCAGTTCAAAAAGCAAAAGCGAATATTGTATCTGCCAATCTAGAAGAATTTGTTGGTGTACATCACGTTAATTTTTTTAACTCCACCAAAGAAGTTTTTGGAAATACTACAATTTTATTCAATCCACCTTATGGTGAGCGTTTGAATATTAATGTGGATGAATTTTATAAAAAAATAGGGGATACCTTAAAACATAATTACTCAGGTTCTACAGCATGGTTAATTACCTCAGATACAGATGCTTTAAAGTCTGTAGGATTACGAACTTCTAAAAGAATTGCGCTTAAAAATGCAGATTTAGATTGTAAGTTTGTCAAATACGAATTGTACGAAGGCACTCGTAAAATTAAACCTCGTAAAGAAGATTCTGATGACTAGAACGTTCGTCTTTTTTATACTTTGTAGAAATCTAAATCTTTTTCAAAAGTTTTGTTTATCAAACTAAGAATAAATCTAGTGAATTTTACGTAGTTTTGAAGTGAAAAACATCTGAATTGTCACAATATTTTATTGATCTTATATTACCTATACCGCTTCAAAAAACGTTTACCTATAGCGTAACAGAAGAAGAAGCGAATTTCTTACAAAAAGGAATGCGTGTAGCGGTTTCTTTTGGAAAATCGAAGATGTATACAGGTTTGATCTTTCATATTCATCAAACGGCTCCCACTTTGTATGAAGCTAAAGAAATTCATCAAATTTTAGATGAAAAGCCCATTGTAAACGAGTTACAGTTAAAACATTGGCAGTGGATAGCTAATTATTATATGTGTGCTTTAGGAGATGTTTACAGAGCCTCATTACCCTCTGCTTTTTTATTAGAAAGTGAAACGATTGTCTATAAAAATGAAGCCTTTGTAGATGAATCTATTTTGGCAGATGATGAGTTTCTTATTTCTGAAGCCTTACAACATCAATCTCAATTAACCATTCATCAAATTGCAGATATTTTAGGAAGGAAAAAAGTGATGCCAATTGTTAATGAATTGATAAAAAAGTCAGTCATTTATATTAAAGAAGAAATTTATGAAACGTATAAACCTAAGCTAGTAAAATATATTCGTTTAAAAGAATGCTATAAATCTGATGAATCTTTAAATGCACTTTTAGAAGAGCTATCAAGAGCAAAAAAACAGCGAGTGGCTGTTTTAACATTTTTCCAATTAGCCACTTCAAAAAAACCAATAAAAGCTAAAGATTTAGAAAAAGCTGCTAATGTTTCTTCAACAATTCTGAAGTCTTTAGTAGCTAAAGATATATTCGAGTTTTATCAGGTGCAAACTGATAGAATTAATTTTAAAGGGGATACTAATTCATTAAAAGAATTAAATGAATATCAAGAAAAAGCACTTTCAGAAATAAAAACCTCTTTTGTAGAAAAAGATGTTACCCTTTTGCATGGAATAACTAGTTCTGGTAAAACTGAAGTCTACACCAAGTTAATCCAAAAGGTTTTAGATACCGGAAAACAAGTGTTGTTTTTATTGCCAGAAATTGCATTAACCACTCAAATAATTACACGATTACAATATTATTTTGGAAATCAGATTTCAGTATTTCATTCTAAATATTCGATGAATGAAAGGGTAGAAGTATGGAATAATGTTTTGGAAAACAAAACCAAAGCACAAATAATTTTAGGTGCTAGATCTTCTATTTTTTTGCCTTTCTCTAATCTAGGTTTAATCGTAGTTGATGAAGAGCATGAAACATCATACAAACAATTTGAACCTACACCAAGATATAATGCTAGAGATGCTGCGATAGTTTTAGCAAAAATGCACAATGCTAAAATACTCTTGGGTTCTGCAACTCCATCTTTAGAAAGTTATTTTAATGCACAACAAAAAAAATATGGTTTTGTAGAATTGAAAAGACGTTTTGGTAATGTTCAATTACCAAAAATTGAGTTGATAGATATAAAAGAAAAACACCGAAAAAAAGAAATGAAAGGTCATTTTTCGGATAGAATGCTGAAATTAATCACAGAAGCCATAGAAGAAAAGGAACAAGTGATATTATTTCAGAATAGACGAGGTTTTTCTCCTGTTGTAGAGTGTAAGACTTGTGGAATTTCTCCTCAATGTCCTAATTGTGATGTATCCTTAACATATCACAAATACAAAAACGAATTACGTTGTCATTATTGTAATTATCAGCGTGCAATGCCTAATAGTTGTGGAGCTTGTGGTAGTAACACATTAGATACCAAAGGTTTTGGGACAGAACAAATTGAACTTGAATTGAAAGAATTTTTTCCAGATTTTAAAATTGGTAGAATGGATTTAGACACTACTCGTGGTAAGTTCGGATATCAAAAAATAATAGGTGCTTTTGAAGCTAGAGAAATCGATATTTTAGTGGGTACACAAATGCTTTCTAAAGGGTTAGATTTTGAGAATGTTTCTTTAGTCGGAATTTTAAATGCAGATTCGATGCTCAATTTTCCAGATTTTAGAGCGCACGAACGTGCTTATGATATGATGGTTCAAGTTTCTGGGAGAGCAGGAAGAAGTAAAAAACAAGGAAACGTAGCTATTCAGACCTATAATCCTTATCATCAAATATTACAGCAAGTCTCTACTACAAATTATACAGAAATGTATAAAGAACAATTGCAAGATCGTTGGCAATATAACTACCCCCCATATTACAGGTTAATAAAAATAACTTTAAAACATAGAGATTTTATTAAAGTTGATAGTGGTATAAATTGGTTATTTAGAGCATTATACAATTCTTTTGGAGAACATGTTTTAGGACCAACAACACCAGCGGTTTCTAGAATTAGAAATCTATATATTAAAAATGTTGTAATAAAAATTCCACCAAAACAATCACTTGTAAGCACAAAAAAACAGCTTCAAAAGATTAAAAATACATTTGAAGCTGTTAAAGAATTTAGACCCATCCGATTTATTATCGATGTAGATGCCTATTAAAAATAGACTTAATTAGATGCAAAATCCATAAATTTTTCTCTGTTTAGTTTTATTAATTGTGTTTTGAAATTTTCTATTTTTAAATTAAAAACCTTAATTTCTTTAGTTTGGTTGGGTCTTCCCCAATTATAATATGTTGTTACTTTTATAGTAGTCGGTTTATATTGTTTGTTTCCAAGGTAATTAATATTTACAAGCCAATCACCGTTGTCGAAGTGTTCTATCATAAATTCTTTCGAAGTGTATCCTCGTACTTTCTGATTTATAATTAATTCGTTGTTTTCATCTAATGAATTTACTTCTTTATGAATTTGATTGTTACTATTTACAAATTCTAACTCAAATTCTGCTTCAGAAGTATTCCATTCAAAAACTAAACGAATATCACTTTTTACTATTTTATCATATTCGCTAATTTTAAATATTTCTTTGAAGTCTTTGTTTTCTTTGAGTTTCATATAATTGGCAATCATTTCTGAATTTAAAATATCACCAATATCATTTTTTTCTATTATAAATCCCTTTTTTAAATAGTATTTATAAATTTTCCATGCATTCTTATAATCTTCTTGTTCTAAAAATGTATTTGCAATATCTCTAAATGTTTGTGCGTGGTTAGGCCTTAACTTTGCAATTTTTTTGTAGACTTTCATTGCTTTTTCATTTTCATTTATTTCTTGATATTTATAAGCAATCGTTTTTAAGTCTTCTACATGGTTAGCTGATTTTTTTTCAAAGTCAGATAATACTTTTAATATTAGTTTTTTATCTCTATACTTTTCTTGAAAATGATTTAGAATATTTAAATGAAAACTATTTTTATTCTTATATGCTATAGATTTCTCTATGTAAATTGCTAAAGCTTCATTAGCAGAAGAAATAGTATTAAAAGCTTTAATATATTCTGGTATACCATACTTTACTTCATGAAAAGCTGTTGCGTCGTTCTTATAGAAATCTTGATTTTGATAAAATTTTCGAATATCATTTTTTAACTTTTTATTTCTAAAATCAGCTTTTGTACTCACCAATATTACACCTCCAGCTGCATCATTACCATATAGAGTAGTAGCTGACAGCGAACTAATTACTGCGATATGTTCTATGATAAAAGGATCAAACCTAGGTGGATTCTTTGTTACAAGTCCATCAATATCCCATAAAGGTGGTGTGTTCGAAGAAAATCCTCTTAAAAATACTGTTTCGTTACCAGGTGCTCCCACAATTCTCATACCTGAAAATTTCCCTCTCATTGCTTGAAAAATGTTTATTGCTCCATGATTTAATTTATCACCCGGCAAATATTTTATTGCATAACCAGAAGATTTTATATTAATATTTGCTTGCCCTAAAAAAATCAAATTTTCAACTCCTTTCTTTTTAAGTTTAGATTTTACACTAAATTCTGCCAATTCATTACTTATAACTTTCATATTTATATTTAAAATAGAAGTAACATCTTCAATGTAAATTTTTACTGTTTTAAGACCAAGGTATTTGAAAACTATAATATCTCCTGTATTAGCTTTAAGCGAGAAATACCCCTTATTACTTGTAGTTGTTCCTATATTTTTCCCTTCTATATAAATATTAACTTTAGATAAAGGCTTTTTCTGATGATAAACAAAACCTTTAATTTGCCGATCTATATTTTTATTTTGACTAGCAGCATATAAGCTTGATAAAAGTATTAGAAGTGATAATAATTTTTTCATAATAATTAGCTTTTAATTTAAACTTATACAATTGTTAGAAATCAATTTTTTTGAGCTGAATTTTCATGTTTTTAACTTTTAATTCAAAAACCTCTATCTCTTTTGATTGATTATTTTTCCCCCAATTGTAATACGTTGTCATTTTTAAGATTGTGGGTTTGTATTGTTTGTTACCTAAGTATATAATATTCACTAGATATGGCGTTTTATCTAGTTTTTCAATCATAAATTCTTTTGATGTGTAACCTTTTTGTTTTTGATCAATAATCAAATCATTATTAGCATCCAAAGAATTTTCAACCTTATAAGATTGATTTTTATAATTTACAAATTCTAATATAAATTCTGCTTCAGAGGTATTCCATTCAAAAACCAAACGAACATCACTTTTCATGATTTTTGTAAAATCATTAGATTTAAAAATTTCTTTAAACGTAGAATCTTTTTTTCTATTAATGTAAGTCTTAATCATTTCAGATTCTATAATTTCTCCAATATCATTCTCTTCTATCGTATATCCTTTTTCTAAGTAAAATTTGTAAATTTTCCATGCATTTTTGTAGTCATTAACTTCTAAATATGCGTTTGCTAAGTCTCTGTAAGATTGTGCATGATTTGGCCTTAAATTAGCAATTTTTCTATATAACCTTATTGCTTTTTCAAATTCTTTAAGTTCTTGATATTTATATGCTATAGATTTTAAATCGATAACATTAGAAGCAGCTTCTTTTTCGAAATCTGCTAACACTTTTAATAAGAGTTTTTTATTGCTATATTTTTCTTTAAATTCATTGAAGATATTAAAATGAAAATTACTCTTATAAGAATTATTAAGATATTGATTTGCATATTTAGCAAGAGCAGTATCTAAGTTTGAAATGTTATTATAAACCTTTAGATAATTAGGTTTCCCTGTTTTTATATCTTTATAAGGAATTGCCTTACCATTATAAATTTTATTATTCTCATAGTTGCTACGATTTGATTTAGTAGTATTGTTTATTCTAGCATCAGAATTTGTGCTAATAATTATTACACCTCCAGCCCCATCTGCACCATATGCATTTGTAGCACCCAAAGAACTTAGAATTACAATGTGTTTAATTTGACTAACTGCTAAATTTGGAGTAGTGTTTGTTATTGCCCCATCTACATCCCATAAAACACTTTTTCTTGCTCTAAAAAAATTAGATTGCCTTAAATACACCACTTCTTGAAAAGGTTTTCCTTTAACTTCTAAACCTGGTGCTAACCCTCTAATTGCTCTTGCTAAACTAAAAGAACTTTCATTTAATTTATTACCATTTATGTATTTTATTCCAAAACCAGAAGATCTTGTATTGATATTAAGTCTACCTAATTTTAAAACTGTATTTAAGTTTTCTTCTCTTTGTTTTATTGATGTCGTCGTTCCTTTTTTTCTTTTTTTAGTATTAATACTTATTCCGTCTAACATATTATTATCTATTTTCATAGTAATATTTAGAACAGATGTTACATCTTCAATATAAATTTTAACTGTTTTAAACCCTAAATAATTAAAAACTAAAATTTCTCCAACTTTAGCTTTAATTGAAAAAAAACCTTTATTATTTGAAGTAGTTCCAGTTTTTTGATTGCTAGAAAGCGTAATATTTACATTAGATAATGGTTTATTTTGATGAAATATAAAACCTGTAATATTTCTTAATTCATTATCAATAGGTGATTGGGAAAAGCCTATTGAAGTGAAAAAAAGAATAAGGAGTATATTTTTTTTTATAGAATTATTTATCATTTTCATAACTACAATAATGTTATACTAAAATAATATATAGAACTTATATGAATGCATAAAGAATAGTTAAATTAAAAACATTAGAAAAGAAGGTATCAATAAAAGTGCCATTTTTTTTATTTAATAAGCAACCTTTTTCTAACTTGTGTAGTCTATATATTTGTAAGGCAATAAAAACCGATTTAAGAGGCTTGAAAATTATCAACTTGCATAACCAACAAAAATCGCTCATAAAAAAAGCGATAGACAACCATAGAGAAGCGCAACAACAATTGTTTGAGCAGCATTCACCAAAAATGTTGGGAGTATGTAGGCAATATGTAAAAGATTTGCATCATGCTGAAGATTTGATGTTGCAAGGTTTTTTAAAAGTTTTTGTCAACTTACATAAATTTGAACATAAAGGCAGTTTTGAAGGTTGGATAAGGAAAATAATGGTAAACACTTGTATTTCTTATCTCCGAAAAAAAAATATAATTAATTTATCTGATGAAGATTATGTTTTTAATGATGCGGCAACGAATAGTTTAGAAAATACTTCTGTAGAAGATATCCAAAAACTTATAGATAAATTGCCTGATGGTTATAAAATGGTGTTCAATTTATTTGCTATAGAAGGTTATAAACATTCAGAAATTGCTAAAGAATTAGGGATTTCAGAAAGTACATCAAAATCGCAGTTATTTAAAGCTCGAAAAATATTGCAACAGAATTATATAAAAATGAATAAAACCATAAATGAAGACAAATAAGTTCGATAAAGACATAAAAGAGAAGTTCGATAATAGAACTTTTAAACCTTCTGATTCTGCTTGGGAACGTTTGTCTATGCAATTAGATGAACAATCAAAAGAAAAACAAAAAGGCTGGTTTTTTTATATAGGTATAGCAGCAAGTATTTTACTTTTGGTATCTATTGGAATTCAAATTTTTTATGATAAAACTGAAACAAAACTACACAAAGAAGTATTTGTTAATACGTCAATAGATACTGTGCTTATTAATAACAGAATTAATAAAATGTTTGATGAAGTTCCAGTTGAAGAGGCTTGGGTTAAAAATAACAATGTAGAAGATAAGAATACCGTTATTACCAAAATAGTTAAGCAACCTCAAGGTAAATCGAATACCGTAACTAAAACTAAGATTATTTCTAACTCAAATAATACAAATAGAACCAGTACTATAATTGCAGAAGTTAAAGATAATACAAAGAACACTATTGTTAAAGAAAGCTTATCTAAAGAAAAAGAGATTAAAATCTTCAAAAGAAACCCAAAGAGTCGAATAAAAATCAATAGTGATGATTTGTTATTTGCAGTAACACATTCATCGCAAGAAGTAAAAGATTATTATGCAAAACATAACATAAATAGGAAAGAGGTTTTAAAAACGATTAAAGATGAGCTCAAAAAATCTAGTATTATAATCAATCCTGAAACTATTTTAGCAGAAGTAGAGCGTACAATAGATAATGATGATTTTCAAAATAACTTTATGAAATCGTTAAAAACAAAAATATCAAACATTGCAACTGTAATTGCCAGCAGAAATAATTAAATAAGTCATTGCAAAGAATGAGGTGTTCTTTAAATTAAAAAAGATAATTTCATCTATTCAGTGTAAAAAAAACAAAAATTTTAAAATCAATAAAAATGAGAAGAATACTACTTATACTAGTGTTGTTTAGTACAACTATTGGATTATCTCAACAAAAAACGTTTGAGGAAGAAGTAATTAAAATATCAAAAAAAATAGAACAAATTACCACATCTCAAAAAGATTCTTTAAAGATGAAAGTAATTGCTATAGAAAAACGTTTAGAAAAAGGAGAAATTACAAAAACAACAGCAGATACATTAAAAAAAGAAATTGCTTCCTATCATGCAAGAAGAATAGAAAAATTAGTTGGAGAACAAGAACTTTTGTTGCAAAAATTAGTACAGGATAAAACAAACGGAAAAATTGCAAGTAAAAAAGAACAACCAATTACAACAGAAGATGATGATAATACTTTTACTATTGGTAACAAAGTTTTTCGTTTAAATATAAAAGAAGGAGACCAAAAAGAAAGAGATGAAAGAAGAAAGAAAAGATGGAGTAAAAAGCGAAAAAAACAAAGAAGCACTACTACACAATTTGTTTTTGCAATGGGAGTAAATAATGTTTTAAATGATGATGAGTTAAGCTCATTAGATAATTCTGAATATCAATTATGGAGATCACGTTTTTATGAACTAGGATGGACATGGAAAACTCGTTTTAGTAGAAGACCATCTAAATTGTATTTAAAATATGGAGCTTCTTTTCTTTGGAATAACTTAAGGTTAGAAGGAAATAGAATTCATGTGAAAAATGGGGATATGACAGAAATTCAAACCTTTAATAACCAGTTGTCAGAAAGCAGATTACGTCATGTACAGATGACCTTTCCAGTACATGTTGAATGGGATTTCTCTAGAAATAAAACATATGATGACGGTTTTGTAAGAGATCGAACTAATAAATCTGTTCGTTTTGGAATTGGAGGTTTCGTAGGATTTAAATTAGGAACAAGGCAATATTTAGAATATAGAGATACTAACGGATCAGAAGTAAAACAAGTTCAGTTTAATAACTTTAATATGAATACAGTTAATTATGGTTTAAGTGCTTATTTAGGTTATAGAGATACTAGCTTTTATGTAAAGTATGATATGAATCCTTTATTTAAGGGTACAAACACCAGAAATATATCTATGGGAGTTCGTTTAGATTTAAATTAATTAATGAAACTTGTAGTTTTTAAAAAAGTCAATATCTCTAGATATTGACTTTTTTGTTTTTCTCCCATTTAGCTCTCAAATCTTTTGAGACCATTCCAGAATCATCATGCTTCCAACCTGGGGGTTTAATAAAATATTTTATTTTTTTTATCATAGATGTTTTAGAAGTGAAAAAGTCTTTAAACATAAAATACCATTCTAAAAAAGCAATTTTTAGAGGGTTATATGTTTCTATGTTTTTTACCAAACCATAAGATGGTTTTTCAATTTCTGGTTCGAATGAGTCAAAAAATTTATCCCAAATAATAAAAACACCCGCAAAATTTCTATCTAAATACTGTGGATTAGTTGCATGATGTACTCTATGATGACTAGGAGTATTAAAAATAGCTTCAATCCATTTAGGCAGTTTACTTATGAATTCTGTATGAATCCAATATTGATATATCAAACTAATAGACATTTGTACCAAAACCATAATAGGGTGGAAGCCAATTAAAATCAAAGGAATCCAGAAAATAAAAGTGTAAAAACCACCTGTCCAAGTTTGACGTAAAGCTGTGCTAAGATTGTATTTTTGTGAGGAATGATGCACAACATGGCTAGCCCAAAAAAACCTGCTTAAATGTCCAATTCTATGTGCCCAGTAATAAGTTAAATCTTCAGCAAAAAGCACTAAAACCCAAGCCCACCAAGTAAATGGAATAGTTAAAAATCGATATTCATAAAAAAACAAGAAAACTCCTAAAACAATTCCTTTTGTAAATAAACCTATAGTAACATTGCCTAATCCCATAATTATAGAAGTACCAGCATCTTTAAACTCATATTCCGTCATTTTAACTTTTACAGTTAACACAATTTCCAAGATAACCGTAATAACAAAAAAAGGAATAGCATAGTGAATTAAATTTGGAAATTCAGGTATTTGCATATCAGATAATTAAGTTTAAAATATAAGGTATACAAATATGATAATTTTAATAGAGAAAATAGGTGTTAAATAGTAAAAAGTATGTATATTTGCAGCCGTTAAAATAAATTATAAATAAATACTTATGAATCATTACGAAACTGTTTTCATTTTGAATCCCGTTTTATCTGATACTCAGATAAAGGAAACAGTACAAAAGTTCGAGGACTATTTGGTTTCTAAAGGTGCCGAAATGATTTCTAAAGAAGATTGGGGCTTAAAAAAATTAGCTTACCCAATTCAAAAGAAAAAAAGTGGGTTTTACCACTTATTAGAGTACAAAGTTGCAGGAGAAGAAATCTCTGCATTTGAGTTAGAATTTAGGAGAGATGATAGCGTTATGCGCTATTTAACTGTCAAATTAGACAAACATGCAGCAGCTTGGGCAGAAAAAAGAAGACAAAGTAAAACTGCAAAAAACTAAGAAATGGCATCAATAGAACAACAAGCAAAAGGTGGTAAATCTGCTGACGTTAGATATTTAACGCCATTAGACATCGACACAAAAAAAGAAGCAAAATACTGTAGATTTAAAAAGAAAGGTTTTAAATACATCGATTATAAAGATGCAGACTTCTTAATGTATTTAGTAAACGAACAAGGTAAAATTTTACCAAGACGTTTAACAGGAACATCATTAAAATATCAACGTAAAGTTGCGCAAGCAATCAAAAGAGCGCGTCATTTAGCGTTAATGCCTTACGTTGGAGATATGTTAAAATAATAAAGAGGTAGACCATGGAATTGATATTAAAACAAGACGTAGAAAATTTAGGGTTTAAAGATGATGTTGTATCTGTGAAAAACGGTTATGGTAGAAACTTTTTAATCCCAACAGGACAAGCAATTTTAGCTACTTCTTCTGCTAAGAAAGTATTAGCGGAAAACTTAAAGCAAAGAGCTTATAAAGAAGCAAAATTAATTGGAGATGCTAATAAATTAGCAGAGACAATTAAAGGGTATGAAATTAAAATAGCATCTAAAACTGGTTCAGGAGACAAATTATTTGGTTCTGTAAATAATATAGATTTAGCTGCAGCACTTGCAAAAGCAGGTACAGAAATTGACAAGAAGTTTATTAAAGTTGTTGGAGGTTCTGTAAAAAGATTAGGTAAATATGAAGCTTCTGTGAGATTACATAGAGATGTAATAGCTGACATTACTTTTGATGTAGTTGCTGAATAGTAATTACACTATATAATAATAAAAAGCTCGTTAGAAATAACGAGCTTTTTTACTTCCAACTTTACACTTCATCCTTCGAACTTCAAACTTAATATGAAATATAGACAACTTACCAAAGAACAATTCGAAAGTCTGCATAATGAGTTTGCACATTTTTTAGCAACTCAAAGTATAGATGTAAAAGAATGGAATGAAATCAAAAAAGAGAAACCTCATGTAGCTGAAGAAGAAATGAATGTGTTTTCTGATGTGGTTTGGGATGATGTTTTAAATAAAACTAAATTTGTAGAGCATTTTTCTGCAACTACTGCTAATTTGTTTAAATGTGAAGAAAATGAAATTCATAGAATTGCTATTAAAGTAAATTGGGATATTAATTTACTTGAACAAGAAGGTTTTGAATGGTTGATGAAAAATCCAATGGATAATTCTGTTGATATTTTTAAAGGTTCAAAACCTTATAATTCAGAAAGAAACACAGAAATTTTTGATTTGATAGAAAAAGGAAGTTCAATTTCTAAAGGAGAAATTTTTGAGTATTTTAATCAATTGATTTCTTAAATCTCTGTTATTTAGAATGTAATCGAGAGGTTTTTATAATTTATTATTCAATATTTTTACTAAATTATCTGTCCCAGAACTAGCAACATCATTAATAATTGTTAAATTATTAAAATCGTTTTTAGTAACGGAAGGTTTTGGGTCTATAAAATAAATAGGAGTATTGGGTTTAATATAATTTACCAAACTCGCAGCAGGATACACTTGCATAGAAGTCCCTATAATGACCAAAACATCAGTTGTTGCTGTTATTTCTATGGCTTTATCTAACATTGGTACCATTTCTCCAAACCAAACAATATGTGGTCTTAATTGGTTTCCTTTAGCATCTACATCTCCTAAAATCAAATCTTTTTTCCAGTCCAATACTAAATTTTCATCAACAGTACTTCTTACTTTAAATAATTCTCCGTGTAAATGGGTAACATTTTTACTTCCTGCACGTTCGTGCAAATCATCCACATTTTGTGTCACAATTTGAACATCAAAATGCTGCTCTAATGCGACTAAATTAAAATGTGCTTTGTTGGGAGTAACTTCTAATAATTGTCTTCTACGTTGATTGTAAAAATCAAAAACCAACTCTGGATTTGCTGCAAAACCTTCAGGAGAAGCCACTTCCATTACATGATGTCCTTCCCATAAACCATCAGCATCTCTAAAAGTTTTTATTCCGCTTTCTGCAGAAATTCCTGCACCAGTTAAGACAACGATTTTTTTCATAAATTAAAATTTAGTATTCTTCTAAAAGACTTCTATGATGCTAAAAATAATAATTTTATGTTTGTAAATATGATTGATAAAAAACTATTGCACTATTTTGAAGGGTATTTAACAGAGAAACGAAAAAATACCTTTAAAGAAGTTTTAGCAAACAGAACAAGACATTTTAGTGTGGTATTAGAAGATATTTTTCAACCTCATAATGCTAGTGCTGTTGTGAGAACTTGCGATATTTTTGGCGTACAAGATATTCATGCAATAGAAAATAAATACATCAATAAAGTTTCAAGACACGTTGCTAAAGGTTCACAAAAATGGATTACTTCCAAACGTTATAAATCTGATGGAAATAATACACAAATCTGTTTAGATCATTTAAGAGCAAATGGTTATCAAATTATTGCCACAACTCCTCATAACGATTCTTGTTTACTACAGGATTTTGACATCACTAAAAAATCGGCATTTGTATTTGGAGTAGAAGCAGAGGGAGTTTCTGACTATGTTAAAGAACAAGCAGATGGTTTTTTAAAAATACCAATGGTAGGTTTTACAGAGAGCTTAAATATTTCTGTGGCCGCTGCTATTATTTTACAAGATGTTACCACAAAATTGAGAAATTCTGATGTTGATTGGCAATTATCTGAAGAAGAAAAAGAAATTTTGTATTTTAATTGGGTAAAGAAAACTATTAAAAATGTTGATAAAATAGAAGCACATTATTTAAAAAACATTGTATAAATTTAAAACATCAACCTAAAAATTAGAATTATGAAATGTGATATGTATTTAACTTTCGATGGAAATTGTGAAGAAGCTATGTTGTATTATAAAGCTGTTTTGGGTGGGGAATTTACAGTAACAATGCGTTATGCTGATGGTCCACCTGAATATTCGAATCCAGAAATAGAAAACAAAATAATGCATCAAACTTTAATTTTTGGTGATGGTTGTGAGCTAAAAGCTTCCGATAGTTTTCATGAGCCATTAAATAAAGGAAATAATTTTCACGTTTCTATTTCTACAAGTAATGAAGCGCAAGCATTTTCTTTTTTCAAAGGTTTATCTAAAGAAGGAACCGTTACAATGCCTTTTGAGGAAGTTTTTTGGGGTGGTAAATTTGGAAGTTGTATCGACAAATTTGGTGTACAATGGATGGTAAGTTTAGAAGCTAAAACTATTTAATGATGAATCCAAAGGTTACAGATTATATTTCTTCCAATATAAAATGGCAAAAAGAACTTGAAATAATTAGAAATGTTTTGTTAGAACTTCCTTTAGAAGAGGATATAAAATGGGGGATTCCAGCCTATATCTACAAAAAGAAGAATATTATGGGTTTGTCAGCTTTTAAGAATTACTGCGGGCTTTGGTTTCATCACGGATGTTTTTTGAAAGATGAAATCAATATTCTAATTAATGCACAGAAAGACAAAACGAAAGGAATGCGTCAAATGCGCTTTATTTCTGTAGATGAAATTGATACAGATATAGTTAAACAATATGTTTTAGAAGCGATGGCAAATTCTGAAGCGGGTTTAGAAGTGAAACCAAAAAAAAATACCAATCCTGTGGTAATTCCTGAGGAATTAAATATTCAGTTTTCTAAAAATGAAAAATTAAAATATAAATTCAACGAATTTACCTTATCCAAACAGAGAGAATTTTGTGAGTATATTTTATCTGCCAAAAGAGAAGCAACAAAACAAAGTAGAATAGAAAAAATTATACCAATGATTTTAAATAAAATAGGGTTGAATGATAAATACCGGAATTGTTAACCTCTTTGTCATTGCGAATGTAATGAAGCAATCTCCTTTTTAATCAATAGATTACTTCGTCATTCTTCCTCGTAATAACTTTTACTCCACAATAATCTTTTCAATAGTAGCAGTAGAATCGCAACGTTTTACTAGCAAATTCACCTTTTCCAATTCTTTTTTTCCAGTTACATAATATTCAGCACAAGGTTTTTGTCTTGGATTTCCTTTCCCAAAATCTATATCTCCATTCCGAAGAATAGATGAAATTTGAGCCGTATCAATTTTAATTAATGACATTGTTTTCTCAGCTTCTTCAGAGTAGAGGCGTTTAAGAGCTAAAATTGTTGGTAAAGTTCGATTTTTCTTGTTGAAAGGATTTTCAGATTTAAGCTCAACTTTCTCATTATTCAAGAAAATATTTATTTCATTTGTTTCGACTTTTTCTATTCTCTGTTTACAAGAAAATAAAAAAAGTAAATATGATAAGTAGATTATTTTTTTCACAGACTTACTAAATTATTAATCAACTATCACTTTCTCAATAGTAGCAGTAGAATCGCAACGTTTTATGATCAAATTAACATTTTCTAATTCTTTTTTTCCAGTTACATAATATTCTGCACAGGGTTTTTGTCTTGGATTTCCTTTTCCAAAATCAACATCACCAGTATATAAAATAGTAGAGATTTTTAAAGTATCTATATTGTACTTTTCCATTGCTATTTTAGCTTCCTCAGAAAACAAACGCTTTCTAATTCTTATGGTTTTAAGTGTCCTTGCATCCATTCCATAATCGAAAGAAGCATCTTTTTTCTGCCAAAAAAAATAGACAGCTACTGAACCAATTGATAAACCCACTAAATAATAACCTATTCGCTTAATTAACATTGTAAAATATTGAAGTGCAAATGTACTTTAATACAGTGATAAAAAGAATTATAAAATCAACAAATTAATATCTCTAAAAGGCAAATCAAACCAATTCGCAACAGTTCTATTGGTTAGAATTCCGTGATAAAAATACATTCCGTTTCTAAGGCTTTTATCAAAACGAGCCGCATTTTCAAATCCTCCTTCATCAGCTATATTTAATAAATAAGGTGTAAAAATATTGCTAATTGATAAAGAAGCAGTTCTTGCATAACGTGCAGGAATATTAGGCACACAGTAATGTACCACTCCGTGTTTTACAAACGTTGGCGTTTTATGTGTAGTTACATTGGAAGTTTCAAAACAACCACCTCTGTCAATACTTACATCAATAATTACAGCCCCTTCTTTCATCGTTTCTATCATTTCTTCTGTAGCACAAATAGGCGATCTATTTTTACCTCGAATTGCTCCAATAGCAACATCTGCACGCATTAATGCTTTAGCAACGGATTTTGGTTGTAAGGTTGATGTATAAATTGGCGATGGTAATGAATGTTGTAATTTACGTAGTTTGCTTATAGAATTATCAAAAACCTTCACTCTAGAACCTAAACCTAAAGCAGTTCTTGCTGCATATTCTCCAACAGTTCCTGCTCCAAAAATAACTACACTACTTGGAGGAACACCTCCAATATTTCCTAGTAACAAACCATTTCCTTTGTTAAGTCCACTCATCAATTCCGCAGCAATTAACACAGAAGCAGTTCCTGCAATTTCGCTTAACGATTTTACAATAGGATAAGTGTTATGATCATCTTTAATATAATCGAATGCTACAGCCGTAATTCGTTTTTTTGCTAAACATTCAAAGTATTTTTTATTTTGAGTTTTCAACTGTAAAGAAGAAATCAGAATCGTTTGCGGATTCATATATTCAATTTCTTTTTCAGTTGGTGGGGCTACTTTTAAAACAATATTGCATTTAAAAGCTTCTTCTACATCATAAGAGATTTTTGCTCCAGCTTCAGAATATTCTTTGTCTGAATAGTTGGCATTGTCTCCTGCACCAGTTTCTATAACAATTCTATGTCCGTGTGTACACAAAGCTGAAACTGCATCAGGAGTTAAGCAAACACGTTTTTCCCCTAAATAGGTTTCTTTGGGTAAGCCAATAAATAATTCTCCTTTTTGTTTTTTTATCTCTAACATTTCTTCCTGTGGAAGCAATTCTTCTTTACTGAAAGGAGAGAATGAACTCATAATTTGGTTGTTTATAGTTGAATGTTGCGTTGTCCGTCCTCTAAAATAGTCAATTGAATTCGAACAGCATCTAAAGGTAATAAATTTTCGATATTTTCTGGCCATTCCACCAAACACCAAGCATTTTGATAAAAATATTCTTCAATCCCCATATCTAAAGCTTCTTCTTCATCTTCGATTCTGTAAAAATCAAAATGAAAAACTTTTGCATCAGTAGTTGTGTGATATTCATTCACCAAAGAAAAAGTAGGAGAGGAGATATTGTCTAAAACATCTAATTGCTTACATAACTTTTTAATCAGTGTTGTTTTACCAACACCCATTTCGCCATAAAATAAAAGGGTTTTATTTTTTGATGATGCAATTATTTCTTTTGCAATTTCTTCTAATTTTTCTAAAGAATAGTTTTTATTCATGCTACAAAAATAGATTTGTTTTTCGTTTTCTCATAATTTTAATTGCAAATGTATTTCACTATATGTAGGTATTTTTTTTAGTAGTCTTTTAGTTGACTTTTGTTTTGTTAAACAACTAAAACTATTAAATATGAAGAAAAAAAAATATTTATTTATTATTTGTTGCTGTTGTGTTTTATATGCAACTGCCCAAAAAAGAGAAAAATTCTCGAACAAAGAAAGGAAAAATGCTTTTGGAATATCTGGAGGAACAGGATTCGGATTTGATTATTCAAGAAAACTTAGTGATAAGTTCTACACAACGATTAGTTATAATTCATTTGTTTATTCCATTAAAGATTTTGAACAAGAAATTAGTGGAGAAACATTATTAGTAAACACCGATTTAGATTTTACAAATATTGATGTTAAAATTAGTTATCACCCTTTTTCATCTGCTTTTAAACTAGTTGCTGGTTTAGGATTCTTTTCATCAAGTAATGTAAATATCTCTACTACCTTCAAAGATAATATTAAAATTGGGGATGTTGAATTTAATTCAGCGGATTCAGGAAGCCTGTTAATAGATATGAATTGGGGTAAAACTTCACCTTATATAGGTTTAGGATTTGGAAGATCAGTACCTAGAAAAAGGTTAGGATTTGCTATTGATATTGGTACATACATGTCAAGTTCTCCAGAAATTACTCTAGATGCTACAGGGATTATAGAAGACACAAAAAATCAAGAAGGGCTTCTAAATGAAACTTTTGAAAGTTTTAAATTCATTCCTTATGCTGCCTTTAGATTATCATATTCATTTTAAAAAAAAACATCATGAAAAAATATATTAAATGCACATTTTTATTATTACTTATAATATTTACAAACTCTTGTAATTTTGAAAAATTAAAGACTCTAGAAGATGATTTTATAGTTACAATAACTCCAGAACCGGTAACAAATAAAAAAAAATTAGTAGTAGTTAATTATGAAGATGATGGACAGGTTCCTGATAATTTAAAAATCGAGTTTTCTGGAACTTACTCTGACTTTATTTATCGTTCTGATGGAGTAAAGGATTTTAAGTTTGATGATAATGAATTATCAATTGGATTAGGGCTTAATAGTGGTATAAAACCATCCGCTTCTAACCCAATTGAATTAACTGCAAAAATTAGCGCCCCAGGGTTTCAAGAAGAAGAGTTTAATTTTACATTAAACAGTCAAACGATTAGTAGTGAGGTTTTTAAATTAAAGTCATTAAGTTATATTCCTGTAGGTAAGGTGGAAACTAAATTGTCCACCAATTTAGTTGGTGGAAAAGTTTCGCAAGATATTGTTGTTAAAACTGATGGATTTGAAGATATAGTAGATGTAGATGAATTGGTAATACCCAAAGCAACTGAATTTTTTGATGAAAATGGAGAGTCAACTAATGTTTCTGAAATTGAAATTCAAATGGACTCATATGAACCTGATACAGATTCAGATACTCATGCTTATGATGCTCATCCTTCAGATGAAGATTTATTTGAAGACGGAGATGATTCTAATATTTCCTTTAAGGGTTCTAATAAAAAAAATAATAGTAAAAAAGAACTTGAGATAAAAAACAAATTAATATCAAAAAATATTAATAATGCTTATTGGCATCGCTATGCAGCAAGATTTACAAGAATAATTAGTAGGAATGGAGTGAGTATGAGATTTAGAAGATTATTTATAAATATTCCTTTATATAGAATAGAAAGAAGGGGGAGGAGAAAGGTTGCGGTTAAAACAGTAAACCCCTCAACAGGTAAAAATTTTAAAAATGGTGAGGAAGCTTGGGTTGTAAAAGCTTATCCAAAAAGAAGAGGTTCTGGGTATTGGTATTTTATTAAAAAAGCAACTATTCAGGTTAATAGAAGAGGATATGCTTCGATTCCTACTGTAATCTATGATAATCGAGCAATGGTTACGGCTTATATTTTTGTACCGCCAACAACAATTTCTTGTGATAAATTTGAATTTAAATATGCTGGTGTACCTGTTAAGAATTTAGCCTTGAGAGCCACAAATAAATTTACAGAGGAAAAAGTAAGTTTTTCATTTAAAAATTTCTGGCAAAGTACTTTTAAATCTAGACCAGAAGAGAGTTTTGATGGTACAATTAATTCTCAAATTATTTATGATGGGGCTAAATATGAGTTTAATTTGTTAGGACAGAATGAAAAATTCATTGAAGATATAATTACATTTCGTAAGCGAGTAAGAGAAAATTTTAATAATAATGATACAGACAAATTAAAAAGAAATTTAGGGCATTTAAGATATTTGTACAGAGAATACTACAGATTTAGAAAGTTCACGAGGTCTGATAATGACTATCTTATTAGTTATCCCAATTTTAATTGGACTACTGGTCACACTACAATAAGTTTTACTAATCAATGTGATGTTGTTACAGAGATATCAAATTTAACTAATTATCAAGGTAACTCACAGGTCAAAAAATCTGACATAAAATTTCAAGTAGAATGTGCAAAAAGAAAATTGGCACTGAAAAACAATGGGATATATTACAGATTAAAAGATGCACCATTTTATTTACCTAACACATCAACTATTAATATTTCATTGTTCGGATTTACAGACAATGAAGGCAAATTCGTAAATAAAGTACCTGTTTTAGAAGATAACAAAGAGTATATATTTTATGTTTATTGGGGCGGTAGAAAAGAAACTGAACCAATATTAGGTAGTAAAATAAATGCATTTAATCCTAACTTTGACTTTTCAACTCTATGTGATTATATTGACTCTCAAATATAAATTTGATTTTTATTAAGCTTGGTTAAGCGGGTTAATTTCATATTAACTCGCTTTTTCATTCACATCTATAATGACCAATAATTTTGAAAGAAAACAAACAATCTTCTAAAACTTGTCCTGCTCCAATATTATGTACAATTAAAAAACGTTTATTGTCTTTAGACTTTTTATTTACAACTACACCTGTATGTGTAATTGCACCGCCTAAATTCCAGCAAATGACATCTCCAGGAATATAATCTTTAGGATTTTTAGTAATTGGTTTTATAGTTCCTTTTCTAGAAAAGAAAGTCATTAAATTAGGAACTCTTCTGTGGTCAATATTCTTATCAGTATTTTTTAATCCCCATATTTTTGGATAGATAGAAAAATTAGATTTCATGTCTTCATGAACTTCTTTTTGTAAATCAACACCTAACTTTCTGTAAGCTCTAATAACTACATCTGTACAAACACCTTTGCCTTTTGGCACATCCCCATTAGGGTAATCAATAGAAAAATAACTTGGGTCGTAAACAACTTTGTCTTTGATTAATTCTAAAGCAGCTGTAGATAGTTTATCTTCATCAACTTGTGAAAAAAGAATATTTATTGATAAGAAAAGAAATAGAATTGAAAATGTTTTTTTCATAAAATCTAGCTATTTTTTATGGTTGACCACAAAGATTCATTGAATATATAAATTTACTGAGACTGAGACTGAGACTGCTAACAAAACTACTCTACTTAGGACTATAAACCGCACAAGGAATAATGACTTCTTCTAAAGAAACACCACCATGTTGGTACGTGTTTTTATAATATTTTACGAAGTGATTAAAGTTGTTTGGATAGGCAAAAAACAAATCTTCTTTTGCAAAAATAAAAGGAGCATTCATTGCAATTGTTGGTAAGAAAATATCTTTAGGATTTCTTACTGCATACACGTCTTTTTCTTCATAAGAAAGACTTCTACCAGTCTTATAACGCAAGTTTGCACTAATGTTTTTATCACCAATTACTTTAGTAGGATGTTTACAATTTATGGTTCCATGATCTGTAGTGATAATCAATTTTTGACCTATTTGTTGTGCTTTTTGAATGATTTCAAACAATGGTGAATTCTTAAACCAACTCAACGTTAAACTTCTATAAGCTTTATCATCTCCAGCCAATTCTTTAATTACTTCCATTTCTGTTTTAGAGTGGGAGAGGATATCCACAAAATTATACACAACTGCAGTTAAATCATTTTGTTTGGTTCCATTAAAATTATCCGCTAATTCTTTTCCATTTCTTAAAGAAGAAATTTTATAATACTCGTGTTTAATATCTAATCCTAAACGTTTTATTTGAGCCGATAAAAACTCATTTTCAAATAGATTCATTCCACCTTCATCTGTATCGTTTTTCCAAAAATTTGGATGACGTTTTTCCATTTCAGAAGGCATTAATCCAGAAAAAATGGCATTTCTTGCATACTGAGTTGCAGTAGGCAATATTGAGAAATAAGAATATTCTTCTTCTTTTTTATAATGATTGTTAATTAGTGGTTCTAAAATTCGATATTGATCGTATCGTAAATTATCAATAACAATCCATAAAACACCTTGGTCTTTGCTTAATTCAGGAACTACATAATCTTTAAATAATGTATGAGAAAATGTAGGCTTGTCGTGAGCAGTTAAATAGTCTTCATAATTCTTTTTAATGAACTTAAAAAACTGACTATTAGCTTCTTGTTTCTGACTTTCTAAAATCCCTAACATACCAGGATCACTTATGTTTTCTAATTCTAATTCCCAGTGAATTAGCTTTTTATACAATTCAATCCAATCTTCATAAGAATTCACCATTGCCAAATCCATAGAAATTTTTCGGAATTCTTGCTGGTAGTTAGAAGTTGTTTTTTCAGAAACCAAACGAGAATGGTCTAAATTCTTTTTTAAACTTAATAAAATCTGACTAGGGTTTACGGGTTTAATTAAATAATCAGCAATTTTAGAACCAATCGCTTCTTCCATAATATATTCCTCCTCACTTTTAGTAATCATTACTACAGGTAAATTGGCCTGCTTTTGCTTGATTTCAGAAAGTGTGTCTAACCCCGTTAAACCTGGCATATTTTCATCTAAAAAAACAATATCAAAATTCTCTTCATCAACCAAATCAATGGCATCTGCACCATTAGTGCATGTGGTAACTTTATAATTTTTACGCTCTAAAAAAAGAATGTGAGGTTTTAATAATTCTATTTCATCATCAACCCATAATATGTGAATACTGCTCATCTATTGTTTTTTTTTAACATTTAACGTTAAAAATATAGATTTGTTATACTTTAAAGTGTTTTAAAATGATAAAATATTGCCAATTTTTTATACCAAAAATTTATTAATTAGTATTTTTTGTATTTCGTTAAAATGAATATTTTTCTTAGTTTTTATAAAAATTAAGCATATGTTTTTTATTAACTAAATGCTTTATAAATTTGTGAATTCGTGGCATTAATTTGTATTTTGCCATAGATTGATAAAAACTCTCTTTTGAAGAAAAAAAAACCTAATAAATTAAAGATTTTAAATGATCCTATTTATGGATTTATCCAAATACCAAATTCTTTAATTTTTGATATTATAGAACATCCTTATTTTCAACGATTAAGAAGAATTACTCAAATGGGTTTTTCTAATTTAGTATATCCCGGTGCAAATCATACTCGATTCCATCATGCTATTGGCTGTATGCATTTAATGCAAAAAGCTGTACAAGTTTTACGCTTTAAACAAGTAGATATTTCTGAGGATGAAGAAAACGCATTGTATATTGCAATTTTATTACATGATATTGGACACGGGGCTTTTTCTCATGCATTAGAACATAGTATTGTAGATGGAATTTCTCATGAAGAAATTTCATTAAAATTTATGAGAAAGTTGAATGATGAGTTTGATAAAAAACTCTCATTAGCAATAACAATTTTTGAAGGGAAAAATCCTAGAAAATTCCTCTACCAGCTTATTTCCAGTCAGTTAGATATTGATAGATTAGACTATTTAAAAAGAGATAGTTTTTACACTGGAGTTACCGAAGGAAATATTTCATCTGATAGATTAATTGCAATGATGAACGTTATAAACGATGAATTGGTAATTGAACAAAAAGGAATTTATTCTGTAGAAAAATTCTTAATTGCAAGAAGATTAATGTATTGGCAAGTATATTTACATAAAACTGGCTTAGTAGCAGAAAATATGTTAGTAAAAGTACTTAAAAGGGCTAAAGAATTAGCTGAAAAAGGAGAAAAACTATTTTCGAGTACATCGCTCAACTATTTTTTAAGTACTAAAATTTCTAAAACCAATTTTAATGATAAAACATTAGAAATGTTCTCTAAATTAGATGATTATGATGTGCTATTATCTATTAAAGAATGGACACATCATCAAGATAAGGTGTTGTCATTATTGTCAAAAATGATTGTAAATAGAAAACTATTTAGAATTGAAATTCAAAATAATAAATTTGATAAACAATACATTTCAAAAAAAACAGATACAATATCAGAAAGATTCGGTTTAAATAAAACTGAAAGCAGTTTTTTTGTTTTTTCCGATATCATCATAAACCAAGCATACAATTCAAATAAACCAATATATATCTTAAATAAAAAAGGAAAAATTGAAGATATAGTAAATGCTTCAGACCAATTAAATCTTCAGGCACTTACAAATCCTGTTATAAAGCATTTTATTTGTTATCCAAAGTAAAATGATATTAGTCAAATCACTATAAATTTTATATTTTTGCGATTAATGAAATTTACAGCGCAGCAAATAGCAGACATTTTAGAAGGCGATATTGTAGGAAATCCTAATGAAGAAGTTTCTAAACTGTCTAAAATAGAAGAAGGAGAAAAAGGATCTTTAACCTTTTTATCAAATCCAAAATACAATCCCTATTTATACACAACAACTGCTTCTATAGTTATTGTTAATAAATCTTTTCAGCTAGAAAAAGAAACTTCTACAACCCTTATAAAAGTTGATGATGCTTACAAATCTTTTTCAAAATTATTAGAATTTTATAACGAAGTAAAGAATAACAAAATAGGTATTGAGCAACCAAATTTTGTTTCGGGTTCTGCTAAAATAGGCGATGGTATATACTTAGGCGCATTTTCTTATATAGGAGAAAATGTGGTAATTGGTAATAATGTTAAAATCTACCCTAATTCATTTATAGGGGATAATACAGTTATTGGTAATAATTGTGTGATTTTTTCTGGAGTAAAAATATATTCAGAAACACAAATTGGTAATCATTGTAAAATACATTCTGGTGTAATAATTGGCTCAGATGGTTTTGGTTTTGCACCAGATGAAAACGGTGAATATAATGCTATTCCTCAAATTGGAAATGTTATTATAGAAGACCATGTAGATATTGGATCTTCTTCAACTATTGATAGAGCTACATTAGGTTCAACTATTATAAGACAAGGAGTTAAACTTGACAATCAAATTCAAATAGCTCATAATGTGGAAATTGGAAAGAATACTGTTATTGCTGCTCAAACAGGAATTGCTGGTTCAACTAAAATAGGAGAAAATTGCATGATTGGTGGGCAAGTAGGGATTGTTGGTCACTTAACAATTGGTAACAACGTTCGTATTCAGGCTCAATCTGGTATTACCAAAAATTTAAAAGATAATGACCTTGTGCAAGGTACTCCTGCATTTGGTTATTCTGATTTTAATAAAAGCTATGTTTATTTTAGAAATTTGCCTAAAATGGTATCAAAACTAAATGATATAGAAAAAGAATTGAAGACTCAAAAATCAACCATAAATGAGTAAGAAACAAAAAACAATACAAAAAGAAGTTAGTTTATCTGGTGTTGGAATTCACACTGGAAACACAGTTAATATGACAATTAAACCTGCTCCTGTAAATCACGGATTTGCTTTTAGCAGAATAGATTTAGAAGGCTCTCCAACTATAGAAGCTAAGGCAGAATATGTTGTAAACACACAAAGAGGAACTAATTTAGAGAAAAATGGCGTTCAAATTCAAACTTCAGAACATGTTTTAGCTGCTGCAGTAGGTTTAGATATCGATAATTTATTGATAGAAATAGACTCTTCTGAACCACCAATTATGGATGGTTCTTCAAAATATTTTGTAGAAGCATTAGAGAAAGCTGGTGTAGAAGAACAAGATGCTGATATTGAAGAGTACGTTGTTAAAGAAATTATTTCGTACAAAGATGAAGTAACTGGTAGTGAGATAATTTTAATGCCTTCTGATGAATATCAGGTTACAGCAATGGTAGATTTCGGAACTAAAATTTTAGGTACTCAAAATGCTAATTTAGAAAAGATTTCTGATTTTAAAGAGGAAATAGCTGCTGCAAGAACATTTAGCTTTCTTCATGAAATAGAAATGCTTTTAGAAAACGATTTAATAAAAGGAGGTGATTTAAACAATGCCATTGTATATGTTGATAAGGAATTATCAGGGACAACAATGGAAAAACTAAAAAAAGCCTTTAAAAAAGACGATATCACTGTTAAACCAAACGGTATTTTAGATAATCTTACATTGCATTGGGCAAATGAAGCAGCAAGACACAAACTTCTTGATGTTATTGGAGATTTAGCTCTAGTAGGTACAAGAATAAAAGGTAAAGTCATTGCAAATAAACCCGGACATTTGGTAAATACTGTTTTTGCTAAAAAATTAGCAAAAATTATCAAACAAGAAAAAAGAAACAATGTTCCTCAATACGATTTAAATCAAATACCATTAATGGATATTCATCAAATTATGGATATTCTACCTCATAGACCACCATTTTTATTAATTGATAGAATATTAGAACTTTCTGATAAGCATGTTGTGGGAATGAAAAATGTTACGATGAACGAAAATTTCTTTGTTGGGCATTTTCCTGGAGCTCCAGTTATGCCAGGGGTTTTACAAGTTGAAGCAATGGCACAGTGTGGAGGAGTTTTAGTGTTAAGTACGGTTCCAGACCCTGAAAACTATCTTACATATTTCATGAAAATGGATAATGTTAAGTTCAAACAAAAGGTTTTACCGGGAGATACAATTATATTTAAGGCTGAATTAATTACACCTATTCGAAGAGGAATTTGCCACATGCAAGCCTATGCTTATGCAAATGGAAAATTAGTTGCAGAAGCTGAATTGATGGCACAAATTTCTAAAATAAAATAAGATAAATATGAATCAACCATTAGCATACGTTCATCCACAAGCTAAAATTGCTCGTAATGTTGTAATAGAACCTTTTACAACAATTCACAACAACGTCAAAATTGGTTCCGGAACTTGGATAGGTTCGAACGTAACAATAATGGAAGGTGCAAGAATAGGTAAAAATTGTAGAATTTTTCCTGGAGCTGTAATTTCTGCTATACCTCAAGATTTAAAATTTGATGACGAAGAAACTACTGTAGAAATTGGCGACAATGTTACTATTAGAGAATGCGTTACTATTAATAGGGGAACTAATGATAGAATGAAAACCAAAATAGGAAACAATTGCTTAATTATGGCTTATTGTCATATTGCTCATGATTCTTTTGTTGGTGATAATTGTATTTTTTCTAATAATTCAACTTTAGCAGGACATGTTACTATTGGTGATAATGTAGTTTTAGCGGGTATGGTGGCTGTACATCAATTTGCGTCTGTAGGTAAACATGCGTTTGTTACTGGTGGTTCATTAGTTAGAAAAGATGTTCCTCCTTATGTAAAGGCTGCAAGGGAGCCTTTATCTTATGTAGGAATCAATTCTGTAGGATTAAGAAGAAGAGGGTTTACCACTGAGAAAATAAGAGAAATTCAAAATATATTCAGAATATTATTTCAAAAAAATTATAATAATTCACAAGCGATAGAAATCATTGAAGCAGAAATGGAAGCAACACCAGAGCGAGATGAAATAATTCAGTTTATAAAAGATTCGCACCGAGGAATTATGAAAGGATATTATAAAGCTAATTAAAAACAAGAATGGCAACAACATCAGATATTAGAAACGGATTGTGTATTAGATACAATAATGATATTTATAAAATTGTAGAATTTTTACATGTAAAACCAGGTAAAGGTCCTGCTTTTGTTAGAACAAAATTAAAAAGTGTAACTAATGGAAAAGTAGTAGATAATACTTTTCCTGCGGGTAGAAAAATTGATGATGTTAGGGTAGAAACTCACAAGTTTCAATACTTATATAATGATGGAGATACTTACCATTTTATGAATGAGCAAGATTACTCTCAAATTCAATTGCAAAAAACAGCCTTGGATGTTCCTGAATTGATGAAAGAAGGAGAAGTTGTTACCATTATTATTAATTCTGAAGATGATATGCCTTTATCTGTTGAGATGCCAGCAAGTGTTATCTTAGAAGTAAGTCATACAGAACCTGGAGTTAAAGGAAATACTGCAACAAACGCCACAAAACCTGCTACAGTAGAAACAGGAGCGAGAATTAATGTGCCTTTATTTATTAATGAAGGAGATAAAATTAAAGTAGAAACTACTAAAGGTACTTATCAAGAACGTATCAAAGACTAATTGTTCATGGCAACTAAAACCAGAGAGGAGATTAATCAGACTGAAAAAGACTACTGGAATGAAGGTAAGCTAGACAGAACAAAGATTAAAAAACTTCGCAGGCATGCTTTTTACTATTCTTACAAAAGAGAAAAGAAAATTTTAAAAAAACTTTTAAAAGATTTTAACGGTAAAGATGTTTTAGAAATTGGTTCTTACACATGGGCAGCTTGGTTTAATAAAGACACAAAACCAAAAAGTTTAACTTGCATAAATATTTCTGAGGTTGAGTTAGAAAATGGAAAACTTCATGCGGCAAAACAACCTTTTCAAATTAGCCATCATTTAATGGATGCTAATGCATTAACTTTTGATGACAATTCTTTTGATGTAGTTTTTGGTGGTGCAATATTACATCATTTAGACATAGAAAAATCTATTGAACACATTCATAGAGTGTTAAAACCAGGAGGAAAAGTAGTATTCCTAGAACCACTAAACATGAACCCTTTGTATAAGATTTATAGAAAGTTGAATCCACAAGAGAGAACTCCAGATGAACATGCTTTAGTTTCTAAAGATTTTAAAATTATTCGTAATAAATTTACTTTCAATCACTATTTTTTCGATTTCTTTTCTGTTGCTTTTGGGTTCATTTCTTTAAAAATTTTTGGAGATAAAAACTACGACAATTGGATTAATAAATTAGGTTATAATTTAGATGTATTTTTCTCTAAAATACCTTTTCTCTACGTATTATTTGCAAGAGTTATAATTTACGGAAGTAATAAAAAATAAATATGAAATTTAAATTCCCTCAAACTCTAAGTGGAATAGCTGACATTCTTAATGTTAATTTTATTGGTGATAAAAATTTTGAAATTTTAGGAATTAATGAAATTCATGTTGTAGAAAAAGGTGATATTGTTTTTGTAGATCATCCAAAATATTATGATAAAGCTTTAAATTCTGCTGCTACTACTATATTAATTAACAAAGAAGTAGATTGCCCAGAAGGAAAATCATTATTGATTTCTGACGATCCATTTCGTGATTTTAATAAATTAACCATACATTTTAACCCTTTTATTGCATCGATAGTTAGTATTTCTGATTCAGCAATTATAGGAAAAAACACCATAATTCAACCTAATGTTTTTATTGGAAATGATGTAAAAATTGGTCGAAATTGTATTATACACCCAAACGTGTCAATTTATGATAATGCTGTGATAGGAGACAATGTTACCATTCATGCAAATACAGTTTTAGGAGCTGATGCATTTTATTATAAAAATAGACCTACAGGTTACGATAAATTAATTTCTGGAGGTAGAGTTGTTATAGAAGACAATGTAGATATTGGTGCGTCTTGTACTATAGATAAAGGTGTTTCGGGTAGTACTACAATAGGAAAAGGAACAAAAATTGACAATCAAGTTCACGTGGGTCATGACACCATTATTGGTAAGAAATGTTTAATTGCATCTCAAACAGGAATTGCTGGATGTGTTATCATAGAAGATGAAGTTACAATTTGGGGACAAGTTGGAACAAATAGTGGTATTACAATTGGAAAAGGTGCAGTAATTTTAGGTCAAACTGGGGTTACAAAATCTGTTGTTGGTGGGAAAAGTTATTTTGGAACTCCTATATCGGAATCGAGAGAAAAGTTAAAAGAATTAGCAGAAATAAAACGTTTCTTAAAAGAAAGAAAAAATACTGAGTAAATTTTAACTTATTATAAGGATTAATATTAATATAATTATTAGGTTTTCTTTTTTAAAAAGCAAACAAAGAACTATTTTTGCATCACTAAATTAAAAAAAATCAAACCATGAGTGTTTTAGTAAATAAAAATTCAAATATAATTGTACAAGGTTTTACTGGTAGTGAAGGAACATTTCACGCTGGACAAATGATTGATTATGGAACCAACGTTGTTGGGGGAGTTACTCCAGGAAAAGGAGGTCAAGAGCACTTAGGTAAACCAGTTTTTAACACTGTTGTAGAAGCTGTAGAAAAAGTACAAGCAGATACATCTATTATATTTGTACCCCCAGCTTTTGCCGCTGATGCCATCATGGAATCTGCAGATGCTGGAATAAAAGTAATTATTTGTATTACTGAAGGAATACCTACTTCAGATATGGTAAAAGTAAAAGCATACATCGCAGATAAGGATTGCACATTAGTTGGTCCTAACTGTCCGGGAGTTATTACTCCAGATGAAGCTAAAGTAGGTATTATGCCAGGTTTTATCTTTAAAAAAGGAAAAGTAGGTATAGTTTCTAAATCGGGTACACTAACTTATGAAGCAGCAGATCAAGTAGTAAAACAAGGTTTTGGTATTACAACTGCAATTGGAATTGGAGGAGACCCAATCATTGGAACTACTACTAAAGAAGCGGTTGAATTGTTAATGAATGATGATGAAACTGAAGCTATTGTTATGATTGGTGAAATAGGTGGAAATCTAGAAGCTGAAGCAGCAAAATGGATTAAAGCAGATGGTAATAGAAAACCAGTTGTTGGGTTTATTGCTGGACAAACAGCACCAGCTGGAAGAACAATGGGGCATGCTGGAGCAATTGTTGGTGGTGCTGATGATACTGCACAAGCGAAAATGAAGATTTTAGCTGAAAATGGAGTTCATGTAGTTAGTTCTCCTGCTAAAATTGGTGAAATGGTGGCTAGTGTTTTAAATTAAATCTACAATTTATAATATTTCTTATTACAAAAGAACTCGTAAAGTATTTATGCTTTGCGAGTTTTTTATTTTATTATCTTTGGAGCCTTAAATACAACTAAACAATATGAAATTATTAGAAAACAAATCAGCTATTATTACCGGTGCTACTAGAGGTATTGGGCGTGGTATAGCTATTGAATTTGCTAAACAAGGAGCCAATGTTGCTTTTACCTATAGTTCTTCTGTTGATGCAGCAAATGCTTTAGAAGAAGAATTAAAAGCATTAGGTGTTTCTGCAAAAGGATATCAATCTAACGCTGCAAATTTTGATGCTGCTCAAGAATTAGCTAAAGATGTTTTAAAAGAATTTGGATCAATTGATATTTTAGTAAACAATGCAGGTATTACTAAAGACAACCTGTTAATGCGTATCACAGAAGAAGATTTTGATAAAGTAATAGAAGTTAATTTAAAATCTGTATTTAATTTAACAAAAGCAGTAATTCGCCCTATGATGAAACAAAGAGGTGGTTCTATTATTAATATGAGCTCTGTTGTTGGTTTAAAAGGAAATGCTGGTCAAACTAATTATGCAGCTTCAAAAGCAGGAATTGTAGGTTTTTCAAAATCTGTCGCTTTAGAGTTAGGGTCTAGAAACATTAGAAGCAATGTTGTTGCTCCTGGTTTTATAGAAACAGAAATGACTGCTAAATTAGATGAAGCTACTGTACAAAGTTGGAGGGATGGAATTCCTTTAAAAAGAGGAGGGCAACCCGAAGATATAGCAAATGCTTGTGTTTTCTTAGGCTCTGATATGAGTGCTTATATTACTGGCCAAACTTTGTCTGTTGATGGAGGTATGTTAACTTAAAAGTATCTTAAAATATAATTTAATTAATAACCTGTAACAATTAATCGTTGCAGGTTTTTTATTTTTTAATAGTTCTTTATATCTTCACAATAAATAAAAAACCTTTGCAAATAGTCAGTATTTTTTATATCATTATTGCTTTCTTATTAAGTGTTTTTGTTGGATATTTTCAATATTTTTATAAAGTAAAAAAAACTCCAAGAATTCATATTTTTCTTTCTATTATAAAATCACTTGCACTTTTTTTTCTTTTTTTATTACTTATTAATCCAACATTAAAAAGTGTAGAATTTGAAAACACAAAACCTGTTTTAATTATTTTGGTTGATAATTCTAAATCAATTTCCTTTTTTAAGGAAGAAAATAATGTCAGAGATGTTTTAACGTTTTTAAAAGAGAATAGTAAGCTTAACAGAAAATTTGATGTCAAAGAATTTTACTTTGGAAAAACTATAAAAAGTGAAGATAGTTTAACTTTCACTAAAAGTAATACTAATATTTTTAATGCTATTCATGAATCTAAAGTATTGTATAGAAATCGAATTTCGCCAATTGTTATGCTTACTGATGGTAATCAAACTATAGGGAATGATTATCAGTTTACTATAGCAAAACAAGGTATTTATCCTTTAGTATTTGGAGACACTTCGTTATATAAAGATTTAATTATAAAACAGTTAAATGTTAATAAGTATAGTTTTGTTAAAAATAAATTTCCAGTTGAAGTAATTCTTAACTATGATGGGAAAGAAACTGTTAATACTAAGTTTAAAATTTCTAAAAATGGAAAAGTTGTTTTTAGAAAAAGAATTCAATTTTCAGCAAATGAAAATTCTAAAGTTATAACTACACATTTAACATCCACTAAAGAAGGCTTACAATATTATAAAGCTTCGGTTGATAAAGTTAATGGAGAAAAAAACATAAAAAACAACTCTAAAAATTTTTCAATAGAAGTTATAGATGAACAAACAAAAGTATTAATACTCTCTTCATTTTTACATCCTGATTTAGGGGGCTTAAAAAAAGCAATAGAGCAAAATAAACAGCGCTCAGTAGATATTATAAATATTAACGAATTTAAAAAAGATTTAAATGGTTATCAGCTTATTATTTTGTATCAACCTACAGTTAAGTTCAATAATGTTATCAATGATATAAAACAAGAAAACCTTAATTATTTTTTGATTTCTGGAACTAATACGGATTGGAGCTTTATCAACAGAAAAAGACTTGGTTTTTCCAAACAATTTATCAACAAACTAGAACTATTTGCTGCAAAACATAATAATGGGTTTCTAACTTTTTCTCAGAAAAATATTGGTTTTGAACAATTTACTCCATTAAAAGACAAGTTTGGAGAAATCTCAATTAAAAAAGAACATCAAAACTTATTATATCAAAATATTAATGGATTACTAACGGAACAACCATTACTTTCAACTTTTGAAGAAAACAATCAAAAAACTGCAATTCTATTTGGAGAAGGAATATGGAAATGGAGAAGTAATACCTTTTTAAATACTAGTTCATTTCAAGATTTTGATGAATTTATAGGAAGTTTAGTACAATATTTGGCTACTAATAAAAAAAGAAATCGCTTAGAAGTTAATGTAGAAAATTTATATCCTGCAAATGCAATTATTTCTATTTCTGCCTTCTATACAGATAAGAACTATAAGTTTGATTCAAGAGCTTCGTTAGAAATCTCCATCACCAATACGGTTACCAAAAAGGGTGTTAAATTGCCTTTTTCATTGGCAAACAATTCTTATCAAGCAGAAATAGAGAATCTTCCATCTGGAGATTATGTTTACAAAGTAACTGTTTTAAATCAAAAAATAAATAGTTTCGGAAAATTTAAGATTACTGATTATCAAATAGAAGAACAGTTTACAAATGCGAATACAAATAAGCTGCAAAAATTAGCGGATAAATCGAATGGTAAACTTTTTTACAAAAATCAAAAAGAGGAACTGTTAAATGAGTTATTAGATAATAAAGCTTATTATACTATACAAAAATCGATTACAAAAGAAAGACAATTAATAGATTGGAAATGGATTTTATTCATTATAATCTTTCTATTTACTTCTGAATGGTTTACAAGAAAGTATTTTGGTAAAATTTAATTAAAATGCATCTTTTATTTAAATTTATAATCAAATAAGTAAAAATGGAACATCATCACCACCATCATGCACATCAGCATCATTCTTCAACAGAAAATATTAGTGCTGCTTTTTTTCTTAATTTATTTTTTACTATTGTAGAGTTTATAGGAGGGGTATATACAAATAGTCTAGCTATAACTTCTGATGCAATTCATGATTTAGGAGATACTATAAGTTTAGGAATGGCATGGTATTTTCAAAAATTATCTAACAAAAAAGCAACTAAAACTTATTCTTATGGTTTTAAAAGGTTCTCATTATTAGGAGCTATTATAAATTCTATAATTCTTTTCATTGGTTCAATTTTTATTATTATCGAATCTATTCCGAGAATTATATTGCCAGAACATTCCGATGCAAAAGGTATGATGTGGTTTGCAATTTTAGGTATTATTGTTAACGGTGCTGCAGTTTTAAAACTGAGAAAAGGAACGTCTATTAATGAGAGAGTTGTATCCTTACACATGCTAGAAGATGTTTTAGGTTGGACTGTTGTGTTAATTGGAAGTATAGTCATGCAATTTTATGACATTCCTGTTTTAGATCCTGTTTTATCTCTATTGATAGCAGCATTTATTCTTTATAATGTGTTTAAAAATGGTAGAGAAAGTATAAGAATTATTTTGCAAGGTACACCTGTAAAAGTTTCTTCTGATGAAGTTCGCAAGCAAATTTTGCAAATAGAAGATGTGAAAAGCATACACGATTGTCATCTTTGGACTATGGATGGAGAGTATAATATTTTAACAATGCATTTAATTGTTGATGAGTCTCTTTCCTGGAAAGAAGGGAAAGCTCTAAAAGACAAAATTAGAAGCCTTTTGCATGATAATTTTAGTTTTGAACATGTTACACTAGAATTAGAAATAAAAACAGAAGATTGTGACTATATCAATTGTGTTTGAAGAACATAAGTTGTAAATTTGAAATAAATTAAAAAACTTTAAAAATGGCAAATAATCAAGTAGATATAAAGTTTCCTAAAGGAGGTGTGTTTTTTATTGTAGTTGCAGTAGCTTTATTAATATTATTCTCAAAATCAACAGTTACTATTGGTCCTGGTGAAGGTGGAGTAGTTTTTGAACGTTTTGGTGATGGTATAAATACAGAGAAAACTTATGGAGAAGGTTTTCAAATAGTAGCTCCATGGAATGAAATGATTATACGTAAAGTGCGTCAGCAATCGGTTTCTGATGAAATGAATGTACTTTCTGTAAACGGATTAGAAGTAAAAGTAAGTGGAACGGTATGGTATGAACCTGAATTTTCGAATCTAGGTTTATTAATTAAAACTAAAGGTGAAGATTATGAACGTGAATTGTTAGATCCTGCAATTAATGCAGCAGCAAGAAGTGTTTTTGGACGTTATACTCCAGAACAATTGTATTCTAGTAAGCGTGATGTAATTGAACAAGAAATTTTAGATGAAGTTCAAAAATTATTGAAAGACCAATATTTAATGGTAAAAAGAGTTTTAGTTAAAGACGTTAAATTACCACCTACAATTAGAACAGCAATTGAAACTAAATTAAAACAAGAACAAGAATCTTTAGAATACGAATTTAGAATTGCTAAAGCTAAAAAAGAAGCTGAAAGACAAAGAATTGATGCTGAAGGTAAAGCAACTGCAAATAAAATTTTAAGTGCTTCTTTAACTGATAAAATTCTACAAGAAAAAGGTATTGAAGCTACTTTGAAATTATCTGAATCTAATAATAGTAAAGTAATAGTTATTGGTTCTGGTAAAAACGGAATGCCTATTATTTTAGGAAATCAATAAAACAGAATCTAAATAGAAATGAAAAAATCCAGCTTTTGCTGGATTTTTTCATTTCTACAAATCATCAGAGAAATCACCATCATGTTTACCCTTAGAAAACTTTTTTGCATTAAATTCCATGGATTTTCCTTTAGGGATTGTTAAACTTTTCCATCCACGTCCTTTTATCATTTTGCCTATTTGCACTATTTGTCCAATGTGATATGAATAATGTGCTAACTGTCTATTAATTGCTTCAATTATCGTGTGTTCCTGATTTCTAATATAAATAGTTGTATTAAAATTTTCTTCATTTATTGAGTTTAGTGCTTCAAAAAAACATTGCCAACCATCATTCCATTTTTCAAGAAGTTCTTCTTTGTTTTTTATGACGGATTCAAATTCCAAATCTCTATTTCTCCATTCTTTCTCTCCATCAGAAGTTAAAAAATTTGTCCACCTTGAATTCATATTTCCATAAAGATGGTTAACAATTATTGCTACAGAGTTAGAGGCTTCATTAAACCGCCAAAACAATTCTTTTTCTTCAAGTTGTTTAAAGGTTTTTTCTCCAACTGATTTATAATATTTGAATTGTGTTTTGACATTCATTAAGTAATTTATTTCCATATTTAAAGATATCATTTTTTGAGCTAGCAACAAATTAACATACATTCTTAAAGTTCTGTTAAACCGATTTTTTATTGTAACTAACTTAAGAGGTAGGCGTCATATGTATATAAATTAAATAAAAACAACCATGACTAAACATCAAAATAATAATCAAAAAAGAGAGAATTCATTCGAAATAATTCAATCTAAAAGAATGACTTGGAATACAAGAAGAAAGTATAACTACAAATACATTACAACAGTATTTTAGTTATTTAGTTAGTTTTTAATAGTTGATAAAAGGTCGGAAAATATTTTTCTGACCTTTTTGTATTTTAATTCTTTACAGGAATTTTATCTCTATCTATTTTACCTTTTTTAATGGCTTTATAGTTTTCATAACAATCTAAAATAGCTTCAATCATTTGAAGATCTGAAGCTTTTTTTATAAAATACTCAGAATAGTTACAATCGGTTAAAAGTTCTGTGAGTTCTTGTCTATCCATCTGTAAATACTCCATCATTACTTCACGATCAAATTTACCAGCCAGCATTTTTCGTAAATCGTCTTCTTTTTTTAATTTTCGGAGTTTCTTTAATTGTTTAGGTTTTTTTCCAAAAAGATTATAAAGAAAATCTACAGGCTGAAAAAGAGCGGCAATAGGAGAGGAGAAGTCTTTTCCTTTTGGTTTACCTATTTCGTATGTTTGTGGAAGTCCGTTTATCTTTATCCTGGTAAATTTATCTTTTGGTACTAATTTTACATCAACTTCTAAAACTCCAATTAATTGAGTAGATTTTATAACCACTTCCTTAATTTCTTCAGGTTTTTCATATAAAGCGATTAACAATTCATTACCTTTTAATAAATCGTTGGTAATTTTTAGTTTTATAGAAGCAAAACCAAGATACGAAACCAATATAGTATCATTTGTTTTGGTAGGTAATTCAAAAAAGCCTTTATCATTTGTTATGGTTCCTTCTACAGTATTTAAGTTTAAAACATGGGCAGCACTTAAAGGGCGTTTTGTATCAGCATGTACTATTTGACCTTTTAACTTATTAATTTGAATACTATCTTTTTGAGAAAAAGTGTTTATTGAAATAAATATGCATAAAAGTGATAATAGTTTTTTCATGATACAATATTAGTAATAAAAGCTTTTAAAAAGGTTAATTTTTTGTGAAACCATTCTGAATTATAAACTTCAAATATCATTAATAAAAAATAAAATATACCCTTAGATACAATTTAATTTACAATAACTTATTACTTTTATCTAAGAATTTATTAATTCTATTTCATATACTATTTTACTACCTTTTTAGTTTTAATCATATATTATATTCTAATTTTAATTATATTAAACAGATTAAATAATAGCTTAATGTTTAGAAGTAAAATACCTATTGAACAACTAAACTATGATAAAATTAAAATTCATAGCTTTAGTAAGCCTAGTAAAAAATATAAAATATTTGTTTCCATTGCATCATTTAGAGATGAGGAATTAGAATCTACTTTAATTGATTTATATACCAAAGCAAAACATCCAGAAAGCATAAGAACATTTTGTTTAATGCAAACTTCAAATGAAGATCCTTTTAATATTAATCCATACACAACCAAACTAAAAATATTTAGTATAGATTTTGGAGAAGTCAATGCAACACTAAGCAAGGGAGTATGTTGGGCAAGAGCTCTTTGCCAGCAACAACTTCTAAATGAAAAATATTTTCTTCAAATTGATAGTCATATGCGTTTTGCTCAAGATTGGGATGCATCACTTGTAGAATTACTGCATGAGACAGAAGATTCTAAAGCAATTTTATCTTGTTATCCACCAGCATATCAGCCAAATAACACTAATTTAATACCCGCAATTATTTATAATAAAACTATATCTTTTGAAGATAATCATTCCCCTAAACTAAAAGGTCACATTATCAATTCTGATTTAGAATATGAAAAACATAAATTACATCAATGGATTTCTGCCGGTTTTTTCTTTACTTACGCTAATTTTTGCAAAGAAATACCCTATGATCCTTATCATTATTTTATTGGAGAAGAAATAGATATTACTACTAGAGCATATACTAGAAATTGGAATAGTTATGCTCCAAAAAAATGTCTAATTTGGCATTATTATTATATAAAAGAAGATAATACTAGAGTGCTCCATTGGGATGCAGACAGTAATTGGATTCGTCTTTCACAGCTTTCTGATGAAAGAGTTAAACTCAAGCTTAAAATAATAACTAAAGAAGATTGTAATGATGAATCAAAAAAGAATATTGATTTATTTAAATTAGGAGAAGATAGAACATTAGAAGATTTCCAAAGTGAATTAGGGATAAATTTTAAGAATAAAAGTATTAATAAGTAAATCTTAATTCTTAAAAAATAAAATCAAATTTTATGTTGATCAAAAATAAAAAAGGTTTCTGGATATTAATTGCCGTTGTTTTATGTTTTATTCCAATGTTTTTTCCGAATGCATTGGTAACAGATTGGGGTTCAGATTGGGCTTTTTACTTACATCAAGCAAGAAATATTGTAAACGGAATACCACAATTGGATAATGGATTTATTATTAATGAAGCCTGTTTTGAAATATCAAGTAAAGCTTATCCAATTGGTTTTCCTCTTTTATTAGCAAGTGTTTATACCTTTTTTGGTGAAAATATTCCAGCTTTCATTACGCTTCAAACATTCATTCTCTTTTTACTTGGTATGACTTGGTTTTTTACATTTCGAAAAAGAATGGGTGAATTTTTAGCAATTCTTGGTGTCTTTTTTATTGTGTATAGCCCTTATGTTATTTGGTTTAGAAATAACATTTTATCAGAATATTCTTATTTACTTTTTCAATCTCTATTTATTTTAGTTTACATTTTCCAAAAAAGAGAAAAAAAATGGTGGTTATTAGGAGTATTATATGGTATCGCTTGGATTATGAAAGGTGGTGGAGTCCAGTTAATATTTAGCGCTTTTCTATTTGAATTATCTACTCTCTTAATGCACACCAAAAGTCCTTCGGTTATGCAATTGGCAGCTAAAAAGATAAAGTTGCTTTTTGGAATCTTTGTAGTTGGTTTGTTCATCAATTTAGCATTTAATAAATTATTTTTTAACACTGGAGATAGTTTTGGGTTCTATGTAAAAATATATCAGGAAAAATATAGTTTAGACCAATGTTTGTTAAATTTTAAATATTATTTAAACGAAATTTATTATTCCTTTTTTGTTTATTGGCAAACAAAATGGTTTGGATTTCTTGGAGCTCTTGCATTTCTATATTTTTTAATTAATGGGTTCAAAAAATTAGTAGGTAGAGAGAAACTAATAGTGTTTGTGCTTATAATTCAATTAGTTTCTATAATTGCTTTTCCATTTCAACAAGGTATGCGTTACGCTTTACCAATAATGCCATTAATCGTTTATGTAATGCTTAAAGGATTAAAAACTTCTTTTCCTAAGAATAAAATGTTGAAAATTATTACTTTAGTAATCTTTGGTGGGTTTGTGTTTTCTCAAGTAAACGGAATTAACAGTTTTAATAAGCAAGTAAGCGATTCCATTAATTGGACTCCATATACTTATGAAACAGCTTTGGGATGGCAATTTATAAAAAACAATACACCTAAAGATGCAGTTTTTGTAACGGCATTTCCTCGCGTGTTATCATTCTTTACAGAAAGACCCGCATATAATCCTTGTGTTTTGAGTAGTGAAGAAATTAAAAACGACATGATAAAAAATAATGCCAAATATATTATTTTAAACAAACAAACAGAAAAATGGGTTCCTACCTTAGAACCTTTTGTAAAAGCAAAAGTTAGTAAATTAGATACTGTTTATATAAACGAAGAGGTAGTAATTTTAAAAGTAAAATAAGATGGAAAAATTATTAGACAAATGGGTTAATCAAACCAATTGGAATGAAAATATTGCAAGCGCTTTAGCTACTTTTTGTAAACTAGAGAATTTAGAAATTTCAAAAAAAACCATTTTTGAAAATTATATTGGAGGCGAAAAGATGGCAAATTTTAGCGAAGTTTCAAGATTTTGTACAGAATGGGGAATAGATCATATTGGACTAAACTTCGTAAAAAAACATCTAGATAATCAGTTTTTGCCTGCATTTGTATTAATGGATAAATACCATACTGTTCTCGTTATTAAAATAAAAAATGATGAAGTTTATTTTTTTGATGGAGTAAGAGGTTTAATACAAGAATCAATAGATTCTTTTTTTGAAAGATCAATGGGGCACATTGTTTTGGTTGAAGTTGGAAATTACAAGAAAGAAGCTTATTATCAAAAACATGTTAAAGAAGAAAACGAAAGAATAAAAAAGATAAGTGATCATTTTTCAGTTAAAATTATTGATCATTTTTTGACCTCAGAAGAATGTGATCTTTTAAAAGAAAAAGGTGAGTCTCTATATGTAAGAAGCCAGGTGAGTGCTTCTGAAGGTAATGGTTCAGAAATCAGTTCTATAAGAACGAGTTCTTCAGCTTTTTTAGTTCAAAAAGATTCTTTTTTTGATGATATAAGAGAAAGAGCTGCACAATTAATAAATTTAAACAAAGAACGTTTCGAATCTATACAATTAACATCTTATACAAAAGGGCAACTTTATGATGCACATTCAGATGCTTTTGCTGATTACGATACTGATGCTTTAAAAGAAGGGCAAAGAACAGATACAGTATTAGTGTATTTAAATGATGATTATGAAGGAGGGGGAACCTTTTTTCCATATTTAAATAAAATTATTAAAGCAAAAAAAGGAAGAGCAGTTACTTGGAAAAGTTTAGATGAAAATGGGAAAATTGACCCATTAGGGACACACGGTGGGTTGCCTGTTATGAATGGGAGAAAATATATTTGTAATTTATGGGCAAGAAATACAGATCAAAGTAATTGGAAATAAAAATTACTACAAAACAAAAAAAATACTTAAATATCAAGAGAAAACCCTAAAAGTATATATCTGCCTAACATTGTTTTTTGCTCTTGAGTAAAGTAAAGTGCTGTCGGGTTTTGGGTAATGTCTTTATTTTGATTTAGTATATCGTGCATAGTAAAAAGTAAACTAAATCGCTGTTTTTTTAATAATGCATATTTTGCATTGAAATTTAAAATGGAGTTTATATTGTTGTTCACATTTTGTGAATTATTGGCATCTACTTGAAAAGAGGTGGCATCGAAATTTAAAAGTAATGAGTTAAATAATAAATATCTAATATTTAATCTACTATTCCAATTTATTACAGACTGTTTATTTTCTGGGCTTAATGAGTTTTCTATTTCTGCGTAACTTGCAAAATAGTTGAAATTAAAAGACAAAACTTTGTTTGGATAATAGTTCCAGTAAACACCAGAATTAAATCTCTTTATTTTTGTTTCTGCGTTTCTATTATTTTGTCTACTTGGAAATACATCTTTTCGAAAACCATAATTTATACCATATTTAAATTTTTCTGTATTTCGTTCATGATTCATAGAAAAATTTGAACTTATTTGATGTTTAAAATTTGATGGTTTAAGTAGTTGTGTACCTTGTTTTATTGAAAATCCATTAACAATAGAATCTTTTGTTGGCAAATAAATATTTTCTCCTATAAAATTGTTAGTTTTAGTGGTATTAAATCTAAAAATATGTTGAATATTGTAACCTCCTTGGTGCTTAAATTCAATATCAAAAACATGTTTTATTTCAGGTTCAAGATCTGGTTGTCCCAAAAAAGGTCTTGAAGGTATTATATTATCTAGTATTGGGTTCAAATGTCTAAAAAGAGGTGCTTCTTGAAGAGACTTATAGGCAATTTTAAATCTTGTCATATTTTTATTATTAAAAACAAAAGATGCTATTGGTAAAATTGCTGGGTAGCTTGACTTGAATTTTTCTTGAAAAGGATAAATTAAGTCGCCGAAAATTGTAAGATTTTTATATTCTAAACCTACTGTTGTTTGTGTTTTTCCTTTATTTCTATATAATTTAATTGATGCTTCTTGATTTTGTTGTTTTATTTCATTAATAGATGATAATGGTGCAACTAACTCTCCTGAAGTATAATTCTCATCATCAAATTTAGAGGTTAAAATTTCATTATTAACAGTAACTCTATTGGCAGAAATTGAATAGTTAACTATGTAATTGTCACCCCAATTTTCGGTAACTCCTATAGTTCCTGAACTTGTTTTAATTGGGACTGAAGCGTTTCGTATTTGCCATAAATTTAATGATGGCACATCACTATAATTATAAGATAAGCTATCTATAGTACTGTCTTCTCTAAGATTATACCTGTATAACAAAGAAATTTCTCTGTTTTTTATAAGCTTATCACTTGTTCTATTAAACCTCTTTATAATATTTATGGAATTATCTAAATTCAAGGTTTTTTGCTCTGAATTTGTTGTAGAGCTTAAATCATAAATATTAACTGATTTTAAGAATCTCTGATCTGTGTACAAATTATTGTTTAATGAAGTTAAATTGTTGCCAACTGATTCTATTATCAGAGAATAGTTAGAATTAAAATCGTTAGAAAATAATAAATCATAGCTAAAAACAGATTCATTTATATTTACAGTATTTGTTGTGTTTAAGATTGGTCCCTCATCAATGGCACCCAATAAATATTGTTTATAAAGTTGGTTTTGGTTTCTTTTTAAAGAATTACTTATCAAATTAAACTCAAGTGCTGTATTTTCATCATCCGATTCATATTGGTAGTTAAGTCCACTTGCTAAAAGCGAATTAGTACCTTCAAACAATTCAGATAAATCATTGGCTAATAAATCCTCTTTATTAATATTATTTGCATCAGCAATTGTGGTTAGTCTATTATGTTTTGTTTTAAAATAATAATTTCCTGCAAGTCTATTTCTTTCATTTGATCCGTAGTTCGTTACAATTTTACCAAAAGTGAGCACATCTTTAGGCTTTGTAACAATATTTATTGTCTTTAATTGCACAGCAGCATCATCTGGAGAAACATTATCTATAACTTCTATTCTATAAATTATGTCTGATGGAATTTGATTTAATGTTGCAGATACATTAGCTTTTATATACGTTTTTCCATCCAGCAAGATGTTATTAACTTTGTCTCCTTCAATCATCAAATTTCCGTCTGTAAGTAATACCCCTGGTAGTTTTTCAATAATATTTCCTACATTTTCATCTGTATCAGATTTGTAGCGATTTGCATTGTAAGAAATTGTATCTCCATGAACTGTAAATCGTTCTTTTTTAGATCTTATTATAACTTCATCTAATTGATAATTGTAAGTTTCTAATTTGATAAATTGTATTTTTTTTCCTGTTTTTATTTTAATTACCGTTTTATTTTTATATCCTAATCCTGAATAATTCAAAATAAAAGTGTGATTAATAGGAAGATTCAAAAAGTTAATCTCTCCATTTTTATCGGTTAAGCCTTGTCTAATTATTTGGTTAGACGAATTTTTTAGTTGAACCTGTATACCATAAAAATTTTTATTCTTGATAGAATCAAAAAATTTGATACGTATTATGTTTTGAGTAGTAACTCTATTTTTACTTGCTTTTTTTGTTTGAGAATTTACTGAAAAGGAGAAAAAAATGAAAACCAATAAAAAAAACTTTGAAGTATTTTTAAAGCTAACAAAAGGTATTCGTTTATCGTTTTTATATTGTTTAATCAAGACTTGCAAAAGAGTATTCTGTATTGAGATTTTATTTTTTAAAAATGCTGATAGAAAAATTTAAATTTTTAGCTAAGAAATATTGAATTGATGTTTTGAGTACTCCCAATCCATAAATAGTACTTCTTTTTAAATTAATTGATGAGGCTTCTTTAAAGTATTTAGTTGGACAAGTAATTTCTGCAATTTCATAATTTCTAAAACAAATTTGAGCTAATACTTGGTTATCAAATATAAAATCATCTGAGTTTTTATTAAAATCAATATCTTTTAAAACTGCTGAAGAGTAAGCTCTATAACCAGTATGGTATTCTGATAATTTTTGCCCCATTAAAATATTCTGGAATAAAGTAAGAAATCGATTTGCAATATATTTATAAATAGGCATTCCACCTTTAAGAGCACCTTTACCTAAGATACGAGAACCTAAAACAATAGAATAAACATCATTAGCTATCAAATAACACATCGAGGTGATTAATTTAGGTGTGTATTGATAATCTGGGTGTAACATTATTATGATATCTGCATTCAATTCTAAAGCTTTGTTGTAACACGTTTTTTGATTACCTCCATAACCTATGTTTTTTTGATGCCGAATTATAGTTTTAATTCCTAATTTTTTTCCAACCTCTATCGTTTTATCTGTACTAAAATCATCAACTAATATTACATCATCTACAATTTCAAATGGTATTTCGCTATATGTTTTTTCAAGCGTTTTTTCAGCATTAAAAGCAGGAAGAACAACTATAATTTTTTTATTATAAATCATTTTAATCTTTTATCCAATAAGCTCCTGTCCAATCAATTTCAATTATCTCTTCTGTAATTCCTCTGCTGTTTCTAAAATCTGAGATTGCTAGTTTACAACATTCCAATCCATAATCATCTACTACAATATACCCTCCAGAAACAACTTTGTCATATAAATTATTTAAAATATCCATGGTAGATTCATAAAGATCGCCATCTAATCTTAAAAGTGATATATTTGAAACAGTTGCATTTGGAAGTGTATCTTTAAACCATCCTTTAAGAAAAAACACATTATTAGTTAATAAATTATAGTTTTTAAAATTTTGAATTACCTGCTTTAAAGGAATAGATAACTCATTATATTGTGTAAAATCAAAATCAACATCTTGCGGTAATGTAGGTTTAGGGAGGCCTTCAAAAGAATCTGCTAACCATATATTTTTTTTACCGTCACAGAAAGCTATATTAAGCGCATTTAAGTAAATAGATGCACCACCTTTCCAAACACCTGCTTCAAAAAAATCTCCTTCAATTTTATTTTTAGCAATATCCTTAACCAGTTCATGAAGATTTAAAAGTCTTACCAATCCAATCATAGTTTCACCTTGGTTTGGCCAATCTTTTCCATAAAATCTTTTTAAAGAATCGTATTCTTTTACAGTACAAAGAACTTCGTCTCCAGCTCTTAAATCTTGAATATTCTTTGGTTCGCAATACAAAAAATTACCATATTTATAATCTGTCAGCTTTTCTCTCAGTAACTTAAGGTACGCCTCTTGGTAATCAATCATTATTAGTATATTTGGTTAACTTGTCTAATATACAATTTAAATGAAGTTTTTTATAAATCAGCACATAATTTCTAGCCCATATTCTAATGAATTAATGATTTATGACTCTTTATTGAATAAATATTACTTAATTAAAGGAAATGGTAAAGAAATATTTACCTTAATAAATGAAGGAAAATCTGTTAATGAAATTTGTTCCTCTATATCTGATTTGTATGGGAACGATTTAATTATACAGAAAGAGGTAATGAAGTTTATTTATTCTATGGAAGAAAAAAAAATAATTAAGCGTGAGTAACATATATTCTACTACTAAATATACAGAGTTTACTCATTTAGATTTATTCTATGAAGAAATTTTAGGAATAAATGCGAATGGAAGTTTTATAGAAATAGGTGCTTTTGATGGAGAAACAAATAGCAAAACTGCTCATCTTGCAGATATTGGTTGGAGAGGTATTTATTTAGAACCAATTAAAGAATACAGAGATAAGTGTGCAAAGAGACATAAAGATAATAACGTAAATGTATTGCCTTTTGCAATATCAGATAAAAATGAAATTGTAAACATGCATAAAGGTGGTTTACCTTCAACACTAAAATCATCACACCAAGAACATATAAGTAATTATACAAAATTAAACTCTTCTGAATTGGAATTTTCAGACGAAAGTGTGGAGTCATTAACGTGGGATAAATTTGTTAATGGTTATGTTACTAAAGTACCTGATGTGTTAGTTATAGATGCCGAAGGTTTTGATTTGGAAATTATAAATAGTATAGATTTTAAAAGCTTTAGACCTACTATTATTTGTTGTGAAATATTTCCTGAATCAACAAGTTTTATTCACCAATCCACTATAGCCGATGGTAGAAAAATAATAGAAAAGTTAACAAATAATGGATATTTTATTTGGCTTCAAGAGGAACATAATATTTTATTTTCTACAAAACCAATTCCTAAATCTATAAGTCAAATTAATGTCAGTTACCCTTTTTTATTTGACTTAGCGAATAAAAATAATAAAAAAGCTAATGCATTAAGTTTTTTTCGCCAATTGCTAAAAACTTTAATTTTAACTAAAAACATCCATAGATATGAATTTTTGATAAGCATATTTGCAAATCAAACAGATGATTTTTACATGGCTGATAGTAACTTACTGGTTTTATTATTAATGGCCGTGAATAAAGAATCTGAAGCTTATAATATCTTAAAATGGAGTGAAAATAACTCTGAATATTATGATATCTCAAATCAGTTATTACAAATACTTAATAAGAAGAGCACTTTAATATCATATAAATTAGATAGAATTAACCAAATCATTGAACATTCACCTTATGATCTTAGATATGTGGCATTGCGAAAATTAATACTGCAATCATGAGAGTACTTTGTTTAATTTCATCGGGTAGAGGGCATTTAGATTTAGGAGGTAATGGATTTACCAAATATATCACTCAGTTAAATGTAAATAATGAAGTCCATATAATTTCAACAACTTCTCAATGCAAATTGTTAGAAAATATAACTTATAAAACGCATGTTACTAATCATATCGATCAATTAATGCTCCCTGTTGAAGAACATGAAACTTATCAATTTACAGAATACTTTTTTCAATTTCTTAAGTTATTAGAGTTAAAGGTTAAAAGTATTAACCCTGATCTCGCAATTGTAGACCGTATATTAGGGTTGGCAGACCCCTTACTTAATTCTCTTTCCATAAAGTATATTAGTATGGGAACAAACGGGATAGATTGGCGAAAGCACAAGGGTTTTATTTTGGATCCTAATTTATCTGTACACAATAAGAATGGATTAACAGCTAAATTATCCTCTTTTTTAAAATGGCCTAAAACTCGACTTTCTGCATGGAGTCAATCGAAATATTTAAATATTTGTTTTGTAGACAGAGATTTTTATCCTTTATCAAATAATAGAGTTCACCACATTAACATGTTTTCTGAAAATTCTTATTTAGTAGATGATAAAAAAAATATAGGAATTTCATTAGGTAATGGTTATTATAACCAAGAAGAGTTTTGTGAAAAATTAAATGCTATACTTAGTATTTTTCCTAGCAATTTAGAAATATTAATATTTGGTAATAATGATAGATGGAAAACCCTTTCAAAAAATATTAAAACACCAAATAAGTTAAGATTTTTAGGGTATGTTAATTTTAATGATTACTTCAAAAGCATTTCACATTTAATTTTTGCAGGTGGAGTAGGTACCTTATGGAGCTGCATTCAATATGGGGTTATTCCAATTACCATATCTGGAAATATTCACGACCAAAATTATAATGCAACATACATAAAACAAAAACTTGATATATTTATATCAAACATTTTTGAAAAACAAGGTTATTATCGTAAAAAAATTGAGGAAATGAAAAACTCAACAAAATATACTCATTCAATAAAAGAAAGTGTATCAATAATTGAGTCTGAAATTAAACTCGGATATTGAAATCAGTCATTAAACTTTCTGGTGTTAGTTCAATAATTTTTGGAGATACCCAATTTCTTTTTGATTCAAGCTCATTTTCTAATTTTGTTAATTTTTCGAAATTCACTTCTTTTAAATAAGAAGAATTTGGATTTAAATAAAAATAATGACCTGTAGCATAACTAATAAATTCATCTAAAGACTCAGTGTTTTTACCTGTTAGTGAATCCAAATAGGTAATGTTAGTGTCTGTAAAATCAATTATAATTACAGTTCTATATCCTTTTACTAAAGCTAAGATTGGAAAAACCAAACTTTTAAAATTCGATTTATCAAAAAAACCAGAAGAATATTCAAATGCATAAGTATTTGCAAAATCCTGTATTCTAACAAAATCTTGCATTTTTTCAGAATCATTAAAGGATTTATAAATAGAACTTTTACTAATCTTTATATTGTAATATTTACAAAAAGTAGCTAATGAAGCAGCTAGATTATCATTCCAACTTTTTTGAACAACAATTTCTTTCATTTCAAAATAGCTTTTAAAAAAAAGTCTTGATATTACTCAAGACTTTTTAAGATATATAATTTATTAATTGATTTAAACAAAGTATAAATTTCTTTTTACTTCTCTTATTAATTAATAAGGATTACTCGGTGGCGCAGGTGGACTATATGGACTACTTGGTGCACTAGTCGGTGCTGGTGGTGGTGCTCCATATGGATTAGTCGTTGGCGGTGGCGCTGGTGCACTTGTTGGCGCAGGCGGTGGTGCCGGATATGGATTAGTCGTTGGCGGTGGCGCTGGTGCACTTGTTGGTGCAGGCGGTGGTGCCGGATATGGATTAGTAGTCGGCGGTGGCGCTGGTGCACTCGTTGGTGCAGGCGGTGGTGCCGGATATGGATTAGTCGTTGGCGGTGGCGCTGGTGCACTCGTTGGTGCAGGCGGTGGTGCCGGATATGGATTAGTCGTTGGCGGTGGCGCTGGTGCACTTGTTGGTGCTGGCGGCGGTGCCGGATATGGATTAGTAGTCGGCGGTGGCGCTGGTGCACTCGTTGGTGCAGGCGGTGGTGCTGGAGCAGTATACAAAACATCTCCATGAGCCAAATGTGCTCGAACCGCTCTTTTGGACACCTTAATTACTCTACCATTATGGATAACTTTAACTTTCTTATTTCCCTTTTTTTTAGGTCCCTTTTTTTTGTTATGCTTACCTTGAGCACCTAGTGCAAGAGTAGCTGCCAAAGCTGCAGCGGTTATAAATTTTTTATTCATAATAAACTGATTTTAAGTTAATCATCCCGATTGCAATATACAAAAAAATTAACATATATATAACACAATAGAATATCACAATATTGTAAAACTATAATTCTATAACAAATAACACATTATAAAAGTATATTATGAATATATTTATAATAACAATTTGATGCATTTGCATGATTAAGACAAACTAAATTGAAGAATATTATGAAGGTTTGCAAAAGTGCGCACGAGAAGATTCGAACTTCCACGAACTTGCATTCACTGCCCCCTCAAGGCAGCGCGTCTACCAATTCCGCCACGTGCGCTTTTCTTTATTAAATAAAAAGGTTAAGCTTTTGCTTAACCTTTTAGTGACCGGGCTGGGGCTCGAACCCAGGACCCTCTCCTTAAAAGGGAGATGCTCTACCAACTGAGCTACCAGGTCGTTCTTTAAATGGTTTGCAAATATAATATCAATCATTGAAATTTCATCTATTAAAGTCAAAATTTTTTGTAGATATTTGCAAAAATTAAATTTAAATGAAAATAGTATTGTTAGGCTATATGGCTTCCGGTAAATCTAGTATTGGAAAAAAACTTTCTAAAAAACTATCAATGAAGTTCTTAGATTTAGATGACTATATTATCGAACAAGAATGCATGTCTATCAATGAAATTTTTAAAGAAAAAGGAGAAGTATATTTTAGAAGAATTGAGAATAAATATTTAAAAAAAATTATTTCTAAAAAAGATAACTTTATCCTAGCTTTAGGAGGAGGAACTCCATGTTATGCGAATAATATGGAAGTAATTAATAATACTGATGATGTATTTTCCATCTATCTTGATGGAAGTACTTCCACAATGATCGAAAGGTTGATAAGAAAAAAGAGTAAACGCCCTTTAATTGCTTCTTTAAAAGATGATAAAATACCTGAATTTGTGGCAAAACATTTATTCGAAAGAAGACCTTTTTACGAACAAGCTAAATTGATAGTTAAAATTGACAAAAAATCAAAAAAAGAAGTAGCTAAAGAACTAGAAATTTTATTAAACTAGGTATGCTACTGCAGAATCTTTAGAAAATTCAACTTGAATATGTTCTTTAATTGATGTTGAAAGAGATATCCCTTTAAAATCTGCTTTAACTGGATATTTTTTATGGTTTCTATTCACTAAAACAGCAGTTTTAAACTTCTTTAAAGGAACATTTAAAAAATGTTTTACACCATATATTAAGGTAGTACCGGAATTCAAAACATCATCAACTAGCACTAAAGATTTATTTTTGTAGGCTTCTATTTCTAATGAAGTTGTAATTGCTTCCAAAGGTTTTTTCTTGTTAATGTTTACTTTACAAAGAACAACATTTAAATTAGATATTTCTTTTAAAGTGTTTACAACTTTTTCAGCAAAAATATATCCATTACCAACGATTCCAGCAATAATAACCTCATTTTCAGAACTAAAAGTTTCGTAGATTTGATAAGAAATACGTTTTATTTTTTGTTCAACTTGTGTAGTGTCTAATATTATATTTGCTGATGTTGTCATAAATTTTCTATTGAATCGTCTTGATAGTTATCGATATCTCTTCTATCTTTTTTTGTAGGTCTCCCAGTTCCTTTTTTTCTATAATAGTCTTTAGAGTACTTTAGCAACTCAGTTCTTTCGAATTCTTCTTTTGGAGTAATATCTTTTCTATATAAGTCAACTAATTTTGCACCAACTCTACTAGATGGTAAATCTAAAACTTTTATTTTATAATTGATTTGATTTTTTCGAACTAAAATTAATTCATTTCCAAAAACTTCTTTAGAAGGTTTTATATTGTTGTTTTCTATTTTTACTTGCCCTTTTTTACATGCATTTGTAGCTAAACTTCTAGTTTTAAAAAGCCTAATACACCAAAGATATTTGTCTATTCTCATAAAAAAAGTTAAAAAGAAGAGTTTGTCTTTTTACAAAGATATAAAAATGGTAAATTGCACGCCCAAAATATTAATTTTAATGAATCGAATTAAACAACTTTTTTTAGTCACAACATTATTTGTTCTTATATATTCCTGTGATGACAATAATAGAGGTATTGTTAATCCTTATGCAGATGTAGATCATAAAGAACTGGCAATTTCTGATAATGATTCTATAGTTGCGTTTTTAAAGAATCACTATTTCGATACCAGTATCGATTCTGTAAAAGCAATTACATCTGGTCAGGTGTCTATGTATACTGATGGCAAATTAGAAACAGTAGATGTTAATTTTAATGACATAGACTATAAATTATATGTATACATTTCGCAACAAGGACAACCAAAAATAGATAAAGGAAATCCAACAAAAGCAGATTCTGTATTTGTGAAATATAGTGGTAGACAGATTAGCACCACAACTTCTTTAGGTGGTACTTTTGATAGCAATACATCAGGGACTTGGTTTACTCTACTTAATGTCATTAACGGTTGGTCTTATGGTTTTACCAAGTTAAAAGGGGGAGAACTTAAAAAAGATTCAAATGGAGGTCCTTTTAACGGTCCAATTACTTATCTAAATAGTGGTAAAGGTGTATTACTTATTCCTTCTGGTTTAGCTTATTCATCAAGTGATTTAAATAACATTAACAATATTTTAGTTAATAAAAATTTAATGTTTTATGTTGATTTATTGGATTTTGTTCCTGACACAGATAATGATAATGACGGTATCCCTAATATATTAGAAGATCCCGATGGTGATGGTGATCCAAGAAATGATGATACTGATGGAGATAGAGTTCCTAATTTAGCTGATGTTGACGATGATGGTGACGGTGTATTAACTAAAAATGAAGATAAGAATGGAGACGGTAACCCTGCAAATGATTTTAATGATCCAAATAATCCTAATTTACCTGATTATTTAAACCCTGATATCAAATAAAGATTTGTAATAATATACTAAAAAAAGCTCTAGAAATTTCTAGAGCTTTTTTTAATTTGCTTTTATAAAATTTATTTTACAATCTATAAGATAATCCAATAATAATTTGATTAATTCTTGTGTCAAATTTTTGTTCCACTGTACCAGAAAGAAAAGTAGATTCTATCCCAGAAAAAGCTCTTTCCCAACGAACATCAATCCCTAATTTACCTAATTCTATTCCACCACCAAACTGTAAACCAACTGTAAACCCATCAGACTTAACATCTTTTATGTCACTAAAACTAAAATCAGAATCTAATACATATTGAAAAGAGGGACCTATATAGATATTACCAACACCAAAAATCTTTTTTCCTAATAAAACAGGAATATCAATTTTTTGAAAATTATAATCAGTAGAGTTTCCAGAAGTTTTATATCGAACTTCATTTTCTAAATTTGTATATACCAATTCTGGTCTTAAATAAAAACCAATCACAGGAATTTTAAAACGTAGCCATATACCTGCATGGTAACCTGTTCTACTTTTAGCTCCGTCAAAAACATCTGTCTGAACTTCTTTAATAGAATTAGAGTTGTAATTGATTCCTCCTTTTACACCAAATGCAACTTGAGCATTTGCAATTTGACTTAACCCAAAAGTCAAACATAATATTAAAATTACTTTTTTCATCATATTTATTTAAAGTTAATACTAAGACGTTTTGTAATGATAAAACGTTATTATTTTCTAGAAATTACTTTTTTTACTGCTTTTACAACAGCACTAGCATCTAAACCATACTTAACCATTAATTGATCTGGAGTTCCAGATTCTCCAAAAGTATCATTTGTAGCAACAAACTCTTGTGGAGTAGGCTTGTTTAAAGCTAAAGTTCTTGCAACACTTTCTCCTAAACCTCCTAATTTATTATGCTCTTCAGCTGTAACAATACAACCCGTTTTAGCTATTGACTTTAAGATGATTTCTTCATCTAAAGGTTTTATTGTATGGATGTTAATTACTTCTGCAGAAATACCTTCAGCTTCTAACTGTTCAGCAGCTTGCAAAGATTCCCACACTAAATGTCCGGTAGCAACAATAGTTACATCTGTACCTTCTGTTAATTGTATTCCTTTACCTATTTCAAACTTTATATCTTCAGGCATAAAAATTGGCACTTTTGGACGACCAAAACGTAAATAAACTGGCCCATCAAAATCTGCAATAGCAATAGTTGCAGCTTTTGTTTGATTATAATCACAAGGATTTATAACTGTCATTCCAGGTAGCATTTTCATCATACCAATATCTTCTAAAATTTGGTGAGTTGCCCCATCTTCTCCTAGTGTAACACCAGCATGAGATGCACAAATTTTTACATTTTTACCAGAATAAGCAACAGATTGACGAATTTGGTCATACACTCTACCTGTAGAAAAATTAGCAAAAGTTCCTGTAAAAGGAATTTTGCCTCCAATAGTTAAACCAGCTGCAATTCCAATCATATTTGCCTCAGCAATTCCTATTTGGAAAAATCTTTCTGGGTTCTCTTTAATAAATTGATCCATTTTTAAAGAGCCAATTAAATCTGCACATAAAGCAACTACGTTTGGATTTGTTCTTCCTAATTCTGTTAAACCATCACCAAAACCAGAACGCGTATCTTTTTTTTCTGTGTACGTGTATTTTTTCATTGTAAAATTGTGTGTTGTTAAATTCTGCTGTAAAAATAAACTTTTATTTGAAGTCTAGCTTTATAAATTCATCAATTCTTTGTATAGTTTATGAACAGGTAAGCCTACAACATTAAAATAACTTCCTTCTAAATTATCTATAGCTATGAAACCAATCCATTCTTGTATTCCATAGGCACCCGCTTTATCAAATGGTTTATAATTTTCGATATAATAATTAATTTCTTCATCAGAAATTTCTTTAAAAGAAACTACGGTTGAATCGCTTATAACCTTCTGATAATTTTCATTTTTTATACTTATTGATGTTATTACTTCATGCTTTTTACCAGATAAAGTTCTCAACATACCAAAGGCTTCTTTTTCGTTTTTTGGTTTCCCTAAAGCTTTATTTTCTAACCAAACAATGGTATCTGAAGTAATCAAAATATCTTTTTCTGATAATTTAGTAAAAGCTTTGGACTTTAAATCTGCCAAATAATCTGTAATCTCACTTCCTTTTAATTCTTTAGGATAAATTTCTTCTACTTCTTTCGTTTGTATGGTAAAATCGATATCTAAATCTTTAAAGAATTGTTGTCTTCTTGGTGATTTTGAAGCTAGAATTATATTGTAATTTTTAAGTTTTTCTCTTAACATTTTATTTCTATTGGTATCCCTGTGGAAACAGGAATCTATTTTCTTATTTTTTTGGATTCCTGCCTACGCAGGAATGACAGACTGCTTTAATTAATTGCAAACAACAACATTGATAATATTCCAAATAGCATAATCACTTTCATTAAACTACTCAATTTAGAAAAATCTTTTTTGTTTTCTGCTGTCCATAATAAATACATAAAATAGAGTAGTGGTAGTAAAACTAGAACAATTCCATAACTTAAAAACAGCATATCGCTTTGAAAAAACTGTAAAACTATCAATAGGAAAATTAATAGTAGGCCACTACTGAAAAAAGCGACTTTAGAAGCTCTTTTTCTACCAATTACAATGGGTAATGTTTTGGCATTAAGTTTTAAATCGCCATTTATATCTTCTATGTCTTTTATGATTTCTCTGATGAATGTTGTTTGAAATGCAAAAAAAGCAAATGTATAAATAACGGTAGATAGCCTAAATGAATTATTCTTATGCAAATTAATATAAGAAACAAAATCATGTCCATTATCAACTTTTATATATTCAAAAATTGATATTTGAAGAATCATCAACCAAATAAAACTAGAAACCATCAAATTACCAATAATAGGTAGTTTTTTAAAAAATTTCGAATAAAAAAACAAACCAATTATAGTAAAAATAAATATAAAACTATTTATTGGGAAATTATGATTTTTTGATATGTACAAACCTAAAATTAGTCCGAAAAAAGTCAATAAATAATAGCTTTTCCAAGCATTTTTTTTGGAAATAGTTACATTAATAAAAACTTTATTTGGTTTGTTTATTTTGTCAGTTTCTATATCATAAATGTCATTAATAATATATCCTCCTGCAGTAATTAAAACAACTGATAAAGCTAAAAGTGAGAATTCTAAATGAGATAAATAAGTTTCTTTAAGAAAAGAATGAATTAAAGCATATTTGGTAAAAATCATTGTCAATAAAACCATTAAAAGGTTTTTGTAACGAATGAGTTTTAAAAAGGCCATTATGCGTTATAACTTTTTTTAATTCGTGCTAAATCTCGCTTATTATCTCTGTCTTTTAAGACATTTCGTTTGTCGTGCGTTTGTTTTCCTTTGGCTAAAGCAATTTCTAATTTGGCAAAACCTCTATCATTAATAAATAAACGAAGTGGAACAATTGTATTTCCTTTGGCTTCAACATCTTTTTTTAAGCTACGTAATTCGCGTTTATTTAAGAGTAAACGTCTTTCGCTTTTGGGTTTGTGGTTAAAATGATGACCGAACATATATTCTTGAATATACATATTTACAATAAACAATTCTCCTCGTTCATTAAATTCACAAAAACTTTCTGTTATTCTAGCTTGACTATTTCTAATCGATTTTATCTCGGTTCCCGTTAATTGAATTCCAGCCACAAATTTGTCAAGAATTTCATATTCGAAACGCGCCTTTTTATTCTGTATGTTTATTTTTTTCTGTACAGTCATTGACTGATATTAATTTAAATAATTTTAACAAAGATACATTTTTGATTAAGATAAAGAAGTGTAATTTTACAACTCATTAATTGATCAAAATCAAACGAAACCTAATGCGATTTATATTTATTCTTTTATCTGTTTTTATTATTTCTTGTCAATCACCTAAAAAGGAGTTATCTGCTCAAGAAATTATAGATAAAAGTATATTGTATTCTGGCACTGATAAGGTTGCAAATTCTGAGATTAAGTTTAAGTTTAGAGACAAAAGTTATTTTGCTTACAGACAAAATGGAAACTTTAAATTAATAAGAGAATTTGATTCAATTATAGATGGACTAACCAATGAAGGTTTTCAAAGATTTATCAATTTAGAAAAACAAGAACTCTCTAAAGAAGATGCTTCTAAATATGCAAATTCAGTAAATTCGGTACATTATTTTTCTGTGCTTCCTTTTGGTTTAAATGATAAAGCTGTTCATAAAAAGCTACTATCTTCATCAACCATAAAAGGAAAAGAATACTATAAAATTGAAATTACATTTTCTGAAGATGGAGGAGGAGAAGATTTTGAAGATGTGTTCATTTATTGGATAGGGAAAGATGATTTTTTAGTTGATTATTTAGCCTATTCTTATCATACAAATGGCGGTGGAAAACGCTTTAGAGTGTTAAAAGAACAATGTATTAAAAATGGAATTCGTTTTGTAGATTATCATAATTACAAGCCTTTAAATATATCTATCTCTTTGATTGACATAGATAAAGCTTTTGAAAACAATCAGCTAAAAAAAGTATCTGAAATTGTTTTGAAAGATATAAGTGTAAAAATCATCAATTAAAATTCTTATATTCAGCCTAATAATAAGCGAATATGAATATTAAAAGTTGGATCGTATTTATTATAAACCTACTTGTAGTGTTTGTAGTAGTTTTTCTATCATTTACATTTTATAAAGAGTTTTCTAGAGTTATTGATGAACGTGTTTTATTGCAATTAAACTCTATTAAAACCTTAAAACAAATTCAGTTTGAAAAGCTCATTAACTTAGAATGGGAAAAGTTTAGTAAAGAAAATACTTCTGAATCACTAGATTTTGAATTACCAAATGATAATTATACATCTAATGGTATTTTTGATGTAACTCATTTGCATCCTCAAAAGCAAACCTCTATAATATTTGTAAAAATAATTAACGGAGAAAGGATTGTAAAATTTCTGAAATATGCCAAGATAAAAAACATACTATTAGAAAGAACAGGAATGGGGTTAACAGGAGAATCTTATTTAGTTGGTAATGATTTTAGGTTGCGTTCTCAATCTCGTTTTTATCCCCAAAAAACACCTTTTCAAATTACGGCAAAAACCAAAGGTGTTCTTAATGGCGTTAAAAACAAACAGGGTACAGGGGTTTTTACAGATTATAGAAATACACCTGTTTATAGCGCATATCAACCTATAAAAATTGGCAATCTAAACTGGGTTATTTTGTCAGAAATTGATGTGGAAGAAGTTACTACGCCTTTAATAGAAATGCGTAAAAAATTAATATTAATCACCTTTTTTATCATTATAATTTCTGTTATTATTTCACTTTTTTTAACACGAATAATTACCAATCCAATTATTAAAATGAAAGAAAAGTTAATTGTTATGGCTAAAGGTAATTATACAGAAGAAAATAAAATAACGCAATCTGAATTCACTTTTTTAAACCTTCCAAAAGAAATTAATGAAATGTTTGAAGCTTTAAATAGTTTAAAAACTGCACTTTCTGGTGCAGTAGAATTTACGGTTGATATTGGTAATATGAATTTAAATTCTAGCTATTTACCCAAAAGTTCTGATGATTTGCTTGGACACACGCTATTAAAAATGCGTAAAAATTTAATTGATTTTAGAAATAAAGAACAACAAATTAATCTTACCAATAAAAGATTTTTAGTAGAACGATTAGAAGATGAGCGCAGAAAACTAGCTAGAGAATTGCACGATGGTATAGGTCCTTTTTTAACTTCATTAAAATTTTATGTACAAAATCATATTGATGATGATGCACATAAACAAGAAATAAAAAAGATGATTGATGCTACCATAACAGAAGTAAGGTCAATGACAAATGCTTTAATGCCCTCTACATTAACAGATTTTGGTATTGGAGCAGCTTTAAAAAATTATATAGAATCTATACAACAATCTGTCAAGATTCATATAAATTTTGATGATTCATCAAAAAATAAAGAGTCTAAAATTTCTGACAAACAAGCAGTAAACTTGTTTAGAATTACCCAAGAATTGATAAATAATTCCATAAAACACTCAAACGCGAGTAAAATAATCATCACACTTTCTGAGTTCAACGATTTTATATCACTTTATTATTATGATAATGGAGGAGGTTTTGATTTGAAAACCGTAAAATTGGGTTCAGGAATTACCAATATAAAAGAGAGAGTAGAAATTTTTAATGGAAAAATAGATATTGAGACTACTAATGGTAATACTATTTTCGAAATTGAATTACCTTTATAAATATGAGTGAAATAATAAGATTAGTAATTGCAGATGACCATATTTTATTTAGAGCTGGTTTATCTGAATTACTGAAAAAAAATGAAGATATTGTTATAGTTGACACCGTTTCTGATGGTGAACAATTTATGAAACTAATTGAAAACCAAAATAAAATAGATATTGTTTTGTTAGATATTACAATGCCTAATTTAGATGGATTTGGTGTGCTCAAAAAAATGAATGCTGTAAAAACCAACATAAAACCGATTATAATTTCTATGCATAATGAAGGGAATTATATTGCAAAATGTGCAAAAAGTGGAGCTTATGGATATTTATTAAAAAATGCAGACGAAGAAGAATTATTAAAAAGTATACGAACAGTTGCCAAAGGGAAAAAATATTTTAGCCCAGAAATTGCTGAGAAAATGATAAACTTTATGTCTGAAAACAAAATAAGCTCAGACATATTAACCACGAAAGAGTTACAAGTTCTTAAACTTATAGCTAAAGGAATGACTACTAAAGAAATTGCTTTACAACTATACGTAAGTACCAGAACTATAGAAACGCACAGAGCCAATATTCTTAAAAAGTTAGAAGTAAAAAATACTGCAGCGTTAATAAAAAAAGCAACAGATTATAACCTGGTTTAGTTATATCCGTATTTATACGGATATAAATTACCGAATTTCTTATATCCCATAAAAGTAGGTTTCGTTAGTAATTTTGATGTAGAATAATAATGTTTAACATTTTTAAAACAACATCATAATGAAAAAAATAGTTTTAACATCTGTATTTATTTTAATTTCATCTTTTGTTCTTGCTCAAAAACAAGATAGAAAAAATTTAAAAGGACCCGCTTTTAAAAATTACAAAGTTTGGGAACACAAATTGCAACCAGTTGTGCTTTATGTAGGTAGTGATAAAAAAGGTTTACAAGGGCCTGCTTATAAGAATTACAAACCTTGGGAAAATAAAAATAAACTTACTAAAATAGTAACTACTTCTTCTAAAAGACCTAAAGTTACTGGACCAAAATATAAGAATTATAAACCTTGGAAAAACAGTCATTAAAAAATGATGTTGTTTAATATCTTAATCCTTTAAGGTGTTATTTAACTAAACCTCAAGAGATTTCTCTTGAGGTTTTTTTTAGTGTATTATTTTTTCTAATCTTAATATAAGGTTTAAATCCTATTCTACTTTCTCAATTTTACTAGTTTTTTTATCTTCAGTAATAGTAACAATAAATAAGCTAGCATTGTCATTATCTTTCATCCATTCATATTTCTTTTTACCTAAAATTTTGTTGGCAAAAACAGGAGTTGTATTGCTGTGACCAACAACTAAAACCGTTTTTCCTTTGGTGTTTTGTTGAAAAATAGAATCGTACATTTTTCTAGGATTGTAATTGATAATTTCCAATTTCTTGTTTTCTGCAGTTGGTGTTGCAGTTTGCATTGTTCTGTTGTATTTAGTAGAATAGACAGCGTCTAAATCAATATTTTTAAAATATTCTACCCATTTTTTTGCTCTTTCTAAACCTTTATCATTCAAATTAGGATTTCTATTAGTTTTATCTGTTCTGTCTTTTTCTGCGTGACGAATTAAATAATAAGTAGTGGTTTCATCAGAAGTACAAGAGAATAAACTAAAAGCGAAAAGGAAAAGGAAGAAATATTTTTTCATAAAGATTGATTTAAGTATCAAATATACTTAAAAAGAAAAAGCGATGATAAAGAGCATCGCTTTTAAATATTATAGTTGCTTTTTGTTTTTCTGATTTATGTAAAAGTCATTTTTTACAGAATCCATTCTTTTTAATATTTGATCTATCCTTTTTTGATGTGATTGAAAGCTTTTCTCAAAAAAATCATCAGTATAAAAATTATTTTTATTGAATGGAGAACCATTGAAAAAATCATTAGTAAAAAGCGAATCTAAAGGAGTAAATTGTTTATCAAAATTAAACTTAAATTGATTGAAAATATCTCTTTCTAAAATAGAATCGCTCTTAATATTTGAGTAGAAATAAGAGTAGGTAGAATCTAAGGCTATGAGATTGCCAAATTCATCATACTTTTTATTTACTTTAATTTTGGTTTGAGGTTTTATAGTGTCCTTTTGCACTTCAATATCACTTTTCTCTTTGTTGTGCTGACTTTGACAATTATAAAAAGACAAAGCCATTAACATAAAAATTGCTAACTTTTTCATCACCTTAAAATTTAAATTTATAAAAATAGGCTGTTAAAAATTAACAGCCCATTGTAACCAATCAATCAACTTACTTTACCTCAATTAGTTTCGCAGGTTTCGGTTTTGCTTCTTCTAATTTTGGTATCGTAATTTTTAACTCTCCATTTTTATAAGTAGCTTTTATTTTATCGCTATCTACAACTCCTTTTGGCAAAGTAAAACTCCTTTTAAATGACATATAACTGTATTCTTTTCGAGTATAATTTTCATCAGAAGTATCATTATTTGTAGTTTTTTCTGATGAAATAGTTAATACATCATTGTCTAAATCAATTTTAAAATCTTTTTTATCCATTCCTGGTACAGCAACTTCAACCATAAAATCGTTTTCTGTTTCTTTAATGTTTACAGCTGGTAATGTTGTATTTGTATCAGAAAAATTGGAGGTAGACCAATCTCTAAAAAAGTCGTTAACGACATTTGGTAAAATTGGGAAATCTTTGTTTTTTACTAACATAATTTCACATTTTAAAGTTAAACATTATCATTTTTTAGAACTATAAATGCAAAAAAAATACCATTCAAAAAATTATGTCAATTTTTCATTTTAAAACTGAAAAAATGACATTATATGTTTAGTTTTAAGGTGTTTGCATAAAAAAAAGGCGATTCACTATACAGTAAAATCGCCTTTTCCAATCAACCAAAAACTATAAATTAATTTTCTACCAAATCAGATTGATTTCTAAACACTAATTTATCATCAAAAGCATCTAATAAGATAATACTATCAGTCGTAATTTTTCCTGATAAAATTTCTTTTGACAACTGATTTAATACTTCCTTTTGAATGACCCTTTTTACGGGTCTTGCACCAAATTCTGGCTGATATCCTCTTTTTGCTAGATATTTAATAGCCTCATCTGTAGCATCTAAAGTAATTTCTTGTTTACCAATCATTTTTTTCAGACTATCTAACTGTAAACTTACAATCTCAAATATATTACTCTGAGTTAGTGGTGTAAACATAATTACATCATCAATTCTGTTTAAGAACTCTGGTCTTACAGACTGTTTTAATAATCCTAAAACTTCAATTTTTGCGAGTTCTGTAACAGCATCTAAATCGGCTTTTGGGTCTGCAAATTTTTCTTGAATAATATGGCTTCCCATATTAGAAGTCATAATGATAATGGTGTTTTTAAAATCTGCAACACGCCCTTTATTATCTGTCAATCTTCCCTCATCTAAAACTTGTAATAAGATGTTAAAGGTATCTGGATGCGCTTTTTCAATTTCATCCAAAAGTACCACAGAATATGGTCTTCTTCTCACAGCTTCTGTTAATTGCCCACCTTCATCATAACCCACATAACCTGGAGGCGCACCAACCAATCTGCTTACAGAATGACGTTCTTGATATTCGCTCATATCAATTCTAGTCATTGCATTTTCATCATCAAATAGATACTCTGCTAAGGCTTTTGCCAATTCAGTTTTTCCCACACCTGTAGTTCCTAAAAATAAGAAACTTCCAATTGGCTTATTCGGATTTTGCAAACCAGCTTTAGAACGTCTTACAGCATCAGAAATGGCAACAATTGCTTCTTCTTGACCAACGACTCTTTTGTGTAATTGTTTTTCTAAATGCAAGAGTTTTTCACGCTCAGATTGAATCATTTTTGTCACCGGAATTCCTGTCCATTTTGCAATTACTTCTGCAATATCTTCATAAGTAACTTCTTCTTTAATTAAAGAATTTCCATTCTGATTTTCAGCTAGTATTTGTTGATATTCTTCTAGCTTCTCTTGTGCTTGTTTTATTTTTCCATATCTAATTTCTGCAACTTTACCATAATCACCTTCACGTTCTGCTTTTTCAGCTTCAATTTTAAAGTTTTCGATATCCAATTTTGCATTCTGAATATTATCTACCACTTCTTTTTCTGATTTCCATTTTGCATTTATGGTGTTACGTTCTTCTTTTAAATTGGCTAAATCAGAACGTAACGATTTTAATTTTGCTTCATCTTTTTCACGTTTAATCGCTTCAATTTCAATCTCCAGTTGCATAATTTTACGATCTAAAACATCTAATTCTTCTGGTTTAGAATTGATTTCCATACGTAATTTTGATGCAGCTTCATCCATTAAATCAATGGCTTTATCTGGTAAAAAACGATTGGTAATATACCTTTGAGATAATTCTACAGCACCAATAATAGCTTCGTCTTTAATACGAACTTTATGATGCGTTTCGTACTTTTCTTTAATTCCTCTTAAAATAGAAATGGCACTTTCTGTATCAGGTTCATCAACTAAAACCTTTTGAAAACGTCTTTCTAGAGCTTTATCCTTCTCAAAATATTTTTGATATTCATCTAGGGTAGTGGCTCCAATTGCGCGCAATTCTCCACGTGCTAATGCAGGTTTTAAAATATTTGCAGCATCCATAGCTCCTTGTCCACCACCAGCACCAACTAAGGTGTGGATTTCATCAATGAACAATACAATATCTCCATCTGAAGTTGTTACTTCTTTAATCACCGCTTTTAAACGCTCTTCAAATTCACCTTTGTATTTCGCACCCGCAATTAATGCACCCATATCTAGAGAAAAAATCAATTTATCTTTTAGATTTTCTGGCACATCACCATCTACAATTCTGTGTGCTAAACCTTCTGCAATAGCAGTTTTACCTGTTCCTGGTTCACCTACTAAAATGGGATTATTTTTAGTCCTTCTTGATAAGATTTGTAGTAATCTTCTAATTTCTTCATCTCTACCAATTACAGGATCTAGTTTTCCGTTTTTAGCTAAATCATTTAAATTTTTAGCATATTTATTCAAAGAATTATAAGTTTCTTCCTGAGATTGAGAAGTCACTCTTTCTCCTTTTCTTAATTCTTCAATTGCCGCTTTTAAATGTTTTTCTGTGACTCCTTGGTCTTTTAAAACCTGAGCAATATTAGATTTAGATTTAAAAATAGCCAAGATTAAATGTTCAATAGAAACATAATCATCTTTCATATTTTTGGCAATGATTGCCGCTTCATTTAAGCTTTTTCCTGCTTCTCTTGATAACATCAATTCAGCACCAGAAACTTTAGGTAAACTTTCTAATTGTTTGTCTAAAATTTGCTCAATTACATTGTTGTTGATGCTTAGTTTCTTCAATAAAAAAGGCAACACATTTTCATCAACTTGAGTTAAAGCTTTAAAAATATGTTCGTTTTCTATTTGATTATGACCAAAACCTTGTGCAATTTGTTGTGCCAATTGAATGGTCTCTTGTGATTTTGTTGTATAGTTATTAAAATTCATAATCTTTTTTTGTTTTTGCTTTTTCTAAATCAATTATAATACCATCATTAAAAGTTGTAAAAAGCAAGTCAAATTGTCTTGTAAAACCTTGTTTTTACTGACTTTTTGACTGATGAAAGTTTTCTATCTTTACATCGACCAAGAAACTAAAAACAGACAATGGGTATATTTGATAAAATATTTGGAGGTAAAAGTGAAAAAGAAGCGAAACCTGAAAAAAAGTCATTCGTAAACTGGATTCCTTTAACTTATTTAAATCAATTAGAAGAGATAAAAGAACAGTCTAAAACTGAAACTATTCTTATTTTTAAGCATTCAACACGTTGTGGAATTAGTAGTATGGTTATCAAAAGATTTGAGAATTTGTTTCAAGAAGAACATAAACATGTAAAGGTATATTATTTAGATTTATTGAGTTACAGAAATGTTTCAGATGAAGTAGGTTATACCTTCCAAGTAATGCATCAATCTCCACAATTATTAGTGATAAAAAACGGTATTTCTGTTTACAATGCATCGCATTATGACATTACTCAAACGAATTTAACGAGATTTATATAGCATAAATTTGGGATAAACCTATTTTAAGTCTTATTTTTGTGTCTTAAAATTTTTAAAATTTTGTCAGAAATATACACTTCAGCTACAACAACAGGGAAAGAATTATACGGTTATCAAAAAGACGCCTTACAAGAAATTTTTAAGAGATTTGAAACTGCGCCTCAAGATTATCACCTATTATATCAATTACCGACAGGGGGTGGAAAAACAGTAATTTTCTCTGAAATTGTTAGACGTTATTTGCAAACGTTTAAAAAGAAAGTTTTGGTGCTAACCCATAGAATTGAGTTGAGTAAACAAACGTCTAAAATGTTAGGTGAATTTGGTGTTACTAACAAAATTATTAATTCTACTGCAAAATTAGATGATCAGCATGAATATGATTGTTTTGTTGCTATGGTAGAAACCTTAAAAAACAGATTAAATGATGAAAAACTAGATATTTCTGATATAGGATTAGTTATTGTAGATGAGGCGCATTACAATTCATTTACTAAAATCTTTAAATTTTTTAATGATTCATTTGTTTTGGGTGTAACTGCAACTCCTTTGAGTTCTAATATTAAACTCCCTATGTATGAGAATTATCAAGAATTATTTGTTGGTGAATCCATACAAGATTTGATTGATAATGGATATTTAGCTAGAGCAAATATGTACTCTTATAATGTAGGGTTAACATCTCTTGAAGTGGGAGCTAATGGTGATTATACTGTAAAATCATCTGAAGATTTATATACAAATTCAGATATGCTATCAAAATTGGTTTCTGCTTATGAGGAAACTGCAAAAGGAAAAAAAACTTTAATTTTTAACAATGGTATTAATACTTCTATTCAAGTGTTTCACGCATTTAAAAAAGCAGGTTATCCTATAGCTCATTTAGATAATACCAACACAAAAAAAGAGCGTGAGTTGATTTTACGTTGGTTTCATAAAACCCCAAATGCAATTATTACCTCAGTAAGTATTTTAACAACAGGTTTTGATGAACCGAGTATCGAAGCTATTATTTTAAACAGAGCAACTAAATCTTTAACGTTATATTACCAAATGATTGGACGTGGGTCTCGTATTTTTGAAAATAAAACAACTTTTGATGTAGTTGATTTAGGAAATAACTTCTATAGATTTGGACCTTGGGGAGCAGATTTAGATTGGCAAAAGATGTTTAGGGCGCCAGATTACTACTTAAATGCAATCCTTTCTGATGAGGAAATAGAAAGTACTTTTCGATATGAGTTACCTGCTGATGTAAAGAAAGAATTCGCCAAATCTACTGACACATACTTCGATATGAAAAAAGTATATATTGATACCATAAGAGCAGGAGAATCTTCTAAAAGAGTTTTAGAGAAATCGATAGTACATCATGCAAAAATGTGTATAGAGAATAGTGAAGATGTTTTTGATGCCTTGATTTTAGCAAAAATGTTAGGAGAGGAAATCGATGATAGAATTAATAGATATGCAAAATGTATTTCCAAAAGTACACACAATTTTGTAACATGGTTAAAAGATGATTATAGAAAAAAATTAAATTCTTATTTGAGAGAGAATTTTGACAGAGATTACGAAGATATTTTTGGACATCCACCCATAGATGAATAGTATCAATAAAAAAGCTCTAAATCCATAACATGAATTTAGAGCTTTTTTATGAAATCAAATTGTATCAAATATTATTGCCTTTTAATAAAAATAAAATCCCCACCTTCATCACCAGTTCTACTAATAGGTGCATATTGAGGCTTATTATTTCCCGAAGTATTATTAATTACAGGATCTTCTATCATATTAAACAGCTGTCCAGCTGATAAATATGTATTCGAATTTTCTCTTAACCTCTTTAACAAGTACTTCATAAAAACACTCTTATTTGGCACTGTTGTTAGAGTTCCACTTGTAATTGCTCTTCTACTTGGTAAAGCATATTTTGCTTTAACTGCATTAGAAGCTTTACTAAAAGATCTTGTTTTTGTTAAAATGCTACCACTAAAACAAGCATCAGCTATTAGTAATGTATGTTTAGAATTGATAGATTTTATATAAGATACAATACTTGTATTTAAAATTACATTTCCTTCGAACTCCATTTCTGCATCTGAAGGCATCCAATATCCTTTTTCACTTGCCTCATCATAATTACCATGACCAGCATAGAAAATAACGAGATTATCATTTGGACCAACTTTTTTTCTGAGGTTATAGAATTCTTTTATAATTTGATTTTCAGTCGGGTTCTTTAAAACAGTAACGTTTTGTCTGCTAAAACTATATTTAGTTGTTAATACATTGGCTAAAGCATCGGCATCTTTTGTTGGTTCACCATTTAAGTCCACAATACTCTCGTCTTTATAATCACTTACCCCAATTATTAAAGCATAATACTTACCAAAACCAACATCAATTTTATCTTTTGGGTCGTTATTTGTTATAATAGTATTATCAATATTTTTAGATTTTCTTTTAATCGTAAAAGTCTTAGTAGATGAAGACTGCTTCATATCTGTTGCTGTTACAATTAAATCATTTTTACCGTATTTTAAAGGCACATTAGCTGTAAAAGTTCCATCATCAGAAACATTTGCTTCTACACCGTTTACAGTAATTTCAAAAATCCCATCTGTATCTGTAGCTCTTCCTCTAACTTGAATCCTTTTTGCTTCGACAATTTTAAAACCTCTTTTTTGCTCCACATTTGGCGAGGTAATTACTACAACTGGAGGGTTATTAAAACTTGCCGATTGGTATTTTATATCTAAATAATCTACAGAAAGTTTTTTATCATAGTAGATGGTATATCCAAACTTATTGCCAAAAAAACCTTCAAATGCTGTTTCGTTAACGTATTGACCGTTTATAAAGAATCTTAATAACTGACCCGCTTTAACAATTTTAATTTTATTATAATCGTTAAGTCCTGTTTTAATCGCAGATGTTTCAGTAAACGGAATTATCTTCTTGTATTTATCATTATCAAATTTTCTGAACATATAGCTTCCATTACCCGACAGTAAAAAAGAATATTCATTTGATGAGTTTTTTCGCCCAAAGGTTATACCATAAAGACCTGAAGAAGAATTAGTAACTCGAGCAATAGAGGTCTCTATAATAAAATCTTTAGAAGTATCAATATTAACATTTCTACTAATAAAAATACCTCCTTTTTTCTTTTTATGAAGCCTAAATTTACCATTAACAATAGCCGCAGAATAATCATCTGAATCTTCTAAATTCCAACCATTTGTATTTCCATTAAAGTTATCTAAAACCGGAAGTGTAAGTGTTTTAGTAGTAACTATATCGGTATTGTTTTTCTTTTTAGAACTATAAATTTTTAAATAATCTACAGCTATTTCTTGATCATTATAGACTACATAACCAATTCTATCTCCAAAAAATGGTTCAAAATCAATTCTAGTGATGTATCTATTATTGATATAAAATTTATAATATTCACCATCTCTTTTTACTTTCAAGATATTTGAAGCTCCATTATTTTGATTTACTGATGATGATTTCGTCCATTTAACAATCACCTCTTCATTACCATTAATAACTCTAACAATTTTATAATAACCTGATGACGCTAAGTAAAATCTAAAACTACTACTGTCTTTTAAACCCCACATTAATCCATAAGCGTTATTAGTAACACCACTTATTTTGTCAATTTTAGTTTCAATTTCGAAATCATTAGAACTATCGAAATATTTAGAAATATTGGTAGACCAACCTTTGTCTTTCCTTTTGTGTCTTACATAGTATTTACCATTAGACAGTCTAAACTCTGTATTTTCATCATTTCTTTCTGTCCATTTATTAATATTACTACTATCAAAATTATCACTAAATAATAAGTCTCCTTTAAGCTTAGTATCATCTTTAAAAATATTATTATTATTTGGGTCATCACCTAAATAAGAAATACTAATATAATCTACAGCTATTTTTTGAGGGTCGAAAATTGAAAACCCATATCGATTGCCATAAACTTTCATATAAGAGGCTGTATGTACCAATGAATTGTTAACAAAATAATAAAATTTACTACCTCTTTTTTCTATTTTTAGAATATTAGTAGAATAATTTTCTTTTTTGATAGAAGAAGACTTTGTCCAATTTACTAATGTATTTAAATTGCCATCTTCATATTTATCTATAGAATAACTACCTAAAGCATTAATTAAGAATTGATGTTGATTGCTACCATCTTTTCTACCAAAAACTAATCCGAAGCCATTGTTTTTTACTCCAGAAACTTTCTGAAAGGAGGCTTCAACTTTAAAATCTCTTGAAGTATCAAAATTGAAACCTTTGGTGGTTGTCCAACCTTTGTCTCCAGTATATTGAAAATAATATTTACTATTTTTAATTTCTAAACTTGCTTTCTCTCCATTAGAAATTGCCCAATTATTTCTATTTGAATAAAAACTATCATAAACGATCGTTTTGGTTTTATAAGAATTATTATTATTATTATTATTATTATTATTAGATGATTTTTGAACGGCTTTAATATAATCTACAGAAATTTTCTGATTTCTATATAGCATAATTCCCATTTGTCTTCCAACAAAACTATCATGAGACATACTGTGAACTGAGGATCCATTTATATAAAAGGTTATGGTATTGCTTTTTTTTGTGATTTTTAATTCATTAACACCATAGTTCCCAGTTTTAATTTTACTCGATTTTGTCCAAGCTTTTATATTGCTAAAGCTACCTCCAATGTTTTTTGAAACTCTAAAATGCCCATTAGAAGTTATCGCTAATTCTCTATAATTATTACCATCTTTAAAATCATATAAGAAACAGATACCATAATTATCTGTACCAGATATTTTCTGAATAGACGTTTCTAATTCAAAGTCTTTAGAAGTATCTAAATCAAATTTACTTGTAAGTATTCTCCATGACTTTTCGTTTCGTTTGTGTTCAAAATAATATCTACCATTAAACACATTTAATTCTCTAATATCATTACTCCCTGTAGGCCAAGAACCTTTACTACTAAAGTTTTCTTGATAAACATTATTACTTGACTGACTAAATGTTGCTGAAGTAATAAAAAAAGAAAGTAATAGTATCTTTTTAAGTAGTTTCATAATAGTATATTATTGGTGATTCATTTCTATAAAAATAGGGACAACTTTAGCAGATGAGCTTTTAGAAGTAGCATTAAATGAAATTTTATTACTACTAAAAGAAACATCAGATCCTTTAAACATTTTATAACTTAAAGCTTTTTTAACTCTTGACACAAAATCTCCCGAACCGTATTTTGCTTTATTTACAATATCGCTAATATTTAATTTTTCTTTACTATAAAGTACACAAAGAATATCTCTACCAGGTTTATTATCAAACTCTATAAAATAATCTTCATTTGGTATTGCAATTTCACTGTTAGTATAGTTAAAGAAATCACTAAAACCTCCAAAAGGATATAGTTTATTAACAGATTTATCAGCTGAACCATAACCAATTAAATATACATAACCTCTTTGCTTACTTTTTAAATAGATTCTAAATTGAGTTCCAGATGTATAAGTATTATTTACTTTGTAAGTCGTTTTAGTAGCTTTAACTATATTAAAATTTCTTGTTGCTCCATCGGCAAGTTTAATAGGCATATTGTTACCGTTACTTAACTTTAAAGAAATTTCTCCTCCAAGTTTGTTACTAGCAAAGAAGTTATTATTGTTATTGTTATTATTATTATTATTATTATTATTATTATTATTATTATTATTATTATTATTATTATTATTCCCTTTATCAACAAGTACATACGCAGTTTTTACTTGTCTTTGAAAATCTGAATACTTTATCCAAAAGAAACCATTTTTACCAAATCTAGTTCCCCAAGAATTCATTACTTCAAACGCACCACCAGACTTATTATCATCATAACCAACTACTACCATCGCATGACCTGATTTACCAGAACTCGGAATCCAAACATTATTATAATCTGTTTTTAAACTAGAAAACCTAAAAAGACCAATTACTACAGGGTTTTTTTGAGAAATTGCTTTTTTTACTTTACCAACTAAATTGTATGGGTTATTCCATTTTGCTAATCTTTCGAAAGTTAAAATTTTATGATTTTTTGCTTTAGAATATACATAACTAGAAGGTGTTCTTAAACAAGTTCTATAATCGTATGAAAAATCTGATAGTTTAGCAGCTCCATAGTTATTCATTAATTTCATTGCATTTTCTATGTATGCTCCTTGACATTTGGCATTATATCTAATTTGATTATATACAAATGCAGGAGAAAATGTATTCTGATTAATTTTAGATGTATTGTATTTCCAACCATTTTTTATGGCATTTGCAATTGTTCTTGCACCATAAGCACTTGCCCAACCAACACACGACCCTTGTTGTCCTTGATTTCCTGGAGTAGGAGCATACCCTTTTAAACTGTAAGATCTTGGTAAAGCAGAAAAACTTCGTGTTACTAATGGAACTGACTGTGGAATTTCGTTATAAAGTGATTCATCAAATTTTAAACCAGTACCAAATTCATTTTCGTCTTGAGATAATAAAATGCTTGAAAATGAAAAGCATAGAATTACTAGGATAAATTTCTTCATTTTAGATGTTTTAGAGTTACATAACAAAAATCTGAATAAATATAAATAAAAAAAATACGTCAAATGACGTATTTTTTATTGTTTATTAATTTATTTATTAAATTATAACTTCCTTTTTAGTGTAATTAGTGAATTTTCTGCAATAATTATTTGCTTATAAAACTCTTTTAACGCAAAGTATTCCTCATTAGAAAAAATTCTTCTTGAAATATTAAGACGTGCATAAAGACTAATATTATTTCCTTTTTTTATAGTCTTATAAATAAAAGTACCTCCATCATTAGGTAATGATATTGCTATATCTTTAGGAACTTGATAAATTTCATATTCATCTGGGATGGACAATACTATTGAATAATTTTGTTTTCTAGTATATCCAAAATCTACTGGGAAATTTCTTTCTTTTAGTTTAAAAGGATTTTTTTGAAGTCTATAAAATAGTATTGGGTTGATTCTTATTTTATCGCTAGAGCCATTTTCATCAATAATTTTTATTTTATAAATTTCAGATAAAGGTTTTTCAAGTTCTGTCTTATTTCTAAATTCGATAGATTCAACTTCCGTATAAGGATAATCAGACTCAAAATCCTCAATATATTTATCTTCTGTTAATAAAGATAGTTTTCTTCTTTGATTAATGGCATAATAACCAGTTCTTCTAATCATAACACCACCTTCTAAGTTTTCATCATCATTTAGTTTTAGTCTTACTGTTAAATTTACTGAAGATGGAAATTGGGGTTTTAACCTTACCCAATAACTTTCATTATTAAAATCAAGAACTCTTGCCTCTCCATTAATAGCTTTAAATGGAACTTGACCAAAAGGTAAAAACTTATTTGTGGCATCTAAATAATAAGTTTTATTATTAATTAAAGCCTGAACAACAACATAGTTATAATCAAAAATAACTGGATAGATCTTAGTGGTTAACCCATTCTTTCTAGTGGATAAAACCACTAACTTAGTATCTATACCTGCAGCTTGTAAACTATTAAATAGCGATAAATTTATTTCACCAACATCTCCAGATTTTTCATCAAATGCTTTTTTAAGTTTTGCATCACTATTTCTCCAATAGTTTCCATTCCAAGTATAATGATTTTGAATAAACGAATATATTTTTTTTGCCTTGTCTAGTTGATTTTTAATTAAAAAAATAGTTTTAGGTATTTGCTTCTTAAAGAAGTTTTTCTTTGAAATTTGATTATTAAAAAAATACTTTTTTAGATTTTTATCAGCTTTTTTCCAAGTTGTTGTGTAATTCTTTATCTCCCCTTGATAACTTGTTCGAGATTTTAAATCAAAAGATAATCTAGAAATATAATTCTTTTTACTTAACATAAAATCTTCTTCTTTAAAAGCAGGAATATTTTCCATTGCATAGGTGTAAACTACACAAGATCCAAAACCAATTCCATCCAAATAGACACATTTTTTATCGATTTGAGCATCGTTGGTATTAAGCTTTTGAAAACCAGTAACTTTTATGTTATATTTATAATTGCCAAGAATAGATGCTTTAAATTCGCTTTTAAGTTTTGGAATGTCTGATTGAAAATACCAATCGTCTATGACTAAATAGGGTGATAGAATACTATATCTGTACTCAATTACACTACCTTCTTTTATGTTAGGTATCGTAAACTTCTTTGAAGTCCAATTATTTGTTTCATCAATAGAAAAAATATCATCTTCATTCAAGAATTTTTTATCCATGGTGCCTTCATCAGTTAAATTATATGATATTGCTTTAACATCTAATAGCCTTTCATTTTTTCTGAGATAAATTTGTACATCAGCTAAATCAAAAGCCGATTTATCGAAAATTTTAATTCTAAAATAAAAATCTGTTCTAGGTATTTCGTCTTCATTCTTATCAGGATATCGATTTGCTTGTTCATAAAGAACCAAAGCCGAAGCTGTAGAATCTTTTTCGTAACCAATGAGTTTTAATTCTTCTAAACTTGTTCTTCCTAAACTTAAAGATCTTTCTTTTTGCGACATTAAACTCATTGTCGATAAAAAGAAAATTAGTGCAATTTTTTTCATTTTAATTTTTAATTTTCTACTGCAATTTTAGAAATATTATTATTGATTTAGCATGATAGTTTTTGTCATTTCTCTTCAAAATGAAGGTTTAAAATCTAATAATTTTTTTAACATTATTTTTATTCAAATAATTTTTAATAACAGATTTAGAAAGTTCTTTCTTGTCAATAGGGGTAAGTATTGATTTTAAAACATCAATTTTGTTTTCTTGATATCCTAAATTTGTATATCCATAACCAAAAACTTCGTTATTTTCTACTAAAATAATAGCATGTTCTTCAATTTCTCTTCCTTTATCAATAATAATAAAGTTATCATTATTAAAGTTTTGAGAATTCATTTTTCTCTTTTTTCGAAAATTAAATTTTGGAGATAAAGCTTCTAACTCTACATAATATTTTAAACGCCTAAACAACTCGTTACCTGTTTTCTCAAAGGTTATAGATTGTGCTCTGTCTTGAATTTTTATAGCCCTTTTGGTTACTTTTAAAAACAATCTATTTACTTCCGATTTAATGTTTTTACCTCTTCCCAAATAAATTACTTTTCCATGGGTATCGTGTATGTAAAATAAACCTTCAACAGAAGGTATTTCATCAATTAACTTTAAAAGTTTTTGTTTTTGCTGTCTTCTATCAAAATATTTAATAGAGCTTTGGATGATACTTTTATTAATATCTTTTTCTAATAATAACTTAAACAATTGAACTGTAGCTAGTGCATCACCAGAAGCTCTGTGTCTGTCTGACATTGGAATCCCTAGAGATTTTGTTAGTTTTCCTAAGCTGTAAGAAGGTTGATCTAAAATTAATTTCTGACTTAATTCTACGGTACACAAAGTGTTTTTATTGAATTCATACCCCAATCTATCAAACTCGGTACATAAAATTCTATAATCGAAAGCTGTATTGTGTGCAACCAAAATACAATTTGAAGTTATTTCTATAATACGTTTGGCAACTTCATAAAACTTAGGAGCATTTCTTAACATTTTATTGTTAATTCCTGTTAGTTTTACTACAAACTCTTGGATAGTTTTTTCTGGATTTACTAAGCTAATAAATTGATCAACTATATCATGACCATCAAATTTATAAATGGCAATTTCTGTAATGCCTTCTTCATTAAATTTACCTCCGGTAGTTTCAATATCTAAAATTGCGTACAAATTCTTTTTCTTAACGGTGTAATTAATAATTATAATTCCTATTTCCAAATATAGAACTTCCAACTCGAATCATTGTACTTCCTTCAGAAATTGCTAATATATAATCTCCACTCATTCCCATAGATAGAATTTTTAATGAAGAGTAGGTAGCTTTTAGTTTGTCGAAAAGACTTTTTAAAGATGAAAACTCCTCTTGTAATTGCTCTTGATTATCGGTGAAAGTAGCCATACCCATAAAACCAACAATTTTGATATTTTTTAGTGCTAATGTTTCTGACGAAGCTAAAATTGTTTCAATTTCATTAAATGACAACCCGAATTTTGTTTCTTCTTTAGCAATTTTAGCTTGCAACAAACAATGAATTATTCTATTGTGCTTTTTAGCTTGTTTATTAATTTCTTGTAGAGTTTTAAATGTATCAACCCCATGAATTAAATCTACAAAATGAGCCATGTATTTTACCTTATTGCTTTGTAAATGACCAATCATATGCCATTTAATATCTTTTGGTAAGGCATTATATTTTTCAACCATTTCCTGAATTTTATTCTCACCAAAAACACGTTGACCTACATCATAAGCTTTTTGTAAATCTGATATAGGCTTGGTTTTAGAAACTGCAACTAAGGTTACATTTTCTGGAATAGATTGTTTTATGATTGATAAATTTTCTGCGATTAAACTCATTATCTTAATAATTCTATAATTTGTTTAGCCAATTCTAAGCCAATTCTATCTTGCGCTTCTTTAGTGGCTGCACCAATATGAGGGGTTAAAGACAATTCAGGATTCATTAACAATTGAATTTCTGGGTTAGGTTCGTTTTCAAAAACATCCAAACCTGCAAATTGAATTTTACCTTCTTCGATAGCATTAATTAAATCAACTTCATTAAGTACACCCCCTCTTGCAGTATTTACTATTCCAACGCCATCTTTCATGTTTTCAATTTCTGCTGCCGCTATTATATAATCTTCTTGAGCAGGAGTGTGAATTGTTATAAAGTCGGCTTCTTTTAATAGTTCGTCTTTAGCAATAGTATCTATTGCAAAGGTTGATTTTTGTCCATTAAAAAATTCTAAAATAATATCAGCAGAATCAATAAAACTGTCAGTAGCTATTACATTCATTCCTAATCCAAAGGCAATTTTAGCTACCTCTTGACCAATTCTTCCAAAACCAATAATTCCAATCGTTTTCCCTCTTAACTCAGTTCCTTGAGAATAAGCTTTTTTTAAATCTTTAAATCGTGAATCTCCTTCTAAAGGCATTTCTCTATTAGAAGAATGTAAAAAACGAGCCATTCCAAATAAATGTGCAAAAACTAATTCTGCCACAGAACTAGATGAAGCAGCAGGTGTATTAATTACATGCAAACCGTTATCTATAGCATATTCTACATCTATATTATCCATACCAACTCCACCGCGTCCAATTAGTTTTATACTTGGACAAGCATCAATTAATTCTTGTCTTACTTGTGTAGCACTTCTTACTAAAATTGCATCAATGTTGTTTTCATTAATAAAATTTTCTAATTGATTCTGGGCGACTTTTACAGTCAAAACTTCAAATCCTCCTTTTTCTAAAGCATCAATACCACTTTGAGAAATTCCATCGTTAGCTAATATTTTCATTCTATATTTTTTTGAGTTGCAAATATTTTGATTTACAACAATTTATGGAACTAGATTTTGTTACTTTGAAACTTTATTTTCCAATTCCTGCATCACATCAACTAAAGCTTGTACACTATATAACGGTAAAGCATTATACATGCTTGCTCTATAACCACCAACACTTCTATGTCCGTTTAAACCACTAATTCCAGCTTCTGCCCACATTTTATCAAAAGTTTCTTTTAAAGACTCATCCGTTAATACAAAAGTAGCGTTCATAATACTTCTATCTTCTTTAGCAACAATTCCTTTAAACAATGGGTTTCTATCAATCTCATTATACAAAAGTTTTGCCTTTTTATTGTTAACTTCTTCAATAAATGGAATTCCGCCTAAATCTTTTAACCATTGTAAAGTTAACATAGAAACATATACAGCAAAAACAGATGGCGTATTAAACATACTGTCTTTATCTAGATGTATTTGATAGTTTAACATAGAAGGAATGTGTCTTTCGACTTTTCCTAAAATATCTTCTTTTATAATTACTAAAGTCGTTCCTGCAGGTCCCATATTTTTTTGAGCACCAGCATAAATTAAATCAAACTTTTCAAAGTCTAATTGACGAGAAAAAATATCCGAACTCATGTCACAAACTAACGGAACATTGGTTTCTGGAAATTCTTTGAGTTGGGTTCCAGCTACTGTATTGTTACTCGTACAGTGAAAATAATCTGCATCACCAGGGATAGAAAATCCTTTAGGAATATAGCTGTATCCTTTGTCTTTAGAAGAAGAAACTTCTACCATTTCTCCAAAAGCTTTTGCTTCTTTAATGGCTTTGTCAGACCAAGTTCCTGTGTTTAAATAGGCTGCCTTTTTATTTAATAAGTTATGAGCTACCATTAAAAATTCTAAACTAGCACCACCTTGTAAAAATAACGCTTTGTAACCTTTACCTTCTAATCCTAATAATTCTAAAGCTAAAGAACGTGCTTTTTCCATTACAGCAACAAAAGGTTTACTTCTATGCGAAATTTCAATTAACGATAAATCATCATTATTAAAGTTGATGATTGCTTCCGATGCTTTTTTTAATACTTCTTGAGGCAAAATACAAGGGCCTGCACTAAAATTATGTTTTTTCATATTGATGTTATTAATTTTGAAAAATTCCTCTTAGAGGGTTATATGTTTGATAAAAATTCTAATGTATTTACACCATCTGCATAGTCTGTTAACTGCGGATGTTGTGTTTGTCCAAAAGCAACTTCATTTTCTATAAAGTCTTTTGCAACAATACACTGAATCTTTTCTTTATCTTGATGTAATTTTATTTTTAAATCAATTTCATTGTCATAGTACTCATAAAAAACTGTGGCAATAGGAGAGGAGTAACTTTCATCTTCTTTAATCATTAGAAAACCATTTTCTAACAAATCGAACTCACTCATTAAGTACACAGCTTTGTTATAATCGTAATTATTGGCATATTTAGCATTATTGATAATTTCTTTTTTAGCATACATTCCTTTAAAAAAGTTATCAAAATTATAGTTTTTTGGAACATATAATTTAGAAACACTTCTACAGCCTAAGCCAAAATATTGAAAAACATCATCAGATAAATTGATAAAATCTTCATCAGTTTCATTACCTGTTAACACAGCAACCGAATTTCTGCTTTTTCTAATAATATTGGGTTTATCTTTAAAATAATATTCGAAATAACGCGCAGTATTATCACTTCCTGTAGCGATAACTGCATCAAAATCTGACAACTTTTCTTCAGTAAAAGTTATTTTCCCTTTAAAACCTTCTTCTACATACTCTAAATACTTAGCTAAAAAAGGTAAAATGTGTTTGTCATTTGAAGATTGTTTTACTAATATAGAATGACCAGAAATTAAAACAGATAAAAAATCATGAAAGCCAACTAAAGGGATGTTTCCTGCCATAATAACGGCTACTTTTTTTGGAGAACTATCAATTAAATCTTTACTACTAGAAAACTTAATTAAGGTGCTTTTTTTTAATGACTTAGACCAATCATTTAAACTGAATAAAATATTATCTTTTGTAAACCAAGAGTTGTTTTCTTGTGCTAATTTAATTTGATGTAAAAAACCATCATAAAAGATTTCATTATACTCAATATTATCTTTCTTTTTTATATTATCAACAGAAAATTGACTTAAAAAAGCCCCTAATTTTGCGAATGCAGTAATTCTATTTTGAATACTAATCATTTATTTTGGTTGTCTATAATTTTGGCTTTATTTTTGCATTTGCAAATGTACAAAAAACAGTAAAGAAACTATGGCAATTATAATAACAGATGAATGTATAAATTGTGGGGCTTGTGAACCAGAATGTCCAAACACAGCAATTTACGAAGGTGCAGATGATTGGAAATATTCTGATGGTACAGATTTAAGTGGAAATGTGGTTTTACCAAATGGTAAATCTGTAAATGCAGATGAAGATCAAGAACCAGTTTCTGATGAAATTTATTACATTGTTCCAGATAAATGTACGGAATGTAAAGGTTTTCATGAAGAGCCACAATGTGCAGCAGTATGTCCTGTTGATTGTTGTATACCTGATGAAGATGTAGTTGAAACTGAAGAAGAATTATTAGGTAAACAAGCTTTTATGCATAGCTAATAATTAGACATTACTTAATAAAAAAATAAAAGAGGCTAATTATATTACAGATTAGCCTCTTTTGTTTTTACAATATAATCCATTTAAATTGATAATTTAGTAGCATTATCATATGATACAATTTTATTTTTACTGAAGAATTTAAAGCCTTTAGTATAAAAGTGTTTTTTGAATATTATCCCATTAACGAATAAGAAGTATTATCTAAAAATTTATTTTATTTGTTTAAATTTTAAACAAATCGAAAAAAATTGATAAATATTTATTGATAAAAAAAAATTAATCACTTCGTTTGGGTTTTGAAGAATAAAATTTAGATATTTGCATTATAAACAAGAACAAATGACATTTATTCAAAATTATCATCGTTTTTACAATTGCTCTCAAGCGATTTAAAAATGTATTGAATAAAATCAAAATATTTATAAACCCGTTTGAGCAAATCGAACGGGTTTTTTCAATTTAAAACCAAATTTGCTCAAGCATAATAAAAAACAAAAATGTGTAACTTAAGAATTGCAGTACAAAAATCAGGAAGGTTAAACCAAGACTCAATGAAAATCTTAAAAGATATTGGTATTTCTATTGATAATGGTAAAGATCAATTAAAAGCAGCAGCAAGAGATTTTCCTGTAGAAGTGTTTTATTTACGTAACGGAGACATTCCTCAATACTTAAAAGATGGAGTAGTAGACGCTGCGATTATTGGAGAAAACGTATTAATTGAAAAAGGAGATGACATTGAATTTGTTGAGCGTTTAGGCTTCTCGAAATGTAAAGTTTCAATTGCAGTTCCTAAAGATTCAGAAGCCAATTCATTAAAAGATTTGGCAGGAAAAAGAATTGCAACTTCATATCCTGAAACGGTAAAAAAATTCTTAAACAAACAGAATATTAATGCTCAATTGCATAAAATTAATGGTTCTGTAGAAATTGCACCAAATATTGGTTTAGCTGAAGGTATTTGTGATATTGTATCTAGTGGAAGTACATTATTTAAAAATGGTTTAAAAGAAATTGAAGTTTTATTAAAATCTGAAGCGGTACTTGCTGTCTCACCAAAAATATCTGAAGAAAGAAGAGCTATCCTACAAAAAATTCAGTTTAGAATTCAATCTGTTTTAAAAGGAAGAAATTCAAAATATATATTATTGAATGCTCCAAATGATAAATTGAATAATATTTTACAACTATTACCAGGAATGAGAAGCCCAACAGTGTTGCCTTTAGCGGAAAAAGGATGGAGTTCAGTACACACGGTAATCAATAAAAATCAATTTTGGGAAATTATCGACGAATTAAAAGTGAATGGAGCAGAAGGAATTCTAGTATGTCCAATAGAAAAAATGGTATTGTAAAATGAAAACCATATTAAATCCAGACAAACAAGATTGGTCAAGAATTTTAGAAAGACCTACAAAAACTGTTAATGACATTGAAAAAACAGTTACTGAAATTTTTGATGATGTTCAAAAAAATGGTGACAGAGCTATAGATAAATATACCCAGTTATTTGATGGTATTTCTTTAGAAAACAACCTTGTTACAGATGATGAAATAAATAATGCAGTTAAAGTTATTTCAAATGGTTTAAAAGCGGCAATTCAATTAGCAAAAGAGAATATTTCCAAGTTTCATACAGCTCAAAAAACAGAAAAAGTTTTTGTAGAAACTGTAAATGGAGTAGAATGTTGGCAAGAAAAAAGACCTATTCAAAAAGTAGGGTTATACATTCCTGGAGGTACAGCTCCTTTATTTTCTACAGTTTTAATGCTGGCAATTCCTGCACAAATTGCAGGTTGTAAAGAAATTGTTTTATGTTCTCCACCAAATAATGAAGGTAAAATTAATCCTGCAATTTTGTATGCAGCAAATTTATGTGGAGTAACAAAAATCATTAAAGTAGGAGGTATACAAGCTATTGCAGGACTTACTTTTGGAACAAAAACGATTCCGCAAGTGTATAAGATTTTTGGACCAGGAAACCAATTTGTTACTGTTGCAAAACAATTGTCAACTAAATATGGTGTAGCTATTGATATGCCTGCTGGCCCAAGTGAATTGTTAGTTGTAGCGGATGATACTGCAAATGCAAGTTATGTGGCTTCAGATTTATTAAGTCAAGCAGAACATGGTGCAGATAGCCAAGTAATTTTAGTTTCTACTTCTAAAAAGTTAATTACAGATGTTGAAAAAGAGATTGATAAACAAATTTTAGAGTTACCAAGAATAAAAATTGCTGAAAAGGCGATTAACAATTCAAAATCAATTTTTGTGAAAAATGATAAAATAGCTCTAGAATTGATAAATGAATATGGTCCTGAGCATTTTATTGTTTGTACAAATAATAACGATTTTTATGTGAATCATATAGTTAATGCTGGTTCTGTTTTTATTGGTAATTATACTCCAGAAAGTGCAGGAGATTATGCTTCTGGAACCAACCATACCTTACCAACAAACGGATTTAGTAAAGCCTATTCTGGTGTAAATCTAGATAGTTTTACCAAAAGTATTACTTTTCAAAAAATAAGTAAAGAAGGAATACAAACTATTGGTAATGTCATAGAATTAATGGCAGATGCAGAAGGTTTAAAAGCGCATAAGAACGCAGTCTCCATCAGATTAAAAGACTTATAACAATATTTTAAAGTATGAAAACCGACTTTAACATTGAAAATTTTGTAAGAGAAAACATCAAATCTCTTAAACCTTATTCTTCTGCAAGAGACGAATATAAAGATGCTAATACACAAGAAATGATTTTCTTAGATGCTAATGAAAATCCTTTTGAAAATGGAGTAAACCGTTACCCAGACCCTCAACAAAACAATGTCAAAGATTTACTATCTGAAATTAAACATATTCCTAAAGAAAACATTTTATTAGGTAATGGTAGTGATGAAGTGCTTGATTTGATCTTTAGAGCATTTTGTGAACCTAATATTGATAATATAATTACATTACCACCTACTTATGGAATGTATGGAGTTTTAGCTGATGTTAATGCGATTGAAAATAGAAAAGTATTATTAGCAAACAATTTTCAACCTAAAATTGATGAGATATTAAACATTACTGATCAACACAGTAAAATTTTATTTTTGTGCTCACCAAATAATCCAACCGGAAATAGTTTTAATGTTAATATTATTGAAAAATTATTAAGAAAATTTAAAGGATTAATTGTCTTAGATGAAGCTTACATCGATTTTTCTAAACAAAAAAGTTGGTTAGGAAAATTGGATAAATTTCCGAACTTAATTATTACACAAACCCTTTCTAAAGCATATGGTTTGGCCGGAATTAGATTAGGAATTTGTTATGCATCTGCAGAAATTATAAAAATATTAAACAATATAAAACCACCTTATAATGTTAACGAACTAACTCAGCAAAAAGCAATTTCAAGATTGCAACGTTTGGATGAAATCCAAAATGAAATTGAGCAATTAGTAAGTGAAAGAAGACGGCTTAAAAAAGAGTTAGAGTGTTGTGTAAGTTATATAGAAAAAGTATATCCTTCAGATGGAAATTTTTTACTACTTAAAGTAGATGATGCTAACAAACGCTATAATCAATTAATAGAATATGGGGTTGTCATTAGAAATAGAACTACACAACCTTTATGCGAAAATTGTTTGCGTATTAGTGTAGGTGTATGTGAAGAAAATCAAAAATTAATCAGAGCTTTAAAAGCAATTCAGTAATGAAAAAAGTACTATTTATCGACAGAGATGGAACTCTAGTGTTAGAACCACCTGTAGATTATCAGTTAGATAGTTTAGAAAAGTTAGAATATTACCCTAAAGTATTTCAATACATGGCAAAAATTGCTTCAGAATTGGACTATGAATTGGTGATGGTAACAAATCAAGATGGTTTAGGTACAGATTCTTTTCCAGAAGAAACCTTTTGGCCGGCACAAAATAAAATTATTAGTGCTTTTGAAAAAGAAGGTGTTGTATTTTCTGAAGTTTGTATAGATAAAACTTTTCCGCATGAAAATGCTGAAACTCGTAAGCCAAGAACAGGTTTGTTAACCAAATATTTTTCTGAAGATTATGATTTAGAAAATTCTTTTGTTTTAGGAGATAGAATTACAGATATGGAATTGGCAAAAAACCTAGGAGCAAAAGGTATCTATTTGTCAGAAAACCCCGATTTAGGAGCAGATGAAATTGAAACATCTAAACAAGAAATTTTCAATTCAATAGCGTTAACAACTACAGATTGGGAAGCTATTTATGAATTTTTAAAATTAGAAGATAGAGTAGCTGAAATAACTAGAAACACTAACGAAACAAAGATTTATATCAAGTTAAATTTAGATGGTTCTGGTAAAAATAACATCAGTACAGGTTTGTCATTTTTTGACCACATGTTAGATCAAATTGGTAGACATGGATCTATGGATTTAACCATAAAAGTTGATGGAGATTTAGAAATTGATGAACATCATACAATAGAAGATACCATGATTGCTTTTGGTGAATTATTCAACAAAGCTTTAGGAAATAAATTGGGAATAGAAAGATATGGATTTTGTTTGCCTATGGACGATTGTTTAGCTCAAGTTGCGGTCGATTTTGGCGGTAGAAATTGGTTAGAATGGGATGCAGATTTCAAGAGAGAAAAAATTGGTGATATGCCAACTGAAATGTTTTTCCATTTGTTTAAATCGTTTACAGATGGTGCTAAATGTAATTTAAACATTAAAGCAGAGGGTGTAAATGAACATCATAAAATTGAAGGAATTTTTAAAGCATTTGCAAAAGCAATGAAAATGGCAGTAAAAAGAGATTCAAATAAGATGTTTTTACCATCAACAAAAGGGATGTTATAAAAATGAAATTAGTAATAATAAATTATGGAGCTGGTAATATAAAAAGCATTCAATTTGCCTTTAAACGTTTAGGTATTAATGCTGTTTTATCAGATAATGTTGATGAAATTAAAGCTGCTGACAAAGTAATTTTTCCTGGTGTTGGAGAAGCAAGTTCTGCTATGAAAATGTTACGCGAAAGTGGTTTAGATAAAATAATACCTACTTTAAAGCAACCTGTTTTAGGAATTTGTTTAGGTATGCAATTAATGTGTAATCACTCGGAGGAAGGAAATACAAAAGGATTAGGTATTTTTGATGTAGAAGTTAAAAAGTTTTCTAAAACTGTAAAAGTTCCTCAAATGGGATGGAACGTTATTTATAATTTAGAATCTAAACTATTTTCTGGAATTAAAGAAAAAGAGTTTATGTATCTAGTGCATAGTTTTTATGCTGAAGAATGCAAGGAATCTATTGCAACAACAGATTATGAAATAGAATATGCATCTGCATTAAAAAAAGATAATTTTTATGGTGTTCAATTTCACCCAGAAAAAAGTGGAGTAGAAGGCGCAAAAATTTTAAGTAATTTTTTAAAACTATAACATGTCAAGAAAATTAATTAGCTCAGGATCTACTTTTGAAAAAGAAATGGGATATTCTAGAGCAGTCGTAGAAGGAGATTGGGTTTTTGTATCTGGAACTACGGGTTTTAATTATGAAACTATGACCATAGAAGAAGATGTTGCAGCACAAACTGAGCAATGTTTTAAAAACATAAAAAGTGTTTTAGAACAAGCTGGCTCTAGCATAGATAAGATTGTTAGAGTGACTTATATTTTACGCAAAGCCTCAGATTTTGAGTTGTGTTGGCCAGTTTTAAAAAAGTATTTAGGAGATGTTAGACCCGCTGCAACTATGTTTTCAGCAGGTTTGTTTGATGAGAAAATGAAAATTGAAATACAAGTAACCGCTTTAAATAACTAATGTGAATATGAGAATAATTCCAGCAATTGATATTATTGAAGGTAAATGTGTTCGTTTAACAAAAGGCGATTACAATACTAAGAAAGTATATAACGAAAACCCACTTGAAGTAGCCAAAGAATTTGAAACAGCAGGTATTGAGTTTTTACACGTTGTGGATTTAGATGGAGCAAAAGCGAGTCAAATTGTTAATTATAAAGTTTTAGAACAAATTGCATCAAAAACCAATTTAAAGATTGATTTTGGAGGTGGATTAAAATCAGACAAAGATTTAGAAATTGCTTTTAATTCGGGTGCAAATCAAATTACGGGAGGAAGTATCGCTGTAAAAAATGCTCCAATTTTTGAGAGTTGGATAGAAAAATATGGTTCAGAAAAAATCATTTTAGGAGCCGATTTTTACCCAGATAATTCTGGTGGAAAAATTGCAACTAATGGTTGGCAAGAAGAAAGTTCTTTAGAATTAATTCCTTTTATATCTGATTATCAACAAAAAGGAATTCAATATGTAATTTGTACAGATATTTCTAAAGACGGTATGTTACAAGGACCGAGTTTTGATGTTTATAAAGATATTTTATCCAAAGTAAAACCTTTAAGATTAATAGCTTCAGGAGGAATATCAACTTTTGATGAACTCCCAAAATTAGCAGAAAATGGTTGTGAAGGGGTTATTATTGGAAAAGCGATTTATGAAAATAAAATCAGTTTAAAACAATTAGAAAATTTTATAATTAGTCAATAAAATGCTAACAAAAAGAATAGTACCTTGTTTAGATATTAAAAACGGAAGAACTGTAAAAGGTGTTAATTTTGTAAATTTAATTGATGCTGGAGACCCTGTAGTTTTAGCAAAACAATATGCAGATTTAGGAGCAGATGAACTGGTTTTTTTAGACATTGCTGCTACTTTAGAAAATAGAGGAACTACTTTAGATATGGTTTTAAAGGTTGCAGAACAGGTAAATATTCCTTTTACCGTAGGTGGAGGAATTTCTTCAGTAGAACACGTAGATGCTTTATTAAAATGTGGAGCAGATAAAGTGTCTATCAACTCCTCTGCTGTAAAAAGACCAGATTTGGTTAGCGATCTAGCTGAAAAATTTGGAAGTCAGTGTGTGGTTGTTGCTATTGACGCAAAACAGATTAATGGAGAGTGGTTTGTACATTTAGCAGGAGGAACAATTCCTACAGAAATTAAATTATATGATTGGGCTAAAGAAGTTGAAGAACGTGGAGCTGGAGAAATATTATTTACCTCCATGAATCATGATGGAACCAAAGCTGGTTTTGCCAATGAAGCTTTAGCAAAACTATCAGAGTTAGTAAATATTCCTATTATCGCCTCCGGTGGTGCCGGAACAATTCAACATTTTGCGGATACTTTTATAGAAGGACAAGCAGATGCAGCTTTAGCAGCAAGTGTTTTTCACTTTGGAGAAATTCCTATTTTAGAACTAAAACATGCCTTAAAAGAACAAAAAATACCTGTAAGAATATAAATTAGCTGTCATTCCGAACTAAGAATGAGGAGGAATCTCAAAATAGATTTCTAAATCGTTTAAAAAACTCATTTCGAAATGATAAGTAAAATAAAAAATTATGATCATCGATTTCAATAAAAATAACGACGGATTAGTGCCTGCAATCATTCAAGATGCAACAACAAAAAATGTATTAATGTTGGGCTATATGAATGAGGAAGCTTTTAATAAAACTAAAGAAACTAAATTAGTTACTTTTTTTAGCAGAACTAAAAATCGTTTGTGGACAAAAGGAGAAGAAAGTGGAAATGTGTTAAATCTTGTTGATATGAAATTAGACTGTGATAATGATACATTATTGATTCAAGTAAATCCAAATGGACCTACTTGTCACAAAGGTTCTGACACTTGTTGGAACGAAGAAAATACTCAAAATTATGGTTTCTTTTCTACTTTAGAAAAGGTAATTACAGAAAGAGTTGCTAATAAAGACACAAAAAAATCTTACGTGGCTAGCTTATTTGATAAAGGAATTAATAAAATAGCTCAAAAAGTAGGAGAGGAGGCTGTGGAAACTGTTATCGAGGCCATGGATAATAATGACCAATTGTTCTTATATGAATCTGCAGATTTATTATTTCATTACTTAATGTTATTACAAGCCAAAGGGTTTACTTTAAAAGATATTGAAACTGAATTAAAAGGAAGACATAAATAAATCTAATAATTTATTAAATCTAAAGTGACCATATAGAGATTCTGTTTGGTCATTTTTGCTTTTAACCAAGCAAAGAAACTCATCATAAAAATATCTTCTTTTTCTTTATCAATCCAATCAAAAGAAACTTCAACTTTTTCTATAAATGCTTTGGTCTATCTTAAAGAAGGAGAGTTTGTTTTAAAAGATGTTTTTATAAATGACGAATCGATTATTGATATTATAAGAAAAAAGCGCATTAAATAGTTTTTTTAGATCTCATAATTTTAAGCTTATGAGGTCTAATTTTATAATCAAATAAATTCATCTCATATTTATAATAGTAGTATTTTCGCTACAAATTATAGAAATGATTTTTAGAAATAGTAAAGCCCTTATCATATTAGCATTTTTTGCAATTTATGTGATTTGGGGGTCTACTTATTTATTCAATAAAATTGCGGTAACAGAATTACCTCCCTTTTTCTTAGCTTCCATACGTTTTTTTACGGCTGGTTGTATGATGATTTTAATTGCATTTTTAACTAAAGTAAATTTAAAAATATCAAGAAAAGAATTTAAAAACATTTGTATTACCGCGTTTTTCTTTTTGGTTTATGGGAATAGTGTTTTTGTCTGGTCATTACAATTTGTAGATAGCGGATTTGGATCGTTAATTGCTTCAACCAATCCTTTATTTGTTCTAATTATGATGAGAATCATTGATAGAAAGCCTATGCAAAAGAAATCAATGATTGGTGTTATTCTAGGTATTTTAGGGATGATTCTATTAATAACTCAAGAAGAATTGGTCACAACTCAAAATACTTTAATCGGAATCTTAGTAATGCTAACTTGTGTTATAAGTTGGAGTTATGGTAGTCTTTTCGTAGCTAAAGCAACTTTACCCAAGAACTTTTTGGTAAGTACTGGGTATCAAATGATTTTTGGAAGTCTATTCTTAGCAATTGTCAGTTTTGCGTTTCAAGAGAATTGGTCTTCTCCATTAAATTGGACGACCAACGTTCAAGTTTCAATGATTATATTAATAATATTCGGCGGTATTATTGCCTTTACTGCATTTAATTTTTTATTAAAAAGAGTTTCTCCTGAAAAGGTATCAACTTCAGCATATGTAAATCCTGTTATTGCCTTATTTATGGGGTGGTATTTTTTAGATGAAAATCTTTCAGCCCAATCAATAATAGCCTCTGTAATTTTACTAACAGGAGTCTATTTTATAACCTCTAGAAAAAGACAATAATTTGAAAGCAAATAAGTATTCGTTTATAAAACCAGAAAAATGGCCATTTTTCTATGGTTATGTTGTGCTTCTTTTTGGAAGTATTGGGGTATTATTTAGTATTCCTGGGCAAACCGTTGGTGTTTCGGTATTTACTGACCCCGTAAAAGATGCGTTAGGACTAACAAGGAATCAATTTAGTAATGCTTATATGATTGGTACATTGTTAAGTGCTTTTTTTGTGACCAAAGCAGGACGCTTGTTTGATAAATTTGGTGCTCGTTTTGTAGCTTTTTTTGCAGCATTATTCTTAGGAATAACTCTAATTATATTCTCTTTTTCTGAGAAAATATCTGGAAATATAAAATATCTATTTCAGTCTGAATCTTGGTTTATACCGTTTTTATTAATTTGTTTTCTTTTCTTTTTAATTCGTTTTTTTGGGCAAGGTGTGCTTACCATGTCCTCTAGAAATATGATAATGATGTGGTTTGATAAAAATAGGGGGAAAGTGAATTCTATTAGTAGTATTGGTGTTTCTTTAGGATTTTCTAGCGCTCCCATTTTATTTAATTATTTGATAGATCATAATGGATGGGAGGTAAGTTGGCAAATTTTAGCCTTTTGTTTGTTAGTATTTAGTGTTTTAATTCTACAGTTTTACAGAAATAAACCCGAGGATTTTAATTTAATTCCTGATGGATCTTTAAAAAAGATTACTCATGCCAAAAAGAAATTAACTGATATTGTTGAAGTGAATTTTACACTAAAAGAGGCTAAAACTACCAGAGCCTTTTGGATGATAGGCTTAGCTTTATCGTTTAATAGCTTTTTTAGTACTGGACTTACTTTTCATATAGTTTCTATTTTTGGTACACAAGGTTATGATAAATCGGAAGCTATTGCTGTTTTTTTACCTATATCTATTATTGCGATCATCACCTCTACAATTGCTAATATTTTAAGTGATTACATTCAGCATAAAGTCTATTTGTTTATAATGATTGCTAGTGGATTTGTTGCCGCAACTGGACTTTTAATATTAGAAAATACATTTGGTGTTTATTTATTAATAACAGGTTTAGGAATTTATAGCGGACTCTTTGCTGTAGTTAATGCAGTGACGTGGCCACGTTATTTTGGAAGAAAATACTTAGGTGCTATTACTGGAAAAATTATGAGTTTTTTAGTTATTGCAAGTGCTTTGGCTCCAAGCTTGTTTAGTTATTGCTATACTACACTAGGCAGCTATGAATTTATCAGTTATTTACTGATTCCTTTTTTAGTATTTCTTCTTATAGGGTCATTGCAAATGAAAAAGCCATAACAAATAGGTACATTATCTATGAGGTATCTATGAAGTAACTATGGAGTATCTATGCAGTAGGTATTTGTTTGTTTTATGTTAATTATTTCATTTTGAGAGGAGTGATGTAATGTGACATATGATTTATGGGTATTGCATTCTTTTTTTCATTGATAAAAAAAGAACCAAAAAAATCTAGGCTTACGAAAGTTGGTCTAATTTTTTTGTTCAATTTCTGAATTTCAGAAACTCGCTTCTCTCAAACAGTCTGAAATTCTTCAGAATTTTCTCTTCAAAATTCACAACCAACTTTCGGTATGCCGTTGTAAGATTCTTTTAAACTATATTATTTTTGAGATTGCTAAATGTAAGTTGTTGGGTATGATTTCTTAGGACGATTAATTAAGGTTAAAATTATTCTATTTTGAGAGGAGTGATGTAATGCGACTCATGATTTATGGGTATTGCATTCTTTTTTTCATTGATAAAAAAAGAACCAAAAAAATCTAGGCTTACGAAAGTTGGTCTAATTTTTTTGTTCAATTTCTGAATTTCAGAAACTCGCTTCTCTCAAACAGTCTGAAATTCTTCAGAATTTTCTCTTCAAAATTCACAACCAACTTTCGGTATGCCGTTGTAAGATTCTTTTAAACTATA
>NZ_QFFG01000006.1:195422-303678 GCF_003129485.1 Polaribacter aquimarinus
GTTGGTCTAATTTTTTTGTTCAATTTCTGAATTTCAGAAACTCGCTTCTCTCAAACAGTCTGAAATTCTTCAGAATTTTCTCTTCAAAATTCACAACCAACTTTCGGTATGCCGTTGTAAGATTCTTAAACTATATTATTTTTGAGATTGCTAAATGTAAGTTGTTGGGTATGATTTCTTAGGCCGATTAATTAAGGTTAAAATTATTCTATTTTGAGAGGAGTGATGTAATGTGACTCATGATTTAGGGGTATTGCATTCTTTTTTTTATTTATAAAAAAGTAACTACTTTTATAAAACTGACAATTCTCATATTTGAAATACAAAATAGCATTTACTTTTGGCCTCGAAAACAAACAACATACGATACCCATAATTTATGTCAAACAAAAAATCTAACCATTATAAAGAAAATCGAAAGAAATCTAGTGAATTTGATAAAAGAGAAGATTATTTAGAGCATGAGCTTCTGTCTATGAAGTTTAGACGTTGGAAAATTCATTTACCTTTTCGTGACTTTCATATCGAATTTGAAGATTTAGTTCCCGCTTTAGCGGCAACCATTGGAAAAGTAGTTATGGTTACCGCCATGGTGGCAGCTTTTGCTGCACAATTTGGGTTATCCCCAGAATTTATAGCGGAAAATGTACGTTATGAACTCCTGATTGCTGGAGGGATTTTTGTCATTATTTTTTCTGCTATCCTAAATCCTAGAGCCAATTTAGCAGGTACACATGGACCTATGATTCCGCTGATTCCCATTATAGCCGCAGCTGGAGGGCACCCCTTGGCGTTGGGGATTTTGATTGGAGTTTTTGGACTCGTTTTAAGTATTACCAAAGGGGGGTCTAAATTAATGGCGCTTACGGGTATTGGGGTAAGAGGAGGACTTTTAATTTATTTGGGTGCAGTTGGTTTAATTAGTCAGATTTCAAAGTTTGAAACTTGGGCATCACAATCTAGTGCCACCACAGTTTCTTTTGTGGTTATAGCCATTACCATTATTATTTATGCGTATTTGGCAAGAATTAAAAAAAGGTGGTTGGCGATTCCTTTGTGCTCGTTTATTGCAGGGGTAGTTTCTTACCTTATGGGTGTACAGTTTGAGTTTACAACTGCTCCAGGATTGCCTCATATGAATCCATTTTGGTGGTGGGGAGAAAATACGGGATGGAATTTGGGCTGGCCAGATTTTGGTCATTTTATAGCGGTAATCCCTTTTGCTATTCTAGCCGTAGCCATGTGGTCTCCAGATTATTTAGGTCACCGTGTTTTTCAAGAACTAAATTACCCCAAAAAAGCCAAAGATGTGTTGATGGATGTCGATGATACGATGACCGTTTCTTCTATTCGACAAGTAGTTGGTGCTTTTTTAGGTGGTGGAAATATTGCTTCTTCTTGGGGTACGTATATGATTCCGGCTGCTATAGCCAAAAGACCTATTCCTGGTGGAGCAATTTTAACAGCTATTCTGTGTGTATTGGCATCCATCTTTGGGTATCCTATGGATTTAGCCATGTGGGAACCTGTGTTGAGAGTCGCTTTAATTGTAGGGGTGTTTTTACCGTTATTGGAAGCAGGTATGCAAATGGTACAAAAACAAAACGATTCGTTAAGTGCAGGGACTTGTATTTTTGCCTGTGCTTTTGTAAATCCAGTATTTGGTTGGGCATTAACCATGTTACTAGATAATATGGGATTAATTGGCGATCGTGAACGTGCGAAGTCTTTAAGTTTAAAAGAACGTTTGATTATTCCGGGAGTTATGTTTATTATTTGTGTAGTGTCTCTAGCTTTAGTAGGGCAATTACCTGGTATTCCTGGAATGTTTTAGTGTAATTGGTTATATTAGTCATTATTGTTAAAAGCAACTTCGAAAGGGGTTGCTTTTTTTGGTTTTTGTTTTGGAATTGCTTCGCGGGCTCGCAATGACGTATTAATAATATACAAGATTACTTGACTAAGGTTGATAATGATGAGGGTTATACTGTGGTTTAAAAAACGGGTATTTATACTTGTTTTTAAAATGATTTTCATTTCTATATTTGATTTTACAAATTGCTATATTTCTTTCTTATACCTTACCTAATATCATTTGGCCAATGATTAATTCGTGTTTGTATGCTATGCAAACCTATTTATCAATCAGATTGTTTTTTAATGTGTTTTGCATTTTTAAAAGCAGTCATAAAACCTATATATTATGGCTAAACAAAAAGGCTTTATTAAATTAAAGGGTTCTTTAGGAGGGTTGACTTTCTATGAAACACAAGGAAAAGATATTGTGAGAACCACAGGAGGAGTAGATAAAAGTAGAATTGAGAACGATCCAAATTTTAAAAGGACGCGTGAAAACATGTCGGAATTTGGGGCATCTGCTACGGTAGGAAAAGCCTTACGGCAAGGGTTTGGTTCTATTATTAAGAACATTAAGGACAGTAGTATTACTGGACGATTGACCGGTGTTATGAAACGTTTAAATTCTTTGGGGTCTGGCACTCGTGGACAACGTGTGTTTAATATCTTAACAAACAAAATTATTTTAGAAGGTTTTGAATTCAATATTAAAGTGCCTTTCACTACTATATTTTACCCTGAATATACCGCTCCAACTTTAGACAGCAATCGTAGTATTGCTACTTGGGTTGTGCCCGACTTTAATACTTCTAATTATTTGCGAGCACCAGAAGGAGCTACCCATTTTAAATTGGTACTTGTTTCAACTATTTTAAGCAATTATGAATATGTACCTGATTTGAAAAAGTATGAGCCCGTTGTACCTGCAGACAATATTGTTAACGGTATTACTTATAGTGCAGCGATTCCTATTGGTGGGGCAGTAGGGGCAGATACTACCTTATCTGTAGATTTAGGATTTTCTTCGGTTTTACCGGTTACTGTTGCCAATGTTGTTGCCACGGGTATTTTGTTTTATCAACAAATTAATAGTGAATTATATGAGTTGTCGAGTAGTAATGCTATGCGTATTAGTACTATTGGCTAATAAACTTGTCTGTGATAGACAAAACGCATAAGGTTTTAAGAAGCCTTATATAGCGATTGTAGAGGCAACCTTTAAAAGGGTTGTCTCTTTTTTGGCTTTATAGTAAAAGTAAAAAACGTATGATGAAATTGCTTCAATACATACGTAATGACAGATTTGTTGAATCTTATAAATCTGATGAAGTAGAAAGAATCCTAAAAATAGTATGTCTTAGTACTACATGTGTTAATACTCTAGTTGTTTAAGAGTGAGGTTTCTCGTCGTTTCTTTGTTAGGATGATAACGTAGTTTGATTATTGGTTTTTAATTTATAACGTTTAGTGTTGAATGTTGATTTCTTTAGAAATACCTATTTGTAGGGAATTTATAGTAGAAATATACCTATAAATTTGAAAAAAATATAAATTTAATATCATGAAAACTAGATTATTAACATTTGCTTTAGTGTTAACATGCGTTATTAAAACTTTAGGACAAGAAGACTTTAGAACAATTATTAATAGCCCTGTTGTAAAAAATAAAATAAAATTTAATGTTTTAAATGATCAATTAGAATTTTCTTTAGATGATGACACATATAAACCTTTACCAAAAAGTTTAAAACTACAAGGAAAAAGTAATAGTATTATTCTTAATTCTACATTTATTAACCCTTTAAAATATAAAATATCTTTAGAATACAAGCAAATAAATGATGAGTTAGAGGTAGCTGCGACAGAATACTTATCTCAAATAAGTACAACTTTATTATCTATAGGAACAACTAGTTCTGGTTCAATTATGTCAGGTGGTAGAACAAGTGGGGCTACTATAAAGCCTGTGAATGTCACCCTAAAAAACAAACACATGATAGAATTATTTTCTTTCTTATATAGCTTTAACAATGATTTTTTTATTGACGAACCTGTACATGATAAGTTGTTAAATGCCATGAAAAGGATTAATAATACAGGAGAAAAAACTGCAATAGATTATTATAATATGATGTTTGTTAACCTTTGGAAAATGAAAAGCTATGAAAGTATGGATAACACTTTTGAAACCAATAAAAATTTAAAAAGTAAGATAGATAGTATCTTGAAATCTAAAAAAGATAGTATAGCAAATTTAAAATCGGAATTTGAGGCCTTTAAATTTAATAATTTCATTGCTGATGAGGTTCAAAAATCAAATGTATATGGTATTATAGGAACAAAAATTAAAAACGTCGAAGACGACTTTACTAGTTTTGAAAAAACTATTGGAGAACTTAAGGTAAAATACGAGAAGATGAGTTCTAAGTTTGAAGAAATTATTAAAAATACATACAAAGAAAAGGAAAAAGAAACAAGAATAGGAAATATTGCTTTTGAAAAAGGTAAGGTTAATGAAACAACTGTTTATATAACTTATTATGATTTTGATACCAAGACAAAATCATTAAAAGAAAAAGAAAAAAAACAATATGTTATTCAATTAAGAAAATACAAAAAGTTCATTCCAGTTGTATCTAGTGGAATATTGTATACAGATGTAAGTTTTAAAACTTTTGGTACAGCAACTAATGCTATGGGTGAGACCATTATTGAAGAAGGGAATTCTGTAGAGAATGAAATAGCTATTGGAGCTTATTTGAATTTTTATCTAAATAATGGTTGGAACACACCGCTGTTTTTTCAATTGGGTATTGGACCTTCTAAAGAAAGACCTTTACTTTTTGGCGGTATCGGAGTAAATTTAGCTTCAAAATTAAGCTTTTCAACAGGTTTAATATATACATGGCAACCTAATTTAACCGAATTAAAAGTTGGGGATGTAGTTACTGGAACAACAGCTATTGATAATGATATACAATATCGTTTTGCAAACAAGCCTAACTTTTATATTGGCTTAACATATAATTTAACCAAATAATTATGAAAAACCTAAGCTATATTTTAGTATTTATTTTGTTTATAAGTTGTGAAAAATCTATAGATGTCGAAAACTTTAATGATTTTAAAAAATCACTTGATACAATTACCAGCAAATCAACAAAAAGTTTTAATATAACACAACCTTCTTTATACGAAAAAACTGAAGATTACTTTGGAAAATTAAGCCAAAATAAAATAAAAAAGATATTACTTTCTGAAATTGAAACATTGAATTTAAATAATGATATAAAAGTTTCTAGTTCGTCAATGGCCATTTTAAAAGATACTACTCTGTTTCCTATTCGTAAGTGCGGAAGTTACGATACAGCAGATTCTACTGTTGCTAAATATTTTTCAAATGATAAAATGCTTATGCCACAGTTATTAACAGAGGTTTTTGATATTCCAATTAATTTTTACATTATCAAGAAAAGTAATAGAGAACCCGATATAGACTCTTCAGTTTTAAATGAACAAATATCAATACTTAACAATGCTTTTGCCTACATAAACATACGTTTTTCAATAAGAAAAATAGTATACAAGGTTCATAAAAACTGGTATTTAGCCTTTAGCTCTAAAAAAATTAAAGATCGAAAATATAATAATTATTATAATCATATGATTAAAAACATAGACTTTAATAAATCACAATTAAATGTAATTATTAATGGTTGTGAATTACTTGGACAAGCATCATTTCCATTTGATAACACATACAAAACCAAAAAAGATAATATTATAATAGTAAAAAAAACGTTACCAGGTTTAAATGATTCTTTTACAGGAGATACTTTAGTTCATGAAATGGGTCATTTTTTTGGATTATATCATACATTTCATAATACCATTAATTGTACTTGTAAAGATGAAAATAATAATTTCTGTGTAGCAGGTGATTTAGTTTCTGATACTCCTCCTCAAAATTATTGTTGCTTTGATGGGTGTGATACAACAATAAAATCTTGTGATGGTATTACTACTATAGACGTTAAAAACTTTATGGGGTATAATCCAGACAATTGTATGGACCATTTTACGGAAGGACAATATATTAGAATGGAAAAATTTCTTTATAAGAAAAGATTGTATTTGGTTGAGCAAAATTTATTTAATCTTTAGATTCAAATTTTAAAGATAAAAAGCAACTTTTCAGTTGCTTTTTTTACGCCTAAATTTATTTAAAAGTAGAAATTTTTGTTATATCCTTTAAATTCTCTTAGTTGCAAAAAATCTATTCATTTAGTTGTTTGTTAGTTCTTATATTTTTTCTAATTTTAAAGAAAACAAATTGCTATTATTTATGAACCCTATTTCATACAAATTTACACACATTTAAATGTCAGAAAACCAACTACAATTGCATCAAACTTTATGGAATATTGCCAACGATTTACGTGGTAATATGGATGCTGATGATTTTAGAGATTATATACTAGGCTTTATATTTTATAAATATTTAAGTAAAAAAATGGGCTTGCATGCCAATGCTATTTTACAACCCGATGGTTTAACTTATGATGATGTATTGGGTCATGAACAAGAAGCATTGTTATTACAAGAAATTAAATTTTCTTCTTTAGATGCTTTGGGGTATTTCTTGCATCCATCAGAATTGTTTGATGAACTCGCTAAAAGAGGAAACTCTGGGGGAACAAATAAATTCATTTTAGAAGATTTACAAAAAGTGTTGACCAACATTGAGCAAAGTACAATGGGTAGTGAATCTGAAGATGATTTTGGAAACCTTTTTGAAGATTTAGATTTAACCAGTAGTAAACTAGGTAAAACAGAAGAAGCAAAAAACGAACTCATTGTAAAAGTACTCGTGCATTTACAAGGCATTGACTTTGACTTAGAAAACGATGAAAACGATTTGTTAGGTGATGCTTACGAATATTTAATTGGTCAGTTTGCATCTGGAGCAGGTAAGAAGGCAGGAGAGTTTTACACACCACAACAAGTATCAAAAATATTAGCACAATTGGTTACTACTAACAAAGAGCGATTAAAATCGGTGTACGACCCCACTTGTGGTTCTGGTTCTTTACTGTTAAGAGTTGCCAAAGAAGTAAAAGAAGTAGGTGCTTTTTATGGGCAAGAAAGCAACCCAACCACCTACAACTTGTGTAGAATGAATATGATTATGCACGATGTACATTATAAAAAATTCGATATTTATAACGAAGATACCCTCGTAAATCCATCACCAAAACATATAGACAAACGTTTTGAAGCCATTGTTGCAAATCCGCCATTTTCTGCAAAATGGAATCCAGATAGTATTATTAGCGACGAACGTTTTTCGCCTTATGGAAAAATGGCTCCTAAAAGTAAAGCCGATTTTGCCTTTGTACAACATATGATTCATCAATTAGATGATACTGGAACCATGGCTTGTGTATTGCCTCATGGAGTGTTGTTTAGAGGTGCAGCAGAAGGACATATTCGTAAATATTTAATTGAAGATAAAAACCAATTAGATGCTGTTATTGGTTTGCCAGCAAATATTTTTTATGGCACAAGCATACCTACTTGTATTTTGGTATTACAAAAAAACAGACCTACAACAGACATTTTATTTATTGATGCCAGCAACGATTTCGAAAAAGTAAAAACACAAAATGTGTTGACAGATGCACATTTGGCAAACATTGTAGCAACCTACAGAAACAGACAAACCAAAGACAAATACAGTTATGTTGCTAGTTTAGCAGAAGTACAAGAAAACGATTACAATTTAAACATACCACGTTATGTAGATACTTTTGAAGAAGAAGAGGACGTAGACCTTTTAGGTATCTCAGCAGACTTAAAAGCATTAGAAAAAGATATGGCAGCAACAGACAAAACCATTGCAGATTTCTGTAAAGAATTAAATATTGAAACTCCTTTTTAACCGTCATTGCGAACGTAGTGAAGCAATCTGTTAATTAAACTAACAAATTAAATGAGTCAAAGAGATACAAATAATATTAAAAAGCAAGAGCAAAAAGATTGCTTCGTGCCTCGCAATGACAACCAAGAAGTCATTGAAAACGGAGTGAAGCAATCTGCCCATAAAAAAGAGATTGCTTCAGCAAGATTGCTTAGTACCTCGCAACATGAGCTTCGCAATGACGTACGTGTTCCTAAACTTCGTTTTAAAGAGTTTGAGGGTGAATGGCATAAAAAAAAATTAAATACTAAGATTGATTTTATTGCTGGTTATGCTTTTAAAAGTAAAATGATGAAGAATTTTGAAAGTAAATATCAATTACTCAAAATGTCTAATATTTATAAAAGTGAATTACAACTTGATAGAAATCCATCTTATTGGGAAAAAATTGATGATAAGCTTAAAAAATATTTACTAAAAAAGAAAGATATTCTCCTAACTTTAACTGGTACTGTAGGAAAAAAAGATTATGGTTATTCTATTGTTATTCCTAAAAATGATAGATTCCTATTAAATCAAAGACTTGTTTGTTTAAGAGCTAAAACTAATATTAGTGATGCTGATTTTATTAATAATTTGATAAAAACTTCAAAATTTTATTATTCTTTTTTTAATGAATCTAAAGGGGGTACAGGTAATCAAACAAATGTAGGTGTTGATGATTTAAGAAATATAAAATTATTAATTCCATCCTTCCAAGAACAACAAAAAATAGCTTCTTTTTTAGCAGCTGTAGATACCAAAATACAACAACTCACAACCAAAAAAGAGTTATTAGAAAACTACAAAAAAGGTGCAATGCAACAATTGTTTTCTCAGCAATTGCGTTTTAAAAATGATGATGGAACTGATTTTCCTGATTGGGAAGAGAAAAGGTTGGGGGAAGTTGGTAAAATAATAACAGGAAAAACACCAAGCACATCAGACGAAAAATTATGGAATGGTGAAATTCAGTTTATTACACCAACAGATATACAGGAAAATATAAAATTTCAAACACAAACAAAAAGAACTGTAGTTAAGAATAAAAGATTGAATATTTTACCCATTAATTCTATTGTATACACTTGTATTGCTTCAATTGGAAAAATGTGTCTAACAACAAAAGAGAGTATAACTAATCAACAAATAAATTCAATAATTCCTTATCAAAAATATAATTATGAATATGTTTATTATTATTTACTCTTTTTAACTCCTAAAATAAAATCAACACAAGCAAATACAACTTTACCAATAATAAATAAAACCGATTTCTCTAAATTTAAAATAAAAACTCCATCCCTAAAAGAACAACAAAAAATAGCCAATTATTTAAGTGCACTCGATAAAAAAATTACGAATGTAGCATTGCAAATTACGAATACACAAACGTTTAAAAAAGGCTTGTTGCAGCAGTTGTTTGTTTAAGATATAGTTATGAATTATAGAGAAAAATATGATGAAATTTCAAAATTAGATTCAAGACCTAGGGGTTTTGCTTTTGAGAAACTTATTAATGAAATGTTTGATGATTGTAAAATATTAATCAATAAATCATACAAAACAAAAGACCAAAGTCAACAAATTGACGGAGCAATTGAAATAGGTTCTAGAATATTTTTATTAGAGGCTAAATGGGAAAATAGTGGCACTTTAGCTGCTTCTAAATTATATTCATTCCTTGGTAAAATTAACTCAAAACTAGAAGGAACATTGGGGATATTTATATCTCATAATAGATTGAAGGATAATTTTGTGAATGCTATTAGAGATGGATTGAGACAGAATTGTATTTTAATACATGGTGAAGAGAATATAAATGAAATAGTAGATGGTAATTTAAGACTAGATAAATATATTTTACACTGTTACCGAGAAGCATCTACTAAAAACATTGTTGAAATAAGTGCTTCTGAATATATAAGTTTACGGGGTAAGATTGAAACAGATCAAGATAATAATATAAGTAAATCAAATTGGTCAGAAATTTATAAGGAGATTATAAATGAATCTGATGAAAGTGCTTTCGTAAACTTTATGCAACAAAATGAAGTTTTGAATAATGATATACCTAAAAATTTAGTAAATGTTCTTCCACATATTTCATTAGAATTTAATACAAAACAAAAGTTGAAGTTTTTAATAGAAAAGATTGAAGAAGAGAATCTTAATACTTACAAGAATTCAATTAAAAATAAATTAACTGGAGATTATTGGAGAAAATTCTCTCAAGATGAGATTATATCAATTTTAGTTTCAAAATTAGATTTAAACCAATCTGATTACAAGGAAATAATATTAAATGTTACTTCGAATTTTAATGGTGATTGGGAATTAGAAAATGATGCTTCTAGAATTTTAGGTGCTTTGTTCGATAAACTTGATGATGATAATAAAAAATTAATTGCTAAAAAGTTTCTTACAATTTATTTAGATGATTTTAGAAAAAGTAAATTTCAACAAAAACAATTTGCAAATAAAGTTTTTAGAGAAATAAAAAATAATAACAATTTATATGAGCTATTTTCAGATCATATAATTAAGGAATTAAAAAATGAAAAGAAAGTAGAAGAGATTTGGATTAAAGAAGGTTTAATTACACCCGAAGAGTTAAAGAAAAGATTAATAAATAGGATATTATCAAAGTACAGTAATTTTTATATTGATTCAGAACGCGAAAAAATAAAAGAAGATTTACAAAATAAATATGATAGTTTATGAGTAAACAATCCGAATTACAACTAGAAAACAACCTAATCAAACAATTAGTAGGATTAGACTATAAAAAAGCAACTATTTTAGATGGTTCTGCATTGGTCGCCAATTTAAAAAGTCAGTTAGAGCGTTTCAATCAACTTACATTTTCAAATAAAGAATTTCAAAAAATATTAAATCATTTAGAAAAAGGAAATGTTTTTGAGAAATCGAAAACTTTAAGAGGTCGTTTTCAGTTTGAAAATGATAATGGAGAAGCAACCTACATTCGTTTTTTTAATAGCGAAAATTGGAATGACAATTTGTTTCAAGTCACCAATCAAATCACACAAGAAGGTACTTACAAAAATAGATATGATGTGACGTTGTTGGTCAATGGTTTGCCTTTAGTTCAAATAGAACTTAAAAGACGTGGTTTAGAAATAAAAGAAGCGTTTCATCAAATTAATCGCTATCAAAGACATTCTTTTTGGTCTAATCACGGGTTATTTCAGTATGTACAACTGTTTGTCATCAGTAATGGAGTCAATACCAAATATTTGGCAAACAATGCTTTACAATCTGTAAAACAAACCTTTTATTGGGCAGATGAGAACAACAAAAACATTAAAGAATTACCCGATTTTACAAACGCATTTTTAAGCCCAGACCATTTGGGTAAAATGATTGCTAAGTATATAGTTAGAAATGAAACGCATAAAATTTTAATGGTATTAAGACCTTATCAATATTATGCTGTAGAAAAATTAGTAGCACAAGTAGAAAACACTACAGAAAATGCATATATATGGCATACCACAGGTTCTGGTAAAACGTTGACTTCTTTTAAAGCAAGTCAGATTATTATGGACTTACCTTCTGTAGATAAAGTGTTGTTTGTGGTAGATAGAAAAGATTTAGACTATCAAACTATGAAAGAATTCAATTCTTTTAAGAAAGATAGTGTAGATGTTACCAATAACACAAGCAGTTTGGTAAAACAATTAGCAGATGAATCTAAATTGGTGTTAACTACCATTCAGAAGTTGAATAATGCCATTTCTAAAAGTCATTATGAAAACCAATTATCTAGCTTAAAGAATAGGAGAGTGGTACTTATTTTTGATGAATGCCATAGAAGTCAATTTGGAGAGACACATCAAAAAATAACCGATTATTTTACAAATTCTCAATTATTTGGCTTTACAGGAACACCGATTTTTGCTGACAATGCATCCAAAAACGATTTAGGTAAAAGAACGACCAAAGATTTGTTTGGAGAATGTTTGCACAAATATGTGATTACAGACGCTATTGATGATGAAAATGTCTTAAAATTTGGTATTGAATATATAGGAAGATACAAACAAAAAGGAAGAACTTTACTAGATATTGAGGTAGAGGATATTGACAAAGCAGCTGTTTTTAAGGATGAAAGAAGGTTACGTAAAATTGCAGATTATATTATTGCCTATCATAGTGCCAAAACTTTTGACAAAGAATATTCTGCTTTATTTGCAGTCAGTGACATTAAAACCTTGATAAAATATTATGAGATTTTTCAAGAAAAGAAAAGGGCAGGAGCACATAATTTAAGAATTGCGACCATCTTTTCTTATGGTGCCAATGAAGCGAATGAAGATGCACAAGATTACCTTCCAGACAATGAGACCTTAACAGCTGCAGAATCTGAGATTGATTATACCTCTACAAGTCATTCTAGAGAAAAACTAGATGCTTTTATTGCAGATTATAACAACATGTACAATACTAGCTTTTCTACAAAAGATAGTGTTCAGTTTGAGAATTACTTTAAAGATATTAGCAAGCGATTAAAAGACCGAGAAAAGAAAACTTTTAACGACGCCAAAGATAGATTAGACATTGTTATTGTCGTAAACATGATGCTAACAGGTTTTGATGCTAAGAAAGTAAACACGTTGTATGTAGATAAAAACTTAAAACATCACGGATTGATTCAAGCCTATTCTAGAACCAATAGAATTTTAGGCGAAAAGAAATCACAAGGTAACATTTTATGTTTTAGAAACTTAAAAAAGGCTACAGATGAAGCCATTACCTTATTTTCTAATAAAAATGCAAGTGAATCGATATTTGTTCCACCTTTTGAAAACATTGCAGAAAAATTTGATGAGGCTTTAGAAAATTTATTAAAAATAACACCAACGTATCAAAGTGTGGATGATTTGGTAGGAGAAGACCAAGAATTGGCTTTTGTACAAGCGTTTAGAAGGCTTTTAAGAGCAAAAAATGTGTTAGAATCTTATGTAGATTTTGATTGGGAAAATTTAGGAATTGATGAACAGACTTTTGCCAATTACCAAAGCGAGTATTGGGATTTACACGATAAAGTAAAAAGTAACAATCAAACTAATAAAGTATCTATTTTAGATGATATTGATTTTGAATTGGAATTGATTCATAGAGATCAAATAAACGTTGTTTATATATTACAATTACTATCAAAATTAAAAACTGCTGATAAAAATGAAGTAGCAAAACAAAAAAAAGCCATTATAGATTTGTTGGGTGGTGATGTAAAATTAAGAAGCAAACGAGAACTTATCGAAAAATTTATAGAAGAAAACTTACCAAATATTTCTGATGCAGACAGCATTACTGATGAATTTGAAAAATATTGGCAAGAACAAAAAGTAAAAGCGTTAACTAAAATTTGTACGGAAGAAAACTTAGACCAAGCACAATTTAATTCTTTGATACAAAGCTATACCTATAATGGTCAAGAACCCATTAGACAAGATATTTTTAAATGTTTAGACAATAGACCAAGCATTTTAAAAGCGCGTGAAATTGGTGATAGGATATTATCTAAAATGAAAAAATTTATTGATATTTTTATAAATGGTATGTCTGCCTAATTGTTTTTTAAAGCCATTTCACTATGGCAAATTATTGTTACAAATACTTCAGTATTCACGAACTCAAAAAACTAAAATTATAAATTCGTGAGCAAATGACTTTCTTTATAAATGAAATCGTATTCCACAAGAATCGCGTAATTGAAATTTTAATGACTCAAGTTTTGATTATTAAAAATTTTCCCAAGTCTCTTTAACAAATTCCAAATCCTTTTTAATACGTCTCAACACTTCTTTTTTAGAAATCGTAAATGTTTTTCGACCTTTTTCTGCACCACCTAAATCGTGCTCTACGTGTAAAGAAACAGGAACATTAATTTTATATTTTTTAAGTAATGTAAAATAACGCCTAAAATTGACCATACCTTGTCCCATAGGTACACTAATAGGTTTCCATTTTCCGTTTACTTTTCCCCATTTAAAATCTTTGATAACAATAGAATTGATATAAGGTTTAATTCGCTTTAAACCCAATTCCCAACTCTCACCACCTTCTACAACCGCATGTCTAATATCGTATTGACTACCTATAAACTCACCTTTTGTGGCACCTAAAATTGGCAGTAAATCCCAAATAGGAGCGCCTACATTTTTACCGGTATGGTTTTGATATCCGGCAATAATTCCGTATTTTTTATTGAGTTTTTCTAAAGCTAGGGCTTGTTTGCCAAATAAAGCTTGACTCTCGGTAATAGGTGTGTCTTCCGGATATTTTAACCAATTTGTTCTATAATGTGTAAACCCTAAACGACTTGCTGTTTCTAAAACAGTTTTATTCAATTGGCTATTCGCATCCCAAACATTGGTGGTTAGCATTGTTGGTGTGAGTCCATATTTTTTGATAGCCGCAACCGCTTTTGGTAAATCCTCAACAACATTTCTTGGCAATACATGGCCTTTTCTGCGAACAGTTAAATCTAAACCCTGAAAACCCATTTCTGCAGCAGTTGCTGCCATATCATTGTAATCTAAAAATTGTAAGTGTTTCGAAAACAAATGGATATTCAGGTTTTCTGAAGATGAAATTTCATTGACAAAATTATTTTGAAAAGATAGTAAAGGTATACTCGCTAAACTCAATGCAGATAATTTGGTAAATTCTCTTCTAGAATAGTTTGTTGCTCGTTTTGTCATGTATTTGATATTATGTTTTGCCTTAATTCTTTATAAATATAGGTATTATTTTTTGAGGTTTTTTAAACTATTTAATGGATTGTAAAAAATGTTTCTTTCCTTATAAATTTACATTCCTAATCCACGAGAATCGCGTATTTGAAATTTTAATGACCAAGATAACTATCAAATAAACCTACAAATTCATTAGCCGTAATTTATTCACGAGTTACTATTTTATTTGAGTTCATGAATCTTCTGAAGTCGATTTCTTTTAACATAATATCTATCGATATAAACATAAAGGTATTATATCTGATATTATGTGTAAATAGCCTGAAAAACGGCTGTACAGAAATTACTATACAAATGAATTATAATGTTCTGCGTTATGTAACTTGAGCTTTGGTTAAAAGCTTTAAAAACTCCAATTTTCTTTTATTTTTTTTCTTATCAAATCTTTCTTTAAAAAATGTAATGGAATACGCTTTTTACGAAACGACGATAGGAGAGTAGTGGAATGTGTATGCAATGGGATTAATCAAACTTATTGGTTAATATATAATTTTGTATTTTTATTTCAAAAAGAAAAAGATTTAGCTATGAATTTCAAAGATTATCAATCAGAAGCAAAAAAAACAGTCCAACAATATAACGCAGATGAAACTGCTAATATTGTAATCACCTATCTAGGTTTAGTTGGAGAAGCAGGCTCTGTAGTTAGTGAGTTAAAGAAAAAGTTGCGTGATGGAGATTCATATAATAATTTCGAAAATAAATTAAAGGAAGAATTAGGAGATGTTTTATGGTATATATCTGCAATTGCTTCTCAAAACAATTTATGCCTTAATGAAATAGCTACTGAAAATATATCAAAAATTTTTGATCGATTTTCGGAAGAAGATAATGTTTCCTTTATAGAGTATGATGAAATTTTTCCCGAAAATGAAAGATTACCAGATGAATTTGAAATTCATTTTATTCCTTTTGAAGATAATGGAAAAAAGTTAGTCAAAATACTAAATATAAAAACTGGAAAATTAATTGGAGACCCGTTAACGGATAATAATTATGAAGATGATGGTTATAGGTTTCATGATATTTTTCATTATGGTTATTTGGCTAATTTAGGTTGGTCTCCAGTAATTAGAAAGCTTTTAGGAAGAAAGAGAAAGAGTAACCCTGAAATTGATGAAAATGAAGATGGAGCACGTGCTCAAATTATTGAGGAGCTTATCTCGCTTCTTATCTATAGTGAATTAAAAGATAGTGAATTATTAAAATATAGTAAAAACGTTGACACAACCTTACTAAAGTTAGTTCAAAGACTAGTAAAAGATTTAGAAGTTAATCAATGTTCTGCAAAACAATGGGAGAACACTATTATTAATTCTTATCAAGTCTTTAATAAATTAATTGAAAATGATGGGGGAAGGGTTTTAGTTAGTAAAAAGAATCGCATGCTTACTTTTTTAGGCAAAAAATAAATTATATTATTTATTAGTAAAATATATAAAATTGGAATTAATTGTCAAAAAGAAATTACCAAAAAAATCAGAAGTTTACAAGACTTACTGGAAATTTGCTGAAGAAAGACAAAATATTTTCTTTAATAGAATTAATAATGAATTAATTTGGACTAATGATGAAATATTGCAAAAACATAAGTTTACAAATGCTTATAGAGCATCAGATAGGGTTAGTCAATATTTAATAAAGAATGTTATTTATAATCATAATCAAGAAGCAAAAGAAGTTTTATTTAGGATATTGTTATTCAAGACATTTAATAAAATTGATACTTGGGAAATTTTATTAAGTAGGCTTGGGCAAATTTCATACAGACAATATAATTTTGAATTATATGATGAAATATTAACTTCACTAATGAATAATGGTAAATCTATTTACTCTGGTGCGTACATTATGACTTCAGGACGAAGCAAATTCGGTTATTCAAAAAAACATCGAAATCATTTACGCTTAATTGAATTTATGATTGAAGATGATTTGACAGATAAGGTTGTAAATAGCAAAAGTTTAGGAAATTTATTTAATTTATTAAAAGAATATCCAACAATTGGAAATTTTCTTGCATATCAATATGCAATAGATATAAATTATAGTAATCTAGTAGATTTTGATGAAATGGATTTTGTTTTTCCAGGTCCAGGAGCATTAGATGGTATAAAAAAATGTTTTACAGATATTGGAGAATATAGTGAATCTGATATCATAAAATATGTTACAGAAAATCAAAATTTAGAATTCAAAAGGAATGATATTGATTTTAAAAATTTATGGGGTAGACAATTACAACTAATAGATTGTCAAAACTTGTTTTGTGAAGTAGACAAATATGCAAGGGTTGCTCATCCAAATGTTTTGGGAATTTCTGGACGATCAAGAATAAAACAAATATTTAAACCCCAAAAAAAAGAAATAGAGTATTGGTATCCACCAAAATGGAATATTAATAAAAATATAAATAAATGAGCTTATGAGTAAAAGTAAAAGTCATAATGTTTTTATAAGTCATCATGGTAAAGATGATGATAAGGTTCAAGCCTTAAAACATAGACTCAATGATAGAGGATATACAATTCGAAATTATTCAGTTGATAGCACTAAACATAAAGATGGTAGAAGACCATCTGATGCAGTAATACAAAGACATTTGCGAAGACAAATAACTTGGGCTGGAACTTTTATATGTTTAATTGGAAAAGATACACATACGCGTAAATGGGTAAATTATGAAATTAGAAAAGCTTATCTACAAGGAAAAAAAATAGTTGGTATTTTTACTCATGGGAATAATAATGTTGAATTACCTGAAGCATTTAAAAAATATGGTGGACCAACGATGGGATGGAATTCTATTGATAAGCTAGGAGAAATAATGGCTGACAAAAAATTTCCTGTTGAAAATCCTGATGGTAGTCAAAGAACTCCAATTTACACTATGGCTAAAGTAAAATGTAATAAATAATAAAGATGAATTACTTCTCATATAAAATAGATCACGATTATGGTTTAGCACCAAATCCTTTTGGACAATACTGCACTTTAGCAGTTTGTAAACCTTCAATAAGAAAAAATAAAGATTTAAATATAGGTGATTGGATAATTGGAACTGGTAGTAAACAGTTGAAAAATTTACATCATTTGATATTTGCAATGAAAGTGGAAGGAAAGCTTACTTTCGAAGAATACTGGGAAGATGAAAGGTTCCAATATAAAAAACCTCTTTTAAATGGGAGTTTAGTTCAAATGTATGGTGATAATTTTTATCATAAAAATTCAAAAGGTAAATGGATTCAGGAGGAATCAGCTCATTCAATTGTTGATAAGAAAGCTCATCTAGAAAATGACACTGGAGGTAAAAACGTATTGTTTTCAAGTGATTTTTTCTATTTTGGAAATAATTCACCTAAAATTCCTGAAAAATTTTGGAATGTTTGCAGTGAAGGAAGAAATATGAAATCTAAAAGTATAGATATTGATATTGCAAATGAGTTTATTAAATGGCTGAAAAGTAATTTTGATAAAGGAATTAATGGAGACCCAATTAATTGGTCTGAATACAACCAAACTAAACTAATTGTATAATATGGAAAACAAGTTAAAACACCTTGAATTTATCCAAAATATTATTACAAGGATGAATACTAATTCCTTTCAAATAAAAGGTATGAGTATTACAATTGTTGTAGCTTTATTAGCACTCACAGCAACTGATTTTAATATTCTATTTGCTTCGATAGTATATTTTTCATTATTAATTTTTTGGGGATTAGATGCATATTATTTAAGCCAAGAAAAAGGTTATCGACAACTTTATGATGAAATAAGAAATATTAATGAAAATGATATTAACTTTAACTTAAAATTAAAGAAAGAATATACTGAAGGAAAAAATTCATGGCAATATACTTTAACTAATAAAACAATTATTTACTTATACCTTCTTCAAGGTTTAATTGCTCTTATTCTTATTCTGATTTTTAAAAACTGTGAAACGCTGTAAGCTTAATTTATGGAAAAGTATTTATCACAGAAACAACTTGACAAACTATATCGCAGAGAAAAAAGAGTTCTTGGAAAAGAAGGAATAGAGGAGAAGCTAAACAAAAGTAAAAGCTTATCAAATAGTAATTTTCAAAATGGAAGCATATTCTTTTCTCATAGTCATTTAGACAAAACAATTGTAAGTAAAATTGGTTTGTTGTTTGATAAGTTAGATATTGAATTATATGTTGATTGGTTAGATAAATCATTACCAGAATCAACTAACATAATAACAGCAACAAAAATTAAAGATAAAATTAAAAGTAGCAATAAATTTCTATTTCTAGCAACATTTCATGGTTTAAAATCTAAATGGTGCAATTGGGAACTAGGTATTGCAGATTCTCTTAAATCTCATGAAAACCTCGCTATTTTACCTATCGAAACAAGATCTGGTAATTGGAAAGGTAATGAATACCTTGAACTTTATTCTGAAATGCGAATAGAATCAAATAACATTGATGATTTAAATGCTGATCAAATATTTATAAAAAATATTTCAGGAGATTCAATATCATTGAGAGAATGGATTTCATTATAATATTATGTAAAATAGAAGTTCGTTCTATATTAAACTTGGCCTAATATAAATTTGGCAAAACAATAGGCGAATGAACGTACATATTTTAGAGAGTTAGCAACAAATGCTGTTGATAATCAAAATATTAAGCTCTTTTCAAAATAGAATTAATAATTAGAATTCATTCTAAAATATAGCGATTGAGCCGAAATTGTTTCCAAAATTATATGTGAGCCTTGATTTTTTTGTTTCTTTTTTTATCAAGAAAAAAAGATAATAATTAAATATTCAGACTAACAATTTTAAAATCCAATTCTAAATTTCATTAAACTCTAAAAGTCAAAAAATGTTCTTCAAACGCTGTATTAGAACAAGTGCATAGAATTTTATTTTTCTTAAAATTTATGCTCTTGTGGAAATTTGGCGAAAATGTTATTAGAAAAAAATACAGTACAATTTTAATTACATTACAAATTTTGAAGAAATCTAAAAAATGGCGAATTATAGCTACAAATTTTAATGCTTTAAATGTTTCTTATAAATAACGTATTTGAAAAATATTATTGAATAATACCAAATATGAGATTCTACCAAATTGTATTTAAAACTTGTTGACGAATTTTAAAACACCCCCAAAACAATGTTTGTTGTATGTTCAAGACTTTGTGGGATATTTTACATAATAGAGAATTATAGCTACCAAAGCATTTGTACTATAATTTACATTATGTAAAATAGAATATTTTTAGAATACCTATCGTTCTACTTCATGTTCATATTATAGAATATAAATTGATATTTGGAAAAAATAATTACTTAGATACATATAAATGATATCGAGCACCATTTAAAATTAAAAAAGTGCTCGATTATATATATTAGTATTAAAACTTTAGCTATCCTTATTTGATAGCTTCAATACCTCTTGTTCTCGTTCGAATACGAATGGCATCTTCTACATGATAAATAAAGATTTTACCATCACCCACTAAATTCTCTGAGGCGTTATCTAAAATAACGTTTATTGCAGTTTCTAGATTGGCATCACTTACAATACAAATAATCATAATTCTAGTTTGCAGAATCATGGATTGTTCTGTACCACGGTAACGCTCTGTATATGTTTTTTGTAACCCACTACCTTTTACAGGGATAATTGTATTACAAGGAATTCCAGCAGCCTTTAAACCAAGCTGAACATCTTTTAATTTTGAGGGTCTTATAATTGCTTCTATTTTTTTCATGTCTTTTGTTTAAATTGATTAAATATTACTCAAAAGTAGAATATGCTTCTACACCAAATGATACTGCATCGATACCAGCAGATTCTTCTCGCTTAGAAATTCTAATTCCAAAAGTTTTTTGCATAATTTTCATTAAAATAAAAGTTAATGTAAATGAAAAAACTGCAATTACACCTACTCCTAATGCTTGTGTACCTAATAATGCTGCTCCACCGCCATAAAATAAACCACCATCGGTAGCAAACAAACCAACAGCTAAAGCACCAAATAAACCATTTACACCATGTACAGCAATGGCACCTACTGGATCATCAATTTGTAATTTATCAATATACAATACAGCAACATCAACTAATACACCTGCAACAAGACCAATAATTATCGCTGCATTTGCATCTACTACGTTACATCCAGCTGTAATGGCAACTAATCCAGCCAGTACACCGTTTATAGTCATAGTAATATCTATTTGACCATATCTAAAATAAGTATAAAACATGGTTGAAATTCCACCTGCAGCAGAAGCCAAAAAAGTATTTGTAGCTACTGTACCGATTAATTCCCAATTACCAACAGCCCCCAAAGTAGATCCTGGATTAAATGCAAACCAACCAAACCATAAAATAAAAGCTCCTACAGCCGCTAAAGGTAAATTATGACCAGGTATTGCATTTACTTGCCCATTTTCTTTATATTTTCCAAATCTTGGACCTAATACTATGGCAGCTGCTAAAGCAGAAAAACCTCCCATGGCGTGCACTGCAGCAGAACCCGCAAAGTCGTTAAATCCTCTTGTAGCTAACCACCCGTTAGGATTCCATACCCAATCTGCCACCATCGGATACATTACCGCACAAAATATAAATACATATACTGCATAACTCCAAATTTTCATACGTTCTGCTACGGCTCCTGAAACAATAGAAATGGCAGCAATGGCAAAGCCTAATTGAATAAACCAAAATAATTTGTTAGAGACGGTTAAGCCTAATCCTAAATCGTCTGAAGTAATTCCTATATCGAAAGCAAACCAACCATTAGAGTTTCCGTAGGCAATTCCGAAACCTACGATATAAAAGGCGATACCACCAAATATAATATCTACTATAACTTTTGCGATAATACTCATTGCATTTTTTGACCTTACAAAACCAGCTTCTAGCAGTGCAAAACCACCTTCCATAAAGAAGATAATTGCTGCACATATAGCCACCCAAATGGTATCTATTGCATTGATTAATTCAGGTTGTTCTGTTGTAACTGTTGTTAGTGCACTCATAAAATTTTTATTCTAATTTTTAAAAAAATAAAGATACTATGATTGCTAACTTTAATTATTAGAGATATATCAAAAAAATCGAACTAAATTATTATACTTGTAAAAATTTCACAAAAACAGTGAAAATATCATAATTTCTAGTTTTTGAGGTATTCTTAATTACATATCTTGCGTGTAAAAATTATAATCTTTTAAGACCGTGTCTATAAATTCTTTATCGCTCTTATGTACGGATTTGATTTCTGTAACTTCTTGAATTTTACTTCGAAGCTTGATTAAGGTTTTGTAATCGTTAAATTTTCTTGCTGACTGAAAAGTGTTTTTAATAATACGAGCATCATTATCAGATAATTTGATTACTCCTGGATAAGTTGGCACATATTTCGCAGACAATTCTTCTAAGATGGTTTCCGAAAATTTTACATCATCTTTTATATAAATAACTACTGTATTGGCAATAATATCTCCAAAACGTTGATTGTTATTGGTAAATAATATCAAAAAAAAACCAACCATTTTGCCAAAGAAAAACAATAAGAAAAACCAAGCTTCTTGATTTGGCAAGCCCAAGGATGCGATATAGATAAATAATAAAATAAAGAGATTAAAATCGATAATTCTTAAAAACCAACGGATTACAAAGTCTGTAATAGAAGGCTTAAAACCATCAATATCAATTACTTTTAACTGCATAATTTTTTTACCAATGGTTTGTCCATCTAAAAGTACCTCTGTATATAAAGAGTAAAAAGTAATGGGTAAAAATATAATAATATCTAAAGCTTTGATAGACCAACCGTCTAATCTTCCGATTCCTTCGAACATACCAAAATTTAGAAAATGAACAGCAAAATAAAAATATGCAAATTTTAAGATATTATCAACAACAAAAGCAAGTAAACGCTGACCAACATTAGCCAAAGTAAAGTTGATATTTACATTTTGTGCTGTTTTTATTTGGAGTCTTTTCATACAATATGTACTTTCGCTCTGAATGAGAGAAGTCGCTTTTATAAAGCAAAATAAAGAAAAATGGCTTGAATTTGAACAAATAATTTCAAATAAAAAGAAAAAAAGTCCTGATGACATAGCCAACCTGCATATAAAGATTATGAATGATCTTGTTTATGCGCAAACCTATTACCCAAAAAGCAAGGTTACTCAATATTTAAACAAGCTAGCAAAATCTAGTTTCGATAAAGTATATCATTCTAAAAGAAGAGATAAAAATGCTATTTTGTACTTCTTTTTTGATAAAGTACCCCTTCTCTCCTATCAATATCGAAAGTTTATTTACTTATCCTTTATTATTTTCTTTGCGTTCTTTTTAATAGGTTTATTATCTACTTTTAATGATGACACTTTTGCAAGACAAATTTTAGGGGATAGTTACGTTAATAATACCTTAGAAAATATTGAAAGTGGTGATGCTATGGCGGTTTACAAAAGCGGAAGCAATTGGGGATCATTCATCGGTATTTACGACAACAACCAACGTGTTGGCTTAAATATGTTTCTTTCTGGGTTATTTTTAGGTATTGGTACTGGATTTTATGTAGTTTATAATGCTATTATGGTTGCTGTTTTTCAGGCTTTCTTTTATCAAAACAATAGTTTATTTGATAGTTTAAAAGGCATTTGGATACATGGAACCTTTGAGATTTTTGCAATGATTATAGAAGCAGCTGCTGGCTATATTATTGGAGCCAGTATTTTATTTCCAGGAGCTTTAAAACGTTTTGAGTCTTTTAAAACTGGTATGAAAGCTGCCTTTTACATTTTTATTAGTACTATTCCGTTTACATTAGTTGCCGCATTTTTAGAAGGTTATATTACTAGGTATTCGAATACTATGCCCACTATTTTGTGTTTTTTAATTATTGGTTCGAGTCTGATATCTATTGGATATTATTATTTAGTCTTACCATTTCAGGTAGCTAATAAATACAATTTGCGTTGATGAAAAAAAGTTGGCTACTCTTTATTCTTTTTATTAATGCGAACTGTTTTGGTCAGTTTATGCAAGAAATCCATTTTGAAAAGAACGATACTTTGGTATATGAAAAAACAACCAAACCTGTAAAAAAAAGAGCATTTACCACCCCTTTAAAAGAGAAATACAACGGCAAAGATTTTCAATACACCGAAAATCCTGAAGAAGAAAAAGAAGAAAGTTCTCTAACTCATAATGCATTTTTAGAAGGACTCTTATTTTTTATTAGTAATGTATTTCCATTTTTATTAGGTATAGTTATCATTTTTATCATTCTTAAAACCTTTTTAGGCTCAGAAATTGGGTTTTGGAATTTTAAAAAGACTAAGAATAAAGTTGCAGAAAAATTAGTATATCAAGAAGAAGATATCCACGAAACCGATATCGACGGACTTCTGCAGAAGGCAATACAAAACAAAGCCTATCGACTGGCAATACGTTATTATTATTTATCCGTTTTAAAAACACTATCTCAGCAAAAACTTATTGATTACCATAAAGATAAAACGAATTCGGAATACCTTTTTGAAATTGAACAAAAAGAAACTAGAACACAATTTTCTTACTTATCTTATGTATATTCTTACGTTTGGTATGGAGAGTTTCCTATTGACGAGGTAAATTTTAAATTGGCAGAACAAAAATATCAATCTTTTAAAAATAGTTTAAAATGATTGATTTTTATCTATTTAAAAAATACACTCCTCTCCTGCTCTTATTTGTTTTAGTAAGTTGTGGAGAAACAGATTGGAGAGAGAATTTTAAAGAAAAAGAGAAAACTCCGTTTGGAAATTATATCATTTACAACGAAGGCAAAACACTATTTAAAAATCAAAAAATAACTTTATTAAAAGAAAATGTTTATGATTATTTATTGTTTGATAATGATGCAGAAGATAGCACTATAGTTCGGAATTATATTTGTATTAAATACAATCAATACAAACACACCGACGATGGAATTAATGAACTTTTGAACTTTGTTAAAAAGGGAAACAATGTATTTTTAGCGTTTAATCATTTTAAAGATACCTTAAAAACCAGATTAGACTTTACGACCAATAATTTAGATGAAAATGCAATTACTGTTTCTAGTTTAAAAAAACTGAAGGGCAATTTTTATTTTAATCATCCAAAAATTGATAGTAGTGCTTTCCATTTTGACAGAAACATTAGAAGAAACTACTTTTTGCAATATGATGATCGCAAAACCAGTGTTTTAGGTACTATTGAAGTTGGTGGTGAAAAGGTTCCAAATTTTATCAAAATACATCATGGTAAAGGTGCATTTTACCTGCATACACAACCCGTTGCATTTACTAATTACTTCTTACTGAATAATAAAGAATCTTATGTAGAAAATGTATTTTCTTATTTACCAGATGGTAATATTCTATGGGATCCATTTATTAAATCGAGTAAATACTCAGATAAAAAGGAAGACAATACGTCTATTTTTAAGTTCTTTTTAGCGCACCCAACCTTAACTTGGTTTTTATTTGTATCACTTATCGGTTTGTTATTATTTATGTTATTTAATGCAAGAAGAAAACAAAGACCTGTGCCGGTTATTGAGCCTTTAAAAAACTCTACCGTAGCCTTTACACAAACCATAGCTAATTTATACTTAAAAGAAGAAGATCATAAAAATCTTGTTGATAAAAAAATAAGCTATTTTTTAGAAAAAGTAAGAACCAATTACTTGCTTGACACGTCAAATTTAAACACAGATTTTATAGAAAAATTAGCTTTAAAGTCAGGGAATGAATTGCAAAGAACAAAGTATTTAGTTAATACAATTATTACTTTACATAAAAAGCAAGAATGTTCTGAAGAAGAGCTAGTTGTATTTTATAAAATGATTAAAAATTTCTTTAAAAAATAACATATGGAAACACCAAATAACGCAGCACCAAAAGAAAATTTAGAATTCGAAAATAGAATCGATTTATCTGAACTACAAGACAGTGTTTTTCAAATAAAAAAGCAGTTGCAAAAAGTAATTGTTGGGCAAAAAGAAATGATAGATTTATTAATTGTAGCGCTTCTATCTGATGGCCATGTATTAATAGAAGGAGTTCCAGGTGTAGCCAAAACCATTACTGCAAAACTACTTGCCAAAACAATTGCTGTTGATTTTAGTAGAATACAGTTTACACCAGACTTAATGCCATCTGATATTTTAGGTACTTCTGTTTTTAATGTAAAGAAATCGGAATTTGAATTTAAAAAAGGGCCAATTTTCTCGAATATGGTTTTAATTGATGAAATTAATAGAGCACCAGCAAAAACTCAAGCAGCTTTGTTTGAAGTAATGGAAGAAAAACAAATTACAATGGACGGAACCACCTATGAACTAAACCCTCCTTTTGTAGTTTTAGCTACTCAAAATCCAATAGAACAAGAAGGCACCTACCGATTACCAGAAGCACAATTAGACCGTTTTCTTTTTAAAATCAATGTTGCTTACCCTAATGCAGAAGAAGAGTTTTCTATCTTATTAAAAGAACAAGCCTTAGAAAATACCACAAAAAATAGCAAAGTAGAAACGGTAATTAAGGGTGAGCAAATTATAGCCTATAGAAGCCTAGTAAATCAAATTAAAATTGAAGGAAACTTACTAAAATACATTTCTAATATTGTAGTAAATACACGCTCAAACTCTTTTTTATTTTTAGGAGCTTCACCAAGAGCAAGTATAGCAATTTTAGGTGCTTCTAAAGCTTTTGCAGCTATTGAAGGACGTGATTTTGTAACACCAGAAGACATTAAAAAAGCCACTATTCCGGTATTACAACATAGGGTTATTGTAACCCCAGAAAGAGAAATGGAAGGTTTAACAAGCAAACAAATTATAGAACAGATTATTGAAGCAGTAGAAATACCACGTTAGTGGGCAGTTATTAACTTTTAGTTGCTTGGTTAACAAGGATGCATCTTTAACAAAAACAAAAAAATAGTTGAAACACTTTTATAACACATTATTTTTAAACAACCGATTCTTTTATTTTATGGGAGGAATTGCCTTACTTTTTGTGGTCGGTTTTTTTATTCCTGTGTTTTTTAACATTTCTAAAGTTTTACTCTTTATGCTATGTGTTTTGGTTTTAATTGATGTTTTTATACTGTATAACACTAAAAAAGGAATTACATTAAATCGTTTCTTACCCGAAAGGCTCTCAAATGGTGATGCAAATAAAATATCTATAGGAATTCAGAATTATTATAAATTTCCAGCACATTTGTCAATTATAGAAGAAATTCCTTTTCAATTTCAGAAAAGAGATTTTATCTTTAAAGTTATCATTGCCACAAATGATGAAAAAATGATGCATTATGACCTTACCCCGACCGAAAGAGGTGTATATCTTTTTGGAAATGTAAATGTTTATGCTAGTTCTCCTCTTCAATTAGCCACTAAAAAACACGTATTAGGCACTCCAAAAGAAATAAAATGCTATCCCTCTTTTTTAAAATTAAGATCATTCGATTTTAAAGCATTTACTAACGATTCCATTTCTTATGGAACAAAAAAAATACGTAGAATAGGTCATTCCTTAGAATTTGAACAAATAAAAGAATATGTTTCTGGAGATGACATTAGATCTTTAAACTGGAAAGCAACAGCTAAAAGAAATCAGCTAATGATTAATCAGTATGTAGAAGAAAAATCGCAACCGGTTTATGCTATCATAGATAAAGGTCGTGCAATGCAAATGCATTTTAATAATTTAAGTTTACTTGATTATGCAATTAATGCCACATTAGCCATAAGTAACGTTATTTTAAAAAAACAAGACAAAGCAGGAATGTTATCTTTTTCTAAAAAACTTGAAGATTGGGTTGTTGCAGAAAAAAGAAACTCTCAAATGAGCTTAATTTCTGAAGCTTTACACAATTTAAAAACAGATTTTTCTGAATCTGATTTTAGTACACTCTATGCCGTCATCAAAAGAAAAATAACACATAGAAGTTTATTAATTCTATTTACAAATTTCGAAACTATGGATGGTTTAAACCGACAAATCTCTTACTTAAGAGCTTTGGCTAAAAATCATTTGGTTTTGATAGTATTCTTTGAAAACACTGAATTAAAAACACTAACCACGTCTAATAAAGATGATATCTTAAGTGTTTACGACAGTATTATTGCTGAAAAATTTATGTATGAAAAGAAAAGTATAGTTAGAGAATTAAAAAAATACGGCATTCAATCTGTACTTACAAAACCAGAAAACTTAACTGGAGACACTATTAATAAATATTTAGAACTAAAATCGAGAGGTTTATTTTAAAAAAAATAAAAGCTATGAAATGGTACATACATTGCATTAAGAATTATGCAAATTTTTCGGGAAGAGCAAGACGTAAAGAATATTGGATGTTTTTTCTATTTAATCTTTTTGTTTTTTTCATTTTAGGAATAATTTCTAATTTAATAAGCGATATTTTTGGAACAGAAGAATCTTTTTTACTTATAGGGGCTTATGGTTTATTTATTATTATTCCACATATTGCTTGTGCTGTCAGAAGATTGCATGATATTAACAAATCTGGCGTATACTGGTTTGTTAGATTTATTCCATTAATTGGTCCCATTTGGCTGCTTATACTTTTAGTAGAAGATAGTTGGGATGGACAAAACAAATACGGCGCTAACCCCAAAAATTTATATAATGATGATGAAATTAATTTTATTGGAAAAGAATAATAATTTACTTTAGCAACTAAATTTAAAAAAAAAAATGGATTGGTATTTAAAAGTGTTAAAACAGTATGCAGACTTTTCAGGTAGAGCAAGACGAAAAGAATATTGGATGTTTATGCTCTTTCATCTTATTATTATATTCTTACTAAGTTTTTTACTTGGTTTTTCAAGTAACGATTTTGGAGATGACTCTGGACCATCACCTATTGTTATTGGTGTTTTAGGAATATATTTTTTAGCAACCTTAATCCCTTCTATTGCAGTAACTGTAAGGCGCTTGCATGATATTGGTAAAAGCGGTTGGTTTTACTTATTAAACTTTATTCCTTATATCGGCGGATTTATTGTTTTGATTTTTACCTGCATGGATAGTGAAAACAAAACCAACCAATGGGGCAACAACCCTAAAGGTATTGGAAACGATTCTAATATTGATTTAATTGGTAAAGAATAAACGAAAAGGTTGTTTTAAATAGCCTTTTTTTATTCTTTTTCTTTTTTTAACTCTTCCCAATTTCCTCGGTAAGATATGGTAGTTCTATGACTACTGTTTACTACTAAATTTGAAGATGAATTTGGATGAAGTGTTAAAACAATATTATACATTTCGGTATTAGTATTGACCTTATATTTAAATATATATTGGTTTCTCTTCTCGATAAATTCTTTTTTAACTGAAGCTACCTTCCCAGAAAACTCAACACTACCACTCGTATTATACCCTCTCGACATTCTTTGTTGTCCATAATAAGGCAAATCCATTTCTAAACTATCTTTTTTTATGATAAAAAAGTTAGAGCTACCCGATAAATTGATATTCCCAATAGTGCTTCCCGGAGGTAATAAATTTTCTAACCCCATTACTCCAGAATTTATCCCTAAAGGTTGCGCAAAATTAGAGGTCACTTTTATATTTTGATGCTCTATTTTTCTTTTAAAATTCTCTATATCTTTTGGCGTTATTAATTTATTAGAACTCTTACAACTCATAAAAACAACTATTAAACCTAAAACAAAAAACCTCATAACTATAATATATTGTTGATTACTAACATTTTAAAATTACAAAAACTTCCTTTAAAATCTTTTAAAGTTATCATAAATTAAATATTATTTTTGAAAATTAAAAAATGTAAATGAGTGTACAAGTAATTTTTGAAGACAAATATATCTTATGCGTGAGTAAGCCCAATAATATGGTTGTTCATCATGCAAGACATTCTCGAAATGTAGCAGAAGAAACCTCTCTTTTACAATCTATTTTCAACACAAAAAAGTTAAAAGTATATCCAATACATAGATTAGATAGAAAAACTTCTGGGATTATATTACTCGCAAAACAAAAAGAGTTTGTTCAACATTTTCAAGAATTATTTACCCATAATGAGATTCAAAAAATGTACTACGGGATTGTTCGTGGATTTTCTCCCGAAATAAAAATTATAGATTCTCCTGTAAAAGGAAGAGATGCAAACGTACACAAGGAAGCTTTAACCTATTTAAAAACATTAGATAAAATTACCCTAGAAATCGCTGTAAAACCTTACGATTCTTCACGATATAGCTTCGTACAATTATCACCAAAAACAGGAAGAATGCATCAATTAAGAGTACACATGAATAAAATCAGTCATCCTTTAATTGGAGATCCAAAATACGGTGATAAAAACCACAATATGATGTTTGAAAATAAGTTAAAATGCAAAAACTTATTCTTACATGCAGGTAATTTATCATTTGTACATCCATTTACTTCACAAACCCTAAATTTAACCACACCATTTCCTGAAGATTGGATTACACTATTTAATACATTTTCTTGGAAAAATCCTTTACTTTAATTATTGCTCTATCGACTGAGAAAAAAAACCTACAAGCTCCCCTTCTTCAAAATTAGATGTAATTTCTATAGGATTGCAGCAAATCTCACAATCTTCAATGTAGGTTTGCTGAGAAACACTTGCATCTAAAATCATGGAAATTGCTGACCAACAATGTGGGCATTGAAAAAAATGTTCTAATTCCATTTTAATAATTAACCAAATCCAATAGAGCTTCTTTTAACCTTTCTTTTCCTAAATATTGTTTTTCTAACTGTTTATTAAACGGAATAGGAGTTTCTAAACTTGCTACCCTTTTTATGGGAGCATCTAAAAACTCAAAACAATTTTCATTAATTAATGCAGAAATATCACTTGAAATTCCACCAAATAAAGAATCTTCCTGAACGATTAATACTTTTCCTGTCTTTTTTACAGATTGATAAATCGTTTCTTTATCTAAAGGTTGTATGGTTCTTAAATCGATAAGATCTAAAGATATTGTATAACCTTCTAACGCTTTTAAAACCCAATGAATAGCTGCCCCATAACTTATTACTGTAATTTGACTACCTTCTCGCAGTAAAGCCGCTTTACCAATTTCTGTAGTATAATAATTTTCCGATACATCATCATACACTGATCGATACAATCCTTTGTGTTCAAAAAACAATATCGGATTTGGGTCGTTAACGGCAGCAATTAACAAACCTTTTGCATCTTGAGGAAAAGCTGGGTAAATCACTTTTAAACCTGGTACTTTAGTAAACCAAGCTTCGTTGGTTTGACTATGAAAAGGACCAGCGCCCACACCTCCTCCACAAGGCATTCTAATAACAACATCTGCATTTTGATTCCATCTGTAATAAGATTTTGCCAATAGGTTTACTATAGGATTAAAGCCCGAAGAAACAAAATCTGCAAACTGCATTTCTACAACAGCTTTCATTCCATTAACAGCCAAACCATAAGCTGTAGATATAATAGCAGATTCACATATTGGAGTATTTCTTATACGTTCTTTTCCAAATTTTTCTATAAATCCATCGGTTATCTTAAAAACACCGCCATATTCAGCAACATCTTGCCCCATTATAATTAAATCATCATATTTTTCCATAGTTTGATATAACCCTTCTGAAATTGCATCTAAAAAACGAATTTTCTTTTGCTCTTTAGATGGCAAAACTTCTTTGTAGACATAATCTTGATAAACATCATTCAATTCAGTTTTTAGATTCGGAACAATTTGCTCTTCATCAAAAGCAATTTTTAAGTGTTTATTAATTTCATGAACCATTTCTTCTTTTAAAGAAACTTCTATTTCTTCACTAAGAATTCCTTCTTTTTTTAAAAACTCTTGATAATTCTCTAAAGGATCCTTAGCTGCCCAGAAATCCATTACATCTTGAGGAACATATTTTGTACCACTTGCTTCTTCATGACCTCGCATCCTAAAAGTTTTAAACTCCAATAAAATTGGTCTGGGTGTATTACGAATACTCTTTGCGAGTTCATTTACTTTAGTGTACACCTCTAAAATGTTGTTTCCTTCAATAATATGACTTTCTATACCATATCCAATTCCTTTGTCTGCAATATGTTTACATTTATATTGTTCGGAAACTGGAGTGGATAAACCATATCCATTATTCTCAATACAAAAAAGAACAGGTAAACTCCAAACAGAAGCTACATTTAAGGCCTCATGAAAATCTCCTTCGCTTGTAGCACCTTCTCCAGAAAAAACAGCACAGACCTTATGGTTATTTTTTAATTTATTTGCTAAAGCGATTCCGTCTGCTACTCCTAATTGAGGTCCTAAATGAGAAATCATACCAACAATATGGTATTCTTGCGTACCAAAATGAAAACTTCGGTCTCTTCCTTTGGTAAAACCATTCATTTTACCTTGCCATTGTGAGAATAAGCGATATAAAGGGATTTCTCTTGTAGTAAAAACTCCTAAATTTCGATGCATTGGTAGTACATATTCATCATTTTTTAAAGCTAAAGTTACCCCAACGGCTATCGCTTCTTGCCCAATACCAGAAAACCACTTAGAAATTTTTCCCTGTCGTAAAAGAATTAGCATTTTTTCCTCTATTAAACGAGGTTTTAGCATTTTTTTGTATAAATTTAATAATACACCTTCTTTTAAAGATTTTTTATTAAACTCGATTTTAGGAATCATAAATTACGGATATGATAATTATATCAACAAACATAATCATAATGATGTGAATTCTATAAAAAAATCCTTATCATTTTAATGATAAGGATTTTTAAATATTTCTATTTTTAACTTTTACAATTCTTTAAAAATTGCATGCATCATTCTTTTTTTGTCGTTAATACTCTCTTCTAAAGCAATCATTGTTTCTGTTCTATTTACCCCCGGAATATCATCTATTTTATATATAATATCCTTAGCATCATTAGTTCCTTTTGCTCTTACTTTACAGAAAATATTGTATTTCCCAGCAGTTACATAAGCTACAGTCACATTAGGGATTCTCTTTAAATCTGCAATCACATTCTGAGTCATTGAAGTTTTTTCTAAAAACACACCAACATGAGCAATAAAAGAATAACCCATTTTTTCATAATTTAAAGTAAGCGTAGAACCCTGAATAATACCCTCGTCTTCCATTTTCTTAACACGAACATGAATGGTTCCTGCCGAAACCAATAATTGTTTAGCAATGTCTGTAAACGGTGTTCTTGCGTTTTCTATTAAGATGTCTAATATTTGATGGTCAATCTCGTCTAAAATAAATTTTTTCATATTTTACGTATTATTCAATTTCAGATACAAATTTATGAATTAAATTTAATTAAACAAGGGCAAAATTAACAAATACTTAAATATTTTTATTTTCGAAAACGATTTCGGAGTGCCCAATTTTAGATTTTAAACTTTTTTCTTCAACTTTGTTTAATTTTGAAACAAGTTTATCATCTATGATTTTATCTTCATATTGATAAGCAGCATCATTTTCTGAATTTGGATACCTATGAATTACATCATAAAACATCTTATCATTATTAGGTATTTTAAAATAAGTTTTATAATTATTAAATGAAGATGAAATTGCAATATGATGAATTCCTTGTAAAATAGAAAAGAAAGTATATTTTCTTGTCTCTTCTCTATCATAATCATTAGGATAATGTCCAGATTCGATAAGAATGGTATTGTAACCTAATTTTTGGAAATTATCACCAGTAGCTGTTGGATAAAACTCATCTGTATATCTACCAACATGATTTGGAATAACATTTTGAAGCATATTATTCATCGAAACAATTACATCCATAGTCTCTATTCTTCCTTTTGTTAAAGCTCTCGTAATTTCTTCAGATGGCGCTAAAAAGGAAATCGTTGCAGGTTTTTTTGTTCCTTCTACATTAAAAATAGTTCTTTGATCGTGCAGATTAAAACAGAACTGTGGATTAAAGTTTTCTAAAACCTGTCGTAAAAGTTTACTTTCTTTTGCGATTCTATCCACCGCATCTCTATTTAAATCAACTTGATTTGCATTAACTCTAGTAAAAGCTTGAGAACCATCAGGGTTTAACATCGGAATAAAAACCAAAGTACATTCTTCTAACACTTTAGAAAATACATTACCAGAATCATGGATAAAACAGTTAAAAAGATCAAATAAAGCCCTTGTACCTGTACTTTCATTACCATGCATTTGCGACCACAATAAAACTTTCTTAGTCCCTTTACCAATTTTTAATTGTTGAATCGGTCTGTTTTCTTCGGAAGTTCCTATTTGTTTAACTTCAAAATGAGATTTGTATTTTGAAAACAAATTTTCAATGTCTTTATAAGTAATCCATTTTCCATGCAAAGATTTTTCTTTTTGCACTGTATAAACTTTCTCTAAAAAATCTATTGATAATGTATTCATTTTTATGCCTTAATTATTTTTCAAAATTACGGCATTTACAATTGTCATCAAACTAAAAAATTACAATTGTAAATTGCATGTGCATTACATTTGTAAATTAATAAAACCACAAGTTATGTTACTTTTGTAAAATCATATTTATAAAACACAAAACAAATGACAAGTAAAATTACAGTAAAATAAAAAACAATTAAAAATAATTTATATACAATTAATTATCAATATTTTACAAAACTTAAATAAAGTTATTATTTAACATTAAAATTCTTGTTGTTTTTGTTTTACATAATACTTCTTTGTACTTAATATTAGTTTATTTACATTTGTATAAAGTAGTAATATTACAATGGTAAACATATCAGAATTCACTTCTCGTTTAAAAAAAATCATGGATTTCCATCGATTATCAGCCTCCATGTTTGCAGATAAAGTAGGTGTGCAACGTTCTAGTATTTCTCATATTCTTTCTGGACGAAACAAACCAAGTTTGGATTTTGTGTTGAAAGTCACCTCAGAATTTAGCGATGTAGATATGTATTGGCTACTCAATGGAAAAGGTAGTTTTCCTAAAAATATAGAAAGCAACCCTACTTCTACTTCATCTTTATTTGCTTCTGAAACTGACAATTCTGGAAAAAAAATACAACGTATAGTAGTATTCTATTCCGATGGTACTTTTGATGAGTATAAAAAATAATATTTTTTAATTATGGATGGTTGGGGTTCTTTAACAATGCTAATAAAAAGGCAAGAAGCAGCAAAAAATAGAAAAGCCGCGTTAAAATACGAGCTTAAAAAAAGAAAAGAAAACCTGATCAAAGAAAAATATACTCAAAATTTAAAATTTCCTAAAATTTCTAATTTAGAAATGACAGCTTTGAAGAAAGAAATTAGGAAAAAGCACAAGAAAGATAAAATTAAAAATAACGTTATAAACCTAATCATATTTATTATAATTATAAGTCTATTCTATTACTTTTTTGCTTTTAAAAAGTGGTAAATCCTACAACAACTTCGCCATGGCTTCTTTAATAATAGCTATATTTCTTACTTTATTTGTTAGGTTCTTAGTTTTTTGATCTTGCACCATTCTTCTCATTAAATTAATCACCACTTTATCAAAATTAAACGATTTAAACTGATTTCCTTTAACCACCATATCATCTACTAAATTTTGGATAGCTTCTGTATTGTTGCTCTCAGAAATTAATGTAAATGCTTTTTGGTATATGTTTTTTGAAGCATCATCATTAGATAAAAACATCCCAGACAAAACACTCTTTGCAATAAAAGGTAACTCGTTTTGGTCTTTTTCTTCAATAAAAATTCTTGTTAATGGTGTTGCTAGTATTTTTCTAACTTCATCAGGTAAAGTTTTAGATTTAGCAATTGCCAACTGTTTGTTCACATAATACATAGCCACCAATGCTTTACCAAGAACAGAATACGATTTACTTTGTAAGGCTTTTTCAAAAATTGATTGTAATTCTGGGTCTGTAAGTTTTCCCAAAGTCTCTATTGCAGCAGCTTGCACTAATGTCTTTTTATCATTATTGGCAATTAGCATAATCTTTTGAATTACATTTTTTTTCGAGAATTTATTAATTAAATCTACATTTTGTAAAGCTAAGATTCTAATCTTATAAGAAGGGTCATCCATAGCATTAACAACAGCATTAAAGACTATTTTATCGTCTTGTTTTTTTATCACTTCTAGCAATGCTTCTCTTCTGTGTATATAGTTTGTTGCATTTTTTAATTGAAAAACATATTCGCTCAAGACCTTATTTTCATTAACTTCACACAATAAAACACCATCAGCATTGATTTGAATTAAAGCTGGCTGCTTTGTATATGGGAATGTAAATGAAGCATCTCTTCCATTAACAAAAACAGTATGTCTGGTTCTTTTACCGTTTTCAAAAATATCTAATGTTAATGGAAATTTAAAAGCATTAGATTGCGTTTGCAATATATTAACGGTTACTTTTTTCTGAATCGTATTGTAATCATAAGAGATATCAATTTTAGGATGTCCAGCTCCATAATACCATTGGTTAAAAAACCAATTTAAGTCTTTACCTGTTATTCTTTCGAAGATTAAACGCAATTGATGTACTTCTGCCGTTTTGTATTTAAACTCTGTTAAATAGGTTTTTAACCCCTCAAAAAAAGCTGTATCTCCCAAATAATGACGCAACATATGCAATATAGCTCCACCTTTGTTATAGCTCACTAAATCGAACATATCTTCTTTATCAGTGTAATTAAAACGGACTAGATGTTTGTCAAAGTTTTGTCCGTTTTTATAGGCACTTACATCATCAAACAAATGCATATCTGCATTCATTTTACCATATTTATATTCTCGCCATAGATACTCGCTATAATTTGCAAAAGATTCGTTTAATGTTAAATTAGACCAACTTTCAGTAGTAACTAAATCACCAAACCAATGGTGAAATAATTCGTGAGCAATTGTGTTTTCTTGGACATTTTCATCTATTAATTGCCCAGGAGTTTGATAAGCTTTTTCGCCATGAATTACAGCTGTTGTGTTTTCCATAGCTCCAGAAACATAATCTCTACCTACGATCTGGCTGTATTTATTCCAAGGATATTCAACTCCTAAAAGCGTAGAGAAAAACTCCATCATTTCTGGAGTTAAGCCAAAAATATCTTTTGCATAAGGCGCATATTCTTTTTCTACGTAGTAATTAATTGGAATATTTTTATAGTTATCCTTTATAATTTCATACTCACCAATTCCCATAAAAAATAAATAAGGAGCGTGTTTCTGATCCATTCTCCAATAATCAGTTCTATTACTTCCTTTTTCTGTTTGATTGATTAATTTTCCGTTAGAAAGTGTTTTAAACTTTTTAGGAACCGTAATGTAAATTTCTTGAGTAGTTTTTTGATTTGGAGCATCTATAGTTGGAAACCAGCAACTACTTGCCTCTGTTTCTCCTTGTGTCCAAATTTGAGTTGGTTTATTTTTATCTAAACCATCCGAATTAATAAAATATAACCCTTTAGCTTCTGTAATTGCTGCACTTCCTTTTTGATGTACTTTTTCTGGTTGTGCTGTATATTTTATATAGATGGTAAATTCTTCGTTTCTTTTGTAAAGTATAGGTAAATCTATAATTAGTTTTGAATTATCGTAAACATACTTTAACTTTTTATTATTTAAAGAAATTTGATGAATTAGCATCGCTTTAGCATCTAAAGTAATTTTATTGGCTGCATAAAAATGTGGTTTTGCTGTTACCCATGCTTCACCATTCATAGTCTTCTCGCTAAAGCTAAAATCGACTTTTAACTTGGTATGTACTAAATCGTGTATCTTTTCTTTTTCTGCCTTATATAAATCTGAAGCTTGAGAAAAACTCATCAAACTAATCGTCATTAAAAGAAAAAACATCGCTTTTTTAATCATCATAAATTGCATTTTCATAAGCTTCAAAAGTAATAAATATTAAGGTTTTACCTGTTAATGCTTGGTTAAATTCAAAAAGCATACCAACTTAAACACAAAAAAGCTGCAATCTCTAAAGAAATTACAGCTTTTATCAAATGACTATGGAATCTATTTGCTATTAAAAATCGCTTTAAATTGACCTAAATTGATGTCATCTGCATCTACTTTGATATTATTCATCATTTCAATAATTTTTGCAGGATTCATATTATCTCCTAACAATCTTGCAACACCTACTCCTGCCTTATCATTATAACCAAATGCAATAACTTCATCTATAGAATCAGTATTACCGGTATAATATAATTTTATATTCATTCCTTTAACCTTCATACTCATAAGACTCTTATAGTCTTTATTGTCTTTAAAAATACTTTTCAATTTATCTTTTTCGACTTGGTATGTCGTTTCGTTTCCTTTTATAGGTAAGGCAACAACATTTACTTTGCGAATACTTTTTAAAGTAGCTTTTACTTCATCAGAAACATCATCAGATTTTAATTGTAAAAAGCTTGTAGGAATATCAACAGTTATAAAACCTGTTTTTTCTTGACTTTCTACTAAATATCCTTGTAGTGATTTTTCATTTTTACATGAAGTAATCATCAATACTAGTAATAAAAGTGAAAGTATTTTTGTGATTTTTCTCATTATTATATTTTTTGGTTGAATGTGAAGTCAGATTGTTTAATCTGACTTCACATTAAATTATTTATTCTTTTTTTCTTTGGAAAAAGTATCTGCTAAATCTGATAATTTATTGATATCTATATTACCCGTTAAAGAAACAATTACTGACTCTGAGGCTTTATTTGTTTTTTTGCTAATGCCCTTTACAAACATTAATACTTCACTTACATAATCTTTGTTTTTACCAGTTTTCATATAAATTTTTACTCGAGAATCATCTTGTTTTACTCGCATAAATTCAGTTAAATTGTGTTTTTTGATGGCTGTTTTTACCATAGCATCCATTTTATCTGCAATTACTGGATTATCTGTAGAGAAAACTTTTAACTCTTTTAATTCTTGAATCATTTCAAAAACTTCCATTGTCTCATTTCCTTCTACCTTTATGTTTTTGAATTTAGATAACATTTCGAAAGCATCTTTGGTTACTACAACCACATCTACTCCATCCATATCTTCTAAAGTATCAAAAAAAGACTGTGCGCTGGTTACCAACGGTGTAACTACTAACGCTATTAATATTGCTATTTTTTTCATAATTTCTCTGTTTACTTGGTTTTACTAATTTTTACTTGGTTTATTTTAATATCTTATTTACTGTGTTTTCATAAGTATATAAAGTTGCTACTGCTTGCTCTCCTTTTTTAAGGTTAGTAGAGAGTAACATTAATCCTTTACTTACTTGTGCATAAATTTTTTCTGCTTCTCTTTCTTGCGCTTTATTATAAATTGTTTTTCCAATATACACGCTAAATAATAACATTACAGATGCTGCAACAGACAACCATTTTAAGTTTCTCTTTTTAGATTTCTTTGGTTCTAACTGAATGGTTTTTGTATAAGTTTCATCTTTGGTAGTAGTAAAATAATTAAACATGTATTCATATTCTTGCAAGTGTGGTGCAACTTTACCTCCTGTAAAATAGTTTCTTAAGGTAGTTTCTTCTTGCAAAGAAGTTTCTGCATTTAAATATTTTTCTACTAATTTTTCTATGTTAGCTAACTCCATAGTTGTGTTTTTTAATTAATGCTTCTCTTATTGTTTTTCTTGCTCTAGAAAGTGCAACTCTTACTGCAGTTGGTTTCATATCTACCATTTTACAGATTTCTTCCATTTCATATTGTTCGACATCTCTAAGTTGAATAATAATCTTTTGTTGCTCTGGTAAGCTTTCTATCAATTGGTGTACTTGGTTTACACTGTCTCGATGTTCCACTTTTTTATCTAAAGATGTTTCTTTTTCTTTATAATTACTGTGTACTAATGTTAAATTACTTGCTTGTTTACTTTTTAAGCGATCAAAACAATAATTTTTAGTCATTGTCATTGCAAATGCTTCGACATTTTTATAATCAGCTATTTTCTCTTTACTTCTCCATAATTTAAAATACAATTCTTGTGTAGCATCTTCGGCTTCTTCAGTAGAAACTAAAAGTCTTTTTGCTAAACGAAAGACCTTGTCTTTAAATGGTAAAACAACTTTTAAAAAGTCTGATTGATTCATTCTATTTGGTTAATTTTGATGGTAAACTACTAATTTTAATTATTTTTTATCAGGTTTACATCATTACGACGACATACTATTTAATTTGTTACAACAAGTTCTAAAAATAATACGAATTCTCTTTATATTGCGTTCAATATAATATAATGTTTATACTATGAAGTTACATCTTTTTAATAAATACTTAATACTAATTTTAACGATAGCAACTTTAAACAGTTGTACTAAATCTGAGTCTATTCCGCAAGAACTTGAAGTTCACGATTTTATTTGGAAAGGTTTAAATGCATACTATTTATGGCAAAGTGATATACCAGATTTACAAGACAACCGCTTTAGTAATCAAAGTCAATTAAATGATTATTTAACGGGATTTTCATCACCAGAACAATTATTTGAAAGTTTGTTAAATAGACCAACAGATCGATTTTCTGTTATTGTTGATGACTATATCGCTCTAGAAAACGCTTTTCAAGGAATCACTTTAAATAGTGGCATGGAATTTGGCCTAGTGCAATATAGTAATGGTTCTGAAAGTATTTTTGGTTATGTTAGGTATGTATTGCCTTCTTCAGATGCTGAAACCAAAGGGGTTAGCAGAGGAATGATTTTTAATACTGTAGATAACACCCAACTAACTACAACAAATTTTAGAGCTTTATTATTTGGCAATAACACTAATTTTACAATCGGACTTTCTAATTATAATAACGGAAACCCTACTACTAATGGAAATACAATTACACTATCTAAGACTCAGCTCCAAGAAAACCCTGTAGCTTTAAAAAAAGTATTTAATGAAGGTGCTAAAAAAATTGGATACTTAATGTACAACCAATTTTCTAGTTCTTTTGACGGGCAACTAAATGCAGCTTTTTCAGAATTTAAATCTCAAGGAGTTACAGATTTAGTAATAGATTTAAGATACAATAGCGGTGGCTCTGTTAAAACAGCTACACATTTAGGAAGTATGATTACTGGTCAATTTACTGGACAGCTTTATTCAAAAGAATCTTGGAATGAAAAGGTACAAAAAGCCATAACTGCAGATAGATTTATCAATAATTTTACAAATCAAATTAGAAATACAGATAGAAATGGGAATGTTATTTTAGAAGAAGCTATTCAGAGCCTTAATTTAACAAAAGTGTATTTTATTGTTAGTAGTAGTTCTGCTTCTGCATCAGAATTGGTCATAAACTCCCTTAGGTCTTATATAGATGTTGCTTTAGTTGGTGACACCACAAGAGGAAAACAAGAAGGTTCTATAACGCTTTATGATTCTGATAACCTGACCAGAACAGGCGATAATTTAAATCCAAATCATACCTATGCAATGCAACCTTTAGTCTTAGAAATTGTAAATGCTGATGATAAAAGTGAGCGAAATGGTTTTACTCCGGGAACCACTTTACCAGGAGTACTATTAAAAGAAGATTATAATAACTTAGGGGTTTTAGGACAAAAATCTGATCCTTTATTAGATAGAATGATTACTTATATTATATCTGGTAATAAAGGGCTTTACAAACAACAATCTTTTGAGAATAGAAATATAGAAATATTTAATTCAAAATTAGGAAGCCCTACAAAAGATAACATGTATGTTGATTTAAAAAGATAAAACAAACACTAGTCAAAAAAAAAATAACCCAACTTTTAAAGTTGGGTTATTCTTTACAATAAACTTATTTGACTGTCTGAACTAGAGACACTATTAGGAATTCTCAAATTTAAATCAAATTCTGAATTTAAATTTTTGATAAAATGCGCTGCTAATAAGGGTGATTCTTTTTCTAAATTCTGATGAATAAAAAAATGAACATTCTGCAAACCTAATGAAACCCATTCGTTTAGCTTATTAACCCAGTCGTCTAATCTATCGTAATCAGTTGGATGATTTGCACCAACATACCTTACAAATGCTTCATTGTTTGTCAATCGCATATGCATCATATCTCTTCTACCAGCGGTATCAACTAATACATTGGCCACATTATATTCTTCTAATAATTGATAAAAGTCTTCTGCAATAGCTTTATCTGAAAACCAATCTTTATGCCTTACTTCAACTGCCAAAGGAGTGTTTTTTGGCCAACTTTCTACAAAATTTTGTAGTTTATCAAAGTTTTTAGGACCAAAATTAGCATGTAATTGCAAAAAGATAGTCCCTAATTTTTCTTGTAGATTACTAAAATTATAAAGATAAGAATTCACTACTTCCGCTACTCCATTCAAACGTTTCCAATGACTAATTTCTTGACCTAATTTTGGAAAAAACTTAAATTTATCTGGTGTTTTTGAGTACCATTTTTCGAATTGTTGTGCTGGAAAATTTCGATAAAAAGTAGCATTGAGTTCAATAGAATTAAATTGTTTAGAATAATATTCCAATTCATCTTTTGTTCCTCTAGGATAGAATCCTTTTAAATCTGCTCTATTCCATTTAGCACAACCAATAAAAACATTTATTTTTTCTGGTTTTTTAAACCCATTAAATAAAGTAATGGTGTCTTTATGAGTTTTAGGTAATGTAAAGTCTATTTTATCTGGGTTATCTACCTTTCCAAATTTCATTATTTTAATTTAAAACATTGAATATCAATTATTTTTGTCATTACTATTTTATTATTTAATCCAGTACATCTGGCCTAAACTCACTCATTAATTCCTCTCGCTTAGATTTTGCATATTTATAACCTGATTTCCACCATTTTCGCATCAGTTTTTCATCAAAAATTAAAGAATTTGTGGTTAAAACTGTTGGAGTATAGTATAAATTTAATTTAATGTCTTTATTGTTTGCTGCTAGTTTACCAATAGTAATATTATGCCTTTCTACGTGAGTTAACATAAAATCAAAAACATCAAACAGTAAAGAAAATGGGTTTTTAGCAGGTAATTTATTAAATTGAGTTACTTCTGTTTCCAAAATAATAGCATCTATTTCTGTAGCACCTCTTAAAATAGCTTCACGAATTGGCACTAATGAGCCAAATCCACCATCAGCATATTGCTGTCTATTTTTTTCTAATAAACTCATAAAAGGCACATAATTACAAGACCCCCAAATCCAATCACAAAAGTCTTCATAAGTACACTCATTACTAGACTTGTATTCAATCTGATTTGCAGTAAGGTTTGAAACAGTAACAACAACTTCTTTGTTACTAACCCTAATCCTCTCGTACATTTCTTTAGTAATGTTATTATTGATTAAGGTCCTTAAATTTTTACTTTCACCAAAGGTTTTTCTACCATTTAAAAAGTTCCAAAAAGTGTTTAAGTGTCTTATACTAATAACTTTTTCTCCTGCTACCCTTTTAATTTTAAAAGGATTATTACTAAAAATTGTTTTCTGATTTACATGAGTATATAAGTGCTTTAGCTCATCTAACATATCTAATGCCAAATGCGAAACCATTAAACTTCCTGTAGAAGTACCTAAAAACAAATCGTATTCTTTACGCTCTTTTTTCATTAAATATTGCGCAACACCACCTGCAAACGCTCCTTTGCTACCTCCACCCGAAATTACCAATGCTTTTTTCATTTTCTAGAGAATGATTTGTTTATTTTAGTCGTATAAAAATATCAAAAATGAAAAGAATAATTGTAATTATTTTTGTTTTCCTTTCTTTTATAGCTTGCAACAAAGAATATCTCCCTAGAAACATTGAAAGTATTACTATTCAAAAGTTTAAAATAGATAGCACTAGTATAAGAGCAATACAAATTGTAAATGAAAATGAAGTAATTTATGCAGGTTCTAATGGTGATATTGGTATAATAAGTGATTCTCCAAAAAATACATTATCTAAAATTTCTATTCAATATCAAGATTCTATTTCTCCAAACTTTAGAAGTGTAGCTTCTAACGGAAAAGCTATTTTTGCCTTATCTATTGGTAATCCTGCACTATTATACAAGGTTAAAAATGGAAAAATTGCGTTAGTTTATAAAGAAGTACATGAAAAAGTTTTTTATGATGCTATGAAATTCTTTGAAGATAATATTCACGGAATTGCAGTTGGAGATCCCACAGAAGATTGTCCTTCTATTTTATTAACTAAAAATGCAGGTGAAACTTGGGAAAAAGTTTCTTGTGATATTCTACCAAAATTTGATGATGGTGAAGCTTTTTTTGCAGCAAGTAATACCAATATAAAAACCATCGGAAACACTGTTTGGCTTGCCTCTGGTGGAAAAAAAACACGAATTTTAAAATCTACTGATTACGGTAGAACATGGACAATTTATAACACTCCTATCGTTCAAGGAAATGGACCTCAGGGGATTTATTCAATTGATTTTGCTGATAAAAAGAATGGCATTGTAATGGGGGGAAATTACTCAAAACCTAATGCAAATAAAGCAAATAAAGCAATTACTAAAGATGGAGGAAAAACATGGACTATTGTTTCAGATGGATTAAATCCAAATTATAAAAGTTGCGTGCAATATGTTCCTAACACTAATGGAAAAGAAGTTTTTACAGTCGGAAAAACTGGGGTTTCTTTTTCTAACGATAGCGGTAATACATGGACTGATATCTCTAAAGAAAGTTATTATACCATTCAATTTGTAGATAGAAAAACAGCTTGGTTAAGCGGAAATAATAAAATCGGTAAACTAGTATTAGAATAATGAAAAAAAGGTATTTATTCTTGTTATTGTTAATATTTCTTTCTTGTATGAAACAATCTGAATTAGGTAAAGAGTTACAATGCAAATCATTTAATTTTGACAATTTAGAGCTTGTAAAAGATGTAGAAAATAAGTTTTCGATTGCTATTCCTAAAAATTGGAAAACAAATTTATACCAAGACAATTTACAATCTTCAATTTTTTTTGCTGATACTACAAAACAGCTTACAGCAACCTTTTTAGTTGATGTAAGTTTTATCAAAAATAACCTTGAGATAAATGACTTATTCAAACTAAAAATTGAACAAGAAAATTTGAAAAAAAAACTTATCCAAATAAATTCAAAAGAGTTAATTTTTTTAGAAAAACCAACTTATATCCTTATTTCTAAAGGCATAAAATCTGATTATTTATATCAAAAATTACAAGCTTTCATCAAAATAGATAAAAATCATTTTATTTTAGCTAAAGCAGAAGTTTACGGAGATTCTTTAACACAAAACCGTTTGTGTAAAGCTATTTCTTTAATCGAAAAAATAAAAATTATTCAATAATGATTGATAAACAACATATTACCGACCGTTTTATAAAATATATTACTATAGATACTGAATCAGACCCAAATAATCCTGCTTTTCCAAGTACAGAAAAGCAATGGGATTTAGCCAAGGTTTTGGCAGAAGAACTCAAACAAATAGGAATGCAAGAGGTCGATTTAGATAAAAATTGTTACATCATGGCTACTTTACCCAGTAATTTAGATTACGAAGTACCAACAATTGGTTTTATAGCACATATTGATACAAGTCCTGATTTTACTGGAGCAAATGTAAAACCAAAAATTATCAAAAATTATCAAGGAAATGATATCATATTAAATAAAGAAAAAAATATTGTACTCTCGCCTGATTATTTTGAAGATTTATTACAATACAAAGGTCAGACTTTAATCACTACAGACGGAACAACACTTTTGGGTGCAGATGATAAAGCTGGAGTTACAGAAATTGTATCTGCTATGGAATATTTAATCCAACATCCAGAAATTAAACACGGAAAAATACGAATTTGTTTTACTCCAGATGAAGAAGTTGGTAAAGGAGCCCATTTATTTAATGTTGAAAAATTTGGATCTGAATGGGCATACACAATGGATGGAAGTCAGATTGGTGAATTAGAATACGAAAATTTTAATGCAGCATCAGCAAAAGTTACTGTTACTGGTAAAATCGTTCATCCTGGTTATGCCAAAGGAAAAATGATTAATTCTATGCTAATTGCAAACGAATATGTAGCTTCTCTACCCACAGAGGAAACTCCCGAAAATACAGAGGGTTACGAAGGTTTTTTTCACTTACATGATATTCAAGGTAATGTTGAGCAAACTATTTTAGAATATATTATTAGAGATCATGATTTAGATTTATTTGAAAAAAGAAAAAAATTAATGCAAAGAATTGCAGACGATTTTAACGAAGAATTCAATCAAGAGTTAATTCATATAGATATAAAAAATCAATATTTTAATATGAAAGAGAAAATCACTCCAGTAATGCATATTATTGATATAGCCGAAGAAGTAATGCTAGAAAATAATATAAAACCTTTAATTAAACCTATTCGAGGAGGAACTGATGGGTCTCAATTATCTTATAAAGGGTTACCTTGTCCTAATATTTTTGCTGGTGGTCATAATTTTCATGGACGGTTCGAGTATGTCCCGGTAGAATCTATGCTAAAAGCAACTGAAGTTATTGTTGGGATTGCTGAAAAAATAGCTAATAAATATGCATAAAAAAAGTCTTCAGAGACCTGAAGACTTATTTATCATAGCTTATGCTATTATAGTAAACTCATTAATAATAAAGCCCCTAATCTCTATTAAGAAATATTGTCTACTATGCAAACGTACTAAAATTTATTTTATTTTCACTATAAATGTTAAAATAATTCTGGGTTTTTTCCTTTTACATGCTTAAAAAAATCATAAAACACTTCAAAATCTTTCTCCATATCACCTGTAATATAGTAAGGTTCAGAGATTTTAACTCTTTTATTTCCAAAATCTAAAGTTGCCATTACAATGGGTACATTTGCCCCTTTTGCAATATAATAAAAACCCGTTTTCCATTTTTCGACCTTTTTTCTTGTACCTTCTGGAGACAACCCCAAACGAAATTCATCTCTAGAATTAAAAATATTTACAACAGCATCTACCAAGTTATTGCTTTTAGATCTATCTACTGGTGTACCTCCTAACATACTAAACACAAATCCAAAAGGTGATTTAAACAAAGAGTCTTTACCAATAAAATGAATCATTGTACCTAAGCTCATTCTTGTTAAAATTGCAATTGGAAAATCTACCCAACTAGTATGTGGTGCTGCAATAACAACATATTTTTTGAGCGATTTTGGAAAATTATTTTCAATCTTCCACCCTAAAAGTGTAAATAAAATGAATTTAGAGATCGTTTTCATTAATAAATTTAAGAATTGTTCACAAAATCCATAACATATGGTTTTCTATTGTGTTTTAAAGTGATAAATTTAAGCACTTAAATTGATATAATGACAGAATTGATTACATACTTTATTCTCGCGATTGTTTTTGCTGCCATAGGTTTTTATATTGGCAAAATGCTTAGTAAGTTATCTTCAGAAAAAGTGAAAGCTACTTTAGAAGAACGTGCTTCTTTATTACAACAGTCAAAAGAAATTGTGGATGATAATTTGATTGAGCTGCAAAAAGAGGTGAAATTCAATCAACAAGAAAAAGAACAATTAATTACTCGAAATACTAGATTAGAATCAGAATTAAAGAATTTACAACAAAAGTTAGATGATAATAAAAGTGAAGTAGAAAAACTACAAGACAAGTTCAGTAAAGAATTCGAAAACTTAGCAAATAAAATTTTAGAAGAAAAATCAACTAAATTTACTGAACAAAACAAGGAAAACTTAAAGACAATTTTAAATCCTCTTCAAGAGAAAATAAAGGTTTTTGAAGAAAAAGTAGATAAAACTCACAAAGAAAGTATAGATTATCACGCAGCTTTAAGACAACAGATTTTAGGTTTAAAAGAGTTGAACCAGCAAATGAGTAAAGAAACAATAAACCTTACCAAAGCCTTAAAAGGAGATAATAAAATGCAAGGAAACTGGGGTGAATTGGTTTTAGAACGTGTTTTAGAAAAGTCTGGTTTAGAAAAAGATAGAGAATATTTCGTACAACAAAGTTTTACTAATGATGAAGGTAAACGTGTAATGCCAGATGTTGTAATTCATTTACCTGATAATAAAAAAATGATTGTTGACTCTAAGGTTTCTTTAGTGGCGTATGAACAATTAGTAAATGAAGATGATGAAACATTAAGAGAACAGTTTTTAAAAGATCATGTTTCATCACTTAAACGACATGTAGAGCAATTATCAGAAAAAAAATACGAAGACATTTACAAGATAGAATCGCCTGATTTTGTTTTGTTATTTGTTCCTATAGAACCGGCTTTTGCTATCGCTCTAAATGCTGATAATCACTTGTATAATAAAGCTTTCGAAAAAAATATAGTTATTGTAACTCCTTCTACTTTATTAGCGACACTGCGTACTATAGATTCGATGTGGAATAACGAAAAACAACAAAGAAATGCAATTGAAATTGCAAGACAAGCAGGTGCATTGTATGATAAATTTGATGGTTTATTAAAAGATTTAGTTGGAATTGGAAAACGTATTGATGATAGTAAAAAAGAATACTCTAATGCTATGAATAAGCTTTTTGACGGAAGAGGAAACTTAATTAACAGTGTTGAAAAGCTTAAAAAAATGGGGGCTAAAGCAAAAAAATCAATACCAGAAAATATTATAGATAGAGCAAGTCAAGAAGATTAAAGGAATTCATTTACTTTTCTGTCTCTTTTTATAAAATGTAGTTTTCCTCGTTTTAATACTTTTTTTCTATAACCAAACAAATGAAATATTTCTGTTGCTAAAAATTGTGCTGTTTTAGGGTTTACAATTAGCGTATATGGTTTTTTCTTATGTGAAGTAACACCTGGTAATAGTTTTAAAAAGTGGTGAAAATGAACTTTTCTTAAGAAACGAGAAGTATTCAACCAAAATTTAGATATTTTGGAAATAATAAAATAACCATCGTCTCCTTTTTGTTGATATAAGGGCATAAATATTTTACCCTCAAAATCAGAAATGAGTTTTTTTCCATTAGAATATGCTAACACATCATTTTTCTCTATTTCCTGAAAATTTTTATAACCAGCTACCATTTTAAAATCTTCGAAAGGCTTAATTGTATATTTGAAATCTATTTTATAAAAATCTTGATTTTCAATAAACATAGATAACGAGTGTTTATAGAATCGATGTTTTTTTACATGTCTTTTTTTTATACATTTTGCTGCCACCAAAGCTAACCAGAGAAATGCTATACAATTATCAACCGAAACTTCTTTTTGATGTTGACCAGCTTCAAAACCCAAAGCAACATGACCAAATTCGTTAATATATGTTAGTAATGGGCCATCTAAAAACTCTTCTATTCCTAAAATTGTTGGAATTGAAAAATTAGAAGAATATCTTCTATTGTCTAAAGAATCACTTATCGTTATAAAAGGCTGAGTATCTGCAGAAGTAGTATGTAAGTCTAAAAAATAAAAAGGGCCTTTATCTGTTTCTAAAATTTTTTTTAAAATGTGATAAATTTCTTTTTGCTCTGATGATTCTTCATCCAAATCATTTTCTAAATGTAATTTCAGAATTTGTTCTTTTGTCCAAATTCGATTTAAATCTACATTTTGAAAACGTACATTTTTAGATATTGCATTAATATTTCCAGAGATTCCGTAGAAATTTCCTTTAAAGGGTATTTTTTCTGATGCTATTGTTTTAAAAACCTTTAACAGCGCATTAACTCCTGCTCTTTCATTTCCGTGAATACCACCAATAGCAATAACCGTTGGAGATTCCTTTGTTCCTATAATTTTCCCTAAAACTCTCTGAACAGAAATTTTTTGGTTAAAAGATTCAATTTCTATTTGATTTATCATTTACTTTTCTTGATTTTCTCAATTCTTTCTAAATCACTTTTTGTAAAAATCCCCACTAATTTTTTATCATTTAAGACAATTACTGAAGTATTATCTGTGGTTTCTATCAATTCTTTTATTTTCTTATATGACGTTTCTGATTCTACAATATCATAATTAGTGGTCATAATATTTTTAGCTACTTTATTCTGAATTTTCTTTGAAGTAAAATCTAAATTATCTAACTGTTTTTTCTCTAAAACACCTACCACAAAATTGTTTTTATCAACTACGGGAATATGATGAATATTTTTCCATTTCATTATTTTATAGGCTAATTGTAACAAGTCATTTTCATGAACAACAAATAACCCAGTAGACATTATTTTATAAACTTTATCATATTTTTTTGAAATATCATTTTCATGAACATCAATTGATTCCCATTCTGATATAGGAATATTTAGTTGTTGGTTTTTATAAATATGCTCCGTTAAAATCACATGAGATTCATATTTAGAAACTTCTTTTCTCAATTTTCTTTTATTTCTGATTAACCATTTGCTTCCCGTAGTACTTTTATCAATTCTTTTTTGAATAATATTCAAATAATAATCAATTTCACCCTCATCTACATTCGATTTTAACAAACCTTCTTTAGCCATAGGAATTAAAATATTTTCTAATAATTTTTTAGCAGAAATACCTTTACCAAACCAAGAAAAATAAGTGTTTATTCCTGTTCTTGCCGCATTAATAAAATTTCCTTTTGCATCATAAAAGGGCATTTTTCGCCAAATTTTCTCATATTGTCTTGGCATTCCCTGCATCACTCCTACCCACAACATAGCATTTGCAATTTCATCTTTTACACTTGGTCCAGAAGGAATATATCTATTTTCTATTCTTAAATGTGCAACATTTTGATGCACTCCATAACACAATCTATTCCATTTATATAAAGTACCATTGTGTAAGTTTAGCGCTTTTAATTTCGGCATTATCCCTTTTTTTATAGCGGTAACAGAATCCTCATCAAATTCTGATGAAACTATTGGAGGGTATCTTGAAATATCATCTGTAAATAATTCTAAAATAGAATCTTTAACCCAATCAGTGCCAAATGATACACGAGGTTTTTGTTCTCTTGAAAAATGTGAAACATTACGTAAGTCTATACTTTGTTGAAATAAGGCAATTCTAGTTTCGCTCCACAACTCTCTTCCTAAAAGTAAAGGCGAATTTGTCATTATAGACAATAAAGGTCCTGCTATGGCTTGAGACCAGTTGTATTTATCTATGGCTTCTTCTGGGCTAATTTGCAAATGCACTTGAAAACTAGTATTACAAGCTTCAAATAAAATAGATTTGTGCTTTAATATAAGCTCATCAACACCTTGAATGTGCAATTTAAAATCATCTCCTCTAATTTTTTTGATAACATTGTTTAAAGTTTTGTAACGTTTATAGGGGGTTACGTTTTTAAAAACTAAATCTTTTTTTCTAAGAGTTGGTAAAATTCCTGTTAGTATTAGTTTATTGTTATCTGTAGCTTCTGCAACTCTATACCCCTTATTTAAAAGCGAAGTAAGTTGTTTTTCAATCTCAGAAAAACATTTTTTTTCTAACTTATAAGGGTTTAGATTAATTTCTAAATTAAAAAGTGCTAATTCTGTTGTGTAGTGATCATCATTAATTTTATCAAGAATTTTTAACGCATTTGTAGAGGGTCTATAATCTTTATCTACAATGCAAATTTCTTGTTCTGCACCCACTCTTTGAACTCCAGTTTCAAACAAGTTATTTTGAATCATATACTCAAAAGCTTCGATATCATTTAGCAAATGACGAACAAAGTTTTTTCTTTCTTTTTGGGTTTTTATTGCAGTAACTGATTGTGATCCCATAATGAACGTATTGTATCACAACGAAGTACGCAAAAAAACTAGATTTTAAATATGATATTTATCAGTACAAAAAAAGCATCAAGATTAACCTTGATGCTTTTTTTAATAGTATGTTTGATGATGATTACATTACAAATAACCTTCTTGTTCTCATCATATCTGAAACTTGTTCACCAATTTGGTGTAAAGCTTCTTCGTTGTCTGCGTTATTAATTGCCTGATCTATAAAATCAACAACTTGAATCATATCTTCTTCAACCAAACCACGTGTAGTAACAGCAGCAGTACCCACACGAATACCAGAAGTTACAAAAGGAGATTTATCATCAAAAGGCACCATATTTTTATTAACTGTGATATCTGCTTTACCAAGAGCAATTTCTGCATCTTTTCCAGATATGTTTTTATTTCTTAAATCAATCAACATACAATGATTGTCTGTACCACCAGAAATTAAGTTGTACCCTCTTTTTACAAATTCTTTTGCCATAGCCGCAGCATTTTCTTTAACTTGAATTTGGTATTCTAAAAATTCATCAGTTAAAGCTTCTCCAAAAGCAATTGCTTTTGCTGCTATAACGTGTTCTAATGGCCCTCCTTGATTACCTGGAAAAACAGCAGAATTTAATAAGGTTGACATTTTCTTTGGCTTACCAGATTTTAAAGTTTCTCCGAAAGGATTATCAAAATCTTTACCAATCATAATCATACCTCCTCTTGGACCACGTAAAGTTTTATGAGTTGTAGTTGTTACAATATGACAATGAGGTAAAGGATCATTTAAAATACCTTTGGCAATTAAACCGGCTGGATGAGAAATATCTGCCATTAAAATAGCACCAACACTATCGGCAATTTCTCTAAAACGTTTAAAATCGATATCTCTAGAATAAGCAGAGGCTCCAGCAATAATTAAATTTGGCTGTTCTTTTGTAGCTGTTTGCTGAATTTTATCATAATTTAAAATACCAGTTTCTTTTTCTACTCCGTAAAAAGAAGTTTTATATAATTTTCCTGAAAAATTTACTGGAGAGCCATGTGTTAAATGACCTCCATGTGATAAATCAAAGCCTAAAATCTTATCTCCAGTTTTTAAACAAGCCGCAAACACAGCTGTATTTGCTTGAGAACCAGAGTGTGGCTGAACATTTACATATTCTGCACCAAACAATTCTTTAGCTCTATCAATTGCAATTTGTTCTATAACATCAACAACTTCACAACCTCCATAATATCTTTTTCCAGGATATCCTTCAGCATATTTATTGGTTAAAATAGAACCTTGTGCTCTCATCACTTGTTCGCTAACAAAGTTCTCAGAAGCGATTAATTCTAATCCGTTTAATTGTCTTTCATTCTCTTCCTGAATTAGGTCGAAAATCTGATTGTCTAGTTGCATTATTATGTTTTTTTAAGAAGCATCAAAAATAACAAAAAACAAATTTGAAAAGAACAAGTTTTATCGATATTTTATGTTTTTTTAAAATAATTATATATTTCAGAATAAAGGAGTGTTAAAAATGAATTTTTCATTGTTTTTTTATTTTAAAATGAAAAAAAAATATGTAGGTTTGGTAAAAATAAATCAGATTCAATATGATCATAACAGCAAATAACCCTAATCGCAAATCTTGGTTAAAAGTAGATGCAAATTCAGATTTCCCAATTCAAAATATTCCTTTTGGAGTTTTTATAACTAGAGATGATATCATTACTATTGGTAGTAGAATTGGTGATTTTGCAATAGATTTAGGCGCTTTTCATCAGTTGGGTTATTTTGATGGAATTCCCTTAACTGATGATATTTTCTTGCAAGATAATTTAAACGATTTTATTGCAGATGGACGTAAAACTTGGCGTTTAGTTCGTAATAGAATTGCTGAAATTTTTGATGTTACCAATGGAAATTTAAGAGATAATGCCAACCATAAAGATAAAATTATTTTTAGAATGGATGAAGTTGAAATGTTATTACCTGTTGCTGTAGGTGATTATACAGATTTTTATGCGAGTAAAGAACACGCAACAAATGTAGGTTCTTTGTTTAGAGATCCTAAAAATGCATTGTTGCCTAATTGGTTGCATATACCTATTGGTTATCACGGAAGAAGTTCTTCCATAATTCCTTCTGGAACTCCAATAAGAAGACCTTACGGACAAACTAAACCTGCTGAAGGAAGCAGTACTCCAGGTTTTGGGCCAAGCAAATTGTTAGATTTTGAATTGGAAATGGCATTTATTACAACAGACGCAAATGTTTTGGGAGAAAGAATCCCGATAGAAGAAGCTGAAGAATATATTTTTGGATTAGTGCAGTTTAACGATTGGTCGGCAAGAGATATTCAAGCTTGGGAATATGTTCCTTTAGGTCCTTTTTTAGGAAAAAACTTTGCTTCTACTATATCTCCATGGATTGTTACTTTAGATGCTTTAGAACCTTTTAGAGTTGATAATCCGAAGCAAGATCATGAACCTCTTCCCTATCTAAAGCAAGAAGGTAAAGGAAGTTACGATATTCATTTACAAGTGGGTATTCAACCAGAAAATGGAGAAGAAACTGTAGTCGCTAATTCTAATTTTAAGTATATGTATTGGACAATGGCACAACAATTAGCACATCATACGGTAAATGGTTGTCCAGTTGAAGCTGGAGATATGATGGGTTCTGGAACTATTTCTGGGCCAACTAAAGACAGCTTTGGATCTATGTTAGAATTAACTTGGAGAGGACAAAATCCTGTAAAATTAAAGGATGGTTCTGAACGTACATTTATTCAAGATAACGACACTGTAATAATGCGTGCGCACTGTAAGAATGATAAAGTTAGAATTGGTTTTGGTGAATGTATTGGTAAAATATTACCCGCTAAATAATTTCAAAAATGAAAAATAAAACAGCAGTTTTATACTTCATTTTAATTTTTTTGTTTAGCCAATGTGCTCAAAATTATGGCTGTGTAGAACGTGTTACTATACAAGATAATGTTAGTAAAACGGAAAGTGGATTTGAATTTGAGCCCTCATATTGGATAGATTTACCTTGTGATTATGATGTTGAAAATAAAATTAAAACTTCTAAAGTTGTTAACAATTTTACTTACCAATTAGTTCGCTATAATTACACCCCAAATACCGGAAACAATTCTTCAAAACTAGAATTCGAAGTTATTTTAGAAAACAACAATAATTTTGAAATCGAAGGATTACCTATCTTTATTATGAGCGGTGACGGAATTGAATTTAGTGCTAATTATCACGTCAATTCAAGCTCATGCAGCTCAATTTCGGCAAACAGTACTTGTACTTTTACTTACGAAAAAGAAACTCCTTTTACTGAAGAAAGTTTTAGTACTTTAGAACTTGTAGGAATCAAATTTTTACTTCCAAAATAATAGTTATTCTTAAATAATTTATTCAGATTTTTAGCAATTTCCGCTCTATTTCATCTTATTTGATAACTTATAATTTTTAGTATTGCCTCTAAAAATATGATTTGTTTTAAACAGAAAAACAAAGGAAAAAAATTAAAAATTCAGTAAATAATTGTAGTATTGTATTATAAAAAGTAACTAAATTGGAAAATAATACCCGAAAAATTTCTTGGAAAACCAGACTTCATGAAATTATCTATGAAGCAGATACCAAAGAGGGTAAGTTTTTTGATGTTATATTGTTAATTGCTATTATTACTAGCATTGTTTTAGTAATGTTAGAAAGTGTAGAAAGCTTTGATAAAAAATACCACGATTTTTTAAATATTGGAGAATGGATTATTACCATTCTTTTTTCTATTGAATATTTGTTAAGAATAATATCGATTCAGAAACCATTAAAATATATTTTTAGTTTTTATGGCGTCATAGATTTACTATCTACAATTCCTAAATACCTATCATTTATTTTGGTTGGATCTCACAATCTAGCTGCATTAAGAGCTCTAAGATTACTAAGAATATTTAGGGTTTTAAAACTAGGAAGGTATATTGGAGCTTCGAATAGATTATTGGTAGCTTTGAAATCAAGTAGAGCAAAAATTGCCGTTTTTTTATTTTTTGTACTTATTGTATGCATTATTTTAGGAACCATAATGTATATGGTAGAAGGTGAAGAAAATGGTTTTACCAATATCCCGAAGAGCATTTATTGGGCAATTGTAACTTTAACTACTGTTGGTTTTGGTGATATTGCACCTCAAACCCCTTTAGGGCAGCTTATTGCAAGTGTTATCATGATTTTAGGATATTCTATCATTGCAATTCCGACTGGAATAGTAAGTTCTGAAATGACAAAAAATAATGCTAATGAAAATATTACAAACACACAATCTTGTCCAAGTTGTTTAAAAGAGAATCACAAAGAAAAAGCTGAGTTTTGCTATAATTGTGGTAGTATTTTAAATCCTTAATTGTTGATGAAAAATATTCTTATTACTATTGTCGGACCCACTGCAATTGGAAAAACTGCATTAAGTATAAAATTGGCAAATCACTTTAAAAGTGATATAATCTCTTGCGATTCTAGGCAGTTTTACAAGGAAATGACTATTGGAACTGCTGTTCCTGATGTTGATGAATTGGAAGCAGCACCACATCACTTTATTCAAAATAGAAGTATTTTTGAAGATTATAATGTAGGCCAGTTCGAAAAAGATGCTTTAAAAAAATTACAAAATTTGTTTCTTAAAAATCCAATTCAAATCATGGTTGGTGGTAGTGGGCTTTATGTAGATGCCGTGTTAAAAGGATTAGATTATTTCCCAAAAATTGCCCCTGAAATTAGAGCAGCATTAAATCATCAACTCAAAGAAAACGGACTCGAGCCTCTGCAAAAACAACTAAAAGAATTAGATTTAGAAACTTATACTACTATTGCTGTTGATAATCCTCAAAGAGTTATTAGAGCTTTAGAAATTTGCATGGGTACAGGTATGCCCTACTCGACATTTAAAAACAAACCCAAAGCATCTAGAAATTTTACCGTTATCAAAATTGGTTTAACAGCCAATAGAGAGATAATTTACGACAGAATTAACCGTCGTGTAGATATTATGGTGCAAAATGGGCTACTGAAAGAAGCAAAAGAATTACATGCGCATAAAAATTTAAATGCCTTACAAACAGTAGGGTATCGTGAATTATTCTCTTATTTTAATAACGATTTTACAAAAGAATTTGCAATTTCTGAAATTAAAAAGAATACAAGAAGATTTGCAAAAAGGCAAATTACATGGTTTAAAAGAGACTCAGATACAATATGGTTTGATTACCAAACAGATATTCAAGATATTATTAAACAAATTTCTGAAAAAATTAACGTAATTAAAGAATAACTCCCTTTTGTAATTCATTCTCTTTTATATCTTTGTGGCACAAAAATAACAACATGAAATCAAAAATTTTATTCATAAGTCTTGCTCTTGCAAGTATTGTGAGCTTTTCGCAAACTAAAACAGGTACTGTAGATAGCGACTATATTGTTTCTATAATGCCAGAAACTAAAATTGTAATTAAAAGAGCTCAATTATATGGTGCCAGATTAGACTCTTCTTTTAACAAAAAAGTAAAAGAATATCAAGATAAAGTTACTGCCTTTAGAAAAAATGAAAAAACCTTAGGGGCACTAGCTAAAAAAACTACAGTTACCGAATTGCAAGGTTTAGAAACTGATATTAAAAAGTACCGAGAAAATGGTACAAAATTAATGCAATTAAAAAGAGATGAGTTAATGCGTCCGTTATATCAAAAATTAAGTAAAGCTGTACAAAATGTTGCGGTAGCTAATGGGTATACACAAATTTTAACGGTAACAGGAAATCAATTTGCTTATGCAGATCCAAAATTTGATATCACCGACTTGGTTATCAAAAAATTAGGAATCACAATTCCTAAACCAGAAAAGAAATAAATACTTAAAAAACTTATTTTAGAAGCCTTACAAATTGTAAGGCTTTTTTTATTTAAAATAGCGAAACCGATTTCTTACTTTTTTAGAAAACATGATAAATGTTATAAAATTTCCTTGACTTGATAAGCTACCTTTGTGTAGTACAACCTTATAAATTTAATCATGAAAAAGTTATTGATTCCTTCTCTTTTACTACTATTAGTGGTATATAAAGTTTATAACGACCACAAAGAAACACCTCACAAAGAAACACATCAACATTGGACCTATCAAGGAGAAACCTCTCCAGAACATTGGGCAGAAATTGAAAAAAACTCAGATTGTAATGGAAAAAAACAATCGCCAATCAATATTATTGATATCAATACCAAACCCACAAATACTAATGAAAATCCGTTAGATATTATGTATTCCCCTAATACTCAAATTAATAAAGTAATTAATAATGGACATTCTATTCAATTTAATTTTGAAGCTGGCGATTCTATTCGATACCATAATCATACCTATCATTTGGCACAAATTCACTTTCATGAACCTTCCGAACACACCATTAACGGAGTTCGTTATCCTTTAGAAATCCATTTGGTACATACTGGAAAAAATAAAGAATATACCGTAATGAGTGTTTTAGCCGAAGAAGGAGAAGAAAGCCAGTTGTTCGAGTTTTTTGAAAGTTTTTTACCTTTAAAAGAGCATGAAACCAAAGAAATTCACCAATCATTAGATTTATCTACTTTATTTCCGAAAAACGCTAATTTTTACTCATATGGCGGTTCCCTAACCACACCACCTTGTACAGAAAGTGTAAATTGGGTAGTATTTAAGCAACCCATTATTGTTTCTGTAGAAGAAGTACTAAAACTAAAAAAGAACATGCCTAAAGACAACTATAGAAACGAACAACCTATTTATGATCGAGAAGTTGCGCTAAACCTCTATTAAAAACAGGTGTTTTTACCGTTGATTTTATGATTCAAAAAAACTAACTTGCTAACTCTGGATATAACGAATTAAAACTCTGCATATCCGAAAAGAGTTGGCAAACATTTAAATGAAATTAATAGATAGAAAGAAATAATCTAATCCGAAAATAAAATGAGAATATTTATACTTCCTATATTATTTATACTCTTAAATTCATCTGCTTTTGGACAACAATTTTTATGGTCTACAATCGAAAAAGATTCAATTGCTGAAAAGCATATTCCTTTAGAGTATGTTAATAATGAAATACTAAAGTTTTATGACCATTATGAAAAACATTATGACCTTTCTGGTTACAGTAAAAAAAGGTTTATTGAAGAAATAGATTATGGTTTTGATGATTGGAAATGGATTAATGACATAAATGATTTAACTGTTTTTGCTGTAAAATCAAATACCGGAAGTGGTTCTGTAGTTTTAGTTATGTTTATTAGTGAGAAAAATATTAATCTTATTATTTTCTCCAATCAGGTTTTAGACCGAAATTTCAACTACCAATCTAATTACGAATTTGAAAGAAAAAAGTTTGAGACTTGGCTAAAAACTCTAATGAATTAAAACACTCTTAAAATATATTATGAAAAGGAATTTATTCACAAAAGATGAAATTACTCTTTGTACATACATAGCTCGCTTTGGAAAAAACGAATTTGATGAAAATGATATTCATAAATTAAAAAGTCGTTCTGTTTCTTCAATAAAAATGAAAGTTCAAAATATTGCTTCAATGTTAGATGAAGAAGGATTTAAGACAAATGACAACATATCCAAACTGACTGGGAAACCACCAGGACAAAAGGGAAGAAGAACAAATTGGGACACTGTAAATAATTTGACTGATTTAAATAAACACGAATTCCTAAGTATGTGTCAAAAAATAATTGAAATTTAATTGAGGTCAAATTTGATTTAAAAAAAACGATTTGCCAACAATGTATAACCGCAATTAAGGCGGATTCGACTACGTCCGAATCCACTCGGAATTGCTAACGTCTGTGCTAAACCGAAAATTAACGTATATTAACCCGTAACTGACGGTTATACTAGACCTTTGGAAACAATAAAAAAACCAAGCTTTAGCTTGGTTTTTAAATGCTATAAATATTAAAAATTACATCATTGCTGCTGCAATTTTTTTATAAGTTCCGTTTTCTAATTTTTCTCGAATTGCAGAAAACGCAGTAATGGTTTCATCGATATCTTCTTGTGTATGTGTAGCTGTAGGTATTAACCTTAAAATAATTAATCCTTTTGGTATTACTGGATATACGACAATAGAACAGAAAATTCCGTGATTTTCTCGTAAATCATTTACCATTGCCATCGCTTCTGGAATATCTCCTTTTAAATAGACTGGTGTAATACACGTTTGCGTGGTTCCTAAATCGAAACCAGCCTTACGTAAGCCAGATTGCAAAGCATTGGTGTTTGTCCACAATTTGTCTTTTAATTCTGGCATGGTACGTATCATATCCAAACGTTTTAAGGCTCCTTTTACCATTGCCATTGGTAAAGATTTGGCAAACATTTGAGAACGCATGTTGTATTGTAAAAACTGAACAATATCTTTATCTCCAGCAAAGAAAGCGCCAATACCTGCCATGGATTTTGCAAAAGTTGCAAAATAAACGTCAATTTTATCTTGAACACCTTGTTCAAAACCAGTACCTCTACCTCCTTCTCCAAGAGTTCCAAACCCGTGAGCATCATCAACTAACAAACGGAAATTGTATTTTTCTTTTAAATCACAGATTTCTTTTAAACGTCCTTGTTCTCCACGCATTCCAAAAACACCTTCGGAAATTGCAAGAATTCCTCCACCTGTTTTTTCTGCCAATTTCACAGCACGCTTCATGTTTTTTTCAAAGCTTTCTATATCATTGTGTTTATAAACAAAACGTTTTCCTGGATGCAAACGAACACCATCAATAATACATGCATGTGTATCTACATCATACACTATAATATCGTCTTTAGAAACCAAAGCATCAATTGCCGATACCATTCCTTGATAACCAAAATTCACTAAATAAGCAGCTTCTTTATCAACAAATTCCGCACATTCTCTTTCTAATTGTTCGTGATAAGGCGTATGACCAGACATCATTCGAGCTCCCATAGGATAAGCCATTCCATGTTCGTTGGCAGCAGCACCATCTACTTTTAAAACTTCTGGATGATTTGCCAAACCTAAGTAATCGTTAATACTCCATGTAACTACTTTTTTACCATTAAAAGACATCCTGTTAGAAATTGGTCCTTCTAGCTTTGGAAACACATAGTAGCCTTCTGCTTGATCTGCCCATTTCCCTAAAGGTCCTTTATCTTTTATGATTCTATCGAATAAATCGTTCGCCATATTATCAACTGTTTTGAGGGTGCAAAGGTAGTAAATTAAAACAGTATTTCAAACCTTACAAAAAGGGATGTTATCTATAAAAATCCTTGTTCTTTCATCCATTCATCACTATAAATCTTATTCATATAGCGAGAACCATGATCTGGAAAAATTAAAACGACAACACTATCTTCTGTAAACATACCCTGAGCTGCGTATTGTTTGGTAGCTTGCATTACTGCACCACTTGTATAACCAGGAAACATTCCTTCTTTTTTAACAATATTTCTTGCTTCTAAAGCGGCATCTTTATCTGATACTTTCTCATAAACATCAATAATATCAAAGTCTGTTGCAGTAGGAATTAAATTTTTACCTAAACCTTCAATTTTATATGGACTTACTTCACTTAAATCTAGTTCTCTAGTTTCGTGATACTTTTTTAGAACAGAACCAATAGCATCTACACCTAAAACTTTAACATTTGGGTTTTTCTCTTTTAAAAATTGTCCTGAACCCGAAATGGTACCTCCTGTTCCGCTGGCAACTACCATATGTGTTAATTTTCCATCAGTTTGTTTCCAAATTTCTGGCCCTGTAGTTCTATAATGCGCTTCAGTATTCAACTCATTAAAATATTGGTTGATATAAACTGAATTCTTAGTTTTCTTATGAATTGTTTTTGCGACTTCGTAATAAGATCTTGGATCTTCTGGCGGAACGTTTGCAGGACATACGTGTACTTCTGCACCCATACATTTTAGCAAATCAATTTTATCTCGAGAAGATTTATCACTTACGGCAAGAATACATTTATACCCTTTTACAATGCTGATCATTGCCAAACTAAAACCTGTATTTCCAGAAGTGGTTTCTACTATTGTAGCTCCTTTTTTTAAGATTCCTTTTTTCTCTGCGTCTTGAACAATGTGAAGTGCAATTCTATCTTTTGCAGAATGACCTGGATTAAAAGCCTCGAATTTAGCATAATAAGTTCCAGGTAAATTTTTGGTAATCTTATGCAACTTAATTAATGGAGTTTCCCCAACTAATTCTAAAATCGAATTTGTAATTCCTTGATTCCTTGTCATTCTATCTTGTTATCGAAAAAAACTTAAGAATATTGTTTTTTACGATTTCGTTTGCAAAAGTACATTTATTAATGAAAATTGAAAAGTGTTTTACTACTAATTTATAGGATCTACTTTGTTTTCTAAACTTAATAAAAAAGTATAATCTTTTGCAGTTTCTTTTAGCGCATCAAATCGTCCTGAAGCACCTCCGTGACCTGCTTCCATATTGGTATGCATTATTAAAATATTATCATCCGTTTTTAATTCTCTTAATTTTGCAACCCATTTAGCAGGCTCCCAATATTGTACTTGAGAATCGTGATAACCAGTAGTAACTAACATATTAGGATATGCTTTTGCTTCTACATTATCGTAAGGCGAATAGGATTTTATATAATCGTAATAGCGTTTGTCATTCGGATTTCCCCATTCGTCATACTCTCCAGTAGTTAGCGGAATGCTTTCATCAATCATTGTAGAAACGACATCTACAAAAGGAACTGCAGCAATAATACCATTGTACAATTCTGGGTTTAAATTGATGATTGCTCCCATTAACAATCCTCCGGCTGAACCACCCATAGCATATAAATGTTTTGATGAAGTATAATTGTTTTCAATTAAAAATTTAGAACAATCTATAAAATCGTAGAATGTATTTTTCTTATTCAACATTTTACCATCTTCATACCAGTCTCTACCTAAATATTCGCTTCCACGAATGTGAGCTAAAGCGTAAACAAATCCTCTATCTAACAAACTTAACCTTGTTGAAGAAAAACTATCTGGAATCGTATACCCGTAAGAACCATAGGCATATTGTAACAAAGGAGTTTCGCTGTTTAATTTAGTATTTTTATGATACACCAAAGAAATGGCTACTTTTTTTCCGTCTCTTGCTGTTGCCCAAACACGTTTACTGATATAGTTTTCTTTTTTAAACTTACCTCCTAGTACTTCTTGTTCTTTCTTGATGTCTTTTTGTTGTGATTTCATATTAAAATCAATCACAGAACTTGGAGTTGTAAATGAATTGTAAGAATAACGAATAATATCTGTATCAAATTCTGGATTTGCATACACATTAGCAGAATATGTTTCTTCACTAAAAGGTAAATAGTAATCTTCTGAATTATCCCAACGTTTTATTCTTATTTTGTTTAAGCCATTGTTCCTTTCTTCTAATACTAAGTAGTCTTTAAATATTGAAAAATCTTCTAACAACGTATCTTCTCTATGAGGAATAACGTCTACCCAATTCTCTTTAGAAGTATTCTCTATAGGCGTTTTCATCAACTTAAAATTGATGGCTTTATCTTTGTTTGTTAACAAATAAAAAGAATCACCAAAATGAGAAACATTATATTCTAAATCTCTTTCTCGTGGTTGCAAAACAGTAAATTTTCCTGTAGGATTATCGGCTTCTAAATACTGAGCTTCTGTAGAAACAGTGCTGTATGATCCAATAATTATATACTTTTTAGATTTTGATTTGGTAACATAGGTTCCAAAAGTTTCATCTTTTTCGTTAAAAACCTCCACGTCTTCTGAAGATGGAGTTCCTAAAACGTGTCTAAAAATCTTTACGCTTCTTAAAGTAACTGGGTCTTTTTTAGTGTAAAAAATGGTTTTATTATCATTTGCCCAAACAGAACCTCCAGTAGTGTTTTCAATAATATCCTTATAGATTTCTCCAGTTTCTAAGTTCTTTATTCTTAAAAAATACTGTCTTCTACTAACAGTATCTGTTGCAAAAACAGCCAGTTTGTTATCTGGAGAAATATTTAATCCGCCCAATTGATAATAATCGAAATCTTTCGCCATTTCGTTTACATCAAATAAAATTTCTTCCGAAGCTAGTAAATTCTCTTTTTTACGACTATAGATTGGGTATTGTTTGCCAATTTCATAACGCGTGATGTAGAAATATCCATTGCTTTTATAAGGCACAGAAGAATCATCCTCCTTAATTCTCCCTTTCATTTCTTGAAACAAATCTTCTTGAAATGTTTTTGTATCTGCAGTTATTGCATCATAATAATCATTTTCTGCTTCTAAATAATCAACTACTTTTTGAGTTTGTTCATCTTTTATTTCTGATAATTTTTGTTCATCAGATAAACGCATCCAGAAATAATTATCAATTCTTACATCTCCATGTTTTTCTAATTCTGTAGGATTTTTCTCAGCAAAAGGTGCTTTTACATCAATCGTATTCATCATTCTATTTTTAATGAGCGATTGCAAATGTAAGATTTATAATGATGAACAAAAGAAAAATTTAATCAAGTGATAAATTTTCATTTTTACTTATGAAAGTATTAATTTTGCATCATAAATAATTTTAAAATTAAAGATATGTTTGGAGATTTAGGTGGAATGATGAGCAAACTAAAAGAAGCTCAACAAAAAGTAGAGGAAACCAAAACAAGATTAAATTCAGTTTTAGTTGATGAAGTTGCAGCAGATGGAAAATTAAAAATCACCTTAACAGCTAATAGAGAAATAAAATCGATTTCTATTGATGAAACTTTACTAAATGATGCTGAAGAATTAGAAGATTATTTAATCATAGCTTTAAATAAAGCTATAGAAAAGGCTTCCGATATAAATGAAGCTGAACTTGCTGCAGCTGCCAAAAGTGGAATGCCAAATATTCCGGGTATGGGATTTTAAAATAAGTACTATGGTAATGCTTTTGAGCTATTTTTAACATCAAATAAACAAAGATACTTTAGCACTTAAAGTATCTTTTTTTTTCTTATAATACGCCTAGCGAAGAAACAATGATTAACAAGATGTAGAGCGATATGGTTATAATGGCAAAAACACCAATAAATTTATAATGAGATTTTAACATCTCGAAAGATGCCGCTAAAATTTCTTCATTTTTGGTTGATAATGCCTTTTTCATTCTATTCGAGAACTGCATTAAATAATATGCTGGAAAAAAATAAATAATTGCTAAAACAATATAAGTTATGGTCATTATTATTCCTAAATTCTGAGGCATTCCAGGTTGCATAGCTGCTGCCATACCAAAAATAGTATTTGCAAATATTGCAAATACTAACATTAATCCTATCATTATAAAACCTAATATAGACAAGAAAAATGACCATTTTGCAGTTTCTCTTAAAAAGTTTTTTGAAGCATTTGTTAAGGTTAATTGTTCTAATTGGGTAATTGGAGTGCGTGTATTCATAATTTTTAATTTATATCTCAAAAAAAAACCACGAATTTGTAAATTTAAATTCTTGAATTCGTGGTTAAAAAATTTATATTATTATGTTATTCAAACTCAGCTAGCGTTTTTAAAATAATAGCCACGCAATCTCTTAATTGAGCTTCTGTCATCACTAAAGGAGGTGCAAAACGAATCATATTTCCGTGTGTGGGTTTAGCTAATAAACCATTGTCTCTTAATTTTAAACAAATATTCCAAGCAGTATCGCTATTTTCATCATCATTTAAAACAATAGCATTTAACAATCCTTTTCCTCTTACTAACTTTATTAATTTACTATCTAAAATGTAATTATTTAGTTCACCTCTAAATATTTCTCCCAAATAATCGGCATTATGAGCCAATTTTTCATCTCTAACTACTTCTAACGAAGCAATTGCTACTGCTGCAGCTATTGGATTTCCTCCAAAAGTAGAACCATGATTTCCGGGTCTAATGACATTCATTATTTCGTTATTTGCTAGTACAGCCGAAACCGGATAGACACCACCACTTAAAGCTTTACCAAGAATTAAAATATCTGGTTTTACCTCTGGAGTGCCAGAACAATTTTTGTCTATACAAGAACAATTACCACAACTTGCTAATAAGCGTCCAGTTCTTGCAACTCCAGTTTGTACTTCATCTGCAATAAATAAAACATTATGCTTTTCGCACAAAGCTTTTGCAGCAGATAAATAGCCGTCAGAAGGAACATATACTCCAGCTTCACCTTGAATGGGTTCCACTAAAAAACCTGCTACATTGGGGTTATTTTCTAAAGCATCTTCTAAAGCTTCTAAGTTATCGTATTCAATCTTTAGAAATCCATCCGTAAAAGGTCCAAAATTTTTACGAGCTACTGGGTCATTGGAAAAAGAAATGATAGTTGTTGTTCTTCCATGAAAATTATTTTCACAAACTATAATCTGTGCTTTATTAATATCAATTCCTTTCACCTCATAAGCCCATTTTCTACAAACTTTTAAAGCTGTTTCCACAGCTTCTGCTCCAGAATTGATAGGCAGCAACTTATCAAAACCAAAAAATTCTGTGGCAAATTTTTCATATTTTCCTAACTTATCATTATAAAATGCTCTCGAAGTTAAGGTTAAACGTTGAGCTTGTGTTGTTAAAGCATCTACAATTTTGGGATGGCAATGTCCTTGATTTAGAGATGAATAAGCTGATAAAAAATCGTAATATTTTTTACCTTCTGCATCCCATACAAAAACCCCTTCTCCTTTTGTTAAAACCACAGGAAGTGGATGGTAATTTTGAGCACCATATTTATTTTCAAGTGCCATTGCTTCTTGCGAAGTTAATTGGTCTAAAACAGCCATTTTTAATAATTTTTTAATTAATAATAACCATTCCTTGTCTACCTTTATCCTTCTGATGTGTTTTCAGAAATTCAGCGTGGGAAAGAAATCATCCCCGAAGTTGGACAAAAATAGTAAAATAATTGATGTCAAAAAAAAATCTGTTTTAAACTATTTCGATGAAGTTGATGAAATTAATAATTCTAAACGTTTCATTTCTCTTAGTAAGGCATTTTTATCCATTTGCATCCAAGCAAATATTTTTAACATACTTACTCCAATTAAAAATACAATTGTACCAGTTGCCCACTTTATAAGTTCTTTCGTTTCATCTGTATTAAAAAACTGTACGATACAATAGATAAAAAGTCCAAAGAAAACTACTGTCATTACATTCATTAAAATCATAATCCATTTATTTTTTCCTTTAAAAAGTCCAAAAACCATTTGAAAAACATTCTGTTCATCTAAATCATTATAAAATTTAGTTTCCTCTTGAGTTAAGGTTTCTTTGATTAACTTGTCTATTTCTTCTATATTATCTTTCATAATTTTGGTGTTTTAAAATTGTTTTTAATTTTTCTCTTGCGTGAAATAATCTTGATTTTGCAGTACCAATTGAAATATCTAAAATTTCACTTATTTCCTTTAAACTATAGTTTTCTTTATAAAACAAACGAATAACCATTTGATGATCTACAGATAGTTTTTCTATTTTTTTTAAGAGCTTATTTTGTATTGTTAAAGACAGTTCATTTTCAGTAAAAGAATCCTCTATTTTATCTTCATTAAAGTGTTTTATTAACTTATTCTGCTCTCTTTTTTGAGCTCTAATTAGATCAATAGATTTTCTATTTACAATACTTATGGCCCAACTTTTAAACTTGTTAGGTTCTTGCAATGTTTTTAATTTAAGTATGATGATTGTCCAGCTATCTTGCGCAATATCTTTGGCTAAATCAGCATCTTTTACAATCCAAAAAGCTAAATTACAGAATCTTAAATGCCATTTTTTTACTAAAAAATTCAAGGCATTTACATCTCCTTTTTGATATTTTTCAATCAAATCTGCATCCGATAAATTATGTTTTTGTTTCATAATCAATTACAATACATAGACGTATACAAAATAAAAAGGTTCAAATTATTTTTGTTTCCTGTTTTCACAGGAATGACAATTTTACTTGAAATCCGAGAAAAATCTCGAAAAGTATTTTCGATTTAAAGGTAAATTAATTAAAATAACTAATCTAACCCTTTAACTTTTCTACAAACTTCATAATTCACACTTCATACTTCATACCTCAAACTTCATACTTCAAACTTCACACTTCAAACTTCCTAATTCATCCTTCCTCCTTCACCCTTTTTTACCTAATTTTGCAAACCATTAAATTTGAAAGAATGCCACGTAGAGAACGAAATAAATTTGTAAAAAGAAATCAAATTTTAGAATTAAAAATTGAAGATTACGCTTTTGGCGGAAAGGGAATTGCAAGAATACATTCTGATGAAGGAAGTTTTGTGGTATTTGTTCCGAATACATTACCAGGGCAATTGGTAAAAGCTCAGATTAAAAAATCGAGTAAAAAATATGCTGAAGCAAAATTGATTGATGTTTTGCAACCTTCAGAAGATGAAATTGAAGTTCCTTTTCAAGATATTCCTGGAGCTCCTTACATTCAATTACCAATTGAGTTGCAACATCAATATAAAAAAGAGAGCACATTATCACTCTTTAAAAGAATTGGGAAAGTAGAAAATATTGAAGATTTATTTGATGAGTTTATCACTTCTCCTAACGTGTTTCATTACAGAAATAAAATGGAATATGGCTTTTCTGCCATTGGTTACGATAGAATCAATAAAACAGATAAAGATGAATTCACCCTAGGTTTTAAAAGACGTGGAGTTTGGTGGATGGGAGATAACTTAGAAAAAGATTCTGGTTTGTTTGATAAACAATTTGAAGATCATTTAAAGAACATTCGTAAATATTGTTTAGAAACTGGTTTGGCTCCTTGGCATGGACCCAAAAAAGAAGGTTTTTTTAGATATTTTGTAGTCAGAAAATCTTACAAGACAGATGAATTATTATTCAATTTAGTCACAACATCTTATGATTTGCCAAAGTTCGATTTAAACAAATTTGCTAATTTCTTAGTCGATTTATTTGGAGATAGAGTTGCTGGTTTATTACACACTATTAATGATGAAGTTGGAGATAGAACTATTGCTACTTCTGGAAGTATAGATTTGGTTTATGGAAAAGACAAAATAGTAGAAGAATTGTTAGGCTTAAACTTTGAAATTAGTATGAAAAGCTTTTTTCAAACGAATCCTAAATCTGCAGAAAAGCTATATACAAAAGTGGTTGATTATGTTTTAGAAGATAAATCTAAAGTAGATAATACTGTGGTGATGGATTTATTTTGCGGAACTGGAACTATTGGGCAAATTGTAGCTTCAAAAAGCGATAACGCTAAAATTGTAGGGGTAGATATTGTAGCTTCTGCTATTGAAGATGCTAAAGAAAATGCAAAAAGAAATGGTATTGATGGTCTTAAATTTTATGCGGCAGATGTTGGTAAGTTTTTAACACAACATCCTCAATATCAAAACAAAATAAAGACAATTATTCTAGATCCTGCTAGAGCAGGTATTATGCCTAAAACTTTGCAGAAAATCATCAACTTAAATCCAGATAGAATGGTTTATGTTTCTTGTAATCCTGCAACACAAGCTAGAGACACAGAGTTATTAAGAGAAGCTGGTTATACCATTAAAAAAATTAGTTTGGTAGATCAATTTCCGCATACGGCACATATAGAAACTGTAGTTTTGTTTGAGAAAAGTTAAACAAGTTATAATTTCTAAACTTATATTAGTTATTTATAAAAATGATTCTATTTTAGCAATAAGATATCAAATATGAAAAAACTTACAGATTTCGAAATCAATAAAAAATTAGAATCTCTAATAGACTGGGATTATTATGAAGATGCTTTACACACAGATTTTGAGTTCGATAATTTCAAAGATTGTATGTCTGCAATGAATAGAATTGCTTTCGAATGTGAGGCTATAAATCATCATCCAGAATGGACTAATATTTACAATGTCTTAGAAATTAAATTAACGACTCATGATGCAAATGGAGTTACAGAATTAGATTTTAAACTAGCAGAAGCCATTAATAAAATTGTAGAAGTTGAAGAGTAATATGAGGAAAGTAATAGTTTTTTTAGGTTTCATTATATTGGTAAATATTTCTTGTGAAAAAGACGATTTTTGTTTACAAAATCCTGTTACCCCAAATTTAGTGATACGTTTTTATGATGACATTAATAGAAACACTAAAAAACAAGTTAAAAAGCTATCTATTTGGGCAGAAAATAAAGATACATTGGCATTATACACGAGTGTAAACCAAGACAGTATTGCAATACCTCTTAATTCTTCAGATACTAAAACTATTTATCATTTAAAAATGAATGATTCAGATGGTAAAATAATTAATAATAAAATTGAAACATTAACAATAGAATACAATCCAACAGAAATTTATGTTTCTCGTTCTTGCGGATATAAAGTTATTTTTAACAACATAACTTTTTCATCAACAAATACTTGGTTTAAAGAAATTACACCAACTACATTAACCACAATCGATCATCAAAATTCAGCACATGTTCAGATTTATCATTAGTATTTGTTTTCTTATTGCTTTTATAGACGGATTTTCTCAAGAACAAAAAAAGGACAGTTTAGTTAATAATCAAAAAGATAGCATCATCTTTAAATCTGCTTACGGAATTAGAGTTGGATTTGATATAAGCAAACCAATAAAAGCCCAATTTGATAAAGCTTACAGTGGTTTAGAGATTGTTGCAGATTACAGATTATCTAAACGATTTTATGCAGCAGTAGAACTAGGTTTTGAAGAACAAACTGCAGATGAAGATCATACCAACTCTACAGCTAAAGGAAACTACATTAAAGTAGGTTTTAATTTTAATGCTTACAAAAATTGGTTAGACATGAACAACGAAATCTTTTTAGGTTATCGTTATGGTTTCAGTATTTTCGAACAAACTCTTAATAGTTATTCACCAAATGTTATTTCTGGAATTAATGGGAATCCAATTTACTTTCCACCAAATACAATTACTACACCAACTATAACAACAGGCTTAAATGCTCACTGGTCTGAGGTTGTTATTGGTTTTAGAGCAGAAACATTTAAAAATTTCTTTGTTACATTTAGTGGATCATATAAAGTTATGATGAGTATAAAAGATCCCGAAAACTTTAAATCGCTCTTTGCTCCTGGATTTAACCGAATTTTTGAAGGCGGAACAGGTTTTGGGTTTAACTACACGCTTACATATTTAATCCCTTTTAAAAAGAAATAAAATTAAGTTTTATTGATTTTTTAGTAACTTTAGCAACCATTTGATTAAAATCAACCATTATGAATAAAATTCCAAGTGTCAATTTAGCTGATTTCCTTTCTAATGATAAAACTACAAAACAGAAGTTTATCGATGAAATTGGTCATGCCTATGAAAACATTGGTTTTGTAGCTTTAAAGGGGCATTTTTTAGATGATAAATTAGTAAAGAGTCTATATACTGAAGTCAAGAATTTTTTTGATTTACCTATAGAAGTAAAGAAAAAATATGAAATTCCAGGAATTGGAGGACAACGTGGTTATGTTTCTTTTGGAAAAGAATCTGCAAAAGGGAAAAAAGAAGGTGATTTAAAAGAATTTTGGCATTTTGGGCAATATGTTAACAAAGATTCTAAGTATGCTAAAGAATATCCAGATAATGTAATTGTAGAAGAGTTACCAAAATTTAACGAAGTTGGTAAAGAAACCTACCAAATGTTAGAAAAAACTGCGAAATATGTTTTGCGTTCTTTAGCACTGCATTTAGGTTTAGAGGAAAATTATTTTGATGATTATATCAAAAACGGAAACAGTATTTTACGTCCAATTCATTATCCGCCAATACAAACAGAACCTAAAGGTGCTGAAAGAGCTGCAGCTCATGGAGACATTAACTTAATTACTTTATTAATGGGTGCTCAAGGAAAAGGTTTACAAGTTCAAAATCATAACGGAGATTGGATTGATGCCATGGCAGAACCTGATGAGTTAATGATAAATGTTGGTGATATGTTATCACGTCACAGCAATAACAAATTAAAATCTACCATACATAGAGTTGTAAATCCACCAAAAGAAATGTGGGGAACATCACGCTATTCAATTCCATTTTTTATGCATCCAATCTCTGATATGAAATTAGATGTTTTAGAAAATTGTGTAGATCAAAAGAATCCTAAACAATTTGATGATATTACTGCTGGTGAGTTCTTAGAAGAACGTTTAAAAGAATTAGGATTAAAAAAATAGTTGTTAGTTTTTAGTTGTTGGTTTATAGTAATTAGAATTTTAACCAATAACTACAAACCATAAACCAATAACAAAACAATGGATTTAAAAGATCAACTAAAAAACTTATTTCCTAATCACGAGGAAACCTCTGAGCCAGTTATGGAAAAATCCAATATCTGGCTGCAAGACGATCCTATTATCTGTAAATATGAAAAGAGAAAAGGGAAACCCATAACGATTTTAGAAGGGTACACTGGAGCTACTTCAGATTTTAAAATATTGGCCAAAGACATAAAAACCAAACTTTCTGTTGGAGGAAGTTTTAAAGATGATAAAATTATTATTCAGGGTGATTACCGAGATAAAATAATGACTATGCTTAAAGAAAAAGGATTTAAAGTAAAACGTGTTGGTGGATAGTTATTAACATTTCACAATAAATAAACACAAAAAACGTTGTTTTTTAATTATGGGCAATTCTATATTACACATTACCAATGGAGATAGTACTACAAACTGTCTAAAAAAACTCAAATTTTCTGGAGATTTTATCACCTGGAGAGAAATGTTGTGTGAAGGTAAAACAACTACTGATGTTGGTAGTGAATCTTTTTGGAAAAATAGGTTTGATTTCTTTAAAAACTCTTACAAAGTCAGCAAAAAAAAGTTTATAGATTTTACTTTAAAAGAATATAGAAATCTTTGTAACAAAAAAGAAAGTAAAGAAATTGTGTTATGGTTTGAGTACGATTTGTTCTGTCAAATAAATATGATAGCAGTTATAAGTTGGCTTAAAACTTACAGAAAAGGATATCATATTTCTTTAGTTTGTAGCGGAAATGTTAAGGATTCTAAAAAACTTAAGGGTTTAGGAGAATTAACAGAAAATCAAATTCATCAACATTATAAAAACAGAGTATATTTAACCCAAGATGATATTGAATATGCTGATTATATTTGGCAATTGTATTGTTCGGACTCTCCTTTACGTTTAGAAACTGTTTATAAATTTAACCCAATGTCTCCTTTTCAATATTTAGCATCTGCTATTGAAGCTCATTTACTACGTTTCCCCTCTATTGATAATGGTTTAAGCACAATTGAAAATACCATTTTAGAAACTGCAAATACTCATAATCTTTTGTCTAAACATCAATTGGTAGGTGAATTATTAAAAAGTCAAGAAATTTATGGTTTTGGAGACTTGCAATACGAACATAAAATAGACAAACTTCAAAAGTTATTTACCTCTTTCGATCCTGTTAAATTATCAAGGAAAGGAAAGAAGATTTTAGCAAACGAAATAAATTATTATGGTGAATTACGCAACGAAAATTCGTATCTTGGTGGAGCAAAAAAATATAGTTTTCTGTTTAATAATCAATCAGAAAAACTATTACAAATTACTTCTTAAATGTCTATAAAACATTCTGAACTCATCTTAAATCCTGATGGAAGTGTCTATCATTTAAATTTAAGACCAGAACACATAGCTAATGATATTATTTTTGTTGGCGACCAAGATCGAGTAGATAAAATTACCAAACACTTTGATTCTATTGATTTTACAACTCAAAAACGCGAATTCAAAACTACCACTGGAAGCTACAAAAACAAACGATTTTCTGTAATGTCTACGGGTATTGGTCCAGACAATATAGATATTGTAATGAATGAATTAGACGCTTTAGTAAACATCGATTTAAACACCAGGAAACCTAAAGAAAATTTAACTACTTTAAACATTGTTAGAATTGGTACTTCTGGTTCTTTACAAGCAGATATTCCTGTAGATTCTTTTGTAATTAGTTCTCATGGTTTAGATTTAAATGGGATGCTCCACTCTTATCAGATTGATGAAATTTCTAATTCTGATATTGAGAATGCTTTCGTAAAGCACACTAATTGGAGTGATAAAAAAGCGAGTCCAATCATCATTTCTAACAGTAAAAAATTAGAAGACAAATTATCTTCAGACAAATCATTTTCAGGCATTACTGCAACTGCAGGAGGTTTTTATGGGCCTCAAGGGAGAATCTTAAGACTATCATTACAAGATGATGACTTAAATCACAAAATTGATAGTTTTGACTTTAATAATCATAGAATTACCAATTTAGAAATGGAAACTTCTGCTATTTATGGATTATCAAAATTATTAGGTCACAATGCTTGTTCTATCAACGCAATTATTGCTAATAGAACTAATGGAACTTTTAGCGAAAATCCTGGAAAAGTTGTAGCTGATTTGATTGAATATACGCTTAAAAAATTAATACAGTAAATGATTAACTTAAAAGTTGGTGGCGTACCAGAACATTTTAATTATCCTTGGTACATCACCTTAAAAAATAAAGAATACAACAAGCACAATATCAATCTTCGATGGCAAGATTTTCCTGGTGGAACAGGACAAATGTGCAAAGCTTTAAGAAATGGAGACGTAGATATTGCCATTGTTTTAACAGAAGGGATTATTAAAGACATTGCTGCAGGAAATCCTTCTAAAATTGTACAGACCTTTGTAAAGACACCTTTAATATGGGGAATTCACGTAGGTGCAAAATCAACTTTCAAAAAAATTGAAGATTTAGAAAACGCCACTATTGCAATTAGTAGATTTGGTTCAGGGTCACACTTAATGTCAATTGTAAATGCTTATAACCAAGGTTGGGATATTAGCAAACTAAAGTTTAAAGTAATTGGAAATTTACAAGGTGGAATTGACGCTCTTACAAATGGTGAAGCAGATTATTTTATGTGGGAACACTTTACTACTAAACCTTTGGTAGACAATGGTACTTTTAGAAGAGTTGATGATTGCCCTACTCCTTGGCCTTGTTTTGTGGTTGCTGTAAGAAATGAAGTATTAGAAAACAATTTTGATGAAGTAAAACAAGTTTTAGATATTATTAATGAAGAAACTAAAGATTTTAAAAAAATTGATAATATTGATGAAATTCTAGCGGAAAGGTACGAACAGCAGCTAGAAGACATTCAAAAATGGTTAAAAATTACTGAATGGAATGCAGGAAAACCCATCACAAAGAATTTAATTACTCGTATTCAAAATAAAATGATAACCTTTAACGTTATCGAAGAGAAGAAAAACTCAGGAATGTTCATAAAAAATATGTACATTTAACTCGTAAATCATATAATAATGAAAAAAGTAGTATTTATTGCAATTTGTGTTTTAGGAATCATTTGTTTTTCTTCTTGTAGAAGTACATCTAAATCTTGTGGTTTAGCAGACAATACAACAACTATTCCAACAACCTTAAAACAAGTAGATTTATCTTAAATCTCTTGTTTCTTAATTTCAAATTCAATGAATCCGCACTATGCGGATTTTTTTATAAATTTATCTTTCATTGAAATTATTCTGATTTATGTCTAGAGTCCATCTTTTTGAAATAGCTGATTTTAAATGGTTTCCGCAGTTTTTAAGAAATTATTTAACCGACTTTTTGCAATTTTTATCGAATAAAACAAAGTTGTATAAACCCATAATTACTGTTATTGAAAAGGGATTAGATTTGTGTAAAACTAATCAAATTATAGATTTAGCTTCTGGTGGCGGAGGTGGATTATTATGGTTGAATTCAGAATTGCAACAAACAAATCCTGATTTAAAAATTTTACTAACCGATTATTTTCCAAATATTACTGCTTTTGAATTCACAAAAAAGCAAGCAAATAACATAGAATACGTTTCAAATTCTGTAGATGCTAGAAATGTTCCGAAAAACTTAAAAGGTTTAAGAACTCAATTTTTGTCCTTTCATCATTTTAAACCTATAGATGCAAAATTAATTCTTCAAAATGCCATTGATTCTAATACAGCAATTGCTATTTTTGAAGCACAAGAAAGAACAATTCCAAGTATTTTGGCAATGCTCTTTTCTCCTATTTCGGTTTTGGTAACCACACCTTTTATAAAACCTTTTAAAATCGGAAGAATTATTTTTACCTATTTAATTCCTATCATTCCTATTGTAACTTTATGGGATGGAATTGTTTCATCGTTAAGAACCTATTCTGTGAAAGAAATGACAGAATTAGTAAATCAATTAGACAATAAAGACGATTTTTATTGGGATATTAATAGGATTAAATCGGGTCCTGGAGCAATTTTATATTTATTAGGCACTCCAAAAAACATTACCAAATAATTTCTTTTTTATTGATGGATTTCAAAAAAGCATTTGTTTTAGAAAAATGCTGATTTCCAAACCAATAACCTCTATTTGCACTTAATGGTGATGGATGTCCAGACTCTAAAATATGATGTTTTTTCTTATCAATTAGTTTCGATTTCTTTTTAGCAAAACCACCCCAAAGTAAAAAAACTACATCTTTTTTTTCTTTAGAAATCTGTTTAATAACTTCATCTGTAAACGTTTCCCAACCTTTTTTTTGATGACTTCCAGCTTCGTGAGCTTTTACAGTTAAAGTTGCATTTAACAATAAAACACCTTGTTTTGCCCATTTTTCTAAATTCCCACTTTGGGGATAAGCAACATTTAAATCAGAAGAAATTTCTTTAAAAATATTAATTAATGAAGGTGGATGAGGAATACCATCTTGGACAGAAAAACACAAACCATTAGCCTGATTAGGTCCGTGATAAGGATCTTGACCAATAATTACCACTTTTAAATCATTTAATTTACAGTAATCAAAAGCAGCAAAAATAGTTGAACCTTCTGGATAACAAGTATGATTTTCATATTCTGATTTCACAAAACTTGTTAATTCTCTAAAGTAGGCTTTCTCAAATTCTGGTTGTAAAATATTTTTCCAACTATCAGCTATTTTTACTTGCATTGTTTCTTATTTTTGTAACGATTTCAAATATAGTATTTTGAGCAAAAACATATCCAAAAAAACATTACAAGATTTAGAATTTTCAACGGTTTTACAACACGTTGCAGCATATTGCATCTCTAGTTTAGGAAAAGAAAATGTTTTTGAAATTCAGCCTATACACAATAAAAAACTTTTATTTAAAGAATTGCATTTGGTTGATGAATACTTATCTTCTTTTGAAAGTGAAAACAGAGTTCCTAATCACGGTTTTGATAATATTACTGAAAGTGTAAAACGTTTAGCTATTGAAAATAGTTTTATAGAAACGGATGCTTTTTTAAAAATTGCAACTACTTCTTTAACGGTAAATGAATTAATCAAGTTTTTTAAAAAATTTAAGGAGCAATTTCCAACTTTTTTTGAACTTTCTCAGCAAATTGAATTTACCACTTTTGTTGATGATGAAATAAAAAAAATTATTGACATTTCTGGTGAAGTAAAAAACAATGCATCACCAGCTTTAAAACAAATTCGAAAAGATATCAATCACGTTCGTGGTAAAATTGGCGCAAGTTTTTCATCAGCATTATCTAAAGCAATTGCTGCTGGATATTTAGATGACATTAAAGAAACTGTTGTTGACAATCAACGTGTTTTGGCTGTTTCTGCTATGCATAGAAAAAAAGTTGCTGGTAGTTTATTAGGTTCTTCAAAATCTGGTAATATCGTTTATATTGCACCACAGGCAACACTATCTTATGCAAGAGAATATCAAAATTTGATTTATGACGAAAAACAAGAAATTGTAAAAATATTAAGAGAGTTATCTGCAACAATCCGCCCATTGGTTTCACTTTTAGAAGAATATGTATCATTTTTAATTCATATTGATGTTGTTGGTGCAAAAGCAAAATATGCACATGAAATGAATGCCATTTTGCCAATAATATCAAAAGAGAAAAAAATCTATTTTAAAAATGCGTATCATCCTGTTTTATGGAGAAAAAATAAAGAACAAAAATTAGAAACCATTTCTCAAACTATTACGTTAAATGAGCAACAACAAATTATTGTAATTTCTGGACCTAATGCTGGTGGAAAAAGTATCACTTTAAAAACCATTGGTTTATTACAAATAATGTTGCAAAGTGGTATTCTAATTCCTGTTGATGAGCGCAGTCAAACGTATATTTTCGACACTATTCTAACAGATATTGGAGATAATCAATCTATAGAAAACCAATTAAGTACATATAGTTATCGTTTAAAAAATATGCGTTACTTTTTACGCAAGTGTAATGAAAATACATTGTTTTTAATTGATGAATTTGGTACGGGTTCTGATCCTGAATTGGGTGGTGCTTTAGCAGAAATTTTCTTAGAAGAATTTTACCACAAAAAGGCTTTTGGAATTATAACTACCCACTACTCCAACTTAAAAGTTCTAGCAAATGAATTGGAGAACGTTACCAACGCAAATATGCAATTTGATGAGCGTTCTTTAGAACCTTTGTATAAATTATTTGTTGGGCAAGCAGGTAGTTCTTTTACATTTGAAGTTGCTCAGAAAAACGGAATTCCTTTTAGTTTAATCAATAAAGCAAAAAAACGTGTTGAAACTGAAAAGGTACGTTTAGACAAAACCATTTCTAAGTTACAAAAAGAACGTAATCGATTACAAAAGAACTCAGATAACTTAGAAAAACAGAAATCAAAAGAACAAGAACATTTAGATAATTTACAAGAAAAAGAACAACGTATTCAAAATAAATTAGCTGGTTTTCAAGAATTGTATGATCAAAATCAAAAGATGCTTTCTTTAGGTAGAAAAACCAATGAACTTTTAAATAAATATTTTCAAACCAATAATAAAAAGGAATTAAACTTAAATTTCAACAAATGGGTTGCAGACGAAAAAGTAAAATATATTAAGAAAAACCCCGTTAAACCAAAAACAAAAGCCCAAAAACAAAAGGCTAAAGTTGCCGTTAAAAAACAACAGGAAGTTATTAAAAAAGTTGAAAAAGAAGTTTTAGAAAAAGTTGTTGAAGTACGCAAAGAAAAGAAAATTGAGGCTGCAAAAATTGCAAAAGCAAAATCTGAATATGTTTATAAACTCAATGATAGAGTTCGAATTATAGATTCAAATTCTGTGGGTACTATCGACAAAATAGACAAAAAAAGTGTTACCATCAACTACGGTATCTTTACTACAAAAACTTCTGTAGACAAATTAGAATTAGTAGAAAAAGCAAAATAAATTGATTTTCTGCATGAAAATCTAACTTCTTTTCTTTTAGCATTTGAAAATCTTTACTATGCTTCTAAAATATTATTAAGGTAATTGTTATACTATTACTTAATGTTTATCGTTTAAAAAATAAAAACTTATGAAAGTTAATTATTGGAAAAACGGATTGCATGTAAGTGGATTAGCTCCTTTTGGCTATATAATTTCGCTAATCATTTTTTATTTCCATACGACCATAATATTGGGTAGATTTCCAAAATACAACCAGCCTGATCCGAAAAAACTTGATATTTACAACTATTATTCCGGAGTAATTGATCTTTTAATTGGAATATGGCTACTCTCTTTTCTAACAATTATAATCATAATTTTATCTAATTTAATAATCAATCGAAAAGATGTAAATTGGAAGTTAATTGGTTTGTATTTTACCGGGCATGTAATTGCAATAATCTTATTTTTTTCAAAAATAATGGAGTGGTATATAGACTAATTACCTAAAAACAACTTAGAAACATATTAATTTTACAAAACTTACTCATATTTTTTCATTTCTTCATCGTAAAACTCTCCAGCTTTATCCATTAAAATAGCTAATTCAGTAGCAATATCTTCTTCTTTTTCTCCTGTTAAATCTTCAAACCACTCTACTTCGTCGTCTTTTAAGTTAATCATAAAACGAGGAAATTCTGTATGCAAAACAAAGATATCTTCTGGGTAATTGCTATTATCTGCTAATAAAAATTTAGGTAAGTTCATTTTTCTTTTTTATGAGTTTTAAAGTTAATAAATTAAACCGGATAAATAATAAAATAGATGCGGTAGTTAAACCAGCTAATAGTCCAAGCCAAATTCCAAAGCTGCCATACATTTCTTTAGTCCCTAAAAAATAAGATACTGGAAAACCTATTACCCAATAAGACACAAAAGTGAGTATAGTTGGAATTTTTACATCTTGTAATCCACGTAAAGCTCCTAAAACTACAACTTGAATACTATCAGAAATTTGAAAAAATGCTGCTGCTAACAATAATTTTGAAGCAATAGAAAGGACTTCCATATTATCTGAATAATTGGCTGTATCATTTAAATCTACATAAATATTAGGTAAACTTTTGTGGAATAAATAGAAAATACTTGCAAAGAAAATAGCGAATAAAATCCCTAATAAAAAGATAGAAAAAGCTATTCTACGTAATTCTTTAAAGTTTTGTAACCCTTTTTGATTTCCAACTCTAATCATAGATGCCACACTTAAACCCATAGCCACCATGAAGGTCATTGAAGATAAATTTAAAGCTATCTGATTTGCCGCTTGTGGGTTTTTACCCAATAAGCCACTTAACCAAATTGCAGCTGTAAAAATGGCAACTTCAAAAAACATTTGCATTGCACTTAAAGAACCTAAATTAATAATTCTTTTAATCATTAAAATATCTAATACAAAAAACTTTATATCCTTTACAATTCTTGCAGAACGTTCTTTAAAACGTAATAAAGTCCATAGATATATGACCATTACAATACGTGAAGCTAAGGTTCCGTAAGCAGCTCCAACAATACCCATTTCTGGAAATCCGAATTTCCCAAAAATTAATACATAATTCAAAATTACGTTTATAATATTTGCAATTAAAGTTGCATACATTGGGTACTTGGTCATCGACATTCCATCACTAAACTGTTTTATAGCTTGGAAAATCACTAAAGGTATTAAAGAAAAAGCTACTAAATCTAAATAAGGAATTGCCAATTCCACCACTTCTTTAGGCTGTTTCATCAAGTACATTAGCGGTTTAGAAAAATAAATCCCTAAGAACAAAATAATTCCTAAAAAGGTACACAGAAACAAGCCGTGTTTGTAAGAAGATCTTGCTTGTTGTAAATTATTTGAAGAATCTGCTTCTGCAATTAAAGGTGTTATGGCTGTAGAAAAACCAATACCAATAGACATTGCTATAAACATAAAACTGTTTCCTAAAGAAACTGCTGCTAATTCTGCGGTTCCTAATTGCCCCACCATAATATTATCAATAAAACTAACAAAAGTGTGCCCCAACATCCCTAACATTACTGGTGCTGCTAGTTGCCAATTGTATTTGAATTCTGAAGTGTATTGAGTGATATTCAATTATAGTTTTTTTCTGTTGGCGAAAATACAAATTAGTATTGTTCAATATCAGTTTATAAAATTAAAAATACGTTATATGCCGTATTGTTTTGGCGTTCAGCATAATATAATTTTGAAATATCAAACAAAAACTAAACCTTATGAAAACAAAAATTACTTTTAAAACTTTTTTAGCATCATTAATTATGATGCTTATGATTTGTAAAACTTTTGCACAATGGACTTCAGTAAGCAATGGTTTACCTGCATTAACCACAGTTGGAGTGGCTAATGTTAGAGATACTCTTTTTACTGCCGTAAAAAATCACGGAATTTATTACTCAGTAAATAATGGTGACAATTGGACTGCTTGGAAAAATAACTCAAGACTGACTTCTAAAAATTTTAATAAAATGGAAGGACTGCCAATTTTTTCTACTAGTGCCGGAGGAAACTACTTTTATGTATATGGAGAAAATCAAATGGATTTTTATTTTTCTCAAGGAGATGGTTCTGCTCTTGTAAACTACAATAATCCAAGCGGAATAATAAATTCTTGGATGAAAATTGAAGATGAAAATACTGAATATGATGTTGTTGCTACAAATAATGGAATATATTATAGTACGGATGATAAAAAAACTTGGACACAATCTTCTGGAATAAGTGGAGATGCTTTGGTGGTTAATGATCTAAATTTAATAACTTATAAAGACAATTCTGAAGCAATATTCGCTTCTACTAACAAAGGAATTTATAAGTCTGAAGATTTTGGAAAAACATTTACACTTTTTACAACAGGTATTACTGAAAACATTGTAGTTTACAATCAAAATTTCATAGTTACTACCTCTAGTGGTATCTATTTTCACAGAAATGATGATGATAAATACTTTCCTCTTATTTTAACAGGAAACTATAGAACCTCAGTTATGAGTTATACTGACTTAACTGCTTATGCTTTTGGTAATGGAACAGCGAAAAAAATAAATCTACAAACCGCAGCAGTAGAAAATTTAAATTTAACAAATGTTTCTGGAGGTATTATTAATAGTGCTACTTATATAAAAGAATTCTTATTTATTTGCACAGATAACGGTGGAGTTTTTAGAATAAATAGGCAAACAGGTTTATCAGTTAATGATTCTAAACTTAACAGTATTTCATTTACTGCTTTTCCTAACCCAAGTGATGGAAAACTTACGCTTACTACAAATCAACCCGCAACTTTCGAATTATATTCTGTAAAGGGAAAATTAATAAAATCATTACAAGTTAATAAACAAGAATCATATCATTTAAAATTGGCTTCTGGTATTTATTTCTTGAGGAAAAAAGGAACAAAAATTATTAAGAAAATAATTTTTAATTAGAAAAATTTCTTAATTCTTAAAATAAAATTAAAACTCTTTATTTGTTAAAGAGTTTTTCTTTTTTATGTTATTTTTGATGCTCACTTAAACAACATCATAATGGCAGATATTACGCTTAAAGGAAATGCAATAAATACTATCGGAAATTTACCAGAAATTGGAACTACAGCTCCTGATTTTACTTTAACAACAGTTGATTTATCTCAAAAATCTTTAACAGATTTTTTTGGTAAAAAAATAATTTTAAATATATTTCCAAGTGTAGATACAGGAACTTGTGCTACTTCTGTTAGAGAGTTTAATAAAAAAGCTTCTGATTTAGAAAACACAATTGTTTTATGTGTTTCTAAAGACTTACCATTTGCTCAGAAACGTTTTTGTGGGGCTGAAGGAATAGAAAACGTTGAGATGTTATCTGACTTTGCCGATGGGAATTTCGGAAAATCTTATAATTTAGAAATTGCTAATGGACCTTTAGCACATTTACACTCTAGAGCTATTGTAGTTATTGATGAAAACGGAAAAATAACATACACAGAACAAGTTCCAGAAATTGTTGATGAACCAAATTATGAAGCTGCCTTAAACGCATTATAGAATGAAAAATCCAAATGATAGTTTTTTAAGAGGTAGATTGCGTAGTGTAAAATATGCTTTTAAAGGACTTTGGATTCTAGTAACTACTGAAGATAGTGTTAAAGTGCAACTTTGTGTTGCTTTAATTGCTACCATTTTAGGTTTTGTCTTTAATATTTCTAATACAGAATGGATGTTACAATTTTTAGCAATTGGCTTAGTATTAACAGCAGAAGCTGCAAATACAGCCATAGAAGCTATTGCTGATTTTATTCATCCAGAATATCATAAAAAAATTGGATTAATTAAAGATATTGGTGCTGGAATTCCAACTTTTGCAGCATTAATCTCTCTTGTTATAGCAGGTTTTATTTACATTCCTAAAATACTATTACTTTTCTAAGTAAATATGTATATTTACTGCTAAAATCTACCAATAACTTTAATGGCTAAAAGCAAACAAGGCACAAAAAAAATAATTAATACTTCGGAAAATAAACCGAGTTTTTTTGCATTTCTTAAAACAAGACAATCCCAAACCATTTTAGGAACGTTCTTAATTTTGTTTGCTATCTTTTTATGTATTGCCTTTATTTCTTTTTTCTTTAATTGGCAAGAAGATCAAAGTACCATTAGTAAGTTAACAGACAAAACTGTTAGAAGTAAAAATCTTTTAGGGAAAATTGGTGCAAACTTAAGTCACTTTTTTATTTATAAAAGTTTTGGTATAGCTGCATTTATTATCGCTTTTCAGGTATTTTTAACTGGGGCATTAATTTTGTTAAAAAAGAAATTAAATAAAATTATAATCTCTTGGAATTGGAATTTACTTGCTACTTTATGGCTATCTATTTCTTTAGGTTTTTTGCACAAAAAAAACGCGCTTCTTTCTGGTATTATTGGTTTTGAGGTAAATGAGTTTTCACAAACTTTTATAGGAAAAACAGGATTAGTTATTCTATTAGCTTTTTTATGTATTACCTACATTGTTCTCCGATATAAAGTAACTTTTGATGCTTATTTTGAAAAGATTCAAAGAAAAAGAGAAGAAAGAAAAGCCAAAGAATTTGAAAAAAGTAAAGAGAAAATTACTGAGAAAAATGAAGAAACATCTAAAAGTATCGACTTAACTACATCTGAGAAAAAAGAAAAATCTGAATTTGAACTTTCTGTAGAAAATTTAAAACCTACCATTTCTAAACATTCAGAAGTTGAAAAACCAAAAGCAGAATACCCTTTAAAAGTAGAAGAACATATTGAACCTACTTTAAAAACAGAAATTGGAAAAAATGAAGAAGTTGTAGCCATAGATATTGAAAAAATAGAAGAAGAAAAAAGTGTAACAGAAAATCTATCTGATAAAATTTTAAAAGATTTCGGAGAGTTTGACCCAACATTAGAACTGTCTAACTTTAAGTTTCCTACTTTTAATCTCCTAAAACAATACAACGAAAGTATTTCTATAGATCCTGAAGAATTAGAGGCTAATAAAAACAGAATAGTAGAAACTTTAAGTAATTATAAAATTGGAATTTCTGAAATTAAAGCTACTGTTGGTCCTACAATAACCTTATATGAGATTGTTCCTGAAGCTGGAATTCGAATTTCAAAAATTAAAAATTTAGAAGATGATATTGCGCTTTCTTTATCTGCATTAGGAATTAGAATTATTGCTCCTATTCCTGGAAAAGGTACGATTGGTATTGAAGTTCCAAATAAAAAATCAACTATTGTTTCTATGCATTCTGCAATTTCTTCTAAGAAATTTCAAGAATCTAGGATGGAATTGCCGATAGCTTTGGGAAAAACCATTTCTAATGAAACTTTTGTTGTTGACTTGGCTAAAATGCCTCACTTATTAATGGCTGGAGCTACTGGGCAAGGGAAATCAGTAGGTTTAAATGCAGTTTTAACATCACTATTATATAAAAAACATCCTGCTGAAGTAAAGTTCATTTTAGTTGATCCCAAGAAGGTAGAATTAACTCTATTTAATAAAATAGAACGCCATTATTTAGCCAAACTCCCAGATACTGAAGAAGCTATTATTACAGACACTAGTAAAGTAGTTACTACTTTAAATTCTTTGTGTATTGAAATGGATAATCGTTACGATTTATTAAAATCTGCAATGGTTAGAAATATTAAAGAATACAATGCAAAATTTAAACAGCGTAAATTAAATCCTAATGATGGTCATCAATTTTTACCCTATATTGTTTTGGTAATTGATGAATTTGCAGATTTAATTATGACTGCTGGTAAAGAAGTAGAAACACCAATTGCGAGACTTGCTCAGTTAGCAAGAGCTATTGGAATTCATTTAATTGTAGCAACTCAAAGACCTTCTGTAAATGTAATAACAGGTATTATTAAAGCCAATTTTCCATCAAGAATTGCATTTCGAGTAACTTCAAAAATTGATTCAAGAACCATCTTAGATGCACCTGGAGCAGACCAATTAATTGGTAGAGGAGATTTATTATATTCTGGAGGAAACGATATTACAAGAATACAATGTGCTTTTGTTGATACTCCTGAAGTTGAAAAAATAACTGATTTTATTGGCTCACAAAAAGCATATACCGAAGCTTATCAGTTACCAGAGTATATAGATGATGAAAGTGGCACAAGTATTGATATTGATATTGAAGACAGGGATAAACTCTTTAAAGAAGCTGCAGAAATTATTGTTACGGCGCAACAAGGTTCTGCATCTTTGTTACAAAGAAAATTAAAATTAGGATATAATAGAGCGGGTAGATTAATTGATCAACTAGAAGCAGCCGGTATTGTCGGTGGTTTTGAAGGTAGTAAAGCTCGACAAGTTTTAGTTCCTGATTTAATAGCATTAGAACAATTATTAGAAAACGAAAAGAATATATAGAAACTCGATAAAACGAGATTACAAGATTAGAAATATGAAGAAAATTGGAATTTTAATTTTAAGTTTATTTATATCAACCGCAAGTTTTTCTCAAAACTCTGCTAAAGCTAAATCATTATTAGATGAAGTTTCCACCAAAATGGGGGCTTATAAAAATATGCATATTAGTTTCAGCCAGACCTTAAGTAATGAAGATGCTGGGATTAAAGAAGGTGATGAACCTCCAATTAGAGGAGAAATTACATTGCAAGGAGAAAAATACCATCTAAATTATTTAGGAAACAACTTTATCTTCGACGGCAAGAAACTTTATGTGATTAATAAAGAAGAAAAAGAAATTTCTATTACTGATGGAGACATGAGTGGTGATGATGGATTTATTTACCCTTCTAAACTATTAACTTTTTACAAAGAGGGTTATACTTTTCAAATGGGTAAATTAAAGAATTTAAAAGGTAAAAAAGTTCAATTTGTTACATTAAATCCTATTGATAGTTCATCAGATATTATTAAAGTAGAATTAGCTATAGATGCAAAAACCAAACATATTTATAAATTAATTCAAGTTGGCTCTAATGGTTCAAAAACAACGTTTACCATTACCGGTTTTAAGAGTAATCAATCTATATCTGATACTTTTTTTTCTCTTGAGATTGAAAAATATAAGAAACTTAAATACACCATAGATTAAACTTTTTACCAATTAACAGAAAATTAGTAGCTTTTTAATAGATTAGAAGCTACTTTTGTTTTTAATGAAAATTTTAGATAAATACATCTTAAAAACATTCTTTAGACCATTTATAGCAACATTTTTAATTGTGCTATTTGTATTGGTTATGCAAGTATTATGGCAAACTTTTGAAAACATTGCTGGTAAAGGTATTAGCCTACCTTTTATTCTAAAATTTCTATACTATACCGCCTTAATCATTACTGCTCAAGCATTACCAATAGCTGTATTATTATCTTCAATTATGGCACTAGGTAGTTTAGGTGAAAATTATGAATTTGCAGCTGCTAAATCAGCTGGAATATCATTACCAAGATTAGTAAGACCGTTAATTATTCTCACCATTGTTTTAAGTGGTGTAAACTTCTTGTTCTTGAATAATATATTTCCATATGCTACATTAAAGCAAGCCAATTTATATAGCAATATAAAAAAGAAAAAACCTGCTTTAGCCCTTGTACCTGGAAGTTTTAATAGTGATATACCCGGATATCAAATTAAATTTGAGGAAAAATATGGTGAAGAAGAAAATTTATTAAAAAAAGTACTTATTTATGATTTATCTGATAAAAAAGGAAATCAAAAAGTAATTACTGCTGAAAGAGGAAAAATAGTATCTGAAGAAGGAAGCCGTTATATGACACTTATTCTATACGATGGTTATTATTTTGAAGAACATGTTAAGTCTGCTAGAACTTTAGCAAAAAGAAAGAAAATGGCAGCCTCAAATGCTAAATTTAAAGAATACGAATTTAATATCGATATTTCTTCTATTACAGGACAAAATTTAGATGAAGTTCGAGTAACTGACAATTACAGAATGCTGAGTATGCAGCAAATAAAAGATACTATTCCACACATTAAGAGTAGTTATGATGAAGTCTTACGTCTTAGAACTAAAAATATTTATGCAAGTACTAATGCCAAGAAATTATATAAATATCCAGATTCATTAATCAAAAAAAATCTTGAATCAGAAATTCTAGACAACTTTATTTTAAACGAAAAAATAGCAGTTTTAAATTCTGCTACATCAAAATCTAGCAGAGCGTTAAGCTCTATAAATAATAACATCGATACCATAAAGTATCGACGTAAAACTTTAAATTTCTTTGATACAGAATATTACAATCGGTTTGCATTTTCACTGTCTTGTTTAATATTGTTTTTCATTGGAGCTCCTTTGGGTTCTATTATAAGAAAAGGCGGTTTTGGTTTACCAATGATTCTTGCCATTGCTATTTATGTAGTTTATTTTTTTAGTAATACATTTGGAAAAAATTTAGCAGAAGAAAGTTCTATAACAGCTCTTTTAGGTTCTTGGATTGCTGTAATAATTATGGCTCCTATAGGTATTTTATTAACTATTAGAGCAACAAAAGACAAAGGAATATTTAATACAGATGCCATTGTGCTACCGATAACAAACTTTTTTAAAAAAATCTTCAAAAGAAAAGAAGACTAAATTTATGACCTCAAAAATTCATAAAAATAAGATACAATTAGATCTTATAGCTGATGCCATAACAGATATAAAAAATGGTAAAGTTATCATTGTTGTTGACGATGAAAATCGTGAAAATGAAGGTGATTTTCTTGCTGCTGCTGAAAAGGTAACTCCAGAAATGATTAATTTCATGGCAACTCATGGAAGAGGTCTTATTTGCGCCCCTTTAACAGAAGGTAGGTGCAAGGAGTTGGAGTTAGGCATGATGGTGAATAATAATACAGACCCAATGGAAACTGCTTTTACAGTATCTGTAGATTTACGTGGAAAAGGTGTAACAACTGGAATTTCTGCCTCTGACAGAGCGTTAACTGTAAAAGCCCTAATTGAAAAAGGAACAAAACCTTTTGATTTGGCAAGACCAGGTCATATTTTTCCGTTAAGAGCAAAAGAAGGTGGTGTTTTAAGAAGAACTGGACATACAGAAGCTGCTATAGATTTTGCTCGTTTAGCTGGTCTCGAACCAGCTGGTCTTATTGTAGAAATAATGAACGAAGATGGAACCATGGCTCGTTTACCAGAGCTCTTAAAAGTTGCTAAAAAGTTTGATATTAAAATTGTATCTATAGCAGACCTTGTAGCTTATAGAATGGAGCACGATTCTTTAATCGAAAAGAAAGAAGATTTTAATATTATTACTCGTTTTGGAGAGTTTAGGTTAAGAGCTTATCAACAAACCACTAATAAACAAATACATTTAGCATTAACAAAAGGTTCTTGGTCTAGAGAAGAAAGTGTTTTAACCAGAGTAAATTCAACTTTAGTTAATAATGATATTTTAGGAACACTTACTAATAATGCTGATCAAAAATTAGATCAAATGTTTCAAGTAATTAATGACCAAGGAAAAGGTGCTATTATATTTGTAAATCAACAAAATCAATCTCAAAATTTACTAAGCAGACTCTCTATTTTAAAAGAAAATCAAGAAAATGGAAATATTAAAGCTCCAGAAATTAAAATGGACGCCAAAGATTTTGGAATTGGAGCACAGATTTTACATGATTTAAATATTAGTAAATTAAAATTGATCACAAATTCACAACAAACAAAACGTGTAGGTATTATTGGTTATGGTTTAGAAATTGTTGACTATGTAAATTATTAATTTTATTCGTTATTAAAAATTTAAATAAAACCTATTCAAGAGATTTTAGAAAAAGGGAAATCTGATTATTTTATAGAAAATTCTAAAGAGCTACTTCTACTCCACTTTTTAATTCTACTGGTTTTTGATTTTGTAAAAATAAACGAGCGGTGTGTTTTCCCTTTAAAACAACTTTATTATGGGTAACTTCTAACCAACTTCCTTCTCGTAACCCTAATACTGGTGTGTTATTAAAAACATGATACTCTTTAATTCTAGTTTCACGGGTTTCTCCCATATGTTTAGAATCTTTTATTGGGTCTAAATAGTGTGCATTAATATTAAAAGGAATACAACACATTGTTGTAAAACTAGGCGGATATACAATTGGCATATCATTAGTATTCATCATTGATACTCCACAAATATTACTTCCAGCACTAGTCCCTAAATAAGGAGTACCAATATCTATAGTTTCTTTCAATATTTGCAATACATCATTTTTATACAACTGATTTACCAATTCAAAAGTATTTCCGCCACCTGTAAAAATAGCTTCTGCATTTTTAATAGCATCAGTAGAATTATCATATTCATGAATCCCTTTTACATCAATATTAATTTTTGAAAAACCTTTTTTTGCAATTGTTGTGTATTCATCATAAGAAATACCACTTGGTCTTGCATAAGGGATAAAAAGCAATGTTTTAACTTCTTTAAAATGAATTTTTAAAGTTGGAAATAAATATTCTAAATAATCACTTCCATGAATTGTAGATGTGCTAGCAATAATCATTTTCTTCATGAAATCAAAAATAGAACAATTCGCTTTAACAATTAAAATTCGTTTAAAAATCTTAACAACATTTTACAATTCTTTTGGTAGAATTTTAGCATGATTATTATTTTTCTTTGTAAAAAAAATAGACCTAAATTTCTAAATATGCTTTCGAAATATTATAGTCAACACATAAATTCATATGTAATTTACATCAAAACTATTGTATGATAAGAATAATAGGTATTATTTTTCTCTTATTATCGTTTTCTACATCTTCTCAAGAAAGAAATATACAGATAAAAGGAAAGTTAATAGATTCATTAGGTATCGTAAAAGATGCAAATATCATTAATATTAATAGCAACCAAGGAACTTCTTCTTCTAATATTGGAACTTTTGAAATATATGCTTCTCAAGGCGATTCATTACAAATTTCAACTATTCAGCATCAGACAAAAATTGTAAGAATTGGTCAGTTAAATTATCATAATAAAATTCTTCTCATTCAATTAGAGTTGAAAACTTATACTTTAGATTCTTTTGATCTTAAAAAGCATAATTTAACTGGTAGATTAAGTATAGATTTGAAATCTGTACCAAAGCGTAAAAAGGATTCAATATTAAAACTTACTATGGATTTTTCTAACATTAATTTTAATCATATAGATATTAGAATTGATGAAAATGTTAGAGCAACGCCGCCAAAAGTAAGAGTAGATCCGAATACTAAATTTGAAGGTTTTAATTTTATGGCATTATTTTCCTCTATAAAGTCTAAGCGTTCTAGAATAAACAAAGAAAAAAAGCTTTACAATACAAATTTTCAGAAGAAAATTATGGACGAATTAGGAGAAGCATATTTTTTTAAAAATCTAAAAATCCCAAAAGATAAGTATCAACATTTTTTAGCATATTGTAATCTCTTAGAAATTGAAAAACTATATTACAATGGACGACTTTTAGAAGTAATACAAATACTAGAAGACAAAAGTATTACTTATCACAAAAGTATTAGAAAAAAAGATTCAAAGTAATTTAGTCTTTAACAAGTTTAATAATCTTTTACTTCATTTTTTAGGTATTGCCTTACTTTTTCTAAAATACGATTGAATTTAGATACAAGCTTAAATTAAAAGTCAATTTATTGATTGATTTCAAAATGAAAAAAGTATCCTAAAAAATTACTTTTTAAAAACTAAAATTATTATTTAAAATATGATTTTAACATAAGTTTACATAATATTAAGTATTTTTTCATAAATTATATCACGAAATTTGTTTTAGTTAAATATTTTTATGGTAAAAAAATTACTTTTCTTCATTCTTTTAACTTCTTCAATTACCTTTTCTCAAAGCAAAAAAGTATTGCTGAAAGGAAAAGTAATAGATTCAATTGGCGTTGTAAGAAATGCTAATATTGTAAATATAAAATCCAATCAAGGAACTTTTACATCAGACTTAGGTTATTTTGAAATTTATGCTAATGTGGGAGATTCTTTAAGAATTTCTTCTATCCAACACAAAACAAAAACATTAGTTGTTAATTCTTACAATTATCAAAATAAAATCATTACCATTCCTTTAGAATTAGTGATTTATACCCTAGAAGAATTTGAACTCCGAAGAAACAATTTATCTGGACGATTAGGGATTGATTCTAAAAGTGTACCAAAAAACAGAAAAGATTCACTTTTAAGAGCTGCAATGGATTTCTCTAATGTGAATATGAAAATAGTTGAGGAGGATGACTATATAGACAAAAGAGTTCGTCCAAATATTAATAATACTGATCCAACTCGTAATTTTGTAGGCGTTGGGGGTTCTGCGTATTTTGCCTTTAAATATTCAGAAAAACTTTGGAAATTAAGAAGAGAACTTGAAATAAAAAAAGCGTTTCCTTATAAAATCATGAATGAGTTAGGAGAAGATTTTTTCTTTAAAAAGCTTAAAATTCCTGTAGAAAAATATTTTCACTTCTTAGATTATTGCAACCCTTTTGAGATTGAAAACTTACATCATAAAGGACGAATTTTAGAAGTCATTAAGATACTCCGTAGAGAAAGTATCTCTTACCTAAATATAATTAAAAAAGAGTAATTTGGCTCAATAATTGGTTTTATCCTTCTATGAAAACACCTAAAATAGTATTCTTCCTTTTTATAGTTTCTACATTATCTTTCTCTAGTCACAAATATTATTTGAGTTTAACACAAATAAAATTTAAACCAAAAGTAAAAGCAGTTCAAATAATTATTAATGTTTTTATGGATGATATTGAAACAGCGCTTAACAAAGACTATAAGATAGATTTACAACTAACTACAAAAAAAGAATTAAAGAACAATGACTTCTATTTTGAAAAATATTTAAAAGATAAGCTACATTTTAAAATAGATGGAGTAGCCAAAGAATATAATTACATCGGTAAAGAATACGATGGAGACTTGGTCTTTTTTTATTTAGAGATTGAAAATATAGAGAGTGTAAAAAACATTCATGTATCTAACAAAATACTAACACATCATTTTCCTGAACAAGAGAACTTAATAAAATCTAAAATTGGTGATGTACATAAAAGCGTATTACTTACCAAAAAGGATTATCAAAGTACCTTAAACTATTAAAATTAATGAACTTCAAATTATGAAAAAACTTTCAGTTACAACTTTTGTCTTTGCTTTTGTCTTTGTTGGTTTTGCTCAAAAAGCCAAACAAGGTCACACAAATCAAAACAAATTTAGGCAGTTAAAACAAGAATTACCTACACCTAACTCTCAAAGAACTGCTTCTGGTGCACCTGGTAAAAATTACACTCAACAAAAAGTAGATTATGTAATGGATATTACTTTAGATGATGATAACACTAGAATTACAGGCACAGAAACCATCACGTACCATAATAACTCTACTGATGATTTGTCTTATTTATGGGTACAACTAGACCAAAATATGAGAGCACTAGACTCTAAAACACCAGACATTAGTTCTGGGAAAGTACCCAGAAGATTACCAAATAGATGGTACCACAGAAATTATCCAGAAAAGAAATTTGATGGCGGTTTTAAAATTATGAGCGTAACAAATGTAGATGGTAGTAATTTATCACATACTATAAACCAAACCATGATGCGCGTTAATTTACCAAAACCATTGGCATCTGGAGATACCTTTAAATTTAACATTTCATGGTGGTATAATATTAACAACCACAGAACCCAAGGAGGAAGGTCTGGTTACGAACATTTTCCAAAAGATGGAAATAACAACTATGTTATTGCTCAGTTTTATCCAAGAATGTGTGTCTATGATAATGTAGAAGGTTGGCAAAACGATCAATTTTGGGGAAGAAGTGAATTTGCATTAGAATTTGGAGATTTTAAGGTAAACATAACTGTCCCAGCAGACCATATGTTAGGCGCTACAGGAATTTTACAAAACGAAAAAGAAGTATTATCCAGAAAAGAAAGAAAAAGATTAGAAACTGCAAGAAAAACTTTTGATAAGCCAATTATTATTAGAACCCAAGAAGAAGCAGAAAAGTTTGAAAAATCACGTTCTAAAAAAACTAAAACTTGGAAGTTTTATGCTGAAAATGTTAGAGATTATGCATTTGCAACCTCTAGAAAATTTATATGGGATGCTATGGCAGTAGATATAAATGGTAAAAATGTAATGGCCTACTCTTTATATTCTAAAGAAGCAAACCCTTTATACGGAGACCATTCTACAAGAGCTGTGGCGCAAACTTTAAAAACGTATTCTAAATACACATTTGATTACCCTTACCACAAAGCCATTTCTGTTGATGGTCAAATGGGAATGGAATACCCTCAGATTTGTTTTAACCCTGGAAGACCAGATTTAGCCAATGGTGGATATTCAGATAGAATGAAATACAGGATGATAAAAGTTACCATTCATGAAGTAGGACATAATTTTTTTCCAATGATTGTTAATTCTGATGAAAGACAATGGACATGGATGGATGAAGGGTTAAACTCTTATATGGAAATGTTAGCTGAATTAGATTATGATAAAGATTTTCCAATTGTAAGAGGATATCCTAAAAATATTGTTAGGTATATGTCTGGAGACCAATCTAGAATTGCTCCAATAATGTCTAAAGGCGATAACGTTTATAGTTTTGGTTCAAACGCATATGGTAAACCAGCCACAGCACTTTGGATTTTAAGAGAAACTATTATGGGTAAAGAGTTATTTGACCACGCGTTTAAAACATATTCGCAAAGATGGAAATTTAAACACCCTACTCCAGCTGATTTCTTTAGAACAATGGAAGATGCATCTGGTATCGATTTAGATTGGTTTTGGAGAGGTTGGTTTTATACCACAGATGTTACCGATATCGGTATAAAAGGAGTAAAAAAATTCTCTACTATAAAAGGTGAAAACGCGGTAGATTTTATCGAAGATACTTCAGAAGGTTTAGGTTTTTCAAAAGAGCATAATAAGTATTTGTATGAAATTACTTACAACAAGCCTGGTGGATTAGTTATGCCAATTATCGTAGAATTTACTTATAAAGATGGCACTAAAGAAAGAAAAACTTATCCTGCTCAAATTTGGAGATATAACGACAAAGAGGTTACAAAAGTTTTTTCATCAACAAAACAAATTACCAATATTACCATAGATCCTGATTTAGAAACTGCAGATGTAGATGTAACAAATAATAATTTCCCTATCCAGCAAAAAGATAAATTCGATAAGTTTAAAGCAAAGATTAAGAATTAAGCTTTTTAATTTTTAATAATCATCTAGAGGAGATATGATTGCATATCTCCTTTTTTTATAAAGATTTGTTAAAACTTTAACCTTTTTTAACCTATTAGCATTGTTATTCTTAATTTACACCACATTTTAAACAATTCAAATCAAATGAAAAAATTATCCTTAATTTTATTTTCTTTCTTCTTCGTTGCAACTGCTACTTTTGCTCAGGAGAAAAAAGAGAAAAAGAAAACTCAAAAAGGGCACATTGATCAAAACAAATTCAGACAAATGAAAGATGTTTTGGCGACACCTAATGACCAACATACAGCCTCTGGAGCACCTGGCCATCAATACTCTCAACAAAAGGTTGATTATATAATGGATATTCGTTTAGACGAAGCTACTAATCATATTTATGGCGATGAGAAAATTACTTATCATAACAATTCTAAAGATAATTTAGAATATTTATGGGTGCAATTAGATCAAAATATGAGAGCAGATGATTCTAAAACTCCATTAGCAAAATCTACTGGAGCATCTGCTTTTTTAACTCCTAAAAGTTTTAAAAATTCTTACATGAAGCAGAAAAATGGTTTCGGTTTTAATATAGAAACTGTAGAGGCAGATGGAAAACCCTTATCGCACTTTATAAATAGAACTATGATGCGCGTAAATCTACCCAAGGCATTAGCTCCAGGAGATACTTTTAAATTTAGAATTAAATGGAACTATAAAGTAAACAACTCTGTTAGAGATGGCGGACGCTCAGGATTCGAAGATTTTCCTGATGGAAATAATAATTATACAATAGCCCAATTTTTCCCAAGATTAGCAGTTTACAACAATGTAGAAGGATGGCAAAATATGCAATTCTGGGGACGTTCTGAATGGGCATTAGAATTTGGAGATTACGAAGTAAATATTACTGTACCTGCTGATCATATATTAGATGCCACAGGAGAATTGCAAAATGAAAAAGATGTTTTAACTAAAACACAACGTAAACGTTGGGAAAAAGCTAGAAAATCTTTTAAAGACCCAGTATTTATTGTTACTCAAAAAGAAGCTGAAAAAGCAGAAAAAGAGCGTTCAAATAAAACTAAGACTTGGAAATTTAAAGCTAAAAGTGTTAGAGATTTTGCTTGGGCTTCATCTAGAAAATACATTTGGGATGCGATGGCTGTAAACATTAATGGAAAAACTGTTATGGCAGTTTCTATGTATCCAAAAGAAGGAAATCCTTTGTGGGAAGAACACTCTACAAGAGTAGTTGCAAATACTTTAGAAGAATATTCTAAATTAACTTTCGATTACCCTTATTCTAAAGCTATTTCAGTTCATGCTAAAAATCAAGGTATGGAATATCCAATGATTTGTTTTAATTACGGAAGACCTAATCCTGACGGAACATATTCTGATAGAGTTAAAAATGGAATGATTGGTGTAATTACTCACGAAGTTGGTCATAACTTTTTCCCTATGATAGTAAATTCTGATGAAAGACAATGGACATGGATGGATGAAGGTTTAAACTCTTTTGTAGAAATCTTAGCAGAATTAGATTACGACCCAAACTTTAATACTGGTAATTTACCTAAAGATATAGTACGTTATATGGGCGGAGACCAAAGTAATATCTCTCCAATTATGTCTCAAGGAGATTATGTTAAACAATTTGGACCAAATGCTTATACTAAACCTGCAGCTGGTTTATATATGTTACGACAAACTATCATGGGGCCTGAATTATTTGACCATGCTTTTAGAACCTATTCTAAACGCTGGATGTTTAAACACCCTACTCCTGCGGATTTCTTTAGATCAATGGAAGATGCTTCTGGAATGGATTTAGATTGGTTTTGGAGAGGATGGTTTTACACTACAGATGTAACTGATATCGGAATTAAATCTGTAAAACCTTTGTATTTAACTGATAAGCCAAACGAAAGAGTTAAACGATTAAAAGAACAATACAAACAATATTTCGATAATTTAGGTGATTTAGTTTATATCACCGATAAAAAAGAAGATGCCAACACTAAGGCAATGGATAAATATGCAGACGGTAAAAAAGTGCCTGCTTACATTTATCAAGTAGAATTCGATAAACCTGGAGGTTTAGTAATGCCTATTATTGTAGAATTAACTTATGCGGATGGTTCTAAAGAAAGACAAACTTTTCCTGCACAAATATGGATGAAAAATGATAATTCTGTAAAAAGAGTATTTGCTTCTTCCCAAGAAATTATAAGTATTAAAGTAGATCCAGATTTAGAAACTGCAGATGTAGATACATCTAACAACAGTTGGCCTAAAAAAGAGTCAGATAACTTTGATAAGTTTAAGAAAAAATTGAAAAATTAACCTTCAATTATTTATAAAAAAACCTCGCTAATTGCGAGGTTTTTTTTATTACTTATCTTAAATCAATTATAAAGTTTGAAGTTGAGGAAATGATTAAAAGTCAAAAATATTTGTAAAAAAAAACTCAAGAATCGAATTTCTTGAGTTTCTATTTCGTTTATATAAAACTATACTTACCTTCTACTATAATTCGGAGCTTCTTTTGTAATGGCTACATCATGAGGATGACTTTCATTAATTCCGCTAGCAGTAATTCTAACAAATTGCCCTGTTTCTTTAAGAGTTTCTACATCTTTAGCACCACAATATCCCATACCAGCACGTAAACCTCCAACAAACTGATGGATACTTTCTGCTAATTCACCTTTATAGGGAACTCTACCAACTATTCCTTCTGGAACTAACTTTTTAATATCGTCTTCTACATCTTGGAAGTAACGATCTTTAGAACCTTTTTTCATGGCTTCTACAGAACCCATTCCTCGATAAGATTTAAACTTTCTTCCTTCGTAAATAATTGTTTCTCCTGGAGATTCTTTTGTTCCGGCTAACAAAGAACCTAACATTACAGAATCTGCACCTGCAGCAATTGCTTTTGGAATATCTCCTGTATATCGAATTCCACCATCAGCAATTACAGGTACTCCGCTACCTTTTATTGCTGCAGCAACTTCTAAAACTGCAGAAAACTGAGGAAAACCAACACCAGCAACAACTCGAGTTGTACAAATAGAACCTGGACCAATACCAACTTTTACAGCATCTGCACCAGCTTCTACCAAATATTTTGCAGCAGCTCCAGTTGCAATATTTCCAACCACAACCTCTAATTCTGGAAATTTTGTTTTTACTTCTTTTAATACGTTAACTACCCCTTTTGTATGTCCGTGAGCAGTATCAATAATTACAGCATCTACTCCAGCAATTACTAAAGCCTCTGCTCTATCTACAGCATCTCCGGTAACTCCTAAAGCAGCTGCAACTCTTAATCTTCCGTAAGAATCTTTATTTGCAATTGGTTTTTGTGTTACTTTAGTTATGTCTCTAAATGTAATTAGCCCTTTTAATTTATAGTTTTCATCAACAATTAAAAGTTTTTCAATTTTATAATTTTGAAGAATTTTTTCAGCATCATCTAAAGAAGTTCCAACATCAGCAGTAACTAAGTTTTCACTAGTCATTACGTCTACAATTGGTCTTTTCCCATTATGTTCAAAACGTAAATCTCTATTGGTTACAATTCCTTTTAAAGTACCATGCTCATCAACAATCGGAATTCCTCCAATACTATGCTCTCTCATATATGCTTTCGCATCTAAAACAGTGGCTGTTAAAGGCAATGTAACTGGATCTAAAATCATACCACTCTCAGCACGTTTTACTTTTCTAACTTCTTTTGCTTGTTGCTCAATAGTCATATTTTTATGTAAAACTCCAATACCACCTTCTCTAGCAATAGCAATTGCTAAAGCAGATTCTGTTACAGTATCCATTGCGGCTGAAGCAATTGGTACGTTTATGGTAATATTTCTAGTAAATTTTGTTTGAATACTAACTTCTCTCGGAAGTACTTCTGAGAAGGCTGGAACTAAAAGAACGTCATCGTAAGTTAAACCTTCTCCTAAAATTTTATTTTCGTGTGCTGTCATTATGCAATTATGATATAATTGCGTGCAAATTTACAATTAATAAATGACATTTAAGCTATTAATTTATTTTCTAATAATAAGCTTAACAATTAGTTCATTTTTATTCTCAATTTTTTTAATCAAAATACATAAATGATTATCAGTAAGTTATGTTTTTTATTTTTATTTATTCTAAATAAAGTTTGTAAATGTATTACGAGGTGTTATATTTGCATCCGAAAAACAAACTATTTATAATTAATCTAAATAAAATGAAGAAAGGTATTATTATATTAACAGCCTTATTTACAGTAGTTTTAACTGCACAAGAAAAGAAAAAAGAAAAGGGATCTTTAGATTCTATCCAAAAGTTAGATGAAATAATTATTTCTACTGCAGCAATTTTTGGTAACAAATATGTTGCTAAACATAGAACTGGTTCTGCCTATTATTTGTCTCCTGCAGAATTGCAAAAATTTAGTTTTACAGATGTAAATAGAGTTTTAAGAAGTGTTCCTGGAGTAACTATCTATGAAGAAGATGGTTTTGGTTTACGACCAAATATAAGTTTAAGAGGAACATCACCTGAAAGAAGTTCTAAAATTACATTAATGGAAGATGGAGTTTTAATTGCTCCTGCTCCATATAGTGCTTCTTCTGCTTATTATTTTCCAACAATAGCAAGAATGGAAGCTGTGGAAGTTTTAAAAGGAAGTAGTCAAGTACAATATGGTCCATTTACTACTGGGGGTGCTATAAATATGATTTCAGCCCAAATTCCGACTGAATTTGGAGGAAAAGTTAGAGCAAGTTATGGTAGTTTTAACTCAAATCAATTGCATGCAAAAATTGGAGGCGGAAATAAAAACTTTGGATATGTCTTAGAATATTTAAATTATGGTTCTGATGGATTCAAAACTTTACCTAGCGGAAAAAATACAGGATTCAATAAAAATGACATTGTAGCTAAATTTGGTGTAAACCTCTTTCCTAATGCTACAGTTCAGCAATCATTAGAGTTTAAATTTCAATATTCTGATGAAGAAGGAAATGAAACTTATTTAGGGTTGTCTGAGCAAGATTTTAAAACAAATCCTTTTGCTAGATATGCATCTTCTAATGAAGATAAAATGACGACTAATCATACACAATATATGCTTACACATAAAGTGGATTTTTCTAAAAACGTAAGGCTTACTACAACAGCATATCAAAATAATTTTGCTAGAAACTGGTACAAGTTAAACGATGTTACTTTTAACGGAACCAAGAAAGGAATCGCTTCTATTTTAGAAGATCCCACTACTAATGCAGATTATTTTAACATCGTAAATGGATCTGTTAATTCTGCTGCTGATGCCATTGGTGTGAAAGCAAATAACAGAAAATATTACTCAACAGGTATTCAAACAAAAATAGATTACCATTGGTATAAAGGTAATGTTTTTCACGATTTAGAAGTTGGTTTACGTTATCATTATGATGAAGAAGACAGATTCCAATGGGTTGATAAATACAGCATTTCAAATGCAGGTGTTATGTCTTTAACTACAGACGCTATAGAAGGTACAGATGCCAATAGAGTTAGCAGTGCAAAAGCATTTGCTTCTTATGTTACTTATAAAGTAAAATATAATAATTGGACGTTTACTCCTGGTGTTCGTTATGAAAACATTACACTACAAAGAGAAGATTATGGTAAAAATGATGTAACAAGAACTGGAGCTAATCTATCAACAAGAGAAAATTCTGTAGGTGTTTTTATTCCTGGAATGGGGGCTAATTATAAATTTAATAATGATTTCTCTTTATTTGCTGGAGTTCATAAAGGATTCTCTCCTCCAGGTAATCAAGATGGTCAAGAACCTGAAGAAAGCATCAATTACGAACTAGGAACACGTTTTAATTTGGGTGGAATAAAAGGAGAGTTTGTAGGATTCTTTAACGATTATTCCAATCTTTTAGGGAGTGATTTAGCTGCTACAGGAGGAACTGGTTCATTAGACCAATTCAATGCTGGAGAAGTGAATGTAAGCGGATTTGAATTGTTATTGAACTATAATATTGCTAAAAAAGACGCTAAAATTTCGCTTCCAATCTCTTTTGGATATACATTTACAAACACTGAATTTCAAAATAGTTTTGGTAGTGCTAACGATTTATGGGGAACAGTTACTGCTGGTGATGAATTACCTTACATCCCAAAACATCAATTTAATGCTGGTTTCTCTGTTGAGCACGCTGATTTTGAAATCAACTTAAATGGAAGATTTAATGGAGAGTTTAGAACATTAGCAGGTACAGGTAACATTCCTGATGCTGAAAGAGTTAACTCTAATTTTATTGTTGATGTTTCTGGTAAATATTTTATTAACAAAAAACTGAGTGTAACTGCCAACGTTATTAACTTATTAGACAATACTTACGCTGCATCTAGAGTTCCTGCAGGTTTAAGACCTGGTCATCCTTTTGGAATATATGGAGGTTTAGAATTTAAATTCTAATTTCTAATATTTAGAATACAAAAAAAAGAACGCTAATTAGCGTTCTTTTTTTTGTTTCATTTTTAAATACTCAACAACAGCTTTTCTTATATCGGAACCTAATTCTGTAGCTTTAGGTTTATAAATAGAAAGTACTTCTTTGTTTTTATCAGATAAAAAAGGAATGTCAAATCCTTTTAATAAATAGTCAGAAAAAGCAACAGTATAAGTCTTTTTTAGGTTGATGGGTTTTCCTTGAATTAACCAAGTTTTGTCTTTTAATTCAATATGATGTCTATGCAAATAAGCACCAGTACCTGCTGCTAATTTTCCGTAATCCAACACACGTTTTAACAATCTTCCTTTTATATCAACTTTTAAAATATCACCTCCATAAGGCAACACTCTAAAAATATCAACTGCTGTAATATTTCCAGACAATTGGTCGTCAATTCTTATAGAGCCTCCATTTACCAAAGCAGCATCTACCTTATCATCAAAAGCAAAAGACATAGCAGCTGTAATAACTTGCCCTAAATTGGTTTGTTGACTTCGAATTGGTGTATCTCTACCATCTAAAGGAGTTTTTACATTGTAAATAACTTCATTTGGATTAGGAATAATATCTTTAATTTTTGATGTTAAAATAGATTGCCATTTTTTAACAATTACATCCACTTTTTCATCTGGTTTTATAGAGGAATTGATTTCTTTTAACTCAGATTTTACAACTGTCTTCTTAGTGATTTTATCATACGAAATTCTATGGATATAAGCTGTTTTAGCATTGGCATCTGCTTTCGTAATCAATACATTACCCACTTTTTCATATTTGTTTGTGTGTTCATGACCTCCCATAATTAAAGGCAAATCTGGAATTAGTTTTGCAATTCTCTTATCATTGGTAATCTTAACGTGAGTTAAACCAAAAACTACATCAACTTTATCTTTTATTGCCGCATATGATGCTCTTACTTTTACAAACATATTACCATATTCTACATAATCTTTTGGATTTGAAGGAATACATACACTTATAAAACCAATTTTAATTTTTGTACCATCTGCGTCAACAATTTCTTTAATGAAAGTATCTCCTACTGGCACTTTATCACCTTCTCGTTCTTTATAAAAAGGAATTGCAGCTTCGTTCGTTTTTAATTTTACATTGGCAGAAATCCAAGGAAAATTACTTTCATTTAAACGTTTTTGCAAATCTTTTTGAGAAACATCAAATTCGTGATTTCCAAAAGCAACCAAATCAAAATTCATAGCGTTCATTACTTCTACCATTTGTTTTCCACGAACTCTTTCTCCATCAACCTTTATGGTTCCTAATAAAGAAGGGTTTAAAAAATCGCCCGCTAAAAACAGCATTGTATTTTGGTTTTCTTTTAATAATTCTTGATGCACAGTCTCTACTCTTGCCATTCCTCCAAATTCTCCTCCTTGTATAGGAGCAATTTCATACACATCATTCAATTGTAAAAAAGTGAATTCTATTTTTCCATCGTCTTTTGTACAAGAGAAAAATAATGCAATTGATATTAAACAGACTAGTATTCTTTTTGATTTCATTCTCTGAATTTTATATATATAAAAGTAAATAGTTTTATTTAAATATTTACTTTTATAATATGGAAAAGATAAAACTTTATGCAATTGCAATAATTTGTTTAATTATACTTTACTTTTTATACATTAACCTAAATCAAAAAGAATCTATAGAAGATATAGATAATAACGATTTAATTAATAATGTAATAAAAAGTGATATTGATATTTACCAAAAAATCTATAAAATTGATGAAATACTTAATAGAAAATGTAGTTATGGAAAAAACATGCATTTATTAAATGACAAAGAGAAAGATTTAATTTACATCTTGAATTTAGAAAGAGAAGTTAATAATGGAGGTTTTAATCAGTTTTATTATAACTCAAGTGGCAACTATGCTATAGAAACATTAAATACTTTAAGAAAGATTGAATCAAAAAAATTATTTGATTTAGTTAAAAAAGCTAATTCTGAATTCCCAAATAATTTTATTCCTTCAAATAGAGAAAAACGGATTGGAATCTTGTCTAATATTGAAGATAAATCTGAGAAAACATGGAAAGAATTAGATAATAATTTTTACAATTTAAAAGAAGATTACATTTCTCTATTGTATGTTTATTATACTAGTGATAATCTATAAAAACACCTCCAAAGCTTTATTATAAGCACTTTCAAAACTCATAGGTTTTATATTGGTATCTGCTTTTTTAGTGGTAAAATAACTGACCAATTTTTCTGTTGGCATATTACCCGTTAATTCGTCTTTAGCCATTGGGCAACCTCCATAACCTTTTATAGCACCATCAAAACGATTACAACCTGCTTTAAAAGCTGCATCTACTTTTTCATGCCATTTGTCTGGTGTGGTGTGTAAATGCGCACCAAATTCAATTTCTGGATATCTAGGAATTAAATTCGAAAATAAATACGTTATAACTTCTGGAGTTGAGCTACCAATAGTATCTGAAAGTGATAAAATTTTTACGCCCATTTTAGACAGTTTTTCTGTCCACTCTCCTACTATTTCGACATTCCAAGGATCTCCATAAGGATTTCCAAATCCCATAGACAAATACGCAACAACTTCTTTTTTTGTTTTGTCTGCAATGTTTAAAATTTCGTCTAAAGTTTCTATCGATTCTGCAATGGTTTTATGCGTATTACGCATCTGAAAGTTTTCAGAAATTGAAAAAGGATATCCTAAATAATCAATTTCTTCAAACTGAGAAGCATCATTTGCACCTCTAACATTTGCAATAATTGCCAATAGTTTACTTTGTGTTTTCGATAAATCTAATTTAGATAGAACATCTGCTGTATCACGCATTTGCGGAATAGCTTTTGGTGAAACAAAACTGCCAAAATCAATCGTATCAAAACCTACTTTTAACAGAGAATTGATATACAATGCCTTTTTTTCTGTAGGGATAAAATGCGATTTTATACCCTGCATTGCATCTCTAGGACATTCTATGATTTTCACTTTTTTCATCTTCTCAAAGATAGCTAAACAAATGAAGTTGCAAAATAATTTCAACTGATTATTGCTTGCTTTTTGGTACTTTCGTTTTCTAAATGAAAACACCAAAATACATACTTCCTATAATTATCATTTCGCAATTTTGTTGCACCTCTTTATGGTTTGCTGGAAATGGTGTAATGAATGATTTGGTCATCAATTTTAATTTATCATCGAATGCATTAGGGCATTTAACTTCTGTTGTTCAATTCGGTTTTATATCTGGAACATTAGTTTTTGCATTATTTACTATTGCTGATCGTTTTTCTCCATCAAAAGTTTTTTTTATCAGTGCTTTTTTGGGCGCAATATTTAATGCTCTTTTAACTATAGAAAATCAGACATTTTTATCATTATTATTTTTTCGATTTTTTACAGGTTTTTTCTTAGCAGGAATTTACCCTGTTGGTATGAAAATAGCTACAGATTATTACGATAAAGGACTAGGGAAATCTTTAGGTTTTTTAGTAGGAGCTTTAGTTTTAGGTACAGCTTTACCGCATTTGTTAAAAAACATCATGCAAAACTTTCCTTGGAAAAGTGTTATTATTACAACTTCTTTTTTATCTTTTTTGGGTGGATTATTACTAGTAATCATTGTAAAAAATGGACCGTACAGTATTAAAAGTAAAGAATTAGATTTAAAAGCCTGTTTTTCTGTTTTTAAAAATGAACGTTTTAGAAAAGCAGCGTTTGGGTATTTTGGGCATATGTGGGAGTTATATACATTTTGGGCGTTTGTTCCGATACTCATACAATTATATCAAAACTCGCATCGAAACGTAAATTTTAATATTTCATTGTTATCATTTTGTGTAATCAGCATTGGAGCGTTAGCTTGTGTTTTAGGTGGTTATTTAGCAGAAAAATATAGTACGCAAAAAACAGCGTTTAGTGCGCTATTATTATCTTGTATATGTTGTTTATGTTGTCCGATTATTTTTTTTATTTCTTCCGAAATTCTATTTATCATCTTTTTAGTTTTTTGGGGAATGGTAGTTATTGCAGATTCACCACTTTTTTCGACATTAGTTGCACAAAATGCACCTTCTAAAAACAAAGGAACAGCTTTAACTATTGTAAATTGTATCGGGTTTACAATAACCATTATAAGCCTACAAGCTGTAACATATTTGTTCGATAATATAAATAGCTATTGGATATTTTTAATTTTGGCCATTGGTCCTATTTTTGGATTATTGGCATTGAAAAAATCTACTTTAACATAATTATTTTAAGTACAAACTTCTATTTTTGCAATTATGGAAACTCAGAAACAGGTTACAAAAAAACTACAAAAAGCAACCGCAGAAGCCATACAGCAATACACAATGATTGCAGATGGAGATAAAATTATGGTGTGTCTTTCTGGTGGTAAAGATAGTTATGCAATGTTACACATGTTGTTGCATTTTAAAAAAGTGGCACCTATTTCTTTCGATATAATTGCTGTAAACCTTGATCAAAAACAACCTGGGTTTCCTGAAGAAGTATTGCCAAATTATTTAACCAATTTACAAGTTGATTATAAAATTATAGAAAAGAATACTTACAAAATTGTAATGGAAAAAACCCCCGAAGGCAAAACCACTTGTAGTTTATGTTCTCGATTACGAAGAGGAACTTTGTATGAAGCAGCTAAAGATTTAGGTTGTAATAAAATTGCATTAGGACATCATAGAAATGATATTTTAGAAACCTTTTTCTTAAACTTCTTTTTTGCTGGTAAATTAGAAACCATGCCTCCAAAATTTAAAAATGATACAGGCAATTTAGTGGTGTTAAGACCCTTGTCTTTTTGCAGAGAAAGTGATATTGAAATCTATGCAAGGTTTATGAATTTCCCTATTATTCCTTGTAATTTATGTGGTTCTCAAGAAAACTTACAACGCAAAAGAGTAAAACAAATGATTACAGATTGGGAAGCAGATTTCCCGAACAGAAGTGCAATTATGATGAATGCCTTACAAAATGTATTTCCTTCTCATTTATTAGACAAAAATCTCTATGATTTTGAACATTTAGAAAGTAAAATTTCTGAAGCTTCATTCGTAAATTAAAAACACAATAAAATCATTTCAATTAATTATTGATTTATGGTTTAAAATCAAAACAGCCCTTTAAATGAAATTTAGGTTAATTAATTTAGTACATATTTTTCTTATTTTTTTTAGTAATATAAGTTTTGGACAAAAAACAGATTCTTTAACCGTAAAAACAAAAAAGGTAAAGATTTTACCCGTACCAGCCTTTGGTTATGAACCTGAGACAAAATTTCATTTCGGAGCCGTAAGTCTTTTTACAATAGATTTATATCAAGATGCTAAAACACGCTTATCGAATGCAAAAATTGAATTCAACTATAGTTTAAGAAATCAGATTATTTTTGAATCTGAGTGGAATTATTTTTTCAAAGAAGAAAAATGGTTTAGTGATGGTTTAGTTCATTTTGCCAAATACCCTGATTTTTTCTATGGAATTGGAGCTGACGTAACTGAAAATGATAAATTATTATACGAAAGTAACAGAATGATTCTTGATTTTGGTCTTTATAAGAATCTTATAGATAAACTATTTTTTGGGGGTGAAATAAGATACGCCAACTATAGCAATATTTCTATAACCGAATTGAATACATCGGCAGAATTAATAGATTCTTGGAATTTTGGTTTAAGTACTACCATTTTTTATGATTCTAGAAACAACCTACTAAATGCTACAAAAGGTTCGTATTTTAAATTAAACCTGGGCTATAATATTGGAACCAATCACTATACAACGGCAAAATTAGATGCGAGAAAATACTTTACTTTTAAGAATAATTTTGTTTTAGCCTGTAGACTTTACAATAGTTTCGTTATAGGTACTCCTAATTTTTATGATTACTCAATACTTGGTGGCGATGAATTTGTTCGCGGTTATTTTTATGGTAAATATAGAGACCATAACTTATCTACTTTCCAAGCAGAAGTAAGAACCCCTCTTTTTTGGCGTTTAAGTTTAGCTTTTATAACAGGTATTTCAACAATTTACAATAATTCTAATTTTGCCAGAGATTTAAAACCAAATAATGGTGTTGGAATACGTTTTTTAGCAGATAAAGAAGATAATGTAAATTTAAGGTTTGATTACGTATTAGGGAACAACAATAATAGTGGATTCTATATTAGTTTTGGAGAATCATTCTAAAAAATAATATGATTATAAAACTTTATGAAGTAACATGTTTAAAAATTAAGTAAAAACAGGTGTTTTTACTATAAATTTTTGGTTTAAAAAATTTAACTTAGCTAACTCTGGATAATTGGTCAATACAACAACGCATATTTGAGTTTATGTTTTGATGAATTATAGAATAAACTTATATTCATGGAGACAATATTATGTTATAAATAATATTACAAAACATCAGTTTAGTCTATTAAATTAGATGGCTATACTGATATTTTATAAGCATATAAACAAGTTAGCATACATTACTCAGCAGTATGAAAATTATTGATTTAACATATTTGAATAGATTAAAAAAGTTTTTTCGTTTTTTAATATTGTTCGTAATCCTACTTGTGATAAAATCTATTTTTGAAGATACTTTTTATTATGGATTTGTTGAGGATCTAAAAGATAAATTATGGATTGGAATTATTTTAGCAATTGGAGTTGGAGTAGATGTTTCTAGGACTAAAATAGTTATTAAAAAAATTGAAAATAATGATGAAAGAGATAGAGCCTTAAAATGGGTTGAACAATATTTTGAAAAAAATAATGCTATGGTGATTTACAAGAAAGAAACTGAAAGAATTTATCTAAGTGAGAATAATAAAGGAAGATTTCTAAAAAAGAAAAGGAAAGAATTTTACTCTGTTGAAATTAATGATAAAAAAATATGGATTGAAGGACCCTATAATTTTAATCCAAATTAATTAATTAATAAATTAAAACCAGGAATAAGTCAATTTCAAGAATGTGAGGTAATAAAAACTAAACCAAATATTGGAAACAGAATTGTGTCTGGATTAGTTGATTGTATCTTAATTTACACTCTCTTTTTTTATTTCTGTGTATTTGGAGAATTAAATCAAAATTTGAATTAAAACGTATGCTAACAAAGAACTGAGTTAAAAAACAAATAAATTCTTCGTTAAATTTTTACTATATTTTTCTAGGCTCAAAAATCTATTCATTCGTTTTTTGAGCTTTTATTTTTTTATTTAATATGCTATTTAGGTAA
>NZ_QFFG01000007.1 GCF_003129485.1 Polaribacter aquimarinus
AATTTTGTCCGTTTAAAGTAGTAAAATCTGAAGAAGTTGCTAAACCTTGAGAATATAATGCTGGATTAGTATCTATTTCATCTGTAAAATTACATTTATTTTCTTCTGTGTCTAAAATTCCATCATTGTCATCATCTAAGTCATCAGCATCTACAATACCATCGTTATCAGTATCAACACCTGGTACATCTCTATAATCTACATCACCACCAGTATTTATATCTCCATCTGAATCTGTAAAGTTGTCTGTTTGTGTGTTATCAAAAGATCCATTAGGGTCTGTATAATCATCTCCGTTGTCTAAAGAATTCACTAATCCATTTGTGCCAACAATAGTACCTCCTCCTAAATCGACTCTACCGTCTGCACCACCCGCTGTATCTGTTAATCCAGAACCAGATTCTGTAATATCAAAAATACCATCGTTATCAGAGTCTAAATCTAAATAATCTGGATTGTCTGTGTTGTCTGAATTTTGAGGTGTAATACCAATTGAACCTGTACCCGTAACTCCTCCAGTAGGAGTAGAGTCATAAGCATTATCTAAACCATCTTTATCTGAATCTAAACCTGTTGGGGCAACATAACCAGTTGTAGATTGTGCTTCGATGTTGTCTGGAATACCATCATTATCTGAATCTAAATCTAAATAATCGGGAACACCATCTCCATCTGTATCTCTTGAGGTAACACAATTTAAATCTACTGTATACTCTAAAGCAAAAGCTCCACTACCATCACTACAAAAATTACCCACACCAGCAGCTGTGGTTGCTTGTACGGTAATACCAGGTGTACCACCCCCTATATCTATAACAGTAAGATTTCTCTGTACAAAAGGGAAAGCGGCATCTAAAGTTGTATTACATTGTGTGCTCCTAACATAAAGACCACTATCTGTAGTGCTACCGTTAAAAGTTAAACTAAATGTTTCATTGGAAGCTGCACCTCCATCTATATCTCCTCTTGCTCGTACGTTACTTACAGAAACTAAGTCTCCAACAGAAAGTCCTAAAGATGAAACATCTATATTTTGAAGAGTTCCTGTAGCTCCATCAGCTACAGTAATTCTATCTGGAGTAGTTGTTAAAGCTACACCTGGACAAGCACCTTCTGTGATGTCTAAAATACCATCATTATCATTATCTATATCTACATTATCTGGTACTCCATCTCCATCTACATCATCAAAATTTTCGCAAAAGGTAAATCCAATCATTCCAGAACCATGTACACTTCCTACTGTACAAATATTACAATCTTGCCATTTAATGGTGATAGATTTTATTTTATCAGTATCAGAAAAATTAACCCCTACATTATCATCATCACCGGCAGTAGAGCCATTAGAAGCAGAATCTATAACTCCGGTAGCTTCATCTACAGTATACGTAGGATTTGGAGAAGTTGTAAATGTTGGGAAAATAGTGTTATTAAAGTTATCTGTAGCTGTTATTGTATATTTATCTCCACTACTCCCGTTACCATTTACATGAAATAAATCAAACCCAACAGAAAATACGGGTGAACTAAAGCTAATTGTTAAAGTAACACCATCTCCCGTAGAAAAACCACTTGTATAAAATTGTAAAACTTCTCCTGGGTCAGCATCTGTTCCTACTGCAGGTGAGTCTGTTGTACTAGTACTACTAGGCCATTGGGCTAAAGTACCTGTTTCTCCCGAGAAAGTATAAGTTATGTTAACACCGCTACCATCTACATTAGACATCGTTTTTGTAAGATCACCGTCCGTCCAATCAAAGTCGTTATTACTAGAGGGTGTTGTACTCCAAATAAAACTTGCAGCACCGTTGTCGCAACTGCTATGTAGATATTGCGAATAAGTATTAATTGAACACAGAAATATTAGTATATAACTAATATTTGTCAAACGAATTATTTCCCCAAATAAGTTCGTTTTTTTTTGACTTTTAATCATAAAAAAACATTTTAATTCCGGCAAAGATAAAAATTATTGCCAGTCATTCTGTAGTTTAAGACACAACTATCATTTAAAAGTCACATTTTTTAAAAGAACCTTTTCTTTGTAAAAACCATCATGATTACTTTTATTTGTAAACCTAAATAGTATAACTACTGCAAAAGAATTTTAAAGTTATCTAAAGTTGGAATTTTTGAACTTGTAGTTACTTTTGTCAGTAGAGATTCTGTAAAACGACAGGTAGTAGAATTATGTTGCTTTTTATAGGTTTATTGATAAGAAAGGGACTTTTTTAAACATTCTTTTTCTTATTTAAATAAGATGCAAGAATTCGCTGAACATCTCTATTGTCTTTTTTAGGTTGAACAAAAAACTGGTAATCTTCAGGAGAAGATAATTGTTCATCTTGAGAAGTGTCTAAGTATCCAAATCCTTTATAAATGCCATCTAAAATTAAGGCAAAACCAATTTCATATTTGATTCTTCCTTTTTCTTTGATGACTAAATTTTCTGCTCCAATTCCTATTGATTTTATTGCTTCTTTAACTCGTTTATTATAATCTTCTACAGATTCTTTATCACAACAAACTCCTTTACATTCTTTAATTTGATAATGAAAACAACTAGAAACATTGGTTTGTAAATGACAATATTTGGGGCATAACTCAAACTCTTTACACAAATATTCTAAGTGGTTTCTAACTTCAGCAACAGAATAATATTTGGTTAAAGCATTTGGGACAAGTTTTAATCTATTATATGCTAAATGTAAAATTCCTTTTTGGTCTTCATAAGAAAATAACCCTACTGCTTCTCCAGCTCTTCTTTGAGCTCTATTATATTTAGGGTAAATGTGTTTTATTTCTGAAGATTCTAACAACAAAGCCAGTAATTCACTACCAGTTTCCGTGTAAGAAATATCTGCAGTTTCCAAGCACATATTTTGCTCTTTTTTCTTTTTGTCGTAAAAATGACTGATAACTCGTTGTTTGATGTTGTTGGCTTTACCTACATAAATAACTTCTTTTGCTATGTTTTTAAAATAATACACACCAAAAGTTTCTGGTAAATTATCCACTACTTTTTTATCTAAAAGTGGAGGTAAAGTAGCTTGTCTAGAGCGTGGATTTAAAAATGAATTGATAATAAAATTATCATCTCTTTCAATTAATCTTCTAAATAGTTCTGTGGTTGCCTCTGCATCGCCTTTTGCTCTGTGTCTTCCATTTATAGGAATGTTTTCAAAAGTGCAAATATTACCTAAACTATAAGATTTTAAACCGGGAATAATTTTTCTAGACAAACGAACGGTACAGAGTTTTTTGCGTTTAAAATCAAACCCTAAACTTTTAAATTCATCTTTAATAATGTTGTAATCAAAGTTTACATTATGAGCTACAAAAATAGTGTCAGTGGTAATTTCTTCAATCTTTCTTGCTATCTCATAAAACTTTGGAGCATTTCTTACCATAGCATTTGTAATACCAGTAAGATTTGTAATAAAAGGAGGAATGTTTTGCTCTGGGTTTACTAAAGAAGTAAACTCATCAATAACAGTTTTTCCATCAAAAACAAAAATGGATATTTCGGTTATTTTCTGACCTCTATATCCATTTCCTGTGGTTTCTATGTCTACTACGCTGTACAATTATCCAACAATACTTTTTAAATCAGCAATAGTTGCAGTTGGATCTTCTGCACCAAAAACAAAACTACCAGCCACTAATACATTGGCACCTGCTTCTATTAAAGTATTGGCATTTTTGCTGGTTACACCTCCATCAATTTCTATTTGACAATCAGACTTAGCAAACTCAATTAAATGTCTTAATTGACTTACTTTCTTGTAGGTGTTTTCAATAAACGATTGTCCTCCAAAACCTGGATTTACACTCATAAGACAAACCATATCTAAATCTGCAATAATATCTTCTAAAACAGCAATAGGTGTGTGCGGATTTAATGCAACCCCAGCTTTCATTCCTGCTGCTTTTATGGCTTGGACAGTTCTGTGCAAATGAGTACAAGCCTCATAATGTACAGTTAAAATATCTGCACCTAAATCTGCAAATGTTTGAATGTATTGATCTGGATTTACAATCATTAAATGCACATCAATTGTTTTTTTTGCATGTTTTGTTATTGCTTTTAAAACGGGCATTCCAAAAGAAATATTGGGTACAAAAACACCATCCATAATATCAATATGAAACCAATCTGCTTCACTATTGTTTACCATTTCTACGTCTCTTTGTAAATTGGCAAAATCTGCCGCTAAAATTGATGGTGCAATTAAATTACTCATTTGTATGAAGTTGTGTTTTATTTTGATGCAAAAATAGGTATATAAAACAAAAAACTCTCGAAATTGTTTCGAGAGTTTTTATATTTTTATTTACAAATTCTTATCCAAGATAAGTCATTAAAATTTTACTCCTAGAAGTATGCTTTAATCTTCTAATTGCTTTTTCTTTAATTTGACGAACACGCTCTCTAGTTAAATCGAAAGTTTCTCCAATTTCTTCTAAAGTCATTGGTTGGTGTTCACCTAAACCAAAGTATAATTTTACAACATCAGCTTCACGTGGTGTTAATGTTTCTAGAGCTCTGTTGATTTCAATTCTTAAAGATTCGTGTAATAAAACACGATCGGGATTTGGAGATTCTCCAGAATTTAATACGTCGTATAAATTAGAATCTTCACCTTCTATTAATGGCGCATCCATAGATACGTGACGTCCAGAATTTTTCATAGATTCTTTTACGTCATTTACAGTCATATCTAATTTCTTAGCAATTTCTTCAGCACTTGGAGGGCGCTCATTTTCTTGCTCTAAGAAAGCATACATTTTATTGATTTTATTGATAGAACCAATTTTATTCAATGGCAAACGTACAATACGAGATTGTTCTGCTAAGGCTTGTAAGATAGATTGACGAATCCACCATACAGCGTAGGATATAAATTTAAAACCTCTAGTTTCATCAAAACGTTTTGCTGCTTTGATTAATCCTAAGTTTCCTTCGTTAATTAGGTCTGGTAGAGTTAATCCTTGATTTTGGTACTGTTTTGCAACCGATACAACAAATCTTAAATTGGCTTTTGTTAATTTTTCTAATGCTCTTTGATCGCCTGCTTTTATAAGCTGCGCTAATTCTACTTCTTCATCAGCTGTAATTAAGTCTACTTTTCCAATTTCTTGTAAGTATTTGTCTAACGATGCAGTTTCTCTGTTAGTAACCTGCTTTGTAATTTTAAGTTGTCTCATCTAATTCTATGTGAATTTTAAAGGATTAATTGTATTGCTACATTTTATTATACGCAAGAAAGTATGTTTATGTTACAAAAAGTTTTAATTTTTTTTAAAAGTGAATTTTTTACCACTCATCGACTAAAAATAACAACTAGTCTTTTTTTTTAATTTATGTGTGACTTATCAAGTTAATTTGTGTCAAAACAATAACTGAATTGAAAACAATTGATGTTAAATTTTTAAGTGATGAAGATTTAGTCTTTAAAATAGCAGAAACAAATAATACACATTTGTTCGCTGTTTTATATGACCGATTTTCTAAAGTTGTTTACAACAAGTGCTATGGTTTCTCAAAAAGTAAAGAAGAAGCCGAAGATTTAACTCACGATGTTTTTATCAGGTTATTTGTAAAATTAAAGACCTTTAAAGGTAACTCTAAGTTTTCTACTTGGTTGTATTCTTTTACTTATAATTTCTGTGTAAATTATGTACAAAGAAACACACATAAAAAGAAAGAAAAAGTTACGGTTGTTACAGATAATATAAAAGATGATGATTTTACGCAAGAAATTGATGATGCAACTCTTTTTGAGTTAAAATCGGAAAAATTAGCGAAAGCATTATCTTTAATTGATCCGGCAGACAAAATGATTCTTTTAATGAAATATCAAGACGATATGAGTATTAAAGAGATTCAGCAAGTTTTAGAAGTCGGAGAAAGTGCTGTTAAAATGCGCATTAAAAGAGCAAAACAGAAAGTTGTAAGAACGTATGAAGAGTTATAATTATGAACAATCCTTTCAAAAAAATCCTCATTAATCAAGAGGTGCCTAATACTCTTAAGAGTAAAGTTCTTGATGATATTGGTATGATAAAATTAACTTATGATATAGCCGATTTCTTTCTATTGAAATTCCCTGGAACTCTTTCCGACTTTTATATAAGAGAAGAATTGTTAAATGGTAAAAGTTAAATAATATATTTAGGATTGATAGAGAGTTGGGGGACAATCTGTCAAAGTGTGATTTAGCACACAAAGAAAGAGACCGTATTTACGGTCTCTTTTATTTTTAAGAATTTTATATTTTGTTAGAATAGACCATTTATCTGAGCATCTATTCTATCTATGATATATCCTAAATCTTCTTGATTGTCTACAAAATCTAGATTGTCAACATCGATAATTAATAGTTTTCCTTTTGTGTATTTAGAAATCCAAGCTTCATAACGTTCGTTTAACCTGCTCAGATAATCAATACTAATAGAGTTTTCATAATCTCTTCCTCTTTTGTGAATTTGTCCTACCAAAGTAGAAATATCTGCACGTAAATAAATTAATAGATCTGGTGGGGTTACCAGGTTTTCCATCAATTCAAACAAAGAACTATAATTGTTAAAATCTCTATTAGTCATTAAACCCATTGCGTGAAGGTTTGGTGCAAAAATATGAGCGTCTTCGTAAATGGTTCTATCTTGAATAATATTTTTGCCAGATTCTCTCAATTCTAAAATCTGTCGAAACCTGCTGTTTAAAAAATACACTTGAAGATTAAAAGACCAACGCTCCATTTCTGTATAAAAATCGTCTAAATATGGATTTTCATCAACAGATTCAAAATGTGGTTTCCATTTGTAATGTTTAGCTAATAATTTGGTTAGTGTGGTTTTACCAGCACCAATGTTTCCTGCAATTGCAACGTGCATATATTAATATTAAGAAGATTAAAAAGGATGCTAAAGGTAATAAAAAAACTAAAAACAGAAAGTAGTTAACAAATCAATTTATAACCAAAACCTCTACTGTTAATAATTTTGATGTTTGTGTCCTTTTTTAATTTTTTTCGAAGCTTACTAATAAAAACATCCATACTTCTTGCATTAAAAAAATCATCATTTCCCCATAGTTTATTTAAAATAAAGCTTCTATCTAAGATACTATTTTTCTTTTCAAAAAGATGATATAATAATTGCGATTCTCTATGTGTTAATTGCTGTGTGTATTCTAAAAAAGTAAGTGTTTGTTTTGTGTAATCAAAAAAATAATTACCTATTTGAATTTTCTCAAGATTTGGTTTTATTTCTATTCTATTGAGTAAAGATTTTATTCGAACAATCAATTCTTCCATAGAAAATGGTTTTTTTAAATAATCATTACCACCATTGTTAAAACCTTCTAATACATCACTTGTTTGAGATTTTGCTGTGAGAAAAATGATTGGAATATCCTTGTTTTTAATACGGATTTCTTTTGCTAAAGTAAATCCATCTTTAATTGGCATCATTACATCTAAGACTAAAATATCTGGTTTTTCGTTATCAAAAATAGTAAATGCCTCTTCACCATTTTTTGCATGAAGAACCATAAAATTTCTCGATTCTAAACTTTCTTTAACGATCATTCCTAAACTTTCTTCATCTTCAGCTAGAAGCACTTTTATCTTATTCATTAGGTATATCTATTTTAAAAACAGTTTTGTTTTTTGTTGATGATAGTTCTATGTTTCCTTGATGTTTTTCAATGATTTTTTTACAATAGTACAAGCCAATTCCAAAACCTTTTACATTATGAGTATTTCCTTTTTGTACTCGGTAAAATTTATCAAAAATCATTTCTTGTTGATTTTTTTCGATGCCAATTCCATTATCAGTAACCGTAATTTCTACTGCATTTGAAATTGAATTAATATTTACTTCTATATGATTTCCACCGTACTTTATAGCATTATCAATTAAATTAGAAATACAGTTTTCAAAGTGAAAAACATCTATATTTAAGAATATAGGTTTTAAATTATTAAGGAAAATAATTTCCTTACCTGTTTTTAATAATTGATGCTTTTGTACAATTTTAAAAATTATCTCAACAATATCTGTGCTTTCTTTTTTAAGCAATAAATCTTCGCTATCTAATGTGGCGGTTTCTAATAATTTTTCAACCATTAAGTGTAATTTTTTTAACTGAATAGTTGACATTGATAAATATTTTTTTGTTTTTTCTTTATCCTCTAAAACATTAAAGTTTTCGATAGCTTCGATAGCTGTAGATACTGTTGCTATTGGTGTTTTAAATTCGTGAGTTATGTTACTAATTAAATCGTTTTTAATATTTGCTAAATCTTTTTGTTGATTGATTATTTTTAATAAATAGAGTAAGCTAGAAATAACAACTAATGATAAAAAAAGTGATAATAATATCCCAAAATAACTTCTTTTTAAAGCTTCTGTTTTTGGATTGCTATAGTATAATTTAAAAGCTTCGTTTTTCTTAACATAGGTAGATTTTGAATTTAAATGATAGTTGCTTTTATCTAGTAAAGTATCTTTAATTCGGTGAAAAAGTGTATCGTTTTTTAAGTGATGAAAATTTGTTTTTAAGTTTAATTTCTTTCTGTTTAATTCATTCTTAATTAGAGAATCTATTTTTGAATATTCTATAGAATGATCTAAAAAAGAAATGAAAATTGGTTTTAAATTAGCGATTAATTTTAGACTATCTGCTGCTTTTTTTCCATTAAAAAACTTTATTCTAGTTTTAGTTCCATCGTTATTAAAAGTTTGGGTTTCTTTTTTGTTAGTATACTGAGTTACTAATTTTGTGTGATTAAAGATTGTTTTTTTTGCACTGTCTTGTTTTAATTTAAAGTCTCGTACAAATTTTTTAGTAGATTTTAATAGAGAATCTCTAGCTTCTTCAGAAATACTTTCGTCTGAAGTAATTTTAATATTATTTATTGTAACTCTAGAATTTTGATTTTTATCATTTATTAAAAATTTTCCTTGAGTTTTTGCATCAACAATTGTTATAAAATTACTTTTGGCAAGAGAGGTGTAATATTTTTCTATTGCGTTATCTAAACTTATTTGAATTTCATTAGTTACAAGCCTTTTGTTTTCTTCGTAATTTTTATAATTCCAATAGCACTGAATACTTATTGTTGCAAGTATAGTGGTAATTATAAAATAGAAAATCCATTTATGCTTTTGAATATCCATATCTCAAAAATAGTTTCTTTTTTTAACAAAATGTATTGGTTAACAAACGTTAACACAAGTTAACTAAGAAGAATATTAAATTATTTGATATTTGTAGTGAATCAAAATCATCAAAAATGAAAGTCAAATTATTTATTACAGTTTTCTTTTTCTCATTAATAAGTTATGCGCAAAATTTCTCAGGAAAAGCTACTTACAAAACCATTAGAAAAAGTAATTTTAAAATTAATTCCAAAAACTCAGATATTACTGAAAAGCAAGCAGAAGAGATTCAAAAAAGAATTCAGAAAATGAATCAAAAAACCTACATACTTCAGTTTGATAAAAATTCATCAATTTATAAACTAGATGCTAAAATAAATACTCCTAAACCTAAAATGGGCAACGGTAATAGGGTAATGGTAATGTCTTTTGGAGGTTCAGGAAATGGAGATGTTTATTACAAAAATATACAAGACAAAAGATTTGTAAATAAAACAGAAATTATGGGAAAATTATTTTTAGTTAAAGATTCTCTCAGAAATTTTGATTGGAAATTAACTTCAGAAACCAAAAATATAGGAGAATATACTTGTTATAAGGCAACTTTCGAAAATGAAGTGACAAATACAAAAGTGTCTATGGTTAATGGAGAATTAAAAGAACAAACAGAGCAAGTTAAAGTTGTAACTAATGCTTGGTATACACCACAAGTACCGATAAGTAATGGTCCAAAAGATTATTATGGTTTACCTGGATTAATTTTAGAAATAAATGATGGAACTAATACCATTGTTTGTACAGAAATTGTAATTGATCCTTCTCAAACTAAGGAAATTAAAGAACCAGTTAAAGGGAAAATTGTTAGTCAAAGAGAGTATCAAGAAATCAGTAGAAAAAAATCTAAAGAAATGATGGAACGTTTTAAAAGCAGAAAAGGGGTAAATATGGGCAATGGTGCCACAATTAAAATAGGTGGGTAATTGTTTTGTTTATTTTAAAATTAAACTTTTAAGTTTTTTTTAAGTCCAATAAGAAGTATTTAAGATTATTTTTGGATTTAAATTACAACTTATGAAATTAATATTTACCTTTCTAATCACTTTTTTTTTCCTGAGTATATCGGCTCAAAGTAATTTTCAGGGCAAAGCAACATATATGTCTAAAACTTCGATGGATATAAGTCGTTTTGGAAATAAAATGTCTGAGCAGCAAAAAAAACAGATGATGGCTCGTTTTAAAAATGCTTTAGAAAAGACCTACACACTAAATTTTAATAAAATTGAATCTTCTTTTAAAGAAAATGTAAAGTTAGATGCACCAGGAACTTCAGGTCCAAGATGGGCAAGAAGTAATGGTCAAGGTTCTGTTTATAAGAACCTAAAGGAAAAAGAGATGATTGAAGATGTAGAACAATTCAGTAAAAGATTTTTAATAAAAGAGAAAATGAATCAGCCCAAGTGGCAATTGGGTTCTGAGTCTAAGAAAATTGGAAAATATACTGCATACAAAGCGACTCTAGTTAAAATTGATAACACTATAGACTGGGCTAGTATTTTTAGAAGAAGGGGAGGAGAAAATAATAAAAAGAAAGATTCTGTCAGTCAGAATAAAAAGCAAAAGGTAACTACAAAAGAGATTAAAACGAAGTTAGTAACCGCATGGTATACACCACAAATTCCAGTAAGTTCTGGGCCAGCCGATTATTGGGGACTACCAGGTTTAATATTAGAAATCAATTCAGGAAGAACTACAATGTTGTGTACAGAAATTATCATTAATCCTGACGAGAAAGTAGAAATTAAGAAACCTAAAAAAGGAAAAGAAGTTACAAGAGAAGAATATACAAAAATTGTAAACGAAAAAACAGAAGAATTAAAAGAACGCTTTAAAAATAGAAGAAGAGGAAATAGAAGAGGCTTCTAATTGTATTTACATCTAATCAAATTTTAAATATGAAAAAAACATTACTTGTTGCCATTTTTTTAGCGACTTGGGTATCCAATGCGCAAATTAAATATTCAGGAACCATAAAAGATTCTATTGCTACTCCGCTTGAAATGGCAAATGTAATAGCCATAGATACCTTAACTAAAAGTATCGGCTCTTATGGTTTTTCTAATTCGAAAGGGGTGTTTAAATTAAACTTAAAAGCAAATACTACTTACAATATTCAAATTAGTTACATAGGCTTTAAAACTATCAGTAAATTTATTAAAACGAAACAAGGAGATATTTTAGAAAATTTTACAATGTTAGAAGATAAAATGCTCGATGAAATTCAAATTGTATCTAAAATGCCCGTAACCGTAAAAGGAGATACAATTATTTATAATGCAGATTCTTTTAAAAACGGAACAGAACGAAAGTTAGAAGATGTCGTTAAAAAAATTCCGGGAATGGAAATAAATGAAGCCGGAGAAATAGAAGTAGAAGGGCAAAAGGTAGAAAAAGTTATGATAGATGGAAAAGACTTTTTTGATGGTGATACAAAATTGGCGACCAAGAATATTCCGGCAAATGCAGTCGATAAAATTCAAGTTCTAAGAAATTATGGAGATATAAATCAATTAAAAAGTGTTCAAAATAATCAAGATAGAGTAGCTATAAATATCAAATTAAAAGAAGGAAAAAAGAATTTTTGGTTTGGAGATGTTACAGCAGGTGGAGGCTCTTCGCCAGATCAAGGTTTATATTTGTTTCAACCTAAATTATTTTATTACAGTCCAAAATACACTATAAATGTTATTGGAGATTTAAATAATTTAGGAGATGTTGTATTAAATAGAAGAGATGTCAGAAATTTTAGTGGAGGTTTTCGAAGCCAGAGTCCTTCTAATGGAACAAATTTGAGTATAGCAAGTGCTGGAATAGGATTTTTAAATGCTACTGCAAGAAATGCCAATAGAATAGAAACAAAATTATCGGCTTTTAACTTTAGTTATGCTCCAAATAAAAAGCTTGATTTAAGTGGTTTTTTAATTTGGTCCAGTAATAGCAATGGTCAAAGAAATGTAAACCAATTAGATTATAATGATCCAAATATTCCAGATGATGTTACAGATAATAGAACAGACCAAACCAGTAATACTGGGTTGTTTAAATTTAGTTCTATTTACAAGAAAGACTTTAATAATCAAATGAATTATGATGTTATTGGTCGTTTTTCTAATGAATTTAGAACGGATAATGCTAGCTCGCAGGTAATTGGAAATAATATTACAGAAGGAGAAAGAGCAACTCCTTTCAGAATTAATCAAAACTTAAGCTATTTTTATACTGCTAATGAAAACAATATTTTTGCGCTAGAAATGCAACACTTATTGCAAGATGAAGATCCTTTTTATGTAGCTTCTTTAGAAAACAATCCTAATAGCAATAATGATGGGTTTGATGATGCAGCCGATGTTTTAGGTTTAGATAAAACAGTAAATCAATATTTTTTAGAACAAGATAGGCGAGTAAAATCTAATCAGTTAGATGCAAAGTTAGATTATTACTATATTTTGAATCAGAAAAGTAATTTAAATTTTGTTGGAGGTACCATTTTAAGTAGACAAAATTTTGATTCGAGATTTTTTCAAATTTTAGACCCTAATACAGGAGCAACTTTAGATCCAAATCCTAATATTCAGGGAATTTCTAATCCAAGTACTACAAACGATACAGAATATAATTTTTCTGATGTTTATGCAGGAGTGAGGTACAGATTAAAATCTGGAATTTTTACATTTACTCCAGGTTTTACAGCGCATTCTTATGTTTCTAAAAATACTCAATTTGGAAATGAGTTTTTTAAAGATGCATTCCAAAAAATTCTACCAGAATTTGAAATGATTATGCAGTTTAAAAGAAGTGAAAGCTTAACTTTTTCATACAGACAAAGGGTTAATTTTACCGATGTAAATCAAATTGCTAGAGGAATTGTAGCAAACAGCTACCGCTCTTTCTTTACTGGAAATAATGATTTGTTAAACGGAACCATAGAAAACCTTAATTTAAGATATTCTAGTTTTAATCTATTTAATTATACAAATGTTTTTGCTAGAGTAAGTTATTCTAAAACAATGGATCCAATTGCAGGTGTAGCTAACTTTATACCAGGGTCTGTTGTTTCTACAAGAACAAATTTAAATGCTCCTTTTGATAACGAGAGTTTTAATGCTTTTGGAAGAATAGAGAAAACATTTAAAAAAATTAGGACTTCATATTTTAGCAGTTTTAATTATAGAAATGTTTATCAGTTTTTTAGCAATAATACCACTAGAAGCAAAACTAATTCTCATTCTCATAGAATTAGTGTAGGTACCAATTTTAACACAGCTCCTAATATAAGTCTAAGATATCAAGTTGCTTTTTCTGATCAAACAAATACAGATATTAATACAAATGTATCTAGAGAATTTAAAGGAGTAACACAAAGTCCATCTATTAATTTTGATGCCTATATTTGGAACTCTTTAACTTTTAAAACTAACTTTTCTTATACAGAGGTTAGACAAAATAGTAAGTTACAGAATTTATTTAAAATTTGGGACGCTACTTTTGCGTATCGAAAAAATAAAGATGCAAAGTGGGAGTATGAGTTAGAAGCAAGTAATTTGTTAGGAACTGGTTCTAGAGCATCAGTAAATACAGGGAATGTAGTAAATTCTATAAACGAAACTTTTATCTTACCTAGGTTAATTAGTTTTAGAGTTCGTTATCAATTATAATTTATTAAATTATTAATATAGAAATTCTCATGAAAAATTTTGGAGTTTTTTTATTTTAGCGGCATGAGTTTATTAGCATCAAAGTCTCCTTTATATGCAACAGGAAAAAGTTTGGGTCTGTTATTTCTATATCTTATTACTGGTCTATGGTTAGATAGTTATTATTTTATTAAATATACTGATAATGCACAATGGTATGCAAATATTGTAATGTTTATCATGTTTAGCATTGTGTTTATTAAAGTGACTAAAAGAGCTAGAGAGCAGATGATAACTGCAGTTTTAATAGCAATTATAGGCGAGTATTTATTTTCTATTGTTCTGGGGATGTACACTTATAGGTTAGGAAATGTACCTCATTATGTCCCTCCTGGTCACGCATTGGTTTATATTGCTGTTTTATATTTTTCTAAAGCTTCTTCGATTATAAAACACAAAGTTTCTGTAGAAAAGTTTTTTACAATTTTTATACTCATTTATGCGTTAGTATTTTTGATTGTTAAAAATGACATTTTTGGCTTTGTGATGACAGTAGCCACATTACTTATTTTAAGAAATAAACCTAGAGAAAGACTATTTTATTTAACTATGTACCTTACTGTTGCGTATTTAGAAATAGTAGGGACAAATTATTTATGTTGGAAATGGCCTTCTATAGCTTGGGGAGTTTTTGATTTTTTACCAAGTCATAATCCTCCAAGTGGTATTAGTTTTTTTTATTTCGGATTAGATTTAGGGAGTCTTTGGTTATACAAACAACGACATAAATTAACTTGGTCTAGAATGAAAAGTATTCGCAAAATTAGACAAGAAAAACAACTTACGGTAAACTAAAAAAAAGTATATTAGTTACAAATTGCATTCTGTAAAAATTAATAAATGTCTTTAAAAGTTTCATCGGTTTCTAAAAACTACAATACTCAAAAAGCTCTAAGTGAAGTTTCTTTTACTGTAGAAAGAGGACAAATCATTGGGTTTTTGGGACCAAATGGGGCAGGAAAGTCTACCATGATGAAAATCTTAACAGGATTTTTAAAACCAAACTCTGGAGATGTTTTTGTTGATAATATTGATGTATTAGAAAACGCTATAGAAGCTAAACAAAACATTGGTTATTTACCAGAACATAACCCTTTGTATCTAGATATGTATGTACGAGAATATTTGCAGTTTCAAGCAGGTATTTTTAAAGTTGATAAAGACCAAATAGAAACCTGTATTGTACAAGTTGGTTTACAATCTGAAGCGCATAAGAAAATCAATCAACTGTCCAAAGGATATCAGCAGAGAGTAGGTTTAGCTGCTGCTATTTTGCATAACCCTAAAGTTTTGATTTTAGATGAACCCACAACAGGTTTAGATCCTAATCAATTAGTAGAAATAAGAGAATTGATAAAAGAGTTAGGCAAAGACAAAACTGTATTATTCTCAACACACATTATGCAAGAAGTAGAAGCAGTTTGTGATCGAGTTATTATCATTAAAAAAGGTAAGATTTTAGTTGATAAAAAGCTGTCTGAACTCAAAGAGAATAATATACAAAACATAGAAGTTACGTTTGATTATAAAATTGAAGAACAATTTATAAAAAGACTACCAAATGTAGTCTCTTTTAAAAATAATTACGATACAACTTGGTATATCACATTTGAAAGTGAAGAAGATATGCGCCCAAAAATCTTCGATTTTGCGCAAGAAAATGGCCTAAAAATTCTTGGCTTAAATACACAAAATAAAAATTTAGAAACTTTATTTAGAGAAGTTACTGCTTAATACTTTTTAAATATTGATATGCTTCTAAAAGAGTTGGAAAAACAAATTGACTTCCAGCAGCTTTTAATTCTTCTTTAGAGTATTGTGTTAAAATTCCAATAGGAATCATACCTGCTAAATTTGCGGCATGAGTTCCCGTTAAACTGTCTTCGAAAACCCAAATATTATTAAAATCTTTTTTGGTGAAACCTAGTGCTTTTGCCAAAGTGATGTAAGCCTCTGGAGCAGGTTTTGGTTTTTTATAATCTTGAACTCCAAAGACTATTGGAAAATTTAAATTTAATTGTTGAATACTGTTTTTTAAAAATAATTTTGTAGCGTTGCTTGCTATTCCATATTTAATATTTTTGTCTGATAGAAAATTTGTAATATCTAAAACACCGGGTAAAATTTTGGGTTTTGTAAAGTAGATATCTAAATGTTTATCCTTTAGAAAAAATAATTCTTCAGCTTTATTTACTTTACCAATTACACTACAAAAATAATTTGCAATTATCATTGGAGATTTTCCTGCATAACTTTTAGGAAATGGAGCTATTTCCTTATCGAATAATTCTTTGAAAGCAGATGTCCAAGCTGAATAATGACTTATAAAACTATCTACAACTACGCCGTCAAAATCAAATAAAAAACCTTTAGGCAATTTCATTTACTACAACCTTTGCATTAACTAATTCGGTTAAATATGGATTTAAGAATTTATTAGTAGGATCTAATTTTTCTCTTAATTCTTTAAAGGCTTCCCATTTAGGATAAACTTTAGACAATTGGGGATCTTTTGCTGTAAAGCGTTTTCCCCAATGTGGTCGTCCTCCGTGTTTGATAAATATTTTTTCTACACTTTTAAAGGCTTCATAGGTATCTGCCGTAGCCGCATTTCGAGAAACACAACCCATAGTTACAGTATCTTGCCCATAAGCATAACTTAACCAACTTTTATCTTCATATACAAATCTGATATCCATTGGTATATGAATAAAAGACTTATTGCTCCATTTGTTGATTTCTGTTTTTAATTCTTGGAAAACTTTCGGAAATTTATCAAGTGCTATAGTCCATTCTGCCAATTCTAATGTAGAACCTCTAGATTTGGTAACTGTTGCCTGATACAAACTTCCTTTATGCTCTTTTTTAGAATTAAAAAATGCTTTTGCAATAATTTTATTGGCAATTGCCGTAATCCAAGGAAATTTGTGAGAATATTTATACAATATTTTAGAAACAGTTCTTCTATGTTTAAGATATTTTGGACCTTGATTTTCAACAATCTCTTTATTTGAATCTATTTTATCTCCAGTAATAACATATCCTGTATCTGTATGAGGTAACCATAAAATTCTTAAAAAATTGTGTTCTTTTAGCCTGCTTTTAATTTTAGGTAACCATTCTTTATCATTTTCAGGTTTTTCTTTAACATGTAAAATATATTCAGGTTCGCATTGGAACGTAACGGTAGACATCACTCCTAACATTCCTAAGGAAACTCTTACAGCATCCATTAATTTATTGTCTTTATCAATTGTTTTAATGCTTCCATCAGCGAGTATTAACCTACATTCAGTCATATATTCGCATAACAACTTTCCACTTGTACCATGTGTCCCAGTTGCTAAAGCGCCACCTATGGTAATGGTGTTAATATCTGGTAAACATGGTATACACCAACCTACAGATTCAATTGCTTCTAATAATTCGCTTAAAATTATACCCGCTTGAACTGTTATTGTTCTTCTATTGTAATCATATGAAACAATTTTGTTGTAAGAAGTCATATCAATCAGGGCATCTGTGCCAGCAGCAATATCTGCTGATGATTGTTTACTCCCAAAAAAACGAATCTTTTCATTACTTGCAATTACTTCTCGAAGTTCTTCTTCAGTACTAACACTATATATCTTTTCGTAATTATGCTTTAAATTTTCATTCCAGCTAATCCAAGTATTATTGTTATTTTGTTTCATGTAGTTTAATTTTTCTTAAACAAAATTAACAAATGATATTTACTGCTTAACCATTAAAAGTGTTAAGAAAAACCAAAATAGAGTTTCTGTAAAAAAGGATGTTAATTTTTAAGAATTTGATATTTAAAGAGGATTAAAAAGAGAATATAATATTTTTATGAAAAGCAACCTGTTATTTAAAGTTTGTTTAGTCTATGTTAAATGCAATACCAACTCCAGTTCTTAGACCAGACCAGCCTGTTTTTACGTCTTCTCCTGAATTATTTATAAGATGAGCTTCATTATTGTCTTTGAATTTTAATTTCCCACCCAAGACCACATCAAACCCAATATTAGCTCTTATAATAAAAAATGATAGTGGATATTCATAATTTAATTGAGCTCCGATACCAAAATCAAATGATTGAAAATCAATATTATCTTGTTGTATATTAGTTCCAATTTCTGAATAACTATTTAGATTTAAACTAGAATACATACCAAAACCTTTAAAGCCAATTTTAAAATCTTGTTTTTCTTTATTAAGATTTACATAGTAAATACCACCAAATGTAATTCCATTTAAAGATTCTTCTAATCTAACGATACCAGAATAATCTGAATAAGATAGTTTGCCTCCGCTTGAATTATAACTCAAAAATAAAGCAGTGTTTGAATCTAAAATCTCATAACCTAAAGTAAATCCAATATTTGCAGGAAAGTCATCTACAGTTTTAACAGGAATTGGGGCAATATCAGTTTTAAATTCTTCTTGAAAATTAGATAAAGAAGTATGCGAAAAAGTGTTGTAATTTGTTTCAAAAAAGATTTTTCCTTGTTGGGTGAAAACATTTATTGTACAAAAAAGTAATAAGATTATAGTATTTGTTTTCATTCTAAAAAAAATCTTTAATTAAAAATCCATATGGAGAAATTAAATAATTTTTTTCTGCTATATAAAGGTATTTATTATCTAATATTTCAATTTTTTTTTCAATTTTTTGTCCAGTCTTATAATCATATAAAACAAGAGGTAGGAATCTCCCATAGATTAAAATTTTATCAAGTATATCTATGTAACAAATATTTTTAATATTAGCAAAATCTTTATATGATTTTTCATTAAGGGTCAATAAATCTAATTCTCCAACAGTATAACCTCTTGCAAAAAAGATTTTATTTTTTGCAATAGCAAAATCGCTATGTAAATTTCTATAATACGGATCTTCATAAATTTTTTGTAATTCTATTCCAGTTTTTTTATAAATTTTATCTTGGATGACCATAAATTGACCATTCATAGAAATATTAAAATTTTTCAGGTTTTGTTCATATTTTAGTCTTTTTCTTGTAGGGATATCAAATATTTTAACAAAAGAAAAATTACTTAAGTTTTCAATTACAAATGTGTTTTTCCTAAATCTTACAATATTATTTAGATTAGTGGTCGATATATCAAAATCATTAATGTTATATTCTTCTATAATGTTAAATGAATTCTTATCAACTAAAATAGACTTTGAGTTTAAATCTATTATAATATTATTATTGTCATTAAAAGTAAAATCACCGTTTGAATTAGAAGAACGTGTAATGAAAATTTTGTTTTCTGAAGATAAGGTGTTAATATTTAATTTGTTAATATAAACATTGTTGTTGCTGTCAATTTCTAATGCATAGATTTGATTATTAGGTTTGTTGTAAGCAATTTTTTTATAATTGTCAGTTTCAAATTTTTGACCTAAATGAAAATCATCTGAGGAACTAATAATTTCTCCATAAGAAAAATTGTTATTATCATTACCCATTTGCACAGAATAGGAATAATTCTTACCAAAAACAACTGTTTTATATGGGATGATTTTTTCTTTATTATTATAATCTAAATTATATTGAGTAACATTACTGTTAAATCCATTTAGTCTAATAGACATTTTTGTAATATTATTGTAAAGAGGGTAATCAGTCCAATTAATTTTTAAAAAACCTTCGTTACTTAATGTCGCATATATCTTAAAGGTGTTTGTTACCTTAACTTTTTTTATGTCAGATTCTATTGATTGAAAATCATTTTTAATTTTTGTTCTATAATTAAAGTCAAGTGAAAGTGCATTTACATCGTTATAAACACCATTTTCAATTGATTCTTTTGTTAAAATAATCTCACGGTATAAAGTACGATTGTTTGATACTAATAATTTTGCTGATATAGATTCATCTATAAAACTTGTAAGTGAATAAGGTTTAAAATATATATAAATTGTTCCATTAGTATGTTCCACTCTATCTATTTCAAGTTTTAAAATAGATTTATCAACAGAAAAGTTAAATTCTTCAATTACCTTATAAGATTCACTTCCACTTATCTCAGCTAAACTGCCAGAGCTTGTTTTAAAAAAATACTCAACTTTTAAAATATGATTAGTATCTGATAGATTTGAGATGTCTAATAAAAAAGTATCATTAGAGTTTGTAAAACTTTCTACCAATTGATCATCAATAAAAAAGTTAATTTCATATAATCTATTTTTATTTGATGCTTGATAATTAAATTTAATACCCTTAGATTGCCTTATTGTTTCTCCATCAATAAAGTTTGTTAAACTTAAACTAACATTAGGTTTGCTAGTTACAATATCCTTATAATAGTCTTCAGAAAACTCAAAACCGCAAGTAGAAAAGATAATAATTGCCAAAAAAGGCAATAGATTAAAAAGCTTTTTCATTAATTCTTTTTTCTTGGCAAATATACTAATTCAATTTATACTGAATCTGCTGACTTTCTAAAGTTGCCAATAGTTCATTTGTAATATGAATTTTAGTATTCCTACTTGGTAAACTGACTTCTATTTTTTCTTTTTCGTCCCAAACTGTAAAATTTAGAGACTGTTTACCAGGTGAATTTTTTAATATGGTTTCTAAGTTTAAAATAGTATTTGCTGTAACTTCTTGTAAAGGAATTTGGATGGTTACTTTTTTACACAATTCGTCCATAATATCATGCAAGAGTTTCATTTCTGTAAATTTTAATCTTGGCTCACCAGTTACCCCTTCTTTATTTGTCCAACCAGGTTGTATTGTACAACGCACAAATAAGAATGAATTTGGTACTAAAAAGTGTTTCATTTTTAGGTAATCTTCACCAAAAATTCGAAACTCATTACTATCTCCATAATCTTCAATTGTAAACATTGCCCAACCTTTTCCAGCTTTAGAGACTCTATGTTGAACGTCGGTTATAATTCCCGCAAAAGCTAAATTCATACCCACATATTTTGCAAGATCACCTTTAAAATGCTTTAAAGTTGCGTTGCAAAACTTCAATTCATTTTTAAAATCGTCTAAAGGATGCGCAGAAATATAAATTCCGATAACTTCTTTTTCTTGAGATAATAACTCCATAGTTCCCCAAGTTTCACATTCAGGAATATCAGGTTCTGGAAATTGAACAGTTGATGCTTCTCCAAACATAGAAACTTGTGCAGAATTTTGGTTTTCTTGATGTTTGCTACCAAATTTCATAGCGCGTTCTAAAAAGGTCAAACCTTTTTCATCAGTAGCGAAGTATTGAGCTCTATGGGTATCCGTAAAAGAATCAAAAGCACCTGCTTTTATCAAGCTATCAAACGATTTTTTATTTGCAGCTCTTAAATCAACACGTTTTGCCAAATCAAAAATGGAAGAATAATTTCCATTTTCTTTTCGTTCTTTAATAATGGCTCTTACGGCTGCAGCCCCAACTCCTTTTACTGCTGCCATTCCAAAACGAACAGCACCTTCTTTATTTACAGAGAATTTTAAATAAGATTCATTTAAATCTGGCCCTAAAACTTCTAGTCCCATTCGTTTACATTCTTCCATAAAAAATGAAACTGATTTGATATCATTCATATTATTAGAAAGCACAGAAGCCATATACTCTGCAGGATAATGCGCTTTTAAATATGCTGTTTGGTAGGCGATCCACGCATAACAAGTAGAATGCGATTTGTTAAAAGCATAACTTGCAAAAGCTTCCCAGTCTTTCCAGATTTTTTCTAATTTATCAGCATCGTGACCATTTGCGGCAGCTTGTTCTATAAATTTTGGTTTCATTTTATCTAAAACCGCAATTTGCTTTTTACCCATTGCTTTACGTAAAACATCGGCTTCACCTTTGGTAAAATCTGCCAACTTTTGCGAGAGTAACATTACCTGCTCTTGGTAAACTGTAATTCCGTAAGTTTCTGCTAAATACTCTTCCATTGCTGGTAAATCGTATTCAATATCTTCTGTTCCGTGTTTTCTGTTGATAAAACTCGGAATGTATTCCATAGGTCCAGGTCTGTACAATGCATTCATTGCAATTAAATCTGCAAAAACCGTTGGTTTTAGAGAACGCATATGTTTTTGCATTCCTGGAGATTCATATTGAAAAATACCCACTGTTTCTCCTCTTTGGAATAACTCATATGTTTTTACATCATCTAAAGGAAAATTCTCTGGGTCTAAGGTTATATTGTGTCGTGCTTTTACAATTTTAACAGTGTCTTTAATTAAGGTTAAGGTTTTTAATCCTAAGAAATCCATTTTTAACAATCCTGCAGATTCTACAACAGAGTTGTCAAACTGAGTCACGTACATATCAGAATCCTTTGCCAAAGCAACAGGAACGTAATTGGTGATATCCCCAGGAGTAATGATAACTCCACAGGCGTGAATACCAGTGTTCCTAACAGAACCTTCTAAAATAGTAGCTTTATTAATGGTTTCTGAAGTCAAGTCTGTTCCATTAGCCATTGTTTGCAGCTCCTCAACCATTACTTTTTCTTCCGCTCGTAAACCTGCAATCTTACCTTTGCTTTTAGGATCATCACCAAAGATATTTTTCAGTTTTACCCCAGGAATTAATTTCGCAATTCTATCAGCTTCAAAAAGTGGTAAATCTAAAACTCTTGCAGTATCTCTAATGGATGATTTTGCGGCCATTGTTCCGTAAGTAATGATTTGCGCAACTTGATTCGCACCATATTTATCAATTACATAATCCATAACTCGACCACGACCTTCATCATCAAAATCGATGTCGATATCTGGCATAGAAACTCTTTCAGGATTTAAGAAACGCTCAAAAAGTAAATCGTATTTAATAGGGTCAATATTGGTAATCCAAAGACAGTAAGCAACTACAGAACCTGCTGCAGAACCACGACCGGGACCCACTGCAACATCCATATTTCTAGCTTCTCTGATAAAATCTTCTACAATTAAGAAGTAACCAGGATATCCTGTTTTTTCAATTACTTCTAATTCAAAATCAAGTCTTTCCTTTATAGATTCAGTGATTTCTCCGTAGCGTTTTTTAGCACCTTCATAAGTTAAATGACGTAAGAAATTGTTTTCTCCTCTTTTTCCTCCATCTTCTTCATCTTTTGGGTCTTTAAATTCATCAGGTATATCAAAAGCAGGTAATAAAACATCTCTTGCTAAAGTGAAAATCTCAATTTTATCTACAATTTCTTGAATGTTGATGATGGCTTCAGGCAAATCAGCAAATATGGTTTTCATTTCATCTGAAGATTTGAAATAATATTCCTCATTGGGTAAACCATATCGATATCCACGCCCTTTTCCTTTTGGTGTGGCTTGTTTTTCACCATCTTTTACACAGAGTAAAATATCGTGAGCATTAGCATCTTTTTTCTCTAAATAAAATGTGTTATTTGTAGCAACGATTTTAATATCGTGCTTTTTTGAAAATTTTAATAAAGTTTCATTTACAATAGTTTCATCTTGTTGATTGTGACGCATCAACTCAATGTAAAAATCATCTTGAAATTCCTCTTTCCACCATAACAACGCTTCTTCTGCTTGTTTTTCTCCAAGATTTAAAATTTTGCTTGGTACTTCACCATATAAATTACCCGTTAGAACGATAATGTCTTCCTTGTATTTTTTGATGACTTCTTTGTCAATTCTGGGTACATAATAGAAACCGTCAACAAAAGCAATCGAAGACATTTTTGCTAAATTGTGATATCCTTTTTTGTTTTTTGCCAATAAAACTACTTGATAACCATTGTCTTTTTGAGACTTATTGGTATGATCTTCACAAACATTAAATTCGCAACCAATAATTGGTTTTATTGGTGTTTCAGCATTTTTATTATGATTTAAAACGGCACTTACAAAATGGAACGAAGCCATCATATTTGCAGTATCTGTCATTGCCACAGCAGGCATATTATCTTTAGCTGCAGCTTTTACAATATTGCCAATTTGCATTGTAGATTGTAAAACAGAGAATTGAGTATGATTGTGTAAATGAGCAAATTTTACATCTTTTAATTCAGCTAAACCTTCAGAAGTTGATTTGGTTTCTTGTACGTCTTTTAATTTATCTAGACGTTTACGAATTTTATCACTTTCTTTTTTTAGGTTGATGTGTTTTAAACCAATTACCTGAATTGGTTTTGGGTTAGCTTCTGAGAAATTTTTAAAATAATCAGCATCAACATCTAATTCTTCTTTGGTAAATTCTCTTAATCTGATTAACTCTAAAAAACAACGTGTTGTTGCCTCGACATCTGCAGTTGCATTATGGGCTTCACCAAAGCCAACACCAAAAAGATGATTGTGTAACTCTGTTAAAGTGGGTAGTTTAAACTTTCCTCCACGACCTCCAGGAATTTGACATAATAAAGCTGTTTTTTCCGTACAAGTGTCTAAAAGTGGGAGAGAGGTCAAGTTGTTTTCTACACCTAATCTATGGAATTCACATCCCATAATATTAATATCGAAACCAACATTTTGACCCACTATAAATTTAGTTTTTTTAAGTGCTTCATTAAACAACTCCAAACCTTTGTTTAAAGCAATTCCTTGTTCTTGGGCTAATTCTGTAGAAATTCCGTGAATTCTTTCTGCGTCAAAAGGAATGTTAAATCCATCTGGTTGAATTAGAAAATCGTTATGTTCTAAAACAGTACCCATTTCATCATGCAATTGCCACGCAATCTGAATACACCTTGGCCAGTTGTCAGTATCTGTTATTGGTGCATTCCAGCTTTTGGGTAAACCTGTAGTTTCTGTATCGAAAATTAAGTACATAAATGGGTGTAAATGTTGAAGTGTTTATTATTCAAACGTGTTGTAAAAATACTTTTTTTTGATGAACTTTTCTATGGAAGTTATTAACTGAATGTTGACTTTTTTTAGTTTCAGAGTTTCAGAGTTTCAGAGTTTCAGAGTTTCAGAGTTTCAGAGTTATAGAGTTTTAGAGTATGAAGTAGGAAGATTGAAGTATGAAGTTTTTTTATTTTTGCTAACTGCTAACTGCTAACTGCTAACTGCTAACTGCTAACTGCTAACTGCTAACTGCTAACTGCTAACTGCTAATTGCTAACTGCTAACTGCTAATTGCTAACTGCTAACTGCGTTAGGGATTGAATGGTTTGTTTGAGCTCTTTTTGAAGAATGAAAAAAAGCGAGTAATGAAAGCCCGTTAAAACGCCATAAAAAATATTGAAAAAGAGTGTTTTAGATTGAAAAAGGTTTTGTATTTTTGCGCCCACTTATCACGAGATGATAAGATTTTTAATAACCAAGGTCGAGAACCTTAAAAAATTAACAAATTATGTCTGTAAAAATCAGATTACAAAGACACGGTAAAAAAGGGAAACCATTCTATTGGATTGTTGCCGCTGATGCACGTGCAAAAAGAGACGGTCGTTATTTAGAAAAAATAGGAACGTACAACCCAAATGTTAACCCTGCAGTTATTGATTTAGATGTTGATAAAGCTGTAGAATGGTTGCAAAATGGTGCACAACCTACTGATACGGCTAAAAATATCTTATCTTATAAAGGTGCTTTATTAAAGAATCATTTAGCTGGTGGTGTACGTAAAGGAGCTTTAACTCAAGAACAAGCAGATGCAAAATTTGCGGCTTGGTTAGAAGAAAAAGCAGGTAAAGTATCTACTAAAGAAGAAAAATTAGCAAAAGCTGATGCAGAAGCTAAAGCAAAAGCTTTAGAGGCTGAAAAAGCGGTTAACGAAGCAAGAATTGAAGCAGCTAAACCAGTTGTAGAAGAGGTTGCTGAAGAAGCTACAGAAGAAGTTGAAGCAGCAGCTGAAACTATTGATGAAGCAGCAGAAAAAGCAGCTGAATAAATTATAACTTTATTCGATTATGCGTAAAGAAGATTGTTTTTATTTAGGCAAAATCGTAACGAAATATAGTTTTAAGGGTGAGGTAGTTATCAAATTAGATACTGACGAGCCTGAGTTGTATAAAAATATGGAATCAGTTTATGTCGAATTTGGCAGTAATCTGGTTCCATTTTTTATTGAAAAAAGTTCACTTCATAAAGGAAATCAATTAAGAGTTCAGTTTGAAGATGTCTATTCTGAAGAGGAAGCAGATTCAATACTAAAATCTAATATATACTTGCCTTTAGATTTACTGCCAAAACTAGAAGGAGATAAATTTTATTTTCATGAAGTAATTGGTTTTACTGTTGTTGATGTTAATTTTGGTGAAGTTGGAGCAATTGTTCATATAAATGATAAAGCTGCTCAACCACTTTTTGAAATTGATAGAGAAGGTAAAGAAATCTTTATCCCAATGATAGATGATTTTATCAAAAAAGTGGATAGAAAAAATAAACAAATATACGTTGAAACCCCAGAAGGGTTGATAGAGTTGTATTTATAAAGAAAGGTGTCTGAGTGGTCGAAAGAGCTACCCTGGAAAGGTAGTATACTGGCAACGGTATCGAGGGTTCGAATCCCTTCCTTTCTGCAAAAAAAAATCCTTTGAAATTCTCAAAGGATTTTTTATTAGTTGACAATCAGTTTTTTTAGAATGGTTTTGTTTCTAGAAAAGATTTTTATAAAATACATACCTTTAGAAAGATTTTCTACATCGATAGTTTGGTTGGGTGTATAGTTTTTAGAAAATGTCTTTTGCCCTATATTGTTAAACAACTCTATTTTTTCTATTTTTTCGGTTGATTTTATTCTGAAAGATGTATTAGCAGGGTTAGGAAATAAGGAAAATTTATTACTAAAATTTTCATCTAAACCTGCAGTACTTGTATTTTGATATACTCTTACATAATCGATTACCATACTACTTTCGGTAAAACTACTACTAGGTGTTCCTGAAAAACCACCAATAGCTACATTTAATAATAAAAACTGTTCTTTGTTAAAGGGCCATGTTGCATCATTTTTTACTGAAGGTTTGTAAGTGTAATACACAACATTATCAATTAAAAAAGTAATTTGATTCGGAGACCAATTCATTGAGTAAATATGAAAATTATTAGTAACATCAGATAATAATTTTGTTGCCGTATTAACTGTAGCACCAGAACTTGAAGGTGTGTGTAATGCAGATGAAACCTCATTAGTTGCGTGTAACCCATGTTCCATAATATCTATTTCTCCACAAGCAGGCCAACCAGTTGTTCCATAACCTTGAGTTTGCCAATATGCTCCAGTTTCGCTAATGTTTTTTCCTAAGGTCCAAATTGCAGGCCAAGTACCATTTCCAAAAGGTAGTTTAGCTCTAACATCTACCCTTCCATAAGTAAATGCATATTTAGAGTTTAATCTTGCTGAGGTAAAATCTCTAGATACTCCATTTAAGACTTTAGTTTCTCTTTTTGCTACAATATGTAAATTCCCACCATCTGCAAAAGAATTTTTTTGATTATTTGTGTAATGTTGTAATTCTCCATTAAACCATCCACCACCATTTGGTCCAAAAGTTTGATGATGCCATTTGCTACCATCTACACTACCATTGCTATCAAATTCATCTGACCAAACCAAATCTTTATAAACCACATCTAGTTGGTTTGGATCAGTTGGTGTACTTCCATCGTTTATATTATTAAATAAGAAAGTACCAGGTGGTTTGTTAGCAACTCCTCCATCAATAAATATAGTAACTCTATTGTAGCTTCCATTTGCATTTATGGGTGATCCATCAGTACTTTTTTTGGCATTAGTATAATCAAATTGTATGTTGGTAATCCATTTTTGTGTAGTACTTGGGCCGTTATCAATGTTAAAAGAGACCTCTACATCTGGTTTGCTTCCTCCTTGTTCTAATTTTACTATAATTGTATGTGGTTTCCCATCGTATTTATAAAAATCAAGTGTAATAATTTTATTGTTATTGTCTAAATTTATTGGTTTTATTAAATCAATGTAAAAACCCTGCCAAGGATTTGAGTTTTTACCGTCAATAAAGAACCTTCCTACCATATCTGAACTATTTTCAGGGTTATTAAATATATCAAATTTATTAGGTGGATTATTATTGTTTATTTCACCAAAAACAATAAAATTATCTCTATTGTCTTCAAAATCTAATGGCATTTCTTGAGAGAAGCTGTTTGAAAAAATAAGTGTTACTAATAAAATTGTGAAGAATTTTTGAGTCATAATATTATTTTTCTCAAAAGTAATTGTATTGTATTTATAAATCGAAAATTTTACCAATACATAAACCATACAGTTTGTTAAAATGGAATTTTTTAATTGTATTTTTGGCATATGTCAAAAAAATTTCAGTTTAAAGAATTTACCATTCATCAAGAGAAAACTGCTATGAAAGTAGGTACAGATGGAGTTTTATTAGGAGCTTGGTGCTCTGTTGATGGTTTTCCTGATACGATTTTAGATATTGGTTCAGGAACAGGAGTAATTTCGTTAATGTTAGCTCAACGTTCTGATGCAATGACTATAGATGCTGTTGAACTTGATGAAAATGCTTACGAACAAACGGTTGAGAATTTTGAACAATCAGATTGGGGAGATCGTTTGTATTGCTATAATTCAAGTTTCCAAGAATTTGCAGTTGAAATAGCAGAAGAGGAGGAAGCTTATGATTTAATCGTTTCTAATCCACCTTTTTATACTGATGATTTTGAAACAGACGATTCAGCAAGGAACAAAGCACGTTTTACATCGTCATTATCATTTGAAGAATTGCTAGTTGGAGTTACTAAAATCTTATCAAAAAACGGAAGTTTTGCTGTTGTTGTTCCGTTTAAGGAAGAGCAAAATTTTGTTGATTTAGCAAATCAACAGCAATTATTTTTGAACAGCGTTTGTAGAGTTCAAGGCAATCCATCTTCAGAAATAAAAAGAAGTTTATTAGCTTTTTCTTTTATTCAAACAGAAATTAAAGAAGAGCATTTAGTTATTGAAACTTCACGTCATAATTATACTGACGAATACATCAATTTGACCAAAGATTTTTATATAAAAATGTAACTATCCAATTACGTTATTTGGATTATATCCGAAATACGGAACTTTCTTTTCAGTAAATTTAATTCCATATTCCTCTAATTCTTTTAAGATAGGTTCATATACTTCTTTAGAAATTGGTATTTGAACTCCAGGAGTTTTAATTTCTCCTGTTAGAATTTTTAAAGCTGCAATTCCAACTGGTAAACCCACTGTTTTTGCCATAGCTGTGTAAGTTTGATTTTCTCCAATAACCACTAAGCTACTTTCAATTTGATGTTTTTCTCCATTAATTTCATAACCAAAAAGGTGCTGCATCACAATCATATCTTTATCATTTTCTTGTAAAGTCCAAGAATCTGATAATATTTTTTGAAGTGCCTGTGCAGGTGTCGCATTTATAATTCCAATTTTCTTTTTATTGCTAAAAATATCTAACTCAATTAATTTTTCCCACATTACATCATCTTGGTCAATTTTTAAATAAGAACGTAATTTTAATTCTACAGAATCTGAAGGAGAATAGGCCAAAAATAGGTTTACAAAATCACGATAACTCATATGTTCTGAATTTTCGATGGTGTAAGAATCATCAGTCATTCCCAGTTGCACAAAAATGTTCCAAGCTCTAGAAAAGCCTACTTTTCTAATTGTACCTCTGTACATTGTAGGTATATCATCTAAACCATAAACGCTTCTGTATTTTAAGGAATCTCTGTTGGCATAGGCTTCAAATTTTCCACTTCCGTCGATTGTTAAAAACTCTGTTCTACGGAATAATTTATGATAAGGAATGTATTTATAAGTGCCTTCTTGAATAAACATTGCAGCTCCACCTTGTCCTGCTAATACTACGTTTCTTGGATTCCAAGTAAATTTGTAATTCCAAAGATTATCATCACTTTCAGGGGCAATTAATCCGCCAGTAAAAGATTCGAATAATAATATTTTTGCTTTATTATCTCGAATTTTATCAATTACTTGCATTGCACTCATATGGTCGATTCCAGGATCTACACCAATTTCGTTCATCAATATTAAACCTTTTTTTTTGGCGGCTTTATCCAAAGATTTCATCTCTTGAGAAACATATGAAGCGGTGACCATATTTTTATGATAAGTGATACAATCTTTTGCAACTTCTATATGCAATCTAGCTGGTAACATAGAAATTACAATATCAGATTTTTTGATAAACTTTTGACGTTTATCAGCGTTAAAAACATCCAAAACAACACTTTCTGCATTTGTATGATTATTAATGAGTTTATCTGTATTGTCTGTTGAAATATCACCAATAATTAGATGTAAATTTTCTTTGTCAGATTTATCTAAAAGATATTTAATCAAATAAGAACTTGATTTTCCAGCACCAATAATTAGAATGTTTTTCATTGATATTAATGTATTTTTGCAATGATACGAATATACTATTTTTGTTTAAAATTTAACAAAAAGCATAAAAAATGTTTAAAAATTTAATAGCTACTTGTTTTTTAGGATTGTCAGCAATTATTTTAGGGGCTTTTGGAGCACACGCTTTAAAAGAAGTTTTAACACCCCAAGAATTATTGAGCTTCGAAACAGGTGTGCGTTATCAAATGTATCATGTAATAGTATTGTTATTTGTTAATATTTATGATGGATTTACAAGAGCACAAAAAAATAGAATTAGTTATATTTTCTTCTTAGGGATTTTTCTCTTTTCAGGGTCAATTTTTGCAATTCATTTAACAGCAATAACAGCCAAAAATATTTGGTTTATAACACCTATTGGTGGAATAACATTGATAATTGGATGGTTATACATGGTTGCTGTATTCTTAAAAAAGATTGCTAATAATTAAATAAATCATAAAAATTAATCAAATTTAAGGCAGTTTTAAATTATTGTTTAATTTTGTCAGATATAAAACATCAAAAATATTGATATGGTAGATACAAATACGAAATCGATTTCGTTAAATAGTCTAGGAATCAAAAATGCCATAATTCGTTATCAACTAAGTTCAGACGAATTACATGGTGAAATTTTAAAAAAAGAACAAGGAATTGAATCAGATTTAGGTGCAATTGCAGTGAACACAGGTGAGTTTACAGGTAGATCTCCAAAAGATCGTTTTATTGTAAAAGATGAAGTAACAAAAAACAAGGTTTGGTGGAGTGATATCAACATTCCATTTGACCCTAATAAATTTGATGATTTATATGGTAAGGTAGTTGATTACTTGTCTGAAAAAGAAATTTTTGTAAGAGATAGTTATGCTTGTGCTGATGAAAATTATAAGTTAAACATTAGAGTTGTAAACGAATATCCTTGGAGCAATATGTTTGCTTACAATATGTTTTTACGTCCAACAGAAAAAGAATTAGAATCTTTTTCTCCAGAATGGACTGTTATAAACGCTCCTGGATTTATGGCAAATCCTGAAGTAGATGGAACTCGTCAACACAATTTTGCAATTTTAAATTTCAGTAAAAAGATTGCTTTGATAGGTGGAACAGGTTATACTGGAGAAATAAAAAAAGGAATTTTTTCTGCTTTAAATTTTATACTTCCTGTTTACAAAAAAACTTTACCAATGCATTGTTCTGCCAATGTAGGTAGAGAAGGTGATACAGCAATTTTCTTTGGATTATCGGGTACAGGTAAAACTACATTGTCTACAGACCCTGATAGAAGTTTAATTGGAGATGATGAACATGGTTGGACTGTAGAAAATACCGTGTTTAATTTTGAAGGAGGTTGTTATGCAAAAGTGATTAATTTATCACAAGAACAAGAGCCAGAAATTTTTGCAGCCATAAAAAAAGGAGCGATTCTTGAAAATGTAATTATGAATGAAAATGGAGTTGTTGATTTTTCTGATACCTCTATCACACAGAATACAAGAGTGAGTTATCCAATTCATCATATTGAGAATATAAAAGAGCCTTCAATAGGAAGAGATCCGAAGAATATTTTCTTTTTAACGGCAGATGCATTTGGGGTATTGCCTCCTATATCAAAGCTTACAGCAAGTCAAGCAGCATATCATTTTATTTCTGGTTATACAGCAAAAGTAGCAGGAACTGAAGCTGGTGTAACAGAACCAATGCCAAGTTTTTCAGCTTGCTTTGGTGCACCTTTTATGCCGCTACATCCTACAAGGTATGCTGAAATGTTGAGTAAAAAAATTACAAATGCAAAAGTAAATGTTTGGTTAATTAATACAGGTTGGTCTGGTGGTAGATATGGTGTTGGAAGAAGAATGCCATTAAAATATACTAGGGCAATGATTAATGCTGTTTTAGAAGGTAAATTAGGAGATTATACCTACGAAGATTATCATATTCATTCTGTGTTTGGAGTTGCACAACCAAGAACTTGTCCGGGTGTACCGTCTGAATTGCTAAGTCCAAGAGCAACTTGGAATAATGATGAAGCTTATTACTGTGAAGCTTTTAAATTATCCAATGCCTTTAGACATAATTTTAAAAAATATGAAGAGTTTGCTAGCGAGGAAATTCGAAGAGGAGGTCCACAACGTTATGCATTTTAGTAGTTTTTTGTTTTAATGAAAACACCTCTTTTTGAGGTGTTTTTTTGTTTAAAAAAAGTATCTTTATTCGAGGATTCTAAAAAATTCGTTTTTTATGATTAAAAGATGGTTTCAAAATATTGGTCCAGGAACTTTAGTGGCAGCTGCTTTTATTGGCCCAGGAACAGTTACGTTATGTACTTTGGCAGGAGTAAATTTTGGCTTTAATTTACTTTGGGCTATGTTACTTTCGGTAATTGCAACCATTGTTTTACAAGAAATGGCAGCTAGGTTAGGTGTCATCTCTCAAAAAGGACTTTCAGAGGTAATTAGAGAAGAAATTAAAAATCCTTTCTTTAAACAATTTATTACTTTTTTAATTTTAGCAGCCGTAGTTGTTGGAAATGCTTCTTATGAAGCTGGTAATATAAGTGGAGGAATTTTAGGGTTAGAAACTATTTTAGGAAAATTGATAGTAGAAATTGGCTCAATTTCTATTAATTTAATGAGTTTATTAATAGGAGTAATCGCCTTTATTCTGCTTTATATTGGTAATTACAAGTTTTTAGAAAAAGCATTGGTTACTTTAGTTTTATTGATGAGTGTCTCATTTTTAATCACAGCAATTGTTACAAAACCCAATATAATAGGTGTTTTAAAAGGAATGTTTGTTCCTAGATTTCCTGAAAAAAGTTTACTGACAATTATTGGTTTAATTGGTACAACAGTAGTTCCCTACAATTTGTTTTTACACGCTTCGTTAGTGAAAGAACGTTGGAATAAAAAAGAAGATTTATTATCTGCTAAAAAGGATACAATAATCTCTATTATTTTAGGTGGATTGGTTTCTATGGCAATTATTATTTCTGCAGCAGCTATTCAAATTCCAAATATTACCAATGCTGCTGATTTGGCAAAAGGATTAGCGCCTTTGTATGGTGAATTTGCGAAATACTTTTTAGCATTGGGTTTGTTTGCAGCAGGAATCACATCAGCAATAACAGCACCTTTGGCAGCAGCATATGTAGCAAAAGGGTGTTTAGGCTGGAAAATTGATTTAAAATCTAAAAAGTTTAGGTTGGTCTGGATAGTCATTTTGTTTTTAGGTGTTTTGTTTTCATCTATTGGAATAAAGCCTATTGAAATCATCAAATTTGCGCAAGTGGCTAACGGAATGTTGTTGCCAGTAATTGCAGGAATTTTATTGTGGATTATGAATAAAAAGTCGGTTTTAGGGAAGTTTGTGAATACTAAAACTCAAAATATGATTGGTTTTTTCATTTTAGCAATCACTATTTTTTTAGGTGCAAAAGGAATTTTAAAAGTTTTTAATTTGATTTAAAATGAAGATAGATATCAATTGTGATGTAGGCGAAGGTGTTATAAATGAACATTTATTAATGCCCTATATTTCTTCATGCAATATTGCTTGCGGAGGTCATTTTGGAGATGAAAGAACCATTGATAATACGATTAAATTAGCAATTACTAATGATGTAAAGATAGGCGTGCATCCCTCTTTTCCTGATAAAGAAAATTTTGGGAGAAAAGTCATGAATATTTCAAAAGATGAACTCCAGAAAAGTATTAGAAATCAAATGGATCTATTTTTAGAGAGATTAGAGAAATTTGACTGTAAGTTGCATCATGTTAAACCACACGGTGCTTTATATAACTTAATGTCTAAAGACGAAGTTGCTGCAGAAAACTTTGTAGAAGTTATTCAAGAATATACAAATAATGTGTTTTTGTATGTGCCTTATCGTTCAGAAATTGAACAAGTTGCACTGTGTAATAATATAAATATACAATACGAAGCTTTTGCAGATAGAAATTATAATGAAGATTTAAGTTTGGTTTCACGACAGTGTAAAAATGCCTTGATAAACAATCCTAACGAGGTTTATAAGCATATTTGCAAAATGGTATTTGAAGGGAAAGTTAAAACAATTAATGGAAATCAAAAAGAAATGACAGCTGATACATTTTGTATACATGGAGACAATGTTAATTCTTTGAAAATTTTAGAATTTTTGCATCAAGAATTAACTAAAAAAGGAGTTATAATTGGATAGAAATATTACTTACAAAGCTATCGGTAATAAGGTAATCTTAGTTGAATGGAAACCTATTATTAGTAAAAATATCTTAAACGATATTTTGCAGTTCAAATATAAGATAGAGTACCAAAAAGAAATTCAATGTGATGATATAATTGTTGCATATAATTCCTTAATGATCAAATACACTAAACCATTTTATAATTTTGACGTAGAAAAAGATTTTTTACAATTAGTTTACTTATCTAAAATTGAAGTTGAAAAACAGCAACGATTTTTATGGGAAATTCCTGTTTGTTATGATGAGAAATATGGATTAGATTTAAAAGAGATAGCATCAATAAAAGGAATGTCTAGTGCTAAAATTATTGAACTTCATGAAGAAACTATATATACTGTTTTTTTTATTGGGTTTTTACCTGGTTTCTTATACTTAGGAGGGTTAGATAAACAACTTTTTATAGATAGAAAACCAAAACCTAGATTAAGAGTAGAAACAGGTTCTGTTGCTATTGGTGGACAACAAACAGGGGTATACCCAATTGGTTCTCCAGGAGGTTGGAATATTATCGGCAAAACTCCTGTTCTTTTTTTTGATGCAAATACTAATAATCCATGTTTTGCAAAATCTGGAGATAAAGTCAGATTTAAGTCAATTTCTTTAAGCGAATACAAAGAAATTCAGAGAAAAGTTGAAAGAAAGTCATATCAAATCTCTAAAACTTTAATTGAATGATTAAAGTTTTAAAAGCTGGATTTTATACAACTGTTCAAGATATGGGCAGAATAGGTTTTGCTTCATTTGGAGTTCCTGTTTCAGGAGTAATGGATTCGTATTCTGCAAATATTGCCAATAGTATTTTAGATAATTCTATAGATAGTGCGTTATTAGAAATAACTTTTGGAGGAACTAAAATCCAATTTTTAGCTGATACTTTCATTGCAATTTCTGGAGCTGATTTTAGCCCAGTTTTAAATCAACAAAAAATAAAACATAATACAAGAATAAAAATTAATTCAGGAGATGTTTTATCTTTTGGTAAGTTGAATTTTGGGGTTCGAAGTTATTTGGCTGTAAAAGGCGGTATCCAAACACCAAAAGTTTTAAATAGTAGAAGTCAATATCAAAGTATTACTAAAAATTTTAGATTACAAAAAGGTGATATTTTAAAAATTGTGCCTTGTGTTGATGATACAAAATCAACAAATGCAACTGTAAAATTAAACCTACCCTACTTTACATCAACTGATGTAGAGTGTTTTGAAGGTCCAGAGTTTTATTTACTTTCTTTACAACAAAAAAAACAATTACTTAAAACTATGTTCAGAGTTTCTTCTGAAAATAGTAGAATGGGGTATCATTTAAAAGAAACTATTCGAAATAATTTTCCTTCCATTCTAACCTCGGGAGTTGTACCAGGAACTGTGCAGCTGACACCTTCAGGAAAACTAATTGTTTTAATGAGAGATTGCCAGGTTACAGGTGGGTATCCTAGAATTTTACAACTTACTGAAAAAGCAATCAATAAAATGGCACAAAAAACTTTAAACGCTCAATTTAAATTTAGGTTGATTAATGCTTAAGTTAAATTTTGGTCAAATTACTTTTTCGGTAAAAAAAAAGTTAACGTTATCACGCTAACTTTTTGTTTTATTTTTCTTGTTTTAGTTGCCATTTCCAAGCGGCTTCCAAAGCTTCATCTAAAGTTTTTTTAGTTTTCCAGCCCAATTCTTTATTGGCAATTGTAGTGTCCGCATAAGCAGCAGTTACATCTCCTTCTCTTCTACCAACAATTTTATATTTTAGAGGTTTTCCAGAAGCCTTTTCAAATGCTTTTATTACTTCTAAAACTGTGCTTCCAGTTCCGGAACCAACATTAAAAAACTCAAAGTTTATTTTATTTTTTTTATTAATTAGTCTTTTTAAAGCAGCGATATGAGCTTTAGCTAAATCTACAACATGAATATAATCACGAACAGCAGTACCATCTTTAGTTGGGTAATCATTTCCAAAAACAGATAACTCTTTTCTAATTCCGGCAGCAGTTTGAGTCACAAAAGGAATTAAATTTTGAGGAACACCTAGAGGTAATTCTCCAATTTTTACACTTTCATGTGCTCCAATTGGATTAAAATACCGCAGAGCTATAGCATTTAAGCCATAAGCTTTACAACTTTCTTGAATAATTTCTTCTCCAATTTGTTTTGTATTTCCGTAGGGAGATTCAGCTTTTTTTATTGGTGCATTTTCAGTGATTGGTAATTCATCAGCTTGTCCATAAACCGTACAAGAAGAAGAGAAAATAAAATTGTCTATATTTCGATTTCTCATTTCTTGTAAAAGGTAAATTAAACTGCCAATATTGTTCTCATAATAGTCAAGGGGTTTTCCAACACTTTCTCCAACTGCTTTATAAGCTGCAAAATGAATTATTCCATCTATAGTATTAGTATCAAAAAAGTGTTTTACCTCTTTTTTAATTTTTAAATCAATTTGATGGAAATCTGGTTTTATTCCAGTAATTTCTGTAATATTATCTAAAACATTAATTCTTGTATTAGATAAGTCGTCTATGATAACTACATCAAAACCTTCATTTTGTAATTCAACAACGGTATGAGAGCCTATAAATCCTAATCCTCCTGTTACTAATATTCTTTTCAAAGTTTTAATTTAAATATTCTAAAAGAGAGCTAGTAATGTGTTTTAATTGATCTTGAGTTAGTTCGGTTTGCATAGGTAAAGAAATTACGCTTGCGCATAGTTTTTCTGTCACAGGGAAATCTCCTTCTTTGTAGCGAGGATCAGTATATGCCTCTTGTAAGTGCAAAGGAATTGGGTAATATATCATTGCAGGAACCCCTTTTTCGGATAAAAAAGCTCTTAATTCATCTCTATTAACTCCATTTAACTGAAGTGTATATTGATGAAAAACATGATTTGAGTGAGAAACTCTTTTTGGAGTTTTCACTTTTGGATGATTAGCAAAAGCATTATCATAAAAATCAGCAGCTTTATTTCTTTCTGCAGAATAAGTGTCTAAATGCCTTAGTTTTATTCTTAAAATAGCAGCTTGGATAGAATCTAAACGAGAGTTAACACCAACTCTATCGTGAATATATTGTCTTGACTGTCCGTGGTTTGCTGTTTGCTTTAATTTTAGTGCTAGATCGTCATCATTGGTAAAAATTGCTCCTCCGTCACCATAACAACCTAAGTTTTTAGAAGGGAAAAAAGAAGTGCAACCAATAGTGCCAATTGTACCTACTTTTTGTGTTGATCCGTCTTTAAAAGTATAATCACATCCTATAGCCTGGGCAGTATCCTCAATGACATGTAAATTATGTTTTCGAGCCACCTCTGTTATAGCTTCCATATTTGCTGCCTGTCCGAATAAATGAACAGGAACAATCGCTTTGGTTTTAGGTGTAATGGCTCTTTCTATTGCCTCTATATCGATATCAAAAGTGTCTTCATAAACATCAACTAAAACAGGTTTTAATTTTAAAAGAGCAATAACTTCGGCCGTAGCTACATAAGTAAAATCAGCAGTGATAACCTCGTCTCCAGGTTGTAAATCTAAAGCCATCATAGCAATTTGAAGAGCATCAGTTCCATTAGCACATGGTATTACATGCTTAACGCCTAAGTAGTTTTCTAACTCTTTTTGAAAATTCTTAACTTCTGGGCCATTAATATATTGTGTAGATCTAATAACGTTTAAAACTGCAGCATCTATTTCTTCTTGAATTTTTTCATATTGACTCTTTAAGTCAACCATTTGTATTTTTTTCATAAGGACGATTTTGAGGTTCAAAAATACAAACTTCCTTTCATTTTTAATGTATGTATGCGTAAATAATAATTCTGTTATCTTTGATAAAAATCAATTTTTATGAAGTTTTTGAAGCGTTTTTTAAGAATACTATTAATTCTTGTTTTATTGATGTTTATTTTAGGTTGGTTATACAGCAAATATGCGGCACCAAAATATTCAGGCGAGTTGGAGTTAAAAAATATTTCAGATAAAGTAACGGTTTATTTTGATGAAATAGGTGTGCCACATATTAATGCTCAAAACGAAAAAGATGCTTATGTTGCTTTAGGTTATGTTCATGCACAAGACAGATTGTGGCAAATGGAATTGATGCGAAGGATTGCATCCGGAAGATTGTCAGAGATTTTTGGAAAAGACTTGGTAAGAGTAGATCAGTTTTTTGGTGGTTTAGGTATTGAAGAAGCTGCTAAAAAAACGATTAAGAAATTAGATACAACTTCGCAAGCTTATCTATTAAGTGAAGCCTATTTAAAAGGCGTGAATCAATTTTTAGAAGAAGGAAAAACACCTATAGAATTTTATATGGTTGGTGTGAAAAAAGAAAAATACACAATGAAAGATATTTACAATGTCTTTGGGTATATGTCTTTTAGTTTTGCAGTTGCGCACAAAACAGATCCTTTGTTAACTGAAATTAAAGAGAAACTAGGAAATGCTCATTTACAAGAATTGATGAGCACTTACAGTGAAAATTTAACCATTAACAAAACATATAATCCGAAAAAGATTGAAGCTACTTTTTCTAAAACTGTAAGTGCGATTATGAATGATTTACCTGTTTCTCCTTTTATAGGGAGTAATTCTTGGGTAATTGCACCAGGGAAAACCAAAAACGCAAAAGTAATCTTTTCTAACGATCCTCACATTGCGTTTGCACAACCTTCTGTATGGTATCAAAACCATATAAAAACTCCTGAGTACGAAATTTACGGATACAATATTGCGTTGATGCCTTTTCCTTTATTAGGTCATAATCGTGAGTATGCATACGGATTAACAATGTTAGCTAACGACGATTTAAATTTTTATATAGAAAAAGAAAACCCAGAAAATACTTTAGAATATCAAACTAAAGAAGGTTTAAAAAAATATGAAATCAGAAATAAAACCATAAAAATTAAAGGTGAAGCTGATACCACTTTTCAAGTAAAGGTAAGTAAACACGGGCCAATTATGAATGGTTTAATTGAGCATGTTATCGATGATCGTCCCATAGCAATGAATTGGATTTACACACAGTTGCCAAATGAAATGTTGGAGGTTTCTTACGGAATATCGCATTCTAAATCTTTGAGTGATTTTAAAACATCTGTTGCTAAAATTCATGCTCCAGGTTTAAACGTAATGTATGGAGATGCAAAAGATAATATTGGTTGGTTTTCATCAGCAAAACTCTATCAATTAAGAGATTCGTTATCATCTAAATTATATTTAGATGGAGCATCAGGAAAAGATGAAATTGTAGAGTTTTTACCTTTTAAAGAAAATCCACAAGCGATAAATCCTCCAAGTAATTTTGTGTATTCTGCAAATCATCAACCAGATTCTGTTAGAGGGAAATTGTATCCAGGATATTATCAACCGCAAGATAGATCTAAGAGAATAGTTGAATTATTAAAACCTAAAAACGATTTTACTAAAGAAGATGTTATGAAAATGATTTATGATGTAAAATCATCAACAGCATCAGAAATTGGTAGAAATTTGTTGAAAAGTGTTGATAAAAATTCTCTATCAGTTTCAGGTAGAAAAGCGTTTTCTATTTTAGAAAAATGGAATGGAACGCATTTAAAAACTTCTGTAGCACCAACCATTTATAACCGATTTTTATTTGAATTTTTAAAGAATACATATAAAGATGAGTTAGGTGGTAGTTTTGATTTGTTTATCAATTCGCAATTACAAGATCAAGTATTAGTCACGCAAGTTGAAAGAGAAAATTCAGTTTGGTGGGATGATATTTCGACCATAGATAAAGTGGAAACAAAAGAAGAGGTTATTAATACATCTTTTAAAAATACCATTTCTTTTTTACAAAATCAATTAGGAGAAAACATAGATAATTGGACTTGGAACAGAGTGATATCTATAGAATATGAACACGCAATAGGAAAAGCAGGAGGACTGTTGCGTAAATTGTTTAATGTGGGGCCTTTTGAAACTATTGGCGGAAATGAAGTCATCAATAACCAGATTTTTAAGTTGGATAGTACAGGAGTGTATAAAGTTACTGCAGGACCTTCAACAAGAAGAGTGATTGATTTTTCTGATATAGAAAACAGTGTATCTATTTTGCCTACAGGACAATCTGGAAATGTTTTTAGTGAATATTACAAAGATCAAACTCAAAAATATTTAAATGGCGAGTTTGTAAAAATGAAATTGAATCAAGTTGAAATTCAAAAAAGTGAGAATGTTTTGGTTTTGAAGCCTAAAAATTAGTTTTTTGGCATTTTAATTATAGGGAAATCAGGCTTTTTAAAAATATTGATATCTAACTTTTTTTGGACTACAGATATCAATTCTGTATAACTTTTGTAGTCCTCAACATCGGAAATTGAAATAATAGGAAGAGCTCCATTAGTTTTTTCTGTAAAAAAATCCCATAATCCCATTTTATGATTTTCAAAGGTTTTTGAGTCACATGTTAAGTCATTACTATAAAAATACTGATGAAAGCCTTTGTTGGTTTTAATTTCTAGTAATTTACATTTATACCCAAGAATGCTCTTCTTAGTTTTTTTAATTTTAAAAGAAATTATTTTTTCTTCTCTAACATTTGTTAAAGAATACATCAATGAGTTTATACCTTTCATTTTGGTAAAAAGAGTGTCTCTACCTTGGTAATAAGTTGTCATTTCTAATAAACCATTCAATTCTGATTTATAGTTTTTTCCTTTTAAGTAGTAGGTTTGTTGGTTACCCATATATTGTTCTGATTGTTTATCAGTTAGCTTTCCTGTCTTATCTTGAAACTTCATTTTGAAAGTTAAAATTCCTTCAAAATATTCTTGAGACTGTACTAAAAAGGAGTTGGATAAAAATAATATAGTTAAAAGGAGTTGGAATTTTTTCATTTTGAATTTTTTTGTAAAAGTATAAATTTTACACCTCTTTATATACTTCCTCAAAAGGAATTCGAAAACGTTCTCCGTAAACGCCTTTTTCGGTTCTAATGCCGCAAGAAACTATCATGTTAATTTCTGAACCAAAAGGCAAGCCTAATAAGTTTTTAACGCGCCAAGTATCAGAACCTTCCATTGGGCAAGTATCTAAACCTTCAGCCGCCATAGAAATCATAAAGTTTTGAGCGGCTAAACCACAGGTTTTATGAGCTACAATACGCATATCACTTTTTCTAACTTCTCTATACATAGGTTTAAAAAGCCCGATAGTAGAAACCATTAAATATTTTACAAAACCAAAAATTCCTAAAAATTCTGAATAAGCAAACGGAATGATTTTACCATAATAATTACGAGCCACTTTTTCTCTGCTACTTTGTGCTGATTTTGGATTGTTTTTTCCAAAAACGGAATCCATATAATCTAAATTCGATTTTGCTCTTTTCTTCCATAAATCTTTTCGAACTACAAATACCACCAATTGTTGCGCAGTTTTTGCTGCGTTTTGGTTGAAACAAAATGGCGCAATTTTATCAATAATATCTTTGGATGTAATATGATAAAATTCCCACAATTGCATATTACTACTGTTAGGTGCCAATGCTGCTTGTTCTAAGCATTTTTTTACAATGTTTTTATCAATGGGTTTTTCGGTATCAAAAACTCTAACTGATCTTCTGTAATGTATGGCTTCTGAAACTGTTTTTTCTTGACTCATTTAGTTAGAAAGTTTTTTAATTTTAGTATTCATCACCCAAAACCATAAAGGCGGAAAGAGTGAAAGCAACATCATTCCTGGGTAACCTGTGGGCATTTGCGGACTTTCAGGCAATGATTTTAATAATTGATAATGTTTTGCACCATTATAATGATGATCTGAATGACGTGATAAATTAAACAATAATGCTTGTCCAACTTGATGGTCGGAATTCCAAGAGTGATTTCGTTGCACACGTTCATATCGTCCGTTTTCTTTTTTGTTTCTCAATAAACCATAATGCTCTATATAGTTTACGGTTTCTAGTAAAACAATCCCAGTAATTGCGGTAGCAACAAATGCAAACAATACAAATTGTCCGTAGAAAAGGTAAATTAAGCCTAATAAAATAATATTGCAAAATGTGTAAATAATCATCCTATTTTGATGATGAAACCAACTTCTATTTTCATTTTTCATTCGTTTGTTTTCGAGTTTCCAAGCTTGGATGTAACTAGAAATATGAGAACGAATCCAAAAGAGATAAATAATTTCATTTTTTCTTGCCGTAGCTGCATCTTCAGGAGTAGCAACATTAAAATGATGGCCCGCATTATGATAAGGTAAAAAGTGGGTGTTTAAAGAAGTTAAGAGTAACATTTCACCTATAAATTCATCAACTCTGTTGTTTCTATGCCCTAATTCGTGACCAACATTTATTCCAATAACACCACATAATATTCCCATTGCTAAAATTCTTCCTGTAATCTCTGAATTCGTTAAGTTGGGTTCTTGAATACTTTCAAAAAACAATAGTAGAAATAGTATTTGAATAGGTAAAGTTGCATATAATAAATAGGTATACAACTTGTTCTCTTTTTCTTTTTTTTCTTCTTCTTTAGAGAAGTTGTTTTTATTGGGCTTGATAAAAAGTTCTAAAAAAGGGATAAAAATAAATACAAAAATGATTGGGATGTATGTCATCCATCCTTTACTAGTAAATGAAATGTATGCTATTACAGGTAATATTAAAACTGAGAAATATTTTAAAGCTTTCATTTAGAAAATTAATTTTCTAAAGATACCATTTAGTTACAAGCGTTCCAAATGACATCATTTGGAGTGGGAGCAATAATTTTGATAGTTTCTTTGCTCACAGGATGTGTAAATTGAATTTTTCTGGCATGTAAATGTATGCTGCCATCTTTATTACTTCTTGGAAAACCATATTTTAAATCGCCTTTAATAGTGCAACCAATAGATGATAGTTGTGTGCGAATTTGATGATGTCTTCCAGTTTCTAAATCAATTTCTAATAAAGAATAATTTTCTAATTTTTTGATTACTTGATAATGTAAAACAGCTCTCTTACTTCCGGTAATTTCTTTTTGAAAAGCGGATGATTTATTATTTTTTGGATTCTTTTTTAAAAAATTGATTAACGTATCTTTTTCTTTGTTAGGATGATTCTTTACAACCGCCCAATAGGTTTTGTGAATCGTTTTGTCACGCAACATCTTATTTAGACGTTCTAGAGCTTTAGAGGTTCTAGCAAAAATAATAATCCCAGAAGTAGGTCTGTCCAAACGATGTACAACGCCTATAAATACATTACCAGGTTTGTTGTATTTATTTTTAATGTATTCTTTTACAACGTCACTTAAAGGTTTGTCTCCAGTTTTATCACCTTGTGTAATGTCGCCAGCTCTTTTATTCACAATTATAATGTGATTATCTTCAAATAAAACCTGTAAATTTTCTTTGTTAGACTGCATCTGTCCTTAATTAATGAAGAAAAGTTATTTAAAATTATCTTTTACATCTTCATTAACACCATCAATAAAATTTAAAAACTCATCTCTACCAAAACCCGAAGAAGATGAGGTGATAAAAGAAGTTGGTAAAGACTCCCAATGTTGTAATAATTTCTTTTTGTAAGAAGTAATTTGTTTGTTTAATTTAGAGCTACTTAGCTTGTCTGCTTTAGTAAATACAATACAAAATGGAATTTGTTGTTCGCCTAAAAATTGCATAAATTCTAAATCTATTTTTTGAGGATCGTGCCTAGAATCTATCAAAACAAATGTGCAAACCAATTGCTGTCTTTCTTTAAAGTAGTTTTCTATAAAATACTGAAAAATGGTTCTTTTCTTTTTAGAAACTTGAGCGTATCCATAACCAGGTAAGTCTACTAAAAACCACTCATCATTAATTTTAAAGTGATTAATTAATTGGGTCTTTCCGGGTTTTCCAGAGATTTTTGCTAAATCTTTACGCTCCATTAACATATTGATTAATGATGATTTTCCGACATTAGAACGTCCAATAAAAGCGTATTCTGGTATTCTATCTTTTGGAGCTTTAGTAACATTACTATTACTCATTACAAACTCTGCGGATTTAATTTTCATAAAAATTTAGATATTTCGAGCTGTAAACCAATCGTGAAGAACTTTGTTGAATTCTTCAGGTTTTTCCATCATTGCTGCGTGTCCACATTTGTCAATCCAAAATAAATCTGAGTTTGGCATTAATTTATGAAAATCTTCAGCAGCTTCAGGAGGTGTAACTCCATCTTGCTTTCCCCAAATTAAACAAGTTGGGTGTTGCATATTTGGTAAATCATTCTTCATATTATGTCGAATGGCGCTTTTTGCAATCGATAACGTTTTTAAGGCTTTTACTCTATCGTTAACAGTGGCATATACATCATCTACCAATTCTTTTGTTGCAATTGCAGGGTCGTAAAATACATCTTTTGCTTTTTGTTCGATGTATTCATAATTCCCTCTTTTTGGAAAACTATCTCCCATAGCATTTTCATATAAACCAGAACTTCCAGTTAATACCAAAGCTATAACCTTTTCGGGGTAGTGTTTTGTGAAGTATAAAGCAATATGTCCGCCTAAAGAATTTCCAAGTAAAATGGCTTTGTCAATTTGTTTATACTCCATAAATTTTTTTAAAAATCGTGCTAGATTTTTAACATTAGTTTTAAGTAAAGGTAAAGTGTATAAAGGTAATTCAGGAATTAAAACTTTATAACCATTTTTTGAAAAGTGATTAAATGTAGGGTCAAAATTACTCAAAGCACCCATCAACCCGTGTAAAACAATGATTGCAGGTCCTTCTCCAGCTTCTGCGTAAGTAAATTCTCCTTCCTTTTTTAACTGATCAGTCATTGATTTTTCATTTCGCTTGAAAGCAAATGTAATTCTTTTTTATGAAATAGGTAACGTTTTGGTTAATCCTGATTTTCTAGAAAAAAAATGTTCAACTCGCAATGAATTGTTAATAAATACGTTATTTATTAACAAAGTGGTAAAAAGTGGTAAAAAGTGGTAAAATTTATATATTTTTGATTTCAATAAAACTAATTTTTAGTGATAAACCTAATTGGAACATACGAATGTAAAGCAGATGCTAAAGGGAGATTGATGTTTTCATCAGCCTTTAAAAAGCAGCTTGCGCCTGTGTTGCAGGAAGGTTTTGTGGTGAAAAGAGCTGTTTTTCAGCCTTGTTTAGAGTTGTATCCGATGAAAGAATGGAATTTGATGATGGAGAAAATTAACAAACTGAATAAGTTTAAAAAGAAAAATAACGATTTTATCAGAAGGTTTACTGCGGGAGTGAAAATGGTGGAGTTGGATGCGACTGGTAGAATTTTAATCCCTAAAGATTTATTTGCGTTTGCTGGTATTAAAAAACAAGTAGTTATGTCGTCATCAGTAAATATCATTGAGATTTGGGATAAGGAAAAGTATGAAAAAGCAATTGATGATGCGGCAGATGATTTTGCGGATTTGGCAGAAGAAGTAATGGGTAATACAGATTTCGATGAGTTACCATAATCCGGTTTTGCTTCAAGAAAGCGTTGATGCGCTTGCGATAAAAAAAGATGGTGTTTATGTAGATGTAACTTTTGGAGGAGGAGGTCATTCTAAAGAAATTTTAAAACGACTTGGAGGAAATGGGAAGTTATTTGGTTTTGATCAAGATCCTGATGCGCAAGGAAATGTAATTGATGATGAGCGTTTTGTGTTGATTCCTGAGAATTTTAGGTATATCTCAAGGTTTTTGAGGTTTTATGATGTTAGAAAAATTGATGGTGTATTGGCTGATTTAGGAGTTTCTTCTCATCAGTTTGATGAAGCAGATAGGGGTTTTTCTACTCGTTTTGATGGTGATTTGGATATGAGAATGAATCAGAAGTCGAAAACATCAGCAAAAGAGATTATCAATGATTATTCAGAAGAAAAATTAGCTGAAATATTGTTTTTGTATGGGGAATTAAGAAACTCTAGAAATATTGCAAAAACAATTGTTGGAAAAAGAGAAGAAGAAAAGATTGAGACAAGTTTGCAGTTAAGAAAAGTGTTGCAGAGGCACTTGCCAAAAGCAAAAGAACATAAGATTATAGCGCAAATATTTCAAGCAATTCGAATAGAGGTGAATGAGGAGTTAGATGTTTTAAAAGAGTTTTTAGAACAAATTCCAAATTTGTTAAATGAAGAAGGAAGGTTGAGTGTGATTTCGTATCACTCGTTAGAAGATAGATTGGTGAAAAGATTTATTAGAACAGGATTGTTTAGCGGCGAGCCCGTGAAAGATATTTTTGGTAACAGTAATGTGCCATTACAAAAGGTTGGAAAGTTAATAGTGCCTACCCCACAGGAAATTAAAATTAACAACAGGGCTCGCAGTGCTAAATTAAGAATAGCAACAATTAAACATTAAAATGCTAAAAGTAAAAAAGGGAGTTTATGATTTTTTAAGAGGGAGTTTTCTTACTGATGAATCTGCTTTTAAAAATTGGAGGATTATTATTTATATAGTTGTGTTGCTGCTGTTGATGATTACAAGTGCTCATAGGGCAGATAAAAAAGTGATTCAAATATCGGAACTAAATAAAAAGAAGCGAGAGTTAAGGGCTGAATACGTTGATACAGGTACTATTTTAATGCGAATGAAAATGGAATCTAATATTAAGGAAAAGGCAAAAGAAAGAGGTTTGAAGTCATTGCAATCTCCTCCCCAAAAAATAAAAGTAATTATAAAAGAATAATAAAATTGGCAACTCATAAAAAAAGCATTCTTACAAAATTCTACTTGGTAGCTGCTTTTCTGACGCTGTTTTTATTGGCTATTGTGTTTCGAGTTTTTTTTATTCAGTATTCAGAGGGTGATAAATACAAAAAACTTTCGACGGAGTTAACAATTAAGCAGGATACTATCTATGCTAATAAAGGTAATGTGTATGCTGCTGATGGAAATTTATTGGCTACTTCAATGTCGAAATTTACTATTAGAATGGATGTTGTTGCAGCTGTGAAAAGTGGGGTGTTTGAGAAAAATGTTGCGGGATTGTCGAAAGAGCTTTCTAAAATGTTAGGTAAACCCGTTGCTTACTATCAAAATAGACTGAGAAAGGCAAAAAATAAAAAAAGCAGGTATTTGTTAATAGCGAGAAATGTTGGTTATACAGATTATCTGAAAATGAAGCAATTTCCAATCTTTAATAAGGGAGTGTATAAGGGAGGTTTTATTGCGGAACATAAAACGGTTCGTGCGCATCCAATTGGTAAAATTGCTGAACGAACCATTGGGTATGATGACTATAGAGGTGGTGCAGGAATAGAAGGTGCTTTTGCAGATTATATGGAAGGAGAAAATGGATTGCGTTGGAAACAGAAAATTGCTAAAAATCAATGGAAGCCGATTAATGATGTAAACGAAAAAGAACCCGTAGATGGGCATGATATTATTACAACAATAGATGTGAATATTCAAGATGTTACGCATCATGCTTTGTTAAGTAAGCTCCAATATTTTGAGGCAGATCACGGTTGTGCAGTTGTTATGGAAACAGCAACAGGAGAAATAAAAGCAATTTCTAATTTAGGAAGAACCTCTAAAGGAACCTATTACGAAAAAAGAAATTATGCAGTTTGGGAAAGTCATGAACCGGGTTCTACTTTCAAATTGCCAAGTTTAATGATTGCACTAGATGATAAAGTAATTGATACTTCAACAGTTGTTGATACTGAAAAAGGTCGAATTTTTATACACCGAAAGAAAGTAGAGGATTCAAGAAGAGGTGGCTACGGTAAAATTTCTGCAGCAAGAGTTTTTGAGGTTTCTTCCAATGTTGGAATAGTAAAACTAATTAGAAAGCATTATGATGATAAGCCAGAAAAGTTTATTTCAAAACTTGAAGAATATGGTTTTACAAAGCCTATTGGTTTTCAAATAAAAGGTGAAGGAATGCCTTATGTGCCAAAGCCAACTGATAAAAGTTGGAATAAAATTTCTTTAGAATGGATGTCTTGGGGTTATGGGGTTTCTGTAACTGCAATGCAAACCTTAATGTTTTATAATGCTGTTGCTAATGATGGGGTTATGGTAAAACCTAGATTTATTAAGGAGTTAAGAAGAGAAGATAAAACTGAAAAAATATTTGAAACTGAAATTCTAAACCCAAAAATCGCTTCAGATGAGACTTTGAAAAAGATTAGGAAAGTGATGGAAAATGTGGTATTAAAAGGAACTGCAGATAATATTTATTCATCTAACTTTTCTATGGCTGGAAAAACAGGAACTGCTAAAAAATATATTCCAAGAACTAAAAATGCAAAAGGTGAATGGGAAGGTGGTTATTATTCTATGAAACATTATGTAGCATCATTTGCAGGTTTTTTTCCTGCGGATAAACCTAAATATACCTGTGTGGTTGTGATTCATGATCCGAAGAAAGAAAAAGGATATTATGGAGCTACAGTTGCTGCACCTGTGTTTAAAGAAATCGCTCAAAAAATTTATACTTCGACTCCTGTTGATAAACAAACTGTAGACGAAGAAATTCAGTTTGCTGCAATTGACAATCTATATCAAAAATTCGATAAAAGATTAAATAAAGATTATCAAAAAGTTCCTGATGTATGCGGAATGTCTGGAATGGACGCTTTGTCTTTATTAGAAAATATTGGGTTAAAAGTGAAATTATCTGGAGTAGGAAAAGTGAAGTCTCAATCACTTAAAAAAGGAGAAAAATTAGTTAAAGGAAAAACCATCATTTTAAAACTTTCGTAAACTGAAAAATTTAAAAGACATATTATATCAAGTTTCAATTCGTCAGGTGTTTGGAAGTACAGATGTTGATGTGAATGCTGTTGTTTTTGATTCAAGAAAAATTAAAAAGAATGATGTTTTTGTGGCTCAAAAAGGGGTAACTGTAGATGGTCATTTATATATAGATAAAGCAATATTATTAGGTGCGACTTCAGTTATTTGTGAATATTTTCCTGAAGATAAGAAAGAAGGCGTTACTTATGTGCAGGTAGATGATTCAGGTGCAGCTTTAGCAATTATGTCGTCAAACTTCTTTGATAATCCGTCTAAAAAGCTGCCACTTGTTGGTGTTACTGGTACTAATGGAAAAACAACAATTGCTTCACTTTTATATCAGCTGTTTAAAAAAGCAGGTTATAGAGTTGGTTTGTTGTCAACGGTTAAGATTTTAGTTGACGAAACTGAATTTAAAACAACACATACAACTCCAGATTCTGTAACCATAAATAGTTATTTAGATAAAATGGTTGAAGCTGGAGTAGATTATTGTTTTATGGAGGTGAGTTCTCACGGAATTCATCAAAAAAGAACAGAGGGGTTATTTTTTGCAGGTGGAATTTTCACCAATCTTTCTCATGATCATTTAGATTACCATGAAACATTTGCAGAATATAGAAACGTAAAAAAAACATTTTTTGATGGTTTGCCTAAATCAGCATTTGCATTGACAAATATCGATGATAAAAATGGTGGTTTTATGTTGCAAAATACAAAAGCCAAAAAGTATAGCTACGCTTTAAAAACAATAGCAGATTACAAAGCAAAAATTTTAGAAAAGCAATTTTCTGGAAGTTTGTTAAAAATTAATGAAATCGAGGTTTGGACAAAGCTTATTGGGGGTTTTAACGCCTATAATTTATTAGCAATTTATGCAGCATCAGAATTGTTGGGTTTGGAAAAACTTGAAACCTTAACCATTATTAGTAAGTTGGAAAATGTAAGTGGTCGTTTTGAATATGTTGTTTCAGATGAAAATGTTACGGCTATAGTAGATTATGCACATACGCCAGATGCTTTAAAAAATGTATTAGAAACCATTAATGATATTAGAGCTGGAAATGAACAACTGATAACTGTAGTTGGTTGTGGTGGAGATAGAGATAAAACAAAAAGACCAAAAATGGCACATATTGCATCGCAACTAAGTAATCAAACCATTTTTACTTCAGATAATCCAAGAACAGAAGATGCACAAGCTATTATTGATGAAATGGAAGCTGGAGTTACAGCAGAAAACTATAAAAAAACACTATCAATTTTAGATAGAAAACAAGCTATTAAAACGGCTTGTAAATTCTCTAAAAATGGAGATATCATTTTAATTGCTGGAAAAGGGCACGAAAATTATCAAGAAATAAATGGAATAAGAACGCATTTTGATGATTTAGAAGAAGTAAAAAACAGTTTTAATCAACTAAAAAAATAACTAAGATGCTGTATTATTTATTCGAATATTTAGAAAGTCAGTTTAGTTTTCCAGGAGCAAGTGTGTTTCAGTTCATTACATTTAGAGCAGCTGCGGCATTTATTTTATCGTTGTTAATCTCGGCAATTTATGGTAAACGTATTATTAATTTTTTAAGAAAACAACAAGTTGGAGAAACGGTTAGGGATTTAGGCTTAGAAGGTCAAAAACAAAAATCAGGAACCCCTACAATGGGTGGTGTAATTATCATTTTAGCCACTTTAATTCCTGCAATTTTATTGGCGAAATTAGATAATATTTATGTTATTATTTTAATAATTACTACAGTTTGGATGGGTTTGATTGGTTTTGTAGATGATTATATAAAAGTTTTCAAAAAAGATAAAGGTGGTTTAAAAGGGAAATTTAAGGTTTTAGGGCAAGTTGGTTTGGGTATTATTGTTGGCTCTATGTTGTATTTTAATGATGGAGTTACCATAAAAGAACAACTTCCAACACAGCAACAAGTGATGCAAGAAAACGGAAGAAAAAAAGTTTTTGGTGATGCACATAAATCTACAAAAACTACAGTTCCTTTCTTTAAAAATAATGAGTTAGATTATTCAAAAGCATTAAGTTTTTTAGGTGATGGATATGAAAAATACGGATGGATTGTCTTTATTTTTATAACCGTATTTATCGTTACTGGAATTTCTAATGGAGCTAACTTAACAGATGGAATTGATGGTTTAGCGGCAGGTTCTTCGGCAATTATAGTTATAACCTTGGCTGCTTTTGCTTGGATTTCTGGAAACATCATTTTTGCAGATTATTTAGATGTGATGTACATACCAAATTCTGGTGAAATGACAGTTTTTATTTTGGCTTTTGCAGGTGCTTTAATTGGTTTTCTTTGGTATAATACATATCCTGCACAAGTATTTATGGGAGATACTGGAAGTTTAACTATTGGCGGAATTATAGCGGTTATTGCAATTGCTATCCGTAAGGAATTATTGTTGCCCATTTTAGCAGGAGTCTTTGTCGTTGAAAATCTATCAGTGATTTTGCAAGTGTCTTGGTTTAAATACACTAAAAAGAAGTTCGGAGCTGGAAGAAGAATTTTTAAAATGTCTCCATTGCATCATCATTATCAAAAATTAAGTTATCACGAAAGTAAAATTGTAGTCCGTTTTTGGATTGTAGGAATTTTATTGGCAGTATTTGCTATAGTAACATTGAAATTGAGGTAAATGAAAAGGCTAGTGATTCTTGGAGGGGGTGAGAGTGGAGTAGGTACAGCACTTTTAGGAAAACAAAAAGGATACGAAGTTTTTGTGTCAGACAAAGGCGAAATATCAAAAAAATATAAAAAAGTTCTTTTACATCATAAGATAGATTTTGAGGAGAAAAATCATACTGAAAGCAAAATTTTAAATGCAGATGTTGTAATGAAAAGCCCTGGAATTCCTGATAAAGTTCCTTTAGTGGCTCAACTAAAAGAATTATCTATTCCTGTCATATCAGAAATGGAATTCGGAGCTCAATATACAGAAGCAACTATTGTAGGAATTACGGGTTCTAATGGTAAAACTACAACAACATTATTAACACATCATATTTTAAAAAGGGCAGCATTAAATGTAGGAGTTGCAGGTAATATTGGAGATAGTTTTGCAAAACAAGTTGTAGAGAATGATTATAAGAACTACGTGTTGGAAATAAGTAGTTTTCAGTTAGATGGAGTTGATAAGTTTAATAGTCATATTGCGATTTTAACGAATATTACTCCAGATCATTTAGATAGATATGATTATGATTTTAATAAATATATCGAATCAAAATTTAGAATAACAAAAAACCAAAAACCAACCGATTATTTAATTTATGATGCTGATGATGAAGCAATTAATAATTGGATGCAAAAGAATAAAACAGATGCAAAATTAGTTCCGTTTTCAGTTGAAAAAGAATTGAAATTTGGAGCTTTTTTAAAAGACAATAATATAATAATCAACATAAATAAAGACAAACTTATTATGCCGTTATCAGCTTTATCAATTAAAGGAAAACACAATGCAAAGAATGCAATGGCAGCAACAATGGCTGCACAATTATTAAAAGTTAGAAAAGAATCAATCAAAGAAAGTTTGTCAAACTTCGAAGGAGCAGAACATCGCTTAGAAAATGTAGCTAAGGTTAGAGGAGTAGAATATGTTAACGATTCAAAAGCGACCAATGTAAATGCAACATTTTACGCTTTAGAATGTATGGATAAAGCTACAGTTTGGATCGTTGGAGGTGTTGATAAAGGTAATGATTACAACGATTTGTTGCCTTTAGTACGCGAAAAAGTAAAAGCAATTATTTGTTTAGGTCTTGATAATGAAAAAATTAAAAGAACCTTTGGTAATGTTGTAGATATGATTATTGAGACAGCAGGAGCTGAAGAGGCAGTAAAAGTATCTCATAAATTGGCAGAAAAAGGAGATGTTGTTTTGTTATCGCCAGCATGTGCAAGTTTTGATTTGTTTGAAAATTATGAAGATAGAGGTCGCCAATTTAAAAAAGCGGTAAAAAGTCTTTAAAAGTATATGAAGTATTAATCTTAAAAATTCAATAGGTTAAAAAATTGAAAACCATTTTTCAACATATAAAAGGAGATAAAACCATTTGGGCAATTGTTGCTATTTTGGCTATTTTCTCATTTATGCCAGTGTATAGTGCAAGTACAAATTTGGTGTATGTTGTTGGTTCAGGTTCAACTTTAGGACACTTAGCAAAACATGTAGTTTTACTAATTATGGGTTTTGCAATTATTTATGGTGTTCATAAAATTCCTTATCGTTATTTTTCTGGCGGATCGGTTTTAATGTTGCCAGTTGTAATTGTTTTGCTCATTTTTACTTTAGCTCAGGGCACTACAATTGGAGGGGCAAATGCGAGCAGATGGATAAGAATTGGTGGTATTGGCTTTCAAACTTCAACCTTAGCAGGATTAGTATTAATGGTTTATGTTGCAAGGTATTTAGCTAAAAATAAAGAAAAGAAAATTCTTTTTAAAGAAAGTTTATGGCAACTTTGGTTACCGGTTGCTGCAGTTTTAATATTAATTTTACCCGCAAACTTTTCTACAACCGCAATTATTTTTGTAATGATTTTAATGGTAGCTTTTATTGGAGGCTACCCTTTAAAGTATATAGGATTTATTTTAAGCGCAGGAATTGTAGCATTATCTATTTTTGTTTTAATTGCCAAAGCATTTCCCGATGCAATGCCTAATAGAGTTCAGACTTGGCAGAGTAGAATAGAGAGTTTTTCTGATAAGAAAGGTAAAGAAGCGTATCAGGTAGAAAAAGCAAAAATAGCAATCGCTACTGGAGGAACATTAGGAGTAGGTCCTGGTAAGAGTGTGCAAAAGAATTTTTTACCTCAATCTACTTCTGATTTTATTTTTGCAATTATTGTTGAAGAATATGGGTTAGTTGGTGGCTTTTTAATTGTGTCGATTTACTTTATGTTGCTATTTAGAATTTTCGTAGTTATTAGGAAAACTACCACAATTTTTGCAACATTATTAGTGCTTGGAGTTGGTGTTCCAATTATTTTTCAAGCGACCATAAACATGGCTGTTGCTACCAATTTGTTTCCTGTTACTGGACAAACATTACCACTAATTAGTAGTGGAGGTACTTCTATTTGGATGACTTGTTTTGCGTTAGGAATGATTTTAAGTGTAAGCGCATCAAAAGAAGAAACAGAAGAAGATATTTTAGATGACAACCCTTTAGATATACTGCATGAAACAATCGATTAATATATTAATTTCTGGAGGAGGCACAGGAGGTCATATCTATCCTGCCATATCTATTGCTAACGAATTAAAATTGCGTTACCCAGATGCAAATTTTTTGTTTGTTGGTGCAAAAGATAAAATGGAAATGGAGAAAGTTCCGCAAGCTGGATATGAAATTAAAGGATTGTGGATTTCAGGGATTCAAAGAAAATTAACAATAGATAATTTATCTTTTCCTTTTAAGTTGATAAATAGCCTATGGAATGCATCTAAAATAATTAGAAAGTTTAAACCAGATATCGCTATTGGTACTGGAGGTTTTGCAAGTGGACCAGTGTTGATAATGGCGAGTCGAAAAGGAATTCCAACATTGATTCAAGAGCAGAATTCATATCCAGGAATTACGAATAAATTTTTAAGCAAAAAAGCACTTAAAATTTGTGTAGCGTATGACAATTTAGAACGATTTTTTCCGGTAGAAAAAATTGTAAAAACAGGAAATCCTGTTCGTCAAGATCTATTATCTATTTACTCTAAAACCGAAGAGGGAAAAGCATTTTTTAAACTAGAGAAAACTAAGAAAACAATTTTGGTTTTGGGAGGAAGTTTAGGTGCAAGAAAAATAAATCAATTGGTAGAAAACAACTTAGATTTCTTTGCAAATCAAGAAGTTCAAGTCATTTGGCAATGTGGTAAATTTTATATTGATGATTATAAAAAGTATGATAGTTTAAAGCACATACAAGTACGTCAATTTTTAAACAGAATGGATTTAGCTTACGCTGCTGCAGATATCATTATTTCGAGAGCAGGTGCAAGTTCGGTTTCTGAATTGTGTATTGTTGGTAAGCCTGTAATTTTTATTCCTTCTCCTAATGTAGCTGAAGATCATCAAACAAAAAATGCAAAATCTATTGCAGAACAACACGCAGCAATTTTATTAAGAGAAAGTGAATTAGATACTTTTCCTATTGTTTTTGAAACGTTGTTAAAAGATAAAGGGAAACAAGAACATTTGTCAGAAAATATTCATGAATTGGCATTACCTGGAGCAACAACAGCTATTGTCAATGAGGTTGAGAAGTTATTAAAAAAGTGAATTTAAAAAGTATACATAATGTTTATTTTGTCGGAATTGGAGGCATTGGTATGAGCGCAATAGCTCGATATTTCGCAGTCAATGGGAAACAAGTTGCTGGTTATGACAAAACACCTTCTTTAATCACATCAGATTTAGAGGGATTAGGAATAGAAATTCATTTTGATGATGCAATTAAAAATATTCCAATTTCTTTTTTGGAAAAGAATACAACGTTAGTGGTTTACACACCTGCCATTCCAAAAGAACATTTAGAATTAAACTACTTTTTTGAGAATGATTTTACAGTTTTAAAACGTTCTGAAATTTTAGGTAAAATTACAGAAACAACTTTTTGTTTAGCAGTTGCGGGAACACATGGAAAAACAACAACTTCTTCTATTTTAGGTCATATTATGGCGAAAGTAAATGCTACCTCCTTTTTAGGTGGAATTGCAGAAAACTATAACTCTAATCTCATTTTAGGAGAAGATAAAATTACTGTGGTAGAAGCAGATGAATTTGATCGTTCTTTTTTGAAATTAAGTCCGAATGTTGCTTGTGTAACTTCTATGGATGCTGATCATTTAGATATTTATGGAGTGCCTGAAGCTTTACAAGAATGTTTTGTAGAATTTACGAACAAAGTATCAGATACTTTAATTGTAGCAAAAGGATTGCCTTTAAGAGGTTTAACTTACGCTATTGATGAGGATGCAGATTACAAAGCTTTCAATTTAAAAATTGAAAGTGGGAAATACATTTTTGATGTAAAAACTCCGTCCAATGAGATTTTAGATATAACATTTAATTTACCAGGAAAACATAATGTAATGAATGCTATGGCTGCTTTGGCTATGGCAGATGTTTATGGAGTTTCTTTAGAAAATATTAAGGAAAGTTTAGGGACTTTTAAAGGTGTAAAACGTAGATTCTCTTACAAGATTAAAACAGAAGATTTTGTGTTGATTGATGATTATGCTCATCATCCAACAGAAATTAATGCTGTAGAAAAATCAATAAGAGAAATGTATCCGAATGAAAAAGTGTTGTTGGTTTTTCAGCCGCATTTATTTTCAAGAACTAAAGATTTTATTGATGATTTTGCCTCTGCTTTATCAAAGTTCGATGAAATTTTGTTGTTAGATATTTATCCAGCAAGAGAAAAATCAATTGCAGGAGTAAATTCTGAATGGTTATTAAGTAAAATGCATAATCAGCATAAAAAAATGACTCAAAAAAATAACATTGTAAAAGATATTAAAAATTCATCAGCAAAAGTGGTTGCAATGTTGGGGGCAGGTGATATCGGCGTGCTAATTAATGAGGTAACTAAAGAGCTTTTAAAAACGACAAAAAATGAAATTTAAAAAAATTTTAAAACATGTTGTATTCCTTTTATTAATAGGGGGGTTAGCTTTTTTATATAGTTTTTCCTTAGAAAGAAATGGAAATAGAAAAATTGTAGATTCTGTAGTAGAATTTCTGCCTGGTGTGAATAATTTTTTGACACATGAAATGGTTAATAAATTGTTAATACAAAATGGCACAACAGTGAAAAACCAAGCAAAAACTGTAATAGATTTATACAGTTTGGAAAATAAAGTGTCTAAAAATCCATATGTTGAAAAGGCTTCAGTGTTTTTAACCATTGATGGTACACTAAAATCAACTATAAAACAACGCACACCAGTTGCAAGAATTATTAACGATTCTTCATCTTATTACATTGATAAACAAGGGGTAGAAGTACCTTTGTCTGATGTTTATTCGGCAAGAGTAATGTTGATTTCGGGAGTTGATGATAATGAAGAAATTAAAGAAATATTGCCTTTAGTGTTTTTTATTTTAGATGATGATTTTTTACAAAAAGAAGTTGTTGGAATCAAAAAATCTGACAAAGGAGAATTCCAACTTTCAGTAAGAAGTGGAGATTATAAAATCGATTTTGGAAAATTAGCTGAAATGGATATAAAATTTAAGAAGTTAAAAGCGTTTTATAACAAAACATTTTTAGATAAAACGATTCAGAACTATAAAAAAATTAATTTAAAATATCACAACCAAGTTGTGTGCACAAAATAAATCAAAATGGAAAACAATAAAATAGCTGTTGGTTTAGATATTGGTACTACCAAGATTGTTGCAATGATTGGTCGTAAAAACGAATACGATAAGATTGAGGTTGTAGGTATTGGAAAAGCCAAAAGCTTGGGTGTAAAGCGTGGTGTTGTTAGCAATATTACTCAAACCATTCAATCTATTCAGCAAGCAGTTGATGAAGCAGAAAGTGTTTCTGGAATTAAAATCGAAGAGGTTGTGGTAGGTATAGCTGGTCAACACATCAGAAGTTTACATCATTCAGATTATATCACTAGAAATAATGCGGATGAAGTTATCGAAGACTCTGATATTGAAGATTTGGTGAATCAAGTGCACAAGTTAGTTATGTTGCCTGGTGAAGAAATAATTCATGTGTTGCCTCAAGAATTTAAGGTAGATTCTCAAGCAGATATTAAAGAACCAATTGGAATGTATGGTGGTCGTTTAGAAGCGAATTTTCACGTTGTGGTTGGCCAAGTATCTTCAATTAGAAATATTGGACGTTGTGTTAAAAGTGCAGGTCTAGGGTTAAGTGAAATTACTTTAGAACCGCTAGCATCTGCATCAGCTGTATTAAGTCAAGAAGAAAAAGAAGCTGGTGTAGCTTTGATTGATATAGGTGGTGGAACAACTGATTTAGCCATCTTTAAAGATGGAATTATCAGACATACAGCGGTAATTCCTTTTGGAGGAAATGTAATTACGGATGATATTAAAGAAGGATGTTCAATTATTGAGAAACAAGCAGAATTATTAAAAATTAAGTTTGGTTCTGCGTGGCCAGGAGAAAATAAAGAAACAGAAATTGTTTCAATTCCTGGTTTAAGAGGAAGAGAGCCCAAGGAAATTACACTAAAGAACTTATCTAAGATTATTCATGCTAGAGTTCAAGAAATTATAGAGCATGTGTATTTAGAAATAAAAAATTACGGACATGAAACTGCTAAAGGAAAATTAATTGCAGGAATTGTATTAACAGGTGGAGGTTCTCAACTAAAACATTTACGTCAATTGGTTGAATATATCACAGGGATGGATGCAAGAATCGGTTTTCCAAACGAGCATTTAGCAGGTGATTCTGATGAGACACTATCAAGTCCATCTTACGCTACTGCAGTTGGTTTGTTAATGGAAGGTTTAGAAAAAAGAGGTACAGATGAAATTGATGCAATAGAAAAAGTAGTAGACGAGATTACTGTTGATGAAGGGCAAGAGGCATCGACTGAAGAAACACCAATAGTTGAAGAATCACCAAAACCTAAAAAGAAGTCGTTTTTTGAAAAGTTTACAGAAGGATTAAAAGACTTTTTAGATAACGCAGAGTAGAAAAAGAAATAAAAAATATAATAAAACAATCAATTAAAAATAGAACGTTATTATGAGCGCAGAATTTGATAACATTTCATTTGATATGCCAAAAACACAATCCAACACTATAAAAGTAATTGGAGTTGGTGGTGGAGGTAGTAATGCTGTAAATCACATGTTTAAACAGCACATTAAAGGAGTAGACTTTGTAATCTGTAACACAGATGCACAGGCTTTAGAAAATAGCCCTATCCCTAATAAAATCCAGCTGGGTGCAAACCTTACTTCTGGATTAGGAGCAGGAGCAAATCCAGAAATTGGAGCACAAGCTGCTAAAGAAAGCATGCAGGAAATTCAGCAAATGCTAAATACCCAGACAAAAATGGTATTTATAACTGCTGGAATGGGTGGTGGTACAGGAACAGGTGCTGCACCAATTATTGCAAAAATTGCAAAAGATATGGATATTCTTACGGTTGGTATTGTAACTATGCCTTTTGCTTTTGAAGGAAGAATGCGTTCAAAACAAGCTCAATTAGGAATCGATCAACTGCGCCAAAATGTAGATTCATTAATTGTAATTAATAATAATAAATTAAGAGAAGTTTACGGAAACCTTGGTTTTAAAGCAGGTTTCTCTAAAGCAGATGAGGTTTTGTCTACAGCTTCTAAAGGAATTGCAGAAGTAATTACCCATCATTACAAGCAAAATATTGACTTACACGATGCTAAAACTGTCCTTTCTAACAGCGGTACAGCTATTATGGGTTCTGCCAGAGAAGAAGGAAACGATCGTGCTAAAAGTGCAATTGTAAAAGCTTTAGATTCTCCATTATTGAATGATAATAAAATTACCGGTGCTAAAAATGTATTGTTATTAATCGTATCTGGAACTAATGAAGTGACGTTAGATGAAATTGGTGAAATTAACGATTACATTCAAGATGAAGCAGGTTACGATGCTAATATTATTATGGGTATTGGTGAAGATGAAGAATTGGGTGATGCCATTTCGGTAACTATTGTTGCTACTGGTTTTGCTGCCGACCAACAAAGTACAATTACCAATACGGAGGTGAAGAAAATTGTTCATACATTAGAGGAAGAGCAAAAGGCTACTTATAGTTTTGGTGAACAAAAAATTACAAAATCGCCAACTTTAAATGAACCATTGACAAATAAAAATGAACAGAAAATTGTTCATGTTTTAGAGGATGATGTTGAGGAGATTAAACCAAAAATGGATTTGGTTAAGACAACAAATGATATTGCTAATATGAATGTGGTTTTTGAAGAAATGGGTATAGAAACTGTTTCTGAAGATGATTTTGTAATTACAGATGTTACCACTAAAAAAGTTGATGAGAAAATTGAAGAACCTCAACAATTAAAAGCAGATTTATTATTTGATTTGCCATTGAATTCTTACACAGAAGTTAAGGCTAATGACAATATTATTCATAATTTAAACCAAAATCAAGAAGTAAACGAAAATGAAATTGAGGTTTATGGAGCACAAGAAGTTGTTTTTGAGAGGAAAGAAGAAGTTGAAACACGTTATGTTTTAGAAGATTTTGATGTGCAACCTACCATTGGTAAAAGCTCTCTTATAGCAAAAGAAAAAGAAGTTGTAGAAGAAGAGGTTCAATTTGAATTAAAGACAACAACTCCAGAAGTAGAAATTAATGATATTGAAACAAAAAGTGAAGAAGTTTCTCCATTAGATCTAACAATTACTGAGTTGCAAAAAAGAGCAGAAGAACGACGTAAGAAGATGAAAGGTTTTAACTATAAATTTAATGATCAACTGAATAAGAATATTGATGAAATTGAGCGTCAACCAGCCTATAAGCGTTTAGGGGTAGATTTAGATACAAATGCTGCTATCAGTAAAACCAAAACAACAATTAAAAAAGATGAAGATGATTTAGGGTTAAAATCTAATAATTCTTTTTTGCATGATAATGTAGATTAACAAAATTACCAATAATAAAGCCCAATAAGAAGCCACATCAATTTGTTGATGTGGTTTTTTTATGAAAAACAGTTTGTCGTAAGAACCAATACCATTAATCGATACTTAAATGTTAAGCAAACAATATGAATAAAAAATAAAGTTTTATGAAATTACTTTTGTCTAAAATTAAATATAATGATACAAAAAGCACAAAATAAAAAGACAGTAGTTTTATCAATTTTTATTCTTTTAGTTGGTCTGTTTAGCTATGCACAAGAAGATCCTTTTAATTGTGATTACAATGCATATTTATTCCAATACAACGATATTTATGCACTAGATTTGTCTTCTGGTAACTCATATTTAGTTAAGGAAAATATAACTCCTGGCAATATAAATGCTGTAGGTTACAATCCTGCAGATGGTTATATCTGGGGTTCTTTATCTACACCATCTAAATCTATTGTTAGAATAGGGAAAAATTTTAGCACTCAAGTTTTTTACATTCCAGAATTACCAACTAGTAATAGATATGTAGGTGATGTTAGAGAAGACGGAGTGTATTATTTAAAACCTGGAGGGAGCACATACTATTTAATAGATGTGAATCCAAATTCTTCAAATTATGGTAAATTTCAAGCAACTAAGGTTCTATCACAAAATTTAAATATTCATGATTGGGCTTTTAATGCTGTAGATGGAATGTTGTACACTGTAGAAAAGAAAACTAATATTTTATACAGAATTGATCCAGAATCTGGAGTTGTTTTAAATTTAGGAATTGTACCTATTTTAGAAAACTTAAACTATACTTTTGGAGCAGTATATTTTGATGTAGAAGGTAGATTTTATGTTTCTGCAAATCAAACAGGAACTGTTTATGTAATAAACGATGTACAAAATTTAGAAAATGGTTCTTCAATAGTTTCAAATTTATTTGCTTTTGGGCCTTCAAGTAGTTTAAATGATGGCGCAAGATGTCCAACAGCTCCTGTTCCCCAGGAAGATTGTGTAAATGGTATTGATGATGATGGAGATGGCTTAACAGATTGTGATGATCCTGCATGCTCTGGTATAGCAGAATGCCCGACCATAGATTTAGAGGTATCAACTGGAAACAAAGGCGGATTAGAAAGTAATGATAGATTATCAGCTCTAATAAATAAAAGAAATTATTTAAGAAGTAAATCAAATTATAAGTTTAATAAAGCTTATGCAAAGAAAGTTGTAAAGACAAAGAGTTATAAAAAAACAGCTTCAAAATCTTCAGAATTTACATTAAAGAACTTAATTCCTTTAGACGTAATTCCAGGAACTTATGCTGTAGAATCTTCTCCTGCAGATTTAATTGAAATTACAAATGCTACAGAATTATTTTCAGTTGATTATATTAAAGATGATAAAACGGTAGCCGTAATATTAGCAACAAAAACAGAAAACGGAGTTTATGAACATACAAAATACATCTGTGACCGTTTGCTAGGTGCTGAGTTGTTATCTGTTTCTACCATAGAAATAAAAGGCCAAACATTTATCAAATCAATCATTAAAAATATTGATGGCTCAAAGGAATTTGTATTGAGTTTTTCTGGGAGATTATCTAATGATAATAAAAGTTTTTCTATAGAAAGTCATTGGAATATTGATAAATATACTGCAAATGAAACTTTTTATAATTTTCAAATATGGACTAATAAAGTTGATGACTTAATTACTTTAGGAGCAGAAGCTTTAGAGTTGTTTGAAGCTCAAAGAACAATTTTAGATTACCATAATTCAACACCACCTCCAGTTTTTGTGAAAAAGGGTAAATATATAGATGGTGCTTTAGAGTTAGAAATTATCAACACCAACAAAACTAAAAATATTGTTTTTGACGCCGGTTTTAAAAGAACAGAATCTTCTGAAACTGAATATTCAAATAAAAAAATAAATTTAGATGGGGATTACATTACAACGCTAAGAATTAATACAGGAAATATTTTTGATATTGGATTTAGAATTGAAAATGATAGCAATCAAACTCCAGACGATTTGTTTATGTCTGATGGACCTTGGGGCGTAGATGATTCTTCTGAAGATACAAATATTGAATCTTTTACAATTTCACAAAATAACCATATTTACAATGGAAATGGGTATAAAGTAGAAAGGAATATATCCTTAAAAGCGAAAACGAAATCTTATGTGGCAGCTTATAAAGCGTTTACTCCTAGATTTAATGCAGTAGATTTATCTGACTTTGATGCTTTGGAACTGGATGCTTATGGAACAGGGCAATTAGAAATAACAATTGTTAAGAAAGGAATTAAATTATGGAAAAATCAATTTAAAACCACAATTAAATTAACCGATACTGAAAAACATTATGCGATACCTTATGCTCATTTTGTTTCACCTTCTGGAGAAGTTTTAGAATTAAATGATGTTGTAACAATGGTATTTACAATGTCATCAGACGGAGTTGAGATCGTAGAAAAAGAAGTGAAAATTAGTAATATACAGTTTACACAACAAGTTTTAGGTGTTGATGATGGAGTAATAGCAGAAAACGAAGTTTTGTTATATCCTAATCCGATGAATACGACAACTGAGTTAAGTTTTTATTCTGAAATTAACACTTCAACTGAAATTGAGGTATATCATCTAACAGGAGCTTTAGTTAAAAGAATTAAAGAAAATACGATAATAGGGAATAATAGAATTACTTTATTAAGAGAAGGTTTAAAATCTGGTATGTACTTCTTGAAGATTAAAAATGATTTTAGAAATTATAAAACAATTAAGTTAATCGTGAATTAATATAAATTTTCAAAGTTTATAATTAGAAACCACATCAAAACTGATGTGGTTTTTTAATGAAATCAACTTTTTTTTTAATTTTTTTTGTGATTGTCGTAAACCATCAATACTGCAAGTAGCTGTTTTTTAGAGGTTTGTTTTCTTTTTTTAGTGTAACATTTTTTTTGTGATATCGTCTACTTTATATAATCAACAAAACTAAACATTATGAAATATTTACACACATCTACAGAAATTGAAAGAGGAATTTTAACTTCATCTTACAAAAAAGAGATTAAAAACCAATCTAAAATTGAGAAGTTTAAATCTTTATCTAAAATGAAATCGATGATTTTTAATCATCAAGAAAGGTTTGAAAGTCAAGCAGGAACCATTTTAAGAGTTTCCTTTTTTATGTTAGCTATTATCTTTATGGTTGCTTAATAAAAGATGAGCTTATAGTTTGTAAATTAGTTAACAAGCAAGCTTGCGTAAAGGATTGAAGTAAATGTTTGAGCTCTTTTGTGAAGAATAAACAAAAAGTGAGTCCGAAAATTCTGACCGAAAGGACAACGTCAAAACAAAAAAATCCATCTAAAAAAGATGGATTTTATAGTTATTAAGTTTGAGGTTTTAACTCAAAGCTTCTTTAATTCTTTTAATGGCTTCACGAATTTGTAACTCAGACGCTGCATATGAAATTCTAATACAGTTTGGTGCTCCAAAAGCATCTCCAGTTACGGTAGCAACATTCGCTTTTTCTAATATGAAAAGAGCAAAATCACTTGCGTTGTTTATAGTTACTCCCTGTATAGTTTTTCCAAAGAATGCAGAAACATCAGGAAAAACGTAAAAAGCACCATCAGGCACATTAATATTAAAACCATCAATTTCTTTTAATAAATCGATGATAATGCCTCTTCTGGTTTTAAATTCATCGACCATGTACTGAATTTTACTTATTGGTGCTAAAACAGCAGTAATAGCAGCTCTTTGAGCAATACAATTGGTACCTGATGTAATCTGACCTTGCATTTTAGTACAAGCTTTCGCAATCCACTCAGGAGCACCAATATAACCAATTCTCCATCCTGTCATCGCAAATGCTTTTGCCAAACCGTTTACGGTAATGGTTCTGTCATATAAACTTTCAATTGCCGCTAAACTAAAAGGTTTAATCTCATAATTAATATGTTCATAGATTTCATCAGACATGATATAAATCTGAGGATGTTTTTCCAAAACTTCAGCGAGTGCTCTATATTCAGCTTCTGTATAAATAACCCCACTTGGATTGTTAGGTGAGTTGAATAAAATTAACTTTGTTTTTGGAGTAATAGCAGCTTCTAATTGTGCTGGAGTAATCTTAAAATTTGTTTCTATAGAAGAAGGGATTTCAACTGATGTAGCTTCACATAGTGTTGCTATTGCAGAGTAACTAACCCAATAAGGACAAGGTAATAATACCTCATCTCCTGGGTTTAACAATACTTGCATTACATTTGCAATAGATTGTTTAGCACCTGTAGAAACTACAACTTGACTAGGTTTATATTCTATATTATTGTCTCGTTTAAATTTAGTACAAATAGCTTCTTTTAATTCTACATAACCATCTACTGGTGTGTAGGAATTATAGTTTTCATTTACGGCCTCAATAGCAGCTTCTTTAATAAAGTCTGGAGTATTAAAATCGGGTTCTCCTAAGCTTAAACCGATAATGTCTTTACCTTCTGCTCTTAATTCTCTTGCTTTTGCAGCCATAGCCAAAGTTGCTGACGCTGGCAGACTGTTAATTCTGTCCGATAATGGATGTGTCATTTTACTAATAGTTGTTGTCGTTGTTGTGTAATTTATTTACGCTAATTCTGGTTTTTTACCCAAAACACCTAAGTGTCTAAAATGCTCTATAATGGCTTTACGTGTTGTTTGATACTCATTATAAGGCAGGTTAAATTCCTTAGCTGTTTCTTTTACAATTTTAGCCAATTTACTGTAATGCACGTGAGAAATGTGTGGAAAAATATGATGTTCAACTTGATGATTTAACCCCCCTGTATAGAAGTTTACCAACCAGTTACTGGGCGCGAAGTTAGATGTAGTGTATAACTGGTGGACTGCCCAAGTGTGTTCTAAATTTCCATCTTTATCAGGCACTGGCATTTCCGTTTTTGGAACAATATGTGCCAATTGAAAAACGAGACTTAAAATCATACCTGCTGTGTAATGCATTACAAAAAAACCAATCAAAACTTTCCACCAAGCAACGTCTAACACTAAAATGGGTAAAACAATCCAAAGTGAATAATATGCGATTTTAGAAATAACCAGTTTAGTCCATTCAGTTGCAGGATTTGGAAATTCACCATAAGATAGTTTGCGTTTTAAATACCTACGCATTTGTTTTATATCTGTGGTAATTGCCCAATTGATAGTTAATAATCCATATAAGAAAATAGAATAATATTTTTGAAATTTGTGAAAATTAAACCATTTAGCATGTTGAGAAAATCGAATAACTCTACCAGCATCTATATCTTCATCGTGATCTTTTACATTGGTAAATGTGTGATGTAAAACATTGTGTTGTACTTTCCAGTTGTAAACATTACCAGCAAGAATATAAATACTACTTCCCATTAATTTATTAACCCATTTTCTTTTCGAAAAAGATTCGTGGTTTGCATCATGCATAACATTCATACCAACTCCAGCCATTCCAATTCCTGTAATTACCATTAGCAATACCATAACCCATTGAGGCATGGAAATCGTTAAAACTAAGATAAAGGGCACTAGAAACAAAGAAAACATTAGTATTGCTTTGGTATACAATTTCCAGTTTCCTGTTCTTTTGATGTTGTTTTCTTTAAAATAGGAGTTGACTCTTTTGTTTAAAGTTCTAAAAAACTTTGCCTTGTCTACTCTTGAGAAATTTAATGTTTTCATTTATTGCTTTGATAATAGATTGCAAAAATATACTATTTAGATTTGCTTTATATGATAAACGTCAGTTTTTGTTACTAATTGTTTATTTACAATAACTATTTTTGCATTTCTAAATTTTATACTTGATGGAAATAATACACAAATATTTTAAAAATTTATCAGAAACACAAGTTGCACAATTTTCTAAATTACAAGATTTGTATCAAGATTGGAATTTAAAAATTAATGTTGTTTCTAGAAAAGATATAGATGAGTTGTATTTGCGTCATGTTTTGCATTCTTTAGGAATTGCTAAAGTGATGCAATTTAAACCGGGTGCAAAAGTAATGGATGTTGGTACAGGAGGAGGTTTTCCTGGAATTCCGTTAGCCATTTTGTTTCCAGAAACACAATTTCATTTGGTAGATTCTATTGGTAAAAAGATAAAAGTAGTGAATGAAGTTGTATCTGGTTTAGGTTTAGAAAATGTAAAAACCACACATGGTAGAGTAGAAGAAGTAAAAGAAACGTATGATTTTATTGTAAGTAGAGCAGTAGCGCAAATGGAAACTTTTGTACGCTGGAATAAAGGCAAAATTGCTAAAAAACAAAACCACGATTTAAAAAACGGAATTCTCTATTTAAAAGGCGGTGATTTAACTGAAGAATTACAAAAATATACTTCTGCTACTATTTACGATTTACCTAATTATTTTGATGAACCTTTTTTTGAAACCAAAAAAGTAGTGCATTTAGGGATGAAGTTTAAAGGGTGATTTTTTTATTCGCTAACTTAAGACGATTATGTAACGTTTTAATGTTTTATAATCGGCGTTAGCGAAGTTATATTTTTATAATTTTAGAAACAAACTAAATTATTACATCTGCGTATCATAAATTACTGGATGTTGTTCTGGTATCTCATCATTTGTTTCTCCTAAATTTTGGCGTAAATCAATTTCTATTCCTCTTGCTATGGTTGAGATAGGTATATCATTAGCAGAACCTTCAAACGGATTTTCTCCTGTTCTTCCAATTTTTTCCATAGTGTGAAAAATCCAAGCTACAGCTACATAAAATGGAATAGCTAACCACATAAAAAACTTACCAACTGTAGCGTTTATTGAGCTAATTTCTAATCCTATTTCAGCAAATTGTGGTACAATTGCCAATGGTAAAACCATTACAAAAACCCACATAAAATAATGGTTTAAGGTGGCAAAATGTCTTGGGTAAGGAAAGTTTTTTATTCGTTCTGATTTTCCTTGTAGTGTAAATAATTCTTGAACTACAGTTTCTAGATTTAAGAATGCGAATTCCCAAATAATTCCTTTTTCTTTTAAGTTTCTTAAATGATGAGATTGAAGATACAACAAAGCAGTTTGCTTGTTGTTTTTACTCAAAACATAATTCATGTCTTCATATGATAAATAGGGTTTCAAATCGTCTTCCAGTTTCGTTTTCCATTCTGGAGGTTGCATCATTTTGCTCCAATCTTGGTTGGCTTTTTCCATCATAACCGTTTCCCAAGGTTTGTGAGCTCTCATGGAATGACGTAATGCATTCATCCAAGCAATATGTCTGTAGGTAAGTGTTTTAATTTCTTTTTTTAGTGCTTTATCTGTTTGCTTTTCCAGAGCGTGTTCGTTAGTAATCATGTCTTGCACAAACATTCCAAAAGTTCTAGATGTGTTTACAATACCTCCCCAAATTTTTCTGGCTTCCCATATTCTTCCATAAGCAGAATTGTTTTGAAAACCAATAACAAAAGCAACAGCAGTACCAATTAAAGCAATAGGAGTCCAAGGAATTTTAAGCCAATGTAAATCGAAAAAAAAGTAGATAGAAACTATTATAGTTGAAAAGATGATGAAAAACAAGGTCTCAAAACGAGTCCATTTTATCATATCAGTTGTCTTGTAAACCTTTTTAGTATACATTGCTTATTAATTTTGGTTGATTAGAATGATTAATGATACAAATTATTTTTGATATAATACAAGCATTGAAATCCCTGGAATTTTGATGTTTTTGGAGACACTTTTTTCTTTGTCTAAATAAAATGAATCTTTAAAGACTGCGATACTCCAAGTTTTATTTAGTTTATAATTGATGGTTTTCTTTTGAGCATTAAATATCACATAGATATTTTTCCAAGAATCGTTATTTGCATTGCTTTTTAGTTGATAAGAAATCAAACCATCTTCAGTTTTCATAAACTCTAAGTTTTCTTGAACCATTTTTGCAGTGGGCATTCTAAAAGCAGGATGCTCTTTTCTTAATTTGATGAGGTTTTTGTAATAAGCAACAACATCAGCATTATTCACTTTTAAATTCCAATCAATTTGATTGATGGAATCTGGAGATTTATATGAATTGTGTTCACCAAATTTTGTACGCATCATTTCTGAACCCGCATGTAAAAATGGCGTTCCTTGTGAAGTCAATACAATTGCAGTTGCTAATTTATGCATTGCTTTCATTTTATCTTTTGTAGCATTTGGTTTAGAAACCATTAATTTATCATACAACGTATGATTATCGTGACAAGAAACATAATTAATGGCTTGCCAAGGTTCATTTGTCCAAGGTGCATCAGAATAATTTACTGCCTTATAATCAATTTGAGAATGGTTGATTGAACCCACAATTCCGAATTTTATAGACTCTTCTTTGTTTTTTGCACCACTTACAAAACCTGTGCTTTTATCGTCAAAAACAGAACCTTTAATTCCGTCTCTAATATCATCAGAAAATGCAGCGATTTGTGGCATTTGATAGGTGTGTTTTTTCAAGGCTCTTTTTTCTTTTGGAAGTGGAGAGTCTGCTGCAGTCCAACCTTCACCATAAATGAGTGCATTTGGATTTATTTTTTTGACTTTTTCAGCCAATAAGTTCATTGTTTCTATATCGTGAATGCCCATCAAATCAAAACGAAAACCATCTAAATGATATTCTTTGGTCCAATATTTTACAGATTCAATCATAAATTTGCGCATCATTGTGCGTTCTGAAGCAGTTTCATTACCACAAGCAGCAGCATCAGAATAAGAACCGTCTTTTTTAAAACGGTAATAATATTCTGGATTTTCTAAATTAAAATTAGAAGTTTCTGTTTTTCCTGTATGATTGTAAACGACATCTAAAATAACACCAATTCCGGCATCGTGGAATGCTTTTACCATCGTTTTAAATTCTTTTATTCTTACACTTGCATCAAAAGGATTTGTTGAATATGACCCTTCTGGAACATTATAGTTTTTTGGGTCATAACCCCAATTGAATTGTGGTTTGTCTAAATTGGTTTCATCAATTGAATAATGATCGAAAGTAGGTAATAAATGAACGTGTGTAATTCCCATTTCTTTTATGTGGTCTATTGCAGTTGCAACATTTTCAGAACTTTTGGTTCCTTTTTCCACCAATCCTAAATATTTACCAGAATAAGAAGAATTGGCTTCTTTTTGAATGGTGATATCTCTAATATGTAATTCATAAATAATGGCATCATTTGGCGATTTTAAATCAACATACTTATCGTTTTTCCAGTTTGTAGGATTTGTAGCTTCAAAATCCAGAACCATTGCTCTGTTACCATTTACACCCACTGCTTTTGCATAAATTCCAGGGGTTTCAGCATTCCATTTCTCATTAATATAAGTTTGAAAAGTATAATAGGTTCCGTGTAAATCTCCTTGAATTGTTTTAGACCAAACCCCGTTTTCATCATCTTGCAAAGCAAAAGTTTCTATAACATCAGAGTCGTTTCCGGTATTGTAAAAGTTCAACTTTACTGCTGTTGCTCTTGGTGACCAAATAGAAAAAGTAGTTTGTTCTTTAGAATACTTTAGCCACAGATTTTTATTAGAAGTAGGGTATTTATCAAAAGAAGAAAATAGAGTTGGTCTTTTTGAACATGAAGTGATGAGCATAGAAAAAAGGAGATATAATAAAAGTTGACGAATTTTCATATCATTTGTTTTTGATTGAAAGTAGAAAGTTCATCATTTTTAATGAGACAAGCAAATTAAGTTTTGGTTATAAAAAAAGGAACTACATTTAAGTAATTCCTTTCATTCTATTCTTAAGTTTATGTTACTTACAAAGCTTCCACAAACAAACCTTCATCAGTTTTAGAAACTTTAGCAACTTCTTTCTTAGTTAAGCCTTTAATGGTTTTATCCCATTTTTTGTTTGATAAACCAGATTGTGTTTTCAATGCTGATAAATCAATTTTTTCTGCTTTTGTAATGATTTCTAAAACTGCTTTTTCTTCATCATTCAATTCTACAGAAGGAGCCTTTTTCTCTGGTCTCATTTGCGGAAAAAATAGCACTTCTTGTATAGATTGATTATTGGTTAAAAACATAATTAATCGGTCCATACCAATTCCCATTCCAGAAGTTGGAGGCATTCCGTATTCTAATGCACGTAAGAAATCTTCATCTATAAACTCAGTAGCTTCATCATCACCTTTTTGCGCTAATTTTAATTGATGCTCAAAACGCTCACGTTGGTCAATTGGGTCATTCAATTCAGAATATGCATTGGCAATTTCTTTCCCACAAACCATCAATTCAAAACGTTCTGTTAACTCTGGGTTTGTTCTGTGCTCCTTACAAAGTGGAGACATTTCCTTCGGATAATCAGTGATAAAAGTTGGTTGAATGTAGTTTCCTTCACATTTTTCACCAAAAATTTCATCAATCAATTTTCCTTTCCCCATAGTTTCATCAACTTCGATATTCATCGATTTTGCTGCAGCTCTAATTTCTTCTTCAGTTTTGTTGTAAATATCAAAACCTGTGAATTCTAAAATAGAATCACGCATTGAAATTCTCTTATAAGGCGCTTTAAAATTTATTTTATGTTCGCCAAAAGTAGCTTCTGAAGTTCCGTTTACTGCAGTTGCACAATGCTCTAACAAACGCTCACAGAAATCCATCATCCAGTTGTAATCTTTGTAAGAAACATAGATTTCCATTGCAGTAAATTCTGGATTGTGAGTCCTGTCCATTCCTTCATTTCTAAAGTTTTTAGAAAACTCATATACACCATCAAAACCACCAACTATTAAACGCTTTAAGTACAATTCGTTAGCAATTCTCATATATAAAGGAATGTCTAAAGAGTTATGATGCGTTATAAAAGGTCTAGCAGCTGCACCTCCAGGAATTGGTTGTAAAACAGGAGTTTCAACTTCAAAATAACCAGCATCATTGAAAAAAGAACGCATCGCATTAAACAGTTTTGTTCTTTTTACAAATACTTCTTTTACGTGCGGATTTACAACCAAATCTGCATAACGTTGTCTGTAACGCAATTCTGGGTCGTTAAATTCATCATAGGTATTTCCTTCTGTATCAGTTTTTGGTAATGGTAAAGGTTTTAAAGCTTTACTTAGCAATTTAAAATCTGTTACTTTTACTGTTTTTTCACCAACTTTAGTGGTGAATAGTTCACCTTCTAAACCAATAAAATCACCAATATCTAATAATTTTTTATAAATATCATTGTACAAAGTTTTGTCATCACCAGAACAAATTTCATCACGGTTAAAATATACCTGAATTCTCCCTTCACCATCTTGTAACTCAGCAAAAGAAGCTTTTCCTTGAATTCTACGAGACATTAATCTTCCTGCAATAATCACTTTTTTTCCTTCAGAAAAGTCCTGTTTTATTTCTTTTGAATTTGAATTGATTGGAAATAAATCTGCTGGATAAGGGTTAATGCCCAAATCTCTTAATTTTGATAACTTTTCTCTACGTACAACTTCTTGTTCTGATAATTGCATTTTATTCTATAAATTTCTAATGTTTATTAAAGTTTGCAAAGATACGATGCTTTGAAAGAATAAGCAATTGGGATAATTATAAAAAGAAATATATTTATTTGCGAATAATGAAAAACAATGTATATTTGCGCATCACTTTTTGTTAGAGTGATATTAGTTGTGTTGTTTTGGCACTTTCATAAAAGTGTCTTGGTTTTGTTAACCAATGGAAAGCTTCCCTTAGATGGGACGCTTTTTTTTTTGCTTTATTTTGAAGCTATTTCGAGCTTTTACTGCTTGCTGTCTCGTTCCTCAACGAGCTCAAACAAACCGTTAAATCTGAGATAAACTTGTTTGCCAGCTAAAAGAAATCTCCTTTAAACTTCCAAAATTTAATCATAAAAAGTACAACATAAACAATTGCAATTGAGAACTTAATGGTTGCAGAGGTTAAGAATCCTAAAAAAGCGCCAAAAGAAGCTTTTAACGCTCTATTGGTATCTTTGCTATCATATAAAAGCTCTCCAATTAAAGCACCAAAGAAAGCACCAATTAAAATTCCAAATGGAATAGGTGAAAATAAACCTACAATTAGTCCAATAGTTGTTCCGTAAACACCATATTTACTTCCCCCAAAACGTTTGGTACCCATGGCTGGAATAAAATAATCCAGAATCCAAATAAGAATTGCTACACCTAAAGTAATTCCTAGAAAAGTCCAATTCATTGGGATAATTGAAGTAAAATGCAATAGTAAAAGTCCAAACCAACCAGTTAACGGACCTGGAAGAATTGGTAAAAAAGAACCAATAATTCCTAATAACACAAAAATAAATCCAAGAAGTAATAAAAAAATATCCATAGTCAGTTTGCTTGTAAGACGAAGATATCGAATGATTGTTACAATTATTTTACTGAAAAAATAAGAGTAATAGACTAAGAAAAGTAATCTTACACTATAAAATTAAAGCGTTAGATGTATTAAATATGAAAAAAACTTTTTTATGAAGGGAGAAAAGAACTAGTCATTTATTTGAAATTTAGTACTTTCATGATTTCAAATAAAACAGCCCTTTTTAATGAAATCATCAGTACTCGTTTTTATTCTTTTTTTTACAGTTTTTACTTTTTTTTCTCAAGATAAAAATGAGCTTGCTGCTGTATATTTAAAAAGAGCTCAAAAAAGTTATTCAAGTAATAATTTTGAAAAATCGGAAAGATATCTTGAAAAAGCCAAGGTCTACTTCGAAAGTATAAAGACCAAAGAAATGGCTATTTTCGGATCTAAAATTTACTTCGAAAACGGAAAATATGTTAAGGCTAAAGAGTATTTAACCGCTTTTTTTAAACTAAATAAAGATAAAAACAATAAGGTTTATAATGATATGCTTTTGTTGTATACAGATACGCTAGATGCAATTGAAAACCCAGATTTATATAAGAAAAAAAAGAGAATGATATCTCCTAAAGTTATTTCTGAAGACAAGAATGTAATTAAAGTTGATGGAGATTCTGAAAAGACCAACGAAAACACGGATAAAGAAGAAATTGATAATGGTTCTAACGCCATTGTTTCATTTGCTGTTATTGAAAATGTGCCGGTTTTTCCTGGATGTAAGGGAGGGAATTTAGAATTGAAAGAATGTTTTAATAATATGGTGCAGGTTCATTTTTCATCTTATTTTGACGCAGATTTACCTAATACACTTGGTTTAACTCGAGGAAAGAAAAAAGTATTTATTGGTTTTTTAATAGATAAAGAAGGTGTAGTAAAAAGTATACTAGTTAGAGCTCCACATCCTTTACTAGAAAAAGAAGTAATAAGAGTTATGAGTCTTTTGCCCAAAATGAAACCAGGAACTCAAAGAGGAAAAAATGTTGGAGTAAAATATTCTATTCCATTTACTTTAATAGTCGATTAGTCCTTTTAAAAAAATGTAGTAAATTCACTTAAATTTAAATTGTATTTATGATAAAGCTAAAATATTTGATTTTATTTTTTGTTATAATTTCTTTGAGTTTTAATGCGCAAGAAAAAGAAATTACAACAGAAAGTAAGGTAATATCTTTTAAAGAGGTTGATGAAATTCCTGTTTTTCCAAAATGCGAAAATAAAGTTCTAAAAGAAGAGAAGGTAAAATGTTTTAATAGAGGAATTCAAAAACATTTTGCAATGAGATTTGATCCAAATTTGCTATCAAGTCTTAATTTAGAACCTGGGAAGAAAAGAATTTTTTTAGGTTTTAGAATTGACGAAAAAGGAATTGTCGATAATATTAGGGTTAGAGCTCCACACCTTAAGTTAGAGAAAGAGTGTAAGAAAGTATTATCTTCATTACCAAAAATGATACCAGCTAAATTAAATGGAAAACCAACGGCAACACTATATACTTTTCCATTTACATTAAATATTACGGAAACTGAAGCTCAGAAAAAAGCTAGGTTGAGAAAAGAAAAAAGAGAAAAAAAAAGACTTGAGAAAAGCAAAATATAAGATAACTAAAACTCATGATTTTACGCGTTCTATCTTTTTTTGTAGTATTGTTTTTGATCACATCATGTGATAAATTTTCATTTTCAAAAAACAAGAAAAAACAAACTATAGATACTATTGTAGATTTTTCTTCTGTAGATACATATCCATCTTTTCCAGCTTGTGATTCTATTATAGAGAAAAATAAAAAATCAAATTGCTTTAGAAATACAATTCATAAAAAAATAGCAGAAGAATTGCTAAAACATAAATTTATTGTTAAAGATTCTATAGACGAAATTGTAATCGTTGGATTAAAAATATTATCTGATGGAATGTTTGTTTTAGATACTGTACAATCTTCAGAAAATTTAAAGCAGCAATTACCAGAATTAGATAATATACTAAAAGTTTCAATTCTAAAACTACCTAAGGTATATCCAGCAATCAAAAGAGGTATTCCTGTAAAAACAAAATATAAATTACCCGTAAGAATTTTATTACAAGATAAATAGATTTTATATTATGGCATTAACAGAATCAAATGAATTTAAAACCGGAACAGAAGCTCCAGATTTTACCTTAATAAATACTATAGATGATAAACATTATGCATTAAGTCAACTAAAAGGAGAAAAAGGAACTGTAATTATGTTTATTTGCAATCATTGTCCGTTTGTAATTCATGTAAACGATGAGTTGGTAAAAATGGCAAATAAATACCAACAAAAAGGAATTAATTTTATAGCTATTAGTTCTAATGAAATAGAAAATTACCCACAAGATGCACCACATTTAATGAAAAAACTTGCATTAGATTTAAAGTATCCTTTTCCATATTTATATGACGAAACTCAAGAAGTTGCTAAAGCTTACGATGCTGCATGTACTCCAGATTTTTATGTTTTTGATACAGATTTAAAATCTATTTATCATGGACAATTAGACGACTCTAGACCAGGAAATGGTAAACTAGTTTCTGGTATAGATTTAAGAAATGTTCTAAATAATTTATTAGAGGGTAAACCTGTTTTAGAAAAACAGCATCCTAGTATGGGGTGTGGAATTAAATGGAAGTGATTTGAGGTAATTTGCTAAATTTATACTAGAAAAAGTTGTTTAGAGTCTTTTATTCTATAAGTTAACAAAAAGTATTTTTTTAAGTATAGATAAAAACAAATTAAGCAATTTCTCCACGATGTGGTTTTAGAGCATCTCTGTAAGTTTTCATATCCCTTTCATCAACAGTTATAAAAGCAGAAAATAACATTTCATTTTTCTCTTGAATGTCAATTTTATAAAAAACCAAGTTTTCTAAAGTTGCAAATTCTTTTAAATGGATGGTATGATGTTTGGCAGTTTCTTTTGCATCTGGACCTCTAAAATCCCATAGTAATTTAATTTTTTTTGTCATTTTTTTTTGATTTTTAACGATGGATAAAAATAAATATTTCTCCGCTTTTAAAAGAGATTTCTACTTTGTCTGTTGTAGCCGTATTTCTTGTTCCTATTCGTTTTCCAAAAGTTAAATTTTCATTATTTAATGAATATTTTAGTCCTTTCGTGTAAATATTTTTGGCTTCTGGAAAAGGAATTAAAGAAATCATTTTGTTTTTACAATTTGAAATAATTGTGGTTTTGTCTGCTAAAAAATAACGGCTATGATTATCAAAAAAAGTTAAATTTAATTTTTCTTTCCATAGAATAGAAGTGTGTAAATTACCTAAAAAATGATCTTGTTCTTTTCCGCTTGCGCCATAAATATCAATAGTGTTAAAACCTTTGTTATATAGAATTTGTAAAACTTTATCAAAATCTGTTAAATCTTGATTTGGAGTTTGAATAACTTCAATATTTTCTGGAATACTGTCCAAAGAATCAAAATCACCGCAAATAAAGTTTGGAGTAATATTGTGTTCTTTAAAAAATTGATAAGCACCATCTGTTGCACAAATCAAATGGTAATCAGATAATTGAGGAGGTGATTTTGGTTTTTCTCCGTTGAGTAATAAAAAAACTTTTTTGTCTTTCATTATAGCAAAAATACAAACAAAAACAGGAAAGAGTTTTTACTTCAAATAGTTTTATCTTTGTAACAAATTCTTATACTTTGGATACAGATCAGTTTTTAGTAAAATCGGACTTAAATTTTATTCCTAAAGCAACTTATACTTGGCAAACTCCGAGTAATATAGCGTTGGTAAAATATTGGGGGAAAAGTAATCCTCAGATTCCAAAAAACACCTCCATTAGTTTTACGCTAAACAATTGTAATACTATTACTACTATCGATTTTGAGAAAAAAGAAAAATCTACATATGTAGACTTTGATTTGTTTTTTGAAGGGAAACAAAAAGAAGAGTTTAAACCTAAAATTGCAGAATTTTTTAAAAGAGTTCAAGAATATTGTCCTTATGTTTTTGAATATAAAATGACAATACATTCAGAAAATTCGTTTCCACATTCAAGTGGAATAGCATCATCTGCAAGTGGTTTAAGTGCAATTGCAATGTGTTTAATGAGTTTAGAATCTGAAATTAATCCCGATTTATCAGAAAAAGATATCAATAAAAAAGCCTCTTTTTTAGCACGTTTAGGTTCTGGAAGTGCAAGTAGAAGTGTAGAAGGACCTCTAGTGGTTTGGGGAAATCACCCAGAAATTAATGGAAGCTCAGATTTATTTGGAGTTCAGTTTCCGTATAAAGTACATCCAATTTTCAATGATTATCAAGATGCTATTTTATTGGTAGATAAAGGAGAAAAACAAGTTTCAAGTACTGTAGGTCATAATTTAATGCATCATCATCCTTATGCAGAAAACCGTTTTCAACAAGCAAATGATAATTTGACTAAAATATCCAAAATCCTCCAAGAAGGAAACATCAAAGAGTTTGTCAAATTGGTAGAAAGTGAAGCCTTAACTTTGCACGCTATGATGCTAACAAGTAACCCCTATTTTATTTTGATGAAACCAAATACTTTAGAAATTATCAATAGAATTTGGCAATATCGCAATCAAAATGGTAGTAACATTTGTTTCACTTTAGATGCCGGAGCAAATGTACATGTTTTGTATCCGAAAAATGAAAAAGAAGCTGTAAATCAGTTTATTGAAAGTGAGTTGTCTAAGTACTGTCAGAAAAATCAATATATTTGCGATACTGTTGGTCTTGGAGCAATAAGATTATAATTAGTCAAATTTATTTTATGAAAATTAAACTCGTCTTTTTTTTATGTATTGTCGGACTGTCATTAAAAATGAATGCACAAGAAAAGATTTGGTTAGATGGTAATTTAAAAGAAACCAATCAATCGAGAAGTGTTTTTTACAAAATAGAAAAGTTAGCAGGCAAGAAATCTATCATTTATTTTAAAAACGGAAATATTTTTAGAAAATATTTTTCTGTAAATAAAAGAAAGAAAGGTAAGTTTGAAGAGTATTATAGTACTGGAGAGTTAAAAACAGTAGGAACCTTCGAAAATGATTTAGAGGAAGGTATTTGGAAGACTTATTATAAATCAGGGAAAATTAAAGAAAGAGGTAAATACAAAAACGGAGAAAAGGTTGGAGTTTGGAAGACTTTTTACAAGAATCTTTAATAACATTTGTTTAACAGAAAATTTCGTATTTTTGCATAACTATTGTAAAGAAAATGAAAGGACCACTTTTTTATGCTAAAATTCTTCTTTTCGGAGAATATGGAATTATCAAAGATTCTAAAGGTTTAGCAATTCCGTTTAATGCATATAGAGGTGCGTTAAAATCTTCATCAGAATTATCTGGTAAATCTAAATTTTCAAATGAAAATCTATTAAAGTTTTATAAATATTTAGCAAGTTTAAAAACAGATTTAGTTGTTTTCGATTTAGAACAATTAAAAGAAGATATAGATAGGGGTATGTACTTCGATTCTTCTATTCCGCAAGGTTATGGAGTTGGAAGTTCAGGTGCTTTAGTGGCTTCTATTTACGATAAATATGCAAACGATAAAATTACTGTTTTAGAAAATTTAACTAGAGATAAATTATTAAACTTAAAACAGATATTTTCTATAATGGAATCTTTTTTCCACGGTAAAAGTTCTGGATTAGACCCCTTAAATAGTTACTTAAGTTTACCAATTTTAATCAACTCTAAAGATAATGTAGAACCTGCTGGGATTCCATCACAAAAACAAGGAAAAGGAGCAGTTTTCTTATTGGATTCAGAACAAATTGGAGAGACAGAACCTATGGTGAACATCTTTATGAACAAGATGAAAAACGAAGGTTTTAGAAAAATGATTAGTAACGAATTTGCAACAACAACAGATGCTTGTATCGAAGATTTCTTACATGGAAATGTAAAATCGTTGTTTGGAAATGTAAAATCTCTTTCTAAAATTGTACTAAAAAACTTTAAACCTATGATCCCAGATGCTTTTCATAAAGTTTGGGAAAATGGTATTAAAACTAATGATTATTACCTAAAACTTTGTGGTTCTGGTGGTGGAGGTTATATTTTAGGTTTTACTGAAGACTTTGAAAAAGCTCAAAATAGTTTAAAAAACTACAAGTTAGAGTTGGTATACAGATTCTAATCTTATGCCTAGTTTTAAGCTCAAAAGAATTCTTTTTAAATTTTTAAGTTTAATCTCTGTAATTAGAGGTTATAACATTCTAGTCTTAATTGTAGCACAATATTTAGCTGCAATATTTATTTTTTCACCAAAAAAATCTCTTAGAAATATCCTTTTTGATGTTGATTTATTTTACATCGTTTTTGCAACAGTTTGTGTTGTTGCTGCTGGTTATATTATCAATAATTTTTATGATGTTAGGGTTGATCGAATCAATCGTCCTTTAAAATCGAACTTAGATAATTATGTAAAACAATCTACAAGATTAAACCTTTACTTTGCTCTTAATTTTTTAGGGTTTATTTTGGGTTGGTTGGTTTCTTGGAGAGCGGCATTGTTTTTTGCAGTTTATATTTTTGCCATTTGGTTTTATTCTCACAAACTAAAAAAATATCCATTAACAGGTCTAATTTCTGCTACCGTATTAACAATTCTTCCTTTTTTTGCAGTATTTATTTATTTTAAAAATTTTTCAAAAATAATATTTGTTCACGCTATTTTTTTGTTCTTAGTGATAATGGTTAGAGAGTTGATTAAGGATTTACAAAATATGAAAGGCGCAATTGTAAATAATTACGATACATTTCCTGTAAAATATGGTGAGTCAAAAACAAAGTATTTGTCAATTTCTTTATTGTTATTAACGTTGTTTCCTGTAGGTTTTTTATTGCAATATCCGGCTTTAAGTTATATGCAGTATTATTTTTATTTAGCATTAGTAACACTAATTTTTATTGGTTTTTACTTATGGAAATCAACAGAGAGAAATCAGTATAGAATGTTACACAATATTTTAAAACTCTTACTTTTAGTCGGGGTTTTGTCTTTAGTTTTTATTGATACTTCTTTACTTGTGGAAAAAGTGATAGACAGATTGAATTAAGGATTTTTATACCTATTTTTGCAAAAATTTTAAATAATGAAATCAAATAGAAACTCGTCGAGAGGACGACAAGAAGGAAAAAAAAATGCTCCTCTAAGTAGAAGAAATCCAAAAAAAGATACTCCGAAAAGTACTCCTTTAAGTAGAAAATCTCCTAAAAAAGAATTCAAAAAGATTAAAACTACACCTAAATCTGATGAATCATCAGGAATTCGTTTAAACAAATATATTGCCAATTCAGGAATTTGTTCTCGAAGAGAAGCAGATACTTATATAGAACATGGTAGTGTTCAAGTAAATGGGAAACTGGTTACTGAAATGGGATATAAAGTTCAGCCAAATGACGTTGTTCAATTTGATGGAACATCCATTACACCAGAACAGAAAAAATATATTCTTTTAAACAAACCAAAGAACTACATCACCACTATGGATGATGATCGTGGTCGAAAAACAGTAATGGAATTGATTGCAAATGCTTCTAAAGAGCGTATTTATCCCGTTGGACGTTTAGATAGAAATACTACTGGTTTATTGTTGTTTACCAATGATGGCGATTTGGCTAAGAAATTAACGCATCCAAAACATAATGTGCGTAAATTATATCACGCTTCTTTAGATAGAAAACTAGATTTAAAAGATTTAGAAAAACTTCGTGGAGAAGTAATTATTGAAGGTAGAAAAGTGTTTATTGATGCGGTTTCTTACATTAATGGAGAGCCAAAATCGGAAATTGGAATCGAAATTCATTCAGGTAGAAACAGAATTGTTCGTAAAATTTTTGAACACGTTGGTTATAAGGTGAATAAATTAGATAGAGTCATTTTTGCAGAACTAACCAAGAAAAATTTGCCAAGAGGTAGATGGAGAGAGTTAACAACTTTAGAGGTTGCGAATCTTCAAAAAATGAAATAAAATATGAATCCAGCTTTTAGCTGGATTTTTTTATGAATTACAAACTATAAAATCTACCAATCTTGCTGCTAATCTTGCTGTTGTGTTATCAATGTCATATTCAGGATTCATTTCTGCAATATCTACAGAAATCACTTTTTTACACTCCAATAAAAAAGACAAAACCGCAAATGCAAATTGTGAAGAAAAACCGAGTGGAGAAGGAGCACTTACACCAGGAGCGTAAGCAGATGAAAACCCATCCAAATCTATGGTAATGTATAGGTAATCTACTTTTTCTATAAATTGTGATAATTTCTTTTTTAAATCTTTGCTAAATGTTTCACTTTCAAAATTCGTAACATATTTTACATTCAATTTTTTAGCAATTTCAAACAATTCTTTGGTGTTTGCTTGTTGTTGAATACCAATAGCAAAATAATCTACATTCTTATTCTCGGATAAAATTTGATTGAAAGGTGTTCCTGAATTGGATACAGTTTCAACAGGACGTAAATCAAAATGAGCATCAAAATTGACAATTCCAATTTTTCGTTTAGCAGTTTGTTGAAGTGCTTTTTTAATACCATTAAAATTGGCATAAGCAATATCGTGTCCACCACCAATAGCAATAGGCAAAGTTTTATTTTGTATGATTTTAGCAATAGATTTTGAAAATGCTTCGTGGCAATCTTCTAAATAATTATCGACACAAATAATGTTGCCAAAATCAATAATATTTTTATTTTTAAAATGAGTTGCTACTTTCCCTAATTGATTTCTAATAGCTTTTGGTCCATTTTTTGTACCAATTCTTCCTTGATTTCTTTGTACACCTTCTTCGCAAACGTAACCGATAATTCCAATGTCAATATTTTTATTGAGTTTTTTAGATGCAATTGTTTCTACATTAATTTCTTGATACCAATATTGGTTTTCAAGTGTTGTTTTTCTCCCAGAATAATTTTCTAAACAACCGCTTTTATAATCTACTTTTAAATTTTCAAAGAAACTCATAATTGTTATTTTTGTACTTCCTTTCCTTTTAAAAATACTTTTTCAATTTGATGATTTCCAAATGAATAGGGAATAAATCCGTAAGAATTGATTGGTTTTGTTAAGATTAAATTTGCCAGTTTTCCTTTTGTTATAGAGCCTACTTCGTTTTCTAAATTCATTGCATAAGCACCATTTATGGTAGCTGCATTTATGGCTTCTGCTGGAGTCATTTTCATTTTAATGCAAGCTGTAGCAAGGACAAAATTCATATTTCCAGAAGGTGTAGAACCAGGGTTGTAGTCTGTAGCTAAAGCTAAAGGCAAACCAGAATCAATCATTTTTCTTGCTGGCGTATAAGGAATTCCTAAAAAATAAGAACAGCTTGGTAATGCAACAGGCATCGTTTTAGTGTTTTTTAAAACCTCAATATCATCAGTATCCATTACTTCTAAATGATCTACAGATAATGCTTTGTTTTCTACTCCAATTTTTACACCACCAAGAGCATTGAATTGATTTACGTGTATTTTTCCTTGCAAGTCAAATTGCTGTCCAGCTTCTAAAATTCGATTTGTATCATCGACCGAAAAATATCCTTTTTCACAAAAAACATCAATAAAATCGGCTAAATTTTCTTTAGCTATTTTTGGAAGTGTTTTTTTAATGAGTAGATCTAAATATCCATTTTTATCGTTTTTAAATTCATTCGGAATTGCGTGTGCTCCTAAAAATGTAGCTTTTATCGGAATTGGATAATTCTCCTTTAATCGTTTGATAACTCGAAGCATTTTTAACTCAGCATTTTCCGTTAATCCATAGCCCGATTTTATTTCTACTGCTCCAGTTCCTAATTGAATAATTTCTTCTAAACGTACTTCGCTTTGTTGGTACAAATCGTCTTCTGAAGTTTTTTGTAGTTTCTTTGCGGAGTTTAAAATTCCGCCACCATTATTGGCAATTTCTTCGTAAGTCAGACCATTAATTCTATCCACAAATTCGCTTTCTCGATTTCCGGCATAGACAATATGCGTATGAGAATCGCACCAAGAAGGTAGAATCATTTTTCCTGCAGCATCAATAGTTTCTGAAAAATGACCTTTTGGGCAATCTTTCATTAAACCATAATCGCAAATCAAGCCATTTTCAACTATTAAAAAAGCATTTTTTATGGTCGGTAGTGTTTTCATTTCTTTTCCAGAAACAAAAGCAATGTTTTTATCTCTAACTTGAATTAACTCTTTTATGTTTTTAAAAAGTAACTTCATTAAAATAAATTGTTCAATAAATTCTCTTCCACTAAATTAGGCAAAGTAATCTTTAAATTCGGTGTTCTTTCCATTTCTCTTTTAATGGCAAAAATTGCTTCGTCATTTCTTGCCCAACTTCTTCTTGCAATTCCATTATTTACATCATAAAAAAGCATATTCTTTAATTTTTCTTCGGCTTCTTTTGTTCCGTCTAATAGCATTCCAAAACCACCATTAATCACTTCTCCCCAACCAACACCACCACCATTATGGATGGAAACCCAAGTTGCACCTCTAAAACTATCACCAATTACGTTATGAATTGCCATATCTGCTGTAAATTTACTTCCATCGTAAATGTTAGATGTTTCTCGAAAAGGCGAATCTGTTCCACTAACATCGTGATGATCTCTACCTAAAATTACTGCGCCAATTTCATTATTAGCAATTGCATCATTAAAAGCTTTCGCAATTTTTATTCTACCTTCTGCATCTGCATATAAAATTCTGGCTTTCGATCCTACTACCATTTTATTAGCTTTCGCATTTTTTATCCAGGTGATGTTGTCTTGCATTTGCAATTGAATTTCCTCAGGAGCATTTTCCATTATTTCTTGCAAAACTTGAGCTGCGATTTCATCGGTTTTATCTAAATCTTCTTGTTTTCCTGATGCACAAACCCAACGAAATGGACCAAAACCATAATCAAAACACATAGGCCCTAATATATCTTGCACATACGAAGGGTATTTGAAATCGATATTGTTTTCTGCCATAATAGCTGCTCCCGCTCTTGATGCTTCTAATAAAAACGCATTTCCATAATCAAAAAAGTAGGTTCCTTTTTTGGTGTGTTTGTTTATTGAGTTTACTTGTCTTCTTAACGATTCTTGTACTTTTTCTTTGAATAATTCTGGATTTTCTTTGATTAAAATATTAGATTCATCAAAGGATAAATCAACAGGGTAATATCCGCCAGTTAAAGGAATATGCAGCGAAGTTTGATCTGAACCAATATGAATAAAAATGTTTTCTTTATCAAAACGTTCCCAAACATCTACAATGTTACCTATAAAGGCGATGGAAACTATGTCTTTGTTTTTCTGCGCTTCCAAGGTTCGTTTTACTAAAACATCAATATCATCAATTAAAATATCTACCCAACCTTGTTGATGTCTTTTTTTAGCAGCTTTAGGATTGATTTCTGCACAAATCGTAATGCAACCTGCAATATTTCCAGCTTTTGGTTGTGCTCCACTCATTCCGCCTAAACCCGCAGTTAAAAAGATTTTACCATTAGGATTTTCATTCTTTTTTAAAAATTTTCTGAAAGCGTTCATCACAGTAATTGTAGTTCCGTGTACAATTCCTTGTGGTCCAATATACATAAAAGAACCCGCTGTCATTTGTCCATATTGAGAAACACCTAAAGCGTTCATTTTTTCCCAATCGTTAGGTTTTGAGTAGTTTGGAATTACCATTCCGTTGGTTACAACAACTCTTGGAGCATTTTTTGAAGAAGGGAATAATCCCATTGGATGACCAGAATATAAATGCAGTGTTTGCTCATCTGTCATAGTTGCTAAATATTGCATAACCAAAAGATATTGTGCCCAGTTTTGAAACACAGCTCCATTGCCACCGTAAGTAATTAATTCTTCTGGATGTTGTGCTACATCAGGATTTAAGTTGTTTTGAATCATTAGCATAATGGCTGCAGCTTGTGTTGAATTTGCAGGATACTCACTAATATTTCTTGCGTAAATTTTGTAATCTGGTTTAAATCTAAACATATAAATTCTCCCAAATTCTTTTAATTCATTCGCAAATTCTTGGGAAAGTACTTTGTGCCATTTTTTTGGAAAATAGCGCAACGCATTTTTTATCGCCAATTTTTTTTCTTCTAAAGATAAAATGTCCTTTCTTTTTGGTGCACTGTTTGCATTTTTTGGATATGTTTTCTTTGTTGGAAGTTCATTTGGAATTCCTTGTAAAATTTGTGATGTAAAATTCATTTTCTTTTTTATTTTACAATTATTTCTTGTGTTTTTACCAATTGAATCATATTATTGATGTCATCTTTTAACAATCTGTCATCTTCTAATTTGTCAACTTTTTTTCTGATGATTTTATAATTTTCTTCTATGATTTCAGAAAAAGTGTTTGGTCTTCTAAATTCTAAGGATTGAGCAGCGTATAGTAACTCTATGGCAAGAATTTTTTCTAAATTTTCTAAAATTTGATTCAATTTTCTTCCAGAAATACTACCCATAGAAACGTGATCTTCTTGTCCTAAAGAAGTTGGAATACTATCTGCAGAAGGCGGAAAACACAAGGATTTATTTTCCGTTACCAAAGCAGCTGTAGTATATTGCGGAATCATAAAACCAGAATTTAATCCACCACTTTTAGTTAATAATCTTGGTAAACCGTATTTGCCTTCTAATAATAAATAGCAACGTCTGTCTGCAATGTTTCCTAATTCTGATGCTGCAATAGAGCAATAGTCTAAAGCCATTGCTAATGGTTGTCCGTGGAAATTCCCGCCAGAAATGGCTTCAGTTTCACTTAAAATAATTGGGTTGTCTGTTACAGAATTCATTTCTATTTCTGCCAATTCTTTTAGGTGATAAAATGCATTTCTTGAAGCTCCGTGAACTTGAGGAATACAACGCATTGAATAGGGATCTTGAACTCGCTCGCAATCTTCGTGAGAAGTAATATTTTGTGAATTTTTAAAGAGCATTCGCATTCTTTTGGCAACGTGTAAGCTTCCTTTAAAAGGTCTAATGCTGTGCAAAGCTTCTTTAAAAGGTGAAGCACTTCCTTTGTAACCTTCAATACTCATCGCACCTGAAACATCGGCTAAATCTAATAAATATTTCATTTTTGAAAGTCCTAAAATGGTATGTGCTAAAATAAATTGTGTTCCATTTATCAAACCCAAACCTTCTTTTGCGTGTAACTCTAAAGGTTCTAAATGATGTTCTTGTAAAATTTCTTTTGCAGGAATAATTTTGTCCCCAACCCAAAAATCTCCTTCACCTATCAACGGTAAAAAAAGATGAGAAAGTGGCGCTAAATCTCCAGAAGCACCTACAGAACCTTGTTTAGGAACTGTGGGAAGTAAGTCGTTTTCAATAAAATATAAAATGCGTTCAATCAACTTTAAACGAACACCCGAAAACCCTTGACATAAAGTGTGAACTTTACAAATCATCATAATTTTAGACAATTGTTTATCGATATTTTCGCCAACACCAACTGCGTGAGTTATCAATAGGTTTTTTTGAAGTAGATTGGTTTCTTCTGGTGATATTTGAACATCACATAAAGGGCCAAAACCAGTATTTATGCCATAAACAGCTTTGTTTTTCTGTATAATTGTGTTAACCCTTTTTCTTGAAGTAATAATTTTACTTTTTGCTTGATTATTAATAACAGCTTTTAGCTCATTATTTGCAATTTGTAAAACTTTTGTTAAGTCAAGATGATCTATTCCGTATTTGAAAGTCATTAGTAGTTAAATTGTTTTTATACAAAGTTATTATTACTTTTGATGCTTTATAATACTATTTATTATTCTAATTAATAACTATGAGTTATCAAATTGAAATAAGACATATCCGCTATTTTTTAGCAGTAGCCGAAGAATTACATTTTAGAAAAGCAGCAGAAAAGTTGTTTATTTCTCAACCTGGTTTGAGTAGGCAAATAAAATTTATAGAAGAAGAGTTGGATGTTGTTTTGTTTGAAAGACATAATAGAAAAGTTGTTTTAACGAAAGTTGGAGAATATTTAAAAGAAGAATTTACAAAACAACTAAAATCATTTAATAATACTTTAGACAATGCAAAATTATTGCAAAAAGGTAAAAAAGGAGAATTGAAAATTGGATATGTAGGTTCTGCTATGCAGAAAGTTATCCCCAATTTGTTGTTGAATTTTGAACAGTATAATCCAGATATTGTATTTAATTTAAAAGAAATTGACAATCAAAAACAAATAGAAGATTTGAGCTCTTTTTCTATTGATATTGGTTTTGTAAGATTGGAAAGAGTGCCAAGAAATTTGGAGATAAAAACCATTTTAAAAGAGAATTTTTGTTTGGTATTGCCAGAAAAGTACCACATTAACAGTAAAAATTTTGAGAATCTATCCCAGTTGAAATCTGCTTCATTTATTCTTTTTGATGCCAATTATAGTGCATCCTATTATGAGAAAGTAATGCAAATATTTGATGACTGTGGTTTTTCTCCTCTAGTTTCTCATAATACGATTCACTCTAGCTCAATTTTTAAATTGGTTGAAAATAACCTCGGAATCTCTATAGTTCCAAAATCATTAGCTAAAAAAAGAGGATATCACATACAATTTATTGAGTTAGATATGATTCCCCAGAAAACGACTTTATCTTTAGTTTGGAATTCAAAAAACAATAACCCTATTATGAATGATATATTAAATTTACTCTAGAATGAAAGCACAAAAAAAACCCGAACAAACGTTCGGGTTTTAAGTGGTACCTCCAGGAATCGAACCAGGGACACAAGGATTTTCAGTCCTTTGCTCTACCAACTGAGCTAAGGTACCATCGCCTTAGCGGATGCAAATATAAAATGTTTTTTTACATCTGCTAAATAAATTTTAAAAAAATGTGTTGTATTTTTGATGTCTAGTTTAAAATTGAATATGAATTTAATCATAGATATTGGAAATACAAGAGTTAAAGCAGCTGTTTTTGAGGGGAATAACGTTGTTGATTTAATTCTTTTTGACAAAAACAGAATTTTGTCAGAAATAAAAAAAATATTAAAAAAGTATTCAATTACTGAGGCAATCATGTCTAGTGTTGCAAAAATACCTGAAATAGAAAAAGTAAAAATTCAAAAATTAATTAAGTTACATGAGCTGTCTTACAGGACATTAGTCCCTTTTTTAAATTTATATAAAACTCCAAAAACTTTGGGTGTAGACCGAATAGCTTTGATTACAAATGCAGTTACTACATTTCCAAATCAAAATGTTTTAGTAATAGATGCTGGTAGTTGTATCACTTTTGATTTTGTAAATTCGAAAAAAGAATACCTAGGAGGGGCAATATCACCAGGAATAAATATGCGATTTAATTCCTTAAATAAATATACTGCGAATTTACCTTTATTAGAAAAAAAGTTACTTAAAGATTTTACCGGAAAGAATACAAAAGAGAGTATGAATTCTGGAGTTGTAAATGGTGTAATTCAAGAAATAGAAGGCGTTATTTACCAATATAAAAAGAAATATTTAGTTTTAACAGTTGTTTTAACAGGAGGAGATACAAATTTCTTGTCAAAACAATTAAAAAGTAGCATATTTGCCAATCAAAATTTTCTCCTAGAAGGATTAAATGAAGTATTGATATTTAACAAGAACCAATGATTAGAAAGATTTTAGTATTTTTTTTACTGATTACTTCTGCAAATTTAATAGCACAAACTAATAGTGCATCACCTTATTCTTTTTTTGGTATTGGGGATGAATTTAGCCCTAGGACGATAGAGCAAAACTCAATGGGAGGTATTGGTGTTGCCTTTAGTAATTATAAATACCTAAACTTTACTAACCCAGCAGCATACGCTAATTTACGATATACAACATATTCTTTTGGAACACTCCACAAAGAAATTACATTAAAAAACGGTGCAAATACCCAAAATGCAAATACTACAGGGTTAAGTTATTTTGCATTAGCTTTCCCAATAGGTAGCAAAGCAGGGTTTTCTTTAGGGTTACAACCCATTTCTTCAGTAGGATACTCTCTTTCTAATTCAGTAACAGACTCAACAGGAGGTATTACAGAGTTGACAGTGTTTAAAGGAAAAGGTGGTGTTAATAGATTTTATGCAACTTTTGGGATGAAAATTTTTAAAGATGTTTCTTTAGGAATTGAAGCAGAATACAGTTTTGGTAATATAGAAAATAGCATTTCTAATCAAAGAGCAAATGTAACATTATCAACAATGCATAAAGAAAGTTCTGATGTTAGAGGAGGAGGGATAACCTTAGGGGCTCAATATGAAACAACTACAAAAAAGGATTTGGTGCTTAATGCAGGGATCGCTTTAAAACTCGGTAATGATTTAAATGTTACTGGGAATCAATATTTGTACTCTCTTTCATTTAGCTCAACAGGAAGCGAAATTCCTAGAGATACTATTTCTAATACACTAATTTCGGGTAGTTACAACCTTCCATTAAAAACAACTTTTGGAGCAGGTTTAGGAAAATATAACAAATGGTATATAGCTGCTGAGTATGAAAATCAAAACGCTTATCAAACAAATGGTTTTTTGAATACAACTAATTCAGCATTTAAATATGGAAAATCAAATAGATTCTCTCTAGGAGGTTTTATTTTGCCAAAAATAAACTCTATTTCTAGTTATTTTGATAGAGTTACCTACAGAGCAGGTATAAGATTTGAGAAAACAGGTTTATTAATAGATGGTAGCGGAATAGGAGGGGATTTTTCTGAAGTTAATGACTTTGGCATATCTTTTGGTCTAGGATTACCAATGAAACAATTATCTTCTATTAATTTAGGATTTGAATATGGTAAAAGAGGTACAACTGCCAATAATTTAATACAAGAAAATTATTTTAATTTTAGAATAGGATTATCTCTAACAGATACGAATTGGTTTCAGAAAAGAAAGATTGATTAACAAAAACAAATAAAATGAAGAAATTTACGTTTTTATTAGCTGCAGCATTTTTTATAGTTACAGCAAAAACAAATGCACAGGACGATGCTAAAAGAGAGTGTACAATTAAGTACAATTTATTTAAAGGAGACTTTAAATCTAAAAAGTATGATGAGGCATATACAAATTGGATTTATTTAATGGATAATTGTAAAGATTTATCTGTTAATATCTATAAATTTGGGTCAGATTTGGCAGAAAAAGTTAGAAAAGATCCTGCTTTAGCAAAGAGGGTATACGAGCAAAGGTTACAGTATTTTCCTAATGCAAACCCTGCAAAAGTTCATAGTGATTATGCGACTTATTTATCAAAAAACAAATTAGCATCTGATGATGAAATTTTTACGATTTTAGAAAAAGGATACAGTATAGATCCTACTAAAATGGGAGTAAAAAACTTATACTTATATTTTCAAGGGGTAACAGATAGAAATAAAGATACAAACCCTCAAAAAGTATTTGATACTTATGATGATGTATTAGAAAATGTTACCAAAAAATTAGAAGGTTACGCTGCTAAATTAAAAGACTTAAAGAAAGATTCTGTAAACAACAAGAAATTAATAAGAGCATATTCTATTAATTCTAAAGCATTAGGTACTGTAGAGGGTGGATTAGATGCAATTATTGTAGAAATATCTACTTGTGAAAGATTGGTTCCTCTTTATACTAGAGATTTTGAAGCAAATAAAACGAATGCACAGTGGTTAAAAAGAGCCGTTTCAAGAATGTTTAATAAAGGATGCCAAACAGATCCTCTATTCGAAAAGCTAGTAAGAGCTTTTGCAGAAACTTCTCCTTCACCTGAAGCATACGCTTTTTTAGCTAATGTTTTAGAGGATAATGGAGATGCTTCTGGAGCAATGGCAATGAGACAAAAATCATTTGATTTAGAAACTGACCCTTTAAAAAAGGCAAAGTATAAATTAAAATTTGCGAAGGCAGCAAAAAGTAGAGGGCAAAAATCGAAGGCAAGAAGTTTAGCTAGAGAGGCACTTAGTTTTAACCCAAATTATGGAAAAGCTCATTTGTTTATCGCAAGATTATATCAATCTAGTGTGAATTCTTGTGGTAATAGTTTATTTGAAAAGAGAATGGTATATGTAGCTGCCTTAAATGAAGCTCAAAGAGCAGCACGGGTAGATCCAAGTATTGTTGGTGCTGCAGGTAAATATATTAGAAGTTATAGAGCTAATATACCTAGTAAAAAAGATGTTTTTACAGCTGGTGTTCAACCAGGAAGTAGCCATAAAATTGGATGTTGGATTGGTTTAACGGTAAAGGTTCCATCTAAATAGGTTTGTGAATTCACAAAAAAAAATAATATCTAAAAGCATTACTGTTCTTTTTGTAACAGTAATGCTTTTTTCGTGTATAAATAATGCTAATGAGGTTAGAGATTTTTTAGCTACTAAAAATTTACCAATAGGTAAAGCTACAAATGCTTTACACGTTTATAAAGACTCAGGTAGAATAACTTCAAAATTAATAACACCTTTACTATATGATTTCAGCAATAGAAAAGAACACCCTTATAATGAATTTCCTAAAGGGATTAAGCTTGTTAATTATGAAAGAAATCAAAAAGATTCTGTAACTATTGTTGGCGATTATGCACTTTCGTATTCTAAAACATCAGTTTCGGAAATTAAAGGAAATGTTGTGGTAATTAATCATTCAGAAAAATCTAAATTAGAAACGACTCAATTATTTTGGGATCAAAAAACTAAATATTTTTTTTCTGAAAAAGCTTTTACCTTAACCACACAAAAAGATACTATTTTTGGGGTAGGGTTTGAATGTAAAGAAGATTTAACAAAGCATTTAGCAAAAAAAACAATTGGAAGGTTAGAAGCCTCAGAAGAATAATATTATGAACAAAATATGGAAATTTTTTCAATACGGTTACTTAATGGTTGCTTTTATTTGTTTAATAGAAGGTATTGTGAGGTGGTCTTCAGATAGGAGCAGAAGTTATTTGTTTTTAGGTTTTTCTTTTTTTATTACTTTAGTTTTTTTCTTTAAGAGACATTTTAGAAAAAAAGTAGAGAAAAGAAATAATCAGAATAAGAACTAATAATTCTATTGTATCTACAAATAAAATTGTAATTTTCAAATTACTATGGAGGTAGAGCTTATAATTATACTCATATCTATTGTTTTTTCCGCTTTTTTTTCTGGGATGGAAATTGCATTTGTTTCTGCTAACAAGCTTCACATAGAGCTAGAGAAAAAGAGAGAAGGGTTTATCCCTAAAGTTTTAAACAGAATTACCCAAAAATCTTCCAAGTTTATTACTACAATGTTGGTGGGTAATAATATTTCTTTGGTAGTATATAGTTATTACATGGGGAAATTTTTGATAGACTTTCTACCGCTAAAAAATTATAACGAATTTTCTGTTTTACTAATTCAAACTATTATTTCTACAATCGTAATATTAATTACAGCTGAATTTTTACCAAAAGCCATTTTTAGAATTTACGCAAACGAGGTACTTAAAATTTTTGCGATACCTGCTTATATTTTTTATGTAATATTTCATTTTTTCTCAGAATTTATAACAATAATTTCTGATTTTTTTCTCAGAATATTTTTTAAAACGAATTCCGATGAACAGCAGACTGAATTTAGTAAAGAAGAATTAGGGAACTATATTTCCGAACAACTTGAAACAGGAAATGAACATGAGGAAATGGATTCTGAAATTCAAATTTTTCAGAATGCATTAGAGTTTCATAATTTAAAAGCAAGAGAAGTTATGGTTCCCAGAACAGAAATTTCTGCAATAGAAATTCATGAAACAGTTACCAATCTTAAAAATACATTTATAGAAACCGGACATTCTAAAGTTTTGGTTTATAAGACTTCTTTAGACGATGTTATAGGTTATGTAAATGCATTCGAATTATTTAAAAGGCCAAAAACAATTAAATCTATTTTACTTCCTGTAGAAATTGTTCCAGAATCAATGATGATAAATGATATTTTGAATATCTTAATGAAAAAAAGAAAAAGTGTAGCTATTGTTGTCGATGAATATGGCGGAACATCAGGAATGATCACTGTAGAAGATATCGTAGAAGAATTGTTTGGTGAAATTGAAGATGAACACGATTCTCAAGAATATTTAGACAAGAAAATTAATGACACCACTTTTCATTTTTCAGCAAGATTAGAAATCGATTATCTTAATGAAGAATATGAATTAAACATTCCTAAATCTGAAGCTTATGAAACCCTTGGAGGTTTTATTATCGAACAAACAGAAAATATTCCAGAAGAAAAAGAGGTGTTAGAAATTGAAGGTTTTGAAATAAAAATTCTTAAAATAAGTGGCGCAAAAATTGATGAAGTTTCTCTTGAATTTAAAGACAATCAAGACTAATATTTTATATTCTTCCTAAAACTCTGTAAACAACTATTCATTACTACTTAATAAGTAAAAAATCGGTTGCAGTTTTAAAACCCAAATCGTATATTCGCCAACTGAAATAAAATAAATGACGTATGGCAGTTTTATCAAAAATTAGAGAACGTTCAATGTTCTTAATCATTATAATTGGTTTAGCACTTTTTGCTTTTGTATTAGATCCCTCTACTTTGGGAGATTTTTTTAACTCAAATAAAGTTAATGAAATAGGCGAAGTTAATGGAGAATCTATCTCAAGGCAAGAATTTGCCGATGAATTAGAAAGTTATAAGCAACAAAGAGGAGGTAGAGTTTCTGAAATGCAAGCTGTAAAAGCAGTTTGGAATAATATTTTAAGACAAAAAATCTACAAAAACCAATTAGAAGAAGCTGGTATATCTGTAGGAGAGGCCGATGTTTGGAAAGAACTTATAAATGTGCCATCTGTAAAAAATAATCCTCAATACTTAAATGAAGCAGGTTTATTTGATGAAAGTAAATTCAAGCAATTTTTAGCTGATACTAAAGAAAATAATCCTCAATTATGGTCTGCTTGGTCTAACTACATGAATCAGATAAAAACGAATACCGAAAGGAATGCTTATGATAATTTGATTAATGCAGGTTTAGGAGCTTCTCTTAAAGAAGGTGAGGCTGATTATTTTATCAACAATACAAAACTTAATACTCAGTTTATTTTTATTCCTTATTCATCGATTGTAGATTCTTTAGTAAATGTAACCAAATCTGATATCGCGAATTACATAAAAGAGAATGAAGCTGATTTTAAAGTTGATGAATCTAGAGATATTTCTTATGTGAAATTTGACATAACAGCAACTCCAGAAGACGAAGCGGCAATTAAAGATGAAGTTTCTAAATTGTTAGAAGATTCAATAGACAGAAATAAGCAAACCGTAGTTGGCTTAAAAAATGCAACTAATTATAAAGAATTTTTAAATGAAAATGATTCTGACATTAATTTAGATGAAAACTTTAAATTTAAAAAAGATATTAGTAATGTAATTTCAGAAAAAGTTTTTGCAGGTTCTAAGGGTGATGTTTTTGGACCTTACAAAGATAAAGGTTTCTTTAAAATTTCTAAAATAACTGAGATTTCAAAAATGCCAGATTCTGTTAAAGCAAGTCATATTTTAATACCTTTTGTAGGGTCTCAAGCAGCAAATAATGAAACTACTAAAACTGAAGCTCAAGCAAAAAAGACAGTAGATAGTATTTTTAATTTAGTAAAAAGAAATAAGGCTAAATATACAGAGATTGCTAATGAAGTGAATCCTGACGGAACTAAAGGTAAAGGAGGAGATATTGGTTGGGTTAACTATACTGCTGCTTTTAGTCCAAACTTTGATGCTGATTTTGCGAACTACATGTTTAATAATAAAAAGGGAGACATAAATGTTGTTAAGACAAAATTTGGTTTCCATATAATTAGAATAGACGACCAAAAAAACGCACAGAAAGTTGTTAAGTTAGTTACTTTTGGGAGAAAAATTGTTGCCTCAGAAGCAACAGAAAATGCAGTTTTTCAAAAAGCAGAACAATTTGCTCTAGAGTTATCAAAAGAAAGAAGGTTTACAGAAGTTTCTAAAGAGAATAAATACTTAATAAGACCTGCAGTTGGATTAAAAGTATTAGATGAAAATGTACCTGGTCTAGGAAATCAAAGACAAATTGTAAGTTGGGCTTTTGGTGCAAATACAAAAGTTGGTACCTTTAAACGTTTTGATTTAGAAGGAAGCCATATTGTAGCTATAGTTTCATCTAAGGTAGATAAAGGTTTATCTCCTGTTAATAAAGCGTCAGCAAGAGTAAAACCAATTCTTAAGAATAGAAAAAAAGCAGAAATTATTAGAGCTAAATTAAATGGTAATACTTTACAAGAAATAGCAAATTCTAACAATACAGCTATAAAAACAGGTACTAATGTTACTTTAAAAAGTCCTACTCTTTCTGGAGCTGGTTCAGAGCCTAAAATTGTTGGAGCAATGTATAATGCAGAACTTAATAAAGTTTATAAAGGTATAGAGGGAAATAGAGGTGTTTATGCTTTTGTGGTAACTAAAAAAGAACTTCCAACAGCATTACCGAATTATGAAGCCTCAAGAAAAAGAATAGCACAATCAAGAAAAGGGCTTAATTATAGAATTTTCGAATCTATTAAAAAAGCTACAGAGGTTAAAGACTACAGAGCCAATATGTATGTATCTAACTAGACTTCTTGTTTTTATAATAATTAAGTTTAATAATAATTATAGAACCGTTCAATTTTTTTGAACGGTTTCTTTTTTAACTCTAATTTTATATAGAGTTGATAACTATTTTAGCGATTATTTATCAATTCTAATTTTTAAGTAACCATATTATTAAAGAGTTAATAAAGCAATAGCTCAATAAAGAAAAACCTCTTTGATTTCTCAAAGAGGTTTAAATATATTTAAAAAGATTTCCATCTATCCGTTCATAGAAATTAGAAACTCATCATTATTTTTAGAAAACTTAATTCTTTCGTTGATAAATTCCATGGCTTCTATAGGGTTCATATCTGCTAAGTATTTACGCAAAACCCACATTCTTTGTACGGTTTTCTCATCCAATAATAAATCATCACGTCTTGTTGAAGATTTAATTAAATCGATTGCAGGATAAATTCTACGATTAGAAATATTTCTATCTAATTGAAGTTCCATATTACCCGTTCCTTTAAACTCTTCAAAGATAACTTCGTCCATTTTCGAACCGGTTTCGGTAAGTGCAGTTGCAATAATTGTTAAAGAACCACCATTTTCTATGTTTCTTGCAGCTCCAAAGAAACGTTTTGGCTTGTGCAATGCGTTTGCATCGATACCTCCAGAAAGTATTTTTCCAGAAGCTGGTGCAACCGTATTGTATGCTCTTGCCAAACGTGTAATGGAATCTAGAAGAATAACAACATCATGCCCGCATTCCACTAAACGTTTTGCCTTTTCTAAAACTATATTGGCAACTCTTACATGCTTATCTGCTGGTTCATCAAATGTAGATGCAACAACTTCACCACGAACACTACGTTGCATGTCTGTAACTTCTTCTGGACGTTCGTCAATTAATAAAACAATTTGATATACTTCAGGATGGTTGTAAGCAATTGCTTTAGCAACGTCTTTTAAAAGCATTGTTTTACCTGTTTTCGGTTGAGCAACAATCATACCTCTTTGCCCTTTTCCTAAAGGAGAAAATAAATCTATAATTCTTGTAGATAAAGAACTTCCTTTTTCTGCTAAATTGAATTTTTCTTGAGGAAATAATGGTGTCAAATGCTCAAAAGAGACCCTATCTCTAACAATATTGGGGTTTAAACCATTAATTTTTGATACTCTGATTAAAGGAAAATATTTCTCACCTTCTTTAGGTGGACGTACATTTCCTCTTACAGTATCACCAGTTTTTAAACCGAATAATTTAATTTGAGATTGTGATACATATATATCATCTGGAGATGACAAATAATTGTAATCAGAAGAACGTAAAAAACCATAACCATCTGGCATCATTTCTAAAACTCCTTCGCTTTCAATAATTCCATCGAATTCAAAATCAGGATCTCTATATCTGTTTCCAGACTTGTGACCTCTATTAGAATTGTTTTTATCACGATTTTGGTTGTTCTGCTTGTTTTTATTATTTTGTTGATTGTTGTTCTGGTTATTTTGATTTTTGTGCTGAGACTTATTTTGTTGTGCTTTATTTTGATTATTTGCAGCAGGTTTAATTTGCTGTTTCTCGACTTTTTTTGGAGGATTAACCTCTTTACTTTCCTCGATTTTTTCAGTTGCCTCAACTTTTTTGGGTTGATTATCGTTGTCTTGTTTTTTTGCTACAGGATTACTAGACTGACTTTGAGGTGCCTTTATTACTCTTTTTCGTTTGGGTCTGTCTGCTTTTGGTTTTGCTTCAACTTCAACTTCAGAGGTTTTCGCTTTTGCAGGATTTGCAGCCTGTGTGTCTAAAATTTGATATACTAAATCTAATTTTTTAAGTTGACTAATTTTTTTTAAACCAATAGATTTGGCTATTTCTTGTAAGTCTGCAAGTTTTTTTGCTTTTAGTTCAGAAATTTCGAACATTCGTTATATATTAAGTTAAAATGTAAATCTTATAACGTGATAAGATTAATAATTATATTTTTTTGAATTTATTTAATTGTATATAGTACTATACAATAGTTTTGTGCGGTTATTATATTACAAATATATACTTTTTTTTTAAGTTTTTGGTTTTCTTTTTAAAAAAGAAATTTCTACTTTTGTGAATCTATTTTTTTAAGATGATTCAAAGAATACAAAGTATATATTTATTATTAGCATCGGTAGTTTCTGGTGGTCTAATAATGGTATTTAATTTATGGGAAAATCTTAAAAATGAAGTTTATGCTTTGGATTTATTTTTAAGAGAATCAATTCTTTTAAATATTATTCCATTGTTATTTCTACTTTCTGCTATAGTTAGTTTAGTTGCTATTTTTTTATTTAAAAATAGAAAATTACAATTTGTAGTAGGAAGAATATCAATTTTGATAAATCTTTTTTTATTAGGATTATTGATTTATGTATCTCTAACTTTACCTGGAGAAGTTTCGATTTCCGAGAAAGGTATTGGGATGTTCTTACCAATTTTAGCTATTTTGCTTATTGTTTTGGCAAATAAAGCCATTAAAAAGGATGAAGATCTTGTAAAATCTGTAGATAGATTGCGATAAACTTAACATCTTAGTATATTTAGTGCGAAAAAAACCGAGAATTTATTCTCGGTTTTTTATTTCTCCATATTTTAATGAAAAAAAATAATAGTATACTTTTACAAAAAAAACTATTTTTAATACAATCGAATATGTTTTTTTAGTTATAAGTAATTGTTTTTTAGTTTTTTACAATGTTGTTCTCACCATTTATGGTGATACATATCACCATAAATGGTGAGAAAAAAATTTCACTAAAAATGGGGATTGTGTAATCTTTAAATGTATTCTAAATTTGTAAAGTAAAAATGAAAGAAAAGATATACGTTCATGTAGCTGATGATCATAAAATACTAATCGAAGGTATCATCGCTGTAATAAATACTGATAAAGATATAGAAATTAAAGGATATTCTTTAACAGGACAAGAGGTAATAGATTGGTTTAATCAAAACGAAAACAAGGCTGATGTTCTAATATTAGATATTACAATGCCAATGTTAGATGGTTTTCAAGTCTTAAAATATTTTAAGAAAAAAAAGATTGATCAAAAAGTAATCATATTGTCAAGTTATGATGATCTAAAAATTGTTCAAGAGGTTTTAAACCTTGGCTGTAAAGGCTATATCTCTAAAAATAATGCTGGAGAGCATATAATTAATGCTATAAAAGCTGTAGCTAATGGAGAACAATATTTTAGTAATGATATACAAACCACATTACTAAAATCTATATCTGGACAAATGGTGCCTCAAGGAGAGTTGCCAAGCAAATATCTGTTAGAAAGTCTAACAGAGAGAGAATTAGATGTATTAAAATTAATTACTAAAGAGCATAGCACCAAAGAGATGGCAGATTTAATGAATCTTAGTGTTAATACAATAGATACATATAGAAAGAGTTTATTAAAAAAATTAAATGTAAAAAATGCAGTAGGTTTAGCAATGTATGCAGTAAAAAACAATATAGTATAGTCCTATCCCCAAATAAGACTGTTTTCAGGCTTTGATTTAAATATCTTCCCCCTAAAAAGTTTGTTAACTCTATCCCCCCAGTAAGTACACACATTGTTTTGCATACATTACTAATCTGCTAAAAAATAAATAGCCCCACCCCTAGTTAACCTAAATTAATATTATTAAACATTATTACCCATGAAAAATTTAAACTTACTAGTTTTAGTTGCGTCAATCACATTTGTATTTTCTTCTTGTTCATCAAATGAAACGATTCTTCCAGAAGAGCAATCTTTAGATTTATTAAAAACATATACCATAAAAAGAGACGCTAGTGGTGCGTATTCTCTTGATTTTGATTTAAATAATGGTGGTAAAGCAGAAAAAGTTTTAAATACAGAAACAAAAACTAATCAAATTTATTTATATTCGTCAGATGATCAGTCATCTAGTAGAGTAACCCAAGATCTTACAATTGAAGGAACTCAGTTAAAAGTAGGTTTTGTAGATACCACATCAGACAAATTACCACAAATTATGATTACTGATGACAATCCTAAATTATTAAGTAAAAATAACAACAAAAAACTTAATGATTATAGTATTACAAGTAACGGAGATGGAACTTATAGTTTAGATTTTAACGTTAAACGTAATGTAAAAGTTGACTTTGTGTATAATAATGAGTTAAGCGTTTATGAAGTTCATTTAGAAGATGGTAAAAGTAAAAGTACGAGTTTTACTAGAGTTTTAGAAAATGAAGATGGTAAGCCATTAAAAGTAGATTTTGTAAATCACAATAGAAATTCAAATAAAGGAGAAGAATCATTAGCATATTCAATTATAAGAAAGCCAAAAGTAACGGTAGGCGAAGGTTCAATATCATTATAATTATTTAGTTTAAAATATAATTTTTTGGGTAGGAAATATAAATTAATATACTTTTATCTTTTTTGTATAATTTTTTCCCTAACATACAATAAAATTTATCCTAATATAATAGAAGAGGTTTCAATTAAAGAAACTTCTTCTATTTTTGTCATAGAAAAAGATTCAATCTTTAAAAAAAGATATCAGGAATTATTAAGGAAAAGTAAAGAGAAAAAGTACATAGAGGCTTTAAATGAGGCTTTATTATTTTATGATGAAATAAAAGATAAAGAGTCTCTAAATCTAGTTGTGATTCTAATTGCAGATATTTATGATAAAACCAATGATCATAGAAAATCCTTGAAATATTATAAAGAATCTCTCTCATTACTTGAAACAAATAACTTAGATGAAAGTGATACTAAGCTATTTTCGAACAAATTATATGCTAAAACATTACTAAGTATAGGAGGCCAATACCAAAAATTATTTATTAAAGATAGCGCAAAGTATTTTTATTCAAAACTTGAGAATATTCCATCTTTCAATAAAGAAATTTTAAATCTTAAAGCAATATCATTTGGAAATTTATCTGGGATTTATGCCCAAGATTCACTTTTTGAGAAGGCAAAAGAATATGCAAATAGAGCTATAATTATTCATAAAGATAGGAATGATAAAGTAAACCAAGCCAGTGCAATAAATAATTTAGCTAATATATACTTAGGTTTAGAAGACTTTAATCATGCAAAAAAGTTATATCTAGAAGGTGTTGAATTGATAAAAAATGATAACAGCCCAAATGCTGTTAGGTTTAAAGCTAGTTTATATTATAATTTGGCTTGGGCAATGAGAAATTTAAAAGATTATAAAGCCTATGATTTTCAAGAGTTATCCTATGAGATTGAAGATGGTATGAGAGATAAGGAAATAAGGCGAATGATAGAGACAGTGACTGCAAAGAATAATGTTAGAAACGTAAAAAGAGAAGAAGAAAACAAAAGATTAAAAGCTCAAAGGACATTTTGGGTTTTTGGTATTGGAGGTTTAATTATAATTATTTCATTACTCTATTGGGTGAATTTTTATAAACTAAAACAAAAAAATTTAGGATTAGAGTTATCTCAAACTCAATTAATTCAAAATCAAAAAATAGAAAAAATAAAATCAGATTCTCAAATCAGAATTCTAAATGCTACTATAGATGGTAAAGAATCTGAAAGAAAACAAATAGCAGAAACTTTACACGATAGTGTTAGTGCCCTTTTATCTTCTGCTAACTTGCATTTACAAGCCACTAAAGGTCAATTTAATGGCGAAACACCTTTAGAAATTGATAAAACTCGACAAATTATAACTGAAGCATCTCAAAAAATTAGAGATTTGTCACATACATTAATTTCTTCTGTGTTATTAAAATTTGGTTTAGAATTTGCAATAAAAGACATGGCAAATAAATATTCTAATTCTCAAATAGAGTTTAAAACTGAAATTGGAAAAATTAAAAGATACCAACAAAGTTTCGAAATTAAAGTCTATAATATTATTCAAGAATTTGTAAATAATATTCTAAAACACAGTAATGCTAAAAATGCTACGATAATATTAGAAGAGAAAAACGATAGGCTATATTTAAAAATTATTGATGATGGTGTAGGTTTTGATAAAACAAAAATTACTGAGAAAGATGGTTTAGGAATTAATCAAATTGATGCCAGAATTCAAATGATGAAAGGGCATTTCTTTATAGATTCTGGAGAAAATAAAGGAACAACTATTGATGTAGAATTGCCAGTTTTAAGAAAAGAAACAACTAACCACGTTTAGCTAATTCTATAATTTCTAAATTCTTGATTTCTCCATTATCAAGATAAAAACGAAGCATTGTTCTTATTTTATGAAATCCATGGTTTCCTGCTGCACCTGGATTTAAATGCAACAAATTTAATTTTTTATCATACTGGATTTTTAAAATATGAGAATGTCCTGAGATAAATAGTTTTGGCGGATTCAATTTGATTTCCTCTCGTATTCTAGGGTAATATTTATTGGGGTAACCACCTATATGTGTCATCCAAACAGCAACATTTTCTAATTCAAATTTTTGATCTAATGGAAATTCTCTACGAGCATCCTTATCATCAATATTTCCAAAAACCCCTCGCAAAGGTTTTAACTTTTTTATATGATCTGTAACATCGAGATTACCAATATCTCCGGCATGCCAAACTTCATCGGCTTGTTTTACAAACTTTAATATTTGATCATCAATATAACCATGAGTGTCTGATAATAATAATATTTTATTCATAAAAAGAAATAGTAAGAAAAGTTTAACGTCTCTAAGTGATTCAAAAGTAACGATAACAAAATAAATTCCGTAATTTTGAAGTCTTCAAAAACGTATTTCTTGAGGTATTTTATAGAACTTTCTTATAATGGAAAAAATTATCATGGTTGGCAGATTCAACCAGATGTAGTTTCTGTACAAGAAAAAGTAAATCACGCAGTAAGTACAATTACTCAACAAAAGATTGAAGTTGTTGGAGCAGGAAGAACAGACACTGGTGTTCATGCATCCCAAATGTTTGCGCATTTTGATATAGAGAAAGAATTAATAGGTGATGTCCCTCATAAATTAAATTCTTTGTTGCCAAGAGATATTGTTGTTTATAATGTTTTTCAAGTTAATGATGAAAAACATGCTCGGTTTGATGCAATAAGCAGAAGCTATGAGTATAAAATCTGGTTAGGTAGAAATCCTTTTTTGTTGGATTTTTCTTGGCAAATTCATTCTCAAAAAATAGATATTGATTTGATGAATGATGCAGCTAAATTATTGTTAGAATTTACAGATTTTCAAACATTTTCTAAAGTAAAAACAGATGTCTATACTTATAATTGTGACATTACTGAAGCAGTCTGGAAACAGAAAGGAAACGAACTTACTTTTCATATCACAGCCAATCGTTTTTTAAGAAATATGGTAAGAGCCATTGTAGGTACTTTAATTGATGTTGGTTTAGAGAGAATTGATAAAGAGAATTTTAGAAAAATTATAGAGAGTAAAAATAGAAGCAATGCAGGATTATCAGTCCCAGCAAAAGGTTTATTTTTAACAAACATAAAATATTAAATTTTGGCAGATAAAACAGGTAAAGCTTTTGATTTACAGATTTTTTTAAGATTGATGGCTTTTGCAAAACGCTATAAACTTAACTTTTTTATTGCATCGGCATCTACCATCTTATTAGCATGTGTTTCTTTACTAAACCCTTATTTAATAAAAGAAACAGTAGATAAATATATTACAGAAAAAGATTCCCAAGGGCTCATCAATAATATTTTATTGATGTTTGGAGTCATTTTGTTGGAGGTTTTATTGCGCTTTACATTTATATATTTTGCAAATTGGGTTGGACAACACATTATAAGAGATATTAGAGCAAAAATATTTAGACATATTTTACAATTTAAAATGTCTTATTTTGATAAGAACTCTGTTGGTAAATTAGTTACAAGAGTGGTTTCTGATATCGAAACTATTGCTGCTTTTTTTAGTAGCGGTGTTTTTACCATTGTTAGTGATGTTTTGCAAATGTTTGCAGTTGCAGTATTAATGTTTTATTTTAATTGGAAACTAGCATTAATAGCATTAGCAGTTTTACCAATTTTAATTTATGCCACAAGAGTATTTCAACAAGCCATAAAAGCAACTTTTCAAGAAGTTAGAAATCAGGTAGCCAATTTAAATGGTTTTGTACAAGAAAGAGTTACAGGTATGAAAATTGTACAACTCTTTAATAGAGAAAAAATAGAGTATAATAACTTTATGAACATTAATAATAAGCATAAACAAGCTTATATAAAAACCATATGGTATTTCTCAATTTTCTTTCCAATAGCAGAAATTTTATCATCAATAGGTATTGGGTTAATTGTTTGGTTTGGTAGTAAACAAATTATTGGAGGTGAAGTTCCCGGTCCAGGAACAGTTATGGCATTTGTACAAATGGCACAAATGCTATTTAGACCTTTACGTCAGATTGCAGATAAATTCAATCAGTTACAAATGGGCATTGTTTCTGGAGAACGTGTTTTTAAAGTGATGGATACCCAAAGTAGTATTGTTAAAAACGGGACAATAAGAGCAGAAAATCTAAAAGGGAATATTTCTTTTAAAGATGTAAGATTTAGTTATGTTGAAAATGAAGAAGTTTTAAAAGGAATTTCTTTGGATGTAAAAAAAGGACAAACAATTGCTATTGTTGGTGCAACAGGAGCAGGTAAATCTACTATTATCAATCTAATCAATCGTTTTTATGAAATTGACAGCGGGATAATCTGTGTAGATGATATTCCTATCAATAAGTATACTTTAGAAAGTTTAAGAAATCAAGTTGCAGTTGTTTTACAAGATGTGTTTTTGTTTTCAGATTCTATTTTTAACAATATCACTTTAAAAGACAAAAACATTACTTTAGAAGAAGTTGAGAAAGCAGCAAAACAAATTGGAATTCATGATTTTATAATGACACTTCCAGATGGATATCAATATAATGTAAAAGAAAGAGGAGCAATGTTATCTTCAGGCCAAAGACAATTAATTGCTTTTTTAAGAGCCTATGTAAGCAAACCTAGTATTTTAATTTTAGATGAAGCCACTTCATCTGTAGATGCTAATGCAGAACAAATGATTCAGTATGCCACAGAAACGATTACAAAAGACAGAACATCAATTGTTATTGCGCATAGGTTAGCAACCATAAAGCAAGCAGATAAAATTATAGTAATGGATAAAGGCTTAATTGTAGAGGAAGGAACACATACACAATTGTTAGAAAAAGAAAATGGCTACTATAAAAATCTGTATGATAAACAATTTAGCTTAGAGGTCACGTCTTAACTTATCTATTGTTTGTGTTAGCTTATCTAACTAATTTATTAGTTAGTCTATATTTTTTGATTTATAGTCTTAAGTTTTTATAATTTTACTTTTCAAATAAACAGTAAATCAAAAAAGATGAAAAAAATTGTATTATCAGTTTTAGTAATTAGTGCATTAGTTTTTACTTCTTGTAAATCTGAAAAGAAAGAAGTTAAAGAACTAGAAAAAGAAGTTGTAAAAACTGAAAAAGTAGTAAAGAAAGAGGTTAAAGAAGTAGTTGAAGAGACAAAAAAAGATTTAACTTCTGCTATTGAGGGAATTACAATTCCTAACTTTTCTAATGAATCAGTTACTAAAAATTTAGTTGATTACGCCCAATATGCAAAAAACTATATTGATGCAAAAGGAAACATTGCTAAAATTAAAGGAATGACTGCACAAGGAGCTACTTTATTAATACAAGGAAAAGAATTAGCGTCTAAATTAGATACAAGTGAATTGACAAAATATAAATCTGTATTGTCTGAAATTCAATCTAAAATGGCGTCTTCTAACTAATTAGAAAAATTACGAAATTTAAAAAGGTTCTCTAATTTGGAGAACCTTTTGTTTTTTACATTAAGTCTTTTTTTAACTTTTCATTAAGCTCATCATAATTTGCAAATAACTCAAATCCACCATCTTTGATATAAGAGATTTCTCCTGTTTCTTCTGAAACAAGTAAACATACTGCATCTGTTTTTTCAGAAATTCCAATGGCAGCTCTATGTCTTAAACCAAATCTTGCAGGAATTTTTGCATTGTCAGAAATAGGTAAAACAACTCTTGTCGCTACAATAAAATTGTCTCTTATAATTAAGGCACCATCATGTAAAGGACTATTCTTATAAAAAATACTTTCTAACAAAACTTCATTAACAATAGCATTCATACTATCTCCAGTGTTTATTAAAAAATCTAAAGCATTTGTTCGTTCTATAACTATGAGTGCCCCAGTTTTTGTTTTAGACATTTTTTGACAAGCACTTATTATAGCTTCAGTATCAATTTCAGAACCAATTTCGGTTTGTAAAAATTTAAGTTGCTTTAAAAAACTACGTTTATTTGTAAAGTTTGTAGTTCCTATCATCAATAAAAATTTTCGAATTTCTTGTTGAAAAACAATGATTAGGGCAATAACTCCACCAGAAAGCAAATAGCCTAAAATACCACTTAGCATTTCCATTTTTAAAACTTGGGTAATTTTCCAAATCAAGAAAATAAAAGCAATACCAATAACAATGTTAATGGCAACAGTACCTTTTAATAATTTGTAAATGTAGTAGAGTAGTGTAGCTACTAACAAAATGTCTAGCACATCTAACAAAGAAAATTCAATAAAATCGAACATAAAAAGGTACTTGATTTTAGGCTAAAGTACTAATAAATTTGATGAAATCAATATCATTAATTTATTTCTGCATCCGAGAGTAATAATGGATATTTTTCTCGAATCAATGTAATTTTTTCTTGAACTTCTAAATTATTATTGTTTGATGACTTTAAATCTTCTAACAAACTTTCGTAATTCCTTTTGTATAATTTTATAGCTAATTTATTCCGTAAATGTGTGTAAGCAGAATTTAAAATATCTAATGTGGTTATATAGGTCTCGTAATTTGTCAATCTATGAGATTTAATAGAGATAATTGCTTTTGATGGATAATCTGAAGAGGTTTTATCTTTTAGACCTTCACACCAATCGCAAATGTTTTTGTTAATGTCTGTACCTGCACCATTTTCTATAAAGTTGATGGCAATTTGTTTTAATTCAGATAATTTAACTACGTTTCCATCTACAAATAACGCGTTATTCTTGTTAATGTTGACTTCTAAAATGTTTCTTTCATTGATATCTATTGGAGGTGTTTCTTGTTTCTTAGGAATTTTCCTTGCAATTCCTGCATCAACTTGCATAGTTGTTGTAACCAAAAAAAAGATTAATAATAAAAATGCGATGTCTGCCATTGAGCCAGCATTAATTTCTGGCAATTGTTTTCTACTCATAATACTTAGTTTTAAAAATTAATAATTGGTTTGAATCCGATTTTTTTTAAAAAAATCAGAATATGTATTAAAGTTTAGCTAAGTTGAGTTTTTGACGTTAACATTTCTTTAACAAGAACGATGCCAAAATTAAAAGAATTAATTTCATTGCGAACTTGCTTAATACAGGTTAATTGTTTGAGCTCTTTTTGAGGAACGAAAAAAGACGAATAGCGAAAGAAGGAAATAGCTTCTAATAAGAAATTTGCTCCACAATTTTAATAGTCTCCATAGCTTCTTTTACATCATGAACACGTAAAATATTTGCACCATTTAAGAGTGCAATTGTATTAGCAGAAGTTGTAGCATTTAAAGCTTCTTGTGCAGTAATGTCTAAGGTTTTATATAGCATTGATTTTCTAGAAATACCCGCTAAAATAGGTGCGTCTAAGCTTTTAAAAAGTGATAAGTTTTTCAAAATTTCAAAATTGTGAGGTATGGTTTTTCCAAAACCAAAACCAACATCAATAATAGCATCATTGAGTTTTAGTTGATGTAATTTGTGAATTTGTTCAGCAAAAAAGGAAATGATATCTTTAGTAACATCATCGTAAACAGGGTTTTTCTGCATATTTTGTGGCGTACCTAACATATGCATTAAAATATAAGGAACTTGCAATTTAGCAACTGTTTCAAACATTTTTGCATCCATGTTTCCACCCGAAATATCGTTAACGATAGCAGCTCCAGTCTCAATAGTTTCTGTAGCGATTTTACTTCGAAAAGTATCTACAGAAATTATAATTTCAGTAAATTCTTTAACTAATAAATTAATAACTGGTACAATTCTTTGTAGTTCTTCTTCTTCAGAAATATGTTTTGCTCCAGGTCTTGAAGAATACGCACCAACATCTATAAAAGTTGCACCTTCAGTCAACATTTTTTCAGTTTGAGAAAGAATATCAGATGTGTTTTTATATTTTCCACCATCATAAAAAGAATCTGGTGTAATATTTAAGATGCCCATCACTTTTGGTGATGATAGGTCTACTAATTTTCCTTTGCAATTGATTGTCATTAGCTTACAACTTTATTGATTACGTGACTCACTCTTGGCGGATCGTAATTGTTCATTTTTTGCATTAACTCTTCAACAGACTCAGCCACTAACAATAGTTTTCTGTTTTCAGGTTTTAAATAGCCGTCTACTACCATTCTGTCTAGCTGTTGTAATGTTGCATCAAAAAAACCCTTGATATTTAATAAGCCAACAGGTTTTTGTTCAATGTGTAATTGATTTAAGGTTAGAGCCTCAAAAAGTTCGTCTAAAGTTCCATAACCTCCAGGAAGTGTAATATAACCATCAATTAATTTGCTCATAATCACTTTACGTTCACTCATGTTTTTACAAACAATCATTTCTTCTACATCAGCATGTACAACTTCTTCTTTTTCTAATAATTTAGGTATTACACCAATAACTTCTCCTTTTTTAGCTAAAATTGTATCTGCTATTACACCCATCATTCCAATTTTTCCACCACCATAATCCAAACCAATATTGTTATTCACAAAATAGTTTCCTAATGCTATAGCTGCTTCTTTGTATATAGGATTAAATCCTAAGCTAGAACCACAAAAAACGACAATCTTTTTCATTATGATGGTTGATAAATTCATCGTAAAAATAAATGAAATGCTTTTAAGATTTACTACATTTGGAGAAATACTTTTTTAGAAAAATGCAAGATACCTCAAAACAATACGATGCTGTTATCGATGAATGTAGAAGTTTATTCATCAAAAAAATGTCTGATTATGGAAGTGCATGGAGAATTTTACGTTTACCATCGTTAACAGATCAAATTTTTATAAAGGCACAAAGAATTCGTCAGTTACAAGAAAACGAGGTTCGTAAAGTAGATGAAGGAGAAAAATCTGAATTTATTGGTATTATTAACTATTCAATTATGGCATTAATTCAGTTAGAAAACGGAGTTGTAGAGAACCCCGATTTGAATACTGAAGAAGCTACTATTTTGTATGATAAGCATAGTAAAATTACCAAAGAATTGATGATGAATAAGAATCACGATTATGGAGAAGCTTGGAGAGATATGCGTGTTTCTAGTTTAACAGATTTGATTTTGCAAAAATTATTACGTGTAAAACAAATAGAAGATAATAAAGGCAAAACATTAGTTTCTGAAGGTATTGATGCTAATTACCAAGATATGATTAATTATGCGGTTTTTGCGATGATTCATTTGGGAGAATAAGTAGCAAAGTTACAAAGTGTCAAAGTATAAAGTTTCTGTCACTTCGAATGATTTTCTGAAGAATGAAGAAAATTGTATCGAGAAGTCTAAAATAAAAAAATGAAAATACTAGTCCAACTTTCAAGAATCATAGTAGGAGCCTTATTTATTTTTTCGGGCTTTGTAAAATTGGTAGACCCTATTGGTTCTCAATATAAGTTTCAAGAATATTTTTCTGAATCCGTTTTAAATATGGAATTTTTAATTCCGTATGCATTACCATTTGCAATTCTATTAATAGTTGCAGAAATCCTTTTAGGGGTAATGATTTTAATTGGATACAAACCAAAAACTACAGTTTGGAGCTTGTTAATTCTTACTCTAATTTTCTTGTTTTTAACTTGGTATTCTGCTTATTATAACAAAGTAACCGATTGTGGTTGTTTTGGTGATGCAATTAAACTCACACCCTGGGAAACGTTCTATAAAAATGTAATTCTAATCTTTTTGATTATCATTTTATTGATAAAAGTTGAATTGATTAAACCCATTTTTAAGGGAAAAATCCCAAAGTTAATCACTTTGGTTTCTCTAGCGTTTTTTATGTTTATTGTGCAACATGTATTAACACATTTACCAATAATTGACTTTAGAGCCTATGCGGTTGGTAAAAACTTGGAAGAAGGAATGCAGTTTCCTGAAGATGGAAGTATTCCGCCAGTCCACGATTTTATGTTAGAAGATGAGCAAGCAGATTTGGCTCCTGAATTACTTAAAAAGGAAAAAGTAATGCTCATCATCATCTATAATTTAGATAAAGTTGATGTCAACGGATTTCCAGCCATTAAAGAAATTGCTTCAAAAGCAAAGCAAAAAGGATATACTGTTTATGGTGTCTCAGCATCTTTTACGGAAGATTTATTAGCGGCCAAAGAAAAATACAAGTTACCTTTTAATTTTTTGTTCTGTGATGAAACAACTTTAAAAACAATGATTCGTGCAAATCCTGGAGTCATAATTTTGAATAAAGGTACTGTTACTCAGAAGAAAAATTGGATAGATGTGAATGAAATAAAATTGTAGTTTTTATTAATTATCAAAATTTTTGATAACTTTATAACATCAATCAAAAACATATCTTATGAAAATTTTTAAAAAACTATTACTGTTTTTAGTAGTTGTAGTTGTGGCTGCTATTATTTACGCATCATTTCAACCTGCTGATTACGACGTTTCTCGTTCTAAAATTATCAAAGCTCCAGTTTCATCCGTTTTTAATACTGTAAACGATTTAAAAACTTGGGAAAAATGGGGTCCTTGGCATGATGAAGATTCAACAATTGTGGTTACATATGGAGACAAAACTGTTGGAGTAGGAGCAAGTGACTCTTGGACAAGTAAAGATGGACCTGGAAATATGAAAACTGTAAAAGTGGTTCCAAATAAACTCATAACACAAAAAATGCAGTTTGATGATTATGAACCTAGTGATATCATTTGGCATTTTGAAGAAGTTGAAGGAGGAACTAAGTTGACTTGGCAAATGAAAGAAACTCAAGCCCCATTTATGTTTAAAGCATTAGCAGCTTTTATGGGAGGTTGGGATAAATTTTTTGGAGGAATGATGGAAACCGGATTAGGAAATTTAGATAAAGTTGTTTTAGAGGAAGAAGCATTGGCAAATTCTTTTAGAGTTAGTGATATTAAATCTCAAAATTTTACTACTCAAAAATTTATTGGATATAAAGTTCAGATGAAAATTAACCATGAAGAAATGACTAAAGCGTTTCAAGAAAAAATGCCTTTAGCTGGAATGTATGCCATGAAAAGTGGTTTAAAATATGGTGAGTTTACGCCTGCAGCAGTGTATACAAAATATGATGAAGAGACTCAAGAAACTGAGTTTTACATCGGTTTGATTCTAAAGAAAGAATTAAAAGCAGGAGAAGGAATGACTGCAATTAATTTACCAGAAGGAAAAGGAGTGATGGTTTCTAAATTTGGAAACTATGGAAATGGAGATGAAGAAGCTCACATAAAAATTGCCAAATATTTAACAACAAATAAATTAGAGCAAAGGTGGCCAATTTGGGAAACGTATGTAAACGATCCAACAATGGTGAAACCTCAAGATATACAGACTGATATTTTTTACGCAGTTAAATAAATTGTAAATCACATTAGTTTAAAACTTATTAAATAAACCTCGTAGTTTTTGCTTCGAGGTTTTCTTATATTCGTAACATGAAACAATTACTGTTGGTTTTTATTGGTGGAGGTTTTGGAAGTGTTTTACGATATGCAATCGGAAAGTGGTTGAATAACACTGAAAATGGAATTCCTTTCGGGACTTTTGCCGCAAATATTTTAGGGAGCTTGCTTATTGGTGTTATTTTAGGATATGCTGCTAAAAACGAAACATTAAGTCAAAATCATACTTTATTATTGGCCACTGGTTTTTGTGGTGGTTTTACAACTTTTTCAACCTTTGCATATGAAAATCATGTGTTTTTAAAATCTGGCGATTTCACCAGTTTTGCTTTCTACACTATTGCCAGTTTTGTAGTTGGTTTTTTAGCTGTTTTTGCAGGAATGTATTTGGTGAAATTAATCTAAGATACTCATTGTCAGTTCTTTTTAATTTTTGAAGAATGAGAAAATTTGTATCGAGAACTAGTATAAAATAATTTAATTATGAACGAATTTGTAACTTATCAATCCGAAGAAAATTATGTAATTGTTGCCATTAAAAACGGAAAAGCAAATGCAATTTCTCATAATGTTATTGATGGAGTAAATGACTGTTTAGATAAAGCTGAACAAGAAAATAAAGTTGTTATTTTAACAGGACAAGTTGGAATTTTTTCTGCAGGTTTCGATTTAAAAGTGATGACAAAATCACCAGAAGCAGCAAAAGAATTGGTTACTAGAGGTTCTCAATTATCACATAAAATGCTGTCTTTTTCGCAACCAATTGTTATAGCTTGTTCAGGTCATGCAATTGCAAAAGGAGCTTTTTTATTGTTGTCCTCAGATTATAGAATTGGTACAGAAGGTGATTTTAAAATTGGCTTAAATGAAGTACAAATAGGAATGACGATGCATAATGCTGGTATAGTCATTGCTAAAGCACGTTTGTCTGAAGTGTATTTGAATAGAAGTGTTAATAACGCTGAAATATATAATCCAAAACAAGCAATAAATGCAGGTTTTTTAGATGTTATTGTTCCTGAAATACATTTATTACCCACAGCAATAAAAGCAGCAGAAATGTTTTCTAAGCTCAACAAAAAAGCACATGCTGAAACTAAATTGAAAGTTCGTAAACAACATTTGCAAGATTTAGAAGAAGCAATTCAATTGGATTTAGAAAGTGATATTTCTATTAATTCTTAATATTTTTTAAATGTTTTTATACCAGCTTTAATATTAACATTTAAATGATTTTTTCTAGGTGTTAGAGGGCAAGAATATCTGTCGTTATAGGCACAATAGGGGTTATAAGTGTTATTGAAATTTAAGACAGCAGTATTGTTCTCAGAAATATCTGTGGTCATCACATCCATATAACGTCCACCACCATAAGATTCATTTCCAGAAGTATCATCAGTAAAAGGTAAGAAAAGATAATCTTTGTACTTTTCATCACGTAAATCATCTTGACTTTGGTATATCGTTAATTCACATTCTGTACCTTTTAAGGTAAAATGTAACAAACCATATTCTTTATATAAAGGTTTTCTATCTGTAGTAGTTGCCATTTCAAAAGTAGGAGCGTTTTCTATTTTTGTAAATTTTGCAGTAACAATAAAAGTTGAATCGATAGGAAAAAAATCTAAGCCTTTAAAGTTCTTTAAATCTTTCTTTTTTAAAGGTGATTTTGACGCGTCCTTATAACTTGCATTTAATTTTTGTTGATAAGGAGTTTCTCCCATTAAAGGTCTTTTATCTTGAGAATTGCAAGAAGTAATAGTTAACAGAAGAAAAGTATATATAATTAGTTTAGTATTATTTAGCATGATTTTTTTTTATTGAATCTAAATACAAAGATAAATCTTTGTTATTTCTAATTAGAGAAATAAATTTATTTGTTCTTTTTCTTCTTCCTTCTTTATTTAAGTGGAATACACTATCAAAAAAATTATTGTCAGGAAAAGTAAAATCTTTAGGTGTATTTAAAATTTCAATATTAAGATTGTTTCTGATGTCTTTTTCAAGTTTTGAAATGGCTAATAGATTTTTTTTGTATTCAGATTCTGCATATGCAGGGTATGTAAAATATACTTTTACATCTTTGCTCCTTGCATAAGAACTAAATTTATTTATTAATTCTATTCCTTCCCAATATTTATACTCAAACACCATCTGACTTTTTAAGTTTTTTAATTTAGGTTTATTCAAATGTGATATTAAATCACCATAATTATTAAAACCATCTCTTCGGTATATTTTTAAAATAGAATCACTATTTTTATTGGTATTATTTTCTTCTTTATTAATTAAACGTTTAAAACTTTTCTCTGTTTTTTTTAGGTAATTTTTAAAATCTATAAAGTAATTATGAGAATAGAACTTATTTGCAGGTGGGTAAAAATTTGATGTTTTTTCTTTTAAATCATATTCACCTTCTCTTTCTAGAAAATATTCTATAGAAAGTATAACAATATCTCCTTGTTTTAAAATAGATTTAGTTTCTTCTAATATGAATGCCAATCCTAAACCTCCATGTAATCCTAAATTAATAATTGGAATTTTAAAATTATTGGATAACATTTCACTATCAATTCCAAAAGCTGTATTAGAGCCACCACTAAAAATTACTTTTGGTGTTTTAATATTTTTAGCTATGTTATGTTTGTCTATTATTGCAGACAAATAATTTGAAGGGTTCTTTACTTCTGGACTAGTTGTAATAATTAGAAAAGTAAGTAAATATAATATTATATAGAATAAGGACAGCTTTAGTAAAAACTTTTTCATAATATTAAAATTGAAAATATATATATTGCTGTGGACTCCCTTTAAAGTATAATATTAAGACTATAATAATTAAATAAATAGACCATCTTAAAAACAATAGTTTAACTTTTTTAATCATTTCAAAGGCATATAAGTGTTTCCTTCCATACCATTCAAAAATCATAAAGATAGAAATAATTAGGATTAATTTCAGAGGTCTAATTTCTGGAATACTAATTAAGGAATTTGAAAATATATTTTTAAAATATATTATTGCATCTTTTAAACTTTGAGATCTAAAAAGGATTAATAATAAAGTAAACAAGCTAAAAGTTATAATTCTTTTTATCGTATTTGTTATAGTGTTTATTGTATTATTATTTATTTGTGGAGAGTACTTTTCTAGATAAATAAAAAATAGTATAAATAAACCATTAAGTGCACCCCATACTATATATGTCCAGTTCGCTCCATGCCAAAACCCGGTAATTATAAAAACAACTAAAATATTTCTAAATTTTAAGATACTAGTAACTCTATTTCCTCCTAAAGGAATATAAACATAATCTCTAAACCAGGTAGTTAAAGATATATGCCATCTACGCCATAATTCTTGTAAACTACTTGCAAAAAAAGGAAAAGCAAAGTTTTGCTTTAAATTAAAACCAAATAATCTGGATGTTCCAATTGCTATATCTGAATATCCAGAAAAATCAGCATAAAGTTGAAATGAAAAAAATATTGAAACTAAGATTAAAGTACTACCTGAATAATCACCGATATTACTATATATTTCATTTACATGTACGGCACAATTATCAGCAATAACAATTTTCTTAAACAATCCAAAAAGTATTTGCCTCAGTCCGTCAATAGCTTTATTATAATTAAAAACTCTTTTATTTAAAAACTGAGGTAAGAGATCTTTTGCTCTTTCAATAGGACCAGCGACTAATTGGGGAAAAAAACAGACGAAAGCTGAAAATGCAATTAAGTTTTTTGTTGGAGTAATTTTTCTTTGATAAATATCTATTGTATAACTTAAAGTTTGAAAAGTGTAAAAACTAATACCAACAGGTAAAATTATGTTAAGTGAATTTGCGCTTAGTTTAACATTAAAAAAAGAGAAAGCTTCAATAAAATTATCTAAAAAAAAATTATAATATTTAAAAAAACCTAAGAAGCCTAAGTTAATAAATAAACTGATGTAAAGAAGAAGTTTTCTTTTTCGCTTAGCAGTTTCTTTAAAGATATATAATCCTATAGTGTAATCTAATAAAGTGCTTAATATGATTAAAAATAAAAATCTCCAATCCCACCAACCATAAAATATATAACTAGAAATAACTACAAGTAGATTCTGAATATTAGTGTTTTTTTTGGTAAAAAACCAATAAACAAAAAAGACAATAGTAACAAATATCGCAAAATCAACAGAGTTAAAAATCATCGTTATAACTTTGGTTTCTTGATTAATTTCATTTGCTAATAAACTTATTTTTAATTTGGATTAAACCCAGGAGTTTTTGGAGAAGTTTGGTAATTCTGAATTAATTTTTGAGATAAGTTTTCAAACTGATTGGTTTTAGTCAAATGCCTTAATCGGTTTGGGTCGAAATTACCTTTTAAATAGATAACACTGCTTTTTGCTAATGTTGTATTAAAAATAATGGCTTGAGAAACTAAATCACCATTTTCTTTTACAGAAATTATTTTTGTTTTTTCTTGAGTATTTGTTCTTAAAATATCAGTAAAATTATTATTGATAACTAAATTTATTTGTTCAATAAGTTTTTGTTGTTTTTCTTTTGTGATTTCTGAGAAAGTAATGAATTTAAAATCTTTAACATTGCCAAATAAATTATTAAGTTCAGGAGAAATGTTGGTTAATAAAGCTCTCATAAAATTGGGTACTTGAAAAGCAGTGACCCCCATATCTCTTTTATGATCATTAAAAAAGCTTTGAAATGATTTTCCTGTTGCACACGAAAAAAGAAATACTGATAAAAATATGAAAAGATATTTCTTCATTTTTATAAAAATTTTACCAAAAGTACAACATTCAAAAATTTTATGTAGCTTTGATGCTTATTTAATCATAAAATGAAAACTGTCAAAACATATAGCACCCAATTATCGTGTATTTCGCGAATATGTCGGTCTATTTATGTGTTTTGAAAATATCAATATAAAATCAAACAATTGTAAAAGTCCGACTATCTAGTCGGACTTTTTTTATTATATAAACATCAACTCAACCAATAATGAATTCACTTTTTAAAAATTACGTAGATACTTTTAGAGGGCTCTCTATCGAAGTTTGGTGGTTGTCATTAATCACTTTTATCAATAGGTCAGGTACAATGGTAATTCCTTTTTTATCACTGTATCTAAATAAAAATCTTAATTTTTCGATACCAGATGTTGGTTGGATTATGTCTTTCTTTGGTTTAGGTTCTGTTGTTGGAACTTGGATTGGTGGTAAATTAACGGATAGAATAGGGTACTATAAAGTGATGTTTGTAAGTTTATTTTTAACAGGATTTCTATTTGTTCTTTTGCAATATATAACTACTTTTCAAGGTTTTTGTATCGGAATATTTTTGGTAATGTTAGTTGCCGATGCTTTTAGGCCTGCTATGTTTGTAGCACTAAGTGCATACAGTAAACCCGAAAATAAGACCCGTTCGGTTACTTTAATTCGTTTGGCAATTAACTTAGGTTTTTCGGCAGGACCTGCAATAGGTGGATTAATAATTACAGGGATTGGTTACCAAGGATTGTTTTGGATGGATGGAATTACTTGTGCCTTAGCAGCAATATTATTGTTATTTGTTTTACATCCAAAAAAAGTAAATGTTTTGGATGAAGTAAAAGTGGAAAGTCCAGTTTCTGCTTATAAGGATAAGGCTTTTTGGATATTTTTTATAGGAATGTTTATATTCGGATTTGTATTTTTACAATACTTTTCTACCATACCGTTGTACTACAAAGACATTAGGTTTTTATCAGAATTTGAAATTGGATTATTGATGGGGTTTAACGGTTTTTTTATTTTTCTATTTGAAATGCCTTTGATTAAATGGTTGGAAGATTCAAAAAAATCGAAAGTAAAATTAATTACTTTAGGATTATTTCTAACTGCACTGAGTTTTCTAGTTTTAAACCTAACTGGTTGGATTGGTATTTTAATTATAGGGATGTTATTGATGACTATTGGAGAAATGATAGCTTTTCCATTTTCTAATGCTTTTGCAGTAGAACGAGCTAAAAAAGGAAACCAAGGAGAATATATGGCATTGTATAGTATTTCATTTTCTTTATCGCATATTTTTAGTCATAATTTGGGTATGCAAATGGTAAGTAAATTCGGTTTTGAAATGACTTGGTACGCAATTACCATTTTAGCTCTTTTTGGTGTTCTAATATTAGTGTTTTTGCTAAAAGTTTTAAAAAGTGAAAAATTAAAAATAAAATAGGGTGAATTTAAATCAAATTACCATACCATCTTTAGATGTAGAAAAGGCAACTGAGTTTTACAAAAAATTAGGGTTAATACTTATTGTTGATGCATTGCCAAGGTATGTCCGTTTCGAATTACCTGAGGGTGATGCCACATTCTCAATACAACAAGTTGATGAATTGCCAAAAGGAAATCGTATTGCAGTTTATTTTGAAAATGAAGAATTAGATAAAGTAGTTGAAGAATTACAGCAAAAAGGATTTCAATTTGATTTATTGCCTACAAATCAACCTTGGCTATGGAGAGAAGCAAGATTAAAAGATTTAGATGGGAATCCCATTATTTTATACAAAGCAGGAGGAAATAGAAAAAATCCGCCTTGGCGAATCAATTAGGTGTAAAAATGCTTTTTAATAATTCTGGATTTAACCATTTTAATGTAAAAAATAAAATTGTACCTATGATCAATATTACTAGAGTAAACAATGTAATAACTAATCCTAAAACCAATAAAAACTTTAAAAATTTAACAACAGATTTTATGAAAGAATGATTGTAAAGTCTACCAAAAGCAAATAGATAATAAATAAAATAAAGAAACATACTAGACATATAAACTAAAGGACTTGTATACATGCTAATAAAAAAAGTGATTAGAGAAATGTACATGGTAAAACCTTGTAGGTAAGCATTCATTACGATGTGTTCTCCATAATTATGAGGTTTTCTGTATGTCCATTTACTGGTTAACGCATAAAGCGGAAGGATTAAAAAAGTAATTAAGTTAAAATATTGCAAAAAGAACTTAAAGTAAGCTTCTTGTACTTTTAAACCTATCTTAGCAGAATGTTGCTTTTGTTGTAATCGAATAAACTCTTCTTTAGAGATGTTTTTAACTGTTGATAAATCTTTGTTGGCTAGGGCTTTCATTGCTCTACTTTGCTCAGTCTCAAAACCAGATTGCATTTTTATAAATTCATCTGAGAAAAAATTAAAAGTTAATAAAGACAATGCTGCACCAACAGCTAAAAAGGCAAAAGGGTTTACGTATCGTTTTCGAACTCCCGTCAAATATTCGTTTAAGACATCTTCTGGTGCTAAAAGCATTTTTTTTAAGGTTAAAAAAAACTTACTATCTACCCCAAAAACATCAGAAAATAACTGACCGATTAATAGTTTAAATGTAATTCTACTTGTTATTACTTTTGCACCACAGTTATCACAGAATAGTGCGTTTTTTTCTAACGGATCTTGACAGTTTTTACAATTCATACAGTTAGTTTTTGAGTTCTCTTTTTCTCATTGGCATACCATCAATTAACGCAAATAATTTTTCTAAAGATACTATTTTTGTTTGTCTCAGTTTTATCCCGCCATCTAAACCAACCAAAACAACTTCAAAGTTTTTAATTTTTGAATAATGTTTTTTAGGAAGTTTCTTGATAGGAAACCAATTTTGATTGAAATTGGTCGTGAAACTGTTTTTAACAAATTGATAAACTATTAATTTCCTTTCTTCTATACCTTTTTTATCTTTTGATAAAATATTGATTTGTTTTGTTAAATCATTCGAAGTTTTATCTTTAGAGAATACCAATAAAAGTCTATTTTTCCATTGATGTTGCTCTAAATCTTGACTTTTAATTGCTAGGTTAACTGTTAAAACCAGCATTAAAAATAAAACTCTTTTCATTTTAATCTGTGAATTTGTAGCCAGTTTCTATTTCAACACAGAAAACTCAATGCTAGAATCTGTAAAAACAGTATGAGTTTGAGTTTTAAAGTCTTTTTTATCTGCTTTATAGATATTATCTACATAGGTCTGTGGATTTAAATCGATTAAAGGAAACCAAGTACTTTGTACTTGAATTTGCAATTTGTGTCCTTTTTTAAAAGTATGAAATACGTCTTGTAGTTTTATATTTACAGCGGTTTTTTTGTTAGGTGTAAATGGCTCTGGAAATTCAAAACTATTTCTAAAACGACCTCGCATTACTTCACTTCTTACCATTAAATGATAATTACTCATTTTTAGATGATCTTGTAGTTTGTCATTATTTTCTTTTGCATCACTTGGGTGAACATCGATAACTTTAATAATCCAATCTGCGGCAGAACCGGTTGTAGCTACTTTTAATTTTGCCATAATTTCTCCTGCTAAGGTAAAATCTTCGGTTAAAATATCAGTTTCAAAAACCAAAACATCGGGTCTTCTTGCTGCAAAACGCTGGTCATCTGTCATGTATTTACGTGGTGTAAAAACTGTTTTTATATCTTCAGAATAAGGAACTGGACGTTTAATATCACTTATAAATTTTATAGCTTTTGGTTTTGTTTTTGATTTTACATTTGGGTCAGAATAATTTAATTTTTGACTTTCAGATAAAACCCAATCTTGTTTTATTATATTTTTGGGAGGCCAAGAATCATAAGATTTCCATTCTTTTCTACCAGAGTCATACACATAAGCTTCTGGTAAACCAGAATTTTTATCACCTTTCCCTTTCAAGAAATGATGAAAGAATTTTGTTTCGATTTCTGATTGATATTTTAATGAAATCGAATCACCAAAATAATAATTTCCTACAGCATTTCTAACACCAGAACTTGCCCAACGTCCATGATCCCAAGGACCAAAAACCAATGTATTATAATTATTTTTTCCATGTTTTTCGATGCCTTTGTAGGTTTCTAAAGGACCATATAAATCTTCAGCATCAAACCATCCTCCAACTATCATAGTGGCAACAGAAGAAGGGACTTTGTCCATATGTTGAATAATACCTTTGCTTTTCCAAACCTCATCATAATTAGGGTGTTCAACAATCTCTTTCCAGAAAAAATCATCAATTTTATCTTTTTTTGATGTTTCTGCAACATCTAATTTATCGTACTGAAAATATTCATTCAGGTTTGATAAAGGTCCTTTGTCTAAGAAGAATTGATATTGATCTTTTGTGTTCATTTTCGGAAACGAATACCAAGCAGAATCTGTTGGTGTGTCTTTGTATGTTCCGAATAAAGAAATTGCTCTAAAATAACTCAATAAAAAAGCACCGTTGTGATGAAAATCATCAAAGAAAAAATCGCCAATACACGCTTGAGGAGAAGCTGCTTTTAACGCAGGATGCGCATCTATTGTAGAAACGGTTGCGTAATGTCCAGGATATGAAATTCCCCAAGTTCCTACTTTACCGTTATTATTTTCAATATTTTTTACCAACCAATCGATGGTATCATAAGTATCAGAAACCTCATCAGATTCATTTTCTTTTTTATTCGGTATGTAAGCACGCATGTTGTCATAAACTCCTTCACTCATCCAACGTCCACGAACATCTTGATAAACAACAATATATTTGTCTTTCATTAAATGTTTGTTTGGGCCTATTCTAGTTTTCATTTTTCCTTCTCCATAAGGTCTTGAACTATATGGAGTTCTTTGCATTAAGATAGGATATTCCTTGCTTGTGTCTTTAGGGGAGTATATGGTAGTATGTAGCTTGATACCATCTCTCATTATAATATCAACTTCTTTTTTAGTATAATTATCTACTACATAAGTGTCTTTTTTGGGATCTGATATTTCTGCTTCTTTAAAGTTGTTTTTACAAGAGAAAATAAGTGAAATGCCAAAAAATAATAGTAAAAAATATTTTTTCATGAAGGTTAGTTTAGTGTTTGCTAAAATTACAAAACAAAAAAGAGTTAATAAAGAATGAATTGTTAAAATGATTTTAGATACATTTATACTCAAAATAATAGGTTTTATGCGAAATTTTTTTTTTATGCTATGTTTCTTATCAGTGATAAGTTGTGCACCTAAAGTTGATAATAAAGAAGTAATTAATAGGGTTCTTACAAAAGCTGAAAAAGTATTTCTGAAATTAGAAAAGAACAGATATAATGTTGCTTTTTTAATTATGGATGGAACTTTTAATACAGAACTTACAGCACCATACGATATTTTTCAGCATACTATTTTTAGAAAAAACATTAAAGCAATGAATGTATTTACGGTCGCAAATACTGATAATTCAATTGTTACTTTTGAAGGAATACGAATTCTACCAGACTTTAACTACCTGAAAGATTCTTTACCCAAAATTGATATTTTAGTAGTGCCATCAGCAGAACATCATTTAGATTCAGATTTAGAAGACAAGTCTATGATTGACTTTGTGAAGAAAGTAAGTAAAGAAGCCGATTATGTAACTTCTCATTGCGATGGTGCTTTTGTATTGGCAAAAGCTGGTTTGTTAGAAGGTAGAGTTTCAACAACATTTCCTTCTGATATTGATAAAATGAGAACCATGTTTCCAGAACTGGATATTAGAAAAGATGTGTTATTTGTACATGATGGAAAATATATTACTTCTGCTGGTGGCGCAAAATCTTTTGAAGCTGCTTTATATTTGTGTGAGTTTTTATATGGAAAAAAAATTGCGGAATCTTTAGCTGGTGGTTTGGTCATTGAATGGAACCTTGAAGCCATTCCGCATTTAGTTGTTAAATAAGTATTTTTTTAAACCTAAAATCTCGTATTTTTGCAAACTATGCAAGAAACGAATAAACATCAATTAACAGACTGGTTGCCAACAACAAACAAGGAAGTGAAAATCCGTGGTTGGGAGCAATTGGATGTTATTTTATTTAGTGGAGATGCATATGTAGATCATCCTTCATTTGGACCAGCAGTAATTGGAAGAATCTTAGAAAGTTATGGTTTAAAAGTGGCTATTGTACCACAACCAAGTGTAAATGATAACTTACAAGATTTTGAAAAATTAGGAAAACCAAGATTGTTTTTTGCGGCTACCGGTGGTTGTATGGATCCAATGGTTTCGAATTACACTGCCAGTAAGCGAAGAAGAGATAAAGATGCCTACACACCCAATGGAGATAAAGGTTTTAGACCTGATTACGCTACTTCAGTGTATTCTAAAATTTTAAAGGAAAAGTTTCCTGATGTTCCTGTTTTAATTGGAGGAATCGAAGCATCTCTAAGACGTGTAACCCATTACGATTATTGGTCTGATAAATTATTGCCCACTATTTTAGAAACTTCTAAAGCAGATATGTTGGTTTATGGAATGGGAGAACAGCCTTTGCGTGAAATTGTAGAATTGCTCCAAAAAGGAGTGCCTTTTTCTAGTTTAAAGAACATTAAACAAACTGCTGTTTTAATCGATGAAAAGGAAGAGAAAATTCCTGTTGTAAAAGATTGGGAAGATGTAGAAATCAATTCTCATGAAGATTGTTTAGCAGATAAAAAGACTTTTGCATCGAATTTTAAAACGATAGAACAAGAGTCTAATAAACTAAAAGCAAGACGCATTTTTCAAAAAGTAGGAGAGCGATTATTGATGATTAATCCACCTTTTCCTACAATGACAGAAGCCGAAATTGATGCTTCTTTTGATTTACCTTATACGAGATTACCACATCCAAAATATAACAAGCGAGGTCCAATACCTGCGTTTGAAATGATTAAGTTTTCTATTAATATTCATAGAGGTTGTTTTGGGGGATGTAGTTTTTGTACTATTTCTGCACATCAAGGAAAATTTATTGCAAGCAGAAGTCAAGAATCTGTTTTAAAAGAAGTAGATAAGGTCGCAAATATGTCTGATTTTAAAGGTTATTTATCGGATATTGGAGGTCCTTCTGCTAATATGTATCAGATGAAAGGAAAAGTGCAAGAAATCTGTGATAAGTGTGTTGCTCCAAGTTGCATATCGCCAGTAATTTGTTCTAATTTAGATACATCACATAAGCCTTTAACAGAATTATATCAAGCAGTTGATAAACATCCAAAGATTAAAAAATCGTTTATAGGAAGTGGGATTCGCCATGATATGTTGGTGCCAGAATTTAATAAAAATGCAGACCCAAAAGAGTTAGATGCCTACACAGAAGAGGTAATGACCAAACATGTGTCTGGACGATTAAAAGTAGCACCAGAACATACTTCTGACCCTGTTTTAAAGTTGATGCGTAAACCCTCTTTTAAATATTTTCACTTATTTAAAAAGCGTTTTGATAAGATAAATATTAAGAAGAGATTGAACTTGCAGTTGATTCCTTATTTTATATCAAGTCATCCTGCTAGTGAAGTAGAAGATATGGCAAATTTGGCTGCTGAAACCAAAGATATGGGTTTTCAGTTAGAACAAGTACAAGGTTTTACACCAACACCTATGACAGTAGCTACGGTTATTTATTATTCAGGTTATCATCCATATACTTTAAAACCAACGCGAACTCCCAAAACAAAGAAAGAGAAAGAAGATCAACATCGTTTTTTCTTTTGGTACAAAAAAGAAAATAAAGATTGGATAAAAAATACACTGAACAAAGTTGGAAGACAAGATTTATTAAAACGTTTGTTGCCTGAAAATAATTCTTGGCAAAAGAACAAGAAAGCAAAAGCAGCAAAACACACTTTTGATGATGCAATTCCTTTTAATAGGAGAAAAAAGAAAGTTAGCAGAACTTCTTCTAAAAAGAGAAGGAGGTAGACGTTTTTTTTGTTTAGCTAACGGTCACGTATATGAAACGTTTGGCATTTCGGAGAACCGACCTATCAAACCGTTAAAATTTTTAATAATTGTACAGACCTTCAAATTAGCACTTTCCGCCAAATGTTTTATATACTTTGTTGTGTTTTCGTGCTTTATTCTCTGCTGTCTGTCCGTGTGTTGGGGCAGCCATACTCTTTGGCAAGTTTTGGTCTGTGCGTCGGCTTTTTTGAGCGACTTGGCAATGTGTATGGATGCGAAGGGTTGGTTCATAGTTTTTTTACTTTTTCAATTATCTTTTTTCCATTTTTACCTTTTAAAGCTTTGGTCAGTTCTGGGAGAACGCCCGTTTTAAAATCATCTCTATTACTTTCAATTTTGCATTTATCTTCAATTATCTCTGAAATCTCTTGAGCAAATAAGTCAACTTCATCTGCCAATATTGATAACTGTTCTAAACCATAACTGATTTTCCTAATATCAAGATTTTTTGTCGTCTGTTTTAAAATCGGTCTGTATGTTTCAAATAATTTCTTTGCTATGGTCAGATGTTCATCTTTATCCAAATCAATAAGTCTTTTAATACCTTGTCCAAATGTTGATAGATTAATATTTTCTTTTTTAGATTCCTTTGCTTTGTCAATCAATATTGGTGTTAAATAATGCCTTGTCAATTCCTCACTAACAATCCAAGTTTGCTGAAACCCATTTAAAAATTTATCTATCTCGGTATTTCTTACTTTCCTTAAAAAAGTACTTGTTCTGTTTGTACAAAGTGTTTTTAGAATAGATTGCGTTTTGGTAGAAGCAACTTGATATTTATTTGAGTATTGCTTGTCTATTTTCACAAAGCTAAAAATTGCATGGCATACACCTTGAAAATATGTTCGATTTGAAGGCTTGATAAAATATTCGTTAGATAAAGAAGTATAAACTTTATGCCCCAATTCTAAATCTGCATCTATAAGCTTTGGTAATATTTGCTGTAAATGAGATATTCTAAAATCCTCATTTTTAGCAATACGCATAAAATTCGAAACAGAGAATTGATTTGATGAAAACACTTTAATTAAAACGTCTTTGTTTTTTCTGAATCCCGGAAGTGTTTTAGCGACTTTTGTTAAATCGGTTTCATTTAATAAAGCATCAACTGTTGATTCGGAAACAGTTTCAATCGATTCTTTCGATAAGTATAAATTATAGCTTTTTAGACATTGTTTAAATTCATGAAGACCATTCAAGTCTGTTAATTTCTCATTACTCAAAAATGATTCTGCATTGATAAGCTTTAATAGTATTTCTTTAGATGATTCAGAAGAAACCTTATTTAGGTTGTTAATAATTTGAGTTACTGAATATAAACTTTCCTTATCCTTTATTAACTTCTCTGCTATTTCATTCGATGTTCTGCTTGAAAATATGCTTTGTGCTACTTCTTTATTAATGTCATAGATATCGCTTAGAAAACGCGCAAAATCAGTTAAAGACAATTGGGATATCTTTCCATAAAATCTTTTATCTGCAATTAACATATTTAAGAGTTCGTCCAATTTTTGATTGTTATCGAAAGCTCTGAAATTTATTAATTCATTTAAGCTTTTGGAGATTTTTACAGGTTGGTTCTTATATTCTAATGCAGATTGCAAAAGCAAATCAACGCTCAGGTTTTTATAAATATCAAAAGCCAACTGTCTTGCAACATCAGTCTTTTTAAGCTCCGTTAAACAATTACCCAGCAAGCAAAAAGGTGCTGAATAGAACTTTTCCATCCAAAACGAAAAGTCTAATACAAAAAGCCTTTGAATTGTTAACTTCTGATTTTTCCTATCTTGATAAATACCTAATGTTAATTCGTTTATAGGTGTTTCTTTTACAAACGTTTTAATCTGAATATTATCAACTGATTGACCAATCTCAATTTCCATTTCTCCAAGTACTTCTTTGAAAGCAAGTATTTCATTTTTCAAATGATAACCATCTTGCTCAAATACTCTGATTTTATGAAATGGAATCATAGATTCAAAGTCTTCAAGAAATGCTTTTTTTGAGTTATGTTCTAATAGTTTATGCTCACGTAACAGTTTAAGAAGCTCTGTTTGTGAAGCATATGATTTTAAAGAGTAATATCTAACAACTCGTTTAGTAAATTCTCTGTCACTCAATAAGTCATTTAATAATGAATTATCTGTTAAACCTCCAAGTGTGATTAAAGTATTTGAAAAATTAAATGGTAATGGGTTTAGTTCTAAATAATATTCAAGTATTGAACTTTTAATATTAGGTGTATTAAATATTTCCGTAACTATTTTAGAATCCCCATTTTCAGAAAGGTTTTGAACTAAAGTTCCGAAATTCTCTGGAAGAGAATCGATTGCCGATAGGTAGTCAATTATTTGTTTCTTTTTAACCCCAGCTACACCTTTGCTTTTTAAGTCAGGAAATTGTGAAATTATTGATTGTGCAATTAAGTCAGCAAATGCTGTATGATGAAAAACAAAGAATTTATCTTCTTTAAAAAAAAGTCCTTTATCCTTTAATCGTTCAAAAACTGTTAGTCCGTTAGCATCAGAAAAAGGTAATTGTGGCTGAAATGGAATATTGTAACTATAAACAGAAGCGTATCTTAACGTTAGTTGAATCTCATGTTTATTTTTAAAGTCGTAGCTATTATAAAACCTTTCGTTTAAAATTTCATTGTCAAAATCTGACAATAAACCTCCGTCTTTGCCCCAGAAATGGAGCAAAATTGAAAGTTTTAATAGATTAAAATTTACAAGTTCAAGAACTTTGTTAAAATCTCCAATTTCAAATTCCTTATCAGGATGCTTTTGTGTATAGAAGCGTTTTCTGTTTTGAACAAGTTCTTTAATTCTATTCTCATCACAAGAAATATCATTATTATAACGCTTCTTCCAGACAAATTTTCGATGATAGATTTGACCATTAAATTCATCATCAATTAAGCTCGTATTTCGGCTAAGAAAAATGGTCTGTATTTGATTAAAATTCTTTAATTCTACAAATAGTTCATCACTGAAATTGATGTTATTTTGTATATCATCAATTATTAAGAAACTAAATTGATTATTAAGGATGCCAAGTTCCTTTTTAACATCAGATAATCTCGTTGCTTCTGTAACCTTTAAATAGAAACTTTTAATTAAAGTCTGTTTTGCCAGCATACTTGCGACAAAATAAGAAAAGGTTGTTTTTCCTGAACAGCTACTACCAACTAACAGATAGTTTTGTGCTCCCTCATAAAGATTAGACTTAGAATACCTTCGAATATTTTTAAATAATTGAAATTCTGGTTTTGATAGAACAATCCAATTATTTTCTATAAACTTTGAGTTTGAATAAAATTCATCCTCTCTATCGAAAGCTTGTTCAATGGGTTTAATATATGCAATACTCTGAACTCCTTCTTCTTGTGGAAAAAGCTCTTGTTTTAAAAAGCCATAAATATCAAGTTGCTGTTGATAGGTAAAATTTGATTGGATATGTGCTTTTAAAGAACTGGGTGTTAAAATATTTTTTTCGTTACTAAAATTTATGTCATTGTCATTAAAATCATTTTCTTTTTCTGACTTACTTAAATCTTCAAAAAAAGCAATGAATAAAGATTTGTAACCTTGTTTAACTTTTCGATTCTTAAATCCTTTTATCGTCCTTTCTATTTTTCCTTTCTTGTCGTCTTTTTGAGCGGTAACTTGAACAGTAATATTTCTGTCATAGGTAGCTAAGTCAATATCAGATTCATTTTTCTTATGATAATTTCTATTGTATAAATTCCATCCGTATACTTTATTAAGAAATCGGCAGTAGAAATCCTCAGCCTTCTTGTATGCATTAGTCCACCCATTATCAGCATCTTTCCTCAATTGAGAAAAATACGTTGTAATCAAACCCTCTATTTCTTGTGAAATTTCTCTCATATCTGCTCGCCGTGGGTTGGGTAAAAAATAGCTCTTTTGCAAGCTGAAGCATCAGCTTGTGCTTTGGAGCTTGCGAATGCGCTATTTGTGGGTTGGCTTTTCATTTTATGTTACTACGATTCTCTCTCTTTGCATGAAACACAACTCGTTTCGGATATTTCGAGTTTTAATTCGTCATATCCAGAGTTAGCTAAGTTCTAATTTTTTTAATTTAAAAACAAACTAAATTATTTTCTTACAGAAATCATCATATGAGGACTAAAAGGCAATAAATATTCATCGTTTTCGGTGAGTTTTTGCAATGTTTTTAAGGTTTTCGATTTCTTTTTGTCTAACATATTTGCAAAATATTCATTGTCTAACCATATCATACCTTCAACTGCAAAAAGATTGATAAACTTTAAATCTTGATCTAAAAATTCTTCTTTTAATTGTTGAGGTTTATGATAATAAGCATCTGCTAATAAAAAAGGAAAGTCTTTTGGTGTATTGTGTATGCCTGTGGTGAGTTCTTGCTTGCACATTTCAAAAAAAGAATTGGCGTGAATCATTCCGTTCATTAAACCTACTACCGTTGATGCTGTTGCGTTTATAGCAAAGCCTAAAATAATTCCGTCTTTTTTAAGAACTCTTTTGGCTTCTAAAATAGCAGCAATTCTATCTTCTTTTTTTTGAAGATGATATAAAGGGCCGTGTAAAATAACTAAATCAGCACTTTCGTTTTGATAAGGTAACTTTTGTGCAATACCTTTAGTAACAGAAAAAGGATTTTTTAATTTTTTAGCTCTTTTATCTGCAAGTTTTATATGTTTTAAAACAGGTTCAATTAATTGAACTTTGTGACCATTTTTTGCTAACCACTCACTGTATTTTCCCGTACCGCCACCAACATCAATAATTGTAGAATTAGGTTTAGAAATATGCTGTTGAATCAATTCTTTAATACGTTCAAACTCAAAAATTCCCATACCTTTTTCAAGACGAGTTTCTTCGGAAGCTATGTTGTAAAAATCTTCTAATTCTTTACTGATGCTGTTTTTATTGTTCTCTTTCATTTCCAAATCGATCTGTTTTACAACCACAATTCTTGCAAGTATTACCTCCCCAAAGTATTTCAGTCCAACCTTTAGGTTTTCTAATGTTGGGTTGTTCTATTCCGCATTTTGGGCAGTTTATCTTTTTAAGATTTACTTTAAACTTTAAGTGTTTAAAAATACCCATTAAAAAACTAACCTTATAAATGTTTATTAAAGAAATCAATGGTTCTTTTCCAAGATAAATCTGCGGCTTCTTTATCATATCTAGGAGTTGTATTGTTATGGAAACCATGATTTGCATTTGGATAAAAATGGGCTGTATGTGGTATGTTATTAGCCTTTAAAATTTTTTCATAAGCAGGCCAACCAGCATTTACTCTTTTGTCTAATTCTCCATACTGTAATAATAATGGAGCTTTTACTTTTGCAGCAAGTTCATCATTGGGTTGTCTACCATAGTAAGGAACTGCAGCACCTAAATCTGGAACTTGAACAGCCATCATATTAGAAATCCATCCACCGAAACAAAATCCAACTACACCGACATTTCCATTACATTTTTTGTGTTTTTTAAGGTAATTATAAGCTGCAATAAAATCTTCTAACATTTCCATTCTATCCCTTTTTCTTTGTAAGGTTCTTCCTTCATCATCATTTCCAGGATATCCGCCTAATGGAGTTAATGCATCTGGAGCTAAACTTATAAAACCTTCTATTGCAGTTCTTCTTCCAACATCTTTTATATATGGGTTTAAACCTCTATTTTCATGAACTACAACTACCCCGGGAAGTTTGCCTTTTTTGTCTTTAGGAATTGAAAGTAATCCATCAATTTTTTTGCCACCTTTTGGTGAGTTATAAGTAATCATTTTAGAATCTAATCTTGGGTCTTCTTCAGGTATAATTATGGAGTTTATATAATCTGGAGAAATAAAACTTAATAATGCAGGTAATGTAATTGCACCAACTGCATATAAAGATAGCTTTTCTAAAAATTCTTTCCGAGTTAATTTATTGTGAGCGTAGTCATCATATAAATCAAATACTTCTTGACTGATGTCTTCTTTTTTTAGTATTGCCATAATAAGTAAGTTTTAATAAGTAAAATTATTTCAACTAATATAGTTAAAAATGATGATTCATTATATAATTAAAGGCTCATACAATTGTATGAGCCTTTAATTTATTTTTCATTTTTTTTGAAACCGTAGAGGTTTTGATGTAAAAAATCTGTTGGAAATTTATCATCACCTTTAAAACCTATTTCTACAGTACCACTATCTTCTGGAATGTAATCGGTTTTAAAAATATAATCCCAAAGACTTAAACTAATTCCATAATTCATTCCGTATTTACCTTTAGGTAAAACATATGCATGATGATATAAGTGCATTACAGGATTGTTTAAAATGTATTTAAAAATACCCCAAGTTATTTTAATATTTGCATGATTAAGATGACCAATAGCTATGGTAATGAAGTGAACTATATAAGCTTGTTCTGGTTCAAAACCGCCAATTAACATAACACCAAAAGTTTTAAGTGGTTTGTATAGAACATTTTCCATCCAGTGATATCTTAAATGTGCCGCAAACCCCATTTCTTTTACGCTGTGATGTACTTTATGGAACCTCCATAAAAAGGCATATTTATGTAAAAGTACATGTGTAAACCATTGTACAAAATCTAGAATCACAAAAAACACTAACAATTGCAACCAAGGCTCCCAATTAGAAATATTAATTAAAGCTAAACTTTTTGCAGTTATGTTAAACTCTCCAAACAACAATCCAAGAACTTCATAAAAACCACTAATTACTATTGAGAAAATGAAGAAATTAAAAAACATATAAAAAGCATCTAACCAAAAATCTTTTCTAAAAATAGCTTGATTTTTTCTCCAAGGAAATGCAATTTCTAATACCCATACAATAAGAGAAATAACAGTTAACCCCCAAAAATAATTTGTATACCATGGCACATCAAAAATGATAGATTTCCATGTCCAATCTACTGTTCCAATAAAAGTATTTATAAAAGCGTCTAAATATTTTTCCATTTTTTTTAATTTATTATTTTAAAGTATACCAGTCTATATTGTTTAAATTTATTCTTCTTCCTTTTGATGTTGTAGGATAATTATTAACAAGATAGTTTACTATAATTTTTTGATTTTCTCCTAAATCCCAAAGGTTTTGTGTTTCTTGCATCCATTTAATAGTTGTATTCCAGCGTTCGGTATTCATTCTATTTTGGGTTATTATCTTAGCAGAATGACAATTTGTGCAATTGTTTACAACGGTCATTAAACCATCAGAATCAATTAAACCAGTTCTTACATGAATACCATTTTCAATTCTATCTTCATCGTCATTTTCTGAAGCAATTTTTTGAGTTTCATTTAAATTTTGATTATTAAAAATGGATAAAGTTGGATTGTAAATTACTAAAAGAAGTAAAATAGAAGCTAAAAAAGAAAAAAACAGAGCTATATAAGCTGTTTTTTCAGCTTTTTTAATTTTTATGTCAAATTCAGTATCCTTACTCATTATATAACTTTTACTGCAATTCTATGACAAGCATTATTTAAATACCCTTTAGGATTCCATCCAGGTAATAGCATTGGTTGTGAAACTCCGTTTCTATCACTTGCTTTTGCCCAAACTTCATAATATCCATTTTTAGGAAAAATTATTGAAGCAGAAAAACGTTGCCAAGCTAAACGGTTTATAGGTTTTTTAAGGGTACAAGTTTTCCAGGTAGCACCAAAATCAATGGAATATTCCATTTTACTAACCTCTAGTTCTCCAGCCCAAGCATGACCTCTTATATTTAACTTTCTTTCTTTTTTTATTGTAGCACCAGATTTTGGATAAGTGATTAAAGATTTTACAGGCATAGATTCTATAATACACATGTTTTCATCTTTTACTTTTTCACCGGGAGCAACTGGATTTTTAGGAACTCTATATGCTGTACCCATCATTTTAGTGCCATCATGTACTTTATCTCTAATGCTAATTCTATTTATCCATTTACCAGAAACAGATGCAGGCCATCCGCCTGCAACTAAACGTACGGGATAACCGTGAATTAAAGGTATTTCTTTTCCATTCATTTCAAATGCTAAAAGTGTTTCGTCTTGTAAAGCTTTAGAAATTGGGCAACCTCTAGATATGGGTTCTTTGCTAGGATCTCCACTTAAATGTGTATCAAAAGAATGATAACCAATATAAACGGCATCATTATTTATACCTACGTCTTCTAAAATATCTTTTAATCTTACACCAGTCCAAGAAGCACAATGAACAGCCCCTATTGTCCATTGATTTCCTTTTGCAGGAGGGTCAAACTCACTTCTTCCATTTCCTCCACATTCTAGTGTTAGTTGGTATGAGTGTTTTTTAAATTTAGTTTTTAAATCATTTAATGTATATGTTTTTTTTCTTTTTGCAGACTCTCCATCAATAGTTAAAACCCAATCTTTAGGATTCATTTTTTCTGGAGTTCTTCCATTATTTCTGATAAACATACTAGAGTTAGGAGTAACATCATCATCTAGTAAATGAGCTTGAGATTCAATATTCCAAGGTTTATCATTTAAAACTATCATTTCTTTGTTCTTATTGAAAAGTTTAAAAGGATCTACATTTTGAAGAGCAATAGGTGTGTACCCTTTTTCAATATTCGAACCAAAAACAATTTCAGTACCAATTAATGCAGTAAAAGAACTTAAGACAGTTTTTTTTATAAATAATCTTCTTTCCAATGGTTATAAAAGTTTAAATGAATTAAATAGTTGTCCAATATACATCTGCTATGTCTTTTGCAGTGTAACAAAAGTTACATATAAAAATTAAAAGTACTTATATATTGCGTAATTACTAAAAATCAATATAAAATTATGAGAATAATGGAAAAAAATTTTGAAACAAATTTTACAGGAGTAGCATTTGTTTTAGCAGCAATATTACTATGGGTGGGTTGGTTTCTGTCTCCTCATCAAATAGGAGAGTATATTGTAGCATCAGATTTTGCTAAAGTTGGAGAAAATGTTTGGTACTGGATATGGATGTATCGTATACATATATTTGGTTGGGTTACTATGGGAATATCAATGTTTTCTTTACTTTCTTTAACTTCTGGTAAACCTTATAATGTAGTTGTTTATCCTGGTATAGGAATGGTTGTTGTTGGTACTTTTACTTTAGCAATTGCAAATGCATTTTATTACAATTTTGGAGCTTGGGGAGTTGGTAAAACTGCTGGAATGAATGCAGCTGAAATAACTATTTTTATGGATAGTATTTTGTCTACCAATCAATATGTAACTTGTTTTATAAGGTTCGGAAGAATATTTTCTGGAGTTGGACTTGTTTTATTAGGGTTTGCTTTTGTTAAATGGAAGATGGTAGGCGTTTGGTTAGGTTGGATTACTGTTTTATTAGGTTTGTTAGCTATGTTAACTATTTTATTGATACCTGATAATTATGAAGTTTATAAACCCATTTTTCATGTAAAAGTTATATGGTTAATGCTAATGGGTTTTACTTTATTAAAACAAGGAATACATTTGCCACAGGTTAAAGAGTAAATTTAAAGATCTATAAAAGAGAAAAGATAAATCAAATCTTTTCTCTTTTTTTATTTTTAATTACAAACTTTACAATCTTTTTTATCTTGTATTTCACCTACTAAATTTCCTTTATTATTTAATACAAAACCACAGCAATCCATAAAACCTTGAGCAATTAATTTTCTTGCACGTTGTATTTGCGATTTAGTTGTGGGTAAACTTTGTTTTAATTGATTAGCTACTTCTTGTTGTTTTAATCCTTTTATGTCTGATAAAAATAAAGGGTCTCTATATTTTTTAGGAAGACTTTTTAAAATGCCTCGTAAACAATCTTTTTCTGTATGCATTGTTTCAGTAATTTCAGTTTCTTTCTCAAAATTTGCAATTTCAAAAGTTTGATTTGTAGATTTCCAATAATCTAAAATTGAATTTCTAGCAATGGTAAAACACCAAGACTTTAGCTTATTTATATCATTTAATGTGTGTAATTTTGTGTGAATTTTGATAAATGTATCCTGCAAAATATCATCAGCAACAGTACTATTTTTTACTTTGCTGATGATAAATCGTTTTAAATCTTCTGAATATTTTGTCCAGACTTGTTTAGTTGTCATAAGAATAAAATTCTAAGATGTATTTCTAGCAAAGTCAAAAAAATACGAAACCTTTAGACTGCACTTAAAATATTAGTTAACAATTACATGATGAACATGTACAGTTTTCACAAGTACAATTTTTGCAATTACCATTTTTACATTCTACACAAGTACATGAACATTGATTTTTATAATTTTTCATTTTGTTTGTTTTTATATTCATAGAATAGACTTAAAGTTATTAAAAAAGATGCATTTTGAGATGTGAATTTTTGTTTTTTTGAAATTAGACAAAGTATAATTATCCGTTTTTATGGGGATAAACACCTGATTTTTCATTTGTATTAAAATAGAATGACATTGATTAACTAAATTTAAATAATAATATAAAATTTCACAAAATGGCAGATCAAGTAAATTCTCAAATAACAGATGCAGTAACTCAATCTAATGTAAAAGTTGTTGGTGAAGCACCAGCAATGGCTATGGGTAATGTATATCAATCTTTAGCACATTCTATAGGTATTTTAATGGAGAATGCAGTAACTCAGCAACAACAGGCAAGTATACTTTCTCAGGCAGTAACTACTCAATGTGTAACAACAATTTTAAATTCTAAAGATGGAGGAAACAAGTAATAGTAAAGTAAATGCTCAAATTATTGACGCTATAAAACAAGTAAATGCTTTTCTTGGAGATAGTGACTTTAGTTTGGACTCAATTTCTAATCAATTGACAGCACAAGCAGTTGGAGTTGCTATGATGAATATTGTAAATCAACAACAACAATTGTATACTTTGCAAAATGCTGTTACTACAGCAGCAGCAAAATCTATGTTAAATTCTAGTCCGCAAGAAGCTATTCAGTTGATGAACGAGGTTGTTAAGGAAAACAATTTAACAAATTCATTAAAAGATTTAAAACAAATGATTGATGAAATAAAGAGTCCCCAAAATAATAAACAGGCTTAATTTATTTATTTTTCAATAATTATTGAAAGTTTAGAAAATTATTGTATATTTGTCTTATGAAATTAGATGAGGCAAAACATAAATACATTCAAACTTGGGGAAGTTTAGCTACTTCTTGGGGTATTAATAAAACAATGGCACAAGTACACGCATTGTTATTAGTATCTACAAAACCCTTATCAGCAGAAGACATTATGGATGCTTTACAAATTTCTCGTGGAAATGTAAATATGAATGTTCGCGCTTTAATTGATTGGGGAATTGTTCAAAAAGAATTTGTAGTAGGGGAGCGTAAAGAGTTTTTTGTGGCTGATAAAGACATTTGGGAGTTGTTTAAGCAAATAACTAAAGAACGTAAAAAAAGAGAAATTGAACCAGTTTTAAAAGTATTAGAAGATTTGCAGCAAGTTGATGATGTTACTGATGAAGGAGAAGAGTTTAAAAAAGTTTTAAGTGATTTATCTTCTGTAACTACAAAAGTGAACGGTTTATTAGAAAACGTTATAAAAGCTGATGAACATTGGTTATTATCTAATTTTACCAAAATAATGAAAAAGTAAAAAAAATTTGAACACAAACTTTCAAATATTTCTGAAAGTTTTAAATGTTATAAGTTATGACAACAAACATCTTAACAATGACATGGATTAATAGGGTTTTAATGATTCCTTTTATAATCACTTTAATGTTAGGGGTAATTGATTTTGGCTTTTTCTATTACTCTGCATTGATAGCACTTTTAATTGGTCCTTTTCAATTTTTTTCATTCCTTTTAACAACTATGTATTATAGAAAAGTAAAAAAAATAAATAGAGGTTATTTAGTAATTTATGGTTGTTTAGTAATTGTCTATTTCGTCTATAGTTACTTATTAATAGGCGTTTATGAACTTTTTGATAGAATAGATTTAATTAGGATAATTATCTGGACAACTCCAGTATTTCTATCTTTTTTTTGGACATATATTCTTGAATCAATAAAAAAAGAATTATGAATCAAATCACATACATACTGTACATTTTATTGTCAACTTTAATTGTAGTTCTTGTTGGAAACTGGTGTTACAAAAATGGCAAAGTGTATATATTAAATTATTTTTCCAAAGATGTAAGTTTTGGTAATGGAATCAATAAGTTACTAAGAACTGCTTATTATTTGTTAAACATAGGTTTGGCAATCTGGAGCTTGCATTCTATGAGAGAAATAAATACTTCTATTGAAGTGATTTTGGAAATCTGTAACAGATTAAGTTATATTTTATTAATCATTGCATCACTTCACTTTATTAATATATACGCAGTGTATTTAATTTATAAACATTATAATAATAATAAAAATGAAAATCAACATAGAACAAAACTGGCAAAAAATTAAAATGCATTTTAGCAAATCTTTTGGAGCAAATATGCACGTTTCAATTGCTTCTGTTAATAAAGATAATCAGCCAACTGTGACTCCAATTGGTTCTTTGTTTCTGAATGATAATCAAACAGGATTTTATTTTGAGAAGTTTGCAACAAAGCTAAATATAAATTACGAAACGAATAAAGACATCTGTGTTTTAGCAGTGAACAGTGGTACGTTATTTTGGTTAAAATCATTATTTAAAATGAAATTTCCTGAATATCCAGCTGTAAAATTATATGGAGAATTAGGAGTTAAAAGAGATGCCACAGATAAAGAATATAGAGCTTTTCAAAGAAGAATTAGACAAACTAAAAGATTAAAAGGCAGTAAGTATTTATGGCAAGATATGAGTATGGTAAGAGAAATAAAATTCACAAAAGCAGAGAAAATTAACTTAGGCGTAATGACTAAGGAACTATAAATTAATATTAAAACCAATAATTATGAACACTTCACTAGAATTAATCGCTTATATCATTTACTTGCCAATTGCTATTGGATTAACCACATTTGTTTCTCAGCATTTATTTAAGAATAGTAAAATTTTTATGTTAGATATTTTTAATCAAAAAGTAGAAATTGCTATGGCAACAAATAAACTTTTTAAAATCGGATTTTACCTTTTAAATATTGGTTTTGCTCTGAGAATTATATCAATTTATAGCTTGACAGGATATAAGGATTTGGTTGAAACGTTAAGCGCAAAAATTGGTGGTTTTTCAATTTATTTAGGAATTGTAATGATTCTTTTTATCATATTTTTTTTAAAAGGAAGAAAAGCTAGCAAAGAAAATAATTTGAGAATTAATAAAGAAAAAGTATAATGAAAATAGTAATTGCTGGTGGAACTGGATATTTAGGTAAGTTGCTTACCAGCCACTTTAAAAGAGATCAAAAAAATCAAATCTATATTTTAAGTAGGAAACAAAATGTAAATAGGGGTAATGTTTCTTATTTAAAATGGGATGGAAAAACAGAAGGTTACTGGTTAGCTTTTTTAGAAGGGACAGATGTTTTGATTAATTTAGTAGGTAAATCTGTAAATTGTAGATATACAATTAGTAACAAAGCTAAAATTTACAGTAGTAGAATTGAAAGTACAACTCTACTCTGCAAAATTGTTCAACAACTAGAGTTTCCACCAAGAGTATTTATTCAAACCTCATCAGCAACAATTTATAGATCTTCAGAAGATAAATTTATGACTGAAAAAAATGGAGAAATTGGAGCTGATTTTTCTATGGATGTTTGTAAGAAATGGGAAACCGTTTTTAATGCATACCCTTTGCCAAGAACTAATAAAATAATAACAAGAACATCAATTGTTTTGGGCAATAACGGAGGCGCATTGCCTATAATTAAAAGATTATCAAAATTTGGTTTTGGAGGGAAACAAGGTTCAGGGAAGCAATTTATAAGTTTTATTACTGAGAAAGATTATGTGAAAGCTATCGAATTTTTAATTAATCAAGAATCAGGAATTTATAACCTTTGCGTTCCGAATCCGATAAGAAATAAAGAATTTCAAAAAATAGTAAGAGAAAAGTTAAGATGCTTTTTGGGAATTCCTACCCCAAAATTTGTGTTAAATTTAGGAGCAATTTTTATAGGAACTGAATCAGAATTAATTTTAAAAAGTAGAAAAGTTTATCCAGAGAAATTATTAGAAAAAGGTTTCAATTTTACCACAAACAATTTTAGTAGTTTTGTATTCTAATTTTAAAATATATGAAAAGAAAAGTTTATTTGTTTTTAACACTATTTGTACTAGTTTTTAGTTTTACTTCCTGTAAGGTTTCAAAGAATTATGTAGCACATATTTCTAAAAAAGAAGAAATTGATGACCCAAAAACAAAGAAAGTTTTAATTTTTGCATCAGATGACGTTAGGGTAAATGAATTTAAAAAAACATTTCAGAAAAATTTCCCTGAGAAAAAAGATTTTTCAATGAACTACCTCGATGTTTTTTCAGAAAAATTGCATGCAAGTCAAGTTTTTTCTAAAGTTTATGTAGATTCTCTAAATACCACCTATACTTCAGTTAATAAAGAAAAAGTAGATTATGTTATTCATTTTTCAAATTTTGAAATAGCAAATAGAATTGAGTGGAATCATTCTGCAGGAATGAATATGAATGGAGTTGGAGGAATGAATACGACAACATCTGTAGAGTACTGTATAATCAATGTAAAAGTAGAGGTTTATGATGCTAAGACAAATAGAGAAATTTTAGATTTTGTTGCCATAGGTGAAGATTCTGTTTTCTTATTTAATTTTACAAAAACTCTTCATAAAGCAAAAGAAAGATCTATTTTACATATTATTAATTATTTAAAGTCAGGGAAAATTAGTTATAAGAAATATTAATTAAACATAAAATCCGCACAATTAGTGTGGATTTTATGTTTAATTAATGTTTTATTTACATATTCCTACGATACTGTCCACCAACTTTAAACAAAGCTTCTGTAATTTGTCCTAAAGAACAAACTTTGGTTGCTTCCATCAATTTTTCAAATAAGTTTTCATTTTGAATGGCAGCTTCTTGAAGTATTGCTAATTGTTGAGTAACATTTTCTTCATTTGCCTCATTAAGGCTTTCTTTTGTTTTAATCTGATTTAGTTTTTCTTCTTCAGTAGCACGTATTACTTCCGCAGGTAAAACAGTAGGTGAACCTTTAGAACTTAAAAAAGTATTGACACCAATAATTGGGAATTCCCCTGTGTGTTTTAAAGTTTCATAATACAAACTTTCTTCTTGAATTTTTGAGCGTTGATACATGGTTTCCATGGCTCCTAAAACACCACCTCTTTCTGTAATTCTATCAAATTCTTCTAAAACAGCTTCCTCAACCAAATCTGTTAGTTCTTCAATAATAAACGAACCTTGAATTGGATTTTCATTTTTTGTTAAACCTAATTCCTTATTTATAATTAACTGAATTGCCATAGCTCTTCTTACAGATTCTTCTGTTGGAGTCGTTATGGCTTCATCATAAGCGTTGGTGTGCAAAGAATTACAATTATCATAGATAGCATATAAAGCTTGTAGTGTTGTTCTAATATCATTAAAGTCAATTTCTTGGGCGTGTAAAGAGCGTCCAGAAGTTTGAATATGATACTTTAACATTTGCGCTCTTGGATTTGCTCCGTATTTTAATTTCATTGCTTTTGCCCAAATTTTACGAGCAACTCTACCAATAACTGCATACTCTGGGTCAATACCATTTGAAAAGAAAAACGACAAGTTTGGGCCAAATCTATTGATGTCCATTCCACGTGATAAATAATATTCCACGTAAGTAAATCCGTTTGCCAAGGTTAATGCCAATTGCGTAATTGGATTTGCGCCAGCTTCGGCAATATGATAACCAGAAATAGAAACAGAATAAAAGTTTCTCACTTGTTTTTCAATAAAATATTCTTGCACATCACCCATCAATCTTAATGCAAATTCAGTAGAAAAAATACAGGTATTTTGTGCTTGATCTTCCTTTAAAATATCTGCTTGTACAGTTCCTCTAACTTGCGTTAACGTGTCTTTTTTTATCTGTTGATAAACTTCAGAAGGTAATACCAAATCACCAGTAATTCCTAATAAAAGTAAACCTAAACCATTATTTCCTTCAGGTAAATCACCATAATATTTAGGTCTTTCCAAGCCTTTTTTATCATAGATTTCTGATAGTTTTTCTTCTACAAGATGTTCAAGATTATTTTCTTTAATGTATTTCTCACAATTTTGATCAATGGCAGCATTCATAAAAAAACCTAACAACATAGGTGCAGGCCCATTAATGGTCATAGAAACTGATGTCATATAATGACTCAAATCAAAACCAGAATAGAGTTTTTTAGCATCATCTAAACAACAAATAGAAACACCAGCATTACCTATTTTACCGTAAATATCTGGTCTGTGTCCAGGATCATTTCCATATAAAGTCACAGAATCAAAAGCGGTTGATAAACGTTTTGCATCCATACCTAAACTCACATAGTGAAAACGTCTATTGGTTCTTTCTGGTCCACCTTCACCTGCAAACATTCTTGTAGGGTCTTCACCTGTCCTTTTAAAAGGATATAAGCCTGAAGTATAAGGAAATTCTCCTGGAACATTTTCTTGTAAGTTCCATTTTAATAAATCTCCCCAAGCTTGATATTTTGGTAAAGCTACCTTTGGTATTCGAGAATGTGATAAAGATTCAGAGTGTGTTTCGATTTTGATTTCTTTATCACGTACTTTAAATGTATAAATAGGATTTTTATATTTCAGTACCTTTTCTTGCCAGTTTAAAATGATTTCCCAATTATATGGGTCTAAGTTGAGTTTTACTTTATCAAACTGAGCAAAGAGTAACTTAACGAATTCAGTATCGTCATTCTGAACTTGTTTGAGAATCTCATCTTCATTTAACCCCGTTTTAATAATATCAATTGATGAGTTTGTGATTGATTCTATTGTTTTGAAAATTCCAAACAGCTTTTGAGCAACCACAACTTGTTCTTCAACTTTATCATCATAGCTTCTATTACTCTCTGCAATCTCTGATAAATAACGCACTCTTTTAGGTGGAATTACAAATATCTTCTCAGACATTTCTTTGGTGATTTCCATATTAGACTGTAAATCAACATTCGTTTTTTCAACCAATTTATCCATAATCGCTTTGTAAAGCGAGTTCATTCCTGGATCATTAAATTGTGAAGCAATCGTTCCAAAAACGGGCATATCATCCATATGAATATCCCATAAATTGTTGTTACGCATGTATTGCTTTTTTACATCACGAATGGCATCTAATGCTCCTCTTTTATCAAATTTATTGATGGCAACCAAATCAGCAAAATCTAACATATCAATCTTTTCTAACTGAGTAGCTGCTCCAAATTCTGGAGTCATTACATATAATGAAGTATCAGAATGTTCAATAATTTCGGTGTCAGATTGTCCAATTCCAGAAGTTTCTAAAATGATTAAATCAAATTCAGCAGCTTTTAAAACTTGTACAGCTTCATTTACATATTTAGACAATGCTAAATTCGATTGACGAGTTGCTAATGAGCGCATATAAACTCTTGAGTTATTTATGGTATTCATCCGAATTCTATCACCTAACAAAGCACCACCAGTTTTTCTTTTAGAAGGATCAACAGAAATTAGCCCAACAGTTTTATTAGGAAAATCAATTAAAAAACGACGAACCAATTCATCAACCAAAGATGATTTTCCTGCACCACCTGTTCCTGTAATTCCTAGAACAGGAGTTTTTGAAGTTGAGTTTTTAGTGTGAATTTTATCTAAAGTAGCTTTTGCAATTTCTGGGAAGTTTTCTGCTGCGGAAATAACGCGTGCAATTTTACCAGCTTCTTTTTTTGATAAATCATCAATATTTACTTGTAAATTATCTCCAATTGCAAAGTCTGATTTTTCTACCAAATCATTAATCATACCTTGTAATCCAAGTTCTCTTCCATCATCAGGAGAATAAATACGTGTAATTCCATAATCCATCAAATCTTTAATTTCTTCAGGAAGAATTACACCACCTCCACCACCAAAAATCTTGATATGGCTAGCTCCTTTTTCTTGTAATAAATCATACATGTATTTAAAATACTCATTATGACCTCCTTGATAAGAGGTCATTGCAATGGCATTTACATCTTCTTGAATGGCGCAGTTAACCACTTCTTCTACAGACCTATCATGTCCTAAATGAATTACTTCAACTCCAGTAGATTGTATGATTCTGCGCATTATATTAATGGCAGCATCATGTCCATCAAAAAGAGAAGCAGCAGTTACAATTCTTACTTTATGTTTAGGTTTATAAGGAGTAATTTGTTCCATTCGTAATAAATGTTTAATTTTAGGTCTGCAATTTACGAAAATCTTAAAAAATATGCCGAATCTATGAGTTTTTTTAAAATTTTAGTAAGGTTTTTACTTGCTTAATTATTTTTAAAGTTTAACGGCATAGTATTTGTTGTTGTTAAAGCACTTTAAATTGATTTATTATGAAATATATAAAAGCACTATTACTATTTTTATTAATTGTATCATATTCTTGTCAAACCGTTAAAGTTGTTACAGATTATGATACTAAAGCAGATTTTTCAAAATATAAAACTTTTGCTTTTTATAAACCAGAAATAGATAAAGCTAAAATTTCAGATTTAGATAAAAAGCGAATTTTAAGAGCAATAGAATCAGAATTAATAGCAAAAGGATTTACAAAATCTAAAAACCCAGATATTTTAGTTGGTATTTTTACAAAATCTAGAGAAAAAGTAAATGTTAATCAGAATAATGGTTTAGGTTGGGGTTTTGGTTGGGGTTGGAATCCTTGGTGGGGAATGAACAATAATATTCAAGTAAATCAATTTACAGAGGGGACTTTATTTATAGATTTTATTGATAAAGAGAAAAAGGAATTAGTATGGCAAGGCGTAGGAACCGGAGCACTAAGACTACAAAATAGGGAAAAAAAAGAAGCACGAATAAAAGAGTTTGTGAAAGAAATTATATCAAGATTTCCTCCAGGAAAAGAAAAATAAAGTTTTAAAAAGCGTTCGTGAGAACGCTTTTTTTATGGATTAAAATAATATTTTTGTATTATGTACAACAAGAGAGTATCTTTAGAAGAAGGAGATTTTTATTTTAACGAACAAGGTTACCGAGTTTTTACAGAAAAATATCACCTTAAAAGAGGGTATTGCTGTAAAAGTGGTTGTAAACATTGTCCATACGGATATGATAAAAAAACAGATACTTTTAAATAGAAGTGACTTTTAAAAGAAATAGGTTTCTTAATAATAGATATAATAAAAAGATGATAAAAAGAATTTTGGTTTTAGTGGTTGCAATTCAATTAGTAGGATGTGCAGAATTACAAAAAGTAGTTAATAATTTACCTAACGGCGGTGCTTTAACTCAAGAACAAATTGGTAACGGATTACGTCAAGCATTAGATAATGGAATTAAAAACCAAGTTTCTAAATTAACTTCTAAAGACGGATTTTATAGAAATCAGTTGGTAAAAATTATGTTGCCTCAAGAATTACAAGCCGTAGATAAAGGTTTGCGTAAAATAGGTTTGGGTAATTTAGCTGATGAGGGTATTAAAGTTTTAAACAGAGCAGCTGAAGATGCTGTAAAAACAGCAACACCTATTTTTATAAATGCTGTTAAAGAAATTACTTTTAATGATGCTAAAAATATTTTATTAGGTGATCAAAATGCAGCTACGTCTTACTTACAAGGAAAAACAAATACTGCTTTATACAATAGTTTTAGTCCAGTTATTCAGAACTCGTTCTCTAAAGTTGGAGCAGATAAAGTTTGGAATAATTTAATTTCTAAATACAATTCTATTCCCTTTGTAAAGAAAGTAAATCCAGATTTAACACAATATGTAACAAACCAAGCTTTAAAGGGGGTTTTTACGATGATAGAAGTCGAGGAAAAAGGGATTAGAGAAAAAGTAGGGTTAAGAAATACAGCTTTATTAAAACAAGTGTTTGCTTTACAAGATAAGAAATAAACAAAAGTATTTACAAAGTATATAGAACCTGTATTTTACTAGAATACAGGTTTTTTTATGCTTAGTGATTTAGGTTGTTTCGATAAATTCCTTATATTTAAAGAATAAAGTAAATAAATGTCAAGAATAAATCAGCTTCAAACTTATAAAAAGCACTTAGAAGAAAGGTATTTTAGGTTGTTAGAAAAATCTAATGATTATCGTTTTGAAGATGAATCTAAAAGTGATACTGCTGCTTTTAAAGCGATGAAAGTTTTAGAAAAAATAAATCAAGTAAAATACTTGGATAGGGATTTACTAAATACGACTGCTTAAAATTTTCGACATTTCTTTTTGTAATTCTTTAGCTTTTAATTTAGATTTTTCTGTAAAATCTTCATCTTTTGAAGCGTAAATAATTCCTCTAGAAGAGTTAATTAATAAACCAATATTAGCAGATAAACCATATTTACAAACATCTTGTAAGTTTCCACCTTGAGCGCCAACACCAGGAACTAATAAAAAAGAATCAGGTACAATTTTTCTTATCTCAGCAAAATATTCCGCTTTTGTAGCACCCACAACATACATTAAGTTTTCAGAGTTTTTCCAGTTTTTAGAAGTCTCTAAAACTGCTTTATATAATTCCTTTTCTTCAACTTTTTTTGTTTGAAAATCAAATGCACCTTCATTAGAAGTTAAAGCTAACATAATGGTATGTTTATTTTCAAAAGCAAGAAAAGGTTCTATCGAGTCTTTTCCCATATATGGCGCAACGGTAACAGAGTCAAAAGCTAAATCTTCAAAAAAAGCTTTTGCATACATAGTTGAAGTGTTGCCAATATCTCCACGTTTAGCATCCGAAATTGTAAAGATTTCTGGATAGTTTGTGTTTAAGTATTGAATTGTTTTTTCTAAAGCTTTCCAACCTTTTAAACCGTAAGCTTCATAAAAAGCCGTGTTAGGTTTATAAGCAACACAAAGGTGGTGCGTCGCATCAATAATAGCTTTGTTAAACGCAAAAATTGGATCTTCTTCTTTTAAAAGATGAGGTGGGATTTTATTTAAATCTACATCTAGCCCAATGCATAAAAATGATTTCTTTTTCTTAATTTGAGCGACTAATTCTTGTGTTGTCATCAGATAATTATAAGTTCTACAAAAGTAGGTATTTTTGTTTTGATTTAAAGATCAGAATTGTAAGTAATATATAATTTTGAAGACAAAAATGAAAAATTAATTAATGTTCAAAAAAATATCAATTTTAGTTATCTTGGTTTTTATGAGTTGTAGTTTTGAAACTCCAACTAACTTTACACCAGAAGCTTTAAATGAAAAGGTTTATAGTTTAGACGAGTCTTCATCAACTTTTCAAGAAATATTAAATAAACATAAGGGAAATAAAATTTTAATAGATTTTTGGGCTTCTTGGTGTAGAGATTGTATAGAAGGGTTGTCAGAAGTTAAGAAATTGCAGAAAGAATTTCCAAAAATTACTTTTTTATTTTTATCAGTAGATACAAGGAAAAACTCTTGGAAAAGAGGAATACAGCGTTATAAAATTACTGGAGAACATTATAATTTACCAAAAGGAATGAAAGATGGTGCTTTGGTAGATTTTATTGGTTTAGGCTGGATTCCTAGATATATGGTTATTGATGAGTTCGGAAAAATAGCTCTATTTAAAGCAACCGACGCTTCTGATGATGAGATAATACAAGCTTTGAAAAAAGCTATATAAAACGTTTTAGTAACTATTTGTTTTTCTTTCTGTTTTTTGTTATTCCATTTCTTAAATTTACATCATCAAATAAATTAGAAATCGACCTTGTTTTTAAGGTAAAAAAAATAAAATTATGAGAACTAAAGTAGTTGCAGGAAACTGGAAAATGAATAATGATAAGAAAGAGAGCAAACAATTAATTAAAGATTTAAAAAAATCGATAAAAAAAGAGAAATTAAAAAACACTCGTGTTATTGTTGCGCCAACATTTGTAAACTTATCATCTTCAGTAAAAGCGGCTAAAAAATCTAAAATTGAAGTTGTTGCACAAAATATGCATCAGGCTAAAAACGGTGCTTACACTGGAGAAATTTCTGCAAATATGTTAAAAGCAATCGGAATAGAAACGGTTATTTTAGGGCATTCAGAAAGAAGAACTTACTTTAATGAAACTGATGAAACATTAGCTGCTAAAGTTGATGCTATTTTAGAAAATAAATTAGAAACTATTTTTTGTTTTGGTGAATTGTTAGAAGATAGAAAGTCTGATAATCATTTTGCAGTAGTAGAGAGTCAATTAAAAAATGCATTATTTCATTTAGAAGCTGATGCTTGGAAAAGCATCATTTTAGCATACGAACCAGTTTGGGCAATAGGTACAGGAGAAACTGCAAGTCCAGAACAGGCTCAAGAAATGCACGCTTTTATTAGAAATATTATAGAAAAGCAGTATAATAAAGAAGTAGCTGATGGAGTATCAATTTTATATGGAGGAAGTGTAAAACCAGCAAATGCAGAAGAGATTTTTTCTAAACCAGATGTAGATGGTGGTTTAATTGGTGGAGCAGCTTTAAAAGTAGAAGATTTTACTGCAATTATTAAAGCTATTTAAGAGAAGGACTTAAAAATATTTACAATAAATTTGCATCCAGATTTTTTAAATCTTGATGCATTTTTTTTTGATTTACAATTATGGATAATATATATATAGAATACAATTTTACAGTATCCCCAAAAGAACCAACTACAGAAATTCTAATCGCGGAATTAGGTAATGTTGGTTTTGAAAGTTTTGTAGAAACTGAAAACGGAGTTACTGCTTATATTCAAAAAGAAGATTGGAGCGAAGCTATTTTAGAGGATATTTATGTAATAAATTCTGATGAGTTTTCTATAGAATACAATCAAATGGAAGTAGCACAAACCAATTGGAATGCAGAATGGGAAAAGAATTTTGCACCTATTAAAGTGGATGATTTGGTAAGTATTCGTGCACCATTTCACGAAAACCCAAATTTAAAATATGATATTGTTATAGAACCAAAAATGAGTTTTGGTACAGGGCATCACGAAACTACTCATATGATGGTGCAACATTTATTACAATTAAATTTAGAAAATAAGAAAGTATTAGATATGGGATGTGGAACTGGAATTTTAGCAATTTTTGCAGAAATGAAAGGAGCAAATCCAACAGATGCCATTGATATTGATAATTGGTGTTATGAAAATTCTATAGAAAATGTTGAAAGAAATAACTGTAAGCATATTTCAGTTTATGAAGGAGATTCATCACTCTTAATCAATAAAAAATACGATGTGATTATTGCCAACATCAACAGAAATATTTTATTAATGGATATGAAGGTTTATACTAATTGTTTAAATGAAAAAGGTGTTCTACTGTTAAGTGGATTTTATCAAGAAGATATTCCTGTTATAGATACAGAAGTCTCTAAATATGGATTAAAGCTCGAAAAATATATAGAGCGTAACAATTGGGTGGCGTTAAAATACAATAAAGAGTAAAAAATATTCGTTATTTTTGCAGATATGAGTACAAAAGAAAAAATTCAGGAAGAAGTTGACGTTCTAGAACAAGAAACACATCAGCACGAAATTGTTTTACACAATGATGAAGTTAATACTTTCGACTTTGTAATTGAATCTTTAATTAATGTTTGCGATCATACTTTAGAGCAAGCAGAACAATGTACAATATTAGTGCATTATAAAGGAAAGTGTACCGTAAAATCCGGTGAGTATAAAGATTTAGAACCTAGATGTTCTAAATTATTACAATTAGGTTTATCTGCAGAATTGGTTTAAAGATGGAAAACATTTTTAAATATTACGAATTTTCTGATTTTATTGTTGATAAATCTCACACCTTTTCAGATAACGAGATTAGTTTTTCAGAATTAAACGATACTCATTTTTTAATTTTTGAAAAAAACGAAAATGCCTATAACTTATATGTTTCCAGATATCATCATATAAAAGATATTGGAACTAAACCACCAGAAATACTTGAATTACTAGTAGAAAACTACGATAAGAGTATTCCCGAACACCGACTAATGATTAAGCAATACCTTCATTAAGCGACCATTCATCGAAAACCATAAAAAAAATCTTACTTTTTTTATTTATTTGTAGTGACTTAGAGATAAAAAATGAGTCATATAAATATATAATAATTAAGGTGTTTAAAAGAATCATAATAATTGGGGTAATAATTATGTTTCCATTGATGGGGCTTTCACAAGTTGTGCCTCCACCCGTGCCACCTCCACCACCTCCTGGTTTACCAATAGATGGTATTACCGGAATGTTGTTTTTAGTAGGAATAATATACGGATCAAAAAAGATCCTTAAAGATAGTAGTAGTTAGTTTTTATACTAAGTTTGGTTAGACAAAAAGGCCTTGAATAAAATTCAAGGTCTTTTTCATTTTAATAAGTTTTTATTATCTATTATAAATAAAAAAACTCACCTTAAAAGATGAGTTTTTGTGACCATGGCAGGATTCAAACCTGCAACCTCTTGAGCCGTAATCAAGTGCGCTATTCAGTTGCGCCACATGGCCTTAAGCGGCTGCAAATATAATAGCATTTTTTGAAATTAGAAAGGCAAATTTCATTTTTTATGAATTTATTTCCTTTCTATATTTTTCAACTATAGGTTCAGCTTTTTGTTTGTCAGAACTTAAAATATGAACTTCAACAGCATTCATTTGTTCTCCAAAACCAGCTAATCTTGCAGATTCAAAATTATCTTTAATTATATAGTGGATTTTATTATCGTCTAATAAATTTTGTAATCCTCTAACTATAATAGAGGATCCTGAAAATATTTTAATGTGTTCTGTAGCCATAATATTTAGTTTTAATCTAATGAATTTAAAGTAACATAAGCTCTCCAACCAATTATTGCTAATTGGACTTTTGATGCTTTAGAAATATCCAATTCTTTTTTAGTAAAAGAAGGTAAGATCAATTTATTAATTTTAGCAAGTGTCTTGAAAACTTGTTTTTTCATTTGAAATATATTATAAATCAAATTTACTGAAAATAAACAACTCAATCTTTGACAAGAAAGAGTTGTTTGTTAACCAAGTTACTTTTTCTTTAACAATAAGAATATTTAACCTATAAACTAGAATAGGATTTGTAATATAATATCAGATAATGTTTTAATTGAGTCAAGTAAGATAATAATCATAATAGTGTGTTTTTTGAGTTAGTAATTTTAGTCAATTTCGAAATTGTTTTCTCAATATATAATGATTGAAATAGTAGTACCAAATAATTATTTAACTATTAATCTATTTGATTTAACTTTTGAAAGTCAAAATGCTATTTTAGTTTTAATATGTAATTATATTTTCTTTATATTAGTTACATAATGTAATAATTATGGTTTTTTGTTTTGAAAAGTGTTAGATTGTAAAGGGCTTGAAAATAAAGCTTTTTATAACTAAAGGAAATATCATTTTTAAAAGCCTCTTTTTGGGGCTTTCTATTTTTTCTTTTACTCTAAAGTGATAAAAATGTATCTTCGTCAAAAATTAAAATTGATGAATTTTTTATTAATAGTTGGTGGTCTAATATTGTTGATTTTAGGTGGTAATTGGTTGCTAAAATCGGCAGTTGCTTTATCATTAAAGTTAGATATTCCTAAAATAATTATTGGAATGACTGTGGTGTCTTTTGCAACATCAGCACCAGAATTAATAGTAAGTATAAATGCTGCTTTAAGCGGTTCTTCAGATTTAGCATTGGGAAATGTAATTGGCTCTAACATTGCAAATCTAGGTTTGGTTTTAGGAATCACATTATTATTGGGCACTATGAATGTTCAAAAAAGTTTTTATAAAATCGATTGGCCAGTAATGATGATAGCTTCTGTACTATTATTTCTTTTTTTAAATGGAGACAATATTATTAATCAAACTGAAGGAATTATTTTATTTTCTTTTTTAGTTGTTTTTCTAATTTACCTTTTACGTTTTCAAAAAACTGCCGTTGTAGATGAATTGCCAGAAGATGATGAACCCTTACCGTTATATAAAATAGTTTTATTTTTATTTATTGGAGGTTTAGGGTTGTGGAGTGGTTCGGAGTTGTTGATTAAAGGTGCGACTTCTTTAGCGCAAGAGTTTGGGGTAAGTGAGCGAGTAATTGGTGTAACAGTAGTTTCAATTGGAACAAGTATACCAGAACTAGCAGCATCAATAATAGCGGTATTAAAGAAAGAAAAAGCAATTTCTTTAGGGAATCTTATAGGATCTAATGTGTTTAATATTTTAGCTGTTTTAGGAATTACTTCTATGATCACTCCAGTTGCAGTCACAGACCAAGGTCTTTTAACGGATGATATTTTTTGGATGCTAGGAATTTCCTTTTTAATATTTCCTTTAGTGTTTTTTCCAAAGAAACTTCAATTAGGGTGGAGAGAAGGTTTAATCTTACTAACGGGATATTTAGTTTTTATATATGTAACCATATAAATAAAAATTTAAATTTGTTGTAATAAAAAAAGGTTCGCAAAATGCGAACCTTTTTAATATGTCAATTTTTCTGATTAAATTTTTGCAGACTTTACAGTCTTAATAATTCTACCAGCGATTTTGTATGGGTCACCATTAGAAGCAGGTCTTCTGTCTTCTAACCAACCTTTCCAACCTTTCTCAACTGCAATAATTGGAATACGGATTGAAGCACCTCTATCAGAAACTCCCCAAGAGAAATCAGTAATAGCAGCAGTTTCGTGTAAACCAGTTAAACGTTGGTCGTTAAACTCTCCGTAAACAGCAATATGCTCATCTACTACAGGTCTAAAAGCTTCACAAATTTTTCCGTAAATTTCTTCAGAACCACAAGTTCTTAAAGTAGTATTAGAGAAGTTTGCGTGCATACCAGAACCATTCCAGTCCATATCTTTACCTAATGGTTTTGGGTGGTAATCAATGTAGTATCCGTATTTTTCTGTTAATCTGTCTAATAAATAACGAGCAATCCAAATCTCATCACCAGCTTTTTTAGCTCCTTTAGCAAATAATTGGAATTCCCATTGTCCAGAAGCAACCTCTTGGTTAATTCCTTCAAAGTTTAATCCAGCATCAATACATAAGTCAGCATGCTCTTCAACTAAATCTCTACCGTGAGTGTTTTTACCACCTACAGAACAGTAGTACATACCTTGTGGAGCAGGATAACCACCTACAGGAAAACCTAAAGGTAATTGAGTTTTAGTATCCATGATAAAGTACTCTTGCTCAAAACCAAACCAGAAATCATTATCATTGTCATCAATAGTAGCTCTTCCGTTAGAAACGTGCGGAGTACCATCAGCATTTAAAACTTCAGTCATTACTAAATAACCATTTCTTCTTGCAGGATCTGGATAGATTGCTACAGGTTTTAATAAACAGTCAGAAGAACCTCCTTCAGCTTGTCTTGTTGATGAACCATCAAAAGACCAGTTATCTAATTCTTCTAAAGTTCCTTGAAAATTTTCATGCTCTTCAACTTTGGTTTTACTTCTCATATTCTGAGTTGGAAAATATCCATCTAACCAAATGTATTCTAATTTAATTTTTGCCATAATAAATTGTTTATGTGATGTTTCTGCTACAAAAATCAAATATTTTACCTTCATATCAAAAAAATGAGGGGTAAAATATTTAAAATCAATAAAAAATAATTTTATCCCTAATTTTGAAAGGGTATATTTGTGTAAAATTAAAAATAAGTTGTAAATATTAATAATATGTCAAGGATTAGATTCAATGCTTTGCAAGAAACGCTTCATAGAAGTCCTCTAAAAGTTGTTCAGAACGAGAAAAGATCAACACTTTTTGGGCAAAATGTCTTTAATAAACATGCTATGCAACAGTATCTTACACGTTCTGCTTATGAAAGTGTAATGAATGCAATTGAGCACGGAACAAAAATTGATAGAAAAATTGCTGACCAAGTTGCTGTGAGTATGAAAGATTGGGCAATGGCAAAAGGAGCTACTCACTATACACATTGGTTTCAACCACTTACAGGTGCAACAGCAGAAAAACATGATGCTTTTTTTGAGTCTATTAATGGTAGTTTGGCAATGGAAAAATTTGATGGAGAGCAATTGGTTCAACAAGAACCAGATGCTTCAAGTTTTCCTCATGGAGGGATTAGAAATACCTTTGAAGCAAGAGGATATACAGCTTGGGATCCTACTTCGCCTGCCTTTATTTATGAAACAACTTTATGTATTCCTACTATTTTTGTTGCTTACACAGGAGAAGCTTTAGATAATAAAACCCCATTGTTAAGAGCTTTACAAGCTATGGATACCCATGCAACAGCAGTTTGCAAGTATTTTGATAAAAACGCCAGTAAAGTAAGTGCTACTTTGGGTTGGGAACAAGAGTTTTTTTTAATTGATGATGCTTTGGCGCTTTCTAGACCAGATATTCAATTAACAGGCAGAACTTTATTGGGTCATACGCCGGCAAAAGGGCAACAACTAGATGATCATTATTTTGGTACCATTCCGTCTAGAGCGATGAGTTTTATGCAAGATTTAGAGCAAGAATGCATGCTGTTGGGTATCCCTGTGAAAACAAGACATAATGAAGTTGCACCCAATCAATTTGAAGTTGCTCCGATTTTTGAAGAAGCTAATTTAGCAGTAGACCACAATTCTTTATTAATGGATGTAATGCAAAAAGTTTCTAGAAGACATAAATTTAAAGTGCTTTTTCATGAAAAACCATTTATTGGAGTTAATGGTTCTGGGAAACATAACAACTGGTCATTAACATCAGATAATGGAACCAATTTGTTAAGTCCAGGTAAAACACCTATGAAAAACTTACAGTTTTTAACCTTTTTTGTGAATACTATAAAAGCAGTTTATAAGTACGAAGAATTATTAAGAGCATCAATTGCATCTGCTACAAACGAGCATAGATTAGGAGCAAATGAAGCTCCACCAGCAATTATTTCAGTTTTTATTGGTAGTCAGCTTTCTGCTGTTTTAGATGAACTAGAAAATGTAACAAAGGGGAAGTTATCTCCTCAAGAGAAAACAGATTTAAAGTTAAATATCATTGGTAAAATACCTGAGATTTTATTAGATAATACTGATAGAAATAGAACATCACCTTTTGCATTTACAGGAAATAAGTTTGAGTTTAGGGCAGTGGGTTCATCAACCAATTGTGCGATACCAATGACAGTTTTAAACACCATCGTTGCCAAACAATTAAAAGAATTTAAAATAGAAGTAGATGCTTTAATTGATAAAAAAGGATTAAAAAAAGATGAAGCTGTTTTTAATATTTTAAGAGAATATATAAAAGACTCTAAGGCTGTGCGTTTTGATGGGGACAGTTATGGAGAAGCTTGGGAAAAAGAAGCAAAAAAACGCGGATTAAGTAATAATAAAGCAACTCCAGAAGCACTAAAGGTTAAAGTTTCAAAAGACACAATAGATCTATTTGAAGAAATGGAAGTAATGAGTAAAATAGAAATCGAAGCTCGTTATGAAATTGATTTAGCCGCTTATACAAAAAAGGTGCAAATAGAAGCTCGTGTTTTAGGAGATATAGCAAGAAATCATATAGTGCCAACTGCAATTAACTATCAGAATACATTGCTAGAAAACACTAAAAACTTAAAAGAAATTTTTGGTGGAGACTATAAGAATATTGCTAAAGAACAAATAGAATTGATTATGACTATTTCCAATCATATCACCCAAATCAATGCTTTGGTTATTAAAATGGAGGAAGCTAAAATACAATCAAATAGAAGTATAGGTTTAAAACTTGCCGAAAATTATTCTAATAAAGTAAAACCATTTTTTAAAGAAATAAGATTTCATTGTGATCAGTTAGAAACTATGGTTGATGATAATTTATGGCCACTTACTAAATATAGAGAGTTATTGTTTACCAAGTAATATTTAAAAAACATACTACTTTACAGTAGGATTTTTTTTGTAAAAGACTAAATTTGCAGCTCACAACACAACAAAAATGAGTCAAGAAGTTTCTAAACGTTACGCACAAAGAGGTGTATCTGCATCCAAAGAAGATGTACACAATGCTATTAAGAATATAGACAAAGGTTTATTTCCGAAAGCATTTTGCAAAATTGTTCCTGATTATTTAACTAATGATGATCATTATTGCTTAATTATGCACGCAGATGGAGCAGGTACAAAATCTTCTTTAGCTTATATGTATTGGAAAGAAACAGGAGATATTTCTGTTTGGAAAGGTATTGCCCAAGATGCTTTAATTATGAATATTGACGATTTATTATGTGTAGGTGCAACCGATAATATTATGTTATCATCAACTATTGGACGTAATAAAAGCAAAATTCCTGGTGAAGTTTTATCTGCAATTATCAACGGAACTGAAGAATTGATTGAAGATTTAAAAAAATTCGGAGTTACCATACATTCTACAGGTGGTGAAACTGCAGATGTTGGTGATTTGGTGAGAACTATCATTGTAGATTCAACTGTAACTGCGCGTATGAAACGTACAGATGTTATTGATAATGCAAACATAAAAGCTGGTGATGTAATTGTAGGTTTAGAATCTTTTGGGCAAGCTACTTACGAAACCGAATATAATGGAGGTATGGGTTCAAACGGATTAACATCTGCAAGACACGATGTTTTTCATAAATATTTAGCAGATAAATATCCAGAAAGTTTTGATGCTGCTGTTCCTTATGATTTAGTGTATTCAGGTAATACAAAGCTGACAGATACTGTTGAAAATTCGCCAATAGATGCTGGTAAATTAGTATTATCACCTACAAGAACCTATGCACCAATTATAAAAGAAATTTTATCAAACTTTTCTTCTGATAAAGTACACGGAATGATTCACTGTTCTGGAGGTGCACAAACTAAAATCTTACATTTTGTAGATAATTTGCATATTGTAAAAGACAATATGTTTCCAATTCCGCCTTTATTTAAATTGATACAAGAGCAATCGAAAACTGATTGGAAAGAAATGTATCAAGTATTTAACTGCGGACATAGAATGGAAATTTACGTTTCCCCAGAAATTGCTGAAGATATTATTTCCATCTCTAAATCTTTTAATGTAGATGCTAAAATTATAGGAAGTGTACAAGCATCAGAAAGTAAGAAATTGACAATAAAAAGCGAGTTTGGAGTTTTTGAATACTAATGAAAACATCTGAATTTTAAATTCATTTATTTGTTAACTTTTTATTGTTGATAATTATTTAAACTCCTGATAAATAGGTTTTTAAATATTTTTCTCTGAAACCTTATGATAAATGTCAGTTTTTAAGTTTTGATTTTTAGTGAACTTACCTTCACTTTAAAATCAACTTAATAACAATATATCATAATGAATTCTAAAACCTTACTCTCACCCAAAAAAAAGGTGACAAGAGAAGAGGCGCTTCAAACGGCACTTACTTATTTTAAAAACGACGAATTAGCAGCAACTGTATGGCTAAATAAATATGCCCTCAAAGATTCTGAAGGGAACATTTACGAAAGCTCTCCTAACGATATGCATCGAAGAATAGCATCAGAAATTGCTAGAGTTGAAGATAAATATATAAACCCGCTTTCGGAATCAGAAATCTTTGAAGTTATTAAAAATTTTAAATATATTGTTCCTCAAGGAAGTCCAATGGCAGGAATTGGTAATCCGTTTCAAATAGCATCATTATCAAATTGTTTTGTGATTGGTAATAATGGTGAGTCAGATTCTTATGGCGGAATCTTAAAAATAGACCAAGAACAAGTTCAGTTGATGAAGCGTAGAGGTGGAGTTGGTCATGATTTGTCTCATATTCGTCCAAAAGGTTCACCAGTTAAAAATTCTGCTTTAACATCTACAGGGATAGTGCCTTTTATGGAACGTTATTCCAATTCAACAAGAGAAGTGGCACAAGATGGTAGAAGGGGAGCTTTAATGTTGTCTGTTTCTATAAATCATCCAGATGCAGAAGATTTTATTGATGCAAAATTAGAGCAAGGTAAGGTTACAGGTGCCAATGTATCTGTTAGAATTGATGATGCTTTTATGAAAGCTATAAAAGAAGGAAAAGAGTACACTCAAAAATATCCTGTTTTTAGTGAAAACCCTTTGTATAAAACTACTATAAATGCCAATGCAATTTGGAAAAAGATAGTACACAATGCATGGAAATCTGCAGAACCTGGAATTTTATTTTGGGATACAATCATCAATGAATCTGTTCCAGATTGTTACGCAGATTTAGGTTATAAAACGGTTTCTACAAATCCTTGTGGAGAAATACCTTTATGTCCTTATGATTCTTGTCGATTATTAGCTATAAATCTATTTTCTTATGTAGAAAATCCGTTTACAAAAGAAGCTGAATTCAATTTCCCATTATTCAAAAAACATATTGTTATTGCACAAAGAATGATGGATGATATCATAGATTTAGAGTTAGAAAAAATAGATAGAATATTAGAAAAAATAGATGTAGACCCAGAGTTAGATGATGTAAAATCCAACGAAAAAAATCTATGGTTAAACATCAGACAAAAAGCCTACGAAGGTAGAAGAACAGGTATTGGTATTACTGCAGAAGGTGATATGTTAGCGGCTTTGGACATTCGTTATGGAAGTGAAGAAGGAAATAAATTTTCTGCTGAAGTTCATAAAACGTTGGCTATTGCAACTTATAGAGCATCAGTAAATTTAGCAAAAGAAAGAGGGGCTTTTTCAATTTTTGATGCAGATAGAGAAAAAGAAAATCCTTTTATATTGCGACTTAAAGAAGCTGATAATAAGCTGTATTATGATATGTTAGAACACGGACGTAGAAATATTGCTTTATTAACTATTGCTCCAACAGGTACCACAAGTTTAATGACACAAACTTCATCAGGAATCGAACCTGTATTTATGCCAGTGTACAAACGTAGAAAAAAGGTGAACCCTAATGATAAAAATGTTCGAGTAGATTTTATTGATGAAGTAGGGGATTCTTGGGAAGAGTTTGTGGTTTTTCATCATCGATTTAAACAATGGATGGAAATTAATGGAATCGATACTAAAAATAATTATTCGCAAGAAGAATTGAATGATTTGGTGAAAAAATCACCTTATTTCAAAGCTACTTCTAATGATATTGATTGGTTGAGTAAAGTAACCATGCAAGGAGCTATTCAAAAATGGGTTGATCATTCTATTAGTGTTACCGTTAATTTACCTAATGATACAACAGAAGAATTGGTTGGTGAATTGTATTTAAAAGCTTGGGAAGTTGGCTGTAAAGGGGTTACTGTGTATAGAGATGGATCAAGATCTGGAGTTTTAATTGCTACAGATGATATAAAGAAAGATAAAAAAAATAACACTAATTTTCCTAAAAAAAGACCACTAGAATTAGAAGCAGATGTGGTTCGTTTTCAAAATCAGAAAGAAAAATGGATTGCTTTTGTAGGTATTTTTGATGATAATCCCTATGAAATTTTTACGGGTTTGGTTGATGATGAAGACGGGATTTTAATTCCGCGTTCAGTAGAAAAAGGGTTGATTATTAAAAGCAGAAATGAAGATGGAACTTCGCGTTATGATTTTCAATACAAAAATAAAAGAGACTATAAAACAACGATAGAAGGACTTTCTCACAAGTTCAATCCAGAATTTTGGAACTATGCAAAACTCATTTCAGGAACATTAAGACACGGAATGCCGATTAATAAAGTAATTGAGTTAATACAAAGTTTACAGTTAGATTCAGAATCGATAAACACTTGGAAAAATGGGGTACAAAGAGCCCTTAAACGTTATGTGGAAAATGGTACAAAAGCCAAAGGACAAACTTGTGATAATTGTAATTCTAGCGAGCTCATTTACCAAGAAGGATGCTTAACATGTAAAGATTGTGGTTCTTCTAAATGTGGATAAAATAAGTTTTGAAATGCTATAAAAAAATCTCCAATACAGAATTCTGTATTGGAGATTTTTTTATGTAGGAATTTACATGACGTTATCGTGTTTGTGTATGCTTTGTTGCATTGGTTTATCGAAATTTAGCAAATAAAAACTAAATAGAAAATCCGCGAGGATTTTCGTAAGTTGGATAAAAGAAAGCAATAAAATATACACGCTGTCAGGCACTGGCGTTTTGTTTATAATTTAATTAAATTTTTATTATTCATCTTTTTTTCCTTTTCTGTTCGATATTTGTTACTCTTTATTTCAGGAATTCCAAACTTAATGCTACTTTTAGCATTCTTATAGATGTCTTGCATAATTAGATTTGTAATAATTTCTTTGGTTTCTTTATAGCTCTTATTTCCCTTAATTTCATAATTAACACTATAATTAATTTTTCCATTAATATCTGTTTTTATTGATGTTAAATCAGTATTTGATTTAAAACTCTGATGAATATATTTAGTGAAATTAGCATTGCAGGACTTAAAAAATATTCCGTTTTTAACAATTATATTATCATTATTCAAATCAATTATTAGAGGATTTGTTGAATTCACATCTCCAATTTTTTTTCCATTTAAAAGAACTATGATATCAATTTTTCTAAATGTAATTTTCTCGTTAGAATTGTTAATTCTACCAATATTTTCAGAACTATCCCATTCACTTTCAAGTTTTTTCGATATTATAGATGATGTAAAAGAATTTCCAAAGTTAAATTTAACAAAGAAATAAATTCCGATAATTAAGTAAAGAATACTCGATGTTATTAAAACTTTTTTTTTCATTTATTAATTCAATTTTATCGAAATTGTTTGAGTTTTTATTCACTTTCATGTTTGTGCCTAGCTTTAATTATATGGCGAGTTCTAATTCGTTATATCTGACGATAATGAAGCTATCGATTTCTGATTTAAGAAAAAACTAAATTAATTAGATTAGTGCAATTTATCAAATACAAAATCAATTACAAAATCATCTGAAGATACAGTTGCTTTTAACTGTTTACGGTCTAAAATATATTTTATTTTTTTAGGAAATTCATTTATCGGGTTTTCACAAACAAAAGAAGTATCGGTTTGATTTGTAAACTTGAATAATGTCGGATTTTCATTTACCCCTTTTACCTCTAAATGTAAAGTGTCGTTAATTTTTACAATACTTAAAACTTCTTTAAAAGCAGTATCCTTATTTTTTAAAGTGTATCCTAAACCAGTGAAGTCAGATTTCCAAAATTCGTAAGTAATACTTTCTTTTTTGTTGTTGGTTCTAATCCATTCACCAATTAAAAATGAAGGGTTTTGAACTTCTTTTTTTTCTTCTTTGCAAGAAATTAAAATAAATAACAAACAAAACAATACAATCGATTTCATAAAAAGTAGTTAGGTATTCTCAAATATACCTATAAAAATTGTAAATTCGCAATCGAAGAAAAGATAGCAAATGTTAGATAAATTAAGAATTGTAAAGCAGCGTTATGACGAGGTTTCTGATTTAATCATCCAACCAGAAATCATTATGGATCAAAAGCGATATGCGCTATTAATGAAAGAATATAAAGATTTAGGTGATGTTGTAAAAAAGGGAGATGAATATCAATCTTTAGTAGGAAATATAGAGGAAGCTAAAGAGATTATTGCTGATGGTTCTGATGCTGAAATGGTAGAGATGGCCAAAATGGAAATAGAAGAAGCTAATACAAGAATACCAGAATTAGAAGAAGAGATTAAATTTTTATTAATACCAAAAGATCCAGAAGATTCTAAAAATGCAGTTGTAGAATTACGGGCTGGAACTGGAGGGGATGAAGCCAGTATATTTGCAGGAGATTTGTTTAGAATGTACACTAAATATTGTGAAAGTAAGGGGTGGAAAGTCTCTACAGTAGATTATTCAGAAGGTACGAATGGCGGATTTAAAGAAATTCAATTTGAAGTTTCTGGAAATGATGTTTATGGTACTTTAAAATTTGAAGCTGGTGTGCATCGTGTACAACGTGTTCCTCAAACCGAAACTCAAGGTCGTGTGCATACATCGGCAGCTACATGTATGGTTTTCCCTGAGGCTGAAGAGTTTGATGTAGAAATTAATCCCAAAGATGTTCGTATAGACTTTTTCTGTTCTTCTGGTCCCGGAGGTCAGTCTGTAAATACAACATATTCAGCTGTACGTTTAACGCATATTCCAACAGGTTTGGTTGCACAGTGTCAAGATCAAAAAAGTCAACATAAAAATAAAGAGAAGGCTTTTAAGGTGTTACGTTCTCGTTTGTACGATCTAGAATTGGCTAAAAAACAAGCTGAAGATGCAGCAAAAAGAGGTTCTATGGTTACTTCTGGAGATAGAAGTGCTAAGATTAGAACCTATAATTATCCTCAAGGACGTGTTACTGACCATAGAATTAATTTAACATTGTATGATTTATCAAATATTGTAAATGGTGATATTCAGAAAATTATTGATGAATTGATGTTAGCAGAAAATACAGAAAAATTAAAAGAATTAGGTGATGGTATTTAATATCTTTTGTTAAGAATAAATTTTAAAACCTCAAAATTAATTTTTTGAGGTTTTTTATTAAAATATATGTATTAAAAAAGCGATTAAAGTTTAGGGGACCTATTAATCGCTTTTTGTTTTAAACAAAGATTTAAGAAATCTTAAACATCTTATTCTTGGGGATAAGAATTATATCACAAATATATAACTGTAATAAATTTCTTACAATACCCATTTATGGGGTTTTTTTTACCTCACCAAAAGCAGTTAGATTTATCACTGTTTTTGGTGAGGAGAATGAAAAGAGGTGTCTAAAATTTGGGTATAAAAAAAAGCGATTAAAGTTTAGGGGACCTATTAATCGCTTTTTGTGTTAAACAAATATCTAAGAAATCTTAAATATCTTATTCTTGGGGTAAGAATTATATCACAAATATATAACTGTAATAAATTTCTTACAATACCCATTTATGGGGTATTTTTTTTATCACCATTTTTGGTGAGATGGCTCACCAAAAACGGTTAGATTTTTAATTATTTACTAAATAAATGTAGTTCTGTAAACTCTTTATCAATAGTGATAGATTGAGTTCCTCCATTTTGAATGTTGTCTAAAGAAATTTCCACATTATCTACTTGTACAGATGTTATTGTAAATGGTAAATTATGTAAAACTACGTTAAACTTTTTATAGGCAGCATCAAATTTACCTTGTTTGTGCTGTTGCAGAATAAATTCATTTTTCTTTCCTGTTAATTTAAAAGTACGTAAACTATATCTTCCTTTTTTATAATCATAACCATCATGAGCATCATCATACAATTGAGATTTTTCTTTACCTTCTTTGTAATATACATCTAAAGAAATTTCATCAAAATCTTTTTCACCAACATATTGTTGTACAGGATATTTAGGAATTACTGCTCCTTCTTTAATAAAGATTGGCATGCTGTCTAATTCTGCATCTACCCACATTTCTTTTCCACCTTCAACGACTTCATCTGTCCAGAAGTTATACCATTTTCCTCTTGGAATATACATTCTTCTTCCTTTAGCATTGGGTTCTTGAATTGGACAAACTAAAATATGTTCTCCATAAACAAACTCATCACTTCTGTAATGTGTATGCTGATCCTCTTGATCAAATAAAACTAAAGATTTTAAGATGGGTGTTGCATTATTAATATGATTCCAAAATGCTGTATATAAATAAGGTAATAGTTGGTATCTGATTTCAACAAACTTTCTTACAATATCTGTAATTTCATCACCAAAAACCCAAGGTTCTTGATCTCCATGGTCTCCAGAAGAATGAACTCTACAGAAAACATGGAAAATTCCTAGTTGAATCCAGCGTGCAAATAACTCGCCTTGTGGTTGCTCTGCAAACCCTCCAATATCAGATCCTGCAAAAGAAAAACCAGACATAGCCATTCTTTGTGCTTGATTGTTAGCAATTGCTAAATGCTCCCAAGTAGCAACATTATCACCAAACCAAGTAGATGTGTAACGTTGAGTACCAGAATAAGCTGCTCTTGTAATAACAAATGGACGTTTTGGATAAGAGTATTTTTTTAAACCATGATATGTTGCGCGTGCCATTTGCATTCCGTAAACATTGTGAGCTTTTCTATGAGAACAACGGTTTCCATCATAATCATGACGAACGTCATCTGGAAAAGATTTATTAGGAACATCCATTACAGCTGGTTCATTCATATCATTCCATACTCCTTTTACTCCAATGTCCTCTATTAACTCTTGAAAAAGACCAGACCACCATTCTCTAACTTCTGGTTTGGTAAAATCAGGGAAATAACACTCACCCGGCCAAACTTTTCCTTTCATATAAGGTCCGTCTGCACGTTTACAAAAATAATCTTTATCTAAAGCTTCCTTAAAAACATCGTATTCTAAATCAATTTTAATTCCTGGATCGATAATAACTACCGTTTTAAAACCATCGTCTTCCAATTCCTTAACCATTCTTTTTGGGTCAGGGAAGTAGTTTTTATCCCAAGTAAAGCACCTAAATCCATCCATATAATCAATATCTAGATAGATAGCATCACATGGAATTTGTAAATCTCTAAATGTTTTTGTTACTTCTTTAACATTGCTTTCAGGGTAGTAACTCCATTTACATTGATGAAAACCTAAGGCCCATAATGGAGGTAAAGCATGAGGTTTCCCTGTTAAATCTGTATAATTGGCAACTACATCTTCCATTTTTGGACCATAGATGAAATAATAATTCATTTCTCCACCCTGGGCCCAAAAACTAGTTACATTTCTTCTTTCTTGTGCGAAATCGAAATGTGTTTTAAAAGTATTATCAAAGAAAATACCATAAGATTTATTATGATGTATTGAGGTGTAGAATGGAATTGCTTTATAAATTGGATCTGTATCTTTACCAAAAGCATAAGAATCTGTTACCCAATTTTCAAATCGTTTACCTTTTAAGTTTACATCAACAGGTTTGTCTCCTAAACCATAGTAACTTTCTGCTTTTTGAGAAATTTTACTCATTTTTACGATGTCTCCACCATACTCATAACTCTCTTCCCAATGAAAACCAATTTCATCTTGGTTTATTAAGATTCCATCTTTAGCATCATATAGACTAACTTGTAAACTTGCTTTTTCAACTTTACAAATTAATTTTGATGTTGTAATAATATAATTTGTTTTATCTTCTGTAACTTCTAAAAAGTTATATCCTCTTGAAGCATGAATGGTTACACCATAAGAAAAGTCATTATCAAATTTACCGGTAGTAGAATACCTAAATCTAATTACACTATCTCTAACCACTGTTAGTTGTAAAACAACATTATTTTTTGTAGTAAAAAAAAGCGTATCTACATCTTTCTTATAATTTATAATTTCTGATGGAAATAAATTTCCTTTTTGTTCTAATTCTGTATTAACAATCATTGTTTCGGTTGTTTGTTTTGTGAGGTAAAAATCGTAAATCTTTACCAAAGCGTTAACTTTAAAACTCTTTTTTTACGATAACGTATTCGTCTAAATATAGAGCAAAAATATTGCTTATTTATTTAAAAATTAAGGAATTGATAATTGTTTTGAAAGATTTTTTAAAGTCTTAAAATAGACTAAGTATTTTGTGAAGTATAAAAAAAACAGCCTTCTTTTTTGTTATATTGATAGTGAATATATTAAAAAAAAAGGCTAATTATTAATTTTATTTGTATTTGAAAGTAAGCATACCTAAAGGAGGTAAATTTAACTCAATAGAATCTTCTCTATTATTCCAACTTTTTTTATCAGAAATTAGTTTTGTGTTTTTATAGTTCCCGGTACCGTTAAATTTTTTATCATCACTATTAAAAATTTGTGATAAGGTTCCTGCTTTTGGTAAACCTATTCTATAGTTTTCTCTTGGTACAGGAGTCAAATTTAATACAACTATAATATTATCTTTTTCCTCTGTTCCTTTTCTGATGTAAGACATTACTGAGTTTTGGTGATCGCCATGATCTATCCATTCAAATCCTTCGTGAGAAAATTGTTTTTGATGTAGAGCGGGTTCTTTTTTGTATAATTTATTTAAATCTTTTACTAAATTTTGTGCACCTTTATGCACATCATACTCTAGTAGGTGCCAATCTAAGCTGCCTTGAAAATTCCACTCACTTGTTTGTCCAAACTCTCCTCCTTGAAATAATAGTTTTGTTCCTGGATGTGTATACATTAAACTATATAGCAATCTTAAATTAGCAAATTTTTGCCATTCATCACCTGGCATTTTATCTACAATTGCTTTTTTACCATAGACAACTTCATCATGAGAAAGTGGTAACATAAAGTTTTCAGTAAAAGCATAATTTAAACTAAATGTTAAATCATTTTGATGATGTTTTCTATAAATAGGTTCTTTTTCAAAATAGTCTAAAGTATCGTGCATCCATCCCATCATCCATTTCATACCAAAACCTAAACCTCCATCATAAATAGGTCTTGATACTTTAGGAAAAGAAGTAGATTCTTCTGCAATGGTTTGAACATCTGGGAATGATTCATATACAGCAGCATTCATTTCTTTAATAAAATCGATGGCTTCTAGATATTCATTTCCACCAAACATATTTGGCTCCCATTCACCATCTTTTCTTGAATAGTCTAAGAATAGCATTGATGCAACAGCATCTACTCTTAAACCGTCTGCATGATATTGGTCTAGCCAAAAAATAGCATTACTGATTAAAAACGATTTAATTTCGTTTCTGCCATAGTTAAAAATTAAACTTTTCCAGTCTTGATGATATCCTTTTCTTCTGTCTGGATGTTCGTATAAATGCGAGCCATCAAAGAAACCTAATCCATGATCATCTGAAGGAAAATGAGATGGAACCCAATCTAACAAGACTCCAATTCCTTTTTCGTGAAATTTATCAACTAAATATTTAAATTCATCGGGGTATCCAAAACGCGAAGTTGGCGCAAAATATCCTGTTAATTGATATCCCCAACTTGGGTCATAAGGATATTCCATAATAGGCATAAATTCTACGTGAGTAAAATTCATTTCATCAACGTAGTTTACTAAATCGTCGGCTAATTCTCTATAGCTTAAAAAACGGTTTTCTTCTATTTGTTTTTTCCAAGAACCTAAATGAACTTCATATACAGAAAATGGAGCATCAAGTGCATTGTTCTTTTTTCTATTTTTCATCCATTTTTTGTCTTTCCACTTATAATCATCTTCCCAAACTTCTGATGCTGTTTTTGGAGGATGTTCACATCTTCTAGCAAATGGATCTGCTTTTTCAGTACTTACATCGTTGTTGGCGCTTTGAATTTTATATTTATAAGTAGCTCCTTTATCAACTCCAGGAATAAAACCTTCCCAGATTCCACTTCCGTCCCAACGAACATTAAGTTGATGTTCTCCTTCTAACCAAAAATTGAAATCTCCTATAACAGAAACCATTTTAGCACTTGGAGCCCAAACAGCAAAATAAGTTCCCTTTTCTCCGTCTACTGTAATAATGTGAGAACCAAATTTTTCGTATAAACGATAGTGTTTACCTGCTTGAAAAAGGCTGATATCGAATTCTGAGAAAAGACTGTGTACTTTTGTTTGTGCCATAATTTTATGAGTTCAAAATGTTTGCAATACCCTTTAGCGGAATAATTGTCCATTTGGGTCTAGAGTTAAGCTCGTAGCCTAACTCGTAAATTGCTTTTTCTAATAAGCAATATTTTAATAAATAAATTCTTTCTTTAGTGTAACCTATAGAAAGGTTAGCTTCTTGTGTTTTGGTCCTATATATTTCTAAAAATACAGAAACCAAGTATTTATATAATAATTCTCCATATTCAAAAAGTTCTTCTTGAGTTTTAGAATAATTTTCTTGATGTGTAAAAATAGTAGAATAAATTGCATAATGAAAAGATCTAAATAAACCAGCTACATCTTTTAATGGTGGTTGTTTAACCTTTCTATCTCTGATAGTACTCTCTGGCTCTCCTTCAAAATCTAAGATGCAGAAATCTTCATTTTGTACTAAAATTTGCCCTAAATGATAATCACCATGAATTCTAATACGTTCTCCTTTTAATTTTGTCCAATCAAAGTTAACCAATCGTTTTCTAATTTCATTTTTATTGTCTAAAAACTCTTGAGCTAATTTAAAAGAATTTCCTTCTAATTTGTGTAAATTATTTTCGGTTAAATTTAACCTGTTTTGAAATTGATATGTTAATCTATTTTTTAACCAAACTGTATAGTCGCCATTAAAACGAGTAGGTGTAAATGCTGTTTCTTCGAATTCAGAACCTAACGCTATATGCATCTCAGCTGTTCTTTGCGCTAAAAGTTGAATTTTATTGAAAAGGTTTAATCCCAACCAATCAACAATTTGAGGAGGAAGTTCTACTATTTTTCTCCTTTTAAACATTTCGATTTCTGGTAAGTCTTTAAATTGAATCTTCTTTTTGTCTATAGAAGCAAAAATCATCTGCAATTCTTTTAAAAAGTATTCCCAAGCATCACCATTATTAGGTACTAATTTTTGCATTAAAGCAATAGTAATGTTAGTGTTTTCGGAGTCGATAATATTCATGCTTCCCAAATATGGAGGAGTATTTTTAAAATCTTTTTTATCAGATAAAAAACGACTCATCTCATAATCAGGGTTTTTGTCAGCATAAATTCTTCTAAAAAACTTTAAGATAAAAGCATCATTATAAATAATAGAAGTATTACTTTGTTCTACCCCCATAAATCGTGAAGATTCGTATTTGGGGAAACTAAACGCTTCAGTTTTATGATATTGAACAGGTGTTTTATCAACTGGTAAAGCAGAACTAATTCTTTGATAAACTACTTTTCGAAAGGCTTCTAGATGCATAGCATCAATAATATAACCTTCTTGATTCTTTAATTTTATGGGTAGAATTCTACCTTCTTTAGCATATTTCTTATCTGTAATAAAAGCTATTGGTAAAAAATAATGATGATAAAAGGCTTCTACAAAATTAACTTCTAAAATTAAACCAAAATAAACTTCTCCTGTTTGTTGAATTCTAAAATACTCGCTAAGTTCTACATATTTAAGTTTGCTAGATTTTCCACCATACCAACGTTGTTTAAGAATATAATCCTCTAAGACATCTGATAAAAAAACGTTTACAAAATCTTTATCTTTGATTAATTCTTCCCATTTACTTTCTGATGAAAATAGCATAGAATTAGATTTTGAGTTTGTTTTTTCTATCATCAATGATTATTTATTGATTTTAAAAATGTGAAAAGGTAATGTAGCATGCAATTGTACATAATTCCATTCATTGTACCAATTATAGCTATTTCTAGTAACTAAATCAACAACTTCAATTTTATGACCGTGATGAATCCCTAAATCTTGTAATGGTAATTGAACAGAACCAGACTGAGCGTTCCATGCATCTAAACTTATTATTGTTAACGTTTCGTTAGTCTTGTCATTATTCCATTTGTAAAATGCAATTAATTGGTCATTACCTGTTTCTAAAAACTTAATATTATTGGTTTGTTGAAAAGATTCGTTTTCCTTTCTAATCTGATTAATTTTAGAGATAATCGTTGTTACTTTATTTTCTTTAAACCAGTCGTAATGACAAAGTTGAAATTTTTCCGACATATAATATTCCTCTTTACCAGGAATAGGTTCGCTAATCATTTGTTCAAATACAGGACCATAAATTCCAATACTTGAGCTTAATGTTGCTGCCAAAGCATAACGTTGCAAATATTTACTCTCTGGAGCACCTTGCAAATGATAGGGATTTATATCAGGTGTATTAGGCCAGAAATTTGGTTGCATATATTCTTTTTGTTCAGTTTGAGTTAAATCTTTCATGTACTCAATTAACTCATGTTTAGAATCTCTCCAAGTAAAATAAGTATACGATTGTGTATAACCTTGCTTTGCTAGTTGTTGCATTACTTTAGGTTTTGTAAAGGCCTCAGCTAAAAAGATAATGTCTGGGTGTTGTTTTTTTACTTCAGTAATTACCCAATTCCAGAAATAATAAGGTTTTGTATGAGGATTGTCTACTCTAAAAACTTTAATACCTAAGTCAATCCAATATAAAAGTGTGTCTAAGCATTCTTGCCATAGATTTTTATAATCTTTACTTTCCCAATAAATGGGTAGAATATCTTGGTATTTTTTAGGTGGATTTTCTGCATATTGTACAGTCCCATCAGGTCTCCATTTAAACCAATCTGGATGTTCTGTAACCCAAGGATGATCTGGAGCTGCTTGTAATGCATAATCCATAGCGATTTCTATACCTTGTTTTTGTGCTTCAAATATTAAGTTTTTAAAATCTTCTACACTTCCTAATTCTGGGTGTAAATCTTTATGACCTCCATATTTTGATCCAATTCCCCATGCAGATCCAACATCTCCATCTTGAGCAACAGTGGTATTGTTTTTACCTTTTCTATTAACTTCTCCAATAGGATGAACAGGAGGGAAGTATAAAGTGTCGAACCCCATTTTTGCAATTCTAGGTAGTAAACGGTGGCAATCATTAAATGTACCGTGTCTACCTTTTTGTTCTGAAGCAGAACGAGGGAAAAATTCGTACCAAGTACTAAACCTTGCTTTTTTTCTATCTACATATACTTGATATTCTTTAGAAGAATCTGTTAAAAATTTTTCTGGATAAGATTTAAAAATAGAAGTTAGTTTTTCTGAAACCGCCTCTTTAATAGCTTCTGCGTAAGTTTCATTATTTTTAAAAATGTATACTAAATGTAATAAGTAATCTTTTTCATCATTAGAAACCTTATCAATTATCGAAGATATTAATTCAGCACCTTCTAAAAGTTCAGAGTTAACGTGCTGATAATCGTCAATTTTTCTTTCTATACCATGTTGCCAATTCAAAAGATAATCCACCCAACCTTCAACTTTGTAAGAGTAAAAGCCTTGTTTTGATGTATAAAAACTAGCAGTATATTCATCATTAAAAGTTGGATACATTCTTATTTCTGTCCAACTTTTATCACTTTCATGTTTGTAGAGAACACTAGCCTGTAGAATATCATGACCATCTACTAAAACATCTGCTGTTACATTAACAATTTCATCAACGACTCTTTTAATATATACATTTCCACAATTTATTTGTGGAGTAACATTTTCTACTACAATTCTACTTTGATTTTGCATTAATTTAGTTAATTTTTGAAAATAAAAATGAAAAAATAATTACCCTATTATAGTTCCTTTTGCAATGGTTGCATCTTTTTTGATGACTACAATACCATCTTTTACCATATAAGTATCAGTTTCAATATCTTCAATATGTGGTCCTCCATTAATTCTTACATCATCGCCAATTCTACAGTTTTTGTCAACAATACAATTGTGTATATAGCATCGATCACCGATACCCATCATTATTTCGATTTTTTCTTCAGCAACTTGTTCTAATGTTTCATAAAAATCGTTACCCATCATGTAGGTATTGGAAATCAAACTATTTTTACCAATTCTAGAACGAATCCCAATTACAGATCGTTCAATTTTTTCTGCCTGAATTATACAACCATCACCAATTACAGCTTTATTTAAGATTGAACCAGAAATTTTTGATGTAGGTAAAATACGAGCTCTTGTATAGACACCTTTTTCATTATATAAATCAAATTGAGGAACATCATCTGTTAAACCTAAATTAGCTTCAAAGAAAGAATCTATATTTCCAATATCTTCCCAGTAACCTTCATATTGATAGCTTAATGTTTTGTGTTTTTCAATGGCTTGAGGTATTATTTCACCTCCAAAATCATTGGTGTCAGGGTTTTCCATTAGTTTTACTAAGAGTTCTCTATTAAAAATATAGATTCCCATAGAAGCTAAGTAGTCTCTACCTTGTGCTTTCATTTCATCACCAACATCAGAAGTCCAATTTGGCAATAATTCTGCACCTGGTTTTTCTATAAAAGATGTAATTGTGTTTTCTTCATTAGTTTTTAAAAGTCCAAATGAAGTAGCATCTTTTGCATTTACAGGATAGGTTGCAATCGAAATTTCTGCGCCACTTTCTTCGTGTTTTTGAATCATATCATTAAAATCCATTTGATATAATTGGTCTCCAGAAAGTATTAAAGCGTATTCAAAATCATTTTGTAAAAAGTGATGCATACTCTGTCTTACGGCATCTGCTGTTCCTTGAAACCACTTATCACTATGTATGGTTTGTTCTGCAGCTAAAACATCAACAAAAGCAGAACTAAAAAAACTAAAGTGATATGTATTTTTAATATGTGCGTTTAAAGAAGCAGAATTAAACTGAGTTAATACATACATCCTTTTAATATCTGAATTGATACAATTTGAAATAGGAATATCTACTAATCTGTATTTACCAGCAATAGGTACGGCAGGTTTAGATCTGTCTTTTGTTAATGGGTATAATCTTGATCCTTGGCCTCCACCTAAGATAATTCCGAGTACTTTATTGTTAATCATTTGGTTATTTTTTTAAGGATTTGTATAGTTCTTCTACTTGTTTTGCAATTGAAACCCAATCAAAATATTCTTCAACTCTCTGTCTACCTTTAGTTGCCATTGACTCTCTAAGTTCTTTATTATTGATTAGTTTGTTTACTCCGTTAGCTAAATCTTTAGCAAATTTATCTGGGTTAACTGGCTCAAAAGGAGCCGAATCTTGTTGCTCAACAGGGACTAAAATACCAGTTTCTCCATTAACAACAACTTCTTTAATTCCTCCAACAGCACTTGCAACAACTGCTGTGTTACATGCCATAGCTTCTATGTTTATGATTCCAAATGGTTCATAAATTGATGGGCAGCAAAAAACGTCAGCATGAGAATATAATTGAATAATTTCTTCTTTTGTGACCATTTTATCAATCCAAATTACATTTTCGCGAGTCTTTTTAACTTCATTAACAGCATTTTCCATTTCGACACCAATTTCTTTAGTATCTGGAGCGCCTGCGCAAAGAACAATCTGAGTGTCAGAATCTATATATTTTATGGCATTTACTAAATGGATTATTCCTTTTTGTCTTGTAATTCTTCCAACAAAAAGTACATAAGGTTTGTTTTTGTCAATACCATATGAATCTAAGGTAGAAGTTTCAGATGTTGTTACATATTGTTGTAAATTAATACCATTGTATATAACTTTCACCTTGTTTTCATCAACATTAAAATGTTTTAAAACATCTTCTTTTGTTTCTTCAGAAACAGCAATTAATGCGTCTGCCATTTCGATTGCTGTTTTTTCAACCCAAGAGGATGCATCGTAACCACGACCCAATTGTTCTCTTTTCCAGGGTCTTAAAGGTTCTAATGAGTGGGTTGTGATTACTAAAGGAATACCATAACACAATTTAGCAACAATTCCAGCAAAATGTGCATACCAAGTATGGCAATGTACTACATCTGCATCGATTGGAGCTGCATTCATATGAAGTCCAGTACTTAATGTTTTAAAAACTGCTTTTAGTTTATCATCAGCATTATCAAAAACAGGATTTTCGTAAGGAAACCCTTTTACATTTAAATTTTTGCTATTATCATTTTGATCTCCAAAACAGCGAACATCAATATTAATAAGCTTTGCTAGTTCTTCTGCAAGATACTCAACATGAACTCCTGCACCGCCATAAACATATGGAGGGAATTCTCTTGTAAAGAAAAGGGCTTTCATAAATTATTTGTAGTTTTTAGTTAGTTTGTTTCAGTTTATTAAGATATAAAACAGCTACAAAACTACAAAATAAAAGAGAGATTATTTTTTGTAAAAATATTATTATCAGTATGATAATATTAGGTTCTTAAATATTAAAATTACTGATGATTTTATAGTAAGATAACAAGAGAATAAAGGATTTAACAATAGCCAAATTATTTAAAGTTAAGCATTTCGTTGTTTATTAATTTCATCTTGAAGTTGTCTCCTTAACTTTTGTTCTCTTTCTAGTGATTTTTTTCTGTGCTGTTCAAACTCTTCTTCAACATTAATTAAATTTCCTTGAGCTTCTTTTGTTAGAATATTACTCCTAAAAAACTTAAATATAAAGTATAATAAACTTATAATAAGAATGATTATAATCCCCCAAAGTAAAATATTATATGTTGTTTTACTTAACTCTATTCCTAAAAGAGAAATTGAGTTTTCTTTTTGGTTAGCAATTTTTAAATCTAATTGTGTTTTAGATAATTTTGTTTTTATTTTTTCAATATTTTCTCTTTCAGTTTTTAATAAGCTTTCTTTTTTAGAAATCAGCTCTCTGTAGATAGTAATAGAATCTAAAATATTAGATTTTAAATCTTCGTAACTCTTAATATTTATTACTTTATACCTTTTGGGTGTGTCTTTAGGATTATATGTAGTAGAGGTTCTATAGACTTTGTTAAACTGGCCTTCTATAGTTTTATTTTTATCTTCTATTGCCTGCTGACCAAAAGTTATAGATGAAACGAAAAAGAATAAAATCAATAAATGTAATCTCATTAGATAGTTTTTTAAGGATACGTAAATTAAAAAAAAAATCCCAAACTAAAAAGTTTGGGATTTAATTATAAGCAAGTATTATTATTTATTTTATTTTTTCTACAACTGCCTTAAAAGCTTCTGGGTTGTTTACAGCTAAATCGGCTAAAACCTTACGGTTTAATTCGATGTTGTTTGCTTTAACTTTACCCATAAACTGAGAGTAAGACATTCCGTGTAAACGAGCTGCTGCGTTAATACGAACAATCCATAAAGAACGGAAGTTTCTCTTATTGTTTTTACGGTCTCTATATGCATAAAGCATACCTTTTTCAACCGCATTTTTTGCTACTGTATAAACGTTTTTTCTACGTCCAAAGTAACCTTTTGCTGCCTTCAAGATTTTTTTTCTTCTATTTCTTGAGGCTACTGAATTTACTGATCTTGGCATAATTTCAATGTGTTTTGTAATGAGCGACGAATCTTCGTACTTTTAATTAAAAATAAATTTAATTGCTACATTCCATGGTTAATAATTAAATTCCCTTTTTAAACTATTTTAAGTTTAATTGTTGCTTAATGTTAGCTTCATCAGACTTGTGTACTAAAGTGTCATGAGTTAACTTTAATTTACGTTTTTTAGACTTCTTTGTTAAGATGTGGCTTTTAAACGCGTGCTTTCTTTTTAGTTTACCAGAACCAGTAACTTTAAATCGTTTCTTAGCGCTGGATTTTGTTTTCATTTTAGGCATCTCTCCTTCGTTTTTAACTTGCTTAATATTATTGAAAAACTATTTTGTTTTTTTAGGAGCAATAAACATAATCATACGTTTACCTTCTAATTTAGGTAATTGCTCGACTTTACCATATTCTTCTAATTCCTGAGCTAATTTTAAAAGTAAAATTTGTCCCTGCTCTTTAAAGATAATTGATCGACCTTTAAAGAATACAAACGCTTTTAACTTTGCTCCATCTTGTAGAAACTTAATGGCATGTTTCTTTTTAAATTCATAGTCATGCTCATCAGTTTGAGGTCCAAAACGAATCTCTTTAATTGTGACTTTGGTGGCTTTCGATTTTAGAGCTTTTTCACGTTTCTTTTGCTCATACAAGAATTTCTTGTAATCAATAATTTTACAAACAGGAGGTTTTGCTTTTGGTGAAATTTCAACCAAATCTAACTCTTGTTCTCTGGCCATTGCTTTAGCTTTTGCTAAAGGGTAAACCCCAACTTCAACGTTTTCACCAACTACACGAACTTCATCGACATACTTTATTTTGTCGTTAATCCTGTGTTGATCTTCTTTGATTACTCTTAATGGTCTTCTCGACCTGCTTCTACGTATTGCTATGACTTATAAATTTAAATTTAACTTAAAACTGATGATCAGTCTTTTATTTTCTTTGACGAAATTCAAATTTAATTAAAATTTCTTCAATGTTTTGTTTTCTTCGTTTTTAATTAGAGATATAAATTCTTCAATTGTAAAAGTTCCTATATCTCCTTCACCGTGCTTTCTTACAGAAACTGTAGTATTTTCTTCTTCTTTTTCTCCAATAATCACCATAAATGGTACTTTACTCACTTCAGCGTCACGAATCTTACGACCTGTTTTCTCACTTCGGTTATCTACGAGGGCGCGAATTTCGGAATTTTCTAACGATTCTAAAACTTTTTTGGTATATTTTTGATATTTCTCACTGATTGGCAATATAATAACTTGATCTGGAGTTAGCCAAAGTGGAAAATTTCCTCCGGTATGTTCTAATAAAACAGCAATAAAACGTTCCATAGAACCAAATGGTGCTCTGTGAATCATTACTGGTCTATGTAATCCGTTATCAGACCCTTTGTAGGTTAAATCAAAACGTTTAGGGAGGTTGTAATCAACCTGAATTGTTCCTAATTGCCAACTTCTACCTAAAGCATCTTTTACCATAAAATCTAATTTTGGTCCATAAAAAGCAGCTTCACCTTCTTCAATCACAAAATCTAAACCTTTGTCTTTTGCTGCAGAAATTATTGCATTTTCTGCAATTTCCCAAGTTTCTACATCTCCTATATACTTATCTAAGCTATCCATATCTCTTATGGATACTTGGGCTGTAAAATCTTCAAAACCTAATGAACCAAATACGTATAGTACTAAATCAATAACTTCTTTAAATTCTTGATCTAATTGTTCTGGTGTACAGAAAATATGAGCATCATCTTGTGTAAAACCTCTCACACGGGTTAATCCATGTAGTTCTCCACTTTGCTCGTATCTATATACAGTGCCAAATTCAGCAAAACGTTTTGGTAAATCTTTGTAAGAGTAAGGTTTAAAATTATAAACTTCACAATGATGAGGGCAGTTCATGGGCTTTAATAAAAACTCTTCGTCCATTTTCGGAGTTTTTATAGCCTGAAAACTGTCTTCTCCATATTTCTCATAATGTCCAGAAGTAACATACAATTCTTTCTGACCAATATGAGGCGTCATTACCATTTCATACCCTGCTTTTTTCTGAGCAGCTTTCAAAAAATTTTCTAAACGAGAACGTAAAGCAGCTCCTTTAGGTAACCATAAAGGTAAACCTTGACCTACTTTTTGAGAGAAGGTGAATAATTCTAATTCTTTCCCTAGCTTTCTATGATCACGTTTTTTAGCTTCTTCTAAAAGTTCTAAATATTCTTTTAACATTTTTTGTTTAGGGAAACTAATACCGTAAACACGTGTCAATTGGTTGTTTTTCTCGTCACCACGCCAATAAGCACCAGCAACGTTCATAATTTTAACCGCTTTTATAATTCCTGTATTAGGTATATGTCCTCCTCTACATAAATCTGTAAAATTACTGTGGTCACAAAACGTAATATCACCATCAGTTAAATTTTCAATCAACTCAACTTTATAAGGATTATTTTCCTCTTTGTATAATGACAAAGCATCAGCTTTAGAAACTTCACGCATTTTAAACTCGTGTTTACCACGTGCTATTTCTAAGAATTTTTTTTCAATCTCAGTAAAATCTTTCTCAGAAATTGTTTCATCACCTAAATCCAAGTCATAATAAAATCCATTATCAATGGCAGGTCCTATAGTAAGTTTTGCGTTCGGATGAAAACTTAAAATAGCTTCTGCTAAAACATGGGCAGAACTATGCCAGAAAGCTTTTTTACCTCCTGCGTCATTAAAAGTAAATAAAACTAACGATCCATCTGTGGTAAGTGGGGTGGTGGTTTCAACAGTAGTTCCGTTAAAACTTGCAGAAATCACGTTTCTTGCTAATCCTTCACTGATGCTTTTAGCAACATCGATAGGAGTACTATTTTTAATAAACTCCTTAACACTTCCGTCAGGTAAAGTAATTTTAATCATTTAATGTATAATATATTTTGATGCGCAAAGATATTAGAAAACAATTTTTCATACAATATATATATGTACTTATTATAGATGTTTTTTTTTACTAGAGTTCCTTTTTTTTAAGTGAATATTAAAATGCTTTTGGCTTTGATTTTGGTTGGGGTGTTCTTATAGATGTTTTTTGATAAAAAAAAGGTCGGGTTTTCCACTATATCTTTTGTTCGTTCCTCACAAAAGGATGTCGTTTCAATCCCTAACATGAGCTTCTAGTGTTTTTAAAGATTAATAGAATAATTAAAATATCATATTAATTTTTTAAA
>NZ_QFFG01000008.1 GCF_003129485.1 Polaribacter aquimarinus
TAACAATGTATAACCGCAATTACGGCGGATTCGACTACGTCCGAATCCACTCGGAATTGCTAAAGCCTGTGCTAAACCGAAAATTAACGCATATTAACCCGTAACTGACGGTTATACGAGACCGTTGGCAATAATTAAAACGAAATCTGTTATTATTAAATAACTTAACAAAAATTATGAAAAAATTGAAATTTATTGTTTTATTTTATTCAATGTTTATTCTTATTAATAACATTTATAGTCAAGACACTAAGGAATATTATTATACAGACATACAAACATTTGATGAGGAAAACAATAAGATGGAATTAGATGATAAAATGAAAAGTATGTTAGGAAAACATTTTTTTATTACTGAATTAGAAAACTCATTAATCTTGAGTCCAGATCGAAATTATAAGGAAGGAAAAGATATATATCTAAAAAAAGAGAATAATATCAGTAGTAGAATTTATTATCAAAAAAATAATAGAACTAATGCAAAATTAACAATTAACTTGTCAATGTTTTCAAATACAATCCTATTTGAAATAACTCATAAGTTTTCCAAAATAAAAAAAATACTAGTTAAAGCAAAGGAAATTTAAAACACAAAAAAAATGAAAAATCTTATTAAAATAACATTAATTTTTTTAATACTTCTATCTTGTAAAAATGAAAAAACATCCCAGAAAGTTATAGTAAAAGAACAAAATTACGTGCTTGAACCAAGTGAAATTGGAAAACACGCATTTAAAACACTAACTCATTCCACTTATATTCATTGCTTTAATAGTCCTGATTTCAAATGGGACAAAACTTATAAAAGATTTTGTAGTATTTCTGAATTAAGAAATGTTGGAAATAATTCAAATTTATCAAATGAACAAAGAAACAAATATACCAATATTTCAAAAACAAAATATTTAGATGGCTTAAAAAAGAACATCAACAAAGTCTATTCTAGAGTTTCAGATTATTGTGGTGATAGACTTGAAATAATTGACTTTACATATACCAGAAATCAACAAAATGGTATGACTTTTATTGACGGAATATTAGAAATAGAAAATGAAGCTAATAAAACTCATAAAATTAAAACTACTTCAATTTTCGTAAATAATAAATATAAATTAATATCTATTGAATTATAGAAATGGGAGAAATAAATGAAACAATTTTATCTTCAGAATGTTTAAAAGTAAAAACTTATAGAGATAACACATTACTTGGTTATTTAGAAAAAAATATTCAGAGAATTAATTATAAAAAATTTAAACTTACAGAAATTGAGGCTAAATTAATAAACTCCTACACTGGTCAAAATTCATCTTGGATTAATTCAGAATTAAGAAGTATAGGTCATAATATTTGTAACTGTAAAATTCAAGTCCAAAACCTTATTAATTCAGGTTTAAATAAATTACCAAGTTTTAATAAAAATACTGTTTATAGATTTGAGCCAAATTATATAAATGGAACATTGACCTCAAAAAAATGGTTTAGAAAAAAAATTGGTAAAATAATAAAAGCCCCTTTTTTTCTATCTACAACGAAAGATAAAGATTGGGGTAATAGTGAAGTTGTTTTAAAAATTAATACAAGCGTAAATAGTTTAGGGAAAGATTTGAGCGAAATAGGCATTAATTCATCTGAAAAAGAAGTTTTATTTAAGACAAATTCGTTATTCAAAATTATAGATGTTAATGAAAACTTTGTAGAATTAAATGAAATTGAAAACATCACAAATACTTCTATATTTTGGAATATTATGAAAGAATAAAAACTATTGCCAACACCGTGTAAAAAAAATTGCTGGCTTTAGCTTGCTTACGAAAATCCTCGCGGATTTTCTTGGTTCGTGTTTTATTTAGTAACTTTATTGCTTAAAACACGCAACTTTTCTTACACAAACACGTTGTACGCAAGTTGACAAATGAGACGTAAAAGGAAATTAAAAATCGGAATAGGGATTTTGATTGTTGGAGTTATACTTTGGCAATTCGGATTTTTAACACGATTTAATTATTTGACGGCTAAAATTGATATTTGGAGAGATTCACCAAGAATAGCTTCTTACGGATTACCATCTTATCCTTGCGGAGTTCCTTGTATTGGACTTAAAGAGAAATACGGATTTCACGAATCGAATATTGGTTGTGTTGTGACAAGTCCGCAAATACGTGGAATTAACGCTTACAACGCTGAAATTGAAAAGTATTTGAATAAAAGAAACGGAAAAGATTGGCGAGAAAAATATCAAGCAGAAATGGACTCGCTTATTAAAAACAAAATGTTAGAATAAAAAAACAGACTAAAATGGAAGTACCTTCATCTGAATGGATTGATTTTGGAAACCTAGCAATTGGAATTGGAACTTTTACTTTAGCCATTGTTTTAGGAATTATAAGTGTCTCATCTACAAAAAAAGCAAGAAAAGTTCATATAGCGGATAAACGACAAGATTGGATTAATACTTTTAGAAAACAAGTATCACAAGTTTTAACTCTTCAACAGCAGTATAATTTAATCATTGGAGACTGTAGTGTTGAGGAATTAGATGCATTACTAAAAGAACTTAATATGGCGTCAAATGAGATTAGATTTATGTTCGACCCATCCGACAAACGGAGAGATAAATTAGAATACTTATTTGCAGAAATATCAAATGATTTTAAGAATAAAGACACCGAAAATTTCGCTAACAAACAGTATCAAATTATAAAAATTACCGATTCAATAATTAGCAAACAACGAATAAAAATTATCGAATTGGATAATTCTGAACCAATAATTTAAATAAAAAACCTGCGTACAACAATGGCTATAAGTAATTGCTTGTTCTCGCCTACTTCTGAAAATCCTTGCGGATTTTCAATTTGGTGTGTACTTGCAAAGTTATGTGCTAACCCACGCAACTACTCATAGCCGAGACCGTTGGCAATAATTAGTCGCTATGAAAAAAACAACTTTAATTTTTCTGACTTTTTTGATTTTTTATTCTTGTCAAAAAGAGGAATCAAAATCTGACTTCATTGGAAACTGGAGTGCAACTTCTGACACTAATTTTGATATAAATATTACTTTTTCAAATGACTCGATATTAATTGAAAATCCTGTAGTTTATTATGACAGAAATTATTCAACTAGATGGAAAGTTATTGGAAAAAAAATTGAACTTGAAGAAGCTATCTGGGATTATAAACTTAATCTTGAAAAAGATTCTTTACTAATAAAACATCAAACTGATTCAGTTTACGATTTAAGTCTTAAAAGAATAAAAAATAATTACGGATTTCTTGAAAATAAACTGGGTTTTGAATTAAGACTGCCTAAAACAAATGAAGAGATTATAAAAGTTGAGAATAAGGAACTTTTTTATAATATTTATATAGGAAAAGAAAATAAATCTATAATTATTAGAACTGATAATAATTTGAAAAGTATTAATCAAATAATAAATAAAAGATCTTTTTTGAAAATTTCAAAAACGGAAAGTAATAATAAGAAGTTGGAAAAAGGATTTAAAATTGATACTTTGACAATTGCTCTTTTGTCTGACAAATCAATTAACAATAATGAATTAGATTCTATAAAATCAATTTTGAAAGATTATCAAATTAAAAGGTTTTTCAGAATTTACAACAACGAGGAATACACTAAAAAAGATTGGAAGGCTGAAATAAATTGGTTAGGAAAATATGAAAATTAACTATTGCCAACACTGTATAAACTTTATTGCTGCTAAATTTTTCCTTCGGAAAAATACGCAGGCACAAAGTTGTTTAATAATTTGCTTATTTTTAGCATAACAAAAACGCAACAAAGCTTATACCAAAACGTTGTGCGTCATACCCGAAAACTATGCAGAGAATAATAATTATCATATTACTTCTGACTTTATCCTTCAAAGGATTCAGTACTGAATTAGATACTTTGGACTATTGGCACGTTTATAAAAATGACAAAATAATTGCGAAATTTAATTCTGTTTCTAAAGACTTAAATATCAAAATAAACAAATCGGAAATCAAAGAATCCGACACAATTTCAATTCGCTATGGAAAAGACACTCGATGTTCGAATTGCAAATACATTCTATTCGTTCGTGATGAAAAAAAGCGGAAATTAAGAATTACGGAATCTGACAAATATTGGGATAAACTATCTTTCGGATTTTTGGACTTAATTGAATTCGGACAAAAAAATAAAAGCAAACGTTACGATTTTTACTATTGGGAGCGGAATAGTGACGGAAAGAATCAACCAATGAAATTAGTGCTGAAAATGACATTGGAATGAAAAAGTACGAACGCACAACAATGTATAACCGCAATTACGGCGGATTCGACTACGTCCGAATCCACTCAGTAATTGCTAAAGTCTGTGCTAAACCGAAAATTAACGCATATTAATCCGTAACTGACGGTTATACTTGACCGTTGGCAGTAATTAACGTGAAGCATAAAACAAAGAAACAGCTATGAAAAAAAATGAATTACTTTTTGCAACCTTAATTTTTATTTGTTTTCATTCTTTTAGTCAAGTTAAAGTTGAAAAAGATAAACTTTTGAGTAGCAACCAAGAGAAAGGTTATGAATTATTAAAGAAAGCTGATGAAATTTCTAGTAAAGTTGAAAGAATTTATAAAAGGCATAAAAAAAGATTAACAGAATTAGAACTGAAATATGGAGATTTAAAAGTAACCTATGGCAATAAAGGAGATTATGAGAGTTTATTAAGTCAAGTAAAAGGTTTTAATACAAACTATAATTCTTCTGGTATTATTTCTTACAAACGTCAAGAAATCAACATAAGGGAACAAAGTTTTAGTTTACTTAATAATAAATTTGATAAAAGTTTTTGGGAAACAGAATACATAAAACTTAATGGCTTAAAGAAAAATATTAATCAACTAATAAAAAAAATCAACCAAAAATTAGATAAAAAGTTAGAAGAGAAAAAAGAGATAAATAAAGATTCTAATCACAAAGAGAATTTAAAAAAATTAGATAAAAAAATTCAAAACGAAGATTTTTTACTAGAAAAAGAAGATAAGGAAATTAAAAAAATTAAATCTAAAAGAAAAAAATCAGTAAAAGATTTTCTTTTAGAAGAAGAAGATACCTCTACATCTGATTTTTTATCAGAAGATAATTCAGACGACTTTTTAATTGAAAGTATAGACAAAAAAAAATATGAAATAAAAAGCAAATGGGATTCTAATGGAATGTTTTTAAATGGTGTAATAGATTCAAAAGGTGGAATTTTAATACCTTTTAAAAAGTGGAAAATTCTAGAATATGAAAATGGCATTGCAAAAGTCTCAATACTTATTGATAAAGAAAAAATCTATAATAGTGCTTGTAATGAAATTTATTACAAAGGTTCTTGGATAGAAATATTAAAAGAGGGTTTTGTTGATAAAAGAGGCACCTTCATAGATTCATATATAATCACAGAATTTGGAGTAAATCCTCTACCTTTTTTTATAGAAAGTTATGATTCTAATATGTCTTACAGTGAAAGAAAAAGGCTTAAAGAAAAAAGAAAAAGAGAAGAAAAACTTAAAAGTAATAAATGCAAACGACATATAGTTTCAAAAGAAAAATCCATTTTATCAAATTATAAAAATTATTAAAAAATGAAAAAGAAATTTACTATCCTACTTATTTTATTGTCAACTGTTATAAATGCACAATTAAGTAATGCTACTAAAAACAAAATCAAAGTTAAATTTAAAATCGCAAAAAGTTTATTCAAAAAAGAAAACTATGATGATGCTTTAGAAAAAGTTTATGAAGTTGAAGAGCTATTTGGCAAAATAAAAAACCCTAGTCTTCAAAATCTAAAAATAAAAATTTTAGTAGCTCAAGAAGATTTTAATAAAGCAAATATAGAACTTAACAAAATAAATAATATGAATTTACCATCTCAAATATTAGATGATGTAGCTTCTTATAGTCCTAAAATTGAAGATGGCCTTAAAAAAATTGAAAAAGAAAAAAAGGAAAAAGAAAAAGCAAGATTGGCAAAATATGAAGAAGAAGAAAGAAAACGGAAATTAGAAAAATCTAAATCTGACAAACAGAAAACATTTATATCATCAATATTAAATTTAAGAAAAAAGAATAATTATAATTGGTCTAAAAACCATAATGTAACAAAAGTTCAATACAATAATAAATATGGTGTAATAGACATAGATGGTAATATCATTATTCCAATGAAGTTTTCTAATTTTTCTAATATAGACTTTATAAAAAATTTTATTGTAATTTATAAAAGCAAATCATATAAAGATCGAATTGACATATACAATTTTAAAGGTAAAAAACTAAATAAAAAAAGTTACAGTGAAATACGTCGCTTTAAATATGATAGAGCTATGGTAATTAGACAAATTAATAACGACAAGTATGATGATGACAAATATAAAATGGGATATATAGATCTGAATGGAAATGAAGTTGTAAAGGTTCAGTACAACTGGCTTTTAGCTGACGATTATCACTATAATAGTAAAGGTAAAACTATAGTTGGGTCTGGTAAGAGTGGTTATTATTCAACTAATAAAAAATATTATTTAATCGATAAGTATGGTAAAATACTAAAAATATTAGAATATAGTAGAATAGGTCGCTTTTCTGAAGGCTTATATATAGTTTATAAGAAAGGTATTAAGATTTCTAATGGAGACCATCGTGAAAATTGTGGTTATATAGACGAAGATGGCAATGAAGTAATAAGACCAATCTATTCACAATGTAAACGTTTTGAAAATGGTAAAGCATTAGTTAATTATTATAAAAATAAAAGAAATCGGAAAAGTAAATACCCTGGTGTTTATATTAATAAAAAAAACGAAATTATAAAGAAATAAACTACTGCCAACAACGTGTAAAAAAAATTGCTAGTAAAAGCCTACTTACGAAAATCCTCTCGGATTTTCTTGGTTGGTGTTTATTTGCTAACTTTAGTACCTAAACCACGCAACTTTCCTTACACAACAACGTTGTAGCCAATACGAAAAAAAACTTACGATTTTATTTTTATACATCGAACTTCTATGTATATTTGTTTTCTAAAAGAATATGAATATGGAAAAACTATCAAAAGAATTAATTGGCGCTTCTTCAATACCTATTATTCTATCAATACTTTCAAAAAACGAATCTTATGGATATGAAATAATCCAAAACGTTAAAGAAATATCTAATGGAAAAATAGAATATGGAGATGGAACTTTATATCCTGTTTTACACAAATTAGAAAAAAAAGAACTCATCGAATCTTATTGGAAAATGGGTGAATCTGGAAGAAAAAGAAAATATTATAAAATTAGTAATAAAGGAAAAAAGCAACTGTTATCAGAAAAAGAAAACTGGACAATTATCAATCAAATTATATCTAAATTATGGAAAATAGAACCAAGTTTAACTTAAAAGAAAATATCGAAATCTGGAAATCAGAACTATCTCAAAACTCGAATATGACTCTTGACAATATTAACGAATTGGAAAGTCATTTACTCGATGAAATTGACGAATTGCAACGACTGGGATTAAATACTGAAGAATCTCTACTAATAGCAAAAAATCGAATTGGAAATACAAAAGAGCTGACGGCTGAATATGGTAAAGTCAATAAAAATATTTATTTCAGAAATAAGATTATTCCATACCTAAAAGGAATACTATTGTTTATGGCATTTATAACAATAACCAATTTACTTGCAAATTTATCATTAATAATTGCCAATAACGTTGGGATAGATAGTGAAAATCTAAATTATGTATCAATTGGAATACTTATATTTTTATCTTTGGCATTGTCCATATTTGCCTATAATAAATATAAGAATATGAGTTTAAATTCACGAAAACTGACAAATATTCCATTTTTGGTAAGCGTAATTGTTATCAGCAAATTATTGACTTTTTTTAGTACTCTTTTTATAACTCGTTCAGGTTCATTTGGAATATCTGATTTTGGTAATTTACAAATGAATTTGAGCGTCTATAATCTATTATTCGGACTATTTATTTTAACAATTTCTTTTGTAACATTTTATGTGTCAAAAAGAGAAAATAAAGTGAAAATTTCGGAATAAAGTACTGGCTACAACACCGCGTATAATTAATTGCTTTGGTCGTTGCTTATTTGGAAAATTCCTTCGGAATTTTCTCGCGTTCGTTTTTGTTTACTAAATTAGTTGCTTAAACACGCAACTAATCATACACAAACACGTTGTGGTGCATTTTGACCCGTCCTGAATAAAGGCTACATAATTTTAAACATTATGTACAGAAATGACAAAGTAATTAGACGGTATTCAGAATCTTTTAAACTAAAAATTCTTGATGAACTCAGTAAAGGTAAACACACAAAGAGCGAACTTTGTAAACTCTACTCTATTGCACCCACAACAGTCAATGAGTGGATTAAAAAGTACAATCGTAAAGATTTAATGAACACCAGAGTAAAAGTGGAAACAAAAGACGAAATATCAAGAATCAAAGCTCTTCAAAAGGAAATCGAACAGCTCAAAAAACTACTATATAAAAAGGATCTAGATGCTTTGGTATTAGATTCATATCTGGAAGTAGCTGCTGAAGATCTTGGCTACAAATCTGTTGCTGAACTAAAAAAAAAGCTAAGCATAAAGCCTTAATTAAAGCTAATGAGAAATCTAAGGGATTTGCTTCTTTAACTACTATAACACATTGTTTTGGAATTAAACGTGATGCGTATTATAAATACAAATCTAGAGCTGATAAACGTTTAAAAATAGAACAACAGATTATAAAGATAGTCAGTAAAAAACGTAAATCCCTTCCTAGAGAAGGTGTACGTAAACTCATAAAATCATTAGATGATGAGTTTACTAAAGCCAATCTTAAAGTCGGTAGAGATACTTTATTTAACGTTCTTAGAAAACACAATATGCTTACACTTAGAAAGAAAACCAGTGCCAGAACAACAAATTCTTATCATCGTTTTTATAAGTATAATAACATTATAAAGGATATTAAAGTCACTAGATCTAACCAAGTTTGGGTGAGCGATATTACCTATATAAGAACAGTAAAAGGCTTTTGTTACCTCGCTTTAATTACAGACATGCATTCAAGAAAAATTGTGGGTTATGACATTAGTGATAGCTTGGAACTTAAAGGATGTGTCAGAGCACTAAATAAGGCCATTTATCAAGCTAAAAACATTAAAAGACTAATACACCACTCTGATAGAGGAATACAATATTGCAGTAACGTATACACACAAATACTCAAAAGAAAAAAGATAAATATTAGCATGACAGAAGAAAACCATTGTTATGAAAACGCAATGGCTGAACGCGTAAACGGCATCTTAAAAGATGAGTTTTATCTCGACCAAACCTTTGATAATGTAACACACGCTAAGCGAGCTGCAAAAAATGCAATTAATTTATACAACGAAGTAAGATTACATTTATCTTTAGACTATAAAACACCAAATATGGTATATAAATTATCAGCTTAATTTCAATTTTAACCTGTAGCCGTATTTCAGGACAAGACATTTAACGAAAACCTAAAAATGAACAGAAGTCATAGAAACATATTAGCTGAAAATCTTCTCCATTATCTATCTGGAAGAATAACAAACTTTGAGTTTATGGACAGAATTGAGCCAATATACCCAACAAATGACAAAGGAGTTAAAGCGGTTGAAAACAGTTTTTGGTATTGTTATGATGATTTGAGAAAACACAAAAACACAGGAAAAGACAAATTGACTGATGAGGCTGAAAGTCATATTAAACGATTTATTCTGTTTCTGAAATCTGACAATGAATACGAATGGAAAGACCCAAAATTCTCGAATCCGATTAAATGGATTTTGAATATAATAACGTTCGGAATTTATTCTAAAAAATCAGAAGAGAATTTAACTGAAAAAATAGAAATTGGAGATGAACGAGTTTGGCCTTTCTATCGAGAAACTGAATTTGAAAAGGAAATTAATGAACCAAAATATCTGAATAAAAAACGACACCACAACACCGTATAAAAAAAATTGCTAAATTAGTGCTTAACTAAAGTTAGTTGCATTTTTTGCTACTTCTGAATTTCCTTCGGAAATTCCTCGCACACAAAAAACGCAACTTTTCTTATACAACAACGTTGCCACCAATTTGAGAATGACCATAAAGGAATTACATAACGAATTGAAGAAAAGGAATATTTCTGAAGACAAATATTACCTTCAAGGACTTTATGGTTCTACAAATGATGATAACAAAATTGCTCTGACTGCAAAAATGGGAAAATACACAGCGGAATATAACGTGTATTATAAAGAGAGAGGAGAAAAACATTCGGAACGGAATTTCACAACGGAAAAAGAGGCGTGCGAATACGTTATGAATAAAATTCTTGAACAGCATACAATTGAAAAGACCCAAAACATTATCGGACTTGAGGGAATGACAGTAAATGAAAGACTTTATGCAAGTGGATTAATGGACGAATTTGACCGAACTAAAAGAAAGAATAAAACTCGTGCATCTCAAATTTTGCGAATTTTAAAGGTGGACAAACCTTCGATTGATAAAATATTAAATAAAAAAAACTGGTGGCAACAATGGCTATAAACAATTGCTATTACAGGCTCATCCTGAAAATTCCTGCGGAATTTTCAGCTTATCGTGTACTTGCAAAAGTCCGTGCTAACCCACGCAACTGTTCATAGCCGAGACCGTTGTGCAACATAAGGCGAAAAATAACGAATGACTAAAAAACTGACTCTTTCATTAATCATTATTTTACTTTTAAGTTGTAATAGAATAAAGGAAAAAAGGAATATTTCTGGGAATTGGTATTCAAGTAGTTCTGAAAAACTTGAAAATAGTACGATTGATTATGCTGAAATTTTTATAAAAAATGACACTATTCATATTTGTTCTGAATATATGTTGAGAATGTTTCCACGAAAAATGATTTTGAAAAATGACTCATTATTTTTTGAATCAAAATCGGACTCTAATTTTGTTGGAAATATTTTAAAGAAAACAAAAAACAGTTTTGACTTGGGAATAAACAACGAAAATAAAAGAACTTATTATAAGATGGAAAATTTTAAGACTCTGGAAAATTTAGTTAATGGAGAAATAACGGAAAAAAAGTACTATTCTGAATTTATAAAACGAATGAATAACAGATACGAAAAGTTAGGAATTGAAAATTAAACGAAAATTACGTTGCACAACACCGTACAAAATTAATTGCTTGCCTTTTGCTTACTTGCGAAAATCCTCGCGGATTTTCTTTGTCAGTAATTATTTATTAACTTTATTGCTAAACCAACGCAACTAACCTTGTACAAACACGTTGTAGGTAATTAAAAAAATGAAATGAGAAAGAAACTAATACTTTTTTCAGCAACTATGCTACTGACAATCAATGGATTTTCAAACACAAAGTTAAATTTAGCTAAACAACTAAAAAAAACAGAATTTAGAATTGACTCTTTAAATCAAAATTTAGAAAAATTAATAGTCCAGATAGAAAACGTAAATAAAAATAATTCAAATCTAGAAACTGAAATTAAGATTTTAAAAAATGAAATATCCAGTATTCAAAAAACCAATGACTTTTACTCAACATTATTGAGTATACAAACTGGAATTTTCTCCTTAATAGTTGCAATTGCAATTTTTCTAGTAGGTTACCTTCTTCCTAAATCAAATGAAAGAAAATATAGGAAATTAATAGATGAACAAAATGAAGTAATTGAAGAAACAAAAAACGAATTTAAATCGTCGATTCTATTTTTAGATATGATAAGGTTAAAAAGTGAAAATTCTAACAAATTAGCTTTATATACTGCTATAAAATCTGTTGAGAACTTATTAAAAAATCCAAACTATACAAATTCGAAAAGAATCAAATTAGTCTTCAACTATATAAATGAACTTAAACAAAATATAACAAATTCTGAATTAGATAGTATAATTTTAGAAGAAGATGTAGATTTCGAAAAATTAATAAAAAATCTTAACTCAAATAAATACAAGGACGAATATAAGAAAGGGTTTGAAAAATTCAGGAAGTTATACAAATAACTACCTACAACAACATATATAATTTATTGCTGGCTTCTTGCCTACTTACGAAAATCCTCGCGGACTTTCTTGGTCGGTAATTATTTACTAAATTAGTTTCTTGAACCACGCAACAAACCATATACAAACACGTTGGCAATAATTAGACAAAAAATGAAATATTATTTACTATTAATCAGCACAATATTTATTATCAGTTGCTCGAGTAAGAATAAAAAAGAAAATAATATTCTGACTATTGGAAAAGAAAATGATGTAGAAGTAACGCTAAGTATTGAGGATAAAAGGGATATTAAAAAAATAGGATTCTATTCAGGTGAGAATAGTGAATTTATTGATGAAAAACACATTGAATCTTATAATAGAATTATTTACAATTTTGAAAGTAAAGGAGAAGGAACTTTTAAAGTCTGCATATATAAAATAAATGACACTATTTGTACTGAAAGTTATGTAGAAAAAGGATATACACCAAAAATTGAATTTGTTAAAGATAGCCTAATAATTACTGATTTTATTGGACTCAATTATGAATAAAAACTATTGCCAACAAAGAACTGAGTTAAAAAACAAATAAATTCTTCGTTAAATTTTTACAATATTTTTCTAGGCTCAAAAATCTATTCATTCGTTTTTTGAGCTTTTATTTTTTTATTTAATATGCTATTTAGGTA
>NZ_QFFG01000009.1:0-2500 GCF_003129485.1 Polaribacter aquimarinus
ACTATAAATCAATAACGAAAATACATCAATATATTACATAAAATCTAACAATTTTTCATAAAAAAGCCTCATATCTTAAAGATATGAGGCTTGTAAGTCTTGACTATATCAAGATAAAGAAAGGCAGCGACCTACTCTCCCACATAAATGCAGTACCATCGGCGCTATTGGGCTTAACTTCTCTGTTCGGGATGGGAAGAGGTGAGCCCCAATGCTATAACCACCCTAAGAGTTTAGTTATTAGTTATTGGTTTATAGAAGTTAGTTTACACTAACTACTAGCTACTAATTACTGTTAACTCTTCAGCTTTGCTGAAGTAATAAGTTAACATATGGTAAAATAATATTGTAAGTTCAAAATAAAAAAAGAGTGTCTCTCACCGCCGAAGCGGTGAGAAGCGTACATAAGTCTATGGGTTATTAGTACTACTCGGCTATGACATTACTGCCTTTACACCTATAGCCTATCAACGTTGTCATCTCCAACGACCCTTTAAAGAAATCTCATCTTGTGGTGGGTTTCGCGCTTATATGCTTTCAGCGCTTATCCCTTCCCGACGTAGCTACCCTGCTATGCTACTGGCGTAACAACAGGTACACTAGAGGTCAGTCCAACTCGGTCCTCTCGTACTAGAGTCAGATCCACGCAAATTTCTAACGCCCACAGCAGATAGAGACCGAACTGTCTCACGACGTTCTGAACCCAGCTCGCGTGCCACTTTAATGGGCGAACAGCCCAACCCTTGGGACCTTCTCCAGCCCCAGGATGTGACGAGCCGACATCGAGGTGCCAAACCCCCCCGTCGATATGAGCTCTTGGGGGAGATCAGCCTGTTATCCCCGGAGTACCTTTTATCCTTTGAGCGATGGCCCTTCCATGCGGAACCACCGGATCACTATGCTCTTGTTTCCAACCTGATCGACCTGTATGTCTCTCAGTCAAGCACCCTTATGCCATTGCACTCTACGCACGGTTACCAAGCGTGCTGAGGGTACCTTTAGAAGCCTCCGTTACTCTTTTGGAGGCGACCACCCCAGTCAAACTACCCACCAAGCACTGTCCTCATCTCTGAGTTAGACTCTAGATAAGCAAAGGGTGGTATTTCAAGGATGACTCCACAACGCCTAGCGACGCCGCTTCAAAGTCTCCCACCTATCCTACACATTACTTATCCAAAGCCAATACTAAGCTATAGTAAAGGTTCACGGGGTCTTTTCGTCCCGCTGCGGGTAATCGGCATCTTCACCGATACTACAATTTCACCGAGCTCATGGCTGAGACAGTGTCCAGATCGTTGCACCATTCGTGCAGGTCGGAACTTACCCGACAAGGAATTTCGCTACCTTAGGACCGTTATAGTTACGGCCGCCGTTTACTGGGGCTTCATTTCAGATCTTCGCCGAAGCTAAACCCTCCACTTAACCTTCCAGCACCGGGCAGGTGTCAGGCCTTATACATCATCTTTCAATTTAGCAAAGCCCTGTGTTTTTGATAAACAGTCGCCTGGACCTTTTCACTGCGGCCCCTCATAGAGGGGCGACCCTTCTCCCGAAGTTACGGGTCGATTTTGCCTAGTTCCTTAGCCATGAATCTCTCGAGCACCTTAGAATTCTCATCCCAACTACCTGTGTCGGTTTACGGTACGGGTTCTTATAATCTGAAGCTTAGAGGTTTTTCTTGGAAGCCTTTAGGCACACTATCCACGCAGCCGAAGCCTTATGGTACTATCAACCTTCTCCAAAATCTGCGGATTTGCCTACAAATTCTATAGATACAGTCTTCAACGTACTATTCCGTCAGTACGCGGTGCTTTCAATACTCCGTCACCCCATCGCAATTATAAGAAGTACAGGAATATTAACCTGTTGTCCATCGACTACTCCCTTCGGATTCGCCTTAGGTCCCGACTAACCCTCAGCTGATTAGCATCGCTGAGGAAACCTTAGTCTTTCGGTGTGCGGGTTTCTCGCCCGCATTATCGTTACTTATGCCTACATTTTCTTTTGTAACCACTCCAGCATGCCTCACAACACACCTTCTACGCAGGTTACAATGCTCCCCTACCACTTTTACAAGTCCATAGCTTCGGTAATATGTTTATGCCCGATTATTATCCATGCTCGACCGCTCGACTAGTGAGCTGTTACGCACTCTTTAAATGAATGGCTGCTTCCAAGCCAACATCCTAGCTGTCTGGGCAGTCAAACCTCGTTTTTTCAACTTAACATATATTTGGGGACCTTAGCTGATGGTCTGGGTTCTTTCCCTCTCGGACATGGACCTTAGCACCCATGCCCTCACTGCTGAGAAACATTTTATAGCATTCGGAGTTTGTCAGGAATTGGTAGGCGGTGAAGCCCCCGCATCCAATCAGTAGCTCTACCTCTATAAAACTTTTACTCAACGCTGCACCTAAATGCATTTCGGGGAGTACGAGCTATTTCCGAGTTTGATTGGCCTTTCACCCCTACCCACAGGTCATCCAAAGACTTTTCAACG